>NZ_CP022423.1:0-2400000 GCF_002222655.1 Vitreoscilla filiformis | reverse complement strand
AGTCGTGGCGCTGTTGCCGGGCAGCCGGCGCAGTGAGATTCGCCACATCGCACCCGGCATGTTGCAGGCTGCCGCCTTGCTGGCCAAGCAGCGCCCGGCCCTGCGGTTTGTGCTGCCGGTGGCGCCGGGGCTGCGCCCGTTGATTGAACCGCTGCTGGCGCTGCACGCGCCTGACGTGGCGGTGCAGGTGCTCGACGGCCAATCCCACGACGCGCTGGCGGCTTGCGATGTGACCCTCATCGCCAGCGGCACCGCCACCCTGGAGGCGGCGCTGTTCAAGCGGCCCATGGTCATCACCTACCGGCTGCATTGGCTGAATTGGCTCTACATGCGCCGGCGGGCCTATCAGCCATGGTTCGGCTTGCCCAACGTGTTGAGCCGCGAATTCGTGGTGCCCGAGCTGATGCAAGACGCCGCCACGCCGACTGCGCTGGCCCAGGCCGCGCTGGCATGGCTGGACGACGCCCCGCGCCGCGAGCGCCTGCACCAGCGCTTCACCGAGCTTCACCACACCTTGCGCCAGAACACGGCGCACAAGGCCTGCGATGCCCTCGCGCAAGTCCTCGGTCGTTAAGGGCATGGTCGACACGCACCCGCAACTGGCGTTCACGTTCGATGGGCCCGGTTTGATTGCGGGCGTGGACGAGGCCGGGCGTGGCCCGTTGGCTGGCTCAGTGGTGGCGGCAGCGGTCATCTTGGACGAGCTGAACCCCATCGACGGCCTGCGCGATTCCAAAGTCTTGACGGCCCGTAAACGCGAGGCGCTGTTCGATGAAATCCGTGCCAAGGCGCTGTGCTGCTGCATCGCCGAAGCCAGCGTGGAAGAAATCGACGAACTCAACATCCTGCACGCCACGATGTTGGCGATGAAACGCGCTGTGGAAGGCTTGCGCCTGAAACCCGCCAAAGTGCTGGTGGACGGCAACCGCATCCCGGTGCTGCGCATCCCGGCGGAGGCCATCGTCAAGGGGGACGCCAAGGTGCAGGCCATTTCCGCCGCGTCCATCCTTGCCAAGGTGACGCGGGATCGGCAGTGCCTCGACCTGGATGCGCGCTGGCCGCAGTACGGCTTTGCCGTTCACAAAGGCTACCCGACGGCTGCCCATTTGGCGGCTTTGCGTGAACATGGGGCCTGCGTGGCGCATCGGCGGTCGTATGGCCCGGTGCGTCGAGCGTTGGCCGAGAAAGACGTTTGAATGAACCGTGAACCGCGTGTGATCAGCGCCGCCAGCAACCCGTTGTTGAAAGAGTTGCGCCGCCTGGCGCACGAGCCGGGGGCCTATCGCAAACTGGGCCGCGTGTGGCTGGAGGGCGATCACCTGGCGCGAGCGCTGTGCGCACGGGGCGGGCGGGCGGCGTTGGCGGTCATCACCCAAACGCTGTGGCAAACCCACGGTGCTTTGCGCGAGTTGGCCGCCCAGGCTGACGAAGTGGTGTTGATCGACGCGGCCTTGATGGCCGGTATCAGCTCGCTCGAATCCCCGCCGCCGATGGGGTTCGTCATCGACGCACCCTCGGCTGACGCCACCTTGCAAGCCGGGGTGCCCACCGTGGTGCTGGATCGGCTGCAAGACGCCGGCAACGTCGGCACGATTTTGCGCAGCGCGGCGGCTTTGGGCGTTCGGCAAGTGGTGGCGATCAAGGGCACGGCGGCGTTGTGGTCGCCCAAGGTGTTGCGCGCCGGGATGGGCGCGCACTTCGCCTTGCATCTGGTGGAAGGCGTGGCGCCCGAGCAGCTCGACGCACTGGGTGTGCCGCTGGTGGCCACCAGCTCTTACGCCGAAGCCGAGCTGCACCGCCTGAGCCTGCCGCAGCCCTGCGCCTGGGTGTTTGGCCACGAAGGGCAGGGCGTGGCGCCCGAGCTGATGCAACGCTGCGGGCTGACGGTGCGGATTCCGCAGCCGGGCGGGGAAGAGTCCCTCAACGTGGCGGCGGCGGCGGCGATTTGTTTGTACGAGTCGGCGCGGCAGCGGTTGTGAAGCGCGCTGCGCGGGCGGGTCAACACTCGGCGCGCACCCACTCAAAACTGTTAACTGCATGGGTGAGCCCCCCAGGCGATGTGCTTGGCGTAAGTGACATCACTGGTGGCACAAATTGCTTGTGCGCCGCGTGCAGCCCCGAGCGGCTGATCCATGACCACTGACTTGATTGCTAACGTTTGCAAGCCACTTTGACACCTACCGATTCACTGCTCACCGCAACTCATGCTTGTTGATCGTGGACGACGGCATCTCTTTTTACAACACCTGGTGCGTGCACTCTTCCCTCTGCCACATCTCCCTCGTACACTTCGGCTGACTTACCAAGCTAAAAATCAACCCAAATAGCACTGTAAACAACTTACCATTGATTTTAAGCTGAGTAATTCTACGAACTACTTCTGTAAAACAGCCAGTACAACACTTCTCAGGACACGTCATGCTCACACATCGTCAGACGAAAATCGCAATAGCCGCCACTATGTTGATTTCCATTATGAGGTCTGCATTGGGTGCGGTTTCATATGAGCAATTGCCTTTCACGGCGGATCCTTATGAGAAATGGAAAGGCTGGCAAACAGGATCGGCCGCCGTCTCTACGCCTGAGCTGCGGGATGGAAATGTTTATAATCTAACCCCCGCGCAAATCATTTACTATGCTGCGCTCGAAAACAATATCAATCCAGTTTTGTTGTTAACAAAGCTGCAGGCTGAACAAAGCCTTATATCGCAATCCTATAAACAACCGGAGCTCGGGCGGAAGCTTGAACGTGCTGTTGGCTATGGCTACACCGACAGCAATCCCGGTGATTCTAGGTGGGCTGGATTTTATCCCCAATTGGTTGGGTTGTCTTATGAATTCTCAGAAATGAGAAAAAAGTTAAGCTTCCACGATGCATTTCTTAGCTATACGCCCCGCGAAGAAAAGTATGTTGAGTTTGTTAATATATACGCAGGCTATGCCCAGAAAATGAACGCAATTTCTGGGAGGTCTTACTCTGTGCGACCGACCTCCAGCGGGTACACTGATGATTTTCGCGATGTCAGTGCTGCGCATATTCAATCGTTCTTGAATTTATTTGGTGGGAATCTTAAAGGTACAAGTCTATTTCCCCGGGATATGGACCCGCTCCCCCGTTTTGATGCCAAAATAGTCGCGCTCCCCAATATACCAACTCAAATGAATGCAGGGGAGACGCTGAAGTTTCAGGTGAAAACGGACAGGAAAGCAACCAGTGTTTCTATTGTATTTACCAATCCTCCTGCAGAAAGATTCCTGACAACAGTAGATAACAAGACTTGGGATTTTGAACAAACCATTGAGCAGGCTAATAATCGAACATGGCTGATTCGCGTGGTATCTGTGGCGAAAGTAAGCGATGAGCGATTTGGTGGAAACATAAACGTCATCGGTGGAGCCGCTTCATCCCTGGCGCAGTGGCAAATTGACAATATAAACTATGCAAATAGTCAGAATGCATTGTACAAAATCAATCCATTGATCAGTGTATATGGAAATACTTGTGGGACATATACATTTTGCTACGCTTGGTCACGAAATGCACCGGGGAGCCCTATAGGTAAAGGATGGGCAAGTGCTTACGATGCATTTGTGCAACTTGTCGGCGCAAAAAAGGCAACTCAGGACCCTGATTTTTCACATGCGCCCATTGGATCGATTGTCTTTTATAAAAGGGGAAAGTATGGGCATGCGGCAATCAAAGTAAACGAAACGAACGTCATTAGCCAGGGGCAACTTGGGGCTAACGACTGCACTATCTCAAGCGTTCGCTGGGATAGCATATCTGGATATGCCGGATACTATGCACCGGCACCGGGCAGCACTCTGCTTATGGATGCTAATGCGGTCCCGAAAACTCAACAGGTAACAAGAATTGCGTTCTTAACAGCTCTGTCCAGCGCAATTGATGGGTTTGATCGAACATTGCCCGTGGATCCCATGAGTAAAGCCACAACCATGGGAATATTAAGTGATCCAAGCAACTTCTTCCCGACCAATCCAATTCTTAGGCAAGATGCGGCGCGGTTGATATCGCGATCATTAGACTACTTTGAGAAGAAAGGTTGGGTTTTCCCTAAAACCGGTAATCGATACTTGTTTAGCAACGATCAAGATACTGTAAACGACACTGCGCTTTATCCTATTGCAGCACGCATGGGAGAGTTTAAGATTTTCATGGGGAGTCTCCAGGAAAACGGATCGGCATATTTTTATGGTCCGCGGCAAATGACAAAATACGAAGCCAATACTGTAAAAGACAGATTCGCGGCTTTATTATCGAGTGGAACAGCTCCTACGCCAACAACCAATCGAGCCCCAGCCGTCTCTGGGTTGACAGTCAACAACGCAACCTCCACAACGGTTTCCGGCGGTTTCACCGTTTCAGACGCTGACAACGACTCCATTACCAAACTGCGCGTCCATATCGGTCGCAGCAGCGGCGGTTCTGATTGTGTAATCGACATCGGGGGAACCTATACTGGGATCCAATCGGGTGGTTATAAATCGTTTTCGTCGGCCAATTGCGCTGGCGTGCTCACTTCGGCAGGCACCTACTACGCCAAAGTCGAGGCCTGGGACACCAAAGGTGCTCAAGCGCCCATCATTAGCACCTCCTTCGCCTATACACCCACTGTCACGAATCGAGCTCCGACCGTCTCTGGATTGACTGTCAACAACACAACATCCACAACGGTTTCCGGTGGTTTCACTGTTTCAGACGTTGACAACGACTCCATTACCAAACTGCGCGTCCATATCGGTCGCAGCAGCGGCGGTTCTGATTGTGTAATCGACATCGGGGGAACCTATACCGGGATCCAATCGGGTGGTTATAAATCGTTTTCGTCGGCCAATTGCGCTGGCGTGCTCACTTCGGCAGGCACCTACTACGCCAAAGTCGAGGCCTGGGACACCAAAGGTGCCCAAGCGCCCATCACCAGTACCTCCTTCACCTACACACCGGCTGTCGTTAATTACGCGCCAACCGTCTCCGGATTGACTGTCAACAACACAACATCTACAACGGTTTCCGGTGGTTTTACTGTCGCTGACGCTGAAAACGACGCTATCACCAAACTGCGCGTCCATATCGGTCGCAGCAGCGGCGGTTCTGATTGTGTGATCGACATCGGAGGGAGCTACACCGACATCCAATCTGGTGGTTATAAATCGTTTTCGTCGGCCAACTGCGCTGGCGTACTCACTTCGGCAGGCACCTACTATGCCAAAGTCGAAGCTTGGGACACCAAAGGTGCCCAAGCGCCCATCACCAGTACCTCCTTCACCTACACACCGGCTGTCGTTAATTACGCGCCAACCGTCTCCGGATTGACTGTCAACAACACAACATCTACAACGGTTTCCGGTGGTTTCACTGTTTCAGACGTTGACAACGACTCCATTACCAAACTGCGCGTCCATATCGGTCGCAGCAGCGGCGGTTCTGATTGTGTGATCGACATCGGAGGGGGCTACACCGACATCCAATCTGGCGGTTATAAGTCGTTTTCGTCGGCAAACTGTGCTAGCGTACTTAATTCGGCGGGCACCTACTATGCCAAAGTCGAGGCCTGGGACACCAAAGGCGCCCAAGCGCCCATTACCAGCACCTCCTTCACTTACAATCCGCCATTAGAAAATCGCCCCCCGGCAGTGTATGGGGTGGTTGTTAATAACACGTACAGTTCAACAATTTCTGGCAATTTCTTCATTACCGATCCTGATGGGGATAATATAACCAAGTTGCGCATCCACGTGGCCAGATACAGTGGTGGATCTGAATGTGTGATTGATGTTGGTTATTATAATGGCGTGCAGACTGGTGGTTATAAGTCATTTGCCTCCAATGTATGTGCAGGCATTTTTAATTATTCTGGAACATACTATGCGAAAATTGAAGCGTGGGACACATTGGGACATCAAGCTCCAGTGGTTTCGACAACCTTTTTGAGGTATTAAGTCATTCCCTGTCAGCTCTGCAAGTTTTCCATCCCAGCCAGGATGCTTTCTTGCGAATACTAAACAACCACCGATCTGATTCAGTGGTTGTTTAGTCAAAGCGCAGATGGAGGTGTTCAGAGAGGTTCACAACAATGCACGAGCCAACCCTGCCCAGGCTCCTCTCGCCGAGTGGGCAAAGATTGCTGAGCGGTGGCTGTCTCAGCGTTTGGCGCCGAGCGCCAAAGCCCGCTGACGGCTTTGTTCGTTCTCCACGGCAGACGGCTCAGTCAGCGGCCAGCCGCCGAGGTGGCGCCAGGCCAGGTCGCTCAGGGCGCGCAGGCCGGGGGCGCTGTCGTTCAGGCAGGGGATGTAACTGAACTGCTGGCCACCCGCTTTGAGAAAAGCCTCCCGGCCTTCTTGGGCGATTTCTTCCAGCGTCTCCAAACAATCCACCGCAAAACCGGGGCAGATGACATCAACGTGGCGTGTGCCCTTGTGCGCCAGCGCCTTGAGGGTCGGTTCGGTGGCCGGCTCCAGCCATTTGGCCCGCCCGAAGCGGCTCTGGAAGGTGACGCGGTATTGCTCCGGCTTCAAGCCCAGGGCTTCGGCCAGCAGGCGCGAGGTTTTCATGCACTGGCAGTGGTAGGGGTCGCCCAGGTGCAGGGTGCGTTCGGGCATGCCGTGGTAACTCATCACCAGAATCTCGCCCCGGCCTTCGCGCTGCCAGTGGGCCAGGACGCTGTGGCGCAAGGCGTCGATGTGCTGCGGGTCGTCGTGGTACTGATGCACGAAGCGCAGTTCGGGGATGCGGCGCTGGCGGCGCGCCCAGGCGGTGACGGCGTCGAACGTGCTGGCGGTGGTGGCCCCGCTGTATTGCGGATACGCCGGCAGGATGAGGATGCGCGTGGCGCCCTCGGCTTTCAGGGCCTCCAGCACGGAAGGGATGGAGGGGTTGCCGTAGCGCATCGCCGGCTTGACGAGCACCTGGGCGCCACGCTCACCCAAATGGCCTTGCAGCAGCTTGGCTTGTTTTTTTGTCCAGACCAGCAGGGGCGAGCCTTCAGGCGTCCAGACGCTGGCGTACTTGGCGGCGGACTTGGCGGGCCGCGTGCGCAAGATGATGCCGTGCAAGATCGCCTTCCACACCAGCGGCGGGATTTCGACCACACGCGGGTCGCTGAGGAACTCGGCCAAGTAGCGGCGCAGGGCGGGGGCGGTGGGGGCGTCGGGCGTGCCCAGGTTGGCGAGCACGATGCCGACGCGCTCGGCTTGGCCGTGGGTGTGGGGCGGTTCGGGGGCGAGGGGCATGATGGGTGCAGGTCAAGGGGGAGTCAGCGGATTATCCCGACTAACATCCACCCATGCTGACCACCGCTCTCATCCTCCTGCTGGCCTTGGGCCTGCTGGGCGCCCTGTTTTCCTTCGGCTGGTTCATGCTGCGCCTGACCATCGGCCTGGCGTTGGGCTTTGGCGCGGCGATGTTCCTCGCACGCGCCGTGGGCATCGACGCCTGGGGCTGGGTCGTGGCAGGGCGCTGGGGGTTTTAACCGCTTTCAGGGTTGGGCCAAGCGGGCTTTGAAAAACGTCGTCAAAGCGGTGTGCCCTGTGCTGTCGTCGGGGAAGCCGTACAGATTGGTGTGCAGCCCGAAGATGGTGCCGTGGTAGTTGAAATACTGATAACTACCGCCCAGCTCGTCGATCATGTCGATCACATCACCCAGCCAAGTCAATCCGCCCAGATTCTGTGCCACGTTCGGGTAGCTCACCCCAAATTCGCCCACATTAAAAGGCACGTTGTTGCTGACGTAAAACCCCACTTGCGACCAGTCGTAAAGCGACTCGCGGATGCGCTCCTTCGTCAGCGGCTTGGGCAACTGGCCCGCTCCGCGCTTGCGCAGTTGCAAAGCCAAGTAGGCGCCGTCTCCCGTCACGCCTTCACCCTTCATCCAGCCGCTGATGCGGTAGCTGTAGCCCTGGTGCACCCCGAATTCCAGCATGCCATTGGCCAGCCCATAAGTGCCCGCCGAAACCGGCCCGATGGACAGTGCGCTCGTGCCTGTCCGCCCACTGGCCTCGTTGCGCTTGGTGCCGCTGCCGCCCAAGCTGGCGCTGGCCCAGTTGCTGGTGATGGCAATGAAAGGATCGCGCATCGGCTGGGCGTATTGCCACAGGGCGGGCAGCTTGGCGCTGTCTTCGATGTCTACGCGGGTGATGCGGCGCGAGAGCGCACCTTGCGGGTCGAATTCCTCCACCACGAGGTCGTCGAAGTGAACCCGGCCCGCATTGTTGGCTGAGGCCAGCACTGGCACAGCCGAGTACAACCCGGCATCACTGATGGTCACGAGCGGCCCTTGGTAGAGCGTCCAATTCGTCGTGCCGGGTTGGATGCGTGCATGTCCCGCGTAACTCTTGGTGTGGCTGGAGGCCGGCATCGACACCAGCGGATCCGGGTACTGCCCATAGAACCCACGCCCATACTTGGGTGAAAGCTGGGAGGCGTAAATCCACGGATCGTAGAGGTGGAACTCGTACAGCACGTTGGTGTCGGCGACGAGGAAAGGCTGCACATCGCTGGCGAAACTCTGCTCCACAATCAGCAAGTGGTTCGGATCCACCGCCCGGATGGCCGCCACCACGTCTTTCGCGTACGTCTGCCAAGTCGCATCCTGGGGCGGGTTCGGTTCGTTCAGGATGTCAAACGCCACAATCGTGGGTTCATTGCGGTAGCGCCGGGCGATCTCCACCCACAGCGATTTGAGCCGAGCTTGGTAATCCGGTTTGCTCCAGAAACCCGTGTTCGAACCCGGGCCCTGGAAACCACCCGGAGGGGCTTGCATGGTCAGGTTCAGGTAGACGCCGGCCTTCTTGGCCCAGAGGATGGTCTGGTTGAGCCACTCCCAGCCCTCGGGTTTGTAAGTGTAGGGGGCACTGTTCTCCTCGAACACCCGATACCACATGTTCAGCCGCACGGTGTTAAAACCCATGGCCTTGATGCGTTCGAAGTCGATGGCATCGTAGATTTTGCTGTCGTAGACCTCCGTGGCCGCCACACTCTCATCCTCGTAGGCTGAGACGTTGACACCACGCAGGCGCAGCGGCGCGTCGCTGGCGCCGACCACCAACTGACGCCCCTTGGCCCGCACGAAGTCACTGCGGGCCGGATTCGCCGGGGGGCTGTAGGCCAGCGGCGGTGTGAAGGTGACATCGTCCACCAAGAAGTCCACCCCAGCCGCCGGGCCAGTGACATAGAACTGGAGCGTGCTGACCGTGCCGGTGGGCTGGTATTTGAAGTGGCCGTAAAGTTTGGCCCAGCGGTTGTGCTGCACCTGAAGCGAATCGATCTCGATGTAGCGTGTGCCCGCCCCATCGACCTGCTTGACATTGAGCAGCACCTTCGAATTGGCTGGGGTCTTGGGCAGCCGCACCCAGGCGGTCACCGTGTAGTTGACGCCCGGTTGCAGCTTGCCCAGCAGGCTCTGCGATGGCCCCGCATAGGTCTGGGTTCGCTGGCTGCTGAGCACCGAATACAGCCCAGCATGGGGTGCATCAGCCGATCTCACCAGTTGCCCGACACCCGCATAAGGCGCCCAGCCTGCCAGGGCCGGTTCGGCTTCGAAATCCGGGTTGCTGAGCAGATTGGTGGGGCTGGTTTGGGCTGTCGCGGTCAATCCACCCAGGGCCAGCAGTGTGGTGGTCAGCCATTTCGTCATGGGCACGTGCAACATTGTCTCCTCCTGTGCCCGGGCATTCTGCTCATGGATGGTCAGATAGAGCCATCAGAGAGACAGCCCTGCTTGATCCTGGGCAACAAAAAAGCCAGCCACCCGGGGCGGGTGCTGGCTTGCTGCGGGGAGAGCAAAGGGCACGCAGAGCGCGTGCGAGGCTTAGATGTTGTCCAAGTACGTGCGCAGCTTGTCCGAACGGCTCGGGTGCTTGAGCTTGCGGATCGCCTTGGCCTCGATCTGGCGGATGCGCTCACGCGTCACATCGAACTGCTTGCCCACTTCTTCCAGCGTGTGGTCGGTGGACATTTCAATGCCGAAGCGCATGCGCAGCACCTTGGCTTCGCGGGGGGTCAGGCTGTCGAGGATGTCCTTCACCACATCGCGCAGGCCGGCTTGCATCGCGGCTTCCACGGGGGCGGTGTTGTTGGTGTCCTCGATGAAGTCGCCCAGGTGGCTGTCGTCGTCGTCCCCGATCGGCGTTTCCATGGAGATCGGCTCTTTGGCGATCTTCATGATCTTGCGGATCTTGTCTTCCGGCATTTCCATCTTTTCGGCCAGCGTTGGCGCGTCCGGCTCGTAGCCGAATTCTTGCAAGTGCTGGCGCGAGATGCGGTTCATCTTGTTGATCGTCTCGATCATGTGAACCGGGATGCGGATGGTGCGCGCCTGATCGGCAATCGAGCGCGTGATGGCTTGGCGAATCCACCACGTTGCGTAGGTCGAGAACTTGTAGCCCCGGCGGTATTCGAACTTGTCCACCGCCTTCATCAGGCCGATGTTGCCTTCTTGAATCAGGTCGAGGAACTGCAAACCCCGGTTGGTGTACTTCTTCGCAATCGAGATCACCAAACGCAGGTTGGCCTCGATCATCTCCTTCTTGGCATCACGCGAGGCTTTTTCGCCCTCGTTCATGCGCTTGTTGATCTCTTTGAGGTCATCCAGCGGCACCACGGCGCGGGCTTGGATGTCGATCAACTTCTGCTGCAATTCTTGGACGGCTGGCAGGTTGCGGCCCAAGATGGCGCTGTACGGCTTGCCAGCATTGGCTTCGTTCACGGCCCATTGCAGGTTCAGCGCATTGGGCGGGAAGTGCTTGATGAAGTACTCCTGCGCCACGCCGCACTTGTCCACCACGATTTTGCGGATCTCGCGTTCGTAGCGGCGCACATCGTCCACCTGCGAGCGCAGCAGGTCGCACAGCTTTTCGATGGTCTTGACGGTGAAGCGAATCGTCATCAGCGTGCTGCTGACCGACGCCTGCGCCCGCATGTAGGCGGTGGACTTGTAGCCGTGTTTGTCGAACGCCGTGCGCATGTCTTCGAAGTGTTGACGTAGCTCGGCGAACTTCACCAGCGCGGCGTTCTTCAGTTCTTCGAGCTTCTTGGTCAGCGCCTTGGAGCCACCGTTGCCGTCGTCGTCGTCTTCTTCGTCGAACTCGTCGAAGTCTTCTTCGGCCACGTAGTCATCGGCTTCGTCTTCAGCGACGAAACCATCGACCACATCGGAAATTTGCGCGTCACCCGAAGCGATCTTTTCGGCCATCGACAAAATTTCAGCGATGGTCGTCGGCGAGGCGGAGATGGCCAGCATCATGGCCTGCAAGCCGCCTTCGATGCGCTTGGCGATTTCGATTTCGCCTTCGCGGGTCAGCAGCTCGACCGAGCCCATTTCGCGCATGTACATGCGCACCGGATCGGTGGTGCGGCCAAATTCCGAATCCACCGTGGAGAGCGCGGCTTCGGCGGCTTCTTCGGCTTCTTCGTCGGTGGCGGTGGCGGTGTTGCTGCCGGAGATCAGCAGCGTGGCGGCGTCCGGTGCTTGTTCGTAGACCGCGATGCCCATGTCATTGAGCATCGAGATGATGGCTTCCAGGATTTCTTCGTTGACCAGCTTTTCCGGCAAGTGGTCGTTGATTTCCTGGTGGGTGAGGTAGCCACGCGTTTTGCCCATTTTGATGAGCGTTTTCAGCTCTTGGCGGCGCTTGGCGACTTCTTCTTCGGTGAGCGTGGTCTCATCCAAGCCAAACTCGCGCATCAGGGCGCGCTCTTTGGCGCGGCTGACCTTCATGCGCAGCGGCTTGGCCTTGGGCTTGTCTTCGCTGCTGTCGTCGGCGGCGGCTTCGACCTCGGGTTCGACTTCCCCTTCCAGCTCGGATTCGATGTCGGCCAGATCGTCTTCCAGATCTTCGGCGGGTTTCTTTGCGGTGGCGGCGGCGGCTTTGCCCTTGGCGGCGCCTTTGGTGGCGGGAGCGGCGGCGGCGTCGGCCTTGTCGGTTTTTTCGGCTTTGGGCTTGCGACCGCGCTTGGGCTTGGCGTCTTCTGCCGGGGCCTCGGCCTTGGCGGGGGCGGCGACCACGGGTGCAGCGACGATCGGAGCCGGGGTGGCGCTGGTCGTAGCGGTCAACGTGCCGGCCTTGACGACGCGCACCACTTTGCGTGGTTTCTTGACATCGGTGGCGTCGGCGGTGGGGGTGGCCGCTGCGGAGTCGGCGGATTTCTTGGCGGTCATGCGGATCCTTGGGAGAGGAAGACTCGTCGGCGCGCACGTGCGCACCGGCCACTGGCGATTCCAGGGCAAAAATGGCGAGGCAAGTTGGCGTGACCGTCGCGTCGTGCAGCCCTTGCGGGGGAGGTGGCCAAATGGGAGGTGCCCGTGTCGCGGGTGGCCGGGGCCGGAGGTGCTGCTGTCACTCTTGCCGTGAGGGGGAGGATTATACCCAGATGAGTTGCCTATACATCTTGGCGCTCGTTGTCAATCTGTTGTTTGAGTGCGCGATAGGCCGCGAAAGCGGCTGGATCGGTGCTGGCTTGCTGCGCCAATGCACTGAGACGCGCTTGTTGTTCCCGTTTGACAATCCAATCGAGGCTGTGGCGCAGGTCGTTGAATTCAGCGCCTGGCCAAGCATCCCCGTCGGCGACTTGGCGCTGGGTGTCATCCAACGTGTCATCGTCTTGCAGCGCCAGATGCACCACAGCCCACGGGCGCGGGCCGTACTCGGCCAAATCACGCTCTAGCCAAGCCACCATCAGACCGTGCGGCGCTGGCAGGGCGTGCAACAGCTCCTGTTCGTAAGGGGTGAGGCGATCCCACCAAGTGGGCTCGCCAAACAACATCTGCACCACGCGATCTTCCGGCTTGCGCGGCGCCAACTCTCCGGACAACAAACGCGCCGCCCCCGCGCCCGTGCGGCGGGAACCTTGGCGCCAGCGTTGCAACTTCTGCAAACCTGTGAGCGGCGCAGCATCGGGCGCTGTGGGATCGTCGGCCTCGGCGGTGTCTTCGCGCAGGCGGTTGGCCGTGCGGGCGCCGGGCAGCGGTTGGCGCCAAAGTTGCTGCAATTCATCCAGCGGCAAACCGCCCAACCGCGCCAGCTCGCTCAACAACTGCCGCGCCAGTGCCCCTTCCGGCAGCGCGTGCCACAGCGGACGCGCCTGCGCCAACATGCGTGCCCGCCCTTCAGCACTGCCCAAATCACACCCCTGGCTGACGTGCTCGATCAACTGGCGCGACAGCGGCACTGCATCGCGCACGCAATCCTCAAACGCTTGCGTGCCGTGGCTGCGGATGTAACTGTCCGGATCGTGCTCTGGCGGCAAGAACAAAAAGCGAAAACTGCGCGTGTCCGAAGCCTGCGGCAGCGCCGCTTCCAGCGCCCGGCCCGCCGCCCGGCGCCCGGCGGCATCGCCATCAAAACTGAACACCACTTGGTCGGTAAACCGCAGCAACTTGCTGACGTGTTCGGCTGTGCAAGCCGTGCCCAGCGTCGCCACGGCGTTCTCAAAACCGAGCTGCGCCAGCGCAACCACATCCATGTAACCTTCGGTCACCAAGGCATAACCCCGGTTACGCAGCGCCGTGCGCGCCTCAAACAGGCCGTAAAGCTCCCGGCCTTTGACGAACACCGGCGTTTCCGGCGAATTCAAATACTTGGGATCACCCTGATCCAGCACGCGGCCACCAAACCCGATGGTGTCGCCCTTGACGTTGCGGATCGGGAACATGACGCGATCCCGGAAGCGGTCATAACGGCGGCCTGTGTCTCCCGCGTCATCGGGCACGATCACCAGGCCGGCTTCGACCAGTTGCGGATCGTCATACTGCCCGAACGCGCTGGCCAAACCGTGCCAACCCGCTGGGGCGTAACCCAGGCCGAAACGCTTGGCCACGTCGCCGGTGAGCCCGCGCCCCTTCAAATAAGCGATGGCCCGGTCAGACTGGCGCAACTGGCGCCGATAGTGCTCCGCCGCCTTGGCCAAAACTTGAGTGAGTGAGCTTTGTTGCTCGCGCTGTTGGGCCAGCGCTTGGCGGGTCTCGACGCTGCGGTCGTCCTCCGGGACGCTGAGCCCCGTTTCCTGGGCCAGTTCCTTGACCGCTTCGACGAAATTCAGCCCCAGGTGTTCCGTGAGGAATCGCACCGCATCCCCGTGGGCGCCGCAGCCGAAACAGTGGTAGGTCTGGCGCGTGGGGCTGACGATGAAACTGGGGGATTTTTCACCGTGAAATGGGCACAGACCTTTGTAGTTGATACCCGCTTTTTTCAGCTCGACATGTCGGCCAACCACCGTCACCACATCGGTTCGAGACAGCAGTTCTTGAACGAAACTGGGCGGAATCACGACATCAACCTGAAAAAAGCATGCACCCCAAAAAGAAACAGGGCGGATGTTTCCGCCCTGTTTCTAGAATGGCCGACAGCGAATTATTCGGCAGCGACTTCAGCCGATTCGACCGGCAGCAGGAAATCGTCCAGCGACTTGCCTTCAGCCAGGGCTTGTTGCAGCCACTTCGGCTTCAGGCCACGGCCCGTCCAGGTGTCACCCGTCTCGGGGTTACGATACTTGGCAGCCACTTTCTTGGGGGTAGCCACGACGTCCGTCTTGCTGACAGCGGAAAAACCAGCCTTACCGGCCAAGTCCGCCACGGTCAGGCCGTGGACGCTCATCAGTTCCTTGATTTTGGCCAGAGCTTCACCACGGGCCGCACGCTGGGCTTCTTGGATTTGCTTTTCGAGGGCTTCTTTTTGCTTGATCAGGTCTTCGATCGAGATCGTCATGGTTATCTCCAAAAGTCGTCAGATTCAACGTGGGGCGGATCATACCTCATTTGACCAAATCGGCGTCAAGCCCCCCGGGGATTATCCTTACTTGTAACCCACACGATCGAGCATCTGCTGCACTTTGACCTGATTCATGCCAATCGATGAGATGGGCACGGTTTCGGCTTTAAAGTCCCCGAATGACTCCAGCGCTGGATTCGGCACCTTCACGCTTTTGACGGCTGGCCATTCATTGTTTCCACCCGCGAAGTAGGCCTGGGCTTGATCCCCCGCAAGGTATTCTAGGAAACGAATCGCAGCGGCTGGATGCGGCGCATGCTTGGCAACAGCCCCGCCTGCCACGTTCATATGGGCGCCTGTGCTGGATTGGTTCGGCATGACCACGGCCACCTTTTCCATCACCGCCCGATCTTCGGGTTTGCCTGAGCGCATCATGCGTGCAACGTAATACGAGTTGCTGAGGGCAGCGCCACATTCGCCGCTGGCCACGGCTTTGATCTGGTCAGTGTCCCCACCTTTGGGGGGGCGGGCCATGTTGGAGGCCAAACCGTTGAGCCAATTTTGGGTATTTTCAGCGCCCAAATGCTCCAGCATCGCACCAAAAAGCGACAAGTTGTAAGGGTGCGAACCCGAACGTGTACACAGTTGACCTTTGTTCACGGGCTGGGCCAGTTTTTCATAGGTGTCAACGTCTGTGCGTTTGACTTGGAGTTTGTTGTAAACAATCACTCGCGCCCGGGTCGAAAATCCGAACCAGTGGGAGCCTGCGCCATCGTCCTTGCTGCGCAGATGCGCCGGGATGCGGCTTTCCAACACAGCACTCTTGACGGGGCGGAACAGCCCATCCGTTTCGGCACGCCACAGGCGGGCGGCATCGACCAGCAAGATCACATCCGCAGGGCTGGCGCTGCCCTCGTTTTTCAGGCGTGTGACGATGCCTGCATCGTCCGCGTCCACCCGGTTGATGCGGATGCCTGTCTCTTTGGTGAAGTTGGCGTAGAGCGCTTCATCGGTCTGATAGTGCCGAGCGGAGTACAGGTTGAGCACCGTCTCCGAGGCTTGGGCCGACACGCCAATCAACCCCAGCACCGCCACCGCCAGTGGGGCCAGCGAACGCAACGTTTTCATGCAGAACTCCTGACATCATGAAGGAACGCCAGGAGTTTACCCGCTAACGCGAATTGTTCTTAATTGCGTATCAGGCCGTGGGGGGAACGAAGCCGGTGGGCTGGTCGGCCTGGCCACCGAACAGGAATTGCTCCATCTGCCGCGCCAGGTACTGGCGTGCGCGTGCGTCGGCCAAGTTGAGGCGGTTTTCGTTCACCAGCATGGTTTGGTGGCGCTTCCATTGGTCGAAGGCTTCTTGGCTGATGGTGTCGTAAATGCGCTTGCCCAGTTCGCCTGGATAGGGGGCAAAGGCCAGACCCGGGGCCTCTTTTTTCAGATAGGAGCAAAAAACGGTGCGAGCCATGGGAATCTCCAGAAGGCAGGGGAACGGTGATGCAAAAGGGCCAACTTCAGCCCAGCTTTTTGACCAGCACTTGGGAGCGCCGATCCCAGTTGTATTTGCGTTTTCGCGCTTCGGGCAACCAATCCGGATCGACGGGGGTGAATCCGCGTTTGATGAACCAGTGCATGGTGCGGGTGGTGAGCACGAACAGGCTGTTCAGCCCCATGCCACGCGCCCGTTGCTCGATGCGTTTGAGGATTTTGTCGCCATCGCCTTGCCCTTGCACTTGGGGGGATACCGTCAGCGCCGCCATTTCCGCTGTGAAGGCTTCCGGGTAAGGCTGGAGCGAGGCACAACCGAAAATCACCCCATCGTGTTCGATGACGGTGTAGGTGGCAATGTCCCGTTCGATTTCGGTGCGATCGCGTTTGACCATGGTGCCGTCGCGCTCGAACGGTTCGATCAATTGCAGGATGCCGCCGACGTCGTCCGAATCTGCTTCGCGCAGGCTTTCGAGCTTTTCATCTACCACCATGGTGCCGATGCCATCGTGGGTAAAAACCTCCATCAGCAAAGCGCCATCGGTGGCAAAAGGCAAGATGTGCGAGCGCTCGACGCCGCCACGGCACGCTTGGACACAGTAGCGCAAATAAAACGCCGTGTCGGTCGGTTGGCTGGGAGCGGGCAGGGCGCCGAGCAGTTTTTCGGCGTCTGCCAGGGCCAGTTCGGTGTCAATGGGGCTGTCGGGGTCTTGCAGGTTTTCGCGGATGCCGGGGATTTCAGTGAGAAACAGCAGCTTGTCCGCCTGCAACGCGATGGCGGTGGCAGTGGCCACTTCCTCCATGGACAAATTGAACGCTTCTCCCGTGGGCGAAAAACCAAAAGGCGAGAGCAACACCATCGCGCCCGAATCGTTGGCGCGACGGATCGCTGCGGCATCGACCTTGCGAACCACGCCGGAATGCTGGAAATCCACACCATCGACAATCCCGACCGGTCGGGCGGTCAGGAAATTGCCCGACAGCACGCGCACCGTCGAGTTGGCCATGGGGGTATTGGGCAGGCCCTGGGAAAAGGCGGCTTCGATTTCAAAGCGCAACTGGCCGGCGGCTTCTTCGGCGCAATCCAGCGCGACGCTGTCCGTGATGCGTCGGCCTTGAAAAAAGCGCGATTCAAGCCCTTTGGCTTTCAATTGCTCGGCCACTTGGGGGCGAAATCCATGCACCAACACCAAGCGAATGCCCATGGCGTGCAGGATGGCCATGTCCTGCGCAAAAAAATGCAGTTTGCCTGCGGCGATCAGCTCCCCAGCGATGCCGACGACGAAGGTTTTTCCCCGGTAGGCATGGATGTAGGGAGCCACAGCCCGAAACCAGGGGACGAAGATATGGGGAAACACGAGGTTCATGGGGCTGTGATTGTGCTACAGGGGGCTGTGGCTCGCGGCCTGTGGGTTCAGGCTTAGGAGGTGCGCAATGTTCAATGCCAAACACGGATGGTGGGTGGCGGCTGTGGTGGTGTTCGGTGGGCTGCTGGGGCTGTTTTACGCGCATGGTTTGCGGGCCCAGGCGGGTGAAGCCGATGCGGTGGCGGCCGGTATCGTGTCGGATTTGACGGCGCAGATGGCGTCTGCGCCGGCTGTGCCGGCGTCGGTGCCACTGCCGATGCCGAGGCCGCCGATTGCCTTGCCGTCTTCCGGGCGTTTGACACGCCAGCAAGTCGGGGTGGTGATCAACGAGGCGGATCCTTATTCGGTCAACGTGGGGGCGTATTACGTGCAGCAGCGGGGGTTGCGGCCTCATCAGGTGCTGCGGGTGCGGTTGCCAGTGGAGCCAGCGTTATCGCCCGACGATTTGCAAACCTTGCGCCAACAGATCGACGCGTTTTTCGGGCCAGGGATTCAAGCGTTGGCGTTGGCATGGGCGCAGCCCTGGCGCGTGGAGTGCAACAGCATCACCAGCGCGGTGACGTTGGGTTTCCAGCCGGGGCATTGCGGTTGTGGCAAGGGCGCGGATTCGCCTTATTTCAACGCCACCACGGCCATGCCGTTTTCCGTGCTGGGGATCCGGCCTTCCATGCTGCTGGCCGCCGGCGACGTGGCGCACGCCCGGGCGCTGATCGACACCGGGGTGAGCGCCGATGGTTCACGGTTCCATGTTCGGACGCCCATGGTGGCGGCGGTGTTCAAACGCAGTGGCGATGTTCGGCGCGATGTGCGTGCGCCGTTGTTCCCGCAGCCCAACCGGTCAGAGGCACTGGGGGTGGAGATCCGCAACGACAAACCCTCGACCCCGGTGCCCACGCAGCCACTCATCCTCTACCAGACAGGCGGGGTGAATGAGCCTCTGTTGGCACAGTTGAAGTTCGTGCCGGGGGCTGTGGCCGACCATCTCACCTCAGCCGGGGGCATGCTGGACGGCAGCGGTGGCCACATGCCCGCCACCGCTTGGATCGATGCCGGGGCCACGGCCAGTTATGGCACGGTCACCGAGCCGTGCAACTACACGCAAAAGTTTCCACATCCGCAGTTGCTGCTGCTGAGGTTGATGGAGGGCGGCTCGGTGCTGGAAGCGTATTGGAAGAGTGTGCAGTGGCCCGTTCAAGGCGTGTTTGTGGGGGAACCGCTGGCGGCCCCTTATGCGCCCGTCCAACGGCCTGTGCCGGCGCAAGCCCGATAATTTGCGGCTGTTTGTTTCGCGCCTTGAGCGTTTGCGCCTGTGTCCGTCAAGCCTTTTCAGCGGCCCGCCAACCCGGTGCCGCCCATCACGTTTCCCGAGAATTTGCCGGTGTCCAGCCGCCGGGAGGACATCGCCCAGGCGCTGCGTGAGCATCAAGTCATCATTGTTTGCGGTGAAACCGGCTCGGGCAAAACGACCCAGCTCCCCAAAATCGCCCTGGCATTGGGCCGGGGTCGGGGCGCCGGTGGCAAGGGGCTGATCGGCCACACGCAGCCGCGTCGTATTGCCGCCAGCTCGGTGGCCAAGCGCATTGCCGACGAGCTGAATTCGCCGCTGGGTGAGGTAGTGGGCTACAAAGTGCGCTTCCAAGATCGGCTGCAACCGGGGGCCAGCGTCAAGCTGATGACCGACGGCATTTTGCTGGCCGAAACGCAAACCGACCCGCTGCTCAAGGCTTATGACACCCTCATCATCGACGAGGCCCACGAGCGCAGCCTGAACATCGATTTCTTGCTGGGTTACCTGCGGCAGATCCTGCCGCGTCGGCCCGATCTGAAACTCATCGTCACCTCGGCGACGATTGACGCGGAGCGTTTTGCCAAACATTTCGCCAGCCCGAAGGGCGATGCGCCGGTGTTGATGGTGAGCGGGCGCACCTTCCCGGTGGAACAACGTTGGCGCCCGTTTGAGGATCTGAAGAAAGCTGGCGCTGGCAGCGAGGTCGATCAAAACGAGGCCATCGCCGATGCGGTGGATGAACTCTGGCGCAGCGGCCCTGGGGACATCCTGGTGTTTCTGCCCGGCGAGCGTGAAATCCGCGAAGCTGCCGATCACCTGCGCAAGCACCTGGCGCAGCAACACCGCAGCGGGCCGCAGCCGGACATCCTGCCGCTGTTCGCCCGCCTGAGCCAGCAAGAGCAAGACCGCGTGTTCGAGCCGGGCAACGGTCGGCGCGTGGTGCTGGCCACCAACGTGGCGGAAACCTCGCTCACGGTGCCGGGCATCCGCTACGTGATCGACACCGGCTTGGCGCGGGTCAAGCGCTACAGCTACCGCAACAAGGTCGAGCAGCTTCAGATTGAGGCCATCAGCCAAGCGGCGGCGAACCAGCGCGCCGGGCGTTGCGGTCGGGTGGCGAACGGCGTGTGCATTCGGCTCTATGACGAGAAAGATTACGCTGGCCGGCCACGTTTCACCGACCCGGAAATCCTGCGCAGCTCGCTGGCGGGGGTGATTCTGCGGATGAAGTCGCTGGGTCTGGGGTCGGTGGAAGACTTCCCCTTTCTCGAAGCGCCGCCCAGGAAAGCGATCGCCGACGGCTACGCGCTGCTGAACGAACTCGGCGCGGTGGACGATGAAAACCAGCTCACGCCCATGGGCCAGGAGCTGGCCAAACTGCCGCTGGACCCGCGTGTAGGGCGCATGATTTTGGAAGCGCGGGAGCGCCACAGCTTGAGCGAGGTGCTCATCATCGCCTCGGCCCTATCGGGGCAGGATGTGCGGGATCGGCCACTGGAAGCGCAGCAAGCGGCGGATGAAAAGCACAAGAAGTTCGACGACGAGCGTTCGGAGTTCATGGGCTATTTGAAGCTCTGGCACTGGATCGAGGAGGGGCGGGGGCATGGTGACGTGGCGGCGGCCCCCTCTTCCCGGCCCTCTCCCGCGAGGGGAGAGGGAGAAAAAGCGGCGGTGCATAAGTTGAGCAATCGGCAGCAAGAGCAGCGGCTGCGCGACAGCTTTGTCAACCCGCGCCGGGTACGCGAGTGGCGCGACATCCATTCGCAACTGCACACCGTGGTGGCCGAACATGGCTGGCGGCTGAACGAGGCGCCCGCCACCTACGAGCAGGTGCATTTGGCGATGCTGGCCGGTTTGTTGGGCAACGTGGGTTGCAAGAGCGACGACGAGGAGTGGTACCTCGGCGCACGCGGCATCAAGTTCTGGCGCCACCCGGGCGCGCACCTGAGCAAAAAGCCGGGCCGCTGGTTGGTGGCCGCTGAGTTGGTGGACACCACACGCCTGTTTGGCCGAGGGTTGGCCGGCATCGAACCGCAGTGGATCGTGCAGGTGGCGGGCCATCTGCTGAAAAAACAACTGCTGGAACCGCATTGGGAGAAGAAAGCCGCCGAGGTGATCGCGCTGGAGCGGGCGACGCTCTACGGCATCGTCATCTACAACAACCGGCGGGTGAACTTCGGCAATGTGGATGCCGCTGCCGCGCGCGAAATTTTCATCCGCGAAGCGCTGGTGAATGGTGAGTGGGACACGCGCCTGCCCTTCCTTGCGCACAACCGCAAGATGATTGCGCAGGTGGAGGAGCTGGAGCACAAGTCGCGCCGCCAAGATGTGCTGGTGGACGATGAGCTGATCTACGCCTACTACGACCAGCACGTCGGCACCGAGGTGGTGAGTGGGGCGACGTTTGAACGCTGGTATCGCCACGCGGGCAAGGCGAACCCCAAGCTGCTGCACCTCAGCCGCGAGGAGTTGATGCGCCACGAGGCGGCGGGCATCACCACGTCGGCGTTCCCGAAAACCATTCGTCTGGGCGGTGTGGACTGCGCCGCCAGCTACCTGCACCAACCCGGCGACGCCAAGGACGGCGTGACGGTGACAGTGCCCATCTACGCCCTCAACCAAGTGAGTGAGGAGCGTTGCGAGTGGCTGGTGCCGGGCATGTTGGAGGCCAAGGTGCTGGCGTTGGTGAAAAGTTTGCACCAGCGCCCGCGCTCGCGCTTGGTGCCGTTGCCGGACTATGCCGCCGAGTTTTGTGAGCTGGCGCCCTTCGGCCAAGGCAATTTGGTGGACATGCTGTTGAAGGCGGTGCGCGAGCGCACCCAGTTGGCGGTGCAGCGCAACGACTTCAAGCTGGAGCAAGTGCCGCAGCACTTGTTCATGAACTTCCGCGTGGTGGACGAGCACGGGCGCCAGCTTGGCATGGGGCGCCAGTTGGCGACCTTGAAGGCGGAGTTGGGCGGGTTGGCGCGTTCGGCGTTTCAGGCGTTGGCGGGGTTGAAGTTGGCGGAGGCGGGTGCCCCCTCTCCCCAGCCCTCCCCCACGGAGGGGGGAGGGAGCCAAGCCCAAGTTCAGGGGCGAGCCGGACAAGCTGGAAACCATGCCCAGCCGCAAAGAGGCGGCCCCACGCGCAGTCTTTCTCCCTCCCCCCTCGCGGGGGAGGGCCGGGGAGAGGGGGCATCCACCCCCACAACCCCCGCCACCTACACCACCTGGACGTTCGGCGCGCTGCCCGAGCTGATGGAAATCCGCAAAGCGGGCCAAACGCTGATCGGCTTTCCGGCGCTGATCGATGGCGGCACCCACGTTGAAATCGAAGTGTTCGACGAACCGGCGGTGGCTGCTGCCAAACACCGCCTGGGCCTGCGCCGCTTGGTGGCCTTGCAGATCAAAGAACCGCTGAAGTTCTTGGAAAAGAACATCCCCGATCTGACCAAGATGGGGGTGCTCTACATGCCGCTGGGTTCTGCTGAGGAGCTGAAGGCGCAGATCATCGAGCTGGCGCTGGACAAAGCGTTCTTGCAAGAGCCGCTGCCGCAAGACGCAGCGGCCTTTGCCAAGCGCATCGAAGAAGGCCGGGGCCGCCTGAACCTGATCGCGCAAGAGGTGGCGCGGCTGGCGGGCACGGTGCTCACCGAGTACGCCACCGCAGCGCGCAAGTTGAAGGACGCCAAGCCGCCCAAGGACGTGGCCGACGACATCACCGCCCAGCTCCAGCGCCTCATGCCCAAGCGCTTTTTGCTGGCCGCGCCGTGGGCGCAGTTGCAGCACTACGCCCGCTATCTCAAAGGCGTGGTGATGCGGCTCGACAAACTGCGCACCGACCCCGCCCGCGACACCCAACGCCTGGCCGAGCTGCGCCCGCTGGAGCAACGCCACCAGCGTCGTTTGGCCGAACTCAAGGGCCAAGCCGATGCACGCATGGACGACTTCCGCTGGCAATTGGAGGAGCTGCGCGTCAGCCTCTTTGCGCAAGAGTTGAGGACACCGCAGCCGGTGTCGGTCAAACGGCTGGAGAAAGTGTGGTCTCAGGTCGCGGGTTGAGCCACTTGAGCAGCGTGGCGTAGAGCACTTCCGGATCGACCGGTTTGCTCACGAAGTCATCCATGCCCGCATCCAAGCAAGCGGTGCGGTCTTCGGCAAAAGCGTTGGCCGTCATGGCCAAGATGGGCATGCGGCGGCCCTCCGGCAACGCCCGGATCGCCCGGGTCGCCGCCAATCCGTCCAGGATGGGCATCTGCATGTCCATCAGAATGAGGTCGTAAGCGGTGGAGCGGGCCTTGTCCAGCGCTTGTTGACCGTCTTCTGCCACTTCAACGTTCAACCCCAGCCCCTCAAGCAAAGCCAGGGCCACTTCGCGGTTGATCGGGTTGTCTTCGGCCAGCAGCAAGCGCGCTTGGCCGTGGTGCAAAGCCAGCTCGGCTGCCGCATCCAGCGCGGCTGGCCGAGCCAGGGCAGGCGTCAGCGCAGCTTGGGCTGGGGCCAACACCACATCGAACCAAAACACACTGCCTTGCCCCACGACACTGTGTGCGCCGGCTTCACCCCCCATCAAATGCGCCAAGCGACGGGTGATGGCCAAGCCCAACCCCGTGCCACCGTATTTGCGAGTAGTGGAAGCATCGGCTTGCTCAAAGGCTTGAAACAGCCGGTCAATTTGATCGCTGGCGATGCCGATGCCCGTGTCTTCCACCTCGAAGCGCACATGGCAGTGGGCCGCATCTTCTGCCCCTTCCCGTCGCCGCGCCCGCAGCACCACGCGGCCCTGTTCGGTGAACTTGATCGCGTTGCTGGCGAAGTTGAGCAACGCTTGGCGCAGACGAGTGGGGTCGCCACGCAGGTTGTCCGGCAGATTTTGGATGTCCACGTCCAGCGCCAGACCCTTGTCTTGCGCGGCGACGGCCACCAGTGCGCGGGTCTGTTCCAGCAGCTCCGCCAAGGAAAAATCGGTGTGCTCCAGTTGGATGCGCCCCGATTCGATTTTGGACAGATCCAGCACATCGTTCAGGATCGCCAGCAGGTGATAAGCCGCATCGTGGATTTTGCTGAGCCGGTCGAGTTGTTGCGGGGCCAGCGAGGTGTGCTGCAACAAGTGGGTCAGACCGATGATGGCATTCATCGGGGTGCGGATTTCGTGCGTCATGTTGGCCAAGAAGGCGCTCTTGGCTGCGTTGGCCGCCTCAGCGGCTTGTTTCGCTTCCTCCAACTCGGCGGTGCGGGTCTTGACCAAGTCCTCCAAATGATGGCGGTGCCGTTGCAACTCCTGGCCCATGCGCTGCTGATCCTCCAACACACTCAGCGAGGTTTGGCGCATGCGGTCGGACTGGGCCAATAGCGCCGCCGATTCGGCCTGTGCTTGGCGCAAAGACGCTTCAATCTGGCGTCGCTCTGTGACATCACGGGCAAACCCCACGGTGCCGATCACCGCGCCATCCAGCGTCACCGGTGAGCGGTAGATCTCCAACCAGCGCGTCGCATCGAAAGGATGGGGCTCCTCGACGGTGCGGGCTTGGCCGGTGCGCAGCACCGCTTCATCGCTGTTGCGGTAGTGCTCGGCACAATCGGCAGGCCAGACGTCCGTGTCCGAGCGTCCGATGAGGGCTTCCGGTGAGGTGGCGCCGCACAGTTCCGCCAGGGGATGATTGACCGCCAGCAAGCGATGTTCGGTGTCCTTGAGCCAGACGTAAAACGGGAAGTTGTCCAGCAAAGCGCGCTGGTAGCGGTCACGGCGCTTGAGTTCTTGCGTCAGATCGTGCCGCCAAGTGATGTCGTGTCCAACGCCCAACACACCGATGAGCCGACCTTCGCGGTCGTGCATGGGGGTTTTTGTCGTTTCGAGCAGTACACGCGAGCCGTCGGCATAGTTCACCCATTCCTCGTTGCGTGTGGGCGCATGACGTTCGATGGCCAGCAAATCACGGTCACGGAAAAACTGAGCCAGCTCTGGATCGACGAAGTCGAAGTCGGTTTTGCCAACGATGAGCTGCTCGGGGGCGCCGAAGAAACGTTCGAATGCGGGGTTGCACATCAGGTAACCCCCATCGCCATCTTTGAGCCAGACCAAGTCGGGTACGGTTTGGATCAGGGTTTTGAACAAGTCGTGCTCACGCGCCAGCTCGCGTGTGCGCTGTTGGACGCGCTGCTCCAGTTCGTTGTGGGTTTCGGCCACCTGGGCAGCCATGTCATCGAAAGCACGTGCGAGGGTCAAAAATTCATCGCAGCTTTGTGGGGGCATGTCGATGGCGCAACCGTGCTGGCCGGCACCCAACTGGCGTGCCGCTTGCGTCAGGACGGCCAACGGCTGCGTCACCCGCCGGGCGCTCAAGGACGATAGCAAGTAGGTCAGCAGGGCCAACACACCGGCGGAAGCCATGAGCAAGCGGTCGGTGTCGTGCCGAATCCCGCCGAGCATCTCGTGGATGTGCTGGTAAACCACCAGCCGCAACCCCTGGTCTGCCGACACGGGAATGTGCCGGTACACCGCGATCACCTCGTTGGCTGGCGTTGGCAAGCGCGTGAGTGTGCCGTCAAAACCGTTGCTGACTTGCAGCAAGGCACGCAGCACCGGCTCCGGCGTTCCGCGCACATCGGACACCGCTCCCACCAGCGCCGAACCCCCTCCCACGGTCAACACCGTGTGTGCAGTTCCCACCGCAGGTTGCCAAGGGGCGATGGAACCCTCCTCCAGCAAAGTGCCCAACTCCAGCACGGCCACCATCACCGCCAGCGTCACGCCTTGGTCGTTGTGGATCGGGCGGGCGATGGCCAGCCAAGGCTGGGCGGCTGGGCTGGGCAACAGTTCGAGCCACTCCGGCAGGCCGTTCTGCGTGATGCGCTCCAACCACTGAGGCGAGAGCGCCGGTGCGGTGCCCGTTTCGGCAGGGTTGCTGTCGTGGATGCGGCCAGTGCTTGGATCCACCAGCAGCAGGCGCTGGAATTGGTCGGGATAAGCGCGGCTGAGTTGCCCAAACAGCCGCTCCAATGTCTGGGGAACGCGAGTGGGGGTTTGTTCCAGGGCTTGGCGCAAGGCTGCATCCTGTGCGGCGATCTGGACGTCGCCACGCTTGGCGCGCAACACGCGCTTCAGGGCGGCTGCATGCAGATCGGCTTGCTGCTCAAGCAAGGCCGTGCTGGCGTTGAGATCCCGCTGACTGGCGCCTGTCCAATCCAGGCCGGGCAGGCCGAAGTACCACACGGCAATGAGGCTGCCGAGCGCCAAGCTCAGCAAAACGGCAAATTGCTGGGTGATGAGACTGGAAAAAGACGGCGAAGAAGAAGTGCGGGCCATGCAAAAGCGGCAGAAGGCTACTCGCGGTAGTTAAAAACGTGGGTCTGGTACTGCCGTGACTGCGTCAACACCTTGGACAGCCCATCGTAGCCAAAAGCCCGTTCGACTTGACCCCATCGAGCTTGGGAGGGCAGTTTGCCCAAACGGGCTAAAAACTCGAATTCCTGCCGCAAAGGCGATTGGGCGTCGGGCGGCGACACCCAGGGCGCAGCGGGCACATCCAGCAGATCGCGCTCCACGATGGCGGTCAATTGGCGCAACGGCAACGCCAGCGCACGACCGGAAAATGACGTGGCTTCATCATTGGCCCAACGCACCGCTTTGTCCAAATTCAAGCGCGACAGACGCATCCACTGGATGGCCCGCACAAAACTGGCGATCAGAGCCAAGCTGATCTCAGGATGTTCTTGAGTGAAGAAGTGGTTGATCACCAAGTAGTCGGTGGTGGAGCCTCGGAAAATCACCCGATGGGCGCGGTGGCGCATCAAAGCCAGTGAAGAAGCGGGCTCCCAGGCGGCAAATGCGTCGATGTCGTTGCGCTCCAGGGCTTCGACCATTTGATCCACCGCCAGCGGCACCAGCGTGATCTGCGACTCTTGCAGGCCCGCCAAGTTGAGTGCTTGGAGCAAGGTGTAGTGTGCGCTGGAGGCTTCCACATAGCCCACCCGCTTGTCGCGCAAGTCCTCAATGCGTTCCAACCCGCGCCCGACAATGGCCGTGCTGGTCTGCTTGACCAAGCCCACGATGGCAGCCTCACCCAATGCTGCGGCCACCAACGTGGGCATGTCCCCCAAGAAAGCGGCGCTCAACTGGCGCAGGGACAACAGGGGCAGCATGTCGGAGCCCTTGCCGAAAGGGCGGTGGCTGAGGCGCCACTGGGTGCGCGCCAACGTCTGTTGCAGCACTTGGTCGCGCTGAATGAGGGCACTGATGGCGCTGCATGGCATGCCCAGCGGCTGGGTTCCCAACACCAAGGTGTGCCCTGACGGGGCCGAGGCCGCCCGCAGGCCAACCGGCCCGAGCATTCCCCCGACCAACAGCGCTTGCACGCACTGGCGCCGTGGCAGGCTGGGCAATGGGCCGTCTGTCATGGTGCCGCCACCGGTGCCATCGGGAGGCTCACGCTCCGATAACGGGGGGGCAGCCCGTACTCTGCCAACAGCGCGTTGACCTCACGTTTCAGGTCGAGCACGCGATCCTCCCGATCCAGCATCACGGCTTGCCAGCGGCGCAGCTCATGCAGTTGCTCGCGCAGCGTTTCTTCGGCTTGGCGACGTTCGGTCATGTCCATGATGGTGATCAGCAGGTCTTGACCCAGCGTGATGCCACCGATTTCCAAAATGCGCACCGAACCATCCTTGCAAGTGACGTGGTACTCCCCCGGGACGATGGGCCCGCCGGTCAGGTGGGCATGGGCCACACGCTGTTGCCAGATGCGCAGGGTGGCTTCCCGGTAGGCGGGGTCAGGGTAGGCCCGGGCCAACCAAGTGGCCAGGTTCGGCGTGTCGCTCAGGGTGTAACCGAGCAGCGCGGTGAACTGCTGGTTGATGTACACCGCCTCTTGTTGAGCGTTGACATGGCACAGCGGAATGGGCAGGTGTTCCACAAAATCCCGAAAACGCTGCTCGCTGGCGCTGACTTGCCGGGCCAAATACTGGTGGCCTTCCTCCAGCAACACGGCGCTCAGGCGTTCCAGCATGCGATGCTGGCTCAACACCCCCGCAAACAGCCCTTGTTCATCCACGACAACCAAATGGCGCAAATTGGTTTCAATCAAGCGCCGCGCCGCATCGACCACGGGCAGTTGTGTGGGGATGGACACCAACGGGTGGCTCATCACTTCGCCGGTGGTGATGCGGGCAATGTCCACATGCTCAACCATAAAGCGCGGCACGTCCCGCTCCGTGATGATGCCTTCGGCGCGATTGGCCCGACCAATCACCAAGTGATCCAAGCGCCGCGAGGACATGATCTCCAGCGCACGAATCAGGGGCACATCGGGGGCGAGCAAGGTGCTGCTGGCGTCGGTGATGGCGCTCAAATGCTCAATGCTCTGGAACAGCAAGTAGCTGATGTGGCGCCGAAAGTCGGTTTCCGTGACGATGCCGAACAGCAAACCGTTCTCATCCACCAGCACCAGGTGGCGCACATTGCGGTTGCTGAGCATGTTTTGCGCGGTGGCAAAGGGCAAGTCGTGGTGGGCGGTCACCAGCGGGGCGCTCATGACGGCCCGAACGGTGCGTTGTTCGTCGTAGCCCGCACACAGCAGGCGCAGCAAGTCACGCTCGGTGACGATGCCGATGGGGCGACGTCCTTCGACCACCACCACGCAAGAGTGTTTTTCGCGCGAAAAGCTTTCAACCAGCTCCCGCAGCGAAACTTCAGCGGTGATGGTGTGAACCGCCGTGCTGGCGATTTGCCCGACTTTCAGGTGAACAGAGGTGCGCATGCCGGCATTGTCCAGCCGGTTGTTACTGAGTGTTTCTCAGGATTGTTGCGGATTTAAGTCGGTGCAAGGTATCAGCGCAGCACCGTCAATACCCGTTCCATGCCGCCGGATGCGATCGACACCTGGGCTTGTTCACGCACTTTGGGCTTGGCATGGAAGGCCACGGACAGGCCGGCCACCTGCATCATGGGCAGGTCGTTGGCCCCATCGCCGACCGCGATGGCTTGGGACGGGTCGATGCCCATCAGCTCGCACACCTCCAGCACCACGCGGCGTTTTTCGGCACCATCGACGATGTCCCCCCACGGGCGATCCACCAAGCGGCCGGTGAGGTGGCCGTCTTCGATTTCCAGCACGTTGGCGCGGGCGAAGTCCAAACCCAGGCGCTGCTTCACACGATCGCTGAAAAAGGTGAACCCGCCCGACACCAGCAAGGTTTTCAGCCCCGCGTTGCGGCAAGCGGCCACGAAGGTGTCCACACCGGGGTTGATGTGCAGGCGGTCGGTGTAAACCTGTTCCATGGCGCTGACCGGCACGCCAGCCAGCAAGGCGACGCGGCGGCGCAAGCTGTCCTTGAAGTCGGTGATCTCGCCGCGCATGGCAGCTTCGGTGATGGCGGCCACTTCGGCTTTGCGGCCAGCGGCCTCGGCGATTTCGTCCACACACTCGATGTTGATGAGGGTGGAGTCCATGTCAAAGGCGACGAGTTTGTAGTCGCCCAGCGCACGCGGCGGGGTGAAGTCGCGCACGAACAGTCCGGGGGCAAATTCGGTGACGGGCATGGTGAGCAGGGGTCAGTCAGGGGTGTGATGTTAACTGGCCCGCTTGGTGCATGAGTCAGGCCCGGTTATTGCTTGATTTTTCGCGCCGGTATCGTGTGGATGCCGGTTGCACTTGATGGCCTCCGCTAACGACGGCGGATCGCAGCCTCTCCCCCTCAACCCACCGCTGGTTGAGCCGGCTGCGCAGCCCTTCTCCCCCCACTTTGGCGAATCGCGCACCACAACGGTGCGGTGTTGCCACGTCTTTCCCCCCAGGAGCCCACATGAAGATCGTCGTCGTCGGCCACGGCATGGTTGGCCATAAATTCCTCGAAAGCCTCGCTGAAGCCGGGCTGCCCCAAGCCGAAGTCACCGTGCTGTGCGAGGAACCTCGCCCGGCCTATGACCGGGTTCACCTCTCTGAATTCTTCGCGGGAAAAACGGCTGAAGACCTGTCGCTGGTCGCGCCGGGTTTCTTTGAGCAAACCGGCTACAGCCTGCGTCTGGCTGCCAAGGCTGCCAGCATCGAGCGCCGCAACAAAACCGTGCAGACTGCCGAAGGCGAGGTGCTGCCCTACGACAAGCTGGTGCTGGCCACCGGCTCTTATCCGTTTGTGCCGGGCGTGCCGGGCAAGGAGCGTCCGAACTGCTTCGTGTACCGCACCATCGAGGATCTGGAAGCCATGAAAGCCGCTGGCGCCAAGAGCAAAAGCGGTGTGGTGGTGGGCGGCGGCCTGCTGGGGCTGGAATGCGCCAAGGCGCTGCGCGATCTGGGCTTGGAAACCCATGTGGTGGAGTTCGCACCGCGCCTGATGGCCGTGCAGGTGGACGAAGGCGGCGGCAAGGTGCTGCGCACCAAAATCGAAGAATTGGGCGTGAAAGTTCACACCCAGCGCAACACCGTGGAAATTGTCGATGGCGCCACCGCCCGCCACCGCATGGTGTTCACCGACGGCACCTGGCTGGAAACCGACATGATTGTGTTCTCCGCCGGCATCCGCCCGCGTGACGAACTGGCGCGCCAAAGCCTGCTGCCCGTGGGCGCACGCGGTGGCGTGGCCATCGACAGCGCTTGCCGCACCGCCGACCATGATATTTACGCCATCGGCGAATGCGCCGCTTGGAACGACCAGACCTTCGGTCTGGTGGCGCCTGGTTATGACATGGCCCGCGTCGTCGCCAAGCAACTGGCCGGTGACACGTCCGCCGCCTTCGCGGGCGCGGACATGAGCACCAAGCTGAAGCTCATGGGCGTGGACGTGGCCAGCATCGGCGACGCCCACGGCAAAACGCCTGGCTGCCGCTCCTACCAGTACGTCGATGAGTGCAAGCAGATCTACAAAAAGATCGTGGTGAGCGCCGATGGCAAGCAACTGCTGGGCGCCGTGCTGGTGGGCGACGCCGCCGAATACGGCACCCTGCTGCAAATGGCGCTGAACGGCATTACCCTGCCGGCGGATCCGGAATTCCTCATCCTGCCCAGCAGCGACGGCAAAGCCAAACCCGGCCTCGGCCCGGACGCGCTGCCGGACTCGGCGCAAATCTGCTCCTGCAACAGCGTCACCAAGGGCATGATCGCCGCCGTGGTGGGCGAGGGCGCCACCACCATCGCCGAGATCAAGAGCTGCACCAAGGCCGGTGCCACCTGCGGCGGCTGCGTGCCACTCGTCACCCAGGTGATGAAGGCGGAGATGAAAAAGCGCGGCATGGCGGTGAACAACCACCTGTGTGAACACTTCGCCTACTCGCGCCAAGAGCTGTACCACCTGATCCGTGTCGGCCAGATCAAGAGTTTTGAAGAGCTGCTGGCCAAGCACGGCAAGGGTTTGGGTTGTGACATCTGCAAGCCGGCCGCCGCCAGCGTGCTGGCCTCGGTGTGGAACGAGTTCGTGCTCAAGCCCGAACTGGCCGCGCTGCAAGACTCGAACGATTACTTCTTGGGCAACATCCAGAAGGATGGCACTTACTCGGTGGTGCCCCGGATGCCGGGCGGTGAAGTCACCCCCGATGGCCTGATCGCCGTGGGCACGGTGGCCAAGAAGTACGGCCTTTACACCAAGGTGACGGGCGGGGCGCGGGTGGACATGTTCGGCGCCCGGCTGGAACAACTGCCGCTGATCTGGGAAGAGCTGATCGCCGCCGGGTTTGAGTCCGGCCACGCTTACGGCAAGTCGCTGCGCACGGTGAAATCCTGCGTCGGTTCGACCTGGTGCCGTTATGGCGTGGACGATTCGGTGGGTTTGGCCGTCGAGTTGGAGAACCGCTACAAGGGCCTGCGTGCGCCGCACAAAATCAAGTTTGGCGTTTCAGGCTGCACCCGCGAGTGCGCCGAAGCCCAGGGCAAGGACGTGGGGGTGATCGCCACCGACAAGGGCTGGAACCTCTACGTTTGCGGCAACGGCGGCATGAAACCGCGCCACGCCGAGCTGATCGCCTCCGATCTGAAGAAGGACGAGCTGATCCGCCTGATCGACCGCTTCCTGATGTTCTACGTCCGCACCGCCGACCGCCTGCAACGCACCAGCACCTGGCGCGAAAACTTGGAGGGCGGCCTCGACTACCTGAAGGACGTGCTCATCGCCGACAAGTTGGGCCTGGGCGCCGAACTCGAAGCGCAGATGCAGCACGTGGTGGCCACCTACCAGTGCGAATGGAAAACCGCCGTGACGACGCCGGAAGTGCGCCAACGCTTCAGCACCTTCGTCAACAGCGAGGCCAAGGACGAGCGCGTGATGTTTGTGCAAGAGCGCGGCCAAATCCGTCCGGCCCGCCCTGAAGAGCGCGCCACCGCCTCCGAAGCTTGATTTTGGGATATACGCAAAGGTTGGAACACGATCATGAGCACTGCAACTGAAACTTGGGTGGCCGTTTGCCAAGTGGCCGACATCCTGCCGAACACCGGCGTGTGTGCGCTGGTGGACGGGCGGCATGTGGCGATCTTCCGCGTCGGCGCCGAGGCGTTCTACGCCATTGACAACATTGACCCGAAATCCGGCGCCAGCGTGCTGTCGCGTGGCTTGGTGGGGAACTTGGGCGAGCGTGTGGTGGTGGCCTCGCCGCTCTACAAGAACCACTTCGATCTGAAGACGGGCGAGTGCCTGGAGCTGCCAGCGTGCTCGGTGGGTGTGCATCCGGTGAAGGTGGAAGGCTCGCAGGTGCTGGTGAGCGTCTGAAGTACCAAGCCGGGGGCAGATGCCCCGGGCTGAGCTGAAAAAACGGCCCGCCGGGGGGGGACTCGGTGGGTCGTTGTATTGGGATGCACACAAAGTTTGTTTGGTAGCATTGGCAATACCATGCTCAGTCCGCCAAAGAAAATTGTCATCGATACCAATGTGTTGGTTGCGGCGCTGCGCTCGCGGTCGGGCTGGTCGTTTGAACTGCTGCGGCAAGTGGGTGGAGACCGGTTTCAGCATGTGCTGACCGTGCCGCTGGTGATGGAGTACGAAGACGTGCAGTTGCGTCCGGGGCTGGTGCCACTGCCCGAAGCGGCGGTGCATGACGTGCTGGATTACCTGTGTGCCACGGCCATTCGTCAGCCCGTGCACTTTCTGTGGCGGCCCCGCCTGCCGGATGTGAAAGACGACATGGTGTTGGAAGCGGCCGTGAACGGCCAATGTGCCTGCATCGTCACCTGGAACGTGCGGGATTTTGCGGTGGCTTCGGAGTTTGGCCTTCAGGTGCTGGATCCGAAAACCTTTTTGAACCCTTCGCAAGGAGGTTGGTTATGAGCGCTTTGAGCATTCGTCTGCCCGAATCTCTGCACCGCAACGCCAAAATTTATGCGGCGCAGGAAGGCATTTCGGTGAATCAATTGGTCAGCATGGCTTTGGCTGAAAAGCTCTCGGCGCTGGCCACACAGGATTACCTGGAGCAGCGCGCTGCACGGGCCAGCCGCAGCAAGTTTGAGGCGGCGCTGGAGCTGGTGCCCGAGGTGGTGCCGGATGATGTGCTGGATCGCAAGTAAACCCCAGCGCTCTTCATGCCGTGGGCGTGGTGTGCGCCGAGCATCACCATGACTTCTCCCCAGATTTTGTTGTTTGCCTGGAGCACGCCCCGGTCAAGCCTTGCCCGCCGGGGCGGCCCGCTTGGGCGCCCGCTGGCGCGACGCGGCTGCTTCAGCCCGCTGCATCGCCCAAGTTCAGGGGCGCGCGCTTGGCGTGGCCGAAGCGGCACTGGTGGAGGCGTCCCCTGCATCGGCCTGTGTGCGCCCAGCATGGGCGTGAGCTTATGGGGTGGAAGTCCCCTGTGGGAGTACCGGCCTGGACGCGAAGAGCGAGCAGGACAACCACGAGTCGAGGGCAAGGGCGTCGCTGCGAGGCGGGGTCTGGAGGAAGCCGTAGACAAGAGGTGCGAGGCGACGGACAGAAACCACATAGAGGAGGCCTAGGACGCCAGACGAGCCGCACTGGATGGCGAAGTCTGATGGTACAGCGTCTAGGGTAGATGTGGCGCTTGTGCATCGACAGTTCACGTTCTTACCTGGGGAGATCTGCACCACGGGCGGTGGGCAAGGAGTGAGCAAATTCCTGGATGGGATGACACCGGGTCACCAACGTCCAAGCGCTGCGAGGGCTGCCCCTTGCATGTCGAAAAAGCTGGCAGCGACTCACGAGGAGCGCACAGCGCACGGCGTGGCAACACGAGGTGTGATGGAGCAGAAGTCGCAGAGGCTACCGCTTGGGCAAGCTCAGGGAGTACGTGCGAGGGTGGATGCAGTACTTTGGGATCAGCCAGTATTGGAGGTCTGTGCCGGGGCTAGACGAATGGATCAGAAGGCGGATGCGATCGGTCTACTGGAAACGGTGGAAGGGGAGCAGGACGAAGATCCGGGAGTTGTTGAGGCTAGGCGTGAATAGACGCATGGCCTTTAGGCACGGACTGAGTGGCAAGGGGAATTGGCGCATGGCCAGGAGTCCGGGGTTGCGAATCGCGTTGACAAACGAGAGGTTGCACGAGACGGGCCTGGTGAGCGTGGTGGCCCTGTGGAAGAAGGCTCAGGGGTACGCTTGAGCGGAGAGGTGAAGCGAGCTTCGTCGAGCGAGCCGACTTGTTGAACCGCCCACTGCGGACCCGCATGGTGGGTGGTGTGGGAGCTGGGGGCTAAAGACCCCCGGCTACCCGATTATACCTTGCAGACCATTTTGTATTTACAGATTCAGTTCTAGGCGCACTTTACGTGCCGCCGGAAAAATCTCTGAGCGCTTTCCATGTCCTGGAAAAGATCGCACTTCAACGCGGACGAAGCCGGCATTTGACAACACTTTTACGTCTTTGCTGACTGTTCCTCGATCTCGTTGCAAGGCATCAGCCAGAGTTGCAATTGATTCAAAATGTCCTTTTTCTTTCAAAGTTTCAACTAAGCGCGCTCGTTGTGGGGTTACGACGGCTAGCAGGGCACTTAAAGACTCAAAGCTTACGGTTGTTATCGGCGCCGTTCGTTGCCCAATCTTTCTGTCATTAATATTTTTTCGAACACTATCGAAAAAATCGTCCTCGCTTTGCGCACCTACAAATTCAGGCATTCCTAATTCTTCAGTAAATATTTTTGATTCATCAACTTGGTTCGCTGGCTTTTGTTTTGTACTCACAATTAATACCTCTTTCCGTAAGCTTTCTTGAAAACACCTAGCTCTGTTTGAAACCTATCAAGAAGATTGTCAAATCCTTGATAAGTGTCATTGTGAATTACCTCGCCGAAGTGATGCTCATGATGAAGCGTAGGAAATCCTGGATATAGGTGAGCATTATCAAAACCAAGAACTCGCCCGTTGTCAACTGTGCATATATTTGTGTTTACGTAAGCTAAGTTATAACTGGTGACTTCTTCGGTTTTTTCATCAATCCAAGTTTCCACTCGAATTACGCCGCCGCCTTTTGTCACATGCCGCTGGTCAATGTCTTTTACTGGCTTCACAGACGTAAATTTTTACACCACGTCTGCAAGTTGTCAATATTGTATTTTCTTGTATTTCGTTGGTAAATTTGCCAAATTGTTGAAAGGTATAACGTAAAGGTAAACTGCGTCGCACAAACCCACAGCGAAGCGCCGGGTTTGTGTGACGTCAGTTTGACCGCCCTGTGTGCGCCCAGCATGGGCGTGAGCTTATGGGGTGGAAGTCCCCTGTGGGAGTACCGGCCTGGACGCGAAGAGCGAGCAGGACAACCACGAGTCGAAGGCAAGGGCGTCGCTGCGAGGCGGGGTCTGGAGGAAGCCGTAGACAAGAGGTGCGAGGCGACGAACAGAAACCACATAGAGGAGGCCTAGGACGCCAGACGAGCCGGCACTGGATGGCGAAGTCTGATGGTACAGCGTCTAGGGTAGATGTGGCGCTTGTGCATCGACAGTTCACGTTCTTACCTGGGGAGATCTGCACCACGGGCGGTGGGCAAGGAGTGAGCAAATTCCCGGATGGGATGACACCGGGTCACCAACGTCCAAGCGCTGCGAGGGCTGCCCCTTGCATGTCGAAGAAAAAGGCAGCGGCTCACAACGTGCTCACAGCGCGGCGGGTGGAAACATCCGACGTGATGGTGCAGAAGTCAGCAGAGGCCATAGTAGTGAACCGTAGCCCCACAAGGGTGAAGGGCATGAAGGGCCGAACACATGAAAGGAGAGACTCGCGAAAGCTCGTAGCTTGGTAGTGATGCCCGACCGGGCGAATCAAGCGCGGCGCTACTAGGGAAATTCGATATCCAGCAGGGTGCAGGGTGATCCCTCTTTAGCCCCTGTAGTAGTGTGAACCGCCCACTGCGGACCCGCACGGTGGGTGGTGTGGGAGCTGGGAGCTAAAAACTCCCGGCTACCCGATTAGCCGAATTTATATTCACGGTCAACCTCTGCAATTTGTACTGAATATGATTCATACCATCGTTCACGGCCGAGTTGCTGTGCTTTTATGTGTGTTGGATGAGCTTTCCAGCGTTTAATGTCATCAAGACTTTCCCAGTAAGAAAGGGCTATTTCATCTGTTCCTTCTGTTATTGCTTTGAAATCTATGCAATTAAATTCAGTCATTGCAAGCTCGCGCAACTTACTTGCTGTTTGACTGTACTCTGAATCTAAATTTTTGGCGACGGCTCGGAAAATTACTACAAACATGGATATTTTATTGACGATTGGTTGATTTTTATAAAGTCATAAAACACATAGGTTGATTTTTTGTTAATTCACCCCAAAAACTGAATTGTACCAATATGAGGTTTTCGACTTAAACCAAATTTCATTCTGTTTTGTGGAAAAAGCTCGAAGTTGATCCATTGGCATTGCGTATCTAAACATGATGGCAATTAAATCGCGAAGATTTTTTTGTGAAATTCTTGTTGATTTAATGTGGAGATAACCATTTTCTATACTTGTGACGCATGGGATAGCTTGTGCCCATTCGAAAAAAGCCCTCTCATCTAGTTGTGAGAAATATCGTATTGATGATGTATCAATTTTAATCATTCATTGGCCTAATTGATCTGGTTGCGGTGAAATGCAGTAAAGTTATTTTGTTTTGTGAATTTTATACGCAATATGACCGTCTAACGAATAATTTAACACTGTAACTTGATGGAACTATGTATTATGGCTAACGTAAAGGTAAACTGCGGCGCACAAACCCAAAGCGAAGCGCCGGGTTTGTGTGACGTCAGTTTGACCGGCCTGTGTGCGCCCAGCATGGGCGTGAGCTTATGGGGTGAAAGTCCCCTGTGGGAGTACCGGCCTGGACGCGAAGAGCGAGCAGGACAACCACGAGTCGAGGGCAAGGGCGTCGCTGCGAGGCGGGGTCTGGAGGAAGCCGTAGACAAGAGGTGCGAGGCGACGAACAGAAACCACATAGAGGAGGCCTAGGACGCCAGACGAGCCGGCACTGGATGGCGAAGTCTGATGGTACAGCGTCTAGGGTAGATGTGGCGCTTGTGCATCGACAGTTCACGTTCTTACCTGGGGAGGTCTGCATCACGTGCGGCATGGAAGGAAACGCTTTGCAAGGAAGGATCCCGGAATGGGATGTACCGGGTTATCAACGTCCTAGCGCCGTGGGGAGCTGCCCCCTGCGAGACGAAGAAACAGGCAGCGCCCTTGCGAGCCATGCAGCGCGTGGCGTGGCAACACGTTGCGTGATGGTGCAGAAGTCAGCAGAGGCCGTAGTAGGGGCGCAGGTTAAGCGCGCTGAAGGGCCGAACAACGAGAGACAAGGAGCAGACACAGCCATCTCGACGGCACCGGTGAACCCGAAGCGGGGGAGGTGTGCGGGCGGCGGTGGAGGTGAGAAACGAGCCTTGAGACAAGACGAAGTGAAGCGAGAAGGACTGCTAGAAAAGGTGCTGGACAGGGACAACCTGTTGAAGGCGTGGAAGCGGGTGAGGGCCAACAAAGGAGCGCCGGGCATAGACGGCGTGACGGTGGAGGACTACCCGGAACAAGCGCGGCAACACTGGCCCAGGATCAAGGAGCAGATCGAGCGAGGGCGCTACGAGCCGCAGCCGGTCAGGAGGGTGGAAATCCCGAAGGCTGGAGGAGGCAAGAGGGCGCTGGGCATCCCGACCGTGATGGACAGGGTGATCCAGCAAGCCATAGCGCAGGTGCTGAGCCCGCTGTACGAGGTGGAGTTCAGTGCGAACAGCTACGGGTTCCGACCAGGCCGCAATGCACACCAGGCGATCAAGCAGGTGCAGCAAGACGTCAAGCAGGGCTACAAATTCGCGGTGGACATGGACTTGGCCAAGTTCTTCGACACGGTCGATCACGACGTGTTGATGGGGCTGCTGGGCCGCACCATCGGGGACAAGGTGCTGCTGAGGTTGATAGGCAACTACCTGAGAGCAGGGGTGCTGGTGGGATACCGCGTAGAGCCGAGCGAAGTGGGGACGCCACAAGGCGGGCCGCTGTCGCCGTTACTGGGCAATGTGATGTTGCACGAGCTGGACAAGCAACTGCACAGCAGAGGGCACAGGTTTGCGCGCTATGCGGACGATGTGGTGATTTTGGTGCGCAGCCTGAGGGCGGGGCATCGGGTGATGCACAGCGTCAAGAAGTTTGTGGAGGCAAAACTCAAGCTCAGGGTAAATCAGGCGAAGAGCCAGGTTGCGCCGATGGGAGAGTGCAAATTCCTAGGCTTCACGATCAAGGCGGGCAAGATACGGTGGCACAAGAAGACGGTGGAGAACTTCAAAAGCCGGGTGCGGGGGCTGACGAGGAAAGGCTGGGGGGTGTCGATGGATCACCGACTGGCTGAACTGAGAAAGCACGTGCAAGGGTGGATGCAGTACTACGGCATCAGTCAGTATTGGAGGCCCGTACCGGGGCTAGACGAATGGATCAGAAGGCGGATGCGATCGGTCTACTGGAAACGGTGGAAGAGGAGCAGGACGAAGATCCGGGAGTTGTTGAGGCTGGGCGTGAATAGACGCATGGCCTTTAGGCACGGACTGAGTGGCAAGGGGAACTGGCGCATGGCCAGGAGTCCGGCGTTGCGAATCGCGTTGACAAACGAGAGGTTGCACGAGACGGGCCTGGTGAGCGTGGTGGCCCTGTGGAAGAAGGCTCAGGGGTATACCTGAGCGGGAAGGAGAAGCGAGCTTCGTCGAGCGAGCCGACTTGTTGAACCGCCCACTGCGGACCCGCATGGTGGGTGGTGTGGGAGCTGGGGGCTAAAGACCCCCGGCTACCCGATTAGACGGCATCACTCAAATGTAGCTGCTCCACAGCTTGAACAATACCAATAGCCTGGTTTTTTCTCGTGCATTGTCCAATTGCCACATTTAGGGCATTTTTTGCCTCTTGACATGTTTGTGAAAAATAGCTTCAGAAGCGACATGATGTTTTGAAAAATTCGGCGTTAGTTTTTTGGCCTTACTTTCTATCTGAATCAGATTCGTAATCATACAAATAGAAAGTAAGGTTCAATATTTTTAGTCAAAAAGGCTAGCAATACCTGCGACTACAGCACTTGCGACTGCAAGCGGAACAACAATTGGAGCGGCAGCCACACCCAGTGCTGCGGCCCCAACAACAACAGCTCCGCTTGCTACAGCACCTGTAGCAGCCCCTGCGCCAACTGCTACAGCCGTTCGACCGACGCTTACCTCGTCTGACCCTGCGATCTTCTTTGAGATTTCATTTCCTGCTAAACCTGTAATAACTGCGTTTTGAATAGCCATGATTTCTCCATATAAAAGTAAATTTCATCTCCAGCAACTTGCTGAAAACAGAGTCTTCAATCTATATCAATTGGTTAATTTTTGCAAGTCCTAGAAAATAGTGAGGTATTGTTGACTTTTTGTCTAACGTAAAAATAACCTGCGGCGCCGCCCGCCACGCGCGTAAGCGCGGGGCGGGCGGCGACGTCAGGTTGATTGACAAGTGTGCGCCCAGCATGGGCGTGAGCTTATGGGGTGAAAGTCCCCTGTGGGAGTACCGGCCTGGACGCGAAGAGCGAGCAGGACAACCACGAGTCGAGGGCAAGGGCGTCGCTGCGAGGCGGGGTCTGGAGGAAGCCGTAGACAAGAGGTGCGAGGCGACGAACAGAAACCACATAGAGGAGGCCTAGGACGCCAGACGAGCCGGCACTGGATGGCGAAGTCTGATGGTACAGCGTCTAGGGTAGATGTGGCGCTTGTGCATCGACAGTTCACGTTCTTACCTGGGGAGGTCTGCATCACGTGCGGCATGGAAGGAAACGCTTTGCAAGGAAGGATCCCGGAATGGGATGTACCGGGTTATCAACGTCCTAGCGCCGTGGGGAGCTGCCCCCTGCGAGACGAAGAAACAGGCAGCGCCCTTGCGAGCCATGCAGCGCGTGGCGTGGCAACACGTTGCGTGATGGTGCAGAAGTCAGCAGAGGCCGTAGTAGGGGCGCAGGTTAAGCGCGCTGAAGGGCCGAACAACGAGAGACAAGGAGCAGACACAGCCATCTCGACGGCACCGGTGAACCCGAAGCGGGGGAGGTGTGCGGGCGGCGGTGGAGGTGAGAAACGAGCCTTGAGACAAGACGAAGTGAAGCGAGAAGGACTGCTAGAAAAGGTGCTGGACAGGGACAACCTGTTGAAGGCGTGGAAGCGGGTGAGGGCCAACAAAGGAGCGCCGGGCATAGACGGCGTGACGGTGGAGGACTACCCGGAACAAGCGCGGCAACACTGGCCCAGGATCAAGGAGCAGATCGAGCGAGGGCGCTACGAGCCGCAGCCGGTCAGGAGGGTGGAAATCCCGAAGGCTGGAGGAGGCAAGAGGGCGCTGGGCATCCCGACCGTGATGGACAGGGTGATCCAGCAAGCCATAGCGCAGGTGCTGAGCCCGCTGTACGAGGTGGAGTTCAGTGCGAACAGCTACGGGTTCCGACCAGGCCGCAATGCACACCAGGCGATCAAGCAGGTGCAGCAAGACGTCAAGCAGGGCTACAAATTCGCGGTGGACATGGACTTGGCCAAGTTCTTCGACACGGTCGATCACGACGTGTTGATGGGGCTGCTGGGCCGCACCATCGGGGACAAGGTGCTGCTGAGGTTGATAGGCAACTACCTGAGAGCAGGGGTGCTGGTGGGATACCGCGTAGAGCCGAGCGAAGTGGGGACGCCACAAGGCGGGCCGCTGTCGCCGTTACTGGGCAATGTGATGTTGCACGAGCTGGACAAGCAACTGCACAGCAGAGGGCACAGGTTTGCGCGCTATGCGGACGATGTGGTGATTTTGGTGCGCAGCCTGAGGGCGGGGCATCGGGTGATGCACAGCGTCAAGAAGTTTGTGGAGGCAAAACTCAAGCTCAGGGTAAATCAGGCGAAGAGCCAGGTTGCGCCGATGGGAGAGTGCAAATTCCTAGGCTTCACGATCAAGGCGGGCAAGATACGGTGGCACAAGAAGACGGTGGAGAACTTCAAAAGCCGGGTGCGGGGGCTGACGAGGAAAGGCTGGGGGGTGTCGATGGATCACCGACTGGCTGAACTGAGAAAGCACGTGCAAGGGTGGATGCAGTACTACGGCATCAGTCAGTATTGGAGGCCCGTACCGGGGCTAGACGAATGGATCAGAAGGCGGATGCGATCGGTCTACTGGAAACGGTGGAAGAGGAGCAGGACGAAGATCCGGGAGTTGTTGAGGCTGGGCGTGAATAGACGCATGGCCTTTAGGCACGGACTGAGTGGCAAGGGGAACTGGCGCATGGCCAGGAGTCCGGCGTTGCGAATCGCGTTGACAAACGAGAGGTTGCACGAGACGGGCCTGGTGAGCGTGGTGGCCCTGTGGAAGAAGGCTCAGGGGTATACCTGAGCGGGAAGGAGAAGCGAGCTTCGTCGAGCGAGCCGACTTGTTGAACCGCCCACTGCGGACCCGCATGGTGGGTGGTGTGGGAGCTGGGGGCTAAAGACCCCCGGCTACCCGATTAGACGGCATCACTCAAATGTAGCTGCTCCACAGCTTGAACAATACCAATAGCCTGGTTTTTTCTCGTGCATTGTCCAATTGCCACATTTAGGGCATTTTTTGCCTCTTGACATGTTTGTGAAAAATAGCTTCAGAAGCGACATGATGTTTTGAAAAATTCGGCGTTAGTTTTTTGGCCTTACTTTCTATCTGAATCAGATTCGTAATCATACAAATAGAAAGTAAGGTTCAATATTTTTAGTCAAAAAGGCTAGCAATACCTGCGACTACAGCACTTGCGACTGCAAGCGGAACAACAATTGGAGCGGCAGCCACACCCAGTGCTGCGGCCCCAACAACAACAGCTCCGCTTGCTACAGCACCTGTAGCAGCCCCTGCGCCAACTGCTACAGCCGTTCGACCGACGCTTACCTCGTCTGACCCTGCGATCTTCTTTGAGATTTCATTTCCTGCTAAACCTGTAATAACTGCGTTTTGAATAGCCATGATTTCTCCATATAAAAGTAAATTTCATCTCCAGCAACTTGCTGAAAACAGAGTCTTCAATCTATATCAATTGGTTAATTTTTGCAAGTCCTAGAAAATAGTGAGGTATTGTTGACTTTTTGTCTAACGTAAAAATAACCTGCGGCGCCGCCCGCCACGCGCGTAAGCGCGGGGCGGGCGGCGACGTCAGGTTGATTGACAAGTGTGCGCCCAGCATGGGCGTGAGCTTATGGGGTGAAAGTCCCCTGTGGGAGTACCGGCCTGGACGCGAAGAGCGAGCAGGACAACCACGAGTCGAGGGCAAGGGCGTCGCTGCGAGGCGGGGTCTGGAGGAAGCCGTAGACAAGAGGTGCGAGGCGACGAACAGAAACCACATAGAGGAGGCCTAGGACGCCAGACGAGCCGGCACTGGATGGCGAAGTCTGATGGTACAGCGTCTAGGGTAGATGTGGCGCTTGTGCATCGACAGTTCACGTTCTTACCTGGGGAGGTCTGCATCACGTGCGGCATGGAAGGAAACGCTTTGCAAGGAAGGATCCCGGAATGGGATGTACCGGGTTATCAACGTCCTAGCGCCGTGGGGAGCTGCCCCCTGCGAGACGAAGAAACAGGCAGCGCCCTTGCGAGCCATGCAGCGCGTGGCGTGGCAACACGTTGCGTGATGGTGCAGAAGTCAGCAGAGGCCGTAGTAGGGGCGCAGGTTAAGCGCGCTGAAGGGCCGAACAACGAGAGACAAGGAGCAGACACAGCCATCTCGACGGCACCGGTGAACCCGAAGCGGGGGAGGTGTGCGGGCGGCGGTGGAGGTGAGAAACGAGCCTTGAGACAAGACGAAGTGAAGCGAGAAGGACTGCTAGAAAAGGTGCTGGACAGGGACAACCTGTTGAAGGCGTGGAAGCGGGTGAGGGCCAACAAAGGAGCGCCGGGCATAGACGGCGTGACGGTGGAGGACTACCCGGAACAAGCGCGGCAACACTGGCCCAGGATCAAGGAGCAGATCGAGCGAGGGCGCTACGAGCCGCAGCCGGTCAGGAGGGTGGAAATCCCGAAGGCTGGAGGAGGCAAGAGGGCGCTGGGCATCCCGACCGTGATGGACAGGGTGGATCCAGCAAGCCATAGCGCAGGTGCTGAGCCCGCTGTACGAGGTGGAGTTCAGTGCGAACAGCTACGGGTTCCGACCAGGCCGCAATGCACACCAGGCGATCAAGCAGGTGCAGCAAGACGTCAAGCAGGGCTACAAATTCGCGGTGGACATGGACTTGGCCAAGTTCTTCGACACGGTCGATCACGACGTGTTGATGGGGCTGCTGGGCCGCACCATCGGGGACAAGGTGCTGCTGAGGTTGATAGGCAACTACCTGAGAGCAGGGGTGCTGGTGGGATACCGCGTAGAGCCGAGCGAAGTGGGGACGCCACAAGGCGGGCCGCTGTCGCCGTTACTGGGCAATGTGATGTTGCACGAGCTGGACAAGCAACTGCACAGCAGAGGGCACAGGTTTGCGCGCTATGCGGACGATGTGGTGATTTTGGTGCGCAGCCTGAGGGCGGGGCATCGGGTGATGCACAGCGTCAAGAAGTTTGTGGAGGCAAAACTCAAGCTCAGGGTAAATCAGGCGAAGAGCCAGGTTGCGCCGATGGGAGAGTGCAAATTCCTAGGCTTCACGATCAAGGCGGGCAAGATACGGTGGCACAAGAAGACGGTGGAGAACTTCAAAAGCCGGGTGCGGGGGCTGACGAGGAAAGGCTGGGGGGTGTCGATGGATCACCGACTGGCTGAACTGAGAAAGCACGTGCAAGGGTGGATGCAGTACTACGGCATCAGTCAGTATTGGAGGCCCGTACCGGGGCTAGACGAATGGATCAGAAGGCGGATGCGATCGGTCTACTGGAAACGGTGGAAGAGGAGCAGGACGAAGATCCGGGAGTTGTTGAGGCTGGGCGTGAATAGACGCATGGCCTTTAGGCACGGACTGAGTGGCAAGGGGAACTGGCGCATGGCCAGGAGTCCGGCGTTGCGAATCGCGTTGACAAACGAGAGGTTGCACGAGACGGGCCTGGTGAGCGTGGTGGCCCTGTGGAAGAAGGCTCAGGGGTATACCTGAGCGGGAAGGAGAAGCGAGCTTCGTCGAGCGAGCCGACTTGTTGAACCGCCCACTGCGGACCCGCATGGTGGGTGGTGTGGGAGCTGGGGGCTAAAGACCCCCGGCTACCCGATTAGAAACTTTTACAATGCCATTGTAAGTTGAAAATTACCCTGATGTTCAAATTCTTTCCCGGTTTCTTGACAATCTAGAATAGCCTTGACGTTTTCAGCAATTCGCTCCGAGAATTTCACAGGAACTGCATTGCCAATTTGTTTATGACAATCTCTTTTATTATCTCCAATAAATTCCCAATTGTCTGGAAATGTTTGTAGACGTGCATATTCTCTATGAGTAAAGGTTCTCATTTGATCTGCGGTGATTCGCCAAAGTTTTGTTGTTGCATCAGGATTTCTCACATGTTTTTCAATGGTTCTGTCTTTAACAACTCGTTCAGCATGCAAGTGCCCTTTGGCCCAACCCCAAACTGTTGCTGTATCAATAGCAGGGAATGGCTCATCAAATGATCGTATCGGATGGCCATCAGACCCTGTTCTGGAAATTCTAATTGGAACTGCTATATCGTTAGGTGAAACGCATTTATTCAGATTAGTGTGCACTTGACTTCTGAATCCCCATTGAGGGTCATGGTTTGGTATCTTATGATTATCATTTTGGCCCAAATCAAAAAGAGCATCTTTTATTGTTGTCGGATTTATATCAGGTACGGGTAATTGGTAATTTTTGGGAGCAGCTCCGCGTATGGCTATAAAAATAAATCTCCTTCTTGTTTGTGGAACTCCAAAATAACAAACGCGGAAAACATCAAAAAATACGCTATAGCCTAAGCTTTTAAATTGAGCAGATATTTCGTCAACAAAGTTCTTCCCTGACCAGGGTGCAATCATCGTCCTAAGGTTCAGCACATTTTCGATAACTACAACGCGTGGCAAGGTCTGCCTAGCGATCCTCATCATTTCAAGAAAAAGTCGATTTCTGGGATCATTTGGATTTCGGTTTCCACCTAAAGAAAATCCTTGGCATGGAGGCCCACCGATAAGAACATCGACATTATTGTGCCGAGGTTGATAAATCGTAACGTCTCTTTGCACTACATTCCATGCGGGTCTGTTGTGCTTCAGTGTCTTGACGCAATTCTCATCGATCTCTACACACTCAAGATGAGTGAATCCATGCTGCTCGAACCCTAAATCTAAACCACCGGCCCCGCTAAAAAGGCTGAGTACATTGTATTTTTTGAAATTCATTAGATTATCTCAGTTGACTTATTAGGGGTGTAATTTGCTGGAACGTCTGAGATTTCAGTTAGATATGCTTTTCTTTTTTTAGGGGTTCTTTGTTTACAGCTTGCAAAAATGTCAGTAACATGCGATACCTTATCAGTGTTTGTTGTAATATATTGCGTGTAATGCGTTACATTTCCTTTTATGTCTTTACGTTCAATTATTGCAGACTCATTAAGATGGCTGTTATCAAGTTGGTATGAGAATTCTTGCTTTATAACAAGACTATGTTTTTTGCTAAATGTTGCAATTGCCACATTCATTGGATTTGGGTAGTTGTACATTGCCCGACCGCGCACAGATCCTTCTCCGTAAGGGCCATGGCCATATTGGCTTGTATTAAGATATTTTCCTTGCAAATGCAATTCATAATCGTAATTCAAAAAATCGCCATCGATTAAACTGGAGGCTATTAAGTTATTTCCGTCACAAGATAAAAGACCAAAGAAATAATATGTTTTTATCTTAGATTCACGTCCCCCAATTTTTATCAACATTTGACCACAAGGAATACAGCTATTGTAATCCAATGTTAAGCCTCTGGAGTCCTTACCATTTTCATCAGCGTCAACCTTTTTCACCTCGATGCCAATAACTTCTCGAGTTATTCGATCCCGAATGATAATATCAGGAGTTGTTAATGGGCCTGAATGAGTTATTTCTAAATCAGGCAACTTTTGGGATATGTTTTCTCCAAACCATTGATCAAAAGGGTCATCTTGTACTGTTCCGGTTGTTGATAGTGGCCGTAAAAAAACTGGAATATATCCATTATGTAAATTTTCAGTAATAGCTAGAAAAACTTGTTTGGCAATGCTGATGTGGCTCATTTGTATAAAAATTTTGGGTTGTGTTTCGACTAAAAGTTGATTGCGTCAATAATGAGTTGGCGCGTATTGTATCATATTCCATTTTACAATAAAATATGGCCGCAAATAATTTATATACTATGCGACCAAATGATCATGGTTGCCATGATTTTAAATCATCTGATGATGGATTTTATAAATGTGATCCTTAACGATATTTGACTTTCTAACGTAAAGTTCACCTGCAAGTTTGTTTGTGTGCGGCGAAGCCGCGCACAAACAAACTTGTCAGGTGCAACGGGAAGTGTGCGCCCAGCATGGGCGTGAGCTTATGGGGTGAAAGTCCCCTGTGGGAGTACCGGCCTGGACGCGAAGAGCGAGCAGGACAACCACGAGTCGAGGGCAAGGGCGTCGCTGCGAGGCGGGGTCTGGAGGAAGCCGTAGACAAGAGGTGCGAGGCGACGAACAGAAACCACATAGAGGAGGCCTAGGACGCCAGACGAGCCGGCACTGGATGGCGAAGTCTGATGGTACAGCGTCTAGGGTAGATGTGGCGCTTGTGCATCGACAGTTCACGTTCTTACCTGGGGAGGTCTGCATCACGTGCGGCATGGAAGGAAACGCTTTGCAAGGAAGGATCCCGGAATGGGATGTACCGGGTTATCAACGTCCTAGCGCCGTGGGGAGCTGCCCCCTGCGAGACGAAGAAACAGGCAGCGCCCTTGCGAGCCATGCAGCGCGTGGCGTGGCAACACGTTGCGTGATGGTGCAGAAGTCAGCAGAGGCCGTAGTAGGGGCGCAGGTTAAGCGCGCTGAAGGGCCGAACAACGAGAGACAAGGAGCAGACACAGCCATCTCGACGGCACCGGTGAACCCGAAGCGGGGGAGGTGTGCGGGCGGCGGTGGAGGTGAGAAACGAGCCTTGAGACAAGACGAAGTGAAGCGAGAAGGACTGCTAGAAAAGGTGCTGGACAGGGACAACCTGTTGAAGGCGTGGAAGCGGGTGAGGGCCAACAAAGGAGCGCCGGGCATAGACGGCGTGACGGTGGAGGACTACCCGGAACAAGCGCGGCAACACTGGCCCAGGATCAAGGAGCAGATCGAGCGAGGGCGCTACGAGCCGCAGCCGGTCAGGAGGGTGGAAATCCCGAAGGCTGGAGGAGGCAAGAGGGCGCTGGGCATCCCGACCGTGATGGACAGGGTGATCCAGCAAGCCATAGCGCAGGTGCTGAGCCCGCTGTACGAGGTGGAGTTCAGTGCGAACAGCTACGGGTTCCGACCAGGCCGCAATGCACACCAGGCGATCAAGCAGGTGCAGCAAGACGTCAAGCAGGGCTACAAATTCGCGGTGGACATGGACTTGGCCAAGTTCTTCGACACGGTCGATCACGACGTGTTGATGGGGCTGCTGGGCCGCACCATCGGGGACAAGGTGCTGCTGAGGTTGATAGGCAACTACCTGAGAGCAGGGGTGCTGGTGGGATACCGCGTAGAGCCGAGCGAAGTGGGGACGCCACAAGGCGGGCCGCTGTCGCCGTTACTGGGCAATGTGATGTTGCACGAGCTGGACAAGCAACTGCACAGCAGAGGGCACAGGTTTGCGCGCTATGCGGACGATGTGGTGATTTTGGTGCGCAGCCTGAGGGCGGGGCATCGGGTGATGCACAGCGTCAAGAAGTTTGTGGAGGCAAAACTCAAGCTCAGGGTAAATCAGGCGAAGAGCCAGGTTGCGCCGATGGGAGAGTGCAAATTCCTAGGCTTCACGATCAAGGCGGGCAAGATACGGTGGCACAAGAAGACGGTGGAGAACTTCAAAAGCCGGGTGCGGGGGCTGACGAGGAAAGGCTGGGGGGTGTCGATGGATCACCGACTGGCTGAACTGAGAAAGCACGTGCAAGGGTGGATGCAGTACTACGGCATCAGTCAGTATTGGAGGCCCGTACCGGGGCTAGACGAATGGATCAGAAGGCGGATGCGATCGGTCTACTGGAAACGGTGGAAGAGGAGCAGGACGAAGATCCGGGAGTTGTTGAGGCTGGGCGTGAATAGACGCATGGCCTTTAGGCACGGACTGAGTGGCAAGGGGAACTGGCGCATGGCCAGGAGTCCGGCGTTGCGAATCGCGTTGACAAACGAGAGGTTGCACGAGACGGGCCTGGTGAGCGTGGTGGCCCTGTGGAAGAAGGCTCAGGGGTATACCTGAGCGGGAAGGAGAAGCGAGCTTCGTCGAGCGAGCCGACTTGTTGAACCGCCCACTGCGGACCCGCATGGTGGGTGGTGTGGGAGCTGGGGGCTAAAGACCCCCGGCTACCCGATTAGGCTGTATTATTATGTGAGTGTACCATTACTAACTCTTTGGTTCCAAGAGGAAACTGCACTTGTTAACTCTGCAATATTTTGCCATCTAACCGCCCCATCCGGAAGAGTTGCCCCATTTATTTCCAGTATTGCGTCCAAAAGCTGTTTTATTATATTATAGCAATCGGCATCAGTTTTTAAATGATTGATACAGTTCTCTGGTTTATCTTTGCTAACAACCTCCCCAAAATAAGCCTCTTCAAAATTTATCGCGGACGCAACAACACGAGAGTATGGGGACATTTGATCGAATATTTTTGTATTGTTAGTCCATGCCGGATTGGTAATTGTAATTTCTCTATAAACGATTCTGCCGCCAGTGCTTGCTTGACGGTCTCTTATCTTTGATGTGACAGTTTCAGTATCTGTGTCATGTAATACAAAATAGTTTGCTTTAAAATGGTTGAGAACTTTCATCATTGAGGCCACGGTTACTTTTCCGCGCGCTCTAATAATGCTTACGTCGTTATATAAGGTGCTACCCAAATCTGCCTCCCTGTTTTTAATGTAATTAAATGCGGAATACTCAGTGTCACCCTCAACTATTATAATGCTCCCTCCAAAAAAGGCTTCTGATATGTGCGAGTCAAATAAATTTACGAGTTTGAGATTCTCCTTATCATCTTCATCTAGCCGGACTGCCTCTGGTGTAAAGAGAGTTGTCGCACCTATTCCATTAGTCAAGGTTTTCTCAACTCGAATGATGGTGGTGTTGTTTTTTGTGAGGTCAATAAAGCTAGGTGAGTGTGTGGTCAACATAACTTGCCAGTTGTCACTGTCCGGCAAAGAGTACAACACATCACGCGCCGACTGAATCGCCTTGGGATGCAAACTAACTTCAGGCTCATCTATTAATAAAATATGCGATGTATTTGGACCGATTGGCTCATGAAAAGTTTTCGCTGTCTTGCCAACAGGCTTTGCTTTAACTCCTTTATCTGCTAACAATTTCAAAATTGTCCACAGCGCTGTTCGCTGAGTTCCACTACCCTGCTTGTCTAAAGGGAATGATGTCGCTCCTGGAACACCTATTTCTAGACCGAACTCTTCCCCAAGAAGATCGATGTTAATAGGGGTTGTACTTTCTGAGGAAATTACCTTTAACTGATGGCCAGGAAATATCTGTTCAATTATTAAATTGGCCTGCGTTTCTATATCAACAATGCCAGCAGTTTGAATCGCTTTCGAATCGGCTCTAAGATTAATCAGTGATTCTACGATTTGTTCATATCGAGTGGATGGGTCATTAGGATTTGATTTTATATTTTTAATATCGTTTTCGAGTAGGCTTTTAAGAAGAGACGTTGTTGCTTTTGCTTGGTATTCTGGATTGTCAAATGTACTAACTCTATGCGGTTTTGGACGCCTCGCTTTTGCGACATTATTTGGACCCCATGGCATTAATTCTGGATCTCCAGGCGCTGCCCAACGGTTTAAACTAACATTAAAACCTACTCGTTTAGGTTCAACATTATGGTTAGACCAAGTCCACTTTTCTTTAACTAGCCATGTTTGTGGTGTTATTTCTTCACACCATTCTGATCCTGGTTTATTTTCATCCACAACAAGTGAATGAAGTTCTATTTCAGGCAACTCTGTTTGAACTACGGTTTTATTATGAAAATCATCAATCTCTAATTTTAAGTTATCAGCAACAACCTCAAAGGCTCTGAGAATTGTACTTTTCCCTGAGTTGTTTGCACCGACAAGAATAACAATCTTATCGATGTCAACGGAGATTGAATTGCTACCAACGGAACGAAAGTTTTTGACTACAAGACGACAAATCTTGGGATTGGCTATTGCTGTCATAATTATGATCGACTAGTATATTAAATGGTTGATTGAGTGGTGCTGATTACGAATCATCAGTGGATGAATTGCCTAACGTTTAGGTAAACTGCGACGGGCGCGCCCGCAGCGCAGCGTAGGGCGCGCACGGCGTCAGTTTGACCGCCTAGTTATGCTGAATCCCACCGTCCCAATACTACAACAATTTGCAGCAACCGCTCCACCGCCAACTTCCCTTTTTTACCGTTCAATCTGCGTGGCGTGCGGCCCGTTCCAAAAATTCCCCGCTTTTTCTTTTCCTTTTGTATTTCTTCTTTCAGCCAACTTTCGCGTTCTTTCCTTGGTTTCTCGTATTTGCATAACGCTTGCATTTGCGGCTGGTTTGGAGCGCAGCGGAAAACCAGTCCGACAACGTGCGCTTGTTATTCAAGCTTAAAAATCTCACGCTTAACATCTTCTATCTCGCTTAAGTCAGATATGTTCAAATCGCTAACTTGCGCTGACCTTAACTTCAGGCTTTCTATTTCTTCGAGAAGGTCGATGATGTCGTTAATAGATTTAACTCTGCCCTCATCGTATTCGAGATTAATATTTTTGGGGAAATCTCGTAAAATTAAATCATTTATTTTGATATTTTCATCACGCCGAATAACTCTTTCAATATCCATCGGGTAATATATGCCGTTGTAACCTCTGGTTGAGTAGCACATATGATATATATCACCTTCCTCACCAATCTCGCGCATCAAGAAATTTAGTACACTCTTTAGCTTGTCTTCTAAAGCATCAAGGTTCTCTTCATATCTTGCAAATATCTTTTTGTCATAGGATATTGATAATATATTTATATTATTAATAACCTTCAAAAATGACCATGCAAAGAAATTGGCCTGGTGATCACAAAATCTTGAAGTTTTCCTTCCAATCACGCGAGGCTTGTATTTTCCGCGCTGTATGTATTGAGAGTAAGCCTCCCCTTCATAAGCAGAGTCACGGTGAAAAATGATTGTACTGCCTTTAAAGTCATTCAAATAGCTTTCTATATGCGATGCCAAAAGAGAAGCAGCCCTGACTCCGCTCTGGAATGTTTCTTTCTCGGATGTTAATTTGCTTCCTTCCATCAGACTGTTTAAATGCTCATCAAATTCTACAACAAAACCGATTAAGTCGTTGGTTTGCCTCGATAACACTTTATCTATCTTTAGGTCTAATCCACTGATGCTAGATTGAACTTTCCGAAGCTCTTCTTGAAGTTCAGAGGACACAATTGAGCATGACAAAAAAGTGCAACCTTCAAAACTCTGAAAAATATGTGGCGAAAAAAATTTGCCATCGCCTGAATCCAAAGAATCTAGATTGCATACAATTCGCCCTTTTCTATCCCTAACTTGCGTCCCCAAGATTTTGTAGTCGCCACCATCTATTTTATTCTGGATCGACTCTGGAATAATGACTTCTATATTTTTAGTCTTAGTAGACATAATAATCCTACTTGCAGCCTACATTAGGTGAATAACGTGATGTAGATAATCTCTTTCCTTGCTACATCTGGCATGATGTATCGATAGGCTTTTCTTTATGCCAGATAAGGCTAGCCATGTCTAGAAATTTTCAGTTATGTGGTGAAAAAGATACGAAGTTGCATTTGATCTTTTATGTGCATATATCGACTTCTGTCCGCACAGTAAAAAGCCGCCTAGGCTTGCGTCTAGGCGGCTGACTCTGCATTCGCAGATCTTGGCAGCGCGTTACCAGTGACGCGCTTGAGGCACTATTCGCTCAGCCCCACCGGCACGCACGAGCAAAACAGGTTCCGATCGCCGTACACGTTGTCCACGCGGCCCACTGGCGACCAGTATTTTCCGGCCCGCAACGAATTAACCGGATAAGCAGCCATCTCGCGGCTGTAAGCGTGCGCCCAGTCGCTGGCCAGCAGGCTGGCAGCGGTGTGCGGGGCATTCTTCAGCGGGTTGTCCTCACGCGGCAGGGCACCGGCTTCCACCTGGCGAATTTCTTCGCGGATGGCGATCATGGCGTTGCAGAAGCGATCCAGCTCGGCCAGCGGTTCGCTTTCGGTCGGTTCTACCATCAGCGTGCCAGCCACAGGGAAACTCAGCGTTGGGGCGTGGAAACCGTAGTCGATGAGGCGCTTGGCCACGTCTTCGGCGCTCACGCCGGTGGCGTCCTTCAGCGGGCGCAGATCCAGGATGCACTCGTGTGCCACGCCACCGCCCTTCACCACCTCGCTGCCACCGCTGAAGTGGATGTCGTAATGGCCCGCCAAACGCGCCGCCACGTAATTGGCGTTCAGGATGGCGGTTTCGGTTGCAGCCGTCAGGCCGTCGGCGCCCATCATGCGGATGTACATCCACGAAATCGGCAGCACGGCGGCATTGCCCAGCGGTGCGGCGCTCACGGCGCCCACGCCACCTTCGCGCACTTGGCCCGCCGTGGCATGGCCCGGCAGGAAGGGCACAAGGTCTTCCACCACACACACCGGGCCGACGCCGGGGCCACCACCGCCGTGCGGGATGCAGAAGGTCTTGTGCAGGTTCAGGTGGCTCACGTCGCCGCCAAACTCACCCGGCGCGGCGATGCCCACCAGCGCGTTCATGTTGGCGCCGTCCACATACACCCGGCCACCAAAGCGGTGCACCATCGCGCAGAGTTCCTTCACACGCGGCTCGAACACGCCGTAGGTGGAAGGGTAGGTGATCATGATCGCGGCCAAGTTGGCGGCGTGCTTTTCGCACTTGGCTTGCAGATCGTCCAGATCCACGCTGCCGTTGGCGTCGCACTTCACCACCACCACTTGCATGCCCACCATCTGGGCCGAAGCGGGGTTGGTGCCGTGGGCGCTTTCCGGAATCAGGCAAATTTTGCGATGACCTTCGCCGCGTGAAGCATGCCACGCCATGATGGCCAGCAAGCCGGCATATTCCCCTTGCGAACCGGCGTTGGGTTGCAAGCTGATGCCCGCGTAACCCGTGGCCTGCACCAGCCAGCCGGTGAGCAGCTCATTCAGCTCGGTGTACCCAGCCAATTGGTCTGCCGGCGCGAAGGGATGCACGCCTGCGAATTCCGGCCAGGTGATGGGGATCATCTCGCTGGTGGCGTTCAACTTCATGGTGCAGGAACCCAGCGGGATCATGCTGCGGTCCAGCGCCAAATCCTTGTCCGAAAGCTGGCGGATGTAACGCAGCATTTCGGTTTCGCTGTGGTGCGTGTTGAACACCGGGTGCGTGAGGTAAGCACTGCTGCGCATCAGCTCGGCGGGCAGCAGGGCGGGCGTTTCGGCCAGGGCTTCGACGCTCGGGCGTTCGGTACGGCCGGCCAGTTGGGCGAACAGGCGCCACAGGGTTTGCAAGTCAGCGCGGGTGGTGGTTTCGTCGAGCGAGACACTCACAGTGTCCGCGCTGGCGGCGCGCAGGTTGCAACCAGCAGCCACGGCGGCGGCCAGCAGGCGATCCCGGTGTGCCGTGTCCGGCAAGGCCACTTGCAGGGTATCGAACGCGGTGTCATGCAGCAGCGTGTGGCCGAGTTGCTTCAGGCCGGCGGCGAAGATGGCGGTGTAACGCGCCACGCGCTCGGCGATGCGCTTCAAGCCCACCGGGCCGTGGTACACGGCATACATGCTGGCGACGACCGCCGGCAGCACCTGGGCGGTACAGATGTTCGAGGTGGCCTTCTCGCGGCGGATGTGCTGTTCGCGGGTTTGCAGCGCCAGGCGGTAAGCCGGAGCGCCGTGCGCGTCCACACTCACACCGACGATGCGGCCAGGCAGCGAACGCTTGAAAGCGTCCTTGCAAGCGAGGTAAGCCGCGTGCGGGCCACCGGCGCCCATCGGCATGCCGAAACGCTGGGTGGAGCCGAGGGCGATGTCTGCGCCCAGTTCGCCCGGCGGGGTGAGCAGCGTCAGTGCCAGCAGATCGGCGGCGACGATGGCCAGCGCACCCGCCGCGTGCGTGGCGGCGATCAGCGGGCGCAGATCCCGCACTTGGCCGTTCACGCCGGGGTATTGCAGCAGCACGCCAAACGCTGGCGTCGCAGCGAGGTTGGCTGCCAGCTCGGTGCAATGCACCACGTCCACCGTGATGCCCAGCGGCTTAGCGCGGGTGCGGATGACTTCTAAGCTTTGCGGTAGCACGTCATGCGCCACGACAAAACGGGTGGACTTGCTCTTGCCAGCGCGTGCCGCCAGCGTCATCGCTTCGGCGGCGGCGGTGGCTTCGTCCAGCATGGAGGCGTTGGCCATGTCCATGCCGGTGAGGTCGGTCACCATGGTCTGGAAGTTGATCAGGGCTTCCATGCGGCCTTGCGAGATTTCAGCCTGGTAGGGCGTGTAAGCCGTGTACCAAGCCGGGTTCTCCAAGATGTTGCGCAGGATGACGCCCGGCGTGAGCGTGCCGTGGTACCCCTGGCCGATGTAGCTCTTGAGCACCTGGTTCTTGCCTGCGATTGCCTTCAGCTCGGCCAGGGCCTGGGCTTCGGTGACGGGGGCGGGCAAGTCCATCGCCTGGGTGCGGGCGATGGCGCCGGGCACGATGGCTTCCACCAAAGCGCGGCGGCTGGGCAGGGCGGCGCCGTCGGCGGCGATGGCGTTCAGCATCGAGGCTTGTTCGGCCTCGCGTGGCCCCAGGTGGCGGGCCAGAAACTCGGTGCTGTTCTCAAGATCGGCAAGGGTGGGCATGGCGGCAACTCTCTCGTCAGGTCATCAGGGCAATGAGGGCAGGGCGATCACAGACCCTTGAGGAAATCGTCGTAGGCGGTGCTGTCCAGCAGGCCGTCCAGCTCGGCGGCGTTGCTGAGCTTCACCTTGAAGAACCAGCCGGCTTCCAGCGGGTCGGTGTTGGCCAGGCTTGGGTCGTCGCGCAGGGCTTCGTTGACTTCCACCACTTCGCCGGTCACGGGCATGTAGATGTCGGCAGCGGCCTTCACCGATTCGACAACGCCAGCCACATCGCCCTTGGCGTAGGTCTTGCCCACTTCGGGCAGGTCGACGAACACCACGTCGCCCAGCGCGTCTTGCGCGTGGACGGTGATGCCCACCACGGCGGCAGCGGCGTCAGCGGCGTTGATCCATTCGTGTTCGGGGGTGAATTTGATGCTCATGAAGAAAGCTCCAACCAATCAGAAGAAAAGGAAAAGAAGAAAAAGACAGGGAGTTGCCGGGAAGCAGTCTCGCATCTTCCCGTGCCAATCGTGACCGCTGTGCGGCGCCTCAGCCCCGGTAGTAGCGCGTCGGCTGGAAGGGCATGGCGGCGACGTGCATCGGCAAGCGCTTGCCACGAACTTCGGCAAACACTTCGGTGCCCACAGCGGCCAACGCCACCGGCAGGTAAGCCATGGCGATGGGCTTGCCCACGCTCGGGCCCAAGGTGCCGCTGGTGACGATGCCCAGTTCGACACCCTCCGCACTCACCAAGCGGGTGCCTTCACGCACCGGGGCGCGCTCCACACCCATCAGGCCGACGCGCTTGCGTGCAGCGCCCTCGGTGAGCTGGGCGCCCAGCACTTCGGCGCCGGGGTAGCCGCCCGCGCGCTCGCCACCGGGGCGGCGCACTTTCTGAATCGCCCAGGTGAGGGCGGCTTCCACCGGGGTGGTGGCGGTGTTGATGTCGTGGCCGTAGAGGCACAGGCCGGCTTCCAGGCGCAGCGTGTCGCGGGCGCCCAGGCCAGCGGGTTTCACTTCAGCTTCGGCCAACAGAGCGCGGGCCAGGGCTTCGGCCTGGGTTTCGTGAACCGAGATTTCGTAGCCGTCTTCGCCGGTGTAGCCCGAGCGGGTGATGAAGCATTCGGCGCCGTTCAGCGTGAACACCCCGCCGGTCATGAAAGTGAGTTGGGCCACACCCGGCGCGAAGCGGGCCAGCACGGCGGCAGCTTGCGGGCCTTGCAGGGCGAGCAGGGCGCGTTCGGGCAGCGGCTCCACGCGGCAGCGGGCGCCGATGTTCGCTTGCAGGTGGGCGATGTCGGCGTCTTTGCAGCCGGCGTTCACCACCAGGAACAAATCACCAAAGCGGGTGCTGGCTTCCGGCGCGGGGCGGGTGATCATCAGATCGTCCAGCAGGCCGCCTTGTTCATTGGTGAACAGGCCGTAGCGTTGTTTGCCCACCGGCAGGCTGACGACATCCACCGGCACCAGGGTTTCGAGGGCCGCAGCGGCATCCGCGCCCACCAGGCGCACTTGGCCCATGTGGGACACGTCGAACAGCGCGGCGGCCTCGCGGCAGTGGCGGTGCTCGGCCATCAGGCCAGCGGGGTACTGCACTGGCATGGCATAGCCGGCAAACGGCACCATGCGGGCACCGAGTTCCAGATGCAGGGCGTTGAGCGGGGTGGTCAGCAGCGGGGCGCTGGCGGTGGAGGCGTCAGACATGGCAAAAGCGGCAGTGAAGGGGAGGGCAGCTCCGACGCCGAGCGTCGGAACCGGGTGAACCGGTGTGTCATCGCTTGCCCTCGCTGTCCGCTTTACCTGAGAGATTGGCGTGCGGTGCTTCAACACCTGCAACGCTTGCCCCTTCGGTGGGCGCTCGCCGGGGTGGGAGCGCCTCTCTCCAGTGAGGAACGCCGTTCTTGGGAACAGCGCCTGCCAGTCCTTTTGCCTGAGCGTTCGAAGCGGGCGGCGGTGGCGGGCCGGTGCTTCTGCGCCTTCGGCGGCGGGGCGTCTTGTGGAAGCCCGCGCTCTCTCCTGACAGGAGGCGCGCAGTGTAACCTCAGCCCCCGCATTCCCCCAAACCCATCGGAGACACCCATGCTGACGACCCAAGACCCCCTGTTGCTGCGCAGCCAAGACGCACGCGGCGCCGTCACCCTGACGCTGAACCGCCCGCAAGCCTTCAATTCGCTGAGTGAAGCGATGCTGACGGCCCTGCTCGACGAGCTGAACGCCCTGGCCAAAGACGAGAGCGTGCGTGTGGTGGTGCTGGCCGCTGCTGGCAAGGCGTTTTGCGCCGGGCACGATCTGAAGGAAATGCGCGCTGAACCGTCGCTGGACTACTACCAGAAGCTGTTCGCCCAGTGCGCCAAGGTGATGATGGCGGTGCAGCGCCTGCCGGTGCCGGTGGTGGCCAAGGTCCACGGCATTGCCACGGCAGCGGGCTGCCAACTGGTGGCGATGTGTGACCTGGCCGTGGCCGCCAGCACGGCGCGGTTTGCGGTGAGTGGCGTCAACCTGGGGCTGTTTTGTGCCACCCCGGCGGTGGCGTTGAGCCGTAATCTGGGCCGCAAAGCCGCGTTTGAAATGCTGGTGACGGGGGAGTTCATCAGCGCCGAAGAGGCCCGGGTGAAGGGGTTGGTCAACCGCGTGGCCGTGCCCGAAGAGCTGGACGCCGAAGTCGAACGGCTGGTGGCCAGCATCGTGGCCAAGCCGCGTGTGGCCGTCAGCTTGGGCAAGGCGTTGTTCTATCGCCAGTTGGAGTCGGGTATCGAAGCCGCTTACGTGGATGCGGGCCAAACCATGGCCTGCAACATGATGGACGACAGCGCCTTGGAAGGCGTGCAAGCCTTCATCGACAAGCGCCCGCCTCGTTGGTGATTTTGGGATATACGCAATTTATCAATCAACAACGCTTTACAAGGCACAGAGAAAAACATGCCGGATTTCCCGAAAACGACCTTGGGGCGCAGCGACTTGGCGGTGTCCCCCATCTGCCTGGGCACGATGACCTTCGGCGAACAGGTGGAGGAGGGCAGGGCGCATGACATCCTCGACCGGGCGCTAGAGCGTGGTATCACCTTCATCGACACCGCAGAGATGTACGCCGTACCCGCCCGCGCTGAAACCTGCGGTGCCACCGAAACCATCCTCGGCACCTGGCTGGCGAAACGGCCCGAAGCGCGCCAGCGCATCGTGCTGGCCACCAAGGTGGCGGGGCCGAGCCGCAACATGGATTGGATTCGGGGCGGTTCACGCAATCTGCTGCCCGAACACATCACCCAAGCGTGTGAAGACAGCCTGCGCCGCCTGCAAACCGACGTCATCGACCTCTACCAAATCCACTGGCCGAACCGCAACGCGCCCATGTTCGGCGCGCTGTCCTTCGATCCGGCGCAAGACGCACCGGAGCCGCCCACTTCCATCGAAGACCAGCTTCGAGCGCTGGAAAAGCTGGTTCAGGCGGGCAAGGTGCGGCACATCGGTCTGTCGAATGAAACGCCTTGGGGAGTGATGCGCTTCCTGCGCGCCGCCGAGCAGTTCGGCCTGAGCCGGGTGGTGAGCGTGCAAAACCCGTATGCGCTGGTGAATCGCAGCGTAGAAAACGGGCTGGACGAGGTGCTGCACCGCGAGCAAGTCAGCTTGCTGGCCTACTCGCCATTGGGCTTCGGCACCCTCACCGGCAAGTACGATGCCCCCGGTTTCGACCCGCAACAGCCCGAGCTGGGGCGGATGTCGCGCTTCGAGTCGATGCGCAAACAGCGTTGGGGCCGCGCCGAAACCTTGGCCGCCGCCCGGCGTTACAACACCCTGGCCCGTGAACACGGCCTGACCCCAACCCAGTTGGCGCTGGCGTTTTGCTACCGCAACTGGCGGGTGGCGTCCACGATCATCGGCGTGACCAGCCTGGCGCAGTTGGATGAGTGCCTGGACGCTTGGCCGGTGAATCTGAGCCCCGAGCTGTACGCAGCGGTGGATGCCATCCGCTGGACGTCCCGCGATCCCGCACAATGACACGTTGTTTTCCCCCGTGAACCATGGCGAAAAAAGACAAACACGTCAGCGAAACCCCGGCCACACAATGGCTCAAAAGCAACCAAGTTCCGTACACCGAACATGTGTATGACTACGTGGATCACGGCGGCACCGCCGAGTCGTCCAAACAACTGGGCTGGCCGGAGCACGCCGTCGTCAAGACCTTGGTGATGCAGGACGACAAGGCCAAGCCGCTCATCATCCTCATGCATGGCGACAAGCAGGTCAGCACGAAGAACCTGGCGCGGGCCATCGGCGCCAAGAGCGTCGAGCCTTGCAAGCCGGAGGTGGCGCAACGCCACAGCGGTTATCAGGTCGGGGGCACCTCGCCGTTCGGCACGATCAAGGCCATGCCGGTGTGGGTGGAGGAGGGGGTGCTGGCGCTGGAGCGCATCCTCATCAATGGCGGACGGCGGGGCTATCTGGTGGGCATCGCGCCGCAGGTGTTAACCGACGTTCTGCACGCTCGCCCCGTGCGCTGCGCGCTCTGACCCCCCGTCAACGGACTGACGACTTACACTCAGCCCCTCGCAGAAACCCCAGTTTTCGCCCATGAACACGGCATTGCCCTTGCTGGCCATCGCGCTGGCCTACCTGATTGGTTCGCTTTCTTTCGCCGTCATCGTCAGCCGCGTGATGGGCTTGAACGACCCGCGTTCTTACGGTTCCGGCAACCCTGGCGCCACCAACGTGCTGCGCTCAGGCAACAAGAAAGCTGCCATCCTCACGCTGCTGCTGGACGCCATCAAGGGCGCGGTGCCCGTGCTGCTGGTGCGTGGCCTGGAGACGCCCATGGGCTGGGGCCCCGACTTGGCCGCCTGGGCGGGCTTGGCGGCTTTCATCGGCCATCTGTGGCCCGTGTTCTTCAAGTTCAAAGGCGGCAAAGGCGTGGCCACGGCAGCCGGCGTGTTGCTGGCGCTGGAGCCCGGCCTCGGTGTGTTGACGCTGTTGACGTGGCTGGCCATCGCCTACACCACCCGCTATTCGTCGCTGGCGGCCATCATGGCGGCGCTGTCCGTGCCGCTGTACCAGATGCTGATTTGGGGCGCTTCTGCCACCAGTTTGGCGCTGGTGCCGATGTGCTTGCTGCTGGTGTGGCGCCACGAAGGCAACATCCGCAAGCTGTTTGCCGGTGAAGAATCGAAGATCGGGCAGAAAGCCAGTGGTGCCGCCCCGGCTGCGCCGGCGCAGCCGCCGTCCCATCATGCGCAGTACATGCAGCACAAGAAAACACACTCCCGTCATTCCCACCCTCACAAAGGAAAACACTGACATGGTTCAACGTTTTGAAGTCGGCGTCCGGATGTCCGAAATGGCCGTTCACAACGGCGTTTGCTACCTGGCTGGCCAAGTTGCCGCCGATGGTTCGCAAGACATCGCTGGCCAAACCCGCCAAGTGCTGGCCGCCATCGACGCGCTGCTGGCCCAAGCCGGCACGGACAAAACCAAGATCCTGCGCGCCCAGATCTTCCTCGCCGACATCAGCGAATTCCCCGGCATGAACGCCGTGTGGGACACCTGGGTGGTGCCGGGCCACACTCCGCCGCGTGCCACCGTCGAAGCCAAACTGGCCAAGCCGGAGTGGAAGGTGGAAATCGTCGTCACAGCCGCTGTCTGATGACACCTCGGCGCCAGGGGCTGATCCTCATCGGCTTGATTGTCCTGGTGTCGGTGGCCTGGGAAGGCCATCGGCAATGGGCGGATCAGCGCTTGGCCGAGCACATCGCCAGCGTGGCGAAACCGGGGGACATTCGCATGTTGTCCGCCGAAACCTGCGTGTTTTGCACCCGCGCCCGCCAGTGGTTGACGCAGCACCGCATCCCGTTCCAGGAATGTTTCATCGAGCACGACGCCGTGTGTGCGGCAGACTTTCGCGCCTTGCGGGCCCCTGGCACCCCGGTGCTGATCGTGCGCCAGCAGATGCTGGTGGGTTTTCAGCCTGAGCGCGTCGCCCAGGCGCTGACTTCCGAGGGTCAGAGCCCCAGCAACGCCGGATCGCCGCGCCCCTGACGCACCACCACGGGGTCATCGTCGGTGAGGTCGATGATCGTGGTGGGCTGCATGGGGCAGGCACCAGCGTCGATCACCGCTTGCAGTTGCTTTTCGAACTGCTCGCGGATGTCTTCGGGATCGTTCAGGGCTTCAGTTTCACCCGGTGGAATCAGGGTGGTGGCCAGCAGGGGCTGTTCCAGCACGTCCAGCAAGGCTTGCAGCACTTTGTGTTCTGGCACACGCAGCCCAATGGTGCGGCGCGATGGGTGCGAGAGGCGGCGCGGCACTTCCTTGGTCGCTTCCAAAATGAAGGTGAACGGCCCCGGTGTGCCTTGTTTGATCAGGCGAAATTGCCGGTTGTCCACCCGCGCATACAGCGCCAGCTCGGACAAATCCCGGCACAGCAGCGTCAAATGATGTTTGTCGTCCACCTGGCGGATGCGCCGCAGACGCTCTGCCGCTGATTTGTCGTCCAGCCGGCAGACCAAGGCATAACTGGAGTCGGTGGGCACCGCCACCACGCCCCCTGCGTGCAGGATCTGGGCGGCCTGCTTCAACAACCGGATTTGGGGATTTTCCGGATGGACTTCAAAGTATTGCGACATGCAGCGATTGTCGCAGCCGGGCCTCAGACCGGGGGCTGAAGATGCGCCAAGCGCGGCGCCCATTGTTCCCAGACGGGAACGGCGCGGGCGGGTAAATCGGGCAGCTCACCCAAATCAACCCGGCTTTCGCCAGGGGCGTGAAAGTCGCTGCCCCGGGAGGCAAAGAGCTCGAACTCGCGGGCCATGTCGGCGTAGCGCTGGACTTCATCGGGGAAATGGCTGCCGCAGGTGACTTCCACGCCCGCACCGCCATGCTGCTGAAACTCGGAGAACAGCGCAAACTCCAACGTCGGGGTGAAGTGATACCGCGCTGGGTGTGCCAGCACGGCCACGCCGCCTGCTGCCCGAATCCACCCCAGCGCCTGCCCCAGCCCGGCCCAGCGATGGGGCACGAATCCGGGGCGGCCTTCCTTGAGGAAGCGCTGAAACACCTCGTGCATCGACGCGCAGTGCCCACGCTCGACCAAAAACCGGGCGAAGTGCGTGCGGGACACCAGTTCCGGATTGGCCGCATACGCCAGTGCGCCTTCGTAAGCGCCCGGGATGCCGGCTCGCGCCAGGCTTTCGCCCATCTCGCGGGCCCGGCCATCGCGCCCAGCTCGGATGCCGGCCAGCCCTTCCACCAACGCCGGGTGATCGGGATCAACGTCCAACCCCAGCACATGCACGGTTTCGCCGGCAAAACTCACCGAAATTTCGACGCCCGGGATGTACACCATCCCCAGCGCTTCGGCTTCGGCGCGGGCTTCGTGCTGGCCGGCCAGCTCGTCGTGATCCGTGAGCGCCCAGACCTGCACGCCCCGCTCGTGCGCACGGCGGGCCAATTGGCGGGGGGTGAGGCTGCCATCCGAATGGGTCGAATGGCAGTGAAGGTCAACATTGAGGAGATGCACGCGCCGCATTCTAGGAAGCTGTGCCAACCCCTGCGAACCCTGCGCCTATCATGGCCGCCCCTGTGGCTCGCTCCCTGATTGCCGATGTCTCCCGACGCCTCTGTGTTGGCCTTGCCGGCCATGTCTGCTGAAGATTTGCGCGCCGCCTTGGCGTCTTGTGGCCCTGTGGCGCCTCGCTGGGTGGAATGCGCTTTCGGTGATTTCAGCGCCGTCGCACGTGGCAAGCGCGTTCACCCGGCGGATTTTGTGGGCATGAAGGGCTGCCGGGCGCCCTCCGTGGTGCTGGGCCTGACGTTGACTTCGGGCGAGCCGGACACGGTGTTCGGCCCCCTGTTACCCGCCACGTATGACGACATGCACCTTGTGCCCGATCTCAGCACGTTGGCCCCGCGCCCCGGTCGAGCCGGGGAGGTGACGGTGATTTGTGAACCCAGCGGTTCCCTACCGACCGAGCACGGGCCGATCGATGCGGCGCAGTTTTCCCCCCGCGCCGCGTTACGGCGGGCGGTGGCCCAGCTCGCAGCGCAAGGGCTGCAAGCCACGGTGGCCCCGGAGCTGGAGCTGTTCTTGTTGGAGCGCGACGCCACGGGCCGCCCCCAGGCCGCACGACCCCACGCCCAGGCGCCGGTGCGCGAACGCTGTTGCGATGTGCTGTCCTTGGAGCGACTCAGCCATTTCGAACCGTACTTCGATGAGCTGTATGCCGCCTGCGACACCTTGGGCATCCCGGTGAACGGGCACGCCCATGAATCGGCGCTGGCTCAGTACGAGGTGAATTTCCGCCCCGGCCCGCCCGTGGCCCAAGCCGATGCGGTGTGGCGCTTCAAGCGCTTGGCCCGGGAGATCGCGGCGCGGCATGGTTTTTTGGCGAGTTTTGCGCCCAAACCGTTTCTGGATGAACCAGGCACCGGCATGCATTGGCACCTCAGCCTGCAACGCACCGACGCGGCAGGTGAATGGCCGCATGTGTTCGCCCAGCCTTCGGGGGAAGACAGCCCGGCACTTGGGCACTTCGTGGCGGGGATTCAGCGCCACGCCGCCGCCGCCATGGCATTTTTTGCGCCAAGCGACATGGCCTGGGAGCGCATCGCCCTCAGCAACGCTTCGCCGACACACGCCACCTGGGGCCAAGAAGGGCGAGATCTGGCTTTGCGCATTCCGGCGTCGGGCCCCACGTCGCGGCGCGTCGAAAACCGGTTGCCGGGCGGGGATGCCAACCCGTATCTGTTGCTGGCCGCCACCCTGGGGGCGGGCGCTTGGGGCCTGCGCACAGCGCCAGCACCGATCGCGGGCCGGGCAGAGGCCCTGGCCTTACCCCGTTCACTGCCTGAAGCGCTGGCCGCCTTGGCTGACGACGTCCTTTTGCGCGATGTGCTGGGCGCGCCCCTGGTGGACTTGTTTTGTGCCGTCAAACACCACGAACATGCGCAGCGTGCCGCCCTGGCCGATCCGCGCACCGACTGGGATTTGACCCACCTGCTTGAACTCGCCTGACATGCCCACCGCCGTGCGTTCTATTCGACTCGATGCCCTGCGCGGCGCAGCGGTGCTGTGGATGATCGGGTTTCACTTTTGCTTCGATCTGAACTGGATGCGGCTGTGGCATCCGGTGCAGTCCTTCACCCGAGATCCCTTCTGGTTCGGGCAACGCACGCTGATCGTCACCTTGTTTTTGCTGTGCGTGGGAGTGGGGCAGGGGTTAGGCGGCAGCACTTCGGCGCGTTTTGGGCGACGGTGGTGGCAGATCGCAGTGGCGGCGGGGATGGTGTCAGCCGGCTCGGCGCTGCTGTTTCCGCGCAGTTGGATTGCCTTCGGGGTGCTGCATGGCATCGCGGTGATGCTGCTGCTGTTGCGCTGGAGCACCGCCACGCTGGCGAGCTGGCCCGCAGGTGTGACGCTGGCGCTCGGCGCCGGCCTGATTGGGCTGACGCCCATGCTCCAGCACAGCGCCTTCAATTCCCCGTGGCTGCACTGGACAGGGCTAATGACCCGCCCCCCCATCACCGAAGACTTCGTGCCCGTGTTGCCCTGGCTGGGCGTGGTGCTGTGGGGATGGGCTTGGGGGCACTCGGCCCCCGGTCGGCGCTGGTGGGGAGCGGTGACCCCGCCCGTGTTAACGCCCCTGGCTTGGCTGGGGCGCCACAGCCTGCCGATTTATTTGTTGCACCAACCGGTGCTGATCGGCAGCCTGTGGCTTTGGAAAGCCGGGTTCACAACACCGGCGTGATGCCAGCGATGCGCCACTCACCCGACCCTTGGGCCGAACCGACCAGGTGCCACACCTCGTTGAACGGCTCGGCGGCGCGCTCCCGTTCCTCACGGATCAGGCCGGTGAAACGCACGCTGACCACGGGATGACCGTCTTGCGTCGTCTGATCGACGACTTGGGCGTTGAGCTGCACCACGTCCGTGTGTTGCGATGCGCCGTTGCGCTCTTGCAAGTCCAGGCGCAGCGAGGCAAACAGGTCGGGCGTGGTGAACTTGCGCAGGTCTTCCAGATCGGCTGCGTCGTTGGCGGCTTGCAAGCGGATGAAAATCTGCTTGGCCAGGCGCTCGAACTCAGCGTGTTCGGGATGTTGAACTGCCGGCGCCGTGGGAGCGGCATTCACACCACCACCACCTTGCAGCGATTGGAACAGCGAACCCGCACCTTGGGGCGCTGGGGTGGGCGTCGCAGGGGAGGCACCAGCGCCCGCCCAGGCCATGGCAGGCGCTGCCTGAGGTGCTGCTGCTGCCGAACCGCCACGCAGCTTGCGCACCAACCACACCAAGGCCACAGCACCCAGGCCGAACAACAGCAGGCCGGTCATCAAACTGGCAAAGGCTTCACCCAGTCCAAAGTGGCTCAACAGAGCCGCAATGCCCAAGCCCGCCGCCAGGCCCGCCAACGGGCCTAACCACGACCGCTTGGCAGGGGCCGCTGCGGGAGCCGCCCCCGGGGCCGGCGTGGCCGCTTGACGCTGAGCCGATTGGCCCGCCAGGCCATTCTGTTGGGGCTGCGCACCGGGTGCAGCATCGGGCGCTTGCCGTTGCATGCCCGCAGGCTGACCACCTCCGAGCCGCTTGGCTTCGGCCTCCTGGGGCACCGCCACCATGACAACGGACGCCACCGCCACACCGACAGCAACGCAAACAGACTTGAACATCCTGAATTCCTTGAACGAACAGTTGGAACAACCGCTGTGATGAGGGCGGTTTCATCCAGTTCAAGGTTTTGAACAGACGTCCCTCGCATGAGGGACGTTTTACCCCCTCATCACCGCACAAACAGCGAAGACCCCCACGCCAGCCCGACGATGCCCAGCGCCAGCCCGAGCAAAACGGTCAGCGGCATGAGCCAACTCACACCGCCGGCGTGGCGCAAGCGAATTTGCAGCACATCTTCAGACAGGCGCCGACTCGTGAGGGCTTGGATCTGCAACGCCGCATGACGAAGATAAAACTGGTTGCCCAACACACCGCAGGCCACATGAACCAACACCATCAACGTGCCAAGGAACCAGGTCAACTGCGGTAGCTGCAAAGGCACCACCATGGCCATGATCAGACAGGCCGCCATGGACACCAAGCCCAGCAGCAAAGGCTCATAGATGCGTCGATAGGCCAACCAGAGGAAGCCAAATGCCAGCCCCCAGAGATTGAACGTCCAGCGCCGGGGCTTGCGTTTGGGAGAAGACTTGCCCGATTCAGAAGAAGAGGGGGGATACCACTTCGCTTCGTAATAGCGCCCGAACTCAGAGCCGACGAACAGGCCGATCAGATCCTCCGGCACATCCAAACTCACCCAGCCACTGAAAAACAGCGACGTTTTAGCAGGCGCCCACGGCGCACCTTTTTTGCTTTCCGTGACTGGCCGGTTGCCTTTGCGGCGCACCGCCGGCGGCGCTGGCTCCGGTGCCGTGGCCTGGCGCGGAGGCGGTGCTTTAGCGGCCACCGGCGCTGATGCGGGCGGGGAAGGCGTCGGCGCGGGGGGCAGGGGCGGGGGAACTTCGGTCAGCGCACTGGCGGGCAATAAACCTTTGACAGCCGTCGCATCCACCCACCGGGTCAGCCCCACTTTCCAGACCTTGTCGTTCGCCGAAAGCCCCCCTGCTGCGGCAATGGCCTTGAGCTCCCGCCCCGACATCGGCCCGTACTTGACGCCCTGTCTGGCATACCACCACACCTGCCTGCTGGTCATCTGCACTCCCCGGAAAACCCCTCTTGCGTCGGCCAACGGATTCTAGGGTGCGCCCCTAGCCCGCCAGCAGCCGGTTCACCAGCTCCGCCGTGCTGCCAGCTTCCATCTTGCGCATCAGCCGCGCACGGTACACATCCACCGTGCGCGGGCTGATGCCCAGCTTCTTGCCGATTTGCTTGCTGGTGTCACCTTCCACCAACAAAGCTGCAATCTCACGCTCGCGCCCGGTGAAATCCACTTTCAGCACGCGCCGGGCGGATAAATCCTCAAAACTCCAAATGCCAGCGGCATGAGGATTGCTCGCATCCAGCGCCCGACCAGAGACATGGCACCAAAACAGTTCACCGTTCATGCGCTTCATCACCCGGTCGTCGGCGTAACGGCCATCGGAACCCAAGCTGGCGATGATGCGTGCGCCCGTGCGCTCGTACTCGGCGGGGCTGGGATACATCACTTCAAAACTTTGGCCGATGAGCTGCTCACGTGTGGCGCCAAACATGGCGAGCACTTGCTGGTTGCAGTCCACCATCAGCCGGTTGCGCGACATCACCAAGCCCATGGGGGCCAGGTCAAAGGCAGTGCGGTAATCGAGATCAATCATCACTAGGGAAAACCCGTGTCAAACACCAAAAAGCCAGCAGTAACGACAAAAAAGGCGCTTTTTTGTCCCCGTTAGTCAAAATTACGTACTGACTACGTAATGTCTTACGTAGTACGCTGCGCGCCTATCCGAACAAGCCCGGAGCATTCCCATCATGAACAAGGTTTACCCGAGCGCCGCCGCTGCGCTGGAAGGCATCATCCGCGACGGCCAATTGCTGGCCGTGGGCGGTTTTGGCCTGTGCGGCATCCCCGAAGCCCTGATCGACGCGCTGCAAGCCACCGGCGCCAAAGACCTCACCGTCATCTCCAACAACGCGGGGGTGGACGGTTTTGGCCTGGGCAAGCTGCTGGACACGCGCCAGATCAAGAAGATGATCTCCAGCTACGTGGGCGAGAACAAAGAGTTCGAGCGCCAATACCTCAGCGGCGAACTGGAGCTGGAATTCACCCCGCAAGGCACGCTGGCTGAAAAGCTGCGGGCGGGCGGGGCGGGCATCCCGGCGTTCTTCACCAAGACCGGTGTGGGCACGCTGGTGGCCGAAGGCAAGGAAACCCGCGAGTTTGACGGCGAGGTCTACCTGATGGAGCGCGCCCTCACGCCCGAGGTGTCGCTGATCAAGGCCGATGTGGCGGATTTGTCCGGCAACCTGCGCTTCAACAAGACGGCGCGCAACTTCAACCCAGCCGCTGCCATGGCCGGCAAGATTTGCGTGGTGGAAGTCGAGCGCGTGGTGCCCACCGGCAGCATCGACCCGGACGATGTGCATTTGCCCGGCATTTATGTTCACCGCATCGTGGTGAACCCGACGCCCGAAAAGCGCATCGAGAAGCGCACCACCCGCGACCGCAAGTAAGGAGAAGCTTTCATGGCCTGGACTCAAGACCAGATGGCCGCACGTGCGGCGCAAGAGCTGCAAGACGGCTTTTATGTGAACCTGGGCATCGGCATCCCGACGCTGGTGGCCAACCATGTGCCCGACCACATCGAGGTGTGGTTGCAAAGCGAAAACGGCATGTTGGGCATCGGCCCCTTCCCGTATGACGACGAAGTGGACGCCGACCTGATCAATGCTGGCAAACAAACCGTCACCACCATCAAGGGTTCGTCGATTTTTGGCAGCCACGAAAGCTTCGCCATGATCCGGGGCGGCAAGATCAACCTGTCGATTCTGGGCGCGATGCAGGTGACGGGCGCGGGCGATCTGGCCAACTGGATGATCCCCGGCAAGATGGTCAAGGGCATGGGCGGCGCCATGGACTTGGTGGCGGGTGTGAAGCGCGTGATCGTGCTGATGGAACACGTTGCCCGCAAGAAGGACGGCACGACCGACCTCAAGATCCTGCCGCAATGCACCCTGCCGCTGACGGGCGTGGGCGTGGTCGATCGCATCATCACCGACCTGGGTGTGATGGACGTGACGCCGGACGGACTGAAGCTGGTGGAGCTGGCGCCGGGCGTGACGCTGGAAGAAATTCAGAGCAAGACGGGCGTGCCGCTGATCTGACGCAGCGCGTGACGCACGCCTGAAAACGGCGCTGGCTGGGAGGCTGGCGCCGTTTTTTTATGTCAAGCCTGTTGTTGTCGGTGTTCAACTTCCCAGCCTTTGCAGGCCAGTAAAACCGTACGAGGCACAGCCCGGTGTCCCATGCGGAACTGGCTGATGCTGCGCCGAGACAGGCCGATGGCTTGTGCGGCTGCCGTTAATGACAAACCATAGCGATCTTGCCAGCGTCGAAACTCCAGCGTGTCGGTGCGGCCCGCTTGTTCCAACGCCATTTCCAGCAACCGATCGGCATCCAGCGATGCATCCTCTGACCATGCCACGCTGTGACCCCAATCCGCCACCGCCACTTGATTGAAAACCTGACGGTTTTGCAGCGGCGCAAACACCGCCAGTCGGGCCACTAAATCGGTCAAATCAACGCGAATCACCTGGCCGCTGGTGTAAGTCGCTTCCAGTACCAGATCGTCTAAGGGCTGAACGGATTGGAGTCGGTTCACTTGACGACTTGGCCATATAAGCTGATAGAGGCGCGTCCTTGCGGACAGAGAACATGCACATGGACGGGTGAATGTTCATTACCCTGGACGCGAATCAGCCAGTTGGTGCCTTGATAGAGTTTCCCCATGTGGCCGATTCTAGAGAACGAAAGGCGCCCGCATGGCTGACGCACAAGTTCAACGCAACCCCCCCACATAACGTGTCGGCGTAGCGGGGCCGGCAGGCTTGATCACATTGACGTTGCGCAGACGGCTGTCTAAAAACCCCGAAGGCGGAGGATCTTGCCCATCCACTGTGGTCGGCTGTTTCTCGCTGGTGGCGGGAAACAGCGCTTCTGCCAATCGCGTGGCCCACTCCTGCAACTCCGGATGCTGCGGTTCAGACAGCGCGATACGAATGATCTCTCGGGCGTATTCCGGGCTGCGCAGCATCCATTCCACATCCGTCACACGGCCAATCTTGCGCCGCATGGCCACGTGCAAATGCGCCGCAATGGCGAGCTTTTCACTTTCCAGCATGTCGGAGCCTCCAGACAGAATCGTTCATCGTGCCGCACCGGGCGGCACCCCTGTGTTCACTCAATGCGCTCACCGTGCTGGCTCAAATCCAGCCCATCCTGCTCTTGCCGTTCCGTGACACGCAAACCCACCACCACCTTGACCAGCCACAGCAGCAGTGCAGTGACTGTCGCGCTGTAGATCACCGTGGCCCCCGCCGCCAGCGCTTGAATGCCGACATCGCCTTGCACCCCGCCGATGGTGGCGTCAGCCAAGACCCCCGTCAGCAGCGCACCGATCAGGCCACCCACGCCATGAACGCCGAACACGTCGAGGGAGTCGTCCACGCGCAGCAAGCGCTTGAGACCCGTGGCCCCCCAGTAGCAGCCCAGCCCCGCGATCAACCCGATCAGCGCAGCCGAGTCCGGGCTGACAAAACCCGAGGCTGGCGTCACCGCCACCAAACCCGCCAGCACACCGCTGCACAGCCCCAACAGCGTCGGCGTGCGGCGCACCACCCATTCGGCCACCATCCATGACAGCGCGGCGGTGGCTGCGGCGATCTGGGTTACCAAAACCGCCATGGCGGCACGGCTGTCCGCGGCGCCCGCAGACCCCCCGTTGAAACCCATCCAGCCCACCCACAACAGGCACGCGCCGATCATGGTGTAGCTCAGGTTTGCAGGCATCAACGCCACCCGGCCAAAGCCCACACGCGGCCCCACCATGTACGCTGCCACCAAGCCTGCCACCCCAGCGTTGATATGCACCACCGTGCCACCAGCGAAGTCCAACGCCCCAAGTTGGAGCAGCCAACCATCCGGCGCCCAGACCCAGTGAGCCACCGGGGCATACACCAGCAGCGACCACAGCAGCATGAACCACAGCAGCGCCGAAAAGCGGATGCGCTCGGCAAACGCGCCAACAATGAGCGCTGGGGTGATGAGCGCAAATGTCATCTGGAACATCACGAACACCGCTTCGGGCACCGTGGGCGCCAGCGAATGCACGGACACCAACTGCGCCGCCTTGTCAAAACGCACCGAGGCCAGATTGACGGAAGCCAAGCTGCCAATCCACCCATTGCCCGGCATGAAAGCCAAGCTGTAGCCGCAAGCCAACCAAGTCAGTGTCACCACGGCGCAGATCGCCAGCACTTGGGTGAGGGTGCTCAGGATGTTCTTTTTACGCACCATGCCAGCGTAAAACAGCGCCAGCCCCGGCAAACTCATCAACAGCACCAGGGCGCTGGCCATCAGCATCCAAGCCGTGTCACCGGCACTCAGACTGGCGGTGGCCACCATGGCTGTGGTGCGCGCACCCGGCGCAGCGGTTGAAACCCCCGATGCCGCTGGCATCGCTGCGCTTTGCGCCCAGCTTGCCGCCGACAGCGCCCACAAAGCACCACCCGCTACGATGGACCGCTTTGTGCAGTATTGCCTGACTTCCATCACACCATCCTGAGAATTGCACTTGACACCTCTCTAGCAACTCGCGGGCCATTCCACGGGAATACCCTGATGAACCAATATGGTGCGTAAGGAGCACTGTGAACACACCGACTCATTTCCTCACCCCTCAGATGGCCGGCTTGTTGGATCGCATCCGCCGCGCCAACCGGGCACCGATTCACACCTTGACACCCCAGCAAGCCCGCGCCAGTTATCGCCTGGCCGGTGAAGTGCTGGATCTCCCGCGTGTACCGTTGGCCCGCGTCGAAGACGTGTGCATCCCCGTGGGCGCGGGTGTGATGTGCGACGCACGGCTGTATGCCCCTTCTTTCGATGAGTTGCCAGTGTTGCTGTACCTGCACGGCGGCGGTTTCGTCATCGGCCACATCGAAACGCATGACAGCTTGTGCCGCCAACTGGCGCTGCACAGTGGTGCGGCGGTGCTGTCGCTGGACTATCGTTTGGCGCCTGAGCACCGTTTTCCGTGTGCGGTCGAGGACAGCTTCGGTGCGCTGCGTTGGCTTGCGGAAGGTGGGGCGGCCACCTTGGGTTTGCGTGGCGACCGCTTGGCGGTCGGCGGGGACAGTGCGGGGGCCACACTGTCAGCGGTCTGTGCGCTGCTGGCGCGGGATTCGGGGCTGCCGTTGGCGCTGCAACTGCTCATCACCCCCGGCACGTCCGCTTACGGAGACACGGCTTCTCACCGGTTGTTTTCACACGGGTTTTTGTTGGATTCGGATGCGCTGGACTGGTTTTTCGGCCACTACCTCGATCACCACCAGCGCACCGACTGGCGGTTTGCGCCGCTCAACGCGCCCGACCACGACGAGGTGGCCCCGGCGTGTGTGGTGCTGGCCGAATGTGATCCCTTGGTGGATGAAGGCTTGGCCTACGCGGATTGCCTGCGCCACGCCGGCGTGCCCGTGCAGTTGGAGCTGTACCGGGGCGTGACGCACGATTTCATCAAAATGGGTCGCTTGCTCAAAGAAGCGGTGACGGCGCACCACGCGGCGGGTGAGGCCCTGCGCGAAGCGTTGTTCAGTTGAACAACCCAGCGGGGCACAGATGGGTTTCCCCCTCGCAGGTGCCATCGGCAGAAAAACGGCGCTCTAGGATGTGAACGGCGCCATGCCGTTCCGCCACGATCAGGGTGGCGCAGCGGGTGCCGTAGCGCCCGCGCGCGTCGTCATGCACAAAAACGCTGGACAGTAAGCGCTCCAGGGGCAGGCCGACGCCGGTATCGGGCAACAGCGCATCATCGAAGCGCGTGCGGTCGGCCAGCGCTGACCACAGTTCAGCGCACAAGGTTTCGAGCGAAGCATGGGCAGCGGTGTGCGCCAAGATGCGGTGCAGATGCTGTTTCAGGCTCACCAACTTGGGCCAAGGGGTGTCCAGCGCCGCGTTGCACAGCCCGAACAGGCCCTCGGCGGGCAACACTCGGTGGCTGGCCTCGCCCACGTTGCTGCCCCAGAACCACGGCCCGTTCACCGACCCCATGAGCAGGTTGAAAGGCGCCCACGTGGCTGGTGCGGGCGTCAACTGCGCCCAAAAATCGGCGGCGGGCAGGGCGCTGTTCCAGCGATCGAGCGGCAGTTGCCCGCGTGAAGGTGCATCGGCTGGCACCGGCTGCTGAGGCCGCCGCACATTCGTGATCAGCGCGACACGCCCGTGGGCATCCATGCCGCACCAGGTGCCGCCGGCCCGTGCATCACGGCCACTGAACACCGTCAACCCACTGGGCAGCGACCAAGGCGCCAACGGCACGCTGGGCCGATCATGGAACTCATCCCGGTTGGTGATGAGCACCAGCGGATAACGCGGATGCTGGCCCAGCGCCAGCGCGGCCAAGCACATCAGTCTTCGTCGCCGGGCAGAGCGTAGGGCAGGGGGGTGGGCGTCAGCAAGGGGCCATCGGGGGTGCCGGCGTGCAGTTCGGCTTGGGCTTCGGCGCGCTTGAGTTCCACAAAAGCCAGCGCGCCCCGCTCAGGACACGCCGCCGCCAGCGCCACCAAACCAGCGGGCTGACTGGGGTCGGTGCTGGAAAACACCTCCAACCCGGGTTGAAGCGCCGTCTCGCTGCTGAACAAGTAACCTCGCCGCTTGAGGGTGCCCCGGTACTGGCTGCGTGCCACCACTTCTTGGCCGGGATAACACCCCTTCTTGAAACTCACACCGCCCACCAGCTCCAGGTTCACCATTTGCGGCACGAACGCTTCGCTGGTCGCCCCCACCACGCGCACCACGCCGCTGGCCACTTCAAGCCAGCGCCAGGTGTCAGCCGACAGGGCGGGAGCCTCCACCGCTTGATCAGCCGCCAGCGCCAGCAGGCCGCGAGGCTGGCCCAGGCCATCGGGCAGGCGGATCACTTGGCCGCCGGTTTCGGGACGGGCCACTTCCCAGGGCTGGGTGGGCAGCAGGCCGCCGGGCGGGGTGTCGCCCGTCCAGCCCCACAGCGCCAGCTCGGCACTGGCATCGCTGATCCGGCAGCGGGCGCGCAGCACAAACATGGACAGGCGTTTGAGCATCGCCGGCAGCAGCTCGACGCTACAGGCCAACAGCCATTCATTGGGCGCCGCCTGCCAGACGATGAACGTCGCCAACAAACGTCCCTTGGCGGTGCAGTAGCCGGCCAACCGGGCCTGCTTGAGCCCCGCCGAGGCCACATCGTGGGTCAGTTGACCTTGCAAAAACGTCGTGGCGTCTTCGCCCCGAGCCCTCAGGATCCCCCAATCATGAAGGCGCACAGCCCCCAGGGGTGGGGTGGTTGCAACAGCAGCTTGATTCATGCAGGCGATTATGATCGTCCCCCATGACTGAGCAGGATTCGGGGTCTCGCCGCTCGCTGTGGCGCTTCGTGAAGCGGCTGTTGTGGGCCGTCATTGGCTTGACGGTGGTGGCCACGGCCACCCTGGGCGGGCTGGCTTACGTGTGGCTCAACGCACCGCTGGTGCTGCGCAGCGAACACGTCGAGCTGTCCATTGAGCCGGGAACATCGGTGCGGGCCATCGCCCAGGCTTGGGTGGCGGCGGGGGTGGAAGAGCCCGAGGAGTTGCTGTATCAGTGGTTCCGCTGGTCGGGCCAGTCTCGCAGCATTCGGGCGGGCAGTTATGAGATTGACGAGCGCACCACGCCCCGCGAACTGCTGGCCCGCATGGTGCGGGGGGATCAAACCCTGCAAACCGTGCGTTTCATCGAAGGATGGACGTTCCGCCAAGTGCGCGCCGCGCTGCTGCGTGCCCCCCACTTGCGCCCCACGCTGCAAGACATGAGCGATGAACAAATCGCCACCCTGCTTGGTTTTCAAGACGGCCATGTCGAAGGCTGGATTTTTCCGGACACCTATGCCTACAGCCGGGGCGTTAGCGACCTGACCGTGTTGCGCCGGGCCGTGGCCACGATGCAGCGCCACGTCGAAACCACCTGGCAAGATCGGCGCGAGGACGTGCCGTTGCGCAGTGCCTACGAGCTGTTGGTGTTGGCTTCGATCGTCGAAAAGGAAACCGGGCTGCCTTCGGATCGCGGGCGCATCGCCGGGGTGTTCGTCAACCGGTTGAAGATGGGCATGCCGCTGCAATCGGACCCGACCGTGATCTACGGCCTGGGCAGTGAGTTTGACGGCAACCTGCGCAAAATCGACCTGCAAACCGACACGCCTTGGAACACCTACACCCGTCGCGGCCTGCCGCCCACGCCCATTGCCATGCCGGGCCTGCAAGCCCTGCGCGCCGTGGCGCGGCCCGACCCGACACCCGCGCTGTACTTCGTCGCCCGGGGCGACGGCAGCAGCGAATTCAGCAACACCTTGATTGAACACAATCGCGCCGTGAACCAGTATCAAAGGGGCTCGCCATGAGCCGTTCCGACATGCCCGTGGGGCGTTTCATCACGTTTGAAGGCATCGATGGCGCCGGCAAGTCCTCCCACATTGAGGCTGCTGCCGAGGCGCTGCGGGCGCAAGGGCGTTCGGTGTGCTGTACCCGCGAACCGGGCGGCACGGCGTTGGCCGAAGCGCTGCGCGAGCTGTTCCTGTCCCGCGAAATGGACGCGCTCACCGAAGCGTTGCTGGTGTTTGCTGCGCGGCGCGACCATCTGCGCTGCGTCATCGAACCGGCTTTGGCGCAAGGCCAGGTCGTGTTGTGTGATCGTTTCACCGATGCGACGATGGCCTATCAAGGGTTCGGGCGGGGTTTCGATTTGAACGTCTTGGCGCAACTGGAAGCCTGGGTGCAGGCCGGACGCCAGCCGGATCGCACCCTGTGGTTCGATGTGCCCGCCACCGTGGCCGCCGCCCGCCGTGCCGCTGCCCGCGCACCGGATCGCCTCGAACGCGAAGATCTGGCCTTTTTTGACCGCGTGCGCGCTGGCTACGCCGCTCGGGCGGAAGCGGCACCGCAGCGGTTTGTCACCATCGACGCCACCGCCTCGATGGATGCCGTGCGCACCCGCGTGCTGGCCACCTTGCACGACCTCGGCCCATGACGATGCTCACCGAACGCGAGCTGCCCTGGTTGGCCGCTCCGCTGCACGCCATCCGGCACCACGAGCGCAGCCACGCTTTGCTGTTGCACGTCGGTGAAGGCTGTGGTGGGTTCGAGCTGGCGCTGCGCGTCGCCCAATCGTGGCTGTGTGAACACCCTGACGATGCGGCCCGTCCATGCGATCAGTGCCCCGCCTGTCATCTGGTGCGTTCACATCATCACGCCGACTTACGGGCCGTGATGCCCGAAGCCCTGCGCGCCGAATTGCGTTGGCTCGCCGACAGCGACGATGCAGCGGAAGGCGCGGCATCCGGCAGTGAATCGGGCGGCACCAGCAAACGCAAGCTCAGCTCAGAAATCGTCGTCGGCGCCATTCGCCAGGCCATCGACTGGGCGCACACCAGTTCGAGTCGAGGGCGCGGCAAAGTGCTGGTGCTGTTTCCCGCCGACGCGATGAACGAAATCGCCGCCAACGCGCTGCTCAAAACCTTGGAAGAACCCGCCGATGGGCTGCGGTTGCTGTTGTGTACAGCCGAACCTCAGCGGCTGTTACCGACGATTCGCAGCCGCTGCCAAATGGTGCGCGTGCCTGCCCCAGACACCGCCCAATCGTTGGCATGGTTACGCCAACAAGGCGTCGAAGGGGCGGAGGTGCTGTTGCATGCCGTCGGCGGTGGCCAACCCCTGCGCGCCCGCGATTGGGCCGCAGCGGGTCTCAGCGCCGAGGTTTGGACGCAGCTCCCCACCCAGATTGCCGCTGGAGACACTCGCGGTTTGGCCCTGCTGCCCGTGCCGCAAGCCCTGCAAGCCTTGCTGCGCCTGTGCCATGACCTGATGGCGGTCAACGCAGGGGGAGCGGCTCGGTTTTTCCCCAAAGCCAACCTGCCACGCACGCTGGACAGCGTGGCACTGAACCAGTGGCACGCCGCCTTGATGCGCGTGGTGCCCCACGATGACCACCCCTGGAATGCCGGCCTGTTGCTGGAAGCCTTGGTGACCCAAGGGCGCCAGCTCCTGCAAGTCCACCACCGAGGCGCGGCGCATCCTCGCGCCGAACGGCCTCACGCCTCGCCGCACCGGGCCCATTCCACCTAAACTGCCCTGCCATGAGTGATACCCCGACTGCCGCTCTGACCCCATCGCCCGCCCCCGGTGGCTCACGCCTGAGCGTGATCCAACTGGCGTTCAAGGAAAAAGGCGCGCTGTACGCCGCCTACATCCCGCTGTTTTCCGATGGGGGGTTGTTCATCCCCACCACCCGGGAATACCAGATCGGGGACGACATTTACATGCTGTTGACCCTGCCAGAGGATCCGCAACGCTACCCCGTTGCCGGCAAAGTGGGCTGGATCAACCCACCCAACGCAGTTGGCAGCCGCAGCCAAGGCGTGGGCGTGCGTTTTGCCAACGATGAAAAAACCCGGCAGTTGCGCGTGCGTGTCGAGGAACTGCTCGGCGCGGCGCTGCTGTCCAACAAACCGACCCAGACGGTCTGAGTTTTCTTGCATGTTTGTCGATTCCCATTGCCACCTCAGTTTTGAGGGGCTGCGCGAGCGTCTGCCCGAGTTGCTGCACGCCATGGACGCTGCGCAGGTGCATGCCGCACTGTGCATCAGCACCCAAGTGCCCGAGATTGCCGACGTGGTCGCCATCGCCGAGAGCGACGCCCGCTTGTGGGCCAGCGCCGGCGTTCACCCGGACACCGAAGACGGCCCCGAAATCACCTTCGAGCAGTTGTGTACCTGGGCCAAGCACCCCAAGGTGCTGGCCATCGGCGAAACCGGGCTGGATTACTACCGCCTCAACGGTCGCAGCCTGGCCGACATGGCTTGGCAGCGCGAGCGTTTTCGCGTTCACATCCGGGCGGCGCGGGCCACGGGATTGCCGCTCATCATCCACACCCGTGCGTCTTCAGAAGACACCTTGGCCGTGCTGCGCGAGGAGCAGGGCGGGGCAGCGGGCGGCGTGTTCCACTGCTTCACCGAAACCGTTGAGGTGGCGCGGGCGGCGCTGGATCTGGGGTTTTACATTTCCCTGTCCGGCATCATGACGTTCAAGAATGCCGAAAGCCTGCGCGACGTGGCGCGCTTTGTGCCGCTGGATCGCTGCCTGATCGAAACCGATAGCCCCTATTTGGCCCCCGTTCCGCACCGAGGCAAAACCAACCAGCCGGCATGGGTGGCCCATGTTGGCGTGGCGTTGGCGCAGCAAAAAGGGTTGAGCGTCGAGGCGGTGGCCGAAGCCACCACCGCCAACTTCGACCACCTGTTCGGCGTGGACAGCCGCGCTCAGCGCCGCGTGCGGTGGGCGCGATAAAACTGCATCGGCACGGCCTGCACGGCGGCTAGCTTTTCGGCGCTGCGGGCCTGCTGCAAGACGTTTTTCTTCATCCGCCCGACGACGTGCATTTCGCACGGCTTGCAATCGAAGCGCAGCGTCAGCGTCTCGTCCCCGTGGCGGATGGTGAGCGGCTCGGCGCGCACCGTGCCTTGCACACCCACGACGCCCTTGGCCTGCTTCGGGCACAAACTGAGCGAGTAACGCACGCAATGTTTGGTGATCATGAGGCTGACTTCACCCAGCGCCTCGTGGCTTTCGTAAGCCGCTTCGATCAGCTTGACGCCGTGGCGGGCATAAAAATCATGCGCCTTGTGGTTGTAGACGTTGGCGAGGTAGGACAGCGTGTCCTCCGGGTACAGCGCGGGCGGCTCAACGGGCGGACGCGGCAACAACCGCTCCCGGCAAGCTGCGCGCTCGGCTTCTAAGGCGGCCACTGCGTCGCGGCGCAGGGCGTTGAGTGCCCCCGCCGGCACAAACCAAGGCTGTGACAGCGCCAGGGACACCTCCCGCGCCGCAAAAATCGTCGTGCCCAGTTTGCTCAGGCCGTCGCGCCAGGCGGCTTCGGCGCGTTCGGCGTGCTGCGCCGGCTCGTGCGCGTGGGCCAGTTCAGCGCGGGCGAAGTGGCCATCTTCATCGGTCAAACTCAGGGCGAAACCACGCGGCGTTTCTTCCAGATGCACATCGACTGCGATGCGCCGATCGCTGCTCTTTTTCTTCAGTTGACGATCCCAGGCCATGTCGCGGTTGCGCATCAGGACGGTGTCGCGGCGCAAGTCTTTGAGCGTGGCGGGCGGGTCTTTGGGCACAACACGGAAGCGCGTGCCTGCGGCGTCCAGCGCCTCGGCGGTGTTGATCGGGACGCCTTGTAATTCGTGCTGAAGATCGAACCAGGTGATCGAATCGCCATTGTTCAGCGGGGCCACGCCGGGTTCTAGCTGCACGTCCAGGTGCTGCGCTGTCACCGCCGTGACCCAACCCAGCGGCAGGCCGGCGTGTTTGGGCGTGTCAAACGCCCCGACGTCGAGTTGGCGACCGTTCACAAAGTAATCGGTGGCACCTCGGTTGAAGTTGCGATCCGGGTCGGGGGTGAACAAAAACGTCGTGCGCCCGCTGCTGGCGCGGCGCAGGGCAGGGGAGGAGCCACCGGCGCGGTGCTCCAACAATTCATCGAGCAACTGGCGGTAATGGGCGGTGATGTTTTTCACATAACCCATGTCTTTGTAGCGGCCTTCGATCTTGAAGCTGCGCACGCCGGCATCGACCAATGCGGCCAGGTTAGCGCTTTGGTTGTTGTCCTTCACCGAGAGGACGTGTTTGTCGTGCGCAACGATGCGCCCTTGGGTGTCGGTCACGGTGTAGGGCAAGCGGCAGGCCTGCGAACAATCGCCCCGGTTGGCGCTGCGCCCAGTGTGGGCGTGGCTCACGTAACACTGGCCCGAGTAGGCCACGCACAGCGCGCCATGCACGAAAAACTCCAGCACCACGTCCGGTGGCAGGGCGTCGGCCACGGCGCGGATCTGCGGCAGCGTCAACTCCCGTGCCACGACGATTTGCGCCAACCCGGCATCGGCCAGAAACCGCGCTTTTTCGGGCGTGCGGATGTCACATTGGGTGGAGGCATGCAGTTGCAGCGGCGGCATGTCGTCCAGCATCAACAGGCCCATATCCTGCACGATGAGCGCGTCGGCGCCGGCGTGGTAGACCTCCCAGGCCATGCGGCGGGCGCCTTCCAGTTCATCATCCCGCAGGATGGTGTTGAGGGTGACAAAAATGCGGCTGTTGAAGCGATGCGCTTCGCGGCACAGGCGTTCGATGTCCTGCACAGGGTTGCCTGCCGAGGCCCGGGCACCAAAACCAGGGCCACCGATGTAGACCGCGTCGGCGCCGTGGTGGAGGGCGGCAATGCCAATGTCGGCATCGCGGGCAGGGGCGAGGAGTTCGAGTTCTTGGGAGCGCGGGCGTGAGATCATGGAGCGCGATGGTAGCGGCCACGTCCTTGCCTCAGCGCAAACACTGACATGTCGGGATGTTGCATTGGCACCCATGTCAGCCAGCGTTTGGGGGTGGCTCGCTTAAAATTTTCGATTTGCCTGAAAGGCGCCCAAGTTGAGGCGCCATCAAAGCGTAACAAAGTGAGTGACAGATGACACGTGTGGACGATTTCCGCTTGCGCCTGGGCAAGCATGAGCTTGTACCGATCATGATCGGCGGCATGGGCGTTGACATCTCCACTGCGGATCTGGCCCTGGAAGCAGCTCGTCTGGGTGGCGTGGGCCACATCTCGGACGCCATGATCAACACCGTCACCGATCGGCGCTACAAGACCAAGTTCGTCAAAGAAAAGCTGGCGCTCTACAAGCACAACACCGATTCGGACGACAAATCCAGCGTCAAGTTCGACCTGGGTCAACTGGCTGAGGCCACGCGCCTGCACGTTGAAAACACCATGGCCCGCAAGCGCGGCGCCGGCATGGTGTTCATCAACTGCATGGAAAAACTGACGATGAACGCGCCGAAGGAAACCCTGAAGGTGCGCCTGGCCACGGCTTTGGATGCGGGCATCGACGGCATCACGCTGGCCGCCGGCTTGCACTTGGGTTCGTTTGGCTTGATCGAAGATCACCCGCGCTTCCGTGACGCCAAGCTGGGCATCATCGTTTCGTCGGTGCGGGCCTTGCAGTTGTTCCTGAAAAAGAACGCCCGCAGCAACCGCTTGCCGGATTACGTGGTGGTCGAAGGCCCGTTGGCCGGCGGCCACTTGGGTTTTGGCATGGACTGGGCGCAGTACGACTTGGCCACCATCGTCAAAGAAGTGCTGCTGTTTCTGCAAAACGAAAAGCTCAACATCCCGGTGATCCCGGCGGGCGGCATTTTCACGGGCGGCGATGCCACCGAATTCCTGCAAATGGGCGGCGCAGCGGTGCAAGTGGCCACGCGCTTCACCGTGACCAAGGAATGCGGCCTGCCCGACGAGATCAAGCAGGAATACTTCCGTGCCAGCGAGGATGACATTGAGGTCAACCAGGTGTCGCCGACCGGTTACCCGATGCGCATGATCAAGAGCAGCCCCGGCATTGGCGATGGCATCAAGCCGAACTGCGAAGCCTACGGGTACATCCTCGACGCCAACGGCAAGTGTGCTTACATCGCCTCGTGGAACCGCGAGAAAGCCGCCCATCCGGACCTGCGCAACCCGCCGGTGTGGGACAAAACGTGTCTCTGCACCCACATGCGCAATTTTGAGATTTGGACGTGCGGCCACCTCACCTACAAACTCAAGGACACCACGCACCGCGATGCCAATGGCAACTACCAGTTGTTGAGCGCCGAGCATGTGTTCAAGGATTACCAATTCAGCGTCGGCAACACCATTGCTTTGCCTGAGTTGGTGCTCGGTGAAGTGATGGCCTGACAGCGACAGATAGCGATATCGGCTTGGGCGCATCTGGCGCCCCGCAGGATCAAGAAGCAGCCTTCGGGCTGCTTTTTTTATGCTTGTTGGCGGAGGAGGGCGGGGCGGCGGCGGGCGTCTGGGCTTTGCGCTCTGCACGACGCTGGGCCCGTTGACGCAGCGGATGGACAGCGTCGTCTTGCGCTGCGCTGAGTTGCTCGCGTGACTGTTGCAGTTCCAGGCCCAAGCGCTGCTGTTCGGCCTGCGCTTGCAGCAGCACCTGTTGGGTGTGGGTGAGTTGGGCGCTTTGGGTGGCGTGTGCTAGGCGCAACGCTTCCAGTTCGGTGCCGAGGCGCTCGCTGCGGCTGGCGTGTTGGCTGGCTTGCTGTTCGGCCCGCTTTTGCGCTTCTCGCGCTTCGGCCACTTGCAGCATGACGTGGCGTTGCACGGCTTCGAGCCGTTCGGCGGCCCGGGCCATGTCCGCCCGCCAGGCGGTTTCTTGTTCGGCTTGCGCTTGGCGCAGTTCGGCCAAGCGCTGTTCGTGGGCTTGGCGTTGGGCGTCCAGTTGCTGCTGGGCTTGCTCGCGCTGGGCCTGGGCTTCGGCTTGCAGCGCGTGCAGGCTGTCTTCCAGCGTTTGGCCGCGTGTGGTCTGGGCCAGCAGGGCTTGGGTTTGCGCGGCCAACTGTTCGTGCAGTTGTTGGCGCTCCCCTTGAAGCTGGGTGAGCTGGCTGTGTGCGCTGGCCAACGATTGTTCTGCCTGGGCTTGCTGGCGCTGTGCGGCTTCTGTCGCTTCGAGCAATGCCGCCCGGCGTGTTTCAAACAACTGTTCAGCTTGGGTGACGGCGCTGTGCCACAGCTCGCGCATGGCTTGGGCGGCTTCGGGTGGCAGATCGGTGCTGAGGCCGTCGGTGCGTTGCTGGTCGAGCTTCCAGCGTTTCAGCTCGTCATTGATGGTGGAACGGCTGCCTTGGCGGATTTCGGTATAGATCGCGTCCACAGTGAGCGCCTGGGCGTCTTGACCGGCCGCGACGAGGCGTTCGGCGGTTTCTCGGGTGAGTTGGCGGGTGTCGGTGCTGCGTGGCATGGTTGGGTTGGGTTTGATTTGTATGGTATACACAAGTATACAAACAATTTACCGTACAGACCCCGTCATCATTTACGATAACTCTCATTATCAAAAATAAAGGAGAGGGCGGGTACACTGTACGCATGCAGCCCGTTTTGCTTGACGAATCCGATCCATCCACCGACTTGGTCAGCTTGGACGCCACCGGCTGGCTGCCCGCCCACTTGGATGGCCACGCCGGCACCAACCGCGCCCCACAAGCGTGCTGCCAGCTTGCCGCTCAAGATGACGTGCAAGCCATTCAAGCCTGGCTGGCCGAGTTCGCGGATTCACCGCACACCCTGCGCAGCTATCGCAAAGAAGCCGAACGGCTGTGGCTGTGGGCGGTGCAACACCAAGGCAAAGCGCTGTCCAGCCTCACGCGGGAAGATTTGCTGGCCTATGAAGCGTTCTTGGCCAACCCCGCACCCGATTGGATCGACCCGCGCCGGCCCAAGCGCGGCGGCGGTCGGCGTTTGTTCGATGGGCCACTGTCACCCACCAGCGTGCGCCACGCGCTGAGTGTGTTGTCGGGGCTGTTCGGCTATTTGTTTGCGGCTGGGTATTTGGCGGGCAATCCGTTGGCGCTCAAGCGCCGGGGCCACAAAACGCGCCAACCCGCTGCGGTGGAACGCTACCTTGAACAGCCGTTGTGGGCGTTTGTGCTCCAAGCCATCGAGCAATGGCCCGCAGATCGGCCCGAAGGCTCACAGGCGCGGGCGCGCTGGGTGATGCGCTTTTTGCACGCCACGGGCTTGCGGGTCTCCGAGGCGGCTCATGCCCGGGCGGAAGATTTGCGCCTGCGCCGGGGCAAATGGTGGTTGTATGTGTTGGGCAAGGGCCAAGTCGGCGGTGAGGTGCCCATGGGTGCCGACGCGATGAGCGCCCTCGCCGCTTATCGGCGCTCGCATGGCCTGTCCGCACTGCCGCTGCCGGGGGACACGACGCCTTTGATCTTGCCGCTGTCCGGCCCGCGTGAGCGGTGTTTGACGCCCGCCATGGTGTACCTGATCACCAAAGAGGTGTTCGAGCACGCCTCCGAGCTGCGCCAAAGTGAGGATCCGGTGGATGCCGCTAAGCTGCGCCAGGCGTCCACGCACTGGGTGCGCCACACTGCCGCCACCCACCAGGCCGACGCGGGCACCGACCTGCGCCACATCCAAAAAAACCTGCGCCACGCGTCGCTGAACACCACGTCGCGCTATTTGCATGTGGACGATGATGAGCGCCACATCGCCACGACCCAGCCGCCCGCGCAGGGCTAAGTTACCATCCGCGCCGAATTTTTCTCTGCTCTGGAGCTGATCTCATGCAAGTCGTCTGCCTCGACCTCGAAGGCGTGCTCGTTCCCGAAATCTGGATCGAATTTTCCAAGCGTACCGGCATCCCTGAGTTTTCGCGCACCACCCGCGATGAACCGGATTACGACAAACTGATGCGCTTCCGCATCGATCTGCTCGAAAAACATGGTCTCAAGCTGGCCGACATTCAAGCCGTGATCGGCTCGATGAGCCCGATGGAGGGTGCCCGTGAGTTCTTGGACGGCTTGCGCGAAAAATTCCAAGTCATCATCCTGTCGGACACGTTCTATGAGTTCGCCGACCCGCTGATGAAACAACTGGGCCGCCCCACCCTGTTCTGCCACAAGCTGGTGATCGACGAAGCGGGTTTTGTGCGCGATTACAAACTGCGCATGCCGGATCAGAAGCGCCACGCCGTCAACGCGCTCAAGGGCCTGAACTTCCAGGTGATGGCCGCCGGCGACAGTTACAACGACACCGGCATGCTCACCGCCGCCGATGCTGGGTTCTTCATCCACCCGCCCGCCTCGATCGTGGAGAAGTTCCCGCAATTCCCCGTGAATCACTCGTATGCGGAGCTGCGGGCGCACTTTGATGCGGCGTCGGCGCGGTTGTTGGCGCAGGTTCAGGGCTGAGGCGACGCGCTGCTCTGTCCGAAGAACCGTCGCCACCACGGTTCTTTGGACGGTTCGTTGTCATCCTTTTGAGCGGGATCTTTGAAGTTTTTGCTGTGCGGCAAGATCAACATCTCCGGCTCAGTATGGTTGCGGACGGTGCGCACGTAATCCAGCGTATCAACTTGCTGTTCATGCAGGTAAGCACACAGCGCGGCCCGGTCTTGTGCCGTTTGATGGCTGTGTTGCACCCAGGTTGTGAACAAATGAGCCTGTGCAATGGTCTGTTTCAGGTGCCGGCGTGGCGGAACGCTGTTACCCAGGAGTGCGCGTGCGGTGGCACCGGTGTCGGTGGGCAATTGGGCAAACCATGCGATTTGCTCACGCGCCAACTCACTGGCTTGCTGGGGACGCTGCAAGCACAACAAGGCTTCTGAACGCACACGGGTCAGGTGTATCAGCATGGTCAGCAGACCTGCGGCCTCGGCGTTGGGCTGTAACAAAGGAAGTGCCAACGTGGTGGCGCGCTGGTTGTGGGCTCCAGCGGCTTTCAAATCGACACCCAACCCTGCCAAACGGGACAGCGTGAGATTGATGTACGTGTGCGCTCGGTTTTCGACCTCCAGCCAGCGCATGCGCTGGTCTCGGGCGGGCAGATCAAACCCCTCTTCGGCGCGCTCCAAAATCGTCACGACCTGCGCAACATGCGTGCTTTTGGCCATGTGATGCAACTCATCCAGCGCTTTCAGGGCCTGGTTCAGTGACAGCATCACTTGATCCAACTTGCGATCGGTGCGGCGTATGGCATTGAGCGTCAGGGCGAAGCCCCCAATGGACGCGCCCAGGTTAAGGACGCCCAAGCCCACCCCCACAAAGGTGGCGACTTGAACCACCCCGAGTGTGTGTTGAACTGCATCCAATGCATTTTGAACACTCACTAACTGCTGCTTAACACCCAATAAGTGCTGATGCACGCCCCACAGCTGTGCGTTTTGCGCCAAGCTACTGACCAGCGTCACCGGTGACGTCAGTCCATTCACACCCGTTGAAAGCAGCGTGGACAAAAGCGATTGTGTCGGTTGCAAATGCGCCAAAACTTGGTGAGTGACGGCATCCTTGACCATCGCCCCCTGCACATACGCCGACCCAGTTTGCACCGCCGAGGCCAACCACGTCGGCACACTCATCAAGTGGAGCATGACGACGATCCTCGTGCTTGTGATTGCACAGATGCGACCCAGCAGCGCCGCTCATACACCGTTAACAGCGTCAAAGTGGCCGCCATGCTTTTGTCGTGTGGCAAAACGGTTCCGATGGCAGCAGAGAACCAATTCTTGTCTGATTTGGGGTTTCGCCCATGCAGTGCCTGGCGCTGCTGCTCGGGCGTGAGCTGTGGCCAATCTTCGCCCAAACGCTCGTCGTACAAATCCAGCACCACACGCTCCAGCTCGGTTTCACTGTGCGCGTCGTTGAGTGTGTAAGGTGTCCACCCAAGGCCGGGGCGGAGTTTGTCAGCTACGTCAATCAGGATTTGTTTCCACGGGAACTCATGTTCGCCTCGCATCACATTGCGAACAAAGCTGCCATGCTCCGTGCGCCAGACTCGACTGACCCACACCACACGCTCTTCGTGTGAGCTCTGAGCAAACACTTTTTGTTCGGGACACTGCTTCAAACAATCCACCCAAATATGCCGCAATTCCTTGTCATCCAGACCACGCAACAACGTAAACAACCGATCGTCGTACGGCATGCGCACCCCCCTTTCTCGTCGGTACGACCCGACAGCTTAAAGCCAAGCCCCAAACGAAAAAGCCCGGCAACCTTTCGATTGCCGGGCTGTGGTCGCTCACAGACCCCTCAGTGAGCGACCCTCCTCCTGCCGTCTAGCGGCCGATCAGTGGAATTGCTCTTCTTCGGTCGAACCGGTCAGGGCCTTCACCGACGAGGAACCGCCTTGGATCACGGTGGTGACTTCGTCGAAGTAGCCGGTGCCGACTTCTTGTTGGTGCGACACGAAGGTGTAGCCTTGTTCGCGAGCTGCGAATTCCGGCTCTTGCACCATTTCAACGTAGTGCTTCATGCCTTCGCCGCCGGCGTAAGCCTTGGCGAACTTGAAGGTGTTGTACCAGTTGACGTGGATGCCAGCCAGGGTGATGAACTGGTACTTGTAACCCAGAGCGCTCAGCTCTTCTTGGAACGAAGCGATTTGGCTGTCGTTCAGGTTCTTCTTCCAGTTGAAGGACGGCGAGCAGTTGTAGCTCAGCAGCTTGCCCGGGCAAGCGGCCAGCACGGCTTGAGCGAATTCACGGGCGAAGCCGATGTCAGGCACGCCGGTTTCGCACCACACCAGGTCAGCGTACGGCGCGTAAGCGACACCACGGCTGATCGATTGCTCCAGGCCGTTCTTCACGCGGAAGAAACCTTCTTGGGTGCGCTCGCCGGTCAGGAACGGCTTGTCGTTTTCGTCGTAGTCGCTGGTGATCAGGTTGGCGGCTTCGGCGTCAGTACGGGCCAGGATCAGGGTCGGCACGCCCAGAACGTCAGCGGCGAAACGAGCGGAGATCAGCTTCTCGACGGCTTCGCGGGTCGGCACCAGCACCTTGCCACCCATGTGGCCGCACTTCTTGGCAGCAGCCAGTTGGTCTTCGAAGTGAACACCAGCGGCGCCGGCGGTGATCATGTTCTTCATCAGTTCGAAGGCGTTCAGCACGCCGCCGAAACCGGCTTCCGCGTCAGCCACGATGGGCAGGAAGTAGTCGATGAAGCCTTCGTCGCCGGGGTTCACGCCACGCGACCATTGGATTTCGTCAGCGCGCTTGAAGGTGTTGTTGATGCGGCGAACCATGGTCGGCACCGAGTCGTAGGCATACAGCGACTGGTCGGGGTACATGGTTTCCGAGGTGTTGCCGTCAGCGGCGACTTGCCAGCCCGACAGGTACACGGCTTCCAAGCCAGCCTTGGCTTGTTGCATGGCTTGACCGGCGGTGATGGCGCCGAAAGCGTTGACGTAGCCCTTCTTGGCGCCGCCGTTCACTTTGTCCCACAGCACCTTGGCGCCGCGTTGGGCCAGGGTGTACTCGGGTTGCAGGCTGCCGCGCAGACGCACCACGTCAGCAGCGGAATAGCCGCGCTTGACGAGCTTCCAGCGGGGGTTCTCAGCCCAGTCTTTTTCCAGGGCGGCGATCTGTTGTTCGCGGGTCAGTTGGGTCATTTGCAACTCCAGGGTGAAGTGAAAAAGGCGTCGTTTGATGGGCTCAAGCGTACGCCGATCCTCCGCACCTTCCAAGACTTATGTCTTATATAAGACACATTTTTCAAACAATATAAATCAACAACTTACGATGAAATTCTCACAATGAGAAAAGAAATTCTTGTGGATGAAATGCCCTGCTGCGCTGCAACAATCGCATTTTTCACGATATGAAAGCGCATTTTCGAGATACAAAATCCCGGGCCTTGTGCCTGCGGGCCACAGGCTGACGGGGCTTGCGTATCATCCGGCGCCATGTCGAGTTTTCCTTTTTTGAGCCAGACGACCTTTGCACGGTTGCCGGCCTTGTCGCCCGAACATCCGTTCGGCCTCGCGGGAGTCGCCTGGGACGGCGCGGTGACCAACCGCCCCGGCGCTCGTTTCGGCCCGCGTGCCATCCGCGAAGCCAGCCACATGCTGTGCGATGCCACCCACCCCTGGTTCAATGTGAGCTTGGAAGACACCGTCGGGGATGCGGGCGATTTGCTCTTGCCCAACACCAGCCTGGTGAACCTGCGCAAAGCGCTGCCCACGATGGCCCGCCCGCTGGCAGAGCAACATCACATGGTGTGGCTGGGCGGGGATCACTCCATCACCCTGCCCTTGCTGCGCATGTACCGGGAAATTCAGGGCCGCCCCCTGGCCGTGGTTCACTTCGATGCCCACTGCGACACCTGGGCGGATCACTTCGGCGAGCCTTGCGGCCACGGTACGTGGGTGGCGGAAGCGTTCAACGAGCGGCTGGTCGAGCCCAGTTGTTTCACCCAAATTGGCATCCGATCCGCTGCGGAACGGTACGCCCGTGAGTTTGTGCGCGATCGGGGCGGGCAAATTTTTACCGCCCGGGCCTTGCGCGGTTTGGCCAACGACGACCAATTGGCGCCCGTGCTGCAAGCCATCCGCAGCCGCTGGTTGAGCGCCGGGCAGCCGCCGTTGTACCTGACGCTGGACATTGATTGCCTCGACCCGGCTTACGCCCCCGGCACCGGCACGCCCGAAGCCGGTGGGTTGACCAGTGCGCAGGTCTTCACACTGCTAGAGGGTTTGAGTGAGTTGCCCTTCGTCGGCATGGATTGTGTGGAGGTGTCCCCGCCCTACGATCACGCGGAACTCACCAGTTTGGTGGCCTCGCAGTTGGTGTGGACGTATTTGTGCGGGCAGCGGGCGCTGCAAGGGCACTGATTTGGTGCCATCATCACCATGATGGTGATATCTGCATGATATGTGGGCTCATTGGTGCTCATTGATGGCGTTTCTGCTGTCATAGTCAGCCGGGCGGTATTAGATGCCTTCCCCTTGATGCGGCGCAACATGACGGGGGAATCCCCTTCCAACAATGGCTCATCCCCTTGACCTGGAGTGACCGCCATGTGCCCTGCCAAGAAGCGCCCCGCCCGCCCCGCTGCGCCCGAATTGCCACCGATGGACACGCTGGAGCACACGCATCATCAAGTCATGCTGAGTTTGCAAGAGCTGGCCGGCATGGTGGAGATGCTGGCTGATCAAGGCGTGACCGACACCGTGCAAAAAACCGCCAAGCGCATCGGCAAGTTTTTCGCGGAGGAAGCGCGCCACCACCATGCGCAGGAAGATGTGCACGTCTTCCCCACCCTGCTGGAAAGTGGAGACGCCGAGCTGGTGGCCCACGTCCAACGCCTGCAACAAGACCACGGCTGGCTGGAAGAAGATTGGGTGGAACTGGGCCCGCAGCTCGACGCCCTGTCACGCGGCTACAGTTGGTATGACATTGACGCCCTGCGCCACGGCATCGGCGTATTCACCGAGCTGTACCACGAGCACATCGCGCTGGAAGAGTCGCTGATTTACCCGGAAGCGCGGCGCCGTCAGGCCGAGCAAGCCGAACAGGCCGCCGCTCGGCTGGAGCAGTGTGCCGCCGCCTGAGTCCGGCACGCCTCCGCTCGCAACGTTTCTCGCATCGCATGTTGGGCCGCCTTCGGGCGGCTTTTTTACGCCTTGGCGTTTGTCACGTCACACCGGCAGCGCCGTGGTGCGTTTGACCGTGCGCAGCACCAGCATGGAATTCGAGCGCTCGACCCCGGGCAAGCGCATCAGCACTTCGGTGTGAAAGCGCTCCAAGTCTTCCGCGTCCCGGTAGGTGAAGCGGATCAGGTAATCGTTGGCGCCGGCAATGTAATAACAATCCAAAATTTGCGGCTCATCGCGCACCGCTTGCTCGAACGCCTGCAACACTTGGTTGCTCATGCTTTCTAGGTTCACGATGGTGAAACTGGTGCCATGTTGGCCGACCTTCTTCGGGTCGAGCAACGCAGCGTAACGGGCAATGATGCCGGCCTCCTCCAACTGCCGCACCCGACGCAAACAGGCCGAGGCCGACAGGTGGACGCGCTGCGCCAACTCCACGTTACTGAGCTTGCCATCGGCCTGCAACTCGGTGAGGATGAGCCGGTCGATGGCATCGAGCCGCAGTTCGGTGCTGGGGCGCACAGTTGCGGCGGGAAATTGCGAGGAGGTTCGGGTTGTCCGCATGTTCGGCGTATTGTTGGCTTAAATTTCGCAGAAAGTTGTGTTTTTGCGAGACTGTCACCTGTGGCGCGCAAGCACATTGCGCGCCGTCTTGGCTAGACTGGGAACAAGTCATGCATGTGACGCATGACTTGATGCACAACGAGTGATGCCGATGACGCCAATCAAACCCGTGGTTCTTGTTCCTGCCTGCCATCGCACGTTGGGTGAACATCCGTTCCATGTCGTGGGCAAGAAGTACATCGACGCGGTGCGCCTGGCCGGTTGCCAACCGCTGGTGATTCCCTGGGCCGAGGAGGCCGAGATTCCCGCCTTGCTGGCGCTGGCCGATGGCGTGTTGCTCACCGGTTCGCCGTCCAACGTTCACCCCAGCCATTTTGGGGAGGACGTTCACAACCCCGCCCTGCCCCTCGATCCGCTGCGCGACAGCCTCACCTTGCCCCTGATCCGCCAGACGCTGGCGCGGGGCCTGCCGCTGTTCGCCATTTGCCGAGGTGCGCAGGAGCTGAACGTCGCGCTGGGCGGTTCGCTGCACCAGGCGGTTCACGAAGTCGATGGGCACGCCGATCACCGTCCGCCCGAAGGTGCCCCCGCCGCCCAAGCTTACGCCCCGGCCCATGAGGTGACGGTCGAACCTGGCGGCGTGCTGGCCCAGGTGTTGGTCGAGCCGCGTTTCAGCGTCAACTCGGTGCATGGGCAGGCGGTCAACCGGCTGGCGCCGGGCGTGCGCGTCGAAGCCCGTGCGCCGGATGGCGTGGTGGAAGCCTTTTCCGTGGCCAGTGCGCCCGGCTTCAGCCTGTGCGTGCAGTGGCATCCTGAATGGCAAGCGGCGGACAACCCGCAATCCGTGGCGATGCTGCGGGCGTTTGGCCAGGCGTGCCAAGCGTGGCGAGATCGGCATCGAGGCTGACCCGGTCGCCGCCGCTCCTTGATTTCATCCGGGGCTTGCGCGGCCCGGTACAACCTCCCGCGCATCATCAAAGCAACCAGGTGCCTCACCATGGCCAGCAGAGAAAACTTCACCTTCGCCGAGCTGGAAAACTGGCTCAACGTCAATCGCGTCACCGAAATCGAATGCCTGGTGCCCGACCTCACCGGGGTGGCACGCGGCAAGATCTTGCCGCGCCAAAAGTTCACCGAAGATCGGGGCATGCGGCTGCCTGAGGCCGTTGTCGCCATGGGCGTGACCGGGGAAATGCCGCAAGCCGGCCCTTATTTCGATGTCATCAGCCCGGTTGACCACGACATGCACCTGCGTCCTGATCCGGCCACGGTGCGCATCGTGCCCTGGGCCAGCGACCCGACCGCCCAAGTGATCCACGATTGCTACGACCGCCATGGCAACCTCGTGCCCTTCGCGCCGCGTTCGGTGCTGCGCCGGGTGTGCGATTTGTTCGAAGCGGAGGGCTGGATGCCGGTGGTGGCGCCGGAGCTGGAGTTTTACCTGGTGGCGCGTAACACCGACCCAGACGTGCCGCTCAAAGCGCCCATTGGCCGCAGTGGCCCGCGCTGAAACCTCGCGCCAAGCCTATTCCATCGACGCGGTGAACGAGTTCGACCCGCTGTTCGAGGAGGTCTACGACTACTGCGACAAGATGGAGCTGAACGTGGACACCTTGATCCACGAAATCGGCGCCGGCCAAATGGAGATCAACTTCTTCCACGCCCACCCGCTGGGCCTGGCCGATGAGGTGTTTTTCTTCAAGCGCACCATGCGCGAAGTGGCGCTGCGCCACGACATGTTCGCCACCTTCATGGCCAAACCCGTGGCCGGCGAGCCGGGCAGCGCGATGCACATTCACCAAAGCATCGTGAACAAAGCCACTGGCCGCAACTTGTTCAGCACGGAAGACGGCCAGCCGAGCCAAGAATTCCTCTGGTACATCGGCGGTTTGCAGAAATACATCCCGGCGGCGATGGCGCTGTTTGCGCCCTACGTCAACAGCTACCGCCGGTTGGTGCGTTTTGCGGCGGCGCCCATCAACATCCAATGGGGCACGGACAACCGCACCGTCGGCATCCGCTCGCCCGTGGCGCCACCGAGTGCGCGCCGGGTGGAAAACCGCGTCATCGGTGCCGACGCCAACCCGTATGTGGCCCTGGCGGCAACCTTGGCGTGTGGATACCTGGGCATCAAGAACCAGATCCAACCTTCGCCCGAATGCAAGGGCGATGCTTACCTCGGCGACTACCAATTGCCCCGCAGCCTGGGCGAAGCCCTGGAGCTGCTGCGCCGCGAACGCGACTTGGCCAAGGTGCTGGGCGAAGCGTTCGTCACGGTTTACACCGAGGTCAAGGAAACCGAGTACGCCGAATTCATGAAAGTGATCTCGCCGTGGGAGCGTGAGCACCTCTTGCTGCACGTTTGATCGCTGGGCGGCCCTGCGCCGCCGACGTTCTCTCCCTGCGCTTTCTGTTTGCGCCGTTTGTTTTTGCGTGTGCCGCTGGGCGTTCACCCAGCGGCGGGTTTGGTTCACCCCGACATTCCTGAAAGGCCCCTTCCATGAGCACCCAACGCACCACCCGCGAGTGGCAACAAGCCGATTCCGCCCACTTTCTGCACCCGTTCACCGACCACGCGCCCCTGGCCGCCAAGGGCGCCCGCATCATCGAACGCGCCGACAACATCTACATCTGGGACAGCGAAGGCCACAAAATCTTGGACGCCATGAGCGGCCTGTGGTGCGTCAACGTCGGTTATGGGCAAACGGCCTTGGTGGAGGCGGCAGCGGCGCAGATGAAACAGTTGCCGTTTTACAACGCCTTTTTCCAGACCGCCACGCCGCCCGCCATCGAGCTGGCCGAGCGTCTGGCGCAGGTGACGCCGCCGCAGTTCCAGCACGTCTTTTTCACCTGCTCGGGTTCCGAAGGCAATGACACCGTGGTGCGCATGGTGCGCCACTACTGGGCCAGCTTGGGCCAGCCGGAGCGTCAGGTGATCATTGGTCGCAACAACGGTTACCACGGCTCGACCATGGCGGGCGCCTCCCTGGGTGGCATGAGCGCGATGCACGCTCAAGGCGGGTTGCCGATTCCGGGCATCACCCACATCGAACAGCCTTATTGGTGGGCACATGGCCGCCCCAAGGGTCTGAGCAAGGACGAATTCGGCCTCGTGGCTGCGGGGTGGTTGGAGGCCAAGATCCTCGAAGTCGGGCCGGACAAGGTGGCCGCTTTCATCGGCGAGCCGGTGCAAGGCGCTGGCGGGGTGATCGTGCCGCCGAAAACCTACTGGCCGGAAATCCAGCGTATTTGCGACAAATACGGCATTTTGTTGGTGTCTGACGAGGTGATCTGCGGTTTTGGACGCACCGGCCAATGGTTTGGCTGCGAAACCATGGGCAGCCGCCCGGACTTGATGACGTTCGCCAAGGGCGTCACCTCTGGGTATGTGCCGCTGGGTGGGGTGATGGTGAGCGACAAGGTTGCCAAGGTGCTGATCGAGCAAGGTGGCGAGTTTGAACACGGCTTCACTTACTCGGGCCATCCGGTGGCGGCGGCGGTGGCGCTGGCCAACATCGGGCTGATTCAGGAACAAGGGCTGGTCGAACGGGTGCGCGAGGACGTCGGCCCGTATCTTGCGGAGCAATTCGAAAGCCTGCGCGATCACCCACTGATCGGCGACGTGGACACCTGCGGCCTGATGGGCGCCATGCTGTTGGTTAAGGACAAGACCACAGGTGAGGCCTTCCCATCGGAGCTGTCGGTGGGCATGGTGTGCCGGGGTCATTGCTTTGGCAATGGTCTGATCATGCGTGCCGTGGGCGATCGCATGATCATCGCCCCGCCGCTGGTCATGACCCGGGCCCAAGTCGATGAATTGATGGCGCTGATTCGGCGCTGTTTGGACCTGACCCTGGTGGATGTGGCGAATCGCGGCTGGCTTTGAACCTAGACTTCGCTTTTTCTCGTCACCCTTGACCCCGGAGGATCATCCATCATGAAGTTCAACGCTGTGCGCTCGGTGCTGTGTGCGGCTGTGACGGCGCTGCTGGCAGGCGGTGCGGCTCACGCCCAGGAAGAGGAAAAAGTCCTCAACATTTACAACTGGTCGGACTACATCGCCGACGACACGATCAAGAACTTCGAGAAGGAAACCGGCATCAAGGTTCGTTACGACAACTTCGACAACAACGAAATCCTCCACGCCAAACTGGTGGCCGGCAAGACGGGTTACGACATCGTCGTGCCCGGCTCCAACTGGGCCAAGCTCCAAGCCGAAGGCGGCCTGCTGCGCAAGCTGGACAAGGCCCAACTGCCCAACCTCAAGCACATGGATCCGGCGGTGATGGCCCAACTGGCCAAAATGGATCCGGGCAACAACTACATGGTGGACTGGCTGTGGGGCTACACCACCGTGGGCATCAACGTGGACAAGGTGAAGGCCGCCCTGGGCGGTGCGCCGCTGCCAGACAACGTCTGGGATCTGGTGTTCAAGCCGGAATACATCTCCAAGCTGAAATCGTGCGGCGTGTCGTTCTTGGATTCGGCGTCGGAAGTGGTGCCGGCCGCGCTCAACTACTTGGGCAAGCCAACGTTCAGCAAGAACGCGGGTGATTACGCCGCAGCGGGCAACTTGCTGAAATCCATCCGCCCCCACGTCACGCTGTTCAGCTCGTCGGGTTACATCAATGACATGGCCAACGGCTCGGTGTGCTTGGCCCTGGGCTGGTCGGGGGACATCAACATTGCCCGCCAGCGTGCCATCGAAGGCAAAACCGGGCAGAAGATCGAAGCGTTGATCCCCAAAATCGGCGCACCGGTGTTCTTCGACGTGATGGTGATCCCTGCCGATGCCCCCCACCCCGGCAACGCCCACAAGTGGATGAACTACATCATGCGCCCCGACGTGCATGCCAGCCTGACGAACAAGGTGTTTTACGCCAACCCGAACAAGGACTCGCTGAAGTTCGTGCGCAAGGACGTGGCGGACAACAAAACCGTGTTCCTCTCGCCCGAAGACATGAAAAAAATGATCGCACCGGACTCCCTCAACAACGACATGCGCCGCCTGATGACGCGCACCTATACCTCGTTCAAGACGGGCATGTAACGCAATCCAAGAAAGAGGGCCCCCACGCATCATGAATTCGATCCCGGTTCGCACTCCCGACAGCGCCTTTCTGCAAATTCAACAGGTGGTGAAGGACTTTGGTGGCTACAGAGCCGTCAACAACGTCAGCCTGGACATCGCCAAGGGAGAAATCTTCGCCCTGCTCGGTTCATCCGGGTGCGGCAAGACCACGTTGTTGCGCATGCTGGCCGGGTTCGAGACGCCCACTTCGGGGCGCATCGTGCTCAACGGACAGGACTTGGCCGGGCTGCCGCCCTACCAACGCCCGTTGAACATGATGTTTCAGAGCTACGCCCTCTTTCCCCACATGACGGTGTGGGACAACATCGCCTTCGGCCTGCGCCGCGATGGTCTGCCCAAAGACCAAGTGGCCGAGCGGGTCGATGCCATGCTTAAGTTGGTGCAACTGGCCAAGTATGGCCAGCGCAAACCGCACCAGCTTTCGGGCGGCCAGCAGCAGCGCGTCGCCCTGGCGCGCAGTTTGGCCAAACAGCCGCAACTGCTGCTGCTGGACGAACCCCTGGGTGCGCTGGACAAAAAACTGCGCGAACAAACCCAGATCGAATTGGTGAACATCATCGAGCAGGTCGGCGTGACCTGCGTGATGGTGACGCACGACCAGGAAGAGGCCATGACCATGGCCAGCCGCATCGCCATCATGAGCGAGGGCCATTTCCTGCAAGTTGGCACCCCGAGCGAGATTTACGAAACGCCGCAAACCCGCTTCGTGGCGGACTTCATCGGCAACGTCAACCTGATGGACGGCACGCTGATCGAGGATGAGGCCGACCACGTCGTCGTTGAGTGTGCGGACACTCAACACTTCGTCGGCCACGGCATCACGGGGACGCTGGGCATGGCGGTGTCCGTGGCGCTGCGCCCGGAAAAAATCCACCTCAGCCACCAACCGCCCGCCGACACGGTACACAACTGCGCGCAGGGTACGGTAAAAGAGATGTCCTACTTCGGCAGCTTCACGGTGTTTCGCATCCAACTGGCCAGCGGGCAGATGCTCAAGGTCAGCCTGGCCAACACCACGCGCCACAGTGATGAAAGTTTCACCTGGGGGGACGCGGTCTGGGCCTACTGGTCGGATTCGTCCCAAGTCGTGCTGACGCAATAACGGAGGCCGCACCATGCTGGAACGCTTGCGCACGTTGCGCCCGGCTTGGCTGGCGGGACGTTCCGCCGTCATCGCTGTGCCTTATGGCTGGCTGCTGATTTTTTTCCTGCTGCCGTTCCTGATCTTGGCCAAGATCAGCGTGTCCGAAATGGAGACGGTGGTGATCAAGGATCTGATCACCTTCAAGGACGGGCTGTTGGTGCTCAGCCTCAAACTGAGCAATTACGTCTTCATGACCGAAGACGAGTTGTATTTCAAGACTTACCTGGCCAGCTTGAAATACGCCGGCATCACCACGCTGCTGTGTTTGCTCATCGGCTACCCGTTCGCCTACTTCATGGCACGGGCCAAAAGCACGGTGCAACCCCTGTTGCTGATGCTGGTGATGCTGCCGTTTTGGACCTCGTTTTTGCTGCGCGTCTACGCCTGGAAAGGGTTGCTGTCCGATCACGGCTGGATCTCGGATCTGCTGATCGCCACCGGGCTGGACGGCCTGCTGTTCAGCGCGGGGTTGATTCCAGCGGAAGGCAAGTTCATGAACTCGCCGTTCTCGCTGGTGCTGGGCATGACTTACACCTATTTGCCCTTCATGGTGCTGCCGCTGTACTCCAACCTGTCCAAAATGGATTTGCGCTTGCTGGAAGCCGCCGCCGACCTGGGCGCCACGCCGTGGACGGCGTTCTGGAAGATCACCGTGCCGCTGTCCAAGGCCGGGATCATCGCCGGGGCGATGTTGGTGTTCATTCCGTGCGTCGGTGAGTTTGTCATTCCTGAGCTGCTGGGCGGCCCGGAAACGCTGATGATCGGCCGCGTGGTGTGGGATGAGTTCTTCTCCAACAACGATTGGCCCATGGCGTCCAGCCTGGCGGTGGTGATGGTGCTGCTCATCATCGTGCCGCTGGCAATCTTCAACAAATACCAAGCCGAATCCCAGGAGAAGCGCTGATGTTCCGCACTTCGGATGCGTTCAATCGAGGCTTTGCGCGCAGTTGGCTGGCGGCGGGCTTTGTGTTCCTCTACCTGCCCATCGTGGCGCTGGTGGTGTTTTCGTTCAACGATTCGCCGGTGGCCAACGTGTGGCGCGGTTTCACACTCAAGTGGTACAGCCAATTGTTGGACGACCAGGAACTCCTGGCCGGCTTGTGGCTGTCCATGAAAGTGGCGTTTTTCACCGCCTGCGGCTCGGTGGTGCTGGGCACCTTCGCGGCCTTCACGCTGGTGAAGTACCGGCGTTTTTTCGGGCGCACGGTGTTTTCGGGCATGGTGAACGCGCCACTGGTGATGCCGGAGGTGGTGGTGGGCCTGTCGCTGCTGCTGATGCTGGTGTCGGTGCAGCGCGTGCTGGGGTTCCCTGAGCGGGGCCTGAGCACGATTTGGCTCGGCCACTTGCTGCTGGGCATGGCCTATGCCACGGTGGTGATTGAAGCGCGTCTGCGCGAAGTCAACCCGCAACTGGAAGAGGCGGCCATGGATCTGGGCGCGCACCCGCACCAAGTCTTTTTCTTGGTGACGCTGCCGCTGATCGCCCAGGCGCTGATGTCGGCGTGGTTGCTGACCTTCACGCTGTCGCTGGATGACGTGGTGCTGTCGGCCTTCCTGTCCGGGCCGGGTTCGACCACGCTGCCGCTGGTGATTTTTTCGCGGGCCCGGCTGGGCTTGAATCCCAGCGTGAATGCTGTGGCCACGCTCATCGTCATCGTGGTGGCGCTGGGGGTGGTGGCGGCCAGCTACATGATCGCCCGCAACGAGCGTCGCCGCTTGTTGGAAATGACCTCCCACCGCCCTTGACCCGCCCCTCATACCCAGGAGACCCGCACCCATGAACCCCGTGACCACGTTGATCCGTCCCACCGTGCTGATGCTGGCGCTGGCGGCGGCCTTCCCGGCGGCTGCCCAATCGGCCAAAGCGCTGACAGCCGAAGAAATGCTCAAGGAGCTGCAAATCCTGCGCGATCGGGTGACGGTTCTTGAACAGGAATTGCAAGCCCAAAAAGCCAAGCAGGCCGAAAACCCACCCGGCATGACCCCCGAGCAGCAAGCCGAGTTCAGCCGCATCGCCACCAAGGCCGAAGCCACGCAGGACAGTTTGGTGGACAACGGCCTGTCGCGCCTCAAGCTGTCCGGGTACATCGAGCCGGCGTTCGTCTACAACCAGCGGCAAAAACGGGCGGGGTTCCAGTTCCTCAACCAATCACCCTATGGCTACAGCTACGACACGTCCTACATGGGTGCCGCCGTGCTGGACATCCAAAAGGAAACCGACAGCGGCACCCTCTGGCGCTTGACCTTGGCCCCGAACCGCTCCGCCGGCATGGTGGTGGATGGGGTGAGCATCGTGCAGGAGGCCAGCGTGTCTGTGCCGATCGATGGGCAGACTCGGGTGATTGCCGGCCAGTTGCCGGACTGGTCGGGCTACGAGTACATGCAGCCCACGCTCAACCCCTTCACCAGCCACAACCTGCTGTTTGACTTCACGTTGCCCACGGCCTACACCGGCGCTGGCGTGGAATGGAAGGAAGGCAAGTGGTGGGTACGCACCGCGTTGGCCAACGTCAACGCGTCGATGCGCCAAGCCACCGAGCGCTCACCCGCCTGGGCCTTCCGCGTGGACTATGCCAAGGGAGAATTCGGCGGCTGGGGTTTTGCCAGCTTGATTGGCAAGGCGCCGCGTTTCTATGACGACGCCAGCAGCGGCGAAACCGTGCAAAAAGCCGACATGGCTGTGTTGCTGGAGGTGGATGGCTGGTTCACACGGGGCGACTGGACGCTGGGCGGCCAGCTCAGCTACGGCCAGCAAAAGAACGGCGCCATCGCCCGGGCAGCCGATGGCAGCTTCCAGGACTCGCAGTGGTACGGCGTGTCTGGCATGGTGGGTTACAGCCTGTCGCCACGCATGCAACTGCTGGCGCGGGCGGACTACCTCAACAACAGCAAGAACGGCGGCGGGCTGTTCACCTACAACTATGCGGACGGCATCAACGGCATTGGCCCAGGCCAAAACGTGGGCGACGATCCGCAGCGCGGCGCCAACCGTTACGCGCTCACCGTGGGGGTGAAGTACCTCGTCAACCCGAACACCACGTTCAAAGCCGAGTACCGGTTGGATGGCGCAGATCGGGCGGTGTTCGAAGATGTGGGCTCGGGCACCTACAAGAAGACCAACAACATGGTCGCCACCTCCATGGTGGTCAACTTCTGAACCTCGGAACGCTGGGAGCGGGACGCATGACTTCTTCTCTGTCTTGGGCTGACCGTGCGGCGCAGGTGCGCCCGGATGGTCGCGCCGTCATCGCCGGCCAACGTGTGGCCAGCGTGGCGGGTGAAACCTTCGCCAAACACTCGCCCATCGATGGCCGGTTTTTGGCCGACGTGGCACGCGGCCAAGCCGCCGACGTGGATGCCGCCGTGCGTGCCGCTCGCCAAGCGTTTGACGACGGTCGCTGGGCCGCCCGGGCTCCAGCGGCACGCAAGCGCGTGTTGCAACGCTTTGCCGAGCTGATCCTCGGGGCCAAAGAGGAGCTGGCGCTGCTGGAAACGCTGGACATGGGCAAGCCCATCCAGTACGCCCTGAGCGTGGATGTGGCTTCGACGGCGCGTTGCATCCAGTGGTACGCCGAGGCCATTGATAAGGTGTACGACGAAATCGCACCGACCCCACGCACCGCGCTGGCGCTCATCACCCGCGAGCCGATGGGGGTGGTCGGCGCCATCGTGCCGTGGAATTACCCGATGATCATGGCGGCCTGGAAACTCGGGCCGGCGTTGGCGGCGGGCAATTCCGTGGTGTTGAAGCCGAGCGAAAAATCCCCGTTCACCGCGCTGCGGTTGGCCGAGCTGGCGCTGGAAGCCGGCTTGCCGCCGGGGGTATTCAACGTCGTGCCCGGTTACGGCCACGAGGCCGGCGAGGCGCTGGCCTTGCACATGGATGTGGACGCCATCGGCTTCACCGGCTCCACCCGCGTCGGGCGGCGCATGTTGGACTACGCTGGGCGCTCCAACCTCAAGCGGGTTTACAACGAGCTGGGGGGCAAATCCGCTTTCGTGGTGTTTGACGATTACGCCGATGTCGCCCGGGCTGCCAAAACCCTGGCGGGCAGCATGTTTTTCAACCAGGGCGAAAGCTGCAACGCACCCTCGCGTGTGCTGGTGCATGAAAAAGTGGCGGACGAATTCGTCGCCGTGCTGCAAGCCGAAGCGCCAAAGTACGCCCCCGGCCACCCGCTCGACCCGAAAACCGTGCTCGGTGCGTTGGTGGACGACACTCAGTTGCGCACCGTCTTGGGCTACATCGAAGCGGGCCACGCCGAGGGCGCACGCTGCGTCAGCGGCGGGCGGCAGGTGATGGCGGACACGGGCGGTTACTACGTCGAACCCACGGTGTTCGACGGTGTGGACAACCGCATGAAAATCGCCCGGGAGGAGATTTTTGGCCCCGTCACCAGCGTGATTCGGTTCAGCGACGAGGCGCAGGCCATCGCGTTGGCCAACGATTCGGCTTATGGCTTGCAGGCCAGCGTCTGGAGTGACCATCTCAACCGGGCGCACCGCGTGGCGCGGGCGTTGCGGGCGGGCACCATCCACGTCAATTCGTACGACGAGGACGACATCACCGTGCCCTTCGGTGGCTACAAACAAAGCGGCAATGGCCGGGACAAGTCTCTGCACGCCTTTGACAAGTACACCGAGCTGAAAACCACCTGGGTGCGCTTGGACTGAAGGGCCAGATGTGGTGTTGACCTCCCCGCTGCCCACCGATGTGTGCGATCCGTTGCTGTCTTACCAAGAGCACCGGCTGCAAACCCACGGCATCCACACCTTGCTGGCGCAGTTCACCGATGTGTTTGGTGTCCCCAAAGGCAAATATGTGCCGGTCACGCAGTTGCGAACCTTGCTGCACCAAGGCGTGGGGTTTTCGGGGGCTTCGGTGTCGGGCACGGGCTTGCCGCGCTCGGGGCCGCGTGCCGAGCTGTACGCACGCGGCGACATCGACGGCATTCAGTTGATGCCGTGGCAACCCGGTTACGCCCGGGTGGTGTGCAGTGGGTACGTCGCAGGGGAAGCATTTGACGCCTGCCCCCGCCAAACGCTGCAACGGGCCGAAGCCGCGTTGGCGGCACGAGGTTGGACGCTCAAAACCGGCATCGAGCCGGAATTCTTTTTGTTGAAGCACCAGGCCGGACGCTGGCAAGCCGCCGACGCTGCCGATCAACTCGACAAACCCAGTTACGACCTCAAATCGTTGCCCCGCCAAGCCGATTTTTTGCACGCCCTGCGCAGCGCACTGGAAAGCTGGGGCTTGGATGTGCTGCAAATCGACCACGAGGACGCACCCGGCCAGTACGAGGTGAATTTCGCCTTCGATCAAGCCTTGCGCAGCGCCGATCACCTGCTGGGGTTCAAGCTGGCCGCCCATGCGTTGGCCGAGGCGCGTGGCATGGTGTGTTCGTGGATGCCCAAGCCGTTTGCCGATCAACCGGGCAGCGGGCAACACTTCCATGTGTCGCTGTGGGCTCCGGCGCCGCAAGGGTTTGGGTCGGTCAACCTGTTCGAGCCTGCCGACGGTGAGGACGACGCCGGCACGGGCTTGAGTGCTTTGGGGCGGCAATTCGTCGCTGGGGTGCTGGCCCATTCAGCGGCGTTGTGTGCGCTGGCGGCCCCGACGGTCAACAGTTACAAGCGGTTGGCCGCAGGGGCGTCGCGCTCAGGCACGAGCTGGGCACCGGCCACGGCCCACCACGGCCCGAACAACCGCACCTGCACAGTGCGCACGCTGCCTGGCCGGTTTGAATGGCGCTTGCCGGATGCGAGTGCCAACCCGTACCTCGTCACCGCTGGATTGATCGCTGCCGGGTTAGATGGCATCGACCGGCAACTCGACCCCGGCCCCGCGTGTACCGCCGATCTGTACACCCAGCCCGACCTCCATGCCCCTCCCCTGCCCGCTTCGTTGGGCGAAGCCCTGGCGGCCCTGGCCCAGGATGATGTGGTGCAACGCGCCCTCGGTGCGACGTTGAGCGCCGAATTTTTGCGGCTCAAGCGGGCGGAGTGGCAGGAGTTTCAACACCATGTCAGTGATTGGGAGCGGGCGCGTTACGCCGCTGCCTTCTGAAAAATCGCACGATGAATCCCTCGACCTCGTTATGGGGCGCCTACGCCTGCCTAGCGGGCAGCATGGCGCTGGTGGGCAGCTACGTGGGTTTGTCCAAATGGCTGGTGGCCGTGCTGCCGGTGTTTTTGTTGGCATGGCTGCGCTTTGGTATCGCAGCGCTGGCGATGCTGGGTTGGCTCAAGCGCGCACCGGGCGAAGCCCCGTTGTCTCGGCATGACCGCTGGCTGTTGTTTTGGGAAAGTTTCCTCGGCAACTTCCTGTTTTCGATTTGCATGCTGTTCGGCGTCGCGGCCACGTCCGCTGTGGCGGCTGGCGTGGTGATGGCCGGCATTCCCGCCGCCGTGGCGGTGTTGAGCTGGTGGGGCTTGGGCGAGCGCATCCGCCCGCGTGTGGCCTGGGGCATCGCCTGCGCGGTGGCAGGAATGGCACTGTTGGCAGCCTCCCGGTCAGGCGATGCGACGGGCACGCCAGCAGCACCGCTGTCCCCCTGGGGTTTGGCGCTGCTGTTCGGTGCCGTGCTGTGCGAAGCCAGTTACGTGGTGATCGGCAAGAAACTCACCGGCAACGTCTCGCCCCGGCGCATCAGCGCCCTCATCAACCTGTGGGGGCTGGTGTTGGTGACGCCACTCGGGCTGTGGCAAGCACTGTCGTTCAACTTCGCGGCGGTGACACCGGCCATCTGGGGCCTGTTGGTGTTTTACGCCCTGGCCGCCAGCATGGTGACGGTGTGGCTGTGGATGCGCGGTTTGCAGCGGGTTCCCGCTCCGCAAGCCGGGGTGTTCACCGTGCTGTTGCCATTGAGTGCCGCCGCCATCGGCGTGCTCGTGCTGGGAGAACCCTTCAGCTCGGGGCACGCCGTGGCATTGGGGTTGGCGCTGCTGGGTTTGGTACTGGCAACCTCAAACAAATCCGAGCGAACGGGCTGAACCGAAGTTGGACAGGTTGGGCAGGATGGTGTCCAGCTCGCTGTCGCTGGCGCCGAACCATTGCAACAAGGTCGCGGCATATTGATCGACCGAGCTGGTGGGAATCCAGCGACCTTGGAGTTCCCAGCTTTCTTGGCCGACATCGTCCGGGCCGCCGAGCACCAGTTGCGGATGGGTGCCATACGTTTTCCCACCCTTGACCGCCCCGCCCATGATGAAGTGGTGATTGCCCCAAGCGTGGTCGGTGCCCAGCGAGTTATTGGGAATGAAGGTGCGGCCAAAATCGCTCTGTGTGAACGCAGTCACACGGTCAGCCAAACCCACGTTGTTCATGGCCGTCTGAAAAGCCGCCATGGATTGGCCCAGCGAGGTAAGTAAATCTGCATGGATACCGGCCAACGGGCTGGACGAAGTCACTTGGTTGCCATGCGTGTCAAAACTCCCCAAACCGACAAAGAAAATTTGCCGATTGCCGCGCACCGCTGCACTGTTCACCACCAGTTTGGCCACTTGATACAACTGACCGGCCAAGGCATCATCGATTTGGCCGTTGTTCGTCACACCGGCAAATGCAGCGTCGATGATGGCATTGGCTTTGGGGTCTCCTGGCTCTGCCGCCAAAATTTCAGACAGCCGGGCTGAAATATCAAACGCATTTTCATGCTGCTGGGTGTAAAAGTTGCGCATTTGTTGGGCATAACTTTGCGCATACATCGCATCCAAAGCTGTGCGACGGCGGCGCATGGCGTCCCATTCCAAGTCATCCCCTTCCAGACCCGCCGCCGCAAAAGACGATCCAGGCCCCGGCAGCACCAACGGGATGCGCAAGTCTTCAACCCCAAACAAACAGTTGCCCGCGATGGAAATCACAGGGTTGACGGTTCCCAGCGTTTGAGAGGCTCGCCCACCCCAACCTGATTTGGTTTCGGTGGTGGTGGATGTGCCGTTCTCCCACAATGCCTGCTGATCTGAGTGAGAAAACAAGCTTTCAGGAATCAGCGGCGAATCAGCAGCCGCTGCGAGGTATTGTTTTTTCGTCAGAGGGGCATACAGTGGGCCGACATTGAAAACCGTTGCCAACTGGCCAGCCTCCCAAACCGGCGCCAGAGGGGCCAACGCGGGATGCAAACCATAATCCACACCCGCCAACCCCACCAGCCGATCTTGAGGAATGGACAGGTAACGACCGCGCACCGCCGCATATTGGGCATACCGAGAAGTATCGGTTGGAATGATGCTGTTCAGCCCATCGTTGCCGCCATACAAGTAGATGCAAACCAAGGCTTTATAGTCAGCCGCATAGGCGGGCCGAGTGCCCAGCACCAAACTGCCCAGCGTGCCCACACCCAGGCTGGCCGCCAGCAAACCACCCGTGCGCCGCAACCACAGCCGGCGCGCTGGAGAATCAGGAAAATTCGGATTCATGCGGGGCTCCTCACGACTGCACCAAATATTCGGGGGACGACAAAATCAACCAAGCAGCAGCGCGCACCCGTTTGTCACGCCAATCGCTGGGAGAATTCCGGGAGGTCCAGTAACTCACAGAATAAATGACTTTTTGGCGCAAACTGGCGTTCAGTGTTTTGCCCAGCAACAGTTTGGACAGGCGATCGACCAACACCCCCGGTTGATCCGCATCCGACTGGAAGGCCAGGGTGTTCACCTGCGTTCCGGTGGCGTTGGGAATCGAGCTGTCCGGTTTGGAGCCTCCCCAATCCAGCAAATAGGTGTAGAGGTTCAGCCGTGTCATCGTTGTGCTCACGTTGTGGATGCCAAACTCAGGCCCCACCAACGCATTTTTGCCCGGCACTGGAAAATTAGGCGGGTAGTAACTGAACACCGAGGGGGCACGATGCACGTGCATCATCATGGTTTCACCCCACCACCAAGTGAAGGGGGCTCCGTCGGTGTAGCCGTTCAATGCACGCAATGCGCCGGTGATTTGGAGCACGGGGGAGCGCAGTTTACCTGCGGTTGTGTCGGTAGAATTGACGGTTCTGGCTTCGGTATCCAGCAGCACGGCAGCTACGCTGGCAGCCAAATCACCGCGCACGCCTTTCCCGAAACGGAAGGTTTTCCCTCCCACTGCATGCACATAATGCCCAGTGCGGAAGGCCGTGACCACACGCTCGACATAATCACTGCTGGGGTTACTTCTCACCAAATTCTGAATCAAATGCCGGGCGATGAACGGCGGCATGTTGCCGTGAATCATCAAACTGTCCAGCACTTTGGCCAGCGCTTGTTCTGGGGTGGCATTGGCGGGGACGGTCACACCGGACAACAGCGTGCGTTGTTGTTTGTCATGGAACGATACCAGTGGCACCATGTTGCCGCCATAGTATTGGCAATTTGTTTTTTCGGGCCAGCATCCCCATACTGTGCTCCCGCCGGGAGGATACGTCCAACCGGTGAGGGCATAAGCGTAGTTGCGCACCACGGCGTTGTCGTAGGTGGGCACGCATCGGTTGCCCATCAACTGCCCGTTGGGCGTCAGCCGACAGGTTCCCAGAGAAAACAACTGCAACAGTTCTCGTGCATAGTTTTCATTGGGGGATTTTTTATCGTTGTTGACATGGTTCAGATAATCCCCCATCACGGGGGACAGCGTCACCTGCTTCAGCACCTCACGGTAGTTGCCAAAAGCCTGATTCAAGAAAATAGACTGGTATTTTCTTAAACCGTAGGTGCCACCAATTTCAACGCCACTGACCACCAACAGTTGGTGCAATGCCAGGGCCACGCGCTGGCGCAGTTGATCCGGCTGGCTGACCGCATTGCGGTAAAAATCCCACGTCAGCGGTTCGGTTGAGAAGTGATCCCGCCAGCAATAGGGGTTGTTGGCTTGCGCCCCTGTGCCACAGAACCCCAAATTCCCGACATTTTGATGCACATTGCCCGATCCGCCACTGGTATAGGCGGAGCCGGTGGCCGTCATCTGGGCCTGAATCCACTCGGGAATGCCCTGCTGGCGAATGGCCCGAACCAGCGCTTCATTCGGGCCAAAACTGGCTTGGTGCGCCAGCCGAACCGCGTCCAACTGCGACACTGGGCTGGCCGCTTCGGCGACATCAGCAGACGTTCGGCTGAGGCTGTCTGCCGTGCGGCCATCGGTGCCAGCCTCTTCACCACCGCCACAGCCCGCGACGGACAACGCCAGCGCCCAAGGGAGGGTGCGCACAAAAAGCCATCGGTTCACGGAACTCTCCTTCCACACGGGCGAGGGGGCATCAGAATGGGGTCGATTGTGGCGAGCCCGCAGGCTTTTGTGCAGCTCGCCACACGCTTTCGGGCGATTCTGACTTGCGGTGATGGTCGGACCACGTCTGCCGCCAGCGTCGTGCGCCAGCCAAACCGTTGTGCAAGCCCAGCATGTGACGGGCCACGTGGGCCCAGGGCGTGCCGTGTTGCTGTGCCTGCTGGGCCATGTAAGCAACGAGTTGGCGCTCAATGTCGGCGCGTTCATGCAGTGGGGCTTCGGCATCTCCCCAGAAGCGTCGATCCCAGTCGGCCATGAACCAGGGGTTGTGGTAAGCCTCACGCCCCACCATCACGCCATCCACATGGGCCAAGTGAGCTTCGATGGCCTCGGCGGTGGCAACGCCCCCATTGAGCACCATGGTCAGATGGGGAAACTCCCGTTTCAACTGGTAAACCACGTCGTAGCGCAGCGGGGGAATCTCGCGGTTTTCTTTCGGGCTCAACCCTTTCAACCAGGCGTTGCGCGCATGAACAATGAACACCTCGCAGCCCGCCTCTGCGACCGTTCCCACGAAATCCCGCACAAACCCGTAGCTTTCTTCACGATCGATGCCAATGCGGTGCTTGACCGTGATGGGCAGGGCCGCTTGGCCAGCCTGGCGAGGTTGTGCCGCATCGACCATGGCCCGCACGCCATCGGCCACCAAAGAAGCCTCACGCATCAAACAAGCCCCAAAGGCGCCGCGCTGCACGCGCTCGCTGGGGCAGCCGCAATTCAAATTGACTTCGTCATAACCCCAGCGGCGCGCTTGCTCGGTGGCATAGGCCAGTTCGGAGGGCTCGCTTCCGCCCAGTTGTAGCGCGATGGGATGTTCTTCTCGGTTGAAATCCAGGTGCCGAGCTTGATCACCGTGACGGATGGCGCCCGTGGTCACCATTTCGGTATAGAGCCGCGTGTGGCGCGTGATCAGGCGGTGAAAGTAACGGCAGTGGCGATCGGTCCAGTCCAACATGGGCGCAACGCTGAGGCGCCAAGGAGACAATTTATCTTTAAGATGTTGATCCTGTTCTGATTTCATTTTTTCACCTTCGCCAGACGTCTGCGCTTTCAAGGCGTGTAACAAGATAAAGACGCACCAAGTGCAACGACTCGGAGCAACTCACGCACTAGAGATCACGCCATGGCGTCAGTCAAACCGTGCAGCGACAAATTTCTCGCGTGAGCAGGTAGTGGGTCTCCCTGAACTGATTTCGCCTAAGCAAGACATCTAAAAATCAATGTAAGCCATTGATTTTAAAAGACTTTCTGTACGAGATGAATTCGTTATCAGTTCAGGGAGTCCCACTATCCGTGAGCAGGGTAGCGTCCTGATTTTTGCAGAGTCGATGATCTGCGACACCCAACCTCAAGCCGTGCATTGATCAATCGTCTGGAGGTCAAGGGAAGATTGAGGGGCTGGTCAAGCATGCCTTCAGCAAGAAGTCTGTCGGAGACTAGTATGCATAGGTAGAGGCATCTCATGAAATGACGGCAAGTTTTCATCGAAAACCACTTCAAAGTCAATAACTTATGCTTAATTTTTGAAGGCTTGCTAGGCGGAATCAGTTTGAAAAATACCACCCCAGTGCTGGACACAAGAGCTGGAATACGCTGCGCAGGCATACGCGCATCAGATCAGAAGATTTACACCGCCGATTCGAGCTGCTGAAGCCGGCTACATGAGCATATGTCCGTCACATGCAGTGCTGATGCTAACAACGCGCAAAACAAAAGCAGCGGCATTTCCAGCCCTGTACGCCAAGCCCTACAGAAGGGAACCACTGACGCTCACCACTGTGGTGTAAAATGGTGAATCAGCTCTTCAGTTCGGGGAAAGCCATGCGGACTCAATCAAAACGCCACGACAGCGGCGCGCATGAACACACGGTTCGCGCCTCCATCAGCTTCCCGGAGAAGCAGTACCAGGTACTGGAAAAGATCGCGGCAGAGAACAAAGTCTCTCTTGCCTGGGTCGTGCGCGACGCAATCGACGGCTACTTGAAGGCCAAGTGGCCCCTTCTCCCGCAAGGCGCCGACGCCGAAGATGCGCAGCAGAGAAGTGAGAAAACGTGAAAAAAACATTTGAACGAACTGGTACAGAGATCAGAGTGCTTTCGCTGTTCTCGGGTTGCGGCGGCATGGACTTTGGCGTGGAAGCAGCTGGCGGCCACATCGTCTTTTCGAACGACATCCTAGCAGACGCCTGCAAGACGCTAGAGAAGTATTTCCCTGGTGCTGACATCTGCAATGCGGACATCTCAGTAATTCAGGCGTTCCCAGACGCTGATGTCGTCGTCGGGGGCTATCCATGTCAATCCTTTTCCATGGCTGGCAACCGGGATCCGGAAAAAGATGCAAGGACTAACCTGTACAAACAGTTTCTTCGCGTGGTCAACATCGTCCGGCCCAAATATTTCGTTGCGGAGAATGTATCCGGCCTCAAAGCTTTGAGCAGCGGGACTTTCTTGAAGGAGCAGCTCGACGCTTACGGCAAGGCGGGCTACAACGTCACATATAAGTTGCTGAACGCTAAGGACTACGGCGTGCCGCAGTCGCGCAAACGGCTATTCATCGTCGGCGTACGCAAGGATCTGAACCAAGCTTTCGAATTCCCGAAGGAAACCCATGGCAAAACGCTCAAAGCGTCGGGGCCCCTCCTGCCGTACGCTTCGCATGGCGATGCCATCAAGGATCTTCCACTATGGCCAGAAGGTGAGTTTTACGAGCGCCCGCATGATCCCAATGGTCACTTCTCTTGGTACTACATGTCGAGGAACCGCAAGGCCAAATGGGCTGACCCAGCTTTCACTGTCGTGGCTAACTGGAGACACATCACACTGCATCCCGCCAGTCCGGTGATGACCCTAACTTGGTCGAACCTCGCCGATGGGTGGAAGCAACGCTGGGATTTTTCAGACCAGTATGAGCACCTGGAAGCCGACCCGAAGCGTAATAGGCTTGAAACTCCACGCCGACTTTCCTGGCGCGAATGCGCGCGCATCCAAACCTTCGACGCTAACTTCACGCCAGTTGGCGAGACAGACTCGAAGTTCACCCAGATCGGGAATGCCGTTCCGCCTAAGCTTGCACAGGCTATATTCACTCACCTGTTCTCTGGCGCGGGTCTGGTATCCCCTGAATTTCAAGCCACCCGCAAGGTGGTATAGACCGAAATGCACCTGTCCGGTGAGTTTGCACAAGGAATGCTGTGACCAGCACGACTACGACATCACTCGTTAGCGCTGTCTTATCTGCGGCGGAAATTTCCAAGAACGAAGCGCAGCTACGACACGAGTTGGAAAATGCGCTTGAACAAGCTTGCGCAAAGTTGTCCATTCCTTGGACGCCATTCCAGCTTGAACGAGCCCTCAAAGTCAAGGGTAAGTCCACGAAATTTGCCGACGTGGCGCACGGCGCCGTTGTCATCGAATATGAACCTCCAAAGTCGTTTAGCGGACGTGCTGGTGCAAAAGCCGTACACGCACGCCAGCAAGCTAAAGAATACGCAGAACTGATTTCAGCAGAAGAAGGACGTGCATTACAAGAATACGTTCTGATCGCATGGGATGGTTCGCACATCACTTTTGGGCATTTCAATGACACTTCAGCTAATTGGGAAGATGTCGTTCCGTTCGACAGGATTTCGGCTGACCGCCTACTCTCAGCACTAAAAAGCGATGGCCGCCCGCTAGTTCATCCTCAGCTCCTACAAGCATTGGTCGGACCGGACTCTGAGTACGGCACAGTACTAATCCCCGAGCTTTACGCCAGCATCTGCAAAGCGGAATCGTCGGCAGCCACAACGAAAACCAAGATGCTGTTTACGGAGTGGCGCAGGCTTTTCAGTCAAGTCGTGGGGTTTCAACCTGTGCACATGAAAAAGCTGCTCGCTCGGCAGGAAATATCCCATGACCAGCCGTACCAGGAAAACCCTGCTGCTTACCTATTCGCGCTCAATACATACATTGCCATCATCGCGAAGATAGTCGCTGCCTGCGCGCTTCCCAGAGCCAGCCAGGACGTGCTGCAACCGGGCGTGCCGGTGGCAGAGCGACTACGTGCAGTGGAGACAGGAGAACTGTTCGAGCACGCCGGCATCCTGAACATGCTGAGTGGTGATTTTTTCTCTTGGTACCTTGATGACAGCGATTGGCCCCGCTACCAAGCCGCTCTTGGCGCCATGCTTGGTAGGCTGAGCGGTATCGACTTCGCCGTATCCAAGAAGCACGCCGACACGACGCGGGATCTATTCAAAGGCATCTATGAGCGGTTCATTCCTCGAGAAGTTAGGCATGCGCTTGGCGAGTTCTACACGCCGGACTGGCTGGCTGAACATGGTATGGACCTGCTCGAATGGCAGCCATCTGACTCGCTGACCGATCCCACGTGTGGGTCGGGGACTTTCTTGCTGGAGGCGATCCGTCGTCGGCGCAAGACCGACAGCGGCGCCACAGCTCAAGCGCTGCTAGCTGGTATCCACGGCATCGACCTCAACCCGCTCGCCGTGCTTGCAGCGAAAGGGTCTCTTGCCGTTTTCCTATCGCCGCATCTGGATCCAGCACGCCCTATTCGGCTGCCGGTGTATTTGGCGGATGCGGTACACCCAGCAGCTGTCGACAGCTTCTCCAACTACAGCCACGTCTTGCACACGGAAGTCGGCCCCAGAGAGTTTTCCGTCCCTGAGCGGATGATTGGGCACCCGGACTTCTTCCGCATCTTTGCGAAAGTACGGATGCTGATCGACGCGGACTATCCTGCGGTGAAGATCTGCGGCGCGATCCTTGCCGATTTGAAAGGCATAGGACTTGATCCATCCGATGTCTCCACCGTCAGCACGACTGTCAGCAACTTGGTCGAGCTCCATGCCCGAGGATGGAATGGCATCTGGTGTTCAATCCTGGCGGATCGTTTTGCGGCTGGCGCGATTCCACCTTCCTCCCACATCTGCGGCAACCCACCATGGATCAAATGGAGCAATCTTCCGAAGGGCTATGCCCAGTCAATCCAAATGCATTGCCGGGGGCTCGGTGTATTCAGTGCCGACAAATGGGTAGGTGGCATCGAGTCTGACATCTCGACTGTGATCACCTACCAAGCCGTGAAGCATTACCTCGGGCGGGATGGACGCTTGGGCTTCTTCCTGCCCGGATCCGTGTTTACAACCGAGTCTAGTGCTGGCTTCAGGCGCTTCTCGGTCGACAACGGCAGCTTGCAATGTCGCGTCCTGCTAGTTGAGGACTACCAGGACATCAAGCCGTTCGACGGTGTCAGCAACCACCCGACGTTCCTGATGCTACAGCGAGATGCAACAACCGTATTTCCTGTTCCCTACCACTCTTGGATCGCAAACTCGGGTGGCGGCACTGACTACCTTTCGGCTGAGCAGTTCCGCTGTACTGCTAGGCGTATTGACGGAACCGCAGTACCAGTACCAGGCGGCGATGGAACGCGTCCCTGGCTGGTCGGTTCTGCACAAGACCAAGCTGTGTTCTCAAAGGTTTTTGCGGCAAGCGCAAAGCCTGAGTACAAGGCACGCAAAGGCATCACAACCGACCGCAACGGCATCTTCTGGGTCTATACCACTGGCTTAGTTGGAACCAACCTGGTGGCGATACGGAATGCCGCAGACATCGGCAAGACGAAAGGAATTCCCCAGATCACGGCAACGGTTGAGTCGGAACACCTTTTCCCTCTCTTGCGTGGGCGCGGTGTTGCACCGTTTAATGCCATGGTCGAGACAGATCTCCACATTCTCGTTCCGCAGCGAGGTATGCACGGCGACCCTGATCTGCCAGCAGCAAGCCCGCATACATTCAAGTTTCTGAACCGCTTCAAGAGCCACCTCGAACAGCGGTCCAGCTTGAAAAGATTTCAGAAAGGACAGGAGTTCTATTCACTCTGGAGCACCGGCCCCTACACGTTCGCGCCATTTAAGGTGCTTTGGCGGGAGATGGGCAACACCTTTGCCGCAGCGTACATCGGCAGCACACTGACCGAATACGCAAGTGAGAAGATCGTAGTACCTGATCACAAGCTTTACTTCATTCCGGTCGAATCGGAATCCGAAGCTGCTTACCTGACAGGCTTCCTTAACGCTCCAACAATTTCCAAGGCAGTGTCTGCATATGCGGCCCAGCTCAGCTTAGGTGCTAGCGTTGCGGAGTACCTCAACATCCCAAAGTTCGACGAGATCAACGGGCGGATGGCTGCCATTGGCAGCATCGCACGGGATATCACAAAGAGGGCAGGCAATGTACAGCCAATAGACCTTGCGCAGTTGGATGCACACGTCCGGGAATTGCTATCGATCTAACCAAAACAATGCAACGCCACGAAAAAATCGCTGCAATACGTTGATTTATCTCGGTTTTTCAAAACGCCGTCCAGTCCAACATGGGCGCAACGCTGAGGCGCCATGGGTGGGATGAGGTGGTCACGTTTGAGTCTTGAGGCATGTGCGCGATCCGCCCGAAAAGTCTGTTGATTCGTACAGACGCAAAAAAGCCCCGATGTACGGGGCTTGATGCAGATCAGCAGGTGGCGGAGACGGAGGGATTCGAACCCTCGATGGAGCTTTTGACCCCATACTCCCTTAGCAGGGGAGCACCTTCGGCCTCTCGGTCACGTCTCCAACCGCTGAAGCTCGCAGTATAGCTTATTTTTCAAACTCACCGCAAGCCCCGTCCGCGATCTTTTTGATCACTCGGCGTCCAGGCCGAATGCGCGGTGCAGGGCGCGCACGGCCAGCTCCATGTATTTCTCGTCGATCACAACGGAAGTCTTGATTTCGCTGGTGGTGATCATCTGAATGTTGATGCCTTCAGCAGCCAGGGCGCTGAACATCGTGCTGGCCACGCCCGCGTGCGAACGCATGCCGATCCCAACGATCGACACCTTGCAGATCTTGGTGTCACCCAGCACGTCGGCGGCGCCCAGCTCGGGCAGCACTTGCGTCTTGAGCAGATCGACGGTGCGCTGGTAATCGTTGCGGTGAACGGTGAAGGAGAAGTCCGTCTTACCGTCACGCGAGACGTTCTGAATGATCACGTCCACATCAATGTTGGCCTCGGCCACTTTGCCCAGGATGGCGTAGGCGATGCCGGGCTTGTCGGGCACGCCGACCACGGTCACCTTGGCTTCGTCACGGTTGAAGGCGATGCCCGAGACAACGGCTGCTTCCATTTTTTCGTCTTCCTCGAAAGTGATCAGGGTGCCAGACTTGGCTTCTTCCTCGATGTTGATGTCCCAGGGCGTGAAGCTGGAGAGCACGCGCAGCGGCACGCGGTACTTGCCGGCAAACTCCACCGAGCGGATTTGCAGCACCTTGGAGCCCAAGCTGGCCATTTCCAGCATTTCTTCAAAGCTCACGGTGTGCAGGCGACGCGCTTCGGGCACCACACGCGGGTCGGTGGTGTACACGCCATCCACGTCGGTGTAGATCAGGCACTCGTCGGCCTTCATCGCGGCGGCGACGGCCACGGCGGAGGTGTCCGAACCGCCACGGCCCAGCGTGGTGATGTTCAGATCTTCATCGACACCTTGGAAGCCGGTGATGATCACCACCTTGCCGGCGGCCAGATCGGCACGCACGCGCACATCGTCGATGCTTTGGATGCGGGCCTTGGTGTACGACGAATCCGTCTTGATGGGCACTTGCCAGCCGCTGTAGCTGACGGCTTCCATGCCCTCGGCTTGCAGGGCCAGCGACAGCAGGCCCACCGACACTTGTTCGCCTGTGCAGGCGATCATGTCCAGCTCGCGCAGCACCGAAGCGGTCTGCACGGCGGGAGAAACATCTTTGGCCAGGCCCAGCAAGCGGTTGGTTTCGCCGCTCATGGCCGACGGAACGACGACCATCTGGTGCCCAGCGCGCGCCCACTTGGCCACGCGCTTGGCGACATTGCGGATGCGCTCGGTGGAGCCCATCGAGGTGCCGCCGTATTTGTGAACGATCAGTGCCATGACGATTGGTCAGTCCTGCTGCAAAGAACCACGATGGGGCCGCCACTCGGCCTCATCGCGCAAAAGCTGAGGATTCTAGCGCGTGGCATCAGGCAGCCACTCGGGCAGCCACTGCGGTTCGCCGTTGGCCGCACGCACACGGGCATCCACACCCAAACCCGGCGCGAACAACACCCCCCCGCCTTGGGCGGGGCCAGCGCACAGCAGCGGGCCGTGCCGTTGCCATGCGGGGATGGCCCGAGCTTGGTACTGTTTTTTCAAAGAACGCGCCGTCGAATGCGGTTCAAACTGAAAGGACTCGCCACCTTGGCGAGTGATCAACACCGCATGCGTCAACCAGTGCGCCGCAATGCCGCCTTGCGAGACCGCTCGCACCGTCAGCACCCCACCCCACGCCGGCAGCGCGTGACGCCCCGGCCCCGGATACGGCAACCTCAACCCGACCTCACCCGATGGCAGATCGGCGGGGGGAACATCCTCCCAACGGCGCAGCGTGCCCCGGTACAGGCGCAACGACGCCCCCCCTGCCCCATCCGGCCAGCGATGGCCCGAGCGCGCCGTCGGCAATTCGAGCAGCAGCCGTTCCAACAAACTGTCGGGAACGGGATGGCCCAGAGTCTGGCACCACGCCCGCAACACCGCGTAGCGCCGAGCAGCGGACAAGGTTTGCCAGCCCGCGACGTCCAAACCGCCGTCGGGCATGTGCAAACGGGCCAAGTCTTGGGCGCCGACTTCCTGCATCAACGCCGCCGCTCGCGCCGACTGGCGAGCCGATTGCCCCAGCGCCGTTTCAGCGTGTGGAAAGCCGGCCAACAACGTGGGCCAGAGATCGCAGCGCAGGCGGTTGCGGTCAAAACGGGTGTCGGTGTTGGTGGCGTCTTCGACCCAGCTCAGGCGCCAGCGGGCCGCGTAAGCAGCGATGGCTTCGCGGGGTTGGTGCAACCAGGGGCGCAGCCAGCACAACCCATCCCGCCACAGCGCGGTGGGCATGGCTGCCAAACCCGCCGAGCCAGCGCCGCGCAGGGCCTGCAATAAAAACGTTTCGGCTTGATCGCGGCGGTGATGAGCCAGCCAGACGTGGGTGGCGCCCACGTCACGCGCCATCTGCGCCAGTGCGGCGTAGCGCACTTTGCGCGCCCAAGCTTCGATGCTGGCGCCAGTGGGCGGAACCTGCGTCACTCGATGCACGCGGGCGGACACCGGCAAACCCGCCGCGCCCCAGCGCTGGCACTGGCGCCGAATCCGGCGCCCCCATTCGGCGGACACCGCCTGCAAGCCGTGATCCACATGCAGCGCCACCACTGAGGCGCCCAGGTCACGCGCTTGCCGGGACAGGGCGTGCAGCAGCGCGGTCGAATCCAGCCCGCCACTTACCGCGACGGCAAGCACAGGCGCGGCAGCGGTCTCAGCGCTTGGTGGTGTCGGTGAAACGCCCGTAGGATTTGAGGCGTTCGTAACGGCGGTTGAGCAGATCATCGGTTGAAAGATCGGCCACTTGGCGCAGCGCGTCCACCAGCCCGCGCTTGAGCTGGGCGGCCATCTGTTTGGTATCGCGGTGCGCGCCGCCCACGGGTTCGTTGATGATTTTGTCCACCAAGCCCAAAGCCTTCAGGCGGTGGGCGGTGATGCCCAGGGCCTCGGCGGCATCCGACGCACGCTCGGCGGTCTTCCACAGGATGGACGCGCAGCCCTCCGGCGAAATCACCGAGTACACCGAGAATTGCAGCATCAGCACCTGGTCGGCCACGCTGATCGCCAGCGCACCGCCCGAACCACCTTCACCGATGATGGTGGTGATGATGGGCACTTCGAGCTGGGCCATCTCGTAAATGTTGCGGCCAATGGCTTCGGACTGGCCACGCTCCTCGGCGCCGATGCCGGGGTAAGCGCCCGGGGTGTCCACAAACGTGAACACCGGCAGGCCGAATTTTTCCGCCAGCTTCATCAGGCGCAGCGCCTTGCGATAGCCCTCGGGGCGTGGCATGCCAAAGTTGCGGGCGGCGCGTTCTTTGGTGTCTCGGCCCTTTTGTTGGCCGAGCACCATGCAAGCTTGGCCGTTGAAACGCGCCAGACCGCCGACGATGGACAGGTCATCGGCAAACGCCCGGTCGCCGTGCAGCTCTTGGAAATCGGTGAACAGCTCGTTCACGTAATCCAGCGTGTACGGGCGTTGCGGATGGCGCGCAATCTGCGTCACCTGCCAGGGCGAGAGCTGCGAGTAGATGTCCTTGGCCAGTTGCAGGCTTTTCTTGTCCAGCCGGTCAATTTCCTCCGAGATGTCCACGGCTGACTCGTTCTGGACGTAGCGCAGCTCCTCGATCTTGGTTTCCAGTTCGGCGATCGGGGATTCAAAGTCCAGGAAATAACGTTTGCTCATAGGAGGAAGTCCTTCGAAGCCATGAGATCAATACTCGACCGGCAGCGGGTCGAGGCAGCGCCACAGATACCAAGTCGCCACCGACCGGTAAGGGGCCCAGCACTCGCCCAGCTCACGCGCTTCCGCACGCGACACCGGCTCACCGCTGAAATAACAGAGGCTGATGCCCTTGAGCAAGCCCACATCATCCAGCGGTAACACGTTCGGACGCATCAGGTGAAAAATCAAGAACATTTCGGCCGTCCAGCGTCCGATGCCTCGGATGGCCACGAGTTCGTCAATGATGGACTCATCGTCCATCGCCTGCCACTGATCCAAGTGAACTCGCCGGTCTTGGAAGTGGCGTGCCAAATCGAGCAGGTATTCTGCCTTGCGTACCGACAGGCCACAGGCCCGCAGCATGGGCACATCTTGAGCCAAAACAGTGTCCGGCTTCAAGAGGTCTTGTGCGCAGCCCCCCAGGTGACGCACGAACCGATCCCACACCGCCTGGGCGGCCTTCACCGAAATCTGCTGGCCGACGATGGAGCGCGCCAAGGTGCTGAACGCATCACCTCGGGTTTGCAGGCGGGCCTGTCCGAATTGTGGGATGAGCTTGGCCATCACCCGATCGCGCTGGGTGAGGTAGTGACAAGCCGCATCCCAGTAAGCCGGTGTGGCGCCGGCGTCGGTGGGAAGCGGGGTCACATCAAGCCTTTGCCCAGGTGGTGCCTTGCGGGGTGTCTTTGATGGCCACGCCAGCGGCCAGCAATTCGGCGCGAATGCGGTCGGCCTCGGCAAAATTTTTCGCTTTTTTGGCAGCGGCGCGGGCTTCGATGCGGGCCAAGATGCTGGCTTCGTCCAACCCCGTGCCCGCTTGCAGGTACTGCGCCGGGTCTTGCTGCAACAGGCCGAGCACGGCGCCCAGGGCGCGCAATTGCGTGGCACGCAACGCCAGCGTTTCCAGCGCTTCGGCCTTGGCGGCGGTGAAAATCTCGCTGGCCAAGGTGAACAGCACCGCACTCGCCGCCGACGTGGCGAAGTCGTTGTTCATTTCCTCGGTGAAGAGCCGCACGTGTTCGTCGCCAGCGTCCAACGCACCGAATGGCACGGCCACGGCGCTTCGGCCATGACGCGCCAACACCGCATCGGCCTCTTGCAATGCGGTGTAAAGGCGCTTCAGGGCGCCGCGTGCGTCGTTCAGATGCACATCGCTGTAGTTCAACGGGCTGCGATAGTGGGCGCGCAGCACGAAGAACCGCACGGTTTCGGCATCGAACTTGTCAAGCACCTCGCGGATGGTGAAGAAATTGCCCAGCGATTTGGACATCTTCTCGTTGTCGATGTTGATGAACCCGTTGTGCATCCACACCCGCGCCAGCGGCGCTCCGTTGGCACCTTCGCTTTGGGCGATCTCGTTTTCGTGGTGCGGGAACTGCAAATCACCGCCCCCACCGTGGATGTCGAAAGTTTCGCCCAGCAACGCGCCGCACATGGCCGAGCACTCGATGTGCCAGCCGGGGCGGCCCGTGCCGAAATCGCTCGCCCACTTGGCTTCGGTGGGCTCGTTCTCTTTGGCCGCTTTCCAGAGCACAAAGTCCAGCGGATCGTGTTTGCCATCGGCCACGGCCACGCGCTCGCCGGCGTTCAGGTCATCCAGCGATTTGCCGCTCAACTTGCCGTAACCCTCGAACTTGCGCACGGCGTAATTCACGTCGCCATTGCCGGCGCGGTAGGCCAGGCCCTTTTCTTCCAAGCGGCGCACGATGTCCAGCATCTGCGGCACGTAATCGGTGGCACGCGGGTCGTGCGTGGGGCGTTCGATCCCCAAAGCGTCGGCGTCGCGGTACATCTCGGCGATCATGCGGCGGGTCAGCTCGCCGATGGTTTCGCCGTTTTCTACCGCACGTTTGATGATTTTGTCGTCAATATCGGTGATGTTGCGCACGTAAGTGACGCGGTAGCCGCTGGCTTTGAGCCAGCGCTGCACCACATCGAAGGCCACCATCGAACGCGCGTGGCCGACGTGGCACAGGTCATACACCGTCATGCCGCACACGTACATGCGCACATGGCCGGGCTCGATGGGGGTGAAGGGTTCGACCTGGCGGGTCAGGCTGTTGAAGATGCGCAGGGTCATCGGCGTGGCGGGCAAAACAGACCGACCGGGCGACGCAGCACGCCAGCGGCGCAGCGGACAACCCGGTCGGACGAGGTGTAAAAAGCGGTCGGTAAAATCGATCGAGTATAGCCAAGGAGCTTCATCATCGTGACCGTTGCCGCTCGCCTCCGTTTCCACAGTGCCCGCGCCGTGCTGGCGCTGCTTGCTGCTGCTTCACTGTCGGCCCTGAGCCCGGCGGCTTGGGCGCAAAAAGTGCGCTTGAGCACCACACGCGGGGACATCCTCATCGAACTCAACGCCGAAAAAGCCCCGAAGTCGGTGGACAACTTTCTCCAGTACGTCAAAGCGGGCCATTACGAGGGCACGATTTTTCACCGCGTCATCCCCGACTTCATGATCCAAGGCGGCGGCATGACGCCGGACATGCAGCAAAAACCCACCCGGGCGCCCATCGCATTGGAAAGCCGCAACGGCTTGTCCAACCAGCGCGGCACCGTCGCCATGGCCCGCACCATGGTGCCGGACTCGGCTACCGCCCAGTTCTTCATCAACACCAAAGACAACCCCTTCCTCGACCAGCCCAACGCCCGCGACGGCGAAGGGTATGCCGTGTTTGGCCGCGTGGTGTCCGGCATGGAAGTGGTGGACGCCATTCGGGCGGTGTCCACCGGCTCCCGGGGCATGCACCAAAACGTGCCGATCGAGCCGATCATCATCCGCAAGGTTCAGATCGAAAACTGAGCCCTTGCCCCCCTCTCCTTTCCCTCCCTCCGAAGAGACTTCGCAACATGACCAAAACCGTTGAACTCATCACCAGCGCCGGCACCATCCGCCTTGAACTGGACGACGCCAAAGCGCCCAAGACCGTGGCCAACTTCCTGGCCTACGTCCACAGCGGCCACTACGAGGGCACGGTGTTCCACCGCGTCATCAAGCGTTTCATGATCCAAGGCGGCGGCATGACCGCCGACATGCAACAAAAGTCCACCCGCGACACCATCCCCAACGAAGCCAACAACGGCCTCAAGAACGACAAATACACCATCGCCATGGCACGCACCAGCGCGCCGCACTCGGCATCGGCCCAGTTCTTCATCAACGCCGCCGACAACGACTTCCTGAACTTCAAGAGCGAAACCCCCAGCGGCTGGGGCTACGCCGTGTTCGGCAAAGTGGTGGCGGGCAGCGAGGTGGTGGATGCCATCGAAAAGGTGCGTACCGGTCGCAAGGGCTACCACGACGACGTGCCGCTGGAAGCGATCACCATCACCAAAGCGGTTGAAATCACGGCCTGATTGATGACCGAACTGCCCGCTCAAACCCAGCGCCAATGGCGTACGCAATGGCGCCTGCCGGCCTCGGTGCAGCGGGTGGAATGGGTGTCGGACGTGCATTTGTGCGCCGACATGCCGCACACCGCCGCCGCGTTCACCCGCTACCTGGCCCACACCCGCGCCGATGTGGTGTGCCTGTTGGGCGATTTGTTCGAAGCGTGGGTTGGCGACGATGCGCTGGAACAACGGCCTTTCGAACGCGACATCGTCCACGCGCTGGCCCGTCTGGCCCAGCGCGCCCAGCTCGGGGTGATGTGTGGCAACCGAGATTTTTTGCTCGGCGACGGTTTTTTAACCGCCTGCGGCGCGGTGGGCTTGGCCGATCCGTGCTGCATTGAGGCGTTCGGCGACCGGGTCCTCGCCACGCATGGCGATGCGCTGTGCCTGGCCGATCATGCTTACCAACAGGTGCGCAAAGTCGTGCGCAGCCCGGCTTGGCAAGCGGCTTTTCTGGCCCGCCCCCTGCCTGAACGCTTGGCGCTGGCCCAGCAATTGCGCGCACAAAGCCAAGCCGAACAGGCCAAGCTGACGCCGCAGGACTATGCCGATGTCGATCCCACCGAAGCTGCTGTCTGGCTGCGCCAAGCGGGCTGCGTGCGCTTGATCCACGGCCACACCCACCGCCCGGCCTCATCCGATTGGCGCGAGGTGCTGAGTGATTGGGATCTGGAGCCGCCTGGCCCCGCTCGGGCCAGTGTGCTGCGCTGGACAGCACAAGGTTTCAGCCGCCACACGTTGGACGAGTTTTCCCCCGTTTGACCGATGTTCGACTGGTGGCACCGCTGGCGGGTACGCCGCGAAACGCAAACCGCCCAGGCCCAGCCCATTCCGGCTGATTTGTGGGTGGCCACGGTGGCGCGGTATCCCTTCATCGCCCAACGCCCTGCCGAGGAGCGGGCGCGTTTGCGTGAGTTGGCGCGCATTTTTCTGCTGCGCAAACAATTTGCGGGCGCCCATGGGCTGGTGGTGACGGATGAAATGGCCGTGGCCGTGGCGGCTCAAGCCTGTTTGCCCATGCTGGCGCTGGGGTTGGGGGGGTATGACGGCTTTGTCGGCATCGTGCTGCACCCGGCGCCGGCCAAGGTGCGGCGCCAGCACCTGGACGCCACCGGGGTGGTGCATGAATACGATGAATGGCTGGCCGGCGAAGCCATGCAAAACGGCCCCCTCATGTTGAGCTGGCCCGATGTGCGCGATGCGGGCGCGTTGGGCCACGAGGGTTACAACGTCGTCATCCACGAATGCGCCCATGTGCTGGACATGCAAGACGGCCTCGCCAACGGCTCTCCACCTTGGCCCACCTCTGCCTTGCAACAAGCGTGGCACGACGCCGCCTCTCGCGCCTGGGATGCCCTGCACCACGACCTCCGCGAAGGCTGGCGCCCGTGGCTCGACCCTTACGCGGCGGAAGCGCCGGAAGAATTCTTCGCGGTGGCTGTCGAAGCGTTTTTCGTCAATGGGCGAGGTTTTGCCGAGGCTTACCCCGAACTGCACGCACTGCTGGTGCAGTTTTTTCGGCAAGACCCAGCGCGTTATCCGCTGTGAGCGGGCTGGGTGGCGACGCTCACTGCTCGTCCAGGCGCGTGGGCGGGAAGCTGTCCCAGCTCAAGCAGCCGGGGCATTGCCAGAAATACCGCTGCGCCTCGAACCCACAGCACGCGCAGCGATAGCGCTGCACCGGTCGGGCCGCGACTTCCAACGCCCGCGCCACGCCCGCACCCACATCGGCCGGCACCGGGGGATGGGCCAACAGGCCGGACAGCACCGCTTGCGCTGCACTCAACGTCGGGTAACGCTGCAAGTGCTGCATCAGCTCGGGCAACTCTGCGAACGGTTGGCCGGTCAAACGTGCTTGGGCGCGCAGCAAATCCAACGCCGGGGCCGCGTCATACGCACTGCGGATCACCTCCAGCGCCGCCTGCGCCTGGCCCAAGCGCACGGCTTGCTCGGCGTAATCCAGGGCGATCAGCGGGAAGTGGGTCGAAGCCCGTGTGCGCAACTCCTGCCAAGCCGCCAGCGCCGCTTCGGGCTGTTGGCGGGCCACCCACCGCTGGCCCATCACCAACCAGGGCCGAGCCAAGTGAGGCGCCGCTGCGCACGCACGCTGCAACGCCGCTTCGGCTTCAGCGGTGTGGCCTTTGGCGTCGGCCTCGGCGGCCAGTTCGCACCAATAATGGGAAATCCGCGTCGCAAACGATCCCGTGCCCATGCGCTCCAACGCCACAGCCGTTTCTTGCGCCGCCAGCCAATCGCGTGAGCGCTCATACAGGCCCAGCAGCGCCAAGCGCGCTTCGACCTCGAACGGCGTGCCTTCCAACGCCCGATAGGCTTGTTCCGCCCGGTCGAACAAACCGGCTTTGAGGAAGTCTTGCGCCAGGGCGTACTGAGCGCGGTCGTGGTCGGTGCTGCTGAGATCGGCTCGGTCAAGCAGATGCTGATGCACCCGCACCGCCCGCTCAAACTCCCCGCGCCGACGGAACAGATTGCCCAGGGCAAAGTGCAAATCCGTGGTGTCCGGATCGTGCTGAACGGCTTCGATGAACGCATCGATGGCCTTGTCCTGCTGCTCGTTGAGCAGCAGATTCAGCCCTTTGTAATACGCTTTCGGGGAGTTTTGCTGCTCGTGCTTGACCTGCCGCAGATCAAGCCGCGAAGCCAGCCAGCCCAAACCAAACGCCACCGGCACGCCGGTGAGCAGCCATTGAACGTCAAATTCCATCGATGGGCGTCACCGGAGCCGTGGGTTGAACGGGAGCCGCCGGCGCAGGCACCGGGGCTGGCGCTGCGGTGGCCTTGCGTGCCCGGCGCCACAACTGCCACCAAGCGGGCGTCAGCGCCAACACGCCGGCGAGCATGCCACCCGCAAAAGCCACCAACAGCACGATGGCCATGGGCGCCGACCAGTCGTAGCCGAAAAAACCATGCACGACAGACGTGTGCTGGTTGTTGAGCGAGAACGCAAGCAAGCCACCAAAAAGGATGGCCCGAACCAGCCAGGCAAGCATGAGGGCGTACTCCGTATCAGATCAAAAGGGCATTCTAAGGAGCCCGCCCGGCCCGCCTGGGCTCAGATGTGCAACCAAGCCAGCACGCCAATGATCACGCCCAGCACCCCGGTGCCGATCGTCACCCACTCCATCCAGCGGCGTTTGGTCAGCAAAGCAATGGCCGCCACCGCAATGGCGACTTGCAGCGCCGTGGTGGCTTGGGCCCAACGGTGGTGCTGGTGCATTTGTTCGTCGGACTGTTTGTCCCAATCCTTGGACTCTTGCTCCAGTTTCTCAGCCGCCGCTTTGATCTCTGTTTTTTCTTGTTTGTAGCGGGTGATTTCCTTTTGGTACTCGTCTTTTTCAGCAGCGGGCACCAAGGTCAAGGCCAGTTCGGCCAGGTTTTGTTTGCTGCTCTTGGCTTGGTAGTAATTCCACTGGTTAGAGGCTTCGGTCTTTTTGATGGCCGCATTGTTTTTGTACAGCCCGGCGTTGGCCTGCGTGGCCCCGCCCATGTACGAAAAAATGGCGCCCACCGTGGCCAATACCGCCGTGATCACGGCCAATTGGCTGGCCATGCCTTCGTCATCGTGATGACCGCCGCCATGCGCAACGTGTTCCATGGCGTGATCGTGCGGGCCGTGAACGTGGAAACCGTGTCCAGACATAGGGGAGAACTCCTTCAGGTGAGACGGTGATAAGTCACAAACGAAAACTCGAACGCATTCGGCGCGGCAGCCGTGTGCCGCTGGCGGGCGACTTCTGCAAAAACCGTGCGATCCCAGGCGGGAAAGTACGCATCACCGCTGACATCTTGGTGAATCTCGGTGAGGATCATGGCATCGGCACGAGGCAGGGCCTGTGCATACACCTCCGCGCCGCCAATGACGAATGCACGCGGCGTGCCCGCCAACTGTTCCAGCGCCTGCGCCAGCGTGGCAGCGACTTCGGCGCCCTCGGCGCGCCAATTGGGTTGGCGTGTCAGCACCACGTTGCGCCGCCCGGGCAAGGGGCGAAAACGCGGCGGCAGCGACTCCCACGTCTTGCGCCCCATGATGACGGCGTGGCCGCGTGTGGTGTCGCGAAAGTGCGCCAAGTCTTCGGGCAGGTGCCACGGCAAGGCGTTGTTCACGCCGATGCAACCGTTTTGCGCCACGGCGGCGATGAGCACCAACTCGGTCATACCGCCACCGGTGCTTTGATGCCGGGGTGGCACTGGTAGTCCAGCACCTCAATGTCATCCAAGGTGTAGTCGAACAGGCTGTCCGGACGGCGTTTGAGGCGCAGTTGCGGGAACGGGAAGGCGTCACGCGCCAACTGGGTTTCGACTTGCTCGAAATGGTTGTTGTACAGGTGGCAATCGCCGCCAGTCCAAATGAAATCACCCACTTCCAAATCACACTGTTGGGCCAGCATGTGGGTCAACAGCGCGTAGCTGGCGATGTTGAAAGGCACGCCCAAAAAGATGTCGGCGCTGCGCTGGTAGAGCTGGCAGCTCAGGCGCCCCTCGGCGACGTAAAACTGAAACAGCGCGTGGCACGGCATCAGCGCCATGTTGTCCAACTCGGCCACGTTCCAGGCGCTGACGACGATGCGGCGTGAATCCGGGTTGGTTTTGAGTTGCGTGATGACTTGGCTGATTTGATCGATGTGGCCGCCGTCCGGCGTCGGCCAGGCGCGCCATTGCACGCCGTAGACGGGGCCGAGTTCGCCATCGTCCCGCGCCCATTCGTCCCAGATGGTGCAGCCGCGCTCTTGCAGCCAGCGCACGTTCGAGTCGCCGCGCAAAAACCACAGCAATTCCAGCACCACGGCTTTGAAAAACACCTTTTTGGTGGTGATGAGCGGGAAACCCTCGCGTAAATCGAAGCGCATCTGGTGGCCGAACACGCTGCGCGTGCCCACGCCGGTGCGGTCACTCTTGGCGACGCCGTGTTCGTACACATGGCACATGAAGTCTTCGTAGGGGGTGCGGATCGGGCGAGTCACGGCGGCGAAGGGAGCAAAAAGTGGCGGATTATCAAGCACCGCATAACGCTCACAGTTTGCAAGGCTTGACGCCACACGGCCTGTGCTCCAATGATGGAACGCAGCGAGTTCTGGAGCCTGTCCGTGTCGAATTGGGTCTATGGGTTTTCGCGTCAGGTGGCGCGCTTTGGCTGGCGATCGGCTTGGCTTTTCCACGCGGGTGCTGCCGCCTTGGTCGGGCTGGGTGTCATGGTGGTGCTGCTCGGCGTCGATCAAGTCAGTTGGGGCACTGCCATCGCGGGGGGGGTGTTGGCCATGGTGCCAGCAGCCGTCGCAGGGGGCGTGGCGCTCAAGTTGTCCCACGCGCTGGCGCGCACCACGCGCTTGGATGATCCGTTGGGCGAAGACGACGAAGAAATCGAAGGCATCTGGCCGCAGCGTTCTTTTGCACGCCAAGTCGAGCGTGAATGGTCACGCTGCCGGCGCTATGGTGATCAGGGTGCGCTGCTGCTCATCGATGTGGATCACCTGGATCAAATGCGCACCACCCTCGGCCATCGCCACTGCGAAGTGCTGTTGCGGGCGATGGCGCACAGCGTACAAGCCACGTTGCGGCAGTCCGACATCCTGGGGCGTTTCAACGGCGCCGAATTGGCGGTGTTCTTGCCACACACCGACCCGCTGGGCGCTTTGGATGCCGCCGAACGCATCCGCCACAAAATCGCCAGCACCCCTTTTTCATGCCAGGACGCGGAGGCGTTCATCACCATCAGCCTGGGTGTCAGCCACGTTCATTTGGCCCAAGGCACCGCAGACGCCTTGTTGACCGAGGCAGAAACCGCACTGCAACTGGCACAGGAAGCTGGTCGCAACTGTGTGCGCGCTGCACCACTCCAGCCTCGCCACGACGATGCGGCTCCCAGCCCCATCCCCCACTGAGCACGCTTCAGGAGGGCACCCGGTAGTTGCTGCCCTCCATCAAATCGACGCCGCACTGCAACTGGCGAACCCACTGAATGAACTCTTTCACGGCACCACCGGTCATCGGTGCGCCGTGCTGCGGCACGATCATGTCGATCGGCAAGGTGCTGACCATGTCCGCCCAAAACCGCAGAATTTTGTTGGACACCATGTAGCGCCGATGGAACACCTCCATCGTCGGCAGCAACGGCGCGATGGAGGTCGCGGGGGTTTTGCTGGCCTCTCCGTTGAGCATCGAAACGCCCAAATCGCCTGAAAACAGAATGCGGCTCACCGGGTCGTAGAACTGAAAATTGCCTTCGGCGTGCATGAAATGCGCCGGCAGGGCGATCACGTCACTGCGCCCAATGCGGATGCGCATCCCGGCGTCTGGAATGCCAATCACCCGCCCGATGGTTTTGCCGGGCTTGCAAAAATGCGGCACGAACCGCTCCCACAGCTTGGAGACGTAAAGCTTGGTGTGGGTGGTGGAAGTCATCCAGCGATCGAGCGACGCAATGATGTCCGGATCGGCATGCGAAGCCAGGATGGCCGACAGGCGCTGCGGCGGAAAGTGCTTGCTCATTTCCAAGAACAGCTCGCTGTAGGCCAAGTTGCCGCCGGGGTCGATGATGGCCCCGGTGTTGTCATCTGTGATCAGAAATTGGTTGGATTGCACAGCTTCGCCGAAATGATCATCGGACAAGTCCGTGAACATCAGGCATTCGTGACCATCGCGGTTGTACAGGGTGACTGGCATGGCCCATTCTAGGTTTCAGTTTGGTGTCAGCATCGCAAATAACCCCGGGGGCACGGGTTGTTCTGCCAGCGCCTGCGCTTCCAGGACATGACGCGGCATACTGCGCAGCCACGTCAATTGGCGCTTGGCGAGCTGGCGAGTCGCAGCGATGCCCCGCTCCAGCACCTGTTGGCGCAGGGCCTCGCCTTGCAGTCCGGCATCCAATGCCTCCCACGCTTGGCGGTAACCCACACAGCGGATGGACGGTAATCCCCCATGCAAGTGGGGTGAAGTGCGCAAGCGGCACACCTCGTCCAGAAAACCCGCCGCCCACATTTGTTCGAAACGCTGTGCGATGCGCTGGTGCAACCAGGCTCGATTCTGTGGCTCCAGCGCCAACAAACAGTGGTCGGGCGCCTGCTCGCGTTGGGCAGCAGCACGTGTGTGCAAGGCCGACATCGGCTGGCCGCTCAGGTGCCACACTTCCAAAGCACGCTGGATGCGTTGCGTGTCCCCCGGCGCCAGGCGCTGCGCCGTCACCGGATCGACTTCGGCCAAGCGGGCATGCATCGCCGGCCAGCCGATATCAGCGGCTTGTGCGTCCAGCAGGGCGCGCACGCGGGGATCGGCAGCGGGCAGCGTGTCCAAGCCCTCGATCAGCGCTTTGAAATACAGCATCGTGCCGCCGACCAGCAAGGGCAGCCGACCTCGGGCGCGAATGGCGTCGATGTGCGCATTTGCGTCCTGCACGAACTGGGCCGCCGAGTAGGTTTCGTGCGGATCGAGCACATCAATCAAGTGATGCGGCACGCTGGCCAACTCCGCTGGGGTGGGTTTGGCGGTGCCGATGTCCATGCCCCGGTAGATCAGGGCCGAATCAACGCTGATGATTTCCAACGGCAGTTCGCGTGCCAATGCCAGCGCCAGGCCGGTCTTGCCCGAAGCGGTTGGCCCCGCCAAGCCGACCCACCGCCAACGCGCCAAAAGGGCAGAAACGTCCAAATTCATGCGGCAGTTTTTGAGGTTTTTAGGAGGTAGAAGGCGCAGATGATGCCGCAGGGAGCGGGTTGCCGTGGCGCTGCACCATCGTCCAGGCCAGGGTGGACGTCACCACTGCCCAAAAGCCCAGGCCGCAGGACAGCATTTTCAAACTGCCATCCATCGCCTGCCCCAGCCACACCCCGACAAGAAACGCCGTCAGCGCCAATGTGAAGCCCGACAGCGCCGACGCCACCCCCGCCCGATGCGGAAACGGCCCCACCGCCCCCGCCTGCCCGCACGGTTGGTGCAAGCCGTGGCCGAAGCTGTACAGCCATTGACTCACCAACACCCACGGCAGCACATCCGCCTGCCCGGGCGTGAGCCAGCCCAAGGCCAACATGCCCAAACCGCCTGCCAGGGTGAACACCGCCCCGCGCTGTACCGAGCCGGTCAAGCCGTGGCGCGGCAGGAGGCGCCGGCACCAGAACGTGCCCAGCAAATACGCCATCGAGGCCGATGCCATGGCCAACCCGTAACCCCAGGGCGACAGCCCCATCGGCCCGATGTACACAAACGATGACCCGGCGAGCATGACGAACAACCCGCCATACGTGGCGCTGATGAGCGCCGTCCAAGCCCGAAACGTCGGGTGGGCGATCACCTGCGCCGCACTGCGCCACACCGACAGCGCTGGCGGCGCGGAGGCGGCTGGCGCCCGGCGCGTTTCCGGCACCTGCCAAGCGACGAAGCCCCACACAACGACACCAGCCAGCGCCACCGCCACCATGGCCAAGCGCCAGCCCCCGAGTTGGGTGAGCAAACCGCCCAGGGTGGGGCTGGCAATCGCCAGCAGGCCCAGGCCGGACATCGCTTTGGACATCACCTGCGCGCCCTCGTGGGGTTCGTACAGGTCACGCACCATGGCCCGGGCACACACCACCGACGCCGCCATGCCCACGCCTTGCAGTGCCCGCGCTGCGATGAGGGCCTCGATCACCGGAGCCACAGCGGCCAGGACGCTGGCCAAGGCATACAGCCCCAAACCGCCCAACAGCACCGGACGACGCCCGAAACGATCCGCCAACGGGCCCATCAGCAACTGCGCCAGGCCAAAACTCAGCAGCAACGCCGACATGGTGAGCTGCACCGCTGCCATCGGCGCGTGCAAATCGATGGCCAGGCGCGGCAGCGCTGGCAGATACAAATCGGTGGTGACCGGTTGCAGGCCCAGCAGCAAAGCCAGAGCCAGCGCCGCCTTCAGGGGCGACAAGGAAGAAGGTGCGTTCATGAGCCCAAGCGTGCGGGACAAACCCGGCGTGGGCTGTCAGTGTGGTGACAGTTTAGGGGCGATGCCTCAAAACCGCTCATCCTCCCGCAAATACCGCCATTGCCCCGGCGGCAACTTGCCGAGCACCACACTGCCGATGCGCACACGCTTGAGCGCCAGCACCTTGAGGCCGACCATCTCGCACATGCGCCGGATTTGGCGTTTGCGCCCTTCGCGCAGCACAAAGCGCAGTTGATCCTCGTTGGCCCAGCTCACTTTGGCGGGGCGCAGGCGATGGCCATCCAGTTCCAGGCCGTGGTTCAACAGGCGCAGGCTTTCGGGCGGGAAATCACCGTCGCGCAGGTATTGCACCCGCACCAAGTACTCTTTTTCAACGTCCGAATCATCCCCGATCAGGTGCTTGGCGATGCGGCCATCTTGGGTGAGCACCAACAGGCCGGTGGAATCGATGTCCAACCGCCCGGCGGGCGCCAAGTGGCGGGCGTGGCCAAGGTGAAAGGTTTTGCGCGCAGGATCGTCCGCCCAGCGATTGGCCGGTGTCACCAACACACTGGCCGGCTCGTATCCGTCTTCCGCTTGGCCGCTGACGTAGCCAATCGGCTTGTTCAACAGCACGGTGACGCGCTGCGCTTGCTGTTGGCGAGCGGCAGGGTCGATCTCAATGCGAACGTCGGGCGTGACACGCTGGCCCAGCACCGCCATTTCGCCATTGACACGCACCCAGCCGGCATCGATCCATTCATCCGCTTCTCGGCGGGAGGCCAGGCCGCGTTCGGTCATCACTTTGGACAGCCGCACGCCCTCCGGCGGCACCGCACTGGCCACAGGGCTTTGGCGCGATGGCGCGGACGGCTGGGGGCGCACGGGGCGATCCATGGGCCGAGGATCTGCCCGATACCCGTCCCGCGCAGGGCGCTCCAACCGCTCCGGATGGCTCACCGAACCCGCAGAACGACCGTCTTGGCGTGGATCGCGCCGATCCATGGCGTAACGATCACGCGGATCTTGGCGCAGCGAATGCCGCTCACCGAACGCCGGGCGATCCCGATCCCGTTCCCGCTCAGGGCTGCGAGGGCGTTCGCGATCCTGATCGCGGGGACGGTCGCGGTTCCGATCGTCAAACCGATCTGGGCGAGGTTCGCGAGGTTCGTAGGAAGGCTCACGGCGCGTCACCACCACTTTGGGGTTGATGACGGTGGCCGGTTGGGCCGGCGAGGGGGTGGATTCGTCGGTGCGTTGCACAGGGCGGCGCGGAACACGCCGGATATCGCGGTCAGATCGCATGGCAGCTAAATCAAAACAAGAGGAAGGGCTGCAACGGTCAACGCCCGCGCAGAAACAGGGAGTCCAAGTCTTTTAAGGTCATTTGGCGCCACGTTGGACGACCGTGGTTGCACTGGCCGGCGCGCTCGGTGGCTTCCATCTGGCGCAGCAGGGCGTTCATTTCTTCCAGGGTCAGGCGTCGATTGGCACGCACCGCACCATGGCAAGCCAGCGTGGCCAACACTTCATCACGCGCCCGTTCGATGAGCTGGCCGGCTTGGGTGCCGCCCAACTCCAGCTCGCCCAACTCACGCAGCACCGCCCGGGTCAGCGCCACCGGATCGGCGTGAGGCAGGGCCGCTGGCAACGACCGCACCGCCAACCGCCCCGGCCCCAGCGGCGCCACGTCCAACCCAAAGGCCAACAATTCGGCGTGATGGGCTTCGGCCAAAGCGTGTTCGGTTGGGGTGGCGGCCAAGCTCACGGGCAACAGCAAGGGCTGCGCCGGCAGTTCGCGCCCGTGCGCCGACGCCTTGAGGCGCTCGTACACGATGCGCTCATGGGCGGCGTGCATGTCCACCACCACCAAGCCCTGGGCATTTTCCGCCAAGATGTAGACCCCCGCGAGCTGGCCCAAGGCCCGCCCCAGCGGCCATTCGTCCTCCGACACCATCGTCATGTCATCGCTGGCGTGTCCCCTCACCCCAACCCCTCTCCCCCAAAGGGAGAGGGGCTTTGAAGGCATTTCTCCCTCTCCCCTTGGGGGAGAGGGCTGGGGTGAGGGGAATGCGTCGCCAAACACACCGACATTTGTCTGGGTCGGCACGGATGACGGCTCAGGCGCGTACAACTGGGACAGCTCTTGCAAACTCAAGCGCTGCTGATGCACCTCGGGGCGAGGTGCCACCGGCCCGGCCATGAACGCTTGGGGTGGTCGAGGCTCCGAGACCGAAGGCGCTGGTGATTCGGCCACATCCACGACCCCAGGTGCCGCAGGCGCGGCCAGCGCCTGCACCACCGCCCGGCGCACCACTTGGTACACCTCGCCCGCATCCCGAAACCGCACTTCGACTTTGGCGGGATGCACGTTCACATCCACCCGCGCCGGGTCGATTTGCAAAAACAGCACATACGCGGGCTGGCGCTGGCCGTGCAGCACGTCCTCGTAAGCGCTGCGCAGGGCGTGGCTGATGAGTTTGTCCCGCACAAAACGGCCATTCACGTAGGCATATTGGTGATCGGCTTTGCTGCGCGACGCTTCAGGCAGCCCAGCGCGCCCCAGCACCCGCAACGGCCCCGCCTGCATGTCCACGGCCCGACTCTGAGCCAGAAATTCTTCGCCGAGCAAATCCGCCATGCGCTGGGCGTGTTCGGCGGGGCGCCATTGCTCGGTCAACTTGCCGTCGTGCCACACCGCGAAGCCGACATCGGGCCGCACCAACGCATGGCGGCGCACCGCTTCGACACAGTGGGCAAACTCAGTCGCCTGGGTTTTAAGAAACTTGCGCCGCGCCGGCGTGCTGAAAAACAGCTCGCGCACCTCCACGCTCGTGCCCACACCTCGGCTGGCGGGCACCAACTCGCCGGAGCGGGCGTCGAGCCGGTGCGCGTGCGCCACCTCAGCGGTGCGGCTCACCAATTGCAGCTCGGACACCGACGCCACCGCCGCCAACGCCTCGCCCCGAAACCCCATCGTGCCAACTTGCTCCAGCTCGGCCAACGAGCGAATTTTGCTGGTGGCGTGGCGACGCAACGCCAAAGGCAGCTCATCCACTGGGATGCCGCTTCCGTCATCCTCCACCACAATGGAACGAATGCCCCCGGCCATCAAGCGCACCGTCACCTGGGTGGCGCCGGCGTCCAGGGCGTTGTCCACCAGCTCGCGTACCACGGAGGCCGGACGCTCCACCACCTCACCGGCGGCAATCTGGCTGATCAGCTCGTCGGGCAATTCACGGATCGCACGGCGCGGCACGGCGCCTTCTTCAGAGGGACTCATCGCCGGATTGTAAGAAAGGGGCCAGACTCGCGCCCCTCGATAATCGCAGCCCATGGACATCCTCTCCTTGCTGGTGGACTTCGTGCTCCACGTCGATCAGTACCTGGCCCAGTTTGTTGCCGCCTACGGCCCCTGGGTGTACGGGTTGCTGTTTCTCATCATCTTTGTCGAAACCGGGTTGGTGGTCATGCCCTTTTTGCCGGGGGACTCGCTGCTGTTCATCGTCGGCGCCATGTGCGGGGCCGGACAGATGGATCTCGGGCTGACCATGGGCCTGCTGGTCACGGCGGCCATTGCGGGGAATCAAACCAACTATGCCCTGGGACGTTACTTTGGGCCTCGGGTGTTTCAGTGGGAGCAATCGCGCTTCTTCAACCGCCAGGCGTTTTTGCAAGCCCATGCGTTTTACGAACGCTACGGCGGCATCACGTTGGTGATGGCGCGTTTCATGCCGTTTGTGCGGACATTTGCGCCCTTCGTCGCTGGTGTGGCGCACATGACGCGCCGCAAGTTCACGTTCTATGACGTGACGGGTGGCCTGCTGTGGGTGTGCAGCTTGACCACCGCCGGCTACCTGTTCGGCAATGTGCCGTGGGTGAAGCAAAACTTGGAAAAAATCATCTGGGCGCTGATTCTGGTGCCGGGCTTGTTGGCGCTGTACGGGGCCTGGCGCGGTGGCCGACGCACCGAAGCCACCCCGCCGCCGCCAACCCCATGAGCGACGTTTTCGCTCTGCTGGACGACGCCCTCGCCCCCGCCACCAAACCCCGCAGCCGCCTGTACACCGGCTGGGTGCGAGAACATCGCTGTACCGATCCGGCGACGTTGGGTGAAGTCTGGCGTGCTGTCGAAGTCGACCAGCGCGCCGGGCTGCACGCCCTGCTGTTGATCGACTACGAATGGGGCTTGCCGCTGAACAACGAGCCCGCCGCCGCCCCGCCAGCGGCGCTGCGGGTGCTGCTGTTTCGCCACTGCGTGCGATTGAATGCCGACGGCGTCGCGCAATGGCTGGCCGAGCGCGAGGGTCGGCCCGAGCCTGCGCCAGCGGGTGTGGTTGGCGCCCATCCGGCGCTGACGCCCCACCAGCACGCCCACGCGATCGAAGCGATTCAAGAAGCCATTCGCCAAGGGCGCACCTACCAGGTGAACTTCACCTATCCCTGGAACGGCACGTTGGTGGGCCCGCCGGTGGCGCTGTACCGCCGCTTGCGCGCCACCCAGCCGGTGGCGTTTGGCGCCTTGGTGGCCCTGCCCGACCGCGACGCAACAGGGAACCGGCGCTGGGTGCTGTCTTGCTCCCCTGAGTTGTTCGTGCGGGTGCAAGCGGGTCACATTGAAGCCCAGCCGATGAAGGGCACAGCGCCACGCCTGCCGGATCCGCAGCAGGACGCCACCCAAGCCCAAACCCTGGCGCGTGACCCCAAAAACCGCGCCGAAAACCTCATGATCGTGGACTTGCTGCGCAACGATCTGGGGCGCATCGCAGAAACCGGCTCGGTGCGGGTACCGGCATTGTTCGAAGTGCAGACCCTGCCGACGGTGTTTCAGATGACTTCCACCATCACCGCCCGGCCTTTGCCGACGGTCGATGTCCCGGCCTTGCTGCGGGCCACGTTCCCATGCGGTTCGATCACCGGGGCGCCCAAGCGCGAAACCATGCGCTTGATCCAGCAGCTTGAAACCGAACCACGTGGCCTGTACTGCGGCGCCATCGGTTGGGTGGACGCCCCCGGCGAGGCACCGGCTACGGGGCGGCTGCCCGACCTGTGCCTGTCCGTGGCGATTCGCACACTGACACTCACCGAACCGGCCCCCGGTTGGACGCACGCGCCCAGCCCGGTGCGCTGGGGTGTGGGCGGTGGTATCGTGCTGGACAGCGTGAGCGCCACCGAATGGGAGGAAACCCATTGGAAAACGCGCTTCGTGCGGGCTTGCGATCCGGGTTTCATGCTGATTGAAACCTTGCGTGTGGAGCCCGATGGCCAGGTGGTGCTCTGGGCCAGGCACTTGGAACGGTTGCGACACAGTGCCAACGTGCTGGGCTGGCCTTTGGGAGAGGCGGAGGATGCCACTGGGTTGTGGCAGCGTGTCCAAACCGCTGCCGCAGCTTGCCGAGCAGTGGGCCAAACGGGCCGCGTGCGGTTGACGCTGGCTTTTGATGGTCGGATCGCTCTCACCTGCACACCGCTGCCACCGCTTCCACCGACACCCGATGGCCGGGTGCGGCTGGGCCAGGCCCGCCTGCGCTTACCGGGGGCGCATGCGCTGTCGGCCCACAAAACCACCTTGCGGGCGCACTATGACGCAGCGGTACACGAAGCCGAGCACCTGGGCGTGTTCGACCTGCTGTTTTTCGATGAAGCCGATGAACTGATCGAAGGAGGCCGCAGCACGGTGTGGGTGCAACTGGCGGGCCGTTGGTACACCCCACCGGTGAGCCGTGGCGCCCTGCCAGGGGTGATGCGTGCCGAACTGCTGGCCCATCCCCCCGCTGAAGAACGCCGCCTGACCCGAGCGGATTTGGCCCAAGCGCAAGACCTGCGTGTCAGCAATGCTTTGCGCGGCGCCCTGCCTGCGCGCTGGTGCCCGGATGTGATCGGTTAAGCGACGGCGAAGACTGTCAAGCGCGCATTTCCCAGGACGTGCGCAGAGGGAGCTGGCGCCCACAATGGGCGCTTTTCACCCACCCTTGACACCCAAGTCGCAAGATGAACAACACCGAAGAATCCTCTCCCCTGATGAACAACCTGCAACGGCTGGGCTCACGCTTGGCCATTGTGGTGGGGGTCATCTCAGGTGTCATTTTCAGAAGACGACTGCACCAACTGACGGGGCGTGACGCCAAGTGTGCAGGCCACTCCTGACGGCGTAATATCAGAAGTCATCCGCACCGATCTCGACTATGCTCAATACTCGTGTGCACCAAAGCGAGGTGAGCATGGCGACCGATACCACACCGATTACCGAGCACGGCGTTGCCACCCTGCCAGATCAGGCATGGGAGCGTGCGCGCCGTCGCGCGGAGATCATCGGGCCGCTGGCACAGTCGGAGACGGTAGGGCATGAAGCGGCCGACGCGGCAGCCCAGGTACTGGGTCTGTCCCGGCGGCAGGTCTACATCCTGATCCGCCGTGCCCGGCAAGGCTCGGGGCTGGTCACTGACCTGGTTCTTGGGCAGTCGAGCGGCGGCAAAGGTAAGGGCCGCTTGCCGGAGCCGATCGAACGCATCATCCGCGACCTGCTGCAAAAGCGGTTTCTGACCAAACAGAAGCGCAGCCTGGCGGCGTTCCACCGCGAGGTCGCGCAGGCTTGCAAAGCGCAGAAGCTGCGGGTGCCGGCGCGCAACACTGTGGCGTTGCGGATCGCCGGCCTCGATCCGCGCAAAGTCACTCGCCGCCGGGAAGGCCAGGATGCGTCCCGAGACCTCCAAGGTGCCGGCGGCGTGCCTCCCGCCGTGACTGCGCCGCTTGAGCAGGTGCAGATCGACCACACGGTCATCGACCTGATCGTGGTGGACGAGCGCGACCGGCAACCGATCGGCCGTCCGTACCTCACCATCGCCATCGACGTGTTCACCCGCTGTGTGCTCGGCATGGTGGTCACGTTGGAAGCGCCGTCCGCCGTCTCGGTCGGCCTTTGCCTCGCGCATGTCGCCTGCGACAAGCGCCCTTGGCTGGAAGGGTTGGACGTGGAAATGGACTGGCCGATGAGCGGCAAGCCCATGTTGCTCTACCTGGACAACGCGGCCGAATTCAAGAGCGAGGCCCTGCGCCGGGGCTGCGAGCAGCATGGCATCCGGCTGGACTATCGTCCGCTCGGGCAGCCGCACTACGGTGGCATCGTGGAGCGGATCATCGGCACGGCGATGCAGATGATCCACGACGAACTGCCTGGAACGACCTTCTCCAATCCCGACCAACGCGGGGAGTACGACTCCGAGAAGATGGCCGCCCTGACACTGCGCGAGCTGGAGCGCTGGCTCGCACTGGCAGTCGGCACCTATCACGGCTCCGTGCACAACGGCCTGCTTCAGCCGCCGGCCGCGCGCTGGGCCGAGGCTGTGGCGCGCATCGGTGTGCCAGCAGTCGTTACCCGCGCCACGGCTTTCCTGGTCGATTTTCTGCCCATCCTCCGCCGCACGCTGACCCGCACCGGCTTTCGTCATCGACCACATCCACTACTACGCCGACGCGCTCAAACCTTGGATCGCACGGCGCGACCGCCAGCCCTCTTTCCTGATCCGGCGCGACCCGCGCGACATCAGCCGTATCTGGGTGCTGGAACCGGAGGGTCAGCACTAACCTTGGAAATCCCCTACCGTACCTTGTCGCACCCGGCTGTCACCCTCTGGGAGCAACGCCAAGCATTGGCGAAATTGCGGCAGCAAGGGCGCGAACAGGTGGATGAGTCGGTGCTGTTCCGCATGATCGGCCAGATGCGCGAGATCGTGACCACCGCGCAGAAGGCCACACGCAAGGCTCGGCGTGACGCGGATCGTCGGCAACACCTCAAAGCATCCGCTCGGCCGGACAAGCCCGTTCCGCCGGGAACGGACATTACCGACCCGCAGGCCGACAACCTGCCGCCGGCCAAACCGTTCGACCCAGATCGAGGAGTGGTAGCCGTGGACGAATATCCCATTATCGACCTGTCTCACCTGCTGCCGGCGGCGCAGGGTCTGGCCCGTCTGCCAGCGGACGAGCGCGTGCAGCGTATCCGCGCCGACCGCTGGATTGGCTACCCCCGCGCGGTCGAAGCGTTGAACAGGCTGGAAACGCTGTATGCGTGGCCGAACAAACAACGCATGCCCAACTTGCTGCTGGTTGGCCCGACCAACAACGGCAAGTCGATGATCATCGAAAAGTTCCGGCGCACGCATCCGGCCAGTTCTGACGCCGACCAGGAACACATCCCGGTGCTGGTCGTGCAGATGCCGTCCGAACCGTCGGTGATGCGCTTCTATGTCGCGCTGCTCGCCGCGATGGGTGCGCCACTGCGTCCGCGCCCACGGTTGCCGGAAATGGAGCAACTGGCGCTGGCACTGCTTCGCAAGGTCGGGGTGCGCATGCTGGTCATCGACGAGCTGCACAACGTCCTGGCCGGCAACAGCGTCAACCGTCGGGAATTTCTCAACCTGCTGCGTTTCCTCGGCAACGAGTTGCGCATCCCGCTGGTCGGGGTCGGCACGCGCGACGCCTACCTGGCGATCCGTTCGGATGACCAGTTGGAAAACCGCTTCGAGCCGATGATGCTGCCGGTGTGGGAGGACAACGACGATTGCTGTTCGCTGCTGGCCAGCTTCGCCGCCTCGCTCCCGCTGCGGCGATCCTCGCCGATTGCCACGGCGGACATGGCCCGTTACCTGCTCGCGCGCAGCGAGGGCACCATCGGCGAGCTGGCGCACCTGCTGATGGCGGCGGCCATTGCCGCCGTGGAGAGCGGCGAGGAAGCGATCAACCACCGCACGCTCAGCATGGCCGATTACACCGGCCCCAGCGAGCGGCGACGCCAGTTCGAGCGGGAATTGATGTGAAGCCGGCACCACGCTGGCCGCTGCATCCCGCCCCGAAAGAAGGCGAGGCGCTGTCCTCATGGCTCAACCGCGTGGCCCTTTGCTATCACATGGAGGTGCCCGACCTACTGGAGCACGATCTTGGTCACGGCCACGTCGATGACCTAGACACCGTGCCACCACTCTCGCTGCTGGCGATGCTTTCCCAACGGAGCGGCATCGAGCTGGACCGGCTGCGCAGTATGAGCTTCGCCGGCTGGGTGCCTTGGCTACTGGACAGCCTTGATGATCAGATTCCAGACGCATTGGAAACCTATGCGTTTCAGCTCTCGGTGCTGCTGCCAAGACTCCGCCGTAAGACGCGATCCATCACGAGCTGGCGTGCCTGGCTCCCCAGCCAGCCGATACACCGCGCCTGTCCGCTCTGCCTGAACGATCCGGAGAACCAAGCCGTACTGCTCGTGTGGAAGCTGCCCCTGATGCTGAGCTGCCCGCTGCATGGCTGCTGGCTGGAATCCTATTGGGGCGTGCCAGGGCGTTTTCTCGGCTGGGAGAATGCCGATGCCGCCCCACGCACCGCCAGCGACCCGATTGCGGCGATGGACCGGCGCACCTGGCAGGCGCTGACCATGGGGTATGTGGAGCTGCCGCGCCGGCGCATCCACGCCGGATTGTGGTTTCGGCTGCTACGCACGCTGCTCGATGAGCTGAACACCCCACTTTCCGCGTGTGGAACCTGCGCGGGGTATCTCCGCCAAGTCTGGGAAAGCTGCGGGCATCCGCTGCGTGCTGGGCAAAGTCTGTGGCGACCGTATGAAACCCTGAACCCGGCAGTACGATTGCAGATGCTGGAGGCGGCGGCAACGGCAATCAACTTGATTGAGGTGAGGGACATAAGCCCGCCAGGCGAGCAGGCAAAGCTATTCTGGTCCGAGCCCCAAACCGGGTTCACCAGCGGCCTACCGACGAAAGCGCCGAAGCCAGAACCCATCAATCACTGGCAGCGTGCAGTCCAGGCCATCGACGAGGCCATCATTGAAGCGCGGCACAACCCCGAGACGGCACGCTCGCTGTTCGCGTTGGCTTCCTATGGTCGGCGCGACCCGGCTTCCTTGGAACAGTTGCGCGCCACCTTCGCGGAGGAAGGCATCCCTCCGGAATTTCTGTCACATTATGAGCCTGATGAACCCTTTGCATGTCTTAGACAAAATTACGGGTTAAGTGACAAATTTTGACGGCCAGAGCTTTCTGGCTCACACTGTCACATAATCGAACGTATATGTGACAGGTGCAAAATGTTGATCGGCTATATGCGGGTATCGAAAGCGGACGGCTCTCAAGCGACCGACTTGCAGCGCGACGCGCTGATTGCTGCCGGCGTTGATCCGGACCATCTCTACGAGGATCAAGCATCCGGCAAACGCGAGGATCGCCCCGGTCTGGTAAGCTGCCTCAAGGCGCTACGGCCAGGCGACACGCTGGCCGTGTGGAAACTGGATCGCCTCGGGCGCGACCTGCGGCACCTCATCAACACCGTGCACGACCTGACCGGACGCGGCATCGGCCTCAAGGTGCTGACCGGGCATGGCGCGGCCATCGACACCACGACCGCCGCCGGCAAGCTGGTCTTTGGCATCTTCGCGGCATTGGCCGAGTTCGAGCGCGAGCTGATTGCCGAGCGCACCGTGGCGGGTTTGGCGTCGGCACGGGCACGCGGCCGCAAAGGCGGTCGGCCTTTCAAGATGACGGCGGCCAAGTTGCGCCTGGCAATGGCGGCGATGGGTCAGCCGGAAACCAAGGTTGGCGATTTGTGCCAAGAACTCGGAATTACTCGGCAGACCCTGTACCGGCATATTTCACCCACCGGTCAGTTGCGTTCTGACGGAACGAAGTTGCTCAGTAAGGCTTGACCTTCAATCCATCATAACCTCCACCCATCGCCTGAAATAGTGCGGCACTATCAGCAAGCCGTTGCGCCTGCGCTGCGACCAAGGCAATGCTACTTTGTTGAGCCTGCTGCCTTGCAATCAGCAATTGCGTGTAGCTGGCTGCGCCAAGCGCATACTGACGCCCAGTGGATTCAAGGGAAGACTGTGCAGTTGAGTCTGCAAGCGCGAGTGAACTCAATGCCTGTGCATCGTGCTCCAGTGCGCTCAATGTGTCCGCCACGTTGCGCAGAGCGTCGAGCACAACGCCCTGATAATTTGCCGCTGCGGCATCCAATGCTGCCAGCGATGCCCGTTTTTCTGCGGGTAGTCCCGGATTGAATAGTGGCTGGGTCAACTGCCCCAGCACACTCCAAACAGCAGAGTTGCTGCCAAAAAGAGCCCCGGTTGTGAGTGCTTGCGAGCCAAGGTTTGCACTGAGGTTGATTTGAGGATACAGCTTGGCGATCGCCACCCCATATTCGGCATTCGCCGCGTGGAGCAATGCTTCTGCCGCCTGAATATCAGGCCGTCTGCGCACCAGATCAGAAGGCATCACAAGAGGCAATTCGGTGGGCAGTTTGAACTCGGCCAAAGTGAAATCGGGCACCTTCGCGTCACCAGGGGCCTGGCCGGAAAGCGTGGCCAGAAGATGCTCACTTTGTTGCAGTTGCTTGAGCAAAAGGGGTAGTCCAGAACGAGTTTGTTCGGTCTGCGTTTGCTGTGCAAGCAGCTCGTCCGGTGCTGCTTGACCAAGACGCACCCGCTTGCGGGTGACATTGATCTGCTCGTCCTGTGCTTCGACCATCGCTTTGGTGGCCGCAAGCTGACCCGCGAGTTTTGCTCGGACAATGGCGGTGGTGGTGATATTTGCCGCAAGGGTCAGTTGCGCGCCCGCCAGTTCATGGCTCCGGTAGTCCACACGAGCGGCCAGCGCTTCCAACGCACGACGATTCCCTCCAGCCAAGTCGAGGCGGTAATGCACGCCAACGCTGGCGTTGTAAAGACTGAACTCACGTGCATCGCCGGCCAGTCCGAGACCGCTGGGGCTCATCCGTTGGCGTTGCGCACCGATATTCGCATCGACTTGGGGGTAGCGCGTTGATCCCGCTTGCGCAGCATGAAGCTCCTGCGCCTGCAGCAGCGTCGATTTTGCAGAGGCTAACGTTGGACTGTTTTGTAAAGCCAGTGCAATCAGTGCATCGAGTCTGGATGACCCCAGGCTGTGCCACCATTCCAAACTGACCTCCCGACCGACCCGGAGGGTTTGCACCTCCCCCAAAAGGATTGCGGCCGAGGCGGTTTGCGCTGGCATGGTGGCAACGGTGTAATTAGATGTAGTCGGCGCTTCGGGGCGTTTGAAGTCAGGCCCGACCGCACAACCAGCCAACAAACCAACAAGTGCGAGAGATGTCAGGGCTCTGGCCGGCCATTGACTGGGTTTCGTGCATTGGCCTGTGCAAGTCAGGTCATCGGTTTTCATAAAAATGCTCCATGAACGGCTTACGGAAGCTCTGATGACAACCGAGGCAGCTTTGTTGTACCTTCGAAAAAGCAGAGATAACGGCTAGACCATCACCACGCTTGGCTGCGTCGCCCATAGCAGTAGCAGATTCGTGCGTCTGCCCATCGTGGCTGCGAAACTTCCCAGCATCGGTTCCGAGCCAAGCAAGAATGCGCATTTTTTCCGCGACGGGAGGCTCTGCGTGGTTGGCAATCTTCGGAGCCAACTCGACAACCACCGCCCACTCTTCCTTGGAAATTGCGCCTGTAATGGCCTGCATGTCGCGGCCTAATTTGTCCATCACACCGCGTAGTGCCATCGGCTTTGCGGGTTTTTCCGTCTGCGCGCCGACAGGGGTGGCTGATATGGTCATCACCGTGAAAAGCACGGCGGAAATGACCAGGAACGGTTTTTTAGTGCTGTTCATGAGACCCCCTTCTTTTTTCAGCGACATCGATAACGAGTGGCGCAGTCATTCAAAACTGCGCCCTTCACCCGCTTCCTCGTGAGTGACGCCATCGCGGATATGGTAAATGCGCTTGAACGTCGGGATGATTTTTTCGTCGTGCGTGACGACGATGACGGCGGTTTCAAAACGCCGAGCCATGTCGTTGAGGATGCGGATGACAGACATCGCACGCACCGAATCCAGCGGTGCCGTTGGTTCATCAGCCAGGATCACTGGTGGTCGATTGACCAAGCCGCGAGCAATAGCCACGCGTTGCTGTTCTCCGCCTGAGAGTTGTGACGGCATGGCCTTGGCGCGGTGCTGCACATCCAGAGCGGTGAGCAGTTCGAGCGCGCGTTTTCGCGCATCGTCATTGCCGGCACCCGCGAGCATCGGCAAGAGCGCCACGTTATCGGTGACATCGAGAAACGGGATCAGGTACGGCGCTTGAAACACGAAACCGATCTTGTCGCGGCGCAAAGCCCGCAGGTCGCGCACTTTCCATTCATCGTCGAAAATCACCTCGTTTCCCAGCACCATGCGACCGGCGGTGGGGTCAATCACGGCTCCCAGGCACTTGAGCAACGTGCTCTTGCCGGAACCGGAAGGGCCGATCAGGCCAACCACCTCGCCCGGCGCAACCTGCATGTTCACGTTCTTCAAGGCGAGAACCGCAGTGTCTCTCTCTCCGTAACGCTTGCTCAAGCCTTCGATGTGAATGCCTTTTGCCGTCATGTTCAGCCTCCAATCGCTTCGGCCGGATCGACCTTCAGTGCCATACGGATGGCGACAACGCTGGCCAGCACACAAATAACCATCACCGCGAAGAAACCCAAGATTGAATCGATGGGCATCAGCAATACGTATTTGGGAAACAAGGGTGCAGCGAAGGTAGCCGTGATCTTGCCAACGACAAAACCGATGACCCCAAGTACCAACGCCTGCTGCAAGATCATTCCCGCAATGGTGCGGTTGCGTGTGCCGATGAGCTTGAGCACCGCGATTTCGCGAATTTTGTCCATGGTCAGGGTGTAGATGATGAATGCCACGATGGCGGCGCTGACCACAGCCAGAATCACCAGAAACATGGCGATTTGCTTGGCGGATGTGGCAATGAGTTTGCCTACCAAAATCTCTTCCATCTGTGCGCGGTCATAAACCGTGAGCCGCTTCCAGCGTCGTATCGGTTCGGCCACCTCCTGTGGAGAGTATTCGGGTTGGATACGAACCAGCACGGCATTCACCGAGTTGTTGCTGGTTTGTGAGGCAATCACAGCATCGAGCAGACCGGGCACGCCGGGGCGGTTGAAAACCGGATTGGCTTCGGTGCGGCGACGCTGCATCAGGATGGCATCGTTGTCTTTGAGGAATTGCGCTTCTTGCGCATCCTTGAGTGGGATAAACACCATCGGATCGCCACTGGAGGAAACCATGCGGCGGGTCAGGCCAACGACTGTGTAATGGTTGCGGCGAATCTTCACCTCATCGCCCAGCCGAAACCCTGTGGCGATGTCCGCTACCGCCTCATAGTGGCCACGCGTAATCTGGCGTCCCGCGACCAATTGAGGTGGCCAGCCTGATGTTCCCGGTTCGCCTGCCGCGATGCCCACGACCATGGCACGAACATCTTTTTCACCTCTTCCGACCTGCATGGTCAGGTAGGTCACATTGGCGGCCTCTGCCACGCCCGGCAGAGTGCGGATGCTGCGCCACAGGTCATCAGGGATGCTGGAAGACTCGGCATAAGGGCCCAGGGTGTCTTTCTGTACCACCCACAAGTTGGCACCACTGTTGTCCAGCAAACACCTTACCGTCATCGGACCATGCCGCGATACACACCCGCCATGGTCAGCGTGACGCCAATCAACAGGCCCAAGCCAATGCCCGTAAAGATGAATTTACCCCAGGCATGAAGGATGTCGCGTCCGGCCAGGCTGATCACGGTGAGACTCCTGGCAGACGATCGACGATGTTAATCCGACTCTTGGCGCTGAGTGTCTTTTCGCTGTAGAGCACGACCTGATCGCCAACGCTCAAGCCCTCAACTACCTGAACCAGGCCATCAAGACTGGAGCGGCCCAGCACGACCGGAGTGAAAGTCAAACCTCCTTCAACCAGCTTCCATACACCGCGTTTTCCATCGACTGTCCGAATTGCGGCATTGGAGATGGTCGGCGCGGCAGGCAATTCGCCCAGTTGCACAGTCACCTCCGCCAACTCACCCAATGGTGGAAGTGGTACTGGAGGCGCGTTGAAAACGATTTTTGCCAGGGTTTCCTCAGTCACTGCATCGGCGCGGAGGCTCGATGCGCAATACGTGTCCCGCCACAGCCTGAGATCGCCGTGATCTCAGAACAATCTTGGCTGGAAGCCCTGTAGCCAGTCCCTCGGCACTGATTTGATCAAAGCGTGTATCAACCCACAGGCTTGCGGTGTCAATTACTTCGATTACCGCTTGCCCCGCCACCACCGTGGTGCCAGGGTCTGCATCGCGTGCTGCGACCAGTCCGGCAACCGGTGCCACTAACCTCAAGTTTCCGCGTTGAGCGCGGAGCGCTTCCAACTCTGCGCGCAGACGCGCGATATCTTCTCGCGAGGCGACCAATGCCGCGCTCGCCACAGCCAGTTCTTGCCGTTTGGTGACTACCGTTTCTTCGCTGGTGCCACGCACCGATAAAAGCTGCTCATAGCGTGTGGCCTGTGTCTGCGCGAAAGTTTCTTTGGCAGCAGCCTGTCGAAGTGCAGCTTCGGAACTCTTGATTGCAGCCTGCTGAGCGCTGATGCGATCGTCCAGGTCCACCGCATCCATTTCACCGAGCACTTGCCCTGCTTTAACGGTATCGCCGACATGCACATCCAAGCGTTTGACGCGCCCGGCAACGGTGGGGCCGATTTTGTAAGTAAAGCGCGCTTGCACTGTCCCTATACCAGCTAATGCTGGGGCAACGGAGCGGGACTCTACCGTGCTGACAGTAGCTGCAACAGGAGCCAACGGCCCTGAACGCAAAGCAACATAGATGAAAAGCAGTAGAAGTGGAATGATGACGGCGACCAGGGCCAATGTGCGGCGTTGTAGACGTGGAAATTTCATGACGCACTCCCAATGCCACGACGATAGATTGCAAAAACACCAGAGGCATCGCGACGGATGCGAGCGGCGTCACCCGCGATGAGCGACTGCATCACCAAGCCCTGGATGGAGCCGATGAACGATACCGAGGCAGCCTCGATATCGAGGCTGGCATTAAGCTCGCCTATCGCCTTGCCCCTCTCCAGCAGATGGCGCAAGCGTTCTCCGTACCGCTGAATCAAGGTCTGAACCATCCTTTTAGGGAGTGTTTCTCCGGGCCGCTGCAACTCTCCGAAGAGCATCCGTGGCACGCCTGGATGCTCGGAAACGAAGTCGATATGAGCCATGAAGACCGCTTCCAGCGCGGCAAGAGGAGAAGTGATGTTCTGGGCCGCCTTGTCTACTCGGGAAAGAAGACGCTCAGCTACCCACGTCATCACTGCTTCGAGAATGGCATCCTTGGTGGGGAAATGCCGGAACAGCGCGCCTTGGGTCAGGCCCATGCGCTGCGCGATCGCCGTGGTGGTGATGTCGCTGGGATTCTGCTCAGCCGCCAGGTTGATCACCGCCTCTACGGTGGCCGCTCGCCGTTCATCAGCCGGAAGGTGCTTAGGGTGTTCGCTCATCGCCAATCCAAAAGAAAGTAATTTATTACTATCTTATCAGGTTGTGCGATGAGAGCAAGGCCCTATCTGACAGCACCCAATGAAATCAACGCCAAGCTCGATCCTGGCCGAGGTACTCGGCTTGGCCGGTGGAGACCCTACAGGCAGGCTTAGCTCGTACTGAATTTGGCCAGTTTTTTTCTTTCACCGGCATAGTGCAATCGGCTTCTGATGTTTGGTGCGGTCGTCTTCTGAAAATGACATCAGGTCTTTCCACCGTGGGCGGCGCGGCGTGGAGCCTGCTGGAATTTGCCCATGCCACCCGGACGGAGACGCGGGCGGCACGGGTCAAGCAGGTCACGTCCTATGCGTCCTTCGGGGAGTTTCTCAAGCGTTACCACGAGATTGAGGAAGTCACGGAGCGCTTTCTGGCCGACTACCGTACCAAGAAGTTTGACCCCGCTGAGATGCTGACCCGCTACAAAACCGGTTCGGCGATGTACACCGCCCCCGAGCTGAAGGACTTTCGTGCCATCCACCAGTTTTACGAAGAATTGGGCACGCTGATTCGCTTCGGGGCCATCGACTTCGAAACGGCCTTCCAGCTCATCACATTCCCCAGCGACTTTTTTGAGGAAACCCGGCCGCTGCACAACTTCCTGCGTGACAACTGGTTCGCCCTGCGCCCCGACCCGCAGCAACGCGCCCTGAGTGACTTTGGCGCCAACTTGACCGAACTCGGCAACAACTACGCCGCTCGGCGCCAGGGTTTGCCGGTGAGTTGGCAGAAGTAAACGCCCTTTGCACCGCTGCTGTTTTTTCAGTTTGAACGTCTGATATTCTGGACATCTGTGCCTTTTTTGCATGGAATATCAGACATCATGGGCCGATCATTTCAACGTCCCTTCCCTGCGGCTGAACGACAAATGGCTGCGCTTGGCCACCGGCTGCGCTTGGCCCGGCTTCGGCGAAAAATTTCTGCGATGCAAATGGCTGAACGCATGGCCATTTCTCGGGACACGCTGCACCGCCTAGAAAAAGGAGAACCCACCATCGCTTTGGGCACGTACCTGCGAGCACTGCGCGTGCTGGGCCTCGACCGTGATCTGGATTTGCTCGCTCAGGACGATGTGCTTGGCCGCAAGCTGCAAGACCTTGAGCTGGAGCCCTCGCTGCGTCACCCAACCGGGAGCCAGCATGGCGACGCGTAAAGTTTCTGCTCGCGAGTCGTTCCAAGTGCATTTGGACGCGGCTGAATTGAGCGTTCAAGCGCAAGTCGGAACCTTGTGGCGACATGGCACCCGCACTGATGTGCCTGCCGCTTTCGAATACACCCGTGCGTGGCTGAAAAGCCCCCACGCGTTCATGCTGGATCCACGCTTGGATTTGTACACGGGAGCCCAGCACCCAGCCGCCCCGAATTCGGCTTTCGGGGTCTTCATGGATTCAGCTCCCGACCGCTGGGGGCGTGTGCTGATGGAACGGCGCGAGGTGGCGACCGCCCGACGAGAAAATCGCCAACCTCGGCGTCTGCAAGACATCGATTTTCTGCTGGGTGTACACGACCAAACCCGCATGGGGGCGCTGCGTTTGCGTCTGGCAGATGACACCCCGTTCTTAGACAACAGCACCCTTGGCGTCCCGCCTGTCACCGATCTGGGGCAATTGGCTCATGCCAGTCGCCGCATCGAAGATGCGGGCGCCGAAAACCTGCCGGAGTACGAGCGCTGGCTGGCGATGCTCATCGCGCCGGGAACCTCACTCGGGGGAGCTCGCCCCAAAGCGAACTTCATCGCCATGGATGGCAGCTTGTGGATCGCCAAATTTCCTGCAAAAGAAGACCGTTACGACGTTGGCGCTTGGGAATGGGTGACCCGAAACTTGGCACAGCGCGCAGGGATTTGGGTCCCCCAAGCCCAGTGCCTTCAACTGACAGACCGGTACCTTACTTACTGCGCAGCACGTTTTGATCGAAGCGGCTTCAACAGGCGCATGTTCGCTTCTGCCATGACACAACTGGAGTTCACCGACGGCCAAGCCGGTGCCAGCTACCTCGATCTCGCAGAGTTCCTCTGCGACCACGGAGCTCAAGGGCACATCAAAACGGATCTGGAACAACTGTTTCGCCGGGTGTTATTCAACATCCGCATCGGCAATCGAGACGATCACTTGCGCAACCATGGGTTCATCCGTACGGCCACAGGATGGCGATTGGCTCCAGCCTACGACGTCAACCCTAATCCTTACAAGGACGCCCACGCACTCACGTTGGATGGCGTCAGTCAAGAACCCGACGCCGCGATGGCCTTGGCTCAGGCGGATTTGTACCAGTTGAGCACCAATCAGGCCAAAGCAATTCTGGCGGAAGTGGATTCTTCGGTGAAGGAGTGGCGCCAGGAAGCGGCACGATCGGGCCTTGGTGGCATAGAAATCAGCATGATGCAACGTGTCATCGCAGGATGAAATCGCGGTTCTCATGCTGCATGCTCAGCGTTTCCTAGGGCGATCCCGGAAAGCAAAAACCCCTTGCAAGATCACCTGCAAGGGGTTTGGAATTTGGTAGGCGCGATTGGATTCGAACCAACGACCCCCACCATGTCAAGGTGGTGCTCTAACCAACTGAGCTACGCGCCTGTCGTTTGCTGAAGCTCTTATTATGGCGAGGTACAAAGCTCAGCGCAAGTTGTTTGTTGAATTTTTTAGTCAACAATTACAAGCGGCGACGGAACACGCGCCGGTCAGCTTCGGAGGCAGCGGGCGCGAAGGCCCAGCCTTCGGCGTCGAAGCTGTCCAGCCCGTCGGGATGGTCGATGCGGTGGGTGATGAGGTGGCGGGCCATCAAGCCTCGGGCACGCTTGGCGTGAAAGCTGATCACCTTCCACTGGCCGGACTTCCAATCCTCAAACACACACTCCACCACCCGCGCACGCAACACCTTGCGTTTGACGGCCTTGAAATACTCCTGTGACGCCAAGTTCACCACCACAGGCGCCGCATCGCCCGCTTGCTGGTCGTTGATGAACTGCGCTGGCCGCTCGCCCCAGTAGCCATACAGATCTTTGGCCTGCGGCGTGGCCAAGCGCGTGCCCATCTCCAGCCGATAGGGTTGCAGGCGATCCAACGGACGCAACACGCCATACAGCCCGGACAGGATCAGCACATGCTGCTGCGCCCACGTCAGTTGCTCAACCGACAGGCTGGCCGCCTCCAGCCCTTCATACACATCGCCATTGAAGGCGAAAACCGCCGGGCGGCTGTTGTCATCGGTGAATTCGGGGCGCCACAGTTGATAGCGCGCCACGTTGAGCTGGGCCAGCGGGTCGGAAAGCGACATCAGCGCCGCCAACTGCGCCGGGGTGTGGCCACGCAACACCTCCACCAGCGCCGCCGACTGCGGCACGAACGATGGCAAGGTGGCCAACGCCAGCACTTCGGGCGCGATGGCGCTTTCGTAGTCCAGAGACTTGGCAGGAGAGAGCAGACAAAGCATGGTAAAACCGAGGCGGTTCAGTGCAAATCGGGATCGGTGGCGTTTTGGGCTTGCGCGGCGCCCAAGGCAGCGCGCCACGTCCGCTGTGGGATGTGGCTGCGCAACCGGAACAACGCGCTGTTGAGCAATGCGCCGTTGATTTCGTGGCCAGCATCTTGAACGATGTCGATGGTGGCATCGCCGCCCAATGCGGCCAGGCGTTCAATGGCCGCACGGGCATGCTGCACCGGGATGGTGGCGTCCGCGCTGCCGTGGAACAGGTGGAAGGTGGTGAGCTGCGGAGCCGTGTCGGGCAGCTTGGCGTAGCGCCCCGCGAAAGCCAGCACGCGCCCTGCCGCGCCGTCATGTTCATGCACCAGCGCCATGCTGAGGATGGCGCCTTGCGAAAAGCCCACCAGCGCGGTGGCTTGCGGATCGATGCCGAAATGCTGTTGCGCTTCGGTGAGCCACGCCAGCAGGCGCGGCAGCACAGCCGCAACGCGGGCCGGGCGGTTGTCCTCGGTCACCTCTTTCAGCGAAAACCATTGGCGGGCTTGGCCGGAAGGGTCGTAGTCAAAGGCATCAAAACCATCGGGCGCGAGGATGGCCGCTTGCGGGAATTGTGCTTGCAGCCACTGCGCCAACGGCGCCATATTGGCCGCGCTGCTGCCCACGCCGTGCAGCAGCACGAACAGTTGGGCTGGCGCGCCCTGGGCGGGCAACCATTGCAGGACGTGGGGAGAAGCGTCAAGGGAGGAGGTGTTCATGCGCCAGATTGTCCCGCCAAGCTGCGCCGCAGGCCGCTGGCACGGCGGGTGGGCCGCTCCATCGCCTGTTCCAGCGTGCCGGCGCGGGCACTCACCAAGGTGAAGAAGCGCTTGGCCCGCGTGATGCCGGTGTAAACCAGCTCACGCCCCAGCACCGCCCCACCCTGCTCGGGCAACACCAGCACGGTGTGCTCAAACTCGGAGCCCTGGCTTTTGTGAACCGTCATGGCAAACGCGGTTTCAACATGTGCCAACCGGCTCACCCCCACCGAGCGCAGATGCTCGCCTTCCAAGAACCACACGCGCAAGGCCGAGGTTTCGCCCGCAGGCACGCAGGCTGGCAGGGCGATGCCAATGTCCCCATTGCTGACGCCCAAGGCCGGGTCGTTACGCGTCACCATCACGGGCCGGCCGGCGTACCACTCGCCACGCGGCGACAGCGCCCCGGTGCGCTCCAGCGCCTGCGCCACCGCCCGGTTCAATCCGCCCACGCCCCATTCCCCTTCGCGCACGGCGCACAGCAGGCGGAAGCCCTCAAACGCCCCCAACACCCGTTTGACCCACACAGCATGGTGAGCTTGGCGCTCGGCTTCGCTGGCGCTGGACGGCAACGGCTGGAAGTCAGCCAACGCGTCCAGGTAAGGGCGATATCCCCCCGGAGCGCCTGGCCGACCGTGTACCGCCAGATCGCACACCCGCGCAGCGGGCACGCCTTCCCACGCGGTCAACACCTGATCTTCACGCGCTCGGAGCACCTGGCGGGCGCGATCCGCATCACCCACGTTGACGGCCTGCGCCAGTTGCCCAATCGGGCCGCTGAAACGGCGGCTGGTGCGCAACATCACCGTCTGCTGTGCCAAGGCGGGCGCCAAGTCACCGGGGGCCAGCATGTCGTCGGGCAGGCGGAGGCCGGCAGCGTCCTCGGCATAGCGGGCGGTGTCGGTGCTGTAACGACCGGCATCGGCATCGCGGCACAGATCGCCCAGCACGGCGCCCGCTTCCACCGAAGCCAGTTGATCCTTGTCGCCCAGCAACACCAGCCGCGCCGTGGGCGGCAGCGCCTCCAGCAGCGCCGACATCATCTCCAAGTGAATCATCGACGCTTCATCGACGATCAACACATCCAGCTCCAGCGGCTGGCGGGCGTTGTGGGTGAAGCGGCGCGTGTCCGGGCGGGCGCCCAGCAGCGCGTGCAGGGTGCGCGCCGCGCCGATGCGTTGAATCAAAGGCGCCAGGGCCAGCGTGTCCCCGAGCTGGTTTTGCAGCGCTTGCAACGCGGTGTCGATGGACTGTTTGAGCCGGGCGGCGGCCTTGCCGGTGGGCGCAGCCAGCGCGACGCGCAACCCGGCCCGCGCCGCTTCCGGCGTGGTGGCCAGCAGCAAAGCCAGCAAGCGGGCAGCGGTGTAGGTTTTACCCGTGCCCGGCCCCCCCGTGATGACCGACAACCGCCCGCGCAGCGCCACCGCGCAGGCGAGTTTTTGCCAATCCGGCCCCGGCAGGGCGTCGGGGAACAAGCGGTCGAGCCAATGGCGCACCCCGGCGCGGTCGGGTTCGGTGATCGCTGCGCAGCGTTGGCTCACCGCCCGCGCCACCGACTGCTCGTGCAGCCAATAACGGCGCAAGTACAGCCAAGCCGATGCGCCCTCCTCCACCAACACCAACGGCTGGCCGGTGTCGGGCTGGAGTCCGTGGCGCACACAGGGGCTGCGGCGCAGCGCCTCACACCACGCCGGCAGGGTGGCGGGCAGTTGCGGCCACACTTCGGCGAGCGCTTCGGCAGCGGCGGTGGGGCCGTTCAGCACCTCGTTGGGCACGGTGGGCAGGGGCGACAGCGGCAAGCAGGTGTGCCCGTGCCCCTCCATGCGCGACAGCAACGCCGCCGACACCCACAGCACCGGCGAAGCCTCCGGGTCTAACTCGGCCAGGAAACCGGCCAGCGCCGCATCCAAGCGCCGCAGCCAACCGGCTTCGGCCCACAGGCGCAAGCGCGCCAGCCATTCGGCAGCAGTCATCGGGACAGAAACGGCGGGGCTCATGCAGTGGCCTCCTGGGTCAACAAGGCGTCCAGCGCTTCCAGCAAGGCCAGATCGGGAGGAACGAGATGCTGCCCTTGCACTGGGCCGTCCAAGCCGCGCAAGAACAGGTAAATCGCCCCGCCGAGTTGGCTGGCGGGGTCGTAGACATCGCCCAGGCGCTGGCGCAGCAGGCGGTGCAATGCCAGCAGGTAGAGGGCGGCTTGCACGTCGTAACGGTGCAGGGCCATGGCTTCGGTCAGGGCGGCGGCGGTGTAGGACGAACCCTCGGGGCCGAGTTGGTTGCTCTTGTAGTCCAGTACCCAATAACGGCCATCGTGTTCAAACACCAAATCGGCGAAACCCATCACCAGGCCGTGCAGCTCACGCGCCACCAGGGTGGGACGGGGCGCCTCCGGGGCGAGATCGCGCAGCAGGTGGCGCCGGCACAGGGCATCGACCGTCGCGGCAGGCAGTTGCGCCGCTGGCAGCCAGAACTCCATTTCGGGCAGAAGGCGGTGCAAGTGCGGCAGGGGCACGCCCGGCCCGGTCAGGGGTTGGTGCATCCAGGCACTCAGCCAGGCGATGACATCATCGGCTTGGGCGCCTCGCCCGGCGCGTTCGCAGCGACGGCGCAGGCGCTCGGCCAAGCTGGAATCGTCGGCCAAAGCGAAGGCTTCGTGGGCCAGCCATTCGAGTTGCTCATGCAGGAAATTACCGGCGAGGGGGCCGCGCTCGAAGCGGTGCCACCTCACCCCTGGCCCCTCTCCTGAAGGAGAGGGGAACTCGGCAGCCGGGGGTTCGTCGTCGGCGGGACGGGGGGCGTGGATGACGGTGTGCGTCGAGGTCATGGCACGCACCAGGGAGGAAAAGCTGGCGATGCCCCAGGTGCGGTCGAATTGGCCGTTGTACGTCTGCGCGGTGGTGAGGTTGGCAGCTTGTTCGCGGCGGGTCAGAGGCACCAGCGGGGGGCGCTCTTCGGGGGCGGGTTGCAGGGCGATGTCGGGGCAACCTTGGGCCAATCGGGCCAGCATCTGGGCGAGGGTGTCGGCGTCGGTGGCGTCGGGGTGGGTCAGCAGGTGGCCGGCGGCGCTGCGGTGGGTTTGGCACTCTTTGCTGTTGCCCACGGTCAGGGCCGCGAAGCCCAACCACAGGGCATGGCGGGCACGGGTCAGGGCGACGTACAACAGGCGCACGTCTTCGCGCAAGCGTTCGGCATCGGCGCGGGCGATGAGTTCATCGTCGATGTCCAAGCGCAATTGACGTTGGCCGTGTTCGTCCAGCCAAGCAAACGCCGTGGTGTGGCCCTTGGCCTCCGGGCGAAAGCTCACCGCAAACGGCAAGCACACCACCGGATATTCCAAGCCCTTACTTTTGTGAATGGTGACGACCTTGACCAAGTCGGCATCACTTTCCAGGCGCACCACCTGCTCGTCACCGCTGACTTGGCCGGCGGCGGCGGCTTCACATTGCTCGGTTAACCAGCGGATCAACGCTTGTTCGCCGTCCAACTCGCGGCTGGCGCTTTGCAACAGCTCGGCCAAATGCAAGAAATTGGTGAGGCGCCGCTCGCCGCCCGGATCGGCTTGCGGATCGAGCCAACGCGCCGGCAAATCGTAGCGGTGTAGCACCTGACGCAGCAGCGTCAGCACGCCTTGGCGTTGCCAGACGCCGTGCAGCTCGCGCAGTTTTTCGGCCTCTTTGTCGAAAGCCTCATCGTCGGCGGCGAGTTGAGCCAACTGCGCCAAATTCAGCCCCAGCGTGCGCGTGGCCAGGGCAGCGCGCACCAAACGGCTGTCCAACGGCTGGGCGACGGCCCGCAACAGGTGCAGCAGATCGCCCGCTTCATCGCTGTTGAACACCGATTCCCGATCCGACAGGTACACCGACGCCACACGCCGCCGTTCTAACGCCTTTTTGATGGCCCGAGCCTCGCGGCCCGTGCGCACCAACACGGCAATGTCGGCCGGGCGTAAACGGCACCAGGTGCTGGGATCACCGGGCACAGCAAACCCGGTGCGCGCTTCGTTCAGCCAGGTGACGATTTGCGCCGCGCACAGTTCGGCCAAATGGCGCAGATGGGTTTCGGCGGGGGCGAGCTGGAGGGCATGCACCAGCGTCAACGCCGGTTGCTCCGCCCCGGCGTGCAAAAACTGCTCGGCGCGGCCCTGGGTTGCCACTGTCACAAAGGGCAGCGGGTTGTCGATCACGCCATCGTCATCCACAGCGCGATAACCAAATGCGCCGGCACCGGGGCGCTGCTCGGCCTGGGCAAAGCAGTGGTTGATGGCCTGCACCACGGCTTGCGTCGAGCGGTAATTGGTGTCCAGAACGTAATGGCGCCCCGCAGTGGCACGGCGCGCCGCCAAATAGCTGGCGATGTCCGCGCCCCGGAAGCGGTAGATGGATTGCTTCGGGTCGCCGATGAGCAGCAGCGCGGTGGGCGTGGCGCCCTGCCCGTCCAGCTCGGCGACGCGGTACAAGCGGTCGAAAATGCGGTATTGCAGCGCCGATGTGTCCTGAAACTCGTCGATCAGCGCCACCGGGGTTTGGGTGAGGATGCGTTGGCGCAGACGCTCGCCGCTCTCGCTTTGCAGGGCGGTATCTAGGCGCACCAGCAGATCGGCAAAACCGAAGTGGCCGCTCTGGCGCTTGAGTTCCTCCAAGCGTTGGGCGATGTGTTGCGCCGCATGCAGGCGCAGCGCCGGGGCCAGCGACGGCAAACTCGCCAAATCCGCCGCCAGGGTGACGAACGCGGCGCAGGCTTCGGGCAAAGCCGGCTGGACGCCCTTGCCTTTCCACGCTTCGGCGATGCCTTCGGGGCGGATGCGGTGCCAGGCCGCATCGGAGAGCGCGAGGGTCTCGGCGTCGGGATCTTGCGCCCAGTCGATGACGGTTTGCATCCACTTGCGCACGTTGGCTGCCGACAGCTTGCGCCGATCCCATGGGCACACCTTGGGTTCGGTTTGAAACACCACCCAATCGCGCAGGCCTTCGGCCCGCTCGGCCCAACCGGCTTTCAACTCGGTCAGACGCTGTTGGCGTTGCGTTTGGCACTCACCCAAACAGGCCCCCAGGGAAACCGGGATGATGTTTCTTTTTTCAGTTTGGTGGGGATCGAGCAATCCTAAAATATTGCGTATATCCGACAACAACGCCTCGACGTTGGCCCACACACCCAGCACCGGCCCGAGCTGGGCGGCGGTCAGCGGGTAGCACTGTTGGCGCCAGTAATCCTGCACGGCTTGGGTGAGGAGGTGCTGCTCATCGGGCAACAGTTCTTCGTCGAACAGGTTCCCACTGTCGAAGGCGTGTTCGCGCAGCATGCGTTGGCACCAGGCGTCGATGGTGTGGATCGCTGCGTCGTCCATGCCTTCAGCGGCCAGGGCGAGGCGGTGCGCCGCTTGGCTGCGTGCCGATCCGGGTGGATACGCGGCGAACAGCTCGGCCAGCACAAGGTCTTCTTTCGGCGACGGCGCATCGTCGGCGCGAAAGGCCTGCGCCGCTTTCAACAAACGGTCGCGGATGCGGTCAGACAGCTCCCGCGTGGCGGCGCGGGTGAAAGTCATCACCAAAATCTGATCGGGGCGCAGCGGGCCACCGGGGAACGCGACGCCGTCCGGGCCGTGGCCCAGCACCAAGCGCAGGTAAAGCGCGGCAATCGTCCACGTTTTGCCGGTGCCGGCGCTGGCTTCGATCAAACGCGCCCCGTGCAGCGGAAAACTCAGCGGGCGCAGCGGAATCAAGTCGGGGGCGTTCATGCGTCGGTTCCGGAGGTGAGGTCGGCAGCGGGGCTGGGGTGGGCTTCGGCGCTCACCCCCTCTTCAACCCACTGGCGCAGGGGTTCGTAAAGCCAGGTGGCCCAATCGGCGAAGCGCAGAGGGTGGCCGTGTTCATCGTCGGCAGAGGCGTTCAGCAGGTGTTCGAAATCGGGGAACAGGCGGGCCAAGCACGCATCCTGCTGCACCTCGCCGGCCTGGGCAAAACCGCCTTCGTAGGCGCTGCGAGCGTCCATGAACGCCGGTTCCAGCTCGTGCGGCAGCACGTCGCCCTCCAGTTGGGCGGACAGCGTCGCCGCTCGCTCCAACCACGCCAACGCCGTGCGCCGCGCCACGGGCAGCGGGGCTTGTTGGCCGCAGCGCCAGGCCGTCAGCAGGCGTTTCAGGGTGGCGGCGGCCTCGTCTGGCGGAGGTGAAGTGGCGGTGAGCGTGGCATCGCGCCCCACCAAGATCAGTTGCAGCGGTTGGCCGCAGGCTGCCGCCACCAGTGCCAGCAACCACGCCTCCAACAGCGCGTCTTTGCGCGGCACCAGGCCGTTTCGGTTGGACTTGCCGCACAGCCGGCTGGCGCTCAACAGCATCACCACGGGCACGGAGTGGTCAGCCGATCGGTGCAGGCCGGTGAGCCAATCTTGCAAGCGCACATCGCCGGATTCGAAAGCCAGCGGGCGGTGCGGCAGCGCTTCGGCGTGCGCCGCTTGAACGCCCAGCCACACGTCGAGCACCGTGGACAGCGTTTCCGCCAACTCTTGACGCGCCAGCTCGCCCAATCCACCCAGGGGCAGGCGCCCGGCGCGGCGGGTGCGGGTCAGCAGCGCGTCCACCACACGCGGCAGGGCGTCGGGTACGGCTTTGAGGGGGCTGGTTTGCAGTTGAGATTGCGCTTCGTCCAGCAGCTCTTGCATCAAGCTGTGGGCTTCCAAACCGGCGAGGCTGAAGGCTTCCTCGTCTTGAACTTCGCTGTCGGTGCTGTCAAACCAGACGCTGAGGCGCTCGCGGAAAAAAGCGCGCACGGGCTGGCGCACAAACGCGGCCAACCGACGCAGCGACAACGGCGCTGCTGGGTCGGGGGTGAAGGGGGGAAGCCCCCTCTCCCCAACCCCTCCCCCGCCAGGGGGGAGGGGCTTTGCTGGCATGTCTCCCTCTCCCCTCGTGGGAGAGGGCTGGGGAGAGGGGGCTCCCGCTTGATGCGCCAACCGCCACTCACTCGCATAGGTAAACAGCGTCTGCCCCGCCTCGAAATAACGCCGGCTGAACGGTTGCAACGGGTGCTCGGTGGTGCGGTCTTTCACGGCGGCATCGCCCCAACCGGCGCACAAGTAATCCCGCAACTGCGACACCAACACCGAGGGCGGCTGCTCGCTGTTGTCTCGCGGGTTGCGGGCGGCCCAGCTCACATACAGCACGCGCCGGGCGGAGAGCAGCGCTTCCAGCATCAACTGGCGGTCATCGTCGCGGCGGGAGCGGTCGCCGGGGCGGGCGTGGCCGGGCAGGCCCATCAGGTCAAAATCGATGCGCGGGGCGCGGCGCGGGTAATCGCCCTCGTTCATGCCCAGCAGGCACACCACGTCGAACGGAATGGCACGCATCGGCATCAGCGTGCAGAAGGTGACGCCACCGGCACGGAAACGCCGATTCAGCGTCGGTTCGTTCAGCGATTCGAGCCACGCCTCACGCGCCACAGCCAGCGGCACGGTGCTCTCGAAGCCGGCTTGTTCGCAAGCGTTCAGCCAAGCCGACAGGGCTTCGTCCAACGCGGCCAGGGTGGCGCGGTCGCTGTCGTCGGTGGCGGTGAAGAAGTCCAGCAGCAGGGCGCGGGCGCGTTCGGCCCAGGCGCTGGGCGTGGCCGGTTCGCGCAGCAGCGCCCACCAGTGCGCCAGGCGCTCCAGCAGCAGCGCGAGCGAGCCCGCCAGCTCGGCCTCCAGCCCACCGACTTCGGCGTGCGGTTCGATCTCGGCAAACGCCGGCCCAGCACCGCTGGCGTAACCCAGCAACATACGACGCAGCGCCCAGAGGGCGCTGTTGGCGTCGCCGCAAGCGTCCAGCTTGAGCAGGCCGCGCTGTTGCACGTCCACCCCCCAGCGCAGCCCCGCGCCGGCCATCCAGTGCGTGAGCTGCGGCAGGGCTTCAGGCTTCAGGCCAAAGCGCCGCGCCAGCGCGGGCACGTCCAGCAAGTCACACAGCTCGCTGAAGGTGCAGCGCTGTTGCGGCAAGCGCAGCAGCCACTCCAGCGCGGCCATGAGCGGGCTGGTGTCGCGGGCGCTCAAGTCGGCGATGTCGAACGGAATGTGGCGCGGATCGTGCTTCGGGTATTGGCCGAACACGGCGCGGATGGCAGGCTCAAACGCGGCGATGTCTGGCACCATCACCACGATGTCACGCGGGGCCAGCGGCGGGTGCTGGCCGCTGGCGTCGGCGGGCGGGTCGGCGAGCAGGCGCAACAGTTGGTCGTGCAGCACTTCCAGCTCGCGCATGGCGCTGTGGGCTTGGTGGAACACCACCGAGCGGTCGTCATCGCGCAGCGCCTGGCCGCTGTCACCGCCCTGCCCCGCTTCGCGGGCCGCTTGGGCGTGCTCGGGCAGCGGTACCAAGTCGCGGATGCGCGCTTGCACCTGGGCCAGCAAGTGGGCGCTGGGTTGATCCTGCTCGTCGTCGAACAGATCCACACGCGCCAGCTCGCGGCCCAAACCGTGCTGGCTGTGCAGGCGCTCGGTGTCGTCGAAGGCGTCCAGTTGGCGGATGAAATCGCGGCTCTGTCGGCCCCAGGACGCCAGCAGCGGGTGCGCGTGGGCGTGCATTTCTTCCAGCGAGACGGCGGCCAGATCGCGCCCCGCCCGCAAAGGCTGGCGACGGCGTTGCTGGCGCAGCAGTTCGCGGCCATCGATGATGTCCGCCCAATGGAAGCGGCAGGGGTTGGGCAAGGCCAGCAGCACTTGGGAACGTGTGGCCAGGGCGGCGAGCAGCTCCAGCAAGGCCAGCGGTAAGTGGGTCATGCCAAACAGCACCACGCGCCGGGGCAGCGGGGCGGCGGTCTCGCTCTCGCTGCGCAGCGTGGCCACCACGCGGGCGTGCAGTTCGGGGCGCAGGGCGGCGCGTTCGCGTTCGCTCAAGCCGTGATCGCCGTTGAGCAGCTCGCGCCACAGGGCGGGTTGCCAGCGCTGATCGTCGGGCACGTCGGGGGCGGTGCCGTCGGCACGGGGCAGCACATCGCGGCCTTCGGCCCAGGCTTGCAGCCAATCGGCGCGGTAAATCTGATATTGGTCGAACAAATCGGCCAGGCGGCGGGCCAGTTGCAGCGGGCGCTCGGGCTCCTCACCTTCTTGCAGAAAACCGGCCACGGGGGCGAAGGCCGGTTCGTGCAGCAAGCCGGGCAGGCGCTGCATCAAGCGCCAGGTCAGGGGCGTTTTGTCGAACGGTGAATGGGTGGGCACTTGGCGCCGGCCCAGCGTCTGGCGATACAGCCGCCACTGGAAGCGCCCCGGCAGCTCGACCCGCGTGGCGGCGCACACACCGGCTTGCTGGGCGAAGGCCATCTTGAACCACTCGGCCATGCCGTTGCTCTGCACCAGCACCACGTCTTCTTCCAGCGGCGCCAGCGGGTGGCGGTGCAGCCACTCGACGAGGACTTGGGCGAGGTGTTCGGCGCGGTTGCCGTGGAGGACGAGGAGGCCGGGAGGGGGAGAGGTCATGGTGATGGGTCGGTGAACCGGCTGGGCAATGGGGCGCACTTTGTCACAGTCCGGGCGAATATGGCCTCTTGCAAGCTTGCAGTCTGTCACTGACTGGGTGGAGGCGTGGCAGGCTGTGCGCAACACACCAAAGGGGGGCCATGGGCGAAGTCAAACGAACCGGTTATCTGGCGGCCTATGACGTGAGCGACACCTCTCGGCGCCAGCGCATTTGGCAGCGCGTGCAGGCGTATGCGGCGGAGTTGGGTCAGCGCTCGGCCCATGTGATCTGGCTGACACCAGCGGAGCGGCGGGCGCTGCTGGCGGTGGTGGTTGAGTTGCTGGACGGTGACGAAGATCAGTTTTTGTTGCTGCGGCTGGACGCGCACAGCACGCCACTGTTGCGTGGCCGGGCGGTGGGTGCGGCCCACGATGTGCCGTCGGTGTATCGATTTGATTAAAAACGCGGGAGGTTTGAGATGAGCACGTTACTGGTGGATCGATCGGGGATGAGTTTGCGCTGTGATGCGGAAGCGATCGCGGTGTATGAGGGTGAGGAACGGCGGGGCAGTGTGCCGCTGGCGTTGCTGAATCGGTGTGTGATCCGGGGGGCGGACACGCAATTGGACAGCGGGGTGTTGCTCAAGCTGGCAGAGGCTGGGGTGGGCACGGTGCTGTTCAGTCCGCGTTTGGGGCGGCGGGTGGCGGTGGTGCTGGGGCCGCAGCATCGAGATGCGGGTTTGCGGTTGGCGCAAAGTCAGCGGGTGTTGAATGGGCCAGCATGTGCAGATTGGGCACGCCAAGTGGTGGTGGCCAAATTGGGGCGACAGGTGCGGGTGTTGCGGGGATGGTTATCCCGCCGACCGGAGGCGCGGCGGCGGTTATCGGATGCTGTGGCGCGGGTGGAGGCCATCCGCCGGCAGGCCCTGCAAGGTGGGGATGTGGCGAGTTTGCGGGGTTTGGAAGGTGCAGCGGCGCGGGTTTATTTTTCGGGGTTGGCGGTGGTGGTAGCGCCGGGGTTGGGATTTGAGGGGAGAAATCGGCGCCCGCCGCGTGACCCGGTGAATGTCGGGTTATCGCTGGGGTATACGATGTTGCATTTGGAGGCGGTGGGTTTGGCGCAGGCGGCGGGGTTGGATCCGTTGCTGGGGTTTTACCATCGGCCCAGTGTGGGGCGTGAATCTTTGGCGTGTGATTTGATTGAACCGTTGAGGCCGTTGGTGGATGATTGGGTGGTTGGATTATTCAGGGAGCGGTTATTGAGGGAGGCGCACTTTACGGTGCCGGAGGGCGGTGGTGCGTGTTTGATGGGGAAGGCGGGGCGGCGTATTTTTTATGACGAGTGGTTCAAGGCGTTGCCGGTTTGGCAGCGGTGGTTGAGGTTACGCTGCATGATTTTGGCGCGCCAGTTGCGGGATGAGGGGGAGTTATTTTTTGATGATGGTTTTGGGGATGAGGTTGAGCCGTGGTGAGGGGGTTTTAAAATGGCGGATCATGATGTGGCGGTGTGGTGGGTTTGTTATGATATTCATGATCCGCGCCGCTCTGCGAAAATTTTGAAGCGGTTAAAGGGGGTGGGGATTCCATTGCAATATAGTTTATTTGAGGTGCGCAAGAGTGCGCAGGGGATGAAAATTTTGATGGATGAATTGGCGGCGTTGGCGGCGGAGGATGATGATTTGCGGGCGTACCGGTGTTCGGGGCCGGATGCGGTGGTGCGGCTGGGCCGGTCGTTGGTGCCGGAGGGCATGTGGTTGCCAGAAGGTCGCTGAGGTGTGCTAGACTGCGCCTCGCCAGCCAGACCCCATTGGCATGAAATGTGCTTTCGCAGTCAGCTCGTCGTTCGGAAAATTTTTTGTCAAGCCCCCTTGCAAGTGCTTGTCACACAAAGGTTTTTTCGGACGAAGTCTGGCTGGCTTCCCTGGCTTTGAAGGGATTAAGACGCCCGACATATTCTTCGAGTTGCTCGGATACAACTGGCTGGCTTCCCTGGCTTTGAAGGGATTAAGACGCCACTTTATGGGGGTTGGCGAATGCTGCGCGGCTGGCTGGCTTCCCTGGCTTTGAAGGGATTAAGACGCCCCACCGGCCGCCTCCCACGCGGCGTCGGGTCTGGCTGGCTTCCCTGGCTTTGAAGGGATTAAGACCTGATGATGTCGCCATCATCTATTTCAATGCTGTCTGGCTGGCTTCCCTGGCTTTGAAGGGATTAAGACGTCTCGGCTTCGGTTGGTGCGGCCACGTGACAGTCTGGCTGGCTTCCCTGGCTTTGAAGGGATTAAGACGTGCTATGAGGTCACATCTCATACCGGTAGTAGTCTGGCTGGCTTCCCTGGCTTTGAAGGGATTAAGACAATGCTGCGCGGATATGATGAATGTCCTCCCCGTCTGGCTGGCTTCCCTGGCTTTGAAGGGATTAAGACACCGGATCACCCATGACCATCGCGGTGCTGTGGGTCTGGCTGGCTTCCCTGGCTTTGAAGGGATTAAGACGTGGGCGGCCATGTAGCCGGTTTCGCCGGCACGTCTGGCTGGCTTCCCTGGCTTTGAAGGGATTAAGACTCATCACACGGCACGTTGTTCCGATCGATTTAGTCTGGCTGGCTTCCCTGGCTTTGAAGGGATTAAGACCCCGAAGCCGACACCCTGAACCTAGGGCTCCGTCTGGCTGGCTTCCCTGGCTTTGAAGGGATTAAGACTATCAAAGACGACATAATTGGCTCCGTTGAGGTCTGGCTGGCTTCCCTGGCTTTGAAGGGATTAAGACGCTACCGTGGTGTTTTGCACTGCACTTGGAGCAGTCTGGCTGGCTTCCCTGGCTTTGAAGGGATTAAGACAAGTCGAACTTGGTTTCGTAAATTTTGCTGTCGTCTGGCTGGCTTCCCTGGCTTTGAAGGGATTAAGACAGCACGTCTTTGCCGTGCATGCGCGCCAGTTGGGTCTGGCTGGCTTCCCTGGCTTTGAAGGGATTAAGACATAAACGATTGTTTTTGGAATAGGCAACCGTAGTCTGGCTGGCTTCCCTGGCTTTGAAGGGATTAAGACTAAAAGCCTCCGCGATGGCCTCCTCCAAGGCGGTCTGGCTGGCTTCCCTGGCTTTGAAGGGATTAAGACATGAGGTTGTACCCCACCACTTCCGACTCGCGGTCTGGCTGGCTTCCCTGGCTTTGAAGGGATTAAGACGCCGGGAATGTTCATGAGCCGGTGGTCTTTGTCTGGCTGGCTTCCCTGGCTTTGAAGGGATTAAGACGGAACAGACGCATGAACGCATCGATGTTTTCCGTCTGGCTGGCTTCCCTGGCTTTGAAGGGATTAAGACATAGCCCTTGATGCCCAGCGTGAACGTGTAATGTCTGGCTGGCTTCCCTGGCTTTGAAGGGATTAAGACGGTTCTGGGTGTGGGTTGTTTCGCGGTTTTTCGTCTGGCTGGCTTCCCTGGCTTTGAAGGGATTAAGACTCGATGATCGATCGCCCGGGGCCGGTCAGCCAGTCTGGCTGGCTTCCCTGGCTTTGAAGGGATTAAGACAGTCGCTGGCCGCCTGCGCGGCACTGTGATCCGTCTGGCTGGCTTCCCTGGCTTTGAAGGGATTAAGACAGTCGCTGGCCGCCTGCGCGGCACTGTGATCCGTCTGGCTGGCTTCCCTGGCTTTGAAGGGATTAAGACAGTCGCTGGCCGCCTGCGCGGCACTGTGATCCGTCTGGCTGGCTTCCCTGGCTTTGAAGGGATTAAGACACTGGGTGCGTCGATGATCACTCGCCGCGCTGTCTGGCTGGCTTCCCTGGCTTTGAAGGGATTAAGACCAATGTCATTCATCGTCGGGTCGTTGATCACTGTCTGGCTGGCTTCCCTGGCTTTGAAGGGATTAAGACACGCTGCTCAGATGCATGGTTGCATCCATCTTCGTCTGGCTGGCTTCCCTGGCTTTGAAGGGATTAAGACTTATGCCGTGGGCATTTTCTCGCTTGCAAGGGTCTGGCTGGCTTCCCTGGCTTTGAAGGGATTAAGACAGCCAACGGTCAGCGGTTTCATCCCACACAGGTCTGGCTGGCTTCCCTGGCTTTGAAGGGATTAAGACTGGATGTATGTGACTCCATCACAGGTGTTTCCGTCTGGCTGGCTTCCCTGGCTTTGAAGGGATTAAGACTTGCCAGGTCTCTTCGACCTGTGCGTATTGAAAGTCTGGCTGGCTTCCCTGGCTTTGAAGGGATTAAGACGCGCATACGTCTCGCACCGCCGCGATAACAGGTCTAGCTGGCTTCCCTGTTTTTATGCAGCCACTCGACGAGCAGGCAGAAAAAAAGGGGGCTAGCGCCCCCTTGACCGAAGGCCAACACCGCCATGTCGGTGTGGCCTTTTTGGTATCAGCTTCAGCGCCCCGCCCCACGCCAGGGCTGCACCTCGGGGCTCGCCGAAATCGGCTTGGGCAGAGGCTGCGTCAGGCGGATGCGGTTCAGCACCGGGCTGGCGGTCTGGTTCGGCAGAGATTGCAGGTAGCGCACCACCACTTCCACCCCATCCAGCGGCTGGCCCTGCTCGTCCTTGAGAATCTGCACGTTCTTCACCGGCACCACGTTGATCAGATCCGGGTCATGCGCGTAGTGGTATGAGGCGTAGCTGTACGTGCGTTCGGGGTCCAGAGGTTGCCATTGCTGGCTGGCACGATCCAACACCCGAATGTTGGCGGCACGCTGGCCCTTGGCCGCATAAGGGTTCAGATCCATCTCCACACCCGAGAAATTGAACAGCCAGCCGCCCGTCCACTCCTGCACCTGGGGATTCAGCGAACCATCTGCCGCGTTCTCAATCTGGCCCTTGAGCTGCTTGCCTTGCAGCTCACCCTTGGCAATCAGCGGGCCAATGGGGATGAAGTGATACAAATCCTCCATGCGGATCGGGCCAGGCGCCACATGCGTGCCATAACGGAAACCCCGAATCGCACCAATATCCGCCCCGGTTTGGGCACGGAAGGCATCGGTCAGAAAGTCGTGGGACGAACCCTCGATCACCGCCGGCATCGCCTCGTGTGAGAAGTTGCTGCGGTGCAGCGCCACCGTGGTGTGGCCGACCACCGTGTCGATGGGGCGCGGCAACCGAGTGCCGTTGAACGGGTTGACGTGTTGCGTGAAACCCGGCCCGCTGACAAAACTCTTGCGCACCTTCCGCACCGCAGCGGCGATTTGCGGATGCTCGGGCGTGCGCTCGTCAATCACATGCAACTGGTGCTTCCAGCCCGTGACCTTGCCGTGCCGCATCGTCAGGTCGATCTGGCCCAGCACGGTGCCGTCTTGGCCCTCTTCGATGACCAGCGTGCCGGTCGGCGTCACATAAGGCTGGGTGGCAATCTCGTGCATGTCCGAGGACAACACCACGTCGATGCCCGGGATGCTTTCCGCCAGCCGGATGTTGTTGGCCATGCCCATTTCCGACGCCAACACCACCAAATCGACCTTGTGCTGTTGACGCAGCTCGGCCACCAGGGTGCGCACTTGGGCATCCACTTCGGTGCCGTTCTTCAGAAAGCGCAAGCCCTTGGTGACGGAGCGCCCCACCACCTGCGGCCCCCGGTCGGTGGTCAGCCCGAGGATGCCGACCTTGACGCCACCGACCTCCCGCACCAAGTAAGGTGGCAGCACGCGCTGGCCTTGTTTGTCGGCATACGGCCCGCCGTCGGGGCTGTCGTAATAGACGTTGGCGGCGATGGTGTTCCACGGGGCCAAGGGGCGCTGACCGGCAAACAGGTCAATGAAACGCTGGCTGCCGTAGACAAATTCCCAGTTGCCCGGCGCAAAGGCGTCGATCCTGAAGTGGTTGAGCACATCCACCAGCGCCTGGCCCCGGGTGTAGAGCGCCTCGGCGGAGCCTTGCACCGTGTCGCCCGTGTTGACCAGCAGATGGTGAGGCCGGGCTTGGCGGATGGCCTCGATGCGGGTGTACATGCGGGCCAAGCCGCCTTGCAGCGCACCGTTGCCGTCTGAGCGCAGGTGCGGGCGCGGCACCAAGTGGCCGTGGACGTCCCCCATGTGGATCAGGGTGAGGGTGGTCGGCTGTTCTTGGGCTGCGGCCCAAGGGCTGAACAAGCTGACAGCCAGCAGGGCGGCCCAGCCCAGGGGCTGGCGAATGAGGGGCATATGAAGTCTCCGAGAAACAGACAGGATAGGCGGGATGACCCGGCTGAGGCAACCCGCTTTAGGGACACAGCGTTTAGTCAGGGACTTGCCCTCACGCGCCAGCTCTCCCCCCGTGAACTCGAAAACCCACGCTTCCGCACCAATGGGGCTTGATCAGCTGGCCTGCCACTCCTTCAGGAACGGGACAAGCCGGCTCACGTCACCAGTAGCCAAGATGGTGATGTTGGACTCTTTGGCACGCCTGTGGACATCCTCGCTCACGGCTTGCGCACTGAGGTACAGCGCCGCAGCCACGCTCCCACCCAAGGATTGGCGCAGCTGTGCGAGTTTATAGAGCGCGTCTTGCGCCTTGTTTTGTTGGCCGGTTTTGCATTCGATCAACAGTGCGCGGTTGCGGTGCAGCAGCATGGCGTCAATTTCGTTGCGGACGCCTTGGCCTTTGGATGAATTGACAATCACATTGCAGCCATAACGCCCACGTTTGGCCATGCCGGAGAGCTTGAGAAAAACGAACTCCTCCAGCCACCCTCCCGCAAAGTATTTTGCTGCGTCCAGATCGGAGAAGGTAAGTCGCTCGTCACCTTCCCAGCTTAACAGCCCATGACTGGCTGCTTGGTGCAAAAGTTTGGCGTTGATGCCACCGGGTGCAAACTCAAAAGCCTGCTCCAGATTGCCCCCGACAGAGGCACAGGCCATTCCAGCCAATGCACTGAAGAATTTGCCGTAGCGTGCAGCGTTATCACCCATTTCCCGGGTTAATGCTGCACGAGCACTGGCCCGCGCTTGTACCGCTGCCGGACGGGTATCACTCTCAATGCGATAGCCCTGCACCAGAATCATGTCTTGCAGATCGAGCACATCGGCCATCGCTTCGGTACGAGGATCAGAGCCTAGCCAGTCAAGCTGCTGCCGATGGGTATCGGCATAAACAATGTCCAGTTTGCCACTGCCGGTTTCCAGCAGACGCAGAGCATCCCGCAGCGCCAGCACCATCAATTTGGTGCCACCCGTGGCATGCAAAATCACCTGCCGGCCATCCAATTGTTCAGCGACTTGGTGCGCACTGGCCTCAATGGTGGAAGGACTGCGATCGTCAAAGTCTTGGCGGCGAATCTGACGGCCTTCTTGGCGCAGCGCTGTTTCCAGATTAGAAGCGGCATCGCGCATGGTCGGCGTTTGTAGAATTAAGACCTCAGCCGCTTGCAACTGCTTGAGGGGAATCAAGTTGGCGGCATTTTGCCCGGTGGCAATGCAGACGTGTACGACGGTGCTGGATGTGTTATGCACGCTTCGTCCTTTCAGTGAAAAAAGTATTTCAACGGATTGCTGAGTACGGTTGAAGGGCCAGTTTTTTCTGCTTCGCTTCTCTGAACTCACTTTTCCCAGCCATATTCAGCTTTAGCGGGCGCAGCTGACTAACACCCGGCGCGGCTGGGTTGGCCATGGCTAGCAACTCATGCAAAACACTCTTCCATGCGGGCACATTTTTTTCCATCCAGCGTTCAAATGCTTGCACGTAGGATCGAATTTCATTATTTCCCAGCTGGGGCGTATCGTTAGAACGCACATTCAACTGAGTGATATTCACGCTCACTTGCCCGAGCCCAAAGGGTTTTCCCATGCCAAGACTATGGCGCAGCTCGGAATTCCCTCCCCACGTCAACGCCCAGAGCACGGCCCCCAGCTCCTCGCGAGTAACGTTGTGCAGCCGCACGCGGCCCGCAAATGAAAGCCCCGCTCGCAGGGGTTGAAGTTGTGTTTGCACACTGGCTTGGCTTTTTTCTGGTGGGGGTGGAACACCCTTCACACTGGCCGGTGCATGCACCGGGTAACGCTTCCAGCCACGGAGCTTCGCCGAAGAATCCATCAGAGTCGTCGCTGGCCCGGACAGCTTGCCACCACGCTCCTTTTGGACGATGTAGTTGGGGTAGAAGCTTGGCTTGGGACCGTTGAGCACAGTCGGCTGGCTGAACGCGCTGGGGGCTTCCCATGGTTTGGTGTTGCTTCCCGTCAAGCGCAAGTCGCCAAAGCTGACGCGGGAACGCCGACTTTGTTCATGATCACTCTGCTTGATGAGGCCAAATAGCGTCTCCACAAAATCGAGCTTGCTTTCCCGACGCTGCTGCTTGAGTGCCAACTCACCCAGGGAGTAAAACCCCGGTATCCGGTACATCATCGCAAGCCCCAGCGATGAAACGGACGCCTTCTGCTGATTTTTTTCAGTCAAAAAGAAAACAGGAACTCCTTTGTTTTTCAACACTGAATCAGGACTCAGCAAGTACTTCCAATCGCTTGAGTCTGAATGATTCTGAATAAACTTTTGCATCACCCCAGCGGGCACCGTCAGTGTGCCATTGGTAGATTTTTCACTATCAAGGAAAACAAACTCCCTATGTTTGTTATTTTTTTTGTGTTCGCTTGGGTTTTTATCCATGTCACCGGGTTGACCCGTAAACACAACATACCCAACAGTACCTGGCTTGTCTTTCGGGCAAGGCTTGTATGTGCGCATTAAATCATCATCAAGCATGAATCGCTGCTTCAACGGCTTACCAACCGCACGATATTTCAGCTCAGCCTTGCGCTTATCATCGTCGGATGCCGTTTCCCATTGTGCAAAAATCAAGTCATGCGCTTGCCCGAGTCTCTGAATTTGCCGTTGCTCAATGAACCCATAGTCAACCTCCAAGATGATCCAGCTTTTTCTATCATGGCAAAAGCTCAACCAGCCCGCTCTTGGTTTACTTCTGAACGCCTGCTTGTACGCGTCCAAATCAAGGTCTCGCAAAGAAAGTGCGCGGTCATCAATGAGTTTCATCGACGCACATGAGGCAATCTCCAGAACGTTCCTGATCATTCCCCGAAAGCTCGATCCAGGAATCGCCGGAATGCCGTCCGGGTGGCAATGGAATCGTTTCGGCCCCGCTTCTGTGTCACTGCCCCCCACCAGCAAAGGCGTGTGATTGGTCAGCGTCAAATCAATCTCGGCACACAAACCGTCCTGCAACGGCACATCTTGGCTGGTTCGGTCTTGCCAATCCGGCGTCACCACCTTGGCTTGCAGCGGCACGAAGTTATAGGCCGATGTGATTTTGTCAATGCTCATGCTGTGTCTCCCTTGCGCCTCATTCGATCCGGATCGGGTTCATAAAACCAGCAAACCAGCTGTCCAGCACGCGCAGCGTGCTGTCATTGGCCGGCACCGTGCGTGCCACCCGGTAATGCAGTTTTTCTCGGCTGCCACGCACGCTGGCATGGTGAACACTGCACACCAACACAGGCTCGACCCCTTCAACCAGCGGATCGGCCAGCTCTTGCACCTCGGTGAAACTCCAGCCCGAACCGGAGGGACGCACACGCAGCGCAGCCGTCGGGCCACTCAGATCCGCACACAACACACGCCCATGCACCTCGGCGAGCGCTTGCTGTCCGCTGACCTCATGGATCGCCCCCGTGGCCTCCACCCAGCCGCACCCGGCCCACTGCCGGAGCTGTTGCAGCAGCTCGTCATGGCTGCTGATCCTGCGAGTGGTCAGCTTCAACCCGCGTAAGGCGTAGCGTGTCCAGCGGGTGCCTGCCAGCGCTTCGGGCAGCACAGCTTGTTCGAGTTGCTCCAGATCTTGCTGCAATTGCTTCAGCTTGCCGACACGTTGGGCGCGTGTGGTTGTGTCTTCACTCATGAATCATCTCCTGTGCAGTGGCATCAGCGGGCGAGCCGCACGCTTGCAGGGCTGCTTGGCGCAGCGCTTCGAAGTCTTCACGGGAGTAGTCGCCTTCCAGATACCCCAGCCCGCTTGCGCTGTCTGCCCCGATCGCTAAACGCCCTTGCACCAAATCCTCCAGGGTGTCTTGCAGTGCCTGCCAGGCCACACCATCCGTCCGCCGGCAAGCGGCCAGACTCAGGTGCAGCGCTGTGGGCAGCGACACCCGAAACAGATATTCCTCAGTGAACAGCAGCCCATCTCGCACGCTGCCGGTGAAGCGGTCAATGCTGTTGTGGGTACGGTGACCCACCTGCGGTGAAGGAACCGAAGGCAGGGGCAAGGTGATGTCCTCGAACATCAGCCCACCGGCGTAAGACGCGCCTTGCTCTCCCTTGATCGTGCCCAGCCAAGCCGCGACGCCGGTTGGCTTGGGCGCGTGCTCGGCCAAAGCGGTGCGCACGCTGTCCGGTGTGGCCCACTCCCCTCGGTGGCGCCGGTCATGGAACGCCAACCGATGCGCCACTGCCCCCTTGATGGCCGTGGCCGGGATCACCACCCGCTGTGTCAGTTGCCCCTTCGAGGGGGATTCCCAGACGACACACGGCTCCACATAGGGCATGGCATCCGCCAGCTTGATCTCCCTGCCGTGCCGGCTCAACGCTTGGCTGCCTTGGCCCACGCGCAGTGCGCCTTCGGCCCGCAAGTTCAGCGGCAGCGTGGCCCAAGGAGATTCCGCAGTCGCGGCTTTCCACGGATGCAAGCCCCGGATCTGATCCAGCGCGGCAGGTCGATCCAGAAAAACGCCCAACTCGCGGGCGTTGCGCAAATCAAGCCGCCGATACGCCCCGCGCACCACCTTCAGGCGCCCCAAGCCGCTGCGGGTGAGACCGCCCACACTCAACGCTGGCGAACTCAACAGCCCTTCCAACCAATTCCGGGCGGTTTCGGCTGCTTGGGCATTCACGCTCCAAAGCCTCAGCTCCACACTGAAGCGATGCCCAGCAGGCACCACAGTGCGATCGAAGTGCCCCGTATCGGCTGCGGCACCGTGGGCATTGATGCGCACGCGCTGGCGCTTGGTGGGTAAACGATGCACCAGCGGCCCCAAAATCGGCTCGTTGGGTGACACCTCCGCCAATACGTCGGACACCACCCGGTCGCGGCTGTCGTGGATGTGGGCATGCGTGCATTCGAAACGCGAGGCGCGACCATCATCGCCTTGGGCGTAGCCGAATACATCGTCCGCCACTTCCTTGGCCCCGTTGACGCCTAACTCATCTTGCACATGGGCTTGGAGCGCGTGGCGCAACACACCCGCCAAGGCTGTGCCAGGGATGTAGGGCAATCCGGCAGGTGTCAAGGCCAGCACCACATCGTCCACCAGCTCATCCTTGCCGCTGGCGATGCTCAACGGAGAACGGGCCTCCAGCACCAAGCGCCAAACATCCACACAAGAATGATCGGTTCTCATGATTCGCTGCTCTCTTTCTTGCAGACCTTGTCGAGTGCTTCCAACCAATGCAGATCAGCACGGCGGATGGCTTGGCAGGCATGAACCGCCTGGCGCACAGCTCGCCGCCAATCGGCTGCGGCGGCGCCAGCCTGCATGTGCAGATCCAAGTGTTTCCGCAACAGCTGATTCATGAGCCCCCCTAACGGCTCCGAGTTGCTGTGGCTCACATTCCAGCCCTCCAGGGCCTGAGTGTTGCGATGCACACCAGTGCTGCCCTGCGCAGAACGGGTCGGCCCCGAGCTTGCGGAGATACCCAGCACCTTGCTCTGCACCTTGTCGTTGTAGTGAGCTGGCTCCAGGCAAGCCTCCAGCGCCGAGGCCAGCCCGCCCCACTGGGACGGTGACGGCCCCAGCGGCAGGTGCTCGGGGGTGCCTCGGTAGCGACGCACAGCCATGAGATGGCTGGTGATCTTCTGTTGCCAGTCTTGGGCCAGCTTCAAGGCCCCCTGATCCACCTTCACCGCGCTTTCTGGCGTGCGCTGGAGGAACTTCATCAGTGGCGTATCCGGTGCCCGCACAGGCACCGTGGCGGCAGTGGCCGGAGCCGTCATGGTGGTCTGCCGGAACACCGGGCGGACATCGGCCAGCAGCGGCGGATTCACCCAGACCTCCCCCAAACCTTGCGCCCCAGACACCCCCACACCCCCCTGCAACTGGCGCAACTCTTCAGGCGTGAAGGCCCGATCCCGCTCGAACACCAACACACTGCCAGCTTGGATCACCTGGCACTCGGTGGCGTAGGTGTTGCGATGGGCGTTCCATGCGCTGTAGCGCCGATGGCGCAAAGCGCTGTGTTGGGGGACGAACCGCGCACCGGGCAGCCCCATCACGGTGGGTTCAGGCGTGAGGCACGGGCGACCATGGGCATCGCGCAGCAATGCATCGGACAGCAACCACACCACCACCCGCTGCCCTCGCACACTCGGCGCAACCACCGGCGCCGGCATCTCTTGAATCGACACCCGCACCCGCCCATATTCACCCGAACGCGAACGCCCAAGGCGCACTTGCTGTGCCATCGCTCGGAGCAACGCCTCAACCGGGGCCGCTGGCACACCCGCAGCCACTTGCATGGTCGCTCGGAAACGCTGCCCTGCCTGCAAACTCTGATAACCAAACAGTTGGCCGGCACGCGCCGTGCCCGTCTCCTCCTGCAAGGCGGTGCGCAAACGGTATTGGGTGTCGGGCGTGACGTGCTCCCCCGCCTCGCTCACATAGCCACCACGCAGACCTTTGGCTTGCTTGAAATCGTCCGCCTTGGCGTCGGCGTGGGCCAAGTTGCGCAGCTTCTGTGCGTGCAGTCGCTTGCTGGCGGTGCCCTCGGTGTTTTTGATGAAGTACCCCTCTGTGTCCCCTTTGTCATAAACCCAGCTCAGCGGCACAACGAACGTGGGCAGACCATGCGGACTGAGGGGGCGAGCATCCGAGAAGCGCAGCCCCTCTTCGTGGGCCAGGGCCTGCGCGTCGCCAGCATGGTGACGGTGCAACCAAGCCGCCGCCCACCCCCACAATGCCGTGCCCGGAATGCGGTCCAGCGCCTCGTGGTTGCCCTGAGTGGCTGAGCGTTGGCTGAACACCAAGTCATCCAGCAAGGTGATGTCTAACTGGTAGCGCTTCATGCAGCCTCCTTCAAATTCAGTCGGGCGCGGCCAGCCCCCCGGGATCGATGGGCACCCACGTGCTGCACCAACTGCGCCCCCTGCTTCAACACGGCCCACAAGGGGGCGGCCTGCTGGGGATCGCTCACATCCAGCGTCAAGGTGGCATGCAACGTCATGGGCACCACCATCTGGATGGCGCGCAGCGTCTGATCCTTGGCCACGCCCTGGTCATCCATGGCGGTAGAAAACACCTCCACGAATAAGCGGGGTAACTGTTGCCGGCCAGCAGGCGACACCAACCAGTCACGCTCTGCCTGCGTCAGCGTGGCATTGCTCACGTGCAGCACCCCTGGTCGGCTGCGCAGCAAGCGCAGATCGTCGGAAACACCGGTGAGTACCTTGTCCCCAAACAGGTAGGCGGTGGTGTCGGCAGGGACGTGGCCCCAGTGCTCCAAGCAGCGCACGGCATCCCGTAACAAGCCTTTGAGCTGGCGGCCCGGCAAATAAGGCAACCCTTGCGGATCCACCACAACCACGGCGTCCAGCGACCGGCCCTGGCCCCGGCCACTGCCGGCGTGCCACAAATCCAGCACCTCAACCGCCAAGGGGCGGGTGCTTGGGTTGAGAGATGAACTCATGCCTCTTCCTCCTGAGTCACGGCCAGATGAGCCAGCGTCAACGCATCGTTCAAGGGAGTGCTGTGCAGATCGCTGGGGGATTCAGAGCGGTGCGCACAGGGCAGCGCATCTGGCGCAGCAGGCAGGCCCAATGCCTGGAGTGCCTGGCGCAGCGCTGTTTGAGTGGCTGCGTCTTGGCGGTGCGCCAGCATTTCCCAAATGCGCTGCCAGCTCTTGCGTGCCGTGGCGGGCGATTGGTGCAACTGGGTGATGAGCTGACGCACTGGCCCGTTGGCCAGGGCTGGGCGGGCCAGCACATCGGCCAAGGTCTGTAACTGCGCCAAGGCGGGCAAGGTCGGCTCCCCTTTCGACGCATGCAACAGGTACGGCCCATGGACGGTGCAATAGCGCACGCCCTCCTCCGCCTCCTTGGGGGTGGTCTCGACGCGCTGAACGTCCTGCCAGTCATCCAGCAGGGACACGGTTTGGCGATAGAACATCAAGCCCGAAGGCGCCTCTTTCTCGGACGCCGTCACCCGCTTTTTGGTGGCGCTCTTCACCATGCCGCACAGCGACTCCGCCAAGTGCAACGCCCGGTCAAACGGATGACTGGCCTGCACAATGGCGATGCCCGCAGCCGCCGTGAGCTTGACCGGCAAAAAGTTGAATTTTTGCCGCGCCTCTTTCAGCTCTTTTTCGGTCTCCACTTCAAACGCTGCCAGAAACGCTTGGGTGAAGGGCACCGCCACATCCGGGCGCAACAGGATGGTGAGGTCATCACCGCCCAACACCAAAGGGCGGGCGGGCACGAAACCATCCTTGCGGGTTTTGGGTGCCAGCACAGTGTTCGTCGCGTGGGCCGCCGCCGCTCGGGTGGCTTGGCTGACAGCTTCCGAAAACCCCGCATACGCTTCAACATAATGATCCGGCGTTTTCTTGCAGTGCTTTGCCAGTTCCTGCAACGCCACGCCCAATCCATTGCCATCGGCATGGACGACGGCAATTTCTTTGTGCCCCGCTTGATTAAAAGGGAACTCTCGCTCCAAATCACTGGGCCAGTTCTGCAAATCGGTGCTGAACCGAGCGGTCAAGCGGTCGTGGTTGAAACGGCGGGCGCGTTGGCGATGCACCAGCGTTTGAGCATCGACCCATTCTTTTTGCGCGTTTTCGGTCATGGTTTGCACCGCTGCCCGGCCCGTCCGGGGTGCCAAGCGGGTGAGCGGCCCGGTTTCCGGCAAACTGGGAGCGGGCTGGTTGCGTTGCCATTTCATGGCTTGCATGCCCGCTTCGGCAGCCGCCAGCGCATGGATGCCTTCGCTGGCCACCAGTCCGAACCGCAACCCGGGTGCGACATCCGCCAGTGTGGCCGACCACAGCGCTTGCACCCGATCGCGCAACGCGGCGCTTTGAAACAGCGCGATAAACGCACCGCCACCACGGCGGGAAAACGCGACATCGGGGTCATTTTTCTTTTGGATTTCACGCCCCAGAACGGTGGCAATCACGCGGGACAGCAAATCATCGGGAGTTTTTTTATCCTCCGGACCGGCTGGCGCCAAATCGCCGCAGAGTTGATCTAGCCGCACGCTGGCACCCACGGCATCGGACAACCGGCCCGAATCAAAAATGTAAGACTGGATCGATTCCGCCTCAAATATCAAGGCATATTGGGTCATGCTTGGCCTCCTTCTTCGTTGTCATCGCCATGGGGTTGCCGCAAAGCGACGTTGAACGCCCCCATCCCCACCGTCGTTTTCCCTCCGAGTTGCAGGTGTTCGCCCAGGCGCAACCACGGCAGGGCTGGGCAGGCTTCGGGCGGATACGCCCATGCGCCCGTCAGGCCATCGATGCGAATCGCCCGCTGTTGGCGCGATGACCAACGATGCACTTGCGCACGCTGTGTCCAAGCCAGATCGGGCATCCAATGGCGGCTCCACTGGAGCCAAGCGGTTTTGTCTTCTGGGCTCAACCAAGTGGTCGGGTGGCGGGCGGAGGTGGGTTGTGCCAGCCGCAGCATCGCCCCCAGACGGGTGAAACACGCTTGCAGCACCTCACTGAGCGGAGGCGGCTGGGTGATCAATGCGCTTCGAAACTTGAGTCGCAGCGGTGTCACGCTGTTCAGCCACACCCCGCTCTGCTGCGGATTGGGCCGCTCGGTCAGCTCGGCCTGGGCGGTTTGCCACACGTCTTGCGCGCACCAAGGCGGTGGGACGGCGGCGCCCACAGGTTCGGGGCCGCTGGGGGTGAGCCATGCCACCTCGTCCAACACGGCCCGGCTGCGTTCGGTGCCCAATCCGAGCAGGCCGAAGTCGTCGAAGGCTTGGAGGCAAGCGTCCACATCCGGTGCTGAGCTGGCATGCAAGCTGAAGCGGGCGCGCAGCACGGTGCCTGCGGGCAGGTCGGTTTCATCGCCCAGATCTGGCGGCCACAACCACCAAGGGCGCAGGCTGTCACTCTGATCGCCGGCATAGCGTTCGCAGAGGGTGGGAGCCCGGCGGTGGAGTGCGAGGCCGAACACGCTGCGGTAAAGCGCCCCCAGCCCGCCCGGAGCGGGCAGGGAGAGATCGTCCAGCAGGCGATGGGTGAGTTCGAGGTGGAACCACTGCATTGCGGGCAGAGCCAAGCCGGCGGGGGGATTGCAAGGCGGAGGGGGTGGGGTGTCCCGGGTCATGGTGACGAGGTGAGGGTGAAGGGCGTCCGCCTCATTCTGGCGTTAGATTGCAGAAATGCAGGAGGAGGGGCGCACTTTGTCACAGCCTGGGTGGATTTGGCGGACTCTGCAAGCTTGCGGTTTTTGACGGGTTTGGCGGAAGGATGGCATGCTGCGCGCGGTTTTGTTGGGGCGGCGGCACGGGGGTTAGGCTGTGGGCCTGCAAAGATGTGCTAAAGTTTCCTCAGTCAGTCAGACATTGGCATGAAAAGTGCTTTCGCAGTCAGCTCGTCGTTCGGAAAAATTTTTGTCAACCCCCGTTGTAAGTGCTTGTCACACAAGGGTTTTTTCGAACGAAGGTCTGACTGACTTCCCTGGCTTTGAAGGGATTAAGACAGTTCAGAGTGAATCTTGAAAGCACTTTCTTCGTCTGACTGACTTCCCTGGCTTTGAAGGGATTAAGACACGTTTCGCCGACGATGGCTTGGCCCTGCTGGACCTGACTGACTTCCCTGGCTTTGAAGGGATTAAGACACAGCAATCGCGGCGATGCTGGCGCACCGCTGTCTGACTGACTTCCCTGGCTTTGAAGGGATTAAGACAACAGACCTCTCCGCTATTTAAACTCTATTGGTCTGACTGACTTCCCTGGCTTTGAAGGGATTAAGACCCGGCTGATTGACCTGGCGCGTGCGGGTGGTGTCTGACTGACTTCCCTGGCTTTGAAGGGATTAGGAACACGTCAGATCAGGGGTGCGGGGGTGCATTGCCCCCGCTTCGGACATAAAAAAGCCCAGCAGCCGTATTTCGCGGCTGCTGGGCAAAACATATCCGTCCGACAGGCTTCCCCATTCATCAATGCAGGACGCCCGCCTCCCCCAAATGAAACCGTTCAGAACCGCGTCGGGCGATTATCCTGATCCGGCAACAGCGGAAAATTGCACACCACGTCATTGTGCAGAAACAGCCCCATCTCCCGGGTGCGGGTAAGCTGGGGCACGATGCGCGTTTCCAGCATGTCCCGAATCTGGCGGCCAAACTCACCCTGACCACAGGCATCCATCTGGACTTTGCGCACATCCCGCAAGTGCTGCTCCGCCAATTCAATCATGGCGCCAATTTCCCCACCCAGCAAACCCCGCGTGTGCTCGAACGCACTGTGCGCCGCACGAATCGAAATCGCCCCCTGCTCACGCTCCACATCAATGCCCGCCAATTTCTCGACCCGCCCAATCCCCGCGTGGTTGACGATATTGGCCAGATGATTCACCACGCCCATCGTGCGCTTGAGGCCAAAACGCAGCGCATTCACATCTTCCACCAACCCCGAAATGTTGCGGATGTTCTGAAGGTGAATGTTCAGGTTCGCCGCATGCAACTGGATGTTGTTGGCGAACCGATCAAAAGCCGACGCTTGCAACGCCAGCTCCATCACCTGGCTGCGCAGCACCAAACGCCGCTGCATCTCGATCTGCTGCTGCCGATGTTCCTCGACCTGGCGCAACGCCTCATCCGCCCGCTGTTGCGTCTGCCGCATGGCCGCATTCATGAAGTCAACATCCAGGCGCACCGATGTTGCGGGCTGCGACACCGGCGCATCCATCACCCGGATCACCTGCCGGTATTCATCGGTCACCGGGGCGTCGCTCAGAAGCTGGTGAACCCCCCTGACCACCTTCGAGACCACCCGTGCCGCCGAGCCGATCCAACCGCCAATGGTTGACAAGAATCCCATGTCGCTGCCCTCCTGAAGCTGCCTGTTGCGTGACGGAAGTATCAGGTTGGCACCCAGCTTCTGTGCGTCACGGCAAGCTTGCCGTCAGTCCACCCGGCAAGGTCTCGGACGCGAACCCCACGATGTTGCGCCCAGCCTTGCTGAACTCCACGCCCACCAAGTGGATCGGGCCGCTGCGGCTGCGGTACTTGTCCGCGTAGCCCCGTGCCTGGATTTGCGCCAAAGCTTGGCCCTCGGGCACCAGCTCCACCACCTTGAACTCGAAAATCCACACCGCCGCGCCAAACATCACTGCCATGTCGATGCGACCGTGGTTGGTGGTGTCTTCCAGCGTGATGTCCAGCCCCAACGCCGCAAAGTGGCTATAGAACACACTGGCCCAGTAACCCTCGTACTGCGCGATCGGGCTGTTGCGATACCAATCGTGCGGAATGCTGGCAAAAAACGCATGAAACAGCTCGCGCAAAGCAGACACGTCTTGCGCTTGCAGCAACCGATACAAGCGGCTGACTTGGCGCTCCGAGTACCGCGCCCCGCCCGTCAAGGTGCGCAGCAGACTGTCATTCAGGCTGGCCTGCACTTCCTTGTTCGGGTACTTCAGCGTGAACTCGCGCCGCCCCGGAATCACCCACACGCTGTCAATCGTCAAATATCCGGCTTGAAACAGCAGCGCTTCGGATTCGATCATGTCCACATCAAACGCTGACAGCAGCGTCTCGGTGGCCACCGTTTGCGCCAGATCGGGCGTGAACCAATGCCGCTCGGTCAGCAGCTTGATTAGAAACGTCGGCGTGCCTGTCTCGAACCAGTAGGGCCGGAACTCTCGCGAGCGAAACAGCAGCAGCACATCAAACGGGTTGTAGACGCTGGTGCCGCCCCAGTTGTAGCCGTTGTACCAACGCCGGATCTCGTCCCGATCCAGGCCCGGCAGCTCAGGCGCGAACACCGTGTCCAGATCCTCATCGGTGTAGCCGCACAGGGCGCTGTAGGGTGCATCCAGCGTGATGTCTGTCAGGTTGTTCAGGCCGGAGAACAGGCTGACCTTGCTGAACTTGCTCACCCCGGTGATGAAAACGAACTTTAGGTGCGCATCCGCCCCCTTGAGCACCGAGTAGAGATTGCGCAGCCCCTCGCGCATGGCGGTGGCGGTGTCTCGGTCGGTGATGTTGTCCAGGATGGGTTTGTCGTACTCGTCCACCAGCACCACGGCGGGGGCGCCGAACTTGGCGTGCGCTTGGCGAATCAGCTCGGCAAAGCGCCCGGTGAGGCTGGTGTAGCCCGGCAGATCGGTGATACCCAGTTCGCGCTGCACATCCAGCAAGATCTCGTCGATGCGCCGATCCAGCTCTGAGCGGGTTTGCAGCACACCGCCGCCAAAGTCGATGCGGATCACCGGATGGTGCCGCGTCCAGTCCCAGCGCGTCTCGGCGGCCAACCCGGTGAACAAGGCTTGCTGACCCTCGAACAATGCCTTGAAGGTGTCCAACAGCAGGCTCTTGCCGAAACGCCTGGGGCGGCTCAGGAAGTAGTGCTTGCCAGACTCGATCAGGTCGAGCACCTGCCCGGTCTTGTCCACGTAGTAGTGGCCGTCCTCGCGAATCTCGCGGAAGGTCTGGATGCCGATGGGCAGCTTGCACCGCGTGGCAGTGGATCTGCTCATGGTGCCCCCAATTGAATGTTGGTGTTCAAGGTGCGAGCCATTTTTTGACCAACAGTGTGTCTTGGTACAGAGAATCCTTATCCGGGTTTTTCTTTTCGGACTTTTCACGCCAACGCTTTTGCTGTTGCATCAACGCGCATAGCCGTTCGGCTGCCTGGATTCGATGCTCATTCAGTTTGCCTGCCTTGAGCGCCGAAAACAACACCGTCCGTTCATCTTGGTTTTTGTCTGCACGCTGATCGAACAAATCCGCCATGGCCCGATCGGCTGGGGACATGTGGGTTTTCGCAATCTCGCGTTGCTGCTGCTGTTCTTTCTCGGCCAACTGACGGCGATCTTCTGCACAAGCCTCGTTCAGCTTCTGCTCACGCGCCCCATCACGCTGCATGACGCCATACCCCGCCGCCGTCTTCGCACCGTAACCCGCCCACTCCAGGGCCAGCAGCAGGGTTTCCATGGCCTCGCCTGCGGCCTCACGCGCTAAGACATCTTGTTGGGCATCCCCCGTGCAGCGCGGTGCAATGCCAAACAAGAACGAAGCCCCCCGATCCACCACCAAAAACGGCGAAGGCACGGGGCTGTACCAATCTCCGGGCGCAACTTCGGCGAAGTTGCTGCTGCCAATTTCTCCGCCCTGCTCATACCATTTTCCCATATGGGGCGTGAGAATATCGCAGCGCAGCCGCATCCAATCCAGCGGCAGGGCATCGAAAAAAATCAACGCGCCGGCTTGCTCGGGTTGATCTTCGGGCAGCCCCTCGGTACCTTTGGCAGCACCGAACCAATGGGCAATGCGGCGCTGGCGTTCGTCCTCAGGCAAATCGCTCCAAACTTCAACCCAAGCGCGCAGCACCCCTTTGACCCCCGACGCAGGCAAATACGGCACACCCAAGGTCGGGTGAAAGGTGAAGCCGTTTTCCACCGGATGACTCAACCCGGAACCCGTGAGCAGCGGCGCACTGGTGCGCAGGGTGCGGCACACCCCGCCCAAAGCCTCGCACAAGTTTTTCTGGCGTTTGGCCATCAATTCCAAACAGGCTTTGCCCGTCGTTCCTTGCTTGTCGGCCAGTTGCACCGTGGCATCAATGAAGCCGCGTTTGCTTTCGGTGTCAATTTCCCAAGACGGCGCCTTGAAACCGTCATAAAAGCGGGTGAACCACAGCCCAATGTTGGCATTCGGCAGGTTGGGAACTCGGCCCAGCGCCTGGGCTTGCGCTGCGCTGGCACGGTAAAACGGATAAGACGCCATCGTGTGATCCCTCAGATTTAAGCCTGGTCGCTCAGATAAGCACTGGCGAATTTCTTCACCCAATCCATGTACGCCATCGCTTCAGCTTGGGCGACGCGGTAGGTGCGCAAATCAGCGTTGACGATGGCGTCCATCAAATCGGTCTGGCCTTCGAATGGGCGCTTGGGCTGCGCCAGCCAGCTTTGCAGCGCCAGAAAGACCACACCATAGCCATCCTTGTTGCCTTTGCTCTTGAAGAAGGCAGCCGCTTGGCCCAGCCCGTTGGCGTGAATCATGAACGGCAGTTCATGGGTGCGGGCCTTGAGTTTGGCGCCTTCATTCAAAGGCACCCAAGCTTTCACTTTTTCCAGCGCATGCTTGGCGCGCTCTTGTTGCAGGGTTTGCATGGTTTCAGGCTCCCTTGATGCTGCTGTCCACGGTGCGCACGCGGCACCACCCCATGCCCACGGTTTCATTGCCGCCGAGTTGCACGTAAGGCCGCTCTTGGGGGAACAGGCTCAGGGCCTGCTCCAACACCCAGGCCGCGCTTTGCGCTGAATCCTTGGCTCGGCTGCGGTTGGCGGCCAGTGCCACATACAACACGGTGTCCGGCGGGAGGGTTTCCTCGTACCAAAGGGCGCCGTCCTTCACCACTTTGCGGTCGTTGTGGATGGCAATGTGCGGCGTCACTGGGGTGGCAAAGCTGGCAAGGTGGTTGAACATGTCGTCCGAGACGATCATCAGTTGCGCCTTGAGCTGTTCGGCAAAAGCGGCTTCGTCCGTGCCGAAGCGAGCCAGCCAAGCCACCAGCGCCGACAGGTTGGGCCGCTGAACACTGAAGCTGAACTCCTCCAGGAACACTTGAGTCTCCGACCCGCCGCCGTGAGGGGCCACTGCCGTGTCGTCCGACAGCACGCGCTTGATGTCTTCCGCGTCCTGGGCATCGGTGATGCCCAACCGCAGGGCGTCCGCCTTGGCGCGGCGCAGCAAGGCCGGGCACGTCACCCACTTGAAATGGCTGTTCAAGCTGCGCACCGGCAGCAGCAGCAAACGGGCATCGCCCACAGTCAGGGCACCGGCGTGGTCACTGGCGTTGTTCGTATCGGGGCCGAACACTTCGGTCAGCCAAGCATGCCCCAGGCGTTGCGCCTGGCTGCGCAACGCCCCTTTGACCGCTGAACCGTAAACGCACGGCCAGTGGGTGTGCGCCTCGCGCATGATGGGCAGATCGATGACACCGGTACGGCGGCCCGTGCCTGCGTGCAGGGAGGTTTCGGCGGTCAAGCCGAGCAAAGCGTGTTGCATCATGGTGTGAATCCGGTCAATGAAAGAAGAATCAGAAAACGCAGTGCGGGCGCGTCACCAAACACCGACGGCGACTTGGCCGTAACCCCAGGCCTGGTCGTGGCCAAGCTGGCCGCCGTGGCAGGCTTTGGCGATGGCTTGCGCATCCTCTGCGCTGTCCAGCTCGAAGAAGTAACAACTGCCAGCGGGCACCAGGCCGTACAGGTCACGCGGTTGATGGGTGGCCATGTCCCAACCGCCTTGGCGCAAGGGCTTGCCGGTGACGGCGCACACCAAGGTGACAGACCGATCTGCCAACTTGCCACACCAGCCCGTCACGTCCTCACCGTTGCAGGTCTTCTGTTTCTGCTCGAACCCATCCGGCAACCAACCTTGGCTGAAACGGGCCGGGGTGAGCAGGGTCAGCATCAGGCGTTTGGCATCCTGCTTCAGGCTCACTTGAGGCAGCTTCTGCTCGGTATGGCGAGACCAAGCCGCCAACCGCCCTTCGCCCCCGAGCCGGGCGACGCCCTTGGGCCCCAATTGGCCGGACTTCTCGGCGAGATCGAGCCCCCGCACCGTCAACCCAACCGACACGCCTTCTTTCAAGCGCAGATGCCGGGTCTGGTACAGCAAGCCATTCAACGGGCGGCGGGCGTGGCCGTCCAGCGCGATGCCCAGGCGGGGCTCTGCGTGAACCATGGACTTGGCCTTGCACATCTGATCCTCAGAGGGCACCTTGCCCTCCAGCACAGCCACCAAGCCCTGGGCGGTCAACCAGCATTCGTCCAGCGGTTTGACCCGCTCGGCAGCTTTCGGCAGATGCACCCGCCCCAAGTCGCACCGAACGGGTGTTTCGCTCGGGGCCAAGCGGGTCATGCCGGTGCCTTCGCTCTTCCCCATCACCACCAAGGGCGCGGGGTAAAGCCGCTGGCCGTTTTGCATCAAGTAAGGGCCTTCGATCCGCAGCGGCGCCAACTCGGTGGGAGAGCCCATCTGCGCACGCAAGGGGTGGTCTGGCTGGCTTTGGTAGTCCTGCCAGTTGACACCCAGCGCATCCCCGATCGTGGTGCGAATGGCCCCGACCAAGGTACGCACCGGCGGCGGAAACTGGCTCGTCAATTGCGCCCCCCCGACCGATTCCAACGGGCGGGATTCGCGGAAGAACCAGGTGTCCAGCGGCTCGAACTGCCATGTTTGAGCATCACCAGAAAAAGCCGGTTTGGGTTGCATCTCGGTCGGCACCTTGGAAGATTTTGAGGCGCTGGGTAATTTGTGAGTGCTTTGGCTCTGTTTAGCCTTGTTGCCCTTGGCCTTGTTTTTTCCGTTGCGGTTACTCATTGCCCATCTCCCTCCATGCCCTTGGTGGCTAGAAAGCGCACCAACAGCGCGCCGTCTGCGGCCAGTTCGTGGTGCTTCCACCGGGCTACCGGCAGCAGCTCCTTGCCCTCTTTCATGACCCGCTCACGGGGCTGGCACTGGGTCAGCAGCGGTTCAATGTGCTCACGCGCCCGGGCCAGGCTGACGCGCTGGCGGTTGGTGTCGCTGTGCCAGAAGTCCACCGCTAGCAAGTCCAGCAGTTGCTCGTAATTCAGCACCGGGACTGCACGCCTGTCCTTGTCCTTGTCCTTGTCCTTGTCCTTGTCCTTGTCCTTGTCCTTGTCCTTGAGCAGGCGCGGGTCGGCCAGCACGGCCAGACGCTCCTCAATCTTGAAGAAGAACTTGTTGGAAAAACGTCCGTCGAGATCAGACCCTGTGCTGCCATCCTTGGCAAACAGCCGGGCCAGCGTTTCCACCTCCAACTCACCGTCGGCACGGCGTTCGCCGTCATGCAGGGCGATCTTCCACGGCTGCGCCCACTGCAACACCTGCCCGCTGGTTTTCCAGACGCGCACCGCCACACTGTCACGGCCAGACCCATCCTTGGCGACGTCATCCAGCAGCGGGTGTAAATCCGCCAACACCATGCCCAGCGGGGTTTTGACATGCGCAAAAGCCACGGCAGCGGAAATGGTCGATGGAATCTTGGGTTCCTGCGCCTCAAAGCTCTTCAGGTAATGCACTCGCACCGCAGCAGCACACCCCAGCGCATTTTCCAGCGGCAAAATGGCCAATACATCATCACCGCCCGCGTAAATCAAACAGCCGTTGTGCTTTTCAACGATGTCAGGAACACCCCCGGTAAACGCATTCAGCGCGGCTGAAATGGCTGTTTGTTTGTCCAGGTCGCTCATGTGAACGCCGAGCGAATCCCCATCCATCAGCAAAATGGCATAGTAGGGAGACGGGGCCGATGGTAATTCGTGGCCATTGCAAAACTTACCCAGCTCTTTGGCAAAACGCTTGGTTTTTTCCACATCGTAGCCATACGCTTGGGGTTGCTCTTGCACATGGCGGAAAAACAACTGTCCGTCCAAGGCCAGCAACTGGCGTTTCGGATTATTGGCGTGCCATTGGCGCTCATCGGCGGCTTGGCGCAGGCATTGGATTTCGGTATCCCATTCGACTCTGTCACGGGAAACGTCGCGGGCGAGGCCCAGCAAGTTTTCCACTTCCGAATCACTGCCGCTTTTCACCAGTTCCTTCAGCCAATGCACCGCCGCCATGTAAGACACCGATGGCATGCCGTGGCTGAGTTTCCACCCCTTGAGTTTCAGCTCGGAGTTTGGCAAGGTGGTTTCAAAAGACGCAAAGTGCCGCGTGAACCGGCGCTTGACGTAGGCCAACGCGCAGAGTTGTTCCAATTGCTTGGGACGCTCTTTCTGTTTGCTACTGGCCTGGCCGAGGTCGGCTTGGATGCCTGGCAGGTCGCTAGTGATCAATTCCTGCCAGAAGTTTTTTTCTGCATCGCCCGGTCGAGCTTGGCCGGACAGCTCTTGCCATCCGTCCATCACCATGCATTTGACACCCGGTTCATGCTGGGTGAAACCGTGGTTGCGCCAGTTTTTACGCTGATCGAGCAGGCTGGTTTCTTCTTTTTTGTCGGTGATGGCCCAGGAAACTTCCCAGAAATTGGCGTGTTGCCGATCCCAAATGGCCCGTGTGCCGGAAGCTGCAAACCCATCCAGTTTGTCACCCTTCCACACATGATCCGCCAGAGCGATCCAAGCGTCTTGAATGGCTGACACGACAAGCTCCGGATCAAACTCAGCCGGCACTTTGGCGCAGGTCGATTTGAACCGATTGGGGATGGCCCCTTGGCGCGGTGGTTTCTCGCCTTTGTGCTGTCCTTGAATCCAGTCAAGATAGTTCTTTGGTGGCACTGGAAACTGAATTTTTCCACCTTGCCTGTTGACCTCCGCCATGGCCACACCCGCCAGCCAAGACAGCAGGAACGACCCCGCCCAAAAATCCCGCGTGCGCCGGGCTTGCGCCACAAAGCCTTGCACCGGGCCGATGGTGAAATGAAAATATTGATCGCTCACAGGGGGCTCCATGCAGTGTTTTTCTTGAAGCGGTCGAGGTAGGTGTGCAGCACCTGCCAATTGACTTGAACCGGAACGTTCACCGTGCGCCCTTTCCCTGGCTTGATTTGCACAGTGGGCCGCTCTTCTGGCAAGAAGCGCGACTCCAGCAAGGTATGCACGGCCACGTATTGCTCGCCGATGCGATGGACGTGCAGCAACAGCGGGCTGGCGCGGCGGCCTTCCTCATCGTCTGGCCGGTAATTCACATCAACCTTGGCTTTGGTGCTGGAAAAGAAGTAGTTGTGCGGCAGGCCAAACACCACCCGTTGTGGCGCCTTGGCAACCGAGTGACCGTTGGCCACGGTGAGCATGTCATCGTGATCGGGAACGAAGTTGCGCTCAGAGTCCGCGCCATTCACCTTGCCGTTGTTGCCGTAGCTCCGGTAGGCCTGCTGCTCCCGCCCCAGCAAGGCCAGCAGTTGCTGCATGTCGCGGTGCTGACAGGACAGATCCAGGCGTGTCTGCTGGCAAAAAGCGCTCAATGGTGGCAGGCCGGCTGCGGTTCGGGGCTGTTTCAGCAACTTGCCCAGTTGCTCGCGGTAGCGCTCTGGCGTGTCCGGGGCCTGCCACGAATCCAGCTCCAACCCGCTGCTTTGCATGGCCGTCATCGCCACAGAGCCCATGCCATGACGCGCCCGGCTGCCCAGCGCTCCCAGCAGGCCGAAGGTCTGCAAGGCCGCTGTCACAGCGCGCACATCGTCCGGCGCAGTTTTCGGGCGAAACAACAGCTTGACTTCAAACCCCTTGCCCGGCACGGCAGGCAAAGCTGAACGGGTACAGTGATTACCCTGGGAAAAACTGCCCAAACCCATGCCAAGCAAGTAAAGGATGCCGGCATCGAACCCATGGCCGAAGGGCTGTTGCACAGCCCGCTGGCTGGTGTCCCGCACCTGAAGCATGAACACGCCCTGCCCGCCCGCGTCATCTCCAGCGGACACCCCAAACAACCGGCTTTCCTCTTGGTGGAGGTTCCTCAGTTTCTCGGCGTCGCTGGCACCGGTCATCCGCGCCCAATTCAGCGCACGCCACCAAAAGCGCAACGCACCTTTGACGCTGGAGGAACGCACGCCCTCGGGTTTCGTGGGGTCACTGCTGCCGATGAACATCGGCGTGACAATTTCAAATGAAGCGCAAACGGTTTTCATGCAGCAATCTGTGACGTGAGAATCGATGAAGCAGGCCCGCCGATGTGAATGTGGAACGCCCCCATCCCCACCGTCGTCTTCCCTCCGAGTTGCAGGTGCTCGCCCAGGCGCAACCACGGCAGGGCCGCGCAGGCCTCGCTCGGATACGCCCAAGCCCCCGCTAAGCCATCCATCCGAATGGCCCGTTGTTGGCGCGATGACCAACGATGCACCTGCGCACGCTGTGTCCAAGCCAGATCGGGCAGCAAGCAGCGGCTCCACCCCAGCCAGGGGGCTTTTTCAGCGTCGCTCAACCAGGCGGGGGGCACTTGGCCCGCTTCGCCCGGCTCACGCGACAGCGTCAGCAACACACCCAGCCGCATGAAACACCCCAGCAACAACACACTCAGCGGGGGCGGTTCGGTCACCAGTCGGCTGGCGACTTTCAGGCGCAACGGCGTCACTGTCTGCACCCACAGCGCCCCGCCCTGCCCGGCGGTCAACTCGGCCCGTGCGGAACGCCACACGTCATCGGCCTGCCAGGGGGTGGGTGGATGCTGGGCATCGTCCGGGCTGTGCAAGGGCACGGGGCCTTGCGGGGTGAGCCAGCGCACGGCCTCCAACCGCAAGCGGCTGCGCTGCGCACCCAAGCCATGGCGCTCAAAATCTTCAAAGGCTTGCAGGCACGCCGCCAACTCGGGTAAAGCGCTGGTGTGCAGCCCCAGGCGCACGTTCAACACCGCCCCGGCAGGCACGCAGGTATCGTCGGCCAAATCGGTGGGCCACAGCCACCAGGGGCGGGGCGCGTCGCTCTGCTCGCCGGCGAAGCGTTCGAACAGGTGCGGCGCCCGCTCATGCAACGCCAGCCCGAACACGCTGCGGTACAGCGCCCCCAAACTGCCGGGGGTGGGCAAGTGCAAATCGTCCAGCAGTCGGTGGCTCAGTTCCAGGTGCCACCAGCGCATGGCCGGGGCGCTCAAGCCCACCGGGGTGGGCCCATGCCATTCGGGCAGGGCGGCGTTCATGCGGCCATCCGTTTGACGATGCGCTCTAGGCACAGCCGCAGCGGGGTGGAAGCAATGTCCACCCGAAACTGCGGGGCGTTGGCGGTGAGCTGGCGCCGGTCTTGGATGGCTTCGATGCGCAAGCGCTGGGCGACGGCGCCGATCTTGGGTTGGCACAGCCCGATGATTCTGGAGAACGCGGTTTCGGCGTGCGGCGCTTGGGTGGCCTTCCAACGACTCAGGTTGCAGGCTTCGCCAATGGCGTTCCAGTCGTCGAAGGTCAGGGTGCTGTCGGTGTGCAGCAGGTCGGTGCGCTCGATCTGGCCGCTGGCGTGCAGTTGCTGGGCGGTGGCATGCAACAGCAGCAGGCAGAACTGAGCCGGGGGTAGTTTGATGGTGTGGCCCAGCAGGTGGAGAACGCCGCTTCGGTTGTGCCCTTGCGTGCGCACTGCGAGTCGGGCGTCGAGGGAGGCGATCAGGCCTTGGGCGAGGTTGACGGCTTCGTCAAAGTCTTCGAGCGCGGCGGCGGGCAGGGCTGTGCGCAGCACGGGGCCGAGCTTGAACGTGCTCATTTGCGCCAGTTCCAAACGGGCGTCGGCGGTGTGGCAGGGCGGGAGTTTGCTGAAGCGGTCGGTCAGCTCGCGGGGCGTGGCGGGTGGGTAGAAAAACCCGTAGCCCGGATTCTCGAACGGCTCGCTCACCAGCACATGCGACAGCACATCACCCTCATCGGCCAGCAGTGAAAAGGCTTGGCCCATGTAAAAACTCATGCTCTTGCGGCCACCGGCCACGGAGGCGTGAATCTGGGCGCCACCGGGCTGGGTTTTGAGTTCCCGCAGGACTCGGTAGATGGTCTGGGCGGCGGCGCGGTTGTCGTCGAGACTGACGATGTCCGCCAGATCGATGCCGGTGGTTTTGTTGGCGATGACGTGCAAGGTGCTGTCATCGAAGCGCGGGGGGGTGGGGAATTTGTGGGGAAACTCCTGCACCATGCGCAGGAAGTGGCCTTGGGTGGGGTGAAGCAGGTGGTCGCGGATTTTTTGGCGGCCGACGGTGGTGGTGATGACGTGGATTTCGTCGGGGAGGAAGGGCCCAGACTCGTCGGAGACGAGGGCGTAGAGGGTTTCGGTGACGATGGCGGGGGAGGTGCCGGAGACGCACACCAGGATGCGTTTGGGGCGCTGGGGGGAGGTGGAGGCGGCGTCGAGGGTCATCGGGGGGTCATCCTGTCTGGGTTGGTGGATTCGCCCCCTATTGTGTCGTTACCGACTGAGGAGGGGGCTGAGGTCTGGAGTTAACTGTGACATGGTGATGAGGGGTTCGGGGTTGACTGCAAGCTTGCGGTTTAGGCTGTTGGCATGAGGTGTGTGGCAGGCTGCGCTGCCATGGTTGGCGGGGTGGTTGTTGAGAGTGGTTCTCAAATTCTTGTCAGCAGCTTGATTTCAAAGGACTTTTTGGCATTTTTGGGGGGTGGGTGAGGTGAATTTTTCCGGTTGTTGTCAGGAAAGTCGGTCTTGTCCGCAAAACGCTTGTAAGTCCTTGACTTTAAAGGGGGTTACACGCTAGAGTTCACACTCCCCGGTTTCTGAAGGGGATTAAGACGCGCTTTCTGCCTGAAGATCCAGGCAAGTGCGGTTCACACTCCCCGGTTTCTGAAGGGGATTAAGACTTCCTCAGCGGCTTCTGTGCCTTCTTCAAGAGTTCACACTCCCCGGTTTCTGAAGGGGATTAAGACCGTCAAGGCCTTGGTGGCGACAGTAGGAGAGGTTCACACTCCCCGGTTTCTGAAGGGGATTAAGACTCTCAGTTTGAAGGACTTTCGCAAGTTCTTGTTCACACTCCCCGGTTTCTGAAGGGGATTAAGACCAGCCTGCTCAGCTGCCGCAGCGGCCTGAGTGTTCACACTCCCCGGTTTCTGAAGGGGATTAAGACTATGTCGCCAAACTGGAGGGAGAACTCCTTCGTTCACACTCCCCGGTTTCTGAAGGGGATTAAGACTTTTTTGGCAGGGGGTTGGTGGAAACACTCCAGTTCACACTCCCCGGTTTCTGAAGGGGATTAAGACCCGTTCCCCCAGTCAATGCCTCGACATCGGGTTCACACTCCCCGGTTTCTGAAGGGGATTAAGACCGTCGAGCTCTGCATGTGTGAGGGCTTCTCGCGTTCACACTCCCCGGTTTCTGAAGGGGATTAAGACCCGGAGTCTGTCAGGTTGACTGGTTCCTCGCAGTTCACACTCCCCGGTTTCTGAAGGGGATTAAGACCAATCTCAGCATGCAGAAATCCGTCCGCCTTCGTTCACACTCCCCGGTTTCTGAAGGGGATTAAGACCTTCCCAGACTTCTCCCGGGATCTGGTCTTCCGTTCACACTCCCCGGTTTCTGAAGGGGATTAAGACAATAGCTCATTGGCACGGGGGCTCTCCAAGCGTTCACACTCCCCGGTTTCTGAAGGGGATTAAGACTTGGCGAACTGCGCTGCATCTGCAGCATCGGTTCACACTCCCCGGTTTCTGAAGGGGATTAAGACTCAGCCCCGAGGGGTCTTTCTCCTCGTCCCAGTTCACACTCCCCGGTTTCTGAAGGGGATTAAGACCGAGACCGGAGCCCGTCAGGTCGACTGGCTCGTTCACACTCCCCGGTTTCTGAAGGGGATTAAGACAAGCTTGGCGAGGTCCTCCACGAATTGGGTGGTTCACACTCCCCGGTTTCTGAAGGGGATTAAGACAGCCAGGTGTGATCCACGGTGGCCGCATCGAGTTCACACTCCCCGGTTTCTGAAGGGGATTAAGACATCCACGGTGGCCGCATCGGCCGCCTCAAACGTTCACACTCCCCGGTTTCTGAAGGGGATTAAGACTGTCGCCGACTACGAAGTGCTTCGATTTCGGCGTTCACACTCCCCGGTTTCTGAAGGGGATTAAGACGATCAAGGAATGAAGCGGTGGATATCCTCACCGTTCACGCTCCCCGGTTTCTGAAGGGGATTAAGACGCAATAATTTCATCAAACCGACGTGCCTCTTCCGTTCACGCTCCCCGGTTTCTGAAGGGGATTACACAACCACCGCGTGGGTCGGGGGTTCGGGGCTGGGAAGCCCTAATTGAATCGCGTCGGCGTGATCCGCTTCACACAACGGCCACGCACGCCATTGATCCTCCACCGGATCAATCAAACCATTCAACACCCCACACAATACCCCCCACTCCCCTTCCCTCAATAACAACTCATACACACTCTCCTGCACCCTCTCCCCATGATCCAGCAAACATTGCACCACCCGCCGCCGTCGGCTCGGACTCGCAATGTCATAACTCACCACCCATCGCCTTTTCATCTCCCCTCCCCCTCACACCACATGGTGCGCACACGGCCCCACCCGCCGCCCCAATCCATTCACCTTCGCCGCCCATAAACACCGCCGACAAATCGGCACCAACCACACCCGATCTTGCGCCGGATCGATCAGCCCCGATAAGTCTCCCACCACCTTCTCTAATTGATCCGCCCGCCAGACACACTCAAAAACACTCTCCAACACCCGATCCCCCCAGCCCAATAACCACGTCGCCACCCGCTGCCGACGGCCATCGTCCGCAACGTCATAACTCACCACCCATAATCGCCGCATGATCGCCCCCTTATCGTAGTTTGAACGGGTGATACACCCCCACCTCCCCCATCACCACACTCCGATAATGCCGAACCTGCGCTTGCATGATCCGGCGTAAATCCAATAACCTCTCCAGCCTCGGATGCACCATGTGACTTTCGAGTTTCTCCTCCAGCGCATCCACCAACCTTTTCCGCGCTGCCGACACCATCCGGCACGGCCACCCCTCCGCATCGTCCCCCAGCCGGCATTCAAAATCAGACGCCTGTAACCGCCCCTCGCGCCACAGCGTCAAAACCACCGCATCCACCACCGGCGCCCGGAATTCTTCCATCAGATCAGACACCAGCGCCAAACTCCCCGGCGTGGCCACATGCAAATGCCCCAGATGGGCATTTAACCCCTCCAACCGAATGAGCGTGTGCAGGTTGTGCGCCAGCACCCCATATCCCAGCGATAAACACGCATTCACCGGATCGGGCGGCGGGTGCCGCTGCCGCCCCGGAAAATCAACCCCCGGTGGCAACAAACCCCGCAGCGCCGCAAAATACGCCCGCGCCGCCGCCCCCTCCAAACCCCGGATGACCTCCAACCGTTCCGCCGCTGCAAGCTTGCGCTCGTCCTGCAACATGCTTTGCACCAGCGGCTCCACCGCCTCACGCCCTTCACGGCGGCTGAAGCGCCGCAAAATCGTGCAACTGTTGTGCAATTTGCCCGCCACCAAACACCGCGCCAACATCAGCCCGCGTTCTGGTTCGGCTTGCAAATCCCATTGCGCTTGCCACAGCGCGTGATCGGCCAACGCGCCCCGGTCCAGCGTCAGCAACTCCGTTCCCCATCCGCCCATGACGACACTCACCCGCCGCTGCGCACAACGCCGCAGCAACGCGGTGGACACCATGGCGTTGCTCAGAATCGCCACCTGATCCACCTGCCCCAACGGCACGCTGGCCCGCACGGTGTGCTGGTGGCTGACGACCACCCGGTCATGCTCCTGAGTCAGCCAGCACCCCGGCTCGGTGACGTACAACGATTGCAGCAGCGGCGCCCGAGGTTCCAGGGCGGCGGGCGGGGTGGCGGGGGGCTCGTCGCTGGCGGGGGTGTCGTCACAAGACAAAGCGGGGTCGATGGACTCCAACCAGCGCGGCACATCGGGCGGGCCGCTGGCGGGGTCATCGGGGGGCGTATCGGACGGCAGCACCCAAGGGGCGGCGTGGGGGTGGAGGGGTTGGGCGGTGTGGCGGTGAAAATGCACACCGAGAAAGTTAAACCCCTGGTCGAACGTGGTGAGGTGGGTTTTTTCCAGTTGAAGCCGGAGTTTCAAGTCGGCCAATATCTGTTGAACGGTGGCCCATGCTTGGCGTGCTTGGTTTTCATCGGCACAGAGCACGACAAAATCGTCGGCATACCGGATGAGGGTTTGATGTTCTTGGCGCAACTGGCGATCCAGGGGATGGAGATACACATTCGCCAACAAAGGGGAAAGGGGCGAACCCTGGGGCACACCAGCATGGGGTTCGGGAGAGCCGTTGGCGATCCAGGCGGCCACCATTTGGCAAACGGGATCGTTGGGAAAATACGATTCGAGCTGAGTGTTTAAAATCTCGTGATCGATATGATCGAAAAATTGTTCAATATCGGCATCGAGAACCCATTGCAAGCCCGCATCGCGGCAGGAGAGAACACAGGCGATGGCTTGAGAAACGCTGCGGCCAGGGCGGTAGGCGTAGCTGGCGGCGTCCAATTGGGGGTCGAGAAATTGGCTCATGACGTGGGCGACGGAGGTTTGGAGGATTCTGTCGCGCACGGTGGGGATGGCGAGGGTACGGGTGCCGCCGTTCTTTTTGGGAATGGGGACGTATCGCAGGGGTTGGGGGCGATATTGCCCGGAGAGGAGTTCGGTTTTGAGTTGTTGGAGGTGGTGGAGAATGTGGCGGCTGAAGTTTTGGATGGTTTCGCCATCGCTACCGGGTGCGCCGGCGTTGGTGCGGACGTGATCCCAAGCTTGCAACAGGTTTTGTTCGCTGAGGGCGAGGTCGAGGAAAGAGGCGGTGTGCATGTGGCCCATGATGCACAGAGGCGGGTGATGGATGCACGGACGGCAAGGTTGCGGTGGTGGTTTGAGAGTGTGTTATCATATTTTTGGCAGCACGTTGATTTATAAGGATTTTTTGGTGTTTTTGGGGGTCAAGCGAGGTGAATTTTTCCGGTTGTTGTCAGGAAAGTCGGTCTTGTCCGCAAAACGCTTGTAAGTGCTTGACTTTAAAGGGGGTTACACGCTAGAGTTCAAGCTCCCCGGTTTCTGAAGGGGATTAAGACATGCGCCCTTCCTTCGGAGATGACAGGATTGTGGTTCAAGCTCCCCGGTTTCTGAAGGGGATTAAGACACATCGCCAACCCGGAAGGTTCAAACCCGTCTGTTCAAGCTCCCCGGTTTCTGAAGGGGATTAAGACTTTCCCTTACCAGGAGAAGCTCCCATGCAGGTTCAAGCTCCCCGGTTTCTGAAGGGGATTAAGACTGCCGGCGCGGCCGGCCCCCGACTTGATGTCGTTCAAGCTCCCCGGTTTCTGAAGGGGATTAAGACCCTCGGTGAGGCGGCGCAGGAACTCCTCCCCGGTTCAAGCTCCCCGGTTTCTGAAGGGGATTAAGACCCGACCACCCCAATTGCCCACGCGCGTATTCGGTTCAAGCTCCCCGGTTTCTGAAGGGGATTAAGACCAATATACATCTTTGACACTGTACACTGATCCGTTCAAGCTCCCCGGTTTCTGAAGGGGATTAAGACTGTCAAGGACCCATGGCCCTTAAGAACAACTTGTTCAAGCTCCCCGGTTTCTGAAGGGGATTAAGACCGCCTGATGATGATTGAGTAAGTCCTCATCACGTTCAAGCTCCCCGGTTTCTGAAGGGGATTTAATATGCAAAATAAAAGCGGGGGCTGATTTGTTCAGCCCCCGCTTTTATTTACGCCGTCACCCTCACCCACGCGGCGCCAAATCCAACGCCCGGCTTAAATCCACCAACCCCACACCCAACCCCCCCTCCACCACCTTCAACCCCAACGCACCCGCCAACATCGCCGGCAACCCCGCCATCCCCTGCCGACCATGCACCACCTTCACCCCATACTGGCGCGCACGCTCCAACACCCCACGCTGCCACTCCGGATGCAACGTCAACGGCACCAACAACCACGCCTCACCCAACGAGCCCCCCACATGCGCCTTCAACGCCTCCAGACGATTCAGCACCTCCTGGCCCGTCCCGCTCGAACGGTGTAACTGCTGCCCCGCCTTGCACTCCACCACCCACATCCGGTTGCCCCACACCACCGCCAAATCCAACTCCTGGTAATCCACCCCTGCCTGCAATTGGCTCCCCTGCGGACGCAACCGCACATTCACCCCCCATTGCCCCAGCGGCACCCCCAACGCCTCCATGCACAGCGCCGCGTATTCCTCCAAATACGCCCCCGCCATGTACCGCGCCGCCGCTTCATCCGCCCAGCGCAGCACCAACCGCCCCCGCTCATCCCACTCCACCACCTGCGCCACCCCGTGCGCCGCCAACTGCGCCACCAGTTCACACCACACCGCCGACCGGGGCGCCCCCCCTCCAACACCCCCTCCTGCGCAAACCCACGCGCCGGCTGCTGCGGCCCCCGCGCCGGTTGCGGCAAACACCCCGCCGCCACACCGTGCAACCCATTCAGCAACCGCTGCCGCTTATGCAGGCCCGGCGTCATGCGCAGGCGCGTCCCCTCCTGCACCAACGCCACCGTCAGCGCCCGACGCGCAGCCACCCCGCGCCACCACACCGCATCCCCACCCCCCTGACAGCCCAGCAGCTCATGCCCCTGCGCCCGCAGGTACTCCGGCAAACTCAGCAAGTCCGGCGGCAACGGCAGCGGCGGCACCTCCCCGCACGCATCCAGAACCTCCAGCGCCTGCCCCTGCGTGTTGCAGTACACCAAGCGCGCTTGGCCCGCAAACGCCGTGGCAAACGCCTCCGTCATCAGCTTGGTGCCCCCCGTCACGTTCACATCCAGACGCTGCCCCGGCGCCAGCTCCAACATCAACTCCGCTGCCAAACGCCGCGCAAACCCCAGCAAATCCCCCCAGTGCATCCCCTCGTCCCGCAGCTCCACCACCCGGATGCCCACCTGCGGCACACCCCCACGGCGCAACACCTCCTCCTCCGCCCAGCGCAAAAACTGCATCAGTTTGCCGCGCTGCTTGCCCCGCAGGTGATCACTCGCCACCACGATCACCCGCTGCCACGGCAACAAACGCAACGGCAACGCATTGGCCAACACCTGCTCCGTGGCAATGCACACATGCACCCCCAGCACCTCGTTCGATTCCGCCATGCCCCCGCCCTCCTGACCGTTGTTCACACCCATCGCGCCCATCTCACCCTCCTTCACCAAAACAACGACACGAACAACCCCGCCAACACCCCCACCGGCCCGAGCGCCGCCCCCAGCACCACCGGCGCGCCCGTGGACACCACCGTGTTCACCACCACCTCCGTGCTGTCTCGCCGCCCGGTCAGCACGTCCGCCACGCCCTTCGCCACGGGCAGCACCGGCACCACCGAACCCACCACCGACGTCACATTGCGCTCACTCATGTCTCACCCTCCTGGTTGAATTTCGTTGCCATCCATTTCACGCAGGCCCTTCTGAGGCCCGCTGAGAACCGCTCACCAATCGAACAGCGCGTCGAACACCTCCGACACCACGTAGCCCACCGCCACCGCAGCCATCACCGGCGCGGCCACTGTGGCCACAGCCGTCAGCCCCGCCCCGGCGCCGACCGTCGCCAATCCGCTGGCCACCATCGCCCCGCCAGCCGTGGCCGCTGCGCTGCTCGCCGCCCCGGTGACGTAGCCCTTGGCGCCAGCCTTGGCCACCGAGCCCAGCGCCTCGACGCCGTCGCAGCGCCCATCGGCCCAGTCGGTCACGCTGCGCACGGCCTCGATCCCCGCGCCCACCATCGCCCCAGCGGCGCCGCCGCTCTTGGCCGCGTTGCCGATGGCCGACCCGAGTGAGCCCGAGCCCGTCGCGCCGGCTTGTTGGGCCAGGCGCGTCGTCGTGTCCGTGGAAACCCCGCTGCTGACCATGCGCTTGGTCTGCCCCGCCTTGGCCAGCGCCGCGTTGACCCGCTCGGCGGTCTCCGGGCTGCCGACCAGCTTGACCGTGCGGTACTTGCCTTCGGCCACTTGTTTGACGATCTTGTTCACCCCGCTTGAAGACACCACATCCTTCACCTGGAGGCGCTCGACGACCTTGCCGCCCTCCTTCGTCACCAGATCGACGGCCCGGGCGGTGGTGCTGCGCGTCAGCTCCGTGGTGCGTCCGTTGAAGACGTTGCCCAGGTTGCGCAGGTCTTTGACCATGACCTCCTGGATGTGGCCCTTCAGATGCGGGTTGTTGCCGGCACGCTCCATGGCGCGGGTGATGACGCTGCCCTCGTAGGCGGTGCGGGCGGCAGTGGTGGCGGTGACAGAACGGCTCATGGTGAACTCCTCAATCCAGCGTCAAACATCGATGGGATGAATCATCGGCGGAGGGGGTTCGGGGGTGGTGGCATGGCAAGGTTGCGTTCAGCCCAGCGGCTGGCAGGCTTGCAAGCTTGCAAAAGCTGCCAACTCAGGGGCTTGCGGGCATCATCCCGCCCATGAAAACAACCCCTCTGCCTCTCGCCCCGAACGACAACCCACCGGCCCCGGTGGCTGCGCCGCCGTCCCCCGGCTGGGCGCCTCAGGAGTACCCCCGGCGCGTGCTGGTGCTGGTGACGGGGCTTTCGCCGCAAGTGGTGACGGAAACGCTGTTCGCGCTGGCGGTGCAACGCCGCCCGGCGTTCATGCCCACCGAATTGCATGTGTTGACGACGACGGAAGGGGCCGAGCGGGTGCGGTTGGCGTTGTTGTCGGACGAGCCGGGTTGGTTGGCGCGTTTGCTGCGGGATTGGCAATTACCTGCCATGGCGTTTGGGCCGAGCCATGTGCATGTGATTCAAAACACGTCGGGCCAATTTTTGGCGGATTTGCGCACCGAGCAAGACAACGAACACGCCGCTGATTTCATCATTGAAAAGGTGCGCCAATTCAGCCTCGATCCGGCGTGTGCGTTGCATGCTTCCATTGCGGGGGGGCGTAAAACGATGGGGTATTTTCTGGGGTATGCTTTATCCTTGTATGGTCGGCCACAGGATCGGTTGAGCCATGTGTTGGTGACGGCACAATTTGAACATAATGCCGAATTTTTTTATCCTTCGCCCAAGCCGAGGGTGATTCAGGTGAAAGATTTGGAAGGGACGAAACCGGCGGATGCATCCGAAGCGAAGGTGATGCTGGCGGAGATTCCGTTTGTGCGGTTGCGCAATGATTTGCCGCAGATGTTGCTGGAAGGCAAGAGCAGTTTCAGTGCGGCGGTGGAGGCGGCGCAGTTTGCGTTGCAGCCGCATGAGTTGGTATTATCGATTCGGAATCGGTTGGTGACGTTGGGGGGGCAGAGTTGTTATTTAGCGCCGGAGCCGATGGCGGTTTTATTATTATTGGCGCGTCGGCAGGTGGCGGGTTTGGCGCCGTTGCCGGCGCCGCCGAAGGAGGCGGGTGATTTAGACTTGGCGCAAGCGTATTTAGGGGCGTTGCGGGATTGTGGGGGGCCGTTGCGGGATTTGGAGCGAGCGGAGCGGGCGGTGAGGAGTGGGATGGATGGGTCGCAGTGGTCGTCGAAGTTGAGTCGATTGAGGCGGGTACTGGGGGAGGAGTTGGGGCCGGCGGGGCGGCAGTTGATTGATGACGGGGGTCGGCGTTCGGTGAGGAACCGATACAGTTTGGTGCTGCCGGCGAGCCGAATTCAGCTTGAACCGTGAGGTGGTTGTAGTACACTGGCCGCCGCCAGTCAGACATTGGCATGAGAAATGCTTTTCCAGTCAGCTCGTCGTTCGGAAATTTTTTTGTCAAGCCCCCTTGCAAGTGCTTGTCACACAAGGATTTTTTCGAACGAAGAGTCTGACTGGCTTCCCTGGCTTTGAAGGGATTAAGACAAAACCGCTTGGCTCCAGTGGAGCCGCCATTGGTCTGACTGGCTTCCCTGGCTTTGAAGGGATTAAGACCTGGACGACCCATTCATCGACCCACGCGCCGCCGTCTGACTGGCTTCCCTGGCTTTGAAGGGATTAAGACCGAAGCGCCTCATCCTCAGCGGCCTCCCAGAGTCTGACTGGCTTCCCTGGCTTTGAAGGGATTAAGACATCACTCCTCGTCATCTTCGTGGGTGACAATCAGTCTGACTGGCTTCCCTGGCTTTGAAGGGATTAAGACAACTTGGTCATGGTGGTGTCAGTCGTCGCCAGGTCTGACTGGCTTCCCTGGCTTTGAAGGGATTAAGACATGCCAGCATTTTGGCCATCACTTCCTTGGGGGTCTGACTGGCTTCCCTGGCTTTGAAGGGATTAAGACTAGTAACATACTGAGGTGCAGTAGCGGCGTTGTCTGACTGGCTTCCCTGGCTTTGAAGGGATTAAGACTTGGTGGGCAACTCGTTCGGCGGCGCTTTGGCGTCTGACTGGCTTCCCTGGCTTTGAAGGGATTAAGACTTGCCCACCATCACGTCAACGGCTGGAAGCTGTCTGACTGGCTTCCCTGGCTTTGAAGGGATTAAGACGAATCCAACGAGGTGTTCAGCCCCTTGGTGGGGTCTGACTGGCTTCCCTGGCTTTGAAGGGATTAAGACAAATGTCACCACATGCTCAGGCGCCCCCTTGCGGTCTGACTGGCTTCCCTGGCTTTGAAGGGATTAAGACGGACTAGACTCAATTGTTACGATGCGCGGCTGTCTGACTGGCTTCCCTGGCTTTGAAGGGATTAAGACAGCACAGCCGAATCGATCACCATGTCCTCGTGTCTGACTGGCTTCCCTGGCTTTGAAGGGATTAAGACAATTCCCCCACCTGTATCATCCGAGTATAGGTGTCTGACTGGCTTCCCTGGCTTTGAAGGGATTAAGACAAATACCCGTGCATCACCAAATACCCGTGCATGTCTGACTGGCTTCCCTGGCTTTGAAGGGATTAAGACGTTCATCATGATCTTAGCTCATTTCCTGTTTGTCTGACTGGCTTCCCTGGCTTTGAAGGGATTAAGACCTATTCAGCGCATTCGTGAGCTGCTCCATTGTCGTCTGACTGGCTTCCCTGGCTTTGAAGGGATTAAGACTCAATAAGTGCTTGAGTGCGTGCATCAAGCAGTCTGACTGGCTTCCCTGGCTTTGAAGGGATTAAGACCTTACAGGAAGCACCGATATATACCCCAATGATGTCTGACTGGCTTCCCTGGCTTTGAAGGGATTAAGACACCGCAGCCGTCCCGACGCGGGCAGCTTTGTCGTCTGACTGGCTTCCCTGGCTTTGAAGGGATTAAGACCCTTGAGGAACCCAGCCGTCAAGGCCGTACAGTCTGACTGGCTTCCCTGGCTTTGAAGGGATTAAGACTCTTTCGCTGACTCGTCGCCTGCAATCTGGGTTTCTGACGGGTTTCCCTGGCTTTGAAGGGATTATTTGCGCTCACTGAACTGACGCAATCAACCTCGCATTCAAAGGGAAACTTTCATGAAATACGCACCGGCCTCCCTCGCCATCCTCGCCGCCAGCTTGGCCCTGCCCGCGCACGCCATCGAATTCTGGCACTCCAACACCGTTTGGGCCGGCCAAGGACAGTGTTCCGCCGTCTTCACCTTCGACAGCGGCACCGAAGACACCAAAAACCTCCAAGTTGCCGTCAACCTCCTCGATAAAGCCGGCAAAAAACTCGCCTCCGGCACCCTCGAAGTCCAACAGTTCGGCCAATTCTCCGCCAACCGCTACGCAGACGCCTTCCTAGAAAGCGAAGAAACCTGCGCCGACGATCTCATCATCACCGTCGCCAAAGCCACCGCCATCATCAACGGCAAACGGGTCGATCTGCTCAAAACCAAAACCCTCACCACCCGCGAATTTAAACCTTTTAAAATTCGCGTTGGCAAATAAACCCCTTTCGATTATCATCATAGTGGCGTCAATTTCAACGCCACAACCTCCACCTAGGAGAATTTTATGAAAATTCTAGCCTGCGCATCCCTTATTTTGGCCGCCACCTGTGCCAACGCAGCGGCTCCCACCCAAATCACCGCCACCGTCAAAAAAATTGGCCAATTCTCCGAGTCCGGAGACGGCTACACCTTCAAAACCAAAGACGGTAAACAATATTACGTCTACAACGCCGGCGGCGGCTCCCCCATCCCCGGTGAAAAATTCATCACCGAATCCGAGAAAAAAGGCACCCCCATCTGCCTGAAACTCACCCCACCCGATGGCATGGGAGACATCGCCTCCGTCACCCCGGGCGCTTGCAAACCCTGAGTTTCTCAGCATCCACAAAAAAAGGGCGGAACGCAGGTTCCGCCCTTTTTTTCTTGGAAAATTCACACCCTAAAACTTCCCAAACTCCGTTTCCAACGCCCCCAAAATCCCCTCAAACGTTTCCTTCGGCTTGTTCCGCTGCACAAAAAACAGCACCAGAGCAATCAGCAAAAAAATCCCCGTAAACAACCCCACCAGAAAAAACACCCAGAACACCCAGTTCGGGCTGCTCTTTCCACGAATCGAAATTCGCGCCTTGTCATTTTCAACGCGAACCTCCACATTCGCCTCAAACTTCGTCATCGGCGTGAACACCGATTCTTTCACCCGCCCCTCCAACACCATGTTCGTGTTCGTTTCACTCGACACCGTGAACTTGGACGTATTCCCCAACTTCTCCTTGATAAAATCCCGCACCGCGTGCGAATCCATCGCCCGATCCGATTGAATCCGACGGCTGACTTCAAAATTGGCCATGATTTTCACTCCATCCCATCATTGAAAAAGAAGACAAACTCTCGCCTGCCCTCCGCATTCACACGCTTGAATTACATCTCCGCATCCACCGGCGCCGTTCCCGAACTCGTCGGCAACTTGGGCTGAATCCCCGCCGTCTTGGCCAGCGCCATGCCGCTGTCCAAAATCGCTTTGCCGTTGTCCATCAAACTCGATAACACCGGCAACGCATCCTTCACCGGCACCACCTTCGGTGCATCCAGCGGCGCACGCCCCACCCCGGCCACAATCCCCTGGCCGCTGTCCTTCGCATCCTTGAGTTTCAGCATCCCCAGCGCCAGATTGAACAACCCCTTGCCCATCGCCACTTTCTGCGCCGACGACGCCTGCTTCAAACCCTCCTGAGTTTGCGCGCTCTGCTGCTGAGTCGCCAATTCAGCGTTCACACTCGCCACCAGTTTGGCACTTTCAGCGTCCTTTTCCTTCGGATCGCTGATTTTGCCCAGGGTATCCAACTGCTTTTGCAATTCTGCGCCCCGCTCTTTCGAGGAAACTGCCTGCAACAACAGCACCGCACTGCGCGTCACCAGTTCATTCGAAATCTGCACCGATTTCAAAAACGCCCCCACTTGCGACCCCACATCCGAGCCCGCCTGTGCCGCGCCACCCCCCAATGACGGCAAAGACGGCAACCCAAACCCCGCCGCCTGCACCGGCCCAACCGATGCCACCCCCAGCATACCGGCCACCATCCACGCCGACACACCTTGAACCGATTTCTTGATCATCACAATTTCCCTTTCTGTTTAAAAAAGCACATCGTCATCCGCGATGTCACTGGCCCCATTTTTGGGACTGTAATTGCCGGGCGCTGTCTTTCAACAACGCCGGCGCCGATTCCATCAAATGGCTGGCAATCACCGTCTCAAACCCCACTTCCGGCACATTGGACATGACCGGTTCGATTTTTTTGGCAAAATAGCGCGGTTTCACATCCCCCGGCCCTTTCACGCCAAAAGCCAACGTGGCGCTGACTTTGAAATTGCACAGCCCCCCTTCACACGTTTGTTTTTGCACTTCGATTTTGGTGCCCGGCTGGATGCAATAACCCACCTTCTTGGGCTCTTGCACCTTCAGCGTGTCCCGAAACCCTGCCGTGCGCGTTAAATCCTCGATGCTCGCTTTGATTTCCTGCCAGCGGCTGTAAAACGGCAACACCGCCTGTTCGCCAAATTGGAAATACGCGAACCGGCCAAAATCCGGTATCTTGAAACTGCCAATCTGGTCGTCATCGGCGGCGCAGGGCTCAAAACGCACGCTTTGCTCAGTCGGCCGCCCGGCCTCCTGCACCAGCACCACATCGCCCACTTCGGGCAACACGCCGTCTTTTTGCATCGCCGACGTCAGCGGCAACACCAGCGCCAGCTCCACCGCATGGCCCGTGCGGCCCAGCACCTGCGCCTCCCAAATCGGCACCCGCACCGGCTCGCCCGATCCAACCCCCGGCACACTGCGGAACACCCGCACCGTGGCCCCGTCGCTCAGGGCGTCACTGGCGTCCGTCACCACCACGCGCTGCCCGTCCAGCACCTGCGCCACCGGGGCGGACACCTGGCGGAACCGCACCCCGCGCCCAAACTGCTGCGCCAACTCCGTGACCACGTTCTTGAGCATCACCTCGTAGCGGGCCTGCACGTCGAACCCCGCTCCGTTGACGATCTCGTCATCGATGTGCGCCCGCGCCGTCGTCGCGTAGACCACCGCCCCGGCGTTGTCCAGCAACTCCCCGAAGGCCATCGCTTCATACAAACGATGCTTGACCGTCGGCGAGTTCGTCGGCACCTCGTAGAACTTGAACGGCATCGAGCGCAGCCGGATGAAGTACTCCGGCAAAGCGCGGTTCTGCTTGGCCGCCACCTGCCCGAGCTGGGTCTCCCGATCCAGCGCGTTCAACACCTGCTGATGGTTGCGGTTCACGGGGGTGAGGGTGAACGCCGTGTCCCGCCCCAGCAACTGCCCGAACAGCTCGACCACCACATCGTCCGCCCCGGACGGGCCGCGCCGCGCCGCATCCGGCAACACCAGCACCTTGGGTTTGCGGATGTCGCCCACCCCCATCGTGGTGTACTTGGCGAACGACGCTTTGGTGTCCAGCTGCGTCACCAGCACCGGCACCGCCACGGCATAACCGTTGCCCGCATGCACCACCTTGATGAGCTGGCCGTTGGCGTCTTGCAAGTCATCGCCGGGGCCGATGCCCACGTCCAACCCGCGATCCAAAATCAGCGCCTCGTGCCACACCTTCTGCACGCCAGCGCGGATTTCCGTGGGCTTGAACTTCTCCGCCGCTTCGGCCACCACCGCCTCAATGAGTTGCAGCACATTGCGCTGGTACAGCGCCACCTGCTGGGCGCGCACCTGCTCGGCAGGCGCGGTGGCGGTGAGCTTGAGCATTTCGTAGCGCGTGCGGCTGACCGAGTACACCACTTCCCCACTCAGCGGGTTGGTGATGTTCAAACTCAGGGTGACGGGCAGAAAGTGCGTCACCGTGCCATCCAGCCCCTGCACCTGGTAGTGAGAGGCCCGCGTCAGTTGCAGCGAGGCGGCGAAGGTGCGCAGGCGGTTGTGGCTGTCGATCGCCGCAGCCGCCGTCGCCCCGAAACGCTGCCGGAATTGGCTGACGAACGCCTCAACGAAAAACGGCGCGCCCTTTTGCTGAATCGCCGCCACGAAGGCCGGCTCCATCATCTGGCGCTGCGTGCCCTCGCCTTGGTAGCCGATCAACTGCTGAATCGGATACACCCCGAGCGACGCCGCCCCCGCCCCACCCACGGCGCCCAGCGCCAGCACCGCCGCCGCAGCGGCTCGGATCGTCTTGTGCATGATCGATCTCCGCTGCGCGTCAAGGGTTCGGGCAATCGGACTCCAGACAGAACAGCATCGTCGTGCCATCCATCTTGCGTCCCATGTTCGAGAACCCGCGCTTGTCGCGCACGGCACGGCGGATTTCACGCGCCAAGTCGGCGTCGCCCTTGTAGGTGAGCATCACCTCGTAGCCCTGCCGATCCGAGCGCCGCACCTGGATCTTGTTTTGCACGCCTTGGAGGGTTTCCAGCGCGTCGGCAAAATCGTCGCGGTTGTCTTCCGAGAGCTGGCCCTTCAAGCTGACCAAACGGATGGTGTACTCGCGCCCATAGGTCTGCCGCTGACGCCAGAACCCATGAATCGAGCTGCCCAGCGTGCTGCCCACAAAACGCGCCAGCTTGTTGGACACGTTCACCCGGCATTGATCGGCACTGTTGCCCGCAGCGCTTTCGGTGCGTGCATCCGCCGCCAGGACGTGGCCATCCTCGGTCGAGTACGCCTTGAGGGACACCAGCCCGTCGCACGTCACCTGCCCGGTCGAAGGATCGACGGGGCCTTGGATGATGATGGCGTTGCCGGCCATGAAGTAATCCGCCTTGAACTCACGCGCCGCTTGGACGTAGCGGCCCAGCTCGGTGCCTTGCTGCAAGGCCGCCAGCGTCAGGGGTTTGGCGTTTTTGAGATAGCGGCTGCGAAACAGGTCGTTGTCCAACAAATTCAGGTCAAACTGATTGCCCTCGCGCAGCAGGGCCGAGTAGGTGTAATTGACGGCGTCCGGCCCGACGTTCTGCGGCTGATACTCCACCAGCTTGCGGAACGCCACCGATTCTTGGCTGCTGGCCGCCACCGAGTTGTCCCGGCTGGCCGACACGCGCTCACTCGCGCTGCGCTGGGATTGCGCCGCATACTGGGCCGATTGCTGGCTGCGTGCGGCGACGGCGACTTGGCCGTTGTCCGCCGCCACCGCTGCCGCACGGTGTTCGCGCCCAGCCATCGCCGAGGAGCTGCTGGAAGCGTTGGCGCTGTCGAAAGAAGCCCGGTCGGCTTGGCTGAAGCTGCTGGCCCGATCGGAACGGAACTCCACCAGTTCGCGCAGGGGTTTGGTTTTGTCCGTTGCTGTGGTGAAGAACTCATCCATCACCACCAAAATGGGGAACTGGCGGGCCGTGGTGCTGGCGATGCCGGCGTCTTGCAACATCTGACGCAGCTTGAGGGCATCGAACGCCAGCGTCACGCGCAGCACAAACTGGCGGTTTGCATCGGTGCTGGCGTTTTGCTCGGCGATCAGGTCATCGCCGACTTGCTCCAACATCGTGTCGATGGCTTCCTGAACCTTGGGATCTTGCGCCGCCTTGGGGCCATTGAGTTTGTTGACCGCCGCCACCAACGCCGCACGTTTGGCGGCTTGCAGGGCGGCTTGGCGGGTGTGGGCGACGTTCTCCCCAATGGGCACCCGGCCCGTGCCGCTGATGGACAGAGTTTCGGCAGCGGCTGGCAGCGTCCAGCACAGCCCGACCAATGCGCAGGCCCCTGCGATGTGTGAGAGTTTCATGCCCTGAAGTCCTTGTGTTGAAAATGAAGCGCGCAGCACGCCCCCGCACGGCCCGATGGCGTGCTTGCCAGCGTCTGCAAACCCAGATGAAAGCGAACGAAAGCGAACTCGTGGGCGGACGCTCAGTCCGCCGAACTCAGCTCGATGCGAAAGTCAGCGGCTTGGCCCACCGGCGCGGGCAGCATGAGCACTTGCTCCTGCCCGCCTTCCAGCGCCAAGGTGTGCCATTCCCCCAGCGGGGCGGCCAACACGCCCCACGCATCCAACCAGCGCCCACGCAGGCGGATCACGTCCCGCCGCCCGCGCTCGTTGCGCAGCGTCACCATGACGCGCAAACGCCCGTCTTGGGTGAGCGTGCGCAAGTCGGTCACCCGCACGCGATTCACACTGCCGACCACTTTGTCAGCTGGCTCCATCACCCAGCGCGCCTCGTCGGCCCCGCTGCGGAGATCCTCACGGTCGGTGATGGGCACGCTGCTGCGGCTGTGGGGTGGCACCATGCAGCCTGCCAGCGCCAGCGCCACAACCACCAGCAGCGCCGGGATGGGTAGCGCCATCGCCACCCGTACATGCGTCCCACCATGGTGGGGCCCTCCCTGATTGTTTGTTGTCATCATCCCTGCGCTTGTTGGTCTGGGTTTTCCCTATCGAAAACCGCCAGGGCATGATGCCAGCCGACCCCTGGACTCAGGGTTTTCTGCAAGCTTGCAAAAAATCAGCAAGCTTGCAGTGCCATCCATGGCAAAAAAACCCAGGCACAGTGCGGCCCATTCCATTTCAACCGAGGAGACCCCTGTGACCACCCCCCTGAACTTGCCAGCACAGCCGCCGCAGCGCCGCCACTTGGTCATTACGCGCCATCCCGGCGCGGTGCAGTGGGTGCGTCACTTGTTGAGCCCGACGGCGGTCGAGAGCCTGCCGCATCTGCACACGCAGGACATCGACCCGAACGTCAGCTACTACGGGGTGTTTCCGCTCAACTTAGCGGCGGCGATCTGCGCCGCTGGGGCCGAATGCTGGGCCCTGACGCTCGACATGCCCCCCGAACTGAGGGGCCAAGAACTGAGCGCGGAACAACTCCGCGCCCTGAATGCCACCCTGGTGCGCTACGACGTGCAGCGGGTGGGAGACCCCCTCAAGGCTGGCGCCAACTGAGCTTGGCCCGGCCAAACATCGAGGCGAGCGAACCGTCGCTGGCCAATTGGTTCATGGCGGCTTGCAACGCTTGCGCCAAATCGGTGGCTTCGGCCTTGACGGCGCAACCGACCGCCCAGCCATCGCGCATCCTCGGCAGCGGCAGGGGTTCGATGGCAAAACGGGCATCGCCCGCCAGCACCGACTCCAACTCCGACGCATGCCCCGCCGCCGCGACCACCTCGCCCCGCTGCAACGCCCGCGCTGCCTCAGTGCCATCGGCCCACTTGGTGAGCAACTGTTCGCGGTAGGCCCCGCCCTCGGCACCGATGAGCAACCAGCCCGCCAAACTCTGGCCCGGCACGGCCATCTTTTGGCCCTTGAAGACCGACAAATCCGGCATCGTCGGCACCTTGGCCACGTCCCGGGCGATCACCACGCGCTCCCGGTAGTAAGGCGCAAAAATCTTCACCTTCGGGTTGCTGGCCATCAGCGGCGCATCCACGGGAACGTGCAGCAGCACATCGGCGGGGCCGTGGCCCAGGTAGTGCCCCCGCCAGACCATGTTGCGCAAATCGTCGTTCATGTTCTCGTCGGCATTGAACGGCAACAGCGACGCTTGCAAGCCCAGCGCCTTGGCCAGCGCCTGCGCCAACTCCACCTCAATGCCTTGGCCTTTGACGTGGAACGGCGGCAATTCGTTGTACAGCCCCACCACCAGACGGCCACGCTCGCGCAGCTTGTCCAACGTGGGTGTGGCGGCGGCGGCAACCGGTTGGGCGCTGGCCCAGCCACCAGCGGCACCGAGGGCCAAAGCCGCCGAGCGGGCCAGCCAATGGCGGCGAATCAAGGAAGTGGGGGTGTGCATCACAACGGCTTCTCGCGGCGGGTTTCCAGGTAGCTCTTGATCGCCCAGATCGCTTCTTGCGACAACACGCCCTCAAACGGCGGCATGTACACGGCACCGTTGCGGGTACGGCCACGACGCACGGTGGTCGTCATGTACTCGTCCACTTCGGCGACGCATTGGGCCTTCTTGCGCGCATTGGTCTGGGTGGCGCATTCATTGTCGAGCTTGCGCAGATCGGGGGCAATCCCGCCGGAAATCGCTTCCAGGCCGTGGCAGCGGGCGCAGTTCTGGGTGTAAGCCGATGTGCCGATGCGAACAGCAATCTCGTTGCCACGGTACGGGTTTTCCGCACGCCATTCAGCGCCGAGCTGCGGCAGTTCGGTGGTATCGACCGCCTGCGGGGTCACGTCACCGTGGGCCAGCGCGGCACCCGCCGACAGGGCCAAACCCAAGGCAGCCAGCCAATGGGCAGCGTGACGGGGGAAGAAGGAAGAAGAGCGGCTCATCGGTTGTCTCCGTTGCATCTGAGTGGGGGTTCAAGAAGCTGTGTCAGCGGCAGCGCTGTCAGGCATCAAAACTGCAATCGGTGTGCCACCACGTGCCAAGCCCCTTCACCCCCCTGGTTGTTCCACCATGACCCAGGGTGTGCCCCAGGTAGAGTGCTGCGGATTGGCGCGGAAAACCACGATTGACCCCTCGGTGTGACAGCCGTACCGTGCCGCCCTGTTCGATTTCAGAGCAGCCAGCCCAGACTGACCCACGCAGCCAACCGCCCACGCATGGCGTTGGCGCAACTTAGGAGACGCGTCCATGTCCGCTTTCTTCCCGCCTTCCACCCATGGATCGAGAAATCGGCGCCTGGCTGACCCGAGCGTCCGCCCCCACGGCTGGCCTGCCGGGACAGGCCCCACCCACGCCACCGCCATTGAGCACTCGCATGAGCGCTGTTTGGCGCTGGGGTTGTCCCGCATCGAACGGCCCGACTATTCGCCGCTCGGACGCACGGATTTGACCGTCGCTCGGGATCGCAACCTGCGCCTCTACACCCACGCGGCGCCGGTGATGGAAATGCTCTACGAGCAAATCGTCAACACCGACAGCATGGTGGTGCTCACCGACGCCACCGGCACCATCTTGCACTCCATCGGCGACGATGATTTTTTGAGCCGCGCCGCCAAAGTGGCCCTGTCCCCGGGTGCCAACTGGTCGGAGGCGGCCAAGGGCACGAACGCCGTGGGCACCGCCCTGGTCGATGAAGTGCCCACGCTCGTCCACGCCGACGAGCATTACATGCACGCCAATCACTTTCTCACCTGCTCGGCGGCGCCCATCCTCGATCCACGCGGCAACATCCTGGGGGTGCTCGATGTTTCAGGCGACCAGCGCAGCTACCACCAGCACACCATGGCGCTGGTGAAGATGAGCGCCCGCATGATCGAAAACCACTGGCTCACGGACGATTACCGCAACGTCATGCGGCTGCATTTCCACAGCCGCGTCGAGTTCATCGGCACGCTGATGGAGGGCATTCTGGCGGTGGCACCGGACGGCAAGATCGTCGGCGCCAACCGGGGCGCCCTGGAACAGCTCGGCCTGAGCGGTGCGGCGCTGCGCATGCACTCGGTCAACTCGCTGCTGGGTTTGACGGTAGGCGCCTTGGCCGATCGTTTCCGCTCGCCGCTGGCGGTGCCCACGCCCGCCCAAACGCCGGACGGGCGCCAATTCCATGTCCATGCGCGTTTCAACTGGTCGGTGTGGAGCCAAGGCAGCGACATGGGGGAAGCCCCCTCGCGCACCTCGTCCCAGCCGATTGAAGAGGCCACGATCCGCACCCCGTCCACCCCTGGCAGCACGGCGGGTGCGTCCACCAGCGCCAGCCACGATGCCCCCCGCCCCAGCGGTGGCGGCCTCAAGCAGTTGCAAACCGGCGACGCGCAAGTGGACACGGTGGTGGGCAAAATCCGCCGTGTCCTGAATCGGGACATTCCGGTGTTGGTGTTGGGAGAAACCGGCACGGGCAAAGAGTTGCTGGCCCGAGCGATTCACCAAGATTCGGAGCGCGCACGCCAGCCGTTCATCGCGGTCAACTGCGCCTCGATCCCAGACACGTTGATCGAAGCCGAGCTGTTCGGTTACGAAGAAGGGGCGTTCACGGGGGCGCGGCGCAAGGGGTCGGTCGGCAAAATTGTGCAGGCCAATGGTGGCACCTTGTTCTTGGATGAAATCGGTGACATGCCCCTGCCCCTGCAAGCCCACTTGCTGCGGGTGCTGCAAGAACGCCAGGTGACGCCGCTGGGGAGCAACAAGTCGGTGTCGGTGGACGTGGCCATCATCTGTGCCACCCACCGCAACCTGCGCGAGATGATCGAGGCCAAGACCTTCCGCGAAGACCTTTATTACCGGCTCAACGGCTTGGCCGTGCGCCTGCCCAGCCTGCGTGAACGCACCGATTTGATGGCTTTGGTGCAGCGCATCCTCGAACGCCAATGCCCAGAGCGACGCCTGAGCTTGTCTTCGGAGGTGGTGCGGTTGTTCCAGTCTTACCACTGGCCGGGCAATGTGCGCCAGTTGTTCAATGTGCTGCGCACGGCGGCGGTGATGGCGGCGCACGAATCGGTGATCACACGCGATCACCTGTCCGACGACTTCATCGAAGACGCGCTGCGGGCCGCTGCATCGGCCCAAGCCAGCCCGGCCCCGGCGCCGACGCTGTCGGCTCTATCGGACATGGCCCCGTCCGTCGCTTTGCCGCCCAGCGTTTACGCGCCTGCGCCGGCCAGCGCCTTGCCCACCTGGCCGCCGCTCGGTGGCGAACGTGCCAACGCCAGCCCGACCCGCCCCACCGGCCCAGCCCCCAGCGAGCCGCCACGTTCTTTGCAGGACATGGAAATCGACGCCATTCGCCGTGCCGTGGAAGCGGCGGGCGGCAACATTTCGGAGGCGTCCAAGCGCCTGGGCATCAGCCGCAACACGATTTACCGCAAGTTGCGGTGGCAGAACCCGTTGGGGGATTGAGCGAAAACCGCGATCACAAAAAAACCGCCCTCGGGCGGTTTTTTAATGTGGGTTTGAATTACTTCAAAGCCTTGAAGCGCAAGCGATGCGGCTTGGCGCCTTCTTCACCCAGGCGTTTCTTCTTGTCGGCTTCGTATTCCTGATAGTTGCCGTCGTAGAAGAACCACTGCGAATCGCCTTCGCAGGCCAGGATGTGGGTGCAGATGCGATCCAAGAACCAGCGATCGTGCGAAATGATCATGGCCGAGCCGGCAAACTCCAGCAGCGCATCTTCCAGCGCACGCAGGGTTTCCACGTCCAAGTCGTTCGACGGTTCATCCAGCATCAGCACGTTGCCGCCTTGGGCCAGCGTCTTGGCCAAGTGCAAGCGCCCGCGCTCACCCCCCGAGAGGCTGCCCACCAGCTTTTGCTGATCGTTGCCCTTGAAGTTGAAGCGCCCGATGTAGGCCCGGCTGGGCATGACGAACTTGCCGACGACGATGTTGTCCAGCCCGCCGGACACGTCTTGCCACACCGTTTTGTCCGCCGCCAAACCTTCGCGGCTCTGATCGACGAAGGCCAGCTTGGCGGTCTTGCCGATGCTCACCTCGCCCGAATCCGGCGTTTCCACGCCTTGGATCATGCGGAACAGCGTCGATTTACCCGCGCCGTTCGGGCCGATGATGCCGACGATGGCGCCCGCCGGCACCTTGAAGCTGAGGTTGTCGATCAGCACACGATCCCCAAAGCTCTTGGAGACGTTCTTGAACTCGATCACTTCATTGCCCAGGCGCTCGGCCACGGGGATGAAGATTTCGTTCGTTTCGTTGCGCTTTTGGTATTCGACGTCGCTCAACTCCTCGAAGCGGGCCAGACGCGCTTTGCTCTTGGCCTGGCGGCCCTTGGCGTTCTTGCGCACCCATTCCAGTTCTTGCTTCAGGGCCTTGGCGCGGGCGTCCTCGGACTTCTGTTCGGCCTCCAGACGCTTGTCCTTGCCAGCCAGCCAGTCGGTGTAATTGCCCTTGTACGGGTGGCCCACACCCCGGTCGAGTTCCAGAATCCACTCGGCGGCGTTGTCCAGGAAGTAGCGATCGTGGGTGATGGCCACCACGGTGCCGCTAAAACGCTTGAGGAACTGCTCCAGCCATTCCACCGATTCGGCGTCCAAGTGGTTGGTCGGTTCGTCGAGCAGCAGCATGTCCGGCTTGGACAGCAGCAAACGGCACAGCGCCACGCGGCGCTTTTCACCGCCGGACAACGGGCCGATCTTGGCTTCCCACACAGGCAGGCGCAGGGCGTCAGCGGCGATGTCCAACAGGTGGTCGGTGTTCTCGCCACCGGCAGCGGCGATGATGGCTTCCAGCTCGGCTTGTTCGGCGGCCAGGGCGTCGAAGTCGGCGTCGGGTTCGCCGTAGGCGGCGTAAACCTCATCCAGGCGCTTTTGCGCCGCCAGGGCGCCGCCAATGCCTTCTTCCACCGCTTCGCGCACGGTCTGCTCGGGGTTGAGCTGCGGCTCTTGCGGCAGGTATCCGATCTTGAGGCCCGGCATCGGGACGGCTTCGCCCTCGATGTCCTTGTCCAAACCGGCCATGATTTTCAGCAGCGTGGACTTGCCCGAGCCGTTCAGGCCCAGCACACCGATCTTGGCGCCGGGGAAGAAGGACAGCGAGATGTCCTTCAAGATCTGTCGCTTCGGCGGCACGGTCTTGCCGACGCGGTTCATGGTGAAGACGTATTGCGCCATGTGTATCGCCCGTTGAGCTTTGCGTAAGGGTTGGGAGCAGGCCGCAAAAATCGGCCGCGAACCGGTGATTATCGCCGGGCTGGGGCCTGATCCAGGTCAACCCGCACGGAGGCCGCTGTTACACTGCCGCGCTTCGCAGGCCGCGCCGCGCTCCTTGGTTTTTGAGCGGGCAGCGGCCATGCTTTTTCTTGCTGACCGCGAGCCTCGATGAGTTTTGATTCCCTCGGCCTGGCCGAACCGCTTGTTCGCGCCGTGCGTGAACAGGGCTACACCACCCCCACCCCGATCCAATCCCAAGCGATCCCCGCCGTGTTGACCGGCGGCGACCTGCTCGCCGGCGCCCAAACCGGCACCGGCAAGACCGCTGGTTTCACCCTGCCCACCCTGCACCGCTTGGCCGCCAGCGCGCCCAAACGCGACGCCAAGGGTCGCCCCGCCATCCGCGCCCTGATTCTCACGCCCACCCGTGAGCTGGCTGCCCAGGTGGAAGAAAGCGTGCGCCTGTACGGCAAATACCTGCCGCTGACCAGCATGGTGATGTTCGGCGGCGTCGGCATGCAGCCGCAAATCGACCGCCTGCGCCGGGGCGTGGACATCCTCGTGGCCACGCCGGGCCGCCTGCTGGACCATCACCAGCAAGGCACGCTGGATCTGTCGCACGTTGAAATTTTCATCTTGGACGAAGCCGACCGCATGTTGGACATGGGCTTCATCCACGACATCAAAAAAGTGCTGGCGATCGTCCCGAAGCAGAAACAAAGCCTGCTGTTCTCCGCCACCTTCAGCGATGACATCAAGGCCCTGGCCGAACGCCTCCTGAACCGGCCGCAACTGATCGAAGTCGCCCGGCGCAACGCCACCGCCGAGACCATCGCCCAGAAAATTCACCCCGTCGGACGTGAGCGCAAGAAAGAACTGCTGGCCCACTTGATCCGCCAAGGCGATTGGCATCAAGTGCTGGTGTTCACGCGCATGAAACACGGCGCCAACCGCCTGGCCGAATACCTGAACGACCATGGCATCAGCGCCATGGCGATTCACGGCAACAAGAGCCAAGGCGCCCGCACCAAGGCACTGGCCGACTTCAAGAGCGGCGATCTGCAAGTGCTGGTGGCCACGGACATCGCCGCTCGCGGCATCGACATCGACCAGTTGCCGCACGTCGTCAACTTCGAGCTGCCCAACGTGCCGGAAGACTACGTGCATCGCATCGGGCGCACCGGTCGCGCAGGCGCCGAAGGTCAGGCCGTGTCGCTGGTGTGCGTCGATGAGGAGCTGTTCCTGCGGGACATCGAAAAGCTCATCAAGCGCAGCATTCCCAAGGAAAGCGTGCCCGGTTTCGAGCCGCCAGCGGGTGAAAAGCCCGAGCCCATCGTGCTGGGTCGTCGCATGACGATTGGCGTGGGCGCCAGCAAGGGCGGTCGCCCAGCGGGCGGCGGCGGCAGTGGCCGACCCGCACAGGGTGGCCACAACACGGGCAACCGTTCAGCCGCGCCAGCCGGTTCTGGCGGCCAACGCCGCCCGGCGGACGCGGGTGCCCCGCGCAATGGGGGCGCACCGCGCAACGGCAACAGCGGTGCCCCGCGCAATGGCCACGGCAACGCCGGGCCGCGTGGCGGCGGTTCGCGCCACCACTGACACGCTGCACTGCGTCATGACAGGCCGCCGTGCGCGGCCCATGATGTGCCTGAAACCCGCCACGGGGCGGGTGATGCAGGAGCGTCATGATGCAGATCGATTTCCTCGGCGCAGCGGACTGCGTGACGGGTTCACGCCATCTGGTGGACTGGGCCGGCCAGCGCGTGCTGCTGGATGCCGGGCTGTTCCAAGGCTTCAAGGTGCTGCGCGAGCGCAACTGGCAGGCCCCGACGTTTGAACCGCGCTCGCTGGCGGCGGTGGTGTTGAGCCATGCCCACCTCGACCACTGCGGCTGGCTGCCCGTGCTGGTGCGCCACGGCTATCGGGGGCCCATCTACACCAGCCCGGCCACACGCGATTTGGCCGAAGTGGTGCTGCTCGACGCCGCTCATCTGCAAGAAGAGGACGCCCGGCGTGCCAACCGCCACGGCTTCAGCCAGCACGAACGCGCCAAGCCGCTGTTCACCCAAGCCGATGCACGCCGGGCGGTCAGCCAGATGGAACCGGTCGGCCACGGCAAGCAGCGCGACCTGGGCAACGGCTTGATGCTGGATTTGATTCCCGCCGGCCACTTGCTCGGCGCCAGTTGCGTGCGGTTGCAGCACGACGGCCAAACCCTGGTGTTCTCCGGCGACTTGGGGCGCTCGGCGGATCTGCTCATGCCGCCGCCCGAACCGGTGATGCACGCCGATGTGTTGCTGGTCGAATCGACCTACGGCAACCGCTTGCACCTCAACGAAGACAGCATCGCCCGCTTGGCCGACATCGTCCGCGACACCATCGCTGGGGGCGGTTCGGTGCTGCTGCCCGCGTTCGCGGTAGGGCGCGCCCAAGCGCTGCTGTTGGTGATTCAGCGCCTCAAAGCACGCGGCGAGCTGCCACGCCATCTGCCGGTGTTTCTGGACAGCCCGATGGCCATCGAAGCCACGGCTTTGTACCGCCAGCACCGCCGCTTGCTGCGCGTGCCCCAGCGTGAGATGGCCAACCTGTGCGATGGCGTGCAGCTCATCGCCACCCCGGCGCAATCGCAGCGCTTGCAACGCTCGCAAATGAGTGCGCGCATGCCGGCGGTGATCATTTCGTCCAGCGGCATGGCCACGGGTGGGCGCGTGCTGAATCACCTGAAAACGCTGGGGCCGGATGCGCGTCACCACATCGTGTTTGCAGGTTTTCAGGTGGGGGGCAGCCGGGGAGCGCGCTTGGTGGCGGGCGAGCGGGACATCAAAATCCACGGCGAGTTTGTGCCCATTCGCGCCCAGGTGACGCACCTGGAAGGCTTTTCCGGCCACGCCGACGCCAACGAGCTGATGGACTGGCTGCGCCACTTCCAACGCCCGCCGCGCCAAACGTTTGTGATCCACGGCGAGCCCGCCGCCAGCGACGCCCTGCGCCAGCGCATCGCCCGTGAACTGGGCTGGGCGGTGCGGGTGCCGCCGCAAGGGGGCCGCTTCACCCCGTGAGGGTGGGGGTCAGTTGAAAATGCCCTCGCGCATCCACTTGGTGGCCACCCACTTTTCACCCGCGATGACGGGCGAACCGCTGTGCAGCGTGAGCATGGACGGATCGGGCCGCTCGTAGGCGAAAAACACGGCGTTGCCCTTGATCGGAGCCACGTCCAGCCCGGCATCGGGGAAGCCGGTGGCGCCACCGCGCTCGGGAGTGTTGAGGTACATCACCAGCGTGCCCACGCGCTGCCCCCCCCGCGCCAGGATGGTGCTGCTGCCGGGCTGGGTTGGGTCGAAGTAATCGTGGTGGGCCTTGTACTCGGCGCCGGGGCGGTAGCGCAGCACCTGAAGGCCCTCGCCGTTCTCCACCGGCCAATTCACCAAGGCGGCGATGCGGGCCTCGATACGCCGACACAGCTCGTTCTCCCCTCGGGAAAAGAACATGCCTTCGCTGGTGCGGGCGTCGTTGACTTCGCTGCCACCGGTAGCGTTGACCACAGTTTCCGAACGGGCCAGGCGCTGGCGGGCCAATTCGACCAAGGCATCGCACTCGGCGTCGGTGAGAAACCCGCCGAACAGCACCACACGCGGGCGGCGCAAACTCAGCAGCACCTGAACTTCGTGCCCGTCAAAGCTGACGATGTTGCCCGCTGCCAGCGGAGACGGCTCCGGCATGGGCTTGGCTTGAACCTCGCGCAGGTGGGTGGACAGCACGTCCTCCAAGGCCTGCAAGGCCACGTCCTCGTTCCAACCGCTGGCTTTCATGGCAGCCAGCACGTCTTCCGGGCGACACCCGGCGCGGGCCTGCGCCACGATCCAGGTGCGCAGCTCCGCCGTGATGGCTTGACGAGGGGATGCAGTGTGTTGCGTGGTGGTGTTCATGGTGACGTGATTGTGTCAGCGCCGCCGTACCCAGCGCACGCCGGCGACTTGGGCCACCTGGCGCAACACCTGCTGCAAGCGGGCGGCGTCGGTGACTTCGGCGGTAAACGTCATGCGGGCGGTGGAACCGTCGGGGCTTTTGGTGGTCTGGGTGTGGACGCCGATGACGTTGGTGCGCGCTTTGGCAAAGACGTCCGAAATGTCCCGCAGCAAACCGTGGCGATCTCCGGCTTCGACCAGCACGTCCACCGGGTAGACCGCTTCCCGCCCGGCTGGCGATTCTCCCCATGTCACGGGGATCACACGCTCAGGAAACCGTTCGGCGGTGTGGCGGAAGTTGGCGCAGTCGCAGCGATGCACCGCCACGCCTTTGCCCCGGGTGACGAAGCCGCTGATGGTGTCCGGTGGTGCCGGGCGGCAGCAGCGTGCCAAATTGGTCAACAGGCTTTCGACGCCCACCACCAGCACGCCGCCAGCCGCGCCGTGACGCGCCGGCTTGAACACCACGGGCTCTTCGGCGGGCTCGGGCTCGCGGGGGCGCAGTAACACCTCGATGTTGCGCAGCGAGTATTCATCTTTGCCAACGACTTCGAACAGCGCATCGGCATCCTTGAAGCCCAACTGCGCGGCCAGCTCGTCGAGTTTGAGGGCGGTGCGGCCTTCGCGCTGGAGCAGTTTTTCCACCAGCTCGCGCCCACGCGCCACCGTCACCACCTGGGCTTGGGCGTTGAACCAGGCGCGCACCTTGGCACGGGCGCGGCTGCTCTTGAGGAAACCCAGCTCGCCGTTGAGCCAATCCAGCGACGGCCCGCCCTCTTTGGCGGTGATGACTTCCACCGTCTGCCCATTGGCCAGCGCGGTGTTGAGCGGCACCATCTGACCATCGACCTTAGCGCCCCGGCAGCGGTGGCCCACGGTGGTGTGCAGGGCGTAAGCGAAGTCCACCGGCGTACCGCCGACCGTCAGCTCGATCACGGCGGCTTGCGGGGTAAAGACGTAAATGCGGTCATCGAAGCGCCCGTGAACGGTGGCGCTGCCATCGTCGCCTTGCTGGCTGAAGTCTCGCTCCCAGGCCAGCAACTGGCGCAGCACGGCTTTGCGCGCCTCGGCCACACGCTCTTCGAACTCACCGGCGGCGCTCACCCCGCCATAACCTTTGGTGCCCGCCTCTTTGTAGGCCCAGTGCGCGGCCACGCCGTATTCGGCATGTTCGTGCATGGCCTGGGTGCGGATTTGCACCTCAATAGGCCGCTCATCGTCGCCCAACACCACGGTGTGCAGCGAACGGTAGCCGTTGGGCTTGGGGCGGGCGATGTAATCGTCGTACTCGCCCGACACGGCACGGTAACGCTCATGCACCCGCGCCAGCGCGGCGTAACACGCCGGCACATCCGCCACCACGACGCGCAGCGCCCGCACATCCATGACGCGGGAGAAGTCCAGCTTCTTGCCCTGCATCTTTTTCCAGATGCTGTAAATGTGCTTGGGCCGGCCATAGACCACCGCCGGCACGCCGTGGTTTTGCAGATCGGCGGCCATCTGGCGGCGCACCGCATCGACGCTGGCTTCGCGCTCGATGCGCTTTTCAGCCAACAGCTTGGCGATGCGTTTGTACTCGTCGGGCTGCTGGAAGCGAAACGCCAGATCCTCGATTTCCCACTTGATCTGCCAAATGCCCAAGCGGTTGGCCAGCGGTGCGAACACTTGGCGGCTTTCGGCGGCCAAAGCGGGCGGGCAAGGCCGCTTGCTGGCGGCGTACCAGCGCAGCGTCTGCAAACGCGACGCCAACCTCAGCAGCACCACGCGCAAATCCCGCGAGAAGGCCAGCAGCATTTTGCGCACGCGCTCGGTTTGCTCGGCGCGATCTTCTTCGGCCAACTGCGCTTCGCGGGCGGCACGCTGGATTTGCACCAGCTTGCGCGTCAACGTCACCAAACTGGCGTAAGACGCCCCAAAGGCTTTTTCGATGACTTCTTCAGGCCGCTGCAAATAATCCCCGGCGTACACCAGATAGGCCGCCGCTTGCAGCGACGGCGCCCCACCGATGTGGGCCAGGATGTCCGCCACGCCCGCAGCATGGCTGAAGGCGTCTTCGCCGGTGTCCAGAATTTGACCGGCCAGCATGGGCTCGGCAAACGCCCGCGCCCGCGCCAAAGCGTGCGACCCTGCCAATTCCACCTGCGCCAGCGACACGATGGGCGCCGCCACTTCACTCACAACTTCACTTTTCATGGTGACAACAAAAAATCCCGCACCACAGCCACCTGATCGGGCTGCACCAGCGTGGGCGCATGGCCCACCCCTGCCACGACATGGGCCTGCACCTGCGGTCGGCACGCACACATCTCTGCCACGGTAGAGGCCGACAGCAGATCGGAAAGTTCCCCGCGCAGCACCAACGTGGGGCAGGTGATGCGGGCAAAGTTTTGCCACAGCAGCAGCTCCCCAGCCTGCGCCAGCGCCGGCGTCACGGCCCGGAAGGCCAAGCCGATGGCCGGGTCGTAATGCGGTTTGAAGCCATCGCCATCGGGGCGAAGCTGGGGCCGGGTCAGCGCCAGCCACTGTTCGCGGCTGTGCGGGCCAAACCCTTGGCAGACCACGGCCAGGGCGTCGGCGGCTTCGTCCAGCGTCGCCCAATGGGCCGGCAAGCCCACATAGGTGCCAATGCGGGCCAACGCCGCAAATTCAATGCGCGGCCCGACATCGTTGAGCACCAAACGCCGAATGGGTGAGCCTTTCAGGCCCGCCAGCCCCATGCCGATGAGGCCCCCCATCGAGGTGCCGACCCAATCGACGCTGTCCGCATCCAAGCGGGCCAGCAGCGTCACCATGTCGGCCACGTAGGTGGGCACGATGTAGGCAGCAGGATCGGCGAGCCAGTCCGAGTTCCCTCGGCCTGCCACGTCTGGGCACACCACGCGGTAGTGTTGACACAAAGCCTGGGCCAGCACATCGAAATCTCGCCCTTGGCGCGTCAGGCCGTGAACGCACACCAACACGCGCCGATTCGCCGGATCGCCCCACTCCGTGTAGGCCAGGCGGCGCAGGCCGCGTGCATCCAGGCATTGCACAAACCGTTGGCGCGGTGCAAACGCAGCGGGCATCGAAGCAGCAAAGGGCGTGGCGGTGGTCATGGGGCGTTGTCTCCGTGCAAGCCAGGTCGGGATAATCGACTGTAACAACCTCGGCTTCGCGCCTGGCTGGGTTTCTTCTCACCGTTCCAACGTTCCTCAGGAGACTTTCGCATGTTGAAAGGCAAAACCGCCCTCGTCACCGGCTCCACCAGCGGCATCGGGCTGGGCATCGCCAAGGCGCTCGCCGCCCAAGGCGCCAACGTGATGCTCAATGGCTTTGGTGACATCGAAGCGGCCCAAGCGGAAGTCGCCGCTGTGGCTGGCCCGCTGGGCGCCAAAGTCAGCTATCACGGCGCGGACATGAGCAAGCCCGCCGAAATCGAAGCCATGGTGCGCGCCGCCGAGGCTGAATTCGGCAGCGTCGATGTGCTGGTGAACAACGCTGGCATTCAGTACGTCGCCCCCGTGGAAGACTTCCCGGCGGAGCGCTGGGACGCCATCATCGCCATCAACCTCAGCTCGGTGTTCCACGCCACCCGCGCCGCACTGCCGGGCATGAAGGCGCGCAACTGGGGCCGCATCATCAACGTGGCTTCGGTGCATGGGCTGGTGGCTTCGGCGCAAAAATCGGCCTACGTGGCGGCCAAACACGGCGTGGTGGGTTTCACCAAAACCGTGGCACTGGAAACCGCGACCACGGGCGTGACGGTCAACGCCATCTGCCCGGGCTGGGTGCTGACGCCGCTGGTGCAAAAGCAGGTCGATGCCCGCGCCGCCGCTGCGGGCGTGAGCGACGACGAAGCCAAGCGCGCCTTGCTGTCCGAAAAGCAGCCCTCGCAGCAGTTCACCACGCCGGACGAGCTGGGCGCGCTGGCCGTGTTCCTGTGCTCGGCAGCGGCGCACAACCTGCGCGGCGCGGCCATCAACATGGATGGTGGCTGGGTCGCGCAATAAGCCCGCCGTCAGCCCCATGAATTTGTAACAGAGTTCATTGGGGCCCAAAAATCCGGGGAGGCCACCACACAATCGGGGCTGTTACAAATTAGCTGACCTTCCCGGAAGCACGATGAACTCGACTGTCACTCCCCGCAAGGATCGCGTCGTCGTCGTCGATGACGACGCCCGCATCCGCGACCTGCTGCGCCGCTACCTCACCCAAGAAGGTTTCGAGGTCTTGCTGGCCGAAGACGGCAAGATGTTGACCCGCCTGCAAGGCCGTGAAGCGATCGACATGATCGTGCTCGACCTGATGATGCCGGGTGAAGATGGCCTGTCGATCTGCCGACGCCTGCGCGCCTCGGGGGACACCACCCCCATCATCATGCTGACCGCCAAGGTGGAAGATGTGGATCGCATCGTCGGCCTCGAAGTCGGGGCGGACGATTACCTGCCCAAACCCTTCAATCCGCGTGAATTGTTGGCTCGCATCCATGCGGTGCTGCGCCGCCGCCCCCCCCAAGAAGCGCCCGGCGCACCGGCCAAAGACAACCAAGTCATCCAATTCGGCCCGTTCGAATTCGATTTGTCCCAGCGGCGCCTGACCAAAGACGGTGAGCAAATCACTTTGACCACGGGGGAGTTTTCCATGCTCAAAGCGCTGGTGCGCCACCCCCGCCAGCCCCTGTCGCGGGACAAACTGGCGCAACTGGCACGCGGCCGCGAGTTTGAACCGTTCGACCGCAGCTTGGATGTGCAAATCTCCCGCCTGCGCAAACTGCTTGAACCCGATCCTTCGAACCCCCGTTACATCCAGACGGTCTGGGGGGTGGGCTACGTCTTTGTGCCGGAGGAAGTGGCGTGAGCCCCAAGCCCCGTTCAGGCGCGGCGGGGGACGACAAGGCGCGCAGGCACGTGGCTTCGGCCCGCTCTGCTGGGGCGGGTTCCCGCTCCACCAGCCCGGAGGGCGGCAACCCCGGTGACAACACCGACTGGTCCGCCTTGGCAAACCTGCCCGACAAATCCAAGGGCAAGGTTCACCGCCCCCGCCTGACGGTGAACCTGTTTTGGCGCAGTTTTGGCCTCATCAGTTTGCTGCTCGCCATGGTGTTGGGCATGTGGTACTGGGCCATCAGCCGGCAAAGCGAACAAGGCACCCTGGCCGGGCAACAACTGGTCAGCACCCTGCGCCTGACGCGTGCATTGATCCTTGAAACCCCGCCGACGCGCCAAGCGGCGGTGCTCAAGTCGTTGGAAGACCAAGAGGGGCTGGCGTTGCGACAACGCACCCCCGCCAACCAAATCACCCCTTGGCCGAACAGTTTGCACGTCCAAGCGCTGGTTCGAACCCTGAATGAACAACTGCGTGAAGATGTGATTGTGGCCAGCGCCGTCGATGGCGTGCCTGGGCTGTGGATCGGATGGACGGTCGGCAGTGGCCAATACTGGTTTCAGGCCGACCCCTCGCGCTTGGGCATGGCCTCACCGCTGGGCTGGCCTTGGCTGGTGGGTTTGGTGATCATCACAGCGGGGCTGTCAGCAGGGTTTGTGCGCCTCATCAACCGACCGCTCAAAGATTTGTCTTTCGCCGCCAGCCGCATCGGTGAAGGTGAGTACGACTCGCACCTGGACGAATCCAACATGACCAACGAGATTCGCATGGTCAACATGGGGTTCAACCGCATGGCGCGGGAGTTGGCCAAGGTCGAAGAAGAGCGTGCGGTGATGCTGGCTGGCATCTCGCACGATCTGCGCACGCCGCTGGCGCGCCTGCGTCTGGAGGCCGAAATCAGCGTGGCCGACGAAGAGGCCCGGCGCAACATGGCCAGCGACATCGATCAGCTCGACGCCATCATCGACAAGTTCATGGACTACGCCCGCCCCGAAGGCACGCACGTGGTGCCTGTGAACGTCTCGGCGGTGGTGGAGCGCGAGGCGAATGCGTTCCGGGACAAGTCGCAAATTCGCATCGAATCCCGCTTGCCGCCGAACTTGATGGTCAAGGGCGATGACACCGAGTTGGGCCGCGTTTTCGCCAACCTGTTCGAAAACGCCCGGCGTTACGGGCGTTCGATTGACACGGGCATTGCACGGGTGAAGGTGTCCCACGTGTTGGCGGGGGATTCGCTCATCATCACGGTGCGGGACTATGGCCAAGGCGTGGCGCCGGAAAAGCTCTCCCACCTGACCACGCCGTTCTTCCGGGGCGATGCCGCCCGCACCGCTGCCACGGGCGCCGGCCTCGGGCTGGCGGTGGTGAAAAAAGCACTGCAACGCATCGACGCTTCGCTGGAGCTGAACAACGCAGCGGAAAAAACCGGGCTGGTGGCCCACATCCGCCTGAAACGCTCCTTGATGCCCAGCAACGTGGGCGGCAGCCACAACACCTGATGAGCCGCCGCCCGGTGGCTCAAATGGCCGCTGCCACCAACAGGCAAACCGCACGCGTCTCGATGGCCCGGCCTTCCCCGACCGGGCCCATTTTTTCCGCCGTCTTGGCTTTGACGTTGATGCGGTCGGGCGTCACGCCCAACAACTCGGCGATGCGGGCTTGCATCGCCGGGATGTGCGGTGCCATCTTGGGCGCTTGCGCGACGATGGTGCTGTCCACGTTCACCACCTGCCAGCCTGCCGCCCGCACGCGCCGGTAGGCTTCGGCCAACAGCACCGCCGAATCGGCGCCTTTGAATTCGAGCGCCGTGTCGGGAAAGTGGCGACCGATGTCGCCCAACCCCGCGCCGCCCAGCAGCGCATCGGTGATGGCGTGCAGCAACGCATCGGCATCCGAATGCCCGAGCAGGCCCAGGTGATGCGGGATCGTGACGCCCCCCAACACCAGTGGGCGGCCTGGCACCAAAGCATGCACATCCCAGCCTTCGCCGATGCGCAGCGGGGGCAGCGCCGGGGCACTCATTGCGGCATCTCCAAGCGCTGGGCGATGCGCCAGAGCACGCCACTCGGGTCGGTCAAGGTCATGTCGATCAACCCCCAGGGGCGCTGCTGCGGCGGCTCGATCGTCACGCCGTAGCGCGCCGCCACGCCCTGACGTTGCAGGTGCTGCCAGAAGGTGGCGATGTCATCCAGGGTGAGGTGCATCACGGTTTGCTGGGCGCGCAGCGGGTCGAAGGCGTCCTGCAACAAGAAAGCGGCTTGCCCGAGCTTGAAGCCCGCCAGGTTGCTTTGCGCAAACTCCCGGGTGAAGCCCAGATCCTCGTAAAACTGCTGGGCCTGTGCGAAGTCCCGCGCCGGCAACATGGCGCGCAACTCAGCGCCCCGGCGGGTGGTGGCCAGCAAGCGTTCGGCCAGGTGGAAATCCCCCGGATAGGTGACTTTGAAGTTTTCGAACTCCCCGCGCACCAGCTTGGGGCTGTGGCCCAGGGCTTCCACGGCGCTGGCTTCGTCCGTCACCTGTTCGCCCGCGCCGGCCAACGCAGGCGCCAGCAGCCCGAGGCGGAACATTTGGGGCGTCTGTGCCGCCCATTTGCCTTGACGGTTGACCGTGGCCGCCACGCGCCCAGCGGTGCCGGGCTCTTCGGCTTTGAGTGTGTCCGCCACCGGCAGCGCCAGCAGGCCGCCGACTTCGTCCTCTTGGCACGCATCGATCAGCCGATCGACCCACTCGGGGCGCAGCAGACAGCGGGCGGCGTCGTGAACCAACACCCAGTCGTGCGGCTGGGCGCCTCGGGCGCGCAGTTCGTTCAGGCCGTTGGCCACGCTTTCGGCGCGGGTGGCGCCGCCGACTTTGGCCAGCCACAGGCGGTCGCCGGCCAAGCCGGGCAAATCGTCTTCAAACTGAAGATCGTCCGGGGCGAGCACCACCAGCGTGGCGGTGAGGCGCGTCACCTGGGCCAGCGCCGCCAGGGTGTGCGCCACCAGCGGCTGACCGGCCACTGGCTCGTACTGTTTGGGGTTGAAGCTGCCAGAGCGGCTGCCGGTGCCGGCGCAAGGCACCAGGGCGTAGAGGCGGGGTTCAGCCCCGGGGAGGGTGGGGAAAGTTGCAGTCATGCCGAGATTATCTGTGCGCTCTTGCGGCCTCTTTCCCCGATGATGCCGGCGAATTACGGCATCTGCCGTATGGGTGACCCGGACAGCGCTGCCCACAATGCCTCCGCATCCACCGAAGTTCTCTCCATGGCAAGGAGTTTCAAAATGCACACTGTCCAGAATCACAAGCCGGCTGTTTTTGCGCGCCTGTCATCACGTTTGAGCGCTTTTTTGGGCGGATGCCTGCTCGGTTTAGCGATGTTGGGCACAGCCCCCAGCCACGCCCGCACCTTCACGGTCGACATCGAATTCGGCACCATCGACACCGAAGGCGACGCCTATTGGGAAGGCAGCCTGACCAGCGCCTTGGTGATCGAAACCGCCGGTGATGCCCTCAGCTTTGAACAAGTGGTCGGTGTGAGCGGCACATTCGATGGCTTGGCGGTGACCGGGCTCCTGGGTGCGGACACCTACCAGGGCAATGACAACTTGGTGCAAAACCAAGCCGACGGTTACACCACGGGCAACGGTCTGTCTTTTCAGTTGGAAAACGGCAGTTGGGTGAATTTGTACGACCTGACCAGCACCTCCGCCCACGCCATTTATGACAGCGCCGATCTCAGCCAAACGTTCTATGCCACTGCGGATTCGTTGGATTCTGAGGTGGGTGGCCGTGTGAGTGTGGCCGTCAACAGCATCAGCAGCGTGCCCGAGCCTGCCACCTTGGCGCTGATGCTGGCGGGGGGCGCCTGGGTCGGCGTGGCGCGTCGTCGTTCACGCCCTACACCCTAGAATCCCCGGCAGCTTTCCTGCCACCATGCATCTCCCTGTCATCGCCCCTGGCAAACGTTTTGCCCTGCCCCGCCCCCTCGGTTCTGCGGACGCGCTGCTGTTGGCACGCTACGCCCAAGCCCAGGCCGACAAACAACAACTGCTGGCCATCCTCACCGCCGAACCGGCGGATGCCCAACGGCTGGCCGAGGAAATTCCCTGCTTTGCCCCCTCGCTGCGGGTGGCGGTGTTCCCCGATTGGGAAACCCTGCCCTATGACACCTTCAGCCCGCACCAAGATTTGATCTCCGAGCGGCTGGCGACGCTGTGGAAAATCCACCAGAACCAGCTCGACGTGGTGTTGCTGCCCGCCACCACCGCCCTGACACGGCTGGCGCCGCCGAGTTTTCTGGCCGGCACCACGTTTGCCTTCAAGAAGGGCGAACGGCTGGACGAGGCCGCACTCAAGCGTCAACTGACACTGGCCGGCTACAGCCATGTGACGCAAGTCGTGTCGCCGGGGGAATACGCCGTGCGTGGCAGCCTGATCGACTTGTTCCCGATGGGCTCGCTCCAGCCTTACCGGGTGGATTTGTTCGACGACGAAATCGACTCCATCCGCACCTTCGACCCGGACACGCAGCGCAGCCTCTACCCGGTGCCCGAAGTGCAGATGCTGCCCGGGCGCGAATTTCCCACCGATGAAGCGGCCCGCACGCGCTTTCGCCAGCGTTGGCGCGAGCAAATGGACGGGGATCCGACCAAACATCGGCTCTACAAAGACATGGCGCAAGGGCTGGTGGCCTCGGGCATCGAGTACTACTTGCCGCTGTTTTTTGAGGAAACCGCCAGCTTCTTCGATTACCTCGGCTCGCCGCTCACGCCCACCGCGCAGATGCTGCCCGGTCGCACGCCGGCTGCTTTGGTGCTGCACGGTGAGGTGGATGCCGCCCTGCAACGCTTCGCCGCCGACACCAAAGACCGCCACCGCCTGCTGCAACACGATCCAGAACGCCCCGTGTTGCCGCCCGAAGCGCTCTATCTGCGCCCGGAAGAGTTTTTCAGCGCGGCGGGCCACCATGCGGTGCTGACGCTGCGCAGTGCCGGGGAAGTTGATTGGGCCCGCCCGCTGCCCGATGTGAGCGCCGAGCGCGGCAGCACCGAACCGCTCGCCGCCCTGGCCAAACACCTGCAAAGCACGCCCCACCGCGTGTTGATCGTCGCCGAAAGCCCCGGTCGGCGCGAAAGCCTGCTCGACACCCTGCGCGACAACCGCATCGACCTGCCCGCTGCCGATTCGCTGCTGGATTTCGTCATCGGCACCGAACGGGTGGCGATCACCGCAGCGCCGCTGGCGGCGGGGTTTTTCTGGCATGAACCGGCCATCGGGCAGGCGATCCAGTTCATCACCGAAACCGAACTGTTTGCCAGCGCCCCCACCGCTCGGCGCCGACGCAAGCAGGAGCAAACCAGCAACGTCGATGCGCTCATCAAGGATTTATCTGAGCTGAAAATCGGCGATCCGGTGGTTCACAGCGCGCACGGCATCGGGCGTTACAAGGGCTTGATGCACATCGATTTGGGCGAAGGCGCGTCGGAATTCTTGCATCTGGAATATGCCGACAAGGCCACGCTGTACGTGCCGGTGGCGCAACTGCACCTCATCAGCCGCTACACCGGTGTGAGTGCAGAAGAAGCGCCGCTGCACAAACTCGGCTCCGGTCAGTGGGACAAAGCCAAGCGCAAAGCCGCCGAACAGGTGCGCGACACGGCGGCCGAGCTGCTCAACCTCTACGCGCTGCGCGCTGCGCGTCAGGGTCACGCCCACCGCCTGTCGGAACACGACTACGACGCTTTCGCCGCCAGCTTCGGTTTTGAGGAAACCGCCGACCAGGCCGCCGCCATCCACGCCGTGATCCAAGACATGATCAGCCCCCAGCCCATGGATCGGCTGGTGTGCGGCGACGTGGGCTTCGGCAAAACCGAGGTGGCGTTGCGCGCCGCCTTCGTCGCGGTGATGGGCGGCAAACAAGTGGCCCTGCTTGCGCCGACGACGTTGTTGGCGGAACAGCACTATCAAACCATCGTCGATCGCTTCGGCAAGTGGCCGGTGAAGGTGGCGGAGCTGTCGCGCTTTCGCACCGCCAAGGAAGTCAAGGTGGCGATGGAAGGCATCGCGGCGGGCACCATCGACATCGTGGTGGGCACGCACAAGCTGCTCTCCAAGGACGTGAAGTTCAACCGCCTGGGGCTGCTCATCATCGACGAGGAGCACCGTTTCGGCGTGCGCCACAAGGAAGCGATGAAGGCCATGCGCGCCGAGGTGGACGTGCTCACGCTCACCGCCACGCCCATCCCCCGGACGCTGGGCATGGCGCTGGAGGGCCTGCGCGATTTGAGCGTGATTGCCACCGCGCCGCAGCGCCGTTTGGCGATCAAAACCTTTGTGCGCAACGAAGACCACGGCACGATCCGCGAGGCGGTGTTACGCGAGTTGAAGCGCGGCGGGCAGGTGTACTTCCTGCACAACGAGGTGGAGACGATTGAGAACCGGCGGCAAAAGCTGGCCGAGTTGCTGCCCGAAGCGCGCATCGCTGTGGCGCATGGCCAGATGCCCGAGCGCGAGTTGGAGCGCGTGATGCGGGATTTCACCGCCCAGCGTTTCAACCTGCTGCTGTGCTCCACCATCATCGAAACCGGCATTGACGTGCCCAGCGCCAACACCATCGTCATCACCCGGGCGGACAAGTTCGGGCTGGCGCAGTTGCACCAGTTGCGCGGGCGGGTCGGGCGCAGCCACCACCAGGCCTATGCCTATTTGCTGGTGCCGGATGTGCAAGGGTTGACGAAACAAGCGCAGCAGCGGCTGGAAGCGATTCAGGCGATGGAAGAGCTGGGCTCGGGCTTTTACCTGGCGATGCACGATCTGGAGATTCGCGGCGCCGGCGAGGTGCTGGGGGACAACCAGAGCGGCAACATGATGGAAGTCGGCTTCCAGCTTTACAACGAAATGCTGGCCGAGGCGGTGCGGGCGCTGAAAAACGGCGAGGAGCCGGACTTGTTGAGCCCGAACAGCGCCGTGTTTGGCGCGACGACGGAGATCAACCTGCACACCCCAGCGCTGCTGCCGGATGCGTATTGCGGTGATGTCCACACGCGGCTGAACCTCTACAAACGTTTGGCCAGCGCCGAGCGGGCCGAGCAGGTCGATCGGTTGTTGGAGGAAGTGACGGATCGATTCGGCAAACTGCCGGCGCAAGGCCAGGCGCTGTTTGACACGCACCGGCTGCGCATCCAAGCCAAGCCGTATGGCGTGATCAAAATCGATGCGGGGCCGAAGGTGATGAACCTCTATTTCCGCCCGAATCCGCCGATTGACCCGATGCGCATCATCGAGTTGGTGCAGAAGAACCGCGCTATCAAGCTGGCCGGCAATGACAAGCTGCGCATCGACCGGGAGATCGGCGAAGCGCGGGAGCGGGCGCAGTTCATTCGGGATGTGTTGCGGGGGTTGGGGCAACCACTCGCCGTGTCACGCTGAGCACTCCGTACCCTGCCCGCTTGCCCGAAAGGCTTTGCCATGCCCCGCTTCGCCGCCAACCTCTCCCTGCTCTACAACGAACACCCTTTTCTGGATCGCTTCGCCGCAGCGGCAGCAGATGGGTTTCAAGGGGTGGAGTACCTCTTCCCCTACGCCTTCGCCGCCGCCGACCTCGCCCAGCGCTTGGCCGATCACGGCCTGCAACAAGTGCTGTTCAACGCCCCGCCCGGGGATTGGGACGCGGGTGAGCGCGGCATCGCCTGCCTGCCGGGGCGCGAGGCGGAATTCCGCGCCGGGTTCGCTCAGGCGCTCGACTACGCCCAAGCGCTGAACTGCCCGCGCCTGCACGTCATGGCCGGGCTGGCGCCTGCCGGGGTGGAACGCACACGGCTGCAAGCCACCTACGAGGCCAACCTCGCTTGGGCCGCCGAACAAGCCGCCACCCTCGGGCGCGAGGTGCTGATCGAACCGATCAACCCGCGAGACTTCCCCGGCTACTTCCTCACCCACCAGGCGGAAGCGCACCGCATCGCGCAGGCCATTGGCGCGCCGAATCTGAAGGTGCAGTTCGATCTGTACCACTGCCAGATTGTCGAAGGTGATGTGGCGATGAAGATTCGCCAGTACCTGCCGACGGGCCGCGTCGGGCACTTTCAACTGGCTGGCGTGCCACAGCGCCACGAGCCGGACGTGGGCGAACTCAACTACCCTTATCTGTTCAACGTGATCGACGAGGTGGCCGAGGCCTGCGGCTGGCAAGGCTGGATCGGCTGCGAATACCGCCCGGCACGCGGCGCCGTGGCCGGGGGCACCCGTGACGGCCTGGGCTGGCTGCGCGACACTCGCCGCGCATGAACACCCCCGCCCCGTGCGCCCTGCTGCGCCAGCTCTTCGACACCGCCATCGCTGCCGCCCAGCCCGCGCTGTGCCTGCCTGCACACCTGCCGCCGCGCCCCAGGGGCCGCACGGTGGTGATCGGCGCCGGCAAAGCTTCCGCCGCCATGGCGCAGGCGCTGGAACAGCACTGGGATGGCCCGCTGGAAGGCCGGGTGGTCACGCGCTACGGTTACGCCGTACCCTGCCAGCGCATCGAGATCATGGAAGCCGCGCACCCGGTGCCGGATGCGGCCAGCCTGCAAGCGGCCCAGCGCATCCGCCAGGTGGTGAGCGGACTCACCGCAGATGATCTGGTGATCGCGCTCATCTCGGGCGGCGGTTCGTCGCTGCTGGTCGAACCTGCGCCGGGCTTGACGCTGGCGGACAAACAAGCCGTCAATGCCGCCCTACTCGCTTCAGGCGCCAGCATTGCCGAGATGAACTGCGTGCGCCGCCAGCTCTCCGGCATCAAGGGGGGACGCCTGGCGGCAGCGTGCCATCCGGCGCGGGTCGTGACGCTGTTGATTTCGGATGTGCCGGGTGATGAACTGCCTGTCATCGCCTCCGGCCCAACGGTGGCCGATCCGACCTCCGCCGCCGAGGCGAAGGCCATCCTCCACCGCTACCGCATCGCAGTGCCAGCAGCGGTGCAAGCCCTGTTGAATGCAGGCGGACACGCGCCCATTCGCCCCGGCGATGCGCGTTTGAACGGACACGAATGGCGTTTCATCGCCACGCCGCAGATGGCGCTGGAGGCCGCAGCCGCGCAGGCCCGGGCCGCTGGCTATGCTGCCCACATCTTGGGGGACAGCCTCGAAGGCGAGGCGCGTGACGTGGCCAAAGCGCTGGCCGGCATCACGCGCCAAGTGGTGCAGCGCGACCAACCGTTCACGGCGCCGTGCGTGCTGCTGTCGGGCGGTGAAACCACGGTGACGCTGCGCGGCAGTGGCCGAGGCGGGCGCAACGTGGAGTTTCTGCTCGCGCTGGGCCTGGCGCTGGAGGGCTTGCCTGGCGTCCACGCCCTGGCCGGGGACACCGATGGGGTGGATGGCCGCGAGGAGATCGCCGGCGCCCTCCTCACACCGGACACGCTGGCCCGCACCTGGGCGCTGGGGTTGAACCCGCGCCAGTCACTGGACAACAACGACGGCCACGGTTTCTTTCAGGCTCTGGGTGACAGTGTCATCACCGGGCCGACGCTGACGAATGTGAATGATTTTCGGGCGATTTTGGTCGAGTAGCCACCCCAACACAATCATCAAAAAATTGGCTTTTAATGCCTTTGTCGGCTGACAATGTTCAATATGTTGTTTGTTGAATTGAGCACTCCCAGCGAGATCTGTCAGCAACTCGGCCAGCGCTTGCGCGCCCAGCGGCTGGCCCAGTTGTTGAGCCAAGCTGAACTCGCGGCCCGCGCCGGGGTGGCGCTGGGCACGCTGCGCAAGCTCGAATCCACCGGGCAGACCTTTATCGAAACCCTGGTGCGCGTCGCCCAAACGCTGGGGCTGGCCGCACCCTTGTTGGAGCTGTGGCCACCTCAGGCCTTGCAATCCATTGCGCAGTTAGGCTTCTCAGGTAGCCGCCGAGCACTTCTATCCATACGGAGCCCATCTATGCATTATCCTTTTGACTCCCAAAACCAACCGGAGGAAAAATAGTGACCAAGCTCGCAACCCGAAAGAAGGAAGTCGAACAATTCGAGGGCTTCTCTATTCAGATTTTCGATGGCTTCGGCAAGCCAGCAGATCTGGAACTACAAGGGCTTCCCGCTTACTGCTACAAGAAGAAAGCAGCAGCCACGATGACTGTCGTCGAATAGAAAAACCGGTTCCATCAAAACTATCCAGAGTACACGTGTGATGTGCTCCACAAGGACGGATCTGTTGCGCATGGCAATACGCAACTCAACAAGGTTCGTTGAGCGGAGTCAGTTCTCGTGCAACAGCTTCTTTGCTGTGGCGCACGAGCGGCCTAATCGGATAGCCGGGAGTCTTTAGCCCCCAGCTCCCACACCACCCACCATGCGGGTCCGCAGTGGGCGGTTCAACAAGTCGGCTCGCTCGACGAAGCTCGCTTCTCTTTCTCGCTCAAGCGTACCCCTGAGCTTTCTTCCATAGGGCCACCACACTCACCAGGCCCGTCTCGTGCAACCTCTCGTTTGTCAACGCGATTCGCAACCCCGGACTCCTGGCCATGCGCCAGTTCCCCTTGCCACTCAGTCCGTGCCTAAAGGCCATGCGTCTGTTCACGCCCAGCCTCAACAACTCCCGGATCTTCGTCCTGCTCCCCTTCCACCGTTTCCAGTAGACCGATCGCATCCGCCTTCTGATCCATTCGTCTAGCCCCGGCACAGTCCTCCAATACTGGCTGATCCCAAAGTACTGCATCCACCTTCGCACGCACTCCCTGAGCTTGCCCAAGCGGTAGCCTCCTCTGCGACTTCTGCTCCATCACACCTCGTGTTGCCACGCCGTGCGCTGTGCGCTGTGCGCTCCTCGTGAGTCGCTGCCAGCTTTTTCGACATGCAGGGGGCAGCTCCCCGCAGCGCTTGGACGTTGGTGACACGGTGTCATCCCATCCGGGACTTGCTCACCGCATGTGGTGCAGACCTCCCCAGTTGAGAGTGTGAACTGTCGATGCACAAGCGCCGCGTCTACCCTAGACGCTGTACCATCAGACTTCGCCATCCAGTGCCGGCTCGTTTCGCATCCTAGGCCTCCTCTATGTGGTTTCTGTCCGTCGCCTCGCACCTCTTGTCTACGGCTTCCTCCAGACCCCGCCTCGCAGCGACGCCCTTGCCCTCGACTCGTGGTTGTCCTGCTCGCTCTCCGAGTCCAGGCCGGTACTCCCACAGGGGACTTCCACCCCATAAGCTCACGCCCATGCTGGGCGCACACAGGCCGTTGCACCTGACGTCACCCAAACTGCCGCGCTTCGCGCGCCAGTTTGGGCGCCGCAGGTGAACTTTACGTTAGCCAAAATACAATTTTCATAAGCCAACGTAGCTTGATTATCATGACGCAAGAAATCTTAACTTTTATATACAAAGATGCACAGGGAAGAATTTCAGCCAGACATATAAAAATATATCAAAACACCTGACTACATTCAAGGAATATGCCCGCAAGATCAAGGATTGCGGACTTTCCGAAAGGATCGAGTTCTTGAATATATTGATGATAATATTAATGTTGAAGCGCGACTCTCATATCATATAAGCAATAATCCACCACCGATTGAAAAGGAAAGAAAAACTGTATTTAGAAAAGCAAATGATTCAGGAAAACTAGAAATATGTTTTACTGGATTCAAGCAGGCGGATAAAGATCGATTAACTAGCTTAGCAGAAGCGAACAACTTTTTTATTCGACCAAGTGTCACTAAAAATTTGCATTTCTTATGTTGTGGTTATAATGCAGGCCCCAGCAAAATTGAAAAATCGCGACATCAAGGAGTAATGATCCTCAGTGAGGATCAGTTTATGCTGTTAGTTGATACAGGTGAAATTCCAGAGAATTTTTAACACAACATACAAATTAGCATGAATACCAAAATATCACTACTTCTTTTATCCATGACTTTGTCAAGCTGCGCAATAACGGTTCCAGCGCCTAGTAAAGATGATTTAATATCATCCGCAACACGCAAGTATACTAATGTTACGCTCAGCAAATCATATATTGCTTTGGGCGAGTGCTGGGAAAAATTAGCCGAAAAACCTGTCATTGACTTTAAGAATGCGGCTCACATTGAATATTTAATCAAACAACAACGTATAGAAATATATCATGCATGGACAGCGCCATTTAAGGATCAATTATTTTATGGTTCAATAATATATCTCACCCCATTAATGGAAAACAAAACGCTAGTAAATGGGTTTGGAGTAGGAAATTCTGGAGATGTTGTTTTAAGTCAATGGATGTCAACGCTAGAAACTTGCGCCAATAGTTAACCAGGAAAAGAAAATGATTCGCTTATTTATAATGCTAGTTGCTATTTTATTAACAACTGGGTGTACGACGCCACCGACGCCAGAACAAATTGCCAATGCAGATTATGGTGAATTTCCAGAAAATCACGAGGACATCGTTAAAAGATATTATAAAAACCATCTCAAAGATCCCGACTCTGCATTATATCAGGTAATTTCTAGACCTAAAAAAATGATGCTTGGAAGTCGTTTGGAAACCCCACGATATGGATTTCTAGTTTGCACAACATTAAATGCAAAGAATTCTTATGGCGCTTATACAGGATACCAAACCGATGCTTTATTAATAAGAAATGGTGCTGTTATAGTATATGCAGAAAAAAGTGATTGGTGGGGTAGAAAAATTTGCTAATTTGACATAGAACCCAAGGCTAATCGGGTAGCCGGGGGTCTTTAGCCCCCAGCTCCCACACCACCCACCATGCGGGTCCGCAGTGGGCGGTTCAACAAGTCGGTTCGCTCTCGACGAGGCACGCTTCTCTCTTGCGCTCAGGCATTGGCTGGAGTCACCGTCAGCGCAATCAACTGCCCAAGTGTGTCCACCGCCCCCTACCTTGCTGCCCATGCGGCGCTTGTAGCTGTCATAGCCTGCGCGTGTGGGCCACTCTCACAGTTGCTTTACAGCATGCCACTGCGTTACAGCGTCGCCACTGCTGACCCCTTGTTGACCAAGGGGAAGTCATTGGGCAGCAGATGCAAGGACACACCCGCACGCGCCAGCCAGCGCTGGGCTGAGTAGCGCGCTGCACAGGCTGTTTTCTGCAATTAACGTCAGGTAAGACGCACAACAAAGTTCCACGTCTTTTCGCTGATATCGATTGGAAAGGCTTACTGCCAATACCTCAAGCCCAAGCTATGCGCCACTTCAAGCTTATTATACCCACCCGTATATCTTCTAATTCTCAGGAGAGCCACTGCTTCAAGGTTTCCTTTGCTTGCTGTACGTGAGCCTCCTTGATGTGTGCTGCTGTCGTTGCGAGCGCCGCACACAAAACGCCAAGATCGTCTGTATAACCAACGATTGGCACAACATCTGGAACCGCATCAACTGGCGATATAAAATAGCCAAGGGAGGCAATAATTGTCGTCTTCGCCCAAACCGGCGTATCTGAGTCCATCGCGGCGTAGTACATTTTTAGCGCTGGTTCCAATACGTTTTCCCCAGCCACTTTTGCATAACCTTTGACTTTGTTCCAAAAGCCATCATCGGAATATGCTTCGGAAAATTTTTGTTCGGACATTTATCACTCTCTAAATGTTGTGGCGCTTGTAGCTTGCCACTGTGGAAGGATTTTTTCAGGCACTGACCGCAGAAGCAAACAGCACCACGCAAACACAAAGCGAAGCACCGGGTTTGCGTGACATCAGGTTGACAGCTCGGTATGCAGTGAGCTTATGGGGTGAAAGTCCCCTGTGGGAGCACCGGCCTGGACTCGGAGAGCGAGCAGGACAACCACGAGTCGAGGGCAAGGGCGTCGCTGCGAGGCGGGGTCTGGAGGAAGCCGTAGACAAGAGGTGCGAGGCGACGGACAGAAACCACATAAAGGAAGCCTAGGACGCGAAACAAGCCGGCACGAGATGGCGAATTTGATGGTACAGCGTCTAGGGTAGACGCGGCGCTTGTGCATCGACAGTTCACACTCTCAACTGGGGAGGTCTGCACCACATGCGGTGAGCAAGTCCCGGATGGGATGACACCGGGTCACCAACGTCCAAGCGCTGCGGGGAGCTGCCCACCCACAGCGCGCAGCGTGGCCAAGCACACAGCTGGTCAAAAGGGCGCAAGCCCAGCAAACTCAGTAAATCAACCGATCCGGCCGAATGTCCCGCAGGATGGTGGTGGCGATTTCTTCGATCGACTTGTGCGTCGAACTCAGCCACGAAATGCCGGCGCGTTTCATCATCGCCTCAGCTTCGTTCACCTCGTAGCGGCAGTTTTCCAGCGCGGCGTACTTGCTGCCTGGCCGGCGCTCGTTGCGGATTTGGCACAGCCGATCCGGGTCGATGGTGAGGCCAAAGCACTTGCGCTTGTGCGCTGTCAGTGCGCTGGGCAGTTGGCTGCGCTCGAAATCGTCCGGAATCAGCGGGTAGTTCGCGGCCTTGATGCCATGCTGCATCGCCAAGTAAAGCGACGTCGGCGTTTTGCCGCAGCGGCTCACCCCCACCAAGATGACATCCGCCATCGCCAAGTTCTTGGCCGATTGCCCATCATCGTGCGCCAAGCTGAAGTTGATGGCCTCGATGCGGTCGCTGTACTCCTGGCTCTTGGCCACGTCCGAAAAGCGCCCAACGCGGTGGTTCGACTTCATGCCGAACTCTTCCTCCAGCGGCTCGATGAAGGCTTGCAGCATGTCCATCACCATGGCCTTGCAGCGCGGGCCGGTCAGCACATTGCGGATCTCGGTGTTCGCCAAGGTGAGGAACACGATCGGGCGCCGCCCCTCTTGCTCGAAGGTCTCGTTGATCTCGGAGACCAGCTTGTCCGCCTTCTCCACCGAGTCGATGAAGGGGCGGCGCACATGGCGCGGCTTGGCAGCGAACTGCGCCAGGATCGAGTTGCCGAACGTTTCGGCGGTGATGCCAGTGCCATCGGAGACGTAGAAAACAGAACGGTTGGGCATACAAATTTCAGGGTTTCAATCGGTGAAAAAACGATGTCAAGTTTCAGCAAGCTTTCAGTGATGGTACGCAATTCGTCCTTAGAATCGCGCCCATTGCATCAGCTTTTCGTCATGTTGCGCCGCTTTGGCGCCCACTCCCCGACCTCCCCCATGCAAGCAACCTGCCAACAACTCGAACAACAAGCCCCGGCAGGGCTGCGTGCGTGTGCGCGTCTGCGGCCCGAGCGCCCAGGCTGGTGGTGGCCAACCTGCCCCGGGAGTCCGTGATCTGACGACTGATGCTCCTGATTTTTTGTCATCAAGGAGCCTTCCCATGTCCTCTAGCAACCTGGCCACCGCGCTGGTCGCCCCCTTCGAGCACCTGCGCATGACCGACGTGGAAATCGTCGGCGGCAAGAACGCCAGCCTCGGCGAAATGATCAGCCAACTGGCGGAAGCCGGCGTGCGCGTGCCCGGTGGTTTCGCCACCACGGCCCACGCTTTCCGCGAATTCCTGAACCACGGCGGCCTGACTGAGAAGATCAACGCCCGCCTGGACGCTCTCGACACCGAAGACGTGCGCGCCCTGGCCGAAGCTGGCGCCGAAATCCGCCAATGGGTGATCGACGCCCCGTTCCCGGCTGATTTTGAAGCCGCCGTGCGCGCCGAATTCCAGCGCGTCGAAGCCGGTTCGCCCGGCGCGAGCTGGGCCGTGCGCTCCTCCGCCACCGCCGAAGACTTGCCCGACGCCTCGTTCGCCGGCCAGCAAGAAACCTTCCTGAACGTGGTCGGCATCGAGGACGTGCTGCACAAGATGAAGGAAGTGTTCGCGTCGCTCTACAACGACCGGGCCATCAGCTACCGCGTCCACAAGGGCTTCTCGCACTCGGAAGTGGCGTTGTCGGCGGGTGTGCAACGCATGGTGCGTTCGGACGTGGGCGCCGCCGGCGTGATGTTCACCATCGACACCGAATCCGGCTTCAAGGACGTGGTGTTCATCACCGCCAGCTACGGCCTGGGTGAAACCGTGGTGCAAGGCGCCGTGAACCCGGACGAGTTCTACGTCCACAAGCCGATGCTGCAAGCCGGCAAGCTGGCCGTGATCCGCCGCACGCTGGGCTCCAAGCTGATCCGCATGGAGTTCGCCACGCCGGAAGAAAAGGCCGCCAGCGGCAAGCTGGTCAAGACCGTGGACACCCCGCCCGAGCTGCGCAACCGCTACTCGCTCAACGATGCGGACGTGACCGAGCTGGCCCAATACGCCCTCATCATCGAGAAGCACTACGGCCGGCCGATGGACATCGAGTGGGGCAAGGACGGGGTGGACGGCAAGCTCTACATCCTGCAAGCCCGCCCGGAAACTGTGCGCAGCCAGGCCGAAGGCCAAGTGGAGCAGCGCTTCAAGTTGAAGGGCACCAGCACGGTGCTGGCCGAAGGCCGCGCCATTGGCCAGAAGATCGGCACCGGCCCGGTGCGCCTGGTCAGCTCGATTGCCGAGATGGAGCGCGTGCAACCGGGTGACGTGCTCGTCACCGACATGACCGACCCGAACTGGGAGCCGGTGATGAAGCGCGCCAGCGCCATCGTCACCAACCGGGGCGGGCGCACCTGCCACGCGGCCATCATCGCCCGCGAGCTGGGCATCCCTGCCGTGGTCGGTTGCGGTGACGCCACCGAAACCCTGGCCGACGGCGCCTTGGTGACCGTGGTGTGCTCGGAAGGGGACACCGGCTACGTCTACGACGGCTTGCTGGAAACCGAGGTGAGCGAAGTCAGCCGGGGTGAGCTGCCGTACTGCCCGGTGAAGATCATGATGAACGTGGGCAACCCGCAGTTGGCTTTCAACTTCGCGCAGTTGCCGAACTCGGGCGTGGGCCTGGCCCGCTTGGAGTTCATCATCAACAACAACATCGGCGTCCACCCCAAGGCCATCTTGGACTACCCGAACGTCGGTGCTGATCTGAAGAAGGCGGTGGAATCGGTGGCGCGTGGCCACGCCTCGCCGCGTGCGTTCTACGTGGACAAGCTGGCCGAAGGCATTGCCACCATCGCGGCGTCCTTCTGGCCCAAGCCGGTGATCGTGCGCCTCTCGGACTTCAAGTCGAACGAGTACAAGAAGCTGATCGGCGGCAGCCGCTACGAGCCGGACGAAGAAAACCCGATGCTGGGCTTCCGTGGCGCGTCGCGTTACATCAGCGCAGACTTCGGCGAAGCCTTCGCCATGGAATGTGAAGCCTTGAAGCGCGTGCGTTCGGACATGGGTCTGACCAACGTCGAAATCATGGTGCCCTTCGTGCGCACCGTGAGCCAAGCCGAGCGCGTGGTCGGCATGTTGGCGGATCGTGGCCTGAAGCGCGGCCAAGACGGCCTGCGCGTCATCATGATGTGCGAAGTGCCGAGCAACGCCATCCTGGCCGATCAGTTCCTGGAACACTTCGACGGCATGTCGATTGGCTCGAACGACCTGACCCAGCTCACCCTGGGCCTGGATCGTGACTCCGGCATGGAGCTGCTGGCCGCCGATTTTGACGAGCGTGACCCGGCAGTGCGGGCCCTCATCAGCCGCGCCATCGCCGCCTGCCGTGCGACGGGCAAGTACGTCGGCATCTGCGGCCAAGGCCCCAGCGACCACCCGGACTTCGCCCAATGGCTGGCCGCTGAAGGCATCGTGTCCATCTCGCTCAACCCGGACACGGTGATCGACACCTGGACGCTGCTGGCTCAGCGCGACTGATCCTCTCCGCCTGCTGCGTCATGCAGCACATCTAAAGCGGCCTACGGGCCGCTTTTACGTGCCATAATGGTCGGCTTTCCCTTGTCGCTTCCGCATCGACGCGCGGAGCGACTTCCATTTGGAACCCAAAAGGAGTGTTCATGCGTCACTACGAAATCGTTCTGCTGATCCACCCGGATCAAAGCGAACAGGTTCCGGCCATGCTGGAGCGTTACAAGACCCTGGTGACCAACGGCGGTGGCAAAGTCCACCGCGTTGAAGATTGGGGCCGTCGTCAACTGGCTTACCTGATCCAGAAGCTGGCCAAGGCACATTACCTGTGCCTGAACATCGAGTGCTCGAAGGAAGTGCTGGCCGAGCTGGAAACCGGCTTCCGCTTCAACGACGCCGTGCTGCGCCACCTGACCGTCAAGCTGGAAAAGGCTGAAACCAGCCCCTCCGTCATGATGAAGTCGGTGGAAAAGGAAGAGGCCCGTAAGGCCGCTGCCCAGCAAGAAGCGGCTTAAACCCGCTTGCGTGACGTAAAGCTCGCATGAACCAGTTGCTTCTGAGCGCCAGCGTTCAGGAGCGTGGTGCCAAGCGTTACACCCCAGCCGGACTGCCTGCGCTTGATCTGCGCCTGCAATCCGACAGCACCGTGAGCCAAAACGGCCAGCCGCGCAAAGTCTCCCTGGAGCTGCGTGCCGTGGTCATCGGCGATTTGGTGAGCGTGGTGGAGCGTTTCGAGTTGGGGGCATTGGCCACCTTTGCCGGATTTTTGGCGCCTGCGCGCAACGGCAAAGGTCTGGTGTTCCACATCACCGAGCTGCACTGAACCTGTTCAAAGAACCGTAGAACACACAAGGATTCGACATGGCACCGCCCAAGTCCCGTTTCTCTAAGGACCGTCGTCCGAAGCGTAACCAGCAATCGCTGCTGTTCCGCCGCAAGAAGTTCTGCCGCTTCACCGTGACCGGCGTGGAGTCGATCGACTACAAGGATGTCGATCTGCTGCGCGATTTCATCGGCGAAAACGGCAAGATCACCCCGGCTCGTCTGACCGGCACCCGCGCTTTCTTCCAGCGCCAACTGACCGTGGCGATCAAGCGTTCGCGCTTCCTGGCCATGCTGCCCTACAGCGACCAGCACAAGGTCTGAGGGTAAGGAGTCAACACCATGCAAATCATCCTGCTGGACAAGGTCGCCAACCTGGGCAACCTGGGTGACGTCGTCAAGGTCAAGGACGGCTACGCTCGCAACTTCCTGATCCCGACCAAGAAGGCACGTCGTGCCACCGAGGCCGCGCTGAAGGAATTCGAAGCCCGTCGCGCCGAACTGGAAAAGGTTGCCGCTGAGAAGCTGGCCGCTGCACAAGCCCTGGGCGAAAAGCTCACCGGTTTGCTGCTGGTGGTGCAGCAAAAGGCTGGCGTGGATGGCCGCCTCTTTGGCTCGGTCACCAACCACGACATCGCTGAAGCCCTGGGCAAGCAAGGCCTGGCTGTGGTCAAGGCTCAAGTGCGCATGCCGCACGGCCCCCTGAAGCACGTGGGCGAGTTCCCCGTGGAAGTGGCTCCGCACACCGACGTGGTGGTGGAGATCACCGTGAAGGTGGTGGGCGAGGAGTGATTCCCGCCTGTGCTTAGGCTAAGGCCTGAGCCATGATGCAAGGGCCGGTGCGCTGCACCCGGCCCTTTTTCTTTGCCGCTGCGTTTTTGCGAGCTTGCTGCCATGACGACGATTTTCGACGCTGCGAGTCCCTCATCCGCTGGGGGCCGAGATGACGAACTGGCGCGCCTGCGCGTGCCCCCGCACTCCATCGAAGCCGAGCAGAGCGTGCTGGGCGGGCTGTTGTTGGACAACGGTGCCTGGGATCGTGCGGGTGATTTGCTCACCGAAGGTGATTTTTATCGCTTCGAGCACCGCACCATCTTTGGGGCGATTGGCACCCTGATTTCGGCCAGCAAGCCCGCCGACGTGATCACGGTGTTCGAGCAGTTGCAGAGCTTGGGCCGTGCAGAGGATTGCGGTGGGTTAGCCTATCTGAACGCATTGGCGCAAAGTGTGCCCAGTGCGGCCAATTTGCGCCGATATGCCGAGATCGTGCGGGAACGGTCGATTCTTCGCCGCCTCATTGCCACCAGCGACGACATCGCCACCCAAGCTTTCAACCCCCAGGGCCGGCCCGTGGCGCAGATTCTGGACGAGGCCGAAAGCAAGATTTTCAAGATCGGCGAAGAAGGGCAGCGCACCAAACAGGGTTTCCAGAGCATGGAGCACCTGGTGATGCAGCTCATCGACCGGGTCACTGAACTGGCAGAAAACGGCGCGCAGGACGTGACCGGCGTGCGCACCGGTTTCTACGATCTGGATCGCATGACGGCGGGCCTGCAAGGCGGCGATCTCATCATCTTGGCGGCGCGTCCGTCGATGGGCAAAACGGCGTTTGCGCTCAACATCGCCGAGCATGTCGCGGTGCATGAAAACCAGCCGGTGGTGGTGTTTTCGATGGAAATGGGTGCGGCGCAGTTGGCGCTGCGGTTGGTAGGATCGTTGGGGCGCATCGACCAATCGGGGTTGCGCACGGGCCGTCTGAGCGATGAGGATTGGGGCCGTCTTACCGAAGCGGTGGACAAGCTGTCCAAAGCCCACATCTTCATCGACGAAACCCCGGCGCTGACCCCGGCTGAGTTGCGCGCCCGGGCGCGGCGCCAGGCGCGTCAGTCGGGCAAGCTGGGGTTGATCGTCATCGATTACTTGCAGCTCATGAGCGGCAGTGGCGGCAGCAACGAGAACCGGGCGACCGAGCTGTCGGAGATTTCACGCGGCTTGAAGGCGTTGGCCAAGGAGCTGAACTGTCCGGTGATTGCGCTGTCGCAGCTCAACCGCTCGGTGGAAACGCGCACGGACAAGCGGCCGATGATGTCTGATTTGCGGGAGTGCGTCACGGGTGACACCCGGGTGTGGCTTGCCGATGGTCGCCGGGTGCCGATTGCGTCGCTTGTAGGGCAGACGCCGTGGGTGCATGCGGTGGGTTCGAATCAAAAGCTGGTGCAAGCGCAGTCGGATTGTGTGTGGCCGGTGGGTGTCAAGCCGGTCTGGCGGTTGAATTTGGCCAGCGGGCGCCATCTGCGTGCCACGGCACAACACCGGGTGTTGTGCGGCACAGGCTGGCGTGAAATGCAGCACATTCAACCTGGGGAGCGGGTGGCACTGGCGCGTCAGGTGCCCCAACCAACGCATGTGCAGGCTTGGCCAGAGCATGAGCTGGTGCTGCTGGCCCATTTGGTGGGTGATGGCAGTTACTTGAGCGGGCAACCGTTGCGTTACACCACAGCCAGCGAAGAAAACAGTGCCGCCGTGAGCGCCGCCGCGCAGGCCCTGGGTTCCACGGTAACCCGTGTCGCAGGGCGTGGGCAGTGGCATCAATTGGTGATTGCAGGCAACGGCAACCGCTGGCATCCAGCGGGCGTGGGGGCTTGGCTCAAGCGACTGGGGTTGTTCAACCAACGATCCCACGACAAGCACTTGCCTGACGAGTTGTTCCAACTCGACGATCTTTCCGTGGCCTTGTTCCTACGCCATCTGTGGGCGACGGATGGATGCATTCATGTGCGTCCGCTGACTCAGCGCGGCAGTCATCGCATTTACTTTGCGACGTGCAGCGAGCGTCTCGCGCATGACGTGGCCGCGCTGTTGCTGCGCGTGGGCATCGTGGCGCGCTTGCGTCGGGTGGTGCAAGCTGGCACACAGCGACCCTTGTGGAATGTGGACGTCAGCGGTGGTGAGGCACAAAGCCGCTTTCTGTCGGTGGTGGGTGCCTTTGGGCCCAGAGAAGCACCTGCCCACGCCCTGCGCCAACGACTGGCCAGTACCGTAGCCACCACCAATGTGGACACCTTGCCACAAACTGTGTTCGAGAACGTTCGTGCCCAGATGCAAGCACAAGGGATCAGTAACCGTGCGATGACGGCTTTACGGGGCACGTCATACGGGGGCAATTCCCATTTCAGCTTTGCACCCTCTCGCCATGTTTTGCGCGACTATGCCCAGCACCTCGGCGATGCGGCACTGCTGCAATGGGCTGAATCGGATCTGTTTTGGGATCAGGTGGTGTCGGTGGAATTCGACGGCGAGGAACCCGTGTTCGACCTGAGCGTCCCCGGCCCTGAAAGCTGGTTAGCCGACGGCATCGTCACCCACAACTCGGGTGCGATTGAACAGGATGCAGACGTCATCATGTTCATCTACCGTGATGATTATTACAACCGCGAAGACTCCAAAGTCCCCGGTACGGCGGAAATCATCATCGCCAAACAGCGGAATGGCCCCGTGGGCAACATCCACCTGGCGTTCATCAAGCAAAACACCCGCTTCGACAACCTCGCCCCCGAAGCCCAGTACGGCGAGTACTGACGAAAAAAACGCCGGGTTCGACCCGGCGTTGGTTGGCGTGGCACGCTCAGTGCGCGTTCACTTGAACATGTCCTTGACGCGATCCACCCAGCTCTTGGCGTTGGGGGAATGTTTGTCACCACCATTGCGGAACGACTCGTCCAGCTCCTTCATCAGCTTGCGCTGGTGTTCGGTGAGCTTGACCGGCGTTTCTACCGTGACGTGGCAGTACAAATCGCCCGGATAGGCCGAGCGCACGCCCTTGATGCCCTTGCCACGCAAGCGGAACGTTTTGCCGTGCTGGGTGCCTTCCGGAATCTCGATTTCCAGCTTGCTTTCCAGCGTCGGGACTTCGATCGTGCCACCGAGCACCGCCGTGGTCATGGGCACGGGCACGGTGCAATGCAGGTCGTCACCGTCGCGCTCAAAAATATCGTGCTGCTTGATGCGGATCTCGATGTAGAGATCGCCCGGCGGCCCGCCATTCGTGCCCGGTTCGCCATTGCCCACCGAGCGGATGCGCATCCCCTCGTTGATACCCGCCGGGATTTTGACTTCCAGCGTCTTTTGTTTCTTCACCTTGCCCGCACCGTGGCAGCTCGTGCAAGGCTCGGGGATGATCTTGCCGCTGCCGTGGCAGTGCGGGCAGGTTTGCTGGATGCTGAAAAACCCCTGGCGCATGTGAACCGTGCCGCTGCCATTGCAAGTCGAGCAGGTCTTGGCCTTGGTGCCGGGCTTGGCACCGGTGCCGCCGCAGGTTTCGCAGTGTTCCCAGGTGGGGATGCGGATTTGCGCGTCCTTGCCCCGTGCAGCTTCCTCCAGAGAGATCTCCATGCCATAGCTGAGATCGTTGCCCCGGTACACCTGCTGGCCACCGCCGCCCCGGCGCCCGCCGCCGCCTTGTTGGCCGAAGATGTCGCCAAAAATGTCACCGAAGGCTTCGGCAAAGCCCCCGAAACCTTCCTGCCCGCCTCGGAATCCACCCGCACTCGGATCGACCCCCGCGTGGCCATACTGATCGTAAGCCGCCCGTTTTTGCGGGTCGGACAGCATTTCGTAGGCTTCTTTGCCTTCTTTGAACTTCTCTTCGGCTTCCTTGGCACCCTCTCCCTGATTGCGGTCAGGGTGGTACTTCATGGCCAACTTGCGGTAGGCCTTTTTGATGTCGTCGTCGCTGGCGGTCTTGGCGACGCCCAGCACCTGGTAGTAATCGCGCTTCTCAGACATGGCTGTTTCCGTTCAACCCTGGATGTGAAACCGCCGCGCTCGAACGTCCAGCCCGATGGCCGAACGCCCGGAACGCGGCGCGCTCATCTCGCATCAGCCCCGCGAAGGGCCGATGGGTTGATCACTTCTTGACTTCCTTGAACTCGGCGTCCACCACGTTGTCATCGGCGGGCTTGGCGTCGGCCTTCGGGGCTTCGGCGCCAGCGGCCCCGGCAGCGCCCGCAGCGGCTTGCTGGTCGGCGTACATCTTTTCACCCAGCTTCTGGCTGGCGGTCATCAGGGCTTCGGTTTTGGCTTCGATGGCGGCCTTGTCGTCGCCCTTGATGGCCTCTTCCAGTTCCTTGATCGCGGCTTCGATCTTGGCGGTTTCAGCCGCATCCAGCTTCTCGCCGTACTCGCCCAGGCTCTTCTTCACCGAATGCACCAGGCCGTCGGCTTGGTTGCGGGCTTGGATGATTTCGAGTTTCTTCTTGTCTTCGGCGGCGTTGGCTTCGGCGTCCTTCACCATCTTTTCGATCTCGGCTTCGCTCAAACCCGAGTTGGCCTTGATGGTGATCTTGTTTTCCTTGCCCGTGCCCTTGTCCTTGGCGCCGACGTGCAAGATGCCGTTGGCGTCAATGTCGAAGCTCACTTCGATTTGCGGGATGCCACGCGGTGCCGGCGGGATGCCTTCGAGGTTGAACTCGCCCAGGCTCTTGTTGCCGGCGGCCATTTCACGCTCGCCTTGGAACACCTTGATGGTCACGGCCGGCTGGTTGTCGTCAGCGGTCGAGAACACTTGGCTGAACTTGGTCGGGATGGTCGTGTTCTTGGCGATCATCTTGGTCATGACGCCGCCCAGGGTTTCGATGCCCAGCGACAGCGGGGTCACGTCCAGCAGCAGCACGTCCTTGCGGTCACCCGACAGCACTTGGCCTTGGATGGCCGCGCCCACGGCCACGGCTTCGTCCGGGTTCACGTCCTTGCGCGGATCTTTGCCGAAGAAGGCCTTGACGGTGTCTTGCACCTTGGGCATGCGGGTCATGCCGCCGACCAAAATCACGTCATCGATCGAACCGACCGACACGCCCGCATCCTTGATGGCGGTGCGGCACGGCGCGATGGTGCGCTCGATCAGGTCTTCCACCAGCGACTCCAGCTTGGCGCGGGTCAGCTTGATGTTCAGGTGCTTCGGGCCGGTGGCGTCGGCGGTGATGTAGGGCAGGTTGATGTCCGTGGCCGAGGAGCTGGACAGCTCGATCTTGGCCTTTTCGGCGGCTTCCTTCAGGCGTTGCAGGGCCAGCACGTCCTTGGTCAGATCGACGCCGCTTTCCTTTTTGAACTCACCGATGATGTAGTCGATGATGCGTTGGTCGAAGTCTTCGCCGCCCAGGAAGGTGTCGCCGTTGGTGGAGAGCACTTCGAACTGCATTTCGCCGTCCACATCGGCGATTTCGATGATGGAGATGTCGAAGGTGCCGCCGCCCAAGTCGTACACGGCGATTTTGCGGTCGCCCTTGCCACCCTTGTCCAAGCCGAAGGCCAGGGCCGCAGCGGTCGGTTCGTTGATGATGCGCTTGACATCCAGGCCCGCGATGCGGCCAGCATCCTTGGTGGCTTGGCGTTGGCTGTCGTTGAAGTAGGCCGGCACCGTGATCACGGCTTCGGTGACTTCTTCGCCGAGGTAGTCCTCAGCGGTTTTCTTCATTTTGCGCAGCACTTCGGCGCTGATTTGCGGCGGGGCGTACTTCTTGCCGCGCACTTCCACCCAGGCGTCGCCGTTGTCGGCGGCGCTGATGGCGAAGGGCATGAGGTCGATGTCCTTCTGCACTTCCTTTTCGGTGAACTTGCGGCCAATCAGGCGCTTGACGGCGTACAGCGTGTTGCGCGGGTTGGTGACGGCTTGGCGCTTGGCCGATGCGCCGACCAGCACTTCACCGTCTTCTTGGTAGGCGATGATCGAAGGCGTGGTGCGTGCGCCTTCCGAGTTCTCGATCACTTTGGTCGAGTTGCCTTCCATGATGGCCACGCACGAGTTGGTGGTGCCCAGGTCGATACCGATGATCTTGCCCATTGAATTTCTCCTCAATTCGGGGAATCTGTTGCGTTGAGCCGCAAATAGGTCTGGCAGCGGGCTTTTCAAGGGGCTGGCGATGGGGCCGCGCCGCGCTGCCGTGGGTGGGGGTGTTAGGGGGAATTACTTGGGGGCCGCGACCGTCACAAGGGCGGGGCGCAGCACCCGTTCAGCGATGAGGTAGCCCTTTTGCAGCACCATCACCACGGTGTTCGGGTCTTGTTCAGCGGGCACCATGCTGATGGCTTGGTGCTGATGCGGGTCGAACTTGGTACCGGCGGGCGGGGCCACTTCCACCACCTTGTTGCGTTCCAGCGCGCTGGCGAGCTGGCGCAGCGTGGCTTGTACGCCTTCGAGCACCTTGTCTACCGGGGCGTTGGGGTTGGCGATGGCGGCTTCCAGGCTGTCCTTCACGGGCAACAGGCTTTCGGCGAAGGCTTCGACGGCAAACTTGCGCGCCTTGGCGAGTTCTTCTTCGGAGCGGCGGCGGATGTTTTCCGTTTCGGCCTTGGCTCGCAGGTAAGCGTCGGACACTTCGACGTGTTTGGCTTGCAGCTCGGCGAGCTGTTCGGCCAAGCTGGGCTCGACCGGGGCGGCGGGCGCTTCAGCGGGGGCTGGTGCGGCGGCGGCTTCGGTGGCTGGGGTGGGGATGGGGGTGTCTTCGGTCGTCATGGTTGGCAAAGGCGTTGCGGCGTGGGCGTCATGCCCGAATGCGCTGGCAACTGCGGCCACGGGCCCTCTTTTCAAGAGGGTGTTGAAGAATTTTTTCAATCGAGGGAGACGCTCCAGCGTTGCCAATCGGCCAATTGGCGCCGATCGCGTTTGGTGGGGCGGCCATGTTCGATGGCCTGCGCGGGTTCGATGCCTTGGCGGCGTTGTTCGCGGGCGGTTTCGCGGGCGTGCAGGCTGTCGGCGGTGTCTTCGTACAGTTGTTGGGCGATGGGGGCGGGCCCGCGAATTTCACTCAACCCCCGCACGACGATGATGCGGGCCGGTAAACCCGGCTCTCGCAAGGTGACCCGGTCGCCTAAACGCACATCGCGGCTCGGTTTAGCCGGCTGATCGTTGACATCCACGCGGTGTTTGCCGATGGCCTCCACCGCCAGCGCACGGGTTTTGAAGAAGCGAGCGGCCCAGAGCCATTTATCGAGCCGAACGGGGTGTTCGCAGAGTTTGGGTTCCAGCATGCGATCAACCCAAACGTCCGGCTTTCAGGTCTTCGCGCAGGGCATCGTTGACCCGCGTTTGCCAACCCCGGCCTGTGGCTTTGAGGGCTGCCAGTAAGTCGGGGTCGAGGCGCAACTTCACGGGGGCTTTGGTGGCGGCCTGAACGCTGCCAACCGGACGCCCACGGGTACGTCGGGCAATCTCTTCACGGCTGGTCACGCAGGCATACACCCCAGCCTGCGCCTCGGCCAGCGATTCGCGCAGGCCCGGCAGTGGCTGCCCGGCATCGGCCTCGATGGCGGCAGCCACCTTGTCAAGATCCAGTGTTTTCAACGTTGTCATGTGTCAGCTCCGCTTGATCTGTGTGGGCTTCACGTTCTCACGTTCGGCTTTGGCTCCTCAGCACGCCACACCGTAGCCGCTTGCTTCTGAAACGTTGGAGTTTCGATCACGGTACGCATGAATTAAATGTACACCCAAATAATTTTCAACCTGTGTGTTGCACCGGCAGCACCACCCGCACCTCCAATCCCAACACCTGAGGTGCGTCTTGCGGGTGCGCAGCGGCGGCCAGCCGGTTATCCAGCGTGATGCGCCCGCCCAGTGAGTTGACGATGTCTTGGCAAATCGCCAGCCCGAGGCCGGAACCGTGGCGTGTGTCCGTGGTGGCGAAGGGTTGGAACAGGTGTTCACGCCAACTGTCGGCAATGCCCGGGCCATCGTCGCGGATGCTCAGGTGTGCCAAGGTCGATTCACAGCTCAGACCAATGTGCAACGCGCCACCCGTCGGGCTGTGGCGGATCGCGTTGTGCAACAGGTTGCGCGTCAGCTCCCGCAGCGCCCATTCGTGGCTGCGGATCGGCACATGCGGCGCGGCCTCCAGCTCAAATTCCAGCTCTTTTTCCACGATCAACGGTGCCAAATCAAGCGCCACCGCCCGCACGATGACCGCCCAATCGGAGCACGGCGCATCGGTGTGTTGGCGCATCTGGGCGGCCTTGGCCAAGGCCAGCATCTGATGGGCCAGTTGCGTGGCCCGCTGCACCGTTTGATCGATTTCCGCCAGCGCTTGCTGGGGCGGCACGTCACCGCGCCGGGCGGATTGCACCTGCGTTTTCAGCACCGCCAAAGGCGTGCGCAATTGGTGGGAAGCGTCACGCACGAAACGCTTCTGCAACTCCAACAAATTGCGCAGACGCGACATCAACTGGTTGTTCGCATCCAACAGCGGTTGCAGTTCGCGTGGTGCGTCGGCCACGGGCAAGGGGGTCAAATCGCCCGGCGCTCGTTCGCGCAGACTGTGGCTCAAGGCCAGCACCGGTCGCGTGGCGTGGCGCACCACGAACACCACCACCCCCGCGATGATCAGCACCAGCGCCGCTTGCCGCGCCAGCGTGCCCCACAACAGACTGCGCGCCAGCGTCTGGCGCAACTCCAGCGTTTCAGCGACTTGGATCGTGGCCATCGCCTGGCCGCCTTCCCAGGTCACGGGTTGCAGCAACACCGCCACCCGCACCGGATGGCCCTGGTAACGGTCATCGTAAAAATCCACCAAAGCCGCATACGGCCCTTTCGGTGGCAGACGCCCCCGCCAGCTCGGCAGAGCCTCGAACCCGGACACCGTTTCCCCTGCAAACCCCGTGACCTTGTAGTAAAGGCGGCTGCGGTTGTCGGCCTCAAAAGGCTCCAGCGCCGAATAGAGCAAGGTGGATTTGAGCCGTGCTGCGCGCCCGGCAGGGGCTTCGACTTCCAGCATGTCGCCGATGGATTTGGCGGTGGCCAGCAAGGTGCGGTCGTAGGCCGTGTCGGCGGCTTGCAGGGCTTGGCGGTACAGCGCCCAGGTGGACAGGGCAATCACTCCGATCACCGGCAACAAAATCCCCAGCATCAGCCGGTCGCGCAGTGAGCGGGTGGAAATGCGCCACCGGCTCATGTTTCCGCCTTGAGCAGGTAGCCTAAACCGCGCAGCGTCACCAACTGCACGCCGCTACCCGCCAAGCGTTTGCGCAGTCGATAGGCCACGACTTCCACCGCCTCCAATTGCACATCGGGATCGTCCCCGAACACCGCTTCGAACAGCCGCTCTTTGGCCACCGCTTGGCCGGGGCGTTGCAGCAGCGTGCGCAACATCGCGGCTTCGCGTGGGGCCAGCTCCAGGGGCGCATCGTGGCAGTAGATGGCGCCGCTTTCCCCGTCCAAACGCAAACTGGCGTACTCCCGCGAACCCTCGTGCAGCACTGGCGCCGAACCCGATGGCGACGCACTGCGGCGCACGATGGCACGCATGCGGGCTTCCAGTTCATCGAGGTCAAAGGGTTTGGGCAGGTAGTCGTCGGCGCCGGTGTTGAGGCCGATGATGCGATCCCCAATGGTGCCGCGTGCCGTGAGGATGATCACCGGCGCCCGCAGCCCCTCGGCGCGTGCTTGCGCCAGCACTTGCAGGCCGTCCAGGCCGGGCAAACTCAGGTCGAGCAACACGACATCGGGCAGGCTGGCGCGCCAGCGATCCAGCGCACGAGCACCATCTCCACAGGCGACCACCCACATGCCGCGACGCTCCAGCGTGCGCTGCAACGTGGTTTGCATGGCGGCATCGTCTTCGATCAGCAGGACTTTCATGCGCGTCAACATAGCACCGCCAGAAGCTCGGGATTTTCCCCAGGGTGTGCAACAGCGCTTTGACAGCTTGGTTCTCGACCATGAACCTACTCACCACAGAGGGCCCCGCGCCCCACCTTCAACCGCTTGGAGACCCCGACATGCGCCGCGATACCTTCCTCAAAGCCTTGGCCGCTTCCGTTGCCGTGGGCAGCTTGCCGCAGCCGAGCTGGGCTTCGGCCAACCTCAAAATGATGATCCCTGCCAACCCCGGCGGCGGTTGGGACACCACCGGGCGCGCCCTGGGCAAAGCCCTGCAAGACGCGGGTGTGGCCTCGGCGGTGACCTACGAAAACAAGGGCGGTGCAGCGGGGGCCTTGGGTTTGGCGCAGTTCGTCAACGCCAGCAAGGGCGACGGTAACGCCTTGATGGTGATGGGCGCGGTGATGTTGGGCGGCATCATCACCGGCAAGCCCCCGGTGACGTTGAGCCAAGCCACCCCGATTGCGCGTCTCACGAGCGAATACAACGTCTTCGTGCTGCCGGCGGACTCCCCCTTCAAAACCATGAAAGACGTGGTCGAGGCCATGAAGAAGGATCCGGGCAGTGTCAAGTGGGGTGGGGGCTCGCGTGGGGCCACGGAGCACATCGCGGCGGCCATGATCGCCCGTGAAGCCGGTGTGGATGCCGCCAAGATCAATTACGTGCCCTTCCGGGGCGGTGGTGAGGCGGTGGCGGCTATTTTGGGTGGCAACGTCAGCATCGGAGGCAGCGGGTACAGCGAGTTTGCGTCTTACATCGAGAGCGGCAAGATGCGCGCCATTGCCGTGACCTCGGGCACCCGCCTCAAGGGGTTGAACATTCCGACGCTCAAAGAAATGGGCATCAATGTGGAGATCGGCAACTGGCGCGGCGTGTACGCCCCGCCGGGCATCACCCCACAGCAGCGCAAAGCCCTGACGGACATGGTGGTGGCGGCGATGAAGTCCAAAGCGTGGGCCGAATCGCTGGAAAAGAACGGTTGGACGCCCGCTGTGCTCACCGGCCCGGCCTTCGACGAGTTCGTCGAACGCGAGTTCGCCACGCTGCGCATGATCATGGTCAAGTCCGGGATGATTTAAGGCCGTGGTCGCCTGAGCGTTTCTTTTTCTGAGTTGTGGGCCGGCCTGCGGGGCCGGCTTTTTTTGCCTTGGGAGCTGGCCATGTCCGAGCCGCTTGCGCCGTCTGTGAATGAACCTGTGGGGGCCCACGATCCCGCCCCAACCCGCTTGCAAGCCCTGTTAGGTGGTGCGGTGGCTTTGCTGGGGGTCTTGATGGCTGTTGGCGCCGCCAACATTCCTTCGGATGCTGGTTATGCCGGGGTGGGGCCGAATTTCCTGCCCTGGGTGGTGTCGGGCGGCTTGATGCTGTGCGGCGTGCTGCTGGTGATCGAGGCGCTGGGCGCTGGCGGCTGGAAGCGTTACGCCTCGCCTTCGGGGGCAGCGCAAGGGGATTGGCGCGCACTGGCCTGGGTGGCTGCTGGCATTTTGGCCAATGCGGCGCTGATCACCCGTATCGGGTTCATTTTGAGTTGTGCGCTGTGTTTCGTGTTGGCGGTGCGCGGGCTGCGCCAAGCCGAAGGCCGCGCCGCAGGCAATCTGCGCACAACCTTGGGCGATGTGGGCGTGGGGCTGGCGCTGTCTGCGCCGGTGTATTGGCTGTTCACCAAGCTGTTGGCCATCAACCTGCCGGGCCTGACGGGCAGCGGCTGGCTTTGAGCGTTCGCCACTTTCTCATGGGATCTTTGCCATGGACATTCTGAATAACCTGCTGCACGGTTTTGCCACGGCTGGCACGCTGGTGAATTTGATGTGGGCTTTCGTGGGTTGCGCGCTGGGCACAGCCATTGGGGTGCTGCCTGGCCTGGGCCCAGCGGTGACGGTGGCGATGCTGCTGCCCATCACCTCGCAGGTTGAGCCGACAGCATCGATGATTTTCTTTGCCGGCATCTACTATGGCGCGATGTATGGCGGCTCGACCACGTCGATCCTGCTGAACACCCCCGGCGAAACCGGCACCATGGTGACGGCGCTGGAAGGCTTCAAGATGGCCAAGAGTGGCCGTGCAGGCGCCGCGCTGGCCACTTCGGCCATTGGCAGTTTTGTCGCGGGCACCATCGCCACGGTGTTGGTGACGCTGTTTGCGCCCTTTGTGGCCGATGTGGCCGTCAAACTCGGCCCGCCGGAATACTTTTGTTTGATGCTGCTGGCCTTCACGACCGTGAGTGCCGTGCTGGGCTCCAGCATGTTGCGTGGCATGACGGCGTTGTTCATCGGCCTGGCCATCGGGCTGGTGGGCATGGATCAAATTTCCGCCCAAGTGCGCTACACCGCTGGCATCCCCGAGTTCATGGACGGGATTGAAGTGGTGCTGATTGCCGTCGGCCTGTTCGCAGTGGGTGAAGCGCTCTACAACACCCTGTACGAAGGGCGCAGCGAGGCCAGCCTCAACACCACTGGCCGGGTTCACATGACGAAGCAGGAATGGCGCCGTTCGTGGCCGGCTTGGCTGCGTGGCACGGCGCTGGGTTTCCCGTTTGGCACCATCCCGGCGGGCGGCACGGAGATTCCCACGTTCTTGAGTTACGCCACCGAGCGCAAACTGTCGGCGCACAAGGCGGAGTTCGGCACCACGGGCGCCATCGAAGGCGTGGCCGGCCCGGAAGCGGCGAACAACTCGGCGGTGACGGCCACCTTGGTGCCGTTGCTCACCCTGGGCATTCCCACGTCGGTGACGACGGCGATTTTGCTCAGTGCCTTCCAAAACTACGGCATCAACCCGGGGCCGCAACTGTTCACCACCTCAGCGGATTTGGTGTGGGCGCTGATTGCGTCGCTCTACATTGGCAACGTCATGTTGCTGGTGCTGAACCTGCCGCTGGTGGGGATGTGGGTCAAGCTGCTGAAGATCCCGAAGGCGCAGTTGTACGCCGGCATTTTGATTTTTGCGACGGTGGGGGTGTACGGCATGCGCCAAAGTGCCTTCGATCTGTTCTTGATGTTCGGCGTGGGCCTGTTGGGCGTGCTGATGCGGCGCTTTGATTTCCCGACCGCCCCGGTGATCGTCGGCATGATCCTGGGCCCGATGGCGGAAGCGCAGATGCGCAATGCGCTGTCCATCGGGGAAGGCAAGTGGAGCGTGTTTGTGGATCGCCCGATGTCGCTGGTGTTGTTGACGCTGGTGACGGGCTTGCTGGTGGTGCCGCCGTTGATGCGTCTGCGGGCCAAGTTGCGCGCGGCGCCCTGAGTTTGGAACTCACTCTGCGGGCGTGACAACGGCCCGCTGCTTCCACTGCCGAGACCGTCCAGCGCCGCCCGCACCGCTTCGAGTCGTGCTGCGGCTGTCTGGTTGGGCAAGCGCGCCACCATTTTGTCTTTCAACTCTTTTGCGTACCCTACTACTTCATGTTTTTGCGCCCTCGGCGCTCAACATTTTCGGGATTTTCGGGAGTGGCAACGGGTCTGACGCTGGGGGATCCTGACACGGATTTGGATACGCGCTGCTGAAGGATAAGTCCCACCACTGCTACAAGCTACACAATAACGTGGACGCGAAGCACAAACTGATCCGCAAGACAAAATAATGCCGGCCAATGCAGACGATGGGCTATAAGGCCAGCAAGCGCTTCGGTTTGAAGGTCAAGAAAAGCCCAGCGCCGCAAAAGCAGCCGGGCGAAGAAATTCATAGCTCCGAATTTTGCATCCACAATCACCAGACCAACTGCAATTGATTATGCCTGCGGTTGAATGGAAAATCGAGAAATGCCTACTCTATCAGTACAATCTATGCAGCAGCATTATCAAATACACTTTTACTCATGCTGGGATTCTTAAACAACACCGCAAGAAACTTCCCAGAGTAATGCATCTCGATTGACGTCACCATCTTTGAGTGCGCATCTTCGCAAATAGCATCCAAGTCAAAACCACCAACCATTACATGAAAGTCCGCAATTGGCTGTGATAACTTCTCAATACCAATCCTCTTAAAAACAACGGCCGCAAGAACTCTATTCCCATGAATAAGAACACCCCAACGCGCGCCACTCTTTTTAGAAATGCTTGATTTCTTTTTTTCGATCCAGCGCTCAATCGCCCGAAGCAGAACCGTGGCATTAAATGCTTTTGCCCCGCTAGTCGTTGGATTAAACAACGTTTTGTAGGGGGCTTTTTTAAGTCAGCAAAAAAACGACCAATACCCGTTTTTATTTGAACAGCATGGCCAGATTCGCCCGTTGCACAAGCAAGCGCAGTCGTAACTTCAACAAGCTCGCATGCAGTTGCAGTAGCCACAACATCCCCAGACCTGACAAATTGATAATCAATACCTTCAATAGCCATTTCCTGCCGAATTCTTTTTTGCTCCAAATCCTGCGCAACAAAGTCTCTAGGCTCAACCCTGTTTTGCAAATTATTGGTTCTAGTTACCTCACTACCAAAGCCTTCAGGTGCATCCTTTAATAAAATAACACGAATTGGCACTCGAACCCGACCAAGCTGCTCATCATTTTCAACCCTAGCAAGAGAACTTACGGTTTGAGCTCCATTAACGATAGATGCCCCCCTAAACGAAAAGACTCCCGCTGACTTTGATGCGGCCCCAGCGGGTGCTTTTGATACATCGTTGGCAACCAATGTGATACCGTTATTAAAATACCAGAACTTTTGAGGCGCCATAGCAGCGGAATTCTTGATTTCGTTATTAACCTCTGTACTACCAAGCGAATGCCTAATGTTTGACGAAACCAAACTTTTCCCATGCGTTTTCCACCAAAATTTAAGTGAAAGACCATCAATCAGGCCAAAATAGGCCGGATGGGGCGATGGCACATGAGACCAATCCAAAATAGTCGCATCTATTTCAACACTACTCTGAGACAAGTCATTTGCAAGACCGGAATACACCTCCGCCAAACCAATAATTGATTTACTTGCAATAGCATCCAGATCATCACCATTCAGCTCAGAAATAAAATCATCAAGCACAGCATTTCCGTGGCGAGCCAATGAACTTGCACCAGTTGATATAACAACCAACTCTACCGAGACTCCGGGAGTCCCAATGCGAAAAGCTATATCACTAAAACGACCCTGGAGACGTTTGTGGAAGTTCGTCGGATCCTGCTCAATTGAATCACGAACACCCTTAACAAAAGTATTTAAATCTTTTGCCTCTGGTTCACCCGAGCCTTTATTTATCCATTTCGACTGCACAAATACAACACACTTCGCCGATTCATCAAAGAATGCAGCATCAATTCCATTATCATCCACACCATCCCAAACAGATTCGGACGCCTCCTTCTCAGAGCACCCCGACCTTAAGTAAACAGCAAATGCAGCCAAGCATCGGCTTAATATTTTCTGCTCTCGCTCCGCATCATTGGCACCAATATCCTTAACATCCAAATATGGCTCAAACATTGCTCGAATTTTCCCACGAATTTGATTAACTTTTAGTGTAGACATATTGCCAGTTGCATGTTGATTAGCGAATGACCACTGAAAAGGCAGCCTCAGTTTCAGAGTGTGATACTCCTGAACGGAATGATACAGGGAAGACCAGTGTGATTGCCCTGACATACCAAGCGGCTCACGTCCCCCAGCAACCTCGCCACCGCCTCTCGCATCGCCCAACAGGTTAAGCTCCCCCCCCATGAACCTCCTGCTTGCCGAAGACGATCACCTGCTGGCTGACGGCCTGACCACCCAGTTGCGCCAAGCCGGTTTCACTGTGGAACACGCCCCCAATGGCGCAGTGGCCGAGTTCCTGCTCCTCAAACAGCCTTTCGACTTGGCCATCCTCGATCTGGGGCTGCCTCTGGTCGATGGGCTGACGGTGCTCAAACGCACTCGCGTTGTCAAACCAGAGCTGCCCGTGCTCATCCTCACCGCCTTGGACAGCCTCGACGACCGCGTCGCCGGGCTCAACGCCGGGGCGGATGACTACCTCAGCAAACCTTTCGACTTCCCCGAACTCGAAGCCCGCCTGCGCGCCCTGCTGCGCCGCAGCCGCGCCAGCAGCCCCGCCGCCACCGACATGGGCCACCTCAGCTTCTCGCGTGACACCCGCCGCGCCAGCGTGCGCGGTGAGCCGCTGGAGCTGAGTCCACGGGAGTCAATGCTGCTCGATTTGTTGCTGACCCACCGCGACAAAGTCGTCACCAAAGACCAAATCAACGCCACATGGGCAGCCGACCGCAGCACCGAAACCAGCGCCAGCACCGGCGGCAACAACGCCATTGAGGTCTACATCCACCGCCTGCGGCGCAAGCTGGAGCATTCTGGGCTGGCCATCCGCACCGTGCGTGGCCTGGGCTATCTGCTGGAACTCGACGCCCCCGCCGCCTGAGGCCATGGCCCGGTTTGCCACCCTGCCCGGTGCCCGCTCGCTGCGTCGCTTGCTGCTGGTGTGGGTGCTGGTGCCCCAGGTGGTGCTGTGGCTCGCTGGCGCCGTTTTCACCTTCAATCTGGCCACGCGCTACGCCAACGAGGCCATCGACGCCAGCCTGCTGCAATCGGCCCGGGCACTGGCCCGCCAGGTCAAGCCCGTGGGCAACGGGCTTTATATCGATTTCCCGCGTGCCGCCCAAGACATCCTTGAAGCCGATCCGCAAGATCGCCTGCTCTACATGGTGAGCACCCCGCCGGGGCAGTTCATCCTGGGCAACCGCAACCTGCCCGATCCGCCCCTCGATCGGCTGCAATTGGGCGTGCCGTTTTTGTTTGACAGCCACATTGCCCAAGAACCTGTGCGCATCGTCGCCCTGCTGCTGAGCTACGGCGACGAACTCGGCCCGATGCAAACGATGTTGGTGCAAGTCGCCCGTTCCAGCGCCAACCGCGAACAGGTGGCGCGGCGCATTTTGGAAGACACGATGTTGCCGCTGTCGGCGTTGATGCTGCTGCTGAGTCTCATCGTGTGGGCGGGGGTGCGCGCTGGGCTGGCCCCGCTCAACCGGATGCGCAACGTGGTCGAAGGGCGTAACGCCACCGATTTGACCCCCATCGAACTGGACGCCGCCCCCGAGGAAGTGCGCGCCCTGGCCCACGCCATCAACCATTTGCTGGCACGAGTGGAACGCAGCGTCACCGCCCAAAAGCGCTTCATCAGCGACGCCGCACACCAACTGCGCACGCCGCTGGCCGGCCTGAAAACCCAAACCGAACTGGCACTGGCCGACGCCGCCACCACCGACCAGCGCCAGCGCCTGCAACGGGTTCAAGAATGCGCCGTGCGCAGCGCCCACCTCGTCAACCAGTTGCTGACGCTGGCCCGCGCCGACCCCGAATCGGCCACGCGCCAAGCCCATGTGCGGTTGGATCTGGCGGCGTTGGCCCGGGATGTCACCGCCGAACTGGTGCCGCGTGCCCTGCAAGCCCGCATCGACCTGGGCTACGGTCACACCCACGATGGCAGCGACAGTGATGGCGACGACACGCTACCCGTGTATGTCCACGCCATCCCGCTGCTGCTGCGCGAGGCCCTCAGCAACGTGATCGACAACGCCTTGCGCTACGCCGGCAGCGGCAGCCAGGTGACGGTGCGCGCCTACGCCGATGCCGAACCGGGGGGCCGCCCCCGTGCCACGCTGGTGGTCGAAGACACCGGCCCCGGCATTGCCGACGAAGCCAAGCCCCAGGTGTTCGAGCGTTTCGTGCGCTTCTCCCCCGACACGCTGGGCTGCGGGCTGGGCCTGGCCATCGTCAAGGAAATTGTGGAACGCCACGCCGGCACGGTACACCTGCACGACGTGCATCCACACGGCCTGCGCGTGGTCATCCACCTGCCACGGGCATCGACAGGGACTTCGGGTTAATACCATCGTCAGAAACATTAATAAAACATTAAAGTTTATGCACACGATCTGAACAACACCGTTCGTTCCCAACGAGGAGTCAACCGCATGAACACGACCGCACAACCACTGCGCCGCCACCTGCTCGCCTTGAGCGTGGCCGTCATCGCTGGCACGGGTTTCGCCACATCGGCCTGGGCCGGCGAAGTCGAAGTGCTGCACTGGTGGACGAGCGGCGGCGAGGCCAAAGCCGCCTCGGCGCTGAAAGCCACGCTGCAAGCCAAGGGCCACACGTGGAAAGATTTCGCAGTGGCGGGCGGCGGCGGTGATTCGGCGATGACGGTGCTGAAGTCGCGGGTGGTGTCGGGCAACGCGCCGGCGGCGGCACAGATCAAAGGCCCCTCGCTGCAAGAATGGGCGCGTGAGGGCGTGCTGGCCAACATGGACGACGTCGCCAAAGCCGAGAAGTGGGACGAACTGTTGCCCAAAGTCGTCAGCGATGGGATGAAGTACCAAGGCCACTACATCGCCGCGCCGGTGAACGTCCACCGCGTCAACTGGCTGTGGGCCAACCCGGAGGCGTTCAAGAAAGCCGGCGCCAAGGTGCCCACCAACTGGGATGAGTTCTTCGTCGCCGCCGAAGCGTTGAAAAAGGCCGGCATCATCCCCGTGGCCCACGGCGGGCAGAACTGGCAAGACTTCACCACGTTTGAATCCGTCGCCTTGGGGGTTGGCGGGGTGGACTTCTACAAGAAAGCCCTGGTGCAGCTCGATCCGGCCACGCTCAAGAGTGACACCATGGTCAAAGTGCTGACCACCTTCAAGCGCGTCAAAGGCTACACCGACAAAAACGCCCCTGGCCGCGACTGGAACCTGGCCACCGCCATGGTGATCAAGGGCGAAGCCGGCATGCAGCTCATGGGCGACTGGGCCAAGGGTGAGTTCATCGCCGCAGGCAAGGTTCCGGGCAAGGACTTCGTCTGCGCCGCCGCGCCGGGCACGGCCAAAGCGTTCACCTTCAACGTCGATTCCTTCGCGCTGTTCAAGCTCAAGAACGACGCCAACGTCAAAGCGCAAAAGGACTTGGCTTCGGCGATCCTGTCCCCGGCGTTCCAAGAGCTGTTCAACCTGAACAAGGGCTCGATCCCGGTGCGCTTGGGCATGGACATGGGCAAGTTTGACGACTGCGCCAAACTCAGCTCAACCGACTTCGTGGCCACCGCCAAATCTGGCGGCCTGGTGCCCTCGATTGCCCACGGCATGGCCGTGCCGTCCGCTGCCGAAGGGGCGATCAAGGACGCCATCAGCGCCTTCTGGAACAGCGACAAGATGACGGTACCCGACGCCGTCGCCAAGCTCGTCGCTGCTGCGCGCACCAAGTAACGCCACGCCCTTGTGGCCTCGCCGGGCGGCCCCATTGGCCGCCCGATGTGTTTCTTCGCTGGTTGCAAAGGCCCGCTCCCATGTCCGCACCGTCTGCGCTGCGCACGCCCTGGCTGCCCAAGCTGGTGGTGGCGCCTTCGTTTGTGTTGTCCTTCCTCTTCATCTATGGACTGATGGCGTGGAACGGCTACCTCTCTGTTTCTGCCTCACGTTTGCTGCCGAACTACGAGTTCGTCGGCCTGGCACAGTACGTCACCCTGTTTGAAAACGAACGTTGGTGGGTGGCGCTGCAAAACATGGCCATTTTTGGCGCCCTGTTCATCGGCGGCGGCATGGCCGTGGGCCTGCTGCTGGCCATCTTGCTGGATCAAAAAGTCCGTGCTGAAGGGGTGCTGCGCACCATCTACCTCTATCCGATGGCGCTGTCCTTCATCGTCACCGGCACGGCCTGGAAGTGGATCTTGAACCCCGGCCTCGGGCTGGAGCACCTGATGCAGCAGTGGGGCTTCAGCGACTTCACCTTCGGCTGGCTGGTCGATCCGGACATGGCGATTTACTGCGTCGTCATCGCCGGCATCTGGCAATCGGCGGGGTTTGTGATGGCGCTCTTCCTCGCAGGCTTGCGTGGCATCGACGAATCCATCATCAAAGCCGCTCAGGTCGATGGCGCGAGCTTGCCGCGCATCTACTGGCGCATTCTCATCCCGACGCTGCGCCCGGTGTTTTTCTCCACGCTGATGGTCGTCTCCCATCTGGCCATCAAGAGTTTTGATCTGGTGATGGCGCTGACCGCTGGCGGCCCCGGCTACGCCACCGACCTGCCCGCCACCTTCATGTACACGATGGCGTTCTCACGCGGCCAAATCGGTTTGGGCGCCGCCAGCGCCACCATCATGCTGGCGACGGTGGCCGCCATCGTCGTGCCTTACCTCTACTCTGAACTGCGGGTGAAGAAATGCTGAACGCGGGTCGCATCGCGCTCTTTGTGGCGCTGGGGCTGTTCGCCCTGTTTTTCCTCACACCGCTCTACGTCATGTTGAGCACCTCGCTCAAGACGATGGACGAAATCCGCGAAGGCACCCTGCTCTCGCTGCCCATGAGCCCGAGCTTTGAAGCCTGGGCCAAGGCTTGGAGCAGCGCCTGCACCGGCACGGACTGCGGCGGCTTGAAGCCCTTTTTCATGAACTCGGTGTTGATGGTGGTGCCAGCGGTGGCGGTGTCCACCCTCATCGGCTCGCTCAACGGCTACGTGCTGTCCAAGTGGAAGTTCAAAGGCTCGGAGTTCATGTTCGCGCTGCTGCTCTTTGGCGTCTTCATGCCGATGCAAGTGGTGCTGCTGCCCATGAGTCAGGTGCTGGGCTGGGTGGGCATTGCCTCCTCGGTGTGGGGGCTGATCTTGGTGCATGTGATCGCCGGCATCCCCAGCACCACGCTGTTCTTCCGCAACTACTACGTGGGTTTGCCCGATGAGCTGATCAAGGCCGCGATGCTCGATGGCGCCAACTTCTGGCAGATCTTCTGGCGCATCGTGCTGCCGCTTTCGACGCCGATTTTGGTCGTCACCCTGATCTGGCAATTCACCAACATCTGGAACGACTTCCTTTACGGCGTGGTGTTTTCGGGCGCAGACAGCAAGCCCATCACCGTCGGGCTGAACAACCTGGCCAACACCAGCAGCTCGGTCAAGGAATACAACGTGGACATGGCCGCCGCGATGATCGCCGCGCTGCCCACGCTGTTTGTGTACGTCGTCGCAGGCAAGTATTTTGTGCGTGGGCTGACCGCCGGCGCCGTCAAAGGTTAAGCAGGAGCACCAGCATGGGCGCACTCTCGATTCAAAACGTTCGCAAGACCTACGGCCAGGTCGAAATTCTCAAAGGCATTGACATCGACATCGAAGCCGGCGAGTTCCTCATCCTCGTCGGGCCTTCGGGTTGCGGCAAATCCACCCTGCTCTCCATGATCGCGGGGTTGGACGTGCCCACCACCGGCCACATCCTCATCGGTGATCGTGACATCACCCACTTGCCCAGCAAGGACCGCGACATCGCCATGGTGTTCCAGAGCTACGCGCTCTACCCGAACATGAACGTGGCGCAAAACATCGCTTTCGGTCTGGAAATGCGCAAAGTGCCCAAGGCCCAGCGCGACGAGGCGGTGGAGCGCGTGGCCAAGATGCTGCAAATCGGCCACTTGCTGGATCGCAAGCCGGGGCAGCTTTCCGGCGGCCAGCGCCAGCGCGTCGCCATGGGCCGCGCCCTGGCGCGTGACCCCAAGCTGTTCCTGTTCGATGAACCGCTGTCCAACCTGGACGCCAAGCTGCGCGTGGAAATGCGCGCCGAAATCAAGCTGCTGCACCAGCGCACGAAAACCACCACGGTGTACGTCACCCACGATCAGGTGGAAGCCATGACGCTGGGCGACCGCATCGCCGTGATGAAGGATGGTGTGGTGCAGCAATTCGGCACACCCGATGACATCTACGCCCGCCCCGCCACCCAGTTCGTGGCCGAGTTCATCGGCTCGCCGGCGATGAATTTGATTCCGGCACAGCGCAGCGGCAGCGCGCCGGGCCTGAGCGCCCATGGCATCGAGCTGGCGTTGAACGCGGCCCAATGCGCCGCCCTCCAAGGCCAAGGGCCAACGGTGAGCTACGGCGTGCGCCCCGAAGACCTGCGGCTGGTGGACGCCCACGCCAGCGAAAACCACCTGCCCGGCTGCATCACCATGCTGGAGCCGACCGGGCCGGAAACCTACGTCATGCTCGACACCCCCGTCGGCGCGTTGACGGCACGGGTGCCGGGCAAGGTCAGCTTGAGCGTCGGGGCCTCGGTCGGCGTGGTGTGGGACACCTCGATGGTGCATCTGTTCGACGGCGCCAGCCAGCAGCGCATCGGCTGAACACGGGGGTTGAACAGGGATTGCAGTGGGGCTTCCGGAAGCCCGGGATGGGCGGAGACAGTCAAGCGTGCTAGCGTGTGCGGCACCCTTGAATTCTCGAGTTGTGCCATGCCGCTCACCCCTGCTGCTCGCCCCACCATCTTGGTGGTGGATGACACCCCAGAGAACCTCGTCCTGTTAGGTGAACTGCTGCGCCCGCACTACCATGTGCGGGTGGCGAACTCCGGTGAGCGTGCCCTCCGGGCGGTGCAAACCCCCCCTTATCCGGATCTCATTTTGTTGGACGTGATGATGCCGGGCATGGATGGCTATGCCGTCATGACGCAACTGCACGCCCATGCACAGACGCAGGACATCCCCGTCATCTTCGTCACCGCCCTGGACGCCCAAGACGACGAAGAACATGGCCTGAAACTGGGCGCGGTGGACTATGTCACCAAACCCATCCGCCCGGCCATTTTGCTGGCACGCATCAGCACCCATCTGGCGCTCAAGCAAGCACGCGACGTCTTGCAAGACCGCAATGGGGCGCTGGAACGTGAGGTCACTCGGCGGGTGGCGGAAAACGAGTTGGTCAAGGAAGCCAGCCTGCACGCCCTGGCCTTGCTGGCCGAAGCACGCGACAACGAAACCGGCAACCACCTGCACCGCACCCAGCGTTATGTGGAAACCTTGGCCCATCACCTGGCCACCCAACCGCGTGATGCCGCCGAGCTGACGCCCAACCGCATCCGCATGATCGGCCACGCCGCACCGCTGCACGACATCGGCAAAGTCGGCATCCCCGATCACATCTTGCTCAAACCCGGCAAGCTCACCGCCGAGGAATACGAGCAAATGAAACTGCATCCGTGCATCGGCGCCGATGCCATCGAGCATGCCATGGCCCGCGCCGCTCAAGAGCATGCGTTCGCCGATGTGACCGAAGCACGCGAATCGGCACTGGCCTTTTTAGAGATCGCCCGCCAGATCTCCCGCCATCACCATGAACGCTGGGACGGCACGGGCTACCCCGACCGGCTCCACGGCGAAAACATCCCCCTGCCCGCACGCCTCATGGCCCTGGCCGACGTGTTCGATGCGCTGAGTTGCCGCCGTGTTTACAAACCGGCATTCCCTGCCGAAGAAGTTGATCGCATCATCTTGGAAGGTCGTGGCACCCACTTTGACCCCCTCATCATCGACGCCTATTTGGCGCTGCGCGAGGAGTTCCGGGCCATCGCACTGCGCTACGCCGACGCCCCACCCACACACTGACCACCATGACCTTGCGCCAGCGCCCTTTGCTCGGGATGTTGTTCACACCCGTGGCCTTGATGGCTGTATGGATGGGGCTGAGCGCCTTGGGCGGGGTGTGGTGGCTGGGACTCACCGACCGTCAGCTGCACGCACAGCATGTGATCCATATGGACACCCAAGTGGTGTTGGCACGCACGCTGCACGAAGTGCTGGAGCTGGAGCAAACCGCGCAAACTCAGGCCCCCCATGCCCGCGACCCTGAGTACCGCGAGGCACTCAGTGAGCGGTTGCTTTCGCAGGCCGCCCAGGTCGAGAGCCGGCTTGCCACCGTGCTGGCGCAACCGTGGTACGACTCCGATTTGCAACAACGCAGCGCCGCGTTGCAGCAGGACTTTCAACGCCACCGCCAAGCCGTTCGGCAACTGACCCAGGTCATGAGTGAACCCAGCCAGTCACCTGAGCGCTTGGTGGAACCCCTGCGGGTGCTGTCGGATCACTTTTTCACGTTGAACCGGCACGCCCAAGATTGGGCCATCGCCTTGGCTCGACAAGAACAACAGCACCAAGATCAGGCACATGTCCAGCTTGCCCAGCGCATGAAGTGGCTGGTGGTCATCGGGGCTTTGTTCAGCGTCATCTGGTTGGGCGTCTGGTATGGCTTGGCAAGGCGCCTATCGGCCCATGCCAACACCCTGGTGCATGCCATGATCAACCTGGCCCACAACGGCACAGCCCCCCCGGAAAGTGTCACCCTTCTGGCTCAGGACACCCGCCACCCCTTGGCCGAACTGGCCCGCGCCATGTGCGCCCTGCACGTAGCAGCCCAGACCCACCAAGCCACGCAGCAAGCGTTGGAGAAGGCCCATTATTTGACCCAGGCCATCGTGCGCAACAACCCCGACCCGATCTGGATCAAAGACAAGGATGGCCGTTACATCACCTGCAATCCGCGCTTTGAAGGGTTCACTGGCCGTGCGTTGCCGGACATGGTCGGGCTGACCGACTACGAAATTTTCACCCACGAGCAGGCCGACTTTTTCCGCTTCCACGATCGCCGCGCCATCGACAACGGAGGGCGCCCTTGCAGCAACGAAGAATGGCTGCAATTCACCGACGGCCATCGGGAATTGCTGCACGTCATCAAAACCGCGCTCTACGATGCCCAAGGCGGGCTGATCGGCGTCATGGGCGTGGGGCGGGACATCACACAACTGCGCACGGCTGAAAAATCCGCCCGGGAACGCGAAGAAACACTGCGGGCCATTCTGAGCCAAGCCAGTGATGGCATCGTGCTGGCCGAGTGGCCCCAAGGACGTTTGGTGCAATTCAACGATGCCGCCTGCCAGCTTCTGGGCCGTCCTCGCGAACAAATGGCCAGCCTGAGTTTGAACGATGTGCCCGGGCTGTGGCCCGCCCATCCAGGCCCGGTTCTTCAGGAAACTGGGGAAGAACATCGCCGCATCCAGCGCCTGGATGGCTCTTGGGTGGATGTGCTGTCCACCATGCGCCCGCTGCGCCTGCACGACACCGATTACGTCGTCGCCTTCTGGCGCGACGAAACCGAAACCCGCCGCACCGCCCTGGCACTGGAGCGCCGAGAACGCATCTTCCGCACCATCGTCAACCAAAGCCCGCTGGCCGTGATGCTGCTCGATGCCCACTCCCTGGCCTTCGAGGAACTCAACGACGCCACCTGCCACGACTTGGGCTATTCGCGTGACGAGCTGCTGCACATGAGCGTCTACGACATCCAGAGCAGTTGGGGCCGCGAACAGGTGCAAAACATTGCTTTGCGTGCGCAGACCATCGGTTTCATGGAGTTCGAAAACCGGCACCGGCGCAAGGATGGCACGGAACGCGATTTCTGGATCACCGCCCGGGCGCTGCTGCTGGATGAACGCAGTTACCTCTCGGTGGTGTGGATGGACATCACGGAGCGCAAGGCATCCGAGCGTGAACTGCTGCGCTATCAAACTCATTTGCGCGATCTGGTCGCCGAGCGCACCGCCGCCCTGGCCGCCGCCAAAGACGAAGCCGAAGCCGCCAACCGCGCCAAGACGACGTTCATCGCCAACATGAGCCACGAGATCCGCACGCCGATGAACGCGATCATCGGCATGGCCCACCTCTTGGCCGACGCAGAGTTGCCCCCGCGCCAGCGTGACCACCTGGGCAAACTCCAGGGCGCCGCCCAGCATCTGCTGAGCATCCTCAACGATTTGCTGGACTTCTCCAAGATCGAAGCGGGGCGCATCCGCATCGAATCCCAAACATTCGAACTGCACCAACTGGTGGCTCAATGCTGCGAGAAACTCCACGCTCGCCTGCGCGACAAGGGCCTGTGGCTGCGGCAAAACCTTCCACCCGCCCCCACCTGGCTGCGTGGCGACGGCGCCAAAATCAGCCAAATTTTGCTCAATTACCTGAGCAACGCCACCAAATTTACCGATCGAGGCGGCATCACGATCCAATGTCGCTTCTTGCCGATTGAGCCCGCCGAATGGCCGGGACACACCGGTCTGCGGCTGGAAGTCCACGACACTGGAATGGGCCTCAAGGCCCTGGATCTGTCGCGCCTGTTCCTGCCATTCGAGCAGGCCGATGGCTCCATCACACGCCGCTATGGTGGCACGGGGCTCGGGTTGGCGCTGGCCAAGCGCCTGGCGGACGTGATGAAGGGCCAAGTTGGCGCACAAGATCTGCCCGACGGCGGCGCCCTGTTCTGGCTCGAAGTGCCGCTGACATGGGCCTCAGCCCCGGCAGGCACCCCCGCCATGCTGGCGCCCGCCTCGCCGGACGACGAGGATCCGCTGCGCACTTTGACGCGCCAATTGACCCCCCACGCAGGCCAGCGCGTGCTGCTGGTGGAAGACGACCCCATCAGCCGGGAAGTCACAGCCGAGTGGTTGCACATGGCGGGCTTGCACGTCGAGCTGGCGGAGGATGGCCAGCAAGGTGTGGAGATGGCCACCAGCCACCCACCCGATCTCATCTTGATGGACATGCAAATGCCACGTCTGGGCGGGTTGGAAGCCACCCGCGCCCTGCGCGCCCTGCTGCCTGAGGTGTCGCTGCCCATTCTGGCCATGACGGCCAATGCGTTCGGCGAAGACCGTCAAGCATGCCTGGACGCCGGCATGAACGATCACTTGGCCAAGCCTGTCGAGCCCCAGCAACTGTGCAGTGCGCTGCTGCGTTGGCTCCCCTCGGTGGCCGAATCCCAGGCGGCACCGTCCTCCACTCCACCTCTTGACACTGCTTCCATGCCTGCTTCTCCGCCGCCACTTCTGCCACCGCCCCCCGCAGCCACCCCCAGCAACGCTTTGACTGTGCTGGAAGCTGCCGGTATCGACACCCAGGATGGCTTGCACCGCTTCGCCCAGCGCACGGCCAGTTACCTCCGCGTGCTGGATCACTTCGCCCAGCATCACGCCACCGATGCGCAACTGCTCGCCCGCCAAATCGAACGGGCCGAATACGCCAATGCTCGCCAAGTGGCGCACGCCCTGCAAGGTGCAGCGGGCAATCTGGGCATGCGTGCTGTGCAACAACCGGCCCAGACGCTGGAGCGCACGTTGATTGCATGCCTGAACGCCGATGGCGCCGACACCGTCCTCCGCCTGTCCGAACCCTTGGGCCGACTGACGCAAGCGTTACAAACCGCCTGCCACGCCATCGAGCAACTGCGCCCCCCGGTGGCGCAACCGGTTTCGACAGCGTCGCCGCCACCGCAGCCAACGGCGCCCGCTCCGATGCAAACGCCCCCTCCGCCCCCGGTGGCACCGCCATCCCTGACGTGGTTGCAAGGCCAACTCGACACCCTGCGCGCTTGGCTGGAAGCCGACTCTCTGGACGCCGCAACGCTGTGGAACCAGCTTTTGCCCGCGATCCAAGCCTGGCGCACCTCCCACGCCGCCGATGTTTCCGCAGAAGCTGTGGACGCCATCACACGGCACATCAGTCGTTTCGATCATGAACTGGCGTTGCACGCTTTGGCCGATCTCCACGCCCAAATCACAGCCAGTGACCGGGTGGGATAATTCACACCCATGACGATCACCCTCAAAAGTTCGGCCAATATCGAGGCCATGCGTGTGGCCGGGCGGCTGACTTCCGAAGTGCTGGACATGCTGGCCGAGCATGTCAAACCCGGCATCACCACCGACGAACTGGATCGACTGGCACACGATCACATCGTGCATCAGCAAAAAGCGATCCCCGCCCCGCTCAACTACGCCCCCAGCGGCTACAAACCTTATCCGAAGTCGATTTGCGCTTCGGTCAACCACCAAGTCTGCCACGGCATCCCGAACGATCGCCCCCTCAAGGACGGGGACATTGTCAACTTGGATGTCACCGTCATCAAAGACGGTTGGCACGGGGACTCTAGCCGCATGTTCATCGTCGGCAAGGGTTCCATCGCGGCCAAGCGGCTGTGCCAAGTCACCTACGAAGCCATGTGGAAGGGCATCATGAAGGTGCGGCCCGGGGCGCGCCTGGGCGACATTGGCCATGTTATTCAGACGTTTGCGGAATCAGCAGGTTACTCGGTGGTGCGGGAGTTTTGTGGCCATGGCATCGGCCAGAAGTTCCACGAAGATCCCCAGGTGCTGCACTATGGCCGCCCCGGTACCGGCGAGCTGTTGGTGCCCGGCATGGTGTTCACCATCGAGCCGATGATCAACGCCGGGCGGCGCGACATCAAAGAATCGAACGATGGGTGGGCCATCGTCACCAAGGATCGTTCGCTGTCGGCCCAATGGGAACACACCATCGTCGTCACCGAAACGGGCTATGAGGTGCTGACGGTGTCCGCTGGCACACCGCCGCCGCCGGACTTCGTTCATGCCTGAGTGCGCGGCGATGAGCGACCCCCTCGACCTTCTCATTCCCGCGCCGGCCCCGTCCTCCCAGGTGGTGTCCATCGCCGAGCTGAGGGCCCGTTTCCGCGAGGGCAAGCAGCGCTTGCTCGATCATTTCGCCGAAGCTCGCCCCACCACCACCAGTGCCGCCCGGTTGATGCGCGGTTTGGCACGGCACGTCGATGCCATCTTGGCGCAGCTCTGGCACCAGTTCAACCTGCCGGTAGGCGCCGCCCTGGTGGCCGTTGGGGGCTACGGACGGGGCGAGCTGTACCCCTATTCGGACGTCGATGTGCTGCTGCTGCTGCCCGGCGACGAAGTGGATCGCACCGTCACCCAATCGGCCATCTCGGATTTCATCACTGCCTGTTGGGACATCGGCCTGGAAATCGGCTCCTCGGTGCGAACCGTCGAAGAATGCGTGACCGAAGCACGCAACGACGTGACGGTGCAAACCGCTTTGCTGGAGTCTCGCCTGCTGTGTGGCGCACGCAAGCTCTACAACCAGTTTCGCCAAGCGCGCAACGAGGCCATGGACGCCAGCGCTTTTCTTCAAGCCAAAACCTTGGAGATGCGCCAGCGCCACATCAAATACGAAGACACGCCTTACTCACTCGAACCCAACTGCAAAGAAAGCCCCGGTGGCCTGCGTGATTTGCAAGTGGTGATGTGGGTGGCCCGTGCAGCCCGCCAAGGGCGCACATGGGGGGAGCTGTGCAGCAAAGGGCTGATCACCCCCTTTGAAGTCAAGCAGTTGCAAAAGCATGAAGGCACGCTGCGCCTGATTCGCTGCCGTTTGCACTTGGTGGCCCGGCGCCGCGAAGATCGGCTGGTGTTCGATTTGCAAACCGCCGTCGCGGAGAGTTTTGGCTACCAAGCCAGCCGCACCGAACGGGCCTCCGAAGTGCTGATGCACCGCTACTACTGGGCGGCCAAGGCGGTGACGCAGCTCAATCAGATTTTGATGCTCAACTTGGAAGAGCGCATCAACGGTTCGGAAAGCGCGCCCATGCGCCCGATCAATGAGCGTTTCTTTGACCGGGGCGGCATGATCGAGGTCAGCCGCGATGACCTGTACCAGACGACGCCGCACGCCATCCTCGAAACCTTCCTCGTCTACCAGCAGACGCCCGGCACCAAAGGGCTTTCGGCCCGCACCTTGCGGGCGCTGTACAACGCCCGCAAGGTGATGGACGCGGGGTTTCGCCGCGACCCCGTCAACCGGCAGTTGTTCATGCGCATCCTGCAACAGCACGATGGTCAAACGCACGCCTTCCGGTTGATGAACCAAACCTCGGTGCTTGGGCGCTACTTGTGGGTGTTCCGGGGCATCGTTGGGCGCATGCAGCACGACTTGTTCCACGTTTACACCGTGGATCAGCACATCTTGATGGTGCTGCGCAACGTGCGCCGGTTTTTCATCCCCGAGCACGCGCACGAATATCCGTTCTGTTCGCAACTGGCCTCGCAGTGGGACAAACCCTGGCTGCTCTACATCGCCGCGCTGTTCCACGATGTGGCCAAGGGGCGCGGCGGCGACCACTCCCTGCTGGGTGCCGAGGAAGTGCGCCGCTTCGCCCGCGACCACGGCCTGAACCGTGAAGACGCCACCCTGGTGGAGTTTGTGGTGCGCCACCATCTGACCATGAGCCGGGTGGCGCAGAAGGAAGACCTCTCCGATCCTGAAGTGATCGCCCATTTCGCACGAGAAATGGGCCACGCACGCCACCTGACCGCCTTGTACTTGCTGACAGTGGCGGACATCCGTGGCACCAGCCCCAAGGTCTGGAATGCGTGGAAGGGCAAGCTGCTTGAAGACTTGTTCCGCCTGACGCTGCGCGCCCTCGGGGGGGCCGTGCCCAGCGCAGACGCCGAAATCGAAGCCCGTAAAGCCGAGGCCCGGCAAATTCTGGCGCTGCACAGTGCCCTGCCCGGCACCGAGGAACCTTTGTGGAAGACGCTGGCCGTCAGCTACTTTGCTCGCCACGATGCCACCGAGATTGCTTGGCACGCCCGTGCGCTGTGGCGCCACCTGAACACCACGGTGCCCGTGGTGCGGGCGCGCCCGTCGCCGCTGGGAGAGGGCCTGCAAGTGCTGGTGTTCGCCCCTGATCGGCCAGATGTGTTCACGCGCATCTGCGGCTACTTCGACAGCGCTGGGTTTTCGATTCAAGACGCCAAAATCCACACCACCCGCGCCCACTTCGCGCTGGACACGTTCCAGGTGGTGAACCCCGCCGCGACCGACGATCCCAGCGCTTGTGCCTACCGCGACATGATCTCGCTCGTTGAAACTCAAGCGGCACAAGCGCTGTCCAGCACGGGGCCGCTGCCGGCGCCGAGCCGGGGGCGGGTGTCGCGGCGTGTGCGGTCGTTCCCGGTCAAGCCTCGGGTGTCGCTGCGGCCCGATGAGAAAGCGCAACGCTGGCTGCTGTCGATCAGCGCCAGTGATCGCTCCGGGCTGCTGTACGCCATCGCACGCATTTTGGCGGCCCATCACATCGACGTGCAGTTGGCCAAAATCTCCACCTTGGGAGAACGTGTCGAAGACATGTTCCTGATCAGTGGCCCGGCCCTGCAACAATCCCGCACGCAGTTGCAAGTCGAAACCGAGCTGCTGGACGTGCTCATGTCCCCCACTTGAAACAGCCAGGATTGCGCATCATGTCCCACCGCTTGACCGAACATGCCCTCCAGGAATCACGCCTTTTCGGCATGCGCCGGCTGGTGGTGTTCGGCGGTTTCTTCCCACTGGCCGGAACCGGTTGGGTGCTGGCACCAGTTGGCACGTGGTGATGGAACATCCTGTGCCGATGGCCTTGTGGGCCGTTTTGATCATGGGCCTGACGTTATTGGGAATGGCCCTCATGCTGCTTGGATTGGTGTTGACCGTGCCTTGGATCGCACATGCCAGTTGGCATGCTTACCAAGACACCGTCGCCGCCAGCGGGCCGGCGGAGCGAAACTGAATGAATGGAATCACAGAAGAACAAGTCGCTTGGTTTGGCATGACGGTCGGTGTCACCGCCTTCATGCTGTACATGGTATTCATCATCATCCAGTTGGCCAGAGAATCGAAGGCCGGGAAATTTGGGACGTTTGTTCTGTTCCTGGGGCTGGGGGTGGGGCTGCTGGGTTTTGCGGCCAAGGGCATCATCAAGATGTTCATGTCCGGCATTGTGGAATGATGGGTTTAGCCATGGAAAAAGAAATTATTTATCCACGCCTGCGGATGGGCCTCCAAACGGGCCTGCTGGGTTTGGTTTTAAGCGTTGCACCGCTGAGCCACGCCCAAGAAAGCCCACTCCCCGACGACGGCGCCAAAGCCCCTCCATCCGCCCCCACAGAAAACAGCCTCACGGCCCGCTTGACGGCCAGTTGTTTGGCGGGCGCCACCGTTGGCACGTTTGTTTTCCCGGGTGTGGGCAGTGCCGCAGGGTGTGTCATCGGCAGTGGATTGGCTTTGATTTTCCGCCCTTCGACCCCCACCGACCCTGCACTCAAATCTTCACCTGAACCCACCACGACCCCCACCCCATCATGAAAATCTGGGAGCGCTACGCGGAATATGCCATCATCGGTGGACTTTTTTGGGCAGGCATGCTGCTCATCGTCTTTTTCAGCCTTTCTTCGATGGGCTCCCAGCATTTCATTGCAGATGCTTTAAAGTCTTTTGAAAGTCTCAAGTCTTCGCTGAGTGGCGCCCAGTTCGAGTTCTTGACCGATTTATCCTCGAACTCGGTTTCCGCCATCGGGGTGATCATTATTTTTTCAACGGGGCTGCTGATCGATGCCATCAGCCCTTCTATTTTTTTCCCCCGTTGAAATTTATATTTTTAAGCAGTACATCACCCGAAACAATTACCAAACCGTTTATCAATTCATTGTTAAAAGCTCGTCCCAGCAGACCCAAGCGCATTTAGCCTCCTTGGCACAAGGCTCGATTTTTTCGACCCGTTATCAGCAATGGGTGACCACCAAGTATTACTACACCTCGATCATGGCCAAAATCACCGCCTTCTGTCTCGAACGGGCCGAATCCGGTCTGCTCGAAGAACTCAAGGATCGGTTGAATTTGTGGCGAACCGGGCGGGCGCTGGGTGGCGCCGTTGGCCTGATTGGCTTGGTGATGACCCTGTCTTTGATCGAAGGAACCTTGGGGGTTCAGGGTAGCAGCATGGGTCTGCTGGTGGTTGCCAACGGCGTTTTGTGGCTGCTCTCGTTCTTGCTGGTGATCGGGCAGTACAGCCGGATGCTGCATGCCCTGTTCTCTGCCGTTGAGGTTTTGCATCTGCCCGCTGAACTCTCACCAGAGCGCCCCGCAGACCTTCAGCGCGACGTCGCTTGAGCGAGTAAACGCGAAGTTATGCTATTCAATTTCTACAAACGATCGTTAAAAAACCATTTAATACACCAGGTAAGAACGTGAACTGTCGATGCACAAGCGCCGCGTCTACCCTAGACGCTGCACCATCAAAATTCGCCATTTCGTGCCGGCTCGTTTCGCGTCCTAGGCTTCCTTTGTGTGGTTTCTATTCATCGCCTCGCACCTCTTGTCTACGGGGCTTCCTCCAGACCCCGCCTCGCAGCGACGCCCTTGCCCTCGACTCGTGGTTGTCTTGCTCGCTCTTCGCGTCCAGGCCGGTACTCCCACAGGGGAATTCCACCCCATAAGCTCACGCCCATGCTGGGCGCACACGGGCCGGTCAAACTGACGTCACGCAAACCCGGCGCTTCGCTGTGGGTTTGCGTGCCGCAGTTTACCTTTACGTTATGCCATTTAATTCTTCGTTCACCGGAAATTATCAAATAATTCAGGTGCTTTAAATTCATTGCATACACAACATGGATTGACAAGCTCTAAATTTAGAGCTATATTTGACACCAATTTAGGAGTTAAATGATGCAACTAATCCTAGCAGACGTAGCGGTCAGCATGTCTGAGTTCAAAAAGAACCCGGCAGCAATTCTGCGAGAAGCCAATAACCGACCGGTAGCAGTTTTAAATCACAATAAAGCTGCTTTTTACATGATTAAACCAGAGCTTTTCGAGGCAATCATGGAAGAAATTTCCGATCAAGATTTATATAAAAAAGTACTAGCGCGACTTGCAGATAAATCGAGCGCTATAGAGGTTAATCTTGACGACCTCTAAAAAGCACACATATAAACTTTTCTTTTTACCACAAGCACTAACGGAGTGGAAAGCGCTTGATGGTTCAGTTAAAGAAAACATAAAAAAACTACTCGCAAAAAGGCTCGATAATCCACACACTCCCGTTGGCGAGTTACACGGAGAGTTGAAAGGTTGCTACAAGATAAAGCTCAACAAACAAGGAGTTCGACTTGTTTATGCAGTTGAAGACGATAAATTGATCGTCATGGTAATGTCGGTAGACAAACGAGAAGATAGTATCGTTTACAAATCTGCCGTGACACGAATGACTGAAAAAGCCGCAACACTTGCAAAAATCACGAAAGATGAGTCATCATAAAATATGGCATAACCGGGGAGCTGGGAGCTAAAGAGGGATCACCCTGCTGGATATCGAATTTCCCTAGTGGCGCCGCGCTTGATTCGCCCGATCGGGCATCACCACCAAGCAACGAGCTTTCACGAGTCTCTCCTTTCATGTGTTCGGCCCTTCATGCCCTTCACCCTTGTGGGGCTACGGTTCACTACTATGGCCTCTGCTGACTTCTGCACCATCACGTCAGATGTCTCCACCCGCCACGCTGTGAGCACGTTGTGAGCCGCTGCCTTTTTCTTCGACAAGCAAGGGGCAGCCCTCGCAGCACTTGGACGTTGGTGACCCGGTGTCATCCCATCCGGGAATTTGCTCACTCCTTGCCCACCGCCCGTGGTGCAGATCTCCCCAGGTGAGAACGTGAACTGTCGGTGCACAAACGCCACATCTACCCTAGACGCTGTACCATCAGACTTCGCCATCCAGTGCCGGCTCGTCTGGCGTCCTAGGCCTCCTCTATGTGGTTTCTGTTCGTCGCCTCGCAGCGACGCCCTTGCCCTCGACTCGTGGTTGTCCTGCTCGCTCTTCGCGCCCAGGCCGGTACTCCCACAGGGGACTTCCACCCCATAAGCTCACGCCCATGCTGGGCGCACACGGGCCGTTGCACCTGATGTCACCCAAAGTTCGCGCCTCCGGCGCGCACTTTTGGCGCCGCAAGTAAACTTTACGTTAGGCCACATATTCCGCCATAATCCGTCCGTCTAAGGTCTAAACTCCAAATCAAGGAGAGGCAATGCCCATCGTAGTCAGCATGATCAATTGGAAGGGTGGCGTCGGAAAGACTTCCCTGACGCTTCACCTCGCAGCTGGGCTAACGTCGAGGCATTCAAAACGAGTCTTGCTCATCGATCTTGATGCTCAATGCAATCTGTCTTTCCTTGCAGTAGGTCTGTCCGCTTACGTAGATCACACATACAAGAATTCAGGCGCTACGCTCAAGACCGTGTTCGACGCCTACTTTGATCGCGCGCACATCAACGCAAAAGACGTAATCCTAGAGAAGCAGGTTCGGGCCCGAGCTGGAAAGAAATTCACGCAGGTTGGCATCGTTCTTTCGCACCAAGAACTCACTCTCCTTGACATGAAGCTCGCGCGAGAGAAGCGGTCAGGAAAGGACCACCGCGAAGAGACTCGGTTCGAGATCGAAAAACTCTCTGTGATCAGGAATATCATTGATGCAGTCGCCGACGACTACGACTACGTGCTACTTGACTGTCCACCGAATGTGAATCTAGTGACTCAGAACGCATTCTTCGCAAGCGATTACTATGTCGTGCCAGCCATCCCAGACTTCTTGTCCACAGTTGGTATCTCTCAGATTACCAAGTACATGAATCAGTTTAACAATGATTACCGTTCCATGTGGGCTTACGCGGGGTTGCCCGGCGTGTACACAGATACAAAGTTTGGCGGAATCATTTTCAACATGGTTGATGAGTATGGCGGGGGTCCCAAGGACGGTCATAAACAAATCATGACGTCAACCGCTGGCCAACTTGGCGCGACCGCACTCTTCCAAAACTACATCACTGATGGCGACGGAATGTCAGCCGCAGCGCAAGTCAACCTCCCAGTATTTGCGTTCAGCGATTTGCCCAGAGCGCAAGGCAATGCTGAGAAGCAGGCGACATACATGGGAAAAGTGGCTGATGAATTCTTCACGCGGATCGTCTAGGTCACAAAATGAAGACTCATGAATTTGCTCGGCACCTAGAACTCTTGGCCAAGTTGCTACGACAACTACCGAACACCGAACTTGACTCAACTCGATCACAGCTGCGGGGACTCATTCCAGGACTCGACGAGGGGAAAGATCAGTCACCTCGGACACGGCGCGAACTCCCGACGGACGTTGAGTCGCGCCTCTCTTCCATGTCACCTGCAGAAATCGAAACGTTTCTGCTATCTGACGAAGAAGCCTTTACTGTTGCCAATTTGTCTGAACTAGCCGATCGACTTAGATTGACTTACTCGAAGCGTCAGAGCAAGAGCGCGCTAGTTAACATGATCACGCGGCATTACGAGGCCTCCAAAATGCACGAAATCATGCGCGGCACCAAGCCGAATGAGGCCTAATCGGGTAGCCGGGGGTCTTTAGCTCCCAGCTCCCACACCACCCACCGTGCGGGTCCGCAGTGGACGGTTCGCACTACCACAGGGGCTAAAGAGGGGTTGTCCTGCTCGCTCTTCGCGCCCAGGCCGGTACTCCCACAGGGGACTTCCACCCTATAAGCTCACGCCCATGCTGGGCGCACACAGGGCAATCAACCCGACGTCCCCAAAAGCCGCCGGTTATTTTTACGGTAGCCTCCACGAAAAACGGGCACCCCAACTGGGGTGCCCGTTTCAATCATCGCAGCATGATGGGGCACGCAGCCCCATCCGATCAGCCCATGTGCAGGCCGCCGTTGCAGCTGAAATCAGCGCCGGTGGTGAAGCCCGAGTCCGGGCCAGCCAGCCAAGCGACGATGGAGCCAATTTCTTCCGGGGTGCCCAGACGCTTCACCGGGATGGTGGCAACGATCTTTTCCAGCACTTCCGGCTTGATGGCACGCACCATATCCGTGCCGATGTAGCCCGGGCTCACGGTGTTGACCGTCACGCCCTTGTTGGCCATTTCTTGGGCCAGGGCCATGGTGAAACCGTGCATGCCCGCCTTGGCAGCCGAATAGTTGGTTTGGCCCGCTTGGCCCTTCTCACCGTTGACCGACGAGATTTGGATGATGCGGCCAAAGCCCTTTTCCACCATGCCCGGCACCACTTGCTTGGTGACGTTGAACATGGAGGTCAGGTTGGTGGAGATCACCGCATCCCAATCTTCCTTGGTCATCTTCAGGAACATGCGATCCTTGGTGATGCCCGCGTTGTTCACCAGCACGTCGATGCTGCCATGCTCGGCGATGGCCTTGTTGAAGGCTTCAACGGTCGAGTCCCAATCAGCCACGTTGCCGACCGAGGCGTGGAAGGTGTAGCCCTCAGCGGCTTGTTCGTCCAGCCACTTTTGGAAGTCACGGGTCGGGCCGCAGCCGGCGATGACTTTGAACCCTTCTTTGTGCAGACGGCGGCAGATCGCGGTACCGATGCCACCCATACCGCCGGTCACATACGCCACTTTTTGTGTCATGAAATTGCTCCTCTAACTTCCACTGATGAAAAATTGGGCGGAGCCATGATCGGCCCCGGCACCGCAGGCAACGCCCGGGGCTTTCCCCGTTATGTTGCCTGCACGCAACACTGCGTCGGCTGAAAAATCAGCGTTCGATCGTCAATGCAACGCCCATGCCACCGCCAATGCACAGCGAGGCAATGCCCTTCTTGGCGTCACGGCGCTGCATTTCGTGCAGCAGCGTCACCAGGATGCGGCAGCCCGACGCACCAATCGGGTGACCGATGGCGATGGCACCACCGTTGACGTTCACCTTGCTCAGATCCCAGCCCATTTCTTTGTGAACGGCGCAGGCCTGAGCGGCAAAGGCTTCGTTGATTTCCAGCAAGTCCAGATCGGCCGGGCTCCAGCCAGCGCGGGCCAGGGCCTTGCGAGCCGCCGGCACCGGGCCCATGCCCATGATGGCCGGATCCAGACCAGCGCTGGCGTAGCTGGCGATGCGGCCCAGCACCGGCAGGCCCAGTGCAGCGGCCTTGGCGGCGCTCATCAGCATCACGGCAGCGGCGCCGTCGTTGATGCCCGAGGCGTTGCCAGCGGTGACGCTGCCCGCCTTGTCAAAGGCCGGGCGCAGGCCAGCCAGGGCGGCGGCGTTGGTCTTGCGGTTCAGGAACTCGTCGGTGTTGAACACCAGCGGATCGCCCTTTTTCTGCGGGATCACCACATCGGCGATTTCGTCCTTGAACTTGCCGGCGTCTTGAGCGGCAGCGGCTTTTTGCTGCGAGGCCAGCGCCAGCTCGTCTTGCATGTCACGGGTGATGCCGTACTGCTTGGCGACGTTCTCGGCGGTGATGCCCATGTGGTAATGGTTGTAGGCATCCCACAGGCCATCGTTGATCATGGTGTCGACCATTTTCCAGTCGCCCATGCGCTGACCATCACGCGAGCCGGGCACGACGTGCGGGCTCAGACTCATGTTTTCTTGGCCGCCCGCGATGATGATGTCGGAGTCGCCGTCACGGATGGCTTGGGCGCCCAGCATCACAGCCTTCAGGCCCGAACCGCAAACCTTGTTGATGGTCATGGCCGGCACGCCTTGCGGCAGGCCCGAGCGGATCACGGCTTGACGGGCCGGGTTCTGGCCCACGCCAGCGGTCAGCACTTGGCCCAGGATCACTTCGCCGATTTGCTCGCCTGCCACGCCGGTGCGTTGCAGCAGCGACTTGATGACGGTCGCGCCCAGCTCCGCAGCCGGGGTTTTGGCCAGCGTGCCGCCAAACTTGCCCACGGCGGTCCGCGCGGCGGCCACGATGACGATATCGGTCATGTCAGAGTCTCCAATGAAATAAAGCAAGGATCAAAAGAGCAAAAACTCAGCCCGCGAAGCTCAAGCCTTGGCCTGAACGTAGCGGCCTGGAGCCGGTTCGATGGCTTTGTGCTTGCGGCCACCGAGGGTCTTGGGGGCGGCCACTTGTTTGCCACTGTGCGTGGCCAGCCAGTTCGTCCAATCCGTCCACCAACTGCCCTTGACTTCGGTGGCACCGGCCAGCCAAGCTTCGTCCTCGACGCTCACATCGTCATTCACCCAGTGGCAGCGCTTGCCGGCCTTGGGCGGGTTGATCACCCCAGCGATGTGGCCCGAAGCACCCAGCACGAAACGCTTGGGGCCGCTGAACACGCGGGTCGAGGCATAGGCGCCTTGCCACGGCACGATGTGGTCTTCACGCGAGGCGTAGAGGTAGAACGGCGCTTCGATCTTGGACAGGTCGAGCTTCTCGCCGCACACCGTCAGGGCTCCGGGCACCTTCAGCTCGTTTTGCAGGTAGGTGTGGCGCAGGTAGTAGCAGTACATCGGGCCCGGCAGGTTGGTCGCATCGCCGTTCCAGTACAGCAGGTCGAAGGCGGGTGGCGCTTCGCCCTTCAGGTAGTTGTTGATGACGTAGTTCCACACCAGATCGTTCGGACGCAGGAAGCTGAACGTGGTCGCCAATTCCTTGCCCTTGAGCAAGCCGGGGCCGCCTGGCGCCTTCTCACCGATGGTCATCTCGCGCAGTTGCACCATGGTGTCGTCGATGAACACATCCAACACGCCGGTGTTGCTGAAATCGACCAAGGTGGTCAGCAAGGTGGCCGATGCAGCCGGTTGCTGGCCCCGTGCGGCCAACACACCCAGCGCGGTCGACAGCAAGGTGCCGCCGACGCAGAAGCCCAGGGTGTTGATCGTCTTGGCGTGGGTGATGTCTTGCACCACCTGAATGGCGGTGATGGGGCCTTTTTCGATGTAGTCGTCCCAGGTGGCGCTGGCGAGGCTTTGATCGGCGTTGCGCCAGCTCACCACAAACAAGCGGTGCCCTTGTTCAACCGTGTAGCGGATCAGGGAGTTGCTGGGCTGCAAGTCCATGATGTAGTACTTGTTGATGCAAGGCGGCACGAACAGCATGGGGCGCTCGTACACCTGGGCGGTCAGCGGTTTGTATTCGATGAGCTGGAACAGCTCGTTCTCGAACACCACGGCGCCTTCGGTCGTGGCGACGTTGCGGCCCACCTCGAACACCGACTCGTCGGTCAGCGAGATGTGCCCCTTCTTCAGATCGGCCATCAGCAGCTTCAGGCCCTGGGCCAAACTCTCGCCCTTGGTTTCGACGGCCTTTTGTTGGGCTTCCGGGTTCAGGGCCAGGAAGTTGCCCGGGCTCATGGCGTCAATCCACTGCTGCACCGCAAAGCGCACGCGCTCTTTGGTTTTGGTGTCGCCGTCCAGCGCATCGGCCAATTGGGTGAGCGTGGCGGCGTTGAGCAGGTACATCTGCACGGTGTAGGACGCCATCGGGTTGTCTTGCCACGCCTTGTTGGCGAAGCGACGGTCACGCTGGGGCTTTTTGCCTTCGTCCTTGCCAAGGCCTTGAACGCTCTGGTTCCACAACTCAGTGGCCTGCTTCAGATAATCCGCTTGCAGCTTGGTGAGTGCATCGGGCGGCAGGGTCAGGCCCGACATGGTTTTGAGCAAATCGCCCAAGGCGTTGCCGAAGGCGGTCACGCCGGCCTGGGTTTGCGATCCGAAGGACTCGAAGGAAGGGATCAGGGGCTGGTTCAACATTCGTCTCCTGGTGACAGGCTCGGGCGCCGGACGAGGGCTAATTCAGAGCGCTGGATAAGGGATTGACCGGTGAGCCGCTTTGTAGGCGGACTAGCTTACCGCATGATGACTCTAATTTTCGTTACGTGATATTGCTTACCACCATTCAAAATGTACATCGTCGCCATTGCTTGGGCTTTCATCGTGATCTTGATGGCCGCCGCAGAAGCCACCTCCACCCAGGGCACGGTGCTCGGGGCTTTGATCACCCTGGTGTTGTACGGCGTCATTCCGCTGACGGTCGTGCTGTACATCATGGGAGCCCCCATGCGCCGGCGTGCGCAGCACCGCGCTGAGCAAGCCGAACTGGCACGATGGCGTCAAGCTGCTGAGGCTGGCACATCCGATGCGGTCGCACCATCAGGGGCTTCCTCAGCGCAACCAGATGGCCGCCGCGTGGCGCCCGGTGACCCGGTCGCGCCGGAACGAGAAAAAACGTGACGGTTGGCTGGCGGTACACCAACTGCCGCCACGCAGGTGTGTCACGCCGGCACATTGCAGGCGCCAGCGGGCCAGGGCGGGTAAATCCGCCCACCACTTGCCGGGGGCACCCGCAGGGCGAAAACACGTGGCCGGGGCGGCCTCAAACGCTTGGCGCACATCCTCACCGACTTCGAAGCGTTCCGGGCCGATGCACGCCCCCAACCAAGCGTGAGCGTAGGCAGGGGGGCTGCCGGTAGCCTCACACAACGCCGCCAGGGTGGTTTCGAGCACGCCGCCAGCCAGCCCGCGCCAGCCCGCGTGGGCGGCCCCCACCCCCAGCGCTTGGCCGGTGGCGTCGGTGACGGCCAACAACACCGGCAGACAATCCGCCACCAACACCGTGCAAGCCAACCCGGGTTCGGTGGTGATGCTGGCATCGGCTTCCGGCAACGGTGCCAACGGCGAGGCGTGACTCAAGCGCACCACCGCCGCACCATGCACCTGGGAGAGGTACACCGGCTGCGCCCCTTCCAGCGCGGCGGCAAAACGTTGGCGGTTGGTGTGGACGGCTTCCAGCGCGTCCACATCACTGCCGGGCAGTTCGGGGGGGCGCAGGTTCAGGCCCGCGAAAGCCCCTTGGCTCACGCCCCCGGCCCGTGTGCTCATCACAGCACCGACGTTGGCGGGCCAGCCGGGGCCGGGGTGCAGCCAATCAGGATCAGGCGTTGGCATCGGGGCACTTCTCCGGGCGGGTGGCTTCGAAAGCCTCCAGCGCCATGCACGCCTCAAACACCTTCATCACCTGGGGCACGTGGTCGAGACGGCACTCGAAACGCTGGGCGTTGAAGATTTGCGGGATCAACAAGCAGTCCGCCAGCGTCGGCGTGTCGCCGTGGCAGAAACGGGCGGGCTGGGCCACGAGCTGGCGCTCCACCGTCTCCAGCCCGGTTTCGACCCAATGGCGGTACCAGCGATTTTTTGCGTCCTCGCTCAAACCCATGGGGCCGGTGAGGTAACGCAACACCCGCAGGTTGTTGAGTGGGTGGATTTCACACGCGATGTCCAGCGCCAGCGCCCGCACCCGCGCCCGGCCCACAGCATCGGCAGGCAGCAGGGGCGGTGTGGGATGGGTTTCCTCCAAGTATTCGAGGATCGCCAGCGATTGGTGAACCAACGCATCCCCGTCCTTGAGCAAGGGCACCAAGCGCGAGGCCGACACGTTGCCGAACGACTCGGTCAAATGCTCGTTGCGCGCCAGATGAACCGGCATGTAGTGAAACGGCAGCCCTTTGAGCGCCAGCGCGATGCGCACCCGGTACGAAGCGGAAGATCGAAAGTAATTAAAGAGTTCCATGAGCGTGTGCCATCCCAAATCACAGTGCGCGTGGGGCCACGGCCACGCGCAGTTCACCCAGGCCCGCAATGCGGGCCGTCATCACATCCCCTGGCGCGACGGCCCCCACACCGGCGGGGGTGCCGGTGTAAATCAGATCGCCGGGCTGCAACGTCCAAGCGCGGCTGAGTGCGGCGATGGTTTCGTTGACGTTCCAAATCAAATCGGCCACATCGCCCCGCTGGCGCGGTTCATCGTTCACCGACAGGGTGATGGCCCCGCGCCGCAACTCTCCGGTCTGCGCCACGGGATGCACCGGGCCAATGGGGGCGGATTGCTCGTAGGCTTTGCCGATGTCCCACGGGCGGCCTTGTTTTTTCATGTCGTTTTGCAGGTCGCGGCGCGTCATGTCCAGGCCGATGGCGTAGCCCCAGATGTGCTGGGCCGCTTGTTCGACGGGAATGTCCCGCCCGCCCCGCCCGATCATCACCACCAGCTCGACTTCGTGGTGCAGGTTGACCGTCAGGCTGGGATAGTCGATGTGGCCGAGGGTGCCAGCGGGCACCACAACCACGGCATCGGCGGGTTTCAGGAAGAAGAACGGCGGCTCACGCCCCGTGGCCCCCATTTCGATGGCGTGTTCGGCATAGTTGCGCCCGACGCAGTACACGCGATGCACCGGGCATTGCCGCCCATCCGTGGTAGGCACCCAGGTGGGTGCGGGTGGTGGGAAAACGCTGGCGATTTCACCCATGGTCACAGTCACACGAAGCCAACACGGCGATGGCCCATCATGCCACGCCCACCGGTACACTGCGCCACCATGCTGAACGAGCGCACCATCCGATATTGCCGGGCCTGTGGCGCGGCCGTCCACTACGTCGTTCCTGAGGACGACAACCGGCCACGTGCCACCTGCACCGTCTGCGCGACGGTTCATTACGAGAACCCGCTCAACGTCGTCGGTACCGTCTGCACCTGGGAGGATCGGGTGCTGCTGTGTCGCCGCAACATCGAGCCCCGGCGCGGCCTGTGGACGCTGCCAGCGGGCTTCATGGAGCTGGGTGAAACGACGGCCCAAGGGGCTCTGCGCGAAACAGAAGAAGAGGCCGGCGCCCTCGTGACGCTGGACGGCTTGTTTGCCGTGCTCAATCTGGCCCAGGTGGGCCAGGTGCATTTGTTCTACCGGGGCCAGATGCAGTCGCCACAACTCAACCCAGGGCCGGAAACGCAAGAAGCACGCTTGTTCCGCGAGGATGAAATTCCTTGGGATGAACTGGCGTTTCGCACCGTTCAACACACACTGCGGCGTTATTTTGCGGATCGTCACACGGGCCAGTTCGGTGTCCACACGATTGACATTGAATGACGACACCGACTGGAGCCTCCATGCCATCGCTGCTGAACGCCTTGCGCGGCAAACACCTGAAAGCACGGCTGACCAACCCTTACGATGAGTTCTGGGATCGGCGCTTGGGCATCGAAACCTTCGGTTATGTGCCCAAGGTTGGGGCCGACCACGACCCCTACGTCCAAGTGCATTACCAACCCACCCCTTACGGGGATGTGTGGCGCATTCTTCGCCACCTGCGCTTGCAGCCGGAAGACGTGTACGTCGATTTGGGCAGTGGTTTAGGGCGCACCGTTTTTGCGGCGCACCGCTTGGGCGCGGGCCGTGCCATTGGCGTGGACATCAACGGAGCGTTGGTGCAGCAGTGTCGCCAGCGTGTCACCACCCCGGCCATTGAGTTCATCGAATCGCCGGCCCAACACTACCCGCATGTCCACACCACGGTGTTGTTCATGTTCCACCCGTTTGGCCCCGGCACCCTGTCCGATGTGCTGGCCCGGTTGGACGACTCGCTGGATCACCGCCCGCGCCGTGTGCGGGTGGCGTACATGAACCCGGTACATAACGACTGCCTGCGCCAGTCGCGTTACCTGCACCAAGTGGAAGCCTGGCCCCCCGCGTACAACCGTTGGACCCGTTCGGGCCACTATGCGGTCACGTTCTGGGAATCGCGCTCAGAACTGCCATCGCACGCCTAACGTCACGGAGCGCGGCGCACCGGGGGCCACGAACAGCGCGTCGCGTTCTTCGTCGCTCCATTGGCCTTGGGCATCAAAGTGGGTGGCTGCCAAGGTGCCGAAACTGGCGTACGTCCGATTCAGGAGGTTGCGCACACTGCCGAACACCTCGACCGTTGGCGCGGGGTGCCAACTGGCCCGAGCGTGCAGCAGCGCGTAACCCGGCAAGGACAGCCGCTGCGACGCGGTGGCATCGTCACTCAAACGCCCGTCCTCGTTGCCATTGACGCCCCGACGCGAAAACGCCTGCACATCCAACCCCAAACGCCACGAAGCCCACCCCAGCCAATCCACCGACGCTTTGAGGGTGTGGCGCGGAACCCCCGCCATTTCGGTGCCTGGGCGGATCGTCACGTTGCGATCCCCCATGCGCAGCACGCCATGGGCTTGGTAACTGGCGTGCAATTGGCTGTAGGCCAGGCGGGCGTCCCACTGCGCAGCGCGATGACCCAGGCTCCAATCCCAGCCTTGGTAGCGTGTGAGGGCAAAGTTTTGGAAGTACCCCAACTGGCCATTGACGCTGACGCTGCGGAACAAAATGTCGTCCCGGTTGTCGTTGCGAAACACGGACACGGCCCCGCGCCACCCCTGCGCCGACGCGGACAGCGGCCCGAACCGCATCCCCACCTCGGTGGTGGTGGCACGCACAGGACGCAGGTAGGGGTCGGATTGCAGCCCGGCAGGCAGGCGGCACGGTTGTGCCGGATCGGCGCAGCCCAGCTCAATCACCGTGGGCACACGGGTGTTGCGAGCCCATTGGCCGAACAACGTCCAACCCGCTTCAAACCGATGGGACAGCCCGAGCGCCGGATTGACGCTGCGGTAATCAAACCGTTCACGCGGCTGCGCTGCCAACTGGCCGCTGTCCTCATCGGCTGTCGAAAGCTGGTTGCTCACGCTGGCGTGTTGCCAGCGCAGCCCACCTGTCAGGTGGGTGCGTGGGGTCAGCGCCCAAGTGTCACCGGCATAGAACCCCACGTTCTGCTGCCGTCCGGCGACGCGGGCGCTGGGTTCAACCGGTTCGTTCAGCGCGACCACCCCACGCGTCGCGTCCAGCTCGCCGGCTTGTTCGGTTTGGTCGTAGTGGGTGCGCGATTGATCCCAGGTGAAGCCCACTTGCCACTGATGGGCCGCTTGCCGTCCGGACACGCCCACACTCACCCCCACCGCATGCTGGCGTGTGGCGGTGCGGTTCAGGCTGGCGCGAGCAGCGGGTTCGTCGGCCTCAGTGCCGCCACCTTCTTCTTCCTCGTCATCGGCCAAATCTCCGTTGACGGTGTGGCGGTCACTGTGGCGATACCAAGCCAGGGCCTCCAAGCGCGTGCGGGCGTCCATGTCGTGGCGCCACTCGGCGCTGAGTTGCAACATGCGGTTGCGGGTTTCGTCGGGGTGGGTGTAAACGGCGCTGCGTTGGTTCGCTCCCACATCGGGCTGACGCTGGCCATCTTCATCGAAGGTATCCAGCGGAATCAACCCGTTGCCCACCAAGCGGCTGCGCCCGGCCAACAGGCTCAGGGTGAACTCGTCATGCGCGAAGGCCCGCCCGAGTTTGGCGAACACGGTGCCCAAGTGACCGGCGGAATGATCCCGCCACCCGTCCTCCTGAAAGCCCGAAAGGGCGACGTAGTGGTGCCATCCGTCCTCGTTGCTGCCGCCGTGGGACAGCGACAGTTGGCGCCGGCCAAAACGGCCCGCCGAAGCTTCGACCCGCGTCCCCGGGGCGGTCACACCGCTGGCGGTGCGCAGCGCCAGTGCGCCCCCCAGGGTGTTCAAACCAAATGCCGGGTTGGCCCCGGGCACCAAGCTGACCGATTGCAGGGCGAACTCCGGCACCATGTCCCAATTCACCACATCACCGAAGGGTTCGTTGATGCGCACGCCATCGAGGTACACCGACAGCCCTTGCGCCGCGCCCAACAAACCCGAAGCCCGGTGGCCGTGGTAACTCACGTCACCCTGAAAGGGGCTGCCCTGGATGTCGTTGATCTGCACCCCCGGCACCTGTTGGGCCAGCAGCTCACTCAGGTTGAGGGCTTGAGCGGCGTCCAGATCGGCCCGGCGTAAAACGTGGGTGGTGTAGGGCAGCGCGGCACGATCCACCCCTTGCCCGGGCAAAGGGGCAGTGCCGATGATGTCGACCGAGGGCACGGCTTCTTCCGCCCAGACATGCCCGCTCAGGGTCATCAAACAGGCTTGAACTGCCCAGGCCATGGGCCGAACCACAGGGCAAACGAAACGAGGGGGCATGGTGTCTCCGTTGTGCTGATTTGAGACCGCTGCGCCTGCAAACCCCGTTCCCATTCGATCGGGAAGTTTTCCCGACCTGCGGGCTGGCAGACTGGCGACATGTCTGTTCGGTCTGTTTTGTCTGGGTTGTGGGGAGCGCGCTCCCCTCGGGTGCCGTTGGCTCTGCCGCGTCTCATCATGTGGCGCGCCGTGGCGGTGGCGGGTTTGGGCTTGGTGTTGGGTTTGGTGCTGGGGCTGCTGCGCTTGCACAGCGATGTGGACGAAGAATTGCTCGCTGCCCGCACCTTGGCCCAACTCAGCCAGCATCTGGCCCTGCTGCCGCAGCAAAGCGACGAGCAAGCGCTGCGCACCCTGCGCCTCTGGCAAAGCGAAGGCGAGTTGCGTCACCTGCAACTGACGGTGCGCGATGCCCATGGCCACCCCCTGCTGTCCACCGCCGACGAGCCGCCCCAACTGCCGCCCACGGTGGCGGCTTGGCTGGATCGCTGGCGCGCGCCGGAGTCTTTCACCGTGGCATGGCAAGTCGCCCGACCGCAAGGCGGCGCGTGGTTCATCGCCCTGAGCGCCCGCCCGGACAGCGAACGCTCCGAAGCGCTGACGTTTTTGCTCGAAGGGCTGGGCGTGCTGGCCGGGGTGGTGGTCGGCATCTTGCTGGTGATGGGCTGGAACACCCGACGCGCCCTGGCCCCGCTGGGGACGATGGTGTCGGCCATCGGGGCGCTGCAACAAGGCCAGCGCGACGCCCTGCGCCACCTGCCCCCCATGCCCGTGGCCGAGCTGGAAGCGGTGGCCGGCGCCCTGCGCGCCCTGGCGGACGCTTTGGCCCAAGCCGAGGCCGAACAGCGCCGCCTCACCCGCCAAGTGCTGACGGTGCAAGACGACGAGCGCCGCCGCTTGGCGCGTGAACTGCACGATGAATTTGGGCAGCGTTTGACGGCGTTGCGCGTCGATGTCGCGTGGCTGACGCGGCAGCGGCCCAGCACCGACCCCGCCGCCCCAGTGCTGGCCGGCATGGCCGAACAAATCGGCCAGCTTCAGCACGACATTCGCGCCACCTTGGCCCGCTTGCGTCCATGGCCAGCGGGCACCGAGGGCGACGGCGGGGCCGCGTGGGTCGAAGCCTTGACCGCGCTGGTGGCCAGTTGGCAGCGTGCGCCCGGCGTGGGCACCACGTTCCAACTCGACCTTCGTTGCCCGCCCGCGTCCGATGCTTGGCCCTGGCCCGATGGGTTGGCCGCCGATGTGTACCGCATCAGCCAAGAAGCGCTGACCAACGTCGCCCGCCATGCCCACGCCCGCACGGCCTGTTTGCGCGTCCACCTCTCTGCCGACGGTCACCTGCATTGGGCGGTGGAAGATGACGGTGTGGGCTTGCCGGCGCTCGGGGAAGCCTTGCGGCGCGGCAACGGCCTGGCCGGTTTGAAAGAGCGGGTTTGGGCCCAAGGGGTCGAACTGTGCTGCCAGCCCCTGAGCCCTGGAGCCGAGCGCCCCGGGTTGCGCCTGGCGGCTGATTTCACGTGGTCTGCGGAGACGCTGGCATGACCGCCCCGACCCGCGTTCTGTTGGTGGACGACCACGCCGTGGTGCGCGCTGGCTACCGCCGCTTGCTGGAGTTGGAGCCCGACATGCTCGTCGTCGGGGAATGTGCCGATGCCGATGCGGCCTATGCCTTGTTGCAACGCCAGCCGGTGTCGGCTGGGGCTTTGGCCGAGGTGATGGTGCTGGATTTGTCCATGCCTGGTCGCAGCGGGTTGGACTTGCTGCGCCGGGTGCGGCTGCGCTGGCCAAGCCTGCGCGTGCTGATTTTCAGCATGCACGACAGCCCCGCCGTGGTGAATCAAAGCCTGCGAGCGGGTGCCGCTGGGTTTGTCACCAAAAGCAGCCCGCCGGAAGAACTGGTGGCTGCGGTGCGGGCGGTGCGCCAGGGCGAACGGGTGGTGTCGCAGGATGTGGCCGCGCACGCGATCCCCGCCGAGGCCCCCACTGCGCCGGCGCCGCATGAGCAGTTATCGGCCCGCGAGTTCGACGTGTTGCGCCACCTCCTTGCCGGCCTGAGTTTGGAGGAGATCGCGCAGCGGCTGTGCCTGTCCCCCAAGACGGTGGCGAATCAGCAATCGCTCATTCGCCAAAAACTGGGGGTGAGCAACGCGGTGGAATTGCTGCGTTATGCCCAGTGGCACGGCCTGGACGGCTGAAGCTTCAGCCCGCTGCCCGCAGCAAACCCAAACGCTCAACGTGGCGTTTCTCAGCCGCGTAGGCGTCACGCAAGGCGTGACCGTAGTCCTCGGGGTTGAGGTGGGCCGGTTCTTGGTCGTACTTCGCCAACTCAGCGACGTGGGCCGGATCGAGCAGCGCCGCTCTGAACGCTTGGTGCAGCACCTGCACCACACCCGCCGGCAGGCCGCGTGGCCCCACCAAGCCATAAGGCGAGTTGGCGACGATGCCCACGCCTAACTCTTTGAGCGTCGGCGCCGTGGGCCAGCGCCGGGCGCGTTGTTCGCCGGTGGTGGCCAACAGGCGCAACTTGCCGCTGTCCACAAACGGCGCGAAACCGTTCGAGTTCATGCCCACCATCGTTTGCCCGGAAGCCAGCGCCAGCATCTGCTCGGACGTGCCTTTGTAAGGCACATGCACATAACTGAAGCCCTTGCGCGCCGACAGCGCCTCCATCACCGTGTGCGGGGTGGTGGCCACACCGTTGGTCGAGACGGTCAACTCCCCGGGATGGGCTTTGGCCCAGGCGAACAACTCGTCCACGCTGTGCCACGGGCTGTTGGCTGGCACGAGGATGCCAAACGTCACACCGCTGAGTTGCAGCAGTGGGGTGGTGTCGCGGATCGGATCCCACAGCACTTTTTGCATCCACGGCACACGCAGCGCGGGATACGGCAATTGGGCCACGGTGTACCCGTCCGGCGCGGCTTGTTGCAGGATCGGCATGCACAGCGTGCCCCCGGCACCAGCACGGTTTTCGATCAACACCCGTTGGCCCAGGTGGCGGCCCGCGACATCGGCCAACACGCGCATGCACACGTCGGTGGCGCCGCCCGCTGGCCACGGCACCCACAGGGTGATGGGTTTGTGGGGAAACGCGCTGGCGCTGGGTTGTGCGCCCACCGGCCCCGCCAGCGCCGCAATGCCCCACGCCGACAAATGCGACAAATGCCCCAGCGCCTGCCGGCGCGACATGCGGTTCAGTTCCATTCGGTCAATTCCATGGTCAAAGTGCCCCCGGCCAAGAAGGTCGAGTTCGCCGGCTCGCGCCGCTCCAGCTTCACCAGGCCCACGCCGGGGCAGTACCACTCCAGCGTGCTGAGGGGCATGTCTTTCCAGCCGACCACCGGGTCGGCAAACAGCTTGACACTGGCCGTGCCCTTGACGCGCACGCAGCCCTCGAAGGTGCCGGCGCGGGTGGCCACTTTGTCCCCGAGGGCCTCAATGACGTAGTTCATGGGGATGTTGCGGTGGCTGTGTCTGATTTCAGGCGGAAATTCTTGGTTGCGCTTGAGCAAGTAGGCCGTGGTGCTGGCCTGCCAAGCCGTGCCCACCTGCAACGGAAATTTGAGGACGTAGCGCGGCGCGGGGTCGGGTTGCGGTTCGGCGTCGAGGTCGGTTTTGCTGGCGACTCGGTAGACGCCGCTGGCGTCCACGCGCAGCCAGTAATCCACCCCCGTGTCGCTGCGGCGCCGAAATGCTCGGCCATCGCCCAGCGCTTCGCTGCCGTGGCCGGTGAAGACGTAGGTTTCATGATCGACGGTGTTGTTTTCCCACTCGGTTTTCACGTCATACGTCCAGCTTCGGCCCTGACCGAGCGGGAACAAATCCGCACCTGCGGGCGGGCTGCAACCGGCCAGCGTGGCAGCGCTCAACAGCGCCAGCAGAGAAAGCGTGTGCATCGGGGGCCTCACTTCTCGGGAAGCTGGGGCGCGGGCAGGTCGCGGATCTTCACTTCCTGCTCATCGCTGCCGGGGCGCAGCCAAGACAGCCCTTTGGGCCCACGCTTGGGTTCAGCCGTGCCCATCTGGCTGACGCCTTGCCGCACCTTCTTCAGCCCTTCGTTGAGCAGCGCGTGCAAATCCTTGCTGTAAGGCAGTTGGTAGGCGCGGGGCTTGGCAGCGGGCTTGCCGTTCTCGATGGCATTCACCCAAACGTACAACGCACCTGGCCGGTTTTTGCTCGGCTCGTCAATGACCGCCGCCAGCAGCACGAACCGCTCAGGCAGGGCCTGGCGGCTGGGCAAGCCCCACACCGCTTCCAACCCGGCATCGGCCCCGACGTACAGCGCAGCGGTGGCGGCGATCAGCAGCGCCTTGGCCCAGCGCGGCCAGGGTGAAAACACGCAGGCCAGCGCCAGCACAAAAGCCAGCGCCACAAAGGCCCACAAGATGGCATCGGTCGCATTCATGGGCTCACATCCTCTCCACCAAGGTTTTGGGCAGGGTGTTGACGCTGTCCACCCCGCCATCGCGGTTCACAGAAAAGCGCACGGCGGTGCCCTCATCGCCTTTGCGCGCCAGGGTCACGGTGCCGTAGAACACCACTTCGGCACGCGGATTCACCTTCACCACCGACACGGTGACGTTGACCGGGCTGCCGTTCTTGCTGTCGTAGTAATGGGCGTTGACGGTGTACTCACCCGGCGCAAAACCCCGGATCGTCACCACCTCCTGGTTCAGCGGATTCACCACTTGCTGGCCGTTGACCACGATGCTGTCGTTGGCCAGCCCTCGGTCGTCGCGGTCGAGGTGCATCATCCCGGCCTCGCGGGCGCGGAACCACACTTTGTTACCGCCCGGGTCTTCGATCCAAGTGTCGATGTCGTTCGGGTTCATGTCCGGCCAGGTCACGGTGATGATGAACTCGGCTTTGGCGTCGATCACCCCGGTTTTGGCTTTCGGATTCATCGCCACCAAAGCGATGGCGAACAGCATCACAAAAGCCAGCAGGGTGTTGAACAGCAAGTCCGAGAACGGGTCAATCTCGTCGTGCCGGCGGTTGCGCAGCATGGCCATGCCGGTGCTCCTGGGTTGTCAGGCATCCGGCGCGGCGGGCGCGCTGGCGACGATGTCGGCCACGATTCGATCCGCCAAGCGATCCAGCAACAGCAGTTGCAAGCCCAGCCACAGGTTCGCCACCAGCCCGACCAACGTGGTGTAAAGCGCAATGGCCATGCCCGAAGTCATCTGCTTGAGCATGGTCTGCACCTGATCGAGATCGAACCCCGGCATCCGCCCGATCTGCGCCGACATGACGATGAACCCCACCACCGTGCCCAGCAACCCGAGTTTGATGGTGGCACCGGCAAACCACCAGGCGGTTTCGTGGGCACCGTGGCTGCGCTCGTTGAGCAGGGCCGGGGCTTGGTCGGGCACGCGCTGCACGTCCTGCGCCCACGCCTGGCGCCAGGCTGAATCGGGTTCGGCTTGCTGCGCCAGCACATTCGCACGCATCCCGCACCAGCCGGTCAGCACGGCACTCAACCCCACGATGCCGGCGCTGATGCCGCTCGGATCGCCCTCCAGCAGCGCCGCCCACAACCCCCGCTGCTGCATCCACAGGGCGATGAACACGCACGTGACCGCCGCCAAACGCCACGCCCAAGTGATGCGCTGGGCCAGCACGTCGGGCGCCAGCGGGACAACGAAGCGGCTCATGCGGCGCCTCCTGGTCGTTTGGTGAGGGCGCCGAAACCGCGCTGCGGGTCATAGCCCCAGGCGGCCAGGGCGAAACACAGGGCCAGTGTGCCCAGCACGATCCAGGGTGAATCGCCCGCGTCCTTGCCGTAGATGGCAAAACGCAGCCATTCCACGGCATGGGTGAAGGGGTTGAAGCGGGCGATCCACCACACCCATTCGGCGCCGGACTCTTCCAGCTTCCACAGCGGATAGAGCGCCGTGGACATGAAATACATCGGGAAGATGACAAAGTTCATCGTCCCGGCGAAGTTCTCCAACTGGCGGATGTGAACCGAGAGCAGCAACCCCAGCGCCCCCAGCATCAGCGCCGCACTGACGGCGGCCAGCAGCACGGCGGGCGTCTGCGGCCCCCACAGTGGCAACGTGGTGCCCAGCAAGGCGGCGATCAGCACAAAAGCCAGCGCCTGCCCCAGCGACAGCACGGCGGTGGCGCACAACTTGGCGAACAGCACCCACCAGCGCGGCAGCGGCGCGGTCAGCAGCAGGCGCATCAGGCCCATCTCCCGGTCATACACCATCGCCAGGCTGGACTGCATGCCGTTGAACAGCAACACCATGCCGATGAGGCCGGGGGCGATGTAGATGTCGTAGGGGATGTAGGTGTCGTAAGGCTCGTTGATGGCCATGCCGAACACGTTGCGAAAGCCAGCGGCAAACACCGCCAGCCACAGCAGCGGACGCACCAGCGCCGAGGCCAGGCGCCCGTACTGGCGCACGAACTTCATCAGCTCGCGGTGGACGATGGCCCAAAGGGCCTGCATGGCATGGCGCATCGAGCGGCCTTTCTTGGTTTACTTCGCCGCAGCGGCGGCGGCTTTGCAGAGCTTCTCGCCTGCATCGGCCCCGAGGGTGTCCAGGGTGTTTTTCGGGTGCAGCACACCCTCCACTGGCGCGGTGCTGATAACCCCTTGCCCATCGGTGAGCAACAGCGGCTGACGCAACTGGCCGTCCCAGGGCCGGAAGCTCATGGGCACACCTTTGGAGCCGTCCAGCTCCTCGTCAAGCAGCGCTTTTTGCACGGCAGCGGCAGGCCCCTTGGGCGCAGCCACCACGGCGGCGGCCAGCGCCTTGGCGCCGAGCCAGGCTTGCCAGTCCTGCGCCGTCATCGGGCGGGCTGCACTCTTGAAGAAGCGGCGCGAGACCTGCGGCGCCCCAAAACGCTCGTACTGCGCATGCCAAGCCAGCGCCACCAGGCCGGCATCCCCCACCACGGGGCGCGGCGCGGCGGTGCGATAGGGCAGGCTGCGGGCGAATTCGCCGTCCGAGTCCACCACCCACACCACGTCGTGCGGGCCGGTGGTGGCCGGGTTGGTCAGCAGCAGCGGGTTCGCCAGATCGCGCTCACGCGGATCGCCCGAAAGCTTGAAGGGTTTGCTGCCCACCAGCTTGAGGCCATACCGCTTGATAGCGGCCTGAGCCACAGCCGAGCGTGCTGCATCCGCCGGGCTGGGGCCGGTCAGCAGCAGCACCTGGCTCCACTTGCGCGCCACCAGGGTTTGAGCCAGCGCATCGGCCCGCTGGCGCTCGCTGGGGGCAAGGTGCAACAGGCGCGGGCGGCAGTCCTGCTGGCGCAGCCGGTCATCGGCGGCACTGAGGTTGAGCACGGGGAGTTTCACCGCGTCGGCCACGGCCAGCAACTGATCGGCGGGCAGGTCGGCCAGCAGCGCCACGGCGCCGGCTTTTTCGGCTTTTTGCGCAGCAGCACGGGCGCTGGCGGCATCGCGCACCGGCACGGTGTCAATCGCCAGGCTGGCGCCAACGCTGTCCAGCTCCAGGCGGCTTTCCTTCAGCGCCACGACCATCGCGTCAGCGGCGCTGCCGCCGGGGTGGCCGAGGTAGGCACGCTCCAAGCGGCTGCGTTCCAGGCGGGCATCGTCTTCGGGCAGGAGCAGCACGGCTTTGAAGGGGGCAGCGCTGGCGGCACCAGCGGCCAGCACCAGCAGCAGCAGCATGATTGGGAGAGGTGGGTTTCCCCTCTCCCCGGCCCTCTCCCACAAGGGGAGAGGGAGAAATACCGCCTTTAAAGCCCCTCTCCCCTTGTGGGAGAGGGGTTGGGGAGAGGGGGCGGCACTCATTCCACCACCACCACGCTGTGCGGCACACGGCCCACGGGCAGGGTCTTGAGCGCCTTGGCGCTGGCCACGTCCACCACCGTCAGGTCGTCCGAGAGGCCGTTGACCACCAGCAGCTTGTCCCCTGCCTTGTTCAGCCCGACGCCCCAAGCACGCTTGCCCACCAGCACCAACTGTTCGACTTTGCGCGAGGCCACATCCACAAACGCCACGTGGTTGGCTTGGCCCAGGCCGACGAAAGCGCGTTTGCCATCGGCACTCATCGTCAGGCCGACGGGGGTGATGTCCTTGTCGCGTGCGCCCTTGACCTGGAACTTGATCGTTTCGATCACCGCCTGCGTGCGGGTGTCGATCACGCTGACGCTGGCGGCCAGCTCGTTCGTCACCCAAAGCTGGCTGCCATCGGGCGTGAGCGCAAAGCGGCGCGGGCGCTTGCCGACCTTGATGTTTTTCACCACCTTCTTGCTGGCCGCATCCACCACATGCACCAGGCTGGCCACCTCGGAGGTGACATACACCGTCTTGCCATCCGGCGACACGAGCACGCCCTCGGGCTCCTCACCGACCTTGATGGCGCCCACGCGCTTGCCACTGGCCACGTCCACGATGCCGACTTCGGCGTCTTCCTCGTTGCTGACGTAGAGCGTTTTACCGTCTGGGGTCAGGTCGAAGATTTCCGGGTCATCCCCCAGCGGCAGCTTGCCCACCGATTTGCGCGAGGCCACGTCGATCAAGTCGGCTTGCTGCGAGTCCCCGCAGGCCACCACCAGCTTTTTGGCGTCGGGGGTGAGGCGCATGTGGCGCGGGCGTTTGCAGGTGGGCACGGTGCCGGCCACGGTGAGGGTCTTCATGTCGATCAGGGTCAGCGTGTGATCCTTCTCGCTGCTGACCCAGGCGATGCCTTGGGCCTGCGCGGCGCCGGTCAGCCCCAGGGCGAGCACCAGGGCCGAGAGCGTGGGGAACTTGCGGGAAAACATGGGCATGTCTTTTGTCTCCAGGGGTGGTGTGTGGTGTGTTGTTGTGTTGTGGTGCTCCCCCTCTCCCCAACCCCTCTCCCGCGAGGGGAGAGGGGCTTTCAGCAGCGCACCGGTTTCAGCATTGCTCACCGGTTTTGCTCCCTCTCCCCTCGCGGGAGAGGGCTGGGGAGAGGGGGCTCGCGGCCTGCCCTCTAAGTCGTCGCTCGGATAAACGCCTCCTCCAGCCGCTCGCCCCCCAGCGTCTGGGCGACACCCGTCGGTGTGCCATCGGCCAGCAACTGGCCTTTGTGCAACACCAGCACGCGGTCGGCGGCTTCGGCTTCTTCGACCAAATGGGTGGCCCAGAGCACGGTGGAGCCGCGTTCGGCCACATCGGCACGCACAGCAGCCAGCAGATCGCGGCGGGATTTCGGATCGAGGCCCACCGTGGGTTCGTCCATCAGGATGACTTGCGGGCGGTGCAACAACGCCCGCACCAACTCCACTTTGCGCCGGTTGCCGCCGGAGAGTTCACGCACTGGGCGATCGAGATCGGCTGCCGTGCCCAACGCGGCGCAACCGTCGGCGATGCGCGTGGCGGCCAGCTTGCGCGGCAGGCCGTGCAAATCGGCATGAAATTGCAGGTTGCGCCGCACCGACAAATCGAGGTCCAGCGACATCTGTTGAAACACCACGCCGATGCAGGCCAGCGCCTTCGTGGCCACATGGCGCAGCGAGTGCCCCGCGACGCTGACCTCCCCGCCGCTGGCCGAAAACAGCCCTGTCAGCACTTGGAACAAGGTGGACTTGCCCGCTCCGTTCGGGCCGAGCAAGGCCACAAACTGGCCCGCCGGCAGGCTCAAGCTCAGACCATTAAGGGCGGTGCGTGCGCCGTAGCGCTGCACCAGTTGCTGGACTTCGAGCATCGAAGAGGCCGCCGGGGCCGAGGTGGGCAGGTTCATAGGTCGATCACCATGCCGTCATAGGCCACCTCAAATCCATCGGTGCTGGCCCGATGCAGCTCCTCCGGACGCTGTCCGCGCAGCATCACTTTGCGCTGGGCACGCCACGCGGGGACGCTGGGCTGGGCCTCTTCGTCCAGCCAATGCGTGTGATCGTCCAGCATCACACAGTCGGCGCGGCGCAGCCAATCCAGCTCTGTGCCCCCCAGCACCTGGGCACCCTGCGACACAAACAAACGTTGATCGCTCATCACATCCCGCACCGCAATGGCCACTGACAACCCGGTGCTCGTCGGCGTCCCAGGCTCCAGCGCACAGGGCGCCGCTTGGCTCTCGGTGGACAAGGCAGTGAACTCCAAGGTCGGCAGGGCTTCCACCCGAAAACTGGCAGACAACGTTTCTCCCGCCACCGGAATCACGTGCCAATGCACCCCGCAATAACGTTGCAGCACCTGCAACACAGGCATCTGTTGACTCAACACCTCAAACACCGCAGGCGTGGCGTACAGGTCAATCGGCGCCCCATCGCGCAGGCTCAGCAGGCCGGTCACATGGTCAATCTGCGCATCGGTGAGGATGATGCTGCGCGTGTCCGCGTCCATCAGGCCACTGTGGCAACGCAACGCGGGATCGGTCTGGAGCTGCTCCGCGACGTTGGGCGCCACATTGATCAAAGCCCACCCCTCGGCGTCATCGGACAGCGCGGCCACCCCATGGCGGCCTGTCGGCGCCGGATCACGCGAGGCGGCCCGGCGGCCAGCGGGCAACATCCCCCCCCGCAAGATCACGAGCTTCATCAGATGCCTCCCACAACGATGCAACGGACACCACCGCCACGACCCGCGCAGCGGCACAAGGTTTGCGGTACGCCCCTCAGCGGGCGCACCCCATGGAGAAAACAATGAGGCATGAACCAATCACAACCAGACAGACACCTCCAGGTGCAAGACACATGCCGCCACCCTCCACGCCCCCACAAAGAAACGAACGGGCGTTCGCTGAAGGTTCGGCCTGCGGGCAGTCACCCGGATGGTGGCGGGCGGTCGCTGCGCGCTGGAACAAGGGGAACTGCGATTGCGCCAGGTTGAAACAGGGTTTTCACCGAATCGTGGCGCACCTGTGCGGGCTGCTGGGATGGGTGATGGCTCAAAGCGCCTTGGGAGCTTGCCCTGCCGATGCGCCCTCGCTGCAAGCCCTGGGGCCGGATCTCTGGTGGATTCCCGGCGCGGCGGGCGACTCAACGCCCGCCAATCGGGGCCGAACCGACAACCTCTTGGTGTTGCGCCGCGATGGCCGGGTGTGGTTGATGGGCAGTGGTGCCTCCCCCGCCGCAGGGCACGCCTTGGCCTGCGTGCTGCGCGAACGGCTGGGCTGGCACGTCACCGACGTGGTCAACCCGTGGGCGCGGCCTGAAGTGGTGCTGGGCAACTCGGCTTTCACCCGCGCTTCAACACCCGCCCGCCTGTGGGCACACGACGAAGTGGCGCAAGCCATGCAACGGCAGTGTCCGCGCTGCGTGGAGCGGCTGCACCAGCGTTTGGGGGCGGCGGCGGTCGATCTGGGCCCTCAGCCCATCGTCATCCCGCCGTTGCGGCTGCAAGGCTCACAGGGCACCCTGGGGCCGTGGCAGTGGTGGCGCTTGGAACGCGCCCCCGGCAGTGTGGTGACGGTGTGGCATGTGCGCGGTTCTGCATGGTGGTGGGCGCCTGGCCTGCTGTGGAGCGATGGCCCGCCCGATCTGCGCGATGCCCACACCGCCACGCTGGCCTCGTCGCTGGCGCAGCTCGATGGCCTCACCCACGACGCGCCTGAGCCCCCCCGCTGGCTGCCCACCCAGGGCGAGCCACTGCCATCCGATGCGCCGCACACCCAGCACCTCTACGTCCGCCATCTGCCCTGGCTCGCGCAGCAGCGGCAAGACAGCGGCACGCTGGAAACCGATCCGCCCCCCGTGCCCGAGGGCCCGGCTTATCTGTCGCAAGGGGAACGCGCCAGCTTGAATTGGCAGCGGGTGTGGCGCCAAGTCGAATCTGCCACGGCGCCACGTTGAGTCGCTGGGGGAGCCAAGGCAGAATGCCCCCGCCACCCCAACGCCGTCACCGCCATGCCCCTCGCCACCGCCGCCGATGTGGAACGCTTCGCCGACTTGCTCACCGAGTGCGCCGACGCGATCCACCAACGCTTGATTGCTGCCATACGCGCCGCAGAAGTCAACCCTTTCACGGCCCAGCAAATCCTTCAAGATGAGGCGACCCTGCGCCAGCGGGCCAATGGGTTGTACATGGACGCCGCCCAGTGCATCGTCGCTGATCTGGGAGACGATCAGATCAACCTGAACGAAGTGATCCGCGAGGCTGGCACGCGCATCACGGAGATTTCCAAAATCGCCCACTTCATCGACATCGTGTCGGATTTGCTGGTGGTGGTGTCCTCGGTGTACGCCGCCCAGCCCGGGCCGATTTTGGCCGCTCTCCACGACATCCAACAAGACATCGACACCATCACCTGACCCTCGCCCCCTTGCTCGGGAGAACCGCCATGTCTCACGCTGTGCCTGCTCGTCTTTTGCGAGCCGCTGTGCTGCTCATCGTCACGTTCTTGGCGGGCTGCGCCAACCTCCAAGGGGTTCAGAACTTTGCACGAAGTTATGACAAGCTCGCCGCTTACCCCGAGTTGACCCACCACTTCGTGGACACCTATGCGCGGGAACAGCCTTACCTGCCCACAGCCAGCGATGCCGTCGCCCGCGAGACCGACCAGAAACGCCAAGCCGCCCAAGCCGATCTCTTGAAAATCCACACCATCGTCGGCCAGTACATGGGCACGTTGGGCAAGATGGCCGGCGACACCACATTTCAAACCCATTCCGCCGACTCCGCCGTCAGCAGCGCGGTGCAGGAGCATCCCGAACTCGGCATGAATGCGCTGTATTTGGAAGCGCTGTCCCGCCTCTCGACGTTGACGGCACGCTGGGCCATCGCCCAACTGCAAGTCAACGCCGTGCGCGACATGATCCGGGACGGCGATGACGCCTTCCAAACCATCGTGAAGGGCATGAAATCGGTGGTTCGCCTCTATCGCAAGACGGCTGAAAACGAGAAGAAAAACTTCACCAATTTCTACGAGGTCGAGCTGATGATGATCGACCCGGCCCAAAACCGCTTGCTGGTGTCGCTGGCGCGGGCACACTCGTTACAACAGGTTCGCTCCTACGACCAAGTGATCGGGCAGTGCCAGACGCTGGAAAACAACCTCGAAGCCATGGCCGCCCACCACACCTTTTTGGCCGAGAACAGCGATGCGTTTCGGGGCGCCGGTGCCGCCACCAGCACCACCCAATTGATTCACAAAGCCTCTGACACCGTGGGCTGGTAAACCACCACCCAGCGTTCCCTACCCTTCGCATTGAGACGGCCCGGGAGGCAAGGCAGAATGTCCGCATCAACTCCGACCCTCCCATGGCGCTCCCCTCCTCTCCTTCCCCCTCTCGATCGTCAGCGCCCTTGCCTCGGATCCTGATCGTGGCCGAGCACGCGTCGGCCTCGTTCGGCGGTGAAGCCGCTTTGCCGTTGCATTACTTTCGTGTGCTGCTGGCACGCGGCGCGCCGGTCTGGCTCATCACCCATGCCCGGGTGCGTTCAGAGTTGACGGCCTTGTTTCCCCAGGCCATGGACCGCATCCTGTTTGTGGAAGACAGCCGCCTGCACCGCTGGATGTGCCAACTCGGCAGCCAGTTGCCTTCGCGCATTTCTTACTTCACCACGGGGTTTGTTTCGCGCTTCAGCACCCAACTGGAACAGAAGCGCCTGGCGCGCCAGCTCATCGTGCAGCGCGGCATTCAGGTGGTGCATCAGCCCATGCCCGTGTCCCCACGAGAACCGTCGATCCTGTTCGATCTGGGCGCACCCGTGGCCATCGGCCCGATGAACGGTGGCATGGAGTATCCGCCCGCTTTCCAGCCCCGCAAGATTCGCTGGGTGGCCAAGCTGGTCGGTCTGGGACGCGCCACCGCAGGGCTGATGAACCGGCTCATGCCTGGCAAGCCGCGTGCAGCCGCCTTGCTGGTGGCCAATGAGCGCACGCGCCAAGCCCTGCCCTTGGATTTGGGCGCACGGGCCGTTGTGCTGCCCGAAAATGGGGTCGATCTTTCGCTGTGGCAACGCCCCGCTGCGCACTCGGCTGGCTCCAGCAGCGGTGTTCCTACGTTCGTGTTCATGGGCCGCATGGTCGATTGGAAAGCGGTGGACTTGCTGCTGTACGCCTTCGATCAAAGCAGCCGCAAAGCGCCCATGAGTCTCACCTTGATCGGTGATGGCCCCGAAAGCCCCGCCCTGCGCGAGCAAGCCCGCCAGCAAGGCCGCTTGGCGCTGCGTGAAGGCGAAGCCGGGAAAATCTTTTTCGCCGGCTGGCAGCCCCAAGCCACTTGCGCGGACATCCTGCGCCGCAGCCAAGCGCTGGTGTTGCCCAGCCTGTGGGAATGCGGCGGCGCGGTGGTGCTCGAAGCCATGGCCTGCGGCCTGCCGGTGATTGCCACCGCTTGGGGCGGCCCGATGGATTACTTGGATGACCGCTGCGGCATCCTCGTCCCCCCCACCACCCGCCCCAGCCTCATCGATGGCCTGGCCCAAGCCATGCGCACCCTGGCCACAGATGCCGATCTGCGCCAGCGCATGGGCGCGGCGGGGCGGGCCAAGGTGCAGCGTGAATTTGATTGGGAACACAAAGTCGATGTGATGCTGGATGTGTACCGCCGCCTCATTGCCGAGCACAGCGCCACCGCATGAAACGCCTGCCCATCACCCTCGTTCTGACCGCCACCATCACACCGCCGGCGGGGGCGATCCAATTGGCCCGCACCGACGCCCAACAGCGCCTGAACGACTATCTGCGCGCCATGGCGTTCTACCTGGACGAGCTGGCACGCGGCACCTTCGATCGCTTGGTGTTCGCGGACAACTCAGCGTCCGATGTCAGCGCCTTGCGCGAGCTGGTGGCGCAGCGCGGGCTGGGCACCCAGGTGGAAATTCTGTCCTTTGACGGCTTGGACCATCCCGCCCACTACGGGCGCGGCTATGGCGAGTTCAAACTGCTGGACTACGTGATGCAGCACGCCCAACTGCTGCAAGACCTGCCGCCTGAAGCGCCCGTGTGGAAGGTCACTGGGCGTTACATCCTGCGCAATGTGGCGGCAGTGCTGGCTTCCATGCCGCCGCAGGTCGAGCTGTATTGCCACTGCCGCAATTGGCCGCAGCGCTGGGTGGATTTGTACGTCCTGGGCTGGCAGCACCAAGCCTATGCCAAGTTCCTGCGCGGTTTGTACACGCAATTGCGGGAGGACGTGGCCCCCGTGTCAGCCGAGTACCACTTCCGAAACGCGGTGGATGCCGCCGTGGGCCGTTTGCGCATCCAGCGCCGCTTCAAAGTGGTGTGCATGCTGGACGGCTATCGCGGCGTGGACAACCGCAATTACACGCAAGACGGCGCCAAACTGCTGCTGCGCCGCTGGGCGGCAAAGTTGGCGCCGTGGTGGTGGATCTGAGCGGGATCGCTCAGTCCTTCTTGAAAGCTTCGTGGCAGCCCTTGCAGGTCTTGGCGGTTTCGCCGAAGGCCACCTTCAGTTGATCCAGGTTGCCGCTCTTGGCCGCTGCGTTGAGTTTGCCCACGGCTTCGACCATTTTGTCGGCACCGGCCTTGAACTTGTCGGGCTGGCTCCAAACTTCGGGCTTGGCTTCAGAACGGCCCACGCCGGTGCCTTCGCCAAACGCCGACCACGGCAGCGTGGCCACCGCCGACACCACATCCGCATTGGCCGCAGCCGCCTTGGCATCAAACGGCACCGTCCCCTTGACCATGGCCCCAATGCGCCCAAAGTGGGCCGACATCAGCGTGAAGGCCGCCTTGCGATAGTGAACAGCATCCTCCGGCTTCTTGAATTGCGCCGAAGCCGGCAGGGCCATCACCATCGAAGCGGCTGCCGTGGCCACCAAAATCAGACGTTTCATGCAATTTCTCCAAGAAAAACACAACATGCACACCCGACCCCTGACACCCCAGGGGGCATCGAATGGGCATCCCTCAGTGTAAGCAATCCCGCCTGCGCTAACGTGGCATCTCAGCGATGCCCCCCCAATCCCCTGTTGTTCGCCGTTTGGAGTTGACCATGCCTGTGTCCCCTGCTTCTGCCTCCGACCCATCGCGCCCCATCGCTCGCGTTCGCGTGTGGGATTTGCCCACACGCCTGTTCCACTGGGCCTTGGTGGCGAGCGTGGTGGCGCTGGTGGTTTCTGGCCAAATCGGCGGCAATGCCATCGACTGGCACGCCAAGCTGGGGGTGGCCGTCGCGGCGCTGCTGCTGTTCCGGCTGGTGTGGGGCCTTGTCGGTGGGCGTTGGTCGCGCTTCACCAGTTTCATCTATTCACCCCTGACGACGCTGCGTTACCTGCGCGGCCAATCGACACCCCATGCCGAGGTGGGGCACAACCCGCTGGGTGCTCTGTCCGTGTTTGCGCTGCTGGCGGTGCTGCTGGTGCAAGTGGGTTCAGGGTTGATCATTGACGACGAAATCGCCTTCGTTGGCCCGCTCAACGCCTGGGCGCCGGCCGAGTGGGTGAGCTGGGCCTCCAATTGGCACCGTGAGAGCGGCAAACTGCTGTTGATCGGCCTGGTGGTGTTGCACGTGGCGGCAATTGCGTTTCACGCCCACGTCAAGCGCCACAACCTGGTCAAACCCATGTTCACGGGCGACAAGGCGTTGCCCGTGGGCACCCCCGCCAGCCGCGATGACATCGTCACCCGGGGCCTGGCTTTGTTGCTGCTGGCCGCCTGTGCTGTCGCTGGGGTGTGGCTGTGGCAACTGGGGTACGCTAACGCCATGTGAGATTCGACGCACCCGCGTGCGCAGCCGGCCATGGTTTCCCGCTTCTCCTCCGCTCACTTCGCCGCCTCAACATGGCCGGACATCGTGCTCCAAACCCCACAAAACCCCGAGGCACTGAACGCCACCCGGGATATTTTTCGGGAGTACGCGGCCAGCTTGGCCATCGATTTGTGCTTCCAGAATTTCGAAGCGGAGTTGGCCACCCTGCCCGGCGCCTACGCTGAACCCCACGGGGGTTTGTTGCTGGCTTATGTGGACGGCGCCCTGGCCGGCTGCGGCGCTTTTCGCCCCTTGTTGGAGGCGGATCACGCCAACGCCTGCGAAATGAAACGTCTTTACGTGCGCCGCCCTTTTCGCCGATTCGGTGTTGGGCGGCTGCTCGCGCAACACCTGATCGAACGCGCCACCCATGCGGGCTATTCCGCCATGCTGCTGGACACCCTGGATGACATGGAAGCCGCCCGCGAGCTGTACACCTCGCTGGGTTTTGAAGAAGTTCCGCCCTACTACTACAACCCCATTCCGGGGGCGCACTACCTGAAGGCCACACTCGGGTGAATCTCAAGCAGTTGGAATACTTTGTCAGCGTGGCTGAGCTGGGCAGTTTCAGCAAAGCCGCCCTGGTGCTGGACATCGCTCAACCCGCCCTGAGCCGCCAAGTGCGCGCCTTGGAAATCGAGTTGCGCGAAACCTTGCTGCTGCGCAATGGCCGAGGCGTGAGCCTGACCGAGCCCGGACGGCGTTTGTACGAACACAGCCTGGCCATCCTGCGGCAAGTGGCACAAGCCTGCGAGGACCTCAGCGCCAGCCGCGATGAGCCGGTGGGCCGCATCACCGTGGGCCTGCCCCCCAGCATGGGCCGACAGTTGACCTTGGCCCTGGTGGACGGTTTTCAGCGTTGCATGCCCCGCGCCCGCCTGACCATTGTGGAAGGGCTGTCGGCGCACATCAGCGAATGGTTGGGCAGCGGGCGGGTGGATGTGGGGCTGCTCTACAACCCCGACACCCAAACGGGCCTGGAAATCCGGCCACTGCTGCACGAGCGCTTGGGTTTGGTGCAGCGCCTGCGCCCCGGAGAGGGTGGCAGTTTGGCGCCCGTGTCCCTGGAAAATGTGGCCGCCCTGCCTTTGGTGCTGCCCGAACGCCAGCACGTCATCCGCCGTTTGTTGGACAACCAAGCCACCCTCGCCGGCCTGAGTTTGAACGTGGCGTGGGAGGTGTCCAGTGTCCCGGCCATCCTCGATTTGGTGTGTGCGGGGTACGGGCACGCCATCCTCACCGCCAGCAGCGTGGCCGTGTCCGAGCGCAAGGATGCCCTGGTGGTGCGCCCCTTGGTGCGCCCGGAGCTGGTCAGCGTGTTGTGCCTGGCGACCTCGGCGCACCAGCGCAGCACACCGTTGATGCGCCAAACCACGCGCTTGCTCACCGACTTGGTCACCGCGTTGCCGCAGGGCACCGCCGCACAGTCATTGCCGGGCTGACGCTGGTTCTCGTTCAGGTGCAGCGCTGCGCGCTCTCGCTCACCCGGGCCCGCCCGGCTTTGTTCACGCACACCAGTTGAGCACTCGCCATGGCCTGCGCTTCGTTGCGGGCCTGCGCTGGGACGAACCGAAAACTGGACGCTGCATTGAACGAAATCCCCGTTGGCTGAAAACTCAACCGGCTGAGGGTGGCTTGGACGCGGCTGCTCCCCTGCACCGGCTGATGCACCAACAGCACCCGATCTTCGGGGTCCACCACCCCACGCTGCCCTCGATCCACAAACACCAGCCACCCCGCTGTCCACACTCGCCCTTCCGGCCAGCACGCATGAACGGTGTCACCGCCCCCAGGATCGCGGGCACAGACACTCACCACCTCACCAAAACGCATCGCCTCGTGCCGCGCCAACCGCAAGGCCGACAGAAACGCCTGCACCTCCCCCTGCACCGACCGTTCAGCCACCAACGTGCCCATGTCCGGCACACTCAGCGCCAGCACGATCGAGGCCACGGCCAATGTGATCAGCAATTCCGTCAATGTCCACCCGGCGACGTGCCGCATCGGAGCCTCCCTGTGGTGTGTGTCGCGGCATGCTGCCGCAGGCCCTGGGACGCCTCCTTCACCTCGCCGTTTCACCATCCCATGTCTGCATGAGCGACCTGACATCCCCCTTCCCCACCTTGCCCGCCCCCGCCGATCCCATGGCCGCCGCCCTGGCCTTGGCCGAACACGCCGTGGGCGTGAGTGAACCCAATCCGCGTGTCGGCTGCGTCATCACCTCGGCAGATGGCCGCTGGCTGCTGGGCCAAGGCCACACCCAAGCGGTGGGCTCGGCCCACGCTGAAATCATGGCGCTGCGCGACGCCCAAGCCCGGGGCCATGATGTGCGCGGCGCCACCGCCTGGGTGACGCTGGAGCCTTGTGCCCACCATGGCCGCACGCCTCCGTGTTGCGATGCGTTGGTCGCGGCGGGGATGGCGCGGGTGGTGGCCGCCGTGGGCGACCCCAACCCGCTGGTGAATGGCCAAGGCATGGCTCGGTTGCGCGCTGCCGGTGTCTCCGCCGATTGGGGGCCGCCCACGCACGCCCTGGCAGCCACCGAATTGAACATCGGGTTTTTCAGCCGCATGCAGCGCCAGCGCCCTTGGGTGCGCTTGAAAATGGCCGGTTCGCTGGATGGCCGCACCGCCTTGGCCAATGGCGTAAGCCAATGGATCACCAGCCCCGAAGCCCGCGCCGACGGCCACGCTTGGCGCCGCCGAGCCGGGGCGGTGCTCACAGGCATCCAAACCGCGCTCGCGGACGACCCCATGCTGGACGTGCGCCACGTCCCCACCCAGGTGCAACCGGTGCGGGTGGTGCTGGACTCCCACCTGCGTTTGCCTCCCACCGCCCGTTTGCTGCAAAGCGGCAGCCCGGTGTGGCTGTACACCGCTGTGCCGGCCAACGATGCCCGCATCGCGTCTTGGCAGGCCCGGAGCGTGCGCGTGCGCAGCGTGCCCGACGCCGCCACTGGGCGCGTCGATCTGCACGCGGTGCTGGCCGATCTGACGACCCAGTCCATCAACGAACTGCATATCGAAGCGGGTGCCACCCTCAACGGTGCGTGGCTGGCGGCGGGGATGGTGGATGAAATCGTGCTGTACCTCGCCCCGATGCTGCTCGGACAAGGCGCCGGTTTGGCGCATCTCGGGCCGTGGGCCGATCTGACACCGGCACTGCGCTGGCAGTGGCAGCAGATCGAGCGCATCGGGCCGGACCTTCGCCTCACCGCCCGTTCGGCCCCCCCGGCGCTGGTCCGCTGAGGCGCCGCCTACAATTCAGACATGCCTATCTCTCCGATTCCTGAACTGGTGGCCGAACTGGCGGCCGGTCGCATGGTCATCTTGGTCGATGAAGAAGACCGCGAGAACGAGGGCGATCTCGTCCTCGCCGCTGACCACGTCACCCCCGAAGCGATCAACTTCATGGCCAAATATGGCCGTGGCCTGATCTGCCTGACCCTGACCCGCGAGCGCTGCGAACGCCTGCGCCTGCCCCCGATGACGGCCCGCAACGGCACCGCCCACGGCACCGCCTTCACGGTCAGCATCGAAGCGGCGGAGGGTGTGACCACCGGGATTTCCGCCGCCGACCGCGCCCGCACCGTGCAAGCCGCCGTGGCCCGGGACGCCAAACCGAGCGACTTGGTGCAGCCCGGCCACATCTTCCCGCTGCAAGCCCAGGACGGCGGCGTGCTCATGCGCGCCGGCCACACCGAAGCGGGCTGCGATCTGTCCGCCATGGCCGGCTTGAGCCCCAGCGCCGTGATCTGCGAGATCATGAACGACGATGGCACCATGGCCCGCCTGCCGGATCTGCAAGTGTTCGCCCGCGAGCACAACCTCAAAATCGGCACCATCGCCGATCTCATCACCTACCGCAGCCGCAACGAATCCCTGGTGCGCCGCGAAGGTCAGCGCAGCCTGACGACCGCGCAAGGTGAGTTCACCTGCCATGTCTTCCGCGACCGTTCGGGTCAAGTTCACCTGGCTTTGGCCCACGGCCAATGGGCGCCCAGCGACGAAGTGCTGGTGCGCGTCCACGAACCGCTGTCGGTGTTGGATCTGCTGGATGCAGGCAGCGCCAACCACCATTCGTGGCCCCTGGCCCAAGCCCTGGCAACGCTGCAAGCCAGCCAGCGCGGCGTGGCGGTGCTGCTCAACTGCGGCAACGAGTCGGCTGACAGCTTGGTCGGCCACTTGCTGCCCGCACAAGAAGCCCCGGTGGCCCGCCCCACGGTGGATCTGCGCACCTACGGCGTCGGGGCCCAAATCCTGCGCGAGCTGGGTGTCACCCGGATGCGCCTGCTCGGCAGCCCGCGCCGCATGCCCAGCATGACGGGCTACGGCCTCGAAGTCACCGGCTTCCAAGCCGCCCACTGATCCCCCAGACGGAGAACCCGCATGCAAGGAGCAGACAAAGGCCAAACCGCCTCCCTCGACGGCAATGGCCTGTCGATCGGCGTTGTGCGCGCTCGTTTCAACGACGCCATCACCACCGCCCTGGCCAACGCTTGTTTGAAAGAGCTGGCGGCCCTGGGGGTGTCGGATCGGCACATTGTGCAAGTCACGGTGCCGGGGGCGCTGGAGGTGCCGCTGGCCCTCAACGCCATGGCCAACTCCGAGGACTATGACGCCCTCATCGCCCTGGGTTGCATCATCCGAGGTGAAACCTATCACTTCGAGCTGGTGGCCAACGAAAGCGGCGCAGGGGTCACCCGTGTGGGGCTGGATCACCAATTGCCCGTCGCCAACGCGATCTTGACGGTGGAAAACGAAGAACAAGCCTGGGCCCGCGTTGAGGAAAAAGGCCGCGATGCCGCACGCGTGGCTGTCGAAATGGCCAATTTGCTGGAAAAACTGCTGTGACCGAAACGTCCCCCAAGACCCCCCCCGCCGCACGCAAGCGGGCGGCTCCCAAGTCGGCACGCCGGCGCTCGCGTGAGGTCGCTCTGCAAGGCTTGTACGAGTGGCTGATCAGCGGCGGCGAAGCCGGCCTGATCGACGCCCACATGCGCGAACAAGACGGCTTTGACCTGTGCGACCGCGCCCACTTCGACGCGCTGCTGCACGGCTGCATCGAAGAGGCGGCCTCGCTGGACACCGTCATTGGCCGCCACACGGATCGGCCCACCACCGAGCTGTCGCCGGTGGAGCACGCCGTGCTGCTCATCGGCTGCTACGAGCTGCGACATTGTGTTGATGTGCCTTACAAAGTGGCCATCAACGAAGCGGTGGAACTGGCCAAGTCCTTCGGCGGCACCGACGGTCACAAGTACGTCAACGGTGTTCTGGACAAAGCAGCACTGGAGCTGCGCCCCGCCGAAGTCGCCGCCGCGCCCCGTTCCCCGCGCCGTTGACGCGCCACCGCCCGCTCTTTGCCCCCCCTCCCGCACTGGCCCATGAAACTTGCCCGACGCCTGGATCACATCGAACCCTTCTACGTGATGGAGTGCGCCAAAGCCGCTGCCGAACTGGCGCGGCAGCCCGCGTGTGATCCCCGCCAGGGTGGGCGGCCCATGCTGTTCCTCAACATCGGTGAGCCCGATTTCACCGCCCCGCCGCTGGTGCAAGCCGCCGCCCAAGCGGCTGTGGCCCAAGGGCGGACGCAGTACACCGAAGCCCTCGGGCTGCCCGCGCTGCGTGAGGCGATTTCCGGGTGGTATCGCACACGTTTTGGCTTGGAGATTGCGCCGCAGCGCATCGTCATCACGGCCGGTGCCTCGGCTGCGCTGCAACTGGTGACGCTGGCCTTGTTTGAAACGGGTGACGACGTGTTGATGCCCGACCCGTCTTACCCCTGCAACCGCCATTTTGTGGCGGCCACAGGCGCGACGGCCCGGCTGATTCCCACCACCCCCGGCACGCGCTTCCAACTCGATGCCGATCAAGTGCGCCAGCATTGGACGCCCGCCACACGCGGCGTGGTGCTGGCCTCGCCGTCCAACCCCACGGGCACCTCGATTGCACCGGAAACGCTGCGCGAGATGGTGCAAGCCGTGCGCGAGCGCGGCGGCGTCACCATCGTGGACGAGATTTACCTCGGGCTGTCCTACGACGAACGCTACGCCGCCAGTGCCCTGGCCTGCGGCGAAGACATCGTCTCGATCAACAGCTTCTCCAAATATTTCAGCATGACGGGCTGGCGCCTGGGCTGGGCGGTGCTGCCATCGGCGCTGGTGCCGGCGGTCGAGCGCTTGCAGCAGAACCTCTACATCTGCGCAAGCTCGGTGGCTCAACATGCCGCGCTGGCGTGTTTTGCGCCCGACTCTTTGGCCGAGTACGAGCGGCGCCGAGCGGCATTCCGGGCCCGGCGCGATTTCATCGTGCCCGCCCTGAACGACATGGGCCTGTCCGTGCCCGTGGTGCCCGACGGCGCGTTTTATGCGTGGGCCGATTGCAGCCGCCACAGCGCCAGCAGTTGGGACTTTTGCATGAGCATGATGCAACGCGCCCACGTGGCCCTGACGCCTGGGCGCGATTTCGGCCCGGCGGCAGCCGAACGTTATGTGCGCCTGTCCTTTGCCAGTGGCTTGGACGATTTGCACGAGGCCGCCGAGCGCTTGCGCCGCGCCATCAGCGCCTGAATTCGACACATGCAGGGAGACGCTGTGAACCAGGACGCTCAATCTTCCCGATGGTCTTTTCTTGACCGATGGCGTCAGCAACTGACGCGTCCCAATGCCAAGGCCCCTGCAACCCATGCACCGGCCAAGGACAGGTCTTCCGACGATTTTCAAAGCACGCTGGTAGAGGACTTGCCGCGCAGCAGCTTCGGCACCGCCACCATTCAGCCCACAGAGCACGGCTACACCCGACCGCAAGACACCGCCATCCCCGCCGAAATGGGCCAGATTGGCCGCTTTTTGCTGCGCTCCGTGCTGGGCCAAGGGGGATTGGGCACGGTGTATGCCGCTTGGGATCCGCTGCTGTCACGCTCGGTGGCGGTGAAGACGCTGCGCGTGCAATCGGATCAAGCGGTGCAAGACGCCGCCCAAACCCTGCTGTTGAACGAGGCGCGGGCGGCGGCTCGCTTGTCTCACCCGCACATCGTCACGGTGTTCGACGCGGGGCTGTCCGAGCATGGGGTGTACATCGCCATGGAACCGCTGCGCGGCATGGACTTGCGCAAGTTGCTGCACCAAGGCTGGCACCCAACCCCCTTTGAAGCCGCCAACCTGGTGCGCCGCGTGGCCGACGCCCTGGCCTACGCCCACGGCAAGGGCGTGGTGCATTGCGACATCAAACCCGCCAACATCTTCATGGTGGATCGCAAATATCCCAAGGTGTTGGACTTTGGCATCGCCCGCCAAGCCCGCCGCGACGGAACGGCCGCCACCACCCTCACCGCTGGATCTCCCTACTACCTCGCCCCCGAACAAATCCGGGGGGACAGCCTGGATCGGCGCTGCGACGTGTACTCACTCGGCGTGGTGCTCTACGAGCTGCTCACCGGGCGCCAGCCTTTTGGTGGCGAGACGCTGGAAGCCATCACCGAAGCGGTGCTCACCGCCCCCACCCCATCGGCCCGACGCAACGGGACACGGGTGCCCGCCGGCTTGTCCGCCATTGCAGCGCGTGCCATGGCCCGTGCGCCCGAAGACCGTTACCCCTCGGCGCGGCACCTGGCCAACGATCTGCGCGAATGGATGACCTCCACCGAAGCACGCACCCTGGCGCGTTCACCGGAAGAACAGTACCGCACCGTCATGGGCATGGGCGCCGGGGTTTTGATCTCGGTGGCTGGGGTGGTGTGGTGGCAAACCATGGGGCAACGGCAAGAGCCACCGCCAGCGGCGTGGGTGTCACCCGATCCGCCACCGGCCACGTCGCCGGCAGTGGCGACGTTGCCCCCCGTCGCAGAAACGCCGCCCAGCCTGGCGGCGTCGGCTCGCCCTGCCGCATCGGGCAGCATCACGCAACTGCCCGGCGTGGCCCCGGTGACCCGTCCGGTGCCCTCGCCCGCCCCCCCGACACCTCCGGTTGTGCCCGTGGCCAAACCACCCAAACCGGCCCCCACCACCGCACCAGAACCCCCTGTGCGCGGCCCCACAGGCACCGTCATGCTGCTGATCAAACCGTGGGGGCAGGTCGAGGTGGACGGCGTCATGCAAGGCAGTTCCCCCCCTTTGCGCAGCCTGACTTTGTCGAAAGGCCGGCACACCATCACCATCCGCAACCCGAGCCAGCCGGCGATTGTTCGTGTGGTCGAAGTCAATGGCCAGTCGCCCATCATCATCCAACACCAGTTCACCACGCCATGACGCTTGTTGCCCCCGACCTGGACGCCTACCGCTTGCCCGTGCGGGTCTATTGGGAGGACACCGACGCCGGCGGCGTGGTGTTCTATGCCAACTACCTGAAATTCTTCGAACGGGCCCGCACCGAGTGGCTGCGCTCGCTCGGCTTTGGTCAGCAGGCTTTGCTGGAACGCCACGGCGTTTTGTTCGTGGTGGGCCAGGTGCAAGTTCGCTACGTGCAGTCCGCACGGCTCGATGATGAGCTGACCATCACCGCCCGCATCGCCGAAACCGGCAGCGCCCGACTGCGCATCGCCCAGCAAGCCCTCAAGGGCGCCGACGTGCTCGCCCATGGCCATGTGGACATCATCTGCGTCCAACAAGCCCAGTGGCGCGCCACCCGCATTCCTTCTGAACTCTTGGAGCGCATGTCCTCATGAACCAGGATCTTTCCATCGTCAATCTCGTCCTGCACGCCAGCCCGGTGGTGCAGGTGGTCATCGCTGGCTTGCTGCTGTTGTCCTTGGCGAGTTGGACGGTGATTTTCACCAAACTCATTGGCCTGGGCAAAGTCCAGCGCCGCAACGCGCACTTCGAGCAGACGTTCTGGTCGGGCACCAGTTTGAGCGACCTGTACCGCAGCGCCAGCACGATGCCCGACCTCGGCCCGATGGCCCGCGTCTTCGCCAGCGGCATGCGCGAGTTCATCAACCTGCGCGACAAACGCCACGACGCCGCCAGCCAACTCGACGGTGCTCGCCGCGCCATGCGCGCTTCGCTGCAACGCGAACTCGACGCCCTGGAAGGCAGCATCGGTTTTCTGGCGTCGGTCGGTTCGGTTAGCCCTTACGTGGGGTTGTTCGGCACGGTGTGGGGGATCATGCATGCGTTCGTCGGCCTGTCCAACTTGCAACAAGTGACCCTGGCCACGGTGGCTCCGGGCATTGCTGAAGCCTTGGTGGCCACGGCCATCGGGTTGTTCGCTGCCATCCCAGCGGTGGTGGGTTACAACCGGTTTGCACGGCAAGTCGATCGCACCGCCATCCAGTTGGAGAGTTTCATTGAGGAGTTCTCCAACATCCTGCAACGCAACATGCAGAGTGCGACCCAACCCAGCGTGGAACACCTGCCCTCGCAGCCGCACCCCTAAGAAGGAGCTTGCATGGCCAACGTCATGGCTCGCAGCAGCGGTGGGCGCCGCCGCTCGATGAGCGAGATCAACATGGTGCCCTTCATCGATGTGATGCTGGTGCTGCTGATCATTTTCATGGTCAGTGCGCCGCTCATCACCACGGGGGTGGTGGACTTGCCCAGCGTCGGCAAGTCGCGCCAGCGTCCCACCACGGTCATTGAAGTCGTGATCGGTGCGAACGACACGATCCAAATGCGCCACGATCAAACCCCACTCACCGACGTGCCGCTCGATCAGCTCGCCCCGCAGGTGTTGAAACTGCAAACCGGCAACGAACCCATTCCCGTCGTGATCTCCGCCGACCGCAACGTGCGTTACGACAGCGTCGTCAAGGTGATGGACGCGCTCCAGCGCAACGGTGTGCAGCGCGTCGGCCTCTCCGTCAAGCAAGGACACTGAGGCGTGACGTCTCCTGCTCCGACCCCCGCCCCTGCGCCGGCGCCTGCTGCGCAGGGGGTTTACCACCCGCCCCGGGCCGACGGGTTTGGCCCGGGTTTCGCACTGGCCACGGTGGCACACATCGGCTTGGTGGCGGCGCTGGCACTCGGTGTCGAGTGGCACAGCGACACCCCTGTGAGCATCGAAGCCGAGCTGTGGGACAGCGTCCCGCGCCAAGCCGCGCCAGCGCCAGCGGTGACTGAACCCGCCCCGCCCGCCCCACCGGTTGAAGCGCCCCCACCGCCGCCAGCCGAGCCGCCACCGGAACCGGCCCCCGCGCCACCGCCGCCGCCGCCCGTCCCCGCGCCGCCCATTCCGACGCCGCCGAAACCTCCCGCCGCCGCCGCTGCGGAACGCGACGCCCAAATTGCCACCGAACGCGCCCGCCGCCTCGCCGAGGAAAAGCGCGAGCAAGCGGCCAAAGAAAAGCAGCGCAAGGAGAAAGAAGAGAAGGAGCGCGCCGAGCGTGAAAAAGCCGAGCGCGACAAAAAGGAAAAGGACAAGCGCGAGAAAGAAAAACAAGAAAAAGAACGTCAAGCCAAACTCGAAAAGGAAAAGAAGGAAAAAGAAGAGAAGGAACGCCTCGAACGCGAAAAGCTGGAAAAAGACAAGAAAGAAAAACGCGAGAAAGAGCGCCGCGCCCAAGAGCAGAAGGAACAAAAAGAGCAGCAAGCCCGCGCCGAACAACTGCGACAAGCCCAAATGAACCGGCTGATGAACCAGCTCGGTGGTGGGGCCAACACCAGTGCGAACACTTCGGGCGATGCCCCGCGCAACGCTGGCCCTTCGGCGTCTTACCAAGGGCGCATCAAGGCGCGCATCAAGCCCAACATCGTGCTGACCGACCCGATCGAGGGCAACCCGGTGGCCGAAGTCGAAGTGCAAACCGCGCCCGATGGCCGCATCGTCAGCCGACGCATCCTCAAGCCCAGCGGCAACCGCGATTGGGACGAAGCCGTGCTGCGCGCCATTGACCGTACCGCCATCCTGCCTAGGGATGTGGATGGGCGCATCCCTGCTGCGATGATCATCACCTTCCGCCCGCATGAATAACGGGGCCTGTGCCCCGCCCGGAGACTGATCGTGTCTACTGCCCTTCCCCCTGCCGGCCCCCCCGCGAAACCCTCCATCGTGACGCAACGTGCCGCCACGACGGCGGGGTCGCTGTTGGCATCGCCGACGATCTACACCGCCACTCAGCTGGAAACGGCACTCCAAACCCAACAGCGCATGCCCATGATGCGCATCGGTGAAACCCTGGTGAGCATGGGCTGCCTGACCGCCGAGCAGCTTCAAGCCGCTTTGGCCAACCAGCAAGTGGGCCACCGAGCCATGCCGCTGGGGCAACTGCTGGTCAAGGCCGGTTACATCACCCAGGAGGATTTGCGCTCCGCCCTCATCCGCAAAATGGGCTACCCGGTGGTCAGCATTGCTCACTACCCGGTGGACGAGCGCGCCGTCAAGCGGGTGCCTGCGGCGGTGGCCCAGCGGCTCAACGTGCTGCCGCTGCAAGCCTTGCCCGGCCGCCTGGCCGTGGTCATGGACGACCCGACACGCTCCGATGCGCTCTCGGAGTTGGAGTTTTTGGTGCAAACCAAAATCTCCCCGGTGCTCGCAGCGGAGCGCGATCTGTCGCGGTGGATCATGGAGATCTACCGCCGCCAAGGCCAAACCGACACCACCACGTTTTGGGCCGCCAAAGGGCAAAACACCCAAAACCTGCTGGCTGACTTGGAGCGCGCCAAGGTGCGTGTGCCCGTCAAGAACGACGAGGATCTGCCACCCGAGCAAGCCGACACCAGCTTGGTGCGCTTGGTGAACTCGATGATCGTCGAAGCCCACCAGCGCGGTGTTTCCGACATTCACATCGAAACCCACCCCGGCCACGAAAAATTGCGCGTGCGCTTTCGCAAAGATGGGGTGCTTCAGCCTTATCTGGAGCTGCCGCACTTCTGGCGCCAGGCACTCATTGGCCGGCTCAAGGTGATGTGCGGCTTGGACATCGCGGAACGTCGCCAACCGCAAGACGGCAAGATCAGCTTCTCGCAGTTTGTGCCGGGTTTCCCGGTGGAGCTGCGCGTGGCCATCATCCCGACGCACAACGGCCTCGAAGACGCCGTGCTGCGCCTGCTGGACAACGGCCAGCTCATCACGCTCGAAGAACTCGGCCTGTCCGATCGCAACTACCAAGCGATGGTGGCAGCGATCACCCGACCGCACGGTCTGGTGCTGTGCTCGGGGCCGACGGGTTCGGGCAAGACCACGACGCTGCACTCGGCCATGGGGTATCTGAACGAACCCACGCGCAAAATCTGGACCGCCGAAGACCCGATCGAAATCACCCAACCGGGGCTGCGCCAAGTCCAGATCAACACCAAAATCGGCTTCACGTTCGCCAAGGCGCTGCGGGCGTTTTTGCGGGCCGATCCGGACGTGATCATGGTGGGCGAAATCCGTGATGCGGAAACGGCCCTGATCGCCATCGAATCGTCGTTGACGGGCCACTTGGTGCTGTCCACCCTGCACACCAACAACGCCACCGAAACCGTGGCCCGCTTGCTGGATCTGGGGCTGGATCCGTTCAATTTTGCCGATGCCTTGCAAGCCGTGATCGCCCAGCGCCTGGTGCGCAAGTTGTGCCCGCACTGCCTGGTGAGCGAGCCAGCCAACGCTGCCGATGTGGACGAATGGCTGGAAGATTACCTGCACGCCTGGGCCCACCCCATCGACCGGCCCGACAAAGAGGAGCTGCGCCAGCAGTGGATCACCCGATTCGGTGTGAACGGCCAGTTGCAGCGCCACTACAGTGTGGGCTGCGACGCCTGTGAAACCCACGGCTCCATCGGACGCATGGGCATCCACGAGGTGCTGACGATCACGCTGCAATTGCGGCGCATGATTCAATCCGGCGCCCGCCAAGAAGAGCTGTTGCGCCAGGCCATGCACGATGGTTTGCGCACCATGCGCCAAGATGGCATCGAGAAAGTGCTGGCAGGTCTCACCTCGATGGAAGACGTGCGCGCCTCGACCTGACGCGCCGCCATTAACCGCGTTTTCGCCAGGCCCGCAACCAGCGGGCCTGCAACGCGGCAATCAGCCAAGCTTCAAAGTCAAAGTGCGCCGGGACGCACGCCAGTGCTTCGCCCAAACTCATGCCAGCCATCAGGCCGGCAGCGAAACGCGCCTCCTCCCGCGACCAGGCAAACACCTCCACCTGCCAACTTGGCCGCCACACCAAAGCCGACTCGGCTTGCCGATGCGCCAGCGCCTCACGCACCGCCGCCAACCGCTCGGGCGCAGGCGCCAAGGGATCGGGCTGGTGGGCGTGCCACATCGTCACCACGGGCCACGCACTGCACACCACACGGGCACCCTCGCGCCACTGGGCTTCGATTTCGGTGGGATCGGTGTCCGCCAGCAGGCCCAGACCTTCGGGAAGCGATTGGGCCGGATCGTCTGCCGCCCGACTGGCCTGATGCACGGCCCACTCCACCTGTGCCAGATCGGCGAGATAAGGCAGATCCGGCCACGGGGCGTGACGTACCAACCAATCCGGCAAGGTCTCACCCCAGGTGCCCAAGTCGCCGTGGGTCGGCGGGTTGTCCCGCCACAACGCAGCGGTCAGCGCATGAAATCCCTCCGCCCCCACCACCGCATGCAACACCGGATACACCAACGCCAACGCCCGCACCGCATTCGCGTGGGCATTGCGCCGGTAGGCCATCACCCCATCACGCGGCGTGGCCTGCCGCGCAGGCCCGGGCAGGGGGCGCAACCCCAGGCGGGTCAAGTCGGGGGGATGGGGCGCCCACAACGCTGCCAGCAAGCGCTGCTGGCGCTCTGATTCTGTCAAGCTCACATCACCCACGGCGCACCTCCTCGGTTTGACAGCGCCGGGCCTGGGCGGCTTCGTCTAACAATGTGTCCCAGGGGGGCAGGTGGGTGTCCCATTCGATCAACGTCGGCACCGGGCCCAGCCGCGCCACGGCGTGGCGGTACACCGTCCACACAGGCGGATGCACACGTGAACCGTGGTCATCGATCACCAACGGCCCCCGATCGTCATAACCCGCCAGGTGGATTTCTCCCACACTCTGCGGCACCAACGCATCAATCCATGCACAAGCGGACGCCACCGGATCCGGCTCGGCCCGGTTCAGTGCATTGACCACCAAGTTGTTGACGTCCAGCAGCATCTGGCAGCCGCTGCGCTGCGTCAACTGATTGAAGAACTCCGGTTCGGGCCAAGCATCTGCCACCGCCCAATCGATGTAGGCCGACAGGTTTTCCACCAGCATGGGCCGGCGTAACCGCTCTTGCACCTGCTGCACGTGTCGCACCATCAACGCCAAACTGGCCGAGGTGAAGGGGATGGGGAGCAAATCCGCCGCATGCAGCACCGGCCCACCGGCCAGCAGTGGGGCGCGTGCGAACGCCGCGTGGTCGGACACCCGCACAGGCTCGATTTGCTCGACCAAGCGGGCCAAAGACGCCAAATGCGCCCCATCCAGCCCGACCGCCGACCCCAAGGCCAACCCGACACCGTGCAAGCTCACCGGATGGTCCTGCCGCGCCCGGCACAGCGTGGCCAAGGCGGCCCCGCCAGGGGCGAAAAAGTTCTCGGAATGCACCTCGATGAAATCGACTTGCCCGGGTTGCGCCAACAGCGCCTCTTCATGCGAGGGCCGCCAGCCTACGCCCACGTGACCGCCACTCATGGCTCACCACCCTTGGCGGCGACGCCACCAACCGTCCAACGACCAAGCACCCGGCCCCCACACCACCAGCGCCAGCAGCCAACTGCCCCAAAAAATGTGCAACTGAAGCGCGGCTTCGGGCATGTCGGGCAGGCTGAGCACCGCCACCACGTTGACCACACTCAACCCAGCAGCGCCCAATCGCCCGGCCAGCCCCAGAAACAGCAGCCACGGCAGCAGCAACTCACCGGCGGTGCCCATCACCGCCGCCACCGCAGGCGGTAGCACAGGCACCGCATATTCGGACTCAAACAACGCCAGCGTGGTCGACCAATCGTCGATTTTGGTCAGGCCCGAGCGCCAAAACACCCAGCCAACGTGGCACCGAGCCACCAACAGCACCAGCGGTTGCAAGTGCTCCAACCAACCGATGCCCCGACGCAGCAGCGCCTGGCACGTACAGGGAAGGGACATCATGGGTCAGTCTCCGGGTGGTCTCACTGGATCGGTGGGTGTGTGGTCAATCACATGCCCTTGAGTTTGGCCTTGGCCTCATCGGCCGTCAGGCCGCCCATGGACTTGCAGGTGCCTTTGGCCACGAACTTCCATTCGGCGGCATCGTTGTCGGTTTTGGCTTGCCCGGCGCACGAGTGCGTACCGCTGAGGTTGGCGCAATCGTTGGCACCGGCTTTGGCCACGCCGTAGCACTTTTCCTTGCCGCCGCTGGCGGGGTGTTGCTGTGCTTGCGCGGTCGAGACCAGGCCCAGGGCGACAGCAGCGGCCAGAGCCGAGGCAATGCGTGCAGACTTTTGCATGATGAAACTCCTGTTCGATTCGGTTCAGTTTGAGGACGATCCCACTCGCCAATCCGTGCGGGACATGGCTGTGTCGCCCATGGGCCGCCACTGCTTACACTGCCGGCGCATTTTTTTGACTTTCTTTTGGGAGGCTTCCGGATGGACAAATTTGCGCAGCAAGTCCAAGCCCTGCGTCCGCAGTTGCTGCGGTACGCACGCGCCCAGTTGCGGCAACCCGAATGGGCCGAAGACGCAGTTTCCGACACCCTGTTGGCCGCGTTGGAACGGCCCGCCGCCTTTGCCGGGGCCTCCCAGCTCAAAACTTGGTTGGTGGGCATCCTGAAGCACAAGTTGATCGATCAGTTGCGCCGCCACCAACGAGAAGCCACCACCTTGGATGCCGATGATGCCCACGACGTGGACGACCTGCTGTTCGATGCCACCGGCCATTGGCGTGAAACCCCGGCACATTGGCCCGATCACCCAGAGGCCCTGCTGAGGCAGCGCCAGTTTTTGGCGGTGCTCGACGCTTGCGTCGAACGCTTGCCTTGCGCACAAGGACGCGCTTTCATGATGCGCGAATGGCTGGAGCTGGACGCCGACGAAATTTGTAAGGAACTGGCCATCAGCCCGACCAACCTGTGGGTGCTCCTGCACCGAGCGCGGTTGCGGCTGCGCGACTGTTTGCAGCACAACTGGTTCGAATCCCCTGCCCACGGCACTCCATGAAAGGAAACACGATGACCTTGTGGCACCTTCGTTGCCGCGATGCAGCCAAGCTGCTCACACAGCGGCTGGATCGCCCTTTGGCCCAACGAGAAACCTGGGCCTTGCGGTGGCACCTGTGGCTGTGCCCGCCCTGCCGTCGGTTTGCTCGCCAAATGCACATGCTGGGCGGCGCCATGGGCGCGTGGCGCAGCTACCGTGCAGAGGAGTAGACGCCACTGCCCCGCGTTGACGCACCATTCCAAAAACTGTGACAAAACAACGCAACCGCAGAGGATGCGCCACCCTTTACACCCTTGACGAACCTCAACTCAGGGTCAACCCGGCATCAACTCAACTGCGGGCTTCCCGTAGGACCAACTGGGGGCCACGCGCTGCACAATGGGCCTGATCCGCAACGAGTAGAGGGAACGTCATGAGCGTGCGAGAGCATGACTGGATGGGCCAGGTTCTGGGAGTCACCGCCCCCTGGCAAGTGACCGATGTGCGCGTGCAACCCAACACCGGCATCGTGTCTGTCCAAATTGAACAACCGGAAGCCATGTCCCGCTGGTTTGGACGGCGCAACACGGCGGGTGCGCGTCGCCTGCGCTGGGATCACATTGGCATCGCGGGCCATCGCTGCGAGGTCGTGCTGATCCTGCGCAATGGTCAAAAGGCCCCCGAAGCCTCCTGGGCTGGCGAAGTGGACATGCCATTCACCCGGGGCTTGTCGCGTTTGGTGCTGGATTTGCTGCTGGAAGGCGTGGGCATGTCGCAGTTGTGCCGCATGTTGGAGCTGCCGTTTTCCGACCTGTGGAAGTACAAATACCGCATCGACCAAGGCCAAGGAGCCACCCCCGCAGACAAAACCGACAAACCCGGCACACCCCCCACCGCGACAACCGCACGCCCACCGGCATCTCCAGCCCTTGGTGGCGCATCTTCTGCCGCTCCGGTGGCCGTGCAGCCCGCCTTGCCCGCTCCCACCACGGCCACCACGCCTCCCGCAGCGACTCCAGCCGAAGCCAGTGCCCCCACACCGGCCCCCGGCAAGGTCGATGTGATGATCAGCCACGAGGTTCCCACGCAACTGCCCCCTGCCGATGCGCCGGTGTGGCTGGCTCTGCTCAGAGGAAAATTGGCGTTGGACGTCCAAGCCCTGAGCCTCAAACTGCTGCTGACCAAAACGCTGCGGGAAGCCCAACAGCACAGCGACATCGATTTGCACCGCCAAGCCGCTCAGGCACTGCACCGCTACTTCGACCGCAACCAAGCCCTGCTGGGGCATGAAATCCACCAAATCGCGGTGGCGCACCAGGCCCAACAGGCCGCACAAAAAAGCGATGCCTACATCTTGCCCGACGCCAGCGACCCCTTGTGGCTGGCGTTGTTGTTGGGCGAGCGCGAGCTGGACGTGCGCGCCCTGGGTCTGCGCTTGTTGCTGTCGCGGCTGCGGGGGCAAACCCGGCAAAACCAGAACGACGAGGCCCGCATGCTCAAGCTGGTCGAGCTGCACCGCTTCTTCGAGAAAAACCAGGCCATGCTGCGACATGAAATTTCGCAGCTGCAACGTTGGGTGATTCACTGATCGACGGTGTCGATCAGCGCTCCCCATTGGCCCGCTCCGATCCAAGGACTCCCCCATGAATGTGCTCATCCACGACCTGCTCTCTTTGCAAGACACCCAGCGACTGATCCAGGAGGGCAAGCCCTGCTGCGTCGCCGCCGACGAATCCCTGCTGCGCCAACTGCCACGCGGCCCTTGGATTGGCGGCACGATCCCTTATTTCATGGCCTCCCAAGGGGGCACGTGTACACGCGACCAACTGTTCGTCACCGAGCTGCCCAGCCAAGGCGGACGCGCCCAGGTGCGGGTTTACGACCGTGAACGCCTCAACCGTGTCTGCTTGGACGCCCCTGAACACGGTTTTTCCATGATCGTGCTGCCCGCATTCAGCCCGATCCACGAGGCTTTCGCCCAAGAAGCGCCCGAGTACGATGACATGTACCTCAAGCCCTTGGTCGGCTGGGTCGCGGGTTTGCACTTGGACGACCTGGGCAAAGCCACGCCCCGTGTGATCGACGGCAGCACCGGGGAGCTGCTGGACAACGCAGCGGTGGTCATCCATGTGCCGCTGCCGCCCAATTTGATGGCGCACATCGACATCATCAACCTGTTCGAGCCAGGTGATGGGCCTTGCATCGAGTTCGAGCAGGGCGGTTTCAGCGGCAGCACCTGCCGCATCAATGGCCGCGAAGCCAATCTGCACGACTGGATGGTGTCGGAAAAAATCGACACCCGCTTGCCCCTGGTGGCCGACTACAACGGCGCCATGATCAACGTCAGCATCAAGGGCCTGGACGCCGCACAACGGCGGGTGGACTTCTACGCCCCCGTGTTCCCAAACATGCCCTACCGCGTGGCGCGGCCTGTTGGCGAGTACACCCAGACTTTCAACGCCGCCACCTCACGCGAAGACCTGCCGGGCGATTTGGCGTTTTGCTGCAACTGCATCTTGAATTACGCCTACGGCAATTTGCAGGGTCGCAAGACGGGTGGGTTTGTCGGCCCCATGACTTTCGGTGAAGTGGGTTACCAACTGCTCAACCAAACCTTGGTTCACCTCAGCTTGGTGTCCACCTGAGGCGCATCGATCGGGGCGCCGATAATCGGCGCCCATGCATCTGTTGGTTCCATTTGCCTTTGTCCCTTCCGAGGGGGTTCACCGTGCGCTGTCAGGGCTGGCCCTGCCGCACTTGCGCCGGCTGTTGGCGCGCTTGCGCCACGTCACGCCAGATCACGGTGATGAACTCAGCTTGAGCCCCCCCCACGAACGTGCCTGGGCCCGTGCGCGGGGCTGGCCGCTCACCGACGGGCTGCTGCCCCTGGCCGCCCAAGCAGCCCGCGATGCGGGTTTGTCGGTGCCCATCGGCAGTGGCTGGGCGTTCGTCCACCCCACACACTGGCACTGGGGCACCGAGCAAGCTTCCCTCACCGATCCTGCCGCTTTGGCGCTCGACGACACGAACGCCCGCCCCTTGTTCAATGCGTTGGTGCCACTGTTCGCCGATGCGGGCTGGCGCCTGCACTGGCTGCGGCCCGACGTGTGGCTGGCCCAGCACGCCCTGCTGGCCACCTTGCCAACGGCCTCGCTGGATCGGGTGATCGGCCGCAACGTCGATCCCTGGCTGGACGCGGCGCCTGAGGTTCGCCCGGTGCTGCGCCAAGTCCGACGCCTGCAAGCCGAGGCCCAAATGGTGCTGCACACCCTGGGTCAGCCCTTGGAACATCCCGTGAATTCCATCTGGTTCAGCGGTACTGGGCCCGCCCCTGCACCAACGCCCATCCCACCCGGATGGCAGGTGGACACCCGCCTGCGTGCCCCGGCCCTGGCCGATGAGGGTGCCGCCTGGGCGGCCGCTTGGCAGGCCCTGGACGCTGGCCCGATCCAAAGTTTGCTGACACAACCAGCGAACGCCCCGGTGGCGCTGACGCTGTGCGGCGAACGCCATGCCTTGTGCTTCACACGCGCCTCCACCTCGCCGTGGTGGCATCGCCTCGGCTGGCTCCCTGCCGCACCGCAGCCCTCCACGGTGCTGACCACCCTGTGACATCTCCCCTGCTCCAAATCCGCGACGTGCCCCCTCGGGTGGCCTACGCGCTTGAACAAGCCGGCGTGCCGCCTCTGCTGGCTCGCTTGTACGCCGCACGCGGGGTGCGCGCATCCGGCGAACTGGACACCTCCCTGGCCCAATTGCTGCCACCCGACACCCTGCACGGCACCACCGCTGCGGCCCGCTTGTTGGCCGATGCGATCGACGCTGCCCAGCCCATGTGCATCGTCGCCGACTACGACTGCGACGGAGCCACCGCGTGTGCCGTGGCACTGCGCGGCTTGGCGGCCCTGGGCGCCCACCCAGTTCAGTTGCGCTACGTGGTGCCCGATCGCCAGCGTGATGGCTACGGCCTCACGCCGGCCATCGTCGATCAAGTTTTGGAGCGTCACCCCGATGTGCGCCTGCTGATCACGGTGGACAACGGCATCGCCAGCCAAGAAGGCGTCGCCCACGCCCAGGCGCGGGGTTTGAAGGTGTTGATCACCGATCACCACTTGCCAGCGTGTCCGAACGGTGAACCGCTGCTGCCGCAGGCCGATGTGATCGTCAACCCGAACCAACCCGGCTGCACCTTCCCCAGCAAAGCGATGGCAGGTGTGGGGGTGATGTTTTACGTCTTGCTGGCGTTGCGCGCTGAGTTGCGCCAGCGCGGACGCTTTACCGCCGCCAACCAACCACGGTTGGATGCCCTGCTGGACTTGGTGGCCTTGGGCACCGTCGCCGACGTGGTGGCGCTGGATGCCAACAACCGCCGGCTGGTGGCCCAAGGTTTGCACCGCATCCGCCAAGGTCGGATGCAACCGGGGATGCGGGCTTTGTGGGAAGTTGCGGGACGTTCAGCCGCCCGGGCGCAAGCCGCTGACCTGGGATTCGCCCTCGGCCCGCGCCTGAATGCCGCTGGCCGTTTGGCCGACATGACCTTGGGCATCGAGTGCTTGCTCACCGACGACACGGCACGCGCCTGGGCCTTGGCCCAGCAGCTCGATGCCATCAACCGCGAACGCCGCGATGTGGAAGCCGGTATGCGCGAACAAGCCGAACGGCTGTGCGCCACCCTGGCCCCCATCGATGATGTGCCGTTGGCCCTGACACTGTTTGACGAAGACTTTCACGAGGGCGTGGTGGGCATCGTGGCAGGGCGGCTCAAGGATCGTCTGCATCGGCCTGTTTTCGTGTTTGCCCGGGGCCTGGATGGCTTGCTCAAAGGCTCAGGCCGCTCGATTCCGGGCTTTCATCTGCGGGATGCGCTGGACTGGATGGCCAAACAGCACCCGGGAATCCTGCTGCGTTTTGGTGGCCATGCGATGGCCGCAGGTTGCACCCTCGCACCTGAAACGCTGGACACCTTCGACCAAGCGCTGCGGGCCGTGGCACAAAGCTGGCTGGCCCCCAGTGCGCTGGGCAAAATCCTCCCGACCGATGGCTCGCTGCCCACCACGCTGTGGACGCTGGACACCGCCCGTCAATTGGCCGCCCCGCCCTGGGGCCAAGGTTTTGAAGCGCCCCTGTTTTGTGACGAAGTGGACGTGGTGAGCCAACAGCGGGTCGGAGAGCGGCATTCCCGGTTGCGCATCCAGCGCGAGGGCCAGACTCACAACGCCATTTGGTTTGGACACACCGCCCCTTTGAGCGGTCGAACCCGGCTGGCCTACCGCCTCAGCGCCGATGAATTTCAAGGGCGCGAGCGGCTGCAACTGGTGGTCGAAGCGGCGGTGCCAGCGGATCAAAAATCGTAGCGAGCGGTCAAGCGCACGTAACGGGGGGTGGAAAACGCCGTCGGGGTGCCATAGTTGGCGTTACGAACCGATTCGGAGGCGTCGCCGAACTCGTCCACCTCGATGGCACTTTGCTGGTTGAAGACGTTGAAAATTTCGGCCTCCACCGAAAACGCACCGTGGGTGAGTTTTTGGGTGTATCCGAACTTCACGTCCAACTGGCTGCTCCAGGGCGTGCGGCCCATCGATCCCCGGCGGTGCAGTTGCGGCACGCCCTTGTCGTTGAGGCAATAGAAACTGGACGGCTGGGCAAACTGGGCCTCTGCGTGATCAAACGCCGACTTCGGCACGTAACCCATGCAACTGATGGGCCGGCCCGACACCAACGTGCCTACCCATCCCATGCTGTAGTTGGCATTGAACGCATACCGGCCATGGAGCTTGAATTGATGCCGGCGGTCATTGGGCAAATACCCGTGGGCGCCTCGCGTGAGGGAGCCTGAATCAAAGTCTTGGGTGCTCCCGGCATCCCCCTGGTTCAAACTTGACTGCACATACCCCTCAGCCGTCCCGACGCTGCGCGACCACGTGTAAGAAAAGCCCAGGCCCCAGACATCATCGAAGTCTCGATCCAGCGTGAACGTCAACCCCTGATAGGTTCGACGGTAGGACGCCAACCCAAAATAACCGGCTGGGATGGTCACTTGCTGAAGCTGGCCGTTGTTGTCCACGTCCATTTTCAGCGTCACATCGCGGCCTGGGTTGATGAGAATGCAACTGGACAACGTCGCCGGATCGAATTGCGTATATCCATTGTCGGCAGCCCACCGTGTCATGGGGTAATGCGCGCAGAAGTCGTCCATGCCATGCCGAACGGTGCGGTAAGTGCCCTTCACACCCATGCGCCATTTGGGCATCAACGCACGTTCAAACCCCAGCACAAATTCGTCCTGGGCCATTGGTTTGAGTGAGGTGCTGGCCACCGTGGCCGGGTCGGGCATGCGGCCATCGCGAATCACCGTCTCTCCACCCACAGCGTGACTCAAACCCCATGGCGCTTGGGTCACGCCATCCCTGCCCGCGTAGGTGTGGTAGGAATACCATTCGGTTTCCCCACGGGTCAGGCGAATATTGGTGCCACTCGACACGGGAATGTAATACCGCCCCGCAGCGCCATAAATGCGCAATTGATCCTCACCATCAACATTCCAGACAAACCCCGTGCGGGGCGCCCCCAATTGATGCGCTTTGACAAAACTGCGGCCTCGCGCATCTTGGTTGTCAAACGATTCGGAGCGCCAACCGCCGTACAACGTCAAGCGCTCTGGCACCACGGCCCAAGTGTCTTCCACATACCAAGCCCGGTTCTTCACCTCGTACACGCCCGACGTGCTCGTCCGGACATACTGAAACACATAGGGATCGCCTGGCTTGACGACGTTCGGCACGTCATTCACCGAACCATCCTCTGACGTCAGGTATTGGTAATAAGTGCCACCGTAGTAACGCTGGCCCGCTGCCACAGAGCGGAAACGCTCGTGATCCCAACCCGCCCGCAGCACGTGGTTCCCCGCTGTGTACTCTGCGTCAAAACGCCAGGCACGGCGCTGATCGGTGTCGTCAGGCACGCCCGCATCGCGCAGCGTCGGGCCCATGCCCATCTTGCTCCAGCAGCCAATCGGCTGGTCATTGGTGTCGTACACCGTCGGGCAGCCCTCTCTCATGCGAGCGCCTGTCACACGATTCACCTGATCTTTGGACTGGCCCACCATCCAAAAGGTTTTCAGTGCCGGGCTCCAAGTGCCCACATGCCGAAAAATCGACACCGAACTGCCCCCATCGGAGCGGCTGCGCTGGCCAACGCCATCAAACCCACCGCTGTACAGGTGGGCATTGGTGTAATCGGTGTACTGGGTTTGCCGACGTGTGCGGATGCCCGTCCACTCCAGACGGTGGTCGGGGTTCAAATTCCAATCCAGTTTCAACAGGGCGCTGGGGGTGCTGCTGCGGCTGCGCGAATTCGTGGCCGCTTCCAAATCATCCACATGGGCACGGTTTCCCTGTACCAAACCGAAAAAACTCAATCGGTCTTCGATGATGGGCCCGCTGAAATAGGCCGTGGCAGTGGTGCTGTCTTGCGCATCCAGCGATTGGTAAAGGGTGTAATCCAACGCGCTGCTGGATTTTCGGCTGTGGACGTCGCGTGCCCGCGCCCGCAAAAAGCGAGGTTCCACCGCCAGCGACGCCCCGCCATGCCATTCCGACATGTGCCCGGAACGGGTCATCACATTGATCACCCCTCCGAGGGCGCGCCCATACTCTGCCCCAAAAGCCCCGCCCTTGACCTGAATTTGGTCGATGGCCTCAAACGGGACTTCAATATACGAAAGGAAATTGCGAATGTTGGTGACATCAAACCCGTTGATGTAATATCCGTTTTCCCCCACCGATGCACCACCAAATGCCGGCAGCCGACCGCTGCCCAAATGAGCATCCCCCGTCGTGGTATCTGTGGCCAGCCGCGTCGCCACGGCCTCAATCGACGCCCCAATGGGCAACGCCCGCGTGTCCTGACGCCGAACCACCAAACTGGGCATGGGGTTGGACATGTCCACATTCAACCGTCCACGCCGTTGCCCAACGATACTCACCTCAAAAATATCATTGTCCAATACCAGAACCTCTTCAGTGCCTAACAGCACCTCCACAAGCTCGGTTCTTCCCGTCGATGTGGTCACGCGGTAGTGGCCTGGCCGAATCCCTGAAAAACGAATCGAACCCTCTCCAGGCACAGCTTGCACTCGGCGCTTTTCATGCGTGGCGGTATGGAAAATTTCCACCCAGGTCTCGGTCGTGATGCGCACCGACAGCGCACCATCCGCGCTTTGCGCCTGCACCGGCCCCATCCACATCAACCCGGCCACGCTGGCACAGGCGGCCCTCTGCAACATCATCAGAAGTTGGGACTTTTTTTCTGTCATCGCGATACCCTCTCACACCGGCGCGATTAAAGGATGTTTTTCTGGCGCCTGGATTTTGCGTCCCCTGAACAAGGGGCAATCATCGCGAACCGTCAGTCCCCCCAGGCCAATAAAGCTTGGCGTCCCTCGACCACCAACTCGGCTTCGACCCCAAAAGGCAGTGTGACTTTGGTCGGCACATGCCCGAACGGTACCCCCGTCAGCAACGGCACGCCTGCGCGCTGCCCGATGTAGGCCCACAGGGTTTTCAAGTCATACCCTCGATCCAGGGGAGACTTCTGCCAACCCGAGAAACTGCCCAGCAACACGGCTTTTTGCTGTGCCAGCACCCCGGCTTGGAGCAGTTGCAGCAAGCAGCGCTCCACGCGGTAAGGGTGCTCGTTGACATCCTCCAGAAACAACAAGCCCCCCGGCACGCTTGGCCAATGCGGTGTCCCCAACAGCGAGCACAGCATGGTGAGATTGCCCCCCCAGAGGCGTCCTCGCCGCACCAAACCATCCCAACCGGCTGAAGTGCGGAAACCAATGGCCTCCAGCTCACCCGTCATGGCTTCTCGGAAGCAGTCGGGGGTCACTTCGTCCAGTTCATCGCGCCCAAAATCATCAATGGCCATGGGCCCGCACCAAGACGGCGCCCCGGTGTGCGCCAGCAAACCCATTTGCAATGCGGTCAGATCGCTGTAACCGACCCATCGGGTGCCCTGGGCCACACTGTGGGCCAGCAACGCCCAATCCAAACGGTCGAGCAACCGCGTCAACCCATAGCCCCCTCGGGTGGCCAACGCCACATCGGGTGCGGCGGCGGCCACACGGTGAATCGCCGCCAAGCGCACGTCGTCGTCCCCGCCGAAACGCTGGTGCTTGGCCAAGGCCGACGCATCCAAGGTCACATCGAAACCCTGCGCACTCAAGCGTCGAATCGCCTGGCGCACGGGCGCAGCCTGCAGCACCACGCCAGAGGGGGTGTAAAGCGTCAAACGCAGAGGAGCGGTCATGGTGCAGACGGGGGAGCGTCAGGAAGAGAAGGAGACAGCCAAGCCGTGGTGAACAGTTCGGTTTGCAACGCCACGTCCAACTGCATTTCCAGCATTTCTGCTTCCGGGATGCTGGAGGATGCGGCGGCATCGGGAACAGCACGCTGGGCGTCGCGTTCTGCACGCTCGGCCCGTTTCTGTGCGCGACGCTCGGCAAAGAAGCTGCGCAGCACGTCAGCGCACTCGGTGGCCAGCACCCCGCCTTGCACCGTGGTGTGATGGTTCAACTGCGGCTGGGCGAACAAATCAACCACCGAGCCTGCGGCGCCTGTTTTGGCATCCCAGGCGCCGAAGACCACCCGCTTGAAGCGCGCATGCATCAACGCCATGGCACACATGGCGCAAGGCTCCAGGGTGACGAACAGCTCACAGTCCGGCAACCGGTAGTTTTCCAGCAACTGGGCCGCGTGACGCAACGCCACCATCTCGGCATGTGCGCTGGGGTCATTGGTGGTGATGGGCCGGTTGTAGCCCGTGGCCACCACAGCCCCGTCACGCAGGATGACCGCCCCCACCGGCACTTCCCCAATGAGCCAGGCGTTGTGCGCCTGATCCAAGGCCAAGCGCATGGCCCAGACATCGCGTGGATCGAGCACCTCCACAGCCGTCTCAGCGCTGCTCACCGGCGGGCGGGGTCGGGCTGGTCAGTTGTTGCATCTGCTGCTGCAACTGCTGGGTTTGCTGCTGGCCCATCGCGTTCACCTCGGCTTGCACCTGAGAAGGGGCTTGCGTCATCGGCACGACGGTGGCGCTCTGCCCTGGCGTCGCAGAGGGCACGCTCACCGGGGCACGCGACTGCCGCGCAGTGAGCACCATGACAATGGCAACGGTAACAATCAAGCCAATGAGGCCAAAGACGACTCGCATGGGGAAGACTCCTGAGTGCGCCTCGGGGGCGCTGTGTCAGGGCGAATCATCGCATGGGGCCTGTCGGTCACGAACCCTCAGTGGACTTGTGAACCGCGATGGGCCCACCCGGTGAGGCGCTTCTCCACAATCGAGAAGAACTCATACATCACCATCGCCATCGCCCCGACCACCACCAGGCCCGCAAACGCCAGGCCCATTTGCATGGCACTGCCGGCGCTCACCAGCAGGTAGCCGATGCCCTCGTTCGAGGCCGTCATCTCGCTGACCGTGGTGCCGACGAAGGCCAGCGTGATCGCCACCTTGAGCGAGCCGAAAAAGTACGGCATCGAACGCGGCAGCCCGACTTTCATCAGCACATCCCAGCGCCGAGCGCCCAGCACGCGCAGCACGTCCTCCAACTCGGGCTCCAGCGTGGCCAGGCCGGTGGCGATGTTCACGGTGATCGGGAAAAAGCTGATCAAAAACGCCGTCAGGATCGCCGGGCCAATGCCGATGCCAAACCACACCACCAACACCGGCACGAAGGCGGCTTTGGGCAGGGCGTTGAAGCCCGTCATCAGCGGATAAATCGCAGCGTAAGCCAGGCGCGAACTGCCGATGAGGAAGCCCAGCAACACGCCCACCACGATGGCGAGGCCAAACCCGGCCATCGTCACCCAAAAGGTGCGCCAGGCGTGTTTGGCAATTTCGCCCCTGAACTCGACCAACTGCTCCCAAATGCGCAGCGGGCTCGGGAATACGAACTCACTCACATCAAAAGCGGTACACACACCTTGCCAGAGGAACAACCCGACAATCAGCAACGCCCAGGGGGCGGCGGCTTCGAGGCGTCGGGCTTTGACGGCTGCGCTGCTCATTGCGCCACCTCCGCACCTTGTTTGCGCAGGGCACCAATGTGGCCGCGCAGTTCATGCACGATGTCGGTGAACGCGGGGGTGTAGGTCACCTCCAAGTCACGCGGGCGAGGCAAATCGATCTCGCGGCGCACCACAAAACGGCCCGGGCTTTTGCTCATGACGTACACCGTATCGGCCAAAAAGACGCTTTCGCGCAAATCGTGCGTCACCAAGATGACGTTGAATTTTTGTGCGGCTTGCAGATCGCGCAGCGCACACCAGAGTTCTTCGCGGGTGAAGGCATCCAACGCGCCGAACGGCTCGTCCAGCAGCAGCATTTTGGGTTCGTGAATGAGGGCGCGGCAGATGCTGGCACGCTGCTGCATGCCGCCGGAAAGCTGCCAGGGGAATTTGTCCTCATAACCCCCCAGCCCGACGCTTTGCAGCAGCGTGCGTGCTTTGGCTTCGTACTCGGCTTTTTTCTGCTTGAAGCTGGAACGGTAGGGTTCCACAATCTCCAGCGGCAGCATGACGTTTTGCACCGTGGTGCGCCACGGCAACAAACTGGGCGCTTGGAACGCCATGCCGGTGATCTTGAGCGGCCCCGTGACCTCCTGCCCAGCGATTTCCACCGTGCCCCGGCTCGGGCGTTTCAGCCCCGTGGCCAGTTTCATGAAGGTGGATTTGCCACAACCCGATGGGCCGACGATGGCGATGAACTCCCCCTCCTTCACCTGGAGGTGGATGTCTTCGACGGCGAAATGGCCCTGGGCCAACAACTCGTCGTTGTAGGCCAGCCAAACGTTGCGAAAGTCAACAAAGGCGCTCATGGTTCAACGCCTCACTTTTTGGCCACGCCCAAGACGTTGCGCTCGGCCACGGACGGCAGGTAACTGCCGTCCCAGATCGTGCTCACATCGATGCGGCTTTTGGTGGTGTACGCATCGGCGACTTGGGACCCCATCAAGGCCAAACGCGGGGCGCTCACAGCGCCGAACCCTTCGGCACGGGCGTCTGGCGTGGCGATGGCGGTGTCAATGGCCAAGCGCAGGCGGCGCTCTTCCAGGGTGGCGTTGATGATGCCGTCCCGCTCCTTGACCACCGCGATGGCGGCTTTGGGGTCGGCGATCACGTCTTTGGCGCCCTTGGTGAAAGCGCGCAGGAAGGCTTTGACGGCGTCCGGGTTGTTCTTCAAAAACGCTTGGCCGACGATGATGGCGTTGCCGTACAGCTTCACGCCGAAAGCGGGGTACGGCATCACCACCACCTCGTCGGTTTTGGCGCCGCGTGCTTCCAGGTTCAGCAACGACGTGAAGGTGAAGCCGGTGATGGCGTCCACATCGCCCTTCATCAACATGGTTTCGCGCAGGGGCGGATCCATGCTCACCCACTCGACTTTGCTGACGTTGTTGGCCTTCTGGAAAATCGGGAAGGCGCGGCGCCCCGCGTCGAACGACGGCGCCCCGAGCTTTTTGCCCGCCAAATCCGCCGGGGTTTTGATGCCGGATTTTTTCAGCGTCAGCACCGCTGCCGGGGTGTTGTTGTAGACCATCATCACCGCCACCGGTTTATTGGGCGCGGTGGGGTTGTTGGCGTGGAATTCCATGAGGGCGGCCAAGTCGGCAAAACCCATGTCGTAGGCGCCGGAGGCCACGCGGTTGACGGCATTGCCCGAACCATTGCCAGCATCGACCGCCACATTGAGTTTTTCGGCCTTGAAATACCCCTTGGCCACCGGCACGAGGAACAACGCACTCGGGCCTTCAAAACGCCAATCGAGCTGGAATTTGACGGCGGTTTCTTGGGCCATCGCCGGCAGGCTGACACAAACCGCAGCAGCGGCAACAGCATTCAACAAAGTGCGGCGGGTGCAATGCATGAGCGACATGACTGGTTCTCCGTGAAGACGGACTTCACTAGCGAAAACCGGGCCAACTTCCGCTAAGTTCGCTCAAATTGGCGGATCATCACGATGATTGAAGGCGAAGTTCCAGCACAAAAAGCCAGCGCTGGGGGCGCCGGCTGTCAACCGAATCGAGGCGAATTTCCCTTAGCTCAACATGTCCATCAAGGTGCGCGCCACGATTTGCGTGGCCCGTTTCAGGTCATCGAGCACCAGATGTTCGTCGGCGCGTTTGGCATTGCTCTCCAAAACGGTGCGCGGCCCGGCACCGTAAATCACCGCTGGCACCCCTTGCGCACCATAGAGGCGCACATCGGTGTAGAGCGGCGTGCCCGACGTGGGAATGAACTCGCCCAACACCGCCTGCGCGTGGCGTTGCAGCGTGGTGGCCAGGCGCTCGTGGCCAGGCAAGGGTTTGAGCGAATGAGCCAGCAACAGGCGGCGGATTTCGCCCCGAATGCCCGGGCAATCTGCCACCGCAGCGGCGATGAGCTGGCACACCTCGGCTTCGACCTGCGCGGCGTCTTCCTCGGGGATCATGCGCCGATCCAGCTTCAGCACCACTTTGCCCGGCACCACATTGGTATTGCTGCCGCCCTCGATGCGCCCGACGTTCAAATAAGGATGGGTGATGCCGGGCACGCTGGAGCGCCGCGTGCGCAGCACGTCGTTGTGGGCATAGAGCGCGGTCAGCAGTTGGTTGGCGGCTTGCAGGGCGTCGATGCCGGTTTCGGGGTAAGCGGCATGGCTGGCTTGGCCATGCAGCGTGACCTCCAGTTGCAAGCAGCCGTTGTGCGCCGTCACCACCTGATAGCTGAAACCAGCGGCGATGAGGTAATCCGGTCGGGTGAGTTGGTGGCGCAGCAAAAAGCCGGGGCCCAACTCGCCGCCGAATTCTTCGTCGTAGGTGAAGTGCAGCTCCACCGCCCCGCACGCGGGCGGCGCCACCTCGCGCAGCGCCCGCAACGCGAAGGTGTAGGTGGCGAAATCGCTCTTGCTCACGGCACTGGCCCGACCGTAGAGCTTGCCGTCGGCCACTTCGCCGCCGTAGGGGTCGTGCGTCCAGCCTTCGCCGGGGGGCACCACGTCACCGTGGGCGTTCAGGGCCACCGTCAACCCACCTTCGCCAAAACGCTGGCGCACGATCACATTGGTGATGGAGCGCATGCCCTGCGCCGCCACCTCCTCGGCGGGCACCGGGTACATCTCCACCGGCAACCCCATGTGATCCAACGCTTGGGCAGTGACTTCGGCGTGGGGGGCGTTGTCGCCCGGCGGGGTGTCGGTGGGCACGCGCACCAGGGTTTGCAAGAACGCCACTTCTTCATCGAAATGGGCCTCGATCCAGGCATCCAACGCGGCGTAACGGGCAGACGAATCGGGCGAGGTCATGGGGCGATCTCCAGGTGCGTGATGAGGTGGGTAAAAGCCTGCACCGCCAGCTCGGCGTCGTCCGCCGTGACGCTTTCCAGCGGGTTGTGGCTGATGCCCGCGTTGCCGCCGCGCACAAACAGCATGGCCTGCGGCATGACTTCGTGCAGCTTCATGGCATCGTGGCCGGCGCCACTGGTCAGGCTGTGCAACGGCAAACCCAGGGCGCGCACGGCGGCTTCCCAGCGCTGCATCCAGCGGCGGTTCGACGGCGCGGCGGACGCGATCATGGTTTCTTCGAGCTTGAGCGTCACCCGCCGGCGCTTGGCGATGCGTTCGGCGTGCTGTTTGATGTCCATCACCATGGCGTTGCGCTGGGCGTTGGTCGGGGCGCGCAGATCGAGGCTGAAGCGGCAACGCCCCGGCACCACGTTGACCGAGCCGCCCGGCACTTCCAACACGCCCACCGTGGCCACCGAGGTTTCATCCGCCGACGCTCGCGCCTCGGCGTACAGCGCCAGCTCGGCCACGGCGGTGGCGGCATCGCGGCGCCGATCCATGGGCGTGGTGCCGGCGTGGCTGGCCACGCCGATGAATTCGCCTCGGTAGCGCGCACTGCCGTTGATCGAGGTGACGAGGCCCAGCGGCACATCCAAATCGTTCAACACCGGCCCTTGCTCGATGTGAATTTCCACGAATCCCAGGTAACGCGAGGCTTTGCGCTGGAGCGCGGCAATGGCTTCGATGGTGCCGGGCAAGCCAGCGGCGTGCATGGCCTCGCGCATGGACACGCCTTGCGCATCCACCTGATCCAACCACGCCGGGTTGAAATGCCCGGTGAGTGCGCTGGAACCTTGGAAGGTGGCGCGGTAACGCTGGCCTTCTTCCTCCGCGAAGCCCACCACTTCGAGCGTGACGGGCAGGCGCTCACCGCGCTGCGCCAATTCACGCACCGCCGCCATCGGCACCAGGATGCCCAAGCGTCCGTCGTACTTGCCGGCGTTGCGCACGGTGTCGTAATGGCTGCCGGTCAGCAGGCGTGGCGCCTGGGCGCCGCCCGCCGCCGCCGCTGCGTGGTACACGCCCACGACGTTGCCGACGGCATCCAACGTCACCTCATCAAACCCGCCAGCCTGCATCCACGCCATGAGTTGGCGGGCGCAGGCTTGGTGCGCCTCGGTCAAATAGGTGACGGTGAGTTGGCCCGCTTCGGCAAAACCGGGTTCACTGTGCTGGGCGAGTTGCTCGGCCCAGTCCCACACCTGTTCGCCCCGCCGGGGCGGTTGGCCGAATTTTTCGCTCAAGCGAATTTCGGCGATGCGGTGGATGTTGCGCAGGCACTCGGCAAACTCAAAATCCCGCGTGCCGTGGGCGCGGCGCTCGAAGGTGTCGATGATTTGCTGGCGCGTCAGCCCCGTGCCGCGTGGCCCGCGCACCGCCAAGATGAACGGCCAGCCAAAACGCCGGTTGTATTCCGCGTTCAGCACGTGCAGTTTGGCGAATTCTTCGGGCGTGCAATCCGTCAGGCCGGCGCGGCGCTGCTCGCCGGTGGATTCCGCTGTGAGGGTGCGCGCCACCATCGCTTTGCCGGCCAGCTCGGGGTGAGCGCGGATCAGGCCGATCTTGGCGGTTTCGGGCGCGGCACGCACCGCCTCCACCAGCGCATGTTTCAACTGCGCCAAGCTGACGAAGCCCCCCGCCGGGCGCCGCGCAAACGCCGCTTCAGCGATCCAGGGGGAGTGCTCGTAAGTGCCGTCCAGCAGACGCACGAACTCGGCGCCATCGGCGGCGTTGAGCTGGGCCAGGGTGAGGGTCGTCACAGGGGTCATTCCCAAACAAAAGCGGTGTCAGCGTGGAAGGGGTGGGTGGTTTTCCAGTGGCGGGCGATGTCGATGCGCCGCGCTACCCACACCCGGCTGTGCGCCTCAATGTGGTCGAGAAAGCGTTGCAGCGCCCGCATCCGCCCGGGGCGCCCGAGCAAGCGGCAGTGCATGCCGATGCTCATCATCGCGGGGCGTTCGTCGCCTTCGGCGTAGAGCACATCGAAGCTGTCGCGCAGGTACTCGAAGAACTCGTCGCCGTGGCTGAAGCCTTGCGGCAGGGCGAAGCGCATGTCGTTGCAGTCCAGCGTGTAGGGCACCACCAGATGCGGCGCCAAGCCGCCGTCGCTCTTTTTGACTTGCAGCCAGAACGGCAAGTCGTCGCCGTAATAGTCGCTGTCGTACTCGAAGCCGCCGAAGTCGGCCACCAGGCGGCGGGTGTTGGGGCTGTCGCGCCCGGTGTACCAGCCCAGCGCACGCTGGCCGGTGAGGTTTTGCAGGATCTCCATGCCGCGCTGCATGTGTTCGCGCTCGGTGGCTTCATCCAGGTTTTGGTAATGAATCCAGCGCCAGCCGTGGCAGGCAATTTCGTGCTCCAGCTCGACGAAGGCGGCGGTCACCTCGGGGCAGCGTGCCAGGGCCATGCTCACACCGAACACGGTCAGCGGCAGGCCGCGCTTTTCAAACTCGCGCAGCAAACGCCACACGCCCACCCGCGAGCCGTACTCATACATGCCTTCCATGCTGAGGTGCCGCGCCGGGTAACTCGCCGGGTTGAACATCTCGGAGAGGAATTGCTCGCTGCCCGCGTCGCCGTGCAGCACCGAGTTTTCGCCGCCTTCCTCGTAGTTCAGCACAAACTGCACCGCCACGCGGGCGCGGCCCGGCCATTGGGCGTGCGGCGGGGTGCGACCGTGGCCGCGCAGGTCGCGGGGGTAACGGGGGGCTTCCCCCTCTCCCCAGCCCTCTCCCGCAAGGGGAGAGGGAGCCCGTTCACCGGAGGCCAAGGCGTGAGCTTCAAAGCCCCTCTCCCCTTGCGGGAGAGGGGTTGGGGAGAGGGGGAGACGGTGCTGTGAACTCACGGTAGTTCTCCTTCGGGCAGCAGAGCAGCGCCCAGGTCGGTGACACGCGGTTGCAAGCGCAGGTTGCGTTCGACGTTGCCCAGGTGATCGGTCATCAGCGCCACGGCGGCTTCGGCGTCGCGCCGCGCCAGCGCGTCCACGATGGCGACGTGCTCGGCCTGCGAATGCTCCGCCGAATGGGACGATTGGTACATCAACGAAATGAGCTGCGAGCGCGAGAGCAAATCCCCCAGCAGCTCGGCCAGCGTGGCGTTGCCCAGCATCTGCGCCAGGATGACGTGGAAATCAGCCAACAACCGCGTGCGCCCGCGCACGTCCGTGCGCGTGACGGCGGCGACTTCAGCGGCCAAATGGGCCCGCAACTCGGCGAGTTGGGCCTCGGTGATGCGGGTACACAGCTCACGGATCATGGCGCCTTCGAGCATGGCGCGCACTTCGAACACCTCCCGCGCTTCTTGCACGCTGGGCTGGCGCACAAAGGCACCGCGCGCCGGCTCCAACTGCACCAGCCGATCCCGGCTCAACTGGTTCAGCGCTTGGCGCACAACGGTGCGTGAAACCTTGAAGATGTCCGCGATCTGTTGCTCGACCAGTTTGGTGCCGGGCATCAGCCGCCGTTCGACGATGGCCGCCGTCACCGCATCGACGATGCGCTGGGTGGTGGTGCGCGAAGCGTCCCCGGGGAGGTCGGTGGGATCGAGTGTCATGGTGTGCAAAATTGTATACACTTTCGTGAACACTTTAACGCGCTTTGCGGCGCTCACACACCATGGGCCTTTCGACACATGTTCTGGACACCATGCACGGCACCCCGGCAGCCGGCATGGCGGTGACGCTCTACCGGCTGGACGCCACCGGCCACGCCACGCCGCTGCGCCAACTCACCCTGAACGCCGATGGCCGGGCGGACGGGCCGCTGTTGGCGGGCGCCGAGGTCGTGGCGGGGCGTTATCGCCTGGTGTTTGCGGTGGCGGATTACTTCCGCGCCCGGGGCGTGGCGCTGCCCGATCCGCCGTTTTTGGAGGATGTGCCGCTGGACTTTGGCATCGCCGATGTGAACGCGCATTACCACGTCCCGCTGCTGGCCAGCCCGTGGGCGTATTCGACTTACCGAGGCAGTTGAGGAGGCACCACCGTGCAAGGCTACTTACTGGAATGGGGCAACCTGCTGCTGCGCTGGGCGCATGTCATCACGGCGATTGCGTGGATTGGCTCGTCGTTTTACTTCGTGTTTCTCGACAACAGCCTGACCCCGCCGACCGACCCGGCCCTGAAAGCCAAAGGCGTGGATGGCGAGTTGTGGGCGGTGCATGGCGGGGGGTTTTACAACCCGCAGAAGTACATCGTTTCGCCGCCCAAACTGCCGGAGCATTTGCACTGGTTTTACTGGGAAGCGTATTCGACCTGGCTGACGGGTTTTGGCCTGTTCACCGTGCTGTATCTGTTCAACGCCAGCACGTTTTTGGTGGATGCGAGCCGCTACGCCTGGTCGTCGGGCGGGGCGATTGCGGCGGCGCTGGGGTTTCTGGCCGGCTTTTGGCTGATTTATGACGTGATCTGCCGCACCTTGGGCCAGCGCCCGGGCGGGGATCGGCTGGTAGGCGGGTTGGTCACGCTCACCGTGGTGGGGGCGAGTTGGCTGGCGTGTGAGCTGTTTGCGGGGCGAGCGGCGTTTTTGCTCGTCGGCGCCATGATGGCCACGGCCATGAGCGCCAACGTGGCGCATTGGATCATCCCCGGCCAGCGCAAGGTGGTGGCGGCGCTGCGGGCAGGGCAAGCGGTCGATCCGATCCACGGCCAGCGCGGCAAGCAGCGCAGTGTTCACAACACTTATTTCACGCTGCCGGTGTTGATCGCCATGTTGAGCAACCACTATGGCTGGTTGTACCAAGGGCCGCACAACTGGGTGGTGTTGGTCGGGTTGATGCTGGCGGGGGCGTTGATTCGTCACTGCTTTGTGGCGCGTCACAAGGCGTTGCGACTGGGTCAGCCGGTGCCCTGGGGCTACGCTGCTGCGGGCGTGGCGTTGGTGCTGGGTTTGATGGTGTGGCTGGCGCCGGCGCCAGTCGCTCAAGCGGCGGCCAGCGCCCCGGCACCGACGCTCGCTCAGGTGCAAGCCGTGGTGCAACAACGCTGCGTGCTGTGCCACAACGCCCAGGTGAACAACAAGGGCGTGATGCTGCACACGCCCGAACTGCTGCGCCAGCACGGGCCGGCCATCGTGCAACAGGTGGTGGTGCAGCGGCTGATGCCGCTCAACAACGCCACGCAGATCACCGAAGCAGAGCGGGCGCTGCTCGGGCGCTGGGTGACGGCGGGGATGCCGTGAACGTGCGGTTTACTTGGCTTCCACGCAGGCCGGGCTGTTGCCGCTGTCCTTCATGCGTTTTTTCCAGAAATCCAGGCTGCGGTTCGGTTGAATGCCCCCCAAGCCGGCGGCGTAAGAGACCAGTTGGTGGCTGCAAACCGGCGAGTAGGACACTTTGACGAGGAAGTTATCCGGCATCAGGATCTTCTCGTTCTTCAGTGCGGCGAACGAGCCCGGGGGGATCTGCGGCACCACATCGCTGACGTTGTTGTAGACCACGTAGTCTTGCACCACGGAGGCCACGTAGTTGGCATACGTGTCATCTCCCGGGCGCGGTGAGGCCAGCAAACGCCCCCGCACCTGCGCGCCCAACCCGCCTCGGCTGGCCAAATCGGTCATCAAGTAAGTGGACATCGCCGAGCCGAGGCTGTGCCCGACCACCGTCACCGGTGCGCTGCCCACCACGTCGCGGACGCTCTGCCAAGCTTGAACGCTGGCCGCCGTGGCGTTGGCGGTGTTCGGGATGTAACGCAAGGTCTGGTAAATGGAATAGAACCCTTTGGCCACCGTGCCTTTGCCTTGATCGGCGCTCAAGGGCAGTTTGTCGGCGCTGAATGCGTTCACTTTCCATTCGTTCGCATCCGCCGTACCGCGCACGGCCAGCACGTAAGACTGCGCCGGGTTTTCACCCTTTTTGTGGGCCAACACGCCATACATGGCGGTGCCGCCGCCCACGCTCAGCAGTTGCGCACCGTTCAGAGTCACGGCGGCTTTGGCGTCCCCGACGATGTAACCCACCACCTCCCAATCTTTGCCCAAGATCGAATCGGCCTTGGGCACGGGTTTGAGGTTGGTGGGCTGCTGTTTGTACATGTCGAACACATCCGCCACCAGCAGCGCCAGCTCGGACACTTCCACCCGTTCGTTGGACTGCAACAGCATCGGCTGCGACACGCAACCGGCCAACACGAGCACGGCCCCCGCGAGGGCACTCACTGCCATACGGCGCATTTTTGGAGCATTCATGGTCAAGAGGTGATGAAGAACTGGCCCGCTACTATGCCGCAAGCCATCCGCCTGCACAGTGAAACTCCCATCATCAGGGCACAGTGGATCGTGAACAATGCATTCATCATTCTGATTGAATTATCGTCACCATGACCCACACCCGCCTGCCTGACTTTCGTGCGCCAGCGTTCCTGCTCGGTCACATCCGCCACACCTTGGACTTTTACGAGGGCCGGGCGCTGGATCCCAGCGGGGGGTTTTTCCACTTCTTCAAGGACGACGGCACGGTCTACGACCGGCAAACGCGCCACTTGGTGAGCAGCACGCGTTTCATCTTCAACCATGCCACGGCTTGGCAACGTTGGCGCCAACCACAAGACCAAGAAGCGGTGCGCCACGGCTTGCGCTTTCTGGCAACGGCCCACGCTCAACCGCAAGGGGGGTGGGCATGGCAGGTTCGCTGGGATGGCCACCGCGCCAACGTGCTGGACGGCACGAACCACGCCTACGGCCTGGCCTTCGTGCTGCTGGCGCACGCGCATGCGTTGATGGCGGGCGTCGAAGAAGCCGCCACGGGTTTAGAAACGACGTTTGCGCTGATGGAACAGCGGTTCTGGGAGCCTCGGGCCCGCCTGTACGCCGATGAAGCTTCCGCCGACTGGCGACAGTTGAGCCCTTATCGGGGTCAAAACGCCAACATGCATGCCTGTGAAGCCATGCTGGCCGCCCATGCAGCGACAGGGCAATCCCACTACCTGGATCGCGCCCTGTTGCTGGCGCACGCGGTGACGCAGCGCCTGGCCACGCAGGCCGATGGTTTGGTGTGGGAGCACTACGGCCCCGATTGGCAGGTGGACTGGCACTACAACCAGCAAGACCGCAGCAATATCTTTCGCCCTTGGGGTTTCCAAGTGGGCCACCTGACGGAGTGGAGCAAGCTGCTGTTGCAACTGGAGGCGCGTTTGCGCGCCGCGCCGGGAGGCCTGTGCCCAGGCTGGCTGCTACCGACGGCGCAGCGTTTTTTCGAAGTGGCGATGCACAACGGCTGGGATCGCGTCCACGGTGGGCTGGTGTACGGCTTTGCCCCGGGCGGCGAGGTGTGCGACGCCGACAAGTATTTCTGGGTGCAAGCCGAGAGTCTGGCCGCTGCGGCCTTGCTGGCGCAGCGCACAGGCAACCCGGGCTACTGGAGTTGGTACGACCAGCTCTGGGCCTACGCCTGGGCCCACATGATCGATCATCGCCATGGGGCTTGGTATCGCATCCTCACCCCGGACAACCGGCGTTACTCGGACGAGAAAAGCCCCGCCGGCAAAACCGATTACCACACGATGGGCGCTTGTTGGGATGTGCTGCGGGGGCTGTGAAGCCCCCTCGGATCATTCCCACTCAATGGTGGCAGGCGGCTTGCTGGACACGTCGTAAGTCACGCGGTTGATGCCGCGCACTTCGTTGATGATGCGGCTGGAAACCCGCTTCAACAGGCTGTAGGGCAGCTCGGCCCAATCCGCCGTCATGAAATCCGAGGTTTGCACGGCGCGCAGGGCCACGACGTAGTCGTAAGTGCGGCCATCGCCCATCACGCCCACGCTCTTGACCGGCAGGAAGACGGTGAAGGCTTGGCTCGTCAGGTCGTACCAGCTTTTGCCGGAGTTGTGATCCACCGTGGAGCGCAGCTCTTCGATGAAGATGTGGTCGGCGCGTTGCAGCAGCTTCACGAACTCGGGGCGGATGTCCCCCAGGATGCGCACGCCCAGGCCGGGGCCCGGGAACGGGTGGCGGTACACCATGTCCGGCGGCAGGCCCAGGGCCACGCCCAGCTCGCGCACTTCGTCCTTGAACAGCTCGCGCAGCGGCTCCAGCAGCTTCAGGCCCAGTTGTTCCGGCAGGCCGCCCACGTTGTGGTGGCTCTTGATGGTGGTGGCCTTCTTGGTCTTGGTGCCGCCGGACTCGACCACGTCCGGGTAGATCGTGCCTTGGGCGAGGAAGGTTGCGCCCTTATGGCCGGCGCCGCTGGCCTTGAGCTTGGCGGCTTCGGCCTTGAACACGTCCACGAACAGGCCGCCGATGATCTTGCGCTTGCGCTCCGGGTCGGTCACACCGGCCAGTTGGCCGAGGAACAGCTCGCTGGCATCGACGCGGATCACCTTGGCGTGCAGCTTGCCGGCGAACATGTCCATCACCATGTCGCCCTCGTTCAGGCGCAGCAGGCCGTGATCGACGAACACGCAGGTGAGTTGATCGCCGATGGCACGGTGGATCAAGGCCGCCGCCACGCTCGAATCCACCCCGCCGGACAGGCCGAGGATGACTTCCTCGTCACCCACCTGCTCGCGGATCTTGGCCACGGCTTCTTCGATGTAGTTGCCCATGATCCAGTCCCCGGCGCAGCCGCAGATGTCGCGCACAAAGCGCCACAGCAGGGCTTGGCCTTGCACGGTGTGCGTCACTTCGGGGTGGAACTGCACGGCGTACAGGCCCTTTTCCTCGTTGGCCATGCCGGCCACCGGGCAGCTCGGGGTGCTCGCCATGAGTTTGAAGCCGGGCGGCAGGGCCGTGACCTTGTCGCCGTGGCTCATCCACACCTTGAGCATGCCGTGGCCTTCGGGCGTGCTGAAGTCTTCGATGCCCTTGAGCAAGCGCGTGTGGCCGTGGGCGCGCACTTCGGCGTAACCGAATTCGCGGGTGTCGCTCCAGCTCACTTCGCCGCCGAGTTGCACCGCCATCGTCTGCATGCCGTAGCAGATGCCCAGCACCGGCACGCCCAAATCCCACACGGCTTGCGGGGCGCGCAGTTGGTGGTCTTCGTAGGTGGAAGCGTGGCTGCCCGAAAGGATGATGCCCTTGGGCGCGTACTGGCGGATGAAGTCATCCGACACATCGTTCGGGTGGATTTCGCAATACACATGCGATTCACGCACCCGGCGGGCGATCAATTGGGTGACTTGCGAGCCGAAGTCGAGGATCAGAATTTTGTCGTGTGACATTTTTAATAACTCAACAAAAACAACCGTTGTTTAACCACCGGCAGCATCAAGCCTTCGGCTTATGTGCCTGCCACAAACGCTCTACCAAAGCGCGCATATTCTCATCTTCGGGGACTGGATGGATTTCCAAATCTTTGAGGGTGTCACGATAAATTTCTTCACCGCCATGATCGGGTGCCTGAAGAGCCTTGACAAACCACACCTCAGCCGCTTGCATATCACCCTGCAAACAGGCCAAATAAGCAAGATTACCCAACACCACACCGTTTTCATCAAGCGCCCTCACTGCCCGATTCAAAACACCAGCGGCACTCAAAAGCAAGTTCTTTGCTGCTTCAGCGCTCACCATCCAAAGTCGTTTCGCTTCACAGATCCATGCAAATCCCAGACCGGTATACGCTGCGTTAACTTGCTCCCGCAGCGCCGCCTCCGGCGCATGACCATAGCGCTTGTCCACTTCTTCGTATGTCACTATCGCAGCTTCGTTTCGCCCCAGCTCCCCTTGCCTACTGCCTTTACTGACCAGCGCTCTGGCAACTACCTCCCGCAGCGCTGCCTCCGGCGCCTGACCATAGCGCTTGTCCACTTCTTCGTATGTCGCTATCGCAGCTTCCTTTTTCTCCAGCTGCCCTTGCACAACGCCTTTATTGAGCAGCGCCCTAGCAACTTGTTCCCGCAGCGCCGCCTCCGGCGCCTGACCATAGCGCTTGTCCACTTCTTCGTATGTCGCTATCGCAGCTTCCTTTTTCTCCAGCTGCCCTTGCACAACGCCCTTATTGAACAGCGCCCTAGCAACTTGTTCCCGCAGCGCCGCCTCCGGCGCCTGACCATAGCGCTTGTCAACTTCTTCGTAGGTCGCTATTTCTGCTTCGGCTTGCCCCAGCTGCCCTTGTACGATGCCTCGAAAAAGTAAAGCTTGAGCAGCATCTTTACTTTTTGCATCCGCCGCCTCAGCGGCTTTCAACCAAAAATAAGCAGCGCCCTCAAAATAATTATTTGAATAAGCAGACAAAGCCCGCGCATTCCAATCAGCAAACAAGTATTCGCTTTCCGGTTTTCTTTTTAACCGATCGCTTCGTTCCTTTAGCAATTCCGCATCTTGTTTTTTTTCATCAGACAATGGCTCTTCTGAATTTTGGGTTTTTCCCATGTTTTTTTGCAATCGCTCAATTGCCCGCGCCTCTTCGTCAGCAATATTGACTTTGGCCTGACCCGCTTGACCTTGAATTTCTTGCACCTCGGCCGTTATTTTTTTCTCTGCAAAATCCGCATGACGCTCCAAATCCCCAATTTTTTTCTGGAGATCCTCAACTTTAGATTTTAAGTCTTCGGAGTTCTCTGAAAACCAATCTTTCGCCGCTTCTTGTGCTTCCTTTTTGGTGCGCCGATAAACAGTTACAAAACCAATCGAACCCAAAATAGCCAATAAAACAGTAACCCAAATACCAAGACGATCCACGCCTTGCCCAGCGTAGGTATTTTGGTCATCTACCCGCTTATCAACATAATCCAAACGCTGCCGCAGGTTTTCAATGTCTTTCTGCTGGGATTCTTTCAGCGCATCCAGCTTAAATTGCAGCAGCTCCTTTTGCCCATCCAAATCAGCCTGCGTCAAAGCAGGCGCCGCCAAAACCGAGTCAACCGGCACAACAGCTACGCCCACAAACGCAACCCATACAGCCACCATACCAATGGCGCGCAAGGCCTGTTGCATCACGGCTGGCAACCGCAAAGAAAACACCTTCACACCAAACCCCCTTGGGAATGGCGCTTGAGATGCCGCAGCGCCAGCACCGTGGCCACCGCCTGCAAGGCCGAACACAGGAACAGCGGGGCGCCCAAACGCCAGTCCCCCGGCGGCAGGTGCGACACCATTCCCAGCAGCGCCGCACCGAACACCGGCGCGATCACCGCCATCAAACTGTTGAGCGAGGCCACCGCGCCCATGGTGCGGCCCTGGGATTGCACGTCCGCCGCGTTGGACACCAAGGTCTGAATCGAGGTGTTCGCCATGAAGCCGAACACGTTGAGCACGATCACCACGTACATCATCCAGCCCTCGGGCACGGCGCCCCAGAAGAAGTAGCACAGCGACGAGGAAATCAGCCCCACCACCGCCAGCTTCTGCGGCGTGGTGCGCTTCAAGGCCACGCGAATGAGGCCGCCTTGCACAATCACCGCCATCGCCCCCACGGCAAACAGCGACCAGCCGTTTTCCGTCGGCCCCCAGCCGAACTTGAAGTGCGTATACAGCACCCAAGTGGCGTGCATGGTGAACTGCGCCAGGCTGGACAGCCCCATCACCGCCACCAGCAAGCCCACGCCCTGCAATTCGGTGAGTTGCTTGAGCGAGGCAATGGGGTTGGCCTTGCGCCAATTCACGGCCACGCGGCGCTCCGCTGGCAGCGATTCCGGCAGGATGAAAAAGCCGTACAACCCATTGAGCACCGCCAGGGTACCCGCGACGAAGAACGGCAGGTGCAGATCAATGCCCCCCAGCAAACCGCCCATCACCGGCCCGAGCACGAAACCCATGCCGAACATGGCGCCCAGCATGCCAAAGCGTTTGGCGCGCTCGTGGGGCTCCGAAATGTCGGCCACATAGGCTTGGGCCACGGCGGCATTGGCTTGCATCGCCCCGCCGATGAACCGGATCACCACCAGCATCCACAGCGCCGAGGACAGCGCCGTGGCGAAGAAACTCAGCGCCAGCCCCGTGAAGCCGATCAGCAGCACCGGTCGGCGGCCATAGTGATCGGACAGCGCCCCCAACACTGGCGAGCCGAAGAAGTTGGCAAAGCCAAACGCAAAACTCACCACGCCATACCAGAACGCGTGATCGGCCTGCGAGCCGGTGAACGAACCCACCAGCGGCGGCAACACCGGGATGATGAGGCCAATGCTGATCATGTCGATCAGCACGGTGATCATGATGAACGGCATGGCGGCCGTGCGCGGCTTGCGGTCGGAGCTGGCTTGCATCGGGAGTTCAGAATGACGGCGCCCGGTCAATGCCGGGCGCCAAGCTCAAAAGGGAGGGACGATCACTCCATCCGGTAGTTTGGAGCTTCCTTGGTGATTTGCACGTCGTGGACGTGGCTCTCACGGATACCGGCTGCCGTGATCTCGACGAACTCTGCGCGTTCACGCATCTCGTCGATGGTGGCACAACCGCAGTAACCCATCGAAGCCCTCAGGCCACCGGCCATTTGGTAGGCAATCGCCACCATCGAGCCCTTGAACGGCACGCGACCTTCGATGCCTTCGGGCACCAGCTTGTCGGCGTTCGGGTTGGCGGCTTCGTCGTTCTCTTGGAAGTAACGGTCGGCTGAACCGGCCTTCATGGCGCCAATGGAACCCATGCCACGGTAGCCCTTGTAGGAGCGGCCTTGGTACAGGAACACTTCGCCCGGCGATTCTTCCGTGCCGGCGAACATGCCGCCCATCATCACGGTGCTGGCACCGGCGGCGATGGCTTTGGCGATGTCCCCCGAGTAACGAATGCCGCCGTCGGCGATCAGCGGCACGCCCGTGCCCTTGAGCGCGGTGGCCACGTTGTCAATGGCGGTGATTTGCGGCACGCCCACACCGGCAACGATGCGCGTGGTGCAAATCGAACCGGGGCCGATGCCGACTTTCACGCCATCCGCACCGGCTTCCACCAGCGCCAGCGCAGCGCCACCGGTGGCGATGTTGCCGCCGATCACATCGACTTGCGGGAAGTTCTTCTTCACCCAGCGCACGCGCTCGATCACGCCCGAGCTGTGGCCGTGCGCGGTATCGACCACGATGGCGTCCACACCGGCCTTGACCAGCAGTTCCACGCGCTCTTCGGTGCCCTCACCCACGCCGACCGCCGCGCCGACGCGCAGCTTGCCTTGTGCATCGCGTGCGGCATTGGGGAAGCTGGTTTGTTTGGTGATGTCTTTCACCGTGAACAGGCCGCGCAGTTCAAACGCATCGTTCACCACCAGCACACGCTCCAGCTTGTGGGCGTGCATCAGCGCCTTGGCGTCTGCCAGGGTGGCGCCTTCGGAGACGGTGATGAGGCGTTCACGCGGGGTCATGATGTCGCGCACGGGGGCGTCGAGGCGGGTTTCAAACCGCAGGTCCCGGCCAGTGACGATGCCGACGACTTGGCCGTTTTCCACCACCGGAAAACCCGAGATGCCATGCTGGCGCGACAGCTCGATCACATCACGCACCCGGGCGCCGGGGGCAATGGTGATCGGGTCTTTGAGCAAGCCGGACTCGTAGCGCTTGACACGCGCCACTTCAGCGGCTTGCTGCTTGGGACTCAGGTTTTTGTGAACGATGCCGATGCCGCCCTCTTGGGCGATGGCGATGGCCAGACGGGCCTCGGTCACGGTGTCCATCGCCGCCGAAACGAGCGGCAGGTTCAGGACGATGTTGCGGGAAAGACGGGTTGCCAGCGACGTGTCTCGCGGCAGGACTTGAGAGAAGGCGGGAACCAACAACACATCGTCGAAGGTCAGCGCTTTGCCGAGTAGGCGCATGGGATCAGCTCCAGACGCAAAAGCGGATTATAGGGAACACTGGAAACATGGCCGCCCTACACTGTTTCGCTTCTGTTCTCTCGATCCTCCCACCCATGAAGCGCTTCACGACGTTTGCCTCCTCGGCTGTGGTTTTGCTGGCCGCTGTGTGTGGCCCCAGCCAGGCCCAAAGCACCCCGATTTGGAAGTGGCGCGATGCCCAGGGACGCATCCAGGTCAGCGATCGCCCTCCGCCATCGGACACCCCCGATAACCGAATCCTGCAACGCCCCAACCACTCACGCACCGCCATGGGAGCCGCCGAACCCCCACCGGCCCCTTCTGTGGCCGCCTCCGGCCCACGCGATCCGGAACTGGAAGCCCGTAAACGCAAGCAGCAAGAGCAAGAAGCACGCAAAAAAGCCGAGCAGGAACAAGCCGCCGCCGCCGCCAAACAGAAGGCACAAGCCCAGCGGGAGGAACACTGCTCACGGCTGCGCAATCAACTGGCGGCGCTGGACAGCGGCCAACGCATGTCCCGCTACAACGCCAAAGGCGAGCGCGAAGTGCTGGACGACAGCGCCCGCGCCGCTGAAGGCCAACGCATGCGCAGCCAGATCGCCGAAAACTGCCAAGGCCAGTGAGCCGGCACGCGGCACCGGGACGCCAGGCGCGTTACTTGGGGGACTTGCGGTAACGCTGGCGCCGCGCTTCCTTGGGATCGACGCGCAACGGGCGGTAGATTTCCACCCGATCCTGGGCACGCAACGGCGTGTCCAGGGGTTTGGCTTTCATCCAAATGCCCACGCTGAGGGCGTCGATGGCGCCCAGGCCGTGGCGCTCGACCAAACCGCTGGCCCGCAGCGCCTGTTCGAGCGTGGATCCTTCGGCGACGCTCAGGCGGATCTCGTCCACCTGGCGGGGGGCGGGGCTGTACACCACGCTGACTTCAACGTTCGCCATACACCTGCTCCGCACGGGTGACAAAAGAATCGACAAAGGTGTTGGCCACCTTGTCAAACACGGGGCTGAGCACCAGCTCCAGCGCCCGGCTGGAAAACGCATACCGCAAATCGAACTCGATGCGGCACGCTTGCTGCCCCGCTTTGCCCAAGGGGATGAACTGCCACGAACCTTCGAGCACCGAAAACGGCCCATCCACCAATTTCATCAGCACGGACTGATCTGGCTGGTGGGTGTTGCGCGTGGTGAAGGCATGCCGGACACCGGCAAACGCCAAATGCACCCGCGCCGTGACGCCGGCATCATCACCGTTCAGCACTTCGCCTTTTTCGCACCACGGCAAAAACTGCGGGTAGGCCGGAACATCGGTGACCAAGCGGTACATCTCGGCCGGCGAGTACCACAACAGAACAGACTTCTTGACGTGCTTCATACAATTGAAGATTTTAGGGGCCGCCTTCCCGGTCGCCCCGGATTGACCGACTCACCATGTCCGCCCTGATCGCCGAAAACCGCCGCGCCCGTTTTGAATACCACATCGAGGAACGCTTCGAAGCCGGCATGGTGCTGGACGGCTGGGAGGTCAAAGCCATCCGTGCCGGCCAAGTGCAGCTGACCGATGGTTATGTGCTGATCAAAAACGGCGAGCTGTTCATCATCGGTTGCCGCATCAACGCCTTGCGCAGCGCCTCCACCCACGTGCGCCCGGAAGCCGATCGCATCAAAAAATTGCTGATGAAGAAGGCCGAAATCCGGCGCCTCGTCGGCAAAACCGAGCAGCGCGGCTTCACGCTGGTGCCGCTCAACTTGCATTGGAAGGAAGGGCGCGTCAAAGCCGAGATTGCGCTGGCCAAGGGCAAGGCCGAACATGACAAGCGCAACACCGTCAAAGAACGCGATTGGGAGCGCGAAAAGGGCCGCTTGATGCGCCACAAGGTGTCCTCGCCCGGCAAGGACTGAGGCGGCGCAGCGCCCCCTCCTCCACTCAAGCTTGGGCCAGACGCTGCAACCCAGCGTCCAGATCGGCGATGAGGTCGCCCGCGTCTTCGAGGCCAATGCACAGGCGCACCAGCACACCCTCGTACGGGTGCCCCAGCTTGCGCATGAACCGCGCCTGATAGGGTACCGCCAAACTCACCGGCCCGCCCCAACTCCAGCCGATGCGGAAATGCCGGAGCCCATCGACGAACGCGTCCACCGCGTCGCTGCTGTGGCGTGGGTCGATTTCCAGCGTCACCAGCCCGGCAGCGGCTTGGCACAGCGCCGCCCAGTGCGCGTGCCCAGGTGAACCCGGCAAGCTGGGATGCAACACGCGGCGCACGCCCGGCTGGCCTTGCGCCCATTCAGCGATGCGCCGGGCGGCGGCATCTTGCGCAGCGTAGCGCAGCGGCAGGCTGGGCAACGCCCGCAACACCAACGGCCACCCAGCGCCCCACCTCACGCAACAGCAGCACGCACGGGAACTGGGCTTGGGCGATGCGCGTGGCCAACGTCGGGGGCAACCAACGGGCCAAGTCCTCTGCCGGATCGGTGCTGCGCAACTGGTGCTTGAGCGTCCAGCCCAGCGCAATCAGCAGGTTCGCCAAGTGGCGCATGGGCAGCGAGTCGGGCGCATGGCCGGTGAGCGTTTGTGCCTGCCGCAGCAGCGCCCGCGCAGCGATCAACAGGCCGCCCCACAGCTTGCGCCCCTCCCAAAAGCGCTCATAACTGGCGCTGTTGCGAAAGCCCAAAAAGATCGCCAGCGCGATCCCCAGCAAGCTGAATGGCGCCGTTGAAAGATGCCAGCCTTGGGTTTTCAGCCACGGCGCGATCAGCACCGCGACCACGCCCATACCAAAGTTCAGCCCCAGGCGCAGCAGAATTTTGCCCAGCACCGAACCGTGCCAGACAAACACCAGCCCCAGCCAGTGCAACTTGGGTCGAACGATCATGTCAGATCGGTTGGGCGATCAAATCGTGGCCATCTGCCGCTACGATGCGCGCCTTGACGAACTCACCCACCCGCATCTGCGTAGAGGCTTTGGTCGGCGGCAGCAAGCGCACCAGGCCATCGATCTCGGGGGCATCGGCGTAGCTGCGGCCAATACCACCTTTGCGGCCCAGGGCGGGGGCACTGTCCACCAAAACTTGCATGGTGGCCCCCACACGGCGCTGGAGCCGCGCCACCGACACCGCTTCGGCCACCGCCATGAAGCGGGCGCGGCGCTCCTCGCGCACCGCGTCGGGCAAAGCGCCGGGCAGCTCGTTGGCCAACGCGCCGTCCACGGGAGAGTAAGCGAAACAGCCTGCCCGGTCGATTTGGGCCTCTTTCAGAAAATCCAGCAAATAGCTGAATTCATCCTCCGTTTCACCGGGGAAACCGGCGATGAAGGTGGAACGCACGATCAACTCGGGGCACAGCTCGCGCCAGCGTTGGATGCGCTCTAAGTTGCGTTCACCGCTGGCGGGCCGTTTCATGCGCTTGAGCACATCGGGGTGGGCGTGCTGGAACGGCACGTCGAGGTAAGGCAACACCAACCCTTCGGCCATGAGCGGAATCACTTCATCGACGTGCGGGTAAGGGTAGACATAGTGCAAGCGCACCCAAGCACCATGCGCCCGTGCCAGTTCACCCAGCTTGGCCACCAAATCGAGCATGCGCGTTTTGACCGGGGCTCCGTTCCAGAAACCGGTGCGGTACTTCACATCCACGCCGTAGGCCGAGGTGTCTTGGCTCACCACCAGCAGTTCTTTGACGCCGCTTTCGAACAGCGCCTTGGCTTCGTTCAGCACATCACCCACCGGACGCGACACCAAATCCCCCCGCAAACTCGGGATGATGCAGAAGGTGCAGCGATGGTTACAGCCCTCGCTGATCTTGAGGTAGGCGTAATGCTTGGGCGTGAGTTTGATGCCGGCGGCAGGCACCAAATCGACAAAGGGGTCGTGCGGCTTGGGCACATGGGCGTGGACGGCGTCCATCACCTCTTGCGTGGCGTGCGGCCCCGTGACCGCCAGCACTTTGGGGTGAACTTGACGCACCATGTTTTCGCCGCCTTCGGCCTGACGCGCCCCCAGGCAGCCGGTGACGATCACCTTGCCGTTTTCGGTCAAGGCTTCGCCGATGGCGTCCAGGCTTTCCTTGACCGCATCGTCGATGAAACCGCAGGTGTTGACGATCACCAAATCGGCGCCGGCGTAGGTCTTGCTGGTGCGGTAGCCCTCAGCCGAGAGCTGGGTGAGGATGAGTTCGGAATCGGTCAGGGCCTTCGGGCAGCCGAGGCTCACAAAACCGATGGTGGGCGCGGACGGGGCGCCAGAAGCAGAAGCGTGGGTCATGGGGGCGATTGTCGCAAACGCCCCGCTGTGGCGCACTGCGCCGGTGATGCGATCACTTTTGCACGGGCGGCACCGTAAAGCCCGGAAACAGCGACCCACCCTGTTTGCTCATCTGCTCTTGCATCTGGGTGAACAAATGGGTGGACTGCTCCATGTAGGTGCTCATCAAGTTTTGCACCACGGGCGCTTGATGGCTCATGAACTGCGACCACGCATCGGAGGTGAAAGCCGCTGGGTCGTACATGCCGCGTGTTTGATCGGCCAAGCGGGCTTGCATGTCCACAAACGCTTGGAGATTGCGCTCCAAGTAAGAGCCCATCATGCCCTGCATGGCGTGGCCGTAGAAGCGGATGATCTGCGCCAGCATCTGGGCGCTGAACATCGGCATGCCGCCGGTTTCTTCTTCCAGGATGATTTGCAGCAAGATGCTGCGCGTCAGCTCCTCGCCGGTTTTGGCATCGCGTACTTCGAAGGGCATGCCATCCATCACCATGGTTTTGACGTCCGCGAGGGTGATGTAGGTGCTGGCACTGGTGTCGTACAGCCGGCGATTCGGGTACTTCTTGAGCACGCGCACGGCCCCGGGTTCGACAGATGAGGATTCCTTGGCGACCCGGCGGGAAGACGACATTGAAACAAGCTCCAGAAGACAGCGGATAACGACATGGGCGGGGCGCTCATTGTAGACGCGGGTGCTGTCACGCCCCAAAATGGGGCCCTCCCCCATTCGTGGTCGTCGCCGAAACCGCAGGAAAACCCCTCAGCATTTCGGCCAGACTCAGGTCATCCAAACCCGTCACCTGATAAAAGCCCGCTGTGGTGGGGTGCTCACCCAGCAGCAGAACCCGTGCCAGATCGCTGGCTTTCACTTGCTCTGGTTCACAAATCAGCACCAACCGCTGCCCGTCGGCTTCGTCCAGCCAAGCCACCCAATCGTGGGCGATCAGCATGTCGATCACGGGCTCCAGTTGCAGGGTGGCCGCACGAATGCGCGCAGCCAAGGCTTCCAGCGTCAGCCCTCGTCCGGGTTGGGCGCGTGCTGACCCCAACACTTTCAGCGCCGCCACAGCCAGTGCAAATGGCAACCCCGGCCCAGCCGACCAGCGGCTCGCATGCCGCAGCGCGGGTGCATAGGCAGCGATCACAGCCCCCAGCAACACGATGGACCAGCTCAAATAGAGCCAAAGCAAAAAAATGGGCAGCGTCGCAAACGCACCATAAATGACCGAAAAACTCGGCACTGCACTGACGTACCAGCCCAAGCCGCGTTTGGTCAACTCCAGACCCAGCGCCACGAACAGCCCCCCAGCCCAAGCGTGACGCCAGCGCACAGTGGTGTTGGGCACCAGGTAAAACAGCCAGCTCATGGCGGACATGATGAGCAACACCTCCAGCACGTCCAGCAAGACACTCAACCCGCCCGGAATGTTGCTCACCAACCCTTTGGATGCCGACATGGCATAGGAGGTCAAACTCAGGCTAGCTCCCACCAGCAGCGGCCCCAGGGTGAGCACCGCCCAGTAAATCAACATGCGCTGCCCCAGCGGACGTGGCCGGCGCACACGCCAAACCGCGTTCAATGCGCGATCCACCGTCAACATCAAGCTCAGCGCGCTGACGCCCAGGAAAACCAACCCCAGCGCCCCCAATTTGTTGGCCTTGCGTGCGAATTGTGTGAGCGCATCTAACACCGGTTTGGCGATGGTTTCGGGCACCAAACTTTGCAGCAGGTAGGTTTCCAGCATCCCCTGCATCTTGGCGAACATGGGGAAGGCCGTGAACACGGCCAGGATCACCGTCAGCAGGGGCACCAAGGCAATCAGCGTCGTGAACGTCAAGCTGCCGGCGGTCTGACCCAGTTGATCCTCACGAAAACGCTGGCGTGCAATTTGCCAAGTGGCCAGCCAGGGCCAGTGCTGCCACACGCTGGCCCAGACCGCCATGCGGCGGCGCCAACGATTCCAACGGGGAAAATGGAAAAACATGCCAGCTATCATGCCAAACATGTCTGAAATCACCCCGAACCTGACGCCTGCGCAAGTCGCGGCGCATCCGTTGGTCGCGGGCTCGCGTGCGCTGGCCGTGGGCAGTTTGCTCGGCCTCATTGTGCTGGGACTCCTGTGGGAGCTGTGGCTCGCCCCGACGGGTCGAGGCACGCTGGCACTCAAAGTGCTGCCGCTGGTGGTGCCCCTGGCAGGGCTGCTGCGGCACCGGCTCTACACCTACCGCTGGGTCAGCCTCCTGGTGTGGCTGTACTGTGCGGAGGGCTTGGTGCGCGGCTTCAGCGCCCAACCCATCGAAGCTGTGCTGGCTTGGATCGAGGTGGGCCTGTGCCTGTGCCTGTTCACCGCCTGTGCGCTGCAAGTGCGGGTGCGGTTGCGTTTGGCCAAACAAGCCGCCACCCCATGAACGACGACGCGCTGGCCGATCGGCTGCGAGCCTGTGTCGGCGCCCCTCATGTGACCCCAGGCGGCCACACGCCCGCCCACGAGCACGATGCACGAGGGCGCTATCGCGGACGGGCTCGTTTCATCGTCAAACCGGGCTCGACGCAAGAGGTGGCCGCCGTCGTCCGTTGCTGCCATGAGGCCCACGTGCCCCTGGTGCCACAAGGCGGCAACACCGGACTGGTGGGCGCCGGCGTGCCCGATAACAGCGGCCAGCACGTTCTGCTGAGCCTGGTGCGTTTGAACCGCATTCGCCACATCGACGCGCCCAATCTCAGCCTCACCGCCGAAGCAGGCTGTACGCTCCAAGCGGTGCAGCAGGCCGCACAAACCCACGGGTTGTTGTTCCCGCTGAGTTTGGCTTCTGAAGGCAGTTGCACCCTGGGTGGCAACCTCGCCACCAACGCCGGTGGCACGCAGGTGCTGCGCTACGGCAATGCCCGCGAGCTGTGTTTGGGGCTGGAAGTGGTCACGGCTCAGGGGGACATCTGGCACGGGTTAAGCGCTCTGCGCAAGGACAACACCGGTTACGCCCTGCGCGATGTATTCATTGGCAGCGAGGGCACGCTCGGTGTCATCACTGCCGCGACCGTGCGTTTGTTTCCTGCACCGGCCAGCGTGTTCACGGGCTGGGTGACGTTGCCGAATTTGGAAGCCGTCCTGCCCTTGCTGGCCTTGGCACGCCAGCGCTGGGACGCTGGTTTGACGGCATTTGAGCTGATCAATGGCACAGCCCTGACGCTGGTACAGCAACACCTGCCCCATGTGGCACAGCCCCTTCCTGCAACGGCTTGGCAAGTGTTGTGGGAGCTGTCCTCTCCCCAAGCGGAGGCCGATCTGCGCCCCACTGTGGAAACCTTCTTGGCGGACGCCCTGGCCGCCGGCTGGATCACCAATGCAGCGTTGGCCCACACACACACCCAAGCGGCTGGCATGTGGCAATTGCGAGAGGCCATTTCACCGGCACAACGCGCCCAGGGCCTGAACATCAAACACGACGTGTCGCTGCCCACCTCGGCCATTCCGACATTCATCCAGCACATGCAAGAGGAACTCGCCGCACGCATTCCGGGGGTGATGCTGGTCACCTTTGGTCATGTGGGTGACGGCAACCTGCACTACAACGTTCAAGCCCCAGCCGGGGACGATCCAGCGGGTTTTTTGGCCCGCTGGGAGGGCGAAGTCACCGCCCGCGTGCATGATCGGGTGATGGTGCTGGGCGGGAGTTTTTCCGCTGAACACGGCATCGGTGCCCTCAAACGCGACGAATTGGCGCGACGCAAAGCCCCGGTGGCGCTGGCGATGATGCGGGCCATCAAGCAGGCCCTGGATCCTGCCGGACTGATGAACCCCGAGCGGTTGCTCTAGGTTCCAGAGAACTCAGTGAACCGGCCCGCTAGGCTCTTCCAAGAGCACAGGCAGGGTTAGCACTTCAATGCCCTCATCTTGCAACTCAGCCCGTTGCTCCGGCGTCGCCTGGCCTCGGATGTTGCGAGCTTGCGTTTCGCCGTAATGGATGCGTCGCGCTTCCTCAACGAAACGCTCCCCGACATCTTCGGTGCTGCGCAGCACATTTTGCACAGCCTGAACCAGCGCCCTTTGCAACACCTGCGCCGGATTGGGCGGCGTTACAGGTGAAGGGGCCGCCGACTCAGCGGTCGGCGCAGCGACCACCTCGGCCTCACGCCGTGAGGTGGACAAATTCAAACGAGGCGCACTGGGCCGCCGCGTCACACGAGCCTCGGCACACACCGGGCAGGTCAACAGCCCCCGGTCTTGCTGGTTCGCATAGTCCTGCTCGGAGCCGAACCAGCCCTCGAAGGTGTGCCCCTGAGCACAGACGAGATCCAACACCTTCATCTCAGAACTGCCAATCGGGCTGCCACGCCCCCCGATGCCATTGATGCAACCACAGCAAACCGACCATGGACTTGGCATCCGTCAGACGTCCGGACAGCACCAACGCCTCCAAGGTTTCCACGGACACGGCACCCACCTCCAAAAACTCCCCCTCATCCAAGCAACGTTCCCCCAAAGTCAAGCCCTTGGCGAACCACACTTCGATGATTTCTGTGGCGTAGGCGGGTGCGTTGTGCATCAATCCTGCCCGAGCCCAATGGGTGGCACGGTAGCCGGTCTCTTCCCGCAACTCTCGCTCAGCGCATTGGCGGGGTGACTCGCCTGGATCCAGCTTGCCCGCAGGAAATTCAAGCAAAACTTGTTGAATCGGGTAACGATACTGGCGCTCCATCACGACTCGACCGTCGTCAAGCACCGGCACCACCATGACGGCCCCAGGATGCACGATGTACTCGCGTGCTGCGGTGCCGCCCCCATCCGGAAGATTCACCACATCACGGCGAACGTTGAGGAACACCCCATGAAATACGGCCTCACTGAGCACACAACGCTCAACGAGGCCGTCTTCTTGGGTGCGAATTGCAAAATCGTCGTCAGCCATGCACACCCGCACGGCGCAGGTAGCGCCACACGAAACCAGGGAAACCGAGGGTCAGGAACAAGCAACCGAAAGCAGCGAAAAACTGCCACTCTTGGGGAGCGCGCTGACCGAGTGCGCTTTCCAGCATACTGCCCGCCCCCAAAACCCCAACGCCCAACAACAACAGCTCCAGCAAACGCCAAGCCATTGACTTGGGCGCACGGCGCGGGCCGACCACCAACACGCGTTCTGTCAAAAACGGCAGGTTGGCGGCCAGAATGGCCAGCACCAGTACCCCCCAGACCGCCGAGGTTTGGGTCATCATCATCAGCCAGCCAATGCGGCGACGACCACATCCCGGCACAGCGCCATCAGGCCATCTGGCAGCACACCCAACAGCAGCGCCGCAGCACCATTGACGGCCACCAAAGCAGCCACACCGCCGTAGCTGGAGGTTTGCGCACCCTCTTGCGTCGGCTCATCAAAGTACATGACTTTCACCACCCGCAAGTAATAGAACGCACCGATCAAAGACAACATCACAGCCACCACAGCCAAGGTGATGTAGGCAGCGTCGTTGGTCGTCACCAGAGCTTGCAGGATGGCGAACTTGGCATAGAAGCCCACCATCGGCGGCACACCCGCCAGCGAGAACATGAACACTGTCATGGCACCGGCCATCCAGGGGCTGCGCTTGGCCAAACCCGCCAAATCAGCCAGTTCATCGCTCTCAAAGCCCTGACGCGACAGCAACATGAGCAGCCCGAACGTGCCCAGCGTGGTCAGCACATAGGTCACGACGTAGAACATGGCCGAGCTATAGCCATTGGCTGCCGACAACGTGTTGGCGCCGATGACCGTCGGGGTGAAACCCAGCAGCATGAAACCCAACTGAGCGATGGCCGAGTACGCCAGCATGCGCTTGAAATTGGTCTGGGCGATGGCAGCCAAGTTACCAACCACCATCGAGGCCAAGGCCAACAAGATCAACATCTGTTGCCAATCCGTGGCCAAACCGCTCAAGCCTTCAACGAGCAGGCGGATGGTGATGGCAAAAGCCGCCAGCTTCGGCGCACCTGCGATCAGCAGCGTGACAGCCGTGGGCGAACCCTGGTAGACATCGGGCACCCACATGTGGAAAGGCACCACACCCAGCTTGAAGGCCAAACCTGCCACCACAAACACCACACCGAAAACCAGCACCATCTTGTTGATTTGGCCGGTTTGGATGGCGTTGAAAACATCGGGAATGTCCAGCGACTTGGTGGCACCGTACAGCATGGACATGCCATACAGCAGGAAACCACTGGCCAGCGCACCCAGCACGAAGTACTTCATGGCAGCCTCCGTGGCCACAGCGTGGTCACGGCGCAGGGCCACCAGGGCGTACAGCGACAGGCTCATCACTTCCAGCCCGGTGTAGATGACCAAGAAGTTGTTGGCCGAAATCATCACCGAGATGCCCAGCAGCACGAACAGCGACAGGATGAAGAACTCACCCTTGAGCAGTTCACGCTCACCGATGTAGGGACGGGCATAGGCCAAGGTCAACATCATCGCCAGGGCAGCACACATGGCCAGCATGTGCCCCATGGGGTCGGACACCACCAAGCCTTGCATGGCGTACACCGACGCGGCAGCGCCTTGAGCGGCCAAACCCGTCTGGAGCGCCAAACCATGCATCAGGGCGACAACACCCAGAGTCGCCTGCGACAGCCAAAATGTCAGACAGCGCTTGGGATCGGTCACTGCGAGATCGACCAAGGCGATCACACAGGTGGCCAACAGCAGAAACGCTTCAGGGTAGACAACGAGCCAATTCATTTGATTCATTTGGGCACCTGGGCTGCGTCAGTTAATCTTGGACACTGCCACGTGCTTGAGCAGCTCGGTCACGGACACATGCATCACGTCAGTGAAGGGCTTGGGATACAGACCCATCCACAGCACCGCCACCGCCAGCACGGCCATCATCAGGAACTCGCGGGCGTTCAGATCGGTGAGTTCGCGCACTTCGTCATTGGTCACGTCACCAAAGTAGACGCGTTTGTACATCCACAGGGTGTAGGCCGCACCGAAGATCAGGGCCGTTGCAGCCAAAGCCCCGATCCAGAAGTTGTACTGCACAGCACCGAGGATCACCATCCACTCACCGATGAAACCTGCGGTTCCCGGCAGGCCGCAGTTGGCCATCGCGAACAGCAGCGCAAACGCTGCGAACTTGGGCATGGTGTTGACCACACCGCCGTACGTGGCGATTTCACGTGAATGCACACGGTCATACAGAACACCGATGGACAAGAACATGGCGCCCGACACGAAACCGTGCGAGATCATCTGCACCAGGCCACCTGAGACGCCCAACTCATTGAATATGAAGAACCCCAGGGTGACAAAACCCATGTGGGCGATGGACGAATAGGCCACCAGCTTTTTCATATCCTTCTGAACCATGGCCACCAAACCGATGTAGATCACAGCGATCAGGCTCAGGGCGATGATGAACCAAGCATATTCGTGCGCAGCATCCGGAGCGATCGGCATGGAGAAGCGCAAGAACCCGTAGGCACCCAACTTCAGCATGATCGCGGCCAGCACCACAGAGCCACCGGTGGGCGCCTCAACGTGCGCGTCCGGCAGCCAGGTATGCACAGGCCACATCGGCACCTTCACCGAGAAAGCTGCGAAGAAGGCGAAGAACAGCAGCGTCTGCGCGTTCATCGGCAGCGGCAGTTTGTGCCAAGTTTGGATGTCAAAGCTGCCACCTGACTTGTAGTACAGGTAGATCAATGCAATGAGCATCAGCAACGAACCCAGCAAGGTATACAGGAAGAACTTGAACGCTGCGTAAACACGGCGCGGGCCGCCCCAGATGCCGATGATGATGTACATCGGAATCAGCGTGGCCTCGAAGAACACGTAGAACAGCAGACCGTCCACCGCAGCGAACACGCCAATCATCAGCCCCGACAGGATCAGGAAGGCCCCAAGGTACTGGTGGGGACGTTCGGTGATGACTTCCCAAGCAGCAATCACCACGATCACGCTGATGAACGCGGTCAGCGGCACAAACCACATGGAGATGCCATCGACACCAAGGTGGTAGCGCACATTGAACCGCTCAATCCAAGGCAGGTTCTCCTGGAACTGAAGTGCAGCCGTGGTGGTGTCAAAACCAGTGATCAACGGCAGCGTGACGAGAAAACCGGCGATTGCACCGACCAGAGCGATCCAGCGGGAAGCCCCCGCGTTCTCGCTCCGACCAATCGCCAGCAATACGGCGCCGAATGCAATCGGCAGCCAGATGGCAACACTCAAAAGACCCATTGTTGTTCTCCGCCCTCGTGATCAGTGGCCCATGAGGCCAGTCAGATAGGGCCACAGCTGCCAGGTCATCAGACCAAAGATGCCCAGTGCCATCACCAAGGCATACCACGAAAGGTAGCCAGTCTGGATCAGACGCACCGCACCGGCAAAAACGCCCACCGTCTTGGCGGAACCATTTACCAAGGCTCCGTCAATGATGGCCACGTCACCCGCCTTCCACAAACCCATCCCCAGCGCACGGGCACCCGCCGCCAAGATGTGTTCGTTGATCCAGTCCATGTAGTACTTGTTTTCCATGACGCGCACCAGCGGAGACAGCGCCCGGCCAATGGCCGCCGGAATTTCCGGCTTGACCATGTAGAAGAAATACGACACAGCCACGCCGGACACTGCCAACCAGAACGGCAGGGTCTGCACACCATGCAGAGCCATGGCAGCAGCACCGTGGAAGTGTTCCGCCATCACGCTCATGGCTGGATGTGCTTCCGCATTGACCGTGATCGCATCCTTCAAAAACTCGCCGAACAGCATGGGTTCAATCGTCATGAAACCAATGATCACCGACGGGATGGCCAACAGAACCAGCGGCAGCGTTACCACCCAAGGCGATTCGTGCGGGGTGTGAGCATGGCCGTGATCATCATCGTGATGGTCATGCTCGCCCGGGAAGGGCTTGTGGTGGAAATGCTCCTTACCGTGGAACACCAAGAAGTACATCCGGAACGAGTAAAACGCAGTCACAAAGACACCGGCAACCACCGCAAAGTAGGCGAATCCCGCAGCGGGCAGATGGCTGGCGTGAACAGCCTCAATGATCGAGTCTTTCGAGTAGAACCCCGAGAAGAACGGTGTACCAATCAGTGCCAGAGAACCCAGCAGGGAAGTGATCCACGTGATGGGCATGTACTTGCGCAAACCGCCCATGTTGCGGATGTCTTGGTCGTGGTGCATGCCAATGATCACCGAGCCCGCACCCAAGAACAGCAGTGCCTTGAAAAACGCGTGCGTCATCAGGTGGAACACGGCCACGTTGTAGGCGGACACGCCCAGCGCCACCGTCATGTAACCGAGCTGCGACAGCGTGGAGTAGGCCACCACACGCTTGATGTCGTTCTGGATGATGCCCAGGAAACCCATGAACAGCGCCGTGATGGAACCAATCACCAAGATGAAGTTGAGCGCGGTATCACTCAGCTCAAACAACGGCGACATCCGACTGACCATGAAGATACCAGCCGTCACCATGGTGGCCGCGTGGATCAAGGCCGAAATCGGGGTCGGGCCTTCCATCGAGTCAGGCAGCCAGACGTGCAGCGGGAATTGTGCGGACTTGCCCATCGCACCGATGAACAAACAGATGCAAGCCACACTCAACAACGCCCAATCGGTTCCAGGGAAGGTCAGCTTGACCAACTCGCCACTCTTGGCAAATACCTCGGCGTAGTTGAGCGAGCCGGTATAGGCCAGCACCAAACCAATGCCCAGGATGAAGCCGAAGTCACCCACACGGTTGACCAAAAAGGCCTTCATGTTGGCAAAGGTGGCCGTAGGCTTTTTGAACCAGAAACCAATCAGCAGGTAGGACACCAAGCCCACCGCTTCCCAACCGAAGAACAGTTGCAGGAAGTTGTTGCTCATGACCAGCATGAGCATCGAGAAGGTGAACAGCGAGATGTAAGAGAAGAAGCGCTGGTAGCCGGCATCCTCTTCCATGTAGCCAATGGTGTAGATATGCACCATCAGCGACACAAAAGTCACCACGCACATCATCATGGCCGTCAGACCGTCGATCAGGAAACCGACTTCCATTTTCAACGGGCCAAGGGTCATCCACTCGTAGACGGTGGCGTTGTAGCGTGCACCTTCAAACGCCACGGCCTGGAACACGATGGCCGAACAGATGAAGGCGATGAGCACGCCCAAAATGGTGATGACGTGGGCGCCACGGCGGCCCACCGACTTGCCGAACAGGCCGGCGACGATGGAGCCGACCAGCGGCGCCAGGGGCACCGTCAGCAGCAGGTTCTGAGAAAGTTGTGCAGACATGTTCTTCGGGGCTCCGTGGTGCTGGGTCAGCCCTTCAGGGTGTCAAGTTCGTCCACCGCGATCGTGGCCCGATTCCGGAACAACACGACCAAGATGGCCAGACCAATGGCGGACTCAGCCGCCGCAACCGTCAGGATGAAAAACACGAACACCTGACCAGCCATATCTCCCAGGTAGTGGGAGAAGGCCACAAAGTTCATGTTCACAGCCAACAGCATCAATTCGATGGCCATGAGCAACACGATCAGGTTACGGCGGTTCATGAAGATCCCGACCACCGACAGGGCAAACAAAAAGCCGCCCAGCGTCAGGTAGTGGTACAGCGAAATGCCGGCGCTCATGCTTTGCCTCCTTGTGCGGTGTCCGAAGTGGCAGGCTCATCCACCGAAGCGTCCATCTTCACCAGACGCACGCGATCAGCCGCTTTGGCCCGCACTTGCTCGCCCGGATCTTGATACCGGCTGTCCTTGCGCTTGCGCAGCGTCAGGGCAATGGCAGAGACCATGGCCACCAACAACAACACGGCCGCGATTTGCACCGGGTAGAGGTACTGGGTGTAAATCTCAATGCCCAACATGCGGGTATTGCCGAATTTCACCGCTTGCTCACTCAGCGCTGGCGCATCCGACACTTGGAAACCACCCTTGAGTACCAAGTACATCTCCAGGGCGATCAACGCCCCGATGAACCCAGCCATCGGGAAATGTGACCAAAAACCCTGACGCATGCTGTCGGTGTTGATGTCCAGCATCATCACCACGAACAAGAAGAGCACCATGACAGCGCCCACGTAAACCAACACCAAGGTGATGGCAAGGAACTCGGCTTTGAGCAGCATCCACACGCATGAAGCGTTGAAGAAGGCTAGCACCAAGAACAGTGCGGCATGCACTGTGCTGCGCGCCGTGATGACCTTGAACGAGGCCAACAGCAAGACGGCAGAGAAAAGGTAGAACAAAACGGAGGTGGTGTTCATCGTTGTTGCGCGCCGGTTTTAGGCACTGCGAGTGCGGCGTCAGCTTACAGCCCTTGGATTGCAAGGGCCTTGCAGCTCCCACCACGACAGCGTCAGCGGTACTTGGCGTCGGCCTCCTTGTTGGCTGCGATCTGGGCTTCGTAGCGGTCGCCCACGGCGAGCAGCATCTCCTTGGTGAAATACAGGTCACCCCGTTTTTCCCCGTGGTATTCGAAGATGTGCGTTTCGACGATAGAGTCCACCGGGCAGCTTTCTTCGCAGAAGCCGCAGAAGATGCACTTGGTCAGGTCGATGTCGTAGCGCGTCGTGCGGCGTGTACCGTCTTGGCGCTCACCGGCTTCGATGGTGATGGCCATCGCAGGGCAAACGGCTTCGCACAGCTTACAAGCGATGCACCGCTCTTCGCCATTTTCATAACGACGCAAAGCGTGCAAACCCCGGAAGCGCGGCGACAGCGGCGTCTTTTCCTCCGGAAACTGCACCGTGATGGTGGGCGAAAGGAAGTGTCGCCCGGTCAGAGCCAGCCCCTTCCACAGCTCGGTGAGCAGGAAGCTGGAGAACAGATCTTTGAGAGATGCAACCGTTGACATGGTTGTGAGACCTCGTTACTTCCAGATGTTGAAGGGCGACTGGATCACCAGACCCACCAGCACCAGCCACACCAGGGTGATGGGGATGAAGATCTTCCAGCCCAGACGCATGATCTGGTCATAGCGGTAGCGCGGGAACGAAGCGCGCACCCACAGGAACATCGTCACCACGACGAAGACCTTGATGCCCAACCAAATCCAGCCCGGGATGAAGCCCAGGAACGAGACCGGAGGCAGCCAGCCGCCCAAGAAGAACAGCACCGTCAGCATCGACACCAAGATCATGTTGGCGTATTCAGCCAAGAAGAACATGGCAAACGACATACCGGAGTACTCGATCATGTGCCCGGCCACGATTTCCGACTCGCCTTCCACCACGTCAAACGGGTGACGGTTGGTTTCGGCCAAACCTGAAATGAAGTACACCAAGAAAATCGGGAACAAAGGCAGCCAGTTCCACGACAGGAAGCTGAATCCCATGTTGGCGAACGTGCCACGGTTCTGGCTCATCACCACATCACTGAGGTTCAAGCTGCCCGACACCATCAGCACGATCACGATGGCAAAACCCATCGCAATTTCGTAGCTCACCATTTGGGCCGAGGCTCGCAGCGCGCCCAGGAAAGCGTACTTCGAGTTCGAAGCCCAGCCGGCAATGATCACGCCATAGACTTCCATGGACGTGATGGCCATGATCACCAGCAAACCCGCGTTGACGTTGGCCAATGCCACATCCGGGCCGAAAGGCACAACCGCCCACGCGGCCAGGGCCGGCATGATGGTCATGATCGGGCCCAAGAAGAACAAGCCTTTGTTAGCGGCCGTCGGGCGGATGATTTCCTTGAAGATCAGCTTGACCGCATCAGCAATCGGGGTCAGCAGACCCATGGGGCCAACGCGGTTAGGGCCCGGACGCACCTGGGTGCGTGCAATCCCTTTACGCTCCCACAGCGTGAGGTAAGCCACGCAGCCCAGCAGCGGGAGCACAACCGCCACGATTTTGATCAAAGTCCAGAGGACGGGCCAGAGTACATCGCCCAAAAGGGCCAGTCCGGCTTGGTTGAGAGAGTCGATCATGTTCGTTCCTGTTGTCCTCAGGCTTTCTCGACGCTGATCGCACCGAACATGGCACCCAAGCCCGCCGTGTCGGGATGGCCTGCGGCCACACGCACCACGTTGGCTGCCAAGGTGGCATCCTCACGCGCAGCCAGCACGGCAGCGGCCGAACCTTGGCTCACCTTGACTTTGGCGCCTGCCTGCAAACCCAACTGTTGCCACAGTGCGCGAGGCAAGCCCACGACGGGCGCCTTAGCATCGGAGGTTTGTTGCAGCGAGGCCGCACGACGCACCAGCGAATCGGTCGAATAGATCGGCACATCAGCCACGCGCTGCAAACCAGGTACAGACACCGCGATCTGCGGCACCACGCTCACGTCGTTGCCCAAACGGGCCACCAACTGGTTCACGTCACCCAAAGCCTCAGCACGCACCTCTTCAGCAGAGGTTTGCTCGAAACCACTCAGGCCCAGCATGTTGCCCAGGACGCGCAACACCTTCCAAGCCGGTCGGCTGTTGCCCAGCGCTGGTGCGACGCCATGGAACGCTTGCACACGCCCTTCAGCATTGACGAATGCACCCGCCGTTTCTGTGAACGGTGCGATCGGCAACAACACGTCGGCGTTGTCCACCGCCGCATCGCGGAACGGCGTCAGAGCGACCACCAACCCGGAACCTTGCAACGCGGCACGGGCTGCGGCAGCATCCGCAGCATCCAGCGTCGGTTCGACGTTGAGCAGCAACAGCGCCTTCATCGGCTGGGTCAGCATCTGACCAGCGTTCAAACCGCCTTGCTGCGGCTGAGCTTTCACCAGCTGGGCACCCACGCTGTTGGCAGCTTCCAACAGGTACCCAACGGTGGCGCCTGTTTGCGCACCAATCCAGTTAGCCAGAGCCAACAAGGTGCTGGCTGCTGGGTGCTGCACCGCCGCATTGCCCAACAAGATGGCCGTTTGCTGACCCGACAGCAGCGCCTGTGCCACCGCCTTGGCCTCCGCCGTGACGCTGCCAGCCACCGGTGCGCTGACACAGCGCTCGACAGCCACGGCAGATGCCACATCGGCCAACACCTGCGCCCAAGCGCTCGGGGCGGCCGTGAGCGTTTGAACCGGCATGGCCCAATCGTCATGCACGGCATTCAGGCTGAACACCTGCCCCCCCTGCCGGGCGGCTTGACGCAGCCGCTGGGCAAACAGCGGATGATCCTTGCGCAGGAACGACCCGACGACAAACGCACGGTCCAAACTCGACAGCGACTCAATGCTGCGACCCAACCAGCGCACGCCCTGCCCGACGGTGAAATCGGCATGGCGCAAGCGGTGATCCACGTTGTCGCTACCCAGGCCACGCACCAGCTTGGCCAGCAAATGCAGCTCTTCCACTGTACTGTGGGCCGAACCCAAGGCACCGATACCGGAGACACCGAAATCACCCTTGACACGCTTCAGGCCGTCGGCCACGTAGGCCAACGCGGTGTTCCAGTCCACCGTCACCCACTCGCCGTTTTGCTTGAGCATCGGCGCTGTCAGGCGCTGTTCGCTGTTGACGGCTTCGTAGCTGAAGCGATCACGGTCAGCAATCCAGCACTCGTTCACCGCTTCGTTTTCGAAGGGCACCACGCGCAACACTTTGCCGTTCTTCACCTGGACGATGAGGTTGGCACCGGTGGAGTCGTGCGGGCTCACGCTCTTGCGGCGCGAGAGTTCCCAAGTGCGAGCGTTGTAGCGGAAGGGCTTGCTGGTCAGCGCCCCCACCGGGCAGACGTCGATCATGTTGCCCGACAGCTCGGAATCCACCGTGCGGCCAACAAAACTCGTGATCTCGGAATGCTCGGCGCGGTTGAGCATGCCCAACTCCATCACACCGGCGATTTCTTGGCCGAAGCGCACGCAGCGGGTGCAGTGGATGCAACGGCTCATCTCCTCCATGGAGATCAGCGGGCCCACATTCTTGTGGAACACCACGCGCTTTTCCTCTTCGTAGCGCGATTTGGTACCACCGTAGCCCACAGCCAAGTCTTGCAACTGGCATTCGCCACCTTGGTCGCAGATCGGGCAATCCAGCGGGTGGTTGATGAGCAGGAATTCCATCACCGACTTTTGCGCCTTCAGGGCACGGTCGGTTTTGGTGCGCACCACCATGCCTTGCGTCACCGGGGTGGCGCAGGCGGGCATGGGTTTGGGTGCTTTTTCCACGTCCACCAAGCACATACGGCAGTTGGCCGCGATGGAGAGCTTCTTGTGGTAGCAGAAGTGCGGGATGTAGGTGCCGGCAGCGTCGGCAGCATGCATCACCATGCTGCCCACGGGGACGGAAACTTTTTTGCCGTCGAGTTCGATTTCAACCATGTTTGTTCGTGCCCCGCGTCAGACGTAGGCCGGGACCGTGCAGGTCTTGTGCTCGATGTGGTGAACGAACTCGTTACGGAAATGTTTGATCATTCCGCGAACCGGCATCGCCGCCGCATCGCCCAGGGCACAGATGGTGCGCCCCATGATGTTTTCTGCCACGTTGTCGAGCAGCGCCAAGTCTTCCATGCGACCTTCGCCATGCTCGATACGACTGACCAAACGGTACAGCCAACCCGTGCCTTCACGGCAGGGCGTGCATTGACCGCAGGATTCGTGCGCATAGAAGTAAGACAGACGCAGCAGGCTCTTGACCATGCAGCGAGTCTCATCCATCACGATCACCGCGCCGGAACCGAGCATGGAGCCCGCCTTGCTGATGGAGTCATAGTCCATCGTGCAGGCCATCATCACGTCGGCTGGCAGCACCGGGGAGGACGAACCGCCTGGAATCACCGCCTTCAGCTTCTTGCCACCCTTGACGCCACCCGCCAACTCCAACAACTTGGAGAACGGTGTGCCCATCGGGATCTCGTAGTTGCCGGGACGCGCCACGTCACCGACCATCGAGAAAATCTTGGTGCCGCCGTTGTTGGGCTTGCCGCATTCCAGGTAGGCTTGGCCGCCGTTGCGGATGATCCAAGGCACCGCCGCGAAGGTCTCGGTGTTATTGATGGTGGTGGGCTTGCCGTAGAGGCCGAAGCTCGCCGGGAACGGCGGCTTGAAGCGCGGCTGGCCCTTCTTGCCTTCCACCGATTCCAGCAGCGAGGTTTCTTCGCCGCAGATGTAGGCGCCAAAACCATGGTGCGCATTCAGCTCGAAGCTGAAATTCGTTCCCAGGATGTTGTTGCCCAACAGACCAGCAGCTTTGGCCTCGGCGATGGCCTCCTCGAAGCGTTCGTACACCTCGAAAATTTCACCGTGGATGTAGTTGTAGCCCCGGGTGATGCCCATCGCGAACGCGGCGATGGCCATGCCTTCGATCACGATGTGCGGGTTGAATTGCAGGATGTCGCGATCCTTGCAAGTCCCCGGCTCACCTTCGTCCGAGTTACACATCAGGAACTTCTGGCCCGGGAAGGAGCGGGGCATGAAGCTCCACTTCAGACCGGTCGGAAAGCCTGCACCGCCACGGCCACGCAGCGCGGAGGCCTTGACTTCGGCGATCACCTGATCCTGGGTCATGCCGGCGCCGCCGTCCGCCCCCAGCACCTTGCGCAGGGCTTGGTAGCCGCCACGGGCGACATAGTCCGCCAGACGCCAATTCTTGCCGTCCAAACCGGCATAGATCTGAGCGCCGATGTGGCGATCATGGAAGCAGGTTTCGAGGCCCGTGGCCTGGAAACGGGAAAGATCGAGTGCCATGGGTCAGGCGGCCTTTCCTTCTGCGGACTTGATCACTTTGACCAGTTCGTCCAGCTTGTCATCGCTCATGTAGCTGAGCATCTGGCGATCGTTGACCAGCATCACCGGTGCATCCGCGCAAGCGCCCAAACACTCGCACTTGGCCACGGTGAACAGGCCGTCGGCAGTGGTGCCGCCGTCTTCGACGCCCAACGCCTTCAACAGATGCTCCAGCGCACCCTGACCGTTGCGCAGTTGGCACGGCAGGTTGGTGCAGACGTTGAGCTTGTACTTGCCCGTCGGCTGCTGGTTGTACATGTTGTAGAAGGTGGTGACCTCACGCACGGCGATCGGCGCCATGCCCAGGTAAGCAGCGATCTGCTCTTCGGCCTCAGCCGACACCCAGCCCTGCTCCTGCTGCACGATCGACAGACAGGCCATCACGGCCGACTGTTGATAGCCCGCCGGATACTTGGCAACTTCGCGCGCAAAACGCGCCTTGGTGGCTTCAGAAAGAGTCATCGGTCAATCTCACCAAACACGATGTCCATGGTGCCGATCACGGCCACCGCGTCGGCAATCATGTGGCCGCGCGACAGCTCGTCCAGAGCAGCCAGGTGGGCAAAACCCGGAGCGCGGATCTTCAGGCGATAAGGCTTGTTAGCGCCGTCGCTCACCAAATAGATGCCGAACTCACCCTTCGGGTGCTCCACGGCAGCGTAGGCCTCGCTCTCAGGCACACGGAAACCTTCGGAGAAGAGCTTGAAGTGGTGGATCAGCTCTTCCATGCTGGTCTTCATCGCCACACGCGAGGGCGGTGCCACCTTGTGGTTGTCGGTGATGACCGGGCCCGGGTTGGCACGCAACCAGTCCACGCACTGCTTGATGATGCGATTGGACTGACGCATTTCGGCGATGCGCACCAAATAACGGTCATAGGTGTCGCCGTTGACGCCCACAGGCACGTCGAAGTCCATCTTGGCGTAGACGTCGTAAGGCTGAGTCTTGCGCAGATCCCACGCGATACCCGAGCCGCGCAACATGGCACCCGTCAGACCCATGTTCAAAGCGCGTTCCGGCGAGATGACACCAATGCCGACCGTACGTTGCTTCCAGATCCGGTTGTCGGTCAGCAGCGTTTCGTAGTCGTCCATCATGGCCGGGAAGCGCTGAACGAAATCGTCGATGAAGTCCAACAACGAGCCTTGACGGTTTTCGTTGAGCTTCTTGATCGCACGTTCGTTCTTGAGCTTGCTAACCTGATACTGCGGCATGGAGTCCGGCAGATCGCGGTAAACGCCACCCGGACGGAAGTAAGCCGCGTGCATCCGGGCTCCCGACACCGCTTCGTACATGTCGAAGAGATCTTCACGCTCGCGGAAGCAGTAGATACAGATGTTCATCGCGCCGCAGTCCAACCCGTGGCAGCCCAACCACAGCAGGTGGTTCAGCAAACGGGTGATCTCGGAGAACATCACGCGGATGTACTGGGCACGCACCGGCACGTCAATGCCCAGCATCTTTTCGATGGCCAAGCAGTAAGCGTGCTCGTTGCACATCATCGACACGTAATCCAGCCGATCCATGTAGGGCAGCGACTGAATGAAGGTCTTTTGCTCAGCCAACTTTTCGGTGGCGCGGTGCAACAGGCCAATGTGAGGGTCGGCGCGCTGAATGACTTCGCCATCCAGCTCCAGCACCAGGCGCAGCACGCCGTGTGCGGCCGGGTGCTGCGGACCGAAGTTCAGGGTGTAGTTCTTAATTTCTGCCATGACGTTTCCCGGCTCAGTGCAGGCCGCCGTACTTGTCTTCGCGGATCACGCGCGGCGTGATTTCGCGCGGCTCAATGGTCACCGGCTGGTAGACCACACGACGGGTTTCAGCGTCGTAGCGCATCTCTACATGGCCGCTGACAGGGAAGTCTTTGCGCATCGGATGACCGATGAAGCCGTAGTCCGTCAAGATGCGACGCAGATCCTCGTGACCCTCGTAGATGATGCCGTACATGTCAAACGACTCGCGCTCGTACCAGTTGGCCGAGTTCCAAATCGGGTTGACAGAGGCCACCACCGGCAAATCGTCATCGGGCGCAAACACTTTGACGCGCAAACGCCAATTCAGGCTCACAGACAACAGATGCAGCACGGTCACGAAACGCGGCCCATCCCAAGGCTGATCTTTGTAGGTGAACATGTCCATACCGCACAAGTCAACCAACTGCTCAAATTTGAGGCTAGGGTCGTCATGCAGCGCTTTGGCCACGTCGAAATAATCAGCTGCACTCACCGTGATGGTGATCTCACCGCGATCGCGCTTGAAATGGCGAATGCGCTCGCCCAGCACGGTTTCGAGCGCAGCTTGCAAAGAATTGAGTTTCTTCGTCATGAGCGTATAGCGCCTGTTTACTTGCGCGCGATGGTGTTTTCGCGGCGAATTTTGGCCTGCAATTGCAGGATGCCGTAGAGCAGCGCCTCAGCCGTCGGTGGACAACCTGGCACGTAAACATCCACCGGCACGATGCGGTCACAGCCACGAACCACCGAATAGCTGTAGTGGTAATAACCACCACCATTGGCACACGACCCCATAGAGAGCACCCAACGGGGCTCCGCCATCTGGTCATACACCTTGCGCAACGCTGGGGCCATCTTGTTGCACAACGTGCCGGCCACCACCATCAAGTCAGATTGACGTGGGCTGGGACGGAACAACATGCCGAAACGGTCAATGTCATACCGGGCTGCACCCGCGTGGATCATTTCCACGGCACAGCAAGCCAGACCGAACGTCATCGGCCACAAAGAGCCGGTTTTCGACCAGTTGATGAGTTTGTCGACCGAGGTGGTCACAAACCCTTCTTTCAAAACGCCATCAATAGCCATGTGTTGCGTGCCTCTCGCCAGCGCGGCGTGAACTCAACAGCGCCAGCACCCAGAAGGTCTTGAATTTTCTGATGCTGACCACAAGTGCATGCCTGGGGATCACTCCCAGTCCAGGGCACCCTTCTTCCATTCGTAGGCAAAACCGACGACGAGGATGGCCAGAAACACCATCATCGCCCAGAAACCTGACGCGCCGATGTCTTGCAACGAAACGGCCCACGGAAACAGGAACGCGATTTCCAAATCGAACAAGATGAACAGAATGGCCACCAAGTAGTAGCGCACATCAAACTTCATCCGAGCGTCTTCAAAAGCCTCGAAGCCGCATTCGTAGGGAGAGTTCTTTTCAGCATCGGGGCGATTGGGGCCCAGCAAGAAGCCGAGCACCTGCGGCGCAATGCCAATGGCAGTACCGACCACGATGAAAAGAATGACGGGAAGGTAGGCTTGCAGATCCATGGTTGGGTGTCCAGCAGTGATTTTGAGCCCATCCGGCCACAAAAAAAGCGCGCTTGCCTTGACTTTCATACGAAAACCAAGACCCAGCGCGCCCAGCTTGTTCCCTGTCAGCAACTCTGCCTCAGGGCGCACAACAGAAAAGCCGGATGAGGTTTTCTGTCGATCGGTATCTGGTGCCGACGGCGAGACTCGAACTCGCACAGCTTTCGCCACTACCCCCTCAAGATAGCGTGTCTACCAATTTCACCACGTCGGCTTGGGTTTGTTACCTGAAGTGTGACACCCGCTTCTGACCGGTATCTTTCAAGTATTTGCCAGCTTGCGTGAGGTATTGCTCGCTAGGCAGACGTGCATTCTAACCTGATGCAGCGCAAATTCCTAGGGCCGATCACGGTTTTTTGTGCTTACTGCGCTGAAGCAGCTACACCCACACTGGCTGCCACGGCAGGCGCAACCGCAGGAATCTGTGGCACCGCCGGCACCGAAGCCGCTACGCCCGCCCGATCCAACACGCTGCCACCATCCGTTGGAGTGGTCGGACGCACGCTGCCGGAGAAGAATGCCAACGCCAGCGTTGCGGTGAAAAATACCCCTGCGCAAATGGCCGTCGAACGCGACAAGAAGTTAGCGCTGCCCGTGGCACCGAACAAACTGCCCGACGCCCCGCTGCCAAACGAAGCGCCCATGTCCGCGCCCTTGCCGTGCTGCACCAGCACCAGACCGATCATGGCGATGGCAGCCACCATCTGCACCACGACCAGCAAACTTGTCCAAATTTGCATGTGTTGACTACTCCAAAAGACTAGCGCTAACCGCGCGTTTTCAGCCGGCTGCGCGGCAGATCGCCACGAAGTCCTTGGCTTTGAGTGCTGCGCCACCGATCAAGCCACCGTCGATATCGGCTTGGGTGAACAGCACGGTGGCGTTGTCTGGTTTGACGCTGCCACCGTACAGGATTTGCATCTCATCGGCCCGTGCCGTGGCAGCCCGCAGTTGTGCGCGCAGCACTGCATGAACGGCTTGCGCCTGCTCAGGCGATGCGGTGCGACCGGTGCCAATGGCCCACACCGGTTCGTAGGCCACAACCATCTCGCCGGCACAGTGGCCCAGCGTGTGAATCACAGCCGAAAGCTGACGTTTGACCACGGCCTCGGTTTCACCCGCTTCGCGCTGCTCCAGGGTTTCGCCCACGCAGACGATCGGGGTGATGCCGCGTGCCAGGGCAGCTTTGGCCTTATCAGCCACGAGCTGATCGGTTTCACCGTGGTAAGCACGACGCTCCGAGTGCCCAACGATGACGTAGCGGCAACCGAACTCGTGCAGCATCCCCACAGACACTTCACCCGTGTAAGCCCCTTGCTCATGGGCCGAGCAATCTTGGGCGCCCCAGCGCACGTCGCTGGCAGCCAGCGTCACCGCTGTTTCAGACAGATAGGGGAACGGCACGCACACGGCCACGTCACACCCGAATGGACGGGCCTCGACGATGCCCGCCAACAGCTCAGCGTTGGCCTTGTGGCTACCATGCATCTTCCAGTTGCCGACCACGAGTTTGCGTCGCATTTTGTTCATCTCCTGCATGAGGTGTTTGTGTCGATGGTTGTCGATAAAAGGCAGCGTCACCACTGCAACACGATCTTGCCGACATGCTGACCGGACTCCATCAGCGCATGGGCTTGCGCCGCTTGCGCCGCTGGGAATACACGCTCGATCACCGGGCGGATGTCCCCACGCTCGAACAGCGGCCATACGGTCTGGCGCAACTGGTGCGCAATCGCCGCTTTAAAGGCCACCGAGCGCGGACGCAGCGTCGAACCTGTGATGGTGAGCCGGCGCCGCAGCACGTCACCCGCGTTGAAGCCCGACTTGGTGCCGCCTTGGATGGCGATGATGACGATGCGCCCGTCATCGGCCAAGCAACTCACTTCGCGGGCCACATAGTCGCCGGCAACCATGTCCAACACCACGTCCACGCCACGCCCGTCGGTCAGGCGCTTGACCTCGGCAGCGAAATCGTGGGTTTTGTAGTTGATGGCGTGGTCAGCACCCAATTTGAGGCAAGCAGCGCACTTGTCATCGCTGCCGGCGGTCACGATGACGGTGGCACCCAGGGCTTTGGCCAGCAAGATCGCCGTCACGCCGATGCCACTGGTACCGCCTTGTACCAGCAGGGTTTCACCTGCCTGCAAGCGTGCCCGATCGAACACGTTCGACCAGACGGTGAAAAAGGTTTCGGGCAGGCTGGCCGCTTCCACGTCGCTCAAACCGGCGGGGATTGGCAAACACTGCGCAATCGGAGCCACGCACAACTCGGCGTAACCGCCCCCGGCCACCAGGGCGCAGACGCGATCCCCCAGTTGCCAGCCCGCCGCCGCCAACGCCGCCGCATCGCCAGCGACGAGGGTGCCTGCCACTTCCAACCCCGGCAGCTCGGAAGCGCCCGGCGGCGGTGCATACGCGCCTTTGCGCTGTAACACGTCTGGCCGATTCACCCCCGAAGCGCTGACGCGGATCAGCACCTCACCCGCCGCCGGCACCGGGTCGGCGCACACGGTTTCGACCAGTACCTCGGGGGCACCGAACTGGGTGATGGCAATGGCTCGCATGGACGTCAACTCCTGGCGGCGGGGGATGCAACGACGCGCAGCTTACTGCTGTTGCTGCTGTTGTTGTTGCGGCGCGTCAGCAGCGGGTTCTGCGGGGGCAGCCGCTTCCGTACGCGGAGCTTGCTCAGCACGCTCACGACGCGGGCCGCGATCACGACGATCGCCACGGTCAAAACGATCACCCCGGTCTTCACGGCGAGAACGCTCGAAACGCTCCTCTTCCATGCCTTCCGGACGCTCCAACAAAGCCTTCATGGACAGCTTGATACGGCCTTTTTCGTCCGTTTCCAGCACTTTGACCTTGACGATCTGGCCTTCGGTCAGGAAGTCCGTCACCTTTTCCACGCGCTGGTGGGCAATTTGGCTGATGTGCAGCAGACCATCTTTGCCAGGCAGCACGTTGACCAGGGCGCCGAAGTCCAGAATCTTGACGACCGGGCCTTCGTACACCTTGCCGATTTCGGCTTCAGCGGTGATTTGCTCGATGCGCTTCTTGGCCGCTTCGGCCTTGGCCGCTTCGGTCGAGGCGATGGTGATGGTGCCGTCTTCCGCGATGTTGATCTGGGTGCCGGTTTCTTCGGTCAGGGCGCGGATGGTGGCGCCGCCCTTACCGATCACGTCACGGATCTTCTCGGGGTTGATCTTCATGGTGTACAGACGCGGGGCGAACTCGGACACCTCGTCCTTGGCGCCGCCCACGGCCCCCACCATGATGCCCAGGATGTGCATGCGCGCTTCTTTGGCTTGCGCCAGTGCGACTTGCATGATTTCCTTGGTGATGCCCTGGATCTTGATGTCCATTTGCAGCGCGGTCACGCCTTGCGTGGTGCCAGCCACCTTGAAGTCCATGTCGCCCAGGTGATCTTCGTCGCCCAGGATGTCGGTCAGCACCGCAAAACGGTTGCCTTCCTTGATCAGACCCATGGCGATGCCAGCGACATGCGCCTTCAGCGGCACGCCAGCGTCCAGCATGGAGAGGCAGCCACCGCACACCGATGCCATCGACGACGAACCGTTCGATTCGGTGATTTCCGACACCACGCGGATGGTGTACGGGAAGTCTTCCTTGGCGGGCAGCACCGGCACCAGGGCGCGCTTGGCCAGGCGACCGTGGCCGATTTCGCGGCGCTTGGGCGAGCCCACGCGGCCGGTTTCGCCCGTGGCGAACGGCGGCATGTTGTAGTGCAGCATGAAACGCTCGCTGAACTCACCGGCCAGGGCGTCGATGGTTTGCGCGTCGCGCTCGGTGCCCAGGGTGGCGATCACCAGGGCTTGGGTTTCGCCCCGGGTGAACAGCGACGAACCATGCACACGCGGCAGCACGCTGTTGCGGATTTCGATCGGGCGCACGGTGCGGGTGTCACGGCCATCAATGCGCGGCTCGCCAGCCAGGATCTGGCTGCGCACGATGCGGGCTTCGATGTCAAACAGCAAGCCTTCGACCTTGACTTCGTCGAAAGCCACGCCTTCAGCGGTCAAGGCCGCCTTGGCAGCAGCGTAGGCTGCGCGACAGGCTTGGGTACGGGCTTGCTTGGAGCGGATTTGGTAGGCCGCACGCAGGGCACCTTCGGCCAGCTCGCTCACCTTGGCGATGAACGCTTCGTCCTTGGCCGGGGGCGACCACAGGCCAGCGGCTTGCCACTCGGGCTTGCCAGCGTCGCGCACCAGTTCGTGGATGGCGTTGATGGCGATCTTGCCTTGGTCATGGCCGAACACCACGGCGCCCAGCATCACGTCTTCCGGCAGTTGGTCGGCTTCGGACTCGACCATCAGCACGGCGGTCTCCGTACCTGCCACCACCAAATCCATCTTGGAGTTGGCCAGCTCGGTCTTACCGGGGTTGAGCACGTATTCGCCGTTGACATAACCCACGCGGGCGGCGCCAATCGGGCCGTTGAACGGGATGCCGGAGATGCTCAGCGCGGCGCTGGAAGCGATCAGGGCGGCGATGTCGGCTTGAACTTCCGGGTTCAGGCTGAGCACATGCACCACCACTTGCACTTCATTGAAGAAGCCTTCCGGGAACAGCGGGCGGATCGGGCGGTCGATCAGGCGGCTGGTCAGGGTTTCCAGCTCACTGGGGCGGCCTTCGCGCTTGAAGAAGCTGCCCGGGATCTTGCCGGCGGCGTAGGTCTTTTCGAGGTAATCGACGGTCAGCGGGAAGAAGTCTTGGCCCGGCTTGGCGTCTTTGGCGGCCACCACGGTGGCCAGCACCACGGTGCCTTCGATGTCCACCAGCACAGCGCCGGTGGCTTGGCGAGCGATTTCGCCGGTTTCCATCGTGACCTGATGCGGGCCCCATTGGAACGATTTGGTGACTTTATTGAAGAGGCTCATGGCGCTCGTTTCTTTCTGACAAGCTCAGACGGCGATCGTCTCGGGCGGCATGCCATTCCAAGGCCAGGCCAACGCCTGGCCTTGGAATGACACAGCAATGCTCGTGAGCGACGCGAATCTAAACGGATGGGGGAAGGTTCAAAAAACGAAAAGCCTGTGTGCAGACTGGGCTCCACACAGGCTTTCGTCATCGTTGCTCAGCTTACTTGCGCAGGCCCAGCTTCTTGATCAGCGCAACGTAGCGATCGGCGTCCGTGCTCTTCAGGTAAGCCAGCAGGCGCTTGCGCTGGTTGACCATCTTCAGCAGACCGCGACGGCCATGGTGATCCTTGGCGTGGAGCTTGAAGTGGGGGGTCAGCTCGTTGATGCGAGCGGTCAGCAGAGCGACTTGCACTTCGGGGGAGCCGGTATCAGCAGCACCGCGAGCGTGGGCGGCGACGATGTCGGCCTTGTTGATGTCAGCCACGGACATGGCGATTTCCTTGTAAAGCTGAAACCGCCAGCCCCGCTGTTGCGAGCGCCGCACGGTTTCGGTTGGACTTGCGAGCGCGGGTGAAACCGACCCGCGTCGTGCTGTGTTTTTTTGCGTTCCGACCGCAGCCGGTTTCGCAAAAGCTGTCGATTATAGCTCGGTGGCCCGTTCAGGGTCGGGTCATCGTACAGCGGCTGGGCAAGGCAGTGAGAGGGCCATCGAAGCGCCGCACCGTGCGGAAACCATAGCCGGAGCCTTCGACATCCCACTTCGGCCCCCCTGCCCCCGCCCGATCCATGCCGCTGACGTACAACGGCTGGATCAACTGATGATCCTCCGCACGCATCAGACCACTGTGTGGCACACCGACCGCCGCCCCTTGGAACGACAGGCCCTCCAGCGCCCGGGCCACCGGTACGGCCTCGGTTGAGCGGGCTTTTTCCATCGCGGCCACGGCCATCTCGACCATGAGCTGCATCCGAGCGTGCAGGTAGTCCTCCTGCGGATTGGGAAAGCGGCGGCGAAACGCACCGACCATGGCGTCCGAGCCGGCATCGCCCACATTGAAGTGCCACTCGGACACGGCCAGCACCGTGCCCACGCCGGCATCCCCCAAGGTCGCTGGCACGCCCAGTGCATTGCCGTAAAAGGTGTAGAACTTGACGTTCAACCCCAGGTCTCGCACCGCCTTGACCAACAGTGTCAAGTCGTTGCCCCAGTTGCCCGTCACCACCGCTTGGGCGCCGCTGGCGCGGATTTTGGTGGCATAGGGCAGGAAGTCCTTCACCCGGCCCATCGGGTGCAGCTCCTCACCAACGATCTCAATGTCTGGCCGCTTGGCGGCGATCATCTCGCGGGCCCGGCGCACCACCTGCTGGCCAAAGCTGTAATCTTGGCCGATGAGGTAGGCTTTTTTCAGGCGCGTATCGGCACGCATCACGTCGGTCAGGGCGTTCAGGCGCATGTCCGCGTGGGCATCGAAGCGGAAGTGCCAAAAGCTGCACCGCTCGTTCGTCAAACTCGGATCGACGGCTGAATAGTTGAGGAACAACACCCTGCGCTGCGGCTCGCGCTCGTTGTGTTTGTTCAGCGCGTCGATGAGGGCGGCGGCTGTGGCCGAACTGTTGCCTTGCAGAATGAAACGGGCACCTTGGTCGATGGCACTGCGCAGCAGGCTCAACGCCTCCTCGGTGTTGCCCTTGCTATCGAGGCGCAGCAACGCCAGCGGACGGGCGCCACCGGGCAGCTTCACACCGCCGCGTGCGTTCACACGCTCCACCGTAAATTGGAGGTTGCGAAACACCGCCTCCCCCGCATTGCCGAACGGGCCGGACAGCCCCTCAATCAGCGCCAACCGAATCGGCTCAGCGGGTGCAGCCGCCACCGCAGCGGACATCCCCGCCAGCAGCCCCACCGCGCCCGCGATCTGTTGAACCCATTGACGCCGGGTAGGCAAAGAAGTCGGGGACATCATGGGGGGCATTCCTCGTCAGGCAGCGTCCAGCGCCCAGCGGGGGCGCACATCAAAGCGGTAATCGGTGCCGGCGTGGGCCAAGCCGGCTTGCAAACGCATCGCGGCGGCCAGGGCGATCATGGCGCCGTTGTCGGTACACAAGTGCAGTTCAGGGTAGTGAACGCGGAAGCGGTGGCGCTGCGCCGCTTCATTCAACTGAGCGCGCAACCCGGCGTTGGCGCCCACGCCGCCGGCGATCACCAGGCGCTTGAGCCCCGTGGCCTTCAGCGCCTTGAGGGACTTCTTCACCAGCACCTCGACGATGGCGGCTTGGGTGCTGGCCGCCACGTCGGCGCGCTGAGCGTCCGTCACGTCGGGGCCGAGGCGCTTCAGGGTGGTGAGCACCGCCGTTTTCAGCCCGGCGAACGAAAAATCGAGGTTGGGCTGATGCAGCAATGGCCGGGGCAAGTCAAACGCCTGCGGGTTGCCTTGCTGCGCGAGTTGGGAGAGCGCCGGCCCACCGGGGTAACCCAGCCCCAGCAGCTTGGCGGATTTGTCGAAGGCTTCGCCCGCCGCATCGTCGATGGTTTCGCCGAGCAACTCGTAGCGCCCGACGCCATCCACACGCATCAACTGCGTGTGTCCGCCGGACACCAACAGCGCCACAAAAGGAAACTCCGGCGGATCGGCGGACAAAAACGGCGACAGCAAGTGCCCTTCGAGGTGATGCACGCCCAGCGTCGGTTTGCCCAGCGCAGCGGCCAGCGCACAGGCCACGCCCGCACCCACCAGCAACGCCCCCGCCAGCCCCGGCCCTTGGGTGAAGGCCACCACGTCCACCGCGTCCAAGCTGAGTTGGGCGTCGGCCAGCACTTGGCGCGTCAAGGGCAGCACGCGGCGCACATGATCCCGCGAGGCCAGCTCGGGCACCACGCCGCCGTAAGCCTCGTGCATCTTGATCTGGCTGTGCAGCGCATGCGCCAGCAGTTGCGGACGCGCGTGGCCCGCGTAGCTCACCAAAGCCACGCCGGTTTCGTCACACGAGGATTCGAACGCCAGAACATTCATGCTGCCACCGCCGGTTCAGTGCCGCTCGCGGGCGTGGTTGATGGTGTAGCGCGGGATCTCGATCACCACATCGTCATCGCTCAGAATGGCTTGGCAGGCGAGGCGCGAGGTCGGCGTCAGGCCCCAGGCTTTGTCGAGCATGTCGTCCTCGATTTCGTCGGTTTCACCCAGCGAATCAAAGCCTTGCTTCACCACCACATGGCAGGTGGTGCAAGCGCAGCTCATTTCACAAGCGTGTTCGAGGGCGATGCCGTTTTCCACCAAGGCTTCGCAAATCGAGGTGCCAGCGGGCGCTTCGATCTCGTCACCGTGCGGGCACAGCTCAACGTGGGGCAGGATTTTGATGACGGGCATCGTGGCACTTTCGGTGAATCGGGTCAGATCGACGCCAGGCTGCGCCCCGTCAGGGCCGCCTGGATGCTCTTGTTCATGCGCGCCGCAGCAAAGGCTTCGGTGCCTTTGGCCAGCGTTTCCACGCTGGCGGTGATGGCGTCGGGCGAGTCGCCTTGCGCGGTTTGCGCCAAGTCACGCAACAGGGTGTCGATGGCGGCGCGTTCGTCCTCGTCCAGCAAGTCGCCATCGGCGGCCAGGGCGGCGCGGGTGGCCAGCGTCATGCGCTCGGCTTCGACACGGGCTTCGCGCAAGGCGCGGGCCTGCATGTCGGCCTCGGCGCTGGCAAAACCGTCTTTCAACATGCGGGCGATCTCGTCGTCGGCCAGGCCGTAACTCGGCTTGACTTGCACCGAAGCTTCGACGCCCGAAATTTGTTCCTTGGCGAAGACGTTCAACAGCCCGTCCGCATCCACTTGGAAGGTGACGCGGATGCGCGCCGCGCCCGCCGCCATCGGCGGAATGCCGCGCAGGGTGAAACGCGCCAGGCTGCGGCAATCGCCCACCAACTCGCGCTCGCCTTGCACGACGTGGATGGCCAGCGCGGTTTGCCCATCCTTGAAGGTGGTGAAGTCCTGCGCCTTGGCCACCGGCAGGGTGGTGTTGCGCTCGATCACTCGCTCCACCAGCCCGCCCATCATTTCCAGGCCGAGCGAGAGCGGAATCACGTCCAGCAACAGCAACTCGCCATCCTGGGCGTTGCCGGCCAGGGCGTTGGCTTGGATGGCCGCACCAATCGCCACCACTTCATCCGGGTTGACGTTGGTCAGCGGCTCGCGGCCAAAAAACTCACCCACCGCCAAGCGCACCGCCGGCATTCGCGTGGAGCCGCCCACCATCACCACGCCTTGCACCTCGTCGCGCGTCACTTTGGCGTCGCGCAGCACCTTGCGCACGGCGCTCAGGGTGCGGTCGAGCAGCGGGCGCGTCAGCGCGTCGAACTGCGTGCGGCTCACCGTCACGGCCACGGTGCCGGTGGAAAGCGCCGCGTTCAGCGCGGTGGTTTCGGCGCCAGTCAGCGCCTCTTTGGCGGCACGGGCGGCCACCAGCAGGGTGCGTTTGTCTTGAGCGGTGTGCGGCGTCACGCCGGCTTGTGCGGCGGCCCAATCGGCCAGGGCGTGATCGAAATCGTCACCGCCCAAGGCCGCATCGCCGCCCGTGGCCACCACCTCGAACACCCCCCGCGAGAGGCGCAGCAGCGAGATGTCAAACGTGCCGCCGCCCAGGTCGTACACCGCATACAGCCCTTCGCTGCCGTTGTCCAGGCCGTAGGCCACGGCGGCGGCGGTGGGTTCGTTGATGAGGCGCAGCACGTTCAGGCCGGCCAGTTGCGCCGCGTCCTTGGTGGCTTGACGCTGGGCGTCGTCAAAATACGCCGGCACGGTGATGACGGCGCCATACAAATCATCATTGAAGGTGTCTTCGGCGCGGTAACGCAGCGTCGCCAAAATCTCCGCCGACACCTCGACCGGAGACTTCACCCCCAAGCGCGTCTGCAAACCCACCATGCCGGGTTGATCGACGAAGTGGTAAGGCAGCTTGTCACGCCCGACGATGTCCGACAGGCCGCGCCCCATGAAGCGCTTCACCGACACCAGCGTGTTTTCCGAGTCTTGCGCCTGCGCGGCTTGCGCGTCCCAGCCGATCTGGCGCCCGCCGCCCTCCAAATACCGCACCACCGAGGGCAGCATCAGCCGCCCTTGGGCATCGGGCAGGCACTCGGCCACGCCGTGGCGCAGCGAGGCCACGAGCGAGTTCGTGGTGCCCAGGTCGATGCCCACGGCAATGCGACGCTGGTGCGGATCCGGCGCTTGGCCAGGTTCAGAGATTTGGAGCAGTGCCATTCGGGGAAGGGGAAAAACGTCAGAGATCCCGTCAGGGATCCAGGGCTTCAAGCCGCCGAGAAATATCGGCGCGGAAGCGCTGCACAAACATCAAAGCGCGCACCTGTTGGGCAGCGGCGGGGGCGTCGTGGCGCTCATCCAGCAGCGTGGCCACCTCGGCCAGCAGCTTTTTTTCGAATGCCGCGACGGTGTCGTCCAAGCGTTCGATGGCGTCCACACCGTGCGCTTCGTCCAGCGCCTCGCGCCATTCCATTTGTTGCATGAGAAACGCCGCCGGCATGGCGGTGTTGTTCTCCGCGCCGATGGCCGCACCACGCAGCTCGCACAGGTAGCTGGCGCGCTCCAGCGGGGTTTTCAAGCGGCGGTAAGCCTCGTTCACGCGCACGGCCCATTGCATCGCCACACGCTGCGCGGCGGCGCCGTCGGCGGCAAACTTGTCCGGGTGAACCTGGGCTTGCAGGGTGCGCCAGCGCTCATCCAATTGGGCGCGATCCAGCGCGAACTGTGGCGGCAAGCCGAAGAGGGTGAAATCGTCGTCCTGGAGGTTCATGCCAAGCGTTTTTCGTAGAAGACCGACAAACCGTTGTCGGGATAGCCCGCAAACGGTGCCCGGCGCACATAACCGCAGCGCTCATACAGACGAACGGCTTCGGTTTGGTCACGCCCGGTTTCCAGGGTTGCAAGGCTCAGGCCGTCTTCAAGCAGACGCGCTTCCAGCGTCGCCAACAGCCGCTCGGCGATGCGCTGGCCGCGCAGCGTCGGGTGGACGAACATGCGCTTGATCTCGCCGTAAGGCTGGCCGTTCGTTGCCGGTTCGCCCGGCATGCGGCGGGTGGCGCCGCAGCCCACCAGCCGCTCGTGGGCGCCCTGCCCTTGCACGGCCACCAAAAAATCGATGTCGGGTTGCAGCAGCGCCGCCACATCGAGGATGTGGTTGTCTTCGGGCGCATAGAGGCTGGCGAGGTAGGCGTCCAGCGCCTCCAGCAGCGGGCCGACTTGCGGGTGATCGGCGCGTTCAGGGCGAATCGAAATCACGGCCAACAACGCCTCAGCCATCACACGCGGAAGGATTCCCCACAACCGCAGCGATCCTTCTCACGCGGGTTGTAGAACTTGAAACCTTCGTTCAGGCCTTCGCGCACGAAGTCCAGCTCGGTGCCGTCCAGGTAAGGCAAGCTTTTCGGGTCGATCAAGATCTTGACGCCATGACCCTCGAAGATGATGTCTTCTTCTGCAATCTCATCGGCGTATTCCAGCTTGTAGGCCAAGCCCGAACAGCCCGTGGTCTTGACGCCCAAACGCACGCCCACGCCCTTGCCCCGGCGCGAAAGGTAGCGGGTGACGTGGCGTGCCGCCGCTTCAGTCAGCGTGACGGCCATCTCAGTTCGCCTTTTCCGCTGCAACCGCCTCGCTGGCGTGGCGGGACTTGTAATCGTCCACTGCGGCCTTGATGGCGTCTTCAGCCAAGATCGAGCAGTGAATCTTCACCGGCGGCAGCGCCAGCTCTTCGGCGATGTCGGTGTTCTTGATCTCCAGGGCTTGATCCAACGTCTTGCCCTTCACCCACTCCGTCACCAGCGAGCTGGACGCAATCGCTGAGCCACAACCGTAGGTCTTGAAGCGGGCATCTTCGATCATCCCGGTTTCCGGGTTGACCTTGATTTGCAGCTTCATCACATCGCCGCAAGCCGGGGCACCAACCATGCCGGTGCCCACCGAGTCGTCGGACTTGTCGAACGCGCCAACGTTGCGCGGGTTTTCGTAGTGGTCGATGACCTTGTCGCTGTATGCCATGGTGTTCTCCTGCTCAGTGGGCCGACCATTGAATCGTGCTGAGGTCGATGCCGTCCTTGTACATGTCCCACAGGGGCGACAGCTCGCGCAGCTTGGCGACGCGCTCTTTGAGCGTCGTCACGGCGTAATCGATGTCGTCCTCGGTGGTGAAGCGGCCAATGGTGATGCGCAAACTGGAGTGCGCCAGCTCATCCGAGCGGCCCAGCGCACGCAGCACATAACTCGGCTCCAAGCTGGCCGACGTACACGCCGACCCGGACGACACCGCCAACCCCTTCACCCCCATGATGAGCGACTCGCCTTCCACGAAGTTGAACGAGATGTTGAGGTTGTGCGGCACGCGGCGCGTCAGATCGCCGTTGATGAAGGTTTGCTCGATTTCGGACAAGCCTTTCACCAGCCGGTCGTGCAGCGCTTGGATGCGCCCATGCTCAGCCGCCATCTCTTCCTTGGCGATGCGGAAGGCTTCGCCCATGCCCACGATTTGGTGCGTCGGCAGCGTGCCCGAACGCATGCCGCGCTCATGCCCACCGCCGTGCATTTGCGGCTCGATGCGGATGCGCGGCTTGCGGCGCACATACAAGGCCCCGATGCCCTTGGGGCCGTAGGTCTTGTGCGAGGCCAGGCTCATCAAGTCGATGGGCAACTTTTTCAGGTCGATGTCCACCTTGCCGGTGGCCTGTGCGGCATCGACGTGGAAGATCACGCCCTTCTCGCGGCAAAGGTTACCCAGCGCCACCACATCCTGGATGACGCCGATTTCGTTGTTCACCATCATCACCGAGGCCAGCACCGTGTCTGGGCGAATGGCGGCCTTGAAGGCTTCCAAGTCCAGCAGGCCATCGGGTTGCACGTCGAGGTAGGTGGCCTCGAAGCCTTGGCGCTCCAGCTCGCGCACCGTGTCCAGCACCGCTTTGTGCTCGGTTTTCACGGTGATGATGTGTTTACCCTTGGTGCCAGCGTAGAAGTTGGCTGCACCTTTGATCGCCAGGTTGTTCGATTCGGTGGCACCCGACGTCCAGACGATTTCACGCGGATCAGCGCCGATCAGCTCGGCCACTTGCACACGCGCTTTTTCCACCGCCTCTTCCGCTTCCCAGCCCCAGGCGTGGCTGCGGCTGGCGGGGTTGCCGAAGTGTTCACGCAGCCAAGGCACCATCGCATCCACTACACGCGGATCGACCGGGGTGGTAGCGCCATAGTCCATGTAGATGGGGAAATGCGGGGTCATGTCCATGATGAAAGAGCGGATGTGTCGGAAACGCGCCGCCCACGCCGCCACTGCGGGGTCAGACGCGACGAAAGAAAACCGAGGCGCAGCGGTGGCGAATCAGCCCGTCACTTGGAGAGCGAAAACGCGCTGCCCCCCAACGCAAACACCGAATTCGGCGCCGTCACCTTGATCGGCTTGACCACCGGCGTGGCCGAAATGGCACGCTTGACCGGCGCTTCTTCGATGGAAACGCCCTTGGCCAGTTGATCGTCCACCAGCTTGCGCAGGGTGATCGAATCGAGGTACTCGATCATCTTGGCGTTGAGGTTGGCCCACAGCTCGTGGGTCATGCAACGACCAATGTCATGGCCCATGCAGTTTTCCTTGCCGCCGCAGCCGGTGGCGTCGATGGGTTCATCGACGGCCACGATGATGTCCGCCACGCTGATATCTTCGGCTTTGCGGCCCAGCGAATAGCCGCCGCCAGGGCCGCGTGTGCTTTCCACCAGTTCGTGGCGACGCAGCTTGCCGAACAATTGTTCGAGATACGACAAGGAGATCTGTTGGCGTTGGCTGATCGCCGCCAGGGCCACCGGCCCGTTGTGGGAACGCAGGGCCAGATCGATCATCGCCGTCACGGCGAAACGGCCTTTGGTGGTCAAACGCATGGAACTCTCCTGTCAGCTCGGATGGCGAAATGCCGGCAACCCTCTTGGGATACAACATCCCGGCCTCATCACATCGGCGCCAGCCCTGCATCAGGGCCAACCCTCGACTGATTCCGAGTGTTTCGCTCGATTATAGATGAAACCGAGTCTTTTAGTCGAGTTTGATCGACAAAAGGTTCCGTGGATGTCGCCCAGGTGGCCCGCTGGCAGAGTTAAGCAAGAACGTCGCCAGCTTGAGCGAAACCGTCAACCATTGGCCCGGCGGGCCGCCCGCCGTCAGCGCGGACGGGTGCGTTGTAACAACGCACGGCAGCCGTCCTCCACGCAATCCAGCACGGTTTCGAAACCGTCCGGGCCACCGTAGTATGGATCGGGCACCTCGCGACCGCGTGGGCCGTCGGCCATGTCCATCAACAGGTGCAAACGCCCCCGCAACGGTGCTGGACAACGCTGTTGAAGTCTGGCCAAGTGGCCCGCATCCAGCGCCAGCACCCAATCGAAACGGGCAAAGTCAGCGGCTTCGACACGCCGGGCGCGCAGCCGGCTCAAGTCGTAGCCCCGGCGCCGTGCGTGGGCTTGCGAACGGCGATCCGGCGCTTCCCCCGCGTGCCAGCCCTCGGTGCCCGCCGAGTCGATCTCGTAGGCGTCGGCCAAACCAGCCTGTTGCACCAAAGCGCGCATCACCCCTTCGGCCGTGGGTGAGCGGCAAATGTTGCCGGTGCAGACGAACAACACACGAATCATGGTGACGCTCCTTTCACAGCCTGCGGTCGTGCCCTGCCGCGCCGAAGGCTTGCTCGCGCAGCAACGCCAGTTGGTCGCGCACACGCGCCGCTTGTTCGAACTCCAAGTTTTTGGCGTGCTCCAGCATCTGCTTTTCGAGTTGTTTGATGCGCTTGCCCAAGTCCTTCTCGCTCAGGGCTTCGATGGGCACCGCTTGGGCGGCGTGTTGCGCTGAACGGGCGTCGTCCTTGGCGTTTTTGTCCGCCACCACGCCGTCGATCAGCTCCTTGACGTGCTTGACGATGCCACGCGGCACGATCCCATGCTCGGCATTGAACGCCATCTGCTTGGCACGGCGGCGCTCGGTTTCGCTGATGGCACGGCGCATCGAATCGGTGATCTTGTCGGCATACAGCACCGCACGGCCATTCACGTTGCGCGCCGCCCGGCCAATCGTCTGAATCAGGCTGCGTTCGGAGCGCAAAAATCCTTCTTTGTCCGCATCCAGAATGGCCACCAAGCTGACTTCGGGGATGTCCAGCCCCTCGCGCAACAGGTTGATGCCCACCAGCACGTCGAAGGTGCCCAACCGCAGATCGCGGATGATTTCGACGCGCTCGACCGTGTCGATGTCCGAATGCAGGTAGCGCACGCGCACGCCGTTTTCCGTCAGATAGTCGGTGAGCTGCTCGGCCATGCGCTTGGTCAGCGTGGTGATGAGCACGCGCTCGCCGTTCAGCACGGTGTGGCGAATTTCCTGCAACACATCATCGACTTGATGGAGGGCCGGGCGCACCTCCACCACCGGATCGACCAACCCCGTGGGCCGCACGACTTGCTCCACGACTTGGCCCGCGTGGCCGTTCTCGTAGTCTGCCGGCGTGGCGGACACAAACACGCACTGGCGCATGCGCTGCTCAAACTCAGCGAACTTGAGCGGGCGGTTGTCCAACGCGCTGGGCAAGCGGAAACCGTATTCCACCAGCGTGGTTTTGCGCGCCCGGTCGCCGTTGTACATGCCGCCGAACTGGCCAATCGTCACATGGCTTTCGTCGATGAACATGAGGGCGTCGGACGGCATGTAGTCCACCATCGTCGGCGGCGGCTCGCCCGGTTGGGCGCCGGAGAGGTGGCGTGTGTAGTTCTCAATCCCCTTGCAATGCCCGACTTCTTGCAGCATCTCCAGGTCAAAGCGCGTGCGCTGTTCGATGCGCTGCGCTTCCACCAGCTTGCCTTCGCGCATGAACAACGCCACGCGCTCGCGCAATTCGGCCTTGATGCCCTCCATCGCCGCCAACACCACTTCGCGTGGGGTGACGTAATGGCTGGCCGGATAAATGACAAAACGCGGAATCTTCTGCTGCACCCGCCCCGTGAGCGGATCGAGCAGCGCCAGCGATTCCAACTCATCGTCGAACAACTCGATGCGCAGTGCCAGCTCGGAGTGTTCGGCTGGGAACACATCGATGGTGTCGCCGCGCACGCGGAAGGTGCCGCGTGCAAAGTCCACATCGTTGCGCTCGTACTGCATGCGGATCAGGTGCGCGATCAGCTCACGCTGCCCGAGGCGATCCCCCACGCGCACGATGAGCCGCATCTGCGTGTAATCCTCCGGCTTGCCGATGCCGTAGATCGCACTCACGGAGGCCACAACGATGGTGTCGCGCCGCTCCAGCACGCTTTTCGTCGCCGACAGCCGCATTTGCTCGATGTGCTCATTGATCGCCGAATCCTTCTCGATGAACAAGTCGCGCTGCGGCACGTAGGCTTCGGGCTGGTAGTAGTCGTAATAACTGACGAAGTATTCGACGGCGTTCTTGGGGAAAAACTCGCGGAACTCGCTGTAAAGCTGCGCCGCCAGCGTTTTGTTGTGCGCAAACACGATGGCCGGTCGCCCCAAGCGCGCAATGACGTTGGCCATGGTGAAAGTTTTGCCCGAACCGGTGACCCCCAGCAGCGTTTGCCACGCCAGGCCGTCGTTCACGCCTTGCACCAGGGCGTCGATGGCCGCCGGCTGATCCCCGCCCGGCGGATACGGCTGAAAAAGCTGAAACGGGGAACCCGGAAACGAAACAAAGGCCCCGTTTGGCTGATTTGGCACGTCTGCGCTCTCTGACATAGGGTTTTCCCTCAAAGGTGGGTGCTTACAATTCTCGGTTCAATTTCCCGCTCCACTCAACTCTGACTGCAAGCACCATGACCCTTTTTGCCGCCGTCGAAATGGCCCCGCGCGACCCGATCCTCGGGCTCAACGAACAGTTCAACGCCGACACCAACCCCGCCAAGGTCAACCTGGGCGTGGGCGTCTACACCGATGAAAACGGCAAGCTGCCGCTGCTGGCCTGCGTGAAAGCCGCTGAAGAACAACTGCTGGCCGCAGCGCGCACCCGTGGCTACCTGCCCATCGACGGTTTCGCTGCCTACGACAAGGCCGTGCAAGGCCTGGTGTTCGGCGCCGACAGCGCCATCCTGGCGGCAGGCCGTGTGGCCACCGTGCAAGCCCTGGGCGGCACCGGCGGCCTGAAGGTCGGTGCGGACTTCCTGAAGCGCGTCAACCCGAACGCCACGGTGCTGATCTCCGACCCGTCGTGGGAAAACCACCGTGCGCTGTTCACCAACGCCGGCTTCACCGTGGGCACCTACCCCTACTACGATGCCGACAAGAAGGGCGTGAACTTCGACGCCATGCTGGCTTGCCTGAACGCAGCCGAAGCCGGCACCATCATCGTGCTGCACGCCTGCTGCCACAACCCGACCGGCTACGACATCACCTCGGCCCAGTGGGAACAAGTGATCGCCGCCGTGAAGGCACGCGGCCTGGTGGCCTTCCTCGACATGGCTTACCAAGGCTTTGGTGACGGCATCGCCGAAGACGGCGCCGTGATCGGCCAGTTCGTGGCCGCTGGCCTGGACTTCTTCGTTTCGACCTCGTTCTCCAAGAGCTTCTCGCTCTACGGCGAGCGCGTCGGCGCACTGAGCGTGGTGTGCGAAAGCAAGGAAGAAACGGCGCGTGTGCTGTCGCAACTGAAGATCGTCATCCGCACCAACTACTCCAACCCGCCGACCCACGGCGCCCAAGTGGTGGCCACGGTGCTGAACACCCCGGCCCTGCGCGCCCAGTGGGAAGAAGAGCTGGCCGGCATGCGCAACCGCATCAAGGCCATGCGCGGCGCGCTGGTGGAAAAGCTGAAGGCCGCTGGCGTCACCGCCGACATCGACTTCATCACCACCCAGCGCGGCATGTTCAGCTACTCCGGCCTGACCAAGCCGCAAATGGAACGCCTGCGCGGTGAGTTTGGCGTCTATGGTGTCGATTCGGGCCGCATCTGCGTGGCTGCGCTGAACGAGAAGAACCTCGGCTACGTGGCCGACGCCATCGCCAAGGTGATGTAACCCTGCTTGAAGCAGCGCCCAACGCTGCATCAAGGCATGACATCCAGGCCCTTCGGGGCCTTTTTTCATGCCTGAGCACCGACTCCAGCCACGTCGCACACCTGGGGTTAGCGTGAATAGTGAATTCACCAGCGCATTTTTTTGCTGCGCTGCACAATAATAGGCACCACATCAGTGCTGCTGTGCCCGGTGGCGCTGATCTTGACTTGACTCAAGCATGTCCACAGGAGTCCCAGACCCATGCTGTACCAGCTGTACGAAACCCAACGCGCCTTGATGGCACCGTTCTCCGAGTTCGCCAGCGCCTCCGCCAAGCTTTACAGCCACCCGTTGTCGCCGTTCACCCACACCCCGTTGGCGCAGCGCATCTCGGCTGGCTTGGACCTGATGCACCGTTTGGCCAAGGAGTATGAGAAGCCCGAGTTCGGTATCAAATCCGTCAAGGTCGATGGGGTGGATGTGGCCGTGCAGGAGCAGGTCGTCCTCGAAAAGCCGTTTTGCCGCCTGATCCGCTTCAAGCGCTTCACGGACAACCCCGTGGCCCTGGCCGACATGAAAAACCACCCCGTGGTGTTGCTGGTGGCGCCCCTGTCGGGTCAACCACTCGACCCTGCTGCGGGACACCGTGCGCAGCCTGCTGCAAGACCACAAGGTGTTCATCACGGACTGGACGGACGCACGCAACGTGCCCGAAGAAGTCGGCCCTTTCCACCTGAATGACTACGTCGCTTATGTGCAGGAGTTCATCCGCCACATTGGCCCGGAAGTGAACACCATTTCGGTGTGCCAACCCACCGTGCCGGTGCTGGCCGCCATTTCGGTGATGGCCACCCATGGCGAATTCACCCCCCGCACCATGACGATGATGGGCGGCCCGATCGATGCCCGCCGCACCCCCACCGCCGTGAACGATCTGGCGATGAACAAGAGCCACTCGTGGTTCGAGAACAACGTCATTTACCGTGTGCCGCCGAACTTCCCGGGTGCGGGCCGGCGCGTTTATCCGGGCTTCATGCAGCACACGGGCTTCGTGGCCATGAACCCAGATCGCCACGTCAATTCGCACTATGACTATTTCCTGGATCTGATCCGGGGCGACGACGACAGCGCCGAAGCCCACCGCCAGTTCTACGACGAGTACAACGCCGTGCTGGACATGCCGGCGGATTACTACCTGGAAACCATCAAAGCGGTGTTCCAAGACTTCTCGCTGCCCAGCGGCACCTGGGATTTCAACGGCACCCTCGTTAACCCCGCCGACATCAAGACCACCGCCCTGCTGACGGTCGAAGGCGAGCTGGACGACATTTCTGGCACCGGCCAGACCCGCGCCGCGCACGATTTGTGCGCCCAAATCCCCGAAGACCGCAAGTTCCACTACGACGTGGAAGGCGCAGGCCATTACGGCATCTTCTCGGGCCGGCGCTGGCGGGAAAAGGTGTATCCGCAGATCCGCGACTTCATCAAGCAACACAACCAGCCCGCGCAGCCGCAAGCCTGAGCGCCCCGGTCGAGCCGGGGATAATGGCGCGCGTGAGCGCCCCGACTTCCCCCCTCGATCTTTCGCTGGCCGCCCGCCTCGATGCGGCGTTGCCCCAGACGCAGTGCACCCGCTGCGGCTACCCCGATTGCCACCGCTACGCCCAGGCCATCGCCGATGGGCAAGCGGACATCAACCAGTGTCCGCCCGGCGGCCAAGTGGGTGTCGAGCGGTTGGCGGCCTTAACGGGCCGGCCGGTCATCCCGCTGAACCCGACGCATGGGGAAGAGAAACCCCGCGCCGTGGCCGTCATCGACGAAAACTGGTGTATCGGCTGCACGTTGTGCATGAAAGCCTGCCCGGTGGATTGCATCGTCGGTGCCACCAAGCGCATGCACACCGTCATGGAAGCGGATTGCACCGGCTGCGAGCTGTGTGTGCCCGCTTGCCCGGTGGACTGCATCCGCATGGAGCCTGTCACCGACACGCGCACCGGCTGGGACGCTTGGAGCACCGCCCAGGCCGATGCGGCCCGCCAGCGTTATGCCTTCCGCCAGATGCGCGTCGAACGCGAACAGCGCGAGAACGACGAGCGCCTGGCCGCCAAAGCCGCCCACAAACTGGCCGATCTGGAAAACCACACCCTGCACACCGACCCGGCCGTGATCGAGAAGAAGCGTGCTGTGATTGAAGCCGCGCTGGCCCGCGCCCGGGCTCGCAAGGAAGCCATCACCGGCGCCCCGTCCTCCAGCGACGGGTCATCGGCATGAGCCCGGCTGAAGTCGAAGCGTTTTTCGCCACGCTGCGCGCTGCCAATCCGCATCCCCAAACCGAGCTGAACTTCAGCAGCGTGTTCGAGTTGCTGGCTGCGGTGCTGCTGTCCGCCCAGGCGACGGATGTGAGTGTGAACAAAGCCACGCGCACATTGTTTGCCATCGCCCCCACGCCGCAGCGCATGTTGGCTTTGGGCATTGAGGGCGTGGAAGTACACATTCGGACCATCGGTCTGTACCGCACCAAGGCCAAACATTTGCTGGAAACGTGTCGCCTGTTGATCGAACGACACGGCGGTAACGTGCCCCGCAGCCGCGACGCCCTGGAAGCCTTGCCAGGCGTCGGGCGTAAAACCGCCAACGTGGTGCTCAACGTGGCATTTGGCGAACCGACGATGGCGGTGGACACCCACATTTTCCGCCTCGGCAACCGCACCGGCCTGGCGCCCGGCAAAACGCCGCTCGATGTGGAGCGGCAACTCCTGCGCCGTGTGCCCCCCGCCTACCGGGTGGATGCCCACCATTGGCTCATCCTGCATGGCCGCTATGTGTGCCAAGCACGCAAGCCGCGCTGCGGTGAATGCCGGGTGACCTCTGTTTGTGATCACGCCAAGGCCCTGGCCTCAGGGCACAATCTCGCCCCGTGAACATCATCATCCTCGACGACTACCAAGACGCCGTGCGCAAGCTGCCCTGTGCAGCCAAGCTCGAAGGCCAAAACTTCAAGGTCTTCACCAACACGGTCAAAGGGCTGGGCCAGCTGGCCGTGCGCCTGCGCGATGCGGAAATCATCATCCCGATCCGCGAGCGCACCCTGTTCAACCGCCAACTCTTGGAGAAACTGCCACGCCTGCGCCTCATCGCCCAAACCGGACGGGTGGGCCCCCACATCGACGTGGACACCTGCACCCGCCTGGGCATCGCTGTGGCCGAGGGCGTGTCGTCCCCGCAAGCCCCTGCTGAACTGACGTGGGCGCTGATCATGGCCGCCATGCGCCGGCTGCCTCAGTACATCAACAACCTCAAGCACGGCGCCTGGCAACAGTCTGGCTTGAAGGCGGGCTCCATGCCACCCAACTTTGGGCTGGGCTCGCGACTCAGCGGCAAGATGCTGGGAATCTGGGGCTACGGCAAGGTCGGCAAAATCGTGGCCGGTTATGGCAAGGCATTTGGCATGGATGTGCGCATCTGGGCCAGCCAAGAAGGCCGTGATCGGGCCCGGGCCGATGGCTTGGCCGTGTTTTCGACAGCCGCGAAGACTTGTTCGAACACAGCGACGTGTTGTCGGTGCATTTGCGCCTGGGCGATCGCACCCGCCATTTGGTGACGCTGGCGGACTTGAACCGCATGAAACCCACCGCCTTGTTCGTCAACACCTCACGGGCGGAGTTGGTGGAAGAGTCGGCGCTGGTGTCCGCCCTGAATCGGGAACGGCCCGGCATGGCGGCTGTGGACGTGTTCGAATCAGAGCCGATTTTGCAGGGCCACCCGCTGCTGCGGTTGGAAAATGCGGTGTGTACGCCCCACCTCGGCTACGTCGAGCTGGATCACTACGAGCTGTACTTCAACGCCGCCATCGACAATGCGTTGAACTACCTGCGCGGCACCCCCACCAACGTCATCAACCCCGACGCGTTCAAGATCTTGCGCTGACCCTACGCGCTTGCGGGTTCCCGACGCTCAGTTCGGGTTCTCGTAGAAAACGTAATGGGTGTAGTCCCCGATTTCGAAGTACACCCGTTTCTCACCGGCGTCGATTTGGCCGTTGAGGTTGTCGTCCAGCACCCCGTAGCCGTAGCGGTAGCTGCGGGGACGCTTGTCATCGGTGCCCAGCGCGGTGGAAAGTTTGTCGATTTTGAGAAACCGCTTGATCACCCGGTCGCCCGAGTAGACCTCCAACACGCCGTCGGTGCCCGTCCAGTTTTGGATGTCCCGGCGGATCTGGTTTTGCTGCTCTTGCGTGCAGCCGACTGCCAGCGCCAGCAAGGCGGCGATCGCGCCCCAACGAATCAGCGGCCCGGTGGGAGGGATGAGCTTCATTTGGTGTTGTCGTCCTTGGTGCCGAAAATTTTGTCGCCCGCATCACCCAGGCCAGGAATGATGTAGCCGACTTCATTCAGGTGGCTGTCAATGGCCGCCGTCCAGCAGCGCACGTCGGGGTGCGCTGCGTCCAGCGCGGCGATGCCCTCGGGCGCAGCCACCAACACCAAAGCGCGAATGTCCCGACAACCTTGGCGCTTGAGCATGTCGACGGTGGCGATCATCGAACCGCCAGTGGCCAGCATCGGATCGATGATGAGGGCCGTGCGCTCGGTCAAATGGCCGACAAACTTTTCGAAGTAGGGCTCGGGCTGCAACGTGTCATGGTTACGCGCCAAGCCGACCACGCTGACTTTGGCATTGGGGATCATGTCCAACACCCCATCCAGCATGCCCAGCCCTGCGCGCAGGATGGGCACCACGGTGACCTTGCGGCCCGCAATTTGCTCCACCTCGGCCGGGCCGCTCCAGCACTGCACGGTGGTGGTTTCCAGCGGGAAGTCGGCGGTGGCCTCGTAGGCCAGCAAGCGGGCCAGCTCGCCCGTGAGTTCGCGGAATTTCTTGGTGGAAATGTCCGCTTCGCGCAGCAAGCCAACTTTGTGGCGCACCAGCGGGTGGTGTACGGCGATGACAGGCATGGGCAAGTGTCCTTGCGGTCAGTGGAACAACATCAGTCGGGCAGTTTAGCCAGCCGCTGGCGGCGGGCTTCGTACAAACACACCGCAGCCGCCACCGACACGTTCAGGCTTTCCACCGCGCCCGCCATCGGGATGCGCACCAGCTCGTCACACGCTTTGCGGGTCACTGGACGCATGCCCGGGCCTTCAGCGCCCAGCACCAGCGCCACAGGGCCACTCAAATCGATGTCGTAGAGGGTTTGCTCGGCATCGTCGCTGGTGCCGATGATGCGGATGCCACGCTCTTTCAGCTCGTTCAGGCTGCGCGCCAAGTTCGTCACCATCAAATAAGGCACCGACTCGGCGGCCCCCGAAGCCACCTTGGCCACCGTGGCATTGATGCCAGCCGCGTGATCCACCGGCGCCACCACCGCCTGGGCACCGGCTCCGTCGGCCACACGCAAGCAGGCACCCAGGTTGTGCGGATCGGTCACGCCATCCAGCGCCAGCACCAAAGGGGCGTCCAGCTTGGCGGATTCGACCTCTTCCATGATCTCGTCCAGCGAATGCCGCGCTGGCAGCGGCGCCACACGCGCCACCACCCCTTGGTGGCGCGGCCCGCCCGAGAGTTTGCTCAAGCGAGCGTCGTCGCACTCCACCATGGGCCGACCAGCTTCTTCAACCTTGGCCAAGAAGCTGCGCATGCGTGCGTCTCGCCGTGCGGGATCGAAAAGCACTTCGAGCAGGGTTTGGGGCGCCATCTTGAGGCGGGTGCTCACGGCGTGGAAGCCGTACAAAACGCGAATTGCAGACATGTCAACAGATTAAAACGCCGGCTCGTTGCTGGCACAACCTCACAGCCTAACAGGCCAGCGACAATCACCCTATGCAACAAAACGTGACATTTGAGTTACGCACCGACCACATCACACTGGATGCCCTGCTCAAAGCCACCGCGCTGGCGTTCAGCGGCGGTGCAGCCAAGCAGATGATTCTGGGGGGTCAGGTGCAGGTAGACGGCTTGGTGGAACAACGCCGAGGCCGCAAAGTGCGGGCCAATCACGTCGTGCGTGTTCACACGCCTGACAGTGTTCATGTGATCCATGTGCAGGCACCTGCGGAGAATGGCCCATGAAATGCCTGTTGGTCGATGATCACGGCCTGATTCGCGATGCGCTGGCCATGCTGATTTCGCAACGGTGTCCGGACGTGCCTTTGCGTTTCGCCGCCAGTTTGGCCGAAGCCCAAGACGCCCTGCGCACCGAACCCGACATCGACTTGGTGCTGCTGGACCTGCAACTGCCCGACAGTCGAGGGGTGGCCACGGTCAGCGCGGTGTGCCACTGCACCCACACAGCCCAGGTCGTGGTGCTGTCAGCGGAGGAGCACGCCAGCATTGCACAAGACTGCGCCCGGGCGGGTGCGGTGGGTTTTATTCCGAAACGGGCCGACTTTTCAGCCCTGGACGCCGCACTGGCAGCGATCCTCCAACCGGATCTCGCTCTAGCCCCTTCACAAGCACCCGAGCCCGCCGAGGACGACATGCTGGGGCTGACCCACCGTCAGGTGGACGTGCTGCGCCTGCTGATCGAAGGCAAATCGAACAAACTCATCGCCCGGGCGCTGGATTTGTCTGAATCGACCATCAAAACCCATGTTCAAGCCATTTTTGAGCGCCTGGGGGTCAAAACACGCGCACAAGCCGTCGTGGCGGCAGCCAAACGCGGCTGGCGCCTGACCTCCGACGCCACTTGACGTTCAAAGCTTGAACTCCAGTTGCAAACGCCACTGCGGGGCGGTTGAGGCCAGCGTCGTGGCGGTTTCAGTGCCGACGATGCTGCTGGATTCACTGTCACGCGCCAGCAGGTTGGACGCCGACAAGCGCCAACGCATGTCGGGCCGCACTTGCCATTGGGCGTACACATCGAGCGAACGACGGTCATTGCGCACCGCCCATTGGTTGTCGCTCAAACGGGTGGTGTAGCCGGGGGTGTAACCGTAATTGCCCCCCAACATCACCGAACCGATTTTGTGATCGACCCCGATGTTGAGCGTGCCATCGGCTTGCTGGTCCAAACGGTTATCGGGGCCTGCCACACCATCCACCCGAGAGCGATACAGGCTGAGGTTGAAGCGCAAATCGGTGTCCGGGGCGTTGGCCCAGACGCTGCGCAGGTTGAACTTGGCCTCCATCTCGATGCCGCGTGTCGTCGCTCGCCCTTGGTTGAGCGGCTGCGAGACGTAGCGCAGCGTGCCATCGGCCTGAGGCGTTGCCGTCACCAGGGTGCGGATGTAATCACTGAGGCGGCGCTCGAACAGCGACACACTCAGCATCCCCCCTTGCGGCAGGTAATGCTCCACAGCCAGATCCAGCCCCGTGGCCAGTTCCGGACGCAAATCTGGATTGCCTCGGCGATCCGGGTTGGTCGGGCTGTTGGTGCCCTTGGAAGACCACGACGCCCCCGTGAGCTGACCCAAATCAGGTGAGCGATAACTGCGCGTCAGACTCAACCGCACTTGGTCACGGCTGCGAGGCTCAGGCTTCCACAACAGGTGCAGCATGGGCGACCACACCTCACTGCGATTGCGGGTGATCCCGTCGGCACTGTCTCCCCGGGTTTGCAGCAACTCACCGCGCAGCCCCGCATGTGCTGCCCACTGCCGGGAGAGGCTCCATTCGTCTTGCACATAACCGGCCACGCGGTTCACCTGGGCTTGGTAGTTGGCTCCAAAGTCGGTCGAAGCGGGCACGCCGTTTTCCAAGCTGGTGCGCTCCTCGGTGCGACGCTCACGCTCCCACTCCAAACCGCTGACCAAGTTGTGATCCTCACCCAAGAGCACGCTGTATTTCCACTGCAACCGGGCGGAACGGCCTTGGGTCTGGCTCTCGTCGTCATAGTCGGTGACGCTGCGGCCCAGCCACTCCTGCCGCAGCGTCCGGCTGCGAACACTCGAACGCCCGACGCTGCCTTGCCACTCCAGCCGCCCTGGCCCCACTGGCCGGCGCCACGTGGCGTTGAGGCGCGCAAAGTTCACCTGCGTGTCCGTGCTGGCGGCGCTGCGGTCATAGGGCACCCCCCCGGTGGCCCCCGGCAGCATGTGGCTGGAGGATGTGTTCTCCGACGGAATCCACCCCAGGATGGGCGTGAGGGTGAACTGTTCCCCCTCTTGGCCCCGCCATTGCAACCGCGCACGGGCATGCAAAACCCGGCTGCTTGCATCGGTGTGAATGCGCTCTTGCCGATCCGTGCCGAGCGAGGGGTCGGGATCCGTGTTGACGGTGTGTAGGAGGCTGTCGGATGCGCTGTCCGGCGCCGCCCAAATCAGGGACAGGTTGTAATCCATCCCACCCCACTGGTCTTCGCGTGACCAGGCTGCACGCGGCTGCCAAGCATCCCCTTCGTGGCCCAGCGTGAGCTTGAGGTCGTTCATGCGCCGGCGCCGGTTCTCGCGGGTGATGATGCTGATCGTGCCAGCAATGGCCCGGGCGCCCGTCTCCGCCGTAGGGGCCCGCAAAATCTCAATGCGCTCGACCTGCTCAGGATCCAGCGAATCCAAGGACAGCCCCGCTTGCACCCGCTCCCCATCGATGAGGATTTGGGTGTACCCCCCACCGAGGCCGCGCATGCGCACTTGGCTGCCACCTTGCACGGTCACACCGGGCAGACGCTTGAGGATGTCACCAAGCGATGTACTGCCAAAACGCTCAATGTCCTCCCGACCGATGACGATTTTGCTGGCGGTCGAGCGCCGACGCTGCTCGGTGTCAGACTGGCGTTGGCCGCTGATTTCCACGTCCTGAATCTCTGGCGCGGACGCCGGGGCCGACGCGGCAGGCGCTGCGACCGGCGCCTGTGCCCAGGCCACTCCAGCCCAAGAGGCCCACACCCAGACAGCGCACGACGTGCTCACTGGCCAGCTCTGCTTCTTCATGCCTGCTCACCTCACGACTCATTCAGCGGGCCGTGATTGTGTGCGAATAGCCCTACAGCATCATCATCCGTTGTCGAGCACGCTTGAGCGTTTACCCGTACAATGGCGGATTGCCTTTTAGCCAACCTGTGAATCTCACAGGCCCTCTGGCAATACGTCCATCCCCTCTGACCTCCCTCTCGCGCTGACGCGCGCCTCACGCTGCTGAGGCTCTTGTGTCCGCGTAGGTCTGCTCACTGCGCCCTTCGGCGGGTGATGACAGATCGCGGTCGGCGGCGATGTTTGCCCCACCGCACGCAGTGCCCCCAACATGTGGGAGGCACCCTGCGTCACTGGATCATTCATGAGCTTTGAATCCCTTGGCCTCGACGAGGCCCTGGTGCGCGCCCTGAGCACCGCTGGTTACGAAAACCCCACCGACGTCCAAGCCCACGCCATTCCCGCCGCTTTGGCCGGGAAAGACCTGCGCGTTTGCTCCAGCACCGGCAGCGGCAAAACCGCCGCCTTCGTGCTGCCCGCCCTGATGAAAGTGCTGGAAGCCCGCAAGGATCCGGCCAACAAGCCCAAGCGTGGCGAAGTCAAGGGTCCGCGCATCCTCGTGCTGGTGCCCACCCGCGAACTGAGCATGCAAGTGGCCAAGGCCGCTTCCAACTATGGCCGCCATGTGCAGTGGCTGTCCGTCACCAGCGTGGTGGGCGGCGTGCCCTACCCGGCCCAGATCAAGGCCCTGCGTGGCCCGTTGGACATCCTGATCGCCACCCCCGGCCGTCTGATCGACCACATTGAAAGCGGCAAGGCCATTCTGTCCAACGTCGACATGCTGGTGCTGGACGAAGCCGACCGCATGCTGGACATGGGCTTCATCGAAGACATCGAACGCATCGCCGACGAACTGCCGGCTGGCCGCCAAACCCTGATGGCCAGCGCCACCTTTGCGGGTGAAGTGGGTCGCCTGGCGCAGCGCCTGCAAAAGGCCGACGTCGAGCGCATCGAAATCGCCGCCCACACCGAGAAGCACGAGAACATCGAGCAGCAAATCCTGTGGGCCGACGATCTCGACCACAAACACGCCCTGCTGGATCACCTGCTGACCGAGCGCGAGCTGGACCAAGCCGTGGTCTTCACCAGCACCCAAGTCGATGCCGACTTGCTGGCGGATCGCTTGGGCGAGCTGGGCCACGCTGTGGCGTCGCTGCACGGTGGCATGCCGCAAGGCCGCCGCAACCGCGTGCTGCAAGGTCTGCGCAACCGCCAGTTGCGCATTTTGGTGGCCACCGACGTGGCCGCACGCGGCATCGACGTGCCCACCATCACCCACGTCATCAACTACGGTCTGCCGCTCAAGGCCGAGGATTACGTACACCGCATCGGTCGCACTGGCCGTGCCGGTCGCTCTGGCAAGGCCGTGACGCTGGCCGAGCGCCGTGACATTCCGATGATCCGCCGCATCCAGCACTACACCACGCAGCCGATCCCGGTGGCCACGGTGTCCGGCTTGGAACCGACCCGTCCGGTGCCTGATTTGGTGAGCCGCACCAACCGGGGCGGCCCGCGTGGCGGCGGTGCTCGCTTTGGCGATCGCGGCCCGCGCAGCGGCCCGCGTTTTGGCGATCGTGGTGGCTTCGACCGGGGTGGCCGTTTCGGTGGCGAACGCAGCTTCGAGCCGCGTGCCGATGGCGACCGTTTCAACGAGCGCCGCGACCCAGGCCAACACCTGGATCGCGGCCACGGTGAGCGCCCGGCCTTCGGTGATCGCGGCAGCTTCCAAGATCGTCATCCGCACGAGCGTCCGCGCTTCAACCACGACCGCCCCGAGCGTGGCCCGCGCACCGCTCACCCGGGTGCCCGCCGTGAAGAGGGTTTCAGCAAGCCGCGCGCGCCGCGCAAGGACTGATCCCCCACCGCAGAAAGGCCCCCCGTCATGGCGCTGAAATCGATCGTCTACAAAGCCCAATTGCAGATCGCCGACATGGATCGGGCGTTGTACGCCGACCACGCGCTCACCTTGGCGCGGCATCCGTCGGAAACCGACGAACGCCTCATGATGCGGGTGCTGGCTTTTGCACTGTCCGTTCCGGCGGACGACCTGCGAGGCCGGTTGGAGTTTGCCGCCGGCTTGTCCGACACGGACGAGCCCGATCTGTGGCAGCGCGATCTCACTGGCGAGTTGGTGCAGTGGATCGAAGTCGGACAACCGGACGACCGGCGCTTGGCCAAAGCCTGTGGCCGTTCCGAACAGGTGCGGCTGTGGGCCTACGCGAGCAGCGTGCCGATTTGGTGGCAAGCGCTGCAAGGCAAGGTGGCGCGGCTGGACAACCTGGAAGTCTGGCAAGTGCCGACCGAAGCCAGCCGGGCGCTGGCCGGGCTGGCCGCACGCAGCATGCAACTGCAAATCACGGTGCAAGACGGGCACATTTGGGTCAGCGACGCGCAACAATCCGTCGAATTGGAGCCGTTGAGCCTGAAGGCCCGGCGCTCGTCACGCTGATCCGCCCTCTTTCTTTCGACGCACCATGGCCCACACGCCCACCGCCCTCACCGTCACCCACAACCCGGATGCCGCGCGTTTTGAGGCGAGGGTTGATGGCCTGCTGTGCCAAGCCGCCTACCGTTTGAACAACAGCGTGCTGGACATCTACCACACCGGCGTTCCGCAGGCGTTAGAGGGCCGGGGCATCGCAGCCCAACTGGTGGTCGCAGCCCTGCAACACGCCCGCGCAAATGGGCTGAAAGTTCGGCCCACATGCAGCTACGTGGCCGTTTACCTGCGCCGCCACCCCGAGTGGGCCGACGTTCAGCAGCCCTGAGGCAGCAGGATGCTGGAGCCGGTGGTCTGCCGTGCTTCCAAATCCCGATGGGCCTGGGCGACATCGGCCAGCGCATAGCGCTGATCGATGCGAATCTTCACCGCCCCGGACGTGACCATGCCGAATAAATCGTCGGCCATGGCTTGAGTGCGCTCACGGCTGGCCAAGAACGTGAACAACGTGGGTCGGGTGACGTAGAGTGACCCTTTGGCCGCCAGCACACCAATGTCCACCGGCGGCACCTTGCCCGAAGCGTTGCCATACGTGGCCATCAAGCCAAACGGTGCGAGGCAGTCGAGCGACTTCATGAACGTGTCGGCCCCCACCGAGTCGTACACCGCTTTGACTTTGGCGCCGCCGGTGATCTCTAACACCCGCGCCACGAAATCCTCCGTGCGGTAGTTGATGGCGTACGCCGCGCCATGGGCCAAGGCCAGGGCACATTTTTCATCACTGCCCGCTGTGGCGATGAGGCGCAACCCCATCGCCCGCGCCCATTGGCATGCGATCAACCCCACGCCCCCCGCTGCGGCGTGGAACAAAATGAAATCGCCGGGGTGCAAACCCCCTTGGGGTTGGGTCTGGCGCAGCAGGTATTGCACCGTCAGCCCCTTGAGCATCATCGCGGCGCCTTCCTCGAAGCTGATCGCATCGGGCAAACGCACCACGCACTGCGCAGGCATCACCCGACGCTCGCAGTAGCCGCCCGGCGGCATGCTGGCATAGGCCACCCGATCTCCCACCGCCAAGTGGGTGACCCCGTCTCCCACCGCCTCGACCACCCCCGCACCTTCCATGCCCAACGCCAGCGGCAGGGCATTCGGATACAGCCCGGTGCGCTGGTACACGTCGATGAAATTTAAGCCAATGGCGCGATGGCCGATACAAACCTCACCGGGCGCGGGTGAAGCAACTGGAACGGTTTCCAGCACGAGTTGATCGGGGCCACCAAAGGCGTGGATGCGAACGGTTTGGCTGTTCAAGGACATTTCAAGGGGGCTCCGAAAAAAACTGAGTGCGTTATCGTGCCAGCCTTCAGCCCATTGTGCAGAGCCTCTCTCTTTTTCCACCGACTGTTTCATGACCCACTCCCTGACCCTGCGCATGGCCTTGCTGTTGACCTTACCGCCCCTGCTGTGGGCCGGGAATGCGGTGATCGGCAAGTTGGCTGTGGGCATCGCCCCGCCGGTGGCATTGAACTTTGTGCGCTGGTCGCTGGCTTTGTGCCTGCTGTGGCCCCTGGGCCACGCCGCACTGCGAGACTGGCCCGCACTGCGTGCCCGCTGGCGCTACCTCAGTTTGTTGGGCTTGCTGGGCATGGGCAGCTACAACGCACTTCAGTACCTGGCGCTGCACACCTCCAGCCCGCTCAATGCCACGCTGATTACAGCCAGTTCACCCGTGTGGATGCTGGCCATCGGGGCGCTGTTCTACGGCGTACGCCCACGGGGCCGTGAGCTGCTCGGCGCCCTGCTCTCCCTGCTGGGGGTGATGCTGGTGATCTCACGCGGCTCGTTGACCCAGTTGCTGACGTTGCACTTCGTGCCGGGCGATCTGCTGATGGTGCTGGCCATTTTGAGCTGGGGCTTTTACAGCTGGCTGTTGGCCCGCCCGCCAGCTTCGATGCAAGGCGATCAACGCCCGAACTGGGATTGGGCAGGCTTTTTGGCGGTGCAAATCAGCTTTGGCTTGGTGTGGTGCGGGCTGTCAGCGGGTGTGGAAGCCCACCTCAGCCCCGCATCCTGGGAGTGGGGATGGCCTGTGCTGCTGATCTTGTTGTATGTGGCCGTGGGTCCATCGCTCATTGCCTATCGCTGCTGGGGATTAGGCGTAGCCACCGTGGGCCCGGCCACCGCCAGTTTTTTCGTTAACCTAACGCCTGTTTTCGCCGCCCTGTTCTCGGCTCTCTGGCTGGGTGAAGCGCCTCAGTGGTTTCACGCCGGGGCCTTCGGTCTGATCGTGGCCGGCATCTGGATTTCTTCCCGCCGCTGAATTGAAAGCATCTCGCCCCATGTCGATCCCTGCTCCTGCGCGCGCCACCGATCACCGATTCAGCGAACTCGATGCCCTCCGGGGCCTCGCAGCCCTGGTTGTGGTGGTGTTTCACACCACCGAGTCGGTTTTGGAAGCATTCCCCGGCACCCCCATGCCAGGGCCAGGTTGGCTGTGGCCCTGGACACCCGGCGGCAATGGTGTTTCCGCTTTCTTCATGATCAGCGGTTTTGTCATCAGCCTGACCTTGAACCACTGCCGCAGCCTCAGTGACTTCGCCATGGCGCGGTTTCTTCGCCTGTTTCCGATTTTCTGGGTCGCCATGCTCTTCACCACCCTGTGGCGGCAATGGGTGGGTGGCGAGTCCATCAGCTTGGGTGCGTTTGCAGCCAACATCACCATGCTGCCGTCTTGGCTGGGGCAAGCCTACGTGGACGGGGTGTATTGGACGCTGGAAATCGAGCTTCAGTTCTACCTGCTCATTGCCCTCATCTGGCGCTGTGGTTGGATGCGCCACATCACCCCGCTGTGTTTGGGATGGTTCACGTTGGCGATCGTTTTGAAACTATCGCAGCAAGCGTGGCCGGACAGTGTGGGAGTCACACTGCTATGGCGAGGGTTGCTGATTCCATTCGCCCCTTACTTCGGTCTGGGCATGCTGGCGTACCGCATGACCCAACAACGTCCCACCCGACTGACCTGGGCCACAGTGGCCCTGGGTGTGCTGCTGACCGTCGCCACCGGCAACATGGTGCGCGCTGGCGTGACGGTGGTCATGACACTGGTGCTGCTGGCGCTCAGCCACGGACACCGCTGGCGCGTGCCCGCCAGCTTGGTGCTGTTGGGCGAAGGCTCTTATTGCATCTACCTGTTCCACCAAGCCTACGGCGGGCACATCGCCCAACATTTGGCCGATTTGCTGCCCAACTCCCCTGTCGGGGTGAGCGTCACCGTGGTGGTGATGTGCATTGGCACGGCCATGGCTGCCCACTTGTGGGTCGAGCGCCCACTGGCTCGCCTGACCCGGCGCTGGAAAACCCGACCCCCTCAGGCGGTGGGGGTCGGTCGAGGGGCCAGCATCTGACCCTCGTGATCCGTTAAGCGCCTGCCGATTCGCGCGCAGCGCGCTTGCGGTCATGCTCCTTCAGGTGGCGCTTGCGCAGGCGGATCGATTTGGGCGTGATTTCCACCAGCTCGTCGTCTTCGATGAATTCCACGCCGTATTCGAGCGTGAGTTCGATCGGCGGCGTCACCTTGATGGCGTCTTCCTTGCCGCTGACGCGGAAGTTGGTCAACTGCTTGGTGCGGGTGGCATTGACCACCAGATCGTTTTCGCGGTTGTGGATGCCCACAATCATGCCTTCATACACCGGGTCGTTGGCGCGCACGAACATGCGGCCACGATCATCCAACTTGCCCAGGGCGTAGGTGAAGATTTCGCCATCGTCCATCGAGATCAGCACACCGTTCTTGCGGCTGGCGATCTCACCCTTGTGCGGCTCGTAGCCTTCGAAGATGTTCGAAATCAGGCCCGAACCCCGCGTCAGGTTCAGGAATTCGTTGCTGAAACCGATCAGGCCACGCGCCGGAATGCGGTACTCCAAGCGCACGCGGCCCTGGCCGTCCGGCTCCATGTTCACCAGTTCACCCTTGCGCAAGCCCAGGGCCTGCATCACGCCACCTTGGTGCTCTTCTTCCACGTCAGCGGTGACCATTTCGATCGGCTCGCAGCGCACGCCGTCGATGTCACGGAACACCACACGCGGCTTGCCCACGGCCATCTCAAAACCTTCGCGGCGCATGTTTTCCAGCAAGATCGTCAGGTGCAGTTCGCCCCGACCAGACACTTCAAACACGCCGTCTTCGCTGGTTTCCTTCACGCGCAGCGCGACGTTGTGTTGCAGTTCCTTTTGCAGCCGATCCCAAATCTGGCGGCTGGTGACGAACTTGCCTTCACGGCCAGCCAGCGGCGAGGTGTTGACGCAGAAGTTCATCGTCAGCGTCGGCTCGTCCACCTTCAGCATGGGCAGCGGCGTGGGGTTGGCCGGGCTGGTCACGGTCACACCGATGCCAATGTCTTCGATGCCGTTGATCAACACGATGTCGCCCGGGCCGGCCTCGGTGGCCAGCATGCGATCCAGGCCCTTGAACTTCAACACCTGGTTGATGCGGCCCTTGATCGACTTGCCACCCGGGCCTTCCATCACCACCACATCCATCGCAGGTTTGATCGTGCCGGCGTTGATGCGGCCCACACCGATGCGCCCGACGAAGCTGGAATAGTCCAGCGAAGAGATTTGCAGTTGCAGCGGCGCCGAAGCGTCACCCGAGTGCGGTTGAACGTGCTTGAGCACGGTGTCGAACAACGCCGACATGTCCGAGCCCCACTGTTCGCCCGGTGCGCCTTCTTCCAGCGAGGCCCAACCGTTGATGCCCGAGGCGTACACCACGGGGAAATCGAGCTGCTCGTCGGTGGCGCCCAGCTTGTCGAACAAGTCGAACGCGGCGTTGATGACGGCGTCGGGCTTGGCACCCGGCTTGTCCACCTTGTTCACCACGACGATGGGCTTGAGGCCCAGCGCCAGCGCCTTTTTGGTGACGAAACGGGTTTGTGGCATCGGGCCTTCTTGGGCGTCGATCAGCAGCACCACACCGTCCACCATCGACAAGGCGCGTTCGACTTCGCCGCCGAAGTCCGCGTGTCCCGGGGTGTCCACGATGTTGATGTGGGTGTCTTGCCAAGTCACGGCGCAGTTTTTGGCCAGGATGGTGATGCCACGCTCTTTTTCGATGGCGTTGCTGTCCATCACGCAGTCTTCGACCTGCTCGTGGGCAGCGAAGGTGCCGCTTTGACGCAGCAGTTGATCCACCAGGGTGGTTTTGCCGTGGTCAACGTGGGCGATGATGGCGATGTTGCGGATCTGTCGGCTCATGGATTCGGGGCCTTGTGCTTAAAGCGAGAAGGTCAGGCGATCACGGCCTGACGGGCGTTTCGGGGATTCAGCATCAGCGCCTGCACTTCGGCTGGGCTGAGCAGGCGGTCTGCGATCAGCTCGCCGCCTTCGATGTGGGCGCTGCCTAAAAAGACAGCAGGATTCGGGCCATACACGCGCACCGCTGGGGCGTCGGGCTGGGCCACCTTGCGGCGCATGCCGGCGATGAAACGCTCGGCCTCGGCTGGGGGCAGCACGACTTGGGGCCAGTCGTGCAGCATGCAGTCCGGGGAATACAGCAGCGCGTCGCGCTCGGCTTCGCTCATGGCTTCGAGCTGGTCGAGCGGCAGCGCCTCGGCCACCCGCAACCGGCCACTGCCCGTGCGCTGCAAGGCCGCCAGGTGCGCGCCACAACCCAGCGCGGCGCCGATGTCCTCCGCCAAGGTGCGCACATAGGTGCCCTTGGTGCAGCGCACGGCGATGCGCAAATGCAGCGCCTCAGCATCCCACGAGAGGATGTCAAGGCTGTGAATGGTGATGCGCCGCGCCGGACGCTCCACCTCCACACCCGCACGGGCGTATTTGTAGAGCGCTTTGCCGTCTTTTTTCAGTGCCGAATGCATGGGCGGGATCTGGTCGATCTCCCCCACAAAGCGCGCACACGCGGCCTGCAATTGCTCGGGCGTGACGTTCACCGGCTTTTCTTCGATCACCTCGCCTTCGCGGTCGCCGCCCACGGTGCGCTGGCCCAGGCGCAGCGTCGCTTCGTAGGCTTTGTCGGCTTCGAGGCTGGCTTGCGAAAACTTGGTGGCCGCGCCAAAACAAATCGGCAGCAGGCCCGTGGCCAGGGGATCAAGCGTGCCGGTGTGGCCGGCTTTCTCGGCGCGAAACAGGCGTTTGACTTTTTGCAGTGCGTCGTTGCTGGACAGGCCCAGCGGCTTGTCCAGCAGCAGCACGCCATGCACAGCACGGCGCACGATGCGCGGGCGCGGGGCGCGCACGTCGGGCGTGGCGGCGGCGGGGGTGTCGTCGTCGAGGTCGGGCGGATTCATCGCAAAAGGCGGGCGAGGCGCAGGCTCAGTCCTGGGCGCGCTGGGCGTTGGCTTGGCGGATGAGCGCGTTCAACTCGGCGGCGCGCTCGGTGGTTTGGTCGAACTTGAAGTGCAAGGTCGGCACGGTGTGGATCGCCAGGCGCTTGAACAAGCTGTTGCGCACGAAGCCAGCAGCCTCGTTCAAACCGGCTTCACTGGCTTGCGGATCGCCCACCAGCAAGGAGAAATACACCGTGGCGTGGGCATAGTCCGGCGTGACATCGACCGCGTTGATGGTGACCATGCCGATGCGCGGATCTTTCAGATCGCGGATCAGCTCGGCCACATCACGCTGGATTTGGTCGGCGACGCGGAAAGAACGGTTGGGCGTGCTGCGTTTGTGTCGCATGGAAGAAGCTTACAGATGGCGTGGGAAGGCGCCCCGTCAAGCGAAAACCCCGCCAGCGGCGGGGTGGGCTCGGAGCGCGGGCCGGGCGGACGCTTACAGGGTACGCGCCACTTCCTTGATCTCGAAGATTTCCAACTGGTCGCCTTCAGCGATGTCGTTGTAGTTCTTGAGCTTGATACCGCATTCGAAGCCTTCCTTGACTTCCTTGACATCGTCCTTCTCGCGGCGCACCGATTCGATTTCGCCGGTGTAGATGACGATGTTGTCGCGCAGCAGGCGGAACTTGGCGTTGCGGCGCACCAAGCCCGACGTGATCATCGAGCCGGCCACGGTGCCGATCTTCGAAGCCACGAACACCTTGCGGATTTCGGCGGTGCCCAGCGCTTCTTCGCGCTGTTCCGGTGCCAACATGCCGGCCATCGCTGCCTTCACCTCATCCACGGCGTCGTAGATGATGTTGTAGTAGCGGATGTCCACACCCGAGTGCTCGGCCAGCTTGCGGGCTTGGGCGTCGGCACGGGTGTTGAAGCCGATGATGATGGCCTTGGAGGCAATCGCCAAGTTGACGTCGGATTCGCTGATGCCGCCCACAGCGGCGTGAACGATCTGCACCTTGACCTCGTCGGTCGAGAGCTTGAGCAGCGAGGAAGCCAGCGCTTCTTGCGAGCCTTGCACGTCGGCCTTCAGGATCAACGGCAGCATCTGCGCCTGGCCTTCGCCCATGTTCTCGAACATGTTTTCCAGCTTGGCGGCCTGGCGCTTGTTCAGCGTCACTTCGCGGTACTTGCCTTGGCGGAAGGTGGCGATTTCACGGGCACGGCGTTCGTCGCTCAGCACCATGAAGTCGTCGCCAGCTTGCGGCACTTCGGTCAGACCTTGGATTTCGACCGGGATGGACGGGCCGGCTTGCGTGGCGTTGTGGCCGTTTTCATCCAGCATGGCACGCACACGACCGTAGCTGGCACCAGCCAGCACCACGTCGCCGCGCTTCAAGGTGCCGGACTGCACCAGCACCGTGGCCACCGGGCCACGGCCCTTGTCCAGACGGGCTTCGATCACCAGGCCCTTGGCAGCGGCTTCGATCGGTGCCTTCAGTTCCAGCACTTCGGCTTGCAGCAGCACTTGCTCCAGCAGCTCGTCGATGCCCACACCGGACTTGGAGGACACGCCCACGAACGGCGAATCCCCACCAAACTCTTCGGGCACGACCTGCTCGGCCACCAACTCACCCTTGACGCGCTCCAGGTTGGCGTCTGGCTTGTCGATCTTGGTCATGGCCACGACGATGGGCACCCCAGCCGCCTTGGCGTGGCTGATGGCTTCCTTGGTTTGCGGCATCACGCCGTCGTCGGCGGCCACCACCAGGATAACGATGTCGGTCGCCTTGGCGCCGCGAGCCCGCATGGCCGTGAAGGCCGCGTGACCCGGGGTGTCCAGGAAGGTGATCATGCCGCGCGGAGTTTCCACGTGGTAGGCACCGATGTGCTGGGTGATACCGCCGGCTTCGCCAGCGGCCACGCGGGTGCGGCGGATGTAGTCCAGCAGCGAGGTCTTGCCGTGATCCACGTGACCCATCACCGTCACCACCGGGGCGCGGGTGAGGGCTTCGCCGGTGTGCGCTGCGGATTCTTCTTCCGAGAACGCTTCCGGATCATCCAGCTTGGCGGCCAGCGCCTTGTGACCCATTTCTTCCACCACGATCATGGCGGTTTCTTGGTCGAGCTGCTGGTTGATGGTGACCATCTGGCCCAGCTTCATCAATTGCTTGATGACCTCAGACGCCTTGACCGACATCTTGTGCGCCAGATCGGCCACCGAGATGGTTTCAGGCACGTGGACTTCCTGCACCACGAATTCTGGCGGCTGTTGGAAACCACCGCCGCGATGGTCATCACGGCTGTCGCCACGACGACCACCGCCACGCGGGGCCTTCCAGCCCGAGCGACCGGCATTGGCAGCAGGTGCATCGGTGCGACCCTTGGCGGGGCCACTGGTGCCACGCTTCTTGGCATCATCCGCCCAGCTCGACGACAGTTTTTCGGACTTGACCGATTTCTTGTCACCCGGCTTGGCTGCTCCAGCGGCGGGAGCCGCCGCTGGGGCTGCCCCTGGAGCGGGCTTGGCTGCCGCTGATTTGTGAATCGTGCCCTTGATGCCTTCCTTGGGCGCCGCTGCGGCCGGAGCCGGTGCGGGGGCAGGAGCCGGCTTGGGCTCTTCCTTCTTGGCCACCAGCACTTTGCTGCGGCGGGCCATCATGTCGCGAATCGCTGCGGCTTCGGCTTCGGCGGCTTGACGGCGACGGGCCAATTCAGCAGCACGCGCTGCCTCATCAGCTTCGTTACCTGCCGCCTTGACGACACGCCCGCCCGCCTTGGCTGTATCCGGCGCTGTGGCTTTCACGGGGGCGACCGGTGCAGGCGCAGGAACCGCCCCACCCAAGGGGCGCAACGGAGCGGGCATGCCCGGACGGGCGGTAGATTGCGAAGCGGCGGGCTTGGAAGCGGGCGCCGCCGACTTGGGGGTATGTTGATTCGGGCGCATGGCAGCATCGGCCCGAACCTTGTCGGCACGGGCCTTGTCGGCGGCAGCCTTTTCAGCGGCGGCCTTTTGCACCGCAGCCTTTTCGGCTGCGGCTTTCTCTGCCGCCGCTTTCTCGGCGGCGGCTTTTTCGGCAGCGGCTTTTTCGGCAGCGGCCTTTTCGGCGGCGGCTTTTTCGGCAGCCGCCTTTTCCGCCGCAGCGCGTTCAGCGGCTTCGCGGGCTGCGACTTCGGCAGCGGCGCGCTCTGCGGCCTCGCGCTCGCGGCGCTCTTGTTCTTCGCGTTCGCGCTGGCGACGCTTATCGGCCAACTCCTGCTCTTGCTGACGAATCAGCTCAGCTTGGTGGCGGGCTTCTTCTTCGCGCCGCACCAGTTGTGCGTTTTCGTCTTCGGGCGTTGCAACACTGCCCGGCAGATCGTCGCGCTTGACGAAGGTGCGCTTCTTGCGCACTTCGACTTGGATGGTGCGCGCTTTGCCAGTGGCATCAGCTTGCTTGATCTCGCTGGTGGACTTGCGCGTCAGCGTGATTTTTTTGTTGCGATCGCCGCTGGTGCCGTGCGCGGTGCGCAGGTAGCCCAGCAGCCGCTCTTTGTCGGACTCATTGAGAACGTCACTGGGCGACTGCTTGGCGACGCCGGCCGCGTGCAGCTGCTCCAGCAGCGTCGCAACCGGGCGTTTCAGTTCGTACGCGAACTGGGCGACGGTGGTGGTCACTGCCATGGGAAGGGATTCCTTGATCTTGAGGCCGTAAGGGGGATGGGAGGACGGCAAACGGGGGTCAGGCCGAGAACCAGTGTTCGCGCGCCTTGAGGATCAGCGCCTTGGCCTGAGCCTCGTCCAGCCCGGTCATCTCCACCAGCTCATCCACGGCCAAATCGGCCAAGTCGTCGCGGGTGTGTACGCCGCCGTCGGCCAGTTGGGCGATCAGGTCAGCGGTCAATCCCTCCAGGTCGCGCAGGTCTTGCGACACTTCTTCGACCTTCTCTTCCCGGGCAATTTCCATCGTCAGCAACGCATCCTTGGCACGGTTGCGCAGCTCGGTGACGGTGTCTTCGTCGAAACCTTCGATGTCCAGCATCTCTTGCAGCGGCACATAGGCCACTTCTTCGAGGCTGGTGAAGCCTTCGTCGATGAGGATGTCGGCGACTTCCTCGTCCACATCCAGTTTCTCAACGAACAGGCGACGTACCACGCTCGATTCTTCCGCCTGTTTCGCGGCGGACTCTTCGGCGGTCATGATGTTGATGCGCCAGCCCGTCAATTCGGACGCCAAACGCACGTTCTGGCCACCCCGGCCAATGGCGATCGCGAGGTTCTCCTCATCGACCACCACGTCCATGGCGTGTTTCTCTTCGTCCACGACGATGGATTGCACGTTGGCCGGTGCCAGCGCACCGATGACGAACTGGGCCGGGTCTTCCGACCACAGCACGATGTCCACGCGCTCGCCAGCCAGTTCGTTGGTCACCGCCGTGACACGCGAGCCGCGCACGCCCACGCAGGTGCCGATCGGGTCGACGCGCTTGTCGTGGCTGACGACGGCAATCTTGGCGCGGCTGCCCGAGTCGCGGGCGCAGCTCTTGATTTCCAGCAGGCCTTGTTCGATTTCGGGCACTTCCTGGGCGAACAGCTCGACCATGAACCCCGGCGCCGAACGCGACAGCATGATTTGCGGCCCACGCGCCACCGGATCGACGCCGGTGATGAAAGCGCGTACCCGGTCACCCGAGCGCAGGTTTTCCTTCGGGATCATCTCGCTGCGCTTGAGGCGGCCTTCGACGCGCCCGCATTCGGCGATGACGTCACCCTTGTCCAAGCGCTTGACAGTGCCGACAAAAACCTTGTCACCACGCGACAGGAAATCGTTCAGCAGTTGTTCACGCTCGGCATCGCGGATTTTTTGCAGGATGACTTGTTTGGCTGCCTGCGCACCAATCCGACCGATGGGCACGGATTCGATGGGCTCCTCAATGTGGTCATCCACCTCAATGTCCGAGATTTGTTCTTTGGCTTCAAAGAGCAAAATTTCGGCATCGGGGATTTGCAAACCAGCCTCGTCGGGCACAACGTGCCAACGTCGGAAGGTTTCGTATTCACCCGTGTTGCGGTCAATGGCCACGCGGATGTCCACCTCGCCACCGTGCAGCTTCTTGGTGGCAGACGCCAGCGCAGACTCGACTGCACCGAACACCACCTCGCGATCCACACTTTTTTCACGCGAGATCGCATCCACCAGCATCAGCATTTCGCGGTTCATTCTTGGGAATCTCCGTCAGTCGTGGCCGCATCGACGGGCGCAGGCCCGGCGGCCGGGGCGCTGGACTTCTTGCCACGTCGCCCCTTGAAATCAATCACCGGCACCAGCCGGGCTTCACGCACTTCGGCCAAGGTGAAGTCCAGCACCTGATCGACCTTGCCATCGTGGAACACCAGGCGCCAGGCGTCGTCGGCCTCACCGGCCAGCAACTGCCCCTCGTACTTCTTGCGCCCTTGGAACGGCACCTTCAAGGTGACGATCACCTGCTCGCCGACGAAGCGCCCATAGTGCGCTGGCGTCTTGAGCGGCCGATCCAGCCCCGGCGAGGAGACCTCCAGCCGGGCGTAATCGACGTTGTCCACTTCCAACACGTACTGCAACTGCCGTGTGACGGCTTCGCAGTCTTCGACGAGAACGAATTCGCTCTCGCCCGTGAGGTAGCTACGGCCGGGCATGCGGTCGATGTAGACGCGCAACAACCCGCCGCTGGATCGCTCCAGATCGACGAGTTCATAGCCCATTGCGGTCACCGTCTTCTCGACGGTCTGGCTCCAGCTCATCAGGGTGTGCGTACCTTTCAAGCAAAAAAAATGGGCTGGAAAGATCCGCCCATTCACTCGCACCAAGTGCAAATCATGCGAAGCTGCGATTGTAGCGCCCCGCACGCACACCGACAAGACAAGCACACCGATTTGCCACGCGGCCATGCGAAAATCCCGCGCTGCTATCTCAGTCTCTAGACAAGGAGCCAACATGGGTTTTCTCGCCGGCAAGCGGCTGCTGATCACAGGTCTTCTGAACAACCGCTCCATTGCCTACGGTGTGGCCAAGGCGTGTCACCGCGAAGGCGCCGAGCTGGCGCTCAGCTACCAAGGCGAACGCTTCAGAGATCGTGCGCTGGAATACGCAGCCGAATTCGGCTCCAACCTGGTGGTGGAGATGGATGTGGCCAGCGATGAGCAAATCAACAGCGCTTTCAAAACCTTGGGCGACGCCTGGGGCCAGTTTGACGGCTTTGTTCACGCCATCGCTTTTGCGCCTCGCGACTCCATCGGGGGAGATTTCCTCGATGGCCTGAACCGCGAATCCTTCCGCGTCGCGCACGACATTTCGTCGTACAGCTTCCCCGCCATGGCCAAGGCCGCCCTGCCTTATCTGCGCGAGCGCTCTTCGCTCGTGACCATGAGCTACCTGGGCGCCGTGCGCCGCGTGCCGGATTACAACACCATGGGCTTGGCCAAGGCTTCGCTCGAAGCCAGTGTGCGCTACCTGGCACACTCGCTGGGCCCGCGCAACATGCGTGTAAATGGTGTGTCGGCTGGCCCGATCAAGACGCTGGCCGCCTCGGGCATCGGTAACTTCGGCAAAAAGCTCACGGCGTTTGCCGCCAGCACGCCGATCCGCCGCCTCATCACGGTGGAAGACGTGGGCAACGTCACCGCGTTCTTGCTGTCCGATTTGGCAGCCGGTGTCAGCGCCGAAATCATGTACGTGGACGGCGGCTTCAGCCACATGACCACCGGCAGCAGCGAAGGCTAAACGCCCTCCGCCGCCTGCGCGCTCCAGCCGACAACCCCGGCTTCACCTCCATCGCCAAGAGGTGCCTGCGCCGCCCACTGGGCGGCTTTTTTTCGCCTGACTCGTTTGGCCTTAATCGAGTGCGCGGGCAGCCCCCAACAGGGCGGGCGATGTGGCCGCATCGATCAACAGCAGCGGGATGTTGGCCAGCAAAGGCCGAAAACGCCCTTTGGCTTCGAAGCGCTCACGCAGCGCCGAACGTTGCAAAAACAGTCCCAGCCGGGGCGCGATGCCGCCGCCGATGTACACCCCACCAGTTGCACCCAGCGTCAACGCCAGGTTGCCGGCCACGCTGCCCAACCAGGCGCAAAACAACTGCAATGCCTCCGTGCAACGCACATCATCCCCAGCCAAACCACGCTGGGACACTTGCGCCGCCGTGAGCGCGGGCGCCTCCGACACCCCATCGAGTGCGCACAACGCTTGATAAAGGTTTTCCAGACCTTGACCGGATACCGCCCGCTCCGCCGAAGCGTGTCCAAAACGCGCCTGGAGCCAGGCCACCACGGCCCACTCACGCGGTGTGACGGGTGACAGCGTCACATGTCCACCTTCGCCTGCCAGCGGCACCCATCCGTTTTCGCCCACCGGCAGCAAACCCGACACCCCCAGGCCCGTGCCCGGCCCCACCAGCCCCATGGGCGCACGCTCACGAGGCACCTGGCCACCCAACTGATGCCATTCATGCGCCCGCAGAGACGGCAAACTCAGCGCCAGCGCTGTGAAATCGTTCACCACCACGAAACGTTTCAGCCCCAAGGTTTGGCGCATCGCTTCGATGGAAAACGCCCAGTGGTGGTTGGTCATTTGCACCCAATCCCCCACCACGGGGTTGGCGATGCCGATGGCCGCTTCAACAGGCACCGCATCACCCGACAGATGCAGATAGTGGCGCATCGCCACCTCCAGCGAGGGGTGTTCTTTCGCGGAGAGGGTGCGAATGTCTGTCAACGCTGCGCCGGGGGCGTGTTGCAGGGCGAAGCGGGCGTTGGTGCCCCCCACGTCCCCGAGCAAGCGGGGGAAGCTTGGAGAAGTCATGTGCGGGATGTTGCTGGTTTGCCAATGAGGGCGGCATTGTGCGGCGGTACCCGCCTGTAACCCAGCCCATCCCGGATGACGGCGTGGCCTCAGGCGGCGCTGGCCTCCGGCGCATCCAAGCGCACGCAATCGACAAAGTAGCGGCGCTCGCCGTTCGGGCCGTCTTCCGACACTAAACCATGCACATCCGCGCCAAAACCCGGGAACTGGGCATTGAATTCGCGGGTGAAGCGCAAGTAATCCACGATGCGCTTGTTGAAACGCTCGCCCGGAATCAGCAGCGGAATGCCCGGCGGGTACGGCGTGAGCAGCACGGTGCTGATGCGGCCTTCCAGCTCATCAATCGCCACGCGCTCGGTCTTGCGGTGGGCGATGTAGGCATAAGCGTCGCTCGGGGTCATGGCTGGCTCCAGTTCGGCCAGGTACACATCCGTTGTCAAGCGGGCAATGTCGCCCTTGGCGTAAGCCTCGTGAACGCTCTGACACAGGTCGCGCAGGCCCATGCGCTCGTAACGCGGATGCGCGGCGCAGAACTCGGGCATGTTGCGCCACAGCGGCTGGTTGCGGTCGTAATCGTCCTTGAACTGCTGCATCGCCGTCAGCAGCGTGTTCCAGCGGCCCTTGGTGATGCCGATGGTGAACATGATGAAGAACGAATACAGCCCCGTCTTTTCCACCACCACGCCGTGCTCCGCCAGGAACTTGGTGACGATGGACGCCGGAATGCCCGTCTTGGCAAACTTGCCCGACACATCCAACCCCGGCGTGATGATGGTGGATTTGATCGGGTCGAGCATGTTGAAGCCCGCCGCCAGCTTGCCGAAGCCGTGCCAGGTTTCGTTGGCTTGCAAGATCCAATCGTCGGCGCGACCGATGCCGTCGTCCGTCAAGCGATCCGGGCCCCAAACCTTGAACCACCAATCGGCACCGTATTCCTTGTCCACCTTGCGCATGGCGCGGCGGAAGTCCAGCGCTTCCTTGATGCTTTCTTCCACCAGCGCGGTGCCGCCGGGCGGCTCCATCATCGCGGCGGCCACATCGCACGAGGCAATGATGGCGTACTGTGGGCTGGTGCTGGTGTGCATCAAGTAAGCCTCGTTGAAGAGGTGGCGATCCAGCTTCACCGTCTGCGAGTCTTGCACCAGCACCTGCGAAGCCTGGCTGATGCCGGCCAGCAGCTTGTGCGTGGACTGGGTGGCGTACACCACGGCCTTCTTCGGGCGCGGGCGGCGCTTGCCCATTGAGTGGTAGGTGCCGTAAAAATCGTGGAAGGCGGCATGCGGCAGCCAAGCTTCGTCGAAGTGCAGCGTATCGACCCAGCCATCCAGCTTGGACTTGATGGTTTCGGTGTTGTAGAGCACGCCGTCGTAGGTGCTCTGCGTCACGGTGAGGATCTTGGGCTTCACCGTCTTCGGGTCAACGTGCTTCAGCAGCGGGTGGCGCGCAATCTTCTTTTGAATCGCCGCCTTGCCAAACTCACTTTCCGGAATCGGGCCGATGATGCCGTAGTGGTTGCGCGTGGGCGTGAGGAACACCGGAATCGCGCCCGTCATGATGATGCTGTGCAGGATGGACTTGTGGCAGTTGCGATCCACCAGCACCACGTCACCCGGCGCCACCGTGTGGTGCCACACCATCTTGTTCGAGGTGGACGTGCCGTTGGTGACGAAATAGCAGTGATCCGCATTGAAGATGCGCGCCGCGTTCTTCTCACTCGCGGCCACCGGGCCGGTGTGATCCAGCAGCTGGCCCAGCTCTTCCACGGCGTTGCACACGTCGGCGCGCAGCATGTTTTCACCGAAGAACTGGTGGAACATGCGGCCGATGGGGCTCTTCAAAAACGCCACGCCGCCTGAGTGGCCGGGACAGTGCCAAGAGTAAGAGCCGTCTTGCGCGTAGTCCATCAAAGCGCTGAAGAACGGCGGCGCCAGACCGTCCAGATAAGTTTTGGCTTCGCGGATGATGTGGCGGGCCACGAACTCCGGCGTGTCCTCGAACATGTGGATGAAACCGTGCAGCTCGCGCAAGATGTCGTTCGGGATGTGCTGACTGGTGCGCGTTTCCCCATACAAGTAGATGGGAATGTCGGCGTTCCGGAAACGAATCTCGCTGATGAAGTTGCGCAGGTTGAGCACCGCCGGATCCAACTCGGGGCCGGGGGTGAACTCCTCATCATCGATCGAGAGGATGAAAGCGCTGGCACGGCTTTGTTGCTGGGCGAACTGGCTCAAATCGCCATAGCTGGTGACGCCGACGACTTCGAAGCCCTCTTTTTCGATGGCCTCTGCCAAGGCACGAATGCCGAGGCCCGAGGTGTTTTCGGAGCGAAAGTCCTCATCAATGATGACGACGGGAAAGTGAAAACGCTGCATGGCAACTCCGTAGGTGGCCGGCCGAAAAAAGAGGGGGTGAAAAAACGAAGGGCGAAGTGTAGGGCCGAAGACGTGCCACGCCGATGACAGGACTCAGAAGCTAGATCTCACGGCACTTGCACCACTGCACGTAAAAAACTTGGGGAAACCGCAAAAGACCGTGCTATAGTGCTAGCTTCCAGTGCGGAGAGATGGATGAGTGGTTTAAGTCGCACGCCTGGAAAGCGTGTGTGGGTTAATAGCCCACCGCGGGTTCGAATCCCGCTCTCTCCGCCAGCTTGTGGCTGTCATGGCACAAGGTCAGAATTCCGCTACGTGCTTGCTGCCTAGCGGTTTTTTTTTGTGCCGCCGTAGTTCAATGGATAGAACGGGGACCTCCTAAGCGTTTCTGGCGGCCAATCGAAGACTGCAAGTTATTGATTTTCAAAGGATCAACACCCCTACACTCCCTTCGCGTCCTGTCCCATCAGACCATGTCACTGTCCCAAATTTGTCCCGGCGAGAGTGACTGACGAAGGTAATGCGACGCAACAGATCAGCTCCCCGTAGTTCAATGGATAGAACGAGCGCCTCCTTTCAATGGGCAGCCGGAAGCGAAAGCACCGGCTGAATGGAGTCAAAGTCGGTGAACCCTCTGGCGCGCCCTGCGCCGTGGCAACGCCGAGCCAAGCCCGAGACATCGGGAAGGTGTAGAGACTAGACGGCTCCTGCCTAACGGCGTCCAACGCCCACGGCAAAGGCATAGTCCAGACCACGAACGCGCAATGCGGCGGCGAAAGCCGAAGTGGTACGAAGCGCTAGATACAGGTTCGATTCCTGTCGGGGGGACCATCGCGGCGGGGCACACCGCCGCGCTTGCATCGCGCACGATGCCCCATCAGCGCAGCACCGAAATCGCCAACATCAAAAACGCACGCACCGCCTCTGACAGCTTGCCTGTTGCGCGCTGGCTGACCGCCAAGCCCATCTGTTCCTGAAGGTAGTTGGCTGCGAGATCCGTCGCAACTCCGCCGTGCCACTCACCGCAAGCAGCGGCGTCAGTGAAGAACTGCGTGTAGTGCGCTTGAAAGTGCTTCTCCATCGCGGCCAGCAGCGCTCGTGTTTGCGGACCGAAGCGAGAGCGCGTGGCGCGCATCTTCACGAACAGGCAACCCGCTTCCATCTGCGGATCATCGGCAGCAAAGCTGACCAGCGCGTCCAATTTGGCCCCGTAAGACTGCGAACTTGAGAGCAACGCTTCGACACCCACCAGCACCGTCTGCCCGTAGCGCTCCAGCACCGCAGCCGTCAGCCCATCCTCACTGCCGAAGTCACGATACAGCGAAGGCTTGGAGACCCCTGCCAGCGCGCACACAGCGTTGACCGATATGGCGGCCCTGTCGTCCTGCCAATAGGCGTTCATCGCCGCCTCAAGCACATGTGCCCGGTTCCGAGTGATGGGGCGCCCGGGACGAGCACTTGTTGAGGTCGAGTTCATGACAGGCAGATTATACCGATCGGTACGAAAGGCTGAGCGCCGCTTCGGACCACTCGGTACGAAATCAAGATCCATGGGTTCCGTGCCAATCAACAGGAGCTTCTCGAAATGAACAGTTCAAGCAAGGTTGTCGTGATCACCGGGTGCAGCAGCGGCTTTGGCGAAGGCGCAGTCAAGGCGTTCGCAGACAGGGGCTATCGCGTGTGGGGGACCCTGCGCGATGCCCAAGGGCGCAACGCGGCCAAAAAGGCGGCGTTGGAGGCGTACTCAAGCCGGGTGTCGGTCATCGACATGGACGTGACCGATGACGCCTCGGTCGGAGCCGCTTTTGCGCACATCCTGAGCCAAGGCCCGGTGGATGTGCTCATCAACAACGCGGGCGTGATGTACCTTGGCATTACCGAGGCCTTCAGCATCGCACAGGCCAAGGAACAAATGGAGACCAACTACTACGGTGCCATCCGCACCATGCAGGCGGTGTTGCCATCCATGCGCGCAGCCAAAGCTGGTCTGATCATCAATACGTCCTCCCTGGTCGGTCAGATCTCTCCACCATTCTTCTCGACCTACAGCGCAACCAAGCACGCTCTGGAGGGCTATGTGCAGGGGTTGCGCTATGAGGTGTCACCCTTTGGGATCGATGTCGCTCTCGTGCAGCCTGGCCCGTTCGGCACCGGGTTGCTCGCAGGCGGCAAAGCACCAGAGCGCAACGATGTGCTGGCAAGTTATGGCGACTTGGCGGGTGTGCCCAATGCAATGGGCCAACACTTCGCAACGTTCCTGCAGAGCGAAGAAGCGCCCAAGCCACAACTCGTGGTCGACGCGTATGTAGCGCTGGCAGACATGCCTACCGGCCAACGTCCCACGCGCACGGTGGTCGGCATCACTTGGGGTGTCGATGAAATGAACGCCGCCAAGCAGCCGATTCAGGATCGTGTGCTGAAAGAAATGCAGCTTGAAGGCGTGTTGGGCGGGACCGACGCGTAACTTGATACCCCCCCGGAGGCCGCCCATGAAAAAGGCTCTTCCGGTGTTTCAGACTGCTCGGCGCTTTCGCTGGGTTGGCAGCGCATCAGCTCAACATCACATCGACGTAAGTTGTTGATCTATAAAGGATTTTTCCATTAAGAGTTTGCACCATTCTGGTGCTTCTCGGCAGCAGGCTGAAACGTCGGAAGAGCCTCAATGACTTACGAGCGCTGAGTGCGCGCATCCTAAGTCTCAGATACAGGTTCGATTCCTGTCGGTGGGCACCAAATCAGCGACGCAAACGAAAAAGCCCGAGGAACGATGCCCCCGGGCTTTGCTCTTTGCGCACCCAAACGCCTGCCTCAGAGACTAAGCCGCCGCTGGCTCCGCTTTGCTCGACTTGTCACCACTCTTGCCAGACAACGGCTGAATATCCAACGAAATCTGGCTTTCCGCATCCAGATCAACCGTCAGACGGCCACCGTCCACCAAGCGGCCAAACAGCAATTCATCCGCCAGCGCTTTGCGAATCAAATCCTGAATCAGCCGCTGCATCGGACGGGCCCCCATCAGCGGATCAAAGCCCTTCTTCGCCAGATGCTTGCGCAAGCCATCCGTGAAAGTCACATCGACTTTCTTCTCGGTCAGTTGTTGCTCCAATTGCAACAGGAACTTGTCCACCACCCGCAAAATGATTTCCTCATCCAACGAACGGAAGTTCACAATCGCATCCAACCGATTGCGGAACTCGGGGGTAAACAAGCGCTTGATATCGCTCATCTCATCCCCTTGCTCCCGCTTGGCCGTGAAACCGATGGTGGACTTTTGCATCGTCTCGGCTCCCGCATTCGTCGTCATGATGATGATGACGTTGCGGAAATCCGATTTGCGCCCGTTGTTGTCCGTCAAGGTGCCGTGATCCATCACCTGCAACAGCACATTGAAGACATCCGGGTGTGCCTTCTCGATTTCATCCAGCAGCAACACCGCGTGCGGCTTCTTGTTGATGGCCTCCGTCAGCAAACCACCTTGGTCGAACCCCACATATCCCGGCGGCGCACCAATCAAACGGCTGACGGCGTGGCGCTCCATGTATTCGGACATGTCAAAGCGCACCAGCTCAATGCCCAAGATGTAAGCCAACTGCTTGGCCACCTCGGTTTTCCCCACCCCCGTCGGGCCACTGAACAAGAAAGAACCGATCGGTTTGTCCGACTTGCCCAAACCTGAACGGGACATTTTGATCGCTGCGGCCAACGCTTCCACCGCTGGATCTTGGCCGAACACCACACTCTTGAGATCCCGCTCCAAAGTTTTGAGCCGACCTCGGTCATCGCTGGACACATTGGCTGGCGGAATGCGCGCAATTTTGGCGACGATCTCTTCCACCTCAGTGCGCGTGATCGTTTTCTTCTGCTTGCTCTTGGGCAGAATGCGCTGGGCGGCACCGGCCTCATCGATGACGTCAATCGCCTTGTCCGGCAAATGGCGGTCATTGATGTATTTGGCCGACAACTCCGCCGCCGCCTGCAACGCACCCAACGCATATTTGACGCTGTGGTGGGCTTCAAACCGGGATTTGAGCCCCTTCAAAATCTCTACCGTCTGCTCCACCGACGGCTCCACCACATCCACTTTTTGGAAGCGCCGCGACAACGCCGCATCCTTCTCAAAAATACCCCGGTATTCGGTGAACGTCGTCGCACCGATGCACTTCATCGCCCCGCTGGACAGCGCAGGTTTGAGCAGATTGCTCGCATCCAGCGTGCCCCCGGAAGCGGCGCCCGCACCAATCAGGGTGTGAATTTCGTCAATGAACAGAATCGCTTTGGGCTGGTCTTTGAGCTGCTTGAGCACCCCTTTGAGGCGTTGCTCAAAATCCCCACGGTACTTGGTACCGGCCAGAAGCGCCCCCATGTCCAGCGCATACACCACAGCATCGGCCAGCACCTCAGGCACCGTGCCTTCGGTGATACGCCATGCCAGCCCCTCGGCAATGGCCGTCTTACCGACGCCAGCCTCTCCCACCAACAGCGGGTTGTTCTTGCGCCGACGGCACAGCACTTGAATCACCCGCTCCACCTCGGACTCGCGGCCAATCAGCGGATCGATCTTGCCGTCGCGTGCCTGCACGTTCAGGTTCGAGGTGAACTGATCCAGGGGAGAACCTTTGGGATCCCCTGCTTCCTCTTTTTCGGATTCGTTGCCCGAACTCGCCCCCTCACCGCCACCCTTGGCCGGCTCCGGTGGCTCGGACTTCTTGATGCCGTGCGCGATGTAGTTCACCACATCCAACCGCGTCACCCCTTGCTGGTGCAGGTAGTAGACCGCGTGGGAGTCTTTTTCACCAAAAATCGCCACCAGCACGTTCGCTCCGGTGACTTCTTTTTTGGCCCCACTGGTGGATTGCACATGCATGATGGCGCGCTGAATCACCCGCTGAAAACCCAGTGTGGGTTGGGTGTCTACCTCTTCGGTGCCCCCCACAGTGGGCGTGTTCTCGCGAATGAACGCGGACAAACTCTTGCGCAGCTCTTCAATGTTGGCGGCACAAGCACGCAGCACCTCGGAGGCTGACGGGTTGTCCAACAACGCCAACAACAGGTGTTCGACGGTGATGAACTCGTGGCGCTGCTGACGCGCCTCAACGAACGCCATGTGCAGGCTGACTTCCAGTTCTTGCGCAATCATGCGGCCTCCATCGTGCATTGAAGCGGGTGTCCAGCGCGCCGCGCTGCGGCGAGCACCAGTTCGACCTTGGTGGCGGCGATGTCCTTGGTGAACACCCCGCACACGGCTCGGCCCTCGTGGTGAATCTTGAGCATGATCTGCGTCGCAGCTTCCAAATTCATGCGGAAGTATTGCTGCAAAACCATCACCACAAATTCCATCGGGGTGTAGTCATCATTGAGCATGACCACCTGGTACATCCGGGGAGGGCGGGTTCGCGCAGCCTTGCGCTCAGCCACCACGGCACCCTGCCCGCCATCGGGCTTGCCAAGATCTGGCAGGGGAGCAACGGGCGGCGACTTGGGAAGTTTCGAAGCCATGAATTCAGTATAGCCAGTTGACCGACCCCTCATCGGCGTTGGTTTTACACCCGAGGCATGGGGCCTTACTTGACGCTGTGAGCACAGTTATCAAGAATTGTGCCAATGACGTAACGTTCAGGGGATTCAGATGGACATGGCAGGCACCGTGAAATGGTTCAGCGACATCAAGGGCTTCGGTTTCATCACGCCCGATGATGGGAGCGGAGATGTCTTTGCGCACTTCTCCGCCATCCAGATGGAAGGCTTTCGCACCCTCAAGCAGGGGCACCGCGTCACCTTTGAGATGAGCCAAGGCCCCAAAGGCTGCCTGGCCCTGAACATCCGCGCACTGGCCGATGCCGACAAGGCCACAGTTCCTTGAACCCGCTTGACGCCAGATGTCAAAAACCCGCCATTTGGCGGGTTTTTGCGTTCTCAATGGGCCAAACGGCTCACAACTGTTCGATCAGCGTTTGGCCGAAACCCGAGCAGGACACCTGGGTGGCATCCTCCATCATCCGCGCAAAATCGTACGTCACTCGCTTGGACTGGATGGCCGCTTCCATGGCCGCAACGATGCGATCCGCCGCTTCCACCCACCCCATGTGGCGCAGCATCATCTCTGCGGAGAGAATCAGCGAGCCCGGGTTGACGTAATCCTTGCCGGCATAACGCGGAGCGGTGCCGTGCGTGGCCTCAAACATCGCCACCGAATCGGACAGGTTGGCGCCCGGCGCAATGCCAATGCCCCCGACCTGTGCGGCCACAGCGTCGGAGATGTAATCGCCATTCAGGTTCAGCGTCGCGATCACCGAGTACTCCACCGGACGCATCAACACTTGTTGGAAGAAGGCGTCGGTGATGCTGTCCTTGATGACAATCATCTTGCCTGTCTTGGGGTTTTGGAGGCGGCACCACGGCCCGCCGTCGATCAGCTCGGCCCCGAACTCACGCTGTGCCAGGGCGTAACCCCAGTCCCGGAAGCCCCCTTCGGTGAACTTCATGATGTTGCCCTTGTGAACCAAGGTCACGCTGGGCTTGTTGTGGTCGATGGCGTACTGAATCGCCTTGCGAACCAACCGTTCGGTGCCCTCGCGGGACACCGGCTTGACACCAATGGCCGACGTGGCCGGGAAGCGGATTTTGTTAACCCCCATGTCCTGATCGAGAAAGTGGATCACTTTCTGAACATCGTCGGTTCCTGCCGCCCACTCGATGCCGGCATAGATGTCTTCCGAGTTCTCGCGGAAGATCACCATGTCCGTCTTGCCGGGATCCTTCAGCGGCGAGGGCACACCCTTCAGATAACGCACCGGGCGCAAGCACACATACAAATCCAGCTCTTGGCGCAACGTCACATTCAGCGAACGGATGCCCCCGCCCACCGGCGTGGCCAGCGGCCCCTTGATCGACACCAGATAGTCTTTGACCACCGACACCGTTTCATCGGGCAGCCAGACATCGGCACCATACACACGAGTCGCTTTGGCGCCGGCGAAAATTTCCATCCAATGGATTTGGCGCTGGCCGCCGTACGCCTTGGCCACGGCTGCATCCACGACTTGGCGCATCACCGGTGTGACGTCCACGCCGACGCCGTCACCTTCGATGTACGGAATGATGGGATGGTCGGGCACGTTCAGCGAAAAGTCCGCGTTTGCCGTGATCTTTTGCCCGCCCTCGGGCACTTGGATGTGCTGGTACATGTCGCTCGCTTTGGCGTGATTGGATGAGAAAACCCCGGAATCGAAAATTCTATGCGGGGGAGGCTGCCTCAGCTCAGGCAGTAAGCCGCCACGCGGCTCCAAAGATCATGCCCCAGCGCCCAAGCCGAACCAAGCACCAGCGCCAACCCGGACAGCCGCACCACCCAGCGCATCAGCCCTTCACCGCGATCGCCCCGCCCAGACAGCCACCGCTGCCACACCACCGGCCCCACGCCCAACCCGGGTGCAGAGGCCATGGCGAACACCAGCATCACCAACGCCCCGTCGGCCGGTGAATTGGCCAAAGCAGCCACCATCAGGGCCGATTGCAGCAAACCGCACGGCCACGCAAACCACACGGCCCCAATCAGCGATGCCTTGAGCGGCGCAAATCGCACGGGTTGCCACCCGGCTTGAGACTCAGCCAAGCGGTTCGGGCCGCCCAGGCGTTCTAGCCAGATGGGTTGGCGGCCATAGATCAGCAGCCACACGCCGAGTGCCAACGCCGCCAAGTGCGCCATGGCCCACAAGGGCCGCAATGCAGGGGACCACTGTCCCAGCCACGCCAACCCGGCCACGCTGGCCGCCGCGACGGCCCCCACAGCGGCATACCCCAAAGCCCGGGCAAGGAAGAACCCTGTCACCACCTGTCGAGGACGCGGCCCCGCGCAAGCCCGCATCACCGCCGCACTGGGGACGCCACACATCGCCGCACAGTGAACCGTACCGGCCAGGCCCATCAGCAGGGCGCTGAATAACAAAGAGGCATTCACCCTCAGATGATGCGTGAAAAACGCTCTCGCGCTTTATCGGCTTGCAGATGTCGGTCGAACAACATGGCAACAGCTCGCACGAAGAACCAGCCTTGGGCCGTCACTTGGATGGCGCCGGGCTCTTGCACCACCAAGCCCATCTCGACGTACGGCGCCAGCGAAGCCAGCTCGGCACGGAAATACTCCGGCACTTTGATCAAGTGGGCCAGTTCGATCGATTCAAACTCCAGCCGCCCTTGGCACATGATGGCCATGATGACGGCACGGCGCAGCAGATCGTCCCGACTGAGCGCCAGACCCCGCACAATCGGGAAAATGCCTTGCCGGATGGCATCGTAGTATTCGGGCAAAGTCTTGGCGTTCTGGCTGTACGTGGCCCCCATGCGGCCAATCGAGGACACGCCCAGCCCGATCAAGTCGCAATCGGGTTGGGTGCTATAGCCCTGGAAGTTGCGATGCAGCCGCCCCTGACGCTTGGCCGCTGCCAGCGCATCATTCGGCAAGGCGAAGTGATCCATGCCGATGTAGGTGTAGCCATGGCCGATGAACCCCGACAACGCACCCGACAGCATGGCGATCCGCTCAGCAGCCGTGGGCAAATCGGCGCTATCGATGCGTCGCTGCGGTTTGAAGCGCAACGGCAAATGGGCATAGGCGTACAGCGCGATGCGATCAGGCCGCAACTCGGCCACTTGGCGCACCGTTTGGCTGAAGCTCTCCGGGTGCTGCTTGGGCAGGCCGTAAATCAAATCCACATTGATGGACTCGTAACCCAGCTCGCGGGCCGACACCATCAGCTCGCGCACACTGTCGTACGGCTGAACCCGGTGGACGGCCTTTTGCACATCCGGATCAAAATCTTGCACGCCGAAACTGATGCGGTTGAAGCCAATGTCGCGGAAGTGCCGCAACCGCTGCGGTGACACCGTGCGCGGATCGACCTCGATCGACACCTCTGCCCCCGGAACGATCCGGAAGGAGGTTTTGAGCAGCGCCATCAAGCGCGCCAGTTCGTCATCGCTCAAAAACGTGGGGGATCCACCTCCCAGATGCAACTGCGTCACGGACTGTTGATTGCCCAACAGCGCAACGTGCATGCCGACTTCGGCTTCCAACGCATCCAAGTACTCCTGCGCCCGCTCGTGGTGCTTGGTGATGACCTTGTTACACGCACAGTAGTAACAGACCGACTCACAGAACGGAATGTGGACGTACAACGACAGCGGTTTCTTCCCCCCCACCATGGCACCCTCAGCGCGTTGCTGCAACGCGCCGACGTAATCGTCATGCTTGAACGCCTCGACGAACCGATCCGCTGTCGGATAGGAGGTGTAGCGGGGCCCCGGAACGTCAAAGCGGCGCAGCAGATCCGCGGACAACATCGGCTGCGTTTCGGTAAAGGCATGATCCATGGCAGCATGGTGCCATTCGCTTCAAGTTGTGGCTTGATGCATCTCAAGACAGAATCGACCCACCGCCTGAAGAATGCCTGACCTCTTGAGGATCGTCATGCTCCAGTCACGCCAGTCCAGCCCCTGCCAGAACGCTGAGTCCGAGTCGTCGCAAGCCATAATGTGCGCCATGAACGATACGTCGCGTCTGAAATCGGAAACCTTCAAGGTCGCTTGCTCCAGTTGCAACCTGCGAGAGCTGTGCCTGCCGGTCGGCCTCGCCCGCCCAGATCTGGATCGGCTGGATGCCTTGGTGGCCACCCGTCGCACCGTCAGCCGGGGAGACACCCTGTTTCGCGCTGGCGACGAGTTCCAATCGCTTTACGCGGTGCGCACCGGTTTTTTCAAGACCTGCGTCTCCTCCGAGGATGGGCGTGACCAAGTGACGGGCTTCCAAATGGCCGGCGAGCTGCTAGGGCTGGACGGTATCAGCAATGACCGCCACTCCTGCGATGCCGTCGCGCTGGAGGACTCCCAAGTTTGCGTCATTCCCTACAGCCAACTCGAAGACCTGTCCCGCGAGTTCACCGACCTTCAGCACCAGTTTCACAAAATCATGAGCCGCGAGATTGTCCGGGATCATGGTGTGATGCTTTTGTTAGGCAGCATGCGGGCGGAAGAGCGTCTGGCGGCTTTCCTCATGAATCTCACCCAGCGCTTGCAAGCACGGGGTTTCTCGGCTTCGTCGCTGATTTTGCGCATGACGCGGGAAGAAATCGGCAGCTATTTGGGCCTCAAACTCGAAACCGTCAGCCGCACATTCTCTAAGTTCCAAGACGAAGGCTTGCTGGAAGTGAAACAACGCCACATTCGCATTCTCGATCAAGCGGGCTTACAGCAACTGATCAATGGCAGCACGGGCTGCTGACGGCTTTCACGCTCCAACGTCTCCATGAAAAAAGCGCACCTGCGGGTGCGCTTTTTTCATGTCCATGCGCCCGAAAAGGACGCCCTTGCCAGCTCACGGTTTGCTGCTGCCCGCCGTGGCTGCGTTGTTACGCGCTTGGATGGCGGGCATCAGCGATGGATTCTTCTGCGCTGACGCTTCCATCTCTTCCTTGGTCATCACCGGATCAGCCCCCCGAACGGCCACCACCGCCGTGGCCAAGCTGGCCACAACGACAACCAACGGGCCCCCGATCACCAGCCAAACCATGCGGTAACGCCACCATGGCTGGGGAGACGTCGGGGAGGACTGATCGGTACGGGCGTTGGTCTGCATGATCGTTGAAATGGCTCGGAGGGTCGAAGTTTATCGCGGCACCATGAACGTGGATTTCTCTTCCAACTTCACCGCCGCCCCTTCACCCTCAGAGGCTTGGCGCTCAATCACAAAGTGAATGGGGTGTACGCCAGGGCCGGCTGCTTGTCCAGACTCGAACGGAATCTGAACACCCACCGTCACCCAACGTGCCTCAGCCGGTGCCAGCTCGATTTGACTGGGCAGGTCGGTGCTCATGTTGGGCAACCCATCGACTTGAATGGTGTAGCGCTGCGTGCGCTCCGCCGAGTTCATGATCTGGATGCGATAGACGTTCTCAATCCGTCCATCCCCAACGATACGGGCCAGCGACGCACGATCTCGCACCACGTCCGCCCGGAACGGATGCCGATACACCAAACTGAGCACGAACGCCGTACAAATCAGGATCATGATGACGGTGTAGATCAGCACGCGTGGACGGAAGACGCGTCGAATCATTTGCTCACGCGTCCAGCGCTGATCCAAGCCATTTTGGGTGGCGTAGCGCACCAAGCCCCGCTCATACCCCATCTTGTCCATGATGCCGTCACACACATCAATGCATGCAGCGCATCCAATGCATTCGTACTGAAGACCTTTACGGATGTCGATGCCGGTCGGGCACACCTGCACACACAACCCACAGTCCACGCAGGAGCCCAGACCCAGCTTGGCGGGGTCGGCCTTTTTGGAACGTGAACCACGCGGCTCGCCCCGTTCTGCGTCGTAGCTGATGATCATCGTGTCCTTGTCAAACATCGCACTTTGGAAGCGCGCATAGGGACACATGTACTTGCACACCTGCTCACGCATGTATCCGGCGTTGCCATAGGTGGCAAAACCGTAGAACAACACCCAGAACCACTCCCAAGGCCCGAAACCGAGCGTCAGCGCCTCGGCCATCAAGGTGTGGATCGGTGTGAAATACCCCACAAACGTAAAGCCGGTCCACAGGCCAAACAGGATCCATGCCGCCTGTTTGCCACCGGTGCGCAGTAAACGCTCACGCGTCCAGGGGCCGGCGTCCAAACGCATACGCTGGGCACGATCGCCTTCAAACTTTTTCTCGATCCACATGTAAATTTCTGTGTAGACCGTTTGCGGGCAGGCGTATCCACACCAAAGGCGTCCGGCAACCGCAGTGAAAAGAAAAAGCCCGTAAGCCGACAGCATCAACAACCCGGTCAGGTAAATCAAATCCTGCGGGTAAAGCACCAGCCCGAAAATATAGAACCGCCGCGAAACCAGATCGAACAGCACGGCCTGCCGATCATTCCACATCAGCCACGGCGTGACATAGAAAACAAGCTGGGTCACCCATACGAGCGCCCAGCGCCAGGAGGAGAAGAAACCCGTGACCGATTTGGCATAGATTTTCTTCGACTTCTGGTAGAGGGATACCTCCACCGCACCAGCTTCCCCCGAAGGAGGAGCTGCCGAGTTGGCCTTGGATTCTGACTGAATAGGGGTGGAGGTATCTTTCATGCCGGCAAATTTAGCTTACTTCGCGGCAACTTTTGTGCTCTGGGACAAATTCCAGACGTAGGCGGTCAGCACCTTGAGCTGCTCAGGCGTGAGACGAGCCCCTTGGGGCGGCATCACGTTGGTCTTGCCCTTGTTGACCATCTCGGTCACGGCTGCTTCGCCCCAGCCATGCAGCCAGACCTTGTCGGTCAGGTTCGGCGCACCCACCGCTTGGTTGCCCTTGCCGTCTGCGCCATGGCAGGCAGCGCAAGCTGCAAACTTGGATTGACCCAACTGCGCTGCCACCGAGTTGTGCGGGCTGCCCGACAGGCTCAGCACATAGTTGGCCACATTGCGCACATCGTCCGGCCCACCCACGGCGGCACCCATGGGCGGCATCACGCCCTGGCGACCTTCCTTGATGACCTTTTCGATGTAATCAGGGCCTGTACCGCCCAGCCAATCGTTGTCGGTCAAGTTGGGGAAGCTCTTGCTGCCGCGTGCATCGGCGCCGTGACATTGGGCACAGTTGTTCACGAACAAACGCTCGCCAATTTCCATGGCTTGTTTGTTCTTGCCCAGCTCTTCAGCCGACTTGCCAGCAAAAGCGGCATACACCGGCGCCATGGCTTCACGGGCCTTTTCGTTTTCCGTCTTGAGCTGACCAGCGCTCGACCAGCCCAATGCCCCCTGATTGGAGCCCAGGCCCGGGTAAAGCGACAGGTAAGCCACGGCAAACGCCACCGTGATCAAGAACAAGCCCATCCACCAACGCGGCAGGGGGTTGTTCAGCTCACGCAGATCGCCGTCCCAGGTGTGGCCGGTGCTGTTGTCATCGGCCATCACCTTGCGCTTGCTGGCCACAGCCAACACGAAGAGGCAGAAGATCAGGCTGGCGATGACGATCACCGTCACGTAAATCGCCCACCCGCTGCTAATGAAATCACTCATTGAATTCTCCAGGATGCGAACCCCAGGCCATCAGGATGACCCAGGATGTCATCATTTGCGTTCAGAGGGCCGAGGCGCTGGGACGGGATCGTCACCGCCGATGAACGGCAATTGGGCAGCCTCGTCAAACACGGGCGCACGGCGGCGAGCCCACGTCCAGCCAACCAAGCCCACAAACAGCACCAGCGACGTCACGGTCACGATGCTGCGCCACAGGTTCAAATCGTCCCACTGCATTTCACGCCCTCCAGCCGAGGATTACCACTTCCGGGCAGTGCCCAGAACTTGCAAATAGGCAATGACGGCTTCCATCTCGGTTTTACCCTTGACTTCGCCAGCAGCCTTGGCAATTTCCTCGTCGCTGTAGGGCACGCCCACCTTGCGCAAGGCTTCCATGCGCGGCGCCAGACCGTTTTCGTCGACCACCGCCGTGTTCAGCCAGGGATAGGCCGGCATGTTCGACTCGGGCACCACATCACGCGGGTTGTTCAGGTGAACACGATGCCATTCGTCCGAGTAACGGCCACCCACGCGGTGCAGATCAGGCCCCGTGCGCTTGGAACCCCATTGGAAGGGGTGATCGTAGACGTACTCACCGGCCAGCGAGTGCGGGCCATAACGCAGCGTCTCTGCACGGAAGGGGCGCACCATCTGCGAGTGGCAGTTGTAGCAGCCCTCGCGCAGATAGACATCCCGGCCCGCCAGTTGCAGCGCGGTGTAGGGTTTCAGGCCTTCGATCGGCTGGGTCGTGGAGCGCTGGAAAAACAGCGGCACGATTTCGAGCAGACCGCCAACGGACACCGTCAGCAGAATCAGCACGATCATCAGGAAGTTACTGGTCTCGATTTTCTCGTGACCTTCGACTGGCTTGTTGTCATGTGCCATGTGGAATTCTCCTTGTCAGTGCATCAGGCGTGGGCCGCAACGGCGGGAATCGCCACCGGGGTTGCCTTGCCGTTGAGCACCGTCATGACCACGTTCCAGCCCATGATGATCATGCCCGTCAGGTAGAGCGCGCCACCCGCCACACGGATCACATAGAACGGATAAGTGGCCTTCACGCTTTCAACAAAGCTGTAGACCAGGGTACCGTCCGGGTTGACCGCACGCCACATCAGACCTTGCATCACGCCGGCAATCCACATCGCAGCGATGTAGAGCACGATGCCGATGGTCGCCACCCAGAAGTGCAGCTCAATGGCACGGGTGCTGAACATCGTGGTGCGGCCAAACATGCGCGGGATCAGGTAGTACAGCGAGCCGATCGACACCAGACCCACCCAGCCGAGCGCACCCGAATGCACGTGACCCACCGTCCAGTCGGTGTAGTGCGACAGGGCGTTCACCGTCTTGATGGACATCATCGGGCCTTCGAAGGTCGACATGCCATAGAACGACAGGGACACGATCAGGAACTTCAGGATCGGATCGTCGCGCAGCTTATGCCAAGCACCCGACAGGGTCATGATGCCGTTGATCATGCCGCCCCAGGACGGAGCCAACAGAATCAGCGAGAAGATCATGCCCACCGACTGTGTCCAGTCCGGCAGAGCGGTGTAGTGCAGATGGTGAGGACCCGCCCACATGTAGGTGAAGATCAGCGCCCAGAAGTGAACGATCGACAGGCGATACGAGTACACCGGACGTTCAGCCTGCTTGGGGATGTAGTAGTACATCATGCCCAGGAAGGCTGCGGTCAGGAAGAAGCCCACCGCGTTGTGGCCGTACCACCACTGGATCATGGCGTCCTGCGCACCGGCATACACCGAGTACGACTTCATCGGCCATGCCGACACCGGAACTTCCATGCTGTTGACGATGTGCAGCAGCGCCACGGCAATGATGAAAGCACCGAAGAACCAGTTGGCCACGTAGATGTGACGCACCTTGCGAATGCCCACCGTTCCGAAGAACACGACGGCGTAAGCCACCCAGGTGATGGCAATCAGGATGTCCACCGGCCATTCCAGCTCGGCGTATTCCTTACCGGTGGTCATGCCCAGCGGCAGGGTGATCACCGCAGCCACGATGGCCAGGTTCCAACCCAGGAAAGTGAACATCGCCAGAGCCGGTGCGAACAGGCGAGTCTGGCAGGTGCGCTGCACCACGTGGTAGCTGGTGGCGAACAGCGCGCAACCGCCGAACGCAAAAATCACTGCATTGGTGTGCAGCGGTCGCAGGCGGCCATAGCTGAGCCATGGAATGCCGTTGATCAACTCGGGCCATGCCAGTTGCGAGGCGACGATCACCCCGACCAGCATCCCCACGATGCCATACAACACCGCAGCAAGTGAGAACAATCTCACCACGGTATCGTCGTAAACCGGCTGGGCCGGCGCGGAACTGTTTGCCATTGAAGGCCTCCTTCTTCTGAGACTCGCTAACGCGTCGCGGATTGTTTTTGATGCGGCTGACGGGGCGCTTGATCGCCATCAACCGGGGTCGGCTCATCTTGGATGATTCGCTCCCCCTCGTGCTCAAGTTCGTCGAACTGTCCTTTGTGCAGTGCCCAGCCGAATGTGCCGATGATCGCCAGAACGATCACCGCCGACAGCGGGATCAGCAAGTACATGATTTCCATGAAGACTCCGTTGCTTTTTGCAGCGCCTGTCACACCGGCCCAGGGCGAGCGTAGGCCAAACGTGTGGCATTGCCGACAACCAGCAGGGAGCTGAGGGCCATCCCCAATCCTGCGGCCCAAGGAGGCAAGTAACCTGCCAGCGCCAGCGGAATGCAAGCCAAGTTATAGGTGGCCGCCCAGATCAAGTTCTGTCGAACCACTTGCATGGTGCGCTGTGCCAACTGTCGCGCCATGACAACATCTTGAAGCCGCCCCGACACCACCACGGCATCGGCATGCACACGCGCCACCAGCGCACCTTGCCCCATGGCAAACGAGACATCGGCACGCGCCAGCACCGGGGCATCGTTCACACCGTCGCCCACCATGCCGACACGCTCACCCCGCGCTTGTGCCCGCGACAGGTGCGCCAACTTGTCTTGAGGTTGCGCGCCCGCCACGACATCGGCGATGCCCACCTGCTCGGCAATGTGCGCCACACGACGGGAAGCATCCCCCGACAGCAAACCCAACCCAACGCCCCCAGCCCGCAACGCTTCGACAGCCGACAGAGCATCTGGCCGCAACTGCTCCGCAAACTCGAAACACCAGCGCAGCTGCCCGACAGGGCCGAACCACACTTGCACCACGGGCTGATCGGTTGCGGGCGCCACGTCGCTGGACGATCCCAACACCCAGGCACGCGACCCCAAGCGCCACACCGAACCATCCGCCCGGCGTCCTTCCAAACCAGAACCGGGTTGCTCGCGCACGGCCTGCCACCGATCCTCCACGGCGGCAGGGGCACGCTGGGCCAGCACTTTGGACAACGGATGTGCCGACCAAGCCGCCAACAGCGCTGCGTCCCCGACTTCAACAGGGGAAGCGGTGAGGTCAAGAACCGCCCCGCTGGCATCGCGCAGGGCCACCAGGGCGGGTTGATCTTGCGTCAAGGTGCCGGTTTTATCGAGAAAGAGGCGGCTCATGCTGGCCAAAGCTTCCAGCGCATCCAAACGCTGCAACACCACCCCCCGCCGCGCCAGCGCCCGGGCCGCTGCCACCAACGCAGCAGGGGCCGCCAACGACAGCGCACACGGACAGGTCACGATCAACACAGACACGGCCACCCACAGCGCCCGCGAAGGGTCGTACCACGACCATGCCACCGCCGCCAACCCCGCCAAGGCCAAAATGCCCCAGAGAAACGGCCCCGCCCATTGGTCAGCCTGGCGGGCCAAGGCCGGGCGCTGTGACAGGGCATCCCGCAACATGCTGACAATGGCTTCGAAGCGCGTGTCAGCGCCCACGCGCTCGACTTGCATGTCCACCGGCGCCCCGACGTTGAGGCTGCCACCGACGACTTCATCCCCCGCCTGCCGCGTCACCGGACTCGATTCACCTGTGAGCAAGGATTCGTCCGCCTGGGTCGGCCCGATCAGCAAACGCCCATCCGCCGGAAATGCGCTGCCCAGTGGCACCCGCACCCGATCCCCCGCCCGCAAACGCAACACGCTGACAGGCATGGCCTCGCCATTCGGCTCCAGCCGCAGCGCCGTCTCGGGCATGCCTGACAGCGCCGCTTCCAGGGATTCGGCCGCACGGTGCCGCACCGTCATCTCTAAAAAACGCCCCGCCAGCAAAAAACTGACGAACATGGTGAACGAGTCAAAGTAGACCTCGTGGCCGAAGGCCCCATCGGGGTCGAAGGTGGCGCCCGTGCTGGCAATGAACGTCACCAAGATGCCCAGGGCCACGGGCACATCCATGCTGATGCGTCTCAGGCGCAAACTGCGCCACGCATTGCGCAAAAATGGACCCGCCGAGAACAGCAACACAGGGATCGACACCACCCAACTGCCCCAGTTCAACAACTGCCGCAGGTCGGGTGCCAATTCATCGCCCGTGGCCACGTAGCTGGGTGTGGCAAACATCATCACCTGCATGGCGCAGAACGAGGCCACAAACACCCGCCACAAGGCGGCACGCCGCTCGACACGGCGTTGCTCACGGGCAGGTGCAGCGGCGTCAGGCACGGCGTCATAGCCGGCGGAACGCACGGCTTTCACCAGTGCGGAAACTTGTGTGCGCTTCGGATCCCATCGAACCTTGGCACGCTGGCTGGCCGATCCGACTTGGGCAGATACCACGCCATCCACGCCCGTCAAGGCCGATTCGATCACGCCAGAGCACGCCGCACAGTACATGCCCGACACTTGGAACGAAGACTCGGCCACTTGGCGCCCGCCGTCCTCGACCCAACGCGTGAAACGCTGCTGCTCGACGGGATCGTCCAGCACATCCAGCGGCATCGCGGCAAAAGTCGGGGAGGAGGAGGCCATGGTTGCGGGTCTGAGAACGACAAACCCGCCAGGGCGGCGGGGGCCCGCTAATCTAGCTCCATGGAAGACGATCGGTTATGACATTTATCAAGACTGCCACCTTGCGCTGCGGTTATGCCTTGTTGCTTGCACTGGCCGGCTCAGCCCAGGCCCAAGACGACACCCGACCGCAGCAACTGCCCACCACATCGCTGAGCGCGGGCATGCACAACATCGCGGCGCAGGTGGCTCACACCCCGGAACAGCGCCAGAAGGGCTTGATGTTCCGCAAAGAGATGGCCAGCCACGAAGGCATGTTGTTCGTCTTCGAACAAGCCGGGGTGCAGTGTTTCTGGATGCGCAACACCCCGCTGCCGCTGACCGCTGCGTTCCTCGCAGATGACGGCACCATCGTCAACCTCGAAGACATGGCCCCGCAAACCGAAACCTCCCACTGCTCCAAACGCCCGGTGCGTTTGGTGCTGGAGATGAACCAAGGGTGGTTTGCCAAGCGCAACCTGCGCCCAGGCATGAAACTCCAGGGCGTGATTTTTCAGCGGTTGAGCGCACAGCAACCCTGATCGGTGAGGCGGCGAGGATCAAGCCGCATCCTCCCAGCGTGGGGTGCAGCGTAGCACCTCGTCCAATGTGGTCATCCCTTCGGCCACGCGCAACACGCCCGAGGTGCGCAGCGGACGCAACCCTTCTTTGACCGCTTGCTGGCGCAATCGGCTGAGGTCTGGCTGGGGATGGAGTGTGGCCCGCACCGCTTCGCTGACCTCCATCAGCTCGTACAGCGCCGCCCGCCCTCGATAACCGGTTTGGCGGCACGCCGGACACCCCACGGCTCGATATGGCCGCGCCGGTTGTAACAACCGTCCCGGAGCGGCCAAGCGCGCCAGTTCTTGGTGCGTGAGCTCGGGATCCGGTTCTTTGCAGATGGGGCACAAGGTTCGCACCAACCGTTGCGCCAGGACGCCAATCACGGTGGCGGACATCAGGTAAGGCGGCACCCCAATGTCCACCAAGCGGGTGAACGCTGAAGGGGCGTCGTTGGTGTGCAAGGTGGACAGCACCAAATGCCCCGTCAGTGCCGCTTGGATGGCCATTTCGGCGGTTTCCAAATCACGGATTTCACCGACCATGATGATGTCGGGATCCTGCCGCATCAGCGCCCGCAAGCCCTCAGCGAAACTCAGTTCCACCACCGGGTTGACCTGGGTCTGGTTGAACTGCGGCTCCACCATTTCGATCGGATCTTCGACCGTGCAGACGTTCACGTCTTCGGTGGCCAGTTTTTTGAGCGTGGAGTACAGCGTGGTGGTCTTACCGGAGCCCGTGGGGCCTGTCACCAAAATGATGCCGTGGCTGCGGGAGGTCAACGCTTCCCAGCGCCGCGCTTCTTCGGGGGAGAATCCGAGTGCATCCAACGGTTTATCCACGGTGCCGGGATCGAAAATCCGCATCACGACCTTCTCACCGAAGGCCGTTGGCAAGGTGGACAAGCGCATTTCCACTTCCGCCGATTCGCCCCCAGGCGCACCCGCCGGGCGACGGGTCTTGATGCGCCCATCTTGTGGCCGCCGACGCTCGATCACGTCCATGCGCCCCAGCAGTTTGATGCGTGCGGTCATCGCCGCCATCACCTGAGGCGGAATTTTCTGCACGGTGTGCAACACCCCGTCGATGCGCAATCGGATCACGCTGGCGTCGCGGCGCGGCTCCAGGTGGATGTCGCTGGCACGCTGCTCGAAGGCGTACTGCCACAGCCAGTCCACGATCTGCACCACGCCTTGATCGTTGGCATCCAGGTTGTCCTTGAGCTTGACCTCCACGAGCTGCTCGAAGTTGCTCGTGCTCGACACCTCACCCGACTTGCGGGCATGCCGCACGTTGTGCGCCAGGGTGTAAAACTCAGTGGTGTAGCGGGCAATGTCGTCTGGAGCGGCCAGCACGAGTTTGACCCGCCGCCGCGTGTGCGCTTCGATCGAGGGCACCCAATCGATGTCGAACGGTTCACACGTCGCGATCGTGACTTCTTGCTGGCCATACAACACCGGCAAGGCGCGACGGCTTTCCGCGTAGGTTTTGGACATCACATCTTGCACGCGACTGGCGTCCATGCGCAGCGGGTCGATGCGCAGCGATGTCAAGTGAAAGCGCTGCGCCAACCACTGGATCAGCCGATCCATGTCCAGCGGCTCGCCGTTGCGCACGTCGGTCAGACCGACGCCTGCCAAGCGCAGCAGTGGATGCAACGATGAGTCACTGTGGCCGAACCGCTTGGCCATCCGCTCGGCGTCCTCTCGCGTCAATACGCCGTCCTCGTACAGCCAGCGCAACAAATTGCGCAAATCCAGCCGCCCACGAGGCGGCAATTGCAGCACGGGAACCACTGTCACACCCCCTCTGCGTCGGGGGCTGCCGCCTCCAATGGCCGAATCATGCGCACCCACTTGCGGGCAGGCAGTTGGTAAGTGGATTCAATGTGCGCCGCCCGCAAGTTCAACACGTCACGCTCAGGCAAGAGGCCGCCTCGGCAGGCCACCACCACCGTGTTGCCCTCCAAGGTCGGGCGCAGGCTCCAGACGTGCTCAGCCCCGAACACCTGGGCCAACAAGCGCGCACTGCGCAGATAGCTGCTGCTGCGTCCGAACAGGTTCACGGTCATCACCCCACCTTCTTCCAACACCCGGTGGCAGGCGCTGTAAAACGCTTCATCGTCCAACACGGGAGCGGCGGCGTCGTGGTCGTACAAATCCACGTTGAGCACGGCGACGCTGTGCCGGTGCGCTGCATCGGCCACCCAGCGGCCTGCGTCGTCGCACACCACGGACAGCCGGGTGTCATCCGCTGGCAAACGGAACCACAGCCGGCACGCTTGGATGACGCTGGGGTTGATTTCCACGGCTGTGGTGCTCATGCGCAGCATCTTGTGGCTGAACTTGGTGAGCGAGGCCGCCCCCAATCCCAACTGCACACACTGCCCCTCCGTGACGGACTCCGACGGGCGCCACAGCATCCACGCCATCATGCGCTGGATGTACTCCAATTCCAGGTGCCAAGGTTTGGCCACCCGCATGGCGCCCTGAATCCAGATCGAATCCAGGTGCAAATAGCGCACACCGTCGGCCTCCGACAAGGTCGCACCCACCCACTCCGGTGCCGACTGCGCAGAAGCAGCCCCTCGGCTTTTTCGTTTGTTCATATCAATCATCAGAAAAAAAAGCGGCCAGCCGGGGCAATGCGGCCCGGGCGTTGGCCGTCGTGATCACGGCAGTTTGTGCCAAGCTCCAGCCGCGCAGTGTGGCCAGAGTCTGGGCAATGGCGGGCAACTCAGCGGGCTCGTTGCGCTGCTGGGCCCCGCCCTGCCGTTCGGCAGCGGTGCGGTAGCGCCATTGGGGAGGGATGTCCGGCGCATCGGTTTCCAGCACGATGGCCTCAGCCGGCAAGTGTGTGGCCAGACGCCGCAAGTGAAGCGCCCGCTCGAACGTCATCGCCCCACCCAGACCCAACTTGAACCCCAAGTCGATCAACTGCTGGGCCTGTTGTGCGCTGCCGTTGAACGCATGGGCCACTCCGCCCGGAACGCGGATGCGCCGCAGCGCCGCCAACACGGCGTCCACCGATTGGCGCACATGCAGCAGCACCGGCCAACCGTGCTCGCGGGCCAACTTCAACTGAGCCTCCAGCAAGGCGACTTGCCGCCCTCGATCGGCGTTCGGCACCCCAAAATCGAGCCCAATTTCGCCCACTGCCACACAACGCACATCCTCTTGTGCAATCACCAGCGCACGGGCCAGTGCTTCAGCCGCATCGTCTCCGGCGGCGTCCAACCACATCGGATGGGTGCCCAAGGCGTAAGCGCCCCCGGCCATGAACGCCGCTTGGCGCGTCGCGGCAAACCCTGCGGGCCACACGGCGGGCACCACCAAGGCCCGGACGCCTTGTTGGTGCGCCCGTGCGATCACGCCTCCCCGGTCGTCGTCAAACTCGGGGGCGTCCAGGTGGCAATGGGTGTCGATCCACATGCGGGCATGTTCGCACAAGGCCCTGGGTGAACAACTGATTTACAGTCCCGCCCTTGCTTCTCACACCATCTGGCCGATCGGGCCCGCGAACTTGAAGGATTTTCCCGCGTGAGACAACTCATTCTGCACATCGGTACCGAAAAGACCGGCACCACCAGTCTCCAGAACGATCTCTACCGCAACCGCGCCCACTTGGCAGCGCACGGGGTGGGTTTGCTCACACATGCCGATCAGCCCAACAACCGCCGGGTGGCCTCCTACGCCCGCCTGCGGCCCGCCCACGAAGGTTATGACTTGGCTTTGGCTCGCCTGGGCACCGATTGGCGCGAGCAAATCCAAGCGGCGATCCGTGCCGATGTGCAGCAACTTCCCGCCTACATCCACACCTTGATCGTCACTTCGGAGCATCTGCACTCGCGGGTGGTGACGGTCGAGGAAGTGCAACAGGTGGCACAACTGTTCGCAGGTCTGTTTGAGCGAGTGCGGGTGGTGGTCTACTTGCGCCGCCAAGACAAGCTGGCGGTCAGCCTCTACAGCACGGCACTGCGCGATGGCTGGACGCACACCACCCCCTTCCCGCAGAAACAACCCGCCGCACAGGACGTGTACTTCGATTACGAGCAACTCCTGTCGCGCTGGGCGACGGTGTTCGGCGCCGACGCGATGGTGGTTCGACGCTTTGAACGCTCCGATTTTGTGGGAGGCACCCTGCAAAGTGACTTCTTCCACGCCTGTGGGCTGCCCGATGTGGTCGAGGGTTTCACGCCGGGCGTGCAACAAAACGAGTCGCTGACGGCCACGGTGGCGGCCTGCATCTTGTCCTTCAACCGCACCATGGAGCGCATGGGCATTCCCCGGGAGGCTCCGCAAGCCGCCAGCCTGCGGGGACAACTCATCCAAAAACTGACCCCGCTGTTCCCGCACGGAGGGCCCACGGTGGCCCGTCAAGAAGCGTTGGCCTTTTTGCATCACTTCCAGGCGAGCAATGCCCGCGTGGCGCACCGCTGGTTTGATCGTGATCATCTGTTCGGCGATGAGATGACCCACTACCCGGAAACGCTGCCGAACATCCAAATCCCACTGGCCGCGATGGATGTGATGCAGCCGCTGTTGCTCCAGGCGATGCAAAAACATGGGCTGCCGCCCGCGCAAGATCCGCAACACAAGATGCTGCGCATGCTCAATGCCCTGCGAGACATTCCGTTGAAAGGGTTGGCCCCCGCAGGCACGGTGCGCCGCGTTGGTTTGGCGCTTCAGCAACAGTTGCCCGAGCTGTCACAGCGCTTGCTGGCCGTCAGCGATCAGATGCGCGCCGCACAGCCCCCCAAACCGCCCGCACCGCCTGCGGCGAAAGCGTGAGGTTGTCAATCCGCTTCGTGGAAGGTTTGCTCCCGCTGTCGTCCGATGGCGGGCACCAAAACCACCACCATCATCAGCACCGCCACAGCCAGCAGACCTGCGGACAATGGGCGCGTCACAAACGTACCCCAGTCCCCGCGTGACAGCAGCAGCGCCCGCCGCAGGTTTTCCTCCATCATCGGCCCCAGGATGAACCCCAGCAGCAACGGCGCCGGTTCGCAGCCGAGCTTGAAAAAGCCGTACCCGACGAGGCCAAACAAAGCGGCCATGTACACGTCAAAGTTGTTGTTGTTCAGGGTATAGAGGCCAATGCAGCAGAAACACAGGATGGCCGGGAACAGCAGCCGGTAAGGCACCGTCAGCAGCTTGATCCAGATGCCGATCAGGGGCAGGTTCAGAATGACCAGCATGAAATTGCCCACCCACATGGATGCAATCAGCCCCCAGAACAGCTCTGGGTTGCTGCTCATGACCTGGGGGCCGGGCTGAATCCCCTTGATCGTCATCGCACCGACCATCAATGCCATGACCGCGTTGGGCGGAATGCCCAGCGTCAGCATGGGAATGAAGCTGGTTTGAGCCCCGGCGTTGTTGGCCGACTCAGGCCCCGCCACGCCTCGGATGTTGCCCTGCCCAAACGGCACCTCACCTGGGCGGCCCCGGGTTTTCTTTTCCACCGTGTAGGCGGCAAAAGATGCCAGCAGCGCCCCGCCCCCCGGCAGCACACCCAGAATCGACCCCAAGCTGGTGCCGCGCAGCACCGCAGGGAAAGCGTCACGCACGTCTTGCCATGTCGGCCACAGACCTTTGACGTCCTTGGTGAACACCTCTCGGTGCTCAGCGGGGCGGCTCAGATTGGCGATGATTTCTCCCAGCCCAAACACACCCATGGCGATGGTGACAAAACCAATGCCGTCGGTCAGCTCGGGGATGTCAAAGCTGTAGCGCGGCACACCAGAAATCACGTCGGTGTTGATTTGCCCCAGCAACAGCCCCAGCACAATCATGGCCACCGCTTTGAGCAACGAGCCCGAAGCCAGCACCACGGCACCGATCAACCCCAGGGTCATGAGTGAAAAGTACTCCGCTGGGCCGAACTGAAAGGCCAGCTCGGTCAGCGGGGGCGCAAAGGCCGCGATGATGAGCGTGCCCACGCACCCAGCAAAGAACGACCCCAGCCCCGCCGCCGCCAGTGCCGCACCCGCACGGCCTTTGCGGGCCATTTGATAACCATCAATCGCCGTCACCACCGAGCTGGATTCCCCCGGCACGTTGATCAGGATGGCCGTGGTCGAGCCCCCGTACTGTGCGCCGTAGTAGATGCCGGCCAGCATGATCAGGGCAGGTACGGCGTCCAGCGCGTAGATGCTGGGCAGCAGCATGGCCATGGTCGCCACCGGCCCCAGGCCCGGAAGCACCCCGATCAGGGTGCCCAGCAGCGCACCCATCAGGGCATACAGCAGATTGTTCAGCGTCAGCGCGGTCTCGAACCCCAGCGCCAAGTTGGAAAGGATGTCCACAGTGGGTTCTCCTGAAGGGTCAGAGTGGCTGGCTCAACGCGGGCAGCACAGGAATCGTCAGCTTCAGCCCAACGACAAACACCAGGTACGACAACAGCGTCAACACTCCTGCATTGAGCAGCGCCGATCGCCAAGAAAACTCCTCGCTGGCCCAACTGGAAATCAGCACCAACAAGGGCAAGGCCACCACCAGCCCCCCGCGTGGCAGCACGATGCCAAACACCAGCACCGCCCCCAGCACAACCCACAGAGGCCGCCAAGCGAATGGGCCCAGCGGCTCACCATCGGAGGTGTCGAGTGTCAGGGCCTTGATGGTGATCACCAAGCCCAGCAGCGCCAGCAGCACCCCCAACCCCAAGGGGAAATAACCCGGCCCGGGTCGCGCAGAACTGCCAAAGGCATAGGACGACGCCCCCCACGCAAATGCGCCCCCCACGAGCATGAACATCACGCCCGACCAGAAATCTTTCTGGCTCTTGATCCTCATTGACTCTCTCCTCGCAAAACCCCGTCTTGGCTGTCGTCACTCAGCCAAAGTGTGAAACGCAACCCCGCCAACTCGGGGCGGCTGACCGCTTCAATGCGCCCACCTAGGCGCAGCATGACCTCACGCGCAATGGTCAAACCCAGGCCGGTGCCCCCGTCGTTGCGCAAATCCGCCCGTTCGCCCCGCCAAAACGGTTCAAACACATGGCTCAACTGTTCAGGAGCGATGCCGGGGCCATCGTCCTCCACCTCAATGCGTGCGCCCCCCTCCGGGCAGCCCTGCACGCGCAGGGTGATGTGGGGGCCGCCATAGCGCAAGGCGTTGTCCAGCAGGTTGTTCACCACCTCGCCCAGCCACAGCGGATGCGCCCGCGCCCACACTGGCGCCTCTGGGGCTTCGAGTACGACTTGCCGCCCCTGGCGCAATCCTTCCAGCACCAGCGGCTCTGCGCACTCCCGCACCAACGGCACGACATCCAAGCGCCGATGCTCAGCGCTCACCGACAGCGCCGTCTCCGAACGCGCCAAACTGAGCAATTGCCCGATGAGCCGGCTCAACCGATCGGTGGCCCGCCCCAACTGCGACAGCAACGGTCGCCACGCCTCGCCGCTCGCCGCTGCGGTGCCGTGTTGAAGTTCGGCATCCAGGGCTTGCGCCAGCACCCGGATGCCCGCCACGGGCGTGCGCAACTGATGGGCCGCATCGGCAACAAAACGACGCTGGAGGGCGATGGCCTGTTCCATGTCGGCCAGCAAGGTGTTGATGCGCTCGATCAAGGGCACGGCTTCCTGGGGCACGCCTTCCAGCGGTAAGGGGCGCCAATCGTTGGCCGGGCGGCGCTCGACCTCGGCAGCCACGTCCCGCAAGGGTTGCAGCCCGCGTCCGATGCCCCAGCTCAACAACCCAAACGTGACGACCCCCAGCGCCAGCGCCGGCATGACAATGACCAGCAGCAAATCCCGCATCAGCCCAATGCGGCGCCGGGTGGTTTCCACCACGATCACCGACACCATGCGATCCAGCATCGGCGAGCTGACCGAGAACACCACCCCCCGCACCGCTTCGCCATTCATTTGGGCATCAAACAAACGTGGCTGGCTCAGGCTGGCACGCAGCACCATGGCGTTGGGCACGGGCACGCTGTCATCACCGGCCAGGGCGTTGCCATCGGCATCGACCATGGCGAAGCTGTTGCGGTCGTCCAAATCCCAGCTCAGCAGCTCCATGGTTTGGCGGCTCAAATCCAGCAGCGGCCCCCGGTCTGACCAGGTGACTTTGCTGGCCAGCGCGCTGACCTCGTCTTGCAACCCCCGGTCAAACGCCAAGTTGGCACTGTGACGCGCCAGCCAGTAGGCCCCGGTGGCCGCCGCCAGCAGCCCCAGCAACCAGATCCACGCCAGCGGCTGGAGCAACTGGCTGCGCACGCTGGTCGGGCTCATGCCGCTGGGGCCTCAATCTCCATCAGGTAACCAAAACCGCGCACCGTGCGGATCATCACCCCCAGCGGCGAAAAGCGCTTGCGCAAACGATGTACGTACACCTCGACCGAGTTTTCGCTGAAATCGGCCTCCCAGGTGGAAAGGCGCACCACGATCGATTCCTTCGTCACCACCCGGCCCGCTTTGTGCATCAGCATCTCGGTCAGCGCCAACTCACGCGGGCTCAGCGGCACGCGCTCGCCGTTGAAAGTCAGCTCTCGGTGCGCCAAATCCAGCGCCAGCCCGCCAAAGCGGATGACCTCCTCCAGCCGCCCTTCCGCCCGGCGCTTGAGCGCCCGCACCCGCGCCAGCAACTCCGGAACATCGAAGGGTTTGACCAGGTAATCGTCCGCGCCCGCATCCAGGCCGCGCACGCGATCGCCCAACTCATCGCGGGCCGTCAACAGCAGCACGGGCATGCGCACGCCCTTGGTGCGCCACTGGCGCAACACGTCCAGCCCATCGCGGCGGGGCAGCCCCCAATCGAGGATGCACAGGTCGAAGCGATTGAGCAGCCCTTCGCTCAATGCCTGCTCGCCATCGGCCAGCACGTCCACCTGCCAGCCCTCGCGCTCCAGGCTGCGCGCCACCCCCAAGCTCAGCGCCGGATCGTCTTCCACCAACAAAATTCGCATGGGCCGGGCTCCGTTCTCGCTCGCGTTGTCAGGTTTCGTTGAGGTTCGCCGGGGCGCGAGCCTACCAAAGACTGACAGCACCAACAAAAAAGCCGGCGCGAACGCCGGCTGCTGGGCAAGGGGCTGACGGGCGCGTCAGCCGCAAACTCAGGCGAAGTTGGCCTGGGCAAACTCCCAGTTGGCCAGCGAGTTCAGGAAGGTTTCCACGAACTTCGGACGCAGGTTGCGGTAGTCGATGTAGTAGGCGTGTTCCCACACGTCCACGGTCAGCAAGGCGGTGTCACCCGTGGTCAGCGGGGTGCCGGCGGCGCCCATGTTGACGATGTCCACCGTGCCGTCGGCCTTCTTCACCAGCCACGTCCAGCCCGAACCGAAGTTGCCCACGGCGCTCTTGGTGAAGGCATCCTTGAAGGCGGCGAAGCTGCCCCACTTGGCGTTGATGGCGTCGGCCAGGGCGCCAGTGGGCTCACCGCCGCCGTCTTTCTTCAGGCAGTTCCAGAAGAAAGTGTGGTTCCAGATTTGCGCGGCGTTGTTGTAGATCGGGCCCGAGGACTTCTTGACGACGTCTTCCAAAGCCGCGTCGGCAAACTCGGTGCCCACGATCAGGTTGTTCAGGTTGACCACATAGGCGTTGTGGTGCTTGCCGTGGTGGAACTCCAGAGTTTCACGGCTCATGTGTGGTGCCAGGTCATCCAGGCCGAAGGGCAGAGCGGGCAAGGTGTGGGACATGCGAATTCCTTTCGGTGCGTTTCGGTGCGGTCAAAGACGCGGCGGATTGTAGGCAGCGCCCCTTAATCCGAGCGGCCAGCGGGGCTTGGGACGAGCTGCTGCACTTGCACGTCCGCTTGACCATCGGCCCAGACCGCTCGCAGCGTCTGCCCCGGCTGAACGTGCCGCACCGACAACACCGGCGCACCGCCCGCATCCTCCATCCAGGTGTAACCCCGGGCCAGCACATGGCGCGGATCGAGCGTCTGCACACGCGCCTCCCAGTGGTTCAGCCGTTCCTGCTGGCGCCCGACCCAACGTGCAGGCTCGCGCAGGCGCAGCGCCAGCACATCGAGTTGCTGCGCAGCCCGTTCCAGTGGCCGCTGCACCGCCCGCGCCAGCCGATCGGCCAATGCCTGCAACCGTTCCAGCCCTCGCTCGGTGGCGGGAACGGCCATTTCGGCGGCAGCCGTTGGTGTAGGGGCGCGCACATCGGCGGCCCAATCCACCAAAGTCACGTCGGTTTCGTGCCCCACTCCAGCGATCACGGGAACGCGGGCGGCTGCCACCGCACGCACCACGGGTTCGGCGTTAAACGCGGCCAAGTCTTCGGCACTGCCACCGCCCCGGCACAGCAGCAGCACCTCGACATCCGGCCAGGCTTGCGCCTGCGCCAAAGCCTCGACCAGCGACGCCACCGCGCCCGCCCCTTGCACTTGCGTCGGCACCAGCACCACGCGGACGTGGGGCGAACGCCGCGCCAAGGTGGTCACCACATCATGCACAGCGGCGCCTGTTGCCGAGGTCACCACCCCGACACAGCGCGCAAACGCTGGCAACGGGCGTTTGCGTCGGGGGTCGAACAGGCCCTGCGCCTCCAATGCGGCTTTGAGCCGCAGGAACTCGTCGAACAACGAACCGGCCCCGACACGGCGCACGCTCTCGACCACGAGCTGCAACTCACCACGAGCGTCGTACACCGACAGCCGGCCACGCACTTCCACCTCGATTCCTTCGCGCATGGCGAAATCCACCAGCGCAGCGGCACGACGAAACATCACACATCGCAGGCCAGCACTGCCCTGGCTGGCGTCTTTCAGCGTGAAATAACAATGCCCGCTGGCCGCCCGGCTGAACCCGCCGATGTCCCCACGCACGGCCACGCTCGGGAAGCGCACCGCCAGCGCATCGGACACCGCCAACAGCAGCGCTGACACCGACCACACGCGCCAAGCGGTTTCAGAACTGGTCTGGCTTCGATCCATAATGTTTCGATCCGCGCCCTCGGAAGGCGTGAGTTTGGAAGAGGTTGCTTTGTTTTCCATCGTACAAGCCGCTGGCTGGCCGATCTGGCCGTTGATTTTCTGCTCTGTGATCGCCCTGGCCTTGGTGCTGGAGCGGTTGGTGTCCTTGCGCCGCGCACGCATCGCCCCCACCGGGCTGGTGACCGAGGTGATTGGCGTGTGCCGCGCCGGCATCCCCGGCCCGGAGGTGATCGACAAACTCGCCGCCAACTCCCTGCTCGGCAAAGTGCTGGCCGCTGGCTTGCGCCAAGCCACCCGCACCAATGACCCGGAGTTGCTGCGCCGGGCGTTCGAAACCGCTGGCCGTTCCGCCGCGCATCAACTGGAGCGCTACTTGAACGCACTGGCCACCATCGCCACGGCGGCACCCTTGCTGGGCCTGCTGGGCACGGTGATCGGCATGATCGAAATTTTCGGCGCGCAAGCCCCAGGCAGCAATGGCACCAACCCGGCGCAACTGGCGCACGGTATTTCGGTGGCGCTGTACAACACGGCTTTCGGCCTGATGGTGGCGATTCCTTCGCTGATGGCACACCGCTACTTCCGCAGCCGCGTCAGTGGCCTGCTGCATGACATGGAACAGGCCGCCGACCAACTGCTGCACCGCCTGGTACACCCCCAACTGGCCCCCAGCCAGCCCAATCGCTGAGTGCCTGGCCACCATGAACTTCCGCCGCCCCGAGGCTGAAGAGCCTGAGATCAACCTGATCCCCTTCATCGACGTGCTGTTGGTGGTGATCATCTTTTTGATGCTCTCCACCACCTACTCCAAGTTCACCGAATTGCAGGTCGAACTGCCTGTGGCCAACGCCACGCCGCTGGCCAACAAACCTGCCGAAATCATCGTCGCTGTGGCTGCCGATGGGCGTTATCAGGTGGATCAACAGCGCGTCGATGGTGCCAACGTGGACACCTTGACCTCCGCTCTGCGCAACGCGGCCCAGCAGCGCAAAGAGCCCGTGGTGGTCATTTCGGCTGACGCCACCGCCGCCGTCCAATCCGTGATGAACGTGCTGGATGCGGCGCGGCGCGCCAATCTGCCCCACGTCACCTTCGCCACGCAACAAGGTGGCGCCTTGGCCGGAGGGGCGCCCCGCACGGCTGCGGCCAGCAAAGCACGGTGAGTTTGCGCTGGCAGCAAGCCTTGCAACGTGCTTGGTGGCACCCAGGCGAATCGGCCTGGAGCTTGGCACTGCGCCCGCTGTCTTGGCTGGTGCGGGCCGTGGTGGCAGGGCGCACCTGGCGCCAATCTCGCCCCGACGCACAAGCCCGTTTGGTCGAGCAGCGACGGGCCGCTGGATTGGACGCCTGCCCCATCCTGGTCGTCGGCAACCTCATCGTCGGCGGCGCGGGCAAAACCCCAACGACGCTGGCCCTGATCCGATGGCTGCAAACGCAAGGCTGGCATCCGGGTGTGGTGTCACGCGGGTATGGGCGGCGCGGCACGGGGCTGTGTGATGTCGGCCCCACCACCCCAGCGACGGAATGCGGTGATGAACCCTTGCTGTTGCACCGCCGCAGCGGTGTCCCGGTGTGCGTGAACGCCGATCGCCTGGCAGCGGCACAGCGACTGCGCGAGCTTCACCCCGATGTCAATGTGATCGTGGCAGACGATGGTCTCCAACACACCCGCCTGCCACGCGACGCACAACTCATCGTGTTCGACGCCCGAGGCATCGGCAACGGCCATGTGCTGCCCGCTGGCCCGCTGCGCCAACCGTGGCCCGACACGCCCCCCGCCCGCTCCTTGGTGATCTACAACGCCGATGCGCCCAGCACCCCTTGGCCCGGCCACCTGGCCCGGCGGCGATTGGCGGGCGTGGTGGCGCTGGACACCTGGTCATCCAGCCAACGCCAACCGCCACAGGCCGACACGCTGCACGCCCTGCAAACGCGCTCACGCACCCATCCGGTGCTGGCCGCAGCGGGGCTGGCCGAACCCGAGCGCTTTTTCACCATGCTGGAACGGCAATGGGGTTTGCACATCGTGCGCCACCCCCTGCCCGATCACGCGGACCTCAGCGCCCTCACCTGGCCGGACGGGGTGGACGATGTCATCGTCACCGAAAAAGACGCTGTCAAACTGATGGCGATGGCGTCCACCCCAGGGCCTCGCATCTGGGTGGCACCGTTAGACTTCGAACTTCCTGACGCGGTGTCCGCGCAGTTGGCCGACTGGCTGATGCCCTGGCACCCTCCCTCTTCTCGCTCTGCCGCTCCATGACGATCGATCACCGCCTGCTGGATTTGCTGGTCTGCCCCATCTGCAAAGGCCCCCTGACACTGCTCCGCGACCCCGCCGGCCAACCGGCTGAGCTGGTGTGCCCGGTCGATCGCCTGGGCTACCCGATCCGCGACGGCATCCCCGTGATGCTGGATCACGAAGCCCGTGCCCTGCCCCCGGACGAGGAGCTGGCATGAGCATGGCCCCCGTTTCGTTTTGCGCCCTGATTCCGGCGCGGCTGGCCTCGACCCGCCTGCCCAACAAACCCCTGGCCGATCTGGGTGGCAAACCGATGGTGGTGCGCGTCGCCGAGCAAGCCCTGCGCTCGGGTGCGCAGCGCGTGGTGGTGGCGGCGGACGATCCGACGATCGTGACAGCGTGTGCGGCGCACGGCATCGAAGCCGTGCTCACCCGCACCGATCATCTCAGCGGCAGCGACCGCCTCGCAGAAGCCTGCACCCTGCTGGGTCTGGATGGCGACGCCCTGGTCGTCAACGTCCAAGGGGATGAACCGCTGATCGACCCGGCGCTGGTGCGCGCTTGCGCCGAACTGCTGGCCGCCCACCCCGAATGCGACGTGGCCACAGCCGCCCACGCCATCGAATCCCCCGCCGACTTTGCCAACCCCAACGTTGTCAAGGTGGTGCTGGATCAGCAGCAGCGGGCGCTGTATTTCAGCCGGGCACCCATCCCGTGGTGGCGGGACGGTTCCCAAGCCGGTACCCCCGCCCTGCCGACCCCAGCCATCGGGGCTGCGCTGCGCCACATCGGGCTCTACGCCTACCGGGCCGGTTACTTGCGTCGCTTCCCGCAACTCAGCCCGGCGCCGCTGGAGCAACTGGAGTCTTTGGAGCAATTGCGCGTGCTGTGGCACGGTGGCCGCATCGCTGTGTACACGGCTGGCACAGCCCCTGCGCCAGGGGTGGACACCCCTGAAGATTTGGCCCGCGTGCGCGCCTTTTTCCCCGGGTAATTCCCGCCGGAGCGCCCTGTGGCACGTCAGCAGAACGCAGGGTTGTGCATGCTATCCTGACTAAACTTCTGGGTGCTGTGGCGTGCGCCGCTTGGCACCGCAACCGCTGGGCAAGCGGGTGCAAAAAATCACCAAACTGAGGCAATTCATGCGACTCATTCTTCTGGGCGCTCCTGGCGCCGGCAAAGGCACGCAAGCCAATTTCATCTGCCAAAAATTCGGCATTCCGCAAATTTCCACCGGTGACATGCTGCGCGCCGCCGTCAAGGCCGGCACCGAGCTGGGCTTGGCCGCCAAGAAGGTGATGGACGCGGGCGGTTTGGTCAGCGATGACATCATCATCGGCCTCGTCAAAGAACGCATCCAGCAAGCAGACTGCGCCAACGGCTTCCTGTTTGATGGCTTCCCCCGCACCATCCCCCAAGCTGAAGCCATGAAGCAAGCCGGCGTGAAGCTGGATCTGGTGCTGGAAATCGACGTGCCCGATGAAGCCATCATCGAGCGCATGAGCGGTCGGCGCGTGCATGTGGCTTCGGGCCGCACCTACCACGTCAAATACAACCCGCCCAAGCAAGCCGGCAAGGACGACGTGACGGGCGAAGAACTCATCCAGCGCAAGGATGACGAAGAAGCCACCGTGCGCACCCGCTTGGACGTGTACCAAAAGCAAACCCGTCCGCTGGTGGACTACTACAGCCAATGGGCCGCCACGGGTGACGCCCAGGCTCCGCGTTATCGCAAGATCGCTGGCCAAGGCAGCGTGGATCAAATCACCGCTCGGGCGCTGGAAGCCCTGGCGAACTGATTTTTCAGCGTTTCCCCTCTTTCGGGGACTCCCTCATCTCTGGTGGGCTGCCTGCGGGCAGCCCGCTTGCTTTGGACGACATTGTGGTGCGATGCGATAATGTCGTGTTTGCGCGGTGCCCCTGACAGGCGCTGCGCCCCGACATGCTTTGACGATCACAAGGAGGTCATTCTGGCCAAGGAAGATCCCAAGACCGCCATCGACCCGAACGGGTTGCGCTATCGCTCCAAGGTGGCAGGTTCTCCATTTTCGGCAACAGGTGCGTTTGGCGCGGCGACCATGTCGTGCTTTCTGTGCGGCAAACACCGCCCCCGTGCGCACCTGAAAACCCGCAAACTCCTGGGGAAGGCCCAGGCCGTGTGTGCGCCGTCGTGCAAAGAGCTCGACGAACTGCTGCGTTCCTGACCCCTGCCCTCACCGTTGGCCGCTCTCCAGGCGGCCTGTTTCTTTCTGCTCGTTTGTTGTGTTCGACTGTCCCATGGACGTCTCTTCCAATGCTTCGCTCAGCCGACGTGAGCGAGCCGCTGTGGTCGCCCGCATCACGGCCCTGATGGAGTTCTGGCACATTTCGCTGGACGAAATTGCCCGTACCCCCACCCCCGTTCGCCCTGCGGCGCCCCGTGTCATCAAATACCGTCACCCCGTTAGCGGGGAAACCTGGGACGGCCAAGGCCAACATCCTGAATGGTTGCGCCAAGCGTTACTCAAAGAAGGTTGGCGCGTTGACGAGCTCAAGCCCGCCAACCAAAACTCTACCGAACATTGAAGCCCCTTTTCACCCTCGGAGTTGATTCTCATGGCCATGGACGACGTTGATTTCGAAATCAAAGGCTCGGAAATGCAGTTCGTCGAAATCGAACTCGATCCGGGCGAAGCGGCCATCGGTGAAGCCGGCAGCATGATGTTCATGGACGCAGGCATCGACATGGACACGGTGCTGGGTGACGGCGCCAAATCCTCCGGCGCTGGGGGTTTCTTCGGCAAACTGATGAGCGCCGGCAAGCGCCTCATCACCGGTGAATCCCTGTTCACCACCGTGTACACCAACGAAGGGAACAGCAAATTGCGCGTGGCGTTTGCTGCGCCGTACCCGGGCAAAATTTTGCCCATGAACCTGCGCCAACTCGGCGGCACGCTGGTTTGCCAAAAAGACTCGTTTCTGTGCGCAGCACGCGGGGTGAGCGTGGGCATCCATTTCCAGCAAAAACTGTCGGTGGGATTCTTCGGCGGTGAAGGTTTCATCATGCAGCGCCTAGAGGGCGATGGGTTGGCCTTTGTACACGCCGGCGGCACGGTGTTGCGGCGGGAGCTGCGCCCCGGCCAGTCCTTGCTGATCGATACGGGGTGCGTCGTCGCGCACACGCCGGATGTCGATTTTGAAATTCAATACGTCGGCAAAATCAAAACCGCCCTGTTCGGCGGGGAAGGTCTGTTCTTGGCCAAGATGACCGGGCCGGGCACGGTATGGCTGCAAAGCCTGCCGTTCTCGCGCTTGGCCAGCCGCATTTTTGCTGCCGCACCGCAGGCCGGCGGTTCTGCCCGTGAAGAGGGCTCCGTGCTGGGTGGATTTGCCGCTGGCGGCTTGCTCGGCGGTGTCATCGGTGGGGACAGGGACTGACCCGCATCAATCGGTTCACACATCCTTCAGATAGCGCAAGATCGAATCCGTACACTGCCCGCTTCCCGATTGACACGGCGTGCATTTGTGAACAGCTTCATCCCCCGTTTTGCGAGCCTGCGGCCCATCGCAGCGCTGGCGCTGGCTCTGGCCTCTCCCCTCCTCCAAGCCGCCCCGCCGGCTGCGCCGACCCACCCGATTTTTGTGCTGAACTCGCTGGATGCCACGGTCAGCGTCATCGATCCGGGCACGTTCAAAGAACGCACCCGCTTGCCCGTCGGCAAAGAGCCGCACCACATCTACCTGACGCCCGACCGCAAGTCCCTGCTGGTGGCCAATGCGGTGGGCGACACACTGACTTTCATTGACCCGGTCAACGCCACGATTCAGCGCACGCTCACCGGTATCGTCGATCCGTACCACCTGCGCTTCTCGCCGGACATGAAGTGGTTCGTCACCTTGGCCAACCGCCTCAACCATGTGGACATCTACCGCTGGCAACCCGAGGATGCCAAGGAGCCGATGAAGCTGGTCAAGCGCATCCCGACCGGTAAAACGCCCAGCCACCAGTGGATTGACTCCAAGAGCAGCGTCATTTACGCCTCCATGCAAGACAGCAGCGAGCTGGTGGCCATCGACATCGCCACGCAAAGCATCCGCTGGCGCGTCCCCACTGGCCAGCTCCCGGCCGATGTGTACCTCACCGCCGATGACCGTTACCTGTTCGTCGGGCTGACGGGAGACAAATTCGTGGAGGTGTATGACGTGTCCGTGTCGCCTGGCAAGTTGGTGAAGCGCATCGAATCCGGCGAGGGCGCGCACGCTTTCCGCGCTCTGGGTGACAAGCGCCACATTTTCGTCAGCAACCGCGTGGCCAACACAGTGTCGCTGCTCGACACGCAAGCCATGACCATCGTGCGCACCCTGCCCGGCCCGGGTGGCCCGGATGACATGGAAGTCATGGCCGATGGCAAAACCTTGCTGCTCAGCTCACGCTGGATCAAGAAAGCCACATGGATCGACATCGAAAAAGGGCAGGTGATTCGCCAAGTCGATGTGGGCCGCTCGCCGCATGGCATCTACACCCTGGACCATGCCCCGCGCCAGTGACGGATGGCGCTGGGGCGGCGCTTGGCTGGCCAGCGTGATGCTGGCCGGAGCCGCTCAAGCCGCTTGTGAGCGCCCGGTTTACCTGACGTTCGACACCGGCCACATGGGCGTGGCCGATCTGATCGCCCAGGTGCTGCGGCGCCAGGGTGTGGTGGCCACCTTCTTTTTGGCCAACGAACGCACCCGCACCGAGGGCAGCAGCCTAGACGACGTCTGGTCGTCTTGGTGGAAAGCCCGCGCCGCAGAGGGCCACCTGTTCGCCTCTCACACGTACGATCACGTTTACTGGCAGGCCGATCTGCCGGACGGACGGTTTGCCGTGCGCCCCAGCGCAGGGCCGTCCGCCGGGCAGCGCTTCACTTGGACAGCAGCCGATTACTGCCAGGAACTGGGCCGCAGCGCCCAGCGTTTTCAAGCCATGACCGGCCAAGCCATGGCCCCGCTGTTCCGTGCGCCCGGCGGCAAAACCTCACCCGCCCTGCTGGCAGCGGCGCAACGCTGCGGCTGGCGCCACGTCGGTTGGGCCGACGCGGGTTTTCTGGGTGACGAACTGCCCAGCGACCGCTACCCGAACGACCGCTTGCTGCGCCAAGCCCTGGCCCGCATCCGCCCGGGTGACATCTTGATGGCCCATCTGGGCATTTGGTCACGCCAGGAACCTTGGGCGCCAGCGGTGCTCGAACCGCTGATCGTGGGCCTGAAACAACGGGGCCTGTGCTTCGCCACCTTGCGCGAGCACCCAGACTACCGAGATGGCCTGATCTCCCATCCGCACGCACCTTCTCCATGAATCCGCTCGACACCCTCGCCACCTGGTTTGACAACGCCCGGGGTTGGTTGTTTGAAACCGCCATTCAACCCGCGCTCTACACATTGGGGCAGGCCAATTACCTCTCAGATGCCTACGACGGCACCGGCTGGCTGTTGGTCGGCCTGCTGCAACTGCTGGTGCTGGCGAGCGTCATCGGCCCCTTGCAGCGCTGGCGCCCCATCGAAGCCCCCGTTCGGGATTCGGCCCAACGAGCCGAGCGCCGCCATGCCATCGCCATGGACGTGATTTACACCTTGCTTCACCGCCTGGGGGTGTTGCGGGTGCTGCTGTTTTTCAGCGTCGACCCATTGTTCAACCACCTGTTTGGCTGGCTGGCCGTGCAAGGCGTGGACGGTTGGCACTTGGATCAGTGGATCGCTCCGCTGTGGCCTGGCGTCACAGACACCGCCCTGGTCGGCTTCCTCGCCTATTTGCTGGTGTTTGACTTTGTCATCTACGGGATCCATCGGGCACAGCATCAATGGGAATGGTGGTGGGCCTTGCATGCCGTTCACCACAGCCAGCGCCACATGACGATGTGGACAGACAGCCGCAACCACCTGCTGGACATCCTGCTTGTGGACATGCTGTTCGTGCTCGTCGCCCGCGTCATCGGTGTGCCGCCGGGGCAGTTTGTGTTTTTGGTGGCGCTGTCTCAGTTGATTGAAAGCCTGTCACACGCCAACGTGCGGCTGTCTTTCGGCTGGCTGGGGGCGCGTTTGCTGGTGGGGCCAAGCTACCACCGCTTGCACCATGGCATCGGCATTGGTCACGAAAGCCACGGCTCGGGCACGCTGGGTGGGCACAACTTCTCCATCCTGTTTCCGATCTGGGACATCCTGTTCGGCACCGCGTGTTTCCAAACCCACACCGGCGCCACCGGCATCCGCGATCAGCTTCCCCACGATGGCCAACCGGGCCGCGACTATGGCCGAGGCTTCTGGGCCCAGCAACGCTTGGGTCTGTTGCGCATGATCGGGCGCGCCTGAACGGCTTCAGGCATCCTTGGGGTTTTGTGTGACTCAAGGATGCCTGCATGCCCTTCGGACTCCTCATCATCGGCGACGAAATCCTCTCCGGGCGCCGCCAAGACAAACACATGGCCCGCGTGATCGAGCTGCTGGCCGCACGCGGCCACGCGCTCACTTGGGTGCGCTACGTGGGCGACGACCGCCCCCGCATCACCGCCGCCCTGCAAGATGCGCTGTACGGTGACGATGTGGTGTTCTGTTGCGGCGGCATCGGCGCCACCCCCGACGACCACACCCGCCAGTGTGCGGGCCTGGCCAGTGGCCGTGTCCTGGCGCTGCACCCCGAAGCCAAAGCCCTGATTGAAGGCCGGATGCGCGCCATGGCTGCCGAACAAGGCAAAGCGTGGGATCCCGAGCATCCGGACAGCCTGCGCCGTCTGGAGATGGGGGTGTTCCCTGAAGGCGCTCGCATCATCCCCAACCCCTACAACCAAATTCCAGGTTTCAGTTTGGGGCGGGTGCATTTCGTGCCGGGTTTTCCGGTGATGGCCCACCCCATGATCGAATGGGTGCTCGACACCGAGTACGCCGACCTCATCCCCTCTGCTCATGAGGAACATGCGCTGTACGTCTATGGTGCATTGGAGGCCACCTTAACCCCGCTGATGGAGCGCATTGAGGCCGAATTCCCGGGCATCCGAGTCTTCAGTTTGCCCAGTGTGGATCACCCTCAGCGGGGGCGGCACATCGAGCTGGGTGTCAAGGGAGAACCCACTTTGGCCCGCCAAGCCTTTGCTGCCCTGCAAACGGGTTTGCAAGCTTGGCCGGACTTCAAAATCAGCACCAATTAAGTGCAATATCACCAAGAACCAACATGGTGCATATTTGCACCATGTTGGTTCGGATTACTTTCCTCCCCTGATCTGGCACAAGGGTTCACGATGGGGGAGATCACCAGAAATGGGCACGCTTTCTGCTATATTGATCTGGCCGTGGCAGGCGGTACCCAGGTGGGTGCAGCCTGCCAACGACTCACAGAACCCTGTTGACAACTGATCCGCCAGGAGCCTTTTGAATGGCCAAGACCGTCGCCGATGTGATGCAAATGGTGAAGGACAACGACGTCAAGTTCGTTGACTTCCGCTTCACTGACACCCGTGGCAAAGAGCACCACGTTTCTGTGCCCGTTTCCGCTTTTGACGAAGACAAGTTCGTTTCGGGCCATGCCTTTGACGGTTCCTCGATCGCTGGCTGGAAGGGCATCGAAGCCTCGGACATGCAGTTGATGCCTGATCCGAGCACCGCCAACATCGACCCGTTCTTCGAAGAGCCAACCCTGATCCTGAGCTGCGACGTCATCGATCCGGCTGACGGCAAGCCCTACGAGCGTGATCCGCGCTCGCTGGCCAAGCGCGCTGAAGCCTACATGAAGGCGTCGGGCCTGGGCGATGTGGCCTACTTCGGCCCGGAACCCGAGTTCTTCGTGTTCGACAGCGTTCGCTGGGGCAACGAAATGGGCGGCGCCTTCTTCCAGATCGAATCGGAAGAAGCTGCTTGGAACACCAGCAAAGACTACGAGCACGGCAATAAGGGCTACCGCCCGACCGTCAAGGGTGGCTACTTCCCGGTTCCCCCGGTCGATTCGGGCCAAGACATGCGCTCGGAAATGTGCCTGCTGCTGGAGCAAATGGGCATTCCCGTCGAAGTGCATCACCACGAAGTGGCCAACGCTGGCCAGATGGAAATCGGCACCAAGTTCAGCTCGCTGGTGGAGCGTGCGGACTGGGTTCAGCTGCAAAAGTACATCATCGCCAACGTGGCTCACGCCTACGGCAAGACCGCCACGTTCATGCCCAAGCCCATCGTGGGGGACAACGGTTCCGGCATGCACGTCCACCAATCCGTGTGGAAGGACGGCAAGAACCTGTTCGCCGGTGACGGCTACGCCGGCCTGAGCGACTTCGCGCTGTACTACATCGGCGGCATCATCAAGCACGCTCGTGCGCTGAACGCCATCACCAACCCGGGCACCAACAGCTACAAGCGTCTGGTGCCGGGCTTCGAAGCCCCGGTGAAGCTGGCTTACTCGGCCAAGAACCGCTCGGCCTCGATCCGCATCCCGTACGTGGCCAACCCGAAGGGCCGTCGCGTGGAAGCTCGCTTCCCCGATCCTTCTGCCAACCCGTACCTGTGCTTCGCAGCGCTGCTGATGGCCGGTCTGGACGGCGTGGAAAACAAGATCCATCCGGGCGAAGCCGCCACGAAGGATCTGTACCACCTGCCGCCGGAAGAGGACAAGCTGATCCCGACCGTGTGCCACAGCCTGGATCAGGCTCTGGAGTACCTGGACAAGGATCGTGCGTTCCTGACCAAGGGTGGCGTGTTCACCGATGCCTACATCGACGCCTACATCGATCTGAAGATGCAGGAAGTCACCCGCTTCCGCATGGCCGTGCATCCGGTCGAGTACGACATGTACTACGCTCTGTGATTCTTGTAAGAATCCAGTGACGAGCAGGGGATGGCAGTGCCATCCCCTTTTTCATTCGCACACAATCTGCGGCATGAAACATCTCACTGACCCTGTGCGCCTGGCTGCCTGTGGCGGGCTGGTGATCGCTCTGGCGGGTTGGGCTGTCCCTGTGACAGCTTGGGCCCAAGCTTCTGCGGTTTACTACGTCTGCCCGGGCAATGTTTTTACCAACACCCTCACCCCCCGTGAAGCGGATCAGCGCGGCTGCAAAACCCGCGAAGCTTCTTCGCCCACGGTGATCAGAATGGCCCGCCCCGTGCGCGCTGAAGGATCGACCGGTGCCAGTGGCCCCCCCAGCGCCGGTGGCAATCCGAACACCCGCGTGCAGCAAGCCGAGCAACGCGCCCGGGACAGCGACGCCCGCCGCATCCTCGAAGAAGAACTGCGCAAAGAGGAAGCCACCCTCGAAGCCATGCGCAAGGACTACAACAACGGGGAACCCGACCGTCGCGGTGACGAACGCAACGCCCAGAAATACCTCGATCGCGTCGCCGAGATGAAGGCCGCCATCACCCGCAAGGAAGCGGACATCGCCGCCATCCGCCGGGAACTCGCGAAATTGCCATCTTGAAACTCACGTCTCACGCTGCCTCGCGCACCCTGTCCGCTACGTTTGGCCCCAAGGACTGGGAGGCGTTTGATCACCTGGCCACCATGGTGGCCATGGTCGATCCGGAAGGGTGCTGCCTGTTCGTCAACGCAGTGCTTGAATCGGTGATTGGCCTGTCGCGCCGCACCCTGACGCGCCGCACCCTGCTCGAATGGGTGCGCGAACCCCTCACCTTGCACGAAGCCATCCAAGCGGTGGCGCACAACGAGTTTTCCACGCGCCGTTTTGAAACGGCACTGCGCCGGGCCGTGGGCGGCAATGGCGAACCGGTGCCGGTGCTCATCATCGTCAGCCAAACGGAGCACAGCCACACGCGCATCTTGGTCGAGATGATCGAGATCGAGCAGCAGACGCGCCAAGACCGCGAAGAGCGCGCCATGGGCCAAGCGCAGATCACCAAGGAGCTGATCCGCAACCTGGCGCATGAGATCAAAAATCCGCTGGGTGGCATCCGGGGCGCGGCGCAGTTGTTGGCGCTGGAGTTGCCCTCACCGGAGTTGATCGAATACACCCAGGTCATCATCCACGAGGCGGATCGGCTGCAAACCCTGGTGGATCGGCTGCTGGCACCGCATCGCAAACCGCATGTGGTGGGCGACGTCAACATCCATGAAGTGTGTGAGCGCGTGCGCTCGCTGACGCTGGCCCAGCACCGGCGCGGCTTGCAGATTGTGCGGGACTACGATGCTTCGATCCCCGAATTCCGGGGTGACCGCGAGCAACTCATCCAGGCGCTGCTCAACATCGTGCAAAACGCGGCTGAAGCGCTGGGAGAGCACATCGAACGCGGGGACGCCGCCATTGTGCTGCGCACCCGCGTGGCCCGGCAGGTGACCATCGGTAAACAGCGCTTCCGTCTGGCATTGGAATTGCATGTTCAGGACAACGGACCGGGCGTCCCCGAGGGTCTGCGAGAGCGTATCTTTTACCCGCTGGTGTCGGGGCGGGAAGGCGGCTCCGGCCTCGGACTCACACTGGCGCAAACCTTCGTGCAACAGCATCAGGGCACGATCGAATGCGAAAGCGAGCCAGGACGCACGGTGTTCAAAATCGTGATCCCGTTGCCCTGACGCAAAGACTGACCTGCATGAAACCCATCTGGATCGTTGACGACGACCAATCCATCCGCTTCGTGCTGGAAAAGGCGCTGGCACGCGAGCAGCTCGCCGTGCGCAGTTTTTCCAACCCGCGCGAGGTGCTCGCCGCCCTGGCCGACGATGAGCCGCAGGTGCTGGTGAGTGACATCCGCATGCCTGGCGGCTCTGGGCTTGACCTGCTGAGCAAGGTCAAGGAACGCGCACCCAACCTGCCCGTCATCATCATGACGGCGTATTCGGACTTGGACAGCGCCGTCTCGGCCTTCCAAGGCGGTGCGTTCGAATACCTGCCCAAGCCTTTCGATCTGACCAAAGCGGTGGAGCTGATCCGCCGTGCGGTGGATGAGAGCGTGCGCGAAGAGGTCAACGACGAGCGCAACGCCCCGGCCCCGGAAATCCTCGGCCAAGCCCCGGCGATGCAGGACGTGTTCCGCGCCATCGGTCGCCTAAGCCAGAGCAATGTGACGGTGTTGATCACCGGCGAATCCGGCTCCGGCAAAGAGCTGGTGGCCCGCGCACTGCACCGCCACAGCCCGCGTGGGGATCACGGCAGCAACGGCCCGTTCATCGCCATCAACACCGCTGCGATTCCGAAAGACTTGCTGGAAAGCGAACTGTTCGGCCATGAGCGCGGCGCCTTCACCGGCGCGCAAACCATGCGCCGGGGCCGCTTTGAGCAGGCCGACGGCGGCACGCTGTTCCTCGACGAAATCGGCGACATGCCGTTCGATCTGCAAACCCGGCTGCTGCGGGTGCTGTCGGACGGGCAGTTTTACCGCGTCGGCGGCCACCAGCCGCTGAAAGCCAATGTGCGGGTGATTGCCGCCACGCATCAGAACTTGGAAGAGCGCGTGCGCCACGGTGCGTTCCGCGAGGACTTGTTCCACCGCCTCAACGTCATCCGCCTGCGCCTGCCGCCGCTGCGGGAACGCTCGGAGGACATCCCCGCCCTGGCGCGCTTTTTCCTGCAAAAAAGCGCCAAAGAGCTGGGCGTCGAGCCCAAGCGCATCACCGAAGAAGCGCTGGATCGGCTCAAGGTGTTCAGTTTCCCCGGCAATGTGCGCCAACTGGAAAACGTCTGCCATTGGCTGACGGTGATGGCGCCGGCCCAAGTCATCGAACCCAAAGACTTGCCGCCCGAGCTGCTCGGCCCCATCACCCCGCCCAGCCCAGCGCCGCTGTCGGCCCCGCCAGCGCATGGGATGGGCATGGTCGAGCCGCCCCGGCCAGCGCCCACGCCGTTGCCGTCTTATGCTCCCGCCGCGCCGATGGTGGCGGAGGCCGCACCGTTCGCCGCGCCCCATCCGACAGCGGCGCCCACGGGCGGCGAACCGAGCTGGTTGGCCGATTTGGAGCACATCGCCCGCCAGATGCTGGACGCCAACGCGCCCGAGATTTGGGACAGCCTGACGACGCGCCAGTTCGAGGCCCGCCTCATCACCACCGCGCTGGCCAGCACGCGGGGGCGGCGCATTGAGGCCGCCCAAAAACTGGGCATTGGCCGCAACACCATCACGCGCAAAATCCAGGAGCTGGGTCTGGACGATTGACCGGCGCCGCTCGCCCCGGCGTGGGGCTTCCTAGAATCGGTTCGGCCTGCCCGTGGACGTGTTCCACTCGGCAGGCCGATTTTTTTGGCTGGAGTTGTCGAATGAAGGTTGTGAATGCGACGGGGGTGACCCCGGTGGTCGAGCGTTTGGCGTCCCTGCGTGCGGCCCTGCGGCAGCACGGGCTGGACGGCGTGCTGATTCCCTCCAGCGATCCCCACCTCTCCGAGTACCTGCCCGCGCATTGGCAGGGGCGCGAGTGGTTCAGCGGTTTCACCGGCTCGATGGGCACGCTGGTGGTCACGGCCACTGAAGCCGCTTTGTTCGCCGACAGCCGCTACTGGGTGCAAGCCGAAACCGAGTTGGCGGGCAGTGGCATCGATTTGGTGAAGGTCGCCACAGCGGCGCCGGTGCATCACCTGGATTGGATCGTCGCGCACCTCTCGCCCGGCCAATGTTTGGGGGTGGATGGCCACTGCCTCGGGCTGGCCTCCGCCCAGGCGCTGCGCACCCGCTGCACGGCAGCCGGCCTGACCCTGCGCACCGATCTCGACCCACTCGCCAGCGCCTGGCCCGAGCGCCCGCCCCTGCCGCAAGCGTCGGTGCGGGCGCTGCCACTGGCGCAAGCCACGGTGTCCCGCCCCGACAAACTGGCCGCGCTGCGCCAGCAACTCGCACAGCACGGCGCGACGCACCATCTGGTGTCCACTGTGGACGACATCGCTTGGCTGACCAACCTGCGCGGCGCGGACGTGGATTACAACCCGGTGTTCTTGTCCCACCTGCTCATCGGCCCGGCAGCGGCCACGCTGTTCATCGCCCCGGGCAAGATCGCCCCCACGTTGGCCGACAGCCTCGCCGCCGACGGGTTCACGCTGGCCGACTACACCCAGGCCGCCGCCACGCTGGCGCAACTGCCGCCCGACGCGGTGCTGCTGCTCGACCCTCGGCGCGTCACCCTTGGGTTGCGGGAGGCCGTGCCGGCGGCGGTGCGCGTGATCGAAGCCATCAACCCCAGTGTGTTCAGCAAGAGCCGCAAAACGCCGGAGCAAGCGGCCTTGCTGCGCCGCGCCATGATCGAAGATGGCGTGGCGATGTGTGCGTTTTACGCTCGGTTCGAAGCCGCCCTGGCACGCGGCGAAGCCCTCACCGAGCTGACCGTGGACGATTGGATGACGCAAGAGCGCGCCCGGCGCCCCGGTTTCCAAGGGTTGAGTTTCCCGACCATCGCTGGCTTCAACGCCAATGGCGCCATGCCGCACTACCGGGCTTTGCCGACTTCCTATGCCGCTCTGGACGGGACGGGCCTGCTGCTGATCGACTCCGGCGCGCACTACCAAGCCGACGGGGTGTGCGGCACGACGGACATCACCCGCGTCTGGGCCATCGGCGAGGTCAGTGATGCGCAGCGCCGCGACTGCACCCGCGTGCTGCAAGGGACGCTGGCGCTGAGCCGGGCGCAGTTTCCCCAAGGCACGCTGGCCCCGATGCTGGATGCCCTGGCCCGTGCGCCGCTGTGGGCGGCAGGGCTGGATTACGGCCATGGCACGGGGCACGGCGTGGGTTATTTCCTCAACGTGCATGAGGGGCCGCAATCCATCAGCAAAACCCAGCCCGAAGCGCACATGGCCATGCAGCCGGGCATGGTGACATCGATTGAGCCGGGGTTGTATCGGCCGGGGCAATGGGGGGTTCGCATCGAAAATTTGGTGTTGAACGTCCCGGCGCCCGTGCAAGAAGCGGGGGACGAGTTCGGCACTTTCCTCGGCTTTGAAACGCTGACGCTGTGCCCGATCGACACGCGCTGCCTCGATCTGGCGCTGTTGCAACCGGCAGAACGGGCGTGGCTGAATGCCTACCACGCCACGGTGCGCGAGCGGCTGGCGCCGCATTTGGAGGACGCCGGGCTGGCATGGTTGTTGGCGCGCACTGAGGCGGTGTGATCGTTTTCGGTGAACCGCACCGGCGCCTCGTCGATGGAGGTGGGGAGCTTATCGCAGTACGCCCCCTCTCCCCTCGTGGGAGAGGGCCGGGGAGAGGGGGGCGCCCCTCAACAAATTCTCGGCAACGGCTCTCCCGCCAGCCAATCCACCACCCGCATCCCGCCCAGCGCGGTTTTCATCTGCACGAACTGGTGTTCGTCGGCCTGAACGACGCCGATGCACGCCGCGTCCCGCCCCAACGGATGGGCGCGTAGCGCCGCCAGCGCCGCCTCGGCCACCTCGGGTGCGACGATGGCGATGAGCTTGCCCTCGTTGGCGATGTACAGCGCATCCAACCCCAGCAGCTCACAAGCGGCGGCCACTTGCGGTTTCATCGGGATGGCGGCTTCATCCAGCAACACACCGACGCCCGATTGGGCGGCAATCTCGTTCAACGTCGTGGCCAGGCCGCCGCGTGTCGGGTCACGCAGCGTGCGCACGCTGCCTTCGGGCACGGCGGCCAGCAGCGCGGCCACCAGGGTGTGCAACGCAGCGGTGTCCGACTCGATCGCGGTTTCAAACGCCAGCGATTCACGCTGCGACAGCACCGCCACGCCGTGATCGCCGATGCTGCCGGACACCAGCACCACATCCCCAGCCCGCGCCAACGCGCCGCCAATCTGCCGCCCCGGCGGCAGCGCGCCTACGCCCGTGGTGCTGATGAACACCCCGTCGCCCTTGCCCTGCTCCACCACCTTGGTGTCCCCGGTGACGATGGGCACGCCCGCCTCCCGCGCGGCAGCCGCCATCGATTCGACGATGCGCCGCAAATCAGCCAGCGCAAACCCTTCTTCGATGATGAAACTGGCGCTCAGGTAGAGCGGCACCGCACCCAGCATCGCCACATCGTTCACCGTGCCGTGAACGCTCAGGCAACCAATATCGCCACCGGGAAAGAAGAGCGGCGAAATGACGTGCGCGTCCGTCGCCATCACCAGCGCATGGCCAGCGGGTGGCGCGGGCAGTTGTGCCCCGTCGTTGCCTTGGCGCAGAAACGGGTTGTCAAACGCCGGGGCGAACAGCTCGCTGATGAGCTGGGCACTGGCCCGGCCACCGGCGCCGTGGTTCATGTCGATGCGGCCGGTTTTGAAGTCCAGCGGGCGTTGGTAGTGTTTTTTCATGCTCATGCCGCCACCACGGGAATGTCGCGGAATCGCCCGTAGGCGTAATGCGCCGCGCAGGCGCCTTCGCTCGACACCATGCACGACCCCATCGGGTTCTCCGGCGTGCAGACGGTGCCGAACAGCTTGCAATCCGTGGGCACCTTGCGCCCGCGCAGGATTTCGCCGCAGGCGCATTGTTTGTGATCCGGCACGCCTTGGTAGCAGAGGCCGAAACGCACCTCGGCATCGAACTCGGCGTAAGCGGGGCGGATGCGCAAGGCGCTGTCCGGCACTTCGCCCAGGCCGCGCCACTCGAACACTTCGCGGTGCTCGAACACCTCGTCCATCACGGCTTGGGCGGCGCGGTTGCCGTCGGCGCTGACGGCGCGGGTGAACTCGTTTTCCACCTCGGCACGGCCCTCGTTCACCTGGCGCACCAGCATGAGGATGGACTGCATCACGTCCAGCGGCTCAAAGCCCGAAATCACCACCGGCTTCTGGTAACCCAGCGCAAACGGCACATAGGGCGCGTAACCGATGACGATGCTCACATGCGCCGGGCCAATGAAACCATCCAGCGGCACATCGCCCGCCGGCCCGACGCCCGGGCCTTGCAGGATGTGGGTGATGGCCGCCGGCGTCAGCACATGGCAGCACAGCACGCTGAAGTTTTTCAGCCCTTCCGCCTTGGCTTGGCGCAGCACCAGCGCGGTGGGCGGCGTGGTGGTCTCGAACCCGATGGCGAAGAACACCACTTCACGCACCGGGTTAGCGCGGGCCACTTTGAGCGCATCGGCGGCGGAATACACCATGCGGATGTCCGCGCCGCGTGCCTTGGCTTTCATCATCGAAAGGCCGCCCGAAGCGGGTACGCGCAACGTGTCGCCATAGGTGCAGACAATGGCGCCGCGCTCCAGCGCGAGGTGGATCGCCTGATCGATGCGCCCGATGGGCAGCACACACACCGGGCAGCCGGGGCCGTGGATCATGCGCACGCTGGCGGGCAGCAGCTCGGCCAAACCGTAGCGGGCGATGGCGTGGGTGTGGCCGCCGCAGAACTCCATGAAGTGGTAACGCCGCTGCGGCTGCACCTCGGCAGCGATCTTGGCGGCGAGGTTGCGCGCCAGGGCGGCGTCGCGGAACTCGTCCACGTACTTCATGCTTGATCCTCGGCGGCTTGGCTGGCGGCCAGTTCGGCGAACAGGGCGAGGGTGCGCTCGGCTTCCTCGGCGTCCACCGTGCCGATGGCGTGGCCAACATGGACGATGACGTAATCCCCCGGCTGGGCTTCGGGCGTGAGCGCGCCACTCACGCTTTTGCGGATGCCGCCCAGGTCGATGAGCAGTTGGTCATCCGCGCTGCGTTCAATGACGCGGGCAGGCAGGGCAAGACACATTTCAAACCTCGTTCAAGTTGAAGCCAGCACGGCAGCGGCCACCCAGGCTTGGCCCAGGGCCAAACCGGCGTCGCCGCAGCTCAGGGTGTTCGGGCGATGCACCTGCAAACCCGCCGCCCGCAGCCGCGCCGTGAGCCAGCGGCTCAACAGCGCATTGAAAAAACAACCACCGCCCAGCACCACGGTGCTGAGATTGCGCTGCTGCGCGGCGCTCACCGTGGCGTGGGCCAAGGCGGCTGCCAAGTGGTAATGAAAGCGGGCGGCGCCCTCGCCGGCTTGGGTCGGGTCGAGTTGCGGCACCAGCGCCAGCAGGGCGGCGAGGGTTTCTGGCTGGAAGGGTTGGGGGGTTGGTGCGGACGCCCCCTCTCCCCGGCCCTCTCCCACGAGGGGAGAGGGAGAAATACCACCGTCACCACCGTCAAAGCCCCTCTCCCCTTGTGGGAGAGGGGTTGGGGAGAGGGGTGTTCGCCCCCAAGGTTCATCCAACCCCGGATGCGCCGCCAGCCACTCGGTCGCGCAACGCTCCAGCGCAATGGCAGCTTCAGCCTCAAACCGCTGGCGCAAGTTCAGCCCCAACAAACCGGCTGCCGCGTCAAACCAGCGACCCGCAGCGGTGGTCGGAGGGCAGTTCAGGCCCCGCGCCAGCATCTGCGCCACCAGCCGGGCGGCTTGCGTGGCCTGGGCTGTTGAGGTGCCAGGCTGCGTCGCCAGCATCCGGCCCAGGCGCGGCTCGATCTGCTCGGCGTAACCAGCGGCGTGCAAGGCGGCGGCGGCCATGCGCCAAGGCTCACGCGCCGCCACGTCGCCACCGGGCAGGGCCAGCGCGGGCAGGTGTGCCAGGCGTTGCCACGCCGCGCCACCCGCTGCCAAGTGCAACAGTTCACCGCCCCAGGCGCTGCCGTCGGTGCCCAGACCGACGCCATCCAGCGCCAGCCCCAGCACCTCCCCCAAACCCTGCTCGGCCTGCACCACGGCGATGTGCGCTTGGTGATGCTGCACCGCCACGGCGGGCACGCCCAGGCGTTCGGCCAGTTGGTGGGCCAGGCGAGTGGAGTGGAAATCCGGGTGCAGATCGTGTGCCACGGCTTGCACCGGGCCGCTGGCCTGCGCCAACAGGCGTTCCAGCGAGGCTTCCAATGCTACGCAGGCGTCGGGCGTGCTCAAGTCGCCATGCTCGGTAGACCACAGCACCTCGTCGCCTTGCAGCAAACAGGCGGTGTTCTTCAGAAAAGCACCACAAGCCAGCACCCGCGCCGGGGCGGGCTGGGGCAAGCGCGTGCGCGCCAAGGCAGCCACATTCACGCGGCTTGCTCCTGCGGGTGCAAAAGCCAATCCAGCCAGGCGTCCATGCCCGTGCCCTTGGTGGCGGACACCAGCAACACCTCGATGCCCGGGTTCACACGCTGGGCATATTCGATGCACTTGGGCACGTCGAAATCCAGGTAGGGCAGCAAATCGACCTTGTTCAGAATCATGAGCCGGGCGGCGGCGAACATGTCCGGGTACTTCAGTGGTTTGTCCTCACCCTCGGTCACCGAGAGGATGGCCACTTTGCCGGCCTCGCCCAAATCCCACATCGCCGGGCAAACGAGGTTGCCGACGTTTTCGATGAACAGCAGCGACTCAGCGTGCGTGTGTGGAGGCACATGGTCATGTTCATGCCCGTGGCTGTGATCGGGCGCGTGGTCATGCCCATGGCCGTGGGTGTGCTCATGCGTGTGATGGGCGTGCGCGTGCAAGTCCAGCCGGGCGAAGGCGTCGGCCACCATTTGCGCGTCGAGGTGGCAGCCTTTGCCGGTGTTCACCTGAATGGCCGGGGTGCCGGTGGCGCGGATGCGGTCGGCATCGTTGGAGGTTTGTTGATCGCCTTCAATCACCGCCACGGGTAGCGCCGGGGCGTGTTCCTTCAGAGCGCGCAACGTGGCGCACAGCAGCGTGGTTTTGCCGGAACCGGGGCTGGAAACGAGGTTGTAGGCCGTCACGCCATGCGCGGCGAAATGGGCACGGTTGGCAGCGGCGATCTGGTTGTTGGCGCCCAGCACATCGGTTTCCAGCTTGATGGCACGTGCTTGGCCCATGCCCGGCACCGACACCCGCGCCGAGCCCGCGCCATAGTGCAAATCGCCGGTGGTGGCGTTCACCGCCACATGTTCGTGAACCTCACCCGCCGCCGTGGTGGAACAACCGCAAACAACACACATACAGGTCTCCTCAAATTCGTCGGGCAAGTCAAGTGGCAGGGGCCACCGGGTCATCATGAACCAGCAGCTCGGTCACGCGCAGTTCGGTGCCGCCGGTGGGTTGGAGTTGGTAGCCGCCGCAATGCGGGCAGGCGTCGGTGCGGCTGACGATGGGCACGCTCAACGCGCACTTCATGCACCAGGCTTGGCCAGGCGGCTCGTCGATCTCGATGCGGGCGCCTTGCAAGCAGGTGTCATGCACCATTGATTCCAGGGCGAAGCGCAGAGCGTGTACGTCCACGCCACTCAGGGCGCCCGCTTCCAGGCGCAGCAAACTCACGCGGGTGAAGCGCTCGCGCTCGGCGGCGTCTTCCACCACGCGCAGGATGCCGCCGGCCAAACTCAATTCATGCATGTGGGTCTCCTCGGTGCGCCCCCTCTCCCCGACCCTCTCCCACCCGGGGAGAGGGAGGTTCGATGTCAAACGCAACACACGGGTCGAAGGCTACCGCGAGGCGGCGGGCGGCAGCATCCAGCGCAGGCGGCGCACTGTCGGGCAAACGCCGCAGCGCCTGCGCCAACACGCCTTCAGGGTGAAAATTCCACTCGGTCGGCGCCAGGACGTGGCAGCTTCGCACCGTGTCGGCAGCATCCAATTGGACGCGATGCACCAGCAGGCCGCGTGCCATTTCCGTCCACGCCAGGCCGGTGCGCTCGCCCAGCGCCAGCGCACCGTGGGCCAGCCACGCCTCGCCCCCAACGCTCCCAACGCTCGAAGCGCCCGCTTCCACCGCCAAGCGCAGCACCTCCACCAAACGCGCCAGCAGCCGATCCCACGCGCTGCGCGCCGGGCAGCGCAGCGGGTCGGCGTGGCGGCTCCAGGGGCCAGTGTCGGGCACTTCAGCTTGCCAATGGGGTTGGGCGCAGAAGCCCGGTTCGGCCATCTGGCGCGCCAGCATCGGCAGGGTGATGGGGGCCGCGTCGCCCAGCAGATCGAGCGCCAGGGCCGGTGTCGTCAAGGCTTGCAGGGCGGCGTGTTGGCTGTGCAGCAGGCGCGCCAAGGGGCTGCGGTGGTGCGCGGCCCAACGCGGCGACCAGGTGGTGGGGGCGTCCTCGTGGGCGCGCAGCCAGTCGGCGACGGGTTGGCCGAGCCACTTTTGCGCCAGCCAATCCGGCAGATCGGCAAGGCGGTCGGCCACGGGCAAATCTTCCCGCCAAACCGGGCAGGCACGCAGCAGCAAGGCCACATCGGGCTGTGGCGCGGCGCCGGGCAACAGGTGCGGCCAATCGTGGCTGATGCGCAAGATGTGCTCGCGCAGCGTGGCCAAGCGGTGGCGTTGCACGTCCTGCGCGGCAGCGGCGCTGCCCTGCCCTTGCGCAGCGGCGATGGCGCGGCGGCTCGTCCAGTGGTGCGCGTGGCCGCACAGGGTGAAGACACTGGCCAGCAGCGTCGGCAACTGCTCGGCGCGGCGGCCAGCGGAGAGGCGCGGCACCCAGTCGGGCCGGGTGCTGTGCAGCGTGGTTCGGCCAGGTTGCGCCGGGCCGGGGCAGATGCGCACGCGGCCAGCCAGGGCGTGGGCGTCGAACATCGGCGCACTCACCGGCGACCCTCCGCTGACACGGCAGAACGGCCAAACAAAAAACCGCGCCGCGCAGGCACCGGCTCCGGTGTTGGGGCCGGGGTTCGCAGCACGCGCAGCACTTCGGCACCGGTGGCCACGGCGGCGGCGTGGTCGGCAAACTCGAACATGGGCGAGAACAGCGAACAGCACTCGAACGCGCCCAGCTCACCCACTTGGGCGTCGCCCTCGCTGGCGCCGAGGAATTCAAAATGCTGCCCGCCCAACTCACGCCGACCGCTGTGGCCACTGGCCAGCCAGCCGCGTTCCACCGCCTGCATTGGGGTGAGTGCGACCAGCGGCAGACGCAGCAGGTTCATGAACCACGGTGTGATGAGCACCCCACTGGCCCAGGCGGGCGCGCCCTCGCCTTCATCCGGCGTGGGCGCGTGCAGCTCAAAACCCAAGGCTTGCACCGTCAAACCCGGATGCAACAGCGGCACACCGCGCATCCGCTCCTCAACGATTTGGCGGAAGTGCTGTTCGAGCCGCGCCACGCGACGGGCCAAGGCGGTGTTCATGGCGTCATGCTCCCACGACCATGAATTGGTCGGCATCCCCATCGCACTGCGGGCAGCGCCAGTGCGCGGGCAGGTCAGCAAACGGCGTGCCGGGCGGGATTTGCCATTGCGCGTCGCCCTCTGCCGGGTCGTACACCCACCAGCAAATTTTGCATTCGAGCTGGGTGTCCGGCGCCAAGCGCGAGCGGTCGCCCAGGTAGCTGCCTTCAAAGCGCGGGGCGGGGGTGTCGTTCATTGGGCGCCCTCCATACCACCCACCCAGGCCAGCACTTCGGTGAGGCGCTCGGCGGAGTCGGCCAAATCTTCGGGCGCGGCGCAGGCCACTTCGGGCACGCTCACCACTTCCACCGAATTCAAAATCACCGTGTCCTGCGAGTTGTAGTAAACGACGCGCCAGGTGTTCGGCACCCGCGTGCTGCTGATGCGGCAGTTGCCGTAACCCCGCGACAGAATGAGCACGCGGCCAGTACCGAGTTGGGCGTCAATGAAACCGATGTCCAACGGCGTGAGCGGCAACAAGGTGAGGTTGACCACCTGTGCGGGCTGGCCAGCGCGCCAGTGTTGGCGGTGTTCTTCCAGCTCGGTGAGCACGGCGGGGGCATTCATCACTTGGGCGGGCACGGGCAGCGTCGGCGGCGCGGTGCGGCCATCTTCTCGCGCAGCCGCCACCAAGGCGGTGGGCAGCGCGCCGACTTCGATGCAGTCCAGCACCGCGCCATCGGCCTGCGTCGCCATCACGCGCCACACGCCGGCAAACACCGACTCTTGCACGCGCACCAGCGCCTCGCCCGCCGGTTCGCCCGGCAACGCGGGGCGGGCCAGCACCTGGGCGCTGACTTCGCCTTCTCCCAACACTTGGTTGATGAGCTGCAAATCCTCGGCGCTCAAACCGGCCAGGTTGATGCGGCATTCATCCGGCAGTGCCGTACCCGCTGCCTGGGCGGCCACCACCGCTTGCAGCACGTCCAAGGTTTGGCGCAGAGCGGACACCGCGCCGTTGTGCCCGGCCAGCTCCTCCGGCTCGGGCAGGCGCGGTGCTTGGTAGGTGGCCATGCCGCTGGGCATGTGAAGGTATTCCAAACCGTCATCCATCGGCTGGGCGCCGGGGCCGAGGGCCACCACGGGAATGGGGAAAGGTTTGCCGGTGCCGAACAAGGCGTCGAGATCGCGGGACATGGCGGGGGTCTCCAAAAATCAGTGGCAGGCCGGGGCGGCGGCGTTGGCCATCAAGGCGATGGGCGGGCGGCCACCGGGCTGGGCCAGCACATCGGCGACGCGGGCGAGGTAGTCCGTCCAATCCAACATGCCGGGGATGCAGCCGAGGTACAGGCCATCGCGCACAAACACCAGCGAGGGCCAGCGCTGCACGCCCCAGCGACGCGCCAGCGCGTCTTCGTCGGCCCGGCAGACGGTGCCCAGGCTGAAACGTCCGCCAAAGGCTTTTTGCAGCTCGGGCAGCACGACGGCCACGTCCAGCACTTCGTTGAAGCGCACCGGGTCACCGCTGAAGAACAGCACCTGTTCACCGCCTTGGGCGATGAAGGCGTCGTGAGTGGCGAGGGTGAGCCAGGTGGCGTTGAATTGGTCGGCCAGGCGGTGGATGAGGGGGTGTTCGGTGGTCATGGGAGGCTTTTAAGGGGTGTTTTCAAAGGGGGGCGTGGTGGGACGGGTTTCCCCTCTCCCCCGGCCCCTCTCCCACAAGGGGAGAGGGGAGCAAGACGGCGGTTCGCGCATGGCGGCTGGCACAGCAAAGCCCCTCTCCCCTCGTGGGAGAGGGGTTGGGGAGAGGGGCAACGCGCAACATCACCCCCCCGTCAAGCGCGCCAACTCCTGCGCGCTCATCGCCGACGGCAACACAAACCCCGGATCCGCCTCAACGCCCGGCCACTGGCCGCTCATCGCCTCCGCCAACAAATCCAGCGCGGCGTTCACCTCGGCAGCACGTTCCGGGGTGAGGCACTCACGCGCACCATCCAAAAACACCAGCAGCCAATCCCCCGGCGCAGGCTCGCCGACCAGGGCGGTGTTCACCTCGCGGGTTTCGCCGCGCCCGCTCACCACAGCGTGGCCGGGACGGGTGCTTTGCACTTGCATGGGCAGTCCGATGCACATCGCTCGTCACTCCTGCACGCGGTGTTCGGGAATCAAAAAACGCTCATCGCCGACGCGGCACGCCACGCTGGCAGCAGGCCGGCCCGATTCATACGCCGCCAACGCCAGCGTCGGCACATTCACGCGCTCGGCTTCGGCGGGCGGGGTGTCACGCGGCTGCGGGTTGGCGCCCCAGGCGCGCAGGCGCTCCAACGCCAGCGCCAGCGCGTCCTGCATCGCCGCTTTGACGATGGGGCGCAAGCTGCCGCCGAAGTCCTCCAACTCCGCCGGCTGGCAGCCGATCAACAGCACCTCCAGCGGGTAATGGCCGGTGAGCTGCGCCAGCATCAACACTTCCTGAAAACCCGTCTGGTGCAAGCTCATCTTCTTGGCGCCGAGGAAACGCGGCACCTCGTCGTTTTCCACTTGCTTGAGCGTGCCGGGCGCCAGGTCGTAGTCGATGGCATCGAGGATCAGCAGCTTCTTGGCCTCTTGCACATGCTGAATCAGGTAGAGGCCCTGCGTGCCGCCGTCCACCAGCCGCACGTTCGGGGCGAAGTGCCAACCCGCATCCAGCGCTTCGACGCAGCGCACGCCAAAGCCTTCATCGGCCCAGAGCACGTTGCCGATGCCCAGCACGACGATGGTGTTGTCATCGACGGGGCTGCCGGCCCCACTGTTACCAGGGTCGTGACACTCGGTTTCGGGGGCAACAAGGCTCATGGTGGCGTCGTCTCAAAAAAAGGGGAGGTCAGGCCGCCTCGGCGGCGGCGCAGGTGCGCGGCGCGGGCGGCAACACGCCACCGCAACGCAAGGCTTGGCGACGCAGCGCACGCCAAGCGTGGTAGCAATCCCACTGGGCTTGCAGGTGCAACCAGAAATCGGCGCCCGTGCCAAACGCCAGGGCGCAGCGCAAAGCGGTGTCCGGTGACATGGCGCGGTGCCCCATCACCAACTCGTTCACCCGCCGACGCGACACGCCCAGCAGCTCGGCTGCACGCGTCTGGTTGATGGCCAGCGGGACGAGGTACTGCCGCTCCAGAAATCGCCCCGGATGCACCGGCGCCCGCAGCGGCACGCCCGCAGGCGGCGCACTGAGCGAGGGCAGACGCAACGGGACGGTGCTCATGGCAGCGGCAGCCTCGGTGCTCACTTCTTGAAGGTGCGGTAGCCGGAGATCATCGTGCTGACGATGCTCTGGCGGCCCATGATGTCCTCGCGGATCGCGGCATAGACGTGCAGCGTCACGAAAATCACCATGCCCCACATGCCCAGGCGGTGCCAAGTGTGAACATCTTGGCTCTGGCCGAACAGCGGGATCACCCAGCCGAACAGGTGGTCAGCCCACGAGCCCACGCCCAAGCCTTCGCCATACATGGCAAAGCCGGTGCAGATCATGAAAATGCTGAACAGGAAGTAGCCGCAGAACATCGCCAGCCGCGCCATCGGGTTGTGGCCGACGTACTGGCTGGGCTGCGGAATCAGAAAGGCGTACCACTTCAACATGGTGACGACTTCCTTCCAATACGCTGGGCTGAACACCGGCAAGGTGAACAGCTCACGCGCATGGTGGTTGCCCACAAACGCCCAGTAAATGCGCCCCAGCAACCCGATGGTGAGCAAATACGCCGACGCAAAGTGCGCAAAGCGGATGTAGCCCATCACGAAATGGTCGCTGGCTTCGCCGGGCATGGTCGGCAGCGGTTGGCCGATGAAGTAACCAGTGACGGCCAGCACGGTGATCGCCAGCGCGTTCACCCAGTGCCAGGCCCGCACCGGCGCCTCGTAGACGTACACCGATTTGGTGGTGGCACCGTGCTCGACGGCTTCCGGGTCGGTGCCCGTGGCGTCGTGCAGCTTGTCAAGCGGGGTGGCAGACATGGCAGCCCTCCTTGTTTCAGCGCACCTTGACGGTGGTGAGTTCCGCGCCGTCTTCGCTCATGACGTGCGTGGAGCACGCCAAGCACGGGTCGAACGAATGCAGCGTGCGCAGGATTTCCACCGGCTGCTCCGGGTTGACCATCGGCGTGTTCAGCAAGCTGGCCTCGAAGGCGCCGATCTGGCCCTTGTGGTCACGCGGGCTGCCGTTCCAAGTGGTGGGCACGACGCATTGGTAGTTGTCGATCTTGCCGTCCTTGATCTTGATCCAGTGCGCCAGCGCACCACGCGGCGCGGCGTTGATGCCCACGCCCTTGGCCTCCTTCGGCCAGGTGCTCGGATCCCATTTTTCGACGTTGGCCGTGGCGGTGTCACCCGCCTTGATGTTGCCGATGAGGTCGGCGTAATCGTCCAGCATCAGCTCGGCGGCGTATTGGCCTTCCAAGCAGCGCGCCAGCGTGCGACCGATGGTGGTGGGCAGCAATTGCTTGAGCGTGAACTCGGTTTCCGGCAGGCCCAGCGCCTTGGGGATGCCGCTGTTGATCATCTGCGCCGCGAACTCCAGTTGTTCTTTCGGGCGCTGGGCGTACTTGTTGCCCTTCTTGGCGTGTGCGTAGGCCAGGATGTAACGCGGCAGCGGCCCCACTTCCACGGCATGACCCCGCCAGCGCGGCGCCTTGATCCACGAATACTTGGCGGACTCGTCCAGTTGCTCGATGGCGGTTTTCGTGCCCTTGAAGTTCGGGCCTTCGGGTTTGAAGTTCGGCTCGGTGACCCCATCCCAGGGGTGCAGGCCCTTGGTTTCGTCGGCGTACTTGTACCAACTGTGGGTCACGAATTCTTGGATTTGCTCCGGGTCACGCACGTCCACGGCGTGGATCTCATCCCAGTTACCGCCGATGATGGCGCCACCGGGCAGTTGATCCGTGCTGCGGTCGTAACTCACCTTGGTGAAGGTGCCGTAATCCATCACGTTGGTGGCCGCCAGGCCACCGCCGTAAAGCCAGCCAGCGTGCTTGTACAGCGTGCCGATGGCCAGCACATCGGGCAGATAAACGTTCTTCACAAACTCGTTCATCTCGTCGATGCGGGCCTTGATGAAGTTCAGGCGCTCCATGTTGATCGGTGCCCCGGCGGCGCCGTTGCCATCGATGTTGATGGCGCAGGGCATCCCGCCCACCAAGAAGTTCGGGTGCGGGTTCTTGCCACCAATGATGGTGTGGATCTTCACCCAATCTTTTTGCAGATCGAGCGCTTCTAGGTAGTGCGCCACCGCCATCAGGTTGGCTTCGGCGGGCAGCACATAGGCTTTGGAGCCCCAATAGCCGTTCATGAAGGGGCCGAGCTGGCCGGATTCGACGAACTTCTTCAGGCGGTTCTGGATGTCGCGGAAGTAACCCGGCGATGACAGCCCGTGCGACGGCGAGACGAGCTGTTGCAGCTCGCTGGTTTTTTTCGGGTCGGCCTTGAGTGCTGAGACCACGTCCACCCAATCCAGCGCGTGCAGGTGGTAGAAGTGAACGACGTGGTCATGCACTTGCAGCGTCTTGTCGAACAGCTCGCGCAGCAGGTGGGCGTTCTTCGGAATCTGGATGCCCAGCGCGTCTTCCACGGCGCGCACGCTGGTCAGGGCGTGCGTGCCGGTACACACGCCGCAGATGCGCTCCACAAACGCCCAAGCGTCGCGTGGATCGCGGCCTTTCAAAATCACTTCCAAGCCGCGCCACATCGTGCCGGTGGACACGGCGTTGCGGATGATGTTGTCCTTGTCGACGTTCACCTCGCAGCGCATGTGCCCTTCGATGCGGGTGACGGGGTCGACGACGATGCGCCGACCCGAGTTATCGAGCTTGAAGCCCTGGGTTTCGATCACGCCCATGGTGTTGCTTCCTTAGTTTGAATCGGAGGTTTCCGGCTTGACGCTGGCGCGTTTGATGGCCGAGAGCGCCGCGTGCGCCGCCACGCCCGCGCCCACCACGGCGGCAGCGGTGCCGCCGATCTGGTCGGCGTTGCTTTCGATGCCGAACTGGTGGATGGAGGTCAGGCGGTCGTAGAACGAACCCTTGTCCCAGAAGCCGTCTTCCGAGCAGCCGATGCAGCCGTGGCCGGCCTTCACCGGCCAGCTCGTGCCCTCGTTCCACATCACGGTGGAGCAGGCGTTGTAGGTCGTCGGGCCTTTGCAGCCGACTTTGTAGAGGCAGTAACCCTTCTTCGCGAACTCGTCGTCGAAGGCTTCCACGAACTGGCCGGCGTCAAAGTGCGGGCGGCGGTAGCACTTGTCGTGGATGCGCTGGCTGTAAAACATCTTGGGCCGGCCTTGGCGATCCAGCTCCGGGATCTTGTCGAAGGTCAGCATGTAGGTGATCACGCCGGTCATCACTTCCGCAATCGGCGGGCAGCCCGGCACCTTGATGATGGGCTTGTCGGTGATGACCTTGTGAATCGGCGTGGCGGCGGTCGGGTTGGGCTTGGCGGCTTGCACGCAGCCCCACGAGGCGCAGGAACCCCAGGCGATCACCGCTTTGCAGTCCTTGGCCACGCGCTTCAATTTTTCGATGAAGGGCTTGCCGGACTGGATGCAGAACATCCCATCCTCATTCAGCGGCGGGTTGCCTTCCACTGCCAGGATGTAGTTGCCTTTGTACTTGGTGATGATCTCGTCGAGGATCGCTTCGGCTTGGTGGCCGGCGGCGGCCATGAGCGTGTCGTCATAGTCCAGCGAGATCATGGACAGCACGACATCCTTGGCCAACGGGTGCGCCGAACGGATGAAACTTTCCGAGCAGCAGGTGCATTCCAGGCCATGCAGCCACAGCACCGGCGTACGCGGTTTGGTCTCCATCGCATGCGCAATCTGCGGTACGAAACTCGGCGCCAGCCCCAGCGAAGTCGCCGTGAGTGAGCAGTACTTCATAAAGCTGCGGCGGGAAATGCCCTGGCGGCGCATCACCTCGTAAAAGGTTTCCATGTTCTTGATCTCCAGCGGTCTCGTGACGGGGCTTGCGCCACGCGGCGCGGATCGTCCTGTTACAAGCCGCGTGCCCGATTCAAACCCACAAGGGAAAACCCCAATCACCGCGACAAGTGCTTGTCACCACTGGTGAAATTGGCCTTGGCCCAAGGCAAGGGTGACCCGCTGATCACGGGGCGATCACTGAAAATGGAAAGTAACTTTTCACAGCCTCGCCCAATTGGACAAAAAAAAGCCACCCGAAGGTGGCTGAGAAAAGCTGGCCAGCACCGCCCCCAGCGAACCGGGGGAGCCTGGCAAGGGCTTGCTGATGCGTATATTAAAGACGTTCGCGGCCCTTTGCCGGGGTTTTATTCGCTCTTGGCGGCGCGCTCGATACCGGCGACCACTTCGGCCTTGGCGGCTTCGATGCCGTCCCAGCCGGTGACCTTGACCCACTTGCCGGGTTCCAGATCCTTGTAGTGCTCGAAGAAGTGCTGGATTTGCTTGCGCAGCAGCTCAGGCACGTCGTCCAGGGTCTTGATGTGGGCGTACATCGGCAGGATCTTTTCGGTCGGCACGGCGAGCAGCTTGCCGTCGCCACCGGCTTCGTCGTCCATCTTCAGGATGCCCAGGGGGCGGCACGGCACCACCACGCCCGGTTGCAGGGTGAAGGGCGTCATGACCAGCACGTCCACCGGGTCACCGTCTTCGGCGATGGTTTGGGGCACGTAGCCGTAATTCACGGGGTAGTGCATGGCCGTGCCCATGAAACGATCCACGAAGATGGCGCCGGTTTCCTTGTCCACCTCGTACTTGATCGGATCGGCGTTGGCCGGGATCTCGATGATGACGTTGAACTGATCCGGGGCCTTGGAGCCGGGCTTGACGTTGTTGAGGCTCATGGTTGTCTCAGGGTGTCTGGATGAAAGTGGTTGAAAGCGTCCGGCCAGAAGCTGGCCGAAAACCGCTTGGCATTCTAAGGACGGCGCTTGCCATGCCCTGACGGGTTCCAACGGCAAACCCATCATCTGTGGCGAGTTCACTCATCGCCCCAACCTGCCGGCACAGGCCCTCCGATAATCCCCCCATGAATCCCCGCCTTGCCACCCTCCACCCCTACCCTTTTGAGCGCCTGCGCGAACTGACACGCGGCATCACTCCCAACCCGGCGCTGCGCCCCATCAGTTTGGGCATCGGCGAACCCAAACACCCGGCCCCGGCTTTGGTTGAAGAAGCGCTGTGCGGCGCCTTGCACGGCCTGTCCAGCTACCCGCCGACTTTGGGTGAACCCACGCTGCGCCAGTCCATCGCCGCCTGGGTGCAACGGCGCTACGACGTGACCCTCGACCCGGCCACCCAAGTGCTGCCCGTCAACGGCTCGCGTGAGGCGCTGTTCTCGCTGGCGCAAACCGTGCTCGACCCGTCCGAGCGCGACGCCATCGTCGTCTGTCCGAATCCGTTCTATCAAATCTATGAAGGCGCGGCGCTGTTGGGTGGTGCCCAGCCCGTGTTTGCCAACTCGGATCCGGCACGCAACTTCGCCTGCGATTGGCGCCAGATCGACGACGCCACCTGGGCGCGCACCCGTTTGGTGTATGCCTGCTCGCCTGGCAACCCGACCGGCGCCGTCATGCCGCTGGACGAATGGAAGCTGCTGTTCGAATTGAGCGACCGCTACGGCTTCGTCATCGCCAGCGACGAGTGCTATTCAGAAATCTACTTCCGCGACGAACCGCCTCTGGGCGCCCTGCAAGCCGCGCAAGCCTTGGGCCGCAGCTTCAAGAACATCGTCATGCTGTCGAGCCTGTCCAAGCGCAGCAACGTGCCGGGGATGCGCTCGGGTTTCGTCGCTGGGGATGCTGCCATCCTCAAGCAGTTTTTGCTTTATCGCACCTACCACGGCAGCGCCATGAGCAAAACCGTGCAGTTGGCCAGCATCGCCGCTTGGAACGATGAAACCCATGTGATCGAGAACCGCGCCCAGTACCGCGCCAAGTTTGCCGCCGTCACGCCCCTGCTGGCCGAGGTGCTGGATGTGAAGCTGCCCGACGCTGGCTTCTACCTCTGGGCCGGCGTGCCCGGCGGCGATGACATCGCCTTCAGCCTGGGGTTGCTGGCTCAACACAATGTTGCCGTCTTGCCGGGGAGCTTGCTGGCGCGACCGGCGCACGGCATCAACCCTGGCGCTGGGCGCATCCGCATGGCGCTGGTGGCCGAGGTGGACGAGTGCGTCGAGGCCGCCCAGCGCATCGTGGCTTACACCCGCAGCCTGACTTCGTTGTCGGCATGAAACACTTCAACAACGCCGGCCCCAGCGTCCCCACGCTGCATTTCATGATCGATCCGCTGGTGCGGATTGACGTGGAAAGCATCGAGTCCCTCGTCGAGCAGCAGCGTTATTTCGTGCTGCACGCCCCGCGCCAAACCGGCAAGACCACGTGTTTGCTGGCCTTGATGCATCACTTCAATGCGCAGGGGCGTTACCGGGCGTTGTACGTCAACATTGAGGCCGCGCAGGCGGCACGCTCCGACGTGGCGCGGGGCATGGCCGCCATCGTGCGCGCTCTGGCCAGCGCCGCCAGCGTTTACTGGAACGACGAGGTGGCCGCCGAACAAGCCCGGCAAGTGCTCTCCACCCCCGGCACCGATGACTGGCTGCGCAGCGTGCTCGAACAATGGGCCCGCCACGATCCGCGCCCCATCGTGCTGTTTCTCGACGAAGTGGACGCCCTTGTCGGCGACACCCTCATTTCGCTGCTGCGCCAAATCCGCGCCGGGTACGCGCAACGCCCCGGCGCTTTCCCGCAATCCATCGTGCTGTGCGGCGTGCGCGATGTGCGGGACTATCGGATTCACACCGCGCATCAAGAAATCATCACCGGCGGCAGCGCCTTCAACATCAAGGCCGAATCGCTGCGTTTAGGCAACTTCAGCCACGAAGAAACCCTCGCGCTGTGGCAGCAACACGAAGCGGAAACCGGCCAAGCCATCGACCCGGCGATCTGGCCCGAACTTTGGGCGGACACCGAAGGCCAGCCCTGGCTCGTTAACGCCCTGGGCTACGAATGCACGTGGCGCGACAAACCGGCGCGGGATCGCAGCACGCCCATCACGCTGGAGCGCTACAAAGCGGCACGCGAACGCCTCATCTACAGCCGCACCACGCATTTGGATGCCCTGTCGGACAAACTCAACGAACCCCGCGTGGCACGCATCGTGGCCGAAGTGCTGGCCAGCCAAGACGGCGCGGGGCTGGAGGAGCGTTTCCCCATCGACGATGTGCAATACGCCGAAGACCTCGGGCTGATTCACGCCCGACCCCAGGTTCGCATCGCCAACCGCATTTACCGCGAAGTCATCCCGCGTGAGTTGACGTGGACGACGCAGATTCGCATCACCCACGACCAAGCCTGGTACCTCACCCCCGAGCGCCGGCTCGATGTGCCCAAGCTGCTTACCGCCTTTCAGCAGTTTTTCCGCGAACACTCGGATGCCTGGATGGACGGCTTCAGCTTCAAAGAAGCTGGCCCGCAATTGCTGTTGCAGGCGTTCCTGCAACGCATCGTCAACGGCGGTGGGCGCATTGGGCGCGAGTACGGGCTGGGGCGCAAACGCACCGATCTCTACATCGAATGGCCGATCAGCGAAGAACAGGGCTTTTTGGGCGAGGTGCAGCGCATCGTGCTGGAACTCAAACTCTGGAAAAAGGGCAGCTTAGATGCCGTGCTGGCCGAGGGCCAACCGCAAACCGTCGGTTATGCCCGCCAGTGCGGCGCCGAGGAAGCACACCTCATCGTCTTTGACCGCCGCGCCAAACCTGCCCCGTGGGACAAACGCATCTGGCAACGCCGCAGCACGCACGACGGCTGGGCGCTGGGCCTGTGGGGCGCGTGAACGCCACGGAGTGCGCCCACTTCATACAATGTGAACCCGTTGCCGGGCAGCCCGTTCCTGGCGTGAACCGCACATGGCCGCCACCTTTGCGTGGCGGCTGGTTTTTTTGCTTCTGACCGACTCTTTTGCACCCACCATGAGCCAACAACTGCAAGCCCTCATCGACGCCGCCTGGGAACAGCGCACCACCCTGAACGCCGGCACCCACGGCGAAGTGCGCGACGCGGTGAACAGCGTCATCGAGCAACTGAACAACGGCACGCTGCGCGTGGCCAGCCGCGACGGCGTGGGCCAGTGGACGGTGCATCAGTGGATCAAGAAGGCCGTGCTGCTGTCCTTCCGCCTGAACGACAACCGCGTGCAACGCGCCGGCGAAATCAACTTCTTCGACAAGGTGGACACCAAGTTCGCCGGCATGAGCGATGAGGCCATCGCCGCCACCGGCGTGCGTGTGGTGCCGCCGGCCGTGGCGCGCAAGGGCAGCTTCATCGCCAAGGGTGCGGTGCTGATGCCGTCGTACGTCAACATCGGCGCTTATGTCGATGAAGGCACGATGGTGGACACCTGGGCCACCGTCGGTTCGTGCGCACAGATCGGCAAGAACGTGCATTTGTCGGGCGGCGTGGGCATCGGCGGCGTGCTGGAACCGCTGCAAGCCAACCCGACCATCATCGAAGACAACTGCTTCATCGGTGCGCGCTCGGAAGTGGTCGAAGGCGTCATCGTCGAAGAAAACTCGGTGCTGGGCATGGGCGTCTACATCGGCCAAAGCACGCCGATTTTTGACCGCGCCACCGGCGAAATCACCTATGGCCGCGTGCCGTCCGGCTCGGTGGTGGTGAGTGGCAACCTGCCCAAGACCGCTGCCAACGGCGCGCCGTACAGCATGTACGCCGCCATCATCGTCAAGCGCGTGGACGCCCAAACCCGCAGCAAGACCAGCATCAACGAGCTGCTGCGCGACTGACCTCACCCCGCCTGAACGACCGAGAAGGAGACGTCCCCACCATGAGCAACATGCAGCGCGTGCTGACCCTGATGGCCGAGCGCGGCGCGTCGGACATGTTCATGTCCGCCGGTGCGCCGGTGTTGCTGAAGATCAGCGGCCAAATGGTGCCCGTCTCCGACCAGCTCCTGCCCCCGGCGATGACGCGGGCCATGATCGCCGAGGTCATGCCCCCGGCCAGCATGGAAGAACTCGACCGCGATGGTGAACTCAACACCAGCGTGGTGATTCCCAACGTCGGCAGTTTTCGCTTCTCGGCGTTCCGGCAACGCAATTCGATTGCGGCGGTGGTGCGCTGCATCCCGGCGCGCATTCCGTCCTTGGAGTCGCTCAAGGTGCCGAGCATTTTGGGCAGCTTGATTTTGGAAAAACGCGGCTTGTTGCTCATGGTCGGCGCCACGGGCACTGGCAAAAGCACCACGCTGGCGGCCATGATCGAGTGGCGCAACCAGAGCATGGGCGGCCACATCCTGACGATCGAAGATCCGATCGAGTTCCTGTACACCAACAAGCGCTCCATCGTGAACCAGCGCGAGGTGGGCAAGGACACGGCGTCGCTCTACATCGGCCTGAAAAACGCCATGCGCCAGGCGCCGGACGTGATCCTGATCGGTGAAATCCGCGACCGGGAAACCATGGCAGCGGCCATTTCTTACTCGCTCTCGGGCCACCTGGTGCTGGCCACCATGCACGCCAACAACAGTTACCACGCGTTGGGGCGGGTGCTGTCGTTTTACCCGCCGGAGTCGCGGCCCTCGCTGCTGTCTGATCTGTCGTCGGCGTTGAAATCGGTGATCTCGCAGCGGTTGCTCAAAGCCGTGGGCGGAGGCCGAGCGGCGGCGGTGGAAGTGCTGATCAACACGCCGATGGTGGCCGAGCTGATCGAAAAAGGCGATTTTCTGGGCGTGCGCGATGCGATGTCGCGTTCGCTGTCTGAAGGCTCGCAAACCTACGAGCAGGATTTGGCCCGGTTGATCAAAGAAGGCCGCATCACCCGTGAAGAAGCACTGATTTACGCCGATTCGCCCACCAACCTGATGTGGCGCCTGGAAAACGAAACCCCAGTCCCCACCAACAAAGCCAACGCCAAAAAGGCCGCCGAAGCGGACGCCGACAGCCAACCCACCTTCACCGAAATCACCCTGGACGTGCTGCCCCCCGCGCCTCCACCCGCGCCCAGCATCGCCGCGACGCCCGCTGCTGCGCCAGCGCCCATTCGGCCCAGCACCCTGGCCGCTGCGGCAGCCGCCCGCGCTCCCCTTCCCCCGCCCTCGCCCGCACGCCCGCGTTGATCGCGTCCGCGTCGCGGCTTCGACTGTTTCCCGGCCTGCCCCATGTCCGACACCCTTCGCCTGGTCGAGGCGCTGATCGCCCGACCTTCCGTCACGCCGTCCGACCACGGCTGCCAGACCTTGATCGCCGAGCGCCTGGGCGCGCTGGGTTTTGTGTGTGAGTCCCTGCCCTTCGGCCCGGACAGCTTCCGCGTGGACAACCTGTGGGCCGTCCACACCGGCACGCGCCCGGGCCCCACGCTGGTCTTTGCCGGCCACACCGACGTGGTGCCCACCGGCCCGCTGGCCCAATGGCGCAGCCCGCCCTTCACGCCGAGTTACCGCGACGGCAAGCTCTATGGCCGTGGCGCTGCTGACATGAAAACCTCGGTCGCTGCCATGGTGGTGGCGGCGGAAGAATTCGTACGTGCCCAGCCGGCGCACGCCGGGCGCATCGCCTTTTTGCTCACCAGCGACGAGGAAGGCCCGTCGGTGGACGGCACGGTCAAAGTGGTGGAAGCGCTGCGCGCACGCGGCGAGCCGCTGGATTGCTGCATCGTCGGCGAGCCCACCAGCGTGTCCCGCTTGGGCGACATGGTGAAGAACGGCCGGCGCGGTTCGCTCTCAGGCAAGCTCACCATCACCGGGGTGCAAGGCCATGTGGCCTACCCGCAACTGGCGAAAAACCCCATCCACCTGGCCCTGCCCGCGCTGCAAGAGCTGGCCCGCACCGAATGGGACGCGGGCAACGAGTACTTCCCGCCGACGACCTGGCAAATGTCCAACCTGCACGCCGGCACCGGGGCGACGAACGTCATCCCCGGCGAGCTGGTGGTGGATTTCAACTTCCGCTTTTCCACCGCCTCCACGCCCGAAGGCTTGAAGCAGCGCGTGGCGCGCACGCTGGATCGCCACCAACTGCAATGGCGCATCGATTGGACGCTGGGCGGCGAGCCCTTCCTCACGCCCGTCGGTTCGCTGGTGAACGCGCTGCGTGGCGCCATCCAAGCGGAAACCGGGGTGAAGACCGAGCTGTCCACCACCGGCGGCACTTCGGACGGGCGTTTCATCGCCAAGGTGTGCGAGCAAGTGGTGGAGTTTGGGCCGGTGAACGCCAGCATCCACAAAATCGACGAGCATGTCGAAGTGGCGAGCATCGAGCCGCTGAAAAACATCTACCGCCGCACGCTGGAAACCCTGCTGGCCTGACCCGGCGCACTTAGAAAGGCTCAGCCGATGAGCACTGTGATTCAACTGATCGAATCCGCCAGCGCCCGCCTCGCCCAGGCGGGCGTTTCGTTTGGGCATGGCACCACGAACGCGTTTGACGAGGCCGCTTGGCTGGTGCTGTGGGCGCTGGGCCAGCCGCTGGATGCGTTGGACGAGGTGGCCGACCTTCCCGTCGCCGAAGCGGATGCCACCCGCGCCGAAGCCCTCATCACCCAGCGCATCGAAACGCGCCGCCCGGCGGCCTACCTCACCGGCGAAGCCTGGTTGCAGGGCGTGCCGTTCACGGTGGACGAGCGGGTCATCGTGCCGCGTTCGCTCATCGCCGAATGTTTGGCCGAGGCCACCATCGACCCGTGGTTGAGCGACGCCACCACCCGCGTGCTGGATTTGTGTACCGGCAACGGCAGCCTGGCCGTACTGGCGGCGATGGCTTGGCCCGACGTGCGCGTCACGGGGGCCGACCTCAGCGCCGACGCGCTGGCCGTGGCCCGCCTCAACGTCGAGCGCCACGGTTTGGGCGAGCGCATCACGCTGGCCCAGGGCGACGGGCTGGCCGCCGTGGCCGGGCAGCGCTTCGACCTCATCCTCTGCAATCCGCCGTATGTGAACGCGGCGTCGATGGCGGCGCTGCCGCCGGAGTACCGCGCCGAACCGAACATGGCGCTCTCAGGCAATCTGGCGGGTGGCAGCGATGGCATGGATTTCATCCGCCCCCTGCTGCACACCGCTGCCGACTTCTTGAATGATGGCGCGGTGTTGGTGCTGGAGATCGGCCACGAGCGGGCGCACTTTGAAGCCGCTTTCCCCGGCCTGTTGGTGAGCTGGCTGCCCACCAGCGCCGGCGACGATCAGGTGCTGCTCATCGAACGCGACGCCCTCACCCTGGCCTTTGGCGAACCGGAGAACGCCGCATGATCACGCTGCGCAACCTCACCCTGCGTCGGGGTGTGAAAGTGGTGCTGGACAGCGCCAGTGTCACCCTCAACCCCGGCGAAAAAGTCGGCCTTGTGGGGCGCAATGGCGCGGGCAAATCCAGCCTGTTTGCGCTGTTGGCCGGGCGCCTGGGCGCCGATGTGGGGGACTTTGACATCCCGCCGAAATGGCGCCTGGGTGAAGTGGCCCAGCACATGCCCGAGGTCGATACCCCCGCCACCGACTTTGTGCTGGAAGGCGACACCCGCTTGATGGAAGCCCAAGCCGAACTCGCCCAAGCGGAAGCAGCAGACGATGGCGAAGCGATGGCGCATGCCCACGTTTCGCTGGAAGAAGCCGGCGCGTTTGACGCCCGCGCCCGGGCGCAAACGCTGTTGCTGGGGCTGGGATTCCGCGTCGATCAACTCGACGCGCCGGTGAACAGTTTTTCCGGCGGCTGGCGCATGCGCCTGCAACTGGCCCGCGCCTTGATGTGCCCGGCCGATTTGATGCTGCTGGACGAACCCACCAACCACTTGGACTTGGACGCGCTGGTCTGGCTCGAAGGCTGGCTGCAACGCTACGCCGGCACGCTGCTCATCATCAGCCACGACCGGGAGTTTTTGGACGCCATCACCTCGGTGACGCTGCATCTGGACGAGGCCAAACTCACGCGCTACGGCGGCAACTACACGCGCTTTGAAGAGATGCGCGCCGAGCGCCTGGAGCAGCAAGCCGCCGCCTTCGCCAAGCAGCAGGATCGCATGGCGCACCTGCAACGCTTCATTGACCGCTTCAAGGCCCAGGCCACCAAAGCCAAGCAGGCGCAAAGCCGGGTCAAGGCGCTGGCCCGCATGGAGAAGCTGGCGCCCGTGCTCACCGCCAGCGATTTTTCCTTCGAGTTCCGCGAACCCTTGAGCCTGCCGAACCCGATGCTGGCGATGCGCGATGTGGTCTGCGGCTACGTCGGCGCCAACGAGGATGGCTCGGACAAACCCATCGTCCACAACATCAACCGCACGGTGTTGGCGGGGCAGCGCATCGGCATTTTGGGTGCGAACGGTCAGGGCAAATCCACGGTGGTGAAGACGATTGCGCGGGCACACCCTGCCCTCGCCGGCACGCTCACCGAAGGCAAGGGGCTGGCGATTGGCTACTTCGCCCAGCAGGAAATGGACTTGCTGCACCGCGAGGACACGCCTTTGCAGCACATGGTGCGCCTGGCGCGCCAAGTGGCGGCGCACCTGGGCAGCGAAGGCCGGGAGCAGGAGCTGCGCGATTTCCTTGGCCAATTCCGCTTTGTGGGCGACATGGTGAACCAGAGCATCGGCACGCTGTCGGGCGGTGAGAAGGCGCGGCTGGTGCTGGCCAGCCTGGTGTGGCAACGCCCGAACCTGCTGCTGCTGGACGAACCGACGAACCACCTCGACTTGACGACCCGCGAAGCACTCTCCATGGCGCTGAACGAGTTCGACGGCACGGTGATGCTGGTGAGCCACGACCGGGCGCTGCTGCGCGAGGTCTGCGACGAGTTCTGGCTGGTGGCCGATGGCGCCGTCAAACCCTTCGACGGCGATCTGGACGACTACCAAAAATGGCTGCTGGAGCGCAGCCGCGAGGCGCAGCGCGCACTCTCCGGCAAGGGCAGCAGCGCCAGCAACGCGGCCAGTTCCGCCGCTGCGGCGCCCGCTTCGACCGGTGCCACCAGCCAAGCCGCCGCCGCCCCAGCCGCCAAGCCGGCCAGCGGCAGTGGCCGCGAAGATCGCAAAGCCGCCGCCCAGGCGCGCCAAGCGCTGGCTGCCAAGACGCGCCCGCTGCGCAACGAGATTCAGCAGATCGACACGCGCATGGCCAAACTCAACACCGAGCGCACGCGCATCGAAACCGACATCGTGGACGGCAAAGTCGCCGGGCCGGACATGGCCGAGGCCGGACGCACGCTGAACCACATCGGTGCCGAGCTGGAAACGCTGGAAGAACGCTGGCTGGAACTGCACGAGCAGATCGAAGCCATCGAAGCAGCGGGCGTCTGAGTCGGCGCAGCGTTACGGCGCCCGGTGCGCTTCGGCCAGGTGTTGCAACAGCAACTCCACCCGCGCCTTGGCCGGCCCCAGCGCACCGGCTGAAGGCAGCGCCCCCGCTGGATCGCCCACCACGCTGCCGCCTTGGCAGCGGCTGGCACGCAGCACGCGCACCCCGCGTTGCTGCACCTCACGCGCCACGGCTTCCAGCGCCGCATGCACGGTGCCGTTGCCGGTGCCTTCCAACACCAAGCCGCACAGTCCCAGCGACGCCAACGCCTGCACCTGCGCCCGCACCACCGCTTCACTCAAGCCCGCGTGGCTGGGCAGGATGGCGACCAACGGCCAAGCAGCTTCATCGGGTGGCAACACGTCCAGCCCCAGCGCGTCGGCTTGCGGCCAGGGGCGCAGCGGCACCACGCGGCCTTCTTCCACCCGCGCCACCGGGCCTTCATCGCCTGAACTGAAGGCATCGATGCGGTAGGGGTGCAGCTTGCGCACGCTCTGTGCGCTGTGAACCTCACCCGCCAACAGCGCCAGCACACCTTGTGCGCCGGGGGTGGCGGCCAGCGTCACCGCGTCCAGCAGGTTTTGTGGGCCATCGGCTTGCAAGGCGCTGGCCGGGCGCATGGCCGCCGTCAGCACCACCGGCTTGATGGGCGCCAGCACGCGGTGCAACAGCCAGGCGGTTTCTTCCAGCGTGTCCGTGCCGTGGGTGATGACGAGGCCGGCCACCTCGGGCCGCGCCAAGTGGGCCGCCACGCGCTCGGCCAAGCGGCGCCAGATGGCGTGGCTCATGTCCTTGCTGTCGAGCTGGGCCACTTGTTCGGCTTCCAACGGCCAGCCCGCCAAAGCCGGAATGGCGGCCACCAACTGTGCCACGCCCAGCTCGCCGGCGCGGTAACCGACGTTGTCCGTGCGCGCCGCCGATTGCCCGGCGATGGTGCCGCCGGTGCCCAAAATCACGATGCGTTGCAAAGGGTTTGGCATTTCAAAAACCTTGGATGAAAATACAGCCACTGGATGGAACCTCAGCCCATGAACGAACGCCCCAAACTCACCGCCCGCCAGCAGCAGATCCTCGATCTGGTGCAAAGCACCATTGAGCGCACGGGCGCTCCCCCGACCCGTGCGGAAATCGCCACCGAGCTGGGATTCAAATCGCCCAACTCGGCGGAAGAGCACTTGCAGGCCCTGGCCCGCAAAGGCGTGATCGAACTGCTGGGTGGCACCGCACGCGGCATTCGGCTCCAAAACCGCACCTTACAGGCCCTGAACGAAGCCCGTGGGCGCCAGACGGTGTTACCGCTGCCGGGCGTGGCCTCGCTCACCCTGCCGCTGGTGGGGCGCGTGGCGGCGGGGCATCCGATCTTGGCGCAAGAAAACATCGATCAACATTACGTGCTGGAAGCGAACCTGTTCGCCCGCAAACCCGACTATCTGCTCAAAGTGCGCGGCATGAGCATGCGCGACGTGGGCATCGTCGATGGGGATTTGCTGGCCGTGCAACGCGCCAGCGACGCCCGCAACGGCCAAATCGTGGTGGCTCGATTGGGTGAGGAAGTGACGGTGAAGCGCTTTCACCGCACCCGCACGGGCGTGGATTTGCTGCCCGAAAACACCGACTTTCAGCCGATCCACGTCCCCAACGGCGCCGAGGATTTTTTCATCGAAGGCATTGCCGTCGGGCTGGTGCGGCAGAACATGCTCATTTGAGCGCTGCCGGGGCGCCTGGGTGCAGCGCATCGCGCTGCGCCAAAGCCGGGAACAGTTTGAGCCACGCGGCCACCACCACCAAGGTGCCGACCCCACCCAGCATCACCGACCCGACCGGCCCCAGCCACGCCGCCGTCGCGCCCGACTCAAACTCGCCCAACTGGTTGCTCGCGCCGATGAACACCGAGTTCACCGCCGCCACCCGGCCACGCATGGCGTCCGGCGTTTCCAACTGCACCAGCGATTGGCGGATAACGACGCTGACCATGTCCGCCGCTCCGGTGACGAATAGCGCCGCAAACGCCCACCAAAATTCCCGCGCCAAACCGAACCCCAGCGTGGCCACACCATAGACCGCCACGGAGCCCAGCAGCAACGGCCCCGTGCGCCGCTCGATGGGCCGATGGGACAACCACAACCCCAGCAGCACCGCCCCCACCGCTGGCGCAGCGCGCAGCAGGCCCAGACCTTCGGGGCCGGTGTGCAAGATGTCCCGCGCAAAAATCGGCAGCAGCGCTGTGGCGCCGCCCAGCAGCACAGCGAACAAGTCCAGCGCCACCGCCCCCAGCAACACCGGGCGCCCCAGGATGAAGTGCAAGCCCGCCGTCAAACCGGCCCAGCCTTCACGCGGCGCCGTCACTGGCGCAGGGCGATGGCGGATGAGCAGCGTCGCCCCCACCGCCAGCGCCAGCAAACCCAGGCTGCTGCCGTACACCAGCGCAGCCCCCATGTGCGGCGCTGCGGCAGGCGATGCGCCCCATTGGGTGGCCGTCCAAGGCCCCAAAGCGTACAGCGCACCGCCCAAAGCCGGGCCCATGATGATGGCCGCCTGCATCAGTGAGCTGCTCACGGCCACAGCACGCGGCAACAGCGATGCCGGCACCAAGGACGGCAACAACGCCTGCATCGATGGCATTTGCACCGCCCGGGCGCAGCCCAGCAGCATCGACAGCCCCAAAATCCAACCATCACTGACCCACCCGCCCGCGCTGGCCAGCACCAGCCCCCCGGCAACCAGGGCTTGCAGCAGCAGACTCAAGGCCAGCGTCCAGCGCCGGTCGCTGCGATCCACCCATTGCCCGGCAGGCAAGGTCAGCAGCAAGGCCGGCACGAACTGCGCCAGGCCCACCAGGCCCAAATCCCAGGCGCTTTGCGTCAGGTCGTACATCTGCCAGCCCAGGGCCACCATCAGCATTTGGTTGGCGGCGGTGCCCGTGAAACGGGCCATCATCAGGCGCACATAGTCGTGCTGCCCAAACAGGCGCTCGGGGGCGCCTGAAGAAGAAACGTCATGCATTGCACCAAGCTTAACGGCTGACACAAACCTTGCGCTGCCGCCTGGACATCCCCACAAACCAACAGCCAAGCGATGCCCCAGCCTTTATGTCAGAATCGTTCGACCCTGTTTAAGCCGCGATGCGTGCATCCCCCGGCCGCCGTGGTCAGCCCTTAGGAACCCTTCCCATGAGCACCGAACTGATCAAGCACATTTCTGACGCCTCGTTCGAGGCCCAGGTTCTGCACTCCGACAAGCCCGTGCTGGTCGATTACTGGGCCGAGTGGTGCGGCCCCTGCAAGATGATCGCCCCTCTGCTGGACGAAATCGCCCACGGCTACGCTGGCCGCATGAATGTGGCCAAGATGAACGTCGATCACAACCGCGAAATTCCGGCCAAGTTCGGCATCCGTGGCATCCCGACGCTGATGCTGTTCAAAGACGGCAAACTGGCAGCCACCAAGGTCGGCGCTTTGAGCAAAGCCCAACTGACGGCCTTCATCGACGCGAATCTCTGATCGTCCGTCCGATCTCTCCTCTATAATCGTCCGCTTGACGCACGCGGCGCGGTTTTCCTCACAGAGCCCGCCGCTGCTGCCAGACCAGGCTTTCGGCCGACACGCCCGCGCACGCCACACGCTGCGCCCGGCGCGTGAAGTTCCCGGCCAACCGTTCCCACGTCACTGATTTCGTACCGCGCACTGTTTCGGACACTGCTGGGCCATGCGCCGCACCGTGTTTCCGAAAGGGTTGCGATTTTTCGGGCCTTGTGCGCCGTCGGCCAGGCGCGGCCCGTCACCCCAGGGGTGTTTCTCCATGCATCTTTCCGAACTGAAGGCGCTTCACGTCTCCGAGCTCATCAAAATGGGCGAAGCGCTGGACATCGACAACGTCGCTCGCATGCGCAAGCAGGAGCTGATGTTTGCGATCATGAAAAAGCGCGCCAAGGCCGGTGAGCAGGTCTTCGGAGACGGCGTGCTGGAAGTCCTGCCGGATGGCTTCGGCTTCCTGCGCTCGATCGACACGAGTTACATGGCGTCCACCGACGACATTTACCTCAGCCCGAGCCAAATCCGCCGCTTCAACCTCCACACCGGCGACCTGATCGAAGGCGAAGTGCGCGTGCCCAAGGACGGCGAGCGTTATTTCGCCCTGGTCAAAGTCGATCGCGTCAACGGCCTGACGCCCGAGGAGAATAAGCACAAGATCATGTTCGAGAACCTGACGCCGCTTTTCCCCAAGGAAGCGTTCAGGCTGGAGCGTGAGATCCGTGCCGAAGAAAACATCACCAGCCGCATCATTGACCTGATCGCGCCGCTGGGCAAGGGCCAGCGCGCCCTGCTGGTGGCCCCGCCCAAGAGCGGCAAAACGGTGATGATGCAGCACCTGGCCCACGCCATCGTGGCCAACCACCCGGACGTGCATCTGATCGTGCTGCTGGTGGACGAGCGCCCCGAAGAAGTGACTGAAATGCAGCGCACCGTGCGCGGCGAGGTCATCAGCTCGACCTTTGACGAGCCGGCGGCCCGCCACGTCCAAGTGGCCGAAATGGTGATCGAACGGGCCAAGCGCCTGGTCGAGCTGCGCAAAGACGTGGTGATCCTGCTGGACTCGATCACCCGCTTGGCCCGCGCCTACAACAACGTGCTGCCCAGCTCCGGCAAGGTGCTGACCGGCGGTGTGGACGCCAACGCCCTGCAACGCCCCAAGCGTTTCTTCGGCGCAGCGCGCAACATCGAAGAAGGCGGCTCGCTCACCATCATCGGCACCGCGCTGGTGGACACCGGCAGCCGCATGGACGAGGTGATCTACGAGGAATTCAAGGGCACCGGCAACTGCGAAATCCACCTGGATCGTCGCATGGCCGAGAAGCGTGTGTACCCGTCGATTTTGCTGAACAAGTCCGGCACGCGGCGTGAGGAAATGCTGCTGCGCCCGGAAATCCTGCAAAAAACCTGGATTTTGCGCAAGCTGCTTTATCCGATGGACGAAATCGAGGCGATGGAGTTCATCCTCAACAAGATGAAGTCCACCAAGAACAATCTGGACTTCTTCGATCTGATGCGCCGAGGCGGATGATCACAGCGCGGTTGCGCGCTGATAGAATCCTCGGTTTTTCCGCTGTCGGAAAGTGCGCTGGCGCTGTGCCCGCGTGGCTCCCGGCTCCCCCAACAGCGACACAGGAAGGCGCGTTGGCGCCCACACCGTCATGAAAAACGGCATCCACCCAAACTACCGCGACGTCTGCTTCGTCGATCTGTCCAACGGCTTCAAGTTCGTGACGCGCTCTTGCGCTCCGACCCGTGAAACCATCACGATGGACGACGGCCGCCAACTGCCGCTGTTCAAGCTGGAAACCACCAGCGAATCGCACCCCTTCTACACCGGCCAGCAAAAGAGCGTGGATACGCTGGGCGGCCGCGTCGAGAAGTTCCGCAACAAGTTTGCGCACCTCACGATCAAGAAGTGAGGTCGGTGGCAAGTCGATCCGACTTGCGCCAGAAGGCAGCCTCGGCTGCCTTTTTTTTCGCCTGTTGAGTTTGTTGGCCCATGGCTTCCGTGAACCTGCCCACCCCCGCACTCGTGCCCCATCGCGCAGCCCAGGCGTTGCCCCGTTGGGCGTTGTGGCTGCTGTGCGCGGCCTATGTCCTGCCCGGCGTGATTGGCCGCGACCCATGGCGCAATGCCGACCTCACCGCCTACGCCTACATGCTGGCCATGGCGGAGGGACGCACGTCGTGGCTGGCGCCGATGCTGGGCGGTCTGCCCACCGATGGCGCGTTGTTACCGCACTGGCTGGGCGCAGTGTTCATCCAAGCACTGGGTTCGTGGATCGACCCAGCGCTGGCCGCCCGCCTGCCTTTTGCGCTGCTGCTGTTGGCCACTTTGGCGGGCGTTTGGTATGCCACGTTCCATCTGGCCCGCACGGAAGCGGCGCAGCCGGTGCGTTTCGCTTTCGGGGGCGAGGCCCATCCGGTGGACTATGCCCGCGCCCTGGCTGATGGCGCCCTGTTGGCCTTGGTCGCCTGCCTGGGCCTGCTGCAATTGGGGCATGAAACCACGCCCGAGCTGGTGCAACTCAGCGAGGTGGCCGCGTTGTTGTGGGCTTTGGCAGCGGCGCCTTTTCGCACCCACATCGCCGGTTGGGTGGCTGGGTTGGCTGTGGTCGCACTGGCGCTCAGCGGGGCCCCCTCGCTGGCCTTGGCGCTGGGCACGGCGGGTGGGCTGGTGTGGGCTTTCTCCAACTATCCACAGGTGCGTCGCCTGAGTCCTTGGCTGCTGCTCGCCTTGGCGGTGGCTGCTGGCCTGGCCACCTGGGCCGATGCCTGGCGCTGGCGCTTGGATGGGCCACGCTCGCTGGCCGGCCTCTGGGCCATGGGCCGGACGCTGGTGTGGTTCACCTGGCCCACTTGGCCATTGGTGCTGTGGACGCTGTGGCGCTGGCGTCACCACTGGCACCATCGGCACATCTCGATTCCATTGAGCATGGTGGCCGTGTGCAGTGGTGCGTTCGTGCTCATGAACGGCTACGACCGCGTGCTGATGCTCGCCCTGCCCGGCCTGGCCGTGCTGGCCGCATTTGCCCTGCCCACGTTGCAGCGCAGCGCCGGAGCAGCGATCGACTGGTTTTCGGTGTTCTTTTTCAGCCTGGCAGCGCTGGCGGTATGGGTGATCTACGCCTCCATGCAAGGCGGTGTGCCAGCTCAGCCGCTGGCCAACATTCTGCGGCTGGCGCCGGGGTTTGAGGTGCGCTTCCAAGCCGTGGAGCTGCTGTTCGCTGCGCTGGGCACGCTGGCTTGGCTGGCCTTGGTGCGCTGGCGCACCGCCCGCCACCGCCATCCGCTCTGGAAAACCCTGGTGCTGCCCGCCAGCGGCGTGACGCTGAGCTGGCTGCTCACCATGACGCTGCTGCTGCCCGTGCTGGACTACGCCCGCAGCCCCCGTCCGCTGATCACCGCCCTGGCGCGCCATGTGCCGCGTGGCAGTTGTGTGGTGCTGCAAGGCGGATCGCGCCCCAGCATCGCGGCATTGGAGGCCCTGGGCGGGTACCGCGTGCAGCCGCTGGGCCGCCACGGCATCCGCCGCAGTGACGTACTGGCGGGCAGCCCAGGCTGCAACCACTGGTTGATCGAGTCGCGCACCAACGCCGCCGAGCCCAGCGGCGCCCCCGAAGGCTGGGTGCTGCTGGCCCGGGTGCGTCGGCCAACGGATCGACACACCCAAACCTGGGTGTATCAGCGACCGTCGGCTTCCTGATCGGCTTCAAGGGGGGCGGGTGTTGGCGCACTCACCGGCACGACACAACGGCAACGCAAGGCCGGCAGCAGCAGTGAGAAACACGCCCCCTGCCCCACCTCGCTGCGAATCTGCAACTCGCCTCCGTGGCGCTGCACCACGTGCTTGACGATGGACAGCCCCAACCCGGTGCCCCCCGTCTCGCGTGAACGACTGCCATCGACGCGGTAAAACCGCTCGGTCAGGCGATGGATGTGTTCCGGGGCGATGCCGGGGCCACTGTCCCGCACCTCAATGGCCACACCGCCTTCGCTGCGAAGCTCACAGCGTACGGTGATGAGCCCGCCTTGCCCGGGGGTGTAACGCACCGCGTTGTTCACCAAGTTGGCCACGGCGCTTTGCAACTCGCTTTCACTGCCGGCCAGGCGGATGCCATGGCCCCAATCAAAGCTGAAACGATGCCGCCCTGCCGACAGGCCCCGCGCCTCGGCTTCGATGGCTTGCCCGATTTTGTCCAGGCTGACCCACTGATCCAGCGGCGGACGCGGGCTGCCCTCCAAGCGCGCCAGCGCCAGCAGATCACCCACCAAGGCTTGCATGCGCCTGGACTGCTGATCCATCAACACCAGCACACGTTTGCGTTCGGCTTCGGTCAGCGGCAGTGTCGCCATGGTTTCGATGAAACCGGCCAGCACCGTCAACGGCGTGCGGATTTCATGCGACACGTTGGCGACAAAATCTCGCCGCATCGCCTCGTTGCGTTCGCGCTCGGTGATGTCCTGCGTCAACAGCAGGCGCTGGCCTTCACCGAAACGCCGCAACGTCACCAGCACCGTGCCCTGGCCACGCGGACGCGGCAGGGACACGACTGGATCGGCATCGTCCGGCGCCTCATGCAGGGCCTTGACGAAGGCCGGCACGCGCACGAGGTTGGTGATGCGCTGACGCAAGTCACGCTGTGCATCCAGCCCCAGGTGATCGGCTGCGACCACGCTGCACCACTCGATTTGCTCGTGCTCATCCAGCAGCAGCACGCCGTTGGGTGAGGCTTCAATGGCTTGCAAGAAATGGCTGAGGCGCGCTTGCTCGCGCCGGGTGTCGGCCTCGCGCTGGCGCAGCAGCCGCTCGACCCGCACCCCCACGTGGCCCCACAGCCCAGACTCCAATGGCGTATGCGCGTCCGGCGTCAGGTTGAGCCAGCGATCCAGGCGCACGCCGCGCCACGAATCCCGTGCCACCCACACCCCCGAGGCCAGCACGCACCCTACCAGGCCGCCTTGCCAGTCCCAGGCCCACATGTGTCCCAGTGCCGCACCCGCTGCCGTGAGGCCCGCGATCCACGCCACCGCCGCCAGGATGCGCGGCACGATCCACCACATCATCCCCTCCCTTGGCGTTGTCGGTTGCGGACTCAAGTGGCCGAAGCTGCCACCGGCAGCTCGGTCAAACGGTAGCCGGCGCCGCGCACGGTTTCGATCATGGCGGAGCACCCAGCCGGGTTCAGGGCTTCACGCAAGCGCTTGACGTGAACGTCCACCGTGCGCTCCTCAATGAACACATGGTCGCCCCACACCCGGTCGAGCAACTGCGACCGGCTGTGAACGCGCTCCGGGTGCGTCATGAAAAAGTGCAGCAGCCGAAACTCCGTCGGGCCGACTTTGACTTCGGCCCCGTGGCGCGTCACCCGCCGCGTGGACGGATCGAGGCGCAAACCGGAGATTTCCACCGCCGAGTCCAACGCTTCGGGCATGCGCCGCCGCAGCACGGCGCGGATGCGCGCCAGTAGTTCCTGGGTGGAGAACGGCTTGGTCAGGTAGTCATCCGCCCCGGCGTCCAGGCCGCTGACCTTGTCGGCCTCATCGGCACGCGCCGTCAGCATGATGATGGGCAGCTCGCGGGTGCGCGACTGCGCCCGCCACTGCCGCGCCAGCGACACCCCCGACTGCCCCGGCAGCATCCAATCCAGCAGCACCAAATCGGGCAGTACCGCATCGACGGCGGCTGTGGCCTGTTCGGCGTTCTCCGCCAGCGTCACCTCAAAACCTGCGTGGCGCAGGTTGATGGCAATCAGTTCGGCAATCGCCGACTCGTCTTCGACCACCAGCACCGTGGACATGCTCACCACTCCTTATCCACGCCGCAGCGCCACGGATTCGACCGCATCGACGCTGTTGTGGCGCACATCCGTGCCCTTGACAATGTAAATCACCTGTTCGGCCAGGTTCTTGGCGTGGTCACCCACACGTTCGATCGCCTTGGCGACGAACACCAAGTCAATCGACGCCGAAATGGTGCGCGGGTCTTCCATCATGTAGGTGATGAGCTTGCGCAGCATGCCGTCGAATTCTTGGTCGATGAGGTTGTCTTGTTTGATGACTTCCAGGGCTTGCACGGTGTCCAGGCGCGCAAAGCTGTCCAACGCCTTGCGCAGCGAGGCGGTGGCCAGGTCGGCCTCGTAAGACACGTCCGACACCGGCAGCTTCAGGCGGCTGAACACCCCCGTGTTGATGAGGTTTTGCACCGTGCGAGCGATGCGGGCGGCTTCATCGCCGACGCGCTCCAGGTTGCCGATGGTTTTGGAGATGGCGATCAGCAAACGCAGGTCGCGGGCGGTGGGCTGGCGCCGGGCGATGATGGCCGACAGATCCGCGTCGATTTCAACTTCGAGCGCGTTGACCTTGGATTCCGCCGACAGCACTTGCGCCGCCGTTTCTGCACTGAAATGGGTGAGTGCGTAGATGGCTTGGGCGACTTGCGCTTCGACCATGCCGCCCATCTCCAGCACGCGGGTGGAGACGCCGCTCAGCTCAGCGTCGAACTGGGTGGAAAGGTGTTTGTCCATGAAATGATGCCTCCTCGGCGCAGGGCAGCGATCAGCCGAAACGGCCGGTGATGTAGTCCTCGGTTTCCTTCTTGGTCGGCTTCATGAACACATCGCGTGTCGGGCCGAATTCGACCAGATCGCCCAGGTACATGTAGGCCGTGTAGTCGGACACGCGGGCGGCTTGTTGCATGTTGTGTGTGACGATGAGCACGGTGTAATCCGACTTCAGCTCGTCCACCAGCTCTTCGACTTTGCCGGTGGAGATCGGGTCCAGTGCCGAGCAGGGTTCGTCCAGCAGCAGCACTTCCGGCTTGATGGCGATGCCGCGTGCGATGCACAAGCGTTGCTGCTGGCCACCGGACAGGCCCGAGCCACTTTGGTGCAGCTTGTCCTTCACCTCGTTCCAGAGGGCGGCCTTTTTCAGCGCCCATTCGACGCGCTCATCCATCTCGACCCGCGACAGGTTTTCGAACAGCTTCACGCCGAAGGCGATGTTGTCGTAGATCGACATCGGGAACGGCGTCGGCTTCTGGAACACCATGCCGACTTTGGCACGCACCAAGGACACGTCCATGCGCCTGTCCAGCACGTTTTCGCCATCGACCAAAATTTGGCCTTCGGCGCGCTGCTCCGGGTACAGCTCGAACATGCGGTTGAAGGTGCGCAACAGGGTGGACTTGCCGCAACCCGACGGGCCGATGAAGGCCGTGACCTTCTTTTCGGGAATGTCCAGGTTGATGCGCTTGAGGGCGTGGAAGCTGCCGTAGTAGAAGTTCAGATCCTTAACGGAAATCTTGGCTTTTTCGCTCACGGGGGAAGTCACTTTGGTGTCCATGACGGGGCCTTTGAAGCTGGGGGTCAGTGCTTGTTGCGGAACAACACGCGCGCCAGGATGTTGAGCGCCAACACGCCCACGGTGATGATGAACACGCCCGCCCAGGCGAGCTGCTGCCAGTTCTCGTAGGGGCTCATGGCGAATTTGAAGATGGTGACCGGCAAGCTGGCCACCGGGCCGTCCAAGTTGGACGTCCAGAACTGGTTCGACAACGCAGTGAACAGCAGCGGCGCGGTTTCACCCGAAATGCGCGCCACGGCCAACAGCACGCCCGTCACCACCCCGGCACGGGCCGACTTCAAGGTGATGCTGAGGATCACCTTCCACTTCGGCGTGCCCAGAGCGTAGGCCGCTTCGCGCAGGGCGTGGGGCACCAGCGCCAGCATGTCCGCTGTGGTGCGAATCACCACCGGGATGACGATCAGCGCCAGGGCACACACGCCGGCCCAGCCCGAGAAGGTCTTGAAGCGCGCCACCACCACGGTGTAGATGAACAGGCCGATGACGATGGACGGGGCGGACAGCAAGATGTCGTTGATGAACTGCACCGCTTTGCCCAGCAGGCTGCGCTGGCCGTACTCGGCCACGTAGATGCCAGCCAAAATGCCGATGGGCGTACCCACCAGCGTGGCCAGCCCGACCATCAAGGCCGATCCATACAGGGCATTGGCCAAACCGCCGGTTTCGGCTTGGGGTGGCGGGGTCATTTCGGTGAACACGGCCCAAGTCAAGCCGTCGATCCCCAAACGCACGGTTTCAAACAGAATCCACAGCAGCCAGAACACACCGAAAGCCATCGCCGCCAGAGACAGGCTCAAAGCCACGGCGTTGATGCGCTTGCGGCGCTGGTGCAGCGCCAGGCGCTGCGCATCGAGGGTCATGAAGCTCATGAACGGGCTCCTTCGTTCTTCTTCAGGCGGGCCAGCAACAGCTTGGAGCAGGTCAACACCACGAAGGTGATGAAGAACAGCACCAGGCCCAGGTAGATCAGCGACGCTTGGTGCAAGCCTTCGCCAGCTTCGGCAAACTCGTTGGCCAGCGCGGAGGTGATGCTGTTGGCCGCTTCAAACAGCGACAGCGAATCGAGCTGGTTCATGTTGCCGATGACGAACGTGACAGCCATCGTTTCACCCAAGGCGCGGCCCAGGCCCAACATGACACCGCCGATCACGCCGGCCTTGGTGTACGGCAGCACGACGTTCCACACCACTTCCCAGGTCGTGGAACCCAGACCGTAGGCGGATTCTTTGAGCATCGGCGGGGTGATGGTGAACACATCACGCATCACCGAAGCGATGAACGGGATGATCATGATCGCCAGGATGATGCCAGCCGACAGCAGCCCGATGCCCACCGGCGGGCCAGAGAACAACGCCCCCAGCACCGGCACGCCCTTGAACAAGGCTTGCAGGGGCTGTTGCACATAGGTGCCCAGCAGCGGGCCGAACACCAGCAAGCCCCACATGCCATACACGATGGAAGGCACCGCCGCCAGCAGCTCCACCGCCACGCCCAGCGGACGGCGCAACCAGTTGGGCGACAACTCGGTCAAAAACAGCGCGATGCCAAAACTCACCGGCACGGCGATCACCAGGGCAATGATCGAGGTCATCAGCGTGCCGTAGATCATCACCAGGCCGCCGAACTTCTCACCCGCAGGGTCCCATTCGGCGCGCCAGAGGAAGGACAGGCCGTAAGCCTCAATCGCCGGAGCGGCCCCCATGACCAGGGACACCAAAATACCCAGCAGCAGCGCCAGGGTCAGCCACGCGGCGGCGTGGGCTGCGAAGGCAAACAGCGAATCGGCCCACGGCGCCCGCGCACGGCGCGGATCCGGGCTACCAGTCGGAGAACTTCTTTGCATGAGGCCAGGCTCTGGCAGAGATCGAGCAGGAAGAGATGCGGACACGTCAAGCCCCCAGGGCAGCAAGGTGATGAAACCGACGCCAACGGCCGCGCAGGCACCCAGGCCCGCACGGCTCGCTGAAGGGAGGGTCAAAAACGATCGACAGCGATCGACAACGATCAGCGGTAGGCGATGGCCTTGCCCGCTGGATCCTTGATGTCACCCCAGAGTTTGCGCACCAGCGTTTTCACAGAGTCAGGCATGGGCACGAACTCCAGTTCGGCCGCCGTCTTGTCGCCATTGACGTACGACCACTCGAAAAACTTGAGCGCCGCTGCTGCGTTCTCCGGCTTCACCTGCGACTTGTGCATCAGGATGAAGGTGGCGCCAGTGAGCGGCCAAGCGTCTTTGCCGGGCTGGTCGGTCAGCACTTGGTAGAAGCTCTTGGCCCAGTCTGCACCAGCGGCGGCGGCCTTGAACGTCGCGTCATCCGGGCCAACGAAGGCACCATCGCGGTTCTTCATCAGCACATGGGTCATCTTGTTTTGCTTGGCGTAGGCGTATTCGACGTAACCAATCGAATTCGGCAGGCGCATGACGTAGGACGACACGCCTTCGTTGCCCTTGCCACCCGCACCGGTCGGCCAGTTGACAGCCGTGCCTTCGCCAACCTTGGCCTTCCACTCGGCGTTCACCTTGGACAGGTAGTTGGTGAACAGGAAGCTGGTGCCCGAACCGTCAGCACGGCGCACGACTTGGATGTCGGCATCCGGCAAAGCGACACCCGGGTTCAGGGCGACCAGGGCCGGGTCGTTCCACTTGGTGATCTTGCCCAAGTAGATGTCCCCCAGCACTTGGCCGGACAGCTTGAGCTGGCCCGGCTGAAGGCCCTTGACGTTGACCACCGGCACCACGCCGCCGATCACCATCGGGAATTGCACCATGCCATCGGTGGCCAGATCGGTGTCCTTGAGCGGCGAATCGGAAGCGCCAAAATCGACCGTCTTGGCCTTGATTTGCTTGATACCAGCGCCCGAACCCACCGATTGGTAGTTGATGCGGACGCCAGTGGCCTTGTTGAAGGCGTCGGCCCACTTGGCGTAGATCGGTGCCGGGAAGGAGGCGCCAGCGCCGGTCACTTCCTGGGCGCTGGCCGACAGCGCCACGGCAAAGGTCGATGCAGCGATAACAGCGCGGAACAAGGCAGAGAACTTCATGCGTCTTTCCTCAGTGAAAGGGGATGGGAGCCCGACCCAGGGTCTCCCCGTATGCCTTGCACTGTAGAAAGCGCCTGTGACAGCGATGTGACACCCGTTTAGCCGGTTGTCACACTGTCAAAAAGCGTCAAGCGGTTGTCACATGGCGCACCGCTGCCACCAACCGTTCAGCTTGGCTGCGGGCCAGTGCCGTGTCTTGCGCTTCGACCATGACGCGCAACACCGGCTCGGTGCCCGATGCGCGGATCAACACCCGCCCCCGCTGCCCCAACTCCGCCGTGACGTGCTCAACTTCTTGCACCAGGGCCGGAAACTGCGTCCACACCTGCCCGACGCGCCACGGCACGTTGATCATGGTTTGCGGGAACAGCGTCACCCCCGCCAGCAGCCCTTCGCCCATGGGCTGACCACTGCGCTGCACCGCCTGCAACACTTGCAACGCGCTGATGATGCCGTCGCCCGTGCTGTGCTGATCGAGCACCAACAGGTGGCCCGAACTTTCGCCCCCCAGCAGCCAGCCGTGGCGGCCCAGGTCTTCGAGCACATAACGGTCGCCCACCTTGGCGCGCACCAAGTCCACCCCCCGGCGTTGCAGTGCGACTTGGATCGCCATGTTCGTCATGAGCGTGCCGACCACACCAGGCACCCGCTCGCCGTGGTTCAGGCGATCCACCGCCAGCAGGTACAACAATTCGTCGCCATTGAACAGCCGGCCTGTGCCATCGACCAATTGCAGCCGATCCGCGTCGCCATCCAACGCGATGCCGAAATCGGCGCCGTGCTCTTGGACAGCCGCCACCAACGCAGCCGGCGAAGTCGCCCCGACCCCATCGTTGATGTTGGTGCCGTTGGGCGCACAACCGATGGCCACCACCTCCGCGCCCAGCTCATGGAACACCGCCGGCGCAACTTGGTAGGCAGCCCCGTGCGCTGCATCGATCACCAGCTTCAGCCCCTTCAGGCTCATTTCACCGCTGACGGTGCTCTTGCAAAACTCGATGTAACGGCCTTGGGCGTCGTTCAATCGACGAGCGCGGCCCAGGCGCATCGAATCGACCCACACCGGTTCTTGCGCCAGGGCGGCTTCGACTTCCAGCTCCCACGCATCGGGCAGCTTTTGGCCCCGGGCGGAGAAAAACTTGATGCCGTTGTCCGGATAAGCGTTGTGCGATGCACTGATGACCACGCCCAAATCCAAGCGCAGCGCACGCGTCAGGTAGGCCACGCCGGGCGTGGGCAGCGGGCCGGTGAGCAGCACGTTCACACCCGCAGACGCAAAACCCGCTTCGAGCGCACTTTCCAGCATGTAGCCCGAAATGCGGGTGTCTTTGCCAATGAGCACCGTGGGCGCCCGGCCACCTTGGGCTTGTTGTTGCAGCACACGGCCCACCGCATGGCCCAAGCGCAGCGCGAAGTCTGCCGTGATGGGCGATTGACCCACGGTGCCACGAATGCCATCGGTGCCGAAATACTTGCGCGTCATGTCTGAAATGCTTTCGAATGAAAAGTCAGGGTTGCACATCATCCAGCCCGGCGGCTTGCCAGACTTTGAGCGCATCCACTGTCGCTGCCACATCGTGAACCCGCACGATGCGTGCGCCCAAGGCCACCGACGCCAACGCCGCCGACACGCTGGCCACCAGCCGCTCGCCCACAGGCCGCCCGGTGATCTGACCCAGCGTGCCTTTGCGTGACCAGCCGACCAGCAGCGGACGCCCCAACGCAAGCAATTCACGTTGCGCCCGCCACAGCGCCAAATTGTGGGCTTGGCTCTTGCCGAAACCATACCCAGGATCGAGGGTGATGCACGCGGGCGCGACGCCCGCTGCGGTCACGGCGGCCAAGCGGTCGGCCAAAAAAGCCCGCACCTCGCCGACCACACCGCCGTTCGCCTCCTCGTAACATGGATTGGCCTGCATGGTGGCGGGTTGGCCTTGCATGTGCATCAAACACACCCCGACACCGGGGAAGGCTTGCACCGCCGCCAGCGCACCCGGCCACGTCAAAGCGCGCACGTCGTTGACGATGTCGGCGCCAGCCTCCAGCACGGCGCGGATGACTTCGGGGCGGCTGGTGTCCACCGACACCGGCACACCCCAACGCACCGCTTGGCGCACCACCGGCAGGACGCGGCACAGCTCCTCCTCCACCGAGGGCATCTGCGACCCTGGGCGGGTGGACTCGCCCCCGATGTCGAGAATGTCCGCACCTTCGGCACACAAGCGCTCGGCGTGGGCGATGGCGGCGGCTGTGTCACGCCCGCCATCTGAGAACGAATCGGGCGTGGTGTTGACGATGCCCATCACCAGCGGACGGGCACGCAAATCCAATGCAAAACGGGCGGTTTGCCACAACATGGCGATCCCCAAAAACGAACGGGGCGCGGGGCCCCGTTGGTGATGATGCGGCGCTGCATGCGCCGCGCTCGGCTCAGGCGACGATCACACCGCCGCTGCCGTGCCGCCCGTGCTCACCGGGGGCACTGCGCCGCCGCCGGTCTTGTTGGCCGAAGGCGTCCAATCCTTGGGCGGACGCGGTGGCTTACCAGACATGATGTCGTCCAACTGATCACCGTCGATGGTTTCCCAATCGAGCAGCGCTTTGGCCATGGCGTGCATCTTGTCTTGGTTGTCTTCGATGAGCTTGCGGGCCACGGCGTATTGCTCGTCGATGATGCGGCGGATCACCGAATCGACCTTGCGCATGGTTTCTTCCGACATGCTGGTGGTCTTGGTCACCGAACGGCCCAGGAACACTTCACCCTCGTTCTCCGCGTAGACCATGGGCCCGAGTTCGTCGGTCATGCCGTAGCGCGTCACCATGTCGCGGGCGATGTGGGTGGCTCGCTCGAAGTCATTGCTGGCGCCGGTGGTCATTTGGTTCATGAACACCTCTTCGGCAATGCGCCCCCCGAACAGCATGCTGATTTGGTTCAGCATGTAGTCCCGGTCGTAGCTGTACCGATCCCGCTCGGGCAAACTCATGGTCACGCCCAGAGCGCGGCCACGCGGGATGATGGTGACTTTATGCACCGGGTCACACTTGGGCAGCAGGCGGCCAATGAGGGCATGGCCTGCTTCGTGGTAAGCCGTGTTGCGACGCTCGTCCTCGGGCATGACCATGGACTTGCGCTCCGGGCCCATGATGATCTTGTCCTTGGCGCGCTCAAAGTCCACCATTTCCACCACGCGGCCATTGCGGCGCGCAGCGAACAACGCGGCTTCGTTCACCAAGTTGGCCAGATCGGCGCCCGAGAAGCCCGGCGTGCCACGTGCCAAGATGTCGGCGCGGATGTCTTGACCCACCGGCACTTTGCGCATGTGGACGTTGAGGATTTGCTCGCGGCCCCGCACATCGGGCAGCGTCACATACACCTGGCGGTCGAAACGACCGGGGCGCAGCAAGGCCGGATCGAGGATGTCCGGGCGGTTGGTGGCCGCCATGACGATCACACCAAGGTTGGTCTCGAAGCCGTCCATCTCCACCAGCATCTGGTTGAGGGTTTGTTCGCGCTCGTCGTTGCCGCCGCCCAGGCCGGCGCCACGGTGACGGCCCACGGCGTCGATTTCATCCACAAAGATGATGCACGGGGCGCTCTTCTTGGCTTGTTCGAACATGTCGCGCACGCGGGCCGCGCCCACGCCGACGAACATTTCCACGAAATCCGAGCCCGAAATGCTGAAGAACGGCACCTTGGCTTCACCGGCAATGGCCTTGGCCAGCAGCGTCTTACCCGTTCCCGGCGGGCCGACCAGCAGCACGCCACGCGGAATGCGCCCGCCCAGCTTCTGGAACTTTTGCGGATCCTTCAGGAAGTCCACCAGCTCTTTGACTTCTTCCTTGGCTTCGTCGCAGCCGGCCACGTCGGCGAACGTGGTCGAGTTGTTCGCCTCGTCCAACATGCGGGCCTTGCTCTTGGCGAAACTGAAAGCCCCGCCCTTGCCGCCGCCTTGCATCTGGCGCATGAAGTACACCCAGACGCCAATCAGCAGAATCATCGGGCCCCAGGACATCAGCAAGCTCGTCAGCAGCGACGGCTCCTCACGCGGACGCACATCAAATTTGACGCCGTTGCTGATCAAATCGCCCGACAGGCCACGATCCAAAAACGTGCCCGTGGTACGGATGCGGCGCCCTTCCGTGGTCTCGGCGCTGATCTCCACGCTGCCCATGCCTTCTTGGATGGTCACGCTCTTGATGCGCTTGTTGCGCACTTCCTCCAGAAAATCGGAGTACCCGATCTGGTTGCCCGGTGTGGCCACCCGGTCAAACTGCTTGAAGACGGTGAAAAGCACCAAGGCAATCACCAGCCAGACGCCGACTTTCGAAATCCACTGGTTGTTCACCGCGGCTCCTTCTATGGTTCACTTGCTGCGATGGCGTCGCCGACCGGCCGACGAAACGCCACCTGTTGGGGCAGATGGGGTCGATTCTAGAAGAGTCAACCCCTCAGCTTGGGCCCGTTTCAAGCAGCCCAACTCATGATCGGGTCTTGCACGGGCCGCGCATCATGCGCCGGTTTTTTTCAGACCGATGCCCACCAAAAAGGTTTCGGCGGATTTGTCCCGCGAGGATTTGGGCTTGTGGGCCTTGACCACCCGGAAGTGTTGCCGAAACAGCGCCTGCAACGGATCGTAGGCCGCACCATGAAACACTTTCGCCACCAAAGCGCCTTGGGGGCGCAGGTGTCGGATGGAAAAATCCACCGCCAGTTCAACCAAATGCACGATGCGCGCTGCGTCCGTGCTCGGAATGCCGGAGAGGTTGGGCGCCATGTCCGACACCACCACGTCCACCGGGCGACCGGCCAACGCGGTTTCCAGCTCGTTCAACGGCCCATCTTCCCGAAAATCGCCCTGAATGAATTGCACACCGTCGATGGCTTCCATCGGCAGAATGTCCAGCGCGATCAGCGTACCGTCCAGTTCCCCGGTGGCGGCGCCGCCGGCGCCAGCCACCTTGGGCGCAAAACGGCGGCGCAGGTACTGGCTCCACGCCCCCGGCGCCGACCCCAGATCCACCACCACTTGGCCGGGGCGGATGAGCTGGAAAGCTTCGTCAAGCTCCTTGAGTTTGTAGGCCGCCCGGGCACGAAAGCCCTCTTTTTGCGCCAGGCGCACATAGGGGTCGTTGACGTGATCGTTCAACCACGCTTTGTTGACCTTCTTGCTTTTGGTGTTGATTTTCATCGTGAAGGGATAATACGAGGATGCCTGCCATTCAATTGACACCCGTCGAGCGCAAAGCCAAGCGCAGCGACGCACACCATCTCAGCCCCGTCGTCATGATCGGCGCCGAGGGCCTGACCCCCGCCATCGTCAAAGAAACCGACGCCGCGCTCAACGCCCACGGCCTCATCAAAGTGCGCGTGTTCTCGGACGACCGAACCGCCCGCGAAGACATGCTCAACGCCCTGGCCGACCAGCTCAACGCCGCACCCGTCCAGCACATCGGCAAGCTGCTGGTGCTGTGGCGCCCGCTGCCTGCCAAGGAAAAAACCCCAGAAGAAAGCCGCATGGCCGCACCGCGTGTGGTCAAGGTGGTGAAGTACGCCAAGAACGGCACGGGCCGCCCCAACATCGCCAAAGTGACGGTGTTTGGCAACCAGCGCCTGACCGCTGGCGGCATGGTCAAACGCGCCAAGACCTTCAAGGTCAGCGCCAAAAAACGCGCCCAGAACGCCTGAGCGCCCGTCCGCCCTCATGCCGGGCGGCTGGCCCGCCAGGTCAGCACCAGCGTCAAGGCGATCTTGACGCCGAACAGCCCGAAACTGAGGGCGTGCAACTGGCCAAAACTCAGCGGTGTGGCCAGCCCAGCTTTGGCTTGGGCGATCATCGGCTGCACCGCGTAGTAGCCCGCTACGGTGCAAAACACCGTGCCCAGCACCAGCAACATCTCGGCGCTCCAGCGCGGCACCGTGCGCTCGTGCTCCGCCGACCACGCCGCTGCTCGCCACCGCTCCAACAGCAGCAGCGCCACGGCCAGCACCAAACTCAGCGACGCCTCGCGCGCAAACACATGGCCGACGACTTTGCCCGCCTCCGCCACCGGCAGCGTGGCAAACGGTGCCGGCGTGGCCAGCCCCATGACGCACAGCAACATCCCGGCCCACAGCCCCGGCAACACACGCCGCAGCCGTTCCAGCCCAGCGTGGCGACGGCTCACCTGTGCCGTCATGGTGCTTATTTGTATTGAACGTTGATGATTTCGTAGCCGCGTTCGCCGCCCGGCGCCCGCACCACGGCCACATCACCCACTTCTTTGCCGATCAAGGCACGGGCGATGGGCGAGCTGATCGACACCAGCCCCAGCTTCAAATCGGCCTCGTCATCCCCCACGATTTGGTAGGTGACGCGCTTGCCACTGTCTTCGTCTTCCAGCTCGACGGTGGCACCAAACACCACGCGACCGCCCGCATCCAACTCCGCCGGATTGATGATTTTGGCGGCGGCCAGCTTGCCTTCGATTTCGAGGATGCGACCTTCGATGAAGCCTTGTTTGTCTTTGGCGGCTTCGTATTCGGCGTTTTCCGACAGGTCACCCTGGGCACGGGCTTCGGCGATGGCCTCGATCACGGCGTGGCGTTCAACGGTCTTCAAGCGATGCAGCTCTTCCTTGAGCTTTTCGGCACCGCGCTTGGTCAATGGGATGGTGCTCATGTCGGGTCGTTTGGATGGGCAGAAAAATGAAAACGCGCCAAGGGGCGCGTTTGGGGCAACCGTGACGGCAAGACGCCCCGGCCGTGACCGACCGGGGCGTGCGTCAAAGCGCGCAGTTTAAAGCAGCTTGCGGGCTTCAGGCCAGCGCAGCGTGCATCTCCTGCACCGAGATGACTTCGAGGCCATCTTGGTGCTTCAACGCCTCGGTGGCGGCTTCGCAACCGGCCATCGTGGTGTAGTAGGTGACGCGGTTGGCCAGCGCAGCGGTGCGGATGTAACGCGAATCGGCGATGGCGGTGCGGGTTTCGTCCACCGTGGTGAAGACGAGTTGGATTTCACCAGCCTTGATCAAGTCGGCGATGTTGGGGCGCCCTTCCTTAATCTTATGGATGGTGCGCACTGGCACGCCCGCCGCAGCGATGGCCGCCGCCGTGCCTTTGGTGGCGATGATGCCAAAGCCCAGCGCATGCAAATCCTGGGCGATGGCCGCTGCGCGAGCGTGCTCGTTGCCCTTGACCGACAGCACCACATTGCCCTTGCGCGGCAGACGCGAACCGGCGCCCAACTGGCTCTTGAGCATGGCTTCGGCGAAGGTGCGGCCCACGCCCATCACTTCACCGGTGGAGCGCATTTCAGGGCCGAGGATCGGATCCACGCCGGGGAACTTGTTGAAGGGGAACACCGCTTCCTTGACGCAGTAGTACGGCGGCACCACTTCGACCGGCGGCTTGCCGCCGAGGCCCTTTTGGTCAACCAGCTTTTGGCCGGCCATGCAGCGCGCAGCGATCTTGGCCAGTTGCTGGCCGGTGGCCTTGGACACGTACGGCACCGTGCGCGAAGCACGCGGGTTCACCTCCAGCACGTACACCGTCCAAGCGTCGGCACCGGCGGCCACGTCACCTTGCACGGCGAACTGCACGTTCATGAGGCCGACCACCTTCAGCGCCTTGGCCATCAAGGCGGTTTGGCGGCGCAGCTCGTCTTGCAACTCAGCCGACAGCGTGTAAGGCGGCAGCGAGCAAGCCGAGTCGCCTGAGTGGACGCCCGCTTGTTCGATGTGCTCCATGATGCCGCCGATCATCACATCGGTGCCATCGCTGATGCAGTCCACGTCCACTTCGACGGCGTCGTCGAGGAAGCGATCCAGCAGCACGGGCGACTTGTCAGAGACACGCACGGCTTCGCGCATGTAGCGTTCCAAGTCCTTGTCGCCATGGACGATTTCCATCGCCCGGCCACCCAGCACGTAGGACGGACGCACCACCAGCGGGTAGCCAATCTCGTGCGCCATCTGCATCGCCGCGTCTTCGGTACGGGCGGTGCGGTTCGGCGGCTGCTTCAGGCCCAGCGAGTGCAGCAATTGCTGGAAGCGCTCGCGGTCTTCAGCGATGTCGATCGAATCCGGCGTGGTGCCGATGATGGGCACGCCAGCGCGTTCCAGATCCAGGGCCAGCTTGAGCGGCGTTTGGCCGCCGTACTGCACGATCACGCCGACCGGCTGTTCCTTGTCCACGATCTCCAGCACGTCTTCCAGCGTCACCGGCTCGAAGTAGAGGCGATCGGAGGTGTCGTAGTCGGTGGAGACGGTTTCCGGGTTGCAGTTGACCATGATGGTTTCGTAACCATCCTCGCGCATGGCGAGCGCGGCATGCACGCAGCAGTAGTCAAACTCGATGCCCTGGCCGATGCGGTTCGGGCCACCGCCCAGCACCATGATCTTTTTCTTGTCGGTGGGCGCGGCTTCGCATTCCTCGTCGTAGGTCGAATAGAGGTAGGCGGTTTGGGTGGCGAACTCGGCGGCGCAGGTGTCCACACGCTTGTAGACCGGACGCACGTTCAGGGCGTGGCGCTTGGCGCGCACGTCGTGCTGGTTCGTGCCCAGCAGCTTGGCCAAGCGGCGATCCGAGAAGCCCTTGCGCTTCAAGAAATACAGCTCGTCCTTCGAGAGGCTGTCCAGCGTGCGGCCGGCCAAGCTCTTTTCCACGCTGATGAGCTGCTCAATCTGCGCCAGGAACCACGGATCCACCGCCGTTTCTTCGAACACTTCATCCAAGCTCATGCCGACGCGGAAGGCATCGGCCAGGAACAGGATCCGCTCGGGGCCGGGGCTGCCGATCTGCTCGACGATTTCCTCGCGGTCATCGCTGCGTTCGGTCAGGCCGTCGATGCCGGTTTCCAAGCCACGCAACGCCTTTTGGAACGATTCCTGGAAGGTGCGGCCCATGGCCATCACTTCGCCCACGGACTTCATCTGCGTCGTCAGGTGCGGATCGGCTTCGCGGAATTTCTCGAAGGCAAAACGCGGGATCTTGGTGACGACGTAGTCGATCGACGGCTCGAACGACGCCGGGGTGGCGCCGCCAGTGATGTCGTTCTTCAGCTCGTCCAGGGTGTAACCCACGGCCAGCTTGGCCGCGACCTTGGCGATCGGGAACCCCGTGGCCTTGGACGCCAGCGCCGAGGAACGCGACACACGCGGGTTCATCTCGATCACGATCATCCGGCCATTGTTCGGGTTGATCGAGAACTGCACGTTGGAGCCACCAGTGTCCACGCCGATTTCGCGCAGGATGGCGATGGAGGCGTTGCGCAGGAGCTGGTATTCCTTGTCGGTGAGCGTTTGCGCCGGGGCGACGGTGATCGAGTCCCCGGTGTGGATGCCCATCGGATCCAGGTTTTCGATGGAGCAGACGATGATGCAGTTGTCCGCCTTGTCGCGAACCACTTCCATTTCGTACTCTTTCCAACCGATCAGGCTTTCTTCGATCAGCAACTCGTTAGTGGGCGAGAGGTCGATGCCGCGCTTGCAGATCTCCTCGAACTCCTCCGGGTTGTAGGCGATGCCACCACCGGTGCCGCCCAGCGTGAAGCTGGGGCGGATCACCATCGGGAAGCCGGAGCCGCCGATTTCAGCCTGGATGCGCTTTTGCACACCCCACGCTTCTTCCAGCGTGTGCGCGATGCCGGACTTGGCCGAATCCAGGCCAATCTTGGTCATCGCGTCCTTGAACTTCAGGCGGTCTTCGGCCTTTTCGATGGCGTGCTCGTTGGCACCGATCATCTCGACGTTGTACTTGGCCAGCACGCCGTTGCGGTGCAGATCCAGCGCGCAGTTCAGCGCGGTTTGGCCGCCCATGGTGGGCAGCACGGCGTCCGGGCGCTCCTTGGCGATGATTTTTTCCACCACCTGCCAGGTGATCGGCTCGATGTAGGTGACGTCGGCCGTGTCCGGGTCGGTCATGATCGTGGCCGGGTTGGAGTTGACCAGGATGACGCGGTAACCCTCTTCGCGCAGGGCCTTGCAGGCTTGGGCGCCGGAGTAATCGAACTCACAGGCCTGGCCGATGATGATCGGGCCGGCGCCGATGATGAGGATGCTCTTGAGATCTGAACGTTTTGGCATGGCTTGGAAGGTCTTGTTGGCGTTTCAGGCTGGGGCGCGGGCGTGGGCTTAGCCCAGGCTGGCCGTGGCGAGCTTGGCGCCGAATCCGAGGAACAGGGTGCCCACGCTGCCGCTGGTGACGCTGGCGGCACGGCGATGGGCCCGGAAGGCCGCCGCGAGACGCGCACCGGCCAGGATGAGCACCGACAGGTACACGGCGCTGAAGAACTGCACGATGGCCCCGAGCGCGAGGAAGGTCACAGCCGGGTAGGCATACGCCGGATCAACAAACTGCACGAAGAACGACAGGAAAAACAGAATCGCCTTCGGGTTCAGCAGGCTGATGAGCAGAGCGCGGCGGAACGGCTGGCTGAGATCGGCAGCGGGTTCGCTGGTGGATGCAACCACCGTCCCGCGCCACTGTTGCCAGGCCGAGCGCAGCAACTGAATGCCCACCCAGGCGAGGTAAGCCGCCCCCACTGATTTGATGACGAGGAACAGCGCCGGCGCGGCCTTCAGCAGCGAGGCGGCCCCAGCGGCGGTGAGCAGCATCAGGATGGTGTCGCCCAGGAACACGCCGCAGGCGCCAGCGTAGCCGGCGCGCACGCCGCGCCGCCCCGCCACCGACAGCACATACAGCGAATTCGGCCCCGGCAGCAGCACGATGAAGATCACGCCGAGCACGTAGGTTCCGAGGTCGGTGATGCCGAACATGGGGCTTGCTCCTTTTGTGAAACGCCCGGTGTGCGAGGGGCACACCGGGCGCGAGGTCGTCAATGCGGCGGGGCCGGGCGGCGCTGGGCCGTCAGGCGGAGGCTTGTTCCATCAGACCGATGAAACGGTCAAACAGGTAGGCGATGTCGTGCGGGCCGGGCGAGGCTTCCGGGTGGCCCTGGAAGCAGAACGCCGGTTTGTCGGTGCGGGCCAGGCCTTGCAGCGTGCCATCGAACAGGCTCACATGCGTCGGGCGCAGGTTGGCGGGCAGCGACTCGGCATCCACCGCGAAGCCGTGGTTCTGGCTGGTGATCGACACGCGACCGCTGTCCAGATCCTTCACCGGGTGGTTGCCGCCGTGGTGGCCGAACTTCATCTTGAAGGTCTTGGCGCCCGAGGCCAGCGCCATGATCTGATGACCCAGGCAGATGCCGAAGGTCGGCTTGCCGGATTCGATCAGCGTCTGGGCGGCGGCGATAGCGTAGTCGCACGGCTGCGGGTCACCCGGGCCGTTCGAGAGGAACACGCCGTCCGGGTTCAGCGCCAGCACGTCGGCGGCGGGCGTCTTGGCGGGCACCACGGTGACTTTGCAGCCGCGCTCGGCCAACATGCGCAGGATGTTGCGCTTGACGCCAAAGTCGTAGGCCACAACGTGGAAGCGCGGCGCATCCTGCGTGCCGTAGCCGCCGACCAGCTTCCACTCGGTTTGTGTCCACTCGAACGAAGCGGCGGTGGTGACGACTTGGGCCAGATCTTGGCCGGCCATGCTGGGCGCGGCTTGGGCACGGGCGATGGCTTCGGCCTTGTCGGCCTCGGTCACCACATAACCAGCTTCGAAGGTGGCGATGCAGCCGTTTTGGGCGCCGGTGGTGCGCAGCACGCGGGTGAGGCGGCGGGTGTCCAGATCGGCAATGGCCACGGTGCCTTGTTCGCGCAGGTACTCAGACAGCGTCTGGTTCTGGCGGAAGTTGGACACGCGGATGGGCAGATCTTTGATGATGAGGCCAGCGGCATGGACTTTGGACGCCTCGACATCCTCAGCGTTGACGCCGTAGTTGCCGATGTGCGGATACGTGAGGGTCACGATCTGCCGGCAGTAGCTCGGGTCAGTGAGGATTTCTTGGTAGCCGGTGAGCGCGGTGTTGAACACCACTTCACCAACGGTGTGACCGGCTGCGCCGATCGAGGTGCCGAAAAAGACCGTGCCGTCTGCAAGTGCCAGGATCGCGGGGGGCAGGACGGGCAACAAGGGGAACTCCAGAGTTTGCGCGCCCAACCCGTCACCCGGCTGGCGCGATGCGGACTCGGTGCATCGGCTGCGGGCTCGGCGTGGAATTTTCAGAAGCGATATTCGCTGGGCGGCTTTGTTTTGGGGTAAACCCGCTGATTATAGTCAAACCTGACCCAGTCTTACAGTGGGGCTTTCGCGGGTGGCTCTTTCAGCCGCCCCGCTGAGACATCCATCTGCCCCTGGCAGACCAGCTCTACGACGAACACTTGGCGCAACTTGGAAAGGAAGGGCTGACTGATGACTAAAAAGTTTGCACATCTGCGGGCCAGCATGACACCCGAAGCCCAGGCGCAATCTGCCGCCCAAGCTCAGGCCATGCTGGCCGAAATGCCCCTGCAAGAGCTGAGGCAAGCGCGTGGGCTCTCGCAAAAAATGCTGGCGGATGTGCTGCACGTCCAGCACCCCGCGATTGCCAAAATGGAAAAGCGGGCCGACATGTACATCTCCACATTGCGCAGCCACATTGAGGCGATGGGAGGTGAGCTGGAAGTGGTGGCCCGCTTTCCTGACGGTGCGGTGAGGATCAGCAACTTTGCAGATCTGCGCCACGCTTGAGCCCTTTCCCCGCACAGGGCGCATGCCCCAAAGGCGCTACGCGCCCCAAACACTGACGGGCAACCTCACCCCCAACTACCGCACCAACCGGACATGGTAGGTGAGGTCGCGGCTGGCGCCGTTGACGCCGCCGTAGTTGAAGCTGACGTCCCAGGCGCTGACCGGGGAGCCCACCACCGGGGACGACGTCCAGTACCAGTCAGAGGCTGTTGCCGGGAAAGCGGTGGTGTCAATGGCTGGGTTGCTGCGGCCCTTATCGGCCAAACTGGACAGCTCCTTCACCGAGGGCAGGCGCCAGCCCGTCTGCGTTTTGGCGTAGGCCAACGCCTGCTCGTGGGTGTAGGTGGCGGCGCTGCCGGTACAGGTGCTGCCATTCCAGCTTTGGCCCGCGCTGCAACGCTGCCAGGTCAGGCCGGTTTTGGTGTCCGTCACCTCGGTGCCGCTGCTGGCCACGGTGTAGCGGCTTTGCGCCTGGGCGCTGCCGAGCAGGCACAGGCCCGCCAGCAAAGCCCAGCGGGCAGAGGGGGGAAGAAGGTTCATCATGTCAAGCTCCCTATGCATCCAACAAGTTCAAAAAAAACACATTGCCCTGCCACGTAAAGCCCCTCTCCCCTTGCGGGAGAGGGGTTGGGGAGAGGGGGAAACCGTGGCCCGCAGGAAAGCCCGCCGCAAAACTCAACTCCACATGCTGGAGCTGGTGCAGGCGTTGTGGGTGTGGCGCCCCCTCTCCCCCAGCCCCTCTCCCGCAAGGGGAGAGGGGAGCCAAACCGTTGCATCGGCGCACCAGCTCCTCGGTATGCACCAGCAGGCGCCGGCAATCCCGATAAATGGGGGGTAGGGGCAAATTCACACGTTTCTCCAACAAGCCAAACACTGACGGGCAACCTCACCCCCAACTACCGCACCAACCGGACATGGCCGGTGTTGCCGCGGTCGTTGCCGTAGACGTCGCCGTAGCCGAAGTTGACGTACCAGGCGCTGTCCGGGCTGCCCACCACCGGGGACGACGCCCAGTACCCCCCCCAACCCCACGTATCCCCACTAACTGCCGTGTTGGGGAAGTAGGTTTCATCAATCATCGGCTTATCGGTGGTGTAGTCCACCCCGTAATCCACCAACCCTTGCAGTTCATCTACGGTGGGCAAGCGCCAGTCCGTCTTGCCGCACAGGCCAGCAGCATTCACAGCGGCCACATAGCCCACGGTGTTGGTGGCGGCGTCAATCTGCGCCTGGGTGGGCGGTACGTACGCCGAGCCGTTCCAGAACTGCGCCTCGGTGGTGCTGGTGTAGTGGGTGTAGGTTTTGTTCACATCCCGCAAACCGCCATCCGCTGTTTTCACCTCCCACATCAGGCCGGTGATGTTGTCTTTCACACAATCCCAAGTGGTGGCGCTGGCGGGCAACGTGCTGCCATCGGCCGCGATCTTGGTGTAGCTGAAACCCAGCTTGCCATCGGCGTTGCTGGAGCTGGTCACATCCCGGCCCGTCATGCCATCTTGCGCGGGGTTCAGGGCCTTGGCAGCGGCGCTGGTGCAGCTCACCAACGCATCGCTGGCAACGGCGTAACACTGGCTGGCGGTGATGCCGGTGTCGGGCAGTTTGCCGGTGGCGGCAGGGGTGTCGGCACACGTCACCGCCACATCATTCACCGCACGCCCCGCCAGGGTGCCGCTGCCATGGGCCACGGTACACGCTTGGCCACTGGGCTGGGTTTTGATCGCCACGACATACGCCGTGCCCGTGGCCAGCGTGCCACCAAACACGAAACTGCCGTTGGCCGTCAACGTCACGGTGTTGGCGCCATTGAGCTGCACCACCACCGAGCCCCCCGATGCCAACCCAGACAGCGTGCCACCCACACCGTAGCGCGCCTCATCGCTCGAACCCCCATCCCCGCCGCCACAACCGGCCAGACCACCAGCCAAAGCCATCATCACCACGCCCCGGACGGGCCACCCAGGGCGTTGTGCCCCCCTGTTGAGTACCTGCTGCATGTTCATCTCCCAAACACCGGCAAACGGCCAGCACGCCCCCCTCTGGCGTGCCACCCGAGGGAGCAAGGCCCAACTTTACAAGGCAGCAACCGACTCAGCGCCCGTTTCAGGGGACACCCGACGCCCCTTCCGCCACGCCGCTGCGCCCCATCAAAGCAACGAGCGGGAACTAGAATCCCGCCGCTCGATCAGAGCAGCCAATGCCAATCCCGGCAGTTCCAGCGCCCCGGCGCTTGTTTCCACCCCCTCATCTTCTCTGGAGGTTCCATGTACGACAGCCTGCAAACCTATACCGGCAGCGCCGGCACAGGCTCGCTGGCCCAACGCAACCGCGTGCTGCGCAACACTTACTGGCTGCTCGCTGTGTCGATGCTGCCAACGGTGTTGGGGGCCTGGGTTGGCGTTGCGACAGGCATTGCCACCCTCATGAACCCGATGGTGAGCATGATCGTGTTCATGGCCGGCGCCTTCGGCTTCATGTACGCGATTGAGAAGACCAAGGAATCGGCCACCGGTGTCGGCGTGCTGCTGGCCTTCACGTTCTTCATGGGCCTGATGCTGTCGCGCTTGATCGCTGCGATCCTCGGCTTCCAGAACGGCCCTTCGCTCATCATGACCGCCTTCGGTGGCACCGCCCTGGTGTTCGTCGGCATGGCCACGCTGGCCAGCGTCATCAAGCGTGACCTGAGCGGCATGGGCAAGTTCTTGATGGTCGGTGCCTTGATCGTGCTGGTGGCCGGCATCCTCAACGTGTTCATGCAGTCCAGCGCGCTGATGCTGACCTTGTCGGTGCTGTGCATCGGCCTGTTCTCGGCCTTCATGCTCTACGACATCAAGCGCGTCATCGACGGCGGTGAGACCAACTACATCGCCGCCACGCTGGCCATCTATCTGGACATCTACAACGTGTTCCAGAGCCTGCTGTCCCTGCTGGGCATCTTCGGCGGCGAACGCGAATAAGCACCCGCTTCGCAGCAAAAACAAAGGGCTCCCTCGGGAGCCCTTTTTCATGGTGTGCCGCGAGGGGTCAGTCGCGCTCAAACACGGCCATGCTTTCCACATGCGCCGTGTGCGGGAACATGTTCACCACCCCAGCGGTGACGCAGCGATACCCCGCCACATGCACCAGCAAACCAGCGTCACGCGCCAGCGTCGCCGGGTTGCAGCTCACGTAAACGATGCGCTTGGGCGGCGTCCAACCCTCACGCGGCTCGGCTTGGATGTCGCCCAGCGCCTTGCACAGCGCGAAGGCGCCTTCACGCGGTGGATCGACCAGCCACTTGCTGGCCTGGCCATAGGCCACGAGATCATCCGGCCCCAGCTCGAACAGGTTGCGCGCCGCAAACGTGGCATTGGTGCGGCCATTGAATTGGGCGTTTTCGCGTGAACGCGCCACCAGCGCCTCGCTGCCTTCGATGCCCAGCACCTCACGCGCTTGGGTGGCAATCGGCAGGGTGAAGTTGCCCAGGCCGCAGAACCAGTCGATCACCCGCTCATCGGGTTGCGCATCCAGCATGCGCAGCGCCCGGCCCACCAGCACGGTGTTGATGTGGTGGTTCACCTGGGTGAAGTCGGTCGGCTTGAAGGGCATCTTCAGGCCAAACTCGGGCAGGCTGTAGGCCAGTTGCGGGCCGCCTTCGTCCAGCAAATGCACCGTGTCCGGCCCCTTGGGTTGCAGCCACCATTGAACTTGGTGAATGGCCGCGAAGTCCCGCAAGCGCTGCGCATCGGCAGCGGACAGCGGTTCCAAATTGCGCAGCACCAGCGCGGTGATGCCATCGCCGATGGCCAGCTCGATTTGCGGCAAGCGGTCGCGGGCGTCCATGCTGCCGATCAGCTCACGCAGCGGCATGAGCATGGCGCTTACGTGCTCGGGCAGCACTTTGCAGACCTGCATGTCCGCCACGTAGCGCGATTTGCGCTCGTGAAAGCCCACCAGCACTGTTTCCTTGCGCGGCACGTAACGCACCGACAACCGGGCGCGGAAGCGATAACCCCAGGTCGGGCCTTCCACCGGGCGCAACATGCGCTCGGCACGCACTTTGCCGAGGTGTTGCAGGTTGTCCTCCAGCACACGCTGTTTGATCGCCACTTGGGCGGCAGCGTCGAGGTGCTGCATCTTGCAGCCCCCGCAAGCACCGGCATGCAAACCAAAGTGGGGGCAACCCGGGCGCACGCGCTGCGAACTCTCGCGGCGCAGCAGGCGCATCGTCGCCTGCTCCCACTGGTTCTTGCGGCGGCCCACGTCCACCTGCACTTCTTCACCGGGCAAGGCGCCTTCAATGAAAACGACCTTGCCTTCGCTGTTGTGGGCCACGCCCTGGGCTTCCATGTCGAGTGATTCGACCTTGAGCCATTCGTCCTTCTGAGTCATGGGGCGGGATTATCCCGCCAGATGCCCCTCTGCCAAATCAGCGAGCCGGCAGGTACTTCACCGGATCGACAGGCTTGCCATCTTTGCGCACCTCAAAGTGCAGCTTGACACGATCCGCATCGATCGAACCCATCTCGGCGATTTTTTGTCCGCGCTTGACGGCCTGATCCTCTTTGACCAACAGGGCTTGGTTGTGGGCGTAGGCCGTGAGGAATGAGGTCGAGTGCTTGACGATGATGAGGTTGCCGTAGCCACGCAGCCCCGATCCGGCGTACACCACACGCCCATCGGCAGCCGCCATGACGGCATCCCCCGGCTTGCCAGCAATCGACACGCCTTTGCTGCCCCCGTCGCCGTACCCAACGATCACCGTGCCCAAGGCCGGCCAACTCCAGCGGATGCCTTGGGCGTCTGTGAGACTGTCCGCCGGATCGACCGCCATGCCCACCGCAGGGTTGACGATGGCCGACGGGCTGGGCATCACGCTGCCAGTGGCTGAAGTTCCGGCAGCGCCGGTCGTCGGAGGCGTGCCCACGGTGCTCGGGGTGGGTGTCTCGGTGCTGGTGCTGGGACTGCCGCCAGTGGTCCCCGTGGATGTGGCAGGTGCAGTGGCTGTGGCCGTGCCAGGCGGAGTGACTCGCAAGGACTGCCCCACCGCCAAGCGGTTCGGATCGGTCAGGTTGTTCCAGCGGGCCAATTCTTGCCAAGTGCGCCCATACGATTGGGCGATGCGGCTCAAGGTCTCTCCCGGCTGCACCACATGCACTTGCCCAGCGCCCGTGCTGTAGGCATTGCCGCCCGTGCGCGGCACTGTGCCCGTGCCCGCAGTTTCAGGCGTGGAGCACGCGACCAGGCTCAACAAAGCCGCACATGCCAATCCCGTGGAAAGAGTCCGGTGGTGGGTCAACAGGTTCACAGTAGCTCTTCCCCTCTCTCAATGACTTAGGCGGTTCCTGATTTTAGAGGGACGAACTGCACACCCTCGCCCTGCAAGGTCTGCCAACCTTGGGGCGTTCGATCGACGATCAGCAGCACCTGCCCGGCACCATTGGGCGCCTGCACCGGCGCCACCAGCCGGCCCCCAATTCTCAGTTGCTCCAACCATGCCGGAGGGATGCACTCTGCGCTGGCGGCGGCCACGATGCTGTCAAACGGCGCATGCGGCGCCACGCCCGCCGAGCCATCCTGAAACACCAGCACGCAGTCCCCTGCCCCCGGGACACGCCAGCGTCGCAGATGCTCCACCGCCAAATGGTGCAGCGGCTGCAACCGCTCCGCCGACACCACCATCGGCGCCAGCAAACTCAACACCCGTGTTTGATAACCACACCCTGACCCGATCTCCAGCACCCGTCCGAGATGCCCCAGGGTTTGGGCATTGCGTCCCAGCAACAGCCACTCCAACATGCGGGCCACCACCGAAGGCTTGGAAATCGTTTGGCCATACCCGATGGGCAAACTGGTGTCCTCGTACGCCTGATCCCAAAGCGCACTGTTGACAAAGCGATGACGCGGCACCGCCGCCAACGCCCGCAACACCCGCTCATCGCGCACCCCTTGGGCACACAGCCAACGCACCATGCGCAAACGCATGGCCGCCTTGTCATCCCCCAGAGCGTCGCGCACCGACGCCGGTACGTCCACGATGGTTGGAGACACCGAAGACCTACTTTCCACCCGAACGTCTGCGGGCTGGTGCGACCAGCGTGCCGGAAAACGCCGGCGTCGCTCCGCCCCAGCCTGTCCGCTCGTCATGGTTGCAGGCGGGCAGCCCATTCCGGCAAGCTGGCGTGGTCGGTCAGATCAACGTGCAGCGGCGTGATGGACACCTGGCGGTGCTCCGTGGCGTGAAAGTCTGTGCCTGCGGCGCCGTCGCAGGCGGCACCTGCTGCGCCGATCCAGTAGAGCGTGTCCCCGCGTGGACTGATTTGGCGAATCACCGGTTCGCTGGCGTGGCGCCGCCCCAGCCGCGTCACGGCCCACGGCAGCGATGCCGTGTCGGGCTCGTTGGGCATGTTGACGTTCAACAACCATGGCCGGCGCGTCTGCTGGGCCTGCGCCACTTGGGGCCACACAGACTCCAGCACCCGACGGGCCGTGGCGGCGGCTGCATCCAGGTGAGCCCACCCGCGATCCACCTGCGAAAAAGCCACCGCCGGGATGCCGAATTGATACCCCTCCATCGCTGCGGCCACTGTGCCAGAGTACAGCGTATCGTCGCCCATGTTGGCGCCTTGGTTGATGCCAGAAATGACCAAATCGGGCCGTTGCGGCAGCAACCCAGTCAGCGCGATGTGGACACAATCCGACGGCGTTCCGTTGACGTAGTGAAATCCAGCCTGCGCCCCCGTGGTCGCTTTGAACACCGACAGGGGCCGATGCAAACTCAGCGAATTGGAGGTGCCACTGGCGTTTTGCTCTGGCGCCACCACGTCCACCTCGGCCAGCCCTTGGCATGCTTGCACCAAGGCCAGCAGGCCGGGCGCCAAGTAGCCGTCGTCATTGGAAATCAAGATTCGCATACGCGGCGATTGTAGGCAGGCACCCGCCGCACCCGAGTTCAAGCCTGATAGGATCACCCCCCGCATTTGAAACTTGCAAAAGCGCCAGCCATGACCGTCAAAGTACTGATCCTGGAAGACAACCCGGTGGCACGGGCCTTTCTCTGCAAAGTCCTCAAAGAGGCCTTTAGCGACACCATCGCCGTGGTTGAAGCAGGTGACCTGGAGACGGCCCGGGCGCAAATCGCCCTGACAGGGCCGCACGGTATGCACGGCACCGACCCGTTCAAACTCATGCTGCTCGATTTGGAGCTGCCTGACGGCAACGGGATGGAGTTGCTGGCCGAACTGACCCAGTACCCCGCCACCAAAGTGGTCACCACCCTCTATTCGGACGATGACCACTTGTTCCCCGCCCTCCAGTGCGGGGCCGATGGCTACCTGCTCAAGGAAGACCGCTTCGAAGTGCTGGTCGAGGAACTGCGCAAAATCGTGCTGGGGCAGCCACCGCTGTCCCCCGCGATCGCCCGGCGCTTGCTGACCCACTTCCGCCACGGCATGCCGACTGACGCCCCGCCGCCGTCAGGTCTCAGCCCAGCCGCGCCGGTCAGCATCAGCGCCAAAGCCCCTGTCCAGATCGAGCGTCCCGTCGAGTTACCGCACTTGACCCCCCGCGAAATCGAAGTGCTGACTTACCTCAGCAAGGGTTTCACCATCAAAGAAATTGCCTCGTTGATGGGCATCAAGTGGTTCACGGTCAATGACCATATCAAGTCGATTTACCGCAAGCTCAACGTGTCGAGCCGGGCGGAAGCGGCAGTGCTAGCGAGCAAACAAGGGTTGGTTTGACCTGCGTTGGCCGATCCGCCCCTTACCGTGTCCCACTCCACGTTTTCCCCCCCGACACGCTCCGGGGCCGACACGACCGCAGGCTCAGGCGACTCGCTGTTTGACACCCGATCCCTGGATCCGATCGTTTTGCCCGATGCAGTGAGCCTGACGGGCATTGCTTGGCGACGGCGGCTGCTGCTCGGCGTCGTCATCGTCGGCTGCTTGGCGGTGTTTTTTTTGGCCCGCTGGTTGGCACTGGCTCCGGAACTGCCGATCCAATGGCGCCACGCCAGCAGTGGGGATCTGATCGCCGATGGCACGGCTTCGCCGCTGCTGCGTCCTTTCATCGGCGCGCAACTGGATGGCATCCGCACAGCCACTGGGGACACCCTGCCTTTGTCCAGCGGCAGCCTGGCCCACTCCCCGCGCTGGCTGGCCGACGATGCCACCCGTGACCAGCTCGCCCACGCCCGGCAACACTTGGCCGAAGCGCTGGCACAAGGCCCTCTGACGCTGGCGTTCACCGATGGCCGCGCTGTCGATGTCACCACCCAGCCCAGGGGTTACCTGGGGTTGGGCACCACGTTCTGGCTCATGAGCAGCTTGGCGCTGCTGCTGTTCATCGTGGCGTGGATCGTGCCGCTGGTGCAGCCCCAGCCACGCAGCGCCCTGTACGCCATCATGGCTCTGGCCCAAAGTGGGCAGTTGATGCTGGCCGCTGTGGCCTCAGTGCCAACGTTGATTCCGCTGGGGGTACACGCCGATGAAGCCTTGTGGCGCATCGGCCTAGATTTGTTGACCGGCGCGGCCATTGTGCAGTCGGCGGCTTGGCATCCGATGAACGGCGCCACTTGGCCGCGCTGGCTGGCCGGTGCCAATTGGGTGGCCATGGGGGTGTACGCGCTTTTGGCACAAGCCGACTTGTTGGCCCACGAATGGTGGTGGGCCCAAGCTCTGCTGCTCCTGAATGGCCTCCTTTGTTTTGTGCTGCTGACGCACGCCTATCGCGTCGAGCCCCATCCCTTTGTGCTGGTGATGCGCCGTTTCAGCATCGTCACCACCGCCACACTGGGGCTGCTGACCCTGGCCGTGGCCTGGACCCCGATGTTGCCCACCGGACTACAACCTGTTGCCGCAGTGGGCCCGGTGGTGTGGAACGTGTTCTTTGCCTCGGTGGTGTTGTTGGTGCCCTTCATCGCCCGATCACGCAGCGTCATGCGTGAGTTCGCCATGTTGGCAGGCATCAGCACCCTGGCCACCTCGGTCGATTTGCTGTTCGTGGCCGTGTTCTCACTCAGCCAGTTCACATCGCTGACGTTGTCCTTGTTTTTGGCGCTGGGCACTTACGCCGCCTTGCGGCAATGGCTGCTCAACCAGATGATGGGCGCCCGCGTCGTGACCACCGAACGGGTGTTCCAGCACTTGTACCGCATCGCACGGGAAGTCGAAGCGCGCCCCGAGCGGGCTGCCGATTGCTTGGTGAACCTGCTCAGCCACGTCTTTGAACCGCTGGACACCAGCCGCCTGGATGGCCGTCTGCGCCACAGCCGCATCACCCACAACGGCGCAGTGCTGCTGGTGCCCATTCCCAAGTTGACGGCCACCCCCACGCCCAGCGTTGAAGGCATCGCCGTGCTGCGTTTTGCCGAACGCGGCAAGCGGTTGTTCTCACTGGAAGATGCTCGGCTGGCCGATCGGGTGGTCGAGCAGCTCATGCGCGCTCTGGCCCATGACCGAGCGGTCGAGCGCGGGCGCAGCGAGGAACGCACCCGCATCGCCCAGGATCTGCACGATGACATCGGTGCCCGCCTGCTCACGCTGATGTACAAAGCGCCCAACAAGGAGATGGAGGACTATGTCCGCCACACCCTGCAAGATCTGAAGACGCTCACCCGTGGGCTGGCCTCGCGCCAGCAGCCCCTGTCGCTGGCCTCGGCGGAGTGGAAAACCGACATCGCCCACCGCCTCGAAGCCGCCGGCTGTGAACTCGCCTGGCATTTCGAACAAGACGCCGACATGATGCTCAGCGTGGTGCAATGGTCTTCCTTAACGCGCATCTTGCGCGAGCTGGTCAGCAACGGCATCGCCCATGCCAAAGCGCACCACATCGATGTGCGCGGGCAGTTGCTGCAAGGCGCCTTCACCCTGGTCATCAGTGACGACGGCATCGGACGCGATCCGGCCCGCTGGTCACATGGTTTGGGGCTGGGGGGTATCCGCAAGCGCGTCAAACTGCTGGGCGGCACCGTGGTGTGGCGCGAACGCGAAGAGCGCGGCATCGTCTGCACCGTCACCATCCCCCACCTCGGCGCCACCGCCTGACGGCCCCTCGGGGCGGTGTCATCTGCGCCGGGCACAATCCGCCCATCATGACCACGTCACGCTCTTCTGATATGGCGCCGCTGTCGCACCCCTTGGCCTGCATCGACATGGGTTCGAACAGTTTCCGCCTCGAACTCGGCCAACTCGTGGCCGGCCGCTACAAACGTTCACGCTACTTCAAAGAAACCGTCCGGCTGGGCGCAGGTTTGGACGAGCACAGCATGCTCACCGGTGAGGCTGTCGAACGGGGCCTGGCCTGCCTGCGCCGTTTCGCTGACATCCTGCAAGGCTGGCCCGCCACACACATCCGCGCCGTGGCCACGCAAACGCTGCGCGAGGCCCGCAACCGCAATGATTTTCTGACCTTGGCCGAACAGGCACTGGGGTTTCCCATTGAGGTGATTTCCGGGCGCGAGGAAGCTCGGCTGATTTTTGCCGGCGTGGCCCACTTGCAACCCGCCGAACCACCGCGCTTGGTGATCGACATCGGGGGGCGCTCCACCGAACTGATCTTGGGCCAAGGCCGCACGCCGCTGGAAGCGGAGTCTTTCCAAGTCGGCAGTGTGAGCTTGTCCATGCGCCACTTTCCCGACGGCCACATCAGCGCCGAAGGGTTCCGCACCGCGCAAATCGCCGCCGGTGCGGCGTTCGAAGAAGCGCTGCAAATTTTCAAGCCGGAGCGCTGGCAAGAAGCCCTGGGATCGTCCGGCACGGCAGGTGCGGTGGCTGATGTGCTGGAGGGCAGCGGCATCACCGACGGCGTCGTCACGCCCGAAGCGCTGCGTTGGCTGATTCTGCGCTGCATCGAAGCTGGCCACGTCGATCGTTTGGAATTGCCCGGGCTGAAACCGGAACGTCGCGCTGTTCTGCCGGGTGGTGTGGCCATTCTTTACACCCTGCTGATTCACTTTGGGATCGAGGCTCTGCGCCCAGCCAAAGGGGCCCTGCGCCAAGGGGTGATCGTGGATTTGCACGATCGGCTGTACGCCGCCGCTCACCCGCGCACGGGCCACGATCCTCGGGACGAAGCCGTTCAGGCCTTGCAGCAGCGGTTCCAAGTCGATGTGGCTCAAGCCACCCGTGTGGGCACCCTGGCGCAAACGCTGTTCCGACAACTGGCCTTGCCCGAAGTGACCCCTCACGACGCCGCCGAATTGCGCTGGGCCACCGCCCTGCATGAAATGGGGCTGATGGTGTCGCACCACGATCACCATCGACACAGTGCCTACCTGATGGCCCACGTCGATGCCGTGGGGTTCTCACAGAGCCAGCAGCGCCGCCTATCGGAACTGATTTTGGGACAGCGTGGCGGGTTGCGTAAGGTGGAGAGCTGCTTGCGCCGCCCTGTGAGCGCTTGGCAACTGCTGTGCTTGCGCCTGGCGATTTTGAAGTGCCACGCCCGCCAATCGATTGACGATCGGGCTTGGCGCCTGGTACGCACCGACCATCAAGTGGAATTGCGGTACAGCATGCGCTGGGCGCAAGCCCATCCGGCCACGGTTTATCTGCTGCGCGAGGAAGCCGAAAACTGGCAGCGACACGGCCCGCTGCACTTGATTCTGCCGATCACACCGACCGTTTGAGCGTTTCTGTCCAAGTCAGCGCATCAAACCCGACGCTGACATGCCCGTCTGGCCACACCACCACCGGACGGCGCATCAAACTGGGCGTGGCCAGCAACTGTTCGACAGCGCTGGGAGCATCCACCACAGCCGCTTGCCGTGCTGGATCGAGTTGGCGCCACGTTGTGCCCTGGCGATTGACCAAGCGCTCCCAGCCCAATTGCTCAACCCAAGGCTGTAACAGGGCCGCGCTGAGGCCCTGTTTTTTCAGGTCGTGGAACACATGCGCTACGGTGTGCTCTGCCAAAAAAGCACGCGCCCGCTTGACCGTGGTGCAGTTCGGGATTCCGTAGAGGGTCAGGGTCATTTTTCGCCAACACAAAAACAAAAGGACTCGCTTGTGGCGAGTCCTTGATGATTTGGTGGGCCCTGTAGGATTCGAACCTACGACCAACGGATTAAGAGTCCGCTGCTCTACCAACTGAGCTAAGAGCCCGAAAACAAGCCTTGATTATGGCACAAAACTTGTTTTTGGAAATTTTGGTGGGCCCTGTAGGATTCGAACCTACGACCAACGGATTAAGAGTCCGCTGCTCTACCAACTGAGCTAAGAGCCCCCACGCAGTCAAGTTTTGGTGGGTTGTGCAGGATTCGAACCTGCGACCAACGGATTAAAAGTCCGCTGCTCTACCGACTGAGCTAACAACCCGACTGCGGCAGAGCCATCTATTATGGCACAGTTGTTTTTGAGCGCAAGCTTTTTTTACGCTTTCAATCGCTTGATCGACGTAAGACCTGTTCGATCAACTCAGCCGCCGCCGCCAAGCCCACAGCAGCCGTGACCACAACGCTCGAACCATACCCATGGCAGTTGAGTGTGCCGTCGGTGTCGCATGTGGCCGCGCCTGCGGGGGGCGCCACTGGCTCACGCGAAAACACACAGGCCACGCCCATGCGTCCTTGGCGCGGCGCCTGGTGCTCGCGCCGCAAACGGCTGCGCAAACTGGCCAACAGCGGATCGTGGCTCACTTCGGCCAAATCAGCGACTTCCAAGCGGTGCGGTTGGCGCTTGCCCCCGGCTGCACCACAACACACCAAAGCGACACCCGCCCGCCGCGCCCAGGCAGCCACAGCGGCTTTGGCACGTACTTGGTCGCACGCATCGATCACCCCATCGACCGCGATGGGCAGCAGGCCCGGCCAGTTGTCCGGCGTCACAAAGTCTTCGACTTCATGGACAAGGCAGCCAGGGTGGATGTCGGCGATGCGCTCGCGCAACGCTTGCACTTTGGCTTGCCCCAGGGTCGCCCCCAGGGCTTGCACTTGGCGGTTGATGTTGGACTCGGCCACCTGATCCAAGTCGATCAGCACCAGCTCGGCCACACCACAGCGGGCCAACGCTTCGACGGCCCAAGAACCCACCCCCCCCACGCCCACCACGGCCAACCTCAGCCGCCGCAGGCGCTCATAGGCCGGAGCACCGTACAGACGCGCCAACCCTCCGAAGCGCCGCTCCAAATCGGGGGTATCCACGGCCTCCACAACGGCCTCGCCCCAACTCACTTCAACACCGCCAGACGCTCACGCGCTGCGATCGAAGCCTCGGCTTCCGGATACTTCTTGATCAGCTCTTCCAGCAACCGTTTGGCCGTCTTGCTGTCTTTGGTTTCCACATAGCAGTTGGCCAGGGCCAACATCGCCTCCGGGGCACGCGGATGATCCGCATCGGCCGAAGTCAGGAAGGCGCGGAATGTGGTCGTGGCACTGCGGTAGTCGCGCCGACCGTACTGCGCACTGGCCAACCAGTAGCGCACCGAATCGGCATAACCACTGGTCGGGTAACGCTTGAGGAAGTTGCCCAGGTCGTTGGTCGCTTTGTCATAGTCTCCCGCACGCAGGCCGCTCATGGCATCTTCGTAGGCCCGCCGCTCGTCGGCATCCACCTTGAAGCGCTTGCCATCGACCGTTTCAACGCCCGGTTCGAGTTTGCGCACGCGCTCATCGACTTCCTGCGAGCTGGCCTTGATTTTTTGCTCGACCTCGGCCACCTTGCGCAGCAGCTTTTCGTTGTCGCCGCGCAGGCGGGCGTTGTCAACGCGGATGCCCTCCAGCTCATTGGCCACCGCCAGTTGGTTGCGCTGCAACTGCTGGATTTGCTCACCTTGCTGCTTCAGTACTGCCATGGCTTGGGCAAGCTGGCCACGCAAGTCGAGGATGGCCCGGCGGGCGTCTTCATCCTCGAACAAACCAGCGGCATGGCTGATCTGCACCCAACCTGCCAAAAGCACCCCCACCCACCAACGCGATGCGGGAGGCCAAGTTTTCAAACGCGGTTGCAGCCCCATCTCAACGGCTCCTCATTTTCAATTCAGCACGGCGATTGCGGGCCCAAGCCACTTCGTTGTGCCCCGGGTCGGCTGGACGCTCTTCTCCCCAACTGATGGCCTCCATGCGCTGTCGGGGGACGCCTTGGGCTTGCAGGGCTTGGAGCACTGCGCCAGCGCGCTTCTGCCCCAGCGCTAGGTTGTACTCGCGGCTGCCGCGTTCGTCGGCATACCCTTCGACCACCAGGACACGCTTGGTGGACGCCAGCATCTGGCCGGCATAACGCCCAATCAGGGGCCGGAACTCGTCTCGGATGTCGAAGCTGTCGAAATCGAAGTAAACCTTGTTGCCGGACACCGCCGCTGCCGCTTGCTCATTGGCCGCCACCGCGTCGGTGGCGGCGTGGTCTGGGTGGGTGCGGGGGGGCCGCGTCACCGGGGCCAAACTGGCGATGGCCGATCCCAGGGGGTCCGAGGGCGCCGCTTGGAGATCGGAGGGCAGCAGTTCGCCCTGCACGGTGCGCACCTCCAAAGGTGCTTCCACATCCAAAGGCACGCGGGTGGCGCAGCCTGCCAAGGCGGCGGTCACAGCCACGATCGCCCACCCGGCTCGCCAAACCTGAAGTTTTTTCATTGATCCCTTCCTCCTGTGAAAAGCCACCGAATCGGTCAGCGCAGGAACGGCCCCCAGACCGGTTCGCGGATGTCCACGCCCGTGGCGGTGACCAAACGTGCTTTGACCTTGCCATCCAGTGTGGCCGTCATGAGCACCTCGCGGCCTTGGTAACGTGTGGCGTACACCAAGAATTTGCCGTTGGGCGCGAAGCTGGGGCTTTCGTCGTCGGTGGTGTCACTGATGTTCTGGATCGAGCCGCTGGCCAGATCCATGGTCATCACGGTGAATTGTTGGCCCGACTGGCGCTTGACGTAGGCCATCGTGCGGCCATCGGGGCTGATGGCCGGGCTGATGTTGTAATTGCCATCGAAGGTGATGCGCTCGGCGTCCCCCCCAGCGCTGGAGACGCGGTAAATCTGCGGCGAACCGCCTCGATCGCTGACGAAGTAAATCATGCGGCCATCGGGGCTGTAGGCGGCTTCGGTGTCGATCGAGCCGCTGTTGGTGACCCGACGCGGATTGCCACCTGCACGCGACATCACATACACCTGCGACACCCCATCGCGTGACAGCGTCATGGCCAACTCTTGGCCGTTGGGCGACCACGCAGGCGCACTGTTGGAGCCCCGGAAGTTGGCCAATTGGCGCCGCTGCCCGTTGCGCAGGTTTTGCACCCACACCACGGCTTTGCCGGTTTCGAACGAGACGTAGGCCAGCTCTTCACCGCTGGGCGACCAAGCGGGCGAAATCAACGGGCTGGCGCTACTGAGCACGAGCTGCGAGTTCTCGCCGTCGGCATCGGCCAGGCGCAGTTCGTAGCGGCCCGCGCTGCGCGTGATGTAGGCCACTTGGGTTGAGTAGACGCCTTTGTCCCCCGTCAGGAATTCGTACAGCACATCGGCGATGCGGTGGGCGGCACGGCGGGCGTCTGGCGCGGCGACGGTGATGCTTTGCCCGAGCTTTTCTTGCCCAGCCACCACATCCCAGAGTTTGAAGTTGACCACCAGGCGGCCATCGGCGCTCTGACGCACGGAGCCTGCCACCAGCGCGTCGCTGCCTTTGGCGCGCAGGGCGTCGTAGGCGGGGGAGATGGTTTCGTCCGCCACCGGGGAGGGCTCAACGAAACGGAAACGCCCGCTGCGTTCCAGATCGGCGCGGATGATCGGGGTGAACAATGCCGTTTGCGGGCCTTCATCCCGGAATTTCGCCAAGGTGATCGGCAGTTGGGTGCCGCCGATACCGGCGATCTCGACCCGGAACTGCGCTTGCGCCGGCCCACCGGCCGCGCCCGCCAAGATCGCCAGGGTGCTCAAGCAGTGACGTCGATTCAGCATAGACAGAAGACTCGTGCAAAGACAGCGCACCGCCTCGGCCAACCTCCCGGCCAACCAAGCATCGGGGCGCGATGGACATGGCGGCCATTGTAGGCAGGGCACCACATCCGCTGATCCCCTGGGGACGCCCCGCTCATGGGGTACGCCGCAGGGGGAACCTTACATCAACACAATGTCGTACTGCTCGGGGCGCATGCCGGGCTCGGCGGTGAGCGAGATGGGCTTGCCGATGAACGCGGACAAATCCGCCAGGTGCGCGCTTTCTTCATCGAGCAGCATTTCGACGACGCTGGCACTGGCCAGCACCCGGAACTCCTTCGGGTCAAACTGGCGCGCTTCGCGCAGGATTTCCCGCAGGATGTCGTAGCAAATGGTGCGCGCAGTTTTGACTTGGCCGCGCCCCTCGCAAATCGGGCAGGGTTGGCAGAGCTGGTGCGCCAGGGATTCGCGGGTGCGCTTGCGCGTCATCTCCACCAAACCGAGTTGGGTGAAGCCGCTGACCGTGGTTTTGGTGCGATCTTTGGCCAACTGCTTGCGGAATTCGTGCAACACGGCGTGGCGATGGTCATCGCGCAGCATGTCGATGAAGTCCACGATGATGATGCCGCCCAGGTTGCGCAAGCGCAGTTGCCGAGCGATGGCCAGCGCCGCCTCCAAATTGGTTTTGAAGATGGTTTCGTCGAAGTTGCGCGCCCCGACGAAGCCGCCGGTGTTGACGTCGATGGTGGTCAACGCCTCGGTTTGATCGACGATGAGGTAACCGCCAGATTTGAGATCGACCCGCCGCGCCAGCGCCCGGCCGATTTCTTCATCGACGTTGTACAAATCAAAAATCGGCCGTTCGCCCCGGTAGTGCTGCAAACGTGCCACCGCCGTCGGTGTGTAGGCTTCGCCGAAGGCTTTGAGGCGCTCGAACTGCAAGCGCGAGTCGATGCGGATCGATTGGGTTTGTTCGTTCACCAAATCGCGCAGCACGCGCTCGGCCAAGCTCAGGTCTTGGTAGAGCAGGCTGCCGGCGGGGCGCGTCGTGGCGGCGTGGCGGATGCGGGCCCAGGCTTTGCGCAGGTAGGCGATGTCGTCGGCCAATTCGGCGTCGGTGGCTTCTTCGGCGTTGGTGCGCAGGATGAACCCGCCCCCGCCGCCGTCTTCAGGTTTGCCGACCAAAGCGGTCATGCGGGCGCGCAGTTGTTCGCGGGTTTCGGCCGAGCCGATTTTTTGCGAGATGCCGATGTGGTTGTCTTGCGGCAAAAACACCAGCATGCGCCCGGCCACGCTGATTTGGGTGGACAGCCGCGCACCCTTGGTGCCAATGGGATCTTTGACGACCTGCACCATGAGGTGCTGGCCTTCAAACACCTGGCGTTCGATGGGCACGGGAGAGCCGCCGTCACCGCGATGGGGCGGGTGGGCGGTGTGCAAATCCGCGACGTGCAGGAAAGCGGCGCGCTCCAAGCCGATGTCGATGAAGGCGCTTTGCATGCCGGGCAGGACGCGGGCCACCTTGCCCAGATAAACGTTGCCGACCAGGCCACGCTCCAGGGCGCGTTCGATGTGCAGTTCCTGCACGGCGCCGTTCTCGATGATGGCGACCCGGGTCTCTTGGGGAGCCCAGTTGATCAGGATGTCGTGCATGGGGGTTTTCCTCCCCAGATCTGGCGCCGCGTTGGGGGTGCGGTCAGGGATGCACGCCAAGGTCGCGCAGCAACTGGGTTGTCTCGTAGAGGGGCAAACCCATGATACCGGAGTAACTTCCTTCGATCTGAGGGATCCAGCCGGCCAGGGAACTCTGGATGGCGTAGGCGCCGGCCTTGCCAAACGGCTCCCCGCTGGCGACGTAGGCGCGCAGCACGTCGTCCGGCAGCTCGGCGAAACGGACGTGGGAGACGCTCACGGCCAAGCGTTGTTGCCACCCCGCTGCCGCTGGCACGGCCACGGCGACGGCGGTCAGCACGGCGTGGGTGTGGCCGGAAAGTTGGCGCAGCGTGGCCAGGGCGTCGGCCTCGTCGGTGGGTTTGCCGAGGATGCGCGAACCGAGGGCCACGGTGGTATCGGAACACAGCACCGGGGCCACGGGCCAGCCGCGCCGGGCCAGCCGGGCGCAGGCCGCCGTCAGTTTGTTGAGGGTGACGCGCTCGACGTAGGCACGCGGGGCCTCGCCTGCGCGTTCGGTTTCGAGGGCTTCGGCGTCTTCGTCGGCGTCAGGCAGGAGCAGCTCGGGCGTCACGCCGATTTGGGTGAGGAGCTGGCGGCGGCGGGGGCTTTGGGAGGCGAGGTAGAGGACGGGGGGCATGGGGTCGAAGGGCGGTAATGGGCCGGGTTTTGGCGCGATTCGGTGGATTCGCGCCATTTTTGCGCCAACCGCACCACATCAAAACGGGAGCAACACGGCGCCATGGGTGCGCACTTGCTCGCGCAGGGCGGGCGGCAAGGCGTCCAGCAGGCACACATCGACGCGCCAGGGGAGGTCGCTTTCTTCCAGATCGGCGCGCAGTTCGGCCAAGGCGAGATCGGAAGGCGCTCCGCTCACGGCGAGATCCACATCGGAATGGGGTTTGACGCCTCGGCTGCCCGGCTATCCCACCACACGCGAGCCGAACAGCCGAACTTCGCAACCGGGCAAGTGCTGCGCCAATAGGGCGCGCAGCAGCGCCAGTTCGGTGGGGTGGAGGTGGCAAGTCATGCGTCGTTTTCGGCGTCAACGGCGCGTTGTTCCAAAGCGCGCAGCAACGCGGCGGCATCCTGCGCAAAGGCGGGCAGCACGGCGGCGACTTGGGCGGCTTTGGCCGCGTCGTAGGTGTGGGAGGTGATGTTGCGCTTGTCGCGGTACACCCACCACGGTGCCACGTCGGTGAGCAGCCCGTGTTCGGCGCCGGCGCGCATCAGGGCGCGGTAGCTCATGCCATCGACTTCGGCAGCGTTGGGCGCATCCATTTCCAGGCGGCGTTTGAGCATCTTCCAGCACAGCTCGAAGGTGAACTCGAAGCGCTGGATGCAGGCATCGCGCAGTTCTTCGTCATCCGGGGTGGCTTGCCAGCGCAGCAGGCCGCGTTGCAGGGCGGCGAGGGCTCGGGCCAAAGGGGTGAGGTCGAGGGGTGTCATGCGTCGTTCCAGGTGTGCTCGCTGCGGTGGCTGCCCCCTCTCCCCAACCCCTCTCCCCTTGCGGGAGAGGGCCGGGGTGAGGGGTTGCGACGCACCAAGGTCACAGCGGCGGCAATTCTCCGGGGGCTTCGCCCCCGTACCCCCAATACCCCTCTTTCTTTTGTCACGTTTATTTTCAAGGGGTTAAGGTTTAAAGGAATAAGGGCTAATTTGTCCTGGCAAGACGGAACCCGTTGAAGTAGCTCCGGTCGCCGGGCGTGTTGTTGATGCGGTTGGCGGCGCGGGTGCCCCTGGCGCTGCTGCCCCAGGAGCCGCCGCGCAGCCCACGCCCACTGAAATCCCCAGCCTCCCACGCACTTCCATCCGTCGGCGCCCCATCGTAATTATTGTACCAGCGATCTTGAACCCACTCCCAAACATTCCCGTGCATATCCTGCAATCCCCACGGGTTGGGTTTATTTTGCCCTACAGGATGCGTCTTTGAATCACTGTTTCTATAATACCATGCATACTCCCCCAGTTGGGATTCTTGATCACCAAAACTCCACCTCGTTTTTGTCCCCGCCCTCGCCGCATATTCCCATTCCGCCTCACTCGGCAAACGGTATTTTTTCCCCGTCACACCATTCAGCTTCTTGATGAATTTCTGGGCATCATCCCAACTCACCTTTTCCACCGGGCAAGTGTCCCCGCACGAACTAAAGTGGCTCGGGTTGCTCCCCATCACCGCCTTCCACAGCCCTTGCGTCACCTCCGTCTTGCCCATCCAGAACCCTTGCACGTTCACCGTGTGAACCGGGCCTTCGTATGATTCACGATCGTTTTCCGTATCCGGCGAGCCCATTTGGAAAGTGCCGGCGGGGATGGCAACCATTTCAAAGCAGGTGTTTTGCACGCATTCACGCGCTGTTTGCCCCTGAACAGGCACCGTTGGAGCCGGCGCAGGGGCTGGCGTGGGCGTTGGCGCCGGACGGGGTGCAGGTGGCACAGGGGCCGGAACCGGCACAGGCGTGGGCGCTGGCGACAACCCCGCCACCATCACCCGCGCCGCCGGCGCAAACTTCCCCTGCGGATATTGGTTCAAATATGCCTCATACGCCCGCAACGTATTCACCCGCTGCGCCGCTTCCCACGCTTGCTGCTCCGCATCCACCGGCGGCGCTGGCGGCTGAATCACCACCAAGTTGAAATAAAAATCCCCCTTCAAACTCCCCTCTGTCCACGGCTCCTGCGCCCCGCGTGACGCTGTTTCCACCTCCGCCGCCACCTTTTTGTGCATACTCTCCACATTCAACCCCGGCGTGCCCATGAAACGCAGCAACTGCGAGGTGTACAACCCATTGCGGCCCGTTCCATCCGCCGCCACACTGCCGGGCCGCGTGGCAAACAAAATCAACGTGCCAGACGGCGCCCCCTCCACCCGCGCCAAACCCCGGCTCGCACTGCGAAACGCCCGCGCATATGGGTTATTGCGGCACGCATCCAAAAATACCAGTTTCACCCCCGCCTTGGCTTCCTCCAGCCGATCCATCAGCGCATTCACGCTCAGGCTGTTCAGGGGCACATCGTCTTCCGTTTGAATGTCAGCATCCACCGCCGGCAAATAATTTACCCCCTTCACCTGCAAACCGTGCCCAGCGTAAAACACCACCACCTCATCCCCCGGACGAATTCGGCTGGCAAACCCAGACACCGTGCGCCCAATCTGGCTCTTGCGCAGGTTTTCCACCTTTTCAACCTTAAACCCCAGGCTGGTGAGTTTGCTGGCCACATCTTGCGCATCATTCACCGGGTTTTTCAGTGGGCTGTCGGGATAGGCCGCATTGCCAATCACCAACGCCAGCCGCGCCGCCTGCGCTGAAGGCGTCAACACTGCCGCCGCACACACCACCGCCAACGGCGCCCACACCTGCCACCCGCCCCAGGGGGTTCCTGTCGATCCAAACATGCTGTCCATCTCCTGCAACGCTTGAGTGCATGAATTGTGAACGCGCCCGCCAACCAGCCCCCGGCACAATGACGCACACGCCACCGCCCACCCCACCCATGAAGCACTTCAACAACGCCGGCCCCTGCGTCCCCACGCTGCATTTCATGATCGACCCGCTGGTGCGTATCGACGTGGAGAGCATCGAGTCTCTCGTCGAGCAGCAGCGTTACTTTGTGCTGCACGCCCCGCGCCAAACCGGCAAAACCACATGTTTGCTGGCCTTGATGCATCACTTCAATGCGCGGGGGCGTTACCGGGCGCTGTACGTCAACATCGAAGGCGCCCAAGCCGCACGCGGCAACGTTGAAGAAGGCGTGGCTGGCATGTGCAGCACCTTCATCCGCACCGCCGCGCTCTACCTGAAAGACCAGGCCGTGGGCGATTGGTATCGCACCGAGGGCCGACAGCTCACGGCAACCGACCAAATCAGCAGCCTGCTGGCCCACTGGTCGGCCCACGACCCACAACAGCCCGACGCGCCCCGCCCCACCGTGCTGTTTCTGGACGAAGTGGACGCCCTCGTCGGGGACACCCTCATTTCGCTGCTGCGCCAGATTCGCGCCGGTTATGCCCAGCGCCCCGGCGCCTTTCCTCAATCCATCGTCCTGTGCGGTGTGCGCGATGTGCGGGACTATCGGATTCACACCGCGCACCAAGAAATCATCACCGGCGGCAGCGCGTTCAACATCAAGGCTGAATCGCTGCGTTTAGGCAACTTCAGCCGCGAAGAAACCGTCGCACTGTGGCAGCAACACGAAGCGGAAACTGGCCAAGCCATCGACCCGGCCATCTGGCCCGAACTTTGGGCGGACACCGAAGGCCAACCTTGGCTTGTCAACGCCCTGGGCTACGAATGCACGTGGCGCGACAAACCGGCGCGGGATCGCAGCACGCCCATCACGCTGGAGCGCTACAAAGCGGCACGCGAACGCCTCATCTACAGCCGCACCACGCATCTCGACGCCCTGGCCGACAAACTGCGCGAACCGCGTGTTCATCGCATCGTCGCGGCGCTGCTCTCGGGCGAAGCCACCACCGAGCATTTCCCCGAAGACGATTTGCAATACACCACCGACCTGGGCCTCATCCGCACCCGCCCCGAGTTGACGATTGCCAACCGCATTTACCGCGAAGTGCTGCCGCGCGAAATCACCTGGCCGATTCAAACCGTGCTGCACTACCCGCAGCCGTGGTTTCTCACGCCCGAGCGCCGGCTGGATGTGCCCAAGCTGCTCGCCGCTTTTCAGCAGTTTTTCCGCGAACACTCGGATGCCTGGATGGAAGGCTTCAGCTTCAAAGAAGCCGGGCCGCAGTTGTTGTTGCAGGCGTTTTTGCAGCGCATCGTCAACGGCGGCGGGCGCATCAACCGCGAATACGGGTTGGGCCGCAAACGCACCGATCTTTATATTGAATGGCCCGTGAACGAAGAACAGGGTTTCTTCGGCGAGGTGCAGCGCATCGTGCTGGAACTCAAACTCTGGAAGAAGGGCAGCTTAGATGCCGTGCTGGCGGAAGGCCAGCCGCAAACCATCGGTTATGCCCGCCAGTGCGGCGCCGAAGAAGCACACCTCATCGTCTTTGACCGACGCGCCAAACCCGCTCCGTGGGACAAACGCATCTGGCAACGCCACAGCACCCAGGATGGCTGGGCGCTGGGCATTTGGGGCGCTTAAAGCCTGACCGCCTCACTCGCGGTGGTACGGATGCCCATTGCGCAGTGACCACGCCCGATACAGCGCTTCCGCCAAAAACACCCGCACGAAAGCGTGCGGCAGCGTCAAGTCGGAGAGGCGCAGGGTTTCATCGGCGGTGGCTTTCAAGGCAGGGTCGAGGCCATCCGGCCCACCGATGAAAAACACCAAGTCGCGCCCATCACCCAGCCAGAACTCGAAGCGTTTGGCCAAATCCACCGTGGTCATGCGGGTGCCGCGCTCGTCCAAAATGACGCGGCGCGCACCCTTGGGCACCGCCGCTTCCAGGCGCTGCGCCTCCGCCGCCATGAGCTGCTCGGCGGACTTGCCGCCACGCGGCTCGGCCTTCACCGCCTTGAGCGTGAGCGGCACATCGGACGGGAAGCGCTTGGCAAAGTCTTCGTAAGCCGCGTCCGCCCAAGCGGGTTGACGCTGGCCGACGGCGGCAATCACCAATCGCATCGCGTTTTACTCAGCGGCCGGTTTTTTGCGCGGCGCCGGCTTTTTCACCGCCGTCACGGTGCCGGAGGTCGTTTTCTTGGCTGGCGCTTTTTTGCGCGTGCTGCCGTCCGGCTTCACCACCAGGGTGGCGCTCACCTTGGGCTCGGCGGGCTTGCGCGGGGCGCGCTTGCGAGCGGGCGGGACCTCACCAGCGGTAGCGGCAGTGGCGGCGGGCGTCTTTTTCGCCGGCGTTTTCGCCACAGTGCCCGTGCTGACCTTGCGAACCGGCTTGGGTTTGAGGACGATCGCCCCACCCAGCGCCGCTTGCCCGGCTTCCGATTCGGCGGTGGCCGACGGCGCCGCCACAGCGCTCTTGCGCACACGGGGCTTTTTCACCACGCGGGTGGAGGGCACGTCTTCGTCTTCGGCGTCCTCATCGGCGCCTTCGGCCTTGGCCAAGCCGGCTTTGACGCCACCGATTTTCATCTTCACGGCCTTGCCGCCCCAGATTTCTTCCAGGCGATAGTAGTCGCGGATGGCCGGTTGCATGATGTGAACCACGGCAGCGCCGCAGTCCACGATGATCCATTCGCCGTTGTCTTCACCTTCCATGCGCGGCACCGGGGCGCCAATCGCCTTGACGGCTTCGCGGATGCTGGAGGCCAGCGCCTTGGTTTGGCGGTTGCTCGTGCCCGAGGCAATGATGACGCGCTCAAACAGCGACGACAGATGCAGGGTGTTGAAGACGACGATGTTTTGCGCCTTCACGTCTTCCAAGCCATCGACGATGGCGCGTTGCAGTTTTCGGATGTCCATTCGGATGCCGGGTCAAGCCCGGAGCTGGCCCCGATACAGGGCGTGTTGTTCGAGAAGAGATGCCACCGGGAGGCCCACCAGCGCGGCCAGGCTGGAAGCCGTGGCGCCGGCGGCGCAGCGGGCGCGGATCTCGGTGGCAGAGATGTCCGTGCGCGGCAGTGGCAACACCACTGCGGTATGAGAAACGTCGGCCCACGCGGCAGGCGGCGCCACCGGCTGGCCTTCCCGCGCCGCGACCGCCAGCTTGACCCGCCGGAGCAGTTCGCGGGCACCATGCCAGGTGTTCAGCCGGGCATATTGGTCTTGGCCGATGATGAGACACAACTCGGCGTCGGGTTGCTCGGATTGGAACTCATGCACCGTGTCCAGCGTGTAGCTGGGGCCTTGGCGGTGCAGCTCGCGCTCATCCAGCACCATCCCCGGCTCGCCCGCGATGAGGGCCGTCACCATATCACGCCGCAGCGCAGCCGGGGCCAACGCCGCAGCCGGTTTTTGCCACGGCGCACCGGCGGGCAGCCAGCGCACTTCGTCCAGCGTCAGGTGCGTCAAGGCCAGCCGTGCCAGCGCCAGGTGCGCCAAATGCGGCGGGTTGAAGCTGCCCCCAAAGAGGCCGATGCGTGCCGGAACCGTCATGCCGTGGCGGGCGGCTTCAGGCCAGGTTTTCGTGCGCCCAATCGCGGGGGCGCAGGAAATCGGTATAAAGCCGTGCTTCGGGCGTGCCGGGTTCGGGTGCCCATTGGTAACGCCAGTTCACCACTGGCGGCATGGACATAAGAATGGCTTCGGTGCGCCCGCCCGATTGCAGGCCAAACAGCGTGCCCCGGTCAAACACCAAGTTGAATTCGACGTAACGACCCCGGCGGTAGGCTTGGAACTCGCGCTCGCGCTCGCCATAAGGTGTGTCCCGGCGACGTTCGGCGATGGGCAGGTACGCCTTCAGGAACGCATCGCCCACGGATTGCGTCATTTCGAAGCTGCGATCAAAACCCAGCTCGTTGAAGTCGTCGAAGAAGATGCCGCCGACGCCACGCGGTTCGTTGCGGTGCTTCAGGAAGAAGTAATCGTCGCACCAGTGTTTGAAGCGGCCATGCAGCTCCTTGCCAAAGGGTGCCAGCGATTCGCGGCAAACGCGGTGGAAATGCACCGCATCTTCTTCAAACCCGTAATAGGGTGTGAGATCCATGCCACCGCCGAACCAGATCACCGGTTCGGCATCCTTGGGCAGCGCGGCGAACATGCGCACGTTCATGTGAACCGTCGGCACATACGGGTTGCGCGGGTGGAACACCAGCGACACGCCCATCGCCTCAAACGCCGCGCCCGCCAGCTGGGGGCGATGCTGCGTGGCCGAAGGCGGCAGCGCCGTGCCTTTTACGTGGCTGAAGTTGCAGCCACCACGCTCCAGCAGGTTCCCGTTTTCAATCAGACGGGTGATGCCATCGCCTTCGAGCTTGCCACCGGGCGGGCGCGACCAGGCATCGGTGAGGAAGGGCTGGCCATCCAACGCGGCGGCAGCCGAAACGATGCGCTCCTGCAAACCCAGGAAATAGGCACGGGCGGCGGCGATGTCCATGTTGCTTTGTCTTTGGAGAGAAAAACGCCCCGGCGCGCAGGCTGCGGGCCGGGGTGTGAGCCAAGCGGCGAGGGGCTGCCGCTGGGGTCAGTGCTTGGCCACGGCGCGGTGGCCGATGTCATGGCGCCAGTGGGCGCCGTCGAAGTGGATGCGCTGCACCACCTCATAGGCACGCTGTTGCGCCAGCTTGGCCGATTCGCCCAGCGCGGTGACGCACAGCACGCGCCCACCCGTGACCACGAGTTTGTCATTCAGCGCGGTGCCGGCGTGGAACACCATCGCGTCCTCAGCGCCGCCGGTGGCCGTGTTGGCGCCGGTGATGACATCCCCCTTGCGCGGGCTCATCGGATAACCATGCGCCGCCATCACCACGCCCAGCGCGAAACGGCGATCCCATTGCAGTTCGACCTTGTCCAGCGTGCCATCGGTGGCGCTCATCAGCACATCGAACAGATCGCTCTTCAGGCGCATCAGGATGGGCTGGGTTTCCGGGTCGCCCATGCGGGTGTTGAACTCCAGCGTCTTGACCTTGCCTTGCGGGTCGATCATCAAGCCGGCATACAGGAAGCCGGTGAACGGGATGCCGTCCGCCGCCATGCCGTGGATGGTGGGCAGGATGATTTCGCGCATCGCCCGGGCGTGGACATCGGGCGTCACCACCGGCGCGGGCGAGTACGCGCCCATGCCACCGGTGTTCGGGCCGGTGTCGCCATCGCCGACGCGCTTGTGGTCTTGGCTGGTGGCCAGCGCCAGCACGTTCTTGCCATCGCACAGCACGATGAAGCTGGCTTCTTCGCCTTGCAGGAATTCTTCAATCACCACGCGTGCGCCGCCCGCGTTGTGAACCACGCCCAGGGTGTTGTCTTCCAGCATGAAACGCACGGCTTCGTGCGCTTCTTCCAGCGTCATGGCCACGACCACGCCTTTGCCAGCGGCCAGGCCGTCGGCCTTCACCACGATGGGGGCACCGATTTTGTCGATGTAGGCGTGTGCGGCGGCGGGGTCGGTGAAGGTGTCGTAAGCGGCGGTCGGGATTTTGTGGCGCTTCATGAAGTCCTTGGCGAAGGCCTTGGAGCTTTCAAGCTGCGCAGCGGCCTTGGTCGGGCCAAAGATGCGCAAACCACGCGAACGGAACACGTCCACCACACCTTGCGACAGCGGCGCTTCCGGGCCAACGACGGTCAGCGCGATGCGCTCTTTCTCCGCGAAGTCCGCCAACGCCACCGGGTCGCTGATGGCGATGTTGGTGAGGGTTTTGTCCAGTGCGGTGCCGCCGTTGCCCGGCGCCACAAACACCCGCTGCACCTTGGGGCTTTGCGACAGTTTCCACGCCAGCGCGTGTTCCCGCCCACCCGAACCGATCACGAGCACGTTCATTCACCGATCTCCGCGTTGTGATAGACGTTTTGCACGTCGTCCAGCTCTTCAAACATATCGAGCAGTTTTTGCATCCGGGCGGCGTCGTCGCCGGCCAGGGCGATGGTGTTTTCAGCACGCATCGTCACTTCGGCGATTTCTGCGGCCAAGCCGGCAGCGGCCAGCGCGTCGCGCACGGCTTCAAACTCGGCTGGGCTGGTCAACACTTCGAACGAGCCATCGTCGTGGGTGATGACATCCTCGGCGCCGGCTTCCAGGGCCGCTTCCATCAGTTTGTCTTCCGACGTACCGGGCGCGAACAGCAGTTGGCCGCAGTGCTTGAACTGGAAGGCCACCGAGCCTTCGGTGCCCATGTTGCCGCCGTACTTGCTGAAAACGTGGCGCACTTCGGCCACGGTGCGCACGCGGTTGTCCGTCATCGTGTCCACGATGATGGCCGCGCCACCGATGCCGTAGCCTTCGTAGCGGATTTCCTCGTAGGTCACGCCTTCGAGGTTGCCGGTGGCTTTGTCGATGTTGCGCTTGACGGTGTCCGCCGGCATGTTGGCGGCCTTGGCCTTGTCCACGGCCAAGCGCAGGCGTGGGTTGGCGTTGATGTCGCCGCCGCCTTGGCGGGCCGCGACCATGATTTCACGGATGACGCGGGTCCAAACCTTGCCGCGCTTTTCGTCTTGGCGGCCTTTGCGGTGTTGGATGTTGGCCCATTTGGAATGTCCGGCCATGGTGGCTCTCTCCTGCCCTGGCGACGGGTGGCCAGGGGTTGTGTAAGGGTGGCCGTCGGGGTGACGACGCTTGTGCGATCTTGGATAGACTGGAATTTTACTTGGGAGACCCACATGGCCGCAGAACCTCTCCTGGTTGGGCAGTATGGCCGCACCGCCTGCCACTTGTTGCCTGCCTTGGCCAACCGCCATGGCCTGATTACCGGCGCCACGGGCACTGGCAAGACGGTCAGTTTGCAAGCCTTGGCTGAGGGGTTTTCGCTGCGGGGGGTGCCCGTTTTCATGGCCGATGTGAAGGGCGATCTGACGGGGATCACCCAGCCCGGCGGCCTCAGCCCCAAACTCCAAGCCACGCTGCAAGAGCGCGGCTTGGACGTGCCCGAACCCGTGGCCTGCCCCGCCACACTGTGGGACGTGTTCGGCACCCAAGGCCATCCGGTGCGCGCCACCATTTCGGATCTGGGGCCGCTGCTGCTGGCTCGGATGCTGGCGCTGAACGACACCCAGTCGGGGGTGCTCAACCTCGTGTTCAAAATCGCGGACGACCAAGGCTTGTTGCTGCTCGATCTGAAAGATCTGCGCGCCATGCTGCAATACGTCGGCGAAAACGCCCGCGAGTTCACCACCGACTATGGCAACGTCAGCGCTGCATCGGTGGGGGCGATTCAGCGCGGGTTGTTGCAGATCGAGCAACAAGGCGGCGACCAGTTTTTCGGCGAGCCGATGCTCAACATCGCCGATTTCATGCAAACCGTTGAGGGCAAGGGCGTCGTCAACATTTTGGCGGCTGACAAACTCATGGCCGCGCCCCGGCTGTACGCCACTTTTTTGCTGTGGCTGCTCTCCGAGCTGTTCGAAAGTCTGCCCGAAGTGGGCGACTTGGATCGACCCAAATTGGTGTTTTTCTTCGACGAAGCCCACTTGCTGTTCAAAGATGCCCCGGCGGCGTTGGTGGAGCGCATCGAATTGGTGGTGCGGCTGGTGCGCTCCAAAGGCGTGGGCGTGTACTTCGTCACCCAAAACCCGCTGGATGTGCCCGACACCATCCTCGGCCAGCTCGGCAACCGCATCCAGCACGCCCTGCGAGCCTTCACGCCACGCGATCAAAAAGCCGTGCGCGCCGCTGCCGACACCATGCGCGCCAACCCCTCGCTCGACATCGCCAGCGCCATCACCGAGCTGGGCGTCGGCGAAGCCCTGGTGAGTTTGCTGGATGCGCAAGGCCGCCCCTGCGTCACCGAACGGGTGTGGATGCGCTTGCCTGGGAGCCACATCGGCCCCATCACGCCGGAACAGCGCCAAGCGCTGCGCCAAACCTCGCTGGTGGCGGGGGTGTACGAACAGGCGGTCGATCGGGAATCGGCTTACGAAAAACTCAAAGGTGCCCCTGCCGAAGCAGCCCACAGCCCCCGTGCCAGCACCAGCACCCCCCGCGAAACGGGCAGCCCCCAAACAGGCGGCTTGGGCGATTGGCTGTTCGGTTCGACGGGCCCACGCGGCGCCCAACGGGATGGGCTGGCGCAGATCTTGGCCAAGTCGGCCATGCGGGCCATTGGCTCTCAGGTCGGGCGGGACATCGTGCGCGGGGTGCTGGGCTCCATTTTGGGCGGAGGCGGACGGCGGCGTTAATGTAACGGCGTGTTTCTTGCTTGATGCAAGACAAAGCCCATCGTCTTCAACCGGCAGACCATTGCGGGTTTGCCTGAACGTTCATGAGGAGCCCTTGCCATGGCCATGGTTTGGACCAGCGATCTGAACACTGGAATCGACGTGATCGACCGTCAACACCAGCGGATCGTCGATTACATCAACCAGCTTGAAGACCCCGCAACCCGTGCTGATCACCAAGCCATCAGCCGTGTGCTGGAAGACTTGGCAGATTACACCCTGTCCCACTTCGCATTCGAGGAAAGCCTACAGGAGGAGGTGGGTTACCAATATGCCAAACCCCACAAAGCCGTTCATGACATGTTCATCAAGCGGCTGACGAGTTACCAGCATCGTCACGATGCAGGTGAACCCGTGGTGGAACAACTGCACGCCATGCTGTGTACTTGGCTGACCCACCACATCAAGCGCGATGACATGGCCTATGTGGCCGAGGTGGGGGCCAAGGCCAAGCAGGTGACGGAAGACCGCAAGGAAGGCGGTTGGTTCAGCCGCGCTATGAAGGTGTTCCGTAAGCGTTGACCGGGGGGCCGTGTCAGCGCTGGCGGCTGGATGCTTACGGGCGCATCGGGTAGACACCCACCGTCGCGATGATGTATTGCATTTTCAGGTAGGGGTTGGTCACATCCACCGCGACGGTTGTGCCAGTGCCTGCCGTGTTGGCCGCACCGCTGACGGCGGAGGTCACTAAGTAAGCCCCAGCGCTGGATGAATCGTGCAGATCCGACGTCACCTTGGCCGCAGTGTTGAGCGTGTGCGTGTGGGGAGGCAAGGGCACCGTCACCGTCTTGGTGCTGCTGCCCCCCGTTTGGCCTACTTCTGGGCCGGTGTTGACGCCCACTGGCACGCGATTGCGCAGGTCAGGCAACCTGAAGGTCGTGGTGCCGTTGCCCCCATAGGTGGTGCCCAGCAGGGAGTAGAGCGCTGCATTGGACTGAATCGGCAACTCTTGCCCATTACAAGCCAACCAGCCTTCCGGCACCCAGTTCAGAGGCCAAAGAATGATTTGCCCGAGGATTGGATCCATGAGAACTCCTTTTTGACACTTCAGCGCAATCACCAGCTTGTGATGCGCACCAGACGTTACCTGAAAAACCTTCGTCAATTGAGATGAAAAACTGCGCTCAATCTCTGATTGAATTTCCCCGTTCTTTTTGTTAACACACGCTTGGCGTTAGCCACTGACCACTTCACACCGCCCAACGGCATTTGGTCGCCAAGTGCTGGGTGCAGTGCGGAATGAGCGGAACACTGCACAGCATCCCGTCGCTTTTTGGAGCCTGCTGTGCATCGGACATCCCCCGCCACACCCGCCACACGTTGGAATCGCCGCCAAGCCATGCTCGGTCTGGGGTGCGCCATGGCGTGGCCGATTGCGTCTTGGGCCGACGCCTCGGCTGAAGCCCGTGCGCATGCACTGTTCTTGCAAGCCACCCAGGGCCAGGATCGGGCGGCCATCGAACCCGCCGCTGCTGCGTATGCCGAACTGTGGCGACAACACCCCAACGACTTGGTGTTGATGGCCTACACCGGCGCCACCACGGCCATGCTGGCCACCACCACGTGGCTGCCGTGGCGCAAGATGCGTTTCGCCGACGATGGCTTGGCCCTGCTGGACAAAGCCCTGGCCCGCCTGTCCCCCACCCAAAACACCGTGGCCTATCGCGCCACGCCGGCTGTGTTGGAAATTCAATTCACTGCCGCCAACACCTTTTTGGCGCTGCCCAGCTTGTTCAATCGGCGTGAACGTGGCCTGAGTTTATTGAGCGCCATCGTTGCCCATCCGCTGTTCAAAACGGCGCCAACGGCTTTTCAAACGACCGTCCAGGCGGCGCAGCGGCGGGCACAACCGGTGTCGGAGGCCGCTTCGCGGTAAATCACCATGTCTTTATTGGAACTGCGCCAATTGCGCAAAACCTACCGCCTGGGCCAACACGTCGTGCCGGCGCTGCAAGGCGTCGATCTGGACATCCAGCCCGGCGAGATGCTCGCCCTCACCGGCCCGTCCGGCAGCGGCAAAAACACGTTGCTGCACCTGGCTGGCCTGATCGACCGCCCCGACGCCGGCAGCATCACCTTCGATGGCCAGCGCGTCGAAACCCTGCCCGAGCGCGCCCTCACCACGTTGCGCCGCGACGCCATCGGGTTCATCTTCCAAAGTTTCAACCTCGTGCCGGTGATGACGGTGGCGGACAACGTCGATTACCCGCTGTTCCTGGCGAATCGCCCCAGCGCCGAGCGCCGCGAGCGGGTGCGCGCTGCACTGGCGGCGGTCGGTTTGAGCGAGCACGCACAGCATCGTCCCGATGCGCTGTCGGGTGGGCAGCGCCAGCGCGTGGCCATCGCCCGGGCTTTGGTGAAGCGCCCGCGTTTGGTGATCGCCGATGAACCGACCGCCAGCCTGGACAGCCACACCGCCGAGCAGGTGCTCGACCTGATGCGCGAGCGCTGCCACGCCGAGGGCGCCGCCTGCCTCATCGCCACCCACGACGAACGCGCTGTGCGCCGCTGCGACCGCGTCATCACCCTGTGTGATGGCCGCATCCTCCCCGCCTCAACCCCTGTTTTGGAGATTCGCGCATGAACCCGCTGTCGCTGTTCGCTTGGTTGCGGTTTGCTTGGTTGAACACCTTGCGCAACCGCCGCCGTTCGGTCGTCACGGTCAGCATCGCGGCCTTGGGCACGGCGGGGCTGTTGCTGGCGGGGGGCTTTGCGCTGGCCACTTACGAGGGGTTGGCGGAGATGTCGGCGCGCACCACGGGCCACCTCATCGTGGCCCAGGCGGCGCAGTTTGAGCGCGACGAGGACACCCCGCTGCAACACGGTCTCGATGGTTTCGACGCGCTGCGTCAGCGTCTGTTGGCCGACCCGGCGGTGCGGTCGGTGCTGCCGCGTGTGGAGTTCACGGGGTTGATCAGCAATGGCGAGAAATCGACCGTCATGGTGGCGTATGGCATCGACCCGGATGCTGAGTTTGCCGTGAAGGGGCCGTTTTTGGACGTGCGCGCCGGCCAGGTTTTGTTGCGCGGTGAGCGCGGCCAGGTGCTGCTCGGCGACGCGCTGGCCAAGAGTTTGAAGGCCACGCCGGGCAGCAGCCTGACGCTGCTCGCCAGCACGACCGAAGGCGCGTTGAATGCGCTGGACGTGACCGTCAAGGGCATCGTCAGCACGGGCGTGCCGGATGTGGACAAGCGGCTGGTTTACACCGATGTGGCGACGGCGCAAAAGCTGGTGGTCAGCCCACGGGTGTCTCGCGTGGGGGTGTATTTGGAGCGCATGGAGGCCACGGCGGCAACCCAAGCCCGGCTGCAAGCGCAACTGCCGCAGCTCAAAGTGCGGACTTGGCTGGACGAAGCGGCATTTTACAGCGCGGTGCGCAACCTCTACAACCGGATTTTTGGCGCGCTGGGGCTGATCATCGGCGTGATCGTGGTGTTTGTGGTGGCCAACGCGATGGCGATGGCGATCATCGAGCGCACCCGTGAGATCGGCACCTTGCGGGCGCTGGGCACGCAGCCGGGGCAGTTGATGGGCAGTTTGGCGCTCGAAGGGCTGGTGCTGGGTGGGCTGGGGGCGCTGCTGGGGGCGGCGGTGGCGCTGGGTGTTTCGGTGGGCTTGCTGCTGTTCCCGGTGGAGATGCCCCCGCCGCCGGGGATGAGCAAGGGCTACCCGCTGCAAATCACCATCGATGCGACGCTCTACGGCGTGACGGTATTGGCGATGGTGGGGCTGGCGATGCTGGCGTCGACGGGGGTGGCGCGGCGCACGGTGGGGCGGCCGGTGGTGGAGGCGTTGGGGTATGTGTGAGGGTGGGGGCACTGCCTGCCCCCCCAATCCACACTTCATTCCCTACCCAGCCCCATTCGTCGCACACCACTGGCCCTTGGCGCCCCACCCGCCCACACTGCGCCCATCCCCACTTCACCCGGCGCCCCAAGGAGTCCCCGATGCCCTCCCACTTCCCCCGCTGGATCGTCTGGCTGCTGCTGCCCAAACTCATCGTGCTGCTGGCGCTCAGCCTCGGCCACCTGCGCCCCGCCCACGCCGCCGAACCCGACGTGCCCACCCTGCTCCGCGCCGCCGACCGCTACCGCACCGGCGCCAGCAACCTCCAGGTGGACACCCTCGTCACCACCCTGAACCGCGACGGCAGCCCGGACAAAGAACGCCGCTACACCGTCTTCGTGCAAGACCAACACCGCTCCCTGGTGCTGATGCGCGCCCCCGCCGAAGCCGGCCAAAAAGTGCTGATGCTGGGCGACGACTTCTGGCTGCTCATGCCCAACAGCCAACGTCCGCTGCGCATCACCCCGACGCAAAAACTGCTGGGCGACGCCTCCACCGGCGACATCGCCACCCTGAGCTGGTCGGAGGACTACGACGGCACCCGCGTCGGCGAAGAACCCTGCGACCCGCAAGCCACCCCGTCCCGGCCCTGCCTCCACCTGAGTTTGAACGCCCGGCGCAAAGGCGTGAGCTACCAGCGCATCGAGCTGTGGCTCGGCAAAACCCGCCACGAACCGGTGCGCGCCGATTTGTATGTGCAAAGCGAAAAACTCGCCAAACAAGCCCGCTTCGTGCTGAACAAAGCCGGCACCGAGGTGGACGAAATGCACCTCACCGACCAACTCAGCACCCACAAACTGACGCGCATCCAATACCTCGAACGCAAAGCCCGGCAAGTGCCCGAAACCTGGCTCAACCCGATGTTTTTGGTGCGCAACCCGGCTGTGGAGTGACGCACCATGTACCGCATCGCACCGTGGATCGTCGGGGCCGCTGGGCTGGCCCTGGCCGGCAGCACCTGGGCCGAACCGACCGACGGTTGGCGCGATCTGGGTGGCGAGCTGCGCGGGCTGCACAGCCACCGCAGCGCCAACCCGAACGGGCCGCTGGCCCAGGCGCAAGCGCTGGCGCCGGATCGTTTCGCTGGTTCCGTCAACAGCACCCAAGTCGAGACTGAACTGCGCGGGCGCTGGCGTTTCATCAGCGCCGACGCGGTTTTCGGCCACGAGCACCCCGAAGGCGGCCCCGGCGACAGCCACGCCCGTTTCAACGAGCTGCATGCCAGCGCCGATCTGGGCGCGTGGCAACTGAGCGCCGGTAAAAAAACCGTCAGTTGGGATGTAGGCTACGCCTTTCGCCCGAACGATGTCGTGCAGCAAGAACAACGCCGCAGCCTGTTGGACACCCCACTGGAAGGCCGCCCGCTGCTGCAAGCCGAATACTTTGAGGCCGAACGCGCCACCAGCCTGGTGTGGGTGCAGCCCCAACACCTGAACCGCGACACCGCCGACCAACGCGGCGTGAACGAAAGCGCCCTGGCGCTGCGCCACTACGAGCGCCAAGGCGCCCTCGATGCCTACGCCTTTGCCCGACTGGGGCAGCACACTGGCACCAGCGTGGGGGCGGCGTTGGCCTGGGTCGCCACCGAATCGCTGGAATTGCACGCTTCGGGGCGCTGGATGCAACGCTTTGACGGCTGGCAGCGTCCAGCCAGCGCCGCCCCGTTGGCCTCGGCCAACCCGTGGGCCATCGGCACCCACGGCCACGCGGGCCAACTGCTGATCGGCGGCCAGTGGACAGGCGAACAGCGCCAAAGCGTCCTGCTTGAAGTCTGGCGCGACACCACCGCCCCCCGCGCCGCTCAGTGGCGTGCTTGGCAGGCGGACAACGTCGGTTTGAACCAGCTTGGCCAGCGCCCAGGTGTTCCAGCCGCCGCAGTGGCGGGCAACCTGGCATGGCAAACCAGCCCCTTGGGCGATGGCGGCACGCTCGGGCCGATGAGTTTGCAGCGCAACAACGTGTTTGCGCGTGTGGCTTGGCAACCTGAGGGCTGGCAATACAGTTTGGATGTTTTGTGGCATCCCGCTGACGATGGGTTCATCGCCACGGCAGGGCTTCAATGGCAAGGCCACCTGTGGAGATGGGACATGGCATGGCGTTGGTATGGGGGCCCGTCCCATGCCGTATTGGCGCAGCTACCGCAAAAAAACACACTGGCGCTCATGCTGAATCGTTCTTTTTAGTTAAGATGCCCAACGCCCGCTCAATGGGTTTATAAATTTGGGGAATTAGAATGAAACCTTCAGCGTTCGCACCGGCCTTTTCCGTGACACTCATGCTGGCCACAGCATCGGCTTGGTCGCAAGCCACACCCGAGGTGGCAGAGGGGCTCGGAAATGCAGCCAAGAAATACAACGGCACATGGAAAACCGAGTGCCTCAGTGCCACCGACGGCAGTTACCTTTCCCATCAAATCACCCACCAACTGCAACCCAGAGGGCTGACCTCTTTGGATGGGCTCATCACCACCAGCTACTATAAAACGGCCGATTGCTCAGGATCCGCCAAAACCACAAAACAGCCTTTTTTGATCCAGATCACAGGCCGCAAAACGGTACATGGCATGAGCGTCGATCGCATGACGTTCACGAACAAGATTTCTCAAATCGTGACCAAGGACATCGCCACCGTCACAAACGGCGCTGTTTACTATGGCCTCAAAACCGGTAGAATTGGCTACCCCACGGTGTTGGATGAAAGTACCCCTTACAAAAAGTACATCCCACCCGTTGTGACCAGCCCTGTGGACAAATACATTGGAAACTGGCGTCTAACCTGCCTGGCAGACTACAGCTACCAAGTTTCCGGTCTTGGAACCCTGGCCATGACCAAGGTTTCTGATAAAACATTTGCTGTTCGATTCAACCTCCAAGCGTTCAATAATACGAGCTGTTCGGGCTCGCCGATTGACTTTTCATTTTCAAGCACTTATACCGTGATGGGTCAATCGACGATTGATGGTCATGTGGTGGATCTTCTCAGCGAAACCGATCCCATGACAGGGGGGAACTACAAAGATATCGCTGTGTTGATTGATGGCAACCTCTACATGGGCATCAGCAATAACAACGGCAACAGTTACCCGACCCAAATCGATTACAGCTCCCACGCTTATCGTCAATAAGTCGCTCACCAATCGCGTTTTGCACACCCTGACCCGGCTTCGGCCGGGTTTTGACATTTCGCAGTACCACTGGCACCGCGTAACAGGCATCTGGCGTCGCGAAGCGTCAGTTCATCGATCGACTCTGGGCTGAACCGCAGCCGCAGCGAACAATTTGCCCATCGCCCCCTTCTAGGAGATCGGCCATGCACGCTGCCAACCCCTTCACCCTGCCCCTCGCCACCCTCATCCACCTCGTTCTGGCCATCGGTGCCTTGCTGCTGGGGCCGCTGGCGCTGTATTCCCGCAAAGGTCAAACCACCCACCGCACCGCCGGTTACGTCTGGGTGTTGTTGATGCTGGGCACCGCCACGTCCAGCCTGTTCATCCGCGACTTTCGCTTGCCGAATCTCGCTGGCTACACCCCCATCCACCTGCTGACCCTGCTCACGTTCGTGGCCGTGGGCGGCGGGTTGTGGTGGGTGGTGCATGGTCGCATCAGCGCGCACCGTCGGGCCATGCGCGGGGCGTACTTTGGGGGCTGCATCGGCGCCGGGGTGTTCACGCTGCTGCCAGGGCGCTATTTGGGCGATCTGCTCTGGCACCACGCCCTCGGGTTGGTCTGACGCGGCACGCTCGCTTTGCTGACAATGCCGCCCATGTCCACCCCTTCTACGCCGCCCGGCCACATCTCCACTTGGCAAATGCTCGGTGTCACCCAAGGGGTGTGCGTGGGCATCGCCGTTTTCCTCAGCTTGTTGGGCGGCGCTTTCGTCGTCAACCTGATTTACTCGCTGCTGATCGGCAACTGTTGCTCAATCTTCATCAACCTGGGGCGCTGGGGGCTGGCCCGCTGGCGCTTACATCGCCACGCCAACGGCCTGGTGTTGCGTCAAGCTTCAAATGTCGGTGTGTTTGGCGACGCATTCCCCTCACCCCAACCCCTCTCCCCCAAGGGGGCTTTGAAGGCATTTCTCCCTCGCCCCTTGGGGGAGAGGGCCGGGGTGAGGGGACAACACGCCAGCGATGACATGACACGAGAAGATTGCTGGCGCGAAGCCGCCACCTTGGGCTGGCCTGGTTGGCGCTGGGGCATTCCGCTCACCTTGATCGGCGGTTTGCTGGGGTACGGGCTGGGCGCTTGGCTGGCCAGCCAACTGGTGGAACTGCTGTTCGGGCTGCCGCTGCACGCCCAGCCACACCCACACCACGGGCCAAGCTGGCAGGGTTGGCTGGCGATTTTGGCGATCTCGCTGACCGCCTCCGCCGGCGTCACCGCTTACTTTTACAGCCGCGCTCGCCTCGCCGCCAGCGAGGCCCACGCCGAAACCGCCGCCCGCACCGCCGCGCAAACCCAACTGCGCCTCCTGCAAAGCCAGTTGGAGCCGCACATGCTGTTCAACACCCTGGCCAACCTGCGGGCACTCATCGGCATCGACCCAGAGCGGGCGCAAGCCATGCTCGATCAGCTCATCGCCTTCCTGCGTGCCACGTTGAGCGCCAGCCAAGCCACGCTGCATCCGCTGCAAGCCGAGTTCGACCGCCTCGCCGATTACCTCGCCCTGATGCAAGTGCGCATGGGCGCACGCCTGAACGTCACGCTGACGCTGCCGCCCGAACTGGCAGCGCACCCCGTGCCGCCGCTGTTGTTACAACCGCTGGTCGAAAACGCCATTCAGCACGGCCTGGAACCACTGCGCCGGGGCGGGCACATCACCGTCAGCGCCAGCACCGAGCCCGCAGGCATGTTGCGCCTGCAAGTTCAGGACAGCGGCGCCGGGCTGAATCCGGAAGCGCCGCGCCGGGCGGGTTCGGGTTTCGGCACGCACCAAATCCGCGAGCGTTTGGCCACGCTCTACGGCCCATCCGCCCAACTCGTTTTGACGAACGTGCCCACGGGCGGCACGCTGGCCACCGTCACCCTGCCACTCACCCCGCCCACCGTTGCACCGGAGGCCGCCCATGCCCACCGCCCTGATCGCTGAAGACGAACCCTTGCTGGCCCAAGCCCTGAGCGCCGCGCTGCGCCAAGCCTGGCCCGAGTTGACCCAACTGCCCCCCGCCCAAGATGGCGACGACGCGATCGAACAAGCCCTGGCCCATCGGCCCGACGTGCTGTTTCTGGACATCCGCATGCCCGGCCCGAGCGGCTTAGAAGCGGCCCACACGATCATCGACGCCTGGCCCGCAGGGCAAGCCCTGCCGCTCATCGTGTTCGTGACCGCGTATGACCAGTACGCCCTGAACGCCTTCGAAGCCAGCGCCGTCGATTACGTGCTCAAACCCGTGCAACCGGCGCGGTTGGCGCAAACTTGCCAGCGGCTGCAAGGCTTGCTGCGCGCTCGCACGCCCACGCCAACGTCAGACGACGATGCGTTGTTGGCCCGTTTACGGCATCTGCTGCAACCCGGCGCCCTGGCTGACCGTGCCACGATGGCTGCACCATTGCGGGTGATTCAAGCCAGCGTCGGCCACACCATCCATGTGGTGCCGATTGAGGACGTGGTGTATTTCGAAGCGGCGGACAAATACGTGCGCGTGCTGACCCCCGAGGGCGAATGGTTGATTCGCACCTCGTTGCGCGAGTTGCTCCCGCAACTCGACGCCGGGGTGTTCTGGCAAATTCACCGGGGCACCGTGGTGCGGGCCAGTGAGATTCGCCAAGCGGTGCGCGACGAAGCGGGCCGCGTCACCCTGCACCTGCGCAGCCGCCCGGAGCGGCTGGCGGTGAGCCGGCTGTACGCCGGGCGGTTCAAAGGAATGTGAACCGCACCCAGCTCACGCCGCTTTGGGCTTGCGACCGCGCTTGGCCGGCGCAGGCGGCGGGGCCGGCGGCGCAGCGGTGAACAAGCGGGCGGCGCGTTCCTTCAGCTCCAGCAGCTCATCGGTGGTGATGCTGTACTTGCGGCCCATCACATCGGCGGTGATGCCAAACTCCACATCCTTCTTGCCATTGGTGAGCAAGCCGCTGGTGAAGTCGTACGCCGGATCTTGGGGCGGGAAACCTTTGTAGGGCGGATCGTTGTCTTCCGACAGACGCACGTCGAGGATTTCGCCGCTGGCCATGTCCAGCAAGCCGGTGGATTCGACGATGGTGTCGCCGAGTTCGTCGATGATTTTGATGGGGAGCTTGAGATCCAAAGCAGGCTCGCGCGGTAGTGGCAAAAAGGGGGCGGATTCTACGATCCGCGCCCCGCCTTCCCTCAGCCCCTCACTCGGGCCGGTGATGCAGCGGCAACTGCACCGGCGTGCTGTGCCAAATCTCGTGCGCGTACTCGGCGATCGTCCGATCCGACGAGAAAAAGCCCATGCCCGCCACGTTCAGCACCGCTTTGCGCGTCCACTCGTCGGCGCTGCGGTACAGCGCATCGACCTTGTCTTGCGTGTCCACGTAGCTGCGATAGTCGGCCAGCAGCAGGTAGTGATCGCCCCAGTTCACCAGCGCATCGATGATGCCTTGGTAGCGGCTGGGCTCTTCGGGGCTGAACAAGCCATCTCGAATGGCGGCCAGCACGTTGGCCAGTTCGCCATCTTTTTCCACCCACTCACGCGGGGCGTAACCCTTGGCGCGCAAGGCCGCCACTTCCGGCGTGGTGTGGCCGAAGATGAAGATGTTGTCCGGCCCGACGTGCTCGCGCATTTCCACATTGGCGCCGTCCAGCGTGCCGATGGTGAGCGCACCGTTCAACGCAAACTTCATGTTGCCGGTGCCCGAAGCCTCGGTGCCCGCAGTGGAAATTTGCTCGGACAAATCGGCGGCCGGGATGATGATTTCCGCCAAACTCACGCTGTAGTTGGGGATAAACACCACCTTGAGCTTGTCGCCCACACGCGGATCGTTGTTGATGGTTTTGGCCACATCGTTGATCAAGCGAATGATCAGCTTGGCTTGGTGGTACGCCGACGCCGCCTTGCCCGCAAACACCACCACACGCGGCACCCACAGCGCATCCGGGTTGGCCAAGATGCGTTGGTAACGGGTGATGACGTGCAGCACGTTCAACAACTGGCGTTTGTATTCGTGGATGCGCTTGACTTGCACATCGAACAGCGCATCGCAATTCAGCGTCACGCCGAGCTGCTTTTGCACCAATGCGGCCAGGCGCTCCTTGTTGTGGCGCTTCACGCGGCGGAACGCGCCCAAGAAACCCGGCAATTCCAGCGAACCGCGCAAGCCTTCGAGCTGATCCAACTGGCGGCGCCAGCCTTTGCCGATGCGGCTGTCCAACAAACCCGCCAGGCCGGGGTTGGCATGCGCCAGCCAGCGCCGGGGCGTGATGCCGTTGGTTTTGTTGTTGAACCGCTCGGGCCAGAGTTTGGCGAAGTCGGCAAAGATGCTTTGCGTCATCAAATCCGAATGCAGCGCCGACACCCCGTTGATGCTGTGGCTGACCACCACCGCCAAGTAGGCCATGCGCACCCGGCGCCCGCCGGTTTCGTCGATGAGCGAGACGCGGCGCAGCAGCTCCACGTCGTTGCCGTGGGTCTTTTGCAGAGCCCCCAAGAAACGGGCGTTGATGTCAAAAATGATGCGCAAATGGCGCGGCAGCACCCGGCCAAACATGTCGACGGGCCAGGTTTCCAGCGCCTCATGCATCAGCGTGTGGTTGGTGTAGCTGAAGATTTTTTGGCAATGCGCCCAAGCGGTGTCCCACGGCAGGCGGTGTTCATCCAGCAGCACGCGCATCAGCTCGGGGATGGCCAGCACCGGGTGCGTGTCATTCAAGTGGATGCTGACTTTGTCGGCGAGCTGGTCGAACGTGGTGTGGTTGCGCAGGTAGCGGTGGATCATGTCCTGTACGCTGGCGCTGACGAAAAAGTATTCCTGACGCAGACGCAGCTCGCGGCCACTTTCGGTCGAATCATCCGGGTAGAGCACCCGCGAGACGTTCTCGCTGTGGTTTTTGCTCTCCACCGCGCCCATGTAGTTGCCTTGGTTGAAGGCACGCAGGTTCATTTCCTCGGTGGCCTTGGCGCTCCACAGGCGCAGGGTGTTGGTGGCTTCGGTGCCGTAGCCGGGGATGATGGTGTCGTAGGCCATGGCCAGCACGTCATCGGTGTCCACCCAGCGCACCACCGAGGTGGCGCCCACGCCGCTTTCTTCCACCCGACCGCCAAAGCGCACGCGGTAGGTCACTTCAGGACGCGGGAATTCCCACGGGTTGCCCCGGCTCAACCAGTAGTCGGGCGTCTCGACTTGGCGCCCGTCCTTGATCTGCTGACGGAACATGCCGTAGTCGTAACGGATGCCGTAGCCAAAACCCGGCACGGCCAGCGTGGCCATCGAATCCAAGAAACACGCCGCCAAACGGCCCAGGCCACCGTTGCCCAACGCGGCATCGGGTTCGAGGTCGAACAGCGCGTCCACATCGACGTCCAGCTCTTGCAGCGCTTGGCGCAGCGTGGGCATCAGCTCCAGCGCCAGCACCGCGTTGCCGAAAGCGCGGCCAATCAAAAACTCCATCGAGAGGTAGTAGACGCGTTTCACGTCCTGCGCATACTGGGCCCGCGTGGTCTTCATCCAGCGGCCCACCAAGTGGTCGCGCACCGCGTAAGCGGCGGCGTGCAGCCAGTCGGCTGGGCGGGCTGAAATCGGGTCTTTGCCGACTTGGTACATCAACTTGTTGGCGATGTTGCGCTTCAGCGCTGCAACATCGATGGCCAACGGGTCGTATTCATGTTCAAACTGGGTGAGGTCCATCGTGCAAAGGCTCGTGGCTAGAGAAAAACAGGCCCACCACGCCGAGGCTCGTGGCGCCGGCGCGTGGGAGTGACAACAACAAAACGATCAGCGTCCGAGGGCAGCGCGGTAAATGTCCACGTAACGCTGGGCGGCCACGCCCCAGTCGTGGCGACAGGCCATGGCGAGGTGCTGCACGGTCTGCCAATCGGCCCGGCGGCGGTAGAGCGCCAAGGCGCGGCGCACCGCCACCTCCAACGCCGGGACGCTGAATTCATCGAACACAAAACCGGTGGCGCGGCCTTCTTCCAGCGCCTCGAACGAGGTGTCGGTGACGGTGTCGGCCAAGCCACCGACGCGCCGCACCAGCGGCAAGGTGCCATAAGCCAGGCCGTAAAGCTGGGTGAGTCCACAAGGTTCAAAGCGGGAAGGCACCATGATGACGTCGCCCCCAGCCACCAATTGGTGCGCCAACGCTTCGTCGTAACCGATGCGCACCGCCACCGAAGCCGGCCAGCGCGCCGCCAGCTCGCGGAAGGCAGCTTCCATGCCCGCGTCCCCGCTGCCCAACAGGGCAAACTGGGCGCCGCGTGCCACCAGCGTCGGCACGACGGCTTGCACCAGATGCAAGCCCTTTTGCTCGGTCAAGCGGCTGATGACGACGAACAACGGCGCGTCCGGGATGGCCTTCAAACCCATCTGCGCCTGCAAGGCCGCTTTGCAGCGGCGCTTGCCGGTGAGCTTGTGGGCGTCGTACGGCTGGGCGATGAGCGCATCACGCGCCGGGCTCCATACCGCCGGATCGACACCATTGAGCACGCCGGACAGCGCCCAGCTCCGGTCGCACAGCAAGCCGTGCAGGCCCATGCCCTGCTCTTCGCCCTGGATTTCACGGGCATAGGTCGGGCTGACCGTGGTGATGCGGTCGGCGAAGTACAGGCCGGCCTTCATGAAGTTGAGCTGGCCCCAAGCCTCCACCCCCTGCACGCCGAAGAAGGAACCCGGCAAACCCAGCTCATCAAAGTGATGCGCCGCGAACGTCCCTTGGTAAGCCAAGTTGTGGATGGTGAACACGCTGGCCACCGGCGCCTGCGTGGCTTTGAGACAGGCCGGCGCCAGGCCGGCGTGCCAGTCGTGCGCATGCACCAGTTCGGGGCGCCACCAGGCATCGAGGCCGTGCGCCAGCTCGGACGCCGCCCAGGCAAGGCGAGCGAAACGCAAGTGGTTGTCGGCGTAGGGGCGTTGCTGGGCGTCGGCGTAGGGGCCGCCGGGGCGACGGTACAGCTCTGGCGCGTCCACCACGTAGGCGGGCACACCGCCCAGGGCGGGCAGGGTGCCATAGAGCAACGTCGCCGCCGGCACGCCCGCCCGGGCGGGCAGATCGGCCACACGGACGGGGTTCTCCAACCCGGCCAACAGCGCCTCAAACCCCGGCAGCAACACGCGAGTGGGCGCCCCAGCCGCCGCCAGCGCCGACGGCAACGCCCCGGCCACATCGGCCAAACCGCCCGTCTTGAGCAGCGGGAAGATCTCGGCACAGACCTGGAGAACTTGCATCGGAACGATCCTCAAGAAAACTCAAGCAAAAAAACAAGCAACGTCCGCACCGGCATCACACAGCGCCAAGGTTGCGCAGCATGCCGCGTGTCACCAACACCACACCGTTGGGGCTGCGGTAGAAGCGCTTGGCGTCCAGCTCGGGGTCTTCACCGATCACCAAACCTTCGGGCAGGGTGCAGCGCCGGTCGATCACCACATTTTTGATGCGGCAACCCTTACCAATTTCTACCTCAGGCAGCACCACCGCACGTTCAACCCTGCTGTACGAGTGGACTCGCACGTTGGAGAACAACACCGAATCGCGCACCGTCGCGCCCGAGACGATGCACCCGCCCGACACCAAACTGTTGATGGCATGGCCCACGCGGTGGCCTTCGTCATGCACGAACTTGGCGGGCGGCAGTTGTTCTTGGTACGTCCAGATGGGCCAATCGCGGTCGTACATGTTCAGCTCGGGCGTGGTGCTGGCCAAATCGAGGTTGGCGGCCCAGTACGCTTCGACCGTGCCCACGTCGCGCCAGTAGGAACCGTGCGGCGGGTTGGCAATCGCCGACATGGAAAACGGGTGCGCGTGCGCTTGGCCTTCGGACACGGCACGTGGGATCAAGTCCTTGCCAAAGTCGTGGCTGGAGTGGGGGTTGGCGGCATCGTCCTCCAACAGCCGGTAAAGGTACTCGGCGGTGAAGATGTAAATGCCCATGCTGGCCAGCGAACGCGAGGGATCGCCCGGCATCGCAGGCGGATCGGCGGGCTTCTCCACAAAATCAACGATTTGGCGCTGCTCATCAATGGCCATGACGCCGAAGCCCTTCGCTTCCTCGCGTGGGACTTCGATGCATCCCACCGTCACGCCCCGACCACTTTCGACGTGGTCGGCCAGCATCACCGAATAATCCATTTTGTAAATGTGATCGCCCGCGAGAATGAGGATGTACTCCGGCGGCGCAGAGTTGCGGATGATGTCCATGTTCTGCCAGATGGCGTCCGCTGTGCCGCGATACCAGTGTTCTTCGGTGACACGCTGCTGCGCGGGCAGCAGATCGACGAACTCGCCCATCTCGTTGCGCATGAAACTCCAGCCGCGTTGCAGGTGGCGCAGCAGCGAGTGCGACTTGTATTGGGTAATGACGCCGATCTTGCGCAGCCCGGAGTTGACGCAGTTGGACAGCGCGAAGTCAATGATGCGGAATTTGCCGCCGAAGTGAACGGCGGGCTTGGCGCGGCGGTCGGTGAGGCCCATGAGGCGCGAGCCTCGACCACCGGCCAGCACCAGGGCTAAGGTGCGACGGGTGAGAGAACGGGTGTGCGCGATGTCCTTGATGTTCATGACAGGTCTCCGGAAAACTGAGAGCGATGGTTGTTGTCAGGGGCGGAATTCGGGGGCAGCAGGAGGCCAGCCGCACCACACTTGCACGCTGCGTGCCGGCAAACAGAAGGTGCCAGCGGCCACGGGCGGCGTTTGAAGCGGCTCGCCACGTGGCTGGGTGCTGTCCAAGCGGCACCACCACTGCCGGGTGCGTGCCGGGGGCGGCAGTTCGGCGGGCAGGTCGGTGTCACCGGGGTTGAGGAAGAGGAGCGCGTCCTCGGCCTGCGCATCGTCCTGCGCCGACGGTACGAGGTGGACGCGCAAGGCGCGCTCGTGCGGGTGGTGCCAATCGGCAGGCGATAACTCGCGGCCATCGGGGGTGGCCCAGCGCACATCGGGCACGCTGTCCGGCGCTTGGGCGCTGCCCCGCAACCAATGCGGTGCGTGCAAGGCCCGCACGCTGCGGCGCAGGCCGATCAAGCGTGCCACGTAGGCGCTCAATGCCGCGTCGGCCTCGGCCCAGTGCCACCAGCTCAACGGCGTGTCCTGGCAATAAGCGTTGTTGTTGCCGCGCTGGCTGTGACCGATGTCATCACCGCCCAGCAGCATCGGCGTGCCTCGGCAGAGCAGCAGCGTCGCCAGCAAGGCGCGTTGCAGGCGTTGGCGGCGCGCTTGCACGCCGGCATCGTCGGTCGGGCCTTCGAGGCCACCGTTCCAGCTCAGGTTGTCGGCGTGACCGTCTTGGTTGTGCTCGCCGTTGGCGTGGTTGTGGCGCTGGTTGTAGCTGACCACATCGCGCAGCGTGAACCCATCGTGCGAGGTGACGTAGTTCAAACTCGCCAGCGGCGAACGGGGCCGGCGTGGATCGACGTTGAAGCGGTCGCTGGAACCCGCCAAGCGCGTGGCCAACTCGGCGCGGCGGGCGCGTTCGTCCTGCGGGCGCAGCCAGTAAGCGCGCAGGGCGTCGCGGCAGCGGTCGTTCCATTCCAGCCAACCGGCGGGGAACTCACCGGCCCGATAACCGCCCGGCCCCAAATCCCACGGCTCCGCCACCCAGGTGACGCGGCGCAACACCGGATCGGCCTGCAACGCCGCGAAGAAGGCCGCGCCGGCTTCAAACTCACCCGCCCCGCCCCGTGCCAACGCGGTGGCCAGATCGAAGCGAAAACCGTCGATGCCGTAGTGCGTCACCCAATGGCGCAGTACGTCCATGACGAAGCGCAGCACCATCGGTTCGGCCAGGTTGAGCGTGTTGCCGCAGCCGGCCCAGTTGACGTACAGCGCCGCGTCCTCCGGGTCGAGCCGATACCAATGGCGATTGGCCAGGCCACGAAAACTAAGCGTTGGCCCGAGTTCGTCGGTTTCGGCGGTGTGGTTGAAGACCACATCCAACCACACCTCAAAGCCCGCGTCGCGCAGCGTGGCGATGGCGTGGCGCAGCTCAGCCCCGGCGTGCGCCGCTTGGTGCGCCGAAAACGCCGCCGGGTTGTGCGAGCCGCCTGGCGTCGCGTGGGCGGCGTGCGAACCGCTGGCGGCGCGGGCGTAACGCGGTTCGGCGGCGAAGTAAGCCAGCGTCGAATAACCCCAATGGTTCGCCAGCCCTTGCGCTTGCAAGCGGGCTTCGTCGGCGCGCATCTGCACGGGCAGCAGTTCCAGCGTGGTCACGCCCAGGCGGCGCCAATGGTCGATCATCACCGGATGCGCCAGCCCCGCATACGTGCCGCGCAGCGCCTTGGGGATGCCGGGATGCAACATCGTCGCCGATTTCACGTGAACTTCGGCCACCACGCGCTGCTCAGGCGTTGGCAACGGGGTTCGACGCGGCGGCGACGCCGGCTCCGGCGCCACCACCCGGGCTTTGAGCGCCAGCGGGGCGTTGTCCTGCGGATGGGGCCGATCGGGGTCGAGCGGATCGTGCCCAAGATGGCGGCTCAAATCCCCCGCGTAACGCCCGACGACTTCGTGCGCGTAGGGGTCGAGCAACACGCGCTGCGGGTTGAAGCGCAGCCCTTGCGCCGGCACCCAAGGGCCGTGGGCCCGCCAGCCGTACACCCAACCGGGCCGAGCGCCGGCCAGCCAGCCGTGCCACACACCCCATCCTGGCAATGGACGAGGCGATGGCGGGCCACCTCGTGCGAGCCGTCGGCATCGAACAGGCACAGCCACATCTGTGAGGCTTCCGGTGCCCAGACCGCGAAGTTCACCCCGCCGCCACCTTCGGGGCAAAAGGTGGCACCGAGGTGCAAGGCGTCGCCCGGCGGCAGCGGGGCGCGCAGATCAGGCGAGGGGCGTTTGGGCATCGTCCACCTCAGTCGGTTGATGCGGTTCGTTGCCCTCTCCCCAGCCCTCTCCCGCGAGGGGAGAGGGAGCCAAGTCATCGGGGCTTGAAGCCCCTCTCCCCTCGTGGGAGAGGGGTTGGGGTGAGGGCTCACACACCCACATCACCGTCGCCAACGGCGGCAACGTCAACAGCGCCGACTGCGCCTGTCCATCACACGCCACCGCTTCCGTTTCCACCTCGCCCGCACTCACGCCTGAGCCGCCATAAATCGCCAAATCGGTGTTGATGACCTCGCGCCACCGCCCCGCCAGCGGCAAGCCCAGCCGATAGCCCGAACGCACTTCCGGCGTGAAGTGGCTCACCACCACCACCCGCGAACCATCCGCCGCCCGACGCTCAAACGCCAGCACGGAATGATCCACATCGTCATGGCGAATCCAGCGGAAGCCCTGCGACGCCACATCCAACTCAAACAGCGCCGGGAAATGCCGCAGCACCCGGTTCAGATCGCGCACCAAACGCTGCACCCCGGCGTGTGCCGGCTCGTTCACATGCTGCCAGTACAGCGGGCGCTGCTCGCACCACTCGTCCCACTGCGCGAACTCGCAGCCCATGAACAGCAGTTTCTTGCCCGGATGGCCCCACATGTAACCGTAGTAAGCCCGCAGGTTGGCAAAGCGTTGCCATTCGCCGGGCAGGCCGTCGCTGGGCATCTTGCGCAGCATCGAGCCTTTGCCGTGAACCACTTCATCGTGCGAGATCGGCAGCACGAAGTTGTCGTTGAAGGCGTACATCAGCGAGAAACGCATCTCATCCTGATGCCAACGGCGGTGAATGGGCGGGCGCGCCATGTAGCGCAGCGTGTCGTTCATCCAGCCCATGTTCCACTTGTAGTGGAAGCCCAAGCCGCCGCTCTGGCAGTCGTCCGACGGCGGGCGCGTGGTGCCAGGAAACGAGGTCGATTCCTCCGCGATCATGATCGCTTCAGGCCGCTCGATGCCAATCGTCCGGTTCAAGCGCCGCAGGAATTCGATGGCCTCCAGGTTCTCGCGCCCACCCAAACGGTTGGGCAGCCATTGGCCGTGGCCACGGCTGTAATCGCGGTAGAGCATGGAGGCCACCGCGTCCACGCGCAGCCCGTCCACGCCGAAGCGCTCGATCCAATACAGCGCATTGCCGATGAGGAAGTTGCGCACCTCGGTGCGGCCATAGTTGTAGATGAGGGTGTTCCAGTCCGGGTGATAGCCCTCGCGGGGGTCGGCGTGTTCGTAGAGGTGCGTGCCGTCGAACTTCGCCAGGCCGTGTTCGTCGCTGGGGAAGTGCGCTGGCACCCAATCCAAAATCACGCCCAGCCCGGCGGCGTGGGCGGCCTCCACAAACGCTTTGAATTCTTCAGGTGAACCGTGGCGCACCGTGGGCGCATACAGGCCGGTCGGCTGGTAGCCCCAGGAACCGTCGAACGGAAACTCCTGCACCGGCAGCAGTTCCAGGTGCGTGAACCCCAAATCCTGCGCGTAGGGAATGAGCTGTTCGGCCAGCTCCGGCCACGTCAGCCAGGTGCCATCGGGCCGACGCCGCCAAGCCCCGACGTGAACTTCATAGATGCTGATCGGTGCATCCAGCGCATTGGCACGCTGGCGTTCGGGGGAACGAGCCACGCCAGCGGGCAAACGACGCACCACCGAGGCAGTGGCCGGGCGCAGTTCGCCTTGGTTGGCGTAGGGGTCGGCCTTGAGGCGCAGCACGCCGTCCCAGCCCAGCACCTCGAATTTGTAGCGTGCGCCCTCGCCCAGTTGTGGGATGAAAAGCTCCCACACCCCGCAACCTGCGTGCAAATGCATGGCGTGAGCGTGGCTCTCCCAGCCGTTGAAATCCCCCACCACCGCCACCCGCTGGGCCGACGGTGCCCACACCGCAAAGCGCACACCGCTCACGGCCTGTGCCCCCTCGCCAACCACCAGCGGATGCGCACCCAGCACCTCGTAAGGGCGCAGATGGGTGCCCTCGCCCAACAGCCAAACATCACTCTCACGCAGGTGAGACACAAACGCCTCGGCAGACTTGGCGCCTGGCGCAGCACGCCCATCGGCAGCTTCGGGAAAGGTCACAGCACACACTCCAGACGGTTCAAACAAGCGGGCCTCAAACGTCATCGGTGGCCGCCAGGGCGATGCCAAAGGGCGGCAGCGTCAACTCACGGCCCCAGTCGGCGGGGGCGGGCAGCGGCGCGGCGCTGCTCAGGGGCACGAGGTCGGGCACCGTGTCCGGCCAGGTGAAACGCATCGGCTCGGCGCCCAGGTTGAACGCCAGCACCAAGGCCGGCCCGCCTTCGGAGCGCCGACGCTCAAACACCAGCAACGGCTCAGGCGCGTCGTGGAAGCAGATTTCACCCACGCGCAAACGCGGCTCGGCGCGGCGCCAAGTCAACAACTGCCGCGCCCACGCCAAGGTGCTGAAAGGGTTGGCTTCCTGCACATCCACCGCCAGCGCGGCGTGACCTTCACCCAGTGGCAGCCACGGCGCCGCACCGTTCGCGTTGAAACCCGCTTGCGGCGCCTGCGCATGCCAAGGCATGGGCGTGCGGCACCCATCGCGGCCCTTGAACTCGGGCCAAAAGGCTTTGCCGTAGGGGTCTTGCAGCAACTCGAACGGCACGTCGGCTTCGGGCAGGCCGAGCTCTTCACCTTGGTAGAGGCTGACACTGCCGCGCAAGGTCAACAACAGTGCCAGCAGTTGGCGCACTTGGCGTTCGTCGCGCTCGCCATTCACCGCCCAGCGGCTGGCGATGCGCGGCACATCGTGGTTCGACAGCGCCCAGCAACCCCAGCCGCCAGTGCGATCCAGCTCGCCTTCCAGCGCCTCGACCTGGGCGCGCAGGTGCGCCGCCGAGCCGTCCCGCGTCAACAGCGCGAAGCTGTAGGCCATGTGCAAACGCCGGCCTTCCTCGGTGTAAGCGGCCATGAGTGGCGGCGCGTTTTCGTCGCCCACTTCGCCGACGCTGGCGGCACCGAACTCATCCAGCACGGCGCGCAGGTCTTCCAGAAACGCCAGGTTGTCCGGCTGGCTCTTGTCGTAGAGATGGCGCTGCATGGCGTAAGGGTTGTCCGGACGCACCGTGCTGACGCTGCGCTGTTCCTCCGTTTGCGCGGGTGGGTTGTCACGCAGCGCCGCGTCGTGAAACTGGTGGTTGCAAGCGTCAAAGCGGAAGCCATCCACGCCGCGTTCGCACCAGTAACGCACCTCACCCAGCAACGCAGCGCGCACCGCCTCATTGTGGAAATTCAGATCCGGTTGGCTGGTGAGGAAGCTGTGCAGGTAGTACTGACGCCGCCGGCTGTCCCACTGCCAGGCACTGCCGCCGAACACACTCAGCCAGTTGGTGGGCGGCGTGCCATCCGGTTTCGGGTCGGCCCAGACGTACCAATCGGCCTTCGGGTTGTCGCGGCTGGTGCGGCTTTCGACGAACCAAGCGTGCTGATCCGAGGTGTGCGACAGCACTTGGTCGATGATGACCTTGAGGCCCAGCGCGTGGGCACGGGCCAGCAGTGCGTCGAAGTCCGCCAGCGTGCCGAAGATCGGATCGACATCGCGGTAATCGGCCACGTCGTAGCCGAAATCTTGCATCGGGCTTTTGAAGAAGGGCGAAATCCAGATCGCGTCGGCCCCCAGCCGGGCGACGTGATCCAACCGGGCGGTGATGCCGGGCAGATCGCCGATGCCATCGCCATTGGCATCGGCAAAACTGCGCGGGTAGATCTGGTAGATGACGGCGCCGCGCCACCAAGCCAACGGCGTCAGGGAATCAGGAAGAACAGCCACAACAAATCCACTTTCTCAGAAGAACCACCGCGCAGCATGCGGTTTTCATTCCATCCATCTTGCCTTGGAAACCGCTTTGTAATCGAGTGACGCTGCGCTCAGGTTGAGCCATGGCACTTGGCTTGCTCGATACTGGCCCGTTCATGCTGGAGACCCGGATGGAACTCACCCCCCGCGAAAAAGACAAGCTGCTCATCTTCACCGCCGCCTTGCTCGCCGAACGGCGTTTGGCGCGTGGCCTCAAGCTCAATTACCCGGAATCGGTGGCGCTGATCACCGCCGCCATCATGGAAGGCGCGCGCGACGGCAAAACCGTGGCCCAGCTCATGAGCGAGGGCAAAACCGTGCTCACCCGCGAGCAGGTGATGGACGGCATCGCCGAGATGATCCCCGAGATCCAGGTCGAAGCCACCTTCCCCGATGGCACCAAATTGGTGACCGTGCACCAACCCATTGCATGATCGGAGCGGCCCCATGATTCCCGGCGAACTTTTCACCGACGAGGGCGAGATCGCCCTCAACCCCAACCGGCGCACGCTCACCTTGGTGGTGCAAAACGCCAGCGACCGCCCCATTCAGGTGGGTTCGCACTATCACTTTGCCGAAACCAACGCCGGCCTGCGCTTTGACCGCGACGCTGCACGCGGCATGCGTCTGAACATCGCCAGCGGCACGGCGGTGCGTTTTGAGCCGGGGCAGCAACGCACCGTCGAATTGGTGGACTTGGCCGGCGAGCGCACCGTGTACGGTTTTCGCGGCCTGGTGCAAGGCAAGCTCTGAGGGAGACACACAACATGGCAACGATAGGAAAACGCGCCTACGCCGAAATGTTCGGCCCCACCGTGGGCGACCGGCTGCGCCTGGCCGATACGAACCTGATTCTGGAAGTCGAACAGGACTTCACGCTGCGCGCCGGCGGCTACGGCGAAGAAGTGAAGTTCGGCGGCGGCAAGACCATCCGCGACGGCATGGGCCAAAGCCAAGTGGTGAACGGCCCCGGGGCGCATGAGGCGTGCGATTGCGTCATCACCAACGCGGTGATCCTCGACCATTGGGGCATCGTCAAGGCAGACATTGGCCTCAAAGGCTCGCGCATCGTCGCCATCGGCAAAGCGGGCAACCCGGATGTGCAGCCGGGCGTGGACATCGTCATCGGCCCCGGCACCGAGATCATCGCGGCTGAAGGGATGATCGTGACGGCGGGGGCCATCGACACGCACATTCACTTCATCTGCCCGCAACAGATTGAAGAAGCCCTGAGCAGCGGCGTGACCACCATGATCGGCGGCGGCACCGGCCCGGCCACGGGCACGTTTGCCACCACCTGCACGCCAGGGCCGGAGAACCTCCGTCGCATGTTGGAAGCGGCGGACGCTTTCCCGATGAATCTGGGTTTCCTCGGCAAAGGCAACGCCAGCCGACCCGAGGCGCTGCGCCAGCAGGTGGAAGCCGGTGCCATCGGCCTGAAGCTGCACGAAGACTGGGGCACCACGCCGGCGGCCATCGACTGCTGCCTGAGCGTGGCCGAAGAAACCGATGTGCAGGTGGCGATCCACACCGACACGCTGAACGAATCGGGTTTTGTGGAGGACACGATTGCCGCCTTCAAGGGCCGCACCATTCACAGCTTCCACACCGAAGGCGCGGGCGGTGGCCACGCACCGGACATCATGCGTGTGGTGGGTGAGGCCAACGTGCTGCCCAGCTCCACCAACCCGACGCGGCCCTTCACCGTGAACACGCTGGATGAGCACCTCGACATGCTCATGGTGTGCCACCACCTGGACGCGGGCATTGCCGAAGATTTGGCCTTTGCCGAAAGCCGCATCCGCCGCGAAACCATTGCCGCCGAGGACATCCTGCATGACCTGGGTGCCATCAGCATGTTCAGTTCAGACAGCCAGGCGATGGGCCGCGTGGGTGAAGTCATCATCCGCTGCTGGCAGACGGCGCACAAGATGAAGGGCCAGCGCGGCTGGCTCGCCCCCTCTCCCCAGCCCTCTCCCGCGAGGGGAGAGGGAGCGTCCGCCGCTGAAACCTCCTCGCGCAACGACAACACCCGCTTGAAGCGCTACATCGCCAAACTCAGCATCAACCCGGCGCTGGCGCATGGCGTGAGCCACGAAGTGGGTTCGGTGGAAGTCGGCAAGTGGGCGGACTTGGTGTTTTGGAAACCGGCTTTCTTTGGCGTCAAACCCAGCTTGGTGATGAAGGGGGGTTTCATCGCCATGGCAGCGATGGGTGACCCGAATGCCAGCATCCCGACGCCCCAGCCGGTGCATTACCGATCGCAATTCGGCGCCTTTGGCGGGGCGCTGGCACGCGGTTCACTCACCTTTGTGAGCCAAGCCGCCCTGGGCAACGGCACGGCGGAAAGCTACGGCCTGCACAAGCGCTTGGCCGCCGTGAAGGGCTGCCGCAGCGTGAAAAAGGCCGACATGGTTCACAACCACTACACCCCGACGATGGAAATCGACGCGCAAACCTACAGCGTGCGCGCCGATGGTCAGTTGTTGACGTGTGAGCCGGCCACCGAGTTGCCGATGGCGCAGCGCTATTTCTTGTTCTGATTTTTACGAAAGTACACTGCTGCCGCAAGAACAGGTGCGCTCCGTCCCCAGACCGTCGAGCTCACCTGCTCTCGTCACCCTCCTCTGTGATGTGATAGCGTGGTCAACTGTTAGATAAATTTCAACAAGCCACTGATACAAGTGCTACAAAACTATCATCAATGTCCATTATGATTTTCTCTTCAAAACAAAAGTTCTTCACTCATTTCGCATCAAGATATATCATGGCAGGCGTACTATTAAGTACACCCTTGGTCATCTTACTGATGATGAGTTGGCTCATCGCTGGTAGAGTCATATACAGTCTCGACGATCCGTACATTCACTTAGCACTCGCTAAACAGATTGCAAACGGGCACTATGGAATCAACCCAGGCAGCTATAGCGCTCCCTCATCAAGTTTATTGTGGCCATTTCTACTAGCACCTTGGGCATGGTTAGGTGATTATTTTGATACAGTCCCACTGATCATTAACTGGGGATGCACTGTCGCCACCGGTTTATTTATATGGAATTTTTTAAAATCCATACACCCATGGGGAATTGCCACCCTTCAAACAACCCTCATCATGTTCGGCTTGAACATATGGGGTGTTGCATTTACAGGCATGGAACATTCACTACAACTGTTAATGGCCGCAGTTATCGCTAGCTCACTGATCAAGGCGCGCTATAGTTGGTATTTTTGGCTGAGCATTACTTTGTTACCCTGGGTTCGATATGAAGGCCTAGCAATCACCTTACCAACATTGACTTGGATCGCTTGGCAATTCTCTCAAGGCACGTCCGCCCCTAACGACTCCAAAAACACCCTTAGCGCTGCCATTTTTAGCCTCCTAATATCGTTAGGAGGACTCGCAATATTTTCAATCTGGCTGCATTCCGTCAACCTAGGGTGGATGCCATCATCCATCCTGTCGAAAACAGGAGGCCTGTTCGATTCCACACCCGATTTAGAAATACTAGAGGGGGCTATCGCCAATGCCCACCACCAATCATTTAATCTGACAGGCCAACTGTTACTGGTTTTGACTTCCATTAATGCATGCCTGGCCTTCTATCAAAAGAAGTGGAGTTGGGGCAGCTTGGTTATTATCCTCCCCGCCATCTTACATATGATATTCGGCCAATTTGGTTGGTTTGGACGTTACGAAAACTACGCACTCCTTTATCAAGTCATCATTACCTTCGGCACCACTCAATGGCTCAACCAACTCACAAAAGCACTTTTGCTGGGAATTATTTTTATCATGGCGAGCCCCCTGTGGGTTTGTACACAACTAACACCAGGCGCCATGAAAAACATTTGGGAACAACAATGGCAAATGAGCCTAATCGCGCGCGAACTCAATGCCCCCATCGCCGTCAATGACTTGGGCTTGGTTGCTTTACACAGTCAACAACCTGTGTTGGATCTATGGGGATTAGGTTCGATTGAAGCACTCAATGCGCGAAAAAGCAGGGCCCCCAACGATTTGTGGATTGAAGCCTTGATGACACGCCATCAAACCGAGTTTGCATTCGTGTACGACTCATGGTTTCATCACCTACCCGCCGGCTGGATTCCAGTTGCTCAGATGGTGTTACAGAGCCCCCCTGTCTCTGTTGGTGGCACTCGGGTCACCCTTTATGCCACCAACAACAAGGCAACCCAAAAACTACTCAGTGCAATAATAAGCTACTCTGAGAAAAATCCAACACAGGCCAGATCGCTACTAATAAATCCAACGTTACTCACTTCTCAATAGCCTCTTAACCCGAACAACCACACCCGACCCAATGCTCACCATCCAAAAAATCATCCCGCACGGCCATGGCTTGGCCGCTGTGCTGCTGAAGCGCGCCGCCACCGTCGAACTGGATTGGGATGTGCGCCAAAAAAGCCGCTTTGATGCCACCGATTCCACGGGGCGCCATGTGGGCGTGTTCCTGTCACGCGGCACTGTGGTGCGTGGAGGGGATGTGCTGGTGGCCGAGGACGGCACGCTCATCGTGGTGAAAGCCGCACCTCAACCCGTGCTGGAAGTGCGCCCCTGCGCCGAGCACGGCAGCCCATTTGACTTGGTGCGCGCCGCCTACCATCTGGGCAACCGCCACGTGCCGCTGGCGCTGGCACCCGACCGCCTGACGCTCGAACCCGACCATGTGTTGGCCGATATGCTGCGCCAGATGCACCTGATCGTCACTGAAACGCAAGCGCCGTTTGAACCCGAAGGGGGGGCCTACAGCGCAGGCTCACACAACCACCATGGACATGATCACCCCCCAACCACAGCACCAACGCCCACGCGCGGTAAAGCCATCGGGGTGGCTGTGGTGGCGGCCCCAGCGCCCCATGTGCATGGGCCGGGGTGTGGTCACGGCCATCACCACCACTGAATCAGTTGTCGATCCCGGGACGACCCTTGATCTGCACCGCAATGCGTGACAGCCGTGTGGCCAGCCGGGGCTCAACTGTGTCCAGCACCCGAGCGACTTGGCGCAGGGTGCTGTCCGCCGAGGCCTGTTGCTGAGCAATTCTCAGCAAAGCCGGTTGAATTGTTTCTTGTTTTTTGGCCTGAACTTCCAAAATATAACGAACCACCGTTTCAGATACGGTCGTTAGCACATCCCAAGGCAAACTGACCGTTTCCAATTCATCGGGGTAATCACTGAAATCTGTACCAAAAACCGGCTGTCCACCAAACCAGCGCCGCTCAACTTCGGCATTTGAAGCCGTGAAAGCAGCCAAAAAGCTTTGTGCTTGCGCCTTGGTGATCGTGGGTTTTCCGCTTGGATAACGCTGCGTCAGCCTATCGGCCATCTCTAGTCTCACCCGCCGCCCCACAACGCGCTCTTCCTCGCCCACGAAACGGGCAACGGCCTGGTTAATGGCCAGCAAGGCCAACGCCCCCACCGTCGACAAAGCCTCATTGTGCGCAGGAGACTCTTCGAGTTGCCCCACCAATTCAGGCCAACCACAGGCCTGTAAAAAATCCGCATACAAACTGCCGCTTGCAAATTGAGCACGCTCAAACAGGCGAACGGTCACGTGGTCTTCACCAAAGACGCTCGACCAGCGTTCGAGCAATTGTTGAAAATTATAGTAATGCGATCGTGCAGCACCCGCCTTGGGCAAAACGTTGCTGTGCGTCCAACCCACCCGCAGTGCGGTGCTGTACAAACTCACGGCCAAACGGTCTTGACGCCGCAGATACACAACGATGTTCACGGTTTTAAATAGACCATCGAACAAGTCAGACAGGCTCTGAATCTCCTCAACAGAGCTGTCATTTTCAGAAGACGACCGCACCAAACATCAGAAGCCGATTGCACTATGCCGGTGAAAGAAAAAAACTGGCCAAATTCAGTACGAGCTAAGCCTGCCTGTAGGGTCTCCACCGGCCAAGCCGAGTACCTCGGCCAGGATCGAGCTTGGCGTTGATTTCATTGGGTGCTGTCAGATAGGGCCTTGCTCTCATCGCACAACCTGATAAGATAGTAATAAATTACTTTCTTTTGGATTGGCGATGAGCGAACACCCTAAGCACCTTCCGGCTGATGAACGGCGAGCGGCCACCGTAGAGGCGGTGATCAACCTGGCGGCTGAGCAGAATCCCAGCGACATCACCACCACGGCGATCGCGCAGCGCATGGGCCTGACCCAAGGCGCGCTGTTCCGGCATTTCCCCACCAAGGATGCCATTCTCGAAGCAGTGATGACGTGGGTAGCTGAGCGTCTTCTTTCCCGAGTAGACAAGGCGGCCCAGAACATCACTTCTCCTCTTGCCGCGCTGGAAGCGGTCTTCATGGCTCATATCGACTTCGTTTCCGAGCATCCAGGCGTGCCACGGATGCTCTTCGGAGAGTTGCAGCGGCCCGGAGAAACACTCCCTAAAAGGATGGTTCAGACCTTGATTCAGCGGTACGGAGAACGCTTGCGCCATCTGCTGGAGAGGGGCAAGGCGATAGGCGAGCTTAATGCCAGCCTCGATATCGAGGCTGCCTCGGTATCGTTCATCGGCTCCATCCAGGGCTTGGTGATGCAGTCGCTCATCGCGGGTGACGCCGCTCGCATCCGTCGCGATGCCTCTGGTGTTTTTGCAATCTATCGTCGTGGCATTGGGAGTGCGTCATGAAATTTCCACGTCTACAACGCCGCACATTGGCCCTGGTCGCCGTCATCATTCCACTTCTACTGCTTTTCATCTATGTTGCTTTGCGTTCAGGGCCGTTGGCTCCTGTTGCAGCTACTGTCAGCACGGTAGAGTCCCGCTCCGTTGCCCCAGCATTAGCTGGTATAGGGACAGTGCAAGCGCGCTTTACTTACAAAATCGGCCCCACCGTTGCCGGGCGCGTCAAACGCTTGGATGTGCATGTCGGCGATACCGTTAAAGCAGGGCAAGTGCTCGGTGAAATGGATGCGGTGGACCTGGACGATCGCATCAGCGCTCAGCAGGCTGCAATCAAGAGTTCCGAAGCTGCACTTCGACAGGCTGCTGCCAAAGAAACTTTCGCGCAGACACAGGCCACACGCTATGAGCAGCTTTTATCGGTGCGTGGCACCAGCGAAGAAACGGTAGTCACCAAACGGCAAGAACTGGCTGTGGCGAGCGCGGCATTGGTCGCCTCGCGAGAAGATATCGCGCGTCTGCGCGCAGAGTTGGAAGCGCTCCGCGCTCAACGCGGAAACTTGAGGTTAGTGGCACCGGTTGCCGGACTGGTCGCAGCACGCGATGCAGACCCTGGCACCACGGTGGTGGCGGGGCAAGCGGTAATCGAAGTAATTGACACCGCAAGCCTGTGGGTTGATACACGCTTTGATCAAATCAGTGCCGAGGGACTGGCTACAGGGCTTCCAGCCAAGATTGTTCTGAGATCACGGCGATCTCAGGCTGTGGCGGGACACGTATTGCGCATCGAGCCTCGCGCCGATGCAGTGACTGAGGAAACCCTGGCAAAAATCGTTTTCAACGCGCCTCCAGTACCACTTCCACCATTGGGTGAGTTGGCGGAGGTGACTGTGCAACTGGGCGAATTGCCTGCCGCGCCGACCATCTCCAATGCCGCAATTCGGACAGTCGATGGAAAACGCGGTGTATGGAAGCTGGTTGAAGGAGGTTTGACTTTCACTCCGGTCGTGCTGGGCCGCTCCAGTCTTGATGGCCTGGTTCAGGTAGTTGAGGGCTTGAGCGTTGGCGATCAGGTCGTGCTCTACAGCGAAAAGACACTCAGCGCCAAGAGTCGGATTAACATCGTCGATCGTCTGCCAGGAGTCTCACCGTGATCAGCCTGGCCGGACGCGACATCCTTCATGCCTGGGGTAAATTCATCTTTACGGGCATTGGCTTGGGCCTGTTGATTGGCGTCACGCTGACCATGGCGGGTGTGTATCGCGGCATGGTCGATGACGGTAAGGTGTTGCTGGACAACAGTGGTGCCAACTTGTGGGTGGTACAGAAAGACACCCTGGGCCCTTATGCCGAGTCTTCCAGCATCCCTGATGACCTGTGGCGCAGCATCCGCACTCTGCCGGGCGTGGCAGAGGCCGCCAATGTGACCTACCTGACCATGCAGGTCGGAAGAGGTGAAAAAGATGTTCGTGCCATGGTCGTGGGCATCGCGGCAGGCGAACCGGGAACATCAGGCTGGCCACCTCAATTGGTCGCGGGACGCCAGATTACGCGTGGCCACTATGAGGCGGTAGCGGACATCGCCACAGGGTTTCGGCTGGGCGATGAGGTGAAGATTCGCCGCAACCATTACACAGTCGTTGGCCTGACCCGCCGCATGGTTTCCTCCAGTGGCGATCCGATGGTGTTTATCCCACTCAAGGATGCGCAAGAAGCGCAATTCCTCAAAGACAACGATGCCATCCTGATGCAGCGTCGCCGCACCGAAGCCAATCCGGTTTTTCAACCGCCCCGGCGTGCCCGGTCTGCTCGATGCTGTGATTGCCTCACAAAACCAGCAACAACTCGGTGAATGCCGTGCTGGTTCGTATCCAACCCGAATACTCTCCACAGGAGGTGGCCGAACCGATACGACGCTGGAAGCGGCTCACGGTTTATGACCGCGCACAGATGGAAGAGATTTTGGTAGGCAAACTCATTGCCACATCCGCCAAGCAAATCGCCATGTTTCTGGTGATTCTGGCTGTGGTCAGCGCCGCCATCGTGGCATTCATCATCTACACCCTGACCATGGACAAAATTCGCGAAATCGCGGTGCTCAAGCTCATCGGCACACGCAACCGCACCATTGCGGGAATGATCTTGCAGCAGGCGTTGGTACTTGGGGTCATCGGTTTTGTCGTTGGCAAGATCACGGCTACCTTCGCTGCACCCTTGTTTCCCAAATACGTATTGCTGATGCCCATCGATTCAATCTTGGGTTTCTTCGCGGTGATGGTTATTTGTGTGCTGGCCAGCGTTGTCGCCATCCGTATGGCACTGAAGGTCGATCCGGCCGAAGCGATTGGAGGCTGAACATGACGGCAAAAGGCATTCACATCGAAGGCTTGAGCAAGCGTTACGGAGAGAGAGACACTGCGGTTCTCGCCTTGAAGAACGTGAACATGCAGGTTGCGCCGGGCGAGGTGGTTGGCCTGATCGGCCCTTCCGGTTCCGGCAAGAGCACGTTGCTCAAGTGCCTGGGAGCCGTGATTGACCCCACCGCCGGTCGCATGGTGCTGGGAAACGAGGTGATTTTCGACGATGAATGGAAAGTGCGCGACCTGCGGGCTTTGCGCCGCGACAAGATCGGTTTCGTGTTTCAAGCGCCGTACCTGATCCCGTTTCTCGATGTCACCGATAACGTGGCGCTCTTGCCGATGCTCGCGGGTGCCGGCAATGACGATGCGCGAAAACGCGCGCTCGAACTGCTCACCGCTCTGGATGTGCAGCACCGCGCCAAGGCCATGCCGTCACAACTCTCAGGCGGAGAACAGCAACGCGTGGCTATTGCTCGCGGCTTGGTCAATCGACCACCAGTGATCCTGGCTGATGAACCAACGGCACCGCTGGATTCGGTGCGTGCGATGTCTGTCATCCGCATCCTCAACGACATGGCTCGGCGTTTTGAAACCGCCGTCATCGTCGTCACGCACGACGAAAAAATCATCCCGACGTTCAAGCGCATTTACCATATCCGCGATGGCGTCACTCACGAGGAAGCGGGTGAAGGGCGCAGTTTTGAATGACTGCGCCACTCGTTATCGATGTCGCTGAAAAAAGAAGGGGGTCTCATGAACAGCACTAAAAAACCGTTCCTGGTCATTTCCGCCGTGCTTTTCACGGTGATGACCATATCAGCCACCCCTGTCGGCGCGCAGACGGAAAAACCCGCAAAGCCGATGGCACTACGCGGTGTGATGGACAAATTAGGCCGCGACATGCAGGCCATTACAGGCGCAATTTCCAAGGAAGAGTGGGCGGTGGTTGTCGAGTTGGCTCCGAAGATTGCCAACCACGCAGAGCCTCCCGTCGCGGAAAAAATGCGCATTCTTGCTTGGCTCGGAACCGATGCTGGGAAGTTTCGCAGCCACGATGGGCAGACGCACGAATCTGCTACTGCTATGGGCGACGCAGCCAAGCGTGGTGATGGTCTAGCCGTTATCTCTGCTTTTTCGAAGGTACAACAAAGCTGCCTCGGTTGTCATCAGAGCTTCCGTAAGCCGTTCATGGAGCATTTTTATGAAAACCGATGACCTGACTTGCACAGGCCAATGCACGAAACCCAGTCAATGGCCGGCCAGAGCCCTGACATCTCTCGCACTTGTTGGTTTGTTGGCTGGTTGTGCGGTCGGGCCTGACTTCAAACGCCCCGAAGCGCCGACTACATCTAATTACACCGTTGCCACCATGCCAGCGCAAACCGCCTCGGCCGCAATCCTTTTGGGGGAGGTGCAAACCCTCCGGGTCGGTCGGGAGGTCAGTTTGGAATGGTGGCACAGCCTGGGGTCATCCAGACTCGATGCACTGATTGCACTGGCTTTACAAAACAGTCCAACGTTAGCCTCTGCAAAATCGACGCTGCTGCAGGCGCAGGAGCTTCATGCTGCGCAAGCGGGATCAACGCGCTACCCCCAAGTCGATGCGAATATCGGTGCGCAACGCCAACGGATGAGCCCCAGCGGTCTCGGACTGGCCGGCGATGCACGTGAGTTCAGTCTTTACAACGCCAGCGTTGGCGTGCATTACCGCCTCGACTTGGCTGGAGGGAATCGTCGTGCGTTGGAAGCGCTGGCCGCTCGTGTGGACTACCGGAGCCATGAACTGGCGGGCGCGCAACTGACCCTTGCGGCAAATATCACCACCACCGCCATTGTCCGAGCAAAACTCGCGGGTCAGCTTGCGGCCACCAAAGCGATGGTCGAAGCACAGGACGAGCAGATCAATGTCACCCGCAAGCGGGTGCGTCTTGGTCAAGCAGCACCGGACGAGCTGCTTGCACAGCAAACGCAGACCGAACAAACTCGTTCTGGACTACCCCTTTTGCTCAAGCAACTGCAACAAAGTGAGCATCTTCTGGCCACGCTTTCCGGCCAGGCCCCTGGTGACGCGAAGGTGCCCGATTTCACTTTGGCCGAGTTCAAACTGCCCACCGAATTGCCTCTTGTGATGCCTTCTGATCTGGTGCGCAGACGGCCTGATATTCAGGCGGCAGAAGCATTGCTCCACGCGGCGAATGCCGAATATGGGGTGGCGATCGCCAAGCTGTATCCTCAAATCAACCTCAGTGCAAACCTTGGCTCGCAAGCACTCACAACCGGGGCTCTTTTTGGCAGCAACTCTGCTGTTTGGAGTGTGCTGGGGCAGTTGACCCAGCCACTATTCAATCCGGGACTACCCGCAGAAAAACGGGCATCGCTGGCAGCATTGGATGCCGCAGCGGCAAATTATCAGGGCGTTGTGCTCGACGCTCTGCGCAACGTGGCGGACACATTGAGCGCACTGGAGCACGATGCACAGGCATTGAGTTCACTCGCGCTTGCAGACTCAACTGCACAGTCTTCCCTTGAATCCACTGGGCGTCAGTATGCGCTTGGCGCAGCCAGCTACACGCAATTGCTGATTGCAAGGCAGCAGGCTCAACAAAGTAGCATTGCCTTGGTCGCAGCGCAGGCGCAACGGCTTGCTGATAGTGCCGCACTATTTCAGGCGATGGGTGGAGGTTATGATGGATTGAAGGTCAAGCCTTACTGAGCAACTTCGTTCCGTCAGAACGCAACTGACCGGTGGGTGAAATATGCCGGTACAGGGTCTGCCGAGTAATTCCGAGTTCTTGGCACAAATCGCCAACCTTGGTTTCCGGCTGACCCATCGCCGCCATTGCCAGGCGCAACTTGGCCGCCGTCATCTTGAAAGGCCGACCGCCTTTGCGGCCGCGTGCCCGTGCCGACGCCAAACCCGCCACGGTGCGCTCGGCAATCAGCTCGCGCTCGAACTCGGCCAATGCCGCGAAGATGCCAAAGACCAGCTTGCCGGCGGCGGTCGTGGTGTCGATGGCCGCGCCATGCCCGGTCAGCACCTTGAGGCCGATGCCGCGTCCGGTCAGGTCGTGCACGGTGTTGATGAGGTGCCGCAGGTCGCGCCCGAGGCGATCCAGTTTCCACACGGCCAGCGTGTCGCCTGGCCGTAGCGCCTTGAGGCAGCTTACCAGACCGGGGCGATCCTCGCGTTTGCCGGATGCTTGATCCTCGTAGAGATGGTCCGGATCAACGCCGGCAGCAATCAGCGCGTCGCGCTGCAAGTCGGTCGCTTGAGAGCCGTCCGCTTTCGATACCCGCATATAGCCGATCAACATTTTGCACCTGTCACATATACGTTCGATTATGTGACAGTGTGAGCCAGAAAGCTCTGGCCGTCAAAATTTGTCACTTAACCCGTAATTTTGTCTAAGACATGCAAAGGGTTCATCAGGCTCATAATGTGACAGAAATTCCGGAGGGATGCCTTCCTCCGCGAAGGTGGCGCGCAACTGTTCCAAGGAAGCCGGGTCGCGCCGACCATAGGAAGCCAACGCGAACAGCGAGCGTGCCGTCTCGGGGTTGTGCCGCGCTTCAATGATGGCCTCGTCGATGGCCTGGACTGCACGCTGCCAGTGATTGATGGGTTCTGGCTTCGGCGCTTTCGTCGGTAGGCCGCTGGTGAACCCGGTTTGGGGCTCGGACCAGAATAGCTTTGCCTGCTCGCCTGGCGGGCTTATGTCCCTCACCTCAATCAAGTTGATTGCCGTTGCCGCCGCCTCCAGCATCTGCAATCGTACTGCCGGGTTCAGGGTTTCATACGGTCGCCACAGACTTTGCCCAGCACGCAGCGGATGCCCGCAGCTTTCCCAGACTTGGCGGAGATACCCCGCGCAGGTTCCACACGCGGAAAGTGGGGTGTTCAGCTCATCGAGCAGCGTGCGTAGCAGCCGAAACCACAATCCGGCGTGGATGCGCCGGCGCGGCAGCTCCACATACCCCATGGTCAGCGCCTGCCAGGTGCGCCGGTCCATCGCCGCAATCGGGTCGCTGGCGGTGCGTGGGGCGGCATCGGCATTCTCCCAGCCGAGAAAACGCCCTGGCACGCCCCAATAGGATTCCAGCCAGCAGCCATGCAGCGGGCAGCTCAGCATCAGGGGCAGCTTCCACACGAGCAGTACGGCTTGGTTCTCCGGATCGTTCAGGCAGAGCGGACAGGCGCGGTGTATCGGCTGGCTGGGGAGCCAGGCACGCCAGCTCGTGATGGATCGCGTCTTACGGCGGAGTCTTGGCAGCAGCACCGAGAGCTGAAACGCATAGGTTTCCAATGCGTCTGGAATCTGATCATCAAGGCTGTCCAGTAGCCAAGGCACCCAGCCGGCGAAGCTCATACTGCGCAGCCGGTCCAGCTCGATGCCGCTCCGTTGGGAAAGCATCGCCAGCAGCGAGAGTGGTGGCACGGTGTCTAGGTCATCGACGTGGCCGTGACCAAGATCGTGCTCCAGTAGGTCGGGCACCTCCATGTGATAGCAAAGGGCCACGCGGTTGAGCCATGAGGACAGCGCCTCGCCTTCTTTCGGGGCGGGATGCAGCGGCCAGCGTGGTGCCGGCTTCACATCAATTCCCGCTCGAACTGGCGTCGCCGCTCGCTGGGGCCGGTGTAATCGGCCATGCTGAGCGTGCGGTGGTTGATCGCTTCCTCGCCGCTCTCCACGGCGGCAATGGCCGCCGCCATCAGCAGGTGCGCCAGCTCGCCGATGGTGCCCTCGCTGCGCCGCGAGCAGGTAACGGGCCATGTCCGCCGTGGCAATCGGCGAGGATCGCCGCAGCGGGAGCGAGGCGGCGAAGCTGGCCAGCAGCGAACAGCAATCGTCGTTGTCCTCCCACACCGGCAGCATCATCGGCTCGAAGCGGTTTTCCAACTGGTCATCCGAACGGATCGCCAGGTAGGCGTCGCGCGTGCCGACCCCGACCAGCGGGATGCGCAACTCGTTGCCGAGGAAACGCAGCAGGTTGAGAAATTCCCGACGGTTGACGCTGTTGCCGGCCAGGACGTTGTGCAGCTCGTCGATGACCAGCATGCGCACCCCGACCTTGCGAAGCAGTGCCAGCGCCAGTTGCTCCATTTCCGGCAACCGTGGGCGCGGACGCAGTGGCGCACCCATCGCGGCGAGCAGCGCGACATAGAAGCGCATCACCGACGGTTCGGACGGCATCTGCACGACCAGCACCGGGATGTGTTCCTGGTCGGCGTCAGAACTGGCCGGATGCGTGCGCCGGAACTTTTCGATGATCATCGACTTGCCGTTGTTGGTCGGGCCAACCAGCAGCAAGTTGGGCATGCGTTGTTTGTTCGGCCACGCATACAGCGTTTCCAGCCTGTTCAACGCTTCGACCGCGCGGGGGTAGCCAATCCAGCGGTCGGCGCGGATACGCTGCACGCGCTCGTCCGCTGGCAGACGGGCCAGACCCTGCGCCGCCGGCAGCAGGTGAGACAGGTCGATAATGGGATATTCGTCCACGGCTACCACTCCTCGATCTGGTCGAACGGTTTGGCCGGCGGCAGGTTGTCGGCCTGCGGGTCGGTAATGTCCGTTCCCGGCGGAACGGGCTTGTCCGGCCGAGCGGATGCTTTGAGGTGTTGCCGACGATCCGCGTCACGCCGAGCCTTGCGTGTGGCCTTCTGCGCGGTGGTCACGATCTCGCGCATCTGGGCCGATCATGCGGAACAGCACCGACTCATCCACCTGTTCGCGCCCTTGGCTGCCGCAATTTCGCCAATGCTTGGCGTTGCTCCCAGAGGGTGACAGCCGGGTGCGACAAGGTACGGTAGGGGATTTCCAGGTAGTGCTGACCCTCCGGTTCCAGCACCCAGATACGGCTGATGTCGCGCGGGTCGCGCCGGATCAGGAAAGAGGGCTGGCGGTCGCGCCGTGCGATCCAAGGTTTGAGCGCGTCGGCGTAGTAGTGGATGTGGTCGATGACGAAGCCGGTGCGGGTCAGCGTGCGGCGGAGGATGGGCAGAAAATCGACCAGGAAAGCCGTGGCGCGGGTAACGACTGCTGGCACACCGATGCGCGCCACAGCCTCGGCCCAGCGCGCGGCCGGCGGCTGAAGCAGGCCGTTGTGCACGGAGCCGTGATAGGTGCCGACTGCCAGTGCGAGCCAGCGCTCCAGCTCGCGCAGTGTCAGGGCGGCCATCTTCTCGGAGTCGTACTCCCCGCGTTGGTCGGGATTGGAGAAGGTCGTTCCAGGCAGTTCGTCGTGGATCATCTGCATCGCCGTGCCGATGATCCGCTCCACGATGCCACCGTAGTGCGGCTGCCCGAGCGGACGATAGTCCAGCCGGATGCCATGCTGCTCGCAGCCCCGGCGCAGGGCCTCGCTCTTGAATTCGGCCGCGTTGTCCAGGTAGAGCAACATGGGCTTGCCGCTCATCGGCCAGTCCATTTCCACGTCCAACCCTTCCAGCCAAGGGCGCTTGTCGCAGGCGACATGCGCGAGGCAAAGGCCGACCGAGACGGCGGACGGCGCTTCCAACGTGACCACCATGCCGAGCACACAGCGGGTGAACACGTCGATGGCGATGGTGAGGTACGGACGGCCGATCGGTTGCCGGTCGCGCTCGTCCACCACGATCAGGTCGATGACCGTGTGGTCGATCTGCACCTGCTCAAGCGGCGCAGTCACGGCGGGAGGCACGCCGCCGGCACCTTGGAGGTCTCGGGACGCATCCTGGCCTTCCCGGCGGCGAGTGACTTTGCGCGGATCGAGGCCGGCGATCCGCAACGCCACAGTGTTGCGCGCCGGCACCCGCAGCTTCTGCGCTTTGCAAGCCTGCGCGACCTCGCGGTGGAACGCCGCCAGGCTGCGCTTCTGTTTGGTCAGAAACCGCTTTTGCAGCAGGTCGCGGATGATGCGTTCGATCGGCTCCGGCAAGCGGCCCTTACCTTTGCCGCCGCTCGACTGCCCAAGAACCAGGTCAGTGACCAGCCCCGAGCCTTGCCGGGCACGGCGGATCAGGATGTAGACCTGCCGCCGGGACAGACCCAGTACCTGGGCTGCCGCGTCGGCCGCTTCATGCCCTACCGTCTCCGACTGTGCCAGCGGCCCGATGATCTCCGCGCGACGGCGCGCACGCTCCCATGCCTGATCTGGCAGGGTGGCAACGCCGTGCTCGGTAATCGGTGTGGTATCGGTCGCCATGCTCACCTCGCTTTGGTGCACACGAGTATTGAGCATAGTCGAGATCGGTGCGGATGACTTCTGATATTACGCCGTCAGGAGTGGCCTGCACACTTGGCGTCACGCCCCGTCAGTTGGTGCAGTCGTCTTCTGAAAATGACAAGAGCGTAAACGCGAATGTAAATGCTCGGAGCTGACCACCACTGTTTGGATCGACTCCGGAAAAGCATCAATCTCCGCTCTCACACGCTGGCGCATGAGGTCATACCACGCCACACCAGCCGGAATATTCTCACTGCACCAAGGAACAGGCAAGCGTTCACGATCACGAAAACTCGCATAGTGCGCCAACAATCGATTGTTAGGGACACCCACGCATCGCAGCAACCCAATGCCGCGAGAAGCCAACCGAGCCTCATTCAGGTACAAGTAATGCTGAAGACTTGTTGTCCCGGTTTTTTCAATTCCAATGTGAATGACAAGACGCTCTTTCAAGGCAACAACTCCAACGTGATTGCCTCCCCGACAAGAAACCGAACCGCTGCAAGTGGTCATGCAGCGCCAGCCAACGAAAAAGAAACGCGACGTTGCTTGATTTTTAACGATTATCCGTGCGATTTCTCATCCTAAAGCGCTATCGATCGGTGCCCCTCACGCAACCTAAAAAGTGGATCTGGCGTAGACCAGCCTTCACCATATCGAGCCATCAAAAACCCAATCGGATCCGTTGGAATGGGAAGATTGCAGTTTTCCATATGCAGTTTTTGGGGAGTTTGGAAAAAAACATCGGGAACTGCCCCATATCGAACCCCTGCCATTGGCAAATATACCTGACCGCTGCTCGAATCTCGCCAGCCAAGGAAGACATCGACATGCTTGGCACCTGCCGTACAAATCAAAAATGGCAAATCTGAGCCATTCGTCATCCGGCGCGATACTTTAAAGCCCAACGACTTAATTCGCCCCACCAAAAGATCAATTTGGTTCACGAGTGATTCTCTGCTTGATGCAACAAAAAGCAGATCAACATCATCATCGTGCGGCAGCAACCTCCCATCTCGGACGATCCCCAATAAAGCGCCGTACGACAAATACAAATCGGTTCCAGGCAGCGCTGCAAGATCGTCAGCGATCACCTGCGTGCATTCCAGCAGCGCTTGATCCGAGGGACGTTCGTTCCGAGCGAACACACCATGCCCAAGCATCACCAACGCGCCCCGTTGATTCACAATTTCGGGCCGCAGCAGTGCTTGATTGATCGAATCATAAAGAACATTATCCAGCTGATCGATGGGACTGAACTTTAACCTTCCAAAAGCAGTCTTGGCATCAAGCGCCAAACAGCGGAGTAAGAATTCAAAAACAATCAGATCTCGCCCTGAGGCCCCCAACATCTTGAGCTGAAGCGCGATGGACAACAGGTATCTAACCCAGCTCACGAGTTGAGTCGCCGAAATTGCACACGGTACCTGCGCAGCATTACCTACCAGACGGTCGACCGCAGAATGCTCCCACAACAGATCAGCGCCTGGTTTCTCAGCCTTCTCATGCGCATCCAGCGCCATTAGCCATTTCTCGCGGAACGCCTCGATCAGCTGCGAAATTTGTTCATTCGGGCTCTCTTGAAGAGCGCTGCGATATAGCCATGCTTCATAGTCCTGAAGAAAATCTCCTGAGCCGTTAGAGAATAATGCTGCTTTCGAAGCCTCTCCCCTATTAGCAACACCAACACTGAGATAACACGAGTTAGACCAAGCCCCATCCGAACGATTGCAGATCCGAAGACCCGACAGATTCATTGCCTTTTTAAACTTGAGCTCAGCGAATGGTTTCTTTTCGCGCTTGGTCACCAAAAATCGATTGCCCTTCGCCGTCAACCACTCTTGTGGTGCACGACGCTCGCTGGACAAAACAACCGCATCAATAACTGCATCATCCAGGGCAACCCACACCCCTTCACAGAAGGCTTCAACATGCCCCACAGTCAGAGAACCGGGAACCCGGAGCTGAAACATAACCGAATCAACCAACCGAGGAGTGAAAAGGAAAATGATCTCAGTCCCGTCGTGCGATCCAAAGATAAAAGGCTTCATTTGTTCTTTCGTTATGACGCTTGTAACCGCATTACAACACAACCCAACTCAGCTGGCTTCATGCTGATCATGCGCATTTTGCAGTGATTTTAAATTTTGGTGGCATCTTGCAAACCAGGCATCCAAGTATACCCGCCGATAAGCTTTGCATTGCACCGCTCATCACGACACACGTTACGGTGCGCTTTTCATGGTGGTTTTAAAATCACCAAAATTCACACCATCAACCTTTCAAACCCGCCTTAATCTGAGTGGTTGATATCCCAGGAGTTCTCGGAAGATACCACACTTCTTTTAAAAAATCAAACTGCCCCGCCCAATCATCCCCAATCACAAAAACGTCAATGCGATTATTTTGAACGTCGCTCAACTTCTGTTCCCAGTTTTCCTCCGGGATGACTTCATCGACATACCGAATCGCAGCCAAAACGTGGGCTCTTTCAGCAAAACTATGGAAGCACTTTTTGCCTTTTAACGCATTAAACTCATCTGTGGACAGCGCAACCGTCAGGTGGTCACCCAAGTCACGCGCACGCTTCAACAAATTGACGTGCCCATGATGCAACAGATCAAATGTTCCATACGTGATGACTTTCTTCATACAAACCTCGTAATTATCAGTCAGCGTGTCTTAGTGTCTTAATCAGCCCTTGGCCAAACTCTTGAAATATTCCTGCGGGCTTTTTTGACCCTCAAAAATCTCATTCAAACCATGAATTAGGGGGAAGTGCCCTGCGGTCGCGATGGTGTGTTGGGTGAGCAAACGTGTCGCCTTCTTGCCCTCGGTGACAGGCCCGGCACCTTGTGTCACAAAATTGAAACCTCTTCCGATCAATAATCCCAGTGTTCGGTTGCGGCTTGTGTCGTTGAGCGACGTCATGAGCATGTCGCCCAGCCCCGCGTACGTGAACATGACACTGGGATCAAAGCCGAAGTGAATCAGCAGACGATGGCACTCCGCAATGATTTTGCTCAAAATCATGAACCGGGTATTGGGGTTGTCTTCGATCGCATCGCAAATGCCCATGATGACGGCAAACACATTTTTCACCGCCGCAACAAATTCGACGCCCGAGAGATCCAAGTGCTCTTCGGGACTGACGTTCGACCCCTCAAAAACTTGCAAAACCTCTTTGGATCGTGTCAGGTCACTCAACGCCAAGGTCATTCCCGTCGGAGCGCCGTGCAGCAACGGGCGTGCAAAATTGGGGCCCTTCAGAGAAAGAGAACCAATCACCACCCCTGGCAATTCGTTCGCCAAAGCTCGGTCCAAAGTCAGTGTTTCTTCATGCAGCCCCTTGGCAAGGTTGATGACACACGCTCGAGTTTGCAGCATGGGCCGAATCGCAGCAGCAGTCTCGAGGATGCTGCGCGACGGAACCGCTAAAAATACCATCCCGGCAGTCGACACTTCCTCCAACGCACAAGCTGCTTTCAAGTCGCGTGGGAGTTTGGCATCCGGCAAGTATTTTTCGTTCACCCGTCGACTGTTGATCGACTCCGCAACCGCCCGATCCCGAACGATCAAAGTGACCCGGTTTCCTGCCTTCGCCAAGGCAGCGCCTAACGAGGTTCCAAACGTCCCACCACCTAATACAACCAAATGCGTTGCGTCATGCTTCATACTTCTTCCTTGATTTCAATATAGATAATAGTTTTGCCAAATTTCTCCATTGATATTATTTTATCAACAACCCTTTTCTCTCAATGAATTCAATTACTTGATTCAACCCCAACTGCGTTTTAAGATTGGTCATGACGTAAGGTTTGGTAGGCCGCATTCGTTGGGTATCTGCCTCCATCACCGCCAAGTCTGCACCCACGTGAGGCGCCAAGTCGATCTTGTTGATCACAAACAAATCACTCTTGGTGATGCCCGGCCCGCCCTTGCGTGGAATTTTTTCGCCTGCCGCCACGTCGATCACGTAAATCGTCAGGTCGGACAACTCCGGGCTGAACGTCGCTGCCAAGTTGTCACCGCCGCTTTCGATGAACACGATGTCTGCATCGGGGAATTTTTCCAGCATCCGATCAACCGCTTCCAAATTGATCGAAGCGTCTTCACGGATCGCCGTGTGCGGGCAGCCGCCGGTTTCCACGCCCATGATGCGCTCGGGGTCGAGTGCGCCGGCCACCGTCAGCAGGCGCTGGTCTTCTTTGGTGTAAATGTCGTTGGTGACGACGACGAGGTCCCACTTCTCGCGCATCGTCTTGCACAGCATCTCAACCAGGGTGGTTTTACCGGAACCCACCGGGCCACCGACGCCCACCCGCAAGGGCGGCAGTTTCTTGGTGCGTTGGGCGGGGCGATGTGTTGTCATGGTGAACCGTTGTTGCGTCTGAAATAGCGCCTGCTCACGAGCGGAACAGGCGGGAGTATTGGGCCTCATGCTGCGCCGACAAAATCGCCAGCATCGGCGCAAACGATTGGCGTTGTACCGCCGGCAAAGCCAACGCTTCATCGACCACGGCGGGTAGCGCGTCGGCCAGGGTGCTCAGGATGCGCTGGCCCGCACTTTGCCCCAAAGGCACCGCCTTGATCGCCGCTTGCACCATGTTTTCCGCCCAGCCGAAGCCGTGCGCCAGAAGCACGTCACGTGCCGAAGCACCAGTGAACACACCAGCCAGGGCAAAAGCCACCGGCCACGTTGGCGCAGGCGCCAGGGCGGCCAATTGGGCCACGCGAGCATCGTCCGGCTGGCGCTGGCGCAACCATTCGGTGAGCGAACGGCCCATTTGCTCGGTCTGTTGGCGCAGCTCGCTGGTTTCGCGGGTGTGGCGCACCCAGTCGTTGAGCGCGGTGGCGGCGGGCAGGTCGTGGCGTTGCCAAGCGGCCATCGCTTCGGCCACGATGTGCAAGTCCGCCCGGCCCAAACTCAAGCGCAACTGAGCCAACAGCCACGTTTGCGCTTGGGCTTCGTTGCCCACATGGCCAAACTCCACCGCTGCCTCCAACCCTTCTGAATAGCTGAAGCCGCCCACCGGCAACGCCGGTGAGGCCAACCACATCAATTGCAGTAAGGACATGCGCCTGTCGCCCCGAAACCCAGAAGGCGCCAATTGTGCCCGGCGACGCCACCTAAAATCCGCTGCTTTGTCGCTTCCAGCTTGCTGCTGCTGCCATGACCCGCAAACTTTTCGTCACCACCGCCCTGCCCTACGCCAACGCGCCCTTCCACGTCGGGCACATGATGGAGTACATCCAGGCCGACATCTGGGTGCGGGCGCAGCGCATGAAGGGTGCGCAGGTTCACTTCGTCTGCGCTGACGACGCGCACGGTGCGCCGATCATGATCGCCGCCGAAAAAGCGGGCAAAACGCCGCAGCAGTTTGTGGGTGAAGTGGCCGCCGGACGCGCCAAGTACCTGAACGGTTTCCACATCGCTTTCGACAACTGGCACTCCACCGACGGCCCAGAAAACCACGAACTCGCGCAAGACATCTACCGCGCCCTGCGCAAGAACGAGCTGATCAGCGTGAAGTCGATTGAACAGTTCTTCGACCCGGAAAAGGGGATGTTCCTGCCGGATCGTTTCATCAAGGGCGAGTGCCCGAAGTGCGGCGCCAAAGACCAGTACGGTGACAACTGCGATGCCTGCGGCGCCGTCTACGCCCCGACCGAGCTGAAAAACCCGTACTCAGCCCTGTCCGGTGCCACGCCGGTGATGAAGACTTCGGATCACTACTTTTTCAAGCTGTCCGACCCACGTTGCGTGGAGTTTCTGGAAGGCTGGACAAGCACGCCGGGCCGCCTGCAACCCGAAGTGCTGAACAAAATCAAGGAGTGGTTCACCAAGGATGACGACGGCAACGGCGGCCTGGGTGACTGGGACATCAGCCGCGATGCGCCTTACTTCGGCATCGAAATCCCCGATGCGCCGGGCAAATACTTCTATGTGTGGCTGGACGCGCCGATTGGCTACCTGGCTTCGCTGAAGAACTACTTCGGCAAGATCGGCCAAGATTACGACGCGTTTTTTGCCGACCCGAACGTCGAGCAAGTTCACTTCATCGGCAAGGACATCACCTACTTCCACACCCTGTTCTGGCCGGCGATGCTGCACTTCAGTGGCCGCAAGACGCCGGACAAGGTGAACGTCCACGGTTTCATCACCGTCAGCGGCGAGAAGATGAGCAAGAGCCGGGGCACGGGCATCAGCCCGCTCAAGTATTTGGAGCTGGGCATGCACCCGGAGTGGCTGCGTTACTACATCGCCGCCAAGCTCAACAGCCGCGTGGAAGACATCGACTTCAACCCGGATGACTTCATCGCCCGCGTGAACTCGGACTTGGTGGGCAAGTACATCAACATTGCTTCGCGTGCAGCGGGCTTCCTCACCAAGCGCTTTGGCGGCCAGCTCTCCACCGATCTGGGCGTGGAGGGCAACACGCTGCTGGACGCGCTGCGTGCCCACCGCGCCACCCTCGAACAACTGTTTGAGGAACGCGAGTACGGCAAGGCGCTGCGCGAAATCATGGCGCTGGCCGACAAGGTCAACGAGTACGTGGACGCGAACAAGCCTTGGGAGCTGGCGAAGAAAGAAGGCGCCGACGCGCTGCTGCAAGACGTGTGCAGCACCTGCATCGAAGCCTTCCGCGTGCTCACCATCTACTTGAAGCCGGTGCTGCCTGCGCTGGCGGCCAACGTGGAAGCCTTCTTGAAGGTGTCGCCGTTCACTTTCGCGGATGTGGAACAGGCGCTGGGCGCCCACGTCATCGGTGAATACAAGCACCTGATGCAACGCGTCGATCCGAAGCTGTTGGATGCGCTGTTTGAGCCGCCGGCGCCCATCCAAGTGGTGCCGGGCGGTGAGCCGCTGGCGCCCGAAATCAAGATCGATGATTTCAGCAAGGTGGATTTGCGCATCGCCAAAATCGTCAAGGCCGAAGAAGTGCCGGGCTCGGACAAGCTCCTGCGCCTCACCCTGGATGTGGGCGAAGGCAAGACGCGCAACGTGTTTTCCGGCATCAAGAGCGCTTACAAACCCGCCGATCTGGAAGGCAAACTCACCGTGATGGTGGCCAACCTGGCACCGCGCAAGATGAAATTTGGCCTGAGCGAAGGCATGGTGCTGGCCGCCAGCCATGCCGACGAGAAGGCGCACCCCGGCATCTTCGTGCTGGAACCGTTCCCCGGCGCACAACCCGGTATGCGCGTGCGCTGACGCTTTCCTGGGACAGGCCCCGGGAAACATCGACTTGTGACACCCCGGGGCGGCGTCACACAATCAGGGGATGCCTCCGTTCGCGTGTCCCTCCAGTGCGATGGCCTGTTTCCCGCAGTCGCGTCGGCGGCGTTTCATGGCGCGCCTGCATCACTGTGGCCCACCTGACGGCTTGCAACGTTTTCTTCCGATCGAAAACCTGTTTGCGAGCATCTCATGGCCCTTCCTGATTTTTTGCGCGTCCACCCCTTTCGTCCGCGCCTGAGCGACACCCTCACCGGCTATGGCCGCCCCCAACTGTTGGCCGACATCGGGGCGGGCATCACCGTTGGCATCGTGGCATTGCCGCTGGCGATGGCGTTTGCCATCGCTTCCGGGGTCAAACCCGAACAGGGGTTGTTCACCGCCATCATCGCGGGCTTTCTCATTGCCGCGCTGGGCGGCTCCAACGTGCAGATTGGCGGGCCGGCGGGCGCCTTCATCGTCATCGTTTACGGCATTGTTGAGCGCTACGGGCTGGCCAATTTGCTGATTTCCACCTCGCTGGCCGGCGTGCTGTTGTTCCTGATGGGCTGGTTGAGGTTGGGCGCTTTGGTGCGTTATATCCCGGTGTCCATCGTCATCGGCTTCACCAACGGCATTGCGGTGCTGATCGGGCTGTCGCAGGTGAAAGATTTTCTCGGGCTGGAAATTGACAAACTGCCCGCCGACTTTTTCACCCAGCTCAAAGTGTTGGCCCTGCATTTGGACAGCTTCAACCTGTGGGCCTTCCTGCTGGCGCTGGGTTGTTTGGCCTTGGTGGTGATTTGGCCCAAGAGTTACACCATGCCGGCCCACCCCATGGGTTGGAAAGAAAAGTTTGTGCGTGTGGCAGCCCAGGTGCCCGGCACCGTGGTGGCACTGGTGCTGGCCACGGCGTTGGCCCAATTGTTTGAATTGCCGGTGCAAACCATCGGTAGCAAGTTTGGTGGCATTCCCCAGACTTTGCCCGCTTTCGAATTGCCCGAACTGACGTGGGCCACCGCCAAACAACTGCTGATGCCCACCCTGACCATCGCGCTGTTGGGGGCAATCGAATCCCTGCTGTGCGCCCGCGTGGCGGACAACATGGCCGACATCCCCAAACACGACCCCAACCAAGAGCTGATGGCCCAAGGCGTGGCCAACTTTGTGGCGCCGTTTTTTGGTGGCATCCCAGCCACGGGCACGATTGCCCGCACCGTCACCAACGTGCGCGCCGGCGGACGAACCCCAGTGGCCGGCATCGTGCATGCGTTCACGTTGCTGGTGATCGTGTTGGTGGCCGCGCCGCTGGCGTTGCATGTGCCGCTGGCGGCGTTGGCGGGCATCCTCATGTTCGTGGCTTGGAACATGGGCGAATGGCGTGAGTTTGCGCGCCTCAAGCATTTCATGCTGCCCTACCGCACCGTGCTGGTGGGCACGTTTGTGCTGACGGTGGTGTTTGACCTGACCGTGGCAGTTGAAATGGGATTGATCGCCGCGTGTGGTTTCTTCATCTGGCGCATGGGTTCGCTGTTTCGCGTCACGCCCCACGCCAAGGAAGATTTGCCCGAGGGCGTGCAGGTGTTTGAACTGTACGGATCTTTGTTTTTCGGTGCGGTCGGCAAAATCGAAGCCCTGCCCGCCATGGTCGAAGACGGCACCCGCGCCGTGGTGCTGGAAATGGCCCGCTTGATCTCCATGGACACTTCGGGGCTGGACGCGCTCGAAGGGCTGCACACGGCACTGCACCGCCGGGGCGTGGCCTTGATTTTGGCCAGCGTCAACGAACAGCCGATGGGGTTGATGCGCCGCGCCGGATTTGAGGCCAAAGTCGGCGCCGACAACATCGTGCCCAGTGTTGAGGATCTGCCCTCAGACCTATCCCCCCCTGCTTGAATAGGACAAGAACCCGGCATCTTTCAAGTTCAGGGGCGCCGCCCGCCGCAACAAGAACTTACACTTTTTGTTACTCGACGCCTTGGCTCCGACATCATGTTCAAACCCCTCCAGCACTTGCTTCGTGCCTCACCCACTGTGTCTGCGGTGAAGGGTGAGTCGTCGGGGCCCCTCACAGCGGTCGAGTTGGCACAGGGGCGGCGGGCACATCGAGAGTGGCACCATCACTTGGTGGCCTGCCTGACGGGGCGGGCCACGGATGTCCTGCACCCGGAAGAGCTTTGTTTTGATGACCGGTGCGCCTTTGGTCACTGGCTGCGGGCCATGGGCGAGAAACGACTGGGCGCTGAAGGCTACGCCGCACTGAGCCGACATCACAAACTGCTGCACCTGCATGCGGCCAACGTGGTGAGTTTCCGGCTCGGGGGGCAACTGGACAAAGCACGGATCTTGTTCAAAACCGGCTACGCCGATGCCAGCCGGGCCTTGCTCAACACACTGGATGCCATGGAGGCCCAGTGTGCCCCCCAGCCGGCCCGCAAAACCCGGCGCGTGGGGGTGCCGGCCACGCACCGTGCGCCCCCGCCACTCACGTCGAGCGAAGCGCCCGCGACAATATGATCACCGGCACCAAGCCCACCACCACCATCGCCACCGACGGCAGTGCCGCTTCGGCCAGGCGCTCATCCCGCGCAAATTGGTAGGCGACCACCGCCAGGGTGTCACTGCCGAACGGGCGCAGCATCAAGGTGGCGGGCAGCTCTTTCATGGTGTCCACAAACACCAGCAACGCCGCTGCTAAAGCCGACCGGCCCAGCAACGGCAGGTGGATCGCGGTCAACAAACGCCAAGGCTTGGCGCCGAGCAGACGGGCGGATTCGTCCACCGCCACCGGCACCCGTGCGTAACCCGATTGCACCGATTGCAGCGCAACGGACGAAAACCGCGCCAAGTAGGCGTAACACAACCCAAACACTGTGCCCGTGACCCAGGCGGTCACCGGGACGCCTTCCAGCGCACGCTGCAAGGCACCGGCCCACAGCAGAATGCCCACCGCCACCACTGCCCCCGGAACGGCATAACCCAACCCCACCGCCCGTGCCGACCACGCCAAACCCCGACCCAACCAACGCTGGGTCGCCCCCGTGGCGGCTTGAGCCCGGCGCAAAGTGAACCCCAGCAGCAGCGCCACCAACACACCCGCGAACGCCGCCAAGCCTGCCAGTTGAAAACTGGTCCACGCCCATTGCCCGAATCTCGCCAAGTAGGCAGGCTCAAACACCGCCGCCGAACTGTTTTCGAACTCCTGCCACAGCAACCAACCCAGCCAAGCCAGCGGCAACACAAACCCCAGCAGCACCGGCCCACCGCAGATGAGCCACGCCAGCCACCGCGCCGCACCGCGTAGCACCACAGGCCGGGCCGTCAATGCGCCTGCGGCACCGATGCGGGCCGTGGCAAAGCGCAGTTTCGACTGCGCCCGCTGCTCCGCCCACAACAGCAACGCCACCACCAGCAGCAACACACTGGCCAACTGCGCTGCCGCCATGCGATCTTCCATCACCAACCAAGCCCGGTAGATGCCGGTGGTGAACGTGGTCAACCCGAAGTAAGCCCCCACCCCATAGTCGGCCAAAGTTTCCATCAAAGCCAACGCGGTGCCCGCCGCCAGGGCAGGACGCGCCATGGGCAAGGCCACTTCCACGATGCGCCGTGGCAGCGAAGCACCCAACAAGCGGGCGGCTTCCATCATGGGCGCGGCACGCTCGCCCAGCGCCGTGCGCGCCAACAGGTACACATAGGGGTAGAGACTTAGGGTGAACAGCAGCACCGCCCCCCACAAACTGCGCACGTCGGGCCACAGCGCCCCGCGTGTGCCGAGCAGCTCGCGCAATGCCATTTGAATCGGCCCGCTGTACTGCAAGGCGTCGGTGTAGGCGTAGGCCATCACATAGGCGGGCAAAGCCAGCGGCAGCAACAGCGCCCACTCCAAACTGCGCCGCCCAGGGAATTCAAACAGCGTCACCGCCGCAGCGCACAGCCCGCCGACCAGCACCACCCCCACCCCCACCGCCAGCAGCAGCAGCATGGATTGCCCGGCGTATTCCGGCAGCACCGTTTGGGCTTGATGCGCCAGGGTGCCCCACGATTGCGCATCCAACCCCAGCCACGCACCCAACACCCCCAGCACTGGCAGCGCCAGCACGATGGCCAACGCCATCAGTCCCACACTCCACACCACGCCCATCCTTTCCTGTATAAACAAGAACAATCCTCATTTGCAATGTTTCCCATCATAGGCCGATGTTTCTGCAACTTGACCGAATCACTGTGGCTTACAGCCGCGCCCCGGCCACCCGGCCGGCTGTTCAATCGGTGTCGTTTTCGCTGGAGGCGGGCGGCATTGGGGTGCTGATCGGGCCTTCGGGCTGTGGCAAAACGTCCCTGCTGCGCGCCATCGCGGGGCTGGAACCGATCAGTGCCGGCGTCTTGCGCATCGAAGGCGATGTGCTATCCGACCCCGCACACGGCGTCCACCGCCCGCCGGAGCACCGTGGGATCGGCATGGTGTTTCAAGACTATGCGTTGTTCCCCCACCTGAGCGTGACCGACAACATCGCCTTCGGCCTCAAGCACCTGCCACGTCCCGAACGGCAGCAACGTGTGGATGAGATGCTCACCCTGGTCGGTTTGGAGGCCGTGGCACAACGGGCACCGCATCAACTCTCCGGGGGGCAACAGCAGCGGGTGGCGCTGGCTCGGGCACTGGCGCGCAAACCCCGGCTGCTGCTGCTGGACGAACCGTTCTCCAACTTGGACATCGATCTGCGCGAGCGTCTGGCGCAGGACGTACGCACCATCCTCAAACAAATCGGGGCCACAGCGCTGTTCGTCACCCACGACCAAATGGAAGCGTTTGCGCTGGGCGATCAAATCGGCGTCATGCACGCGGGCGAGCTGGTGCAGTGGGACGACGCCTACACGCTCTACCACCGCCCCGCCTCGCGTTTTGTGGCCCAGTTCATCGGCCACGGGGCCTTCACCCGGGGCCAATGGGTGAACACCCCCGAAGGCACCCGCGTGGACTCCGCCCTGGGGCTGCTCAACGATGCCAGCGCCTGTTTACTCCCCGGCCCCAGCAACGAATGCGATGTGCTGCTGCGCGCCGATGACGTGGTACACGACGACACCTCCCCCATCCGGGCCCGCGTCGAACGCAAGGCATTCCGAGGCGCGACCTTCCTCTACACCTTGCGACTGTCCAGCGGAGAAACGGTGCTGGCGCATGTGCCGTCCCACCATGACCACGAAATCGGGGAATGGATCGGCGTGCGGGCTGCCGTGGCCCATGTGGTGACCTTTGCCAACGCATCCCAAGACTGAGTTTGTCCCCCACAACAGGCTCAACAGGGCTCTTATACTGCCGCCCTTGCGCGAACGAACACTCACTGAAGGCGGGATACACACACATGAGTGCCAAACTGAAGATGGCGGGGCTGCTGACGCTGGGGGCCCTCGCAGGCGCTTTGGGCACGATCCAAGTTCAGGCGGTGGCCCGTAACGTTCATACCCCGTTGCCGCTGGAAGAAATGCAGCAGCTCGCGGCGGTGTTCGGCCTCATCAAAAACGAATATGTGGAGCCGGTGGACGAGAAAAAGCTGATCAATGACGCCATCAGCGGCATGGTGTCCGGCTTGGATCCGCACTCGGTCTACTTCGACAAAAAGAGCTTCAAGGAATTCCGCGAAGGCACGACCGGCAAGTTCGTCGGCGTGGGCATCGAAATCGGCATGGAAGATGGGCTGGTCAAGGTGGTTTCGCCCATTGAGGGTTCGCCAGCCTTCCGCGCCGGGCTGCGCTCGGGGGATCTGATCACCAAAATTGACGATACCCCGGTCAAAGGCATGACGATCGAACAAGCCGTCAAACGCCTGCGCGGCGAGCCGGCCACCAAAGTCACGCTGCAAATTTTCCGCAAGAGCGACAACCGCAGTTTGCCCGTCACCATCATCCGCGAAGAAATCCGCGTGCAAAGCGTGCGGGCCAAGGTGATGGAGCCGGGTTATGCCTGGATCCGCGTCTCGCAGTTCCAAGACCGCACGGTGGACGACTTCGTGCGCAAACTCGAAGAAATTTACAAGCAAGAACCCCAGCTCAAGGGCTTGGTGCTCGATCTGCGCAACGACCCCGGTGGGCTGCTGGACGGCGCCATCGCCATCTCGGCGGCGTTCTTGCCAGCCGATGTGACCGTGGTGAGCACCAATGGCCAGATCCCCGAGTCCAAAGCCACCTTCCGCGCCACCGTGAGCGACTACGCCCGGCGCGGTGGGCCCGATGTGCTCAAGCGCCTGCCCGCTGGCTTGAAGAATGTGCCGCTGGTGGTGCTGGTCAACGAGGGATCGGCTTCGGCCAGTGAGATCGTCGCAGGGGCGCTGCAAGACCACAAACGCGCCATCGTCATGGGCGCCCAAACCTTTGGCAAGGGATCGGTGCAAACCGTGCGGCAACTCGGCCCGGACGCCGCCCTCAAACTCACCACGGCGCGTTACTACACCCCGAACGGGCGCTCGATCCAAGCCAAGGGCATCGTCCCCGACATTTGGCTGGATGAAACCGCCGAGGGCAATGTGTTCTCCGCTTTGCGCACCCGCGAGGCCGATCTGAGCAACCACCTCGCCAATCCGACGGCGGAAGATGCAGCGCGTGAACAAGCGCGTGAAGAAGCCCGCCGCAAGCTGGAAGATCAAATGGCCCGCACCGGCGAAGCCCCCAAACCGCTGCCCACGTACGGCAGCCCTGAGGACTTCCAACTGACGCAGGCCCTCAACCAGCTCAAGGGTCTGAAGGTGATCAGCAGCAAGACCAAGGCGGATCGCACCGAAGCCGCCGCCAGCGCCGCTTCCAAGTGAGCCCCGCATGACGGACGAGGAGCTGCTGCGCTACGCCCGCCACCTCTTGCTCAATGAGCTGGGCGTTGAGGGCCAAGAGCGTCTGCTGCGCTCGCGCGCGCTGGTGGTCGGAGCGGGGGGGCTGGGCTCGCCGGTGGCGCTGTATTTGGCCACGGCGGGTGTCGGGCGCATCACACTGGTGGATCATGATCGGGTGGATCTGACCAACCTGCAACGCCAAATCGCCCACACGCTGGCACGGGTCGGGCAGCCCAAGGTGGCCTCGGCCCGCGAAGCCATGCGGGCCATCAACCCCGATGTGGACGTGACCCCCTGCGAACAACGGGCCGACACCGCTTGGCTCGACGCCCATGTGCCCACTGTGGACGTGGTGCTGGACTGCTCAGACAACTTCGACACCCGCCACCGCATCAACGCGGCGTGCGTGCGGCACGGCAAGCCGTTGGTGTCGGGGGCGGCGGTGGGTTTCGACGGCCAGATCACGGTGTACGACACGCGCTTGCCCCACCAGCCCTGCTACGCCTGCGTATTCCCCCCCGACTCGACCCCAGACGAAGTGCGCTGCGCCACCATGGGGGTGTTCGCGCCTCTGGTGGGCATCATCGGCAGCATGCAAGCGGCTGAGGCCATCAAGCTGCTCGCGCAGGTGGGCACCTCGCTGGCCGGGCGGCTGCAATTGCTGGACGGACGCAGCATGCGCTGGGATGAAATTCGCCTGTCCGCGCAGGCCCACTGCCCCGTGTGTGGCCCTGGGGCGCAACACCATCCCTGAGCGTGACGCGGGGAACGGTTGCAGGTAAGCTGGTTCCATGAAAAAGCCGCTCCCCCCCCTGAACGCCCGCAACTTTCCCAGCGCTCAAGAAGACGCGCATGCAGCCGCCGCCTCCCGCTACAGCGGTCAAGGCAGCAGCTACCAGCTCGCGTTTGCGGACGCCGATTTCTTGCTGCGCGACGAGCTGCGCCCCATCCGCCTGCAACTCGAACTGCTCAAACCTGAGTTGGTGCAGCAGGCACAGGGCATCGAACACACCATTGTGATTTTTGGCAGTGCGCGCATTCCCTCACCGGAAGTCGCTGCCCTCCAACTGGCCGAGGCCCAAGCCCAAGGGGACGATCAAGCGGTGGCCCGAGCGCAAACCCACGTCAGCATGAGCCGCTATTACGCCCAGGCCCAGCGCTTTGCGGAACTGCTGACACAGCGCTCGAAACGCCTGAGCACCCCCATTGCCGTGTGTACCGGTGGCGGCCCCGGCATCATGGAAGCGGGCAACCGGGGCGCGTTTGAGGCTGGGGGCAAAAGCATCGGTTTGAACATCGTGCTGCCGCATGAGCAAGAGCCCAACCCGTACATCACGCCGGAGCTGTGTTTCCAGTTCCACTATTTCGCCTTGCGCAAGATGCATTTTTTGATGCGCTCGGTCGCGTTGGTGTGTTTCCCTGGGGGGTTTGGCACGCTGGACGAGCTGTTCGAAGCCCTGACGCTGATGCAAACCGGCAAGTGCCGCCGTCGCCCGGTGCTGCTGTTCGGACGCGAGTTTTGGACACGTTTGATCGACTTCGATTGGCTGGTCGAAACCGGCATGATCAGCGCCAGCGACGTGAACCTGTTCCGCTTCGTCGAAGATGCCGACGAGGCTTGGCGCGTGCTGGCCACCGACTACGGATTGGAGCTGGAGCACAACGGACATGGCCACTATGCCGATGACATTTGACCCGCCAATGCACCGTGTCAGTTTGATCGGTGCGCCCACGGACATCGGTGCCGGCGCACGCGGCGCCAGCATGGGGCCGGAAGCGCTGCGCGTAGCCAACCTGGGGCCGATCTTGGCCAGCCATGGCGTGGCGGTGGCCGATCGCGGCAACCTCAGCGGCCCGGCCAACCCGTGGCAGGCGGCCCAAGCGGGTTATCGGCATTTGCCCGAGGTGGTCGCTTGGAACCAAGCGGTTCATGCTGCGGTGGCCGCTGAGCTGGCGCTGGATCGCCTGCCCATTTTGCTGGGCGGGGATCATTGTTTGGCCATCGGTTCCATCAGTGCTGTGGCCCGCCATTGCCGGACTTTGGGGCGCAAGCTGCGCGTCTTGTGGCTGGACGCGCACGCCGATTTCAACACCGCCGAACTCACCCCCAGCGGCAACTTGCACGGCATGCCAGTGGCTTGCCTGTGTGGTCACGGCCCAGCAACGCTGACCGATTTGGGTGGGTTGAATCCGGCACTGCCGCCGAGCGCGTTGCGTTCCATTGGCATCCGCAGCGTCGATGCTGGGGAAAAACGCTTCGTCCATGCGGCGGGGCTGGAAGTGTTCGACATGCGCTACATCGACGAAATGGGCATGCGCCACACCATGACCCAAGCCTTGGCCGGGTTGGACGCGCAAACCCATCTGCACGTCAGCTTCGATGTGGACTTCCTCGATCCGGACATCGCCCCCGGTGTGGGCACCCCCGTGCGTGGTGGCCCCACCTACCGGGAAGCCCAGTTGTGCATGGAGATGATCGCCGACACCGGTCGCCTGGGCAGTCTGGACGTGGTCGAACTCAACCCCGCGCTGGACGTGCGCAACCGCACTGCCGAACTGGCCGTCGATTTGATCGAAAGCCTGTTCGGCAAGAGCACCCTGATGCGCGATTGACCGCTGGGCACGCCCTTGGGCGTCAGTAACTCAACGAGCTACCGTTGTTGATGCGGTCTTCGGTCGGCGGATCGAGCCACTCCGGCTCCGAGCGCGACGCCGCCGACTGCGGCGCCCGTGCCCCTCCGGGTGCAAAAGCATGGCAGGGGCCGTAACGACGCCGAAACTCCGCCGGGGACATGGCTTTCTTCGCCGCATGTACGCCGCGCTTATCGGCCATGGCTTGGCGTTCCTCTTGGGTGTAGTGTTTGCCTTCGCGCCAGACCCAGCCTTCGCGCACCAGGGCAGCTCCGACATCCTGCCCCTTGAGACTCAACTTGCCACGCACCACCCCGGCTGAATCGCCTGAGGACGACGCCAACGTCACCTGCACGGTTTTGCGTTCGACACGCTGCGCCAGTGCGTCTTTCGCCTGAGCGGCCCCGCTCTGGCAAGGCTCTGGGGCATCCACCCCCTGGAGCTGCACCTTCAACGCGGCAGCACCGCGTGCAGCGGGTTGAACCAGCACGGTCTGCCCATCCAGCACTTGCGTCACCACGCCTGTCACTGGCGAAGCTCCACGCGCTGGCGCGGCCACCACGCCAGTGGTGCAGGCCCACGCCAGCACCAGGCCACAACATCCACCCGCGAGGGCTCTCACCCCTGAGTCCATCATCTTGTGTGCTTGCATCTTCATCGCTCTCACCGGTGTGGAGCCCCTAGAAAAGCCTCGGCGTTTTCCCGCACTCTCGATTCAACCCTCACGCCCCCAGTGTGACAGAGCATCGCAAACGCCCCTCTGTGTTGACGCAATAAATCAAGGGTTTACCCGGAGTTATTCAGCATTAATTGTGGTTGATCGCCACCAAATACCCTCAATACACACGAAGGCACGCCCTTTGCAAAGTGCAAACCATTCCCTTCAGGAGATGGTCATGCGCTCACCTTTGTTTGTTTCGTCTGTTTTGGCTGTGGGTTTAGTGTTGGCGGCGTCGCACGCGCACGCTGCTGACGGTGTCACGGTTTACAACCAAAACTGCGCCATGTGCCACGCCCCCGGCCTGGCCAATTCCCCCAAATTCGGCGACAAAGCCGCCTGGGCCCCGCGCATCGCCACGGGCAAAGACGCCTTGTTGAAGTCCGCCCTGAACGGCAAGGGCGCCATGCCCGCACGCGGCGGCAACCCCAAGTTGAGCGATGACGATGTGGCCGCCGCCGTCGAGTACATGGTCAACGCGGCCAAGTGAGGGGAAAGCCCCCGTTGTCCGCTCGGAAAGGCCGGTAAGTCGTGGGACGGGCGTTCCAATTTGGCATCGACCAAGGAGCCCTTCTTGAACACACGTCCACCCCTGTCTCTTTTGGCCATGACCGCGCCCTGGCGCTCATGGCTGGTTGTTGTGGCCCTGCTGGCGGCCCCACCGCTCCACGCGGCGCCCCCCGCAGCGTCGGCTGTGGTGCCATCTTTCGCGCCTGTGGCGGAAGTCAACGGTTCGGCTTTGTTGCTCAACGGCAGTGGCGTGCGCATCCGCAGCCGCTTGCAGGTGTACGACATGGCGCTGTACACCCCGCGCCGCGTTCACACCACTTCGGCCCTGTTGGCCCTGCCCGGGCCTAAAAAACTCCAGTTTGAAGCCCTGCTCGAACTCACCGGCACCGACTTGGGCCAGTTACTGATTCGCGGCATGCAGGCCAACTGCTCAGCCGCACAAATGAGCCGTCATACCCCCTCGACCACCCGGTTGATCGAGATTTTTTCGGCCCGCTCACGGCTGCTGCGCGGCGAGTCGTTCGGCATGGTGTACATCCCTGGCAAGGGCACCCAGTTTGACATCGCTGGACAGGCACAGGGCGAGCCGGTCGGTGATGCGGAATTCTTCGACATGATCCTGCGCACTTGGTTTGGGCCGGCTTCGGTCGATCCGCAGTTGCGCGATCAGCTTTTGGGGCACAGGCTCAAGCCCTGAAGCCCCGCCCGCATCGGGGCCAGTCGGAGCTGGGACAATCGAAGGTTTGCTCTTTCTCCGCCGCGAGACCGCACCGTGACCCACGCCATCGCCCCCCCCGAGCGCCCCAAAGCGCTGACCGCCTACCGCCCGTTCTGGGCCAAGCGCTTCGGCCCTGCGCCCTTCTTGCCCATGAGCCGCAAGGAAATGGAGCAGCTCGGCTGGGATTCGTGCGACGTGATCATTGTCACGGGGGACGCCTACGTCGATCACCCGAGTTTCGGCATGGCGGTGATCGGGCGCACGCTGGAGGCGCAAGGCTTTCGCGTGGGCATCATCGCCCAGCCGGATTGGTCATCGGCCGATGCGTTCCGGGCGCTGGGTCAACCGAACCTGTTCTTCGGCGTCGCCGCCGGGAACATGGATTCGATGATCAACCATTACACGGCGGATCGAAAAATCCGCTCGGATGACGCTTACACGCCCGGTGGCGTGGCCGGCAAGCGCCCCGACCGGGCGACGCTGGTTTACACCCAGCGCTGCCGCGAGGCGTTCAAGGACGTGCCCGTCATCATCGGTGGCATTGAGGCGAGCTTGCGCCGCATCGCCCACTACGATCATTGGCAGGAGAAGGTGCGCCGCTCGATCTTGGTGGACGCCAAGGCCGACATGCTGCTCTACGGCAACGCCGAACGCGCCATCATCGAGGTGGCGCACCGTCTGGCGCGGCGCCAGCCCATCGAGAGCATCACCGACGTGCGCGGCACGGCCTTCCTGCGCAAACCGGACGATCCGGCGCTGGCCGGCTGGTTTGAGGTCGATTCGACCGAGGTCGATCAACCCGGCAAGGTCGATGCCCTGCTCAACCCTTATCTGACGTTGGAAGAACAGGCCGGCGCGCAAGGCAGCTCGTGTGCCCGCAACGAGGACGCGACGCAAGCGTCCACCCTGCCCGAAGGCACGCAGCCCATCCGCCTGATCCGCCAACCGCTGCCCGCTGCGCAGGCTCGGGCGACGCCGCGTGCGCAAACCGTCATCCGCCTGCCGGCCTACGAGCAGGTGAAGAGCGATCCCGTCCTCTACGCCCACGCCAGCCGCGTGCTGCACCTGGAAACCAACCCCGGCAACGCCCGCGCCCTGGTGCAGCGCCACGGCGAGGGGCCGGCGTTGCGCGACGTGTGGATCAACCCGCCGCCGCTGCCGCTCTCCACGCAGGAGATGGATCACGTCTTCGATCTGCCCTACGCACGCGGCCCGCACCCCGCCTACGCGGATGAAACCGGCAGCCACGACGGCACCACCAAAATTCCCGCCTGGGAAATGATCCGCTTCAGCGTGAACATCATGCGCGGTTGCTTTGGCGGTTGCACCTTCTGCTCGATCACCGAGCACGAGGGGCGCATCATCCAAAGCCGCTCGGAAGATTCGGTGATCCACGAGATTGAAGCCATCCGCGACAAGGTGAAGGGCTTCACCGGCGTCATCTCCGACCTGGGCGGCCCGACGGCCAACATGTACCGCCTGGGCTGCAAGTCGCCCGAAATTGAGGCGCTGTGCCGCAAGCCGTCTTGTGTTTACCCCGGCGTGTGCCAGAACTTGCGCACGGATCACGGGCCGCTCATCCACATGTACCGCCGTGCGCGCAAGCTGAAGGGCATCAAGAAGATCCTGATCGGCTCCGGCCTACGGTACGACTTGGCGGTGCTCTCGCCCGAATACGTGCGCGAGCTGGTGACACACCACGTCGGCGGTTATCTGAAGATCGCACCAGAGCACACCGAGGGCGGGCCGCTCTCGAAGATGATGAAACCGGGCATCGGCACCTACGATCGCTTCAAGGCGATGTTCGACCAGTTCAGCGCCGAGGCGGGCAAGCAGCAGTTCCTCATCCCCTACTTCATCGCCGCCCACCCCGGCACCACCGATGAAGACATGATGAATTTGGCAATCTGGCTGAAGCGCAACGGCTTCCGCGCCGACCAGGTGCAAACCTTCTACCCGAGCCCGATGGCCACCGCCACGGCCATGTTCCACAGCGGCTTGAACACGCTGAAGGGCATCAGCCGGGTGGAGGGCAAGAGCGAGAAGGTGGACATCGTGCGGGGCGAACGCCGCCGCCGCCTGCACAAAGCCTTCTTGCGCTACCACGACGCGAACAACTGGCCGCTGTTGCGTGACGCCCTGAAAGAAATGGGCCGCGCCGACCTGATCGGCAACGGCAAACATCACCTGATCCCGACGTGGCAGCCGGCCAGCGATGGGGGATATCAAAGTGCGCGGCGCAGCAATTCCACGCCGGTGGCCAAACCCGCGACCAGCTCATCGCCCGCCAAAGGCAAGCTGCTGACCCAGCACACGGGGTTGCCGCCACGCGCCACCACGGCCCATGCGCCCAAACCCACAACGCCCCGCCGGCCTGGCCCTGTGAAGTCTCACAAGCCGCGTTAAGCCCCCCCCCGACGTCAAAGCCTGCTTTGACGTTTTTTTTGCGCCCCGGTTGAAATGTGCAAATTGCACATTTACACTGTCCACGTCTTGAAGGAGTTCTCATGTCCCTCATCCGCCCTTTGTTCGTGGCTTGGCTTGGTGTCTGCTTGGCATCGAGCACCCTGCCAGCGCACGCCCTGGAAATCGGGGAGACGGCGCCCAACGTTGAACTGCTCGGCCCCAATGGCGAAACCGTGCGCCTGCCATTGCAAACCGGCAAAGTGTTGTATGTGGATTTTTGGGCGTCTTGGTGCGGGCCGTGCCGCCAGTCATTTCCCTGGATGAATGCCATGCAGGACAAATACAAGGCCAAAGGCTTGCAAATCATCGGCATCAACCTCGATCAGCAAATGAGCGCCGCCGATCAGTTTTTGGCCAAAACCCCCGCCAAATTCACCGTGATGTTCGATCCGAAAGGGGTTTCGCCTCGGTTGTACGGCGTCAAAGGCATGCCCACGAGTGTGCTGATCGGGCGTGATGGCAAAGTCATCCAGCAGCACGCCGGTTTCAATGACGCCAGCCGGGATCAACTCGAACAACGGCTGCAAGCCGCTTTGGCAGGTTCCCAGTGACGTATTTGCAATGGGGAAGGCTGTCACTGGCGGCCACTGTGGCGCTGAGTGGTGCCGGCTGCACCCTCCAACCCGTGGCCCCGTGGGAAAAAGGGACGCTCGCCCGCCCCGAAATGACGTTTGACTCGGACCATTTGGAAACCAAGTTCAACGAGCACACTTATTTCAGCAAAGAAGCCGCTTCGGGTGGGGCCGGTGTGGGTGGAGGTGGCTGTGGCTGCAACTGAATCGCCTGTGCCCTGGCTGGCCCTGGCCCTGGTGGCCGCTCTGCCCTCAGCCCACGCCGACACGGCACCGGAGCAAGGCCAAATCAGCTACAAGTACCTCGATTACCAAGACAGCCAACCGGGTTGGGATCGGGTGGGGGTGCGGGCGCATGCGCTGTCGATTCAGGTGCCCGTGGCCGGGGAATGGGCGCTGGAAGGCAGTTGGACAGCGGACACCGTATCAGGCGCCTCGCCATCGTTCCACAGCGAGGCGCTGGGATCGGGCCATCTGGAAGACGAGCGCCGCGCCCGGGATCTGAAAATCACCCGTTATTTTTCGCGTGGCACCCTCACCGTCGGCTGGGCAGACTCCCGAGAGAACGACTACCGCTCGCGGGCCTCGACCGTGTCCGGCTCGGTCAGCACGGAAGACCGCAACACCACGGTGTTGTTCGGCCTCGGCCACACGAGTGACCACATCGACGTGGCCAGCATCGGCCTGCACGAACCCAAGCGGCTGCGGGACGTCATGCTGGGCGTGGCGCAAGTTCTGAGCCCCACCGACATTGTTCAATTGACGGTGACCCACGCCACAGGCCACGGGTATTTTTCAGACCCTTATAAATACCGCGATCACCGCCCCGAAACCAAACACCAAACGGCCTGGCTGGGCCGGTGGAATCACCATTTCACGGCCACGGATGGCACCGCCCGCCTCAGTTACCGTTACTACCGGGATTCTTTCGGCGTGCGGGCGCATACACTGGGCGCTGAATATGTTCAGCCCTGGGGATCGTGGACGTTCACACCTTTGCTGCGCTTGCATACCCAGTCGGCAGCCTGGTTTTACCTCGACCCGGAAAACCCAGGTTTCCCCACCATCCGCCCGGTGGAAACGATCCAATCCCAGGATCAGCGCCTTTCGGCTTTTGGCGCCATGTCACTCGGCCTGAAGGTGAGTCGGCGCCTCACACCGCAATGGACGGCGGACGCACGTTACGAAACCTACCGGCAAACCGCCAGCGGATTGCCGTTCGGCACGGGCAGCCCCGGCATTGAACCCTTCCGGGCGCGCATGATTCAACTGGGTTTAACGTTTTCGTTTTGAGCCATGGCCCTTTCGAACTTCCGGTTGCAGTTTCGCGCCATGGGGTGCTTCAACGACATCACCGTGGTCGCCGACAGCGCCAGCCACGCGGAAGCCGCCATGGCCAGCGCCATGGCCGAAGTACAGCGCATTGAACGCAAGTTTTCCCGCTACCGCCCGGACAGCGAACTCAGCCGCATCAACGCCAGCGCTGGCAGTGGCCACACCATCGCGTGTGACGCTGAAACCCACTGGCTGCTGGATGCCGCCGATGCCCTCCACCACCAAAGTGACGGGCTGTTTGACATCACCTCCGGGGTGTTGCGCCGCGCCTGGGACTTCCAGCGCCACATCCAGCCCACCACAGCGCAGTTGGCGGCGTTGTTGCCGCTGATCGGCTGGCATCGGGTCGAGCGTTCGGCAGCCGGGGTGCGGTTGCCCATCGCAGGCATGGAACTCGATTGGGGCGGCCTGGCCAAAGAATACGCCGCCGACCGCGCCGCCCAGGTGCTGCGTGAACAAGGCTTGCACCGAGGGTATGTCAACCTGGGTGGCGACATTGCCGTGATCGGCCCGCAGGCCAACGGCACACCGTGGCGCATCGGCATCCGCCATCCACGCGAGCCGGGGCGGCTCATCGCATCGGTTCCCATCGCCCAGGGCGGACTGGCCACCAGCGGTGACTATGAGCGCTTTTTCGACGATCCCCAAGGGCAGCGCCACTGCCACATCTTGAATCCTCGCACGGGCCAGTCCTGCCGCCACTGGCAGTCGGTCAGTGTGGTGGCGCCGCTGTGCTGCATGGCGGGCACACACGCCACCATTGCCATGCTCAAAGAACAGCAGGGCCTTGAATTTCTCCAAGCCACCGGCCACGCCCATTTGGTGGTGGATCCGCTGGGCCACCTCATCTCCCATCCACCTCGCAACCTCCCCCACCCATGAGCACCACCACCTTGACCAGCGGTAACGACACCGTCACCCTCTACGAAGGGTTTTTTGGCCAAATCTCCGGCAGCGGCTGGGCCTCGTTGCGGGGCGTCACCCTGGACGGCGCCACCGGCACGGATGTGCTGATCGTGGACTACCCGGACTCGATTTTTACCCTGACCGAGTCCACCAGTGGCGTGGTGACGCTGTCCACGGCCAGTGGTGGATCGGTGTCGTTGGCGAATTTTGAGCAGATTCAATTCCAGAACGCGGTCGTCGATTTGACCCCGGCGGTGAGCACCTCACCGACCGCCGGAAACGATGTCCTCACCGGCAGCGCCGGGCATGACCAACTCAGTGCGCTGGCCGGCCAAGACACCCTCATCGGTGCCGCCGGTAACGACACGCTGGACGGCGGAACGGGCAGCGATACGCTGGACGGCGGCGCAGGACGCGACCGGCTGCTGGGCCAAGCCGGCAACGACACCCTGACTGGCGGCACCGGAGCCGACACCTTGGCCGGCGGCACAGGCCACGACACCCTGAGCAGCGGCGCGGGCCAAGATGTGTTCCTGTTCAATGCACCGTTGCAGTCTGGCGCCAGCAGCGACCTCATCCAAGATTTCAGCGGAAGCGACCGCATCGCGCTGGACGATGCGGTGTTCCACTTGGGCATCACGGGGACGGCGGCGGGGGTGTCTCTGGCCAGCCGTCCTGCGACCGCCAGCGTTTTGGTGCAAGGCACCCAGGCGCTCGGCACCGAAGATCGCCTCGTTTACGACGCCCACACCGGTCAACTTTTCTACGACCCGACCGGCAGCGCCCTGGGCAGCAGCGACCAAGTGCTGGTGGCCACGCTGGGCACGGGCACACACCCGAACCTGTCGGCCAGCGACTTTTGGGTTGTCTAAGCGCTGGCCGCAAGCCTTTGTTGGAGGCCGAGATGCCACCTTGGTTGTTGTGGATGTTCATGGCGTTGTGGCCGGGGCTCTCCGCATGGGCGGAGGACGCCGATGCGCTTCACCCCTCCCAGGCGTTTCGGCCCACCATTCAGGCACTGGACGCGAAAACGGTCGAAGTGCGCTTCCACATCGCGCCGGGCCATTATTTGGACAGGGATCGGGTGGTGTTCAGCACCCGTCCCCCATCGGCAACCTTGGGGGCGGCGGTGCTTCCGCCGGCTGTCCGCAAGCCAGCGCCCCACGGCGGTTGGATGAATGCTTTGACCGATCGAGCGATTTTTCTCTTGCCAGTTCATGCCGACCCCACCACGCCAACGCTGCGGCTGCACATCACCTACCAAGGTTGTGCAGAAGCGGGCCTGTGCCATCCCCCTCAAGAGCGCATTTTGACCATCGCCTTGCCCGACGCTGCGGCCTCCAGCCTCTGGCTGGGAAGACGCTGGCACTTAGACGGCTTCGGATGGCCCGAGGTGGCAGGGGGCTTGCTGGCCGTTCTGTGCCTCGGGGGCGGTGGCTGGGGGTGGCTTCGCAAGCAGCGCCGTCCCCAGCGGGATTGATGCGAACCGGGAAGCGAGACAATCGGCGCCCGTTTGATGGACAGGCCATGTTAGACCCCGCATCCGCCCCCCCTGCGCTCTCCGGCCCACAAGCCGATCAAGCCGCTGTGCTCGGCGCGCTGGATTTGATCCTGGGGCCGCTGGCGCGGCTGTGCGTGGCGCGAGGGGTGTCCATCCAAGCGCTGGAAGAACATGTGCGCCGCGCCGTGGTTCGGGCCGCCCGCGATGCCTGCGAGCATGAACATCCCCACCACCCACCCCATCGACTCACCAGCCGCATCAGCACCATGACCGGGCTGACGCGGCGTGAAGTCGCACGCCTGGAAGCCCACCATCCGCCCAAGCGCAACACATCGCGCAGTTTGGTGGCCGATGTGCTGGCCCACTGGCAAGCTTTGCCAGGCGCCCGAGATGACCAAGGCGCATGGCAACCCCTGCCGCGCACCGGGCCTGCCCCGAGCTTCGAAAGCTTGGCCGCTCAGGTGACGCAGGATGTGCATCCGCGCTCCCTGCTCGATGAGCTGCTGCGCTTGGGCTGGGTGAGCCACGACCCGGCACACGATTGGCTGACCTTGTGCCCTGAAGCCTTCGTCCCGCGCCACGATGTCACCCAGATGCTGCGGTATTTGGGGGACAACGTCGGCGATCACCTGGAAGCGGCGGTGCTCAACGTGCAGGGAGATGGCCGGGCCCATTTTGAACAAGCCCTGTTCGCGGACGAACTGTCGGCGGAATCGCTCGCCCAGATTCGGCCCTTGATCGCCGCACAGTGGCAGCACCTGCTGACCACCCTCGCCCCCGCGCTGTCCGCCCTGATGGATGAGGACCGTGCCCAAGGGCGTCTGGCCGATCAGTGTGTACGGTTGGGCCTGTACAGCTTCAGTCGGCCCATGACCGAACCACCACCGGCCCCTGCTTCGGATTCTTGACATGCCCTCCACACCCCGCACGCCCCCTCTCCCCCTGACAACACTCGGCCACCACCGCCGCCGCTGGCTGACTTGGCTGGCCGGGGCCACGATGTGGCCCGTTTCGGGATGTGGCGGCGGCAGTGGCAACACGGCGGGGCTGAGTACCGGCGGCACAGGCTCGTTCACCAATGGCACGGTCAACGGCTTGGGTTCGATCATCGTGAACCGCATTCGCTACGACAACCGCCAAGCCCAGGTGCAGCACAGCGACGGCACCACAGCGGCCAACACCTTCAAACTGGGCATGGTGGTGAGTGTCGAGGGGTCGGCGATCAGCGGCAGTGTCAGCGCGGGCACGGCCACGGCCACCGCGACGCGCATCAGTTACGACAGCGAATGGATCGGCCCCGTGGGGCAGATCGATGTCGCCGCGTCCACCTTCGCCCTGCTGGGCAACACGGTGAGCGTCTCCAGCGCCACCGTGTTCGATGGCACGAACGTGCGCGAGCTGGCCGACCTGCGCCCGACGCACTGGGTGGAGGTGTACGGTTACGTCAACCCCGCCACACAAACGTTGCAGGCCACGCGGGTGGAGGTTCGCGCCAGTGCGCCCGGCGCCTACAAACTCAGCGGGCTGTTGTCCGATCTGCGCCATGACCGCTGCACGCTGGGGCCTTTGACCCTGTCGTACACCCCAGGACAAGCGGGGGTGTCGCTGTATGAAGGCATGCTGTTACGGGTTCACCTCGTCCCGCAGCCCGATGCCGCTGGGCGATGGGCCGTGACCCGATGGCAGGTGCTCGATCAGCTCCTCACCGACCTGGACATCAGCGAAGCCGACGAAGCCGAACTCAAAGGCCGCATCACCGCGCACCGCAGTGCCACCGATTTTTCGGTGAATGGCTGCCCTGTGGATGCCCGTGGGGTGTCGGGCGTTGCCGCGTTGGGGCTGACGCTGGGCAGCCGCGTGGAGGTGAAAGGTGCGGTGTCCCAAGGGGTGGTGCGGGCCACCGAAGTGGAGCGGTTGGAAGAGGAGGACGTGCGTGACAACGAGTTCGAGCTGCACGGACGCTTGACCCATCTGGACACCCAAGCCGGCACGTTCGTCCTGCGCGGTTACACCGTGCATTACACCGATGACACCGTCTTCGAGCTGGACGGGGCGCTTTGGGCCGTGGGGTTGCTTGTCGAAGTGGACGCCGTGCAGCGTCAGGGGCGTTGGTATGCCACCCAAGTTGAAGCCGATACAGACGCCGAGAGCGAGGCCGATTGAGGGCGAGGGGAATCCCCCTCAATCTCGCCCGGACGCCACCCACCCCAGCAACGCCAGCATCAACTGCTGAGTGCGCCCCGACCGCGCAGCCCGTGCCCACAAGGCCGCATCTTGCGGGCCGGCGGCGTCCAGCGGCGCCAGCAACAGCATCAGCGACTCGGCCCAAGCCGCCGACAACCCCGCCGGCCCCGACCCACTGCCCCCCACCAACGCGGGTTCAGCCGCTTGGGCGAGCGCTTGGTGCAGCAACCCCAAGCCCCGGTGCCAATGGCGCAGGTGTTCGGGCGTGAGTTGGGCTGTCAGGGTCGGATCGGCCACCACGCTGCCCAAGGCCAGCAGCGGATTCAACACCCCGGCCACAGCTTGGCGCAACGCCGCTGGCGTCGGCCCGTCTGGCGGCAACACGGGGCGGGAGATGGGGTGCGCCACAGGCAACGCCTCCCCACGCGCCAAGCGTTCACCGCGTTCGGCCTTGCTGCGCACATCCAGCCACAGGCCATGCGCCTGCGCCCAATGCTGCGCCAAATCGATCAGCGCCGCCACCGAGCCGGAACGCAACTCCATCTCCAACTCACACAGCGTCAGCACGCGCCCGCTGGCCCGCACTTCGCCTTCGTCCAGCGCCAGCTCGATGCACGCGCCTTGGTGCATCACTGTGGCTTGGGTGCGGTGGATGTCGGTTTCGAACGTCTGGGCCAGGCCCAGCGTTTCACCCGCCTTGGCGTGAATTTCGAACGCCTCCAGCGTGACACCCAACGCCGCCGCCAGCGCCTCCCCAGCCGGGGTGTGCAGGTGCCGTGCGAGATGCAGAGCAGGCACGCCCCCATCGGCTGCGTCGATCACCTCGGCGTTGTGCTCCAGCCGGTGCAGGTGAGTGGCTCCCGGCGTTGTGGACAACGCTTTGAGCGTTTGCACCCAAACATCGCCCTCGCGGCGCAAGCGCAAAGCGGCCCGAGCGTGTGCCAGATGACGCGAAGGTGTGTCGAAGTAACGGGCCTGCAAGCGCTGTTGTGTCAGCGACGCGCCGGGGCTTTGGCCGACGGTTTGCAGGTCTGCCCGCAGCGCCGCCAGGTTGGCGGCGGGAATTTGGCACTTGAGTTCGATTTCTTGCATCGCCGCCCACCGGTGAAAAACCCGCATTCTGCGCCCTCATCCCGCCTAAAATTATGGGCTTTGCGCTTGTTCTCAACCCTTTGATGTCGGCCTCGTGCCGCTGACTGCCATGCCGCTGTTCTGGAAACCGTATCAGTCCGACGCCACCCAATTCATCAACGATTTGAAGGCCAAGAAGCCCACCCTGGAAGCCGAGCAACGCACGGGCCGGGGCCTGCTGTGGGATCGTCCGCAAGACGCCGAGGCCGCCGCTGCCTTCAAGGCTGGGCGCGTGGCGCAATCGGCCTACGTCTACTTCGGCACCAAGGCCAAGTAAGTGACGGATGAGGCGGCCGCCGGGGCCGTGGCCCGGCTGTATGGCGAGCCCCTCTTTGAATTGCCCCACGATCTCTACATCCCGCCCGACGCGCTGCGGGTGTTTCTGGAAGCCTTCCAGGGGCCGTTGGATCTGCTGCTGTACCTGATCCGCAAGCAGAACTTCAACATCCTCGACATTCCCATGGTCGAGGTCACGCGCCAGTACCTGCGGTATGTGGACGACATCCGCGCTCACAACCTCGAACTGGCCGCCGAATACCTGCTGATGGCGGCGATGCTCATCGAGATCAAATCGCGCATGTTGCTGCCCGCCCGGCCCAGCGACGACGGCAAAGAAGCCGACGACCCACGCGCCGAACTCGTGCGCCGCTTGCTCGAATACGAGCAAATCAAGTTGGCTGCACGCCAAATCGACGCCCTGCCGCAGTTGGGCCGCGATTGGCTGGCAGCCCAAGTCACCATCGAGCAAAGCCTCGCACGGCGCTTGCCGGACGTGTCCGCCGACGATCTGCGCCAAGCCTGGCGCGACATTCTGCGCCGCGCCAAGCTGCACCAACATCACCGCATCACCCGCGAACAGCTCTCGGTGCGCGACTTCATGGGCCAACTGCTGCGCCGGCTGCAACCGGTGCGCTTCCTGGCCTTCGAACAATTGTTTGAGGTGGAGCGTGGGCGCAGCGTCGTGGTGGTGACCTTCATCGCCCTGCTAGAGCTGGCCCGCGAGCAGTTGGTGGAGATCACCCAAGCCGAGGCCTACGCCCCGATTTACGTGCGCCTGAGTTACACCCCGGTGTGATCGGCGGGCAGCACGGCGGCCCACTCCGCCCCCAGCGGTGCCGTGAGCGCCAAGCGCTGTTCAGGCCGCATGGGATGGGGCAAGGACAGGGACTGTGCATGCAACCACAGCCGTTGAATCCCCAACCACGCCGCCACGGCACGGTTGTGAGCCCCTTTGCCGTGCGTCGAATCCCCAACGATGGGGTGCGCCAGATGCTTGAGATGCCGCCGAATTTGATGGCGCCGCCCCGTGAGTGGCTGGGCGCTCACCACAGCGTACCGGCTGGACGGATGGCGCCCATCCACACTGAAGGGCCACTCGATGCAGGCCAGCCGCTCGAACGTCGTTTGTGCGGGCAGCAGGGGCTGGCCGGCGCTCGGGCGTTCGGGGTCACGCGCCAACGGATGCTCACAGTGCAGCGTCGGCGCGGGCCAGCCGCGCACCAGCGCCACGTAGCGCTTGTGGACCGCTCCCGCTTCGAACAAGGCTCCCAAGCGACGAGCGGCCTCCGCATGGCGAGCCAGCAGCAGCAGGCCAGACGTGCCTTTGTCCAACCGGTGCGCTGGCGCTAAAAAATCCCGCGAAGCCAGCGCGGCTTGCTGGCGCAAGCGCTCCACCAAGGTGTCTTCCTCGTGGGCATCCAGCCGGCTGCGATGCACCAGCAAACCGGCGGGTTTATCCACCACCCACACGTCGTCGTCGGCGTAGAGAATCGGCACGGGCGATGGCTCAAGCACGGGTCGCCTCGGGAAATTCGCCGTCCACGTAGTACCACCGGCCATCGGCCTCGCGCACAAAACGGCTGCGTTCGTGCAGACGGTGGGCGCGCCCACCCCACTTGCTGCGCGCCACAAACTCTACTTCGGCATGGTGCGCATCCACGACGCGGTGCGCCCGCACCGTCAGGCCCAGCCAGCGCAGGCCGGGTTCGTTCGGGGCCAAATCGGCGGGGCGGGTGCTGGGGTGCCAGGTGGCCAGCAGATAGTCCCGCAGATTGAGGACGAAGGCGCTGTAACGCGAACGCATCAGGGCCTCGGCATCGGGGGCCTGTCGCGCTTGGGGGCCTTGGTGCCACCGTCCACAGCAGGACGTATACGCCACCCCTGAACCGCACGGGCAAACATTCTTCATGCAGACAACACCCTTGAGATAACAGTGCATGTTATAGGGAAGCTCCTCAGGCCCACACTTGACCCCATGTCGCTCCGGCGCCATGCTTATAGCTCGCATCCGCTGCCGGGATCCCCTATCAACCGACGCAAGAAAAGCGCTGGAGGCACCGACAATGACGGGTGAACCGCGCGTCGCTGGCTCGCTTGTTCGTGCTTCTAGCCTTTGCCATCATGAATTCATCCCCGTACGGTTCCAGCGCCCTGCCCGATGACCGGCCCCCTGCCACCGGGCTGGCCCTTGACCCCGTTGTCCTGAAAGACTTACAACGGTTGCAGCCACGCGACGGCGTCGCCTTCGTGAACCGCCTGCTGCGCCTGTACCGCGACACCCTGGACAAACATCAGCAAGCCATCTCAACGGCTTGGGCCACCCGGCATTTCCGCGTCATTCAAGACAGTGCCCACACCCTCAAATCGGCATCGGCCAACATCGGTGCCCGTGAGCTGGCCGAGGTGTGCCACGCACTGGAGCAAGCCCTGCGCCACGAACATTGGGATGAGGCTTCCCGTTGGGTCGCGCCTTGCTTGGACACCTTGCGGCGCACCACCGAGGCCGTCGATGCCCTCCTGGGGAGGCCGGTGTGACGATCACGCCGATTCAGCCATGGGCTGACGCCTCCTCCGACCGAGAGCGGCCCACCGTGCTGCTGGTCGATGACGAGCCCGTCAACTTGGCGCTCGTCAGTGCGGCGCTGGGGCAGTATGGCTTTGATGTCACCGAAACCCACAACGGTGAAGACGCCCTGCACATGCTGGGCGAGTGGGTGCCCGATCTGGTGATTTTGGACGCGCTCATGCCCGGCTTGGATGGTTTCGAAACCTGCCGTCGCCTGCGCGCCCGCCGGGGTTTGGAGGATCTGCCCGTGCTCATGCTCACGGGCCTGGACGACGACGCTTCGATTGAACGCGCCTACCGAGCTGGGGCCACAGACTTCATCGTCAAATCCAGCCAGTGGAGTTTGCTGGCCGGCCGGTTGCACCACATGCTGCGCGCCGCACGCACCCACCAAGAGCTGGTGCGCAGCCGCGCCCGCCTGGCCCGGGCGCAAGATTTGGCCCGCATGGGCAGCTTCGATTGGCGTTACCGCCCCCGCCTGCCCGTGATTCAAGGGCTGGAGTGGTCAGCGGAGGCGCTGCATGTGTTCGGTTACACCTCGGATGAGGCGTTGTCGCTGCACAGCCTGCTGCGCCAGATGCAACCCGATGACCGGCGGGCTTTGCTGATCACGCTGCGCCGTGTGCTGCGGCACGTCTTCCCGGTCGCCATGGACGTGCCCATGCGCCGGGCGCCGGGCGGGTTGCGCATCATCCACGTCGAGGCCGAGCCGGAGTTCGGTGACTTGGGGCAATGCCTGGGCTACACCGGCATCATCCAGGACGTGACCGAACGCCATTTGGCCGAAGACTCGATCCGGCGCCTGGCCAACAAGGATTCACTCACCCAACTGCCCAACCGGCGCCAGTTGCAGTGGCGCGCCGAAAAAGCCTTGGAGCAAGCCCGCCGCATGGGCCATCGCATGGCGCTGCTGCTCATCGACTTGGATCGCTTCAAGAAGGTCAACGACACCCTGGGCCACACCGCCGGCGATGAACTGCTGATCGAGGTGGCGCACCGGCTGCGCAGTTGCGTGCGCCACAGCGACCAAATCATCGACGGCAACATCGACATGGCTGGCGTGCGCCTGCACCGCATGCTCGAAGCGGTCGGGCGGCTGGGTGGCGACGAGTTCGTCGCACTCCTGCCCGAAATTCGCCAAGACAGCGACGCCGAGCGCGTGGCCCAGCGCATGTTGCATGCGCTGCGGGCACCGGTGTCGATCGACGGCCAAGACTTGATCGCCACCGCCAGCATTGGGGTGGCGCTGTACCCCCGCGATGGCCACTCGGTGGCCGAGCTGATGCGTGCCGCCGACGTGGCGATGTACGCCGCCAAGGAACGCGGACGCAACAGTTGCGTCACTTATACCCCGCTGCTGTCCGAGCGTGGGCGCGAAAAATTGGAGCTGGAGAGCGCACTTTACAAAGCCATTGGCCGCCAGCAGCTCATCCTGCACTACCAGCCCAAAATCGACATTCACACCAATGCGATGGTCGGTGTCGAAGCGCTGATGCGCTGGGATCGCGGCAGCGATGGCGGTTTGGTGCCCCCGGGCGAATTCATCCCGCTGGCCGAAGAAACCGGGCTGATCATCACCCTGAGCGAATGGGCCCTGGGTGAAGCAGCACGCCAAGCGGCGGTGTGGCGCGATCAGTTCGGCTTTGATGGCGCAGTGGCGGTGAACATGCCCAGCCGCATGTTCTTGCGCCAAGACCTGGCCCAATTGATCGACAAGACCTTGGAGCCTTACGGTATTCCGTCGCACATGCTGGTGCTGGAAATCACCGAAAGCAGTTTGATGCAGGATTTGGAGCGCATCTTGCCGATCTTGCAAAACTTGAACGACCGAGGGGTGCAAATCTCGGTGGACGATTTCGGCACCGGGTATTCGTCCTTGCAGTATCTGACCGAATTGCCGATTTCCGAGCTGAAGGTGGATCGCAGTTTTGTGGAAAACATGGCGGTCAAACCCAAGGCGGTGGAGGTGATCAACCTGATTGTGTCGCTGGCACGCTCGCTCAATTTGCGCGTGGTGGCCGAAGGGGTGGAAACCCTGCCGCAAGCCAGTTTGCTGCGCAGTTTGGACTGCAACATCATGCAAGGGTATTTGTTCAGCCGCCCACTGCCTGGGGACAAACTGGCCGAATGGGCCATGACGCACCTCCAGCACATGCGGCCCGACGGCGCCCGCACGCGCCCGTCCCTGGAAGGCAACGCCAAGATGCACTCGGCAGGGTTCCTGTTCTGAAGCAGGTGCGGGACGCAGGACGCGGGACGGCTCTGGGACAATGCGCCGCCATGAGCACGCAAGACACCCTCACCCTCCTTCGCCCCGACGATTGGCACCTGCACGTGCGTGACGGCGCCGCCATGGCCACCGTGGTGCCGCACACCGCACGCCAGTTTGGTCGCGCCATCATCATGCCCAACCTGCGCCCACCGGTGACGACCACCGAGCAAGCGCTGGCTTACCGTGACCGCATCCTGGCCAGCGTGCCCGCTGGCCTGTCGTTCACGCCCTTGATGACGCTGTACCTGACGGACAACACCCCAGCCAGCGAAATCGAACGCGCCCAAGCTGCCGGTGTGGTGGCCCTCAAGCTCTACCCTGCCGGCGCGACGACGAACAGCGATGCCGGCGTCACCGACATCCGCAAAACCTACGCCACTTTGGAAGCGATGCAACGCGCCGGCTTGGTGCTGTGCGTCCACGGTGAAGTGACGGATTCGACGGTGGATTTGTTCGACCGCGAAGCCGTGTTCATCGACCGCGTGATGCAGCCGCTGCGCCAAGACTTCCCCGAGCTGAAGGTGGTGTTCGAGCACATCACCACAAAAGAAGCGGCTGATTACGTCGCCAGCGCCGGCATGTTCACCGCCGCGACGATCACCGCTCACCATCTGCTGTACAACCGCAACGCGATTTTCCAAGGCGGGCTGCGGCCACACTATTACTGCTTGCCGGTGCTCAAGCGCGAAATCCACCGCCAAGCCCTGCTGGCGGCGGCCACCAGCGGCAGCGACCGTTTCTTCCTCGGCACGGACAGCGCTCCGCACCCCGCCCACCTGAAAGAACACGCTGCCGCGTGCGCAGGCTGCTACACGGCGCTGTCCGCCATGGAGCTGTACGCCGAAGCGTTCGAGTCGGCGGGTGCGCTGGATCGGCTCGAAGCCTTTGCCAGCCGCAATGGCCCGGCGTTCTACAACCTGCCGGTGAACGAAGGCACGATCACGCTCAAGCGCGAAGCCTGGACGCTGCCCGAGAGCGTGGCCTTCGGCGACGCCAGCCTCAAGCCGCTGCGCGGCGGCGAGGTGATGAACTGGCGTCTGGTGGACTGAGTTCGCCCGTCACGCCTGGGCGTTCAGCGCTTCGCCCAGGGCGTTGACCAGCGCGTCAATTTGCGCCGGCGTGCTGATGAAGGGCGGGGCGAGCTGGATCGTGTCCCCGCCGAAGCGCACGTAAAAGCCTTTTTCCCAGCAGCGCAGGCCCACTTCGAAGGGCCGGCGCGCCGGCTCACCCGGCATCGCCGCGATGCTCAAGCCAGCAGCCAGGCCGATGTTGCGGATGTCCGTCACATGCTTGGCGCCGCGCAGGCTGTGAACTGCCTTCTCGAAATACGGGGCCAGCTCGGCCACACGAGCGGGGGCGTGTTCGCGCTCCAGCGCGTCGAGCGTGGCCAAGCCGGCTGCGCACGCCACGGGATGCGCCGAGTAGGTGTAACCATGCGGGAATTCGACCGCATAGTCCGGCCCGCCAGCGGCCATGAAGGTATCGTGAATCTCGCGGCTGGCCACCACACCGCCCAGCGGCTGCGCGCCATTGGTGACTTGTTTGGCGAAATTCAAAATATCCGGCGTGACGCCGAAGGCTTCCGAGCCCGTCCAAGCCCCCGCCCGGCCAAAACCGGTGATGACCTCATCAAAAATCAGCAGGATGTGGTGTCGGGTGCAAATGTCGCGCAGACGCTGCAAGTAACCCACCGGCGGCACGATCACCCCCGCCGACCCCGAAAACGGCTCCACGATCACGGCGGCGATGTTGGAAGCGTCATGCAGGTTGATCAGCTCCAGCAGCTCGTCGGCCAAGTGGGCGCCCGTGGCCGGTTGGCCGTGGCTGAACTCATTGCCAGGCAGCAGGGTGTGCGGCAGGTGATCCGCGTGCAGCCCCTCGCCATACAGCTTGCGATTGCCGCCAATGCCCCCCACGCTGATGCCACCGTAGTTGACGCCGTGGTAACCCTTCATGCGACCGATGAAGCGTGTTTTGCTCGGCTGGCCTTTGAGACGCCAGTAGGCGCGGGCGAGTTTGAGCGAGGTGTCCGCCGCTTCGGAACCTGACGCGGTGAAGATCACATGATCCAACCCTTCGGGCGTGTGCGCCACGATGCGTTCCGCCAGTTGAAAGGACAGTTTGTGCCCGAACTGGAAACCGGGCGAATAGTCCAGCGTGCCGATTTGGCGCGCCACGGCAGCGGAAATTTCGCTGCGGCCATGGCCCAGGCCGCAGGTCCACAAGCCGGACAGGCCATCAAAAATCGAGCGGCCCCGGTCATCCATGTAGTAAGCGCCCTGCCCGCTCACCAACAGGCGCGGATCGGCCTTGAACTGGCGGTTGCTGGTGAACGGCATCCAATGGGCGGCCAATTGGGCGGGCGTGAGGGCGTCGGGGCTGTCTGAGGCCATCGACGTGGGGAGGGTGTGCATGTCCATGGCCGGGGATTCTTGAGCAAGATCATGGGTGCATAAACTGCAATCTTTGGCCATTTACTTGCAGCGTATGACAACTTTTCGGCCGAGGTATGCATGGTGAAAAAAGCTCTGCTCGGGCAAGTCGGCGACACCGAAATCCGCCTGCTGCGCATCTTCAAAACGATGGTCGAATGCGGTGGGCTGAGTGCGGCGGAGTTGGAGCTGAACATCGGACGCTCCACCGTCAGCCGGCATTTGAAGGACTTGGAAACCCGCCTGGGCCTGACGCTGTGCCGCCGAGGCCGCGCCGGTTTTGCGCTCACCGCCGACGGCCAGCGCGTTTACGAAGGCACCCTGCGCTTGCTGGAAGCGCTGGACGGCTTCCGCAGTGACATCCACGATTTACACGCCGACTTGCAAGGCGTGCTCACCCTGGGGCTGTTCGATAAAACGGTGACGAATCCACGTTGCCGCATTCACGCTGCGATTGCCGCGTTTGGCCAGCGAGCGCCCCGGGTGACACTGGAGTTGAGCATGGGTGCCCTCAATCAGTTGGAAACTGCCGTGCTGGATGGCCGCTTGCAACTGGCCATTGCCCCGGATCATCGCCGGTCGGACAGCCTGCACTATCACCCACTGTTCGACGAAACCATGTACCTCTACTGCGGCCCTGGCCATGCGCTCTGGGCGCAGGCACCGCATCCCGAACGGCTCGATTGGGACACCCTGCGCCAAACCGACTACGCTGGCTTGGCCTTTCACTCGCCCAACATGGAGGTGACGCACCGCCTGCGCCTGCGCCGCACCGCCACGGTGACAGATCAAGAGGCGTTGGCCACTCTGATTTTGTCGGGGCGTTACATCGGTTTTTTACCGGATCACTATGCGGCGATTTTCGTCAACAGTGGGCAGATGCGGCGCTTGGTATTGCCGGAAGCAGACTATCACGTGCAGTTTGTGGCCATTGGCCGAGCGTGGCCGGGGCCATCCCGATTGGGTCGCGCCTTTTTGGTTGAACTCAAAAATACCCATGCGGGATGTTTTTAAGCGGTGGGATTCTTGGGTCGAAACCAGGCCACCTGCACGATGAACAACACCGCCAACCCCAACAAAACCCACAGCCAGTGGGACATTTCAAAACCCGGCTGATCAAAACGAACGGGCAGTTGGGTCATTTCCACCAAAACGCCCATTTCGAGCACGGACAGCACAAAAATCGCGCCCAGTGCCCGCCGTGACGCAGGTTGCGCAGGCACGCTGGTGCGCCGGATCACCCGCCGGAACACCATCACCAACAACCACAGCGACACCAGCGCCACCGCCAATTTGCGAAACACCACCGACACGGTGAGCCCGGACAGCGCCAGCCCCACCACCAGCATTTCCAACCCTTCCACCCACGTTTTTTTCATGGCGCTAGACTGCCCCACCGTTGCCCTTCTTGAAAACAATCATCCCATGTCTTGCCCTGACACGGCTTTGTTAGCCGCTTTGCAAACCGTCCTCGACCCCAACACCGGCAAGGATTTCGTCTCCACCCGCCAGCTCAAAAACCTGCGCATCGATGGCAGCGACGTTTCCTTCGACGTGGAACTGGGCTACCCGGCACAAAGCCAAATCCCGGCGCTGCGCCAAGCCCTGATCGCCGCTGCGCGCACGGTGGCGGGTGTGGGCAACGTCAGCGTCAACTTGAGCGTGAAGATCGTTGCTCACCAAGTGCAGCGCGGCGTCGCGTTGTTGCCGGGGGTGAAAAATATCATCGCCGTGGCGTCGGGCAAGGGCGGTGTGGGCAAAAGCACCACCACGGTGAACCTCGCCTTGGCGCTGGCCGCCGAAGGGGCGCGGGTGGGCATTTTGGATGCGGACATCTACGGCCCCAGCCAGCCCATGATGATGGGTGTCAGCGGCACGCCCGAAAGCCTGGACGGCAAGAGCATGGAACCGCTCGAAGGCCACGGCGTGCAGGTCAACTCCATCGGCTTTTTGGTGAATCCGGACGACGCCATGATCTGGCGCGGCCCCATGGCCTCGCAAGCGCTGGACCAACTGCTGCGCCAAACCAACTGGAAAGACCTCGATTACCTGATCGTGGACATGCCGCCCGGCACCGGCGACATCCAACTCAGCCTGAGCCAGCGCGTGCCCATCACCGGCGCCGTCATCGTCACCACGCCGCAAGACATCGCCCTGCTGGACGCGAAGAAGGGCCTCAAGATGTTCGAAAAGGTGGGGGTGCCCATCCTCGGCATCGTGGAAAACATGGCGGTCTACTGCTGCCCGAACTGTGGCCACACCGAGCACATTTTTGGTGCCGACGGTGGCAAGGCCATGGCGCAGCAGTACGGGGTGGATTTCCTCGGCGCCCTGCCGCTCAACCTGTCGATCCGCCAGCAGGCCGACGCCGGCTGCCCGACCGTGGTGGCTGAACCCGAAGGCGAGATCGCGGCGATCTACAAATCGCTGGCCCGCCAAGTGGCAGTGAAGGTGGCACAGCGCGCCAAGGACTTCTCGGCCAAGTTCCCCACCATCAGCATCTCGAAAAACTCGTGAACCTCGGCGCCGGCATCGCCCGGGGGGAGATCACCGGGTTGATTTTGGCTGGCGGTCAAGGCCGCCGCATGGGTGGGGTGGACAAGGGCCTGCAACGGCTGGACGGCGAACCCCTGGTGTACCACGCCCTGCGCCGGCTGGCACCGCAGGTGGGCGGGGTGCTCATCAGCGCCAACCGCCATCTGGCGGACTATGCTGCGCTGGGGGTGCCCGTTTTGCCGGACACGCTGCCCGACTTCCCCGGCCCCCTGGCGGGCTGGCTGGCCGGGCTGGAACGCTGCCCCACGCCCTGGCTGATGACGGTGCCATGCGACACCCCGCGCTTCCCGCTCGATGGCGTGGCCCGCCTGGCCGAAGCGGTCTGGCGCAGCGGCTCGGACGTGGCATGGGCCGCCACCTGGGAAAACGACGAGGCCGGTGGCCCACCGCGCCTGCGCGCCCAGCCGGTGTTTTGTTTGCTGCGCCGCACTTTGGCGCCGCGTTTGGCGGCGTTTGTGGCCAGCGGGGAGCGTCGGGTCGGGCACTGGCTGGCACAACAAACCGGCGTGCGCGTGGCCTTTGAAGACGCCGGCGCGTTTGTCAACGCCAATACGCTGGACGAGCTGGCCGGGCTGTCGGCAGGCCTCAGCGCCGCACCGCCGGGGCCACCAGCTTGATGACAATCTCGACCCGGTTGTTCAGCACCTGCCCCTGCGAGGTGGCATTGCTGGCCACGGGCTGGCGCGAGCCCATGCCCTCGTAGCTCAAACGCCGATCGCGCACGCCTTGGCGGGCCAATGCTTCGGAAATCAACTGCGCCACACGCAGGGCGCGGGCCGTGGACAAGCTGCGGTTGTAAGCCTCGTTCATGCCCCGTTCGGTGTGTCCCACCACATGCGCTGTGACCTGGCAGTAACGCCCCACAGCTTGGGCGATGCGCTGGGCAATGTCCAGAAACTGCCGGCTGATTTGGCGGGGGCCTGTCAACAGCACAGGCCCTGGGATGCGCAAGGACACCGAGCCGTCCGCCTGATCCACCAACAGCATCTGATTGGCTTGCGCCTGCCCCGTCAGCGTCTGTGCCAGGGCTCGGGCCAACACTTCGGTGCGATCTTGTGCCAGCGAGCGGTGACCACGCGGTGTGTGCCGTTGCTCGGCAGCGCGCAGCTTGAGCACAGCCGCATCCAGCCCGACGCACGCATCGCTGGCCATCGCCTGAGCGGGCTGTTGGATGGCACGCCGCTGCGTTTGAAGGTCGTAGCGGGTGGTGGGAGGAGAGATGGACTCCTCGTAACCATCATGCCCGTCATAGCGAGGAGACGCTGCCGATGGCGTTTCCGTCGGCTGGCGTGGCGGTTCGGCACAAGCGCCCAGCGCCAGTGCCGCGACCACCCCGATCCAGGCAGTCCGATTCAACAAGGGACGGAAAAAGACCATGGCAGGGATGATAAGTCCCTCGCACAGCCCCAGTGTTGCGCCAAGGCGCGACAACCCAGGCCATCCCACAGGCAAGGGAAAGGAGGGGCCACTACACTGCCCTGCACCATGAAGCACCTCGCCCAAGACATCGCCAACCTGCGCAAAAGCTACGAGTTGGCCGAACTCGACGAACACCAAGCCCTCAGCGCCCCGCTGCAACAGTTTGAGCAGTGGATGAACGAGGCCATCGCCGCGCACATTCCCGAGCCCAACGCCATGACGCTGGCCACGGTCGGCGCCGATGGGCGGCCTTCCACCCGCATCGTGCTCATCAAGGGGTGGGACGCACGTGGTCTGGTCTGGTACACCAACTACGCCAGCCGCAAAGGCCAGGAGCTGGCGCAACACCCGGTAGCGGCGCTGCAATTCCACTGGGTCGAGTTGGAGCGTGTGGTGCGTGTGGAAGGCACGGTCGAGAAGGTGAGCGACGCCGAATCCGACGCCTATTACCACTCGCGCCCGCTGGACTCGCGCCTGGGCGCGTGGGCCTCGCCGCAAAGCCAGCCCATCGGTTCGCGGGCGGTGCTGGTGGTCAATGCGGCCAAGGCAGCGGCGCAGCATGGCCTGAACCCGCCGCGCCCGCCGCATTGGGGCGGCTATCGACTCATCCCCGACACCTGGGAGTTCTGGCAAGGGCGCAAGTCTCGCCTGCATGACCGGCTGCGTTACCGTCTGGACACCGCCGGCCAATGGCAGCGCGAGCGCCTCGCGCCCTGACGCCTCAGAACGTCACCCGCAGCCCCACCGTGGCCGCCCGACCCGGCAGGGGCGACAGCTCACGCGCCGTGCGCAAAGCGGTGGCGTTGTAGGCCAGGGTGTTGCTCAGGTTGTCGAGCTTGAGGAACCAAGTGGCGTCGAGGGCTTGTTGGCCCCACGTCCAACGCTGATCCAACGCCACCGAGGCGTTCCAGAGGGTGTAGCTGGGCGTGGCCACGTCACCGCTGGGCACTTGGGTTTGACGCCCCGCGTGGCGCACGCCCAGCGACCCGCGCCAGCCGTCACGCTGTGCCGACAAGCTCACCCCCAGGCGCCACGGCGCCAAACGCGGCAGGGCCTCGCCGGTGCGGCGGTTCTCACCCCGGCTCAGGTCGAAAGTGCTGCTGGCCTCCCAGCGCCAGCCCAGGGCGTCAAAGCGTTGGCGCCCTTCCAGCTCCAGCCCCCACAGTTGCGCGGGCACGGCATGGAACACGTACTCCGGCACCTTGGTGGTGCCGCCAGAGGCTTCATCCTCCACGGCGATGTCCCGCCCCGAAGCCTCCAGCGCGATGTAGTTGGCAAAACGCATCACATAGGCATTGGCCTTGAACAGCCCGCCAGCCTGCTGCCACTGCACCCCCACATCGACATGCCGGCCACGCTCCACCGCCAGCTCGGCATTGCCGCGCTCGTAAGCACCAGTGGCGACGTGCAAACCGTTGGCGTACAGCTCATAGTAGGCGGGGGCACGCTGCGTCAGCCCCAGCGTCGCACTGCCCGACCACGCCCCGCCCAAGGGCCACACGCCCCCCAGGGACGCACTCACCGGGGTGAAACGGCGCTCGTCGGCGCTGCCAAAGCGAGCTTCTTCCGCACTGGGCGCGTCCCCCTCGGAGCGCACGCTCACCCGCTCGGCCCGCAGACCCAGGCTGATGTCGGCGTCCCCCCAGCGGGTTTGCTCCAACGCGAACAGGCCCAGGTTGCGTGTGAGGGTGCCCGGCACGAACGCCTCGGTGCCCAGCGCCTCAAAATCCAGCCGCTCGGCTTGCACACCCCACACGCCCCGCCAGCCGGCACGCTCGGCGTGTTGGGCTTCGAGGCGCAGTTCTTGGCCACTGCTGCGGAAGGTGGTGCCCACCTCGCCCGTGCCTTCCACCTCCTGATGTTGATAGCGCGTGTGGCTCGCCCGCCCGTTGATTTGGGTGAAAAAGCCCCCGCCGCCCAAACGCCGCTCCCCGGCCAGGGTGAGGCGCTCGCGCTCCATGCGGATCAACACATCGGGTTCGACGGTCACGCCGTAGTCGTTGCGGTAGCTGTCGAGCGCGGCCCCGAGGTAACCGTGTTCGTCCGTCCACGACACCCCCAGCGCCCCGCCCTGGGCCTGCGCCGCTGAGTTGCGCACCCGCGTGGTCGGTTCCGCCGACACGCCATCGGCCACCGGGGTGAAACGGGGCACGCGCAAATCGTCGGTCTCACGCCCGAATGCGTCCACATGCCAGTTGAAGCTGCCCGAGGTTTCCCCTGAGCCACCTTCTAACACCAACGATCCCGCCTTTTCCCGCGCAGCGCCACCGGCGCGCAGTTCGGCGCGTCCGCTCAAACCGGCCAGGGTGTCACTCGGAATGCGGTTGTCCAGCGTGTTCACCACGCCGCCCGTGGCGTTGCCGCCATACAGCAACGAAGCCGGGCCGCGTAGCACCTCCACCCGCTCCACCACCAGCGGATCGAGGGCCACCGCGTGATCAAAACTCAGGTTCGAGGCATCGACCGAGGCGCCCGCGTTGTCCAGCACCCGCACGCGGTCGCCGTCCAAACCCCGGATCGCAGGCCGGTTGCTGTTCGGCCCGAACCACGACGCGGTCACGCCCGGCAGGCCGTCCAGCGTTTCGCCCAAAGTGGCGGCGCGGCGCAGCAACAGGCCGTTGCCAGTCAACACCTGCGCCGGCTGGGCCAGGTTCTGGCTGCGCAGCGGGTTGCCGGTGATCACCACCGCTGGCAATTCACTTTCGACAGGGGTGGGTGCGTCGGCAGCCCAAGCTGTCACAGCGGGCAGCGCCCAACCCAAACTCACCATGCAGGCCCGCACCACGGGGCGGCATTGAAATTCACGCATCATGTCAAACACTCGCAAAGCACCGATCGCCCGCCGATCTGTGCAGATGGGCAGGCGATGCATCATTCAAAAGGTGGATTTCTCGCGGCCCACAGGCCGCTTGTTCAGCCCCGATGCGGCGGAGCGCGAGCGTGATAGGCCAGGCTGAGGCGCTGACCTGCACCGATGTCCCCGCTGACGGGGAGCCAAAAAGCCCAGGCGTCCGGCGCAGAGGGCGGCACCTGGACACCGGGCAACGATGCCCCAAGCAACAAATGGTCGAGCAACGCGCACACCGCGTCGCCCGCCTCGTGGCCGAGCACGGAACCGTGGGCGCCCGAAAGCGCCGCCACCTCTTGCGCCAACAGGCGCCCTTCCCCGTGCAGGCTGCGGTGCCAAACGCCCAGCCCTTGGGTCAGAAGCCAACCCAGCGCCAGCGCCGCCCATGCGCTGCGCAGCGCTCGTCCCCAACGCAACAGTGTCGGTGGTTGAACGGTCATCCGGCGGCGTCCGGGCGCACCAGCGACGCGAACACCTGCCGGAACTTGTCCACCTTCGGGGCCACCACCCAGGCGCAATAGCCCTGATGCGGATGCCGGGCGAAATAGTGCTGGTGTTCAGGCTCAGCGGGCCAGTAAGCACGCAGCGGTTCGGCTTCGGTCACCAAGTCGGGAGCGCCTTGGGCGGTCAGGGCGTGGCGCACTTCGGCCAGCACGGTGTCGATCACCGGGCGTTGCGTTGCCTCGTCGTGCCAGTAAATGCCGGAGCGGTACTGTGTGCCCACGTCGTTGCCTTGGCGATTCAGCGTGGTCGGATCGTGGATGACGAAGAACACGCGCAGCAAATCGGCCAAGCTCACCTGTGCCGGATCGAACACCACCCGCACCACCTCAGCGTGCCCCGTTCGACCGGTGCAGACGGCCTCGTAGCTGGGCTGTGCCAGCGTGCCGTTGGCGTAGCCCGATTCCACCGACACGACGCCCCGCACCTGCTCATACACCGCTTCCAGGCACCAGAAACAGCCGCCGGCCAGGGTGATGGATGCGTGGGTCATGTCGATCTCCGGGGTTTCGTTCAAGGTTGCAACGTCAATTGCACACCGGGTTGGGCGTTGACGTCGGGCGGGGCCACAAAAACCCGCTCGCGGGCCACGCCTTGGGCGGCCAGCGCGTCACGCACCGACACGGCCCGCTCCAGCGCCAACTGGCGGGCACGGGCCTCGGAGCCGCCAGCGCCTTCTTTCAGATCCGCCGCCCCCGTGACCAACACCTTGACCGCCGGGCGCTGCGCCAAGGCTTGCGCCGCTTGCTGCACCACCCCGGCGGCGGCGGGTGAGAGGCGCGCTTGCCCGGCCTCAAAGGTCACCCGATCCAGCGCTTCTTCACGCCCCCCGGACAACAAACTGAAGGGCGCACTCACCACCTTGGCCATCAAACCACCGAACCACTGCCCCAGCACCCCCATGACACTGAACGACGGGTTGTGCAGCGATCCACTGAGCGGCACGCTGACATCGATGGCCCCATGCCGATCCTTGAGCAGCGCCAGCGCCAGGCCGGTGGGCAGGTTGGCGGCTTCGGGGTCGCCGTTGTGACGCCCCAAGGTGAGCTGATCCACCCGCACCCGGTTCTGCCCCGTGAGCTGACCGGTGGACGCGAGGGTGTTGTTCAAATCCAGCCCCAACTTGCCGCGCTCGATGGGCTGGCCGATGTAGCGCACGCTGTACGGCGTCAACGGCGACAGCTCCAAATCATTCAGCGTGACTTGTGCATCCCCCGCCAGCGGCTGTGCCAAGGGGCGCACATGACCCGTCACGCCCAACAACCCGCTTTCCAGCACACGGCCTTGGAATTGCAGTGCGGCGGGCTCGGCCACCGCCGTGCCAAAGCGCCCCACGCGGCCACCGAACTCGCTCAAGGCCGCGATCTGCACGCCCGGACGCACGGCTTGGTCGCGCCAATCGACCCGCCAGCCGGCGAGTTCGATTTGTTTGACCTCCAAGTTCACCGGCAGCTCACCCGATGCGGACGCCGCTGGCGCCGGCGCCGCCGCCGAAGCCGGTTCGCTGGCCGCCCCCGCACCCGCCAAAGCTTGCAAATTGAGCTGGCCCTCGGCGTTGCGACGCACCCGCAGGTGAACGTCCGCCAACCGCCCGTTGGCCAACTGCACCGTGGGCTTTTGGTTGGGTTGCAAGGCCACCAGCAACCCCGTCAAACCGATGTCCTCCCAAGACAGCAGATCGTGGGCCTCATCCTGACCCACGGCTGGCGCTCGCAGCCAACCCCGGCTCAGATGCACCTCCCCTGACGCCTGCGCTCGCAGCCCCTCCGGCGGCAGACTCACCTGGGTTTGCAGGTTCAGCCCCGCTTCGGCCCGCACGATTTCCACCGGCAACGCCTTGCCAGCGTATGGCGCCAGCGCGTGAACGGGCAGGCGCTGCAACGTCAAACCGCCTTGCCAAGCCACGGGGGCCAGGCCGAGTTGCCCTTGCCAGGTGAGGTGGCCGGCGCTGTCGCTGGCCGTACCGGGCGGGGCGATTCGCAACTGGCCCTGCACACGAATCGGTGTTCCCTGGGCTGCTGGCCACGCCACCTGCGCGACGTTCAAATCCAGCGGCGCCACATCCAGCGCCACCGCGCCACCGGGCGCAGCGGCATCACGCCAATGCAAGCGCGCCCCTTCGAGGGCGAATTGATCCAGTTGCACACGCCACACCGGCCCCGAAGCCGCCGGCGCGGGCTGCGACGCCGCAGCGGGTGGCACGGCGCGCATCAAGTTGATCTGGCCTTGCGCATCCCGCGAGGCCCACACCTCCGGCTGCGCCAGGGTGACGCGCTGCACCGCGACACGGTGCGCGGCGCCATCCAAAGTCACCCCCGCCACTTCGAACGCCCGCCAAGCCAACCAATCTTCGGCTGGGCGGCCCGCAGCGGCGGCGCCGCGCACCAACACATCGTTCAAGCGCACCACGCCATCCAGCACAACCTGCGGCCCCGAAGGCGGCAAACTCACTTGGGTTTTGGCTTTCAGGCCCGCCTCGGCACGCACCAGTTGCACCGGCAGCTTCTCGCCCACGTACGGCAGCACGATGGGCACCGAAAAACGCTGAAGGTCGATCTCCCCTTGCCAAGCCAACGGCGCCAAATCGAGTTGGCCACGCCAGTTCAGCTCGCTCATGCGCGCCGGCTCGGTGCCAGGCGGGGAGAGTTTGAGGTGGCCACTCACCCGCATGGGCCGACCGGCCTGGGCCGGCCACGCCACCGAACCGACGTTCAGGTTGAACGGCGCTACATCCAGCGCCACCGGGGTGCCGCTGGGCGTCGCCTCGTCGCGCCAATGGAGCTGTGCCCCATCGATCTTGAATTCGTTCAATGCCACGCGCCACGGTTGGGCCGGCGCGGCAGCGGGCTTCGCTGCCGGCGGACTCGCTGGCTGCTGGGCCGCTGGCGGCGTGCGCACCCAGCGTTGCACATTCAGGCGCCCTTGCGCGTCCCGCAAGGCCCACGCCTGCGGCTGCTCCAGCGCGATGCGCTGCACCGCCACCTGTTGCGCCGCCAGATCCACCTCCACGCCCGCCACCTCGAACAGCTTCCAGCCCGTCCAACCGGTGGCGCGGGGGGCTTGTGGGTCTTGCACCTTCACATCGGCCAGCCGCAGGTGATTCAGCTTGACAGCCGGCGGTTGCGCCCCCGGCATCCCCTGCCAACTCGCCTGCGCCGACAGGCCGAGGGTGCCTTCCACACGCGGCACCAACCACTGAGACAGGTAGGCCGCCACTGGCGTGGGCGTCCAGCCCTGGGCCTCCACTTGGGCCGAGCCCCCTGCCTGATCGACTTGGGCTTGGAGATCGATTTGCCCTTGGTGCGCAGCCGGGGCGGCAGACGCAGCCGTTGGGGGTGGCGGCGCCTTCAGCAGTTGCAGCGTGGCTTGTAGCGTGGCGGGAGCCTGCCCCTTGGCCAATGGCCAGCGCAATTCCCGGGCTTCGAGGCGCTGAAGATCCAACGTCATGTCCGGCGCCGGCTGGAGCGTTTGGTCGCGCCAGCGGGTGGCGATGTGGTGCATGTCCAGGCGCTGCAACGTCACCGCCCAGGGTGCCGCAGGCGGCGCTGTGGCCGGTTCGACCGGCGCCGAAGCCGGTACCGACGCCGCCGATGCAGCCGATGCAGCGGGCGCACGTCCAGCCGCTGCGGGTGCGGGTGCCGTTTGCAACGCCCGCAGCCAGTTGAGCGAGCCGTCGCCAGCGCGTTGCACGTCCACCAGCACATCGTCGAGGAGCACGGCTTCCAAGCCGATTTGGCGGTTCAGCGGCTGCACATCGGCCATCTGCACGCGCAGCAAGCCCAGGCGGGCCAGGTCGGCGTCTTGCCGGTCGGTCACAGCCAACTGCGCCAGCTCGATGGTGCCGGACACCCCCACCTGCGGCGCCTGTTGCAGCGGCGCGGCAAAACGCAGCCCCAGGTCGAGTGCCAACGTGCCTTGCTTCAACTTCAATGGCACGCTGGCCGGCACGTAGGGTTGCAAGGCGGCCAAATCGAAAGCGCCTAACTTCAATTGAAGCTCGCTGGCTTTGTCGGCTGCGAAGGGCGTGGTTTTGGCATCCAGCGCCAGCGGGGTGCCGTCCAGCGTCAACGCCAGGTGGGGTTGGACGACGGTGGCGATGTCCTGCGCCGACAGGTTGGCCACAAACGGCACCCCCACGCGCAAATCGCTGATGCGGTGTTGGCGCTGCTTGGGCTGATCGTCAAACAGGAACTCCCCGCCTTCCAGTGTGACGTTGTGAACCGCAAACTTGGCCGGCTTGGCGTTCGGATCGGGCGGCGGAATCAGCGCTTGAACGCGGGCGATGAGGTCATCGATGTCATACCGCCCCTCCCCCGTGCGGGCCAAGCGGATGCGCGGCCCCTTGACCGTCACCGATTCGACCACCGCCCCGCCCCGCCACAGCGTGCTCCACGCCAGATTGGCGCTCAACTGCTCCAGCTCGAACTGCGGCGGTGCATCGGGGGTGCGCCCAGCCAGCTTCAAGCCGCCCAGCTCCAGGGACAGCGACCACGGCTGAAAACTCACCCGCGCCAGCGACACCGGGCGCCCCAGCATCTCCGACACCGTCCCCGCCACCACCCGAGGCACGATCAACGGCACCGCCGCCCACACGGCCACGCCCAACCCCGCCACGCCGCCGACCGTGTAAGCCGCCACCCGCGCCGCTCGCGGCCAGGGGCGACGCGGTGGCGATGCCGCCGGTGCAGCGTCAGCAGAGGACGCTGGAGGAGGCGGAGCGGTATCGGACGTCGGGGAAGTGGGCTCGGTCATGGGAGGTGGGGCAGGCACGCCGGAGTCGAAGAAAGTCGAACCCGATTGTGGGGCAAGGCCCATAACGACGAAACCCCTCGGACGCCACGGGGACGGGAGGGGTTCGTGGGCGACATTTCGCCCGGCAAGCACTCGGAGAGGAGCGTCCGAGCCTTGGAGGAACACCGCGAAGGCGTTCCGTTCAAAGTGCCTCGCTGTGAGACGGCCCCAGCGTAACCCGCGCCGCGCCGTCTGGCAAGGCTTCAGCGCATGATCTGTTCAAACAAGGTTTGCATGCGTGCGTCCACCTCGGGCGTCATGGCGATGGGGCGGCCCCATTCGCGTGAGGTTTCGCCCGGCCATTTGTTGGTGGCATCCAGCCCCATCTTGCCGCCCAGGCCGCTGATGGGGGAGGCGAAGTCGAGGTAGTCAATGGGTGTGTTTTCCACCAGCGTCACATCGCGCACAGGATCCATGCGGGTCGTCAGGGCCCAGACCACTTCCTTCCAATCGCGGATGTTCACATCATCATCGGTGATGATGATGAACTTGGTATACATGAACTGGCGCAAAAAGCTCCACAACCCAAACATCAACCGCTTGGCGTGGCCGGGGTAGCTCTTTTTGATGCTGATGACCGCCAGGCGGTAACTGCATCCTTCAGGCGGCAGGTAGAAATCCGCGATCTCGGGAAACTGCTTTTGCAGGATCGGCACGAACACTTCGTTGAGCGCCACGCCCAGCACGGCGGGTTCGTCGGGCGGTTTGCCGGTGTAGGTGCTGTGGTAAATCGCATCGCGCCGATGGGTCAGGCGCTGGATTTCGAACACCGGGAACCAATCCTGCTCGTTGTAGTAACCCGTGTGATCCCCGTAGGGTCCTTCGAGCGCGTGCAGGTAGCCGTTTTTCTCTTTGAGCGGCACACCGTGTTCACTCACCCCGCTGTAACCGGCTGGCGCAGGGGGAATGTGGCCCTCCAAAATCAGCTCGGCGCGGGCCGGCACCTGCAACTTCAGATCGCCCTCGCCGACGCTGCAATCGGCCAACTCGGTGTGCCCGCCACGCAGCAGACCAGCGAATTGGTATTCAGACAGCGTGTCCGGCACCGGCGTGACGGCCCCCAGCGTTGTGGCCGGATCGGCCCCCAAGGCCACCGCCATCGGGAAGGGCTGGCCGGGGTTGATGCGCCCAAAGTCGCGAAAATCCAACGCTCCGCCCCGGTGAGCCAACCACCGCATGATGACTTGGCGACGGCCAATGACCTGCTGGCGATAAATGCCCAAGTTCTGCCGCAACCGAGGCTGCGCCGCGCCACGCGGCCCGCGTGTGATCACCAGCCCCCAGGTGATGAGCGGCGCCGCATCCCCCGGCCAGCAGTGCTGAATCGGCCAGCGGCCCAAATCCACATCGGGGCCGTCCACCACCACTTCTTGACACGGCGCCGAGCGCACGCGCTGGGGTTTCATGTCCCAGACGGCCTTGGCCATGTCCCACAATTTACCGACTTCTCGTAGTGATTTGGGTGGATCCGGCTCTTTGAGCGCCGCCAGCAAACGACCGACATCCCGCAGATCGCGCACATCCTGCGCGCCCATGCCCAGGGCCACCCGGCGCGGCGTGCCAAACAGGTTGGCCAACACCGGCACGCCCCCGGTGACTGTGGTGTTTTCAAACAGCAGCGCCGGGCCGGCAGCACGCAACACCTTGTCCGCCAAGGCGGTCATCTCCAAGTGTGGCGACACCGGCTGCGCGACGCGGCGCAGCTCGCCTTGGCGCTCCAAACCGGCGATGAAGTCGCGCAAATCACGGTATTTCATATCAGAAAGTCATAAAGACAGAGGTTTTTATTGTTGACTGGTTATTTCCAGCCTTCCTACAATCTCGCCACACAAGAACGATAAGGGTCAACCCGCACTCGCCTTGATCTGGCGCAAGTGCTCGTGACAGGGAGCCCAAACCTTTGAACTGCCATGGCGGCGCGCCCAATGCGCCGTGTGACACAGCGATGGCAGCCGATTATCACCACCGCCTCCCCGGGCCCACCGCTCGCAGGGACACTGGCCGAGAGGCCAGTCAGGTGGTCAGGAAAAGGAGCTGGACATGGGAAACATGTCATGGTGGCCGCATCTGGCAGCCACAACCCGCCGCGTATCAACCGCCTTTTGGCGTGACATCGCCCGGGGGCTTTGGTACGTGAGCCACAGCATGCTCGCCCTGGTAGGGCTGGGCGTGGTGGCCGGTTCACTGTTCGTCCTCAACCACGCCGACTGGCGCCACGAACTGGAAGAACAGCTCTACGGCTGGCTTCAAGAACGTGAGGCCGAACGGTTGGTGGAGGAATTGGACAACCGTCCCCCTTCTGCCGTCGTTGTTGCCACAGCCGAGCTGAAAGCGGCCCCCCCAGCCGCCTCATCCGTATTAGAGATGATGGCCGCCAATGCGCAAGCTGCGTTCGATCTGGCCATCGAATCGAGTTTCAACCCGTTCGCGCAAAGCTCGGTCGGGGCGCAAGGGCTGATGCAGGTCATGACCCGCATCCACGACGACAAATACCAAGCTTTCGGCGGCAAGCTCACCGCCTTCGACCCTGTAACCAACCTGCGTGTGGGCGTGCAAGTGCTCTCCGAGTGCATCGCCAAAGCCGGGGGTAGTTTGGAGGAGGGGCTGAAATACTACGTCGGCGCCACCAATCTGGACAGTGATGACGGCTACGCCGCTCGCGTGCTCAATGAACAACAGTTTTTGACACGCGTCGCCTCGGGGCAAAAGGTGCCCACCTCCGTCTCGAATCAACCGGTGATGGCCCCGCCGCCCCAGCCTGAGGCGTCCCCGGTGGCTCACGCCAGCCCGGCGCAAGTGGCCTTGCTGCGTGCCGAGTCGAGCGCGCTGACGTTACACTAACGGTTCGCGCAACTGGCGATAGGGTGTCAGGCCGGCCCGCACACGGCGGCTGGCACCACGAGGTGGATCACCACCGGGGAGCGCGAGATGGCCTGATCGCCATCGCCAAAGCCGTTCGCCTGGGCAACCGCCGCTGACGCTGCTGGCGTCGGCGCGCCGGAATTCAACGCCCCGACCTGAAGGAAGCTTCTCCATGTTCGACCGCTCCCAATCGACCCTTGCCAACGTCGACCCCGAAATCTTCGCCGCCGTTCAGGCCGAAAACCTGCGCCAAGAAGAACACATCGAGCTGATCGCCAGCGAAAACTACACCTCGCCCGCCGTGATGGCCGCCCAAGGCAGCCAGCTCACCAACAAGTACGCCGAAGGCTACCCGGCCAAGCGTTACTACGGCGGCTGCGAAAACGTGGACGTGGTGGAACAACTCGCCATCGACCGCGTGAAGCAACTGTTCGGCGCCAACTTCGCCAACGTGCAGCCCAACTCCGGTTCGCAAGCCAACCAGGCCGTGTTCTTCGGCCTGCTGCAACCGGGCGACACCATCATGGGCCTGAGCCTGGCCGAAGGCGGCCACCTGACGCACGGCATGCCGCTGAACATGTCGGGCAAGTGGTTCAAGGTCGTCAGCTACGGCCTGGACGCGGCTGAAGACATCAACTACGAGCAGATGGAAGCCTTGGCGCGTGAGCACAAGCCCAAGCTGATCATCGCTGGCGCATCGGCCTTTGCCCTGCGCATTGATTTCGAGCGCTTCGCCAAAATCGCCAAGGAAATCGGCGCCTACTTCATGGTGGACATGGCCCACTATGCCGGTCTGATTGCCGCTGGCGTCTACCCGAACCCCGTGCCTCACGCCGATGTGGTGACCTCCACCACCCACAAGAGCCTGCGCGGCCCGCGTGGCGGCATCATCCTCATGAACGATGAGGCCGTGGCCAAGAAGATCAACTCGGCCATCTTCCCCGGCATCCAAGGCGGCCCGCTGATGCACGTCATTGCTGGCAAAGCTGTGGCGTTCAAGGAAGCCCTGACGCCCGAGTTCAAGGCTTACCAAGAACAAGTGGCGAAGAACGCCAAGGTGCTGGCTGAAACCTTGATCGAGCGCGGTCTGCGCATCGTTTCGGGCCGCACCGAGAGCCACGTCATGCTGGTGGATCTGCGTCCGAAGAACCTGACGGGCAAGGAAGCCGAGGCCATCCTGGGCGCCGCGCACATGACCTGCAACAAGAACGGCATCCCGAACGACCCGCAAAAGCCGATGGTGACCAGCGGCATCCGTCTGGGCACGCCGGCCATGACCACGCGGGGTTTCAAGGAAGAAGAAGCCCGCCTGACCGCCAACCTGATCGCCGATGTGCTGGACAACCCGCACGACGAAGCCAACATCGCCCGCGTGCGCGAGCAAGTGGCGGCCCTGACGGCGCGTTTCCCGGTCTACCGCTGATCGCGGATTGATCGCCCCGCATGCGCTGCCCTTTTTGCGGCCACGCCGACACCCAGGTTGCCGAGACTCGCGAATCGGACGAGGGCGGCGTGGTGCGCCGTCGGCGGCGCTGCGGGCGCTGTGAGAAGCGCTTCACCACCTATGAGCGTGCCGAAATCGCCCTGCCGTGGGTGATCAAACGCAGCGGCACGCGGGTGGAGTTTGACGTGAGCAAAATGCGCGCCTCCATGCGCCTGGCGCTCAAAAAGCGCCAGGTCAGCATCGAGCAGTTGGAAGCGGCCATCGAGCGCATCCAAGAAAAACTGCTCGCCTGTGGCGAGCGCGAAGTGCCGACCACCCGCATCGGCGAATTGGTGTTGGCCGAGCTGCGCCACATCGACAAGGTCGCTTATGTGCGTTTCGCCTCGGTCTACCGCAGTTTTGAGGATGTGGACGAGTTCAGCCGCCTGATCGGCGACATCTGAACCCGCCGCTGCTCACCAGCACGTCGCCACCGATCCGCTGCCGCTCTGGCTTTTGGCGCCGGTGTCTTCGAGGCGCAGCACGCCGCAGCGTTCGTCGGGCGTGTCCGGCGTGGCTTCGAGGCTGAACGACTGCAAATCCTCCCCCACCCGCAAGGCCAGCGTGTAGCCGTCGCTGTGTGCATAGGCCGGCGGCAGGATGGCACCGCCGTAATGCCCCCGAGCCGCATGGAAACGGTGCAAATGCTGCGTGGCCAGCATCATGGTGGATTGGGCTTGTGCCCGTCGCCCATGCTGGATGTGCTGCACATAACTCGGATACGCCACCATCGCCACGATGCCGACGATGGCCACACTCACCATCAATTCGATCAGCGTGAATCCCTGAGAACGGCGGGTGACGGACATGGTTCTTCCTCCCAACATCAAAAAACCGGGGGATTGAGCAAGGGGCGCCAGATGCGGTCGAGGATGACTTTGTCGCGGCAGCCTTCCGCGTCGGGGCTGCGGGCGCAGCGATCCGGCAAGCACAGTTCGATGTGGGCGGCATCCGCCCGGGTCAGCGCCACCAGGCAGTGATGGGGCGGGCATTTGCCCAGCGGATCGGGGCGGCAAATGGGCGTGCTGACCGCCGTGGCCGCACTGCTTGACCCTGCCGACACCAGCCCCGCCTGCGCCCCCAACACAGGCCCCATCACCGGATCGGTGCTGAGGACAGCGGCCACGCCCTGGCCTGCGGGTAAGTTCACCGTGTCGTGGGTGTTGACCACGCCATCGGCGTTGACATCGAACAGCGGTGTCGTGATGGCGGCACCGCTCCATGCATCGAGCACGAAATGGTGGGCCTGCGCCTGCGCCAGTTCGCACACGGCTGCGCGCTGCGGCGGCGTCACGCTGCTGAACAGCACCTGGCCAGCCACCCATTGCGCCGCCGACAGCACCCGCTGGCCGGCTTGCACTGTCAAATCCAACACCCATCCGTCGTGCTGGGCTGGATCGAGCGCATGGGCCGTCACGCTCAGGTAACGCTGGCCATCGCTGCCGGCAATGGGGGTGGGTTGCACTTGCTGCGTCAGCAAGCGCGCCCGATCAACGGAAACGGGCAGGGCATCCAGGGCCGAGGTTTCCAGCGGGGTGGGATCGCGCAGGCCGTAGAACGATTGCACGTTGCTGGTGGCCACGTCGATGTCATGCAACAAACGCCCCGTGCCGACCAGCACACCGACACCGCCCGCAGGATGAGGCCCCACCAACGGGGGCGCACTGAAGGGCTGGGGCCGCCCCTGGGCATCGTGCGCTGAGAACAGTGGCCGCCCGCCCCACGCCACGCCCGCGTGCTGGGGATCGGCATCGGGGAAATCGAAACGCCACAAATGGCCCTGCAAATCCCCGGCATAGGCGGCGTACACCTCTTCCTGGGCGTTGCGCAGCAGTTGCACCCCCATCAGGCCATTGCGGGCGCCATCCCCACTCGGTACACGCAAGCGCTGCACGATACGCCCCGTTTGCAGGGACACCACCAGCAACACCGCCTCGCCAGATGGGCTGTCTACCCCATTGCCCACAAAAGCGTACCCCTCGCCTCCCACCAAGCGCCCCGCTTGAAAGGGCGCGGTGACGTGGCCCAAATCCGCGTCATCGGTCAGTTCCCACTGCACAGCATCTGCCGACAAGGCTGTCACGTCGGACGTGGGCAGGGCCAGAGCGAACAACGCCCGCCCCCCAGCCCCCAAGCTGCCCACCAGCAGATTGGCCCACCGCCGCGCCGCTTCACCGCGTGGCTGGAGATAGGCATCGGTTTCCAACAACGGCCCGTCCACCCCCATCACGGGGGGCGGGGCGGTGCCTGTCGTATCCAACCGCATCACCTGAGCCATGCGCTCCAAACCGGCTTGGGGCAAATAACCAAACACCTCCCGCCCATCCGACAGCCGGAACGCGCTCAACACCCCCGCACTGCTTCCCGCCCACAACACCCCCTCGCGCCGCGCCTGGCGTGCCGCTCGGTAGGCTGGGTACGTGGCGGCGGCCTGCGCATCGCTCAAACGCTCATACCCGAGAGACGCTCCGGCCTGCACCAAGGTCGGCGGCGTGTGGACAAACGCCCCCAGCACATGCCCCCCTCGTGGCCGAAACCACTGCCCCGCCCCTTCGAAGGAGGTCTCACCGCGCACGTAGTCCACCACATGGGGAGCGCCCAGGCGCGCTTGGTTGTCCACCCCGATGCCCTCCCAGGTGAATGGCACCCCTGCCGTGCCGTTCCAAGTCACCAAGGCCCGATCCATGGGCGCAGGCAGTTGTTCGGCAGCACTCCACACCCACGCACCACCGGGCGCTGTGGCCTCGCCGGAAGCATCCACCGCGTACGCCTGCACATCCCCCCACGCAGCCGGCCAGCGGTAACGGGTAACGTAGCGCGTGAGCCCATCGACCGACAAACGCTGCCCCGCCCACGCCACGCCGCCCGACTGGATGCTGCCCCCGTGGGTTTGGGTGAGGGCCGCTTGCAAGGCGCGCTCCAAATCCTGGGCTTGCTGCACGGTGTAAAATGCCCCGCCCGTGTTGACGGCGGCATGCCAAAGATCGTCCACCCGCGCCGCCAAGGAGGTGTTCGGATCCGGCCAATGCCACTGCCCCGCCCGCAACTGTGCCAAGGTGTTGGCCCGTTCCGCCTCGTTGGTCGCTGGCAGCTCGCCCTGCAAACCCAGCCCCACGGCCAACAAACTGAGGTGCTGCCAAAACGCGGGATCGTCCGGTGTCGGGGGCACGCGGTTGGAGAGTCGGGGCATGAGGTCGGCCCAGTAATCCTGCATGACCGTGTCGGCCAGGGTGGCAGCACGCCCGGGCTGATCCGCAGGCCCGTCCCGCCGAGGGGGCGCAGCGAGAATGCGCGTGGGCTGTGCTCCCAGTGGATTGGCGTGGGCGTGATCGGGGCCGTCTTGGCCGTCCAAATCGCCAATCGCTGGGGCTGGGTCGTTGTATTGGCCGTCCGTCATCAGCAGGTGGAAGGCGCGGCGGCAGGGGGCTTGTGCCGTGTCAGCCTCGCCGGGAATCTCCAGCCAAGGGTTCCACCGATCGTTCCGCGCTCGGAAGTAACGCCCCACGGATGGCACCGCCGTGCGCAACGGGGTTTCGCCCTGGGCTTGGATGGCTTGCACCCCCTGCAACACGTGGGTCAGATGATGGGTGTCCAGCTCGCGCACCCCTTGGCGCACCACGGCCATGTGGAGCTCATCCACCCAGGCGTCGGGTTGGTTGATCGTCCCCCACCCCACACGCACCCGGCCCACCGCCCGCGCCAGGGCTTCGGACAGCGCCGCTTTGGCGATGCTCAACCGATGACGGTGGTACGTGAACCAGTTGGCAAAGTTTTGCCGCTCTTCGGCTTGGGTGCAGCGGGGGCCTGCGCAGTCGGTGCGCGCAGGATGTTTGCTCAGGGGCGCATGCTCCCCCGCGACGTTGAGGTCAAACCGCTGATAGGCAGCGGGATCGTGCGGATCGCCCCCCGATCGCAGGCGGTAATACAGCCCGGGGTGGAAATCCTGCGTCTCTGTGCGACAACCCGCCTCCCGTCCGAAGCAAAAACGGGCGGTTTGCTGCGGCCACATGCGCGTTAAATCCAGGGTGGCCAAGGTGAGCGGATCGTGCCGTGCCGCCACGGCCACCGCCTGCGACCAACGCGCACCGCTGCGCGCCACCCATGGGAGATAACGCACATCGGGGTTGTAAAACAGCGCGTTCACGTCGGGCGAGCGGTACTGCTTCTGGTAGATCGGCTCCAAGGTGGCGGGTTCGCGCCGCTGGGCCGGCACCAAGGTGAGGCCGTTGCCAGACAGCGGATCGTGCGGAAAGGCAGCCACGCTGCCGTCCTGCCCCAGCCACAGGCCGTTCACCCCTTGGCGACTGAAAAACCCATCGGGCAAAAAATCCCAGTTCATCGACCGGGAATCGTCCAGCGTCAGCATCAAGTTGGGGCGCGGGGCCTCACCTTCTTGGCTCAACAAAGGATGCTGAGCGGGCTCTGCCCCCAGGCACAGGGGCCAACACACGAGGCACCACCCTCCGCGCCGCAGCCATGGGTTCATCGCCCATCCCCCAGGCGCAACCAGGCTTGCATCCACGCCACCGATCCGGCCACGGTGCGCCCTTGTGCATTGGCGTGGTAGTCGGGGCTGAAACCCCGCGCCGTCACCAGCAGCACGGTGGCCCCATCGGCCAGCGCTTGCTCCTCAGCCAGACAGTCCGGCAAAGACAGCAGGCGAAAGGGGCTCTGCTCGGACACCATCACCGCCGCCGGCACACTGCGCGCCAACCGCCCTGGCCCCGTCCAACTGCTGGCCTGGGCCCAGTGTGATGTCACCTGACCAGCGCGCAGCGGCTGGACGGGCCAGGCCCCGTCGCTGCGCAGCAACTGCTGCTCGCAATAGCGCAGCGCCAGCTCGGCTGCTTGTTGGGCTTGAAGCTGCCCGCGTGCGCCCCAAGCCACGCGCTCGGTGCCAAACGCTTGACGCAGCAACGCCGTGGCCCCCAGGCTGCTGATGAGCAACATCACCAGCGCCAGCAAGAGCGCTGTGCCCCGCGATCGAACCGATGGCCTCATGCAGCGGCCATCCCTCGGGCGTTGCGCAGCATGACGGTCAGGGTGTAAGCCCGGTACAAACGCCGATCCAGCGGGGTGATTGAGGCCGCGAACGGATCGCACCCGACATAGGGAACAGGCTCAGGCACCATCCCATCGCTGGCGCTGCGCACCACCAAACACAGCCGCACGGCCACCACCTGCCCCCAATTCAGCACGTCAGCCGCAGGCACGTAGGCGGTCACCTGATCCGGCACCGATGCGGCCAACCCATAGTGGATATCCAGCGTCTGCACGTGATCCAGCAACGCCATGGCCTGCCCTGTGCCGCCCGAGCCTTTGCAGTACAGCGTCCCATCCACCACGTAAAAGCGGTTGTAGGACAGGTGAAATGGCACGCCGCCCGGCCCCGCCGTCGGGGCGATTTGGTTGCCTGCGCAATCCATCGGCAGCCCGTCTGAACCGAGCAAACTGTTCTGGGCATCGGCTTGGAAGGCCACGGCCAGTGCGTCTTGCCCTTTTTTGCCGCAGGTGAGTGACTGAATCGGGGCCGAGGGCTGGCTGAACTCCGTGTCGCACCCGAACACGGCGCGCAGGGCCCACGTTCGGCGCAGGGTTCCCGAAGCCTCCACCGCGATGGGCGTGCTGTACCCGGCTTGGGCGATGAAACCGCGCAGCAATGCCAGTGTCACCATGCCGTCTTCGGCCATTTGGGAGAGGGCAGTGCCCGTGCTCTGCGCCATCCACACCGCACGCCCGAGGTTGAACAGCGCCGCCAGCGACATCAGCGCCAACGCCGAAGCCACCATCAGCTCCACCAACGAAAACCCGCGTTGTGGGGCGCTCATAACCCGATTTGAAAAAAAACGCAGCGCGGCTGCGGCGACAGCGCCTGCATCCCCGGTGGACACGCTCGCTCCACGTCCCCAGGGTTCAAAGCCATGCCCCAAGCCGAAGCCTCATCACCGGACAGGGCTTGCGGATCCTTCCACATCACCCACAACTCCGCCCGGGCTGGCGTGCCAGGCAACACCCGCACGGCCCCTGTGCCTTGCGGTAACTGGCTGAACAACCCGCGCTGCCAGGTGCGCAAATCCAAATTCGCCAATTCAGCGGCGCTGCATGCCCGAGGCTGGGCACACGGCTGCGGGGCTTCGGGTGCTTGCATGGCCAATGCCGTAGGAGCCAAGTTGTAGAACGACCATCCGGCCCGGTGAGCGCGCAGGCGTTCGGCCAAATCTTGGGCCAGCAACGTGGCGGTGATGCGAAATTCGCTGGTGCGCACCTGCCGCACCGCCGCGCCGGACATGCCCACCAGCGCCATCACCCCCAAGGCCGAGAGGGCCAGCGCCACCAGAACTTCGATCAATGACGATCCGCGCTGACTTCTTTGCCGATTTATTCGCATGGCGCCGCACCGAATTTACTTGGGCTGGTATTCCAGCGAAGAGTGGTGGAGGTTAATTCTCAAATTTCCCGCACCATCTCTCACGTAACCCCATGTTTTATCGACCGTGGTGACTTTCCCATTCTTATCGGTGAAATGGACTTTCCCCATCGTAATGGCACTGTTACCATCAAGGAAGATGGCATTGTTAACAGCCTCACATTTTTTCCACCCTTTCAGGGCAAAACCTTTGTCGTTAGGGAAAGCTGGATCGCCACCAACGAAATAAGACAAAGCCCCGGCCCGTGTCGGGCGGAATGTTTGAGGGTTCACGGTAAGCGTTGGCTTAAAAAGCACGGCGCCCATCTGGTAAGCGTAAGCGGCATCGATGACCTTCTCTGCAAGGGCTTTCGCTGCTGCTTGCCCTTCTTTTTCGTAGGTGGCATTGATCTCCAGCAGAGCACTGCACCAAGCGCGTTGAGCGGCAAGGGCTTCACCCTCTGTCACTGCTTGATTGACAACAACGACCGGTTCATTGGCGGTCACGATATTCGAATGAAATACAACGACTGCTGTTAATGCCAGACACTTGATTTTCACAACAAAAACTCCTGGAGGAGGTTAAAAAATGGGGCCCGACCTTTTTACCGATTTGTTCGCATGGTAACCTCTCCTCGCACGCGGCGGGTATGTTGTACGCAATCGGCGGTTGCCATGGGGCCGAGGCCGATGAACGGCTCCGACGCTCAGATCAGTGGTTCGATTCGGTGCCAAGCGGCGGCCATCACCATCGTTCTTCCTCGGTTTTTGGCGTGATTTGCATGACTGCTTCCCCGTCTTGGCCCGACACCCTGGGCCTGTCGTCGCACCGCTTGACCGCGCTCTGGGCGCGTGAGCAAGCGGCGTTCATCGACGCTCACCCGCGTTCACGCACCCTGAGTGCCGCCGCCGCGCCGCACTGGCTGTTCGGCGTGCCCCTGCACTGGATGAACGACTGGGCCACCCCTTTCAGCCTGTACGTCGCCCACGCGCAAGGCGCCCACGTCACCGATGTGGACGGCCACACCCGCGTGGATTTTTGCCTGGGCGACACCGGCGCCATGTTCGGCCACAGCCCTGCGCCCGTGGCCGAAGCGCTGGCCCGGCAAGCGGCACGCGGCCTCACCACGATGCTGCCCGGCGAAGACACCGCCTGGATCGGCGCCGAGCTGACGCGCCGCTTTGGCTTGGCGCGTTGGCAGATGGCGCTGTCCGCGTCAGACGCCAACCGTTTCGTCATCCGCTGGGCGCGGGCGCTCACCGGGCGGACGCAGATTTTGGTGTTCAACGGCTGTTACCACGGCACGGTCGACGATGTGTTTGTGGATTTGGTTCACGGCCAGCCCCGCACCCGCGACAGCCTGCTCGGCCAAGTTCACGACATCACCCGCACCACCCGCAGCATCGAGTTCAACGATCTGGCGGCGCTGGAAGCGGCGCTGGCTGATGGTCAAGTGGCCTGTTTGTTGGCCGAACCGGTGATGACCAACATCGGCATGGTGTTGCCCGAGCCAGGGTTTTGGCAAGCTGCGCAAGCGCTGTGCCGCCGCCACGGCACGCTGTGGGTGCTGGACGAAACCCACACCCTGAGCAGCGGCCCCGGCGGTTACGCCCGTGCCCACGGCCTCACGCCCGATGGGCTGGTGCTGGGCAAACCGGTGGCAGGTGGGGTGCCGTGTGCGCTGTACGGTTTCAGCGACGCTGTGGCGCCACGCGCCGAAGCCGCCAAGCGGGCGGCACCACCGGGGCACAGCGGCATCGGCACCACGCTCACCGCCAACGGGTTGACCCTGGCGGCCCTGCGCGCCAACCTCGAACAGGTGATGACTGAGGCGGCTTATCGCCACATGATCGATCTGGCGCACACGCTGGCCGATGGCCTGCGCGGCGTGATCGCCCGGCATGGCCTGCCGTGGTGCGTCACCCAAGTGGGCGCACGCACCGAGTGCCAGTTCAGCCCCATGCCACCCCGCAACGGCAGCCAAGCCGATGCGATGTTGGTGCCCGCGCTGGAGCAACTGCTGCACTTGTATCTGCTGAATCGCGGCCTGATGATCACGCCGTTTCACAACATGATGCTGGTGTGCCCCGCCACCACGCCCGACCACGTGACCAAACTGGTAACAGCGTTCGAAACCTTCATCACCGAAACCCGCTGACCCCACCCCACCCCAACCTATCCCCTCTCCCCCTGAGAGAGGGCCGGGGTGAGGGCTACCGCTCAATACACGCCCAAGCCGAATGGTTGTGGATCGACTCAAAGTTCTCCACCTCCACCCGATAACGCCCGATGCGCACATCGGCGTTCAAGCGCAGCGCCACGTCGCGCACCAAGTCTTCGACGAACTTCGGGTTTTCGTAAGCGCGTTCGGTGATCCACTTTTCATCGGCGCGCTTGAGCATCGGCCAAATTTCGCTGGACGCTGACTCTTCGGCGTAGCGCACCAATTCATGCCACTGAATCGGCGCCCCCAGCGGATCGGCCAGCTCCACGCGAATCGTCACCAGCGAGCGCTGGTTGTGCGCTCCGTAGTCTGAGATTTCTTTGGAGCACGGGCACAGGCTTTTCACCGGCACACCGACTTCGAGCCAAATCGCATCCCGCCCGTTGCGGCGCTCGGCCACGAACGCCCCTTCGTGATCCAACAAACTTTGCAGGCCCGACACCGGCGCCCGCTTCTTGATGAAAAACGCAAACCGCGCTTCGATGCTGCCTTCGCTGGCGTGCAGCTTGTCCAGCATCACGGCGAGCTGGCGGTGCAGCTCGGCGGCGTCCATCGGCGCGTCCAGCGCTTCCAGCCACGCCACGAAGCGCGACATGTGCGTGCCTTTTTGCTCGGCAGGCAAGGCCACGTCCAACGTCCAACGGGCGGCGGTGGATTGTTCGGCACCGCCCACGCGCACGGTGAGCGGGTAACGCACACCCTTGACGCCCACGCGCTGGATCGCCACATGGCGCTCGTCGCGTTCGCTTTGGGTGTCGGGGATGTGCAGAGCTTCGGTGAGATGGGTCATAACGCAAAAACCTTGGCCGCCCCATGTGGGCAGCGTCAGGCGTCAGCATGTCAGCAAACGCAAGGCGGTGCTGTCACAAGGATGATCGGGCGCGGCGGTTCAGGCCGCATCCACGAAGGGGAAACGCTGGCGAATGGCCCGCTCGATGCCCGCTGCATCCAGCCCCAGCAAGCTGTGCAGCTTGGCCGGGTCGCCATGCTCGATGAACGCATCGGGGATGCCCAGGTTCAGCACCGGCACCGTCACCCCGGCACGCGCCAGGGTTTCGAGCACCGCACTGCCCGCGCCGCCGGGCAAGCAACCTTCTTCCAGCGTCACCAGGGCCGTGTGCGTGCGCGCCAGTTCGAGCACCAGGGCTTCGTCCAGCGGCTTGGCGAAGCGCATGTTGGCCACGGTGGCATCCAGCGCTTCGGCGGCTTGCAGCGCCGGATACAACAAGGTGCCAAACGCCAACAACGCCACGCGCTGGCCTGGGCGACGCACTTCGCCTTGGCCCCAGGGCAGCACTTCCAATGCGCCGTCCGTGGGCGTGCCCGCGCCACTGCCGCGTGGGTAGCGCACGGCCACCGGATGGTTTTGCTGGAACGCCGTCGTCAGCGCCTGGCGGCATTCGCGCTCATCGGCGGGCGTGAGCAGGCTCATGTTCGGAATGCAGCGGATGTAAGCGATGTCGTACGCCCCGCAATGCGTTGCGCCATCGGCACCGACGATGCCGGCGCGATCCAACGCAAACACCACTGGCAGGTTTTGCAACGCCACATCGTGGATGAGCTGGTCGTAACCGCGTTGCAGGAAGGTCGAATAAATCGCCACCACGGGTTTCAGGCCCTCGCAGGCCAGCCCGGCGGCGAACGTCACGGCATGTTGCTCGGCGATGCCCACATCGTGATAGCGCGTCGGGAAACGCTGCTGGAACTCGACCATGCCCGACCCTTCGCGCATCGCCGGCGTGATGCCGACCAGGCGCGCATCGGCGGCGGCCATGTCACACAACCACTGGCCGAACACCTGGGTGAAGGTTTGTTTGGGCGCGGTGGCGGGTTTTTGCAGCCCGATGGCCGGGTCAAACTTGCCGGGGCCGTGGTAGTTGATCGGGTCGGCCTCGGCCAGCTTGTAGCCGCGTCCTTTTTTGGTGACGACGTGCAGAAACTGCGGCCCCTTGGCGTGGCGCAGGTTTTCCAGCGTCGGCACCAGCGAATCCAAGTCGTGCCCATCGATCGGGCCGACGTAGTTGAAACCAAACTCTTCGAAGATCGTGCCCGGCACCACCATGCCTTTGGCGTGTTCTTCGAGCCGTTTGGCGATCTCGTACAGCGGCGTGTTGCGCAGCACACTTTTGGCGCCCTCACGGGCGGCAGCGTAAAAACGCCCGCTCATGAGCCGCGCCAGGTAGCCGTTCAGCGCACCCACGGGCGGCGAGATCGACATGTCGTTGTCGTTCAAGATCACCAGCATGTCGGGCAGGCCGGCGCCGCCGTCGTAGCCACCGTGGTTCAGCGCTTCGAAGGCCATGCCGCCGGTGAGCGCACCATCGCCGATGATGGCCACGGCGCGCCGGCTCTCGCCCTTCAACCGCGCCGCGTGCGCCATGCCCAGCGCCGCCGAAATGGAGGTCGAAGAGTGGCCGGTGCCGAAGGTGTCGTACTCGCTTTCGCAGCGGCGGGGGAAGCCGCTGATGCCGTCGAGTTGTTTCAGCGTGGCCATGGCTTCGCGCCGACCGGTGAGGATTTTGTGCGGGTAGCTTTGGTGGCCCACGTCCCAGACCAAACGATCCTCGGGGGTGTGGAACACGTGGTGCAGCGCGATCGTCAGTTCCACCGTGCCCAAGTTGGACGACAAATGGCCCCCGGTGCGGCTGACGCTGTGCAACAAAAAGTCCCGCAGCTCGGCAGCCAGCGTCTTGAGCTGGGCTCGGTTGAGACGGCGCACGTCCTGCGGCGATTGGATGGTTTCCAGCAACGGATGATTCATGACCTAGCGAAAGGCGGACACAAAAACGCGGGCAGCACCACAGCACTCCCCAGGCACCGACCCCACAAAGCGGTCGGTGTCAACTCTGGCGGATCACCAAGCGGTCAGCCAAGCTGACCAACAGCGGTGCCGTCAACCCCGCACGAGTCAAAGCCGACAACGCCTGGGAGTGAAGGTCGTTGGCGTACTGACGCGCCGCATCCAGACCCAGCATGGTGACGTAGGTCGGCTTGTTGGCATCCTGATCCTTGCCGGCGGTCTTGCCCAGCACTTCTGACGCTTGCGTGACGTCGAGGATGTCGTCCACCACCTGAAAGGCCAGGCCCAGCGCGGCGCCGTACTCGGACAGCGCATCCCAAGCGCCGGCCTGCGTCGCACCGCAGGCGGCGCCCATGAGCACGCTGGCTTGCAGCAGGGCGCCGGTTTTGCGGCGGTGCATGTCGCGCAGGGTGGCTTCGTCCAGGGCTTTGCCGACGCTGGCCAAGTCGATGGCCTGCCCGCCGGCCATGCCTTGCTGGCCGGACGCCCGCGCCAACAACTGCACCAGACGCGCCTGCAACGCGGGCGGCAGGGCCGGCTCGTCATCAGGGGTGAGAATTTCAAAGGCCAGGGCTTGCATCGCGTCCCCGGCGAGCAAGGCTTGGGCCTCGCCGAATTGCACATGGACGGTGGGCTTGCCACGGCGCAGCAAGTCGTTGTCCATGCACGGCATGTCATCGTGAACCAGCGAATAGGCGTGGATCAGCTCGACGGCCACGGCGGCGCGCAGCGCGGCGGCGTGTGCGCCGCCCACGGCCTGGGCGGCGGCCAACACCAACAGCGGGCGCAGGCGTTTGCCGCCGTCCAGCACGGCATAACGCATGGCGGCGCCGAGGCCGGCGGGGGCGTCGGCGGGCACCCAAGCTTCGAGGGCGCGCTCGACGGTGTGCAGCCCGGCGGCGGACCAATCAGCGAACGAAGCGGCGGCCGGCAGCGGCGCGGTGATGGCGAAAGAGGCACTCATGCGGCGCTCCAGGCGGTGAGTTGGCCGGTGCTGGCGTCGAGCCGCTGCACCTGCGTTTCGAGGGCTTGCAACTGCTCGCGGCAAAACGCCAGCAAAGCGGTGGCACGGTGGTGGCTGTTCATGAGCTGATCCAGCGGCAGCCGCCCGGCCTCCATGGCCTGCACCAGATGTTCCAACTCGGCCAGGGCTTGTTCGTAGCTGGCGGGTTCGGGGAGCGGGGTGGGCGCGTGGGCGTCTGGCATGGCGGCGGCGGGGCTTCGGGGAGCCGGGCATTGTAGTAAGGCCCCTCTTGGGCGCCGGTTCAACCCCAAAACCCAAAGGCGCTGCGCACCCCAAACACTGACGGGCACGCCTCACACCCACTACCGCACCAGCCGGACATGGTGACCGTAGCCGCGGCCACTGAGGCCGAGGCTACCGTCGTAGAAAACAACGCTCCAGGCGCTGTCGGAACTGTCCCCCAGCAGGGGCGAAGCCCAGTGATGCAGTAAAGGTGTATTAGGAAACGCCCCGGTGTGGATCGTAGGCCGGGCGCTGCCATAGCTGCACGCGTAGGAAACCTTCGCCTTCCCGTCTTGAAAATCGAGCGTTTTAGCCTCGAACCCTGTCGAACACACTCGCAGGCTTTGGAATTCCCGCACCGTCGGCACGCGCCAGCCGTTGCCCGCCTGGGCCAGGGCTTCACCAAACGTGAATATTTTGGCCTCACCCTCACAGCTTGAACCACTCCAGCGCTGCCCCACGCTGCACCGCTGCCAGGTGAGCCCGGTTTGGGTATCGGTGATCTCGCTGCCATCCGCCGAAGGGCGGTAACGGCTGGCGATCAACGGCTGCGGGGCCGGCTGTGCTTCAACCAGCAACGCCTCCTCTTTTTTCCCGCACCCCGTCAGCGCCAACGTGACCACCACTCCACACCACGCCAGCACGCCACCCCCGTGGCTCACCTTTGCTCCGAACATGTTTCCCAGCTCCTGCATCGTTTGGATGGGGGGATTTTCGGGGCAGAGTGACCATGAAAAACTCAACAATGTCAGCCCCAACTTCACCATCTCATTTGATAGAGGAGAACTATGGAAGTGCTGATTGATGGCGTGCGCTACGCCCCCGTGCCAGATGTACCGGAGGGCCAAGGCTTGCTGGCTGCGCTGGAGATGCGACTGGAACAATCCGATGCCGGGGACAACATCACGGTGCGGGACTACCTGCGCCTGCTGCTCGAAACCGTATGGGAAGAAAAGGAAGGCTTCAGCGGCAAGCGCCCCTTTGGCAACAGCGGGTGGGAACACGAGCTTTATGCTCCCCTGATCCAATGCGGCGCGATACAGGGGACGCTGGACGAAGAAGGCTGCGTCCTGAGCGTTAACCGCGAGCAGGGCCAAGCCTATGTCAAGCAACTGATCTTGGCGGTCTTCAACGGCGTCGGTCGCTGACACCCCCCGCCGAGCAAGACGGCTGGGCGCTGGGTCTTTGGGGCGCCTGAGCGGCCACATCGCTAAAATCATCCGCCCTTTGCAGACGCAAGGGGTTTTCTTTAACCACCGTACAAACCCATCCGCGGGGCCACCGGGTGGGGGGTTACAGACATGTTTTTTGGAGATCCTGGGGATCATGTCGGACCTGAGCATCAAGCTGGAAGCTCTGGAGCGCTCGCGCTCTCAACTCTCTGTTTCAACCTACTTCGATGAAGACCTGTTCCGCAAAGAACAGGAAATCATCTTTCAGCACGGGCCGCGCTATCTGGCGCATGAGCTGTCCGTGCCCAACCTCGGTGACTACTATGCCCTGCCCCAAGAAGGGGAAGGCCGCGCCTTGGTGCGCACCCGCAATGGCGTGGAACTGGTTTCGAACGTCTGCCGCCACCGTCAGGCGGTGATGCTCAAAGGGCGTGGCAACACGCACAACAGCATCGTCTGCCCGCTGCACCGCTGGACCTACGATCTGCAAGGCCAACTCATCGGCGCCCCGCACTTCGACCACGACCCCTGCCTGCACCTCAACAACTACAAAGTGCGCACCTGGAACGGCATGGTGTTCGAGGACAACGGCCGCGACATCGCCGCTGACCTCGCCAACCTGGGGCCGCGTGCCGATCTCGATTTTTCCGGCTACGTGCTGGGCCACGTCGAGATGCACGAGTGCAACTACAACTGGAAGACCTTCGTCGAGGTCTATCTGGAGGATTACCACGTCGGCCCGTTCCACCCCGGCTTGGGTAACTTCGTCACCTGCGACGATTTGACCTGGGAATTCGGCAAACACCACTCGGTGCAAACCGTGGGCGTGCTCGATGGCTTGAACAAAGTCGGCTCGCCGGTGTACCAGCGCTGGCGCGATCAGGTGCTGAAAGCGCACGACGGCCAGCCGCCCAAACAAGGCGCCATCTGGCTGACCTACTACCCGAACATCACCATCGAGTGGTATCCGAAGGTGTTGACGGTCTCGACGCTGTACCCGATCAGCGTGAACAAAACGCTCAACGTGGTGGAGTTTTTCTACCCCGAGGAGATCGCCGCGTTTGAGCCGGAATTCTGCGAGGCGCAACGTGCCGCCTACATGGAAACCTGCATCGAAGACGACGAGATCGGCGATCGCATGGACGCTGGCCGCAAAGCCCTGTTCCAGCGCGGTGACGACGAAATCGGCCCCTACCAAAGCCCGATGGAAGACGGCATGAAGCACTTCCATGAGTGGTATCGCCGCGTGATGGGGATGGGCCGCGCCTCTTGGTGAGCCTGGCGGCCTCGCCCCGTCGTGCCCCCGACGGGTGCCTGAGGCCCCCGCGCCCCTCTCACCCTTCTTGTGCCAGCGCAGACTTCACCTGCGCCACCACCGCCGACGACCCGCACGCCGACAACACCAGCTCGTGCGTGGCGCGTGTCATGGCGACGTACAGCAAGCGCACGGCTTCGTCGAAGTTTTCGTACATCGTCGGCAGGCCCTGCAACCCGACCACGAACACCAGCGGACACTCCAGCCCCTTGGCGCTGTGCATGGTCATCACCTTGACGCCGGCCCGCTGCCAGTTGATGCGTCGCCCGCTCGTCATCGATTGAAACGCAATCTGCCGCTTCTCCAACGCCCGCTCCACCGCCTCGACCATCGATTGCGCCCGGTAGAGGATGAGGATGTCTGAAGCATCGCCCCTTTGCGCCAACGCAGCTTCGACGCGCTCGGCCACCAGTTGGGCCTCCTCGGCCTTGGTGCGCGCTTCGATCAGCACCGGGCGCGGGCCATGTCGCCCGGCGCTGGTGGGGCGCACCCAGGCGCTGATCGGAGCTTCTTCGGCGGTGTGCAACACCGTGGCCGTGCCCTCCAGCGTGGGATAGGCGCCGGCACGGGCCTCCCCTTCCGGCGGCGGCAGCAGGTTTTGGGCGCAGCGCATGGACAGCGCCAGCACCTCCGCCGTGTTCCGATAGTTGATCTTGAGCGTGTGCGTGCGCCCCCGCGCTTGGATGCCCACGCTGGCAAAGTTGAAACGCCGGCGCTGCTTTTGGTAGATCGATTGCGTGTCGTCGTAGAGCACCAGCAGGCTTTGTGTGCTGGGGCTGACGAGGGTGGGCATCATGCGCAGCCAGTCGTTTTCCAAGTCGTGGGCTTCGTCGAGCAGCACCGCCGTGTATTGGCCTGCGGGGATTGTGCCGTCGCGCAGGGCCTCGGCCACGGCGGCCACCACTTTGGGGTAATCGTCTGAACCCAGGCCCAGCGTTGGCACGGGCAGGCGGTGCTGTCGTGCCATGTCGATGCACCACGCATGGAAGGTACGCACTTGGACGTGCGGTTCATCACATCCACGCTGGTGCAGTTGCGCACCGATGGCATGGGCCAGTTGGCGGTTGTAACAAAGCACCAGCACGGGCTGCTCAGGCCGCGCCGCTTGGGCGAGTTGATGAGCGCGAAAAACCAGGATCATCGTCTTGCCCGACCCCGCCGCGCCGTGGATGACGCGGTGCCCCTCGCCCAACGAACGCGCCAACTGCTCTTGCTGCAAGTCCATGACGTGCAGCAGGTCGGGCAACACCGCCACGGGGGGCGTGGCGGTGGCATCGTCGGGCGCGGCGGCATCGCTCCACTCTAAATCGAGCTGTCGCGGGGTGATGCGCACTTCGGGAAACAGGTGCCAGCGGATGCGATCCCGCTGCTCGGCGCTCAGGGTGTGCGGATAACTCACCGTGAACATGCCCCACAGCCGGGTGGCGAACTCGCTGGGGGGCAGGGTGTCGTCGAGATCGTCGGCCATCAGCACCCGTTCACGCGGGAAGATGTCGAAAAACTCGGTATCGGCCACCTCTGCCGCCCGAATGCGTGAAAACACCGCCCCCCAGCCATACGGAAACACCAGCTTGCCGGCGAAACGGCCTTCCTTGTGGATCAACACCGGGTCTTGCTGCATGAGTTGAACAAGCTCCATGCAATAGCCCTGCGCTTGACGCAACGGATGAGCTTCGGTGACGGTGCCGCGTGCGGTGTTCAAGGTCACGGCGTCCCGGTTGGCGTCGGTCAGCGTGGTGGCTTTCCAGTCTTTGACTTCCAGCAGCAGCACGCCCTGGCGCGGGCTGAGAACCACAAAATCCGGCTGCCGCGCTCGGGGGCCAATGGGGATGTTGTGCCAGACCAGGTAATCGTCGCTCAGGCAGCGCTTGAGCTGGTGCAGGGTTCGGCGCTCACCGGGGTTGCATCGTTCACCGATCTGGGTGAGACCTTGGGGAAAAATCGCCATGAAAAACCACGTTACGCCACAGGTTGCCGTGTCTCCTACGCAAAGGGGATGGTGGCACGGTCAGCGGCTCATTTTCGCAGCCAGTTGATGCTTCGCGTGACTTCATACAGGTCGCATCGCTGAACCCCTGTGTTGGGTTGTGCGACTCCACTTGGCACAACCTCCACAAACCGCCCAAACGCCTCCGCCAAACTCCTTGGCACACCGCTTGCAGCCCCGCAGCCCATGAACCTGGCGGCCGAGCATTCCCCCTCACCTGATCCCCACCCCCGACACTGGTACAGCACCAACTTGGTCGGCGTACCCGCCCCGGTGCTCACCAGCTTGGAGTTCAACGCCCACCCGGCGCTGTTGTCCATCGCGGGGGTGCGGCCCTCGCACAAAGGGCTGTTTGCGCTGCTGGCCCGTGCCCACACGCTGCGCGAAGCCGGCGAGGTGTTCGACCATTACCTCACCATCGTCTTCGGCCTGCAAAAACCCAGCGCCCAAGAACTCGCCACCTTGTGCGAAACCGAAGGCCGCCGTTGGCGCAGCTCCTGGCGCAAGCTGTTGCAGGGCTGGGGCATGGATTCGAACGGCCCGGCTGGCGCCGTCCTCAAAGGCTGGGTGGAAAGCCGATTCGGCATGACACCGCTGTTCCACAAAGACCCCTTGGGGCGCTTCCCCTCACCGCCGTGGGTGACATATCTGGAAGAAAAAACCGCCAGCCGCTATCACAACAACAGCATTTACCAGCAGGTGGATCTGGTGTACGAGTACACCCAATGGGCGTTGCGCCGCTTCGCCCTGCCCGAACCCAGCTCGCCCTACGCCCCCGAACCGGCACGTTTCACCTGTTGCCGCGCCAGCGAGCGCCGCGCCGCTGGCCGCCTGGCCCCCGAGGGCGACGACGATCACCACCTGCGCCTCTGGCGTGGCAGCACCCGCGCCGAAGAACAGGTCGTCAACGGAGGGTTGCGGGAACGGCGTTGTGTGATTCGGCTCAACAACATCGCCTCGTTCAGCCGTTCACGCGAGGCCGCCTCGTGTTTTGGCGATTGGGTGTTTGAAACCCGCGTGCCCCTGTCCAAAGTGGTGGTGGCCCCCGGCATGTTGCCCGGCCAGGTGTTGCAGGGTGAGCAAGAAGTGCTGGCCCTGGGCGGCGACTATGAAGTGGAGGCTTCCTATGTCTGATTTGGATCGCTTGTTCGACAAGGCGCTGGGCGCCTACCTCGGCCTGGCCATCGGCGACGCCTTGGGCGCCACGGTGGAATTCATGCGCCCGCGTGAAATCCAGGCCCAATACGGCACCCACCGCGAGATGGTGGGCGGCGGCTGGCTCAAACTGGCACGCGGCCAAGTCACCGATGACACCACCATGAGCCTCGCCTTGGGCGATGCCCTCACCCAAGGCGGTGCCCCCGAGCTGCGCGCCCTGGCGCACGGAGATGAAGCGCTGGTGCGCCGCATCGGCCAAGCGTACGTCGGTTGGTGGCGCGGCAAGCCGGTGGACTGTGGCAACACCTGCCGCCGGGGCATCCTGCGTTTCATGCACGAAGGCACCCTGGCCGGGCCGCAAAACGATGGCGATGCCGGCAACGGCGCCGTGATGCGCAACCTGCCCGCCGTGTTGGCCACGCTGTGGAACGATGCGGCGTTTGAATCGCTCTCGCTGGCGCAGGCGCGGCTGACGCACCACAACCCGCTGTCCGACGCGGCCACGCTCGGCCTGGGGCAGATGACGCGCTTGCTCCTGCGCGGCGCCTCAGTGTTCGAGGTGCAAGGCTGGGCTGAAGCATGGGTGCAGCGTTACCCGATCTTCCGTTACGCTCCCTACAAAGGCCGCGCCACGGCCTATGTGGTGGACACGGTGCAAACCGTGCTGCATGGCCTGTTCACCCAGCCGGATGCCGAAGCGGCCATCGTCGCCGTGGTCAACCAGGGGGACGATGCGGACACGACCGGTGCGCTCGTCGGCATGTTGGCGGGCGCACACTGCGGCGCCCGTGCGTTGCCGCGCCACTGGTTGGATCGGCTGCAACCGGCCACGGTGCGGGCCATCACCGAACAGACCGGCGCCCTGCTCGCCCTGGCCGGTGAACTGGCGGAGGAACCGGCCCATGTCTGACACGCTCGCCCCCTCGCCCGCCGACTCCCTGGCCGACGCCCTGCGCCAAGTGCAGGGCTACCACCAGCGCACCAAACATCACCTGAACGCCTACGCCCGTGGCCCCGAAACGCTGGATTGGGACGCGCAACCCAGCCCGTTTCGCCGCTGGATCGGGGCCGATGCGGTGCCGCTGCCCTTGGCCAACGCCGCCACCGAGCCCGACGCGCCGTGGTCGGCCTGGGCCCAGCCGCGCCCGGCGCAGCCGTTGGACCGCGTTCACCTCGGGTTGTTGTTCGAACTGAGTTTGGCGTTGGCGGCGTGGAAGCAGGCCGGGCCGGATCGCTGGGCGGTGCGCATCAACCCGTCCAGTGGCAACCTGCACCCGACGGAAGGGTGGCTCTGGCTGCACGGTCTGCCGGACACCGATCCCGAGTTGTGCGACGGCCTTTACCACTACGCCCCCCACGCCCACGCGCTGGAGCGCCGCGCCGCGTTTGCGCCGCTGGCGCGTGCGGCCTTGGGGGAGACGGCACGGGCGTGGGTGGCGCTGTCCAGCATCCATTGGCGTGAGGCTTGGAAGTATGGCGAGCGGGCTTTCCGTTACTGCCAGTTGGACGCGGGCCACGCCATCGGCGCACTGCGGGTGGCGGCGGCGCTGTTGGGTTGGCGTTTGGTGCCGGTGGCTTTGCCGTTGCCGGCTTTGGCGGCGCGCTTGGGGTTGGATCGCAATGCGGACTTCGGTGCAGCGGAACGCGAGGATGCGGACAGTTTGTTTGAGCTGCTGCCCGCCGACGCCCCCGCCCGCGCCGGGGCGTTGCCACCGGAGCGGGTGGCGGCGTGGTTTGGGCAGCCGAATCGCTTGGATGCGCATCCGATGTACCGCTGGCCGGTGATTGAGGAGGTGGCGCGGGCGAGTGCGCAGGGCATGCCCTCACCCCCGCCCTCTCCCGAGATGGGAGAGGGAGCTGATGTGCTGGGCGTGGGGGGGAAAGCGGTTGCGGCGCGGGTGGTTCGGCAGCGGCGCAGTGCGCAGCGGTTTGATGCGCGGGCGTGCATGGAGGCAGCGCAGTTGTGGCCCGTGCTGGCAGCGCTGGCGCCGGAGCGGGCGCCGTTTGACGCCTTGGCCGGTGCCCCGGCGGTGCAGGTGCTGCTGTTCGTGCATCGCGTGGAGGGGCTGGCGGCGGGGGCTTATGTGTTGGGGCGCGGTACGGGGGCGTTGGCGCGGTTGCGCGGAGTTTTACCGGCGATGCTGGATTGGGATGAGGTGCCACAAGCGCCGGCAGGTTTGCCGTTACGGCGTTTAGCCGACAACCCGGCGCTGGCTGGCACGCTGCGCACGCTCAACTGTCACCAAGCGCTGGGCTCGGATGCCATGCTGGGCGTGGCCCTGCTCGCTCAATGGGACGACTGGTGCAGCGCCGATGGCCTGCCCGCCCCCCACGCCTACCGCCAGCGGTTGCAGGAAGCCGGCCTCATCGGCCAGGTGCTCTACCTCGAAGCCGAGGCCGCCGGCTTGGCGGGCACCGGCATCGGCTGTTTTTTTGACGACGGGCTGCACCAGCTCATCGGCCTGCCCCACACCGCCAGCGGCATGGACGCCCAACACGGTGCCGCGCTGCAAAGCGTTTACCACTTCACCATCGGGCGGCGGGTGGAGGATGGGCGCATTGCGTCTGAACCGCCGTACGCCCATTTGCAGGCCCCCCGCCCGGCAACGTGAGCCCCGCAGACCCCATTCCTATGCACCAGGAGACCCGCCATGACCCACCTTGTGTTCTTTGAAAAACCCGGCTGCGGCGGCAACGCCCGCCAGCGCGCCGCCCTGGAGGCTGCCGGCCACACGCTGGAGCGCCGCAGCTTGCTGGCCGAAGCGTGGACGCGGGAATCGCTGCTGGCTTTTTTGGCGCCGCTGCCGGTGCCGGCGTGGTTCAACCGCGCCGCGCCACGTGTGAAAAATGGCGACGTGGTGCCTGAAGAACTGAACGCCGAAACCGCGTTGGCCTTGCTCATCGCCGAGCCGCTGCTCATCCGCCGCCCGCTGATGCAACGCGCCGACGACGGCAGCCGCCACGTCGGGTTCGACACCGCCGAGATCGACGCTTGGGTGGGCCTGAATCCTGCAATCACAGCCCAGCCCAGCCTTGAAGGTTGCGCTTCTCCCACCGAACGCTGCGCCACCCCGGCGCCCTCGGTGGCGTGAAGTTGCCAAATCCGACAAGGCGGGTGTGATGTTGTGTCCCGATCCACTCTCCTTGTCGAGGCTGCCATGCCGCTGTTTGAATACCAATGCAACGCCTGCCACGCCGAGTTTGAACGCCTGGTGCGCGGCGAGATGGTGCCCACCTGCCCAACGTGCGGCAGCGCCGATCTGACCAAAATCGTGTCGCGCCTGGCCCCGGCGGGCAAGATCGAAGCCATCCGCATGGCGCACCGGCGCGTGGCACATGCGCAGGGAGCGTTCAGCAATTACAGCCCGTCGGAGCAGGCGCGTTTGCTCAAGGGCAAGAGCGTTTAGCACGCCTCTTTGGGAAAGCTTCAGGTCGAACTCCCACAATCGGGAGATCACCTTTCAGGGAGCTTTTCATGCTGACACCGCCCGCCATCCCCCGACGCCAGTGGCTGACCCAACTGGGCGCCTTGGGGCTCACCACACCAACCGCCTGGGCCGGGGCGCCATCGACCCAGACCGCCCCCGCGCTGACGGAGTTGGAACACGCCGTGCGCCGCGCAGCACGCCAATCGGTGGCCGGTGGCGTGGTCGGCGCGGTGGTGGGCGCGATCACCCCCACGCAGCAAGCCCTGGCCGCCGCTGGCACGCGCCGTTTGGGTGAGAACACCGCGCTGCGCCCGGCCGATTTCCTCAATTTCGGCTCCAACGGCAAGGCCATGACGGCCATGGCCATCGCCCGGCTGGTCGAACAACAGGTGTTGGCGTGGGACACGCGCATCTTCGATGCGCTGCCCGACTTGGCCCGCATCGCTCGGCCGGATTACGCCGATGTCACCCTGCTGCAACTGCTGAACCACCGGGGTGGGCTGGCGCCGTTCACGGACACGGGAACCCAGGAAGCGCGTTTTTTCCAGCATCTGCTGACCACCCCTGACCCGTTGCCCACCGCCCTGGCCGGGCAGCGGCGCTACGCCGCCCGCTGGCTGCTGCGTCAGGCCCCGGCGGGGCGTCCGGGGCATTACCTGTATTCGAACGCCGGTTACATGCTGGCCGCTGCGATGGCCGAGGCCCGCTGCGGCCAACCGTTTGAAGCCCTCATCCAACAGCAATTGGCCCAGCCGCTGGGGCTGCGCATCGACACCACCCGCTGGGCCGAGCGCCCCGCGACGTATCCACAAGGCTATGAAGGCCTGCCCGGGGCGCTCACGCCACCCGACACCTCCAACGCTCTCGAACAAACTTGGAGCTACGCCCTGGCCCCGGCGGGGTTTTACGCCTGCACCGCCACCAGCTACACCCAGTGGCTGGCTACGCTGGCCGCCGGGTTGCGTGGTGAAACCACCCCGCTGCCCGCCGCCACGCTGCGTCGTCTCAGAGCGCTGGCGCCCAATCGTTATGCCCTGGGCTGGGACAGCCTCGATCTGGGCGGCACGATGATGTTGTTCCACCGGGGCAACGCGCCGGGGTTCATGGCCGAAACCGTGCTGGCGCAGGATGGCAGCTGGGCGGTGTTCGCCATCAGCAACACCGCCTTCACCAGCGCCGATGGCAGCAGTTGGGTGTTTGACCTGCTGGACGGCCAACTCGCCACCGTGCTGACGCGGGTGATGGGCTGAACGAAGGCCCCGCGCCACCCGCATGGACGCTGGGCATGGCTTGTGCAAGACAGGCGGGCGGCCCGTCGCAAACCCGACACGGCGCCGCGTCCGTTCTACCTGCCGCCCCCTTGCATGACGACGCCCGCTGCCCCTTCCGCACCCGCCTCTATGCCCGAACCCGAGCTGGTGCTCGATTGGCGCCCTTACGACGCCTACGGCCAAGGCGACGCCTACGCCGCCGTGCCCACGCACGGCGCGGGTTTTGGCAAGGCGGCGGCGGTGTGCATTGGCAGCCGCACCTGCCAGCGCAGCGATGCCAAAGGCGTGATGTGCCCAAGCTTTCGGGTGACGCAGGACACCACCCACTCCACCCGCCACCCTGCGCGCCGCGATGAATGGCGAGCTGGGGCCGCAGCCCTTCACCCATCCGGATGTGGATGCGGCGATGGATTTGTGCCTAGCCTGCAAAGGCTGCAAGCGCGAGTGTCCGAACGGTGTGGACATGGCCTTGCTGCGCACCGAAGTGCTGGCGCAGCGCTGGCGCGTGCAGCCCATGCCGGCGCGGGAACGCCTCATCGCTCATCTGCCGCATTGGTTGCCGCACCTGCGCCGCTTGCGCGGGCTGCTGGCGTGGCGCCAGCCGGGCAACTGGCTGGCCCGCTGGATGGAACACCGGCACGGGCTGGCCGCAGCCCGCTCCCTGCCCACGCCAGCGCCGCGTGCTTTTTTGGACGATTGGGCACCGCCGCCACCGGTTTGCGACCCGCCCCCACGCCGCGAAGTCGTGCTGCTGGCCGACACCTTCAGCAACCATTTAGACCCCGACACCGCCCACGCCGCCGTGCGCCTGCTGCGCACCTTGGGCTGCACGGTGCATGTGCTCACGCTCCCGCCGGGTGAACGGGCGCTGTGCTGCGGACGCAGCGCGCTGTCCGTGGGCGACGTGGACAGCGCCCGCGCCGAAGCGCGACGCCTGCTGGCCGCCTTGGCGCCGTGGCAAGCACGCGGCGTGCCGGTGCTGGGCCTGGAGCCGTCCTGCTTGTTGATGCTGCGCGACGAATACCAAGCCCTGCATCTGGGCGAACCCGCCGCCCGCGCCGCCAAACAAGCATGGTTGCTGGAGGAATACCTGGCCCGCGAGTTCAAACCCGCCGACTTGCCCGCCTTCCAAGCCCTGAACCGCGAGGTGCTGGTACACGGCCACTGCCACCAAAAAGCGTTTGGCGCCATGAAAGCCCTGCGCAAAGTGCTGGGCTGGGTGCCGCAGTTGCGCGTGAGTTTCATTGAAAGCTCGTGCTGCGGCATGGCTGGCGCGTTTGGGTATGAGGCCGAGCACCACGCGCTGTCGATGCAAATGGCCGAAGCGGCGCTGCTGCCCGCCGTGCGCGCCGCCGCCCCAGATGCGTGGCTGGTGGCCAACGGCACGAGCTGCCGCCACCAAATCGCCGATGGGGCGCAGCGTGAAGCGCGCCATTTTGTGCATGTGCTGTGCGCCGCGCTGCCGGCCCGCGCAACCGTCTGACCTTGTCTGAGAAAGGCCCCACCGTGACCCGTTATTTCCTCACCTACCGAGGCGTGCGTCTGCCGCTGCAACTGGCCGAAGAATTGAGCGCCGAGGACGTGCGCAACCGCAACACCTACTTCGCCGCCCGCTACGACGCCGCTGGCCGCCTCAGCGAGATCGACAAATGCGTGTACGGTGAAGTCGAAATGACACACCGCTACACCTGGGACGAGGCCAGTGGGCAGTTGGCGCAAGCGGTGATTCAGGTGGGCGAGGAGGAGCCGCAGGTGTTGGCGCTGCTTCAGCGCGCAGGAGCTTGAGGCGCAACCGGGCTGCTGGAGCTGGACGCGGTCGTTGCTTCGCCGTCTTGGTTGTTGCGTGCCTTCGCACCCGTCATCCAATTGGCGTTTTCCTTGGACAGCAAGTTTTCCACGGTCTGAACCAACAGGGGGAAAGGATCATCCCCGTCGTAAGGGGCCGTGCGGGTCAAAAAAAGAAATTTTTGTTGGCGCAGCACGTCGGCCATCCCTCGGTACTCCACCCACAACTCTCGATAGCGGCACAACCCAGCAATGCCAGAACTGGCCACAATCGCCGCCCCCAAAAAACCAACACTGAACTTCGTGATCTCCGACCAAGGTTCCGAGCCCCCCACATAGGCCGTGATCAAGGGAATCGCCGCCGCCGCAACGATTTCAAACGACTTCAGCGGCTTGTAGCGCCATTGGTTGAAACTGCTTTTCTTGTCATACCACTCGATTTGGTGGTCGATGCGTTGGGTGATGTAGTCCTGGGGGGAAAGGGTCGGGAGCATCGGACGGGCCTTCTGAAATGTCGGCGCCGCACACGTTATCACTGGGCAGCCGTGGGCTTGAGCTGATCAAACACACGCGCCATTTCGGGAGCCTCAGCCGCTGCTTCGGGCAATGCGGCGGCGGCCAAAGGATCGGCGCCAGCCAGCCAAGCGGCTTCGGCTTGCGCATCGTCCAGCGCCAAGCACAGGGCGTGGTTCAGCTCGTAGCTGGCCCAGGCGCGCCCGCTTTCGCGCAGGGCCGATTGCAAAGCGTTTTGCACCAAGCTGCGCACCATCCAGTGGCCCTGGCTGTAGGGCACTTGCGCCACCTCGCCGGCAGCCGCTTGACGGCAGGCCACCACATCGTGCGAAGCGTGGCCCCGGCAAGCCAAAGGGCGCACACCGTACACCACACACACGCCCTGCGCCACAAACGGGCACGGCTGGCGCAAGGCCACACGCTCGGCTTCGCTCAGACCTTGGGTGCGGGCATTGGCCTCGCGCAAGCGCCCGACCAAGTCGATGCCACGCTCCAGCAAGCGCGGCTGCACCGCACGCAGAAAACGCGCCACCAACAGCACCTCGGGCGCTGTGGCGCTCACGCGCAGGGTGCAGCAACTGTCGCAACCACGATGGCAGGCCAAGGGCGGTTCCCCGTCACATTGCGCAGCGAGGTTGCCCTGAAAACTGTCAAACGCCTGCGACAACAACGCCTCCAGCCAAGCCGGCTGGCCTTGGTAGGCCACCAGGGTTTGATCGAATGCTTGGTGCAGTGCTTGGAAAAACGCACGGGCGGCGGTGTCTGGGGACGTGTTGGGCGTGTTCATGGCCGACACCCAAGCAAAAGACGCGCCGTCCCCACACTTCTTCGAAATGACACCGAACACTTATCACACCCTGTCACCCCGAAACGGCAGAAAATGGCCCATCGGTTGTTGATATTCACTTACAAAGTGACTGGGGGTTTTATGGTGACTCTTTTCCGAAAACGGCCTGTTCTTATCGAGGCGGTTCAATTCACGTATCCACCTTCTTCTGAACTTTTGGCCTGGTGTCCTGCGCTTCGCAATGTCAGAAAAGCCGCCGACCCTCTCGCCAGGGCCGAGGCGGACATCGTCACACTGGAGGATGGGAGCGACGGACGCGCCCTCCATGTCGCCACCGAAGGGGACTGGATCATCAAGGGCGTTCAGGGCGAGTTCTACGCCTGCAAGCCTGATATTTTCCAATCCACCTATGAGCCTGCGGAGTGACGCCGTAAGCGCATTCAAAACTTCGTGAAATGGGTGGGCCGGCCCCAAGAGCTTCAATACTGGATCTCAAACCACTCGGGTTCGGCCACGCGCAGTTTGTCGAGCAGCACCAGCGTGGCTGGCAGCAGGGAACAAACGCCGTACCACACCACGTCGCGGCGCGGCTCGGTTTTCCAGCGCAGGGCCTGGTGCAGCGCCGACCAGCCCGACCAATCCACCTGCGGCAACCGCAGCAACACCACCGGCGGCAAGTGCGCCAGGGTGTGGGCCACGGTGAGCAAATGATCCTCCACCACCGCCAGGGTGTTGCGGCTGGCGAACAGCTCATCGGCGCCGCCTTGCAGGGGGAGCACGAGTTGCAGCACCTGGTCGCCGCTGGTGTGGATGATGTCGAACAGGGCGCGGGCGTACATGGTCGGTCAGCCTTGGGTGGAGGAAGGGGAACGCCGGTGCAGCGCCGTGGCGATGGCCTGGGCCCGGGCGTGCAAAGCGGCGTCGGCGTCCAGGCCGGTCACGTCGGTGGCGAGGTAGGCCGCCAGGGCGCGGCGCAGCTTGGGGGCTTTGGGGTAGGTGGCGGCGCTGTGGCCGTCGTGGGCCGCCCAATCGCAGGTACACACCAGCAGCAACTGTTCGAAGCGCTCCGGCTCGCTGGGGGCTTGCAGCCGCTCCAACATGGCGGCAATGGGGCCAGCACGCAGGTCGCTGACACGGTGGATGCGGTCGGCCTCGTCCACCACCCAGCGGGCCAGTGTGAGCGCCTCCGGCGGCAGGGCCAGCCACACCGCCCAGCGATCCAGCGCCGCGTGGGCGCGCTGCTCGTGTTTGTAGTGGCTGGGCCAGATGTCACGCGGGGTGCCGGCTTTGCCGATCTTGTGCGCCAAGGCGGCAAAGCGTACCGCCAGCGGCGCGTGGACGCGGGCGCATTCGTCCACCAGCGCCAACTGGTGCCGCCCGACATCGATGGACGTGGCCGCATCCGACAGTTGCGGCACCCCGAACAGCCCTTCGACCTCGGGCAGCAGCACGCCCAGCAAACCCGCCACCCGCCAAGCACGCAGGCCGTGGGAGGGGTGCGGCGCCATCAACACAGCGGCCAGCCCATGCCAACGCTCGGCGGGGGTGGCGCGGCCAATGGCGTCGGCGACTTTGGCGAGGCTGAGGGCGGTGGCTTCCTCTGCCGCCAGCGTCGGTTCGGCGCGCTCGGCCACGGCTTGCGCGATGTGCCACCACGCTTGATTGAGATCGTACAAAGCAGACATGGGCGCCACCGGAGGCTTCACACCAAACGCGTCGTGTCGCGGTAGCCCGCGCCGCGCTCGTAGGCGAAATAACGAATCTTGAAGTGCTGCGGCATCTGCGCCGCTTCGGGCAAGCTGGCTTCCAGTTGTGGCAGTTGGGCCAGCATGCTGCGGCGGTGTTGGTGCCAGGCTTGCAGCAGCGCCTCGCGGGCTTCGTCGCAGGTCAGGCCGGCGCCACGCCAGATGTAGTCATGGGTGATCATTTCGGCGATCACCCAGCTTTCGGGCAGCTCAACCGCCATGTCACGCCTCCTGTTCCACCGGGGCGGGCAAGCCGTCCAAACCCCGAAACACCGCACAACGCTCAAACACCGCCGGCGTCGGCGCCTCGTCCTTGTGCTGGCAGTACTTGGCGACGAGTTTGGCCAGGCCCTTGATGTCCCGCCCACTGGCGCAGGCAAAGCGCTGCGCCAGGCGCCGGCATTCCGCCTCATCCAGCACCAGCCCGAACTGCGCGGCCATCACCTGCCAGATGCGCTGGCGGGCTGCCTCATCCGGCGCGTGGTAGCGAATCAGGGCGATGCAACGGCTGACGATGGCCTCGTCGATGTCATCCAGCCGGTTGGTGGTGAGGAACAGCAGGCCATTGAAATACTCCAGCACGCGCAGGAACACGCCCACCACGGCGTTCATGGTGATGTCGTCGTCGCGGCGCTTGATGTACACGTCGGCTTCGTCGATCAACATCACCGCGCCCCAGCGCTGCGCCCGTGTCAGGGCTTCCTTGAGCGCGTGCTCCATGCTGGCGACGTTCAGCCCCAATTGGCCCGAATGCACCCGGTAAAGTGGCCGACCGACGATCTCGGCGTAGACCTCGGCGGTGAGCGTCTTGCCCACGCCCGGCGGCCCAGCACACAGCACCGTGGTGCCACCGCCCTTGCCAGCGACGATGTCGTCCATCAACACATCCATTTCGGCGGTGAGGATGTCGATCAAGTCGGTTTGCTCGGGCGGCAACACCAAGCTGCTTTTGAGATCGGGGCGGTAGACGTAGGGCTGCACATCCAGCACATGCACCCACAAATGCTGGTGCAGCTCCAGGTGGAACATGAACACGTAACCGTGCAGCGGCAACTGGGTGAACAAGCCGGCGGCCAGCGCCTCGCGCTGGGTCTGCACCGCGTCTTCGGCGCTATAGCGGTTGCTCTTGGCAGCTTTGCGCAGATAAGGGCCGAGGATGTCCCCCGTGGTGTCCAGCACCGCGCTGCGCGGCGGCAACACACCTTCGTCGTTCACCAGCCGCGCTGGGGCGCCGGAGGTGGAAAGCACGAGCTGGTCTTTGCGCGTCCAGTCCACATCGCGGTGGCTGGCGCTCGGGTCTTCCGCGTGAAACCCCATGCCCTGGCCGCAGAACTGCTGGCCGTGGTGCGCACGCCAAGCGAGGTAACGCTCGGCCATCGCGTCATAGGCGGCCAGCAATTCGGGGGATTCTTTCAGCCAGCCTTTGGCCGCCAGCAGCTCGGGCACGGTGAGGCCGCGCAGATCCGCTTCCGCGATGCGCAAGGTCTGGCTGACGATGCCCAGCCGCACATGCGCCTTCAGCTCGATCAGCACCTTGCCCATTTCCTCGTTGGAGGGGGCGATGTAGTCCAGCCGCGTCACCACCCACGGCAACGGGCGCCCGCTGGCTTGCATGGCAAACAACCAGCCGCGCTGGGCACCTTCGCCCAGGTAGGCCGCCAGGGCGGGCAGCAGTTGCTCCAGATCGTCGGTTTTGCCAAAGGTGGGGCCGCCCGCTGCACGCGCCGCAATCAGGCCCCGCACTTGCGCCACCGGGCCCAGAGCGGGCGCGTTGGCGTCAGCGTTGGCCGGGGCCAGCAGCGCCGCCAGCGTGTGCAGCTCCGCCAGCGCCAACTGGCCACTGGGCACTTCAATGCGGTGCGACAACCGCAGCGCCTCGCACAAGTGGGCCAAGCGCGGGTGCTGGGCCACCAGGGCCTGGGTTTGAGAGGCGTCGAGCAGCAGGTTCATGAGGGCCTCAGCCCGACAAGGCGCCCAGCAACTCCACCGTCACCGGCTCGGTGCCCAGCACGGTGACTTGGCAAGCCAAACGGCTTTTGTTGCCGATGCCGACCAGGGTGTCGAGTTTGGCGTTTTCCGCTGGCGTCAGCTTGGACACGCCTTTGCGCCCCTGGGTGACAAACAAATGGCACGCGCCGCAACTGGCTTTGCCACCGCACTTGGTGATCAATTGCTGCCCGGCGTTGATCAGGGCTTGGAGCAAGGGCGTGCCGGCTTCAACTTCGGTGGTGACACCGGCGGGCAGGATGGTGAGCGTGGTCATGGTGCAAAACTCAAGGTGGAAGAAGAACACAACGCAGCGGCCACATCGGCCAAGGGCAAGGCAATGCGGGTGATGCCCTGCTCCTCAAAGAAACGCGCTTCCATGCGCGTCGGCTCCTCGGGCAGCACGGCGTAGTGCGGCCCTTTGGAACGCTTCATGATCTGGCGTGCAAAGCTGCGCGCCAGTTGGTCGTTGAAACGGCAACCGAGGAACACAAACCCCAGCTCGCTGCGGCGCTCTTGCACCGTCTGCGGGATCGGGGTTTGGATGTCGATCTCGGTCAGCACTTCAACGAAATCCGAATCGGAAATCAGGTAGTTGCTGGCCGGCGCGTGGCCGCCCCACGGTTTGTAAAACACCGTGCGCACGCTTTCAGCCGGGTCGGCCAGGGCGGAACCGTCGGCGGCATACCAGCCTGTCCAGGTGCCGAAATGCTCGCTTTGTGACAGACCCTGCACTTCGGCCCAATCGTCGCGGCTGCGCAGGGCGGCGCGCACGGTGTCGTCGTACCAGGTGTCCACCAGCAGCGGCGTCGGCAGGGCGGCCAGCCAGTGGTGCAGCGCCGAGGGCACCGGGCAGGCCGCGTAGGCGCTGTCCATGCCCGCCACCAGGGTTTTGCGGTGCTTGAAGTTCTCGATGAACTGCGCCGCTTGCGTCAGCTTGTTTTTGATTTTGCCGGGCACGCTGTTGCGCGCCGTCAGCAGGTTGACCAGGGCTTGCGGATCGGCTGGCACCGGCACGTTGTCGCACAGGCTCAACAAACCGGGGCCGAGGTACGGGGCCAGCGCACCGTTCAACAGGCCCAGGGGCACATCGGCGGGCAATTCGGCCACGGTGGGGAAGGTCGGCAGGGGGCTCATGGCGGGCTCCAAAACAAAGGATCAGTAAATGGCGGCTCCGGCCCCGACGTTGGTGGCCGTGTCCTTGAGCGTGCTGACGAGGAAATGGATTTCGTCAGCGTCCAGATGGGCGTGGAAAGGCAGCGCCAGCGCCCGGTCGCCGATGCGTTCGGCCAAGGGCAACTGGCCGCGCTGCCAGCCCTGCTGCTGGTAGAAGAACTGCTGGTGCAGCGGCTTGCAGTACGGCGCCGCTTCGATGTGCTCGGACGCCAAGTCTTCGACGATCTGCTTGCGCGCACTGGCCGTGAAGCGCGTGCCCAAATGCACCACCCACACCATCCAATGCACCAAATCGACATCCGGCCCGATGTACGGCGGCTTGATGCCCTCAAAACTGTTCATCTCCGCCAGGTAAATGGCTTCGATCTCTTTGCGCCGCGCCAGGATGTCGTCGATGCGCGCCAGTTGCGCCACGCCCAGCGCGGCGGTCAGCTCGCTGATGCCGGCTTGCAGCGGCACGCGTGCGCCCACCGAAATCGAGTTGCGATCCTTCACCGAGCGTTGGCGCAGGTAACGCAGCTCAATGGCCAGACGGTCATCGTCCGTCACCACCATGGCGCCCTCGCCGCAGCACAGCGCGCTGGGTTGCGAGAAGTCGAACACCGCCACGTCGCCAAAACGGCCCACCTTGCGGCCTTTGTAAAGCGAACCGATGGCCTCGGTGGAATCTTCGATCAGCGCCAAGCGGTGGCCGTCGGCCAGCTCGCGCAGGGCGCTCCACGCCGCCGGGTGGCCGTTGACGTTGCCCGCCAAAATCGCTTTGGTGCGCGGGGTGATGCGGCTCTCCGCCCGCACCGGGTCGAGGCAGCCCGACCAGTAGTTGATGTCCGAAAACACCACCGTCGCGCCCGCCAGGGTGATGGCCTGCGCCACTTGGTGCCAGCCATGCGGCGAGGCGATGACCTCGTCGCCCGGGCCGATGCCCAGCGCCCGCAGCGCCAGCAACACCCCCAGCGTGCCACTGGACACCGACACCGCATGTTTGCGCCCCAGCCACTGGGCGAAACTGCTTTCAAAACGCGCCACCATCGGCCCGTGGGTCAGGCGTGAGCCGCCCAGCGCGGCTTGCACCAGTTGCTGTTCGAGCTCGGACATGTCCGGGTCGGACAGCGCGATCCAATCGTCGCCCAACAGTTCGTCGGTTTCGGGGCGCTCGTCGGCCACCAGGCCATCGGGGCCGATGCGCTCGGCGTCCTCATCGGCCAGCCCCGCGCCGGCGCCGGGCACGGGGGTGATGTGTGGTTTGTCGCTCATGGGGTCACCCTTTGTCCGCCACATAAAACCCTTGGAGGGACGACAGATCGGTGCTGACCTGCCAGCAATGGCCATCGCTCACAGCACCCCACAACAAGCGGCGCTGGCCGACGGCGGCGGGGGTTTCATGGCGCATGTCAAAGGCATCCACGACGATCACACGCAGCGGGGCGTAGCGTTCACGCAGCCGGGTGGCGGCTTCGCGCACGCTGGGGGCAGCATCGACCAAAGCCAAGGCTTCGGCCAGGGAGCCCGTCGCCGGAGCGGCGGGGACGGCGGGGGCAGAAGGGGTGCTGTCCATGGTGGATGGGCCTCAGTCCGCGACCTTTTTGGCTTCCACCGTGATGGGCAGGTTCGTGCCTTCGGGCATCTCGGGCAGGGCCAACACCCAATCGTTGGCCAAGGTGATGGTGCCGCCCCACAGGCCGGGCTTTTCTTGCGACACCACGGGTTCTTCCAAGTCTTTCTTGGGCACGTAGGCCGAGAGGACACCAGCGGAAGAGCGGCGGATCATGACTTTCATGGCAGAACTCCTGGGAATGAAGGGTGGTTCACGCGGCGATCCGCGTTTCAACATCGACATCGGCGGCGGCCAGCAGCGGCACGATCACGCGCCGCACCACCGCCACGGTGTGCGCGATCTCGCGCTCCTGGGTGTGCCGGCCCAGCGACAGGCGCACACTGGCCTTGGCTTCCAAAGCCGTGGCGCCCATGGCCAACAACACATGCGAAGGCTGGGTGCCGCTGGCGGTACACGCCGCACCGCTGGACGCGACCACGCCGGCGCGCTCCAGTTTGTTCAGCACCTGTTCGGCGTCCAGCGTGCCGAAGCGCAGGCAGACGGTGTTAGGCAAGCGCGCCACGCCATCGCCATGAATCTGCACCGCTGGATGCAAGGCTTTGAGGCTGGCCTCCAACTGATCGCGCAGGGCACGCAGGTGGGCCAAGTCATCGGCCAGGGTGCGGGCGGCGCGTTCGGCGGCGGCGGCAAACCCGACGATGCCGGGCAGGTTCTCGGTGCCGCCGCGACGGTTGCGCTCTTGGCGCCCAGCTTGCAGCGCCGGCCAGCTCAGGCCCCGGCGAATGAGCAGCGCGCCCACGCCTTTGGGCCCGTGCAGCTTGTGCGCCGAGAGCGACCACAGATCGGCGCCGCTGGCATCAAACCGCAGCCCGGATTTGCCCACCAACTGCGTGGCATCGACATGGAACGGCACGCCCTGCGCCCGCGCCAGTTCGGCCAACTCACGCACGGGCATGAGCACGCCGGTTTCGTTGTTGGCGCCCATCACGCTGAGCAAAGCCACGTCCGGGCCGAGCAAGGCGCGGGCGGCTTCCAGGTTGAGCTGGCCGGAGGCGTTCACCGGGATCAGCTCCACCGGCGTGCCCTCGCTGCGCAGCCGGGCGGCCAGCGCCAGCAAACCAGGGTGCTCCACCGCTGAGAGCACCAGCCGCGTGCATCCTTCGGCCTTGCCTCGCGCCAGTGCGCCCAGCAAAGCGATGTGGTTCGCCTCGGTGGCGCCGCTGGTGAACACCAACTCCGTCGCTTGGCAGCCCAAGAAGGTGGCCACGCGGTTGCGTGCATCGGCCAGCAAACGGCGGGCGGCTTGGCCGGGGCCGTGGGTGGACGAGGGGTTGGCCCAGACGCGCTCCAGCACGTCGATCATTTCTTGCACCGCTTCGGGGGCGACGGCGGTGGTGGCGTTGTGGTCGAGGTAGACCGGCGGCAGCGCCGCAGCCAGGGTGCTCATACCCAAAACTCCCGTTGTTCGTCGCGCACCAGGCGCTCCAGGGCTTCAGCCAAGGTCGCGGCGCGCAGCTTGGGCACCCAGGTGCCGGCCACGTGATCCCGCGCATGCAACAGCCAGGCCGAAGGCAAACCGCTGTCAGGCGGCTGCGTCGGCACCAGCCAAGCGATGTCGATCCACCCGCCGGCCTTGTCCACATTGCGCGAGCAGTTGGGGCTGACGATCTTCCAGCCCAACCCCTCGCGCAGCACTTTCGGGTGAACGTACTTGTAGCGGCTGCGCCCTTCGAGTGCGACTTCGATGCGCACCCGGTCGAGCACAAACACCTGCCCGATGGCGCTGCCGGTGTCCTGCGGCTGGCGCAGGCCCGAGGCGGGAGGCAGGCGGGTGGCGTTCATGGGCTGGCCTCGGGCGCAGCAGCGGCGGCTTCGGCTTGAAGGGCCGCAGCCAAGGCGACCAACTCCTCCTCGGGCACGTCCTCGAACTCCACCTCGCCATAAGGGGCGATCTCTTCTTCGAGCACACCCAGCACCCGCCCGCCTTGGAACTCGACCAAGTACACCGGGATGTTGGCCTCGTTGTGGTGGCCGACGTTGACGATCTCGCCCTCGTCGCCCGCGCTCACCAACAGGGCGCCGGGGGCGGCGTCCGGATGGCTGCCGTCGTTGACGAGGTTGTTGAGCGCCTGCACGCGCAAGCCCCAGGGATAACGTGGTTCACGCAGATCAAACATGGTGGTGCTCCTTCAACGCATCGAACTCAGTTCTTGGGCCCGCTCGCCCAGGCGTTCGAGCACCTCGGGCGGCAGCTTGTCCAAGGTACACAGCTCCTTGGCACGCATGCCCACTTGCACGCCCCGGTCGGCAAACTCGACGGCGTAGATGTAAAACTGCTGCAAAAAGGTGCCCACCGAGCGCACGTAACCCACATCGCCGCGCTGCACCAGCAAATCGCCGATGTCTTTGCCGGGGTAGGTGCCGTCGTTGCGGATCACGTTGCGGCTGATGACGCGCTCGCCGATGTCAAAACGCGGCGGCAAGGCGATCTCGATCACGTCATCGTCGTCTTCACGGGCGATGTCCACCATGGGGCGCTCCTGCAACAAAAGGAATCGGGGCGAAACGGCTGTGCGCCATCGCCCGAACTTCGGGGTCTTCGTCCTGCGTCAGGCGTTGCAACAAGGCGGCGTGCTGGCGCGCATCGAGCCGTTCGGCCACTTGCCAGCGCACGCCCCAGTCGTCATCACAGGCCAGCGCGGCCAGCAACCCCGGCGGCGCCCGGCGAGCGACGATGCGGCGCACTTCCGGCGCCCGGTCATCGGCCAAGCGCCACAGCGCGGGCATCTCGATGCGCTCGGCCACGGCGCGGCGCACCTGGGTGTCGGCATCGGCCACCAACAGCGGCAGCAGCGCCAGCGGCAGGCGCCGGGCCAGCACGGTGCGGACTTCGTAATCCGGGTCGTGCAACAAGCGGCTGAGTTGGCCTTCGTCCAAACGCTGGGCCACGCGGATGCGCACTTCGCGGTGCGGGTCGTCACACAGCGTCAACAGGTGGCGTTGCGGCACGCGCAGCGCCACTTGCAGGCGCACGGTTTCATCCTCGTCGCGCAGCAACGGGGTGAGGTGAAAGAGGTCGGCGTAGCGTGCCGCAATCGCCCGCACCTCAAAGTACGGGTGATCCAGATGCTGGTTCGCCAGCTCACGGTGGGCGCGGAAAAACCGGTCGATGCGCCGCGCATAAGCGTCCTGCACGCAACTGTGGCCGCGCTCGCAACCGTTTTCGACGCCCTGCTCGGCCCGCATGTCGGCATGGGGGCAAGTGGCGCAGTCGATGGGCTGGCCTTGCCAGGTCAACATCGGAATGTCCCCCGCCGGCGCCCGGCCACTGCGAGGAGGGGAAGCGTGCGCGGGTGTCATCGTCGTGGCTCCCGCGTCAGGCTGAAATGTGCGGCGCCAGCCGCGCCCAGGCGGCAGCACCAAACACGGCGGGCGCCGGGGGTGCGTCGTCCTCGTCATCGAGGTTGCCCAGCAGGGCGCGCTGGCGCACGGCTTCAATCAGCGCACCGCCGACGCAATCGTCGGGGTCGAGGTGGCGCAACAAGGCCAGGGCATCCCGCGCTTCGATGGGGTCGTCCAGCCGCAAACTCAAATAGGCATAGCCCTTGAGCGTGAACAGGTAGAACCGCACCGCCGGCACGTCTTTGGCACCGGCCAGAGCACGCCGGGGCATGTCGCGCCAGCACTCCGGCAAGCCCAAGGCGATGGCCCCCACCCGCAGCGCACGGCGCGCCACATCACGCGCCAAGGCCAGGCGGTGGCCGTAAAAATGGTGACGGTAGAGCGCAATCAGCACCGCCGGATGTTCCGGCGCCAGCGCTTGAGCACGCATCAAAGCCGCCATGGCCCGCACCGCATCCGAGCGATGCGCGCCGGCTTCGGACAGCGCCGCCTCCACCGCCACCGGCAAGCGCTGGCCGAGCACGGCGGCATCGAAATCCAGGTCGTCGGGGCTGAACATGGCGGCGCGCTCCGTCAGACGCCCACGCGCTTGATGGACGACAGCGACACAGTGGCTTGCGCCGGCTTGGTGGCCGCCGCATCCCCCGAGCTGCTGCACGCGCACGGCGCGGCGTTGGGGTTGAAGAAGGTCAGGCCGGAGCGGGTGGGCGTGTCTTCAAAATCCATGGTCAAGCCGTCCATGACGAGGCGGCTTTCAGCGGGCAAAAACACACGCACCCCGCCGAAACTCATTTCGGCATCCCCGGCACGCGGGGCGGCTTCAACGGTGAATTCCGAGCTGTAGCCCGAGCACCCGCCCGGCGTGACCGTCAGGCGGAAACCCCCGGTGGGGTGCTCGGAGAAGCGAACCATGCGGCGGATGAACTTCTCAGCCGCAGGCGAGACGGTGACGTTGGGCAGGATCATGGTGTGTTCCTCAGACCTTCTTGATGCAGCCGTCCACCGGGCAAACCGCGATGCACTGCGGCGAATCGAATTGGCCTTCGCATTCGGTGCATTTCTTCGGGTCGATCACAAAGGTGCCGCCCTTTTCACGGATGGCGACGTTGGGGCATTCGGGCTCGCAAGCCGAGCAGCCGCTGCACATGGAGGCGATGATCTTCAGGGCCATGAGGGTTCTCCTTGGCGGTTGGCGGGGGTGAACAAAGGTGTTCGGGGGTGGAAAGGGCGTCAGGCGGCTTCGGCGGTGTAGGCGCCTTGGCGGATGCGAGCGTCGCCACGCGGCACATGCACGACTTGGCCGCTGGCAATGCGCTGGCGGTAGTCGGCAAACCAATTCAGGGCGGCCTTTTCGATGAACTCGTGGGCGTATTCGTCCACCGGTTCGATGCCGGCGGCCTTCAGCTCGTCACGCGGGCACGCGCCGATCTTGGATACCAGCACGGCGTGGCAATCGTTGATGGCGTTGACGATGCTGGGCAGTTGCTCGTCCTCGCCGTAGCCGCCTTGGCAGTACAAATCGACGCGGCGGTGGCCGACGAACAGCGCCTGGCCTTGGCCGACTTCGTAGATTTGGAACTCGGTCGCGTGGCCGAAATGCTGGTTCACCTTGCCGTGGCCTTCGGTGGCGACGGCCACCAACACCTTCATGTCGGCATCGACACCGGCGAGCTGCTCGTCGAACGCGGCGGACAGTGCATCCACCTTGGCTTGGTGCTGGGCTTGACGCTCTTGCTCCACCTTTTCTTGGTAGGCGCGGCGCTTGTCCAGGTCGTAGTGGATGTCCATCGCTTCGATCTTGTCGAGCGTGAATTCCTCGCTGCGGTCTTCGCCCAGCAGGCCGACCGCATCGGCGCGGCACTGGCGGCAATGGCGCATCAGGTTGGCGCCGCCCATGCAGGCGTCTTGCACGGCCTTCAGCTCTTGGGCGGTCGGGCCGCGCTGGCCGGTCAGGCCGAACACCGTGCCGTGCTCCGGCTCGGAGATCAGCGGCATGATGTTGTGCAAGAAGGCACCGCGCTTTTTCACCTCGCGGTTCACCTCGATCAGGTGCTCATCGTTGATGCCGGGGATCAGCACCGAGTTGATCTTGGTGAGCACACCCCGAGCGGTGAGCATTTCCAGGCCGAGCATCTGGCGCTCGTGCAGGATCTTGGCCGCCTCGTAGCCGGTGTAACGCTTGTGGTTGTAGAAGATCCACGGGTAGATCTTCTCGCCCACCGCCGGATCGACCATGTTGATGGTGATCGTGACGTGGTCGATGTTGTACTTGCAGATCTCGTCCACCAAGTCGGGCAGCGCCAGGCCGTTGGTGGAGATGCACAGTTTGATGTCCGGCGCGGTTTCGGCGAGCTGGCGCATCGTGTCGAAGGTTTTCTTCGGATTGGCCAAGCTGTCGCCGGGGCCCGCGATGCCGAGCACGGTCATCTGCGGAATCTCGCTGGCCACCGCCAGCACCTTCTTCACCGCTTGATCGGGCGTGAGCTTTTGGCTCACCACGCCGGGGCGGGATTCGTTGGAACAGTCGTACTTGCGATTGCAGTAGTTGCACTGGATGTTGCAAGCCGGTGCCACCGCCACATGCATGCGGGCGAAGTGGTGATGCGCTTCTTCGCTGTAGCAGGGGTGGTTTTTGATCTTCTCCCAAATTTCGGGAGGCATGTCCTCCGGGCCCGCCGAGGAACCACAGCTAGACTTGCCCGAGCCGCCCGAGGTGGAGCAACCGCCCTCCAGCTCGATGACTTCACTGACCGCTTGACGGCCTTTCTTCAGGCCGCTCAACGAAACAAACGTCGTGTTGGTAGACATGGGACACCTCGCGTGGTGGCAGATGTCTTCCCCTTTGCGAAAGCCGTGCCAGGAGGATTGTTGTTCTAAATCAAGGCTTTAGCCCATTGACGCTTCAATATCCCGAAGCACGGCTGTGCCGGTCACGACAAATGCGACACAAACCCCGCCCATGGCGTGTGGATGTGATGCAACGAAAACATCAGGTGCTCGCAAAATCAGTTTGCTATATATCAAAATCCGAGGACGTTGCATCCTTTAATCAAGGGGTTACTCCCTCGCCAAAGCGCCATGAGCAGCCCTGTTCACCCTCCCCCCCCGCCTCATGCCCATGAGCTGAGGTGGCGCCGCAACCAGCCGCTCCCGGTGCATCGCCCCAGCTTTCACCTGCGCCTGCGACGCCTCAAGCGCCAGATTGAATCCATGCGCCCGCCCCCCCGCTCGGACGTGTTGATTCCAGCCCAGGCCCACCCACGCTGGGCGGTTTACTTCGTCTACAGCCTCAGCGGCGCCGCCTTTGACCAACACCGCTTCACCGTGCAGCAGTTGCGCCAAGATGGCTGGCCCGTCTTGGTGGTGCTGGCCTGCGCCGAACGCCCCAGCACGGCTGTGGTGGCGCAATGGCGCCAACATGGCGCCAGCGCTCTGCTGTGGAAAGAACCGCACGGCTTTGATTTGTCTGGTCTGCGCCCTGCGTTGCAGCACTTGCTGGGCCGTTCGCCCGGCTGCGACGTGCTGTGGCTCAACGACAGCCTGCTCGGCCCCTTTCACTCGGTCTATGAGCTGGTGCGCCACACGCCTTGGCGCGTGACGGGGTTCGCGTCCTGTTTCATCATCGAGCCGCACATCCAAAGTTATGCCTTGTTTTTGCGCACCCTGGATGCCTCGTTGATGCAAGCACTCAGCCAAGTGGTGCCGGGCTCTCACTGCTTGAACCAGCACAGCGCGGTGGCTTTTGTGCAGGAAACTCGCCTGGCTCGCCATCTTTCGCAGCAAGGTTCGGTGGGCACCCTGTGGAGCCCCCTGCGCGACGACATGGATCTGACCATGGCCTACCCTTACGAATTGGTAGAAGACGGTTTTCCCTTCCTGAAACGCAGCATCCTGGGAAAATTCTCTGACTTCTTCACGACCTCGGATGCGTTGGCCATGCTGCGCCGCTGGGGTCATCCCGTGCGTGACTTTGAATTGTTCGAAGGGTGCGGGGCTTTTCTTCAGACCACCCCGTGAATGCACCTGAACCCGTGACCGACACCTCCAACACCACCGCCCCCCCCCGCGCCCGACTGAGTGACCGCATGCGCGGGGTGGCCATGTGGTTGGTGATTGAACAAGTGGCCTCGTTGGGCACGCGCCTCGTCAGCAACGTGGTGCTGGCGCGGCTGCTCACCCCAGAGGCTTATGGCCTGGTGGCGCTGATGTGGACGCTCATCGTCGCGCTGGGCTTGTTCAGCGACATGGGCGTGAGCCGCACCGTGGTGCAAAGCCCCCGTGGCGATGAACCCGACTTCATGAACACCGCCTGGACGATCCAAATGATCCGGGGCTTGGTGCTGGCGGTGTTGATGCTGCTGCTGGGCGGTGGCTTGGCGCTGGCCCAAGCCCAGGGCTGGTTGAACGGGGACAACCTTTACAGCGACGCCCACTTGCCGCCCATGTTGGCGGTGATGTCGATCTTCATGGTGCTGGTGGGGTTGGAGTCGATGCGGGTGCATGTGGCGCACCGCCACATGCAACAGGCCACGCTGACCAAGATGTCCATCGTCACGCAAGTGGCCTCGGTGTCGGTGATGATTCCGATGGCCTACTTGACCCGCTCGCACTGGACGCTGCTGGCCGGCACCCTGACGGCCATGAGCTTGGCGATGATCTTGCAACGCCGTTGGCTCTCTGGCCCGCCCGAGCGTTGGATGATGGAGCCCGCCGCCCGGCGGGAGCTGCTCGGCCATGCCCGCTGGATTTTGCCGGCCACCGCCCTGGGTTTCTTCGGTATGCACGCGGACCGCATGATTTTGGGCGGTTTGGTTGATGCCACCACGTTTGGCCTGTACGCCATCGCCTACACCTTGGCCACCTTGCCTTGGAGCCTGTTGCAGACCTTGGGCGGCAAGGTGATTTTTCCTGCCTTGAGTGAAACCGTGCGCGAACGCCCGCACGACTTGCCCCGGGTGTTTCTGCGCATGCAACGCCTGTTCGATTTGGCCTTGGTCAGCAGCATGGTGGCCTTGGCGCTGTGCGCCCAATCGCTGGTGAATCTGCTGTACGACGCCCGTTACACCGGCGTTGGGCCGCTGCTGGCGATCTTGGCGCTGGGTTTCATTGGTGGACGCAACCAGGTGGTGGAGGAGTGCTACATGTCCTCCGGCCAACCCAAGTACACGATGCTGGCCCAATCCTGCCGCGTTGCAGCACTGTTCCTGGGGCTGTGGGCCGGTTTCCACTGGGGGGGCGTGCCCGGTGCCGTGATGGGGGTTGCCGCCAGCCAATACGCCGCTTGGCCGCTGGCTTACTGGTATCGCTGGCGCCACGGCCTGCTGGATTGGCGCGCCGACTTGCTGCTCATCCCCGCCGCATTGGGTGGCGCGGTGGTCGGCCTGGGCATGGATCGCGCCCTGGGTTTCTTGGCCCAGGTGCTGCACCGCTGAACCCGCCCCGCCCGACACCCGCTACAGCTTGCGCACCTCAATGCGGTGCTTCTGGAGCGCATAACCCAGTTGGCGCGGCGTCACCTTGAGCAGCCGCGCCGCTTTGGCTTGCACCCACCCGCACTGCTCCATGGCCCAGATCAGGCGCTCACGTTCGCCGCTGGGGGGTTCGTTGCCAAACTGGCGAGCGGGCAGCACCGAGGCATCGCCCAAACGCTCGGTCGGGCCGATGCGCACCACGTCGTCATCGTCCTCCTCCTCTTCACCCCACATCGGCGCTGCTGGCGGTGGCGCGGGTGCAGGTACGGGCGTCGGCGCTGGGTTCACGCGGCCTGCGAAGTGAATCACCGAGGTGGCATTGGCGGGGGCGACTGCATCTTCTTTGTCGATGTGGTGCAAGGTCTGCGTTAAACAACGGTTGCTGCGACAAGGGAAAGCCAAATCGCGGATGACGCTGCTTTGCACCATCGTCGCCGTACGCTCGATGCAGTTTTGCAGCTCGCGCACGTTGCCCGGCCAATAGCAGTTGGCCAGCACCTGCATGGCTTCGGGCGTGACCTTCAACTCGCGGCGGTTTTCTTTGTTGAAACGGTCGATGAAGTGGGCCACGAGCAGCGGAATGTCGTCCCGGCGCTCGCGCAGCGGCGGCAAGAAAATGCTCACCACGTTGATGCGGTAATACAAATCGGCGCGGTACTCACCGCGCTGCACCATGCGCTCCAGATCGCGGTTGGTGGCACAAATCAGCCGCACATCGACCTTGACCGGGCGCGTCCCGCCCACGCGCTCGAACTCCCGTTCTTGCAACACGCGCAGCAGTTTGGCTTGGAAGGCGGGCGAAATGTCCCCCACTTCGTCGAGGAACAGCGTGCCGCCGTTGGCCAGCTCAAAGCGGCCTTTGCGATCCCCAACTGCGCCCGTGAACGCGCCTTTTTCGTGGCCGAACAGCTCGGATTCGAGCAGCGATTCGGTCAACGCCGCGCAGTTCACCTTGATGAACGGCCCATCCTTGCGCGGGCTCAGGTAGTGGATCGCCCGGGCAACCTCCTCCTTGCCAGTGCCCGACTCGCCGCGCAGCAACACCGTGGAACGCGACGGCGCCGCTTGGTGAACCTCGGCAAACACCTGCTGCATCCGCCGCGATTGGCCAACGACGTTGTCAATCGAATAACGCCGGGTGATGTTCTCGCGTGTCAGTGCTTTTTGCAGCCGCGTGGTTTCGAGTTGCAGGCGCTGGTGTTCCTCGCTCACCGCCCGGTGCAGGGCGAACGATTGCGCCAGCAGCGTGGCCACCATGGTGAGGATGCGCTGATCGTCCGACAGCCGCGCCACCCCTTCGACCTCACGTTGGGCCGCCAACACGCCCAGCGTTTGCTGATCGGCCTTCAAAGGGAACACCAAGAACGCCAAGCGTTTGCCTTCTTGCGGGCCAAAGGCGCCGGTACGGTCGATGAACTCATCGCTGCCCGACACGTTGGGCACCACCACCGGCAGCCCCGACAAATGCACCCGCCCGATCACCCCTTCGCCGCTGTGCCAACGCCCGCGCTGTTCTTGGTCGCGGCTCAAGCCCACGGCGCTATGCACTTTCAAGGTGCCTTCTTCATCACCAAAAACGATCATGGCGCGGGTCAACCCCAGTTGTGCGGCCAGCACGTTCAGGGCAGCGCGAAAGGTTCGGCTGATGTCCAGCGAGTCCCCCAGGATGCGGCAAACCTCGTAAATGGTGCTGAGTTCCAGATGGGAACGCTCTTGGTGGATCGGGTGAATCATGCGGTACCTCCTGGAAACCACGGGCCTGCGAATGAAACCACCGCCCCAAGACGGCGCAGACCCGACCGTGGGAACCCCCCGGCTGAGGCGACCTCTGCAAAAACCAAGCCCCTGGGGCCGCTCATCCGTTCGAATGAGGAGGGAAAAGCCGTCAATCTGATGTACATCAAAAAAAGCCCGGTGAGGGCGCAGGAAGTCACACAAGCACGCAAAACGGCCCTCACGCGGAGGGCCGTTCAGTCAGCGAAAAAGCGGGATTCACCAGACCGCTGGCGGCGCCACCAAGCGCTCGACAGGGATTCCTCCCAGCAGGTGCTGCTCGAAAATATCGGGCACATCGGCGGGGGTCACGCCTTGGTAAAGGACGCCTTCGGGGTAGACCAGCACGTTGGGGCCGCCTTCGCACGGGCCCAGGCAGCCCGAGTAGGTGATGGCAACTTGGTCATAGGCTTGGCGCTTTTGCAGCTCACCCCAAAGGGCTTGCAGCAAGGGCGACGCGCCTTTGGCGGCACAACTGCCACGCGGATGACCCGGCGGGCGCTGCTGGCTGCACACGAACACATGGCGAGCGGGATGGGGCATGGCAAAACTCCTGTAACGATCAGGCCGCGCAGGTGGCGATGAGCTTTTCCAGCTCGGCCATGTGCTCGGCTTCTTCCTCGGCAAACTCGGTGGCCAGGGCGCGCAGCTCGGCGTCGTCGGTGCTGGTGGCGATGGCGGCGTAGTAAGCGTGGCCCCGGCGCTCGCTCTCCAGCGCCAGTTGCAGGGCGGCGCGGGTGTCGAGGAAGCCATCCACGCCGACCCAATCCGCCACTTCGGGCGAGACGCCGTCGGGCCACTCGTAGTCGTCGGCACCGAGCTGGGGCACGTCGCGGAAACCCGCCCGGGCCGTGGCTTCGGCCAGGTGTTTGCGCGAGAAGTAGGCCATCCGGGCGAAAAATTCTTTCACCACCGGATTGCCCGCCGTGCCCATCGCTGCCGACAGCTCTTCGTAGCGCCGCGCCGCCTCCCGCTCCAGCGTGATGGCGTGGGCAAGGAAGCGTTCAACGTTGTTCATGGCAGCGCCTCTCAACCGAACTTGAAGAGGATGCCGTGCCCGCCACGCGGGTATTCCCAAGCCACGTTGGCATGCTCGGTACACACCACGCGGCAGGAACCGCACTCCAGGCAGCCATCGGTGATGAGGGTCACCGTGCGGTTGCCTTCGGCCTTGTAACAAGCGGCAGGGCAGATGAAGGTGCAGGCTTGGCTTTTGCAATCGTTGGCACAGACTTCCGGCGCCTTGATCTTGATGTGCGGCCGGCCATGATCCACCTTGTAGCGGTTCTGGAACAGCTTGTTTTCGACGTTGACGGCAGCGAGGCTCATGGCGCTTCTCCTGTCATGAAAAGGGGTAGGCGGGCGGGCTTTTAGCGGAAAGCGCGCCAGAACTTGAAGGCGTCGCTCACCAAGCCGGTGAGGCGGCGGGCGCTGCGGAAGCTGCCGAGGATTTCGCGCTCCTTGGCCTTCTTGTCCACGCCATCGACGGTGAAGAAGGTCTTGGCGGCGCGGTTGAGCAGCTCGGGGTAGGTGGTGAAGAACTGCGGTGTGGTGTGCAGCACGTCCGGCATGTCGCGGTACTTCTTCAAATCCTTCATGACGAAGGACTCGTCCATCTTGTCCTTGTAGAGCTTCAAGTTGGCCGCCGTCGGCTCCTTGCCACCTTCCTTCAGTGCGATGACGGTTTCACCCGCCAAACGACCGCTGGTCATGGCCAGATTCGAGCCTTCGCGATGCACGGCGTTCACAAAACCGCCCGAGTCACCCACGATCATCCAGCCGTTGCCATACAGCTTGGGCACGGCCTTGAAGCCGCCTTCGGGGATGAGGTGCGCGGCATATTCCTTCATCTCGCCGCCTTCGATCAGCGGGGCAATGCTGGGGTGAGCCTTGAGTTTTTCCAGCAGCGCGTAGGGGCTGGTGCGCTTGGGGTTGTCCTTGAAGTCGGACAGCAGGCAGCCGATGCCGATGGTGAGTGAATCCTTGTTGGTGTACAGGAACCCCGTGCCCACCATGCCTTCGGTCACCTTGCCCATCAGCTCGATGACCACGCCCTCTTCTTCCTTGATGTTGAAGCGGGCCTGGATCACTTCTTCCGGCAGGAACAGGATTTCCTTCACCGCCAGCGCCACGTTCTTCGCTTCCAGCTCGGGGTGGAAACCGGCTTTGCGCGCCAGCGTCGAGTTCACGCCATCGGCCAGCACCACCACATCGGCGAACACCTCACCGCCCAGGCGATCCGACCGCACGCCGACCACACGATCGCCGTCCAGCAGCAGCTCATCGACCGTGGTTTCGCAGATCAGCAGCGCACCGGCTTCGCGCACCTTGGAGCTGAACCACTTGTCGAACTGGGCGCGGATGATGGTGTAGCGGTTGTAGGGTGGTTTGTTGTAGTCGTCGCTGCGGTAGTGGGTGCCGATGAAGGATTCATCGTCCATCACCCACATGCGCTGCTCGATGATGTGGCGCTCCAGCGGCGCATCCTCGCGGAAGTCGGGGATGATTTTTTCCAGCGCATCGCTGTACAGGATGGCGCCCTGCACGTTCTTCGAACCGGGATACTCACCGCGCTCGATTTGCAGCACCTTCAAACCCGCCTTGGCCATCGTGTAAGCCGCCGCGTTGCCCGAGGCACCCGCACCGACGACGATGGCGTCGAACTTTTCCTTTTTCGGGGACATCGCAATCTCTCCTGTGGGTCAGTGGGGCAACGGTCAGGCCACTTTGCGGATTTGCTTGCCCAACCGGGCCGCAAAGGCTTGGGTCAGCGCGGGCAGCACCTGCATGGCGTTGCCGACGATGCCGAAATGGGCGAAGTCAAAAATCGGGGCGTTGGCATCGGTGTTGATGGCCACGATCACATCCGAAGCTTCCATGCCCACGCGGTGCTGGATCGCCCCCGAGATGCCGGCAGCGATGTAGAGCTTGGGCCGCACCGTTTTGCCGGTTTGGCCGACCTGGCGCTCGGCCTCGACCCAGCCTGCCTGCACCACCGGGCGCGTGGCACCGACTTCGGCGCCCAGCACGCGGGCCAAATCCCACACCAGCTTGAAGTTGTCCGGCGACTTCAGCCCCTTGCCGCCCGACACGATCACGTCGGCATAAGCGAGGTTGACGGTGTTGCGGTTGGCGTCCGGAATGAAGTCCAGCAGCTTGGTGACGATCTCGGTTTCCACCATGCCCAGCGCCATTTCGGTGATGGTGCCGGTGCGGGTGTCGTCGCGGCGCGGCATCGGCGCGGTGCGCGGGCGCATGGTGGCCATCTGCGGGCGGTAAGCCAGCGTCATGATGGTGCAGAGCAGCGAGCCGCCGAAGGTCGGACGGGTGGCGGCCAGGGCGCGACCGTCGATGTTCAGCTCGGTGCAGTCCGCCGTCAGGCCGGTGCCCAGCGTGGTGGCGACGGAGCCGGCCAAATCGCGGCCCATCGTCGTGGCGCCCAGCAGCATGATTTCCGGCTGGTACTTGTTGACCAGATCGGTCAGGCCCTTGGTGAACGGCTCGTTGCGGTAGCCCTTCAGCACCGGGTCACGCATGATGTAACAGAGGTCGGCGCCGTAGGCGTAGGCTTCTTTCGCGAAGTCGTCCAGCTTCTCGTCCGGGCCACCCATCACCACGCCGGCGACTTGCACGCCCAGCTTGTCGGCCAGCTTGCGGGCCTCGCCCATCAGCTCCCAACTGACGGTGTGGACTTGGCCACGGTCATGCTCCACAAACACCCAAATGCCTTTGTAGGACTTGAGGTGTTCGGGCAGCTCCAGGTTGCGACCGCCACGGCCGGCAGGACGGGCAGCAGGTTTGGCAGCAGGTTGGTTCATGGCAGGCACCTTCTCGCGGGCGGTCTTGGGTCAGGCAGACAGGCGCTCAACCAGCTCTTCTTCCAGCGTCGGATGCTGGGTGAAGATCTTGTCGAGCAGGTTGAGGGTGACGTCGTGCAGGCTGGTGTCGGCGACTTCCATCATGTCGGCCTTCTCGCTGCGTGGCGTCGGGCCGAAGACCTTGCTCACCACCGTGGGCGAGCCCTTCAGGCCGATCTTGCTGAGGTCTTCGATGCCGGCATCGTCCTTGTTCCACTTGCGCACTTGGAAGCGGGCGGCGCGCAACATGTCGTCCATGGTGGCGAAGCGCATCTCGTTGGTGCCTTCGAGCATGGTGATGAGGCTGGGCAGCGTGGTGTCGAGCAACTGCACACCGCCTTCGGCGCGGCGCTCAACCTGGATGCGGCGCGCTTCCAAATCCACCTTGACGATGCGGCTCACGTAGGTGAGGAGGTTCCAGCCCAGCCGCTTGGCGATGCCGGGGCCGACCTGGGCGGTGTCACCGTCAATCGTTTGTTTGCCGGTGAACACCAGATCAACCGCCTGTTCTTCGCTGATCTTCTTGATGGCCGAGAACAGGGCGTAGGAGGTGGCCAGGGTGTCGGCACCAGCGAAGGCGCGGTCGGTCACCAAAATGGCGTCGGTGGCACCAAAGCTGATGCACTTGCGCAGGGCTTCCTCAGCTTGTGGCGGGCCCATGCACAGCACGGTGACGCGGCCACCGAACTTGTCCTTCAGGCGCAGCGCCTCTTCCAAAGCGAAGAGGTCGTAAGGGTTGACGATGGCCGGCACCCCTTGGCGCATGATGGTGTTGGTGACGGGGTGGACGCGGATCTGCGCCGAATCCGGCACCTGCTTGATGCAGACGACGATGTGCATGGTCTTCTCTCCTGGGCGACTGGAACGGTGCAGCCGGCATCCGGCTCTCTGGGTCACGCATCCTGTTCAGCAAACCCCATGCCATCGATGACAATTCTCTAACCCATTGATTTGAAACGATTTTTTAGGCCATGACGCCGACATGACGCGGCTGTGGGGTTTGTCGCGTCTCCGACAGCGTCGCCGCAAGCGCCCATGAAAAAGGGCCGCGATGCGGCCCTGACGAGTCGGTGCAACGGTGTGCTCAAGCGGCGCGGCGCTCCGCCAAACTCTCGCGCAGCTTGTTGACGGACACGGTTTGCTGCCCGCTGGCGTCTTGAAACACCTTGAACACCTTTTCTTGCACACCCGAAGAGGTGGTGAAGTCTTTGTAGGCTTGGGCCAGCAGCTCGCGGTAGCGGGTGAACATCGCCACCTCGTCCAGCCCGGCCAAGTCGGCGCGGTGCAGGTACTGGTAAAAGCGCTTGAGGATGTGCAGGCGGTTCACGTTGACGATTTTTTCGTCGTACGGGATGCCGAAAAACTCAAGAAACTCGTTGGCGCTGGACAGCGCCTTGAGCCGGGTGGTGAAGTCGTCCATGGTGGGGGAATCTCCGTCAAAAGGGGCGGGTGGCGCCAGCGGGCAGCTGTTCGAGGTAGAAGCGCTTCAAGTCGTCTGGGCTGGGCGAGCGCTTGGTGTCGCCAACGTGGCTGCGGATGCGCTCCAGCAAAAGACGCGCCAGGTCGTTGGACAGGTGCAGGCCCAGTTGTTCATACGCCACCATGACGCCGTGTGAGCCCGAATGTTTGCCCAGCACGGTGCGGTGGCTGCGGCCCAGCTCGGCGGGGTCGAAGCCTTGGTAAGTGAGCGGATCTTTGAGCAAGCCATCCACATGGATGCCGGATTCATGCGTGAACACCGCATCGCCGACGATGCTCTTGTTCGCGGCCACCGGTCGCCCGGAGGCCTGCGCCACCAGCTCGGAAATGAAGGGCAGCGCCCGTGAATCGACACCGCAATCGACGCCATGCAGATGCCGCATGGCCATGACGATTTCCTCCAGCGCCGCGTTGCCGGCACGCTCGCCCAAGCCATTGACGGTGGTGCTGGCGTGGGTGGCCCCGGCGCGGAAGGCGGCCAGGGTGTTGGCGGTGGCCAAGCCCAGGTCGTTGTGAGCGTGGATTTCGATGTCGATGTCCACCGCTGCGCGCAGGGCGGCGATGCGGCGGTGGGTTTCAAATGGATCGAGGATGCCCAGGGTGTCGGCGTAGCGCACGCGCTCGGCGCCGCAGGCTTGGGCGGTGCTGGCCAGTTGCGCCAAGAACGCATCGTCGGCACGCGAAGCGTCTTCCAACCCCACGCTGACCCGCGTCCCTGCCGCCACCGCCCGCTGCACAAAGTGGCGCAGCGTGGTCAACACCCAGGGGCGGTCGCGCTTGAGTTTGCGTTGGATTTGGATGTCCGACGCTGAGATGGAGAGGTGGATGATGTCGGCGCCGCAGGTCAGGGCGGCGGCCAAGTCGCTTTCGCACATGCGCGCCCAGACCATGGTGTGCGCCCGCAGGCGCATGGCGGTGATGGAGCGGATCAGCTCCAACTCACGCGGCCCCATCGCAGGGATGCCGATTTCCATTTCGGGCACACCGGCAGCATCCAGCTCGGCGGCGATGCTGCGTTTTTCGTCGTCGGTGAAGGCCACGCCGGCGGTTTGTTCACCGTCGCGCAGCGTGGTGTCGTTGATGCAAAAGGCCGTGGGGCGTGCAACGGGGCTGGGCTGGCGGGTCATGGCGCGGTGCTCGTGGAGACGATGTGGGCGGTCAAAGCAAGCCCCGAGCCACGGTCGAATGTTTCAGCAACCCGTTGATTTCAAATCAATTTGAACGTCGCTGGGGGAGGTGCAGGGATGAAGCACTGCGTCGTCTTTGTCGCATCCTGGACAGCCGAAGTCGCTCAAGAAAACGCCCAATGTTCAAGTTAATTTACAAATCGTTTAACTTCTGACAAACAGGCGCAAATCACGAGCGGAAATACCTTCGTTATTAAGCAAAATCTTTTTGACAACCCCAAGAGCTAGGGAAAGTACAAACCGACGACACGACTTGTTCTGACCACGAGCCACCGAACCACCGCCCCCTGGATGGGATGGGGTGGATTTTTGGAAAGCACTGTCATCATGAAAACCCGTTACACCCCCCCTGTCCTCGCCGAAGGCTCCACCTCCGATAACGACACCCTGCTGGGCACCCTCGGCAAAGACACCCTCGACGGTGGCCTGGGCGCCGACACCATGACCGGTCTGGGCGGCCATGACCTGTATTACGTGGACAACGCGCTCGATCAAATCGTTGAGCAAGCCGGCGGCGGCATCGATACGGTGTCTGCTTCCGTCAGCTACACCTTGGGCACGCAAGTTGAGCGGCTGGTGCTCACCGGCAATGCCAACCTCAACGGCACGGGCAATGAGCTGAACAACATCATCACCGGCAACACCAGCGCCAATGTCTTGAGTGGAGGCGCCGGCAACGACAGCCTGAAAGGCGGTGGCGGGGCCGACACCCTGTTGGGCGGTGATGGTAATGACACGCTCAACGCCAGCCAAAACGCGGGGGGCACCGTTGATGGGGGTATGGGCACGGATACCTTTGTCATGGATCGATCCGACCTCAGCACGGGGGTTTCCTGGAACAGCGGCATCAGTATCAATGGCGTGTCGGTCACGGGAGTGGAGCGTTTCGTTCTGAGCACCGGCAGCGGCAATGATTCGATCAACAACGCCCGCAACGCCACCAACGATGACATCCGCACCAACGCCGGCAGCGACACCATCTATAGCGGCAGTGGCAATGACACCCTGTATACCGGCTCCGGCAACGACGACATCTGGATCGATATATTCACGTCCACAAGCACCAGCCCCACTTACGAAACCGACCGCGATGTGGTCAACGCTGGCTCAGGCAATGACACCATCCTCGGTGCTTCCGGCTACGACACCATCGATGGTGGCGACGGTTATGACAGAGTAGCCATCTCTTTGTCCGACCTCAGCAGCACCAGCAGCATCGCTTGGTATTGGAGCCCCACAAGCAACGCCAGCAATGGCACCCGCGTCGACGCCAACTCCACTTGGGACAGCGTCAACGCCCTCGTCACCTATGGCAAGCAATTCCAGCTCTTCAGTGGTACTTCCCTTGGAGCCAGCCTCTCCAACATCGAACGCCTTGACGTCATCGCTGGCACCGGGGCCAACGATCTGATCTTCGATTTGAACACCGGCGCTGGTTCATCAACTGCCGCATACCTCCGGTATTACAACGGCAGCGCAGGCATCGATACCTTCTTTGCCAACTGGTCTAACACCACCACCGCCGTGAACTGGAGCAAGGGTGGCATGCTGTCCACCCGGGTGAGCAGTGACTACGTCACTGTCTCCAACATGGAGCGCCTCCTGCTGAGCACCGGCAGCGGCAATGATTCGATCAACAACTCCAACAACGCCACCAACGATGACATCCGCACCAACGCCGGCAACGACACCATCTATAGCGGCAGTGGCAATGACACCCTGTATGCCGGCTCCGGCAACGACGACATCTTGATCGATATATTCACGTCCACAAGCACCAGCCCCACTTACGAAACCGACCGCGATGTGGTCAACGCTGGCTCAGGCGATGACACCATCGTCGGCGCTTCCGGCTACGACACCATTGATGGCGGCGACGGCGACGACAGAGTAGCCATCTCTTTGTCCGACCTCAGCAGCACCAGCAGCATCGCTTGGTATTGGAGCCCCACAAGCAACGCCAGCAATGGCACCCGCGTCGACGCCAACTCCACTTGGGACAGCGTCAACGCCCTCGTCACCTATGGCAAGCAATTCCAGCTCTTCAGTGGTACTTCCCTTGGAGCCAGCCTCTCCAACATCGAACGCCTTGACGTCATCGCTGGCACCGGGGCCAACGATCTGATCTTCGATTTGAACACCGGCGCTGGTTCATCAACTGCCGCATACCTCCGGTATTACAACGGCAGCGCAGGCATCGATACCTTCTTTGCCAACTGGTCTAACACCACCACCGCCGTGAACTGGAGCAAGGGTGGCATGCTGTTCACCCGGGTGGGCAGTGGCTCCGTCACTGTCTCCAACATGGAGCGCCTCCTGCTGAGCACCGGCAGCGGCAATGACAGGATCGACAACTCCAGCAACGCCACCAACGACGACATCCGCACCAACGCCGGCAACGACACCATCTACAGCGGCGGCGGCAATGACACCCTGGATGCGGGCGCCGGCAACGACCTTATCGTGGTCGATACATCCACGTCCACAAGCACCAGCCCCGCCTACGAAACCGACCGCGATGTGGTCAACGCTGGCTCAGGCGATGACGCCATCCTCAGTGCCTCTGGCCGCGACACCATCGATGGTGGCGACGGTGATGACAGAGTAGCCATCTCTTTGTCCGACCTCAGCAGCACCAGCAGCACCAGCAGCATCGCTTGGTATTGGAGCCCCACAAGCAACGCCAGCAATGGCACCCGCGTCGACGCCAACTCCACTTGGGACAGCGTCAACGCCCTCGTCACCACTGGCAAGCAATTCCAGCTCTTCAATGGCACTGCCTTTGGAGCCAGCCTCTCCAACATCGAACACATCGGCGTCACAGGCACCGGGGCCAACGATCTGATCTTCGATTTGGACACCGGCGCTAACACTTCAGCCACTGGGCCAAGCCGCTCCCACTCTGGCGGTACGGGTACCGACACCTTCTTTGCCAACTGGTCCAACACCACCAGCGCCGTGAACTGGAGCAGTGGTGGCATGGCATCCACCCTGGTGGGCAGTGGCTCCGTCACTGTCTCCAGCATGGAGCGCCTCCTGCTGAGCACCGGCAGCGGCAATGATTCGATCAACAACTACTACAACTACACCAGCGACGACATCCGCACCAACGCCGGCAACGACACCATCTACAGCGGCGGCGGTAACGACTCCATTGATGCTGGTGCTGGTAACGATCAGCTCTACCTCAGCCCTTCTACGACATATGCCACACCCGATGTCGACCAAGTCAACGCTGGCTCGGGTGATGACACCATCCTCGGTGCCTCTGGCCGCGACACCATCGATGGTGGTGACGGCGACGACAGAGTAGTCATCTCTTTGTCCGACCTCAGCAGCACCAGCAGCATCGCTTGGTATTGGAGCCCCACAAGCAACGCCATCAATGGCACCCGCGTCGACGCCAACTCCACTTGGGACAGCGTCAACGCCCTCGTCACCACTGGCAAGCAATTCCAGCTCTTCAGCGGTGCTTTCCCTGGAGCCAGCCTCTCCAACATCGAACACATCGGCGTCACAGGCACCGGGGCCAACGATCTGATCTTCGATTTGGACACCGGCGCCAACACTTCAGCCACTGGGCCAAGCCGCTCCCACTCTGGCGGCACAGGTACTGACACCTTCTTTGCCAACTGGTCCAACACCACCAGCGCCGTGAACTGGATCAGTGGTGGCATGGCGTCCACCCTGGTGGGCAGTGGCTCCGTCACTGTCTCCAGCATGGAGCGCATCCTGCTGAGCACCGGCAGCGGCAATGACAGGATCGACAACTCCAGCAACGCCACCAACGACGACATCCGCACCAACGCCGGTAACGACACCCTCTATGGCGGCGGCGGCAACGACATCCTAGATGCCGGCGCCGGCAACGACCTACTCACCGGCGGTTCTGGCAGTGACACCCTCATGGGCGGCAGCGGCAGCGACACCCTGTTTTTGGCCGACAGCGAGCGCGACCGCGTCATGCTGACCAGCTTGGACGGCAGTGACACCCTCACCGGCTTCACCTCCGGCTCCGATGTCATCAGCCTTCAGCAAAGCGCCATGGCCATCCGCATCGGTAACAGTGACGCCACGGTGGACGGCGGCATCGTCATCAGCAACCCCGATGGAGATGGCTTTGACGCTGCGGCAGAACTGGTGATCTTCACCAGCAACATCAGCGGCAGCCTCAACGCCACGTCTGCCGCCAACCTGATCGGCAGCACCAACACCGACTATCTGACGGGCCAACAAGCCCTGTTTGCGGTGGACAACGGCATCGACTCGCAGCTCTACCTCTTCACCTCCACCGGCAACGACGCCACCGTCAGCGCCGACGAGTTGACCTTGCTGACCACCCTCACGGGCACCGCCAGCACAGCCGTGGGCGACTACGTGTTCAGCCTCTGACCCTCAACGCTCCCGCGCATGGTTCTTGGTGTAGCGCGGCAGCTCCACCACCAGCGGCGCCCCGTTCAGCTTGACGCAACACGCCAAGCGGGATTGGGCGTCCAACCCCCAAGCGTCATCGAGCTGGTCTTCTTCTGCATCATCGGCGGGTTTGAGCGCGCTCAAGCCTTCGCGGATGTGGACGTGGCAGGTGGCGCACGCGCACACCTTTTCGCACGCATGTTCGATGGCCACGCCTTGCGCCAGCAAAGCGTCCACCAGTTTTTGGCCGGTGCGGCCTTCGAAACTCACCCCATCGGGGCAGAGTTCGGGGTGCGGCAGCACGCGCACCGGGGTGGGAGGTTTGGCGGTCGGGTTCATGCGGTGATGGCCTCGGCAAGGGTGTCCAAGCGCTGGCCAGCCAGCGCTTCACGCACCCGCGCATCCATGCGACGGGCAGCAAACGGGGTGGTGGCGGCGTTCAGGCCGTCGGTGGCTTTTTTCAGCATGTCGCGCAGGGCACGCTGTTCGTCCAGCTTGTGGTGGCCTTCTTCCTGGGCGGCGCATTGCTCCAGGCCGTCCGCCACCTCTTGCATGGCGCGCAGGATGACAAACTGCTCACGCGGCAGCAGCAACTCGCCGTCTTGGTGCAGGGCAGCGTCCACCGCGTCGAGCAAGCGGCGCGCTTCGAGTTCAGCTTCACGCAGCATGCGGGCGGCAGCGTCGGCTTCGGCGTTGCCGATGGCGGCTTTCAACATGCCGGCCACCTCGTCATTGGCCAGGCCGTAACTCGGTTTGACTTCAACGTGCGCTTGCACGCCCGAGGTTTGTTCTTGCGCCGTCACGCTCAACAAACCATCGGCATCAATTTGGAAGGTCACGCGGATGCGCGCCGCCCCCGCCACCATCGGCGGAATGCCGCGCAGCGTGAAGCGCGCCAGGCTGCGGCACTCGCTCACCAGCTCGCGCTCGCCTTGCACGACGTGCAGCGCCATGGCGGTTTGGCCGTCCTTGAACGTGGTGAAGTCCTGCGCCCGCGCCGTGGGCACGGTGGAATTGCGCGGGATGATTTTTTCCACCAAACCGCCCATGGTTTCCAAGCCGAGCGAGAGCGGGCAGACGTCCAGCAACAGCAGGCCGTTGTCGCCCGCCGCTTTGTTGCCGGCGAGCTGGTCGGCTTGAATCGCGGCGCCCAGCGCCACGGCTTGATCGGGGTCGATGCCGGTGTACGGTTCGCGGCCAAACAGTTCGGCCACGGCGCGGCGCACTTGCAGCAAGCGGGTGGAGCCGCCCACCATCACCACGCCGTCCACCTCGCTGGCTTTGAGGCCGGCATCGCGCAAGGCACGTTTGACCGGGCCGAGGGTGCGCTCCACCAAGTCGCGTGTCAGGGCGTCGAACTGGGCGCGGGTCAGGGTGGTGGCGTGGGTGCTACCGTCGCGGCTGCGGGTACACAGCAGGGTGACGAGTTCGTGAGCGGACAGCTCTTCCTTGGCGCTGCGCGCAGCAGCGCGCAGCGCACCGGCGTCTTCGGCATCCCAGGTGAAACTTGGGTCGAGGCTGCAAAACCACTCGACCAGGCGTTGATCGAAATCGTCGCCACCCAGCACGGCGTCGCCATTGGTGGCCAGCACTTCAAACACGCCACGTGTCAGGCGCAGCACGCTCACGTCGAAGGTGCCGCCGCCCAGGTCGTACACCACATAAACGCCTTCGTTGGCGGTGTCCAAGCCGTAGGCCACGGCGGCGGCGGTGGGTTCGTTCAGCAGGCGCAGCACGTTCAGGCCGGCGGCGCGGGCGGCGTCCTTGGTGGCTTGGCGCTGCGCGTCATCAAAGTAGGCCGGCACGGTGATGACGGCACCCACCAGCGCCCCGCCCAACGAAGCTTCGGCCCGGTCTTTGAGCGCCTTGAGCACCTCGGTGCCGACTTGCACCGGGCTTTTCACCCCCGCCACGGTGCGCACGCCCACGGCGCTGGGCCCCAGCGGCTCCAACGGGTAGGGCACGATGCCGGGGGCGATGTCCGCCGGTGCGCGGCCAATCAAGCGCTTGGCCGAAGCGATGGTGTTCAGCGGATCGGTAGACGCCAGGGCGCGGGCGGCGTCGCCCACCGTCACCGAGCCGTCGGCGGCGTAGTGGACGACGGAGGGCAGCAGCGTGCGCCCGGCCTCGTCGCCCAACACCACCGGCAGGCCGCTGCGGATCGTGACCACCAGCGAGTTGGTGGTGCCCAAGTCGATGCCCACCGCCAGCCGGTGCTGGTGAGGTGCGGCGGCCCGGCCAGGTTCAGCAATCTGCAACAGCGCCATGACGATCCACCTTTTCTTCTTCAGTCAGTCTGCCAACGGGGTGATTCCGGGTGCGCGCCCCCTCTCCCCGGCCCTCTCCCACGAGGGGAGAGGGAGACCCTGCGCCTTCAAAGCCCCTCGCCCCTTGTGGGAGAGGGGTTGGGGAGAGGGGAGATCACACCGCGAACGATTCACCGCAGCCGCAAGCGGCCGAGGCGTTCGGGTTGTGGAACTTGAAACCTTCGTTCAAACCTTCGCGCACCCAGTCCAGTTCGGTGCCGTCCAGCAGCGGCAGGCTTTGGGCATCGACGATGAGCTTGACGCCCTCGGTGTCGAACACCTGATCCTCCGGGCCGGTGGCGTCCACGAACTCCAGCGCGTAGGCGTAGCCCGAGCAACCGCTGGTCTTGACAGCCAAGCGCAGGCCCAGGCCCGAGCCGCGCTGCGTCAACGCCTTGCTGATTTGCTTGGCGGCCTTGGGGGAAACGGTCACAGCCATGATCGGGCCTCCTGTGCCTCAAACCGAGAACGAGCTGCCGCAACCGCAGGTGCTGCTGGCGTTCGGGTTCTTGATGACGAAGCGCGAGCCTTCGAGGCTGTCTTCGTAGTCGATGTCGGCGCCGACCAGGTATTGCAGGCTCATGGCGTCCACCAGCACGCGCACGTCGCCCTTGGTGATTTCGGTGTCATCGTCCTTGGCGGCGTCGTCAAACGCGAAGCCGTACTGGAAACCCGAGCAGCCGCCACCGGTAACGAAGATGCGCAGGCGCAGGTTCGGGTCGTTTTCCTCGGCCAGCATTTCACCGACTTTGGCGACCACGGCGTCGCTGATGTTGAGGGCGCTGGCGCCATCGGCCAGGGTCGGCATCACCGGCGGCATGGCCGGGGTCGAGCAAGAACCGCCGTTGGGTTGAGATTGGCAGGCCATGAAACTTCTCCTGAGGAATGGAAGGACAGGGATGACAGCGAAGGAGGCTCAGGAAGCCGGCGCGCAGGCCGCCTTCTCGATGGTGGTGGCGCTGCTGTTGGCTTTGGTGCGGTAGTCGTTCACCGCCGCCTTGATGGCGTCTTCGGCCAGGATGGAGCAGTGAATCTTCACCGGCGGCAGGGCCAGCTCTTCGGCGATGTCGGTGTTCTTGATGGCCAGCGCCTGATCCAGCGTCTTGCCCTTGACCCACTCGCTCACCAGCGAGCTGGACGCAATCGCCGAGCCGCAGCCATAGGTTTTGAAGCGGGCATCCTCGATCACGCCGGTGCTGGGGTTGACCTTGATTTGCAGCTTCATCACGTCGCCGCAGGCCGGGGCGCCGACCATGCCAGTGCCCACGCCGTCATCCGTGGCCTCAAAGCCGCCGACGTTGCGGGGGTTCTCGTAGTGGTCGATGACCTTGTCGCTGTAAGCCATGGGGATCTCCTCAAATCATCACGAAATCAGTGTTCAGCCCACTGCACGGTGGACAGGTCGATGCCGGCCAGGTGCATGTCCCACAGCGGCGAGAGGCTGCGCAGCTTCTCCACCGTGGCTTGGACGCGTGCGGCGGCCGCATCCACATCGGCCTCGGTGGTGAAGCGGCCGATGGAAAAGCGGATGGAGCTGTGCGCCACTTCGTCTGAGAGGCCCAGGGCGCGCAGCACATAACTCGGCTCCAAGCTGGCCGAGGTACACGCCGACCCAGACGACACCGCCACGCCCTTGATGCCCATGAGCAGCGACTCCCCCTCCACAAAGGTGAAGCTGATGTTCAGGTTGTGCGGGATGCGCTGCGTCAGGCTGCCGTTGATGCGCACTTCGGGGATGCTGCCCAGCTTGGCCAGCAGGCGATCACGCAGGGCGCCGATGCGGGCGTTTTCGGCCAGCATGTTGTCTTTGGCCAGGCGATACGCCTCGCCCATGCCGACGATCTGGTGCGTCGGCAGCGTGCCCGAGCGCATGCCGCGCTCGTGGCCACCGCCGTGCATTTGCGCTTCGATGCGCACACGCGGTTTGCGCCGCACGTACAGCGCGCCGATGCCCTTGGGGCCGTAGGTTTTGTGGGCGGACATGCTCAGCAGGTCGATGCACTGGCGGCTCATGTCCAGCTCGATCTTGCCGGTGGCCTGCGCCGCATCGACGTGGAACAAAATGCCCTTGCTGCGCAGCAGCTTGCCGATGGCGCTCACGTCTTGCACCACGCCGATTTCGTTGTTCACCGCCATGATGGACACCAAAATCGTGTCCGGGCGCAGCGCGGCGGTGAGGGTGTCCATCTCCACCAGGCCGTCGGCGTTCACTGGCAGGTAAGTCACCTCGAAGCCTGAGCGCTCCAGCTCACGCATGGTGTCCAGCACGGCCTTGTGCTCGGTTTGGACGGTGATGAGGTGCTTGCCCTTGCCTTGGTAGAACTGCGCCGCGCCCTTGATGGCGAGGTTGTTGGACTCGGTGGCGCCGCTCGTCCACACGATTTCACGCGGATCCGCACCGATCAAGGCGGCGACGTGCTCTCGGGCGATTTCCACTGCTTCTTCCGCCGCCCAGCCATAGGCGTGGCTGCGGCTGGCGGGGTTGCCGAACTGCTCGTAGAGGTAGGGCACCATGGCCTGCACCACACGCGGATCGACGGGGGTGGTGGCGGCGTAGTCCAAGTAAATCGGCTTGGCGGTTTCCATCGTCGGCACTCCAGAAAATGAGGGGAGTCGGGAATTGCGAAGGCTTTCGCAACCGCCGTGCCAAGCCAGGAAACTTCTGCAAGTGGTTGAAAGAAAAGGAGTTTTCTTTGGTCGGGTTTGCGCCGTGTCAACTTCTCGCAGGATGTGGCGGACAGCCGACTCACTGGCCTGTAGGTTTTGTCAGATGTTCGACGCGCCAACGCCGGCACCGGCTGTGCTTCCGGATGAGGTTTCACAGGAGATTTTCATGAACCTTTTCACCGGAGAAGCCGCCGACGAACTGTTCGGCGGTGACGTGCCCCCTCATGTGCGCGAACTGTTGCAGCAAGCCCGCCAAGCCCCCGCTGCCGAGCAGGCTGGGCTGTTGTGGACAGCCCAAGCCTGTTCACCTCAAACCCTGGCGGTGTATTACCTGCTGGCCAAGTGCCATGCCACCCGCCGCGAGCTGGCGTTGGCAGAACGCGCCGCACGCGGCGGTCTGCAACAGGCGGCGTGGCAAGCCGGTCTGCCCTCGGATTGGACGCTCGTTCAGCCTGGCGCCGCCGATTTCCAAGCCCTGGGCCCGGCGCGTTTTTGGCTGTTCATGCTCAAAGCGCTGGTGTTCTTGCGCACCCGCTCAGGGGATGGCGTGCAAGCCCGACAGTTGCTGGCCAAGTTGCAGCAACTCGATCCGTCGGCCAGCGTTGGGAGCGATGTGGTGGCGGCACTGGTGCAGTCGGTGCCACCGGGTTCGGGCGCTTAACCCCCCTTTGTTGCCAGCACACGCGCAGATCGTGCCGGCGTTGTGGGGAAAATTTGGAATCGAAATCAAGACGTGGGGGCGTCGGCGGCCACATCGGCGGCCACTCGCTCGGCTTGGCTCAACAGATGCTCGCGGAACACCCGTGCAATCGGACTCAGTGCCCGCACCTGACGGCACACCACATGCCACTGCCCCGCAAGCGGAAACCCCGCCACGGGCCACACTTGCACCCCGTGTTCACGCGCTCGACCGTGCAAGGTGTGTGCCGACAGCACCGACAACCCCAAGCCCCCCGCCACCGCCTCCTTGATGGCCTCGTTGCTGCCCAGCTCCAACCGCACCTGGGGCTGAAAACCCACAGCGCGGAAATGCGCATCGACCGCCATGCGCGTGCCCGAACCGCGCTCACGCAAGATGAATCGCTCGCCCGCCACATCTGCCAGCGTCAATGAGGTACGCCCTGCCAGGGGATGATTCCCCGGCCCAATCAGCACCAGGGGGTTGGTGAGGAACACCACGTCATCCAGCGCCCAGTCGGTGGGCGGCATGGACATGATGGCCAAATCATCGCGCTGCTCACGCAGGCGCTGGAGCACGCCGTCCCGGTTCAGCACTTCCAGGCGGATGTCGATGTCTGGATAGCGGGCGCAAAACCCCCCCAGTAAACGCGGCACGAAGTATTTGGCGGTGCTCACCACGGCCACACGCAAGCGTCCACCGGTCAGCCCCTTCCAAGCGGCGAGTTGCTGTTCCCAGTCGATCCAATCGTCCAGCATGCACCGGGCGGTCGTGGCCAGGGCGTGCCCCGCCTCGGTGAGCTGCACGCGCCGCCCCACCAAGGTGTAGAGCGGCAAGCCTGCCGCATCTTGCACTTCGCGCAACTGCATGGAGGCCGTCGGCTGCGTCACATGCATCACCCGCGCCGCCGCACCGACGCTGCCGTGTTCAGCCAAGGCGAGAAAGAGACGCAACTGCCGAAAACTGATGTTCATAGGGTTTTATCGATGAAACAGTGGGTTCGAATCGATTTTTCATGATGCGCTGTTCTTTTTAGCATCCGGGCCTTGATGCCATCGAACACAACCTCACCCCGGAACCTCAACCGATGAACACCCCAAGAACTGTGCTGGATCGCTGGATGCAAGCCGTTAACCAAGGCGATGTGGCCCATTTGCTGGCGCTCTACGCCCCCCATGCCGTGCTCATCCCGACCTTCTCCAACCGCCTGCTCAACACCCCCGACAAACTGCGCGATTACTTCGAAAAACTCGGCAGCCGCGAAGAACTCAGCATCGCGCTGCACGAAAAAACCCTCCTCACCCAAACGCTGGGTGAAACGGTTTTTGCACTGAGTGGGATTTACAACTGGCGTTTTGCCGTTGATGGCGAGCTGCTCAACTTTGAGGCCCGCTTCAGCTACCTGCTGGATCTGGCCCTCCCGGCACCCATCCTGCACCACCACTCATCGCAGATTCCGCGCATGGTGTGAGGATGTGCGGGGGACGGGCCACGCCGCCTGAGGTCAGCGCACCAGAATGTCGGCGCCGACGTGGCTCAATTGGGTGTGGCCGCAAAAGGCCATGCTCAAGTCCAGTTCCTTGTGGATGATTTCCAGCGCCTTCGTGACCCCCGCTTGGCCGAGCGCGCCCAGGCCGTAGAGGAAGGGCCGCCCGATCAGCGTGCCGCGTGCGCCCAGCGCCCAGGCTTTGAGCACGTCTTGGCCGGAGCGCACGCCGCCGTCCATCCACACTTCGATGTGTGAGCCCACGGCATCGACGATGGCCGGCAGCGCTTCGATCGACGACGGCGCCCCATCCAACTGGCGCCCGCCGTGGTTGCTGACGATGAGCGCATCGGCGCCGGTTTGCGCGGCCAGGCGGGCATCTTCCGCATCCATGATGCCTTTGAGGATGAGTTTGCCGCCCCAGCGGCGCTTGACCCATTCAACATCCGCCCACGACAGGCGCGGGTCAAACTGCTCGCCCGTCCAGCGCATCAGCGACGCCGGATCGCTCACACCCTTGGCATGGCCGACGACGTTGCCGAACCCGCGCCGCGTCGTGCCCAACATGCCCAGGCACCAGCGCGGTTTGGTCATCATGTTGACGAGGTTGGCCAGCGTCAGGCGCGGCGGCGCGGACAGGCCGTTCTTCAAATCTTTGTGACGCTGGCCGACGATCTGCAAATCCAGCGTCAACATCAGCGCCGAGCAGCCGGCGAGTTTGGCGCGATCGATCAGGCGTTCGATGAACTCGCGGTCGCGCATCACATAGAGCTGGAACCAGAACGGTTGTGTGGTGTGTGCCGCCACGTCTTCGATGGAGCAGATGCTCATGGTCGAAAGTGTGAAAGGCACGCCAAACGCTTCGGCGGCACGGGCGGCGAGAATTTCGCCGTCCGCGTGTTGCATCCCCGTCAAACCCGTGGGCGCCAGCGCCACCGGCATGGCCACGCGCTGGCCCACCATCTCGACGGCGGTGCTGCGGTGTTCCATGTTCACCGCCACGCGCTGGCGCAGCTTGATGTTTTGAAAATCGGCTTCGTTGGCGCGGTAGGTGGTTTCGGTCCACGAGCCGGAATCGGCATAGTCGTAAAACATGCGCGGCACGCGGCGCTGGGCCAGTTGGCGCAGGTCTTCGATGCAGGTGATGACGGGGGCCATGGCGGGCGGCCTCAGGCGGCGGACGCGGTTTCGGCGGGTTGCTGCTGGCCTTTGTCGGTCGCGCATTCATGGTCGCCGCCGCAGCCGCTGATGGGCGCGGCGTTGAGCGGGTGGCCGACAAACCCGGTGTCCGGATCGAAGCCGACTTGTTCGAGGTGCGAAGCCAGCATCGCATCCATGGTTTGAGCGTGGTTGACGAACCACTTGCCCAGCTCGGGCATGACGCGTTGCAACGGGCCGAAGTCTTCATGCTCTTTGGCCAGCCGCACGACCTCTTGCATGATGGCGAGCACTTGGGCATGTTGGCCGGTGTGGCAGTTGTCGTGGGTGAAGCCGGTGGCTTGCATCCAGCGGTCTTCTTGGCCGAAGTGGCCGATGGTGTGCTGCACCAAGGCTTCGTAGCGGGCCAGGCATTCGGCTTGGGCGGCAGGGGACTCGCCCCAAGCGGTTTCGGCGGCAGAGAGCAGCTCGACGAATTCCTGGTGGGTGGTGTCCATCTGCGGATGCGACAGGGCCAGTTGGTCAGACCAGACGAGGGTGGGCATGGCGGGGCTTTCTTGGGCGGAATGGGGGAGAGAAATGGGGGAATTGTCGGCGATGGCGGGAACGCCCATGCCGGCACAATCCTCCCATGAAGCCCTTCCCGCCCGACGTTCCTATCACCACCCGCACCCGCTGGCTGCGCCCCCTGTGGCTGATCGCCGGTTGGCTGGCGCTGCTCACCGGCTTCATCGGCATTTTTCTGCCGCTGCTGCCCACCACGCCCTTTGTGCTGCTGGCGGCGTATTGTTTTTCGCGGGGCTCCGAACGCTGGGAGCGCTGGCTGCTGGAACACCCCCAACTCGGCCCCATCGTTCACGACTGGCGCGCCACCCGCGCCGTGCCCCTGCGCGCCAAACAAGCCGCCACGGTGATGATGGCGTTGAGCTGTGCCATCGCCTGGTGGGCCATTGCTTCGTGGTGGAAGCTGGCGCCGGTCATCAGTTGTGTGATCGTCGGCACGTGGCTTTGGCGCTTGCCGACGCGGCGTTGACCCGCACCCCGCCTCAGTGCCCCAAGCGCCTCAAACTGCCCACCCGCACCCCCAGCAGTCGCAAGCGCCGCTCCAACACCGCCCGCTTCAAACACTGACCGGCCGCCCAGCGGATGCTGCGGGCGTCGGCCACCGGTTCGGCCAGCGTCAAATCCCGCGTCACGGTGTGGAAGTCGTCAAAGCGCAGTTTGATGCCCACCGTGCGCCCGGCGTAACCCTTGCGCTTCAGGTCGGCGGCGACGCGCTCGCACAAGGCGGTGAACTGGGCGCTCAGTTCGGGCTTGTCGAGCACGGCGTGCAAATCGCGCTCGAAGGTGGTTTCGCGACTCACGCTCACGGGTTCGCTGTGCGTCACCACGGGGCGGTCGTCCAGACCCTGGGCCGAGCGGTGCAGCCACAGCCCCGTGTGTCCGCCAAAGTGCTGTACCAACCACGCCAGCGACTGTGCGGCAAGCTGGCCGATGGTGTCGATGCCCAGCGCCGCCAGCTTGGCCCCCGCCTTCGGCCCGATGCCATTGATGCGCCGCACCGGCAGCGGCCAGATGCAGCGCGGCACGTCGGCCATCGTCAACACCGTCAGGCCGTTGGGTTTGTTCAAATCCGACGCGATTTTGGACAGCAGCTTGTTCGGCGAAATCCCCATCGAACAGGTCAAGCCCGTGGCCTGGCGCACGTTGTTTTGGATGTCCAGCGCCAGCGCCCGCACCCCGCCCAGCGGATCGTGCCCGACCACCGTCCGCACCCCCGGCACTTCGCTCAGATCGAGGTAAATCTCGTCGATGCCCCGGTCTTCGATCACCGGCGCCAGCTCGGCCACGGCGGCTTTGAAGCGGCGGGAGTAATCGCGGTAGCGGTCGAAGTCCACGGGCAGCAGCACCGCATCTGGCACCAGTTGCGCCGCTTTCATCAAACCCATGCCGGAATGCACGCCCAGCGCCCGGGCCTCGTAGGTCGAGGTGGTGATGACCCCTCGGCCACCGTAGTCACTGAGCTGGGCGAAGCGGCGTGTGCCGTCGGCAGCCTGGCGTGGCTGGAGCTGCGGTTGACGCCCGCCCACCACCACGGGACGGCCCCGCAACTCGGGGTAACGCAGCAGCTCCACGGAGGCATAAAAAGCATCCATGTCCAGATGCGCAATCAACCGGGACAGCCCACAAGACACCACAAAAACCCTGGATGAATCCACAGGCATTGTGCCGCCAGGGAGGTCACATCCCGCACCACACTTCACGCTTTTTTACGCTCAGGCCATGGTGGCCTAACGCTGGGTTTCGACCATGCACCCATCTTCTGTTTTCTTCTGTGAGGAGTTTGCAATGTCGAAGTTGTCACTGTCGGCCCGCCGTGCGCTGGGGGGTCTCTCGCTGGTGGCCATGATGGCCAGTGCCGTGGCGGTGGCCCAGCCCATGGAAGGGCGCGGCCCAGGTGGCGGCGGTCGCGGTGGCCCAGGCGCAGGGGGGTGTGAACCCCAAGCCATGGCGCCCAGCGTCCTGCCGATGGGCCCGGGGCTGGATCGCCTGCTGGAAGACATCAAAGCCAGCACCGAACAACGCGACCAGATCCGCAAAATCGTCCAACAAGCCCGCCAAGCGGAACAAGACAGCCAGCGCAGCACCCACGAACAACTGCTGCAAGCTTTCGTGGCCGCCGACGCCGCCAAGGCCGAGACCGCTCGCCAGCAAACCCTGTCGCGCCATGACGCCGCCAGCAAGCGCGCCAACCAAGTGCTGCTGGACGTGGCCAAGGTGTTGACCGCCGAACAGCGCAAACAACTGGTGGAACGCCTCAAACAACGTCAAGAAGGCGGCCCGGATCGCGACGGCGCCGCCAGCGGCACCCCACGTCGTTGACGCACAGGGGGAGGCGCTACCATGACGGTTTCCTTACTGAACGGGCACGTGTCCCCCCTGCCCACCACGATGGGCTGGGGCGGCGCGGCTGCCGACACCATGTCCGCCAAGCTGCTGCTCATCGATGACGATCACCGCCTCACCGCCATGGTGGGGGATTATTTGCGCGTCCAAGGCTACGACGTGAGCGTGGCCGGCTCCCTGGCCACCGGGCGCCAGATGCTGCTGTCCCAGCCGTTCGAAGCCCTGGTGCTCGACCTGATGTTGCCCGACGGCAATGGGCTGGACTTGACGCGGGAGCTGCGGGCCCATCCCCGCACCCGTCGCCTGCCGTTGCTGATGTTGACGGCACGCGGCGAGCCCATGGACCGCATCCTCGGTCTCGAATTGGGCGCCGACGACTACCTGCCCAAACCGTTCGAACCCCGCGAACTGCTGGCCCGTGTCAAAGCCTTGCTGCGCCGCGCCGCGCCGGAACCCGCCGCCGACGAAGTGCTGGTGTTTGGCCGCTTGGAAATCGACCTGGGCGCACGCGAAGCCCGTCTCGATGGCCGGCGCTGCGACCTGACCAGCCACCAGTTCGATCTGCTGGTGGTGCTGGCACGCAGCCCCGGGCGGGTGCTCAGCCGCGATCAAATCATGGATTCCCTCAAGGGCCATCCCATGGAGGCGTTTGACCGCTCGATCGATGTCCACGTCTCGCGCATCCGCGCCGTGATTGAGGAGGACGCCAAAAATCCGAAGCGGGTGTTGACGGTGCGCGGCACCGGCTACGTCTTCGCCCGCAAACAAGACATGGACGGCACGGACTGAGCCGAACCGAGCATGAAATCGCTGTACCTGCGCATCTGGCTCACGGTGGTGGTGGCGTTGGCGTTGTTTGCCATCGTCACCGGATGGATGATCCAAAGCCATCTGCTGCACGAGCGCACCCAAAAGGATGCCGAACTGGCCGAACGCATGGCCGGCTGGGGCGAGATGATCCAAAACTCGCTGCCAGACGCCTCGGCTCATCCTGGTGCGCAGGCCGAAGCCCTGCGTGCATGGTCACGCAAGCTGCGGGTGCCCATGGCGATGGACGATGCCAATGGACAACGCATCGGCGCTTCCGACGATTTCTACACATCAAGCCCACGCCCACCCATGGCCATTGCGCTGGACGATGGCCGCATCCTGTGGATGAGCCGCCCGCCACGTCGCGGCCCGGGCAGCGACCCGGACACGCCCCTGCGTGACCGGTCAGCCTTCCGCCCTGGGGAAGGTGCTCCTCCGCCGGGCGGCCTGAATGACCGGGGCCTGCCCGACTTTGACAACGCCCCACCGCCATTGCCGGGATGGCGCAAACTCGGCCCCCCGTGGCCCCCGTTCACACGCGACTTGACCGCCATGATCAGCTTATTGGCGCTGTTGTTTGTGGCCGTGGCGGCTGGGGCCTATCCGGTGGTGCGGCGCTTGACACGGCGGCTGGAGCATTTGCAGCAGGGGGTCGAGGCTTTTGGTGCGGGGCGGCTGGGGCAGCGTGTGAATGTCGAAGGGCGCGATGAGGTCGCGACATTGGCCCGCAGTTTCAACCAAGCCGCCGAGCGAATTGAGACCCTCATCCGCTCGAATCAAAACCTGCTGGCCAACGCCAGCCACGAGCTACGCTCTCCGCTGGCACGCCTAAAAATGGCGGTGGCCATGTGGGCCGACGCGCCCCCCCACGCACAGGCGAACCTGCACCACGAGATCAACGCCAACATCCACGAGCTGGACACGCTGGTGGATGAGGTGTTGTTGTCCAGCCGCTTGGAAGCTGGCGCCGCGATGACGATGGACGATCGGATCGATCTGCTGGGTTTGGCAGCCGAAGAAGGTGCCCGCGTCGGGGCCGATGTGGAAGGCGAAACGCTGACGGTGCTCGGCAGTGACCGGCTGTTGCGCCGCGCACTGCGCAATTTGTTGGAGAACGCCCGCCGCTACGCCGGTGACAACATCGCCGTTCACGTTCAGCGCGACGGTGCGGACGCGGTGCGGGTGGAGGTCTGTGACCGAGGCCCCGGCGTGCCCGAGGCTGAGCGCGAACGCATCTTCGAGCCGTTCTACCGCATGAGCGGCCACGCCGAACGCGAGGGCGGCGTTGGGCTGGGTTTGGCACTCGTGCGCCAGATCGCCCGGCGCCACGGCGGTGATGTGGTGTGTACGCCACGCGAGGCGGCGGCAGTTGTTTTGCGCTCACGCTGCCGGCGCAGCGCCTGCAAGCGTAGCGACGCTGGCGGCGCGCTCGGGGCGTAGCGGTTGAAGCGCCAAGCCGTGCCCTCGGCGCTGATGCGGTGCCAGACGGCACGCTTCTCAAACGGATCCATCTGCGGCCAGTGCTGCACCTCGTGTTCGGTGCGGCCACAGCCCTTGCACACGGCATCCCCTTGGGCGGTGGAACAGATGGCGATGCACGGGGCATCGGGCGTGCTGGCGTACCACGCCAGCCACGCGGCGCGGGCGGGTTCGTCGAGCTGGATGCTGTCCAGCTCGTGCAAACCATGCCACACCATCCAGCCATAGGGTTCGGCCAGGGCGCGCACCTCGGCGCAGGCCCGCAGGCCGTCCGAGGGTTGACGCTCACGCCACCAGTTGATGGCGGCTTCCAGATCGGTGATGTGCAGGGCTGGTGCCAACAAAAACCACGCTTTCTTTTCAATCTGTGCGGTCAGACCCCTGATCTTTAAACTCGGCGTCCCGCATCCATCCTAACGCACCCGGAGCACTGAAAAAGTCTGTGTAAGACTTTTTCCCTTCCTCCAAATAGTGTCCCCATTTTCCCTCAACTTCTGGTGTTGCGAATCCGTCAAAGAGTTCTCTCCACTGTGAAGCATCTTCAGACACGTCGTTCACCAAAGAGCGGTGCAAGAAAGTTTGCTTGGGCAAGCCTTCTCCTGCCGCCTCACCGCTGGCTGGTGTGTCTGCAAACACCAACTGTGTCAGATAACCATCGCGGGCGCCTTCGTAGATCTCATGCAAGCGCTGAAGTGCTGCATCGACAGCCTTCACCAAGCGTTCTGTGTTGGGCGTGGTTGCCCCTAAAACAACCTGAGTTGCAGCAGACAAGAATACCGTGGCCAGATCCACAAAATTACCTGTGACAAGGTGATCTTTGTTGAGATCCGCATTGTCTCCGACATGACCTTTCTCTTTTAAAACAGAGATGCTGTACTGCACACAGTCACCTGCTGCCTTCATGAGAGCAGCCCGGACATCAGACTTATCACTTCCCTCTGCATTGGAAGCCGGCGCTTTTGCTTTTCTAAAATCACGCGTGGCACTAAAAACCCGCCGCAAATCTGGAATTCGGCTGGCCATCGGGTCATTTGCTTCGAGTGATTCAACCGCCGTCAACAAGCTTTTCAGAGCCTCCGTTCCCTTGTGATTAGGCAGGGAAGAAATTCGCTCCCAAGTCCCCAACAAATTAACCAAGCACGCAGTTCCGTGATACCGATACAAATCAATGGCGACATTTAGCTGACTGTTCTCAACAGCAAATCTCAACCCCAATGCGTAGCATGCCAGTTCACATGCCTGCAAAAGCAAGTTGTTTTTGTCTGATTGGCGTCTTAGTCTTGCCATTGCCAAGCCGGAGTTAAACAATGCACTCACAGGCTCATCAAAATCCTCCTGCTTAGCCAAGCTTGACCGAGCGCGCAGACAAGCCCCCAAGGTTGAAATAATAAGCACCCCGCCCTCTCCCAACCTCACCGCCGATGTTTGGCTTGATGATTTTTGCTCGGGGTTTAACGCTATGGCTGCTTTTTCGAAAAGTCCAGCATCCAGAATAACCCACCCAGAGACGACATTCAACATCGACTGAATGCACGTACTCATGGTTGACATGACCTGACTTTGGGGGGCCTCACCCAAATTTTCCACACCTTCCCAGCGCATGGGATCAATATCAAAACGCTGCCATATCTGATCCAGCCCCTTGGTATCCCCCTCCTCGGATTTGGCCTCCACCATATTTCCGACCACACTGATGGTTTGCAATCGATTGATGATTTTAGCCTGCCTAATTTGCCCATCAGAAGGATCCCCTGGAATACCCCCATCAAACTGAAATATTGAACTCAGCTCATTGCTTGCGTTATTACAGCAAATTCTCGCTTTTTCCCAGACCCATTCCGGCGAGCTCAACGGCTTGTTTCCACCGCTCACGGAAAATAGACCTCGCAGCGCCATTGCATACAATGCAACAACTTTCTTGCGATCTTCCCCTCTCCCTTGCTGAAAAACTTGTGCTACCGCAGAAATTGAATCGTATTTATTTTCACTCCAAGCCCTGCTATCAATCCATATCTTGGCAAACACAAAATACATCAAATCAACATATTTTGATTTCACCAACCCATCTTTTACCCTTATGTTTTGCAACGCCCTAACAAAAGCATCCGTAGCGCTCTCTACATCAATTGAAATTGGGATGGACTCAACATAACACAAAACCCCAATATACTCAATGAACGACTTGCGCCATATCTCGACAGTTTGCTCCCCCCGAAATTTTAGTTGCATTTCACGAGAAAAATCTTTTATGGAGTCATCACTGCCTTTAAAAACTCCTTTCGCATACCTCACACATGCAGCATCATGCCAATTAACAGTTAAATCTAGCGGCTCTTTCACCAGCTCAGCCAACAGGCTATCCAACCAATCCTTGTAGCCCTTATATGTAATACCTGAATTATCCCTTCTTGCATCTATAAGCCTCGCTAGTTCTTTTTTGGGGTATGCCCGATCAATCAATACCGCAACAGCTTTTGCAAGTGGTGTACCCTCCACATCGTCAACAAAAAACCTAGCGGATTGGCACAACGCCTGGGCAACCAACACCTCACCATAGGTAAGGTGCGACGACACCATCTTCCCTGACCCATCCGATGTCTCCCGGATGTTGTCCCCTTTGTCAGTTGATTTAGCCCCTCCAAACTTATTCTTTTCAGCAAAAGCTTCGGATATATCACTTTGATTTATCGCACCGCGGGGGTTTTCATTTTTTGCATCTTGGCTATACCCTGCATCACTCATCATTATCTCCTTCTTCAGCACGAGTCATGGTTAAAGCAACGGCAACGAGGAAAAACAAAAACGCACTCAAAATTTTCTCTGGGAAAGTCATTCCAGAATATGTCTGTCGCGCCTGCTGCTCCTGTTGCTCCTGTTGCTCAACCAACCCTTTTAAGTCTAAGCCCAGCAAAAATCGCGGAGCCTCACCCGACTTAGCCAGATACGAACCAAGAATTTTATTAACATGCCCCATAAATGTACGCAAACTTAACGCACCAGGGGACATTTTAAAAACGGCATCGTCCAGAGTACCGGCTACGAAACTTTGATAATCAGCAATGCGCTGAACCTCTGCCCGCCGATCCTCACCTTGCAATACCGCTAGTTTTTTAAGCAGAGTCACTGTATCCGCATAGTAATCCCCTCCCCTTTCTCCACAGACAATGGCTGCGATTAATTCACTTTTCTCCAAGTCGGCAAATAATGGATGCTCCACAACCAAAAAATACAAATCACTCCACTGATTGGTCGGTATATTATGCTCAGCAGACAGGTATTTATTGCGCATTCTATTGATTAACTGCAATCGCTCCGATTGCTCAAATTCTTCACTATAAAACCCCTTCAATAATCTTTTCCAAAAATCGTCAGCATCCCAAGTATTCACCTCTAAATCCGAACTTTTTCCACTCTGGATTTTATCGGAAACCACGCCACTTGACTCTTGCACAGATCCGGCGACATCATCACGATCACTTTTTACTTGTGCGCCATCTGCCTCCTTATCTTTGTTTTTTTCTGGAAAGACACTGACAATTTCTCGTAGTTTTGGCGATGCAGCCAATGTCGCATAGGTCACGTTAACCATGTCAGCAACCCCAACTCTTACGGGCTGGAAAGCCATTTCATCGACCACATCCTTGACATAAGGGAGAACAACCGTAATCCCAGGAATCTCAAAACTTCTACGCAGCAGCGCCAAGGTTTGCTGCACACACTTGGCAGCCCCACGCTCTATCTCATCCACAATGACAACCAATCGAGTCTCGCGTACGCGCAGCGCCTTCAAAACACGCCGCAAATCTTCTTGATAATCCAATTTTAACGGGGACTGATTTTTGAATGTCACCGACACTTCCGTGCTTTCATGCGGCTTCATTTTAACAATCAAACCATCAATAAACGACGCTAAAAAGAATGCCCTAGTTTTTGTTGCATAACCAACAGTTGCCAACTAGTGGAGGAGCTTATTGGTCAGACAAGGGGCAACCGCCCAAAAAACAACGGGATCTTTCACTATGTTTGCAATAAGCCTAAACTCAATATCATCCTCAGCCTCTTCTTGCCAAGCACTGATATATATAGGATTCATGGTAAAATTTCTCTCGCTCGGCTCACTCTTGAGCGATAGGAATTGGCGAATCAATCCACGTAACACGGTACTCTTACCAGACCCCCATCCACCGCGAATTGCAATCATTCGCCCCGCATTGGAAGATCTGCAAATATCACTAACAATGGTATCAACCAACTTTTTCTGACTTGGCAGCAACGTATATCTATCATCCAATTTGTACAAATCTGAAGAACTGCCTGTTTTCTCAACCTGCCAACTAACTCGCAACATCCACCAGTACCGCCTCGCGAAATATTGAAACATCAGCGCAAGCACAAACCACGGGAGCGAACTGGCTAGACTAAATTCTCCTTTTTCATCCGGCTTTTTATCTGCTTCAGCAGCCGCATCTTTTGTCTTTGCCGCATTGCTCGCACAGTAAAAAACCACTCTGTTATCGATCATGGCATATTCTTTTTTACCAGCCATTGATTCTGATTGACTTTCAGAGTTTTGAGATGCCGCATCACCCGATCCACAAGCGGATTTTTCTTTCTTGCTCTCTTTCTCAGCAACCTCAGTAACAAAACCATCGCCTATCACCAAACCTGCAACTGACCCCAACGTCACAGAGTTAACTGCCAAAACAGCAGACACACCGGCCGCAAGCTGAAAAACAAAAAACGCGATATACGCGAATAATATAATAAAAGGGATAGGAAGCCGATCAAAGCAAAACATCACAAAACCTCTCTGCATCTGTTCAAGAAGACCGAAAGTCAATTTCGAATGTTGCGATCAAGGAGCTTCTTACCTAACACGGCAGGAAACCCCTTGAAGGACACCGCCAGTCTATTACTGAAGTGCCTTAACGCACAACTTAAAATCAGGATCTTCCGGGAAAGGCTTGACCTTGAACCCCAGGCTGCGCATCAGGCGCAACATGGTGTCGTTGTTGGACAGCACCAAGCCCTCGATGTCCTCCAGGCCCTTGGCGCGCGCCACGTCCATGATGGCATGCATCAGGCGTGAACCCAGGCCTTGCCCGCCGAAGTCATCGGCCACAACGAGGGAAAACTCACACGTCGTCTGGTCCGGGTTGGTGATGTACCGCGACACCCCAACGATGCGCTGCACCTCTTGGTAACTGCCGTCGTCCTGCTCGACGCGGTCGGTGTGGATGGCCACCAGGGCCATTTCGCGGTCATAGTCGATCAGGGTGTAGCGCGCCAGCATCTTGGCCGGCAGCTCGGTCATCGAGCTGACGAAACGGAAGTAGCGGCTCTGCGGGCTCAGGCTCTTCACCAGGGCTTGCAGCATGTCGGCATCGTCCGGGTGGATCGGGCGGATGCGGTACAGGTCGCCCCCCTTCATCGGCCATTCGCGCTCCAAGCCCGCCGGGTAGGGCAGGATCGCCAAGTGGCTGTAAGCCTGGGTGTTTTGCGGCGCGTGCTCGATGACGATGCGTGCATCCACCGCCACCGCCCCATCGTCGTCCACGATGATGGGGTTGATGTCCATTTCGCGCAGTTGCGGCAGGGTACACACCATTTCCGACACGCGCAGCAGCACCTGTTCCAACGCTTCCATCTTCACCGGCGGCGAGCCGCGCCAGTGGCCCAGCGTTTCGGCCACGCGGGCCCGCTCGATCAGGCGATGCGCCAAGAACTGGTTCAACGGCGGCAGTTCCATTGCTTGGTCGGCGATGAGTTCGATCATGGTGCCGCCCGCGCCAAAGGTGATGACGGGGCCGAACGGCTCGTCATTGGTCAGGCCGATGTAGATCTCGCGCCCACGCGGCTTGCCGCTCATCGGCTGGATGGTCACGCCGTTGATGCGCGCTTCGGGTTTGGCGCGTTTCACGCGGGTCAACATGCTGTTGAAGGTGTCGCGCACCTGGGCGGCGCTCATGACGTTGAGCACCACGCCCTGCACATCGGTTTTATGGCTGATGTCCGGCGAATCGATTTTCAATGCCACCGGGTAGCCCAACTGGCTGGCAATGAGCATGGCCTCGGTGGCGCTGCGGGCCAGCATGGTGCGCGTCACCGGGATGTGGAAGGCGGCCAGCAGGGCCTTGGATTCCATTTCGGTGAGCACGCGGCGGCGCTCGGCCAACACGCCTTCGATGAGCAAGCGTGCGCCTTCGGCGTCCGGCGTGGCCAGGGTGGACAGCGGCGGCGGCGTTTGCTGCAACAACTGCTGGTTTTGGTAGAAGCTGGCGATGTTGCCGAACGCATCCACCGCCGATTCGGGCGTGCGGAAGCTGGGGATGGGCTTGGCGTTGAGCAGGGCGCGGGCGTCGCGCACGGTGTCGTCGCCCATCCAGCAGGCCACCAGCGGTTTGCTGAGTTTGGCGCTGCCTTCGATCACCGCTTTGGCGATGCTTTCCGGGTCGGCATTCGGGTAGCAGGTGGGCTTGGGCGAGTAGATCACCAGCACGCCATCGACGCCCGAATCGCTGGCGCAGGCCAGCACGGCGTCGCGGTAATGATCGGCGCTGGCTTCTTCGCTCAAATCAATGAGGCGGCCAATCGAGGCGGCGGGCGACAGTTTGAGTGCCAGGGACGCGCGTTGGGTTTCCCCCAAGCGGGCGACTTCCAGGCCGATGTCGTTCGTCCAGTCAGCGGCGAGCACGCCGGGGCCGCCGCCGTTGGTGATGATGGCCAAACGCTTGCCCACCGGGCGGTAGCGCGAAGCCAAGCAGCGCGCCGCCGAGAACAGTTGCGTGAAGGTGCGCACGCGCACCACGCCAGCGCGACGCAGGGCGGCTTCAAACACATCGTCGGCACCGACGATGGCAGCGGAGTGGGTCAGCGCCGCATCGCTGCCCGCCGGCATCCGACCGGCCTTCATCACCACCACGGGTTTGACGGCGGCAGCAGCGCGCAGGCTGCTCATGAAACGCCGAGCGTGGGTGATGCCTTCCATGTACACCAAGATGCTTTGGGTGTGGGCATCGTTGGCGAGGAAATCGAGCACCTGGGCCAAATCCACCGAGGTGTTGGCGCCCAGCGAGACAACGTTGGAAAAGCCCACGCCGTTTTGTTTGGCCCAGTCGAGGATGGACGCGGTCAGCGAACCCGACTGCGACACCAACCCCAGCGACCCCTTGGCAGCCAATTCGCCGGCCACGCTGGCGTTGAGCTTGAGCATCGGGCGCTGGAAGCCCAAGCTGTTGGGGCCGAGAGTTGCATGCCGTGGTGTTTGGCGATGGCGTGCAGCGTGGCGCAGCGCGCTTGCGGCAAACCCGCCGAGATGACCGACGCCGCCCGGCAGCGGATGCGCCCGGCGATTTCCAGCGCGGGTTCGAGTTGGTCATGCGGCAGGGCGATGATGGCCAAATCTGCGCGGGATTGGGCCAGTTCGGACAGCGTGCCTTGCTGGTCGATGCTCATCCAAGTGATGGCGCCAGCAAAACCGGAGGCTTTGAGCGAAGCGATGAGCGCAGCGGCCATCGGTTGCTGCGGCGAAGGTTGTTCCGGATCGCCTGCGAACACGACGATGGACTTGGGCGAGAACAGGGGGGTGAGGAAGTGTTGATCCACGGGGGTATCACCTGGGATGCCAGGGCCGTTTCAGTCGAGAAAAGAAAACGCCCAGCTTAGGCAAACATCGGGGATAACCCTTGATCCTGGGCGAAGGGATTCATGTTGCAGTGCATCATGGCAGAAAGACTTGATACGGGTCAGGTTTGTGGCTGGGGTGCAGTGATGTGGTGGCCATGGCCCCCCTCTCCCCTTGCGGGAGAGGGGCTGGGGGAGAGGGGGCAACCGCCGCAAAACTCCCCCCCCTTTTTTGAACCCCAACCCCAGCCAGCGGGTGCCAGTAGGAAACGGTGGCGTACGGGGGAGCGCCCCCTCTCCCCAACCCCTCTCCCACAAGGGGAGAGGGGCTTTGTCGACCAGGTGTTGATTTGCGTTGCTGCGTTCTGGGTTTGACACGTGACGGGCTGCGCACGGAAAACTGGGTGGGGTAAAACAGCCCGCATGACCGCCCACTTCCACCTCCAACCCATCCCCCCCGACACCCGCCCCAGCACCAGCGATTGGGCCATGCTGGATGCCACCGAACACGCCCGCGCCATCCGCCTGCGTCGCCCGCAAGATCAAGCCCTGTACGTCCACGCCCACGCCCTGCTGAGGCGGATCCTCAGCCAGCACCATCCCGTGCCCGCGCCCGCGTGGCGCTTCACCAGCGGGCCGCACGGTCAACCCGCGCTGTGCCCCCAACACCACCCGGACGCTCAGGGGTTGCGCTTCAACCTGTCGCACTGCGCAGGTCTGGTGGCCGTGGCCGTCGCTTGGGGGCGGGACGTGGGCGTCGATGTCGAAACCCGGGCCTCGCTGCACGATGTGGACGCCCTCGCCCCGCTGGTGCTCAGCCCCGCCGAAGCTTGCCACGCCGACAACGCGCCGTCCTCTTCGCTCCTCACCCGCCAGCGCTTTTTCCTCACCCGCTGGACGCTCAAAGAAGCCACGCTCAAAGCCCTGGGCCTCGGCTTGGGAGGCATCGAACTGCCCGCACTCGACCTGGCCCCCGCACCCCCCGGCCACCCCAGCCCCTGGCACACTCGCGTGCTGACCCCGCAGGCCCCCGCCCTCCAAACTCGGCTCGAATCCCTCTGGCTGCACACCCAGCCTGAAGGCGACGCCCACCAATGGGCCTTGGCCTGCGAACGTCACACCCCGGATGAACGGCTGGCTTGGCAGCTCATCCGCCACCCCGCCCCCTCGACCCTCTAACCCACTGTGGCCCGCATCACGCTCTACTGCCAACCCGGCGCCAAACAGACCCAACTGGCCGGTCTGCACGATGGCAAACCCAAAATCCAACTCAAAGCGCCCCCCGTCGATGGCGAGGCCAACAAAGCGCTGATTGCTTTTTTGGCCGCACGCTGCGGGGTGGCCAAATCGGCCATCACCATCGAAATGGGCGCGGCCAGCCGCATCAAGCGCGTGGACGTGAACGGCGTCACCGATGCCGAATTGCTCGCCGCGCTCGATTTGCCCACGCCCTGAACGCCCTCTTATCGCCCATGAAACTCGCCACCTGGAACGTCAACTCTCTGAGCGTGCGCTTGCCCCAAGTGCTGGCCTGGCTGGCCGACAACCCGCTCGACGTGCTCGCCCTGCAAGAAACCAAACTCACCGACGACAAATTCCCCGCCGCCGAGCTGCAAACCGCTGGTTGGCACGCCACGTGGTTCGGGCAAAAGACGTACAACGGCGTGGCCTTGCTCTCCCGCCACCCGCTGACGGATGTGGTGCGCAACATCCCCGGTTTCGCGGATGAGCAGGCCCGCGTGATCGCGGCCACGCTGGGCGAGGGCGACACCCGCGTGCGGGTGATCGGCGCGTATTTCCCCAACGGCCAAGCGCCGGACAGTGACAAATTCACCTACAAAATGGCGTGGCTGAATGCCCTGCGCACCTGGGTGCAAGCCGAACTCGCCGCCCACCCGCGCCTGGTGCTGATGGGGGACTTCAACATCACCCCCGACGATCGGGATGTGCATGACCCCGTGGCGTGGGCCGGGCAAATCCACTGCACGCCCGAGGAACGCACCCACTTCGCCGGCCTGCTGGCCCTGGGTCTGCACGATGCGTTTCGTTTGTTTGAGCAGGCACCCAAAAGCTGGAGCTGGTGGGATTACCGCAACTTGGCGTTCAGAAAAAACCAAGGCTTGCGCATCGATCACATTTTGGTGAGTGACGCGCTGCGCGCTCAGGTCAGTGCTTGTCACATCGACAAAGCGCCGCGCAAAAACGAGCGCCCAAGCGACCACGCGCCCGTGGTGCTGGCGCTCTCGGATTGAGGCCCCCCCCGGGGTTCAGCTCGCGGGTTCGGTGGGCGCTTTGTCTGCCTTCTGCCCGCAGTGGAAACAGAATTTGGAGAACGCGATTTTGCGCGTGCCGCAGGCAGGACAGGCATCGAATACCTCGATGCCGCAGTGTTGGCAGAAATTGTCCGTCGCTGCTGTGATGGGGCGTTCGCAGCTCGGGCAAATGCCTTTGCCGATTCGGGTCAGCGCCAAATCGTAGTCCATGTCGTGTTTGCGTTGGGCGTCCGGCTGGTGTTCGAGGGCGCGCTGCTGTTCGATGTACCGTTGCAGCGCTGCAATGGCATAACGCCCCGCCACCAGCGTGACCACCACCCCGACGGTATACCGCACATACCCCCCATAACTCGGCAGGTACGGCACCAACTCGACAAAAAACGCAAACCCGCTGAAGAAAATAAAACCCCAAACAAAAGGCCAATACGTTTGGCGCCGATGTTTGACAAACAAATAAATGGACACCCCCAGCAGCGGCAACACAAACGCCAGCCGATAAATGAACACCCGCAGTTCGATGGCTTTTTGCCCGGACTCAAACTGAGCGGCAGCGGCCTCCTCCACGTCGGCCAACGCCCGGTTGGCTTGGGCTTTCGATTGGGCCACATCGAGCAACTTTTTCTCGATGGCCTCCATGGCGGCCAACTGATCCCGCTCTTTTTTACGCAATTGTTCCAATTGCGTTGTGCGTTCGATCACCTCACGGTCTTGATCCGCCCGCTGCGTGGCTTGGCGCGTGGTGACCCACGCATCGAACGCCTGCCGGGCCGATTGATGATCCGCCCGGGCGGTTTGCAGCAACAATTTGATTTGCTCTAACCGCTCGTTGACGGCAGTTTCCTCTTGCTCCAGTGTTTTAATTTGCTGGGTTAACCGGTCTTTGGCGGCACGGTCTACAAAATCTTCGGAGGACAATCGGCTTTCAATGCGCGGCAAATCCCCCACCACCGCCCCACCGAGACCGATCAGAAAATAAGCGAACAACACTGCAATCAACCACAAACCGCGATTGAACCATTTTTCAGACAATCTCAGATGATGGGCCATGTCACACCTCCTTTGGCATGTGCGCGGCGTTGCTCACGCCCTCACAAACTTCACAAAAAACCCACCGCCACAATCCCCAACGTCAACCCTGCCACGGGTGCAGCGAAACGGGCGTGGGTTTTCCAATCGATGCGTATGCCCTGCTCCGCTGCCAAATCAGCCACGATCAGGTTCGCCACCGATCCCACCAGCAACAGGTTACCCGCATAGGTGCTCACCAAGGCCAGCAGCAGGCCAGCTTCGGTGCCACCTGGCCCTTGGATGTGTGGCAGCAGCAACATCACCGCCGGCACATTGCCCACGATGTTGGACAAACCAAGCGCAGCCACAAACAACGGCCCTGTGTCGCTCAACCGCACGCCATGCGCTGCCAGTGCGGCCACGGCCTGCGCTGCCAACCCGGTGCGCTCAAACGCATGGTTGACCACAAACAGCCCCATGAACATCACCAGCAGCTCCCAATCCACGAAGCCCATGACGTGGGAGCTGTGAAAACGCCGACTCAACAGCAGCACACCTGCCGCCACCAATGCCACCACATCGTGCGGCCACGACGTCCACAAAAAGCACGCCAGCACGCTGCCTGCCACCAGCCCGCCTTTGAGCGTTTGCAGACGGTCAAACGGTGGGTCGTGGCGCCAGCCTGGTTCGTCTGTCAATGGGGCTGCTGGGGTGAAGGCCGCCCGCAGTTCATGCCGCTGCGGCCCATGGGCGAGCCACAGCCACAACACCCCCAAACTCAGCAACACCGGCCCGACAGCCACCTGGGCATGGCGGGTGAAGGGTATCTGCAACACCGAACCGATCAGCATGTTCTGAGGGTTGCCCATCAAGGTGGCAGCCGAGCCGATGTTGGCGGCACACGCCAAGCCGACCAAATAAGGCACCGGGTGCAGGCCACGCGCCAGGCAAATGCGAGCGACCACGGGTGTCATCGCCAAACAGATCACATCGTTGGAGAACACTGCCGACAGCGGCGCAGCCACCCCAATCAGCGCGGCCATGAAGGCCGATGGGGACAGCGGTTTTGCACCCACCCAGCGCACACAGGCGCTGTAAAACCCGCCCAGCCGCATCTGCGCCGACATGACCATAAAGGAAAACAGCAGCAAGATGGTGGGCAGGTCGATGGCGCGAGCGGCGGTGTCCACATCCATGACACCACTGCCGATGACGGCAATGGCCCCCAGCAGCGCAACTCCGGCCCGATCGAGTTTCAGCTTAGGCAAGCCGCCCAGGAACATGCCCAGGTAAACAAGGGTGAACACGGCGATCACGACCCCCTCTTGAGCCCAACTCAAGGGAGACGCCACCGCCACAGTGGCAACAGTGGAAGACATGCGGCGGGGTTATACCCGCTCAACCACCATCGCAATCCCCTGCCCCACGCCGATGCACATCGTCGCCAACCCATAGCGCCCACCCGTGCGGTGCAGTTGGTTCACCGCCGTCATCACCAAACGCGCAGGATGGCTCACGCTCGCATCCTCCGCTTTGCTCAATCGCTCTAGAAACGCTTAGATCGCAGGCTGTACCGGCAAACGCCCAGCTTCTGGAAACAGTTCAGCAGCCGACCCGAGACCTCTCGCCCAGCGAGCGTGTCCGGAATCCAGAGAATCACCATCAGGCCTGAGGAGCCTCGATCGCCTCGTCGAGCTTGATGACAGTCTCGAGCATTCGCCGAACGACCGCAGCGTCGAACTCTTCCGTTCTGTTCTCTTCATGGGTTCCTTTGTTCAGGTAAGTCCACTCGATTTTGTGCTTCTCGCCGTAGCTAAGCATCTCGTCCAGGTGTGGCACTACTTCCTTGAAAACTGCCACGCCCTTCGCTCCAAGAAACTTCTTAAGCCCATTTGCCAAACTCATGAGATCAGGCTCTCCCGGCCTCCACATACCAACACTGATCTGTGCCGACAGTTTCTTCTCTCCAATTCTCTTCCAGAGACGGTTGAGTTCTTCTTCGAAAGCCTTGCGGACATAACTCAGGGAGTCTCGCATACACCCTTCTTCGTAGCTTCTCCTCGCCACCATGAGATAGTGACGAGGCGAGTCGAGCTTCACCGTGATTTTCTTGGCGGCAAGCGGTACGAGGAAGTCTATTCGGGTTACCGTTGTCTCGTACCTTTTCATAGGCACGGCATTCTCGAGACGTTTCACAAAATCCTCACCGTGGGTCGTGACGATGAGTTGCCTATTACCGACCTCTTCCGGATTCAAGATAAGGTCGATGATCGCGCCCCGGTGCTCGTCATCGATCGAGTTCACTACATCATCGAATATTAGGAATGGGAGACGGTCTCTGGTGATCTTCGCTAACAGGATCGCGAGTCCCAGGCACCGAATGTGCCCTTCGCTGAGAACCAGGAGCGCGTCACACTTGCTCCCGTTCTCGAACTCGATCTCTATTTTTTCCCCGACAGCCGTCGGCAACCTCAGGGACTTCAGTCTGTCGGAAGGGTGGTCGTTCTTGTTGATCTCGTTGTAGAACTTGAGTGTCTTCTCGTTGAGATCTGCGGCCAGGGCCAAGGGCAGTCCGGCGTTGTAGGCCAGGAGCTTTCCACGGAACGTGGCGTAAGCTTGGCTGTAGCTCAGGTTTCTCTCGACATCCGATTTCTCTGCTTCCGCCTCTCTAATGAGTTCCTCATTCTCCCGGTTGAACTTGTCGATCGCCTGCGTTGCCTCTGTCTCGCTCTTCGAGTTCGCAGCGACGATGGTCGAGATAGCCACGATTTCTTCAAGATCCTTGTCGATCGCGAGGTTATCGTCCTCAAGTTTTTTGATAACAGCCTTGGATTGCTCGACTTTTCCGTTATGGATTGTGGTCGCATCTTTCAATGACTGAAGTAACTCGCGCTTGGCCTGCACAGCCCAGAGGAAGGTTTCGATGCCCGCCGTATCTTTGGCGTCGAAAGCCTCAGCGCTGAACGAACTGACCTCGGACGCTCCGACGAACCCGACAGCCGTGGCAGACGCCGGAAGCTTGGCGATTTTCGAAAATAAGTCCCCCCAGCCAAGAGCAAGGGTCTCCCGGATTTCCTTGATCCGCCCTTCGGCTCTCAGGGCAGCGTCGAAGTGCTTCAGATTTTCCTCCGCATTGCCGTACGGATCGACCGGAACAACGAGTCGACCGTCGCGGTAGAGTTCGGAGGCGCACGCGGGACACTCATTCCCGAAATTTTCGCGATTTCCCAAGATCGCGGTGTAAAGATCCCGAAGAGAAAGCTGGTTCTTGTACTGGTTAAGGCGCTCTTCCAATTCCGCCTTCTCTTTGATGAGCCGGATCAGTCTGTCAGCGTCGGCCAAGATGCTGTCCGTCCCGGGATCTGTGGCGGTTTTAAGGTTCTGCAGGAGGCCGATTTCAGTGTTGTTCGCCTTTCGCCTGCCGCCGCTGCCTTCGGGGCCAGTTAAGGTGGCCTTGATTTCCTCAAGATCCTTGCACTCCATATATTTTGCAAGCAGCGAAGCGCCTCGCGTTTCGGCGGCTTTGGCCTTCTCCGAGAGACCCTCGAGGATCGCCTTGTGTCCAGCAATGCCCTTCGCCCGATTCGCAAGATCCTTCCCCTTTTTACCGACGCAGTCTAGGTAAGGTTCGAGGCTCTCGTTGAACTGCGTTGCGAACGCGTTGAATTCTTCCAAACCGAACAGCGCCGCTAGCCGCGCTTGCTGGGCGGATGGGGTATTGGCCGCAACCCGTGCGAATCCATCAATCCGGTTCTTTTCGATGAAGCAGAATTCGAAATTACGGGGATCCGATTTCACTTCGATTCCCTGCTTCTTCGCAGTATCTCCGTACAGAATTGGATTCACCGACTTCCTCGATATGGCGTTCCTGATGTAATCAGAAACGGGTATCCGCTTCGAATCCGCTTCGTGGATGGAAGCGAGCAACCCATATTCGAGCGCCTCACAGAGACTCGACTTTCCCGTCCCGTTAGGTCCATAAACGAACGTATACGGATTTTTGAATTCAAAAACGTGCTTATCGCAAAACCCACGAAAATGCTCAACCTCCACTTTGGCAAGCCGGATAATCTCACCCTCATTCGCCCTCGCTTCGTCGACCGTTATTTCTAGCACTGGGGGCGACACACCTTTATCACCGATTATTTTCGCCAATATTTTCCCACGCCGCCCCCCGGCCGATCCGACTGCTGAGATTTTTTCAAAACTATCCAGTATCAAAGCAGCCAATTTTTTCTCGTGCTCAGATAGTTCTGGGGCCAACTTGGCGACAAAACGTTTAAATTCGGCTCTTGATTTGTTCATAGCCACTCTCGAAGCGGTTATTCGATAGGTTGCTGGTCGTCAGCAACGACACTCCTATTCTATAGATAAATATTTGCTAGGCAAGTGGCGTACAAGGCTTTTCGGAAGCCTGGGCATCCTCCAGAGCTCCCCGTCTGCTCGACTTAGTTTCCCGCCATTGCGCAACTAACCCGACCAACGTCCGGATTGGAACGCAACCTGCCTGAATTAGTCACCGCCCTTCACGCCAGACCAGCAACAAATCGCTAATAGTTAGCACACGCAGGACAGTTCAGATCAAACCGGGGGCTTCAGCGAGCCGGGCCACCGTGCCGGCTCAGAAACATTTTTGAACTACCCCTGAATCAAACCCGCTCAACCACCATCGCAATCCCCTGCCCTACGCCGATGCACATCGTCGCCAAGCCATAGCGCCCACCCGTGCGGTGCAGTTGGTTCACCGCCGTCATCACCAACCGGGCGCCGCTGGCGCCCAGCGGATGGCCCAGCGCAATCGCCCCGCCGTTCGGGTTCACACGCGGATCGTCGTCTTGCAACCCCAAGTCGCGCAGCACGGCCAAACCCTGGGCGGCGAAGGCTTCGTTCAGTTCGATCACGTCCATCTGCGCCAGCGTGAGGCCAGTGAGTTCCAACACCTTGCGCGTGGCCGGCGCCGGGCCGATCCCCATGATGCGCGGCGCCACCCCCGCCGTGGCCATGCCCACCACGCGGGCACGCGGCGTCAAGCCGTGGCGGGCGGCAGCCGCTTCACTGGCCAGCAGCAGCGCACAAGCGCCATCGTTCACGCCGCTGGCGTTGCCCGCCGTCACGGTGCCGTCGGGGCGCACCACGCCTTTGAGTTTGGCCAGCGCTTCCAGGCTGGTGTCACGCGGGTGCTCGTCTTTGGCGACGATCAGCGGCTCGCCCTTTTTCTGCGGCAACGTCACCGGGCAGATTTCCGCATCAAAGAAGCCTGCCGCTTGCGCCGCCACGGTTTTCTTCTGGCTGGCCAGGGCGAAGCGGTCTTGGTCTTCGCGGCTGATGTGGAAGTCGGTGGCGACGTTCTCTGCCGTTTCGGGCATCGAATCCACGCCGTAGGCCTTGCGCATCGCTGGGTTGATGAAGCGCCAGCCAATCGTCGTGTCATAAACCGCGTTGTCGCGGCTGAACGCACTCGTCGCCTTGGGCATGACGAACGGGGCGCGGCTCATGCTCTCCACCCCGCCGGCGATCATCAACCCCGCTTCACCGGCTTTGATGGCCCGCGCCGCTGTGCCCACCGCATCCATGCCCGAACCGCACAGCCGGTTCACGGTAGAGCCCGGCACGCCCAGCGGCAGCCCCGCCAGCAGCGCGGACATGCGTGCCACATTGCGGTTGTCCTCGCCGGCTTGGTTGGCGCAGCCATAAATCACATCGGTGAGCGCCTCCCAATCCAGCGTCGGATGGCGCGCCATGAGCGCCCGCAGCGGCAGCGCCCCCAAATCGTCCGCCCGCACGCCGGACAGAGCACCGCCGTAGCGGCCAAAGGGCGTACGTTGTGCATCACAAATAAAAGCTTGAGCCATGGTGAAGAAACAAAGTCAAAGAAAAAACAGCAGGGCCGATGCACAGAAAAAGCCCCTCTCCCCTCGCGGGAGAGGGGTTGGGGAGAGGGGGCTGCCCCCCCCGCACATCACACCCCCAGATACCGATGCAGCGTGTCCTCATCCCGAGCCAGGGTTTCGGAATCCCCCTCCAGCACGACGCGCCCCTTCTCCAGCACCACACACCGATCCGTGGTGCCGAGCACGTGGCGGTAATTGCGATCCACCACCAGCGAGGCGATGCCACTTTGGCGAATCAGACCGATGACGCGCCAAATCTCCGCCACCACCAGCGGCGCCAAACCTTCGGTGGCCTCGTCGAGGATCATCAAATCCGGATGCGTCATCAGCGCCCGGCCAATGGCCAACATCTGCTGTTCGCCGCCCGAGAGCTGCCCGCCCCCGTTGTTCAGGCGCTCGGCCAGGCGGGGGAAGGTGTCGAGCACGCGCTCGAACGTCCAGTCGCGCTGGCCGCGCACGCCGGGGCGGGCGGCCATGACGAGGTTTTCGCGCACACTCAAATTCGGGAACACGCCGCGCCCTTCCGGCACGTAACCGATGCCCAGCCGAACGATGCGCTCGGTCGGCCATCCGGTGACGCGCTGCCCGGCCACCGTCACCTCGCCCGACGTGGCGTGCAACTGGCCGATCAAACTGCGGATCAGCGTGGTTTTGCCCATGCCGTTGCGCCCCAGCAAGCCCACGGCCTCGCCTCGGCGGATCGACAGGCCCACGCCGTGCAACACATGGCTCTGGCCGTAGTAGGTGTGCAGGCCCTCGGCGTGCAGGATGAAATCGTCACTCATGCTGTGGGGTGCCTTCAGTGCCCGTCGCCCAGGTAGGCCAGGCGAACTTGCGGATGGTTGCGGATGGCCTCGGGCACGTCCGAAGCGATGACCCGCCCGTTGACCATCACCGTGATGCGGTCGGCGACGCGAAACACCGCATCCATGTCGTGCTCCACCAGCAAGATGGCGTGGCCGGCTTTCAACTCGCCCAGCAGCGCCAGCATGCGTTCGGTTTCCTCGGCGCCCATGCCGGCCAAAGGTTCGTCCAGCAACAGCACTTGCGGATCGGAGGCCAAACACATGGCGATCTCCAACTGGCGTTTTTGCCCGTGCGACAGCGTCCCGGCGATGCGCTCGGCGTGCTCGCTCAGGCCGGCACGGGCCATCGCTTCATCAGCGGCACCCAGGCTGCGGACGCATTGACGGGCCGGCGTCCACCAATCCCAAGCGCGCTGCCAACGGGCTTGCGCGGCCAGGCGGCAGTTTTCGCGCACCGAAAACTCCAAAAACACCGTGTTGCGCTGGTAGCTGCGCCCCAGACCGGCCCGGGCGCGGCGGGGTTGGGGCCAGTGCGTCACGTCCTGACCCGCCAGGGTGACGGCCCCCGCACTCAGCGTCAACTCACCCGACAACAGGTTGATGAGCGTCGATTTGCCCGCACCGTTGGTGCCGATGACGGCGTGCAGCTCACCCCGGTTCAACGTAAGGGACACGTCTTCCACCGCCTTCAGCCCGCCGAAAAAGCGGCTTACGCCTTGGGCTTGCAGCAAGGTTTGCGCTTGCGTGGGTGCTTCAACCATGGCGACCTCCCCGTTGCAACAGGCCCACCAAACCACGCGGCATCAGGGCGACAAAGGCGATGATGGTCAGGCCCAGCATCAACTGCCAGTGCTTGGCGAAACTGCCGAACACCGCCTGCGACTGGAACAACTCCTGCAACAGCGTGAAAGCCAACGCCCCCAGCATGGCACCGCGCAAATGGCCCAGGCCGCCCAAGATGATCATGATGAGCACCGCTCCGCTGTGGTGCCAGCTCAGGATTTCGGGGTTCACAAAACCGTCTTTGAGCGCGTACAAAAAGCCCGCCAAGCCCGCCAGAACCGCCGACAGCACAAACGCCCCCAGCTTGTACGGATAGGTGGAGTAACCCGCCGCCCGCATGCGCTGCTCGTTGGCCTTGATGCCCGCGAACGCCCGCCCGGTGCGGCTTTCCAACAGCACCGCCAGCAGCACCAGGGTGCCGATCAAACAGGCCCACACCGCGTAGTAGAGGTGCTGCGGCTTGTCCAAATCGAAGGGCTGCCAGGCACCGAGCTTGAGCACGGGGCGGAAGTAGAGGTAAATGCCATCGCTGCCGCCGCCCAAAGCGGTGTCATGGAACACAAAGTAGGCCATCTGCGCGAAGGCCAGCGTGATCATGATGAAGTACACGCCTTTGGTGCGCAGGCTCAACGCGCCCACCACCACGGCATACAGCGCCGCAGCGGTGAGCGACGCCGGCAGCACCCACCCCAGCGCGGCGCCCTCGCCTTCGGGGGACAGCAGCGTCACCGTGTACGCGCCGATGCCAAAGAACGCCGCTTGGCCGAAGCAGATCAACCCCGTCTGCCCGACCAGCAGCTCCAAACTCAGGGCGAAGATGGCGAGGATCATGATCTTCATCGCCAACTCGACATAAAACCCCGGCAGCACCGCCGGCAACAGCGCCAGCACGCCAAACGCGAGCAGCACCGGCAGAGCGCGGGGGGACAAGATGAATGTGTGCATCGTGGGGGCTCCTCAACCGGCTTTGAACAGCCCTTCGGGCTTCCACAGCAACATCACCGCCATCAGCAGGTAGACCGACAGCCCGGCCACCGAGGGCACGAGCACCTTGCCGAAGGTGTCCACCAGCCCGACCAGCAAGGCCGCCACCAGCGCCCCCTTGATCGAGCCGATGCCGCCGATCACCACCACCACAAAACAAATGATGAGCACCGATCCGCCCATGCCCGGGTACACCGAGGACACGGGCGCGGCGATCATCCCGGCCAGCGCCGCCAGCGCCACCCCGACCGCAAACACGATGCGGTACAGCAGCCGGATGTTCACGCCCATGGCGCGCACCATGTCCCGGTTGCTGGCGCCAGCGCGGATGCGCATGCCGAGCCGGGTGCGTGTCATCACCGCCCACATCGCCAGGGCGACGGCCACGCACACCGCCGAGACGAACAGGCGATACACCGGATAACTCATCACATCCCCCAGCGCGATGCTGCCCGAGAGCCACTCGGGCGGCTGCACGCCGTGGACGTCATCGCCCAGCAGCAGGCTGCGCAGCTCCTCAAAGACCAAAATCAGCCCATAGGTCATGAGCACCTGTTGCAAGTGCTCACGCTCGTACAAAAAGCTGAAAAAAGCCCACTCCAGCACGTAGCCCAAGGCCACGGACAGCACCACGCCCAACAGCAGCGCCGTGAAAAAGCCCCCGCCCCACGCCTGCGCCAACGGCGCCAGGGCGTAGGCCATGTAGGCCCCGATCATGTAAAAACTGCCGTGCGCCAGGTTGATAACGCCCATGATCCCGAAGATCAGCGTCAACCCCGAGGCGACCAGAAACAGCAGCAAGCCGTATTGCAGCGCGTTCAAGCACTGGATGAGGAAGGTGGCAACGTCCACGGTGCGGGCCTCGTGCCGATGCTCAGAGCTTGCAACCGCGTGCCGGGTCGGCCAGCGCCTTGACCGCCACCCCCGCCGACTTGTTCACGTTGCCTTCGACCTTGCGCAAGTAGATGTCCTGCACCGGGTTGTGCGCTTTGCTCATGGTGAAGGGGCCACGTGGGCTGTCGATCTTGGCTTTTTCTACGGCGGCGGCGAATTCGGCTTTCTTGCTGGGATCGCCCTGGGTGGCGGCCAGGCCAATGGCCAGGATTTGCGCTGCGTCGTAGCCTTGCACGGCGTACACGTCCGGCTGGAGTTTGTGGGCCTTGGCGTAGGCCAGGCGGAAGGACTTGTCACGCGGCGTGTCCAAGCCGTCGGCGTAGTGCAGCGTCGTCATCAGCCCTTGGGCGGCGGCGCCTTGTGCTTCCAAGGTGCCATCGGTGAGGAAACCGGCGCCGTAAAGCGGAATGGTTTTGTTCAAGCCTGCGGCGGCGTAGTCCTTGACGAACTTCACAGCGCCCCCGCCCGCAAAAAAGGTGTACACCGCATCCGGTTTGGCAGCGGCGATTTCGGTCAACAGGGCTTGGAACTCGACGCCTGGGAACGGCAAATCCAGCTCTTTGACCACCTTGCCGCCGTTCTTCTCGAACGCTTCCTTGAACCCTTTCACGGACTCGGTGCCCGCCGCGTATTTCCAAGTGATGGTGATGGCGTTTTTATGGCCCTTCTTGGCCGCCACTTCGCCCATCGCGTAGGCCGGCTGCCAGTTGGTGAAACTGCTGCGGAAGATGTTTTGCGCACACATCGGGCCGGTGATGGCGTCCGCGCCGGCATTGGGCACGATCAGCAGGGTGTTGCTGTCTTTGGCTGCTTTGGCCATGGCCATCGCCACGCCGGAATGCACCGAACCGATGAGCACATCGACCTGATCGCGTTTGATGAGCTTGCCCACGTTGTCCGTGGCCTTGGAGGGGTCGGACTCATCTCCACCTTGAAGAACTCGATTTCCCGCCCGCCGAGTTTGCCGCCTTGCTCGCTGACATAGAGGCGAAAGCCGTTTTCAATGGCGTTGCCCAACGCCGCATAGGTGCCGGTGTACGGCAACATCAGCCCCACTTTGAGTTTGGCGGGCGTTTGGGCTTGGACGGCCAACGGCAAAGCAGCGGCCAAGACGCAGGCCAGGAAGCCCTTGCGGGACATCTGAGGGGTGTTCATCGCGTAGTCTCCAGAGGTTGTTGTGAAAGCCGCGCTCTTGCTGGCGCGGGCTGAAACCGGCGGGATCTCAAGCCGGTGTGAGGGACGCAAAAAAGAGCTGGCCCGCCGCGATCACCGCTGCGGGCTGGTCGCGGTGCGGGGAATGGCCGCACGCGGGCAGTTTGAGCAGCCGCGTGTCCGCATGGCGCTGGGCGATGCCGTCGATCTGGGCCATCGTGCCGTATTGATCGTTCACGCCTTGGATCGCCAGCACCGGGCAGGCCAGCGCCGGCAACAGCGCTTCGATGTTCCATTGCGGAAACTCGGGCGCCAGCCAAATATCGTTCCAGCCCCAGAAGGCGGAATCCACATCGTCGTGGTACTTGGCCAAGCGGGTGCGCAAATCGGTTTCAAGGTAAGCCCGGCGGGCTTCGCGGATGCTCACCAGGCCGAATTCCTCCACCAAGATGTGCGGCGCCATCACCGTGCAACTGGCCACCCGCGCACCGCACCGGGCGGCGTGAATCAGGCTGATGGAGCCGCCGTCGCTGTGGCCGAACAGGTGGTAACGCCCGGTCACACCCAGCGCCGCCAACAGCGCCGGCAGCACGTGTTCGGCCTGGAGGTGCATGAAATCCAGCCCCCAGCGTTCCGCCGCCGGGCGCGGCGTCGAGCGGCCATAGCCGGGGCGCGAGTACACCAAGCCGGGGCGGTTCAGCGCGGTGCAAAGCTGTTCGGGGAAATCTCGCCACATGGCGAGCGAGCCCAGCCCCTCGTGCAGAAACACCAACGGTTCGGCGGCCTCGCCTTGCAAGCTGGCACGCTCGGGGCCAACCCAGGCAAATTCCAGCGTCAGCGCTCGCCCGTCAGCGTTTACGTTGATGAGTTCAGACATGCGTCGTCATCCTTGATGTGCGGCCCCGCAGCCCCCTCTACCCAACCCCTCTCCCACGAGGGGAGAGGGGCTTTGAAGGCGCTGATCCTCCCTCTCCCCTTGTGGGAGAGGGCCGGGGAGAGGGGCGTTTTGCCACCGCTCAAACTTCACCCACTGCCCGGCAACGCTCCAGCTCACGCAGCTTGAAACGCTGAATCTTGCCGGTGGCGGTTTTGGGCAGGTCTTCAACAAACTCGATCTGGCGCGGGTACTTGTAGGGCGCCAAATGGTCTTTGACGAAGGCCTTGAGCGCCGCTTCGTCAATGGCTTGACCTGGCTTCAGCACCACAAACGCCTTGGTTTTGGTGAGCCCGTCTGCGTCGTTGATGCCGATCACCGCCGCTTCCAGCACCGCCGAATGCTGCACCAACGTCGCCTCCACCTCGAAGGGGCTGACGTAAATGCCGCTCACCTTCAGCATGTCATCCGAGCGCCCGCCGTAGGTGTAAGTGCCATCGGGGTTGCGGATGTATTTGTCGCCGCTTTTCGTCCAGCCGCCTTGGAAGGTGTCGCGGGTTTTTTCGCGGTTGCCCCAATACATCATCGCGGCACTGGGGCCGTGAATGTAGAGATCCCCCGGCTCGCCGTCGGGCACGGGTTGGCCGTCTTCGCCGCGCAACTGCACCTCGTAGCCGGGCACCGGCCAGCCCGTGGTGCCATAACGCACGCGGCCCGGCAGGTTCGACAAGAAGATGTGCAGCATCTCTGTAGAGCCGATGCCGTCCACGATGTCCACGCCGAAATGCGCTTTGAAACGCTCGCCCAGCTCCGCCGGTAGCGCCTCGCCCGCCGAAGACACCAAGCGCAGCGCCACCGCCTCCCGCTGCGGCAGGTTCGGATGCGCCAACATGCCCGCAAAGCCAGTGGGCGCACCGTAAAACACCGTCGGTTTGACGCCGCCGACTTGGCCGAGCCAGCGGCGGAAGGTGGCATCGGGCGTCGGGCGTTCGCCCATCAGCAGCACGGTGGCGCCGACACTCAGCGGGAACGTCAGCGCATTGCCCAGGCCGTAGGCGAAAAACAGCTTGGCGGCGGAGAAACACACGTCGTTTTCCGTCAAACCCAGCACGCCTTTGCCGTACAGCTCCGCCGTCCAATACGGGTTGCCGTGGGAATGCACCGTGCCTTTGGGCCGACCGGTGGAGCCGCTCGAATAGAGCCAGAAGCCGGGCGCGTCCGCCCCCGTGGCCGCCGGTTGCGGCATGGGCGCTTGCGGGCTGAGGAAGTGCTCGAACTCGACTTCGGACGGGTGCAGCGGCGCCATGGGCCGCGACACGATGACTTTATGCACCTCGTGATCGCTTTTCACCATCGCGGCGGTGACGGTGGGCAACAACGCGCCACTCACCAACACAGCCTGAGCGCGGGAGTGCTCCAGCATGTAGGCGTAGTCGTCGGCGGTGAGCAGGGTGTTCACCGCCACCGGCACCACGCCGGCATACATCGCACCGAGGAAGGCCACGGGCCAATCACGCCCGTCCAACATCAGCAGCAGCACGCGCTCCTCGCGCTTGATGCCCAAAGCCTTGAGGCCAGCGGCCATGCGACGCACACGCTCGGCGAGCTGGCCGTAGGTGGTGGCGCCGGTTTCGTCGATGAAGGCCGCTTTCTCGGGGCGACCCGCGTTCAGCGCCAGCACATGGCCTGCAAAGTTGAAACCCTCGGACGGTGGCGGCACGGCGCTGAGGTCGGTCATGGGAGCGTCTCCAAAAGTTGTGTTGTGGTGTCGATCAGATCCGGGCCGTGGCACCCAGCGCCGCCAGCACCTCGGGGGCGGCTTGCAAGGCGCTGCGGCGGTGATAGAAACCCAGCGCCCGCAGGCCGCCCAGCTCCTCACCGCCCCCCGCACGACCGGGGCCACCGTGCAGCGATTGCGGCATCACGTTGCCGTGCCCGCTGTGCAGCTTGGCCACCGCCGGGGTGACGATGTGGATGCGCCCATGCGCGTCCGCCAACTCGGCGGCGGTGGCGGCCAAGGCGGCGGCATCGTGGCTGTAGAGCGAGCACACCAGCGAGCCTTCGCCCTTTCTCACGAGCGCCAACAGGTGCGCCTCGTCCCGGTAGGCCAGCAGCGTGGCGGCGGGGCCGAACACTTCCACTTGATGCACCACGGCGTTGGCGTCGGTGGCTTCGGGGGTGTGGCAGCCCAGCAGCGTCGGGCCCAGACAAGCGGCGATGGCCGGATCGGCATCCACCCAAGGCGCGGCGCGGCCATCGAGCAACACCTCGGCGTGGGCGCTCAGGGTTTCCAGGCCGGCCAAGACGTTGTCGAACTGCTCGCGGTTCACCAAAGCGCCCATGCGCACGCCCTCGCCGCGCGGGTTGCCCACCGTGGCTTTGGCGAGCTGCGCGGCGATGGCCTGCGCCGCCGCCTCAAAGCGTTCCGCCGGCACAAAAGCGCGGCGGATGGCGGTGCATTTTTGGCCGCTTTTCACCGTCATTTCACGCGCCACTTCGCGGGCGAAGCATTGCAGCGCGTCGTCATCCGCGCCGGGCAGCAGGGCGGCGGCGTTCAGGCTGTCCGCCTCGATGTTGACGCGCACCGAATGGCGCACCACGTTCGGGTGAGAACGGATGACCGCCGCCGTTTCCGCCGAGCCGGTGAAACTCAGCACATCGAACGGCCCGAGCTGATCCAGCAACCCCGCCGAACTGCCGCAAATCACCGACAGCGCGCCCGCCGGCAACACGCCAGCGTTCACCACATCGGCCACCATGCGCTGGGTGAGCCACGCCGTGGCCGTCGCCGGTTTGATGATGACGGGCACACCCGACAGCAGCGCCGGCGCCGCCTTTTCCCACAAACCCCAAGCCGGAAAGTTGAAGGCGTTGATGAACAGCGCCACGCCACGTGTGGGGCGCAGCAGGTGTTGACTTTGGAAAGCGCCATCCTTGGCCAGCGCGACCGGCTCGCCATCCAGCAACACCCGCGCTTCGCCCAAGGCTGCGCCCCAGCGGGCGTATTGGCCCAGGGTGTAGAGCGCACCATCGATGTCGATGGCGGAATCGGTTTTCACCGTGCCGCTGTTGGCGGTGGCGATGTCGTAATAAGCATCGCGGTTGGCGGCGAGCACCTCGCCCACTTTTTTCAGCAGAGCGGCACGCTCGCCATAGGTCAGGGCGCGCAGTGCGGCGCCGCCATCATCACGGGCAAAGGCGAAGGCCGCTGGCAGATCCAACCCGGCGCTGGAAACGCGCACCAGGGCAGCGCCCGTCACCGGGTCGGTCAGCAGGGCGCCGGTGCCCTGCCCGTTCACCCATTGCCCGGCCACGAAATTGGGCAGCAGCGGCGTGTTCGAAGCGTTCATCATGGTTATCAAGCCTTTTTGCTGCGGGTGAATTCAATGGCGCCTTGCGGCAGCAGGTAGAGCACCAACGCCCGCCCACCGCTGACCGTCGGGCGATGGGCGCTGCCTGGGCCGTAGACCTTCCAACCGGCGCCTTGGCCGTCAAAGCGGGCCTCGCCTTCGAGGGGCATCACCAAGTCGATTTCGCCGTTCGGGTGGGTGTGGTGTGGGCCGGCAACGTCCGCCATTTCCACCACATCCACGGAAAAACCGTGTGTGGCGCCGTCCGCCGGCAGCACGCGGCCGTAGCGGATGCCGCCGTGTTCTTGCGCACACATCCAGCCTTCGGCCACGCCTTGGCGGCAAGCGGCGAACAGCGCTTCGTAGGTGGCGCTGCCGGCAGGATGTTCGGTGTTGAGCGCTTCGGCCAGCGTGGCATCCAGCGGACGGCCATGCAGCGTGGCGGTGAGTCGGGCGACGAGTTGCTGGAAAGCGTCCAGCGCAGCGGAAGGTGCAGACATGGGGTGAAACCTGCGAAGGCTCGACAATGACAACTTGTGATTTACGGGTAAACACTGTGCATTTCCTTGCTGCCTCGGGTGAAACCTCCTGCCTGGCAGCTTGTAGAAATGGAGTGCATGAACGAAACTTATCTTCACGGAGCACCAGCGTCAAGCAATATAGTGCATGCTCCGGGAAACCACTGACACCATGGACGACCTGGAACCTCCCCTGACCGACAGCCCGCCGACCGACCGACCTTCCCCTGTGCGCGATGCGTTCTTGGTGGCCCTGGGCGAGCGCGTGCGCGCCCAGCGTGCGCGCCGAGGCATGACGCGCCGAGCGCTGTCCGTGGCATCGGACGTGTCCGAACGTCACCTGGCCAACCTGGAGCTGGGCGTGGGCAACGCCTCGGTGCTGGTGTTGAAGCAAGTGGCGCGGGCGCTGGGCTGCCAGATCGCCGAGCTGCTGGGCGACGAAACCGCCACCTCGCCCGAGTGGCTGCTGATCCGCGATTTGCTGCGCGGACGCAGCGAAGACGAGCTGCGCCGCAGCCGCCTGGCGTTGACGGAGCTGTTCGGCCAAGCCGGCCAGCCCGAAGCGCGGGCGCAGCGCATCGCGCTCATTGGGCTGCGCGGCGCGGGCAAGTCCACCCTGGGCAAGATGCTGGCCGAAGCGCTGGGCGTGCCCTTCGTTGAGCTGAACCAGGAAATTGAGCGCGTGGCCGGCTGCGGCTTGCCTGAAATCCACAACCTGCTGGGGGCGGCAGCGTACCGCCGCTACGAGCGCCGCGCACTGGAGGAGCCGATTCAGCTTTACCCGGATGCGGTGATCGCCACGCCGGGCGGGGTGGTGTCCGACCCGGCGAACTACAACCTGTTGCTCGGCCACTGCACCACGGTGTGGCTGCAAGCCAGCCCGCAGGAGCACATGAGCCGCGTCATCGCGCAAGGGGATTTGCGTCCGATGGCGGGTAACAAAGAGGCGATGGAGGATTTACAGCGCATCCTCACCGAGCGAGCGGCCTTTTATGCCAAGGCGGATTTGAGTTTATCCACCCAAGGCAAACCACTGGAGCAGAGTTTTGCCGAGTTGCGACAATTGATCACGGGGTTGCCGGCGCGCTGAGGGGCATCCCTGCGCCCGGCGTGAGCGTCTCGGTCTCAAACCCCACCAGATTGCGCGCCACACGCCCAAACTCGATGCCGATCAAATGCACGAGCTCGCCATGGCTGCGGTATTTGTCGGCGTAACCCTTGTCGCGGATTTGGGCCAGCGCGCTGCCATCGGGCCGATCGCCATCCAGCACCTTGAATTCGAAGATGAAAATCTGCCCGGCAAAACGCAACGTCAAATCGATGCGCCCATGGTTGGTGGCCTCTTCCACCCGCAAATCCAAACCCAGCGCCGCCAAATGGCTGTAAAATACGCTGGCGTAGTGGCCCTCGAAACCCGCCAGCGGGTTGTTGCGATACCAATCATTCGGAATACTGGCAAACAGCGCACGCAACAGCGAAGCCATGGCCGTGAAATCCGCCCGCCGCAGCACATCAATCAAGCGGATGCGGTTTTCAAAACTCGATCGAGCAGGCAAGCCGTAACTCGGCAACAGCGCTTCGTTCAAGCTGGCAGCGACTTCGCAATTCGGATAACCCAGGGTGTACACCCACTGCCCCAAAGCCGGCTGGCTGACCTCACGCAAGGTCAAATAGCCCGCTTGAAACAGCAACGCCTCCGGCGCAATGTGGCCCACGTCAAAGCTGGACAGCAGCGCCAATCCCGCCTGCAACCGATCCAAATCGGGCGTAAAGAACGCGGATTGAGCCAGCAAATCAACCAAAAACGTGGGCGTTCCGGTTTCAAACCAATACGGGTGAAACTCGCGCCGGTCAAACAGCAGCAACACATCAAACGGGTTATAGACTGACGTGCCGCCCCAGTTGTAACCGTTGTACCAGCGCCGAATTTCCTCCCGATTCAACCCGGGCAACTCAGGCGCGAACACCGTGTCCACGTCGTCGTCGGTGTAACCGCACAGGGCACTCCAACGTGCATCCAGTGTGATGTCACGCAGGTTGTTCAAACCCGAAAACAAACTCACTTTGCTGAATTTAGACACGCCCGTCAAAAACACAAATTTCAAGTGCGGATCGGTGCTTTTGAGCACTGAATAAAGATTGCGCAGCCCGTCGCGCATTTCCCGGGCGATGGCGGGCGTTTCTAGGTTGTCCAGAATCGGTTTGTCGTACTCGTCCACCAGCACCACCACCGTGGCGCCGTGGCGGTCATGGGCCTGCCGAATCAATTCGGCAAAACGCCCGTGAATCGACTGACGCTGGCACTGCACGCCCAAAGCGCTGGCGTTGTCATCCAACAGGTCGCGGATGCGCTCGTCCAGTTCAGCACGCCCCCGCAACATGCCCTCCGAAAAATCCAATCGAATCACCGGATGGCGCTGTGTCCAGTTCCAGCGGTGTTCGGCTGCGAGCCCCTTGAACAGTGGCGCATTGGCCTCAAACAGTTCTTGGAAGGTGTCCACCAATAAGCTTTTGCCGAAGCGGCGGGGGCGGCTCAAAAAGAAATAGGTACCGGATTCGATCAGGTCAATGGCCAACCCCGACTTATCCACGTAGTAACACTCCTCCTTGCGCAATTTGGCGAAGGATTGGATGCCAAGAGGCAACCGGCGGCGAATGGTATTCATCGGACTCACTCCGTCGCGATGGCGTTGAGCGTCTCGGTCTCAAACCCCACCAGATTGCGCGCCACACGCCCAAACTCGATGCCGATCAAATGCACGGGCTGGCCATGGCTGCGGTATTTGTCGGCGTACCCCTTGGCGCGGATTTGGGCCAGCGCGCTGCCATCGGGCCGATCGCCGTCCAGCACCTTGAATTCGAAGATGAAAATCCGCCCGGCAAAGCGCAACGTCAAATCGATGCGGCCATGATTGGTCGCATCTTCCACGCGCAGATCCAACCCCAGGCCAGCCAAATGGCTGTAAAACACGCTTGCATAATGACCTTCAAAACCCGCCAGGGGGTTGCTGCGGTACCAATCACTTGGAATCCCCGCAAACAGCGCGTGCAACCCCGCCCGAATCGCCACCGCATCGGCCGATTTCAGCGCCCCCAACAGCGCCATCCGTGATGCCAACGCCACCTGGCGCGGCACCCCATACGCCGGCAACAACACACGGTTCAGGCAGCTTTCCACCTCGCGATTCGGGTAGCCCAGGGTGTACACAGTGTCCCCATTGTCCAGCACCTGTTTTTCATGCACGGTCAGGTAGCCTGCCTGAAACAGCAGCGCCTCGGGAGCAATGTGTTCGACATCAAATGTCGAAAGCAGTTCCAGATCGCCACACATCCGATCCAGTCGGGGCGAAAACACCGCCTCACGCGCCAGCAAATCGACCAAAAACGTGGGCGTGCCCGTTTCAAACCAATACGGGTGAAACTCGCGGCGATCAAACAGCAGCAACACATCAAACGGGTTATAGACCGACGTGCCGCCCCAGTTATAACCGTTGTACCAGCGCCGAATTTCCTCCCGATTCAACCCGGGCAACTCAGGCGCGAACACCGTGTCCACGTCGTCGTCGGTGTAACCGCACAGGGCACTCCAACGTGCATCCAGTGTGATGTCACGCAGGTTGTTCAAACCCGAAAACAAACTCACTTTGCTGAATTTGGACACGCCCGTCAAAAACACAAATTTCAAGTGCGGATCGGTGCTTTTGAGCACTGAATAAAGATTGCGCAGCCCGTCGCGCATTTCCCGGGCGATGGCGGGCGTTTCTAGGTTGTCCAGAATCGGTTTGTCGTACTCGTCCACCAGCACCACCACCGTGGCGCCGTGGCGGTCATGGGCCTGCCGAATCAATTCGGCAAAACGCCCGTGAATCGACTGACGCTGGCACTGCACGCCCAAAGCGCTGGCGTTGTCATCCAACAGGTCGCGGATGCGCTCGTCCAGTTCAGCACGCCCCCGCAACATGCCCTCCGAAAAATCCAATCGAATCACCGGATGGCGCTGTGTCCAGTTCCAGCGGTGTTCGGCTGCGAGCCCCTTGAACAGTGGGGCATTGGCTTCAAACAGTTCTTGGAAGGTGTCCACCAATAAGCTTTTGCCGAAACGGCGCGGGCGGCTCAAGAAAAAAGCTTTACCTGCTCCCACCAGATCTGCGGCCCACCCTGATTTATCCACATAGTAATAATCCCCTTCGCGAATCTCGCGCAGGTTCTGAATGCCGATGGGCAACTGTCGGCGAACCAACGCAGAGGAGGCCTCAACCGTGTTCATTTGACTCACTCCGTCACGATGGCGTTGAGCGTCTCGGTCTCAAACCCCACCAGATTGCGCACCACACGCCCAAACTCGATACCGATCAAATGCACGGGCTGGCCGTGGCTGCGGTATTTATCGGCGTAACCCTTGTCGCGGATTTGGGCCAGCGCGCTGCCATCGGGCCGATCGCCGTCCAGCACCTTGAATTCGAAGATGAAAATCCGCCCGGCAAAGCGCAACGTCAAATCGATGCGGCCATGGTTGGTCGCATCTTCCACGCGCAGATCCAACCCCAGGCCAGCCAAATGGCTGTAAAACACGCTTGCATAATGACCTTCAAAACCCGCCAGCGGGTTGCTGCGGTACCAATCACTTGGAATCCCCGCAAACAGCGCGTGCAACCCCGCCCGAATCGCCACCGCATCGGCCGATTTCAGCGCCTCCAACAGCGCCATCCGTGATGCCAACGCCACCTGGCGCGGCACCCCATACGCCGGCAACAACACACGGTTCAGGCTGCTTTCCACCTCGCGGTTCGGGTAGCCTAGCGTGTACACGGTGTCCCCATTGTCCAGCACCCGTTTTTCATGCACCGTCAGGTAGCCTGCCTGAAACAGCAGCGCCTCAGGGGCAATGTGTTCGACATCAAATGTCGAAAGCAGTTCTAAATCGCCACACATCCGATCCAGTCGGGGCGAAAACACCGCCTCACGCGCCAGCAAATCGACCAAAAACGTGGGCGTTCCGGTTTCAAACCAATACGGGTGAAACTCGCGGCGATCAAACAGCAGCAACACATCAAACGGGTTATAGACCGACGTACCACCCCAGTTGTAACCGTTGTACCAGCGCCGAATTTCCTCCCGATTCAACCCGGGCAACTCAGGCGCGAACACCATGTCCACGTCGTCGTCGGTGTAACCGCACAGGGCGCTCCAACGTGCATCCAGTGTGATGTCACGCAGGTTGTTCAAACCCGAAAACAAACTCACCTTGCTGAATTTGGACACGCCCGTGATGAACACAAACTTCAGGTGTGCATCGGCCTCCTTGAGCACGGCGTAGAAGTTGCGCAGCCCGTCGCGCATCTGGCGTGCGATGGCGGGATCCTCCAAGTTGTCCAAGATGGGTTTGTCGTACTCGTCCACCAGCACCACCGCTGTTTGGCCTTGCTGCTGGTGCGCTTGGGCGATCAAGTCCGCGAAGTCATCGGCCACATCCTCTGGGTCGATGTGCGCCGGACGTGGCAAGCCCAGCGCCGCACGGTTGTCCCGCAGGTTGCTGCGGATGCGCCGATCCAGCTCCGCCCGGCCATGCAGCACCCCGTTGCCAAAACTGATGCGGATCACCGGGCGCCGCCGCGACCAATCCCAGCGATGTTCAGCGGCCAGCCCTTTGAACAGCGGCGTATTGGCTTCAAACAGCTCTTTGAAGGTGTCCACTAGCAGGCTTTTACCGAAACGACGTGGACGGCTCAAAAAGAAGTGTGACCCCGACTCGGTCAGATCCACAGCCAAACCGGATTTATCCACGTAGTAGCAATCTTCCTCACGCAACTTGGCGAAGGTTTGGATGCTGATGGGCAAGCGGCGACGGGTCAGCAGTGGGGCGGGTGTGCTCATGCCACTCAGTGTAGAGGCCCGCCCCGCTTTGGGTTCAGGGTTCTCCCCACATGCACTTCAGTGCATACGATCTTGACGAGATCATGGGATGCACTATCATGCCCATCCATCAGCAGCACGCAACATTTTGCATATTCGCTGCCTCACCCTTGAGGAGATGCCCGATGAACGCCCCCCTGCCCGCCGCCCTGACTCCCGTGGACTACCGCACCGAACCCAGCCAGTACCGTCACTGGTCGCTGAAGTTCGAGGGTTCCATCGCCACCCTGGCGATGAACGTGGACGAAAACGCCGGCCTGCGCCCCGGCTACAAACTCAAGCTCAACAGCTACGACCTGGGCGTGGATGTGGAATTGCACGACGCGCTCAACCGCATCCGCTTCGAACACCCGGAAGTGCGCACCGTGGTGGTGACCTCGCTGCGTGAGCGCGTGTTCTGCTCGGGCGCCAACATCTTCATGCTGGGCGTGTCCAGCCACGGCTGGAAGGTGAACTTCTGCAAGTTCACCAATGAAACCCGCAACGGCATTGAAGATTCTTCGCGCCACTCGGGCCTGAAATTCATTGCGGCGGTGAACGGCTCTTGCGCCGGCGGCGGCTATGAGCTGGCCCTGGCGTGCGACGAAATTTTGCTGGTGGATGACCGCAGCTCCGCCGTGAGCCTGCCCGAAGTGCCACTGTTGGGCGTGCTGCCCGGCACCGGCGGCCTCACCCGCGTGACCGACAAGCGCAAGGTGCGCCACGATCTGGCGGACATCTTCTGCACCACCACCGAAGGCGTGCGCGGCAAAAGGGCCAAAGACTGGCGCTTGGTGGACGACATCGCCAAACCCGCCGCCTTCGCCGCCAAGGTGATGGAGCGCGCCGCCGCCCTGGCCACCACCAGCGACCGCCCCGCCGACGCCCAAGGCGTGGCCCTGCCCCGCGTCGAGCGCAGCATCGAGGGGGATCGCATCGCCTACGAACACGTCAGCGTGGAGATGGATCGCGCCAAGCGCCAAGCCGTCTTCACCGTGAAGGCGCCCCAAGGCGTGCAGCCGAGCACCGTGGCGGAAATCGAAGCCGCTGGCGCCAACTGGTACGCCCTGGCCATGGCTCGCCAGTTGGACGACGCCATCTTGCACATGCGCACCAACTAGCTGGAGATCGGCACCTGGATCATGAAGACCTCGGGTGACGCCGCCGCCGTGCAGGCGCTGGACGCCATGCTGCTGGCCAACAAGGGCCACTGGTTCGTGCGCGAAACCATCGGCCTGCTGCGCCGCACCTTCTCGCGCTTGGATGTGTCCTCGCGCTCGCTGTTCGCGCTGATTCAAGAAGGTTCGTGTTTTGCCGGCACGCTGCTGGAGCTGGCCCTCGCCTGCGACCGCATTTACCACCTCGCCCTGCCCAACGACGAGGCCGCAGCGCCCAAGATCACCGTCACCGAAGCGAACTTTGGCCTGTTCCCGATGGCCACCGATCAGAGCCGCCTGGAGCGCCGTTTCTACGAAGAAGAAGCGCCGCTGGCCGCCATCCGCGCCAAGCTGGGTGAGGCGCTGGACGCCGATGCCGCCTTCGCCCTGGGCCTGAACACCGCCAACCCCGACGACATCGACTGGGACGACGAAGTGCGCCTGGCGCTGGAAGAACGTGCCGCCATGTCCCCCGACGCACTGACGGGCATGGAAGCCAACCTGCGCTTCAACGGCCCGGAAAACATGGTGACCCGCGTCTTTGGCCGCCTCACCGCTTGGCAAAACTGGATCTTCCAGCGCCCGAACGCCGTGGGCGAAAAGGGCGCGCTGAAGCTCTATGGCAAGGGCGAAAAAGCCCAGTTCGACATGAACCGCGTTTGAGTTTGATTCAGGAGACACGCATGAGCACGATCAACTACAGCGAAAAAATCCCGAACAACGTCAACCTTTCGGAAGACAAGACGCTGCAACGCGCCCTCGAACACTGGCAGCCCAACTACCTGAACTGGTGGAATGACATGGGGCCGGATGGCTCCAACAACTTCGACGTGTACCTGCGCACCGCCGTGAGCGTGGACGCCGATGGCTGGGCGCAGTTCGGCCACGTCAAGATGCCGGACTACCGCTGGGGCATCTTCCTGAACCCGAAGGAGGAAGGCCGGCAAGTTAACTTCGGTGAACACAAGGGCGAAGCCGCTTGGCAGGATGTGCCCGGCGAGCACCGCGCCAACCTGCGCCGCATCATCGTCACGCAGGGTGACACCGAACCGGCGTCGGTGGAACAACAGCGCCACCTGGGCCTCACCTGCCCCAGCCAGTACGACTTGCGCAACCTCTTCCAAGTCAACGTGGAAGAAGGCCGCCACCTGTGGGCGATGGTGTACCTGCTGCACAAGTACTTTGGCCGCGATGGCCGCGAGGAAGCCGAAGCGCTGCTGGATCGCCGCAGTGGCGACAGCGACAACCCGCGCATCCTGCAAGCCTTCAACGAGCCGACGCCGGACTGGTTGAGCTTCTACATGTTCACCTACTTCACCGACCGCGACGGCAAGTTCCAGTTGTGCGCGCTCGCTGAATCCGGCTTTGACCCGCTGGCTCGCACCACCAAGTTCATGCTGACGGAAGAAGCGCACCACATGTTTGTGGGCGAATCCGGCGTGAGCCGCGTGATTGCCCGCACCTGCCAGGTGATGAACGAGCTGAAGACGGATGACCCGGCCAAGATCCGCGCCGCTGGCGTGATCGACCTGCCGACCATCCAGCGTTACCTGAACTTCCACTTCTCGGTGACGATCGACCTGTTTGGCGCGGATGAGTCCAGCAATGCGGCCATCTTCTACAACTCGGGGCTGAAGGGCCGCTACGAGGAAACCAAGCGCGGCGATGACCATCGTCTGCAAGGCCAAACCTACAAAGTGCTGGGCCTGAAGGAAGGCCACTTGATCGAACGCGAAGTGCCGATGCTCAACGCCCTGAACGAAGTGCTGCGCGACGACTACATCAAGGATTCCATCGGGGGTGTGCAGCGCTGGAACAAGGTGATCGAGAAGGCCGGCATCCCGTTCAAGCTGCAAGCGCCGCACAAGGCGTTCAACCGCAAGATCGGCACGCTGGCCGGCGCGCACATCTCGCCGGATGGCCGCGCCGTGAGCGCCACCGAGTTTGCCGCCCGCCAGAACGAGTGGCTGCCTTCGGTGGAAGACCGCGCTTTTGTGGCCAGCTTGATGGGCCGCGTCACCGAAGCCGGCAAGTTCGCCAATTGGATTGCGCCGCCCGTCATGGGCATCAACCGCCAGCCGGTGGATTTTGATTACGTGCGCTTCAACTAAAAACCAAAAAGCCCAAGAGAGCCCGCCGCCATGAACGCCCCGATGCCTGCCGTGCTGCGCCAGCACCTGATCGACCCCGAAATCTGCATCCGCTGCAACACTTGCGAGGCCACCTGCCCGGTGGCCGCCATCACCCACGATGACCGCAACTATGTGATTGAGGCGAGCAAGTGCAATTTCTGCATGGCTTGCATCTCGCCTTGCCCGACGGGCTCCATCGACAACTGGCGCCAAGTGCCCGGCGCCAAGGCGTACACGGTGGAAGAGCAGCTCTTGTGGGATGAGCTGCCGCCCGAACTCAGCGCCGAGCAACTGGCGGCGCAGCTCGCCGAGCTGGCCGGCGGTGGCGACGCCGCCGCCGTGGTGGACGCAGTGGCAGCCGCCACGCCCGAAACCCCGGCCACCGACCCGACGGGCGAAGCGGCGTTCAATTCGGCGCAATGGGGTGCGCAGGTGCCGCCGTGGTCCGCCGCGCACCCGTACACCAAACTTTACGGGCCGAAAGCGCCGACCATGGCCACCGTGGTCGGCAACGTCAAGGTGAACGAAGCGGGCACGGAGAACGAAACCCACCACATCGTGCTGGACTTTGGCAGCATGCCCTTCCCGGTGCTGGAAGGCCAGAGCATCGGTGTGATTCCGCCGGGGGTGGACGCGCAAGGCAAGCCGCACCATGCGCGCCAGTACAGCATCGCCAGCCCGCGCAATGGCGAGCGCCCCGGTTACAACAACCTCTCGCTCACGGTGAAGCGGGTGGTGAACGATCCGCAAGGGCGGCCCATTCACGGCGTGGCCAGCAACTACTTGTGCGACGCGGCGGTGGGCGACAAGGTGCAGGTCATCGGCCCCTTCGGTGCCAGTTTCTTGATGCCGAATCACCCGAAATCTCACCTCGTCATGATTTGCACCGGCACCGGTTCGGCCCCGATGCGCGCCATGACGGAATGGCGCCGCCGGCTGCGCCAATCGGGCAAGTTTGAGGGCGGCAAGCTGATGTTGTTTTTCGGCGCCCGCACCCAGGCCGAACTGCCCTATTTCGGCCCACTGACCAGCCTGCCCAAAGACTTCATCGACATCAACCTGGCGTTCAGCCGCACGCCGGGCGCCCCACGTCGTTACGTGCAAGACCTGATGCGCGAGCGGGCCGCCGATTTGGTGGCGCTGCTCAAAGATCCGAACACGTGTTTCTACGTCTGCGGCCTGAAGGCGATGGAAGAAGGCGTGGTGCTGGCGCTGCGTGACATCGCCCAAAACGCCGGCCTGAACTGGGAAACGCTGGGCGCGACGCTCAAAAACGAAGGCCGCTTGCACCTGGAGACCTACTGATGAGCGCCTTGACTGCGAACTGGCAAACGCTGGCCGTGTTGCCCGGTACACGCCCCGGCGTGGTGCGGGTGAGGATGAACCGCCCGCAGGTGTTCAACGCCTTTGACGAGGCCATGATTGCCGAGCTGGACGCGGTGTTTGGCCTGCTGGCCAATGACGACAACGCCCGCGTCATCGTGCTGGAAGGCGCTGGCAAGGCTTTCAGCGCCGGCGCCGATTTGCAGTGGATGCAGCGCGCCAGCCAAGCCGACTTCGAATGGAATTTGGCCGATGCCCGGCGTTTTGCCGGGATGCTTTGGAAAATTCACCATGGCCCGAAACCCACCATCGCCCGCGTGCAAGGCGTGGCGCTGGGCGGCGGCGTGGGGCTGGCGTGTGCGTGTGACTTCGCCATCGCCAGCAGCCGCGCCCAGTTTGCGGTGAGTGAGGCGAAGTTCGGCATCCTGCCTTCGGTGATCGGGCCGTACCTCACGAATGCGGTGGGCAAGCGTCAGGCCATGCGCTTGGCGCTGACAACGAGCCGCATCGGCGCCGCTGAAGCGCACAACATCGGCCTCGTTCAGCAGGTGACGAACGACGATGGCAGCCCGGACGGCGCCGCCGCCGCACTCGACGCCGCCGTCGATGCCCTGGTGGCCGAGCTGCTGGTCGGCGGCCCGAACGCGCAGCGCGAAATCAAAGCGTTGTACGCCCAAATGGCGGTTGGCCCCGTGAGCACCGATGTGCTGGAGCTGACCGCGCAAACCATCGCCCGTGTGCGCGGCACGGACGAGGCCAAAGAAGGGTTTGCCGCTTTCCTCGCCAAACGCCCCGCTGCCTGGGTGCCACAAGAACCAGGAGCCGCCGCATGAGCGCCACCGACTTCAACCTGAGCGGCGTACCGGTGCTGGTGGTGGGTGCCGGCATCATGGGTGCGGGCATTGCGCAGGTGGCGGCACAGGCCGGGCACCCGGTGATGTTGTTTGACGTGAAAGCCGGCGCCGCCGCGCAAGCGCTCGACAAACTCGCCACCAGCCTCCACATGCTGGCCGCCAAAGGCAAGCTGAAACCCGAAGCTGTGGCCGCCACCCTGGCCCGCTTGCGGGCAGTGGACACCTTGACCGAAGCAAAAGACGCCGGCTTGGTGGTGGAAGCCATCCTCGAAAAGCTGGACGCCAAGCGCAGTTTGTTCCGCGAGTTAGAAGGGCGGGTGTCGCCGGCGTGCGTGCTGGCGACCAACACCTCGTCCATCTCAGTGACGGCGATTGCCAACGGCTTGCAGCACCCAGAACGCTTGGTGGGCATGCACTTCTTCAACCCCGTGCCCTTGATGAAACTGGTGGAGGTGGTGAGTGGGCTGCACACCGCGCCAGCCGTGGCGGAGGCGATTCATGCGCTTTCCGGCGCCTGGGGCAAGACGGCGGTGCATGCCAAATCGACGCCTGGGTTCATCGTCAACCGCATTGCGCGTCCGTTTTATGCCGAGACGCTGGCGTTGCTGGCCGAGCAAGCGGGCACGCCGGCGGAGTTGGATGCTTGCTTGCGCGGCGCGGGTTTTCGCATGGGGCCGTGTGAGCTGATGGATTTGATCGGGCACGACACCAATTTTTCGGTAACGCAATCCGTCTACGAAGCCAATTTTTTCGACAAACGCTTTGTGCCTTCGCTGGTGCAGCGTGAGTTGGTGGAGGGTGGGCTGCTGGGGCGCAAGAGTGGGCGCGGTTTTTACGATTACCGGGCGGGGGCTTCTGGCTCGGCGGTGGCCCCCTCTCCCCAACCCCTCTCCCACGAGGGGAGAGGGGCTTTGATTGATGCGCAGGTGGAGGTGACTTTGCATGGCCGTGGCGCGGTGGCCGAGCTGCTGGCCGAGCGGCTGCGCGCCGCCGGCCAAACCTTCAGCACCGATCGAACCACCGCCTGGTGCGGCCTGGTGTTGCGTCAAGCCTCAAATGTCGGTGTGTTTGGCGACGCACTCCCCTCACCCCAACCCCTCTCCCCCGATGGGAGAGGGGCTTTGAAGTCATTTCTCCCTCTCCCCTTGGGGGAGAGGGCCGGGGTGAGGGGACAACACGCCAACGATGACATGACACCAACCCTGCGCCGTGCCAGCACCTGCCAGGTGCTGCGCCTGACGGATGGCCGCCCCGCCGCCCAAGTGGCGATGGAGGAGGCCGTGTCAGATCTCGCGCTGTTTGACCTGCCCACCGCCCAAGCCGGCGCCAACGCATCCCTGTCACAAAGCCCCTCACCCCTCGTGGGAGAGGGGTTGGGGAGAGGGGGCGCCCCACTCGCCTGGACTCCCGCCGTCAGCGCCAGCTCGGCCTGGGTGGCCGCCGCGCCGCAGTGGCTGGCAGCGTTGGGCTTCACGCCGCAACGTCTGGCCGATGCGCCCGGTTTGGCCGTGGCCCGCACCGTGGCCATGCTCATCAACGAGGCGAGCGACGCCGTGCATCAAGGCGTGTGCAGCGAAACCGGGGCGGACACGGCCATGAAACTCGGGGTCAACTACCCCGCCGGGCCGTTTGAATGGCTGGCGCATTGGGGCGCGGCGCCCGTGGTGCGCCTGTTGGACGCGCTGGACGCGCATTACCGGGGCGAGCGTTACCGCGTCAGCCCCCATTTGCGCCAACGGGTGTGGCAGGAAGGCACCCCCGCATGAGCACCCCCATCGACACCGAAACGCTGGCCGAGGGGCTGCGCCTTGAACATCATCCGCAAGGCGTGGTCGAGCTGGTGCTGGGCCCGCCTGGCACGCTGCCGGCGTGCGATGCCCACGCTCACGCGCAACTGGGTACGCTGTGGCGCGGGCTGGCGGCGCGGCCTGGCGTGCGCTGCATCCTCATTCGCTCTGAAGGTAAGGGGTTTTCAGCCGGCGGGCAAATGGCATTGGTGGAGGACATGCTCGCCCGCGAAACCACCCGCCTGCGCGTGATGCGCGAAGCCCGCGATCTGGTGCAAGGCATGATCGATTGTGATCTGCCCATCGTCAGCGCCATCCACGGTGCCGCCGTGGGCGCCGGGGCAGCGCTGGCGCTGCTGGCCGATGTCTCGATCGCAGCGCACAACGCCAAAATCATCGACGGCCACACCAAGCTGGGCGTGGCGGCGGGCGATCATGCTGCCGTCATTTGGCCGCTGCTGTGCGGGATGGCCAAAGCCAAATACCACCTGCTGACCTGCGCCCCATTGAACGGCACCGAAGCCGAACGCATCGGCCTGGTGAGTTTGGCCGTGCCCGAGGACGAGCTGCTGCCACGCGCCCGCGCTGTGGCAGCCTCCCTGGCTGCGGGCAGCCCCACGGCTTTGGCGTGGACCAAACGCAGCTTGAACCACTGGCTGCGTGCAGCTTGGCCGACATTCGAGCATTCGCTGGCGCTGGAAATCCTCAGTTTTACTGGTGCCGATGCACGGGAAGGTCTTGCGGCGCTGCAACACAAGCGCCCACCCCAGTTCGCTTGCCCCGATACTCCGGACTCCTCTTCCTGAGTTGAAAGGATTCACTGTGGACTTCTCCGCCCTTCAGACTTTCTTGAGCACCACCGTGGCCGAACTGGCCGTCAAGGTGCTCGCGTCGATTGCGTTTTGGGTGATTGGCCGCTGGCTCATCGCCAAGGTCGTGGCCCTCACACAGGCTTCACTGAACCGCAGCCAAGTCGATGCGACGCTGTCCAAGTACCTGGGCAGCATCGTGGCCGTGGCGCTGAACATCGCCCTGGTGCTGGGCATCTTGGGCTACTTCGGCATTCAAACCACGTCGTTTGCGGCCTTGTTGGCCGGTGCAGGCGTGGCCATCGGTGCGGCGTGGAGCGGCATGCTCGGCAACTTCGCAGCTGGGGCCTTCATGCTGGTGCTGCGTCCGTTCAAGGTGGGCGACTTCGTCAGCGTCGGTGGGGTGGTCGGCACAGTGCATGAGCTGGGCCTGTTCGCCACCACCTTGGTGACGCCGGACAACGTCCTGACCACCGTCGGCAACTCCAAGGTGTTTGGGGACACAGTGCAAAACTTTAGCGCCCTGCCCGTGCGCCGCGTGGATCGCACCGCCCAACTGGCGGCAGGCGTCGATCCGCTGGACGCCATCGCTCGCCTGCGTGCCGCCGTGGCCAAAATCCCCAACGTCGCCACGAACCCAGCGCCCGATGTGGCCCTGTTGGACATGAACCTCAACGGCTGTGTCATCGCCGTGCGTCCTTACACCCACACCGCGAACTACTGGCAGGTGTACTTTGACACCAACGAAGCCATCGTGCGTGTGGCCAAGGAAGCCGGTTGGCCGGCCCCGATGCCCGCTCAGGTGACGCACATCGTCCAAGGCTGATCCGCTTTTTTCACCCCTTGTTGAACCGTTCCGCATGAAATTCGCAGAGTTCTACGCCGGCCAAGTCATCACCGCTGGCCCCATCGCTTTGAGCGAGCAAGACATCCTCGATTTTGCTCGGCAGTGGGATCCGCAATGGTTCCACACCGATCCCGAGGCAGCGGCACAAGGGCCGTTCGGTGGCTTGATCGCCAGCGGCTGGCAAACCTGTGGTGTGGCCATGCGCCTGGCTTGCGCGGCGGCGCTGGACGGTTCCGAGTCTTACGCCTCGCCTGGGGTGGAAAAAATCCGCTGGCCCAACCCAGTGCGTGCGGGCGAGCCGCTGAGCTTCCGTGCCGAAGTGCAGGAGGTTCGGCGCTCGGCCAAGCGCCCGGAGCTGGGCGTGTTGCGCTGGACCTGGGCGCTGTTTCACGCCGATGGCCGCCAAGCGCTTGAGCTGGACGCTACCAGTCTGTTCAAACTCCCGGTAGATTGACGGGCTCGCCGCCCGTTTTGATTGTTTTTGCAACGGTGCGGGTGGCGGGATTTCCCTCCATTCCATGAGAAAGTGTTCCGAGACATGAGCACCCGCACCAAATACTTGCTCGAAGAAAGTCAAATGCCCAAGGCCTGGTACAACCTCCAGGCCGATCTGCCCGTGCCGCTGCCGCCCGTGCTGCATCCCGGCACGATGCAGCCGGTGGGCCCGGACGATCTGGCACCGTTGTTCCCCATGTCCCTGATCCAGCAGGAGGTGACGACGGAACGCGAGATCGACATCCCCGAGCCGGTGCAAGACATCTACAAACTCTGGCGCCCCGCTCCGCTCTACCGCGCCCATCGGCTGGAAAAGGTGCTGGGCACACCGGCCAAAATTTTCTACAAGTACGAAGGCGTCAGCCCCGCTGGCAGCCACAAGCCCAACACCGCCATCCCGCAGGCGTTTTACAACCAGCAAGCCGGCGTGAAGCGCCTGACGACGGAAACGGGCGCAGGCCAATGGGGCACCTCGCTGTCGTTCGCTGGCAATTTGTTTGGGTTGGAAGTGCTGGTGTTCCAGGTGCGCGTGTCCTACGACCAAAAGCCGTACCGCCGCGCCGTGATGGAAACCTACGGTGCCCGCTGCGTGGCCTCGCCCTCGATGGAAACCGTCTACGGCCGCAGCGTGCTGGCCGAGCACCCGAACCATCCGGGCAGCTTGGGCATCGCCATTTCGGAAGCGGTCGAGCTGGCCGCGCAGCGGGACGACACAAAATACGCCCTGGGCTCGGTGCTGAATCATGTGCTGCTGCACCAAACCGTGATCGGTCTGGAAGCGATGGAGCAGATGCAAATGGCCGACGCTTGGCCGGACGTGGTGGTGGGCTGCACGGGCGGTGGTTCGAACTTCGCGGGCATTGCCTTCCCGTTCATCGGGCATGGGCTGCGTGGCGGGCAAAAGTCGCGCATCGTGGCGGTGGAGCCGGCGGCCTGCCCTTCGCTGACTCGCGGTAAATACGCCTACGACTTCGGCGACACCGGCCACATGACGCCGCTGTCCAAGATGCACACCCTGGGCTCTACCTTCACCCCGCCGGGTTTCCACGCGGGTGGATTGCGTTACCACGGCATGGCGCCGCTGGTGTCGCACGCCAAGGAGCTGGGGTTGATGGAGGCGGTGGCCTACACCCAGGGCGAGTGCTTCGCAGCGGGGGTGACGTTTGCACGGGCCGAGGGCATCGTGCCGGCACCGGAATCGAACCATGCCGTCAAGGGTGCCATCGAGGAGGCGCTGCGCTGCAAGCGGGAAGGCAAGTCCGAGAACATCCTGTTCTGCTTGAGCGGCCACGGGCACTTTGACATGGTGTCCTACCAAAAGTACTTCGCCGGCGAACTCACCGACGAAAGCTACAACGAGCAGGAACTGGCCATGGCGCTGGCCAGCTTGCCCAGCGTGCCGGCGCAAGGCTGACCGGGCGTTGCGCAGCGGCCCTCAGGCCAAACCGGCCAGGCGCCGCTGCCAGCGCTCACGCACGAAATCGATGTGCGCTTGGGCGGCGCTGGCGGCAGCCACAGCGTCACCGCGTTGGACGGCCTGCCAGAGCGCGTCGTGCTGCTGGCACAGGCGCTGGGCTTCTTGCGAATCCGGCGTCAGGTCGGCGATGCTCAGGTGGACGTGCTCGTGCAACAGCGCCAGCAAGGTCGCCACCAACTGGCTGAAGACGGGGTTGCGCGTGGCGTCGGCCAGGGCGCGGTGAAAGGCCACGTCGGCCCGCACTTGGATTTGACGATCCGGCTGGGCATACGCAGCGCTGACTTCGGCGTGAGCCTGGGCGAGCCGGGCCCGATCGTCCGGCGTCGCACGGCGGGCGGCGAGTTCGGCGCAACGCACCTCCAGCATTTCCCGAAACTCCAGCCAGCCTTCCTGCAACAACGGTTGACGTTGCAACAGTTGCGCCCACACATCGCCTTGACGCGCTCCCGGTTGAGCGGCAACGAAGGTGCCGGCACCGTGGCGCTGCTCCACCAGACCGCGCTCAGCCAGCAGACGCAGCGCCTCGCGCAACACCGTGCGCGACACCCCGAGCTCCACCGCCCACACGCGCTCTGGCGGCAAGCGATCACCCGGCAGATGGTGGCGCTCCACGATGGCACGTTCCAAACGCTGGGCGAGTTGATCGGGGAGGCGGGCGTGGAGTTGGTGTTTCATGGCAAAACGTCGGAAAACATTGGTCTGACCACTTCACCCCCCAGTGTCGCTGGGCGCACCATGCCGCGCCATCCCCATTCGCCGCCGCCCAGGACGTTTGCCATGCCCGCAGCCTCGCCCTCTTCCCCGTCACCCCGTCCCGCACGGGTTTATTTTTTCGCCACCTGCGTGGTGGATGTCTTCGCTCCCCAAGCCGGGTTGGACGCCATTGAGCTGATTCGCCGCGCCGGCATCGCGGTGGACTTCCCCGAAGGCCAAAGCTGCTGCGGCCAGCCGGCGTACACCAGCGGCTATACCGCCGAGGCGCGTCAGGTGGCGGCGGCGCAGTTGGCGCTGTTTCCGCTGGATCAACCGATCGTCGTGCCGTCCGGTTCCTGCGGCGGGATGATGGTGCATCACTGGCCGCTGCTGTTCGCCGACGATGCCGCGCTGCACGCCCAAGCCCAGGCCGTGGCGGCGCGTGTGGTGGAGTTCAGCCACTTTGCGCGGGATGTGCTGGGGCTGGCCGAGTTCGCCCAGGCCAGCCAAGCCGCCCAGGCGCAGCGCCCGGTGAAAGTGGCCCTGCACACCTCCTGTTCAGCGCGGCGCGAAATGGGTGTTCACTTGCCCAGCCGGGCGTTGCTGGCGGCGCTGCCAGGCGTCGAAGTGGTTCAGCAAGCGCGGGAAGCGGAATGCTGCGGCTTTGGTGGCACGTTTTCCGCCCGGCATCCGGCGATTTCCGGCGCGATGGTGGCCGACAAACTCGCCAGCGTGCGCGACGCCGGCGCCGAAGTGCTGGTGAGCGCCGACTGCGGCTGCCTGCTCAACCTGCACCACGCCGCGCAAAAGGCCGGCGGTTGCGATGCGGGGCAACCGCGTTGCGTGCATCTGGGCAGTTTTTTGCGGGAACGCTTGGGGTTGCCCGGCGCCGCACACCACGTCACCGACTGAGGTTCCACCATGACGCTGCTTGATGCCACCGCTTCCGCCGCTGCCCGCCGCGCCATCCTCGCTCGTCTGCGGGGCGCAGCGCCGGCCCAGCCGCTGCCAACGCCCGACCTGGCGCCGTTCTTCCAAAGCCCATTTGGCCGAGGGGTGCAGGGGGAACGCCCCGCTCCTGCCGACTTGATCGCCCCGTTTGAGGCCGCCGCCCGGGGCTGGCGGGCCGAGGTGCTGCACGCCAGCCCCGCGAACTGGCCGGCTGCCGTGCAGCAGGTGTTGCAGCAGCGCGGCTGCCGGCATTTGGCGGTGGGGCAGGGTTTTCCGGGGCTGCACGCGCTCACCGCGCAACTGGCGCCCCAGCTTGGCCACGGGTTGACGCTGCACCCCTTCGCCTCGCCGCTGGAGGACTGGAAGCCACAACTGTTCGACCAGATCGACGCCGGCCTGACCTGCGCCGCTGCCGGCGTGGCCGACACGGGCAGCTTGGTGCTGCAACCGGGGCCGGGCGAGCCACGCACGCTGTCGCTGGTGCCACCGCTGCACATTGCGGTGCTGCCGGCCCGCCGGCTGTATGCCAGCCTGGCCGCTGCTTGGTCGGCGCTGCAACCGCAAGCCGACATGCCCACCAACCTGCTGCTCATCTCTGGCCCGAGCAAAACCGCCGACATCCAGCAAGTGCTGGCCTTCGGTGCCCACGGCCCGAAGGAATTGGTGATCGTGCTGGTGAACGATTTGCAGAACGACTCGGAGGTTTGCGCATGAACACCCCCCACACCAAGCCGGTGCATGAAGCCCCGCTGACCTTCGTCGATCCGCGCCACTTCAAGGCCAACACCCAGGTGGCGGTGGACGATGCCCATCTGCGCAAGAGCTTCCGCAGCGCAATGGATTTTCTGCAAACCAAGCGCGCCGCCCACTTCGGCACCGCGCAAGGCGCACTGCCCCCCGATGGCCCCGCCGAAGTGCGCGACGCCAAAACCGCATTCGAAACCCTGCGCCGCCAGGGCGAAGCCATCCGCCAATACAGCCTGTCCAAACTGCCGGATTTGCTGGAGCAGCTCGACGCCCAGTTGACCGCACGCGGCGTGCAAGTGCATTGGGCCAGCACGCCGGCGGAGGCCAACGCCTTGTTTCTCGCCATCGCGCAGCAGCATGGGGCGCGGGGGATGGTGAAGGGCAAGTCGATGGTGAGCGAGGAAATCGAGCTGAACCACCGCATGGCCGAGCACGGCATCACTTGCTTGGAAAGCGACATGGGCGAGTACATCGTCCAACTCGCGGGCGAGCGGCCCAGCCACATCATCATGCCAGCCATCCACAAAACCAAGCAGCAGATTGCCGAACTGTTCGCGCAGCACATTCCCGGCACGAGCTACACCGAGGATGTGGATGAGCTGATCGCCACGGGCCGGCGCGTGCTGCGCCACGAGTTCCGCGATGCCAAGATCGGTGTGTCCGGCGTGAACTTTTTGGTGGCGGAAACCGGCTCGCTGGTGCTGGTGGAAAACGAAGGCAATGGCCGCATGTGTACCACGGTGCCTGAGGTTCACATCGCCATCACCGGCATTGAGAAGGTGGTCGAAAAACTGGAACACGTGCTGCCGCTTTACGCCTTGCTCACGCGCTCAGCCACCGGCCAGGCGGTGACGACTTACCTCAACGTCATCACGGGCCCGCGCCGCGTCCAAGGCGAAGCGCCCGAGCTGGACGGCCCGCGTGAGCTGCACCTCATCTTGCTGGACAACGGACGCAGCCAAGCCTACCGCGAGGCCGATTTCCGCCCGACGCTGCAATGCATCCGCTGCGGCGCGTGCATGAACCATTGCCCGGTGTATGCGCGCATCGGCGGCTTGGCGTATGGCACGACCTACCCCGGCCCCATCGGCTCCATCATTTCGCCGCACTTGATGGGCCTGGACCCGACGCAAGATTTGCCCACCGCCAGCAGCCTGTGCGGTGCCTGCGGCGAGGTGTGCCCGGTGGGCATCCCGATTCCTGAGCTGTTGATGCAACTGCGCCACGCGGCCAAGCACGAAGCCGAGCCGGGCCATGCGCCCTTGGCCGGCCAAGCCAGCGCCCGCGATTGGAAAGAGGAAGCAGCGTGGAAAACCTGGGCCAAACTCAGCAGCTCACCGACGCTGTATCGAAACTTCGTCGGGTTGGCCGGGCGCTTGAGTTGGTTGACGCCGCCTTGGCAAGCCGGGTGGACGGCGCATCGGACGCCGCTGAAGCCGGCATCGCAAAGCTTGCGGGCGAGGTTGAAGGGGGCTGGCCTGGAGTGAGTCACCCCAGGTTCTGCGTCAGCACGACTGCTTGCCCAGCTGCCCCCTTACGGGTCGAGCCTGGGCAACTACGACACGATCTTTAACATCGGTCTTTTGCCACTGCTGGTCGGAGTTGGAGGGGGCTGAGTGACCAACTCGCCGACCAATGACTCGATCTCATCAAGCGGAACATGCAACTCAGCCGCTATGCGATCCTTGGTAATGCCATCTTTCCAGAGCTCGTCAAAGAGCATCTTCCACAGCACAGACTTCTCACGCTCTAGGCCCTGAGGCTCTGCCGTTCTGTATCCCAGCGAACTCATTTGCTTGCAAAGATCACGGTAGTACCAGTCTGAGATCAGGCCCGAGTCGAAGGCTGCGCGTGCAAGTGCAGCGACTGACACGCCCCAGCGGCTCTTTGCCGAAACCAACTGCGCGAGTGAGTTAACCCGTCCCAAGTGACTGATCAGATCACCTCGGTTGATCAAAAACGCTGAAGCGAACCTGTCAGCTTCTGTCTCAACGTTCCTACTGCCGTTCGTGGTGCCATGCACATGAAGCACCAGATGGCCGAGTTCATGGGCAGCATCAAAGCGGCTCCGCTCAGCAGACTTGAACGTATTCAGAAAGATGTAGGGCACGTCCCCTCGCCAGCATGAGAACGCGTCGACGTGTTTGTGTTGCTCGGCTAGCGAAAATATGCGCACCCCCTTGGACTCAAGCAACTTAACCATGTGCCCGATAGGCTTGGCACCCATGCCCCAATGGCTACGCAAGGCCCCAGCCGCAGCGATCGGATCCTCATCGCGTAAATCCAGCAACTGGACAGCAGGTAGTTCGAAGCGATCCGCTACCCAAGCATGCAGTTCGAAAGCCAGATCGCCCGCAGCAAGAGCAGCGTCGCGCTGACGCGCTGTGAGCGACGACAGACTGCGAAAACTAACAGCCTCAGAGTTCAGTGCCTCACTGTCACAGAGATAGAAAAATTCCGCTGGGTAATTCAAGGCTTGGGCCAGGGATCGCACAGTGTCTCCGCCGGGTTCCGGTGTCTCGCCTGCTTCCAGGCGAGTCAGCGTTAGGGCCGTCAGGCGCGCTTTCTCGGCCAACTCTTTCTTGGTGAGCTGTCTGCGCTTTCGAGCGAGCGTGAGCCTGCTCCCGTTAAACATACGTTTCGACTTCCATTTTCACTTCCTCGCGATGCGAACCTCGTGCTCCACCGAGTCACTGTCATCTTCAGGACGATCTACCGGCTCGACCGTCGGGGCGATGTCTTCGTCGACAACCCAGATGCGCTCGCTGAAGCCAGCGAACTGACTGCCCTGAAAGACCTCAGGGCATGACACTTCAGCCCTCAGCTTCTTGTCATCCGTACTTACGCATACCACCCACACCGTCGGCGTACTGCCGATCGCGTCCACTGACTCGGGAGCTTCGCGACCGAAAAGCTCACCCTGACCACCCAAACCATTCTGAATGAGCTTGCGCGAGCCGGCGCCCTTGCCGGAGATGGCCTGAGGGTTAGGTTCCGTGCAAGCTGCGTCGACGTTCTGGAAACAGATTTGGATGCCCAGTTTGTCGTTGACGGTCGATTCAACGTTACCGGCCCGGCTCATACGCCAGCCGCTGACTTTGAGCAGCTCCATACGAGTGGCGCGCACACCGTGGATATAGGCCAACATGCCTGGCGCGTTAGTAGGGTCGATCTCCAGCGCTTCGGCTTTCGCTGCGGCCACTCGACGGGCAATGAGCCTGACGATTTCTGTTGTCAGCCCCAGCTTGCGCAACCGGTGGCGAACCTCAGAGTCTTGATTGAAGACAACGGATTTTTGCTGCTGCATTAAATCGACCCAAATGTTGATTTTTGACAGCAACAGTGTAGCTTGAAAAAATAAACAAGTAAGACAACTATTCCAAGGCGTCTAGCGTGGATCGGATTGGGGAGCTGCTGCTGCGCCAGCAGACGGCGCAGACCGGCCCGGGGGCGTGAGCGCCCTCAGGCCGAACGTTGACGCCGACACGCCTCACTGCAATACCGCACCGCCTCCCAATTTTTCGCCCAAGCCCGGCGCCAGCTCATGGGTCGGCCACAGACGGCGCAGGGTTTGCTGGGCAGGTGTTGTTTATGGCCCCGCCACGGCTGGCTGGTGTTGGCAGGGCGCTTCACACCACGCCCTCCAGCACCGACGCCGCCAGCGCCTGCCCAGACAGCCACGCCCCCTCCACCCCGTAACCCCCGAGAAAATCACCACATACTCCCAGCCCTTGGGTGGCGTCCCACCAGCAAGCGGGCAGATCGCGGGCCGGATCGGGTTGGGTCAGGGCATAACGCCAGCGGTGAACGGTGACATGGTGCCAGCGCAACGGCTGTCCCAGCACCTGCGCCAGCGCCTCTTGCAACTGCGCCTGCACCCCAGCGGGTGAGTGCTCCAAATGCGCTTGGCTCCACTGCACCCGGGCGTGGGCCACCCAATGCGCTTGATCGGCGGGCGCCATGGCCCGACCCGGTCGGGCACGGTGTTGCACGATGCGCGCCAGCGGGCCGCTGTCCGGCAACGCCATGTCCCAAGCAGCAGGGCGGCCCGGAGCTTCGCTCACCCCCAGCAGCGTCCAACAGGGCGACATGGGCGTGGCCTCGGCCTGCTCAGCCCAATCGACACGCCACGGGCGCAGCAACACCGCCGCTTGCGCAGGTGGCATCGCCAGCATCACCGCATCGAACACCCTCGGTAAGCGCTCTCCGGCGCACGACACCTGCCAGCCCGCGCTCCCATCCTCTGCTGATTTGATCGCCGTCACCGTGTGCTGCCACAGCCGCGTCAGCGCGGGTGCATCCAACAGGCGCTGGCACAGCGTCGGCATGGTGGGCACCGCCACATAGTGGAGCGACACCGGCGCAGCGCCCCCGCTGCGCCCGCCCACGATGCGGGGTTGCCACGCCGCCAACCATCCCGCTGTCAAAGCGGCGTCCACAAACTGGCGCATGGCCGCGCTGCGTGCATCGAACCACGGCGTGCCGTGATCCAAACCGCACACATGCGCTTGCCCCTGCGCATCGAACCATTCGACGCGCCGGGTGGCCAGCCGGCCACCGGGGCCACGCGCCTTGTCCAACACGGTGACGTTGTGGCCCGCTTCGGCCAAGGCCCGCGCACACGCCGCCCCCGCCAAGCCCGCCCCGACCACCGCCACTTGACGCGGCTTACCTTGCTGATTTGTCCATGTTTTCATGGTCAGCAGGGTACTTAATTCCGTGTCATGATGGCAATTCATCACGAATTCACGGTCAAACCACCGCCATACTCGGATTCAATATGACGTCAGAATCTTCCTCCAGCGCCCGTTTCCGCAGCGGCGCCGTGGCCCGCATGTTGGGCATGCCAGTGGCCACGCTGCGGGTGTGGGAACGGCGTTACGCCGTCTGCTCGCCTGAACTGACCCCCAGCGGCCAGCGCCTGTACAGCGCCACCGACATCGAACGCCTGGCCCTGCTCAAACGCCTGACCGACGCCGGCCACGCCATTGGCCGCTTGGCCGGGCTGGATCGGACGCAACTGCAAGCCGCCGCCAGCACCCACGCCAACACCTTGGCCGCCGCCGTGCCCACCGCCCCGCCACCGTCCATGCCCGAAGCGGTGCGCGTGGTGGTCATCGGCCCAGCGTTGGGAACGCGCCTGCAACGCCCAGCCGTGCAACGCGCCAGCGGACGCACCTTGCATGTCCTCGGCACATTCGAGCAAGCCGATGCGATCGGCCCGTTTGCGCTCGAAACCCCGCCGGATCTGCTGCTGCTGGCGTGGCCCACGCTGACGCTGGAACGTTGGCACGCCTGGCGCACCGGACTGGCCCACCAAAGCCCTGCGCTGCTGAACGTGCCCTGTGCGGTGTTCTACGGCTTTGCCGCCACCGCCGATTGCGATGCGTTACGCCGCCAAGGCGTGACCCTGCTGCGCAGCCCCCAGGACGACGACACCCTGGGGCGATGGTTGGGCCAACAACGGGCCCGCCTGCCGCATGACGCGACGGCAGCCTCCCCGTTGCCCCCGCCCCGCCGCTGGTCGGACGCGGCGCTGGTGGACATCGCGGGGCTGTCTTCCACGGTGGCGTGTGAGTGTCCGCGCCACATCGCTGAGTTGCTGATCCAGCTCTCCCACTTTGAGGCTTACAGCGCCGAATGCGAGCACCGCAGCCCCGCCGACGCAGCCTTACACCACCATCTTTGGCGGGTGACCGCCCAAGCGCGGGCGAGTTTCGAAGCGGCTTTGGAGCACGTCGCCCGTCACGAGGGGTTGCTGTTGCCCGCACCGGGCGCCGATTGAACTTCAGGCGCGGTTGTTCGTGAGGAGCGTCGCCGGCGCCACAGTTGGCGTCCTCCTGCGCCCAGCGCCACCAGCCCCAATCCCCAGGGCAGGGCATACGCCACCGCCGTGATCACCCCTGCGACGGCTTCGGCCAAGTGGGTGCCGAAAGCGGCCAACGCCTCACGCACCGGCTCGGCCACCGGGCGCGTTTGGATCGACTGAATCGAGATCGTCACCAGCTCCGTCTGCACCCGCTTCAGCAGGAAAGCACGCTCTCCGGTGACGGCCTCCAGCTCGGTTTGCACCTGCGTCCATTCCTTGGCGATTTTCATCGCCGTCTCGATGTCTTGCGATGACTTGGCGCGCAACGCTTCAAGCTGGGTTCGGTACGCCGTGAGCATGGCGACGCGCTTGTCGGCCTCGGCCATGGGCTGGGCCAAGTCTTCCACCGTCGTGGCTTGAGAAGCCACCGCCCCCAAGCGGCTCATCTGCGCCAGCAGCGGTTTGACAGCAGCTTGGCCCACGCGCATGCGCACCGTCCCTTGGGCCCGCTCCGATGTCACATCCAAGCGGGACTCCAGCAGGGTGCATCCCCCCTGCGCCACCTCGGCACACAATTTCACCAGCCGGGCGTGCTGTGTGGCCACTTGGGCATCGGGCACATCCAGCGTCAGTTGGTGCTCGTAGGCCAAGAACGACGCCGGCGCCACCGGTGCTGCTGCCGTCTGCCCCACCGCGTCCGCAGCCACCGCCACGTCGCTTTCGTGGCGCGACAGCCCCATCTGGCGCGTCTCCGCCATCGGGGCGGCGGCCTCCTGGCGTGGCCCGCAGCCCACCAACAAGGCGGCAGCCAAGCAGGGCAGCAGGGTTTTTCGATGTGTCATGACGGGGCTCCGGACAGCAGCGGCATCGGCCTCAATACTGCTTTTTGCAGAAGTCAGCGTTCTTTTCGACGCGCACAGCCGTTGTCACCAACGAAGCCGCCGAAGTGGGCCAGTGAGCGCTCACCAAATTGGTCTTGGGCAACCAGGCGTAAGACACGCAATCCGATTGGTTGCCCCCCAGGATCAGATACCCGTCATCACTTTCACCGGCGTAAAACCCCACATGGCCTTTGCCGCTGCTGGGGGAATCGCGCCAAAACACCATCACGGCCCCCAGGCGCGGATCGGTGCGGGTGCCAAACTTCTCCCACTGCCGCGCTCCCAGAGGGTTGCCCGGCAGCGGCTCTTGCGTCAGGGTCGAACCGATGCAATGGGCGGTGAACAGGCCGCACCAAGGAATGTCGTCATCGCCATATTTCAAATCGAGCATGTCCGCCCAGCTCAGGATTTGCTCGTTGCTGGCAGCACCCGTCGTCTCCTTGACGCCCAGCAGCTTGCGGGCTTCCTCCAACCACGGCAGGAAAATTTCCAGCGGCGCGTTTTGCGCCGATGCGCCCGACGGCTCAGCAGCAGGGGCAGCAGGCGCCGAGCCGTCCGCAGGAGGTGCAGCCACGGGAACCGGCGGCACTTCGTCCTTGATTTCGATGTACCCCGGGAACAACTTGCTCAGCGTGGCTGGGCCAAAAAGGCCATCGGGCACCAGATCGTTGTTCATTTGGAACGATTTGAGCGCTTCCATGGTGCGGCGCCCCCATTGGCCGTCCACGGGGCCGGGGTCGAAACCCAGGGCTTGCAGATTTTTCTGAATTTCGAGAATGGTCGGTTGGCTCATTTTTTGCTCCGGGTCAAAGGAGAGAAGGCCCGTGACTTTAGGGTCATGCGGAAGCCCTTGCCATCGGGTTAACTCTTGACGTCCCCACCTGCTTTGACGGGTGGATCTTCGTCTTCAATTTGATCTGCCAGTTTATCCAGGATATTGGGAATGAGTTTCTCAGAAAACCCCGCCACAAACGCCCACAGCAGCGCCTTGGCCGCATCAATGGCGGTTTTGGGGGTGATGCTGAAGATACTGCCAAAGTTCGCGTAATGCTCATCGGCCCCGGTGAATTCGGGGAAAAGTGAACCTTGCAGCATCCCGGTCAGGAAAAAAGCATAACAAATCCATCCCAGCAACCCCGCGACGATCGGCGTGATGTAGATCTGGATGATGGCGTTGGTCGTCACCCGGGTGGGGGCCACGTCCTTGAGCCGGAAATAGGTGCTGATGACCCCACCCCCGGCGCCCGTGAGAAAAATGGCCAGCGTCAGCGGCACATCGGCCCCGGAGGTGCCCGACCATAGCATGTTGGCAATCGTCAAAAAAATGATGAACGGCGGCACACAAGCATGGGCAAACCCATTTTTCAACAGAGGAATCGATTGGATTTTCTCCAAAGGTTTGCTCAGTGGGATCGACTTGAGCTGGCTCAACTTGCTGGTTGGCTTGGTTGGGGTCATACCGGTCACCATTTCATCGGTTTTGTCGGACAAAATAGCACAACATCCCCTTCTGCTGATGGTCTCCCCCCAGCACCTGCCGAGGCGGATGCCTGCCCCGTTCTTCACGCCCACTTCACACGAAAGTGCCCCACCCGATGGCCAAGAACATCATTTTCTGTGCCGATGGCACCTGGAACAGCCCCGACCAGGACGAAAACCACGACGAGCTGCCGGATCCGACCAACGTCTACAAACTGTTCCTGCATTTGGCCGGGGACATGGACTGCCTGAGCTTGCTCAAGTCCAACGAGCAGGAAAAGGAGCTGGTCAATGCACAGGGGCAGGTGCTGCAAATCGCCAAGTACCTGCACGGCGTTGGCGACTCGAACAACGCCATCCACAAGCTGCTGGGGGGCGTTTTCGGCGCGGGGGTGATTTCACGCATCGTGCGGGGTTACACCTTCATTTCGCGCCATTACCAGCCAGGGGACCAGATTTTCATCATCGGCTTCAGCCGAGGGGCTTACACCGCCCGGGCACTGGCGGGCCTGATCGCCAAGCGTGGCCTGCTGCGGTACGGCGCAACCCTGTCCCCAGAACGGGCGTATGCCAAAGGCGCCCTGGTTTGGAAGAAGCACCACGCCCAACGGCCTTCTTCGCTGTTGGCGCGGTTGGCCGATTTGGTCAACAGCCTCAACAGTGAGTTGTCGGACGAAACCTTGGCGCTGGACGATCTGCGCCCCGTCGATCGCATCGCCGCCGTGGGCGTGTGGGACACGGTAGGCGCCATGGGCCTGCCCACCTACGCCCGCGACGGTGAACGGGCCGACACCTTCAAGTTTGCCGACTTGAAACTCAGCACCAAGGTCGTGCGTGGTTTCCATGCGGTGTCGCTGGACGAACAGCGGCCCGACTTTGCCCCCACCCTCTGGGAGCCGGGCGACAACGTGGTGCAAATGCTCTTCCCCGGCGCCCATTCGGATGTGGGCGGCGGCTACCCCGTCGCGAACAACGAGAGTGGCCTGTCGGACATTTCACTGGCCTGGATGCTGGAACAACTCCAAAGCTGCGGCCTGGTGCTGCAATCGCAACTGGGGGTGCCGATTTCACCGCGTGCCGTGTGGCCGATGAACCCGGATCCGATGGGCATCGGGCATCAGCCGTGGCGACAGCCGCCCTGGGACTTTTTGCTGGACAAGCCCCAGTCGCGCCAATTCCCGGCCCATGTCCAAGCCCATCCGAGCGTGGCGCAGCGCTGCCAGGCCGCGTGCGTCAAAGCCGCGCCCAACGCCGAGCCCGAGCGCTACGCCCCACAGAACCTGCCTTAAGCGATCTTGACGTACTCGTAATCCACGGGCTGCTGGTTGATGCCCATGCGCGGCGGGGCAATCCAACTGGCGTACTGGCCCGGCTCGTGGCTGGGTTTCATCAGGCTGTTGATGAAATCCATGTCCGCCGCATTCGGCAGCCATTCACCTTGGGCGGCTTCCCAGGCTTCGGCGGTCATCAGCTCGCCCGCCGGGCTGATTTTGTGGCCCGCAAACTCACCAATGCGGCGGTTGAACCCCTTGTGCGGCTGGCTCAAGCGGAAGTGAATGCCAGCTTTCTCGATGATTTTGTTCCAGCGGTCGATGCCACCTTGGCAATCGGCGATGTAGTCATCGAGCAAGCGGCAGTTGATGGCGCGCAGGGCGGGCACGGCTTCGTCCACCAGCTTGCCATCGATCACGCGGGTGACGGTGTAAGTGGCATCGGCCAGCACATGGTCGTCGCCCTTCAGGTTGGCTTCGTTGAAGCGGCCCTTCAGACCGGACGAAAAAGCTTCCGCGCCGTTGCTGGAGATTTCCGAGCCGAACAAATCGCGTGTCACGCTCATGTGGAAGTTGGCTTTGCGTTGCAGCAGGGGCAAGTCCACCACGCCCAGGGCGCGGATGCGTTCCACATCGTACGGATCGGTGATGCCGGCCTTCTTCATGGCATCGCAGGTGGCCTGGATGGTGCGGCCCACGCCGGTTTCACCCACGAACAGGTGGTGCGCTTCTTCGGTCAACATGAAGCGGCAGGAGCGGCTCAGTGGATCGAACCCTGATTCGGCCAGCGCGGCGAGCTGCATCTTGCCGTCGCGGTCGGTGAAGTAGGTGAACATGAAGAACGACAGCCAATCCGGCGTGCGCTCGTTGAAGGCACCCAGGATGCGCGGGTTGTCCTGCTGACCGCTGCGGCGCTCCAGCAGGGCTTGGGCTTCTTCGCGGCCATCTTTGCCGAAGTACTTCACCAGCAGGTACACCATGGCCCAGAGGTGGCGGCCTTCTTCCACGTTGACTTGGAAGAGGTTGCGCATGTCGTACAGGCTGGGGGCGGTGGCGCCGAGGTGGCGCTGTTGTTCCACCGAAGCCGGCTCGGTGTCACCCTGCACCACGATCAGGCGACGCAGCAGCGAGCGGTATTCACCCGGCACTTCTTGCCATGCCGGTTCCCCCTTGTGGCGGCCACACGGAATGGTGCGGCCTTCCACCTTGGGCGCCAGCAGGATGCCCCAGCGGTATTCGGGCATCTTCACGTAACCAAACTTGGCCCAGCCCGCCGGATCGACGCCCACCGCCGTGCGCAGGTACACGTCGGCGTTTTGGAAGCCTTCGGGGCCCATGTCCTTCCACCAGTCGATGTAGTTGGGATGCCAGCTCTCCAAGGCGCGCAGCAACTGCCGATCGGACGAAAGATCGACGTTGTTGGGAATCGTGTCGTCGTAGCTCACTTCGACGAAGTTTTCGGCGCTGACCGACTCGGGGGCTTCTACCAGGGTGTCTTCGTTGCTCATCGTGTCTCCGTGTCTCCAATGGGGGTTTGTGCTGCACCTGGGGGGAGCATGGTTGCAATGCACTGCTTTGCACATCACGAACGGCACTTTAGTGCCAATGACCCGGCTTGCGCAATCGGTTTCATGCAGTATCATGCCAGTTAAGTCACTGAACTTTTGCGCTAGATCAGAACGACACCCTCAGCGACGCCCCCGATCCCGAAAACGACGAGGAGACAACCATGGCCCGCTTTCTTGATGACCCGGCCCAGATGGCCCCGCCGCGCACCCTGCGCCAAGACCTTTCAGACGGCAGTTTTGTGCTGCGCTCGCCCGAAGCATTGCAGCCTTATGCGCGCTGCATTGGCGATTGGCTGGAACGCTGGGCCGTGGAAACCCCGGACGCTCCGGCCTTTGCCGAGCGGGACGCCGCCAACGGAAACGACGGCTGGCGCCGCCTGAGCTGGCGCGAAACCCGCCGCTTGGTAGGTTCGGTGGCGCAAACCCTGTTGGCACTGAACCTGCCTGAAGGCAAGCCGGTGGCCATCCTGTCGGACAACGCGCTGGATCACCTCATCCTCATGCTGGCGGCCCTGCATGTGGGGCGGCCCGTGTGTACCGTCTCCAGCGCCTACTGCCGGCTCACCAAAGACTACAGCAAAATCTGCAATATTTTGCAGATGCTCGATCCGGCACTGATCTACGCCTCCGACGCCACCGTGTACGCCCCAGCGATTGCAGCCTGCCGGCGCAGCTCGGTGGTGGTGTTCTCCAAGGGCGCCGAAAGCGTGCCCGGCGCCTTTGGCTTCGAGATGTTCACCCGCATGACCGAGGGCCCAGCGGTGATGGTCGCCTTCGACGCCTTGGTGCCGGACGATCACGCCAAATACCTGCTCACCTCCGGTTCGACCGGCCATCCCAAGGTGGCGATCAACACCCATCGGATGCTGTGCGCCAACCAGCAGATGATGATTCAGACGTGGCGCTGGTTGCAGCAGGACAAACCGGTGCTGCTGGACTGGCTGCCCTGGAGCCACACCTTCGGCGGCAACCACAACCTGAACATGGTGCTGGCCAACGGCGGCACGCTCTACATCGACGACGGCCGCCCCATGCCCGGCCTGATCGAAAAGACGGTGCGCAACCTGCGCGAGGTCAAGCCCAATTTCTTTTTCAACGTGCCGCGTGGGCTGGACATGCTGCTGCCTTTCTTGGAAGGCGACTTGCACTTCGCCCGCGAGGTGCTGGCCGGCCTGCGCGGCGTGTTCTACGCCGGCGCGGCCCTGCCTGCGGCCAGTTGGCACCGCTTACAGGCCGTGGCCGCCCAAGTGCGCGAGGAACCGCTGTGGCTGACCACCTCCTGGGGTTCGACCGAAACCGCGCCAGCCGTCACCACCGCGCACTGGAAACTGGACGGCGCCGGCTGCATCGGCCTGCCCCTGCCCGGCGTGGATTTGAAGTTCATCCCCAATGGTGAAAAGCTGGAGCTGCGCGTGCGCGGCGTGAGCGTGTTTCCCGGCTACCGCCACGCGCCCAAACTCACCGCCGCCGCTTTTGACGACGAAGGTTTTTACAAGATCGGCGACGCTGGCCTGCTCGCCGATCCCGAGCACCCCGAAAAAGGGGTGATGTTCAACGGCCGCGTGGCCGAAGACTTCAAACTGACTTCGGGCACTTGGGTGTCGGTGGGCACGCTGCGGCTGAAGTTGGTGTCGGCGCTGTCGCCTCTGGCCTCGGATGCCGTCATCACCGGGCACGACCGGGCGGAAATCGGCGCCCTGGTGTTCCTCACCCCTGCCGCACAGGCCCTGCCGCCGGATCGCCTGCACAGCCAAGTGGCCGAGGCCCTGCATCGGCTCCGGCGCGACGGCGGAGGCTCCTCCCAGGCCGTGGGCCGGGTGCTGTTGATGACCGAACCCGCCAGCGCCGATGCCGGCGAAATCACCGACAAGGGTTATATCAACCAACGCGCCGTGCTCACCCGCCGCGCCGAACTGGTGACGATTCTCTACACCGACCCGTCGGATGAACGGGTGGTGCTGGCGGCTCACTGAGCCAACGAGGCGCAGGTCTGTACCGGGCGTGCCATGCGCGCTTGGCGTGCCCGGCGCCAGCGCCCTTCGCCTTCGGTCACCGCCCAGCCCACCAGCAGGCACAGGCCCCACGTTCCAAACAGGCCCAGCGTGTGGGCCGCCACGTCCCCCGGCCACATCCGCCCGACCCACGCCCCGCACACCATGCACACGCTGTAGTGGAACAGGAACACGGGGTAGGAGATGTCGGCCAACCAGCGCATCAGCGGTTGCCAAGCCGAACGGGCCAGCCAGCGGGCGCCCGGTTGGAAGATCAACACCCCAGCCGTCAAACCCGCCCAAACCAGACGCTCGCGCCAAGCCCACATCAGCGCCAGCATGAGGGTGGCCGCCAGCAGAATGGCGCCGGTCTGCCTCACCGCTGGCGAGGCATGGCGCAACCAAAACGCCACCACGCCCAAGGCGTAACTGCCCCAGAAGTACGGTGCCGCCACGTCCCAACCGGGTTGCAGATTGGCCCAGAACAGCGCAGCCACGCCCCCCGCCATCACGCCCCATGCCGCCACCGAGCGACGCCAAGGCCGCCCACCCGACCGCTGCCAGCACGCCAAAGCGGCCAAACAGGCGAACAACTGCCAGTCGATGGCCACGTACCACAGCCCGGCATTGACCGAATCCCACCCCAACAGGTCATGCAACAGCCCGACATTGGCCAACCATTGCCAACCGGATGGCGCTTCGGGCGTGTCCGGATCGGGCAGGATGTCGCGGGTCCAAGCCGCTGCCAACACCGCCACTCCCACCGCCAAAGCGCCCAAGCCCATCAGCCGCTGATAACGCAAGCGCACCGCCCGCCCCCAACTGCGCCAAGCCGATGTGCGCAGCGGCTTCGGGGCTTGGCCCCACGGCGGCAACAGCGCCCGGGCCGCCAAATAGCCCCCCATCACCAAAAAAATTTGCACCGCCATGCGGGCTTCATCGGCCAGCCAGTCCCACAGCCCTTGGGCGGCGGGTGTGGCGTTGCGCCCCATCGGGCCATAAATCAGCAGGTGATGCCAGACGATGAGCTGGGAGGCCAAGGCTTTGCCCCAGTCGATCCAAATGTCGCGCTCAACGGGGGAAGATGAAGACAGGCTCATGATGTAGAAGTCGATTCAATGCGTCGGCGGGTTAACGCCGTCAGGCCAAAAATGGGTGTCGCCTCAGAGCGCTACAGTGCTGAGCCATGAAACTCAGCCAAATCCTGTTTTCTCAAGGCTTCGGAACGCGCAAAGCGTGTGCCGGTCTGGTGTGGTCGGGGGCCGTTTGGCACCAAGGCCGCGAGCTGGACGATCCCGACGAAGATCTGCCCACCACCGATCTGGTGCTAACCATCGACGGCAAACCCTGGCCCTACCACGCCCAAGCGCTGGTGATGCTGCACAAGCCCACGGGTTACGAGTGCTCGCAAAAGCCCAAGCACCACCCCAGCGTAATGACCCTGCTGCCTCCCCCGCTGCGCCAGCGCGGGGTGCAGCCCATCGGTCGCTTGGACGAGGACACCACCGGTCTGCTGCTGTTCACGGACGATGGCCGGTTGATCCACCAACTCACATCCCCCAAGCACCACGTGCCCAAGGTGTACGAGGTGGGCTGCAAACACGCCGTCGATGACTCGCAGGTGGCGCGTTTGCTGGCCGGGGTGGTGCTGGAAGACGATCCAACGCCCGTGCGCGCCGCCGCTTGCGAAATCACCGGGCCCACGGCCCTGCGCTTGACGCTCACCGAAGGAAAATACCACCAAGTCAAGCGCATGCTGGCCGCCGTGGGCAACCGGGTGGAGCAATTGCATCGCAGCCGCTTTGGCCATCTGCACATCCCCGACGATCTGGCGCCCGGTCAGTGGTGCTGGCTGCCCGGCTGGCTTCCCCCCGCGCTCGATCAACCTGGAACGGGATCGGGATAATCCCGCCTCATGCGAATCTTCCGAGGGCATCGTCCCACCCGCGCAGTCGATCCGGGCTGCGCCCTGACCATCGGCAATTTTGACGGCGTCCACCGAGGCCACCAGGCCATGCTCGCCCTGCTGAACAACGAAGCGCGCCACCGGGGCTTGCGCAGTTGCGTGATGACGTTCGAACCGCACCCGCGTGACTGGTTCGCCCAGCAAGCTGGCCAGCCCGAACGGGCACCGCGCCGCATTGCCACCCTGCGCGACAAGCTGCAAGAACTGGAACGCTGCGGTGTGGACGACGTGGTGTTGATGCGCTTTGACCAGCGTTTCGCCGCCCAATCGCCCGACGATTTCATCCGCGATGTGCTGATGCAGCAACTGCGCGCCCGTTACGTGCTGGTGGGCGACGACTTCCGCTTCGGCGCCAAACGCGCTGGCGACTACGCCTTGCTCGACGCGGCCGGCAACGACTTGGGCTTTGATGTCGCCCGCATGATGAGCTACGAAGTGCATGGCGTGCGCGTCTCCAGCTCGGAGGTGCGCCAAGCCCTGGCCGCCGGCGACATGACCCGTGCCGCCCGGCTGCTGGGCCGCCCCTACGGCATCACCGGCCATGTGGTACACGGGCGCAAGCTGGGGCGGGATTTGGGTTTTCGCACGCTGAACCTGCGCTTTCCCTCGCGGCTGCCGGCGGCGCAGGGGATTTTTGTGGTGAGCGTCCACGGCCTGGGGGATCAACCGGTGCCCGGCGTGGCCAGCCTCGGCGTGCGCCCGACGGTGGAAGACGCTGGCCGCGTGCTGCTGGAAGTTCACTGCCTGGAATGGCCCGGCCACCTCGACATCAACGCGGGTTACGCCCAGCTTTTGCGCGTCGATCTGCTGCACAAGCTGCACGACGAACGGCGTTACCCGTCGCTGGATGCACTGCGCGCCGGCATCTCGCAGGATGTGACCGATGCGCATGCCTGGTGGCACGCCCGATCGACCCCGCCCGGTCGTTAAAATTTCGCGTTTTCGCCGGGTGCTGCGCTGTGCCCCGGCGCCCTTTTTGTTCAGCGTGCCGCGCCGGCGCGTTCTCATGCCATGACCGACTCTGCCCAGAACACCCCGGACTATCGCTCCACGCTCAACCTGCCCGACACCGCCTTCCCGATGCGCGGCGATCTGCCCAAGCGCGAACCGGCTTGGGTGAAGTCGTGGAACGCTGCCGATGCGGAGGGGCGCACGCTCTACCGCCGTCTGCGCGAGGCCCGCAAAGGCGCGCCGCTGTTTGTGCTGCACGACGGCCCACCCTACGCTAACGGCAAGCTGCACATCGGCCACGCGCTGAACAAGGTGCTGAAGGACATGATCGTCAAATCCAAGCAACTGCAAGGGTTTGATGCGCAATACATCCCCGGCTGGGACTGCCACGGCCTGCCGATTGAAAACGCCATCGAGAAGCTGCACGGTCGCAAGCTGAGCCGCGACGACATGCAGGCCAAGAGCCGCGCCTACGCCACCGAGCAAATCGAGCAGCAGCGCGAGGACTTCAAGCGCCTGGGCGTGCTGGGCGATTGGGAACGCCCGTATCGCACGATGGATTTTGCGAACGAAGCGGGCCAACTGCGCGCCTTCAAGCGCGTGATGGAACGCGGTTTCGTCTACCGTGGCCTGAAACCGGTGTACTGGTGTTTTGACTGCGGCAGCTCGCTGGCCGAGTTCGAAATCGAATACGCCGACAAAAAGAGCGACACGCTCGACGTGGCGTTCGAAGCGAACGACTCCGCCGCGCTGGCCCGTGCTTTCGGCCTGAACGCCCTGCCGGAAAACAAACAAGCCTTCACCGTGATCTGGACGACCACGGCTTGGACGATCCCCGCCAACCAAGCGCTGAACGCCCACCCCGAACTGAGCTACGCACTGGTGGACACCCCACGCGGCGTGCTCATGCTGGCCGAAGAACTGGTGGCCAAATGCCTGGAGCGCTACAAACTCGAAGGCACGGTGCTGGCCACGGCCAAGGGCGAAGCGCTCAAGGGCTTGGTGTTCCGCCATCCGCTGCACGACGCCGAAGGCGGTGACCAAGGCGGCAAATACAGCTACAAGCGCCTCTCGCCGCTGTACCTGGCCGACTACGTGACGGCGGCGGACGGCACCGGCATCGTCCACTCCGCCCCGGCTTATGGGGTGGATGACTTCAACTCCTGCGTCGCCCACGGCCTGAAGTACGACGACATCCTCAACCCCGTGCAGGGCAATGGCGTGTACGCGGAAGAACTGCCGTTCTTCGGCAACGAGCACATCTGGAAAGCGGTGCCGCACGTTCTCGAAGTGCTGGCCGCCAACAACCGGCTGATGGCCACGCAAACCATCACCCACAGCTACCCGCACTGCTGGCGCCACAAGACCCCGGTGATCTACCGCGCCGCCGCGCAGTGGTTTGTGCGCATGGACGAGGGCGAAGGCGTCTTCACGCAAGACAAAGCGCCCAAGACGCTGCGCCAACTGGCGCTGGACGCCATCGACCACACCTCGTTCTACCCGGAAAACGGCAAGGCCCGCCTGCGCGACATGATCGCCAATCGACCCGATTGGTGCATCTCGCGCCAACGCTCCTGGGGCGTGCCAGTGCCATTCTTCTTGCACAAGGATTCGGGCGAGCTGCACCCGCGCACCATGGAAATCATGGATCGCGCCGCCGAAATCGTCGAAGCGGGTGGCATCGAAGCCTGGAGCCGCGTGACGGTGGAAGAGATGCTGGGCGCCGACGACGCGCCGCACTACACCAAGAGCACCGACATCCTCGAAGTGTGGTTCGACTCAGGTTCGACCTTCTGGCATGTGCTGCGCGGCAGCCACGCCCACGCCTACCCGAACGGCGCCAGCCATGCCGAAGGCCCGGAGGCCGATCTGTATTTGGAAGGACACGATCAGCATCGCGGCTGGTTCCATTCGTCGCTTTTGCTGGGCTGTGCGCTCTACGGCCGCGCCCCGTACAAGGGCCTGCTGACCCACGGTTTTGCCACCGACGGCAAGGGCCGCAAGATGAGCAAGAGCCTGGGCAACACCGTTGAACCGCAAAGCGTGACGAACAAGCTGGGCGCGGAAATCGTGCGCTTGTGGGTGGCCGCGACCGACTATTCGGGCGACCTGAACATCGACGACAAGATCCTGGCGCGGGTGGTGGACGCTTACCGCCGCATCCGCAACACGCTGCGCTTCTTGCTGGCCAACGTCTCGGACTTCAACCCGGCCACCGACGCGGTGCCCGCCGACGAGCTGCTGGAAATCGACCGCTGGTTGCTCTCCCGTGCTGGCGAGTTCCAAGCGGACATCCTCAAGCACTTCGACGCCTACGAGTTCCACCCGGTCGTCGCCAAGTTGCAGGTGTTCTGCTCGGAAGACCTGGGTGCGTTCTATCTGGACGTGCTGAAGGATCGCCTTTACACCACCGCGCCCAAGAGCCTGGCCCGGCGCTCGGCGCAAACCGCGCTGTGGCAGTTGACGAACGCCATGCTGCGCTGGATGGCCCCGTTCCTGAGCTTCACCGCTGAAGAAGCCTGGGGCTCGTTCGCAGGTGAGAAGAGCAGCGGCACGATCTTCACCGAAACCTTCTGGCCTTTCACCACGCCCAACGAGGCGCTGTTGGCGAAGTGGGCGCGCATCCGGGCTATCCGGGATGTGGCGAACAAGGAAATCGAGGCCGTGCGCGGTACGGGGGCCGTGGGCGCCTCACTGCAAGCCACGCTGACCATCACCGCCGGCGCGGACGACGCGGCGCTGCTGCGCTCGCTGGGCGGTGACCTGAAGTTCGTCACCATCACCTCCGCCGTGGAAGTGGTCGATGGCGAGGCGCTGGCCGTGGTGGTGACGCCCAGCGGCGCCACCAAGTGCGAACGCTGCTGGCATTACGCCGACGATGTGGGCCAGCATGTCGAACATCCGGGGCTGTGCGGGCGCTGCGTGAGCAACTTGCATGGCACCGGTGAAACGCGCACCGTGGCGTGATCCACCATGAAAAAGGCCGCCTTGCGGCGGCCTTTTAACTCACGCGAGACAACGCTCAAGCGCGACGCTGACGGCGACGCAGCGCCACCAAACCGGCCAAACCGCCGAGCCACAGGAAGGCGGTTTCAGGTTCCGGCACAGCCGACACGCCCCCCACCGATGCGTAACCCTGGGTGGTCACGAAGTCTTGGTACTGACCATTGCTGTAACGATACAACGTCGTGGTCGTGTACTGGTTGGACTGCAATGCAGCGGCAGCCGACAGGTAACCCTGTGCCAGCGACTGCACGCTGGCGCTGCTGAAGTTGCGTGCCGAGAAATTGCCCGACGACAACGAGCCGCCCAGGCCGTCATACAACACTTCCCAAACAGCCAGTTGCAGGGCGGACTTCTGATCCCGCGTGGCCACTGCGTCTGTACCGCTGCTCGACCCGTTGAAGCCAGCCGCCGCAAAGAGGCGCGAGAAGCCGTCATTGACGTACGAAGTCACCGTGTAATTCACCGTGCTGAGCGTGGCCGCCTGATCCAGCTCCATGCAGAACGCCTCGAACGTCTGACCGCCATAGGTCAAGCTGAGGGGAATCTGAGCGGTGCCAGTGCGATTGGTGCCGTTCAACGTGGTGTCGGCGGTGCCGTAACCGTCATTCCAGTTGGCACCCACCGTCACATCGGTGGCCATGGCCGGGAGTGCTGCGACTGCACAAGCCAGAGGAACGAGCGCCCGTTGAACTTGTTGGAAGAACTTCATGATGACCTCTTACACGCCTTGTTGAACCTGCTGTGCCTGATTGTGGTGCAAACTCCAACGTTTAGTAACAACTTTATACGGCAACCACCTAATTTACACACCCTCATGACTTCCATCAATTCACCCGCCACCCCCCCACTGCGACTGCCTCACTGGCTGGCCTTGGCCACCCTGGTGGTGGTGCTGGATCAACTCACCAAACTGTGGATCGTCGAGCGTTTCGCGCTGGGCGGTGGCTTGCGCATCACCGGGTTTTTCGATTTGGTACGCGCCCACAATACCGGCGCGGCGTTCTCATTTCTGGCCAATGCGGGGGGCTGGCAACGCTGGTTTTTCGTCGGCTTGGGCGGACTGGCGTCCGGTGTGATCATCTGGATGCTGCGGCGCCATGCCGATCAACGGCTGTTTTGCTTCGCCATCACTTTGATCCTGGGCGGGGCCGTGGGGAATGTCATCGACCGGCTGGCCTACGGCCATGTCGTGGACTTTCTCCAGTTCCACTGGGACTTTTTGGCGGTGATTTTCCCGGGGGGCTACTTCCCCGCTTTCAATGTGGCGGACAGCGCCATCACACTGGGGGCAGGCTGCCTGATCGGCGATGAGATCCGCCGGGCCCGCGCCCACTGAACGGGCCCGTAACCCGTCCAGCATCCTCGCCGTTTTTTACGGCAATCACCTGATTCACCCCCTCCATGACGGGGGCGATACTACATCCATGCCCCCTCTCCCCGGCCCTCTCCCACAAGGGGAGAGGGAGTAAGCGTTAAAGCCCCTCTCCTCCTGCGGGAAAGGAGTTGGGGAGACAGGGAGCAGGCTTTAAAGCCCCTCTCCCCTTGCGGGAGAGGGGTTGGGGAGAGGGGTGAGAGGAGAGACCCCTCACATCACCAACTCATGCGCGGGTGCGTTTCAGTTGGCGGCGGCGCCATGCAGCCAACGCCGCGACACCCCCCAGCCACATGAACGCCGTTTCCGGCTCAGGCACCACGCTGGGCGTGACCGGAGCGGTGGACACCGCCGTGGACGAAATCAAATCCTGGGCCCACTCGTTGCTGTAGCGCTGCAAGGTGGTGGTCACGTACTGCCCCGATTGGAGTGCGGCTGCCGAGGTCAGGTAGCTCTGGGCCAGCGTCAGCGTGTTGGCGCTGCTGACGTTGTTCACCCAGAAGTTGCCCGAACCCAGCGAGCCACCAAAACCGTCGTACAGCACTTCCCAGAGGGCCAACTGCAACGCGGCCTCTTTGTCGGCGCTGTTGATGCCATCGTTGTTGCGATCCGCACCGTTGAAGCCAGACGCCGCGAACAGACGCGAGAACGCGTCGTTGGTGTAGGAGGTAATCGTGTAGTTGGTGGTGCTCTGCGTGCCAACCCCTTGGTTGATTTCCATGCAGAACCCGGCAAAGGTCTGGTTGGTGGACTGGTTGGTCAGCACAAAACCCGCGACCGCCTCGTTCGAGTAGGTGGAGGTTTTGTAGTGCAGATCGGCTGTTGGGTAGCCGTAGCCCCACAACTGATCCACATACACGTTGGTGGCCAGGGCTGGCATGGCCGCAGCGGCGCACACCAGAGGGACGAGCGCCCGCTTGAATGATGAGTGAAGCATGTCAGGTTGTATCAAAAGGAAAGTTGTCCGCCAAATTATGACTGCACCGGCGTTTACCCCCACGTTTCTACTGACAACAAACTTAACCCACTTCGTTAGTTCACAAAGTTGTCACGACAAAGTTTTCGTTTATGGCATCTACCCCCTACTTTGAAACCAGCCCCTCCGCATTCCTCCGTCTAGACATCGGGGCGGGGCCTGTCTAGCCTGCTCGCACAGGAGGTTGGATATGCCGATCGACACCGTGCCCTCAGCCCCACCCCCCAGCGCTGTGCTGACTTTGGCCGGTGCGCCGTCCACGCCCCCACCCCGGGAGACCCCTCTGCCGGCGCTGCATGCGCTGCGCTTTCATTCTTTGGAATGGCACCACCCCTGGCTCTGGCTGCAACAAGGGTGGCAGGACTTTCGCCGCTGCCCCTGTTTGGGGTTGTTTTACGGTGCCTGCTTCATGGTCATGGGCTGGCTGCTGTGGGGGGTGTTTCACGAAGCGCCGGCCTATGCTTTGGCACTGTCGGCCAGCTTCCTGTTCGTGACGCCTTTTCTGGGGCTGGGTTTGTATTACGCCTCGTGGCGCATTGAGCGGGGTTTGACGCCGGACTTGGGCCGCTCTCTGTGGGTGTGGGAGACCCGGCCCGATACCTTGCCCATCTTCGCCCTGGTGTTGCTGACCATTGAACTGCTGTGGAGCACCGTTTCGCTGGTGGTGTTCGCGGCTTTCTTGGAGCGTCCCCTGACCCTGGACGGCACCCTCCAAGCCCTTTGGGCGCCCGAAAACCGCATGTTTGTCGTCGTCTACAGCTTGGTGACACTGGTGTTCTGTGCGCTGGTGTTTGCCATCAGCGTCATCAGCACACCTTTGATGCTGGATCAGCATGTGGACGCCGCCGAAGCCATTGAGGTCAGCCTGCGGCTGGTGGCGCATCAGCCTGGCGTGATGCTGCTGTGGGCTGCGATCCTGGGGTTTTTGAGTGTGTTGGCCATGTTGCCCGGCTTTGCGGGCTGGCTGATCATCGGGCCGCTGTTGGGGCATGCATCGTGGCACGCTTACCGCAGTGCGGTGCAGGATGTCACGCCCTTGGTGGTGGTCGAAGACGAGGCACCTCCGATGATCGACATCCCCTTGTCACACGAGCTGCGCAACGACATCGCCTGCTGATCTTCAGCCCGGGCTGGCGCGCCGCAGGGTGTCCACCACCGGGCGGCGCAACACCTCGCGCAGGTTCCACCACCCGGCCAGCAGCGCCAGCCCGGCGCCCCCCGTCATGCCCGCTACGGGCACCCACAAGGGTGCCGTCCACGGGAACTCAAACACCCAGCGTGCCAGCGCAGCACTCACGCCCATGGCGGCCAAGGCAGCCAACCCGCCAGCCAGTGCGCCCACCCCCAACAACTCGGCGCGCAACACCTGGTTTAACAAGCGTGCGCTGGCACCGTAAGCCCGCATCACGGCAAACTCATGCGCACGCGCCTCCCGCGTGGCGCTCACCGTGGCCAACAGCACCACCAAGCCAACCGCCACCGAAAAACCGAACAGGTACTCCACAGCCTGAATCACCTGCCCGAGCACCCGTTGCACTTGTGCCACGGTGTGAGACAAGTCGATCAGCGTCACGTTGGGAAATTGCCGAACCAAGGCCGTGTCCAGCGCCAACCCCGCAGGCGCACGAAACGCCGCCAAGTGGGTACTGGGCAGCTCGGGCGGCAGGGTCGCCCGGGGGAACAGAATGAAGAAATTGGCCCGCATTGAGCCCCAATCCACCTTGCGCACGCTGGTGATGCGCCCTTGCAGCGTCTGGCCGGCCACGTCAAAACTCAGCACATCGCCCAGCCGGACGCCCAAGCGTTGAGCCAAACCTTGCTCGATGCTCAACCCATCGGCCTCGTCGGCCACCCAACGCCCTTCGACCACCGGGTTGTGTGCGGGCACCTCCGCCGTGTGGCTGAGGTTGAGTTCACGTTCTACCGAACCTCGCACACCGGCCTGATCTGGGCGTGACAGCACTTGGTTGATGTCCACACCATTGATGTGCATCAGGCGCCCCCGAATCACCGGATACCAGTCATAACCCGGAGCCACGCCCGCTTGGGCCAAAGCTGTGCGAAAGGGTTGTGCTTGTTCGGGCTGCAAGCCCATGGCGAAACGATCCGGGGCATCCACTGGGGTGGCTTGACGCCAACTCGCAATCAAGTCCGTGCGCAACAACACCAACAACACCAAGGCCATCAGCCCCACCGCCAGAGAGGCCACCTGCACCACACTGAACGCGGGTCGGGCGGCCACCTGGCGGGTTGCCAGCACCAACCAGCGCGGCGCACGAGCTTCCGACACGCTGTGGCGCAACGTCCACACCGCCGCCCAGGCCAAGCCCGCAAAACCCGCGATGGCCACGGCAAATCCTCCCACGGCGATCAGCCCCAAGCGTACATCGCTGGCCAACACAACCAACAGTGCCGAAAATCCCAACACCCCGGCCAACAACACCCCCAGCGACACCGGTTTGGGTTGTCCCATGTCACGGCGAATCACCCGCAGTGGTGGCACTCGGGCCAACTGCAACACGGGCGGCACGCCGAAACCAAGCAACAAGGTGCCCCCGACGCCAAAGCCCACCCACACCGGCCACGCGCTGGGTGCTGGCAAGGTTGCCGGAAGCCACGCGCCCAATAACTGCACCAACACCCCGTGCATCGCCCAACCGATGCCCACGCCCACAGCGCTGGCCCCGCCCCCCAAAGTCATCAACACCAAAAGGTAGACGGTGGCCATGCGTCGTTGCGACAAACCCAGCACCCGCAACAAGGCGCAATCGTCCAGGTGACGCTGGGCAAAATCACGCGCCGCAATCGCCACAGCCACCGCCGATAGCAACGCCACCAACAGCGCTACCAGGTGCAAAAACCGGTCGGCACGATCCAAGGTTTGGCGCATCTCCATGCGCCCAGACGTCAAGGTTTCGACCCGCACGCCGCGTTGACCGGTCACCATTTGCTGCGCCCAGCGTTGCGTGTCGGGAATCTGTGCCTCTTGTCCAGGGGGCACCATCATGGCCAAGCGATGCACCAACCGGCTGGCCGATTGCACCAACCCGGTGGCGGGCAAGTCCGCTTGGTTCAGCATGACACGCGGCGCAAAACTGAGCATCCCGCCTCCCCGATCGGGCTCGATCACCAGCTCTTGGGTGATGCGCAAGCTGGCGTCCCCCAGTTCCAACACATCCCCTACGGCCAACTCCAAAGCGGCCAACACCGCCGCATCGACAAACACGGTGCCCGGCGCGGGGCCGCTGGTGGCTGTGCGTGTCGGGGCTTGTGGTTCGCTGCGCAGGCGCAGGTGTCCGCGCAAGGGATACGCCCCATCCACCGCTTTGACCGCCACCAAGCGCGTGGCCCCGCCGCGCGACTCGGGCGCACGGGCCATGCTCGGGAACGTCACTGTTTGGCTCCAGCGCAATCCTCGGGACTGGGCTTGCTGCGCCCACTGGGGTGGCAACGCATGGTCGCTGTGAATCACCACATCGCCGCCGATGAGCTGGGCGGCATCGCGGGTCAGCCCGGCTTGGAGTCGGTCGGCGAAAAACCCCACGGCGCTCAGGGCAGCCACCGCCAGCACCACCGCCAACAACAACAGCCGCAGTTCACCGGCCCGGAAATCACGCCACATCTGACGCCACGCCAGGCGCCAAACAGAGGGGGGGGACATCGGCATTTCAGCGCTCATGATCGCGGGTTTCCCTGGGGGGTCAACATGGCCGCGCACGGTACACCCAAAGCGCCAGCGGCATTGAACGCTGCATGCAAGTCCATCGAACCTTTGGGTGGACAGGGGGTGCTGAAATACTTTCACCATGCATCTGCCTACCCTCTTCATCTCCCACGGCTCGCCGATGACAGCGCTCGAACCCGGTGCCGCTGGCGCCTACTGGGCCACGCTGGGCGCACACATCGACGTCACGTTCGGTCGCCCCCGGGCCATCCTGGTGATGTCTGCCCATTCCCTGACCCGTGAACCGGTGTTACTGGGCGCCGCCCAGCATGACACGGTGCATGACTTCGGCGGTTTCCCCCAGGCGCTCTACGCGCTGCGCTATGACGCCCCCGGCGCACCCGCGCTGGCCGCCGAGGTGGCCAACACACTGCAAGCCGCCCAGCAGCCGGTTCACCTGCTGCCCGATGGGGGCTTGGATCACGGCATCTGGATTCCACTGCGCGCCATGTACCCGAACGCCGATATTCCGGTGTTGCCGCTGGCTTGGCCCCCCATGTGGTCCCCCGAACGGCTGTTCGCGTTGGGCCAGGCCTTGGCACCGTTGCGACGCCAAGGGGTGCTGATCGTGGGCAGTGGGGCCATCACGCACAACCTGCGGTTGTGGGCGGGTGGGCGCGGGGCGGTGGATCAAGCCGAACATCCCGAATGCGCGGCGTTCCGCCAATGGTTTGAGGATCGCTGCACGGCGTCCGAGTGGCCCCGCCTGTTCGACTACCGCCGCCAAGCCCCCCATGCCGTCCACATGCACCCCACCGACGAGCACCTGCTGCCGTTTTACCTCGCGGCTGGGGCGGGTGTGGAGGGCGACGACCTGCGCCAAGCACCGGGCGTCCGCACCCACGCGAGTGTCACCTGGGGGCACCTGGGCATGGACGTGTACGCCTTCGGGGCTCAAGCGGCGTCGTTGCGCCAGACTTGATCGAGGCGTTCACGCACGTCATCGGGCAGCACCCCCCACATCTTGCGGGCAAACACCTGGGCCCGCTCGGCACCCGACACCTCGGTGATCAAGTCGTGGCACATCACCAGCCAATCGGCCAGTTGTTGAGGCGTGGTCACTTGGCGCACGGCGCGGCGCGGCTCTTCATCTTGGCCACCCAACATCAAGGTGACGAGGTTGAGGCCATAGAACTTGGCCGCGTGCAAGGAACGCGGCACTTCGGTTTCTGCCACAGGCGCGGTCGCCGGCTCTGGCGACAAGGTCACCGCCGCCTCGGTCTCACTGGCCTCGGCCCGTGCTGATTTTCGACCCATCTGGGTCACGTCATGGCGCAGGTGCAGCAGGCCTTCGGCGATCAGGTGATGCACGGCATCCAACGTCACGCCCAAAGCGTCCATGACGGGCTTGAGCTGTGCCAAGTTGCGCTGGCCATCGACCAAGATCAGAAACGAGCGCAGCGCGCGCGCCAGGTCGGCATCGCGCTGCGCCAGCAGCAGGCGTGCCGTGTCGGTTTTGCTGAGAACGATGGTGGGATCCATGGGCGCGCAGCATGTCGGCATTGGATGAAACCATGATGACGCAGCCATGCCCCCGCCGTTCACGAGGCTTCATGGCGCTGTCATCTGGGTTCGCAACGATGGCGCCATCGTCCTCTCTCTTTCTGGAGTCCGCATGAGCCAGCCCTTTGACGCCGACGACATCGGCCACAACGACAGCCCGAACCCCCATCTGCTCACTGTCTTGGATGCTCGTCTGTCGCGCCGAGGTGTGGTGCTGGGCGGGCTGGGTGCCGCTTCGGCGGCGCTGCTGGGCGGTTTGCCCACCAGCGCCGCCGCCGCCAGCGCCGGCAGCGTGCCTTACCCGGTCTCGACGTTGAAGTTCACCCCGGTGGCCAAGAACCTGCTGGACCGTGTCACGGTACCGGAAGGCTACAGCGTGCAAGTGCTCTACGCGCTGGGCGACCCGCTGCACGCCGATGTGCCCGCTTACGCCAACGATGGCACGGACATCGATTTCCATCGCCGCGCCGGGGATCACCACGACGGCATGGAGTACTTCGGCCTGAGCAGCGATGGCCGCTCACGCGACGACAGCAACAGCACCCGCGCCCTGCTGGCGATGAACCACGAGGCCATCACCGACCAGTTCCTGCACGTCAACGGCACGACCCCCAACCCCCGCCCCAAGCGCCAAAGCGACAAAGAAATGCTGGCCCATGGCATTTCCATCGTCGAAATCCAACGCAAGGCCAGCGGGCGTTTCGCCACGGTGCAAAGCTCGACGTACAACCGCCGCATCACCCCGCTGACCCCAGCCACGTTCAGCGGCCCGGTGGCCGGTAGCTTCTGGGTGCGCACCCTGCACAGCCCGACCGGCACGGCATGCCGGGGCACGATCAACAACTGCGGCACCGGCAAAACCCCCTGGGGCACGCTGCTCAGCGGCGAAGAAAACTGGGCCGGCTACTTCACCCGCTCCAGCACCGATGACGCCGCCCGCACTGCCAAAAGCGTGGTGGCCCTCAACCGCTATGGCCGCAGCGCGGGCAGCCCCAGCCGCCATGGCTGGGAAACCAGCGGCACTGAAGACAAGTACCGCCGCTTCGACATCAGCCGCACCGGCACCTCCAACGACGGTTCGGACGACTATCGCAACGAAATCAACACCTTCGGCTACTTGGTCGAGGTCGATCCTTACGATCCGAAGTGCGTGCCGGTCAAACACACCGCCATGGGACGCTTCGCCCACGAGAGCGCGGCCTTTGGCCTGCCTGTGAGCGGCCAGCCGCTGGTGGTGTACATGGGGGACGATGCCCGCAACGAGTACATCTACAAGTTCGTCAGCCAGGCCGTATGGAACCCAGCCGACGCCACCCCAGCCGACCCGCTGAGCGTCGGGCGCAAATACTTGGGCCGGGGCACGCTTTATGTGGCCCGCTTCAACGCCGATGGCAGCGGGGACTGGATCGCGCTGACGATCGACAACAGCGCCATCGCCAACTACAGCGGCTACAAGTTCGTCAACCAAGCCGATGTGCTGATCCACGCCCGCTTGGCCGCAGACGCCGTGGGCGCCACCAAAATGGATCGCCCGGAATGGTCGGCGGTGCATCCGATCACGGGTGAGGCTTATTTCACCCTCACCAACAACAGCAACCGCCAAGTCACGCCGAGCAGCAGCTCGCACTCGACCGTGGACGCCGCCAACCCGCGCTCCTACAGCGACAGCTACGCGGGCGGTGAAGCCGGTTCGCCTGGCAACGTCAACGGCCACATCTTGCGCCTGCGTGAGCGCAACCAACGCGCCAATGCCACCCAGTTCGAGTGGGACATCTACGTCTTCGGCGCCGAAGCGGGGGCGAACAAGCAGCTCATCAACTTGTCCAGCCTGACCGCCGAGCGGGATTTCTCCAGCCCGGACGGGTTGTGGTTCAGCCAAGCCACCGGCATCGGCTGGATCCAGACCGACGACGGCGCCTACACCGATGTCAGCAACTGCATGATGCTGGCCGCCCTGCCCGGCCAGGTGGGCGACGGCGACACGCGCACGCTGGATCACGGCAGCTTGAGCGTGCAAACCCCCGTCGGTGCGCCGCCGACACGTGCGCAGATGCGTCGCTTCTTGGTCGGTGTGCGGGACTGCGAAATCACCGGTTGCTGTGAAACCCCGGATGGCCGCGCCCTGTTCGTCAACATCCAGCACCCGGGTGAAAGCATCAGCAGCGACACGATCGGCACCCCGCAAGCGTGGAGCAGCCATTGGCCGGGTCGCATGGGCTACGGCAACGGCGGCTCAATGGCCCGGCCGCGCTCGGCCACCGTGGTGGTCACCAAGGACAACGGCGGGCTGATCGGCTCCTGAGCGGAGGGCACCCCTCAGCGACGGGCGTTGGCGGGCATGTGGCCGCTGACGCCTGGCACCAACCCGTCCATGCGGGCGATCTGCTCATCGCTCATGGTGCCAAACGGCAGCAAACGCCCCGCGACGATGTCGCGTTCGCTGCGGGCCAAGGCGTCGCGCACCTGCGCCGGCAGGCTGGGGCTCACAGCGGACAGTTTCACCATGCCCGCTTTCATACCAGCCCACACGGGTTGGGCGCTCCAAGTGCCGTTCAGCACCGAGCGCGCCACCTGGGTGTAATAACTGCCCCAGTGATGTGTCACCGCGCCCACCTGTGCTTTGGGGGCGAACGCACGCATGTCACTTTGATAGGCCACCAGTTTGACGCCCTTTTCTTCCGCCACCTGGGCCACCGCCGGTGAGCCGGAGTGGTTGGCCAGCACATCGGCACCTTGCGCCACCAGGGCCAGGGCGGCGTCGCGCTCGCGGGCCGGGTCGAACCAGGCGTTCAGCCACGTGACTTTGACCTCGGCCTTGGGGTTGACCGCCCGCATGCCGCGTGTGAACGCATTCAGGCCCTGCACCACTTCTGGCACCGCAAAACCGGCCACGTAGCCAGCGACGCCCCGCTGGCTGGTGTAGCCCGCCAACATGCCCGCCAGGTAGCGCGCCTCGTAATAACGTGCGTTGTAGGTGGCCAGATTGGGCGCCCCCCGATGGCCCCCCGCATGCATGAACTTGACGTGCGGAAACTCCGCCGCCACCCGCAGCGCTGGCTCCAGATAACCGAAGCTGGTGGCAAAAATGAGCTGATGGCCTTGGGCGACCAGGTCGCGCATCACCCGTTCGGCATCCGGGCCTTCGGGCACAGCTTCGACCACGGTGGTGCTGACTTGGGCCCCCAGCGCTTGCTCCAACTCGCGCCGGCCTTGGTCGTGCTGAAACGTCCAGCCCGCTTGCCCGACGGGGCTGACGTAAATGAACCCGATTTTGAGCGGCGGCGCCGTGGGCACCGTCGTTTGCGCGGTGGCGGACACGCTGTTGAACAGCAGCGGCGAACAGACGGCAGCAGCGGCCCACAGCGTGGTGGCGCGTCTGAGGTTTTGGTGCATGGTTGTCCTCGACATGACCCCAATGACAAAGAAAAAACGCCGCCTGCGGGGGCACGCAAGGCGGCGTGAAAGGGGAGGATTGTCGCAAAAATGCGCGACAAACTCCCCAAGGGAGAACGAATCAGGCCGGTGCCACAGGCCGCACGCGACGACGCGCCACCCCCGCCCCGACCAGGGCAGCCGATGCTACCCCCAAGGCCATCGCCAAGGCCGAGCCCAAGAAAACACCCTGGGCCAACCCGTGATCCAACAGCCAACCGAACACGGGTGCGGCCAAGGCAAACCCGGTATCGAGGCCGGAATAGACGGTGCCATAGACCCGCCCTGTCGCACCAGGTGGCGCAGCCTGCTTGATGAGCATATCGCGGGACGGGCCTGCCAAACCAGTGCCCAAACCCGCCAGCGCCACCGCCCAGGCCGCCGCCATGCCGGGCACGGCCCCGCTGGCGGCCAACAGCAACAGCGCCGCAGCCAGCACCATCGCCCCGGCGATGATTTTTTCCAGCCGCTTGGCCCGAGCGGCCAAAAAGCCCCCAGCCACCATGCCAAGCGCCCCGCACAGCATGTAGCCGCTGACCACAAACGCCGTGGCCGCCACCGGCAAGCCGTAAATGCGCTCCAGCGCCGGGCTGGCAAAACTTTGAATGGCGCTCAAAGCCGCCGTCGTCCAGAAGAAAAACGAAAAACACAGCCACACCGAGGGCAGCTTCAGAAACGCCATCGGGTGTTCATCCGGGGCGCTGGCGAGGCGTTGGCTGCGATGGTGAGCGCGATCGTCCAGGGCCTCACGCTGCCACACCAGAATGCCCAGCACCACCACGATCAGCACAGCAGCACCCAACGGCCCGGCCCGCCAGGTGCCACCCCAAGCCATCAACCCCAGATGGAACACCGGCGCCAACGCCCAGCCCAAATTCCCGCTGATGCCATGCACCGAAAAAGCATGCCCCAAACGCTGCGGTGACACCCGCTGGTTCAAGATGGTGAAGTCCGCCGGGTGAAACGGCGCGTTGCCCAACCCCGCCAGCGCCGAGGCCAGCAACAAACCGCCGTACCCCGTGGCGGTACCTGCCGCCAAGCCGGCAGCCGCAAAGCACAGCAACGCCACATACAGCACCGGGCGAGCGCCGACTTTGTCCACCAAGAATCCGGACAGCGCTTGCCCCACGCCCGAGATGATGAAAAACACCGTCACCAGCAGGCCGAGTTCGGAATAACTGAAGCCGAACTCGTGAATCAGCGCCGGAAACAGCGGTGGCAGCAGCAGATGAAAGAAGTGCGAACTGCCGTGCGCCAAGCCAATGAGGCCGATGGTGCGCACGTCGCGTTGCCATGAAGGATCGGGCGCATCACCGGGGTGCGGCACCGCAGAAGCAGAAGAATGTGACATGCCCAAAATGCTAGGCAAAGCGACAAATCCTTGTCTGCGGCAGACTGGCGTCAATCTGACAAATTTTGTTGAAATCATGCCAAGTCTGCGCCGCCGATCGAGCCGGGCGGAGGTGGCACCCGCCACGCCCCACCTGTTCGCCCCCACCGCCCAGCGCCCGGTGCGCTGCAAACACACCACGCACGCGGCGGACACCCGCGTCGTGCCGCACCGCCACGCTTGGGCGCAATTGGCTTACTCCAGCGTGGGGGTGATGCGAGTGGAAGCCGCACAAGGCACCTTCATGGCGCCGCCCTCCCGGGCGGTTTGGATTCCGCCGGGGGTGGAACATGCCGTCACTGCCGTCGAGCACAGCCACTACCACACGCTCTACCTCGATCAACCCCCACCCCACCCGCCTCGTGATGGGCAGGATTGGCACCACTGCCGGGTGCTGGAGGTCACCGATTTGCTGCGCGCCGTCATCCTGGCGCTGGACGTGCGCAGCGATGCCGAACCGCCCCCCTCCCCGCTCGAACTGGCCCGCGAACGCCACCTGGTGGCCGTTTTGCACGACGAGTTGAGTTCCGCTCGCCCCGTGCCGCTGGGCCTGCCCATGCCACGCGACAAACGCTTGCACCAGCTTTGCGCCGCCATCTTGGACGACCCGGCACGTCACACCACCCTGGCCGCTTGGGCCACCGACGCCGGCGCCAGTGAACGTACCTTGGCGCGGCTGTTTCGGGCTGAATTGGGCACGAGTTACGCCCGCTGGCGCCAACAAGCGCTCATCGCTCGCGCCATGGTTTTAGCGGCGGCTGGGCATCCGATGAACCACATCGCCAGTGCGCTGGGTTACGCCAGCCCGAGTGCGTTCAGTGCGATGGTGCGGCGAGAACTGGGCGACTCTCCACGCCGAATGTTTTTCAATCGCCGCGACCCTCAGGCCTGACAGCGATTCAACAACTGGCTCAACTGCGGGGACTCCATCCCCGCCGCCTGGGCCGAAGACAACACTTGCAGCGCCCGCTCACGCTGGCCCAACGCCAACAACTCCCGAGCAAACGCCACCACCATGTGCGGCAACACATGGGGAGAATTCACGGCACGCTGGCGGTGTTCCAATGCCTTCTCGCGCTCGCCCCATTGCGTCAGGATGACCGCCCATTGGTGCTCGATCATGGCTTGGTGCGGGGGGTTGTGGATCTGCGCCGCAGCGTGGTAGCTATCGATGGCAGCCGTGCGCTGCCCCAGCTTGGCGTAACAGTTCATCAACGCCATGTGTGCAGCGCTGCTGTCGGGGCCGAGCAAGCGGGCATGCTCCAAGTGCGCGCAGGCTTGCTCCGGCTGCTGCGATCTCATCAGATACTGGCCCAAACGCAACCGAAGAAGAAACCACTGGGGCGCCCGCTCCACGGCGATGTTCAGAATTTGCAGAGCGCCTGAATGCTCACCTTGCTGCTCCAACCACTCCGCGCCTTTGAGCAGCAAGTCCGGGTCTTGCGGGCACTCTTGGCTGATCCGCAGTAGGTCACTCAATAACGCTTCGGCGTTGCCCAGAGTCCGCCGCAGACGCAGCACCCGGCGCCACAGCGGTGCCCGATCCTGTGGCTGCACCTGCGCCAGCGCTTGCTGACACAACGCCAACTCAGCTTCTGCTTGACCCGCTTTGTGCAAGGCGTCGGCCTGAGGAAGCCAGAAGGCCAACTGACGCGCCGGATCCGCAGGCAGGCTCTCAACGGTGAGGGGCGCCACTTGCACCAAATGACACAGCGTCTGGTACAGCGACCTCACACGCTCCAGCAGCTCCAGCCCCCGCTCGGACAGCATCGACGCATCCCCCAACTGCGAGGCCGCTTGGTGAACCAACGCCTCGCTGTAGAACGTACCGAGCTTCTCCAAGTGGAGCCCTTCCGTTTCGATCCAATCCGCAAAATGGGTCTGAAGTGCGTGGCGCAGTTGCTGCACAAAATCTTCGGGCGGCAGATCGAAACACAGCAACGGAAATGGCTGGCGGCGATGCGCTTGCAATAAACGCTCGTTGTACGCCAGCCACAGGGCCAATCCATCCTCAAGGGACTGCCCCGTATCGCGGGCAGCAACCGAACAAGCCACCGCCCAGGGGTGCCGGAAAATGCCAATGAAACGAAGGTCTGCCGAGGTTTCGCACCAGAACGGCAGCGTCAACAAAATGCGAGGATCCTTGAGGATTCTCGGTGATGGATCAAGCGGATCTGGTGACGTCAACAAGACGTCCCGCTGCTGCATAAAAGCAGGGTGAAGCCGCGCGCGATAAATCCAGCCCACCGCGCGCGATAAATAACAGGCCAGAGTAGTTGCAGCCTGTGCAATAGATTTGCAGAGCTACGGCAGCGCATCCGCCGCACGCGGGGAAATCCACAGCACCTCGGTGCGTGGTTGTCGCAAAACTCCCACAGCAAAATGCGCCCGCTCCACCCGCCGCCACCCCACCAGCATCTCGTCGTACAGCGCGGACGGGTATCCGGCCAGCACCACCATCCCCTTGCAGCCCAGTAGCACCTCCAGCAGCTCGACATGCTGTTGCGTGGTCAGCTCATGCCGGTAGCCTGTGTCGGATCGAGTGGAGGGGACGTAGGGGGGATCGACGAAATGCAGCGTCTGGGGCGTGTCCTGGGCTTTGATCACGGCCAGCGCATCACGGCACTCGATCACCACGCCTTGCAGCCGACGCCGGACAGCCACCAAGCTGCGCGGGTACGTGACCCATTCGCCGGCCTTGCCCCTGCCTGACCCCGTGCGGTGCCGCGCGTCGGCAAACGACCGCTTGCGCGGATCGAACACCGATGCGTGGTGAAACGACAAATAGGCGCGAATGATCGTGCGCTGAGCCGTCACCACCGGATCGGTAGACGACATGAACGCCTGGTCAAACTCGGCGCGGGCGTAGGGTGTGCGGCGCAGCTTGCGCATCAGCGCTGCGCATTGCATCGGGTCTTGGATGACGCGGAACAGCGACACGATCTCACTGTCGAGGTCGTTGTAGACCTCAATCTCGCTGCGGGTCTTGCGCATCAGCACGCTGGCCGCGCCACCAAACGGCTCGACGTAAATGCGGTGGGGTGGAAGGTGCCGAAGCACCCACGGGGCAATCGCCCACTTGCCTCCAAAGTAGCGCAGCACCGCCCGCTTGGGGCCATCAGCGGCCAAGCTGGCCGGTTTGGTTGTCGTCTGGTTCACAGAGCCGTCCTCGTTGATGAGTCGCTCTGTGGCGATCGGGGGATTGCGGGATCGTGTCCCTGGTCACGTCGCACATGGTGCCGCATCGCGGGCATTTGATTTGCACTCGGCCGATAAACCGTGCACGCGCCAGCAGCTTGTTACAGCCGCACCTGATTTCCTCATTCATTTTGCAAGCCTGTTGCAATTTCTGCCACGTAGGCTCCACCTGCTGCGCGCGCAGTAGTGGGGCCTTGGCCGGCTTGCAGCTCCTTCTGCATGACGGGGCCGCCACCGGTGCTCCAGCACCGGTGGCAGTCGCCCCACTCTTTAAATGTCGATTTCGACGTAGGTCATCCCTGGCGCGCTGCCTTCGATGACGCCGGCGCGCACGAACACCGTAGCGCCGGCAGCAGGCGCATCGCCTCGGGCCGTGATCCGATCGCCGCCAGGCAGCTCCACCACGGCCACACCTTGGCTCACGCTGACCACCGTACCCACTTGCACCGGCACATCCAGTCCCAGCGCGTCGCGCAGGGCGCGATACAGGTTAGGGCTGCTCATAGGTCTGCACTCCAATCGTCTGCCACACGCTGGCCCGCCCAGCTTGAATTGACAAGCTGCGCGTCATCCCCAGGCGAGTCAAATCGCCGTCCACGTACTGCACCAGCTTGCCGGGGACGATGGCGCCGGTTTGGGCGAGTACCGGCAGACGAAGTTGCACCAGCGCTTGTCGCCCCACGTCCGACAGCACCGGCAACGCCCTGGCACGGGCTGCCTGCACATCCGTACACAGAGCGTCCGTGATCATCGGCGCCACCAAATCGCCCGCCGTGCCGCCACGGGTGACGCGCCCGAGAACGCCCCCCGCCGTAGTCCCTGAGACAAACACCCGGCTGTAGATGGCCTTCGACGTCCACTCGATCCCCTCTTGGCGCACCACGGCGGCAGGCAGCTCGATGTCAGGCACCAGGCTGTCCCAGGCCCATGGCGCAGCCAGGTAGCGCGGCAGAACCATCAATTCGTTCCCGGCGGGGGAAGATTGGACATACCCACCCGCCGCCTCGGCAATGCGACAGATCGCACTGATCGGCGTGCCTTGGTGGCTCCACACGCCTGCTGGAACCAGCCAATCTGGCACCTGCCAATCAATGGCCCAGTCGCTTGGCACGCCATTGGTGGCCAGTGTGTCGAGCGCCAACTGTTGCGTCATTGCCGCCACGACGGCGTTGTTGAACGTGCGCTTGGCTGCATAAGGAGCGTCCCAAATGGCCGAGGCGCTGCGCCCACCGATCGACAGCGACGACTTGCTCCACTCACGGTCGCGCTGCGCCGACTCCACGATCACCCGCCACACCTGCCCATTGACATGTGCCAGCAGTTCGCAGGCCGCTGCGCCTGCTGCCGGCGCCAGTTTGGCCTGATCGCTGGCCGCAATCGACGCGCTCCAGCGCCATGCCCAGCTATCTACATCCGCACTGAGGGTCAGTGAGGTGCAGTTGATGGCGGTGCCGTCGTCCGCCCGAACCAGTTGAACGTCATTGATCACGAGGTACACCCTCCGCGCCGGGACGATGATCCCTGGCAATAGCTGTCGATCACAGCGGAAAATCAGATGCGGACTGGCCGGCGCTGGAACAAAAAACCGCAGGTCAGGCGTGCGCGGCCCGCAGCAGGTGTTGACGGGGATCACCGACCCCGGCATCACGCTGACGCCAGGCGGTGGCCTGACCGCATCCCGGCTCGACGCCTGCCACACCAGCGGCATCGGGGTCGCCACCTGCCACTGATCCGGTCGCGCGGTATGTCGCGGCGCGGCCGGGCGCGCTCGAACGTCCAACCACGGGCGGGCTGTGCGCAGCAAATCACGCTGTTTGAAGGCCGCGCCGCTGCCCATCTGCCGTGCATCCGCGTGCGTCACCTGCGCCGCCACCTGGCAGCGTTGGTGATCCCGGTGCCTGTACCGCGCACCAGCGGACAGCCGCCGGGCGTCTATTTGTCGCATCGTGGCTGTGCTGCCGAGGCGGGCGGTATCGACCTGCATCAGGCGGGCACCTTGGTGCATGGTTCGAAGCGGCGCATACGTCACCGCTGCTTGCACGGCCACCGGGGCGGATGGGGCCATCACAGCCACCACAGCCGCATCCAGTGTCACGGCGCGCTGGTGGCTTACGCCGATATCACGGGCCGGCCCCCGCGACACATCGGCGTCGTACACCCCCACCCCAGCCGGCACGACAGGCCCGCCCACTTGCACGGCAGCCACGGCGGTCACGGCATTGGCCTGCAAGGTGGCCACGGGCACCACACTCGGCAGCGTCACTGCCGCCTGCACCGCGACACCCAGCACCGCCGCACCCGCAGGCGCAACCGTTGGCAGCGTCACCGCTGCTTGAACAGCCACCCCAACAACGCCCGCGCCGGCAGGCACGACACGCGGAAGGATCACCGCCGCCTGCGCCGCCACACCAAGCACTACCGCACCCGCAGGCGTGACCGCCGGCAGCGTCACGGCGACTTGCGCCAGCCGCCCCAGCGCCTCGTACGTGACCCCTGCGGTCAGCGTCACCCCCGGCAACCCCACCGCCATCTGCGCCGCAAACACCGGCGCGGTGCCGTCGTCGCCGAACAGCAGCGCCGACGATGCGGGCAACCCCGCCGCAAATCGCAGGTCGGTGGTGGCCACGAGCGGCTTACGTCAGCGTCAGGCTGGTCAGGCGGACAAAACCGCCGGCATACAGCGCCACCGCCGACAGGATGACTTCATGTCCACTCCCAGCGATCCCGACGGACATGTCCAACAGGGCCGCGCCCGCTGACGTGGACAGCCGCGCCCATCCCGCCGTGCCCGACGCGGCCACCGTCGCATCAGCCGTTGCAGAGACCGTCAACACGCCCGCCACTGGCGCCGCCACGGTGGCCGACATCACCAGATCAGCCAGCAGCGTGCCCGTGGCCGCCGTCTGGGGCGTTGCCGGTGCGGCGCCCGTGTAAATTTTGAGCCGAGCTGGGCCGGCGGTGAGCAGCGAGCGCAGGGCTTCTGCCCGCGCCGCAATGAGAACGTCTGATTGATTGGCCATGGTTACTCCAAGGTGGGCGCGAGCCCGTCGGCGATCAGGGCGCGGTACGTCCCGGCGTTGTCGTGGCACACCACCGAGTACGTGTCGGCCACGGAGAGCCCATCGAACCGGTACAGCCCATCCGTGCCCGACCACGTCTCACGCACCACGCGCCTCAGCCGCTCCGAGATCAGCAGCACCCGCCGCGCCAGCGGTGTCACTGGCGGCCCCAGCACGGCCACGGAACCCGCGATCACGCCGGGCCCACCATCAATGTCTCGGGCCGATGGCGCCAAATCAGGCAACACCGATGCCACCGCACCGCCGGGCGCACCGCTGGCTGTCAGGCCGCGCGTCAGGTCGTACAGCACTGACCTGACCGGGACGATGATGCCGACCTTCCACGCCAAATCTGTGCTGGATGTGGGTGACGGGAGCGCGGCGTAGCCGTACTGCACCCATGTCGTGCCGTCGTCCGACCACTCCACGAGGGCTCCGATCCAATAGTGATCGCCGCCACCCGGAAGCTGCTGCACAGCAATCTGCGCGACATCGACCGCTGCGGGCCACTGGTAGCCGATCCATCGATCCGGGGCGTGCCCTTCGTACATGTAGGCCTGCCAATAGGTGGCGGCGGCGCCGTCGTATGCACGTTCTGGGGCGTTGTCGACGTACTGCGACGACGCAATCGCCGTGCCACCCGCGACCAAATTGCTACCCGCCGCGCTGCGAAATTGCAGCTCGCCCACCAAGACCTGGCCGCTCAGCGTGGCGATGCACCTGCATCGCCACCAACGATGGGCACTCATGTCCACGGCCCCGTCAGATCAATGGCCATGGTCACGCCGTCACCCTCGCTGTACCCCTGCCACGCCACCGCCATCATCCGGCGGGTGGTGTTTCTGACGACCTGGTCGAACACAGCGCCGTGCCCGACCGGCTTGTATTGAGGCATCCAATACAACCCCCGGAACGTCCCCCTGACGGAGTTCATCCCCTCTTGCACGCACAGCGTCGGCGTCAGCCACAGCCCGTTGTCCGGGCCGTGTGGGTACTGCATTGGCCCTCGCCCCGATGTCAGCACCCCATTGGCCATGTGCAGTGCCGGCGTGGCCGCGCACTTGACGGGGAGCCCCTGTTGCGTGTGGTTGCGCAGCAGCCATTTGCCGGCATAGGCCAGCGACTCGCCCAGGCCAAAGCTGTTGCCGGAACCGGGCTGATCCTCGTTGGCGCTCTCAGTTGCCACCAGCACCGTCCCCGTCGCGTCACCTGCGGCCACGTAAGACGACACATCCCCAAACGCGTACTGCGCGAACCCACCCCAGCCCGTTGACACCTTGACCCACAGGTAGAACATCACGCCATCACCGACCAGCAGCCAATCCCGATTACCGGCGCCGCCGTCCCCCTCATTCAGCCACCCGTACTGCCGCGCGTGAATCCACTTCGCCCACCCCCAATCCCCACCGGTGCCCGCCGTCGTCCAGTTGCGCGCAGGGTTGGTGGGGTCATACGGCGCTTGGATGCCCGTGACCACGATCGGATTGATCCCGCTGATCGCCGATGCGATCCCCACTGACGCCCATTTGGCCCACGCTGAGTCGTACCCCGCCCGCTGGGAGTTGTCCACCACCAGCAGGTTGCGGTTACCCGTGGGGGCCCGGTAGGCGCCCCGGTTTGTACCCGTGTTGGGCTTGCTCCACCCCAGGCTGGGCGTTTTGGCGGTGATCGATGTGGTGGTGGTCGCCGTGCGGATCGACCCCGGATCGTCGAGCTGAAAAGTAAAACTCGTGGCCTGCGCGCTCAGCACCGTCCAGCGGCCGTTGTAGTTGGCCTGCGCGCAGCCGGCAATCTCCACGACCTGCCCGGCCACGAATGCATGCCCGCCGGTGACCGTGGCCGTGGCCACCCCCGCGACGGTCGATGTCAGCGTGGCGATCGTCTTGACCCCGTACCCATTGACCAAGCAGGCGTCCAACAGCGCCGTCAAACTCCCCCAGGCGTTGGTGAGCTGCGGCGCCCCTGCCAAGTAGTTCGCATGCCAAAAAACCGATGCGGCCATGTGATCTCCTCAATTTAAGCGTCCACGTCGCCACGCAGCGACAGTTCAAATTGATCCGGTGTGTCATACGCTGCGCCCGGATTGATCGTGCGAACGACCCAAATCGGTGCCATCGCACCGATGGTGTTGATCCGCAGGATCGCGCCCACCGACCACCCACCGCCGCCCCAGCCAGCCGCTGGAATGTGCATATAGGGCGCCCCAGATGGCCCGAGCGGCTCGAAGTCCTGGCCGGTGTTACCCACGGCCACGACACCCACATGCTCGCCAATCAGCTCGTAGCTCGTCGTCGTGGTGAACCGGGCAATCCAGCGCTCCGTGATGCCCCCCCGGTTTGTGATCAGGATGGGATGGTCGGCGTTGTTGTAGGCCGCCAGGGTGCTTGAACCCGGTTCGGGGCTGTCAGACCACGCGCCGAACCAACTCGATTGGTCAAACACGCGCTCCACGCGGGCAAACAGATCCCCGAGCACCAGCGCCGTCGAGACGTAACTTCCAGGCGCCGAGTAGTCGTGGGTGATGGGCCGAGACAGCCCGATCTCCCCATTGATCTGCACGTCGCGGATCATCGCCATGTCTTCCACGCGCCCTTCGATTCGCACGGGCTGGGCGTAGGCCGAAACGTCGCTGAAGGTTGCCGTCCCAGCGTCCAAATCGGTGGTGTAGCCGGTGCTGATCACCGCACCGTTGGCCCCCACCACGCGCAATCGAGACAGCCGCTCGCGCCCAGCAAACACCGTCTGCCCATTGGCCACGGTGGCCGTGACGGCTGTTTTGGCACCGACCACAACGAACCCACCCGCTCTGAAAATCGGCACCCGCCCGTCACTTGGAAGCCGCACGGGATCCATGCCCAGGATGCTGGCATCGAGCGGCAGGTAGCTGTAGGCCACCGCGCTGTAGCGCAGCGTGGTCATGACGATCGGATCGGGCCGCCAGATGCGCCCATCCGACTCCACCCGGCTGGCCGAATACCACGGCTGGGATTCATTTCCCGCCGCCGTGACCATCGCCCCGAACCGCACCCGCACCAGCCCGGTCTCGTAATCCACGCTGCCCGCCACGCCGGTGCCACTGATCACGCCATCCACCCCCGCCGTGACCGATTTGGGGCCCCCGGTCGTGCGCGTCCACTGGATCGACAGCGATCCCGGTCGCAAGGGCGCCGAGGAAGCCCTGAACACAAACTCGCTGGACAGCGCATTGCCCAAGGTGGTGACGCACGACACCCGGCTGAGTGCATTGGTCGCCCCCGTGGCCCAGGACGACAGGGCAATGACGCCCGTGGTGTAGTCGATGGTGCCCCGCGTCAGCCAGCCAGACGCCACGGTGTTTTCGCGCAGCACACCCGTGCCACTGTCCCCCCACGGCTGCGATCCGGGGATCGTCAGCACCACCGTGCCAGGCACCACTGGCGCCACAACGCCCGGCACCAGTTGCACCTTCGGGGTGAACGTCACCGTCTCGGTGCGGGTGCTCGTCGAGCCGGGCGAGTTGTACCGCAGGGTCACCGCCCCGGATTCATCGGCTGGGTAAATGGACGGCGCATCCACATACTCCAGCCCGGTATAGGTCAAGCGCCAGCGGTATAAATCGTCGTCCAATGCGGCGCTGTATTTCGGCCTCGGTAATTTGATCGTGACATCTGGATTCCAGGTAATCGCTCCCGTCGCATACGTCACTGTGCCAATTTGCACACCTTCCCGCATGATTTTTCCGCCGCCGTCGTCCCGCGCATATTGCGTCGGATCGACCCACGTCGAAACGCCCATTTCGGTCAACTGGCCCAGGGTATAGGTGCCCAGCACAGCAGTGTCTGTGACGGTGTTCCACTCAACCTCCAAGCTCCCCGGCGTGATGGCCGCCGAAGCTGTCACCGCCAGCCGCCCATCGCCCTGCCGCGACGGATGTGCAAATGCGTCGGACGTCTTGGGGCCGGCCACATAGCCGATCGTCAACTGCGCCCCTACGGCGGGCAGGGTCGCGGGCGCGAACGCCTCGATCACCCCCTGCGCCACGCGCACCGTGCCCGTGGCATGGCCGGACAGCACCCCATCCGCGCCAGCGGTGGCGCTCTTGGACACGCCCGCTTGCAGCCAAGACACCGTCACTGAGCCCGGCTGTACCGATGTTCCAGCCGGCGGCGCCAACGCGATCGTCTGCGTCGCCTTGAGCGTCACAGCGGTGGGGTGCCGGGTCTCTTGCGTCGGTGCGCCCCAGCTCAGGATGACCGAACTACCCACATCCGGCAGCACACCCAGCGTCAGGATGTAGCCGCCCGTCGCGGGGTTGAACGTGCCGGCGCCGTAGCTGGCATCGCTGCCCTTGAGCGCGCCGGTGCCATCGTCCGACAGCACATACCACCGCCCGCCCGCGCGGTAGCTGGCCGAGAGCGTGCCGGGCTGGGGCTGAGGATCGATCACCCCCACGTAGGACTGACTGCGGGACGCCGCCGTGATCTCGATTTCGGCGCTCTGCGGAACCCGCAGCACCTGCGCTGCGGGGGTGTAGGTGATGACCTTGCTGGCCGAGTAGTCCCCTGCGGCGGATGTCAGCAGCCCGTTGGCGTAGTCGATGGTGCCCACATCGGCCCCGGCTGATCGCAACATCCCGCCAGCGTCGGTGATCGTGACACCGGCCACTTGGATCGACAGTGATCCTGGAAGGCACCCTCCCGGCAGAGCCAGCTTGGTGGTGGGTGTCCACGCATGGGTGGCGGTGTAGGTGACACTGCCCGCGCCCGGGATCGGCAGCCCAGCAGCCGCATAGGGCGGCATGACCGACAGCGGCGCCTCGGTCTGGGCGCTGGGCACCAGTTGCGAGTAGATCGACTCTGCCTTGATCTTCATCGCCCCCATGCTGACCGACTCGGCCAGGGGCGACACCCCAGCGTAGGTGCCCGCATCGGCCACCACGGTATCGCGCACCGCAGCAGCGGTGCTGAGGCGGGCGAACGTCTCGGAGGCGGGGCTGCCGGGGCAATCGAACCGCAGGGCATCGCTCAGGAAAACGGACACGATAGCCGCTTGGTACTCCGACCCATCGCCGGCGGTGAAGGTGCGGGTGACGCTGGACACCGTGATGGCGCGGATGTACTGCTCCACCTGCGTGGACAGGCCCTCGTCTTTGACCAACACCAACGTCTGCCCCACCGTGGGCGGGGCCTCGGACGGACGTTGAAACAGTTGCACCACACGTTGCCCGGTGATGTGGCCCTCGTACAGATACCCCGGCCACAGCGGCCCCTTGTTGAGGTACGCCTCCACGCGTGATTGCGCCTCCGACCGCGTGTCGAACGTCGCGTCGCGGGCAAACAGCGTGACGGCCGTATTGGCGTCCGTGGGTGGCTGCGCCACGATCACGTTGGAGCCGAAGTAGGTGTCGGTGTCGTCAGAGCGGATCGCCACAAACGTTTTGCGCAGATTGACCCGCCCCCCTGCACGATCCAACTCTGAAATATCCGGGAACAGCGCGTTTTCAGCATCGCTGATCACCGTCCCCGTGGGAGCACCGCCGCCTTCGGCCACATCAGCCATGACCGCCGATGCCAGCAATACCACGTCGCCTGAGAGGATGGGCATGTGGTGTCTCTCCTTTAAATGACCATGAGCTTGGCCGTCACGACATACATGTCGCCAGCCTGCTGATCGTCGTAAAACGTATAGGGATCGGCCGTGATCGCCGGGGCGTCGTGGTGGCGCCAGATCACCTCGCGCACCCCGTCCGGGGTGGTCAGCGTCATGACCTGGCCGGGCTCTGCGGCCCATCCGCGCAGCGTCTGCACGTCGGTCAGGCTGACCAGCCCGGCGCCCTGCTCGACACCTTGCAGGGTCACCGGTCGGCCCGCTTCGGCGGGCGCGCTGGCCGATTGCACGATCAGCGCCCCGGTCAATGACCGCTCGACGGTCTGCCCCACAGGGCTCCAACTGTGCTCATCGCTCCAGGCACAGCCCGAGCCGAACACCACCACCAGGCCATTGGCACTCAACTGGATCATGCTCAACCTCCTCCTACTCGTGCGGCGTCAGATTCGAGGCGGCGCAGCATCGCCACCAGGGCCTGAGCGTCATCCTGCGAGGCCATCTCCACGGCCTCTTCGCGGCCCCGATTGATCGTGATGGCCACGGCGTACACCGTGCGCGATGTGGTGGGCGCAGCAGATGGCGCAGGCGCAGGCGCCGCCACCTGGCCCGACGCTGCGGGCGCTGGTGCGGGGGCCGCAGCGGCAGCGGCACGCCGGGCCATTTCGCCGCCGTGGCCGTCCTTGCCGTAGAGGTACTGACTGGCGGCAGTTTGCAGGGCTGACGACAGCGTCCCCCCCCCGGCCCGCCGTACTTCCGTTGGCCGGGGTTGTTCATGTAGGGGACGTTGCCGCTTGCATCCACAAACTCGCGGGCGATCTGCTGCGCCGCTTCGTCGTCCAAGCCATAGCCCTTGAGGTCATTGATCACGCTCATCAGCGTGTTGCCGCCAGCGGTGGTGCCGTCTCCGGTGCGCTTGCGGTAATCGTCATCGAACAGTGACTTCACTTCACCGTTGCGTTTCTCCACAGCACTGTTTTTCACCACAGCGACCACTGCTGAGGCGGTTTTCTCAGCTTCTTCACGGGTCTTCCGCATTGCCTCAGTCGCGGCATCAGCAGCGGCGGGAATGGCCGACAGCGACTTGACCACAGCGTGCCCCGCCTCATCCACTGCAACACCCATCCCCTGCGCCGCAGCCTGCGCCCGCAGTTCAGCGGTGACCACACCACCATTGGCAGCGATGGCCGCCGACGCATATTTCTCAAACGCAGCTTGCTTGTCTCGTGCTGCTGTGGTGCCCGCATCGCGGATGATTTGGTAATCCCGCTTGGCCGCATCCGCCATCATCGTGAGCCGATCGACGCTCGTGATCCCCAGGCGCTCAAACGCCCCTTCAACCACCTTGGCCGCTGCGGCACTCTCTTTCGTGGCTGCTGTCGTCCCTTGCAGCGCCGCTGTCAACTGCCGCTGAATTTCCGCCGCCCGCTGCCATTCGCCCGCGTCCACAGCCTTTTCGTACTCGGCCCGCAACGTGGCCACCTTTTCGCGCGCCGCCTCCGCCGCCGCTTGTTGGGCCTGCGATCCAGTCTTGGCTGCTTCGCCCGCCGCACTGGCCGCTGCACCCGCAGCGCTTGCCGCCGAGCTGGTGGCCTCCACCGCCGCCTTCACATCAGCCTGCGCCTGCACCACCTTCGGTGCCTGGGCCGCAGCCTGCGTCTGCGATTGCGTCAGACCATCCCAACCCGATTGGGCACTCTCAGCCGCTGTGGCAGCGTCATCCATTGCCTGGCGGGCCTTGGCCATGAATGCATCCGTGGCCGCCCCAGAGGCCGCTGCACTGACGCGCACCTCGTCGGCCGCCAGTTTGTACCGGGCACTGACTTCGCCAAATGTCACCTTGGACATCATGTCCAGGTACAACGCGTACCAGGCCTGCGCCGACTGAACCAAGCTGGAGAACCCCGCACCCAGCACATACACGCCCGCCAGTACTGTGTTGCCCCCGGCGCTCATCACCCCATACGCGGTCTGCACCACGTTGCCGGCGTTCTTGGCTTTGGCGCCGAGGTCGTCCAGAGTCACCGATAGGTTGGTGGCAAACGTCTGCAACTGCACCGACACGGCCTCAAAATCCACCGCGCCTACAAACCGGGTGCCCCACTCAATGGCCGCCTTGAACGCAGCAGCCAAGGCATCCCCGAACTTCCCCACCGTCCCATTACTGACCGCCGCAGACAGCGCCGCAGCCAGTTGGTTCACACCGTCTTTCAGGATGGGCAGCGTCGGTGTGCCCAGGGCATTCATCACCGTTTCCCACGCGCTGCTCAACCCACCCAGCGCCCCGCGCAGGTTGTCGCCCATCACAGCAGCCGTCTCGGCGGCGCTGCCTTTGGCATTTTTGAGCTTCCCCGTCAGCTCATCCAGTGCCCCGATGCCCTGATTCAACAGTGACCGCAGCGCCGGCCCCGCCTCCGTCCCAACCGCCAAGATGGCGCGCTCACCCACGGCGCCCTTGGTGCCCAACTGGCGCAGCGCCTCGCCGAAGTCGTTGGTGATGATCCCGATCGTGCCCAGCTCCGTGCGGAACTTGCTGGCCGGGTCGCTGAACTGGCTCAGGATCGCATTCAGTGCCGTGCCCGCCCGGCTGGCATCGATCCCCGCATCGGCGAACTTGCCAATGATGGCGACGGTCTGTTCCAGGCTCAGACCCACCGACTTGGCAATGGGGGCTGTGTAGCTCAGCGCCTCAGCCAACCCCGTCACACTGGTGTTGCTGGCGTTGGCGCCTTTGGCCAGTACATCAGCCACGCGGCCCGCATCGCCAAACGCCAGCCCCATCCCCATCACCGCCTTGGTGATGAACTCGGCGGCTTGACCCAGATCCACGCCACCCGCTTGCGCCAACTGCAACGTGGCAGGCAGGGCCTGCATTGCCTGATCGGCGCTCAGCCCCGCACGGGTCAGGTTACCCAGCGCTGTGGCCGCTTCAGTTGCCGAGTATTTGGTGGTTGCACCCGCATCCTCAGCCGCTTTGCGCAGGGCCTGCATTTCCTGGGCGCTGGCACCCGATACCGCCTTGACCTCGGAGAGTTTGGCCTCCAAATCGGCCGCGCTGCTCACCGCGCCGGCAAACAGCTTGCTCGTAAAGTACGTGGTGACTGCTGCCGCCACCGCCGTCACTTTCGCGCCAATGCCACTCAGGCCGGACATCACACCGTCAGCCAGGAGGCGCAGTCTCAGGATGATGTCAATGGGGCCTGCCATGCAGCGTCCTTTTTGCCGAACCGTTCGGCATTCCTCCGCACGGTGCGGAGTAAAAACAAAGCTAAGTTATTGATTTATATAGGCAGTCACACCGCACGGTGCGGTATCACTGCCCAGAATGCCGAACCGTTCGGCATCACACCTGGGCGCGCAGGCTGTAGAACGCGCTGAGGCCTTGGCCCTTCGTTGTGTCGGCCAGCAGTTCGGCTTTGAGCTTCAGGCTTTGCAGCTTTTCGCCCATCAGTGCAATCTTGTCGGTCGGCGGCACGTACAAGCGATGGAAGTCAGCCGTCACCAACTTGTTGCCATCGTTCTCGTTTTCGCCGACGTAAAAGCACTCCAGCTCGGCATCCAAGCGCGTGCAGGCCTGGTAGTTGATGTACGCGGCCTTGGTGTAACTGACCTTGATGGCCTCCCCATCGGCAATGCTGCCGCCTTCCAAGGGGATCAGGCCACCCGGCACCAGCTTGTAGTCCGTCCCTTCAATGCACGCAGCATTGGATGCATCCTTGACACCGGTGATCGCCGACGCGACATGGTTCAACCGCACCATGCCGCCCACATACGCAACATGGGCCTCATCGACCACCGGGGCGGTGTCCACGATGGCGCTTTCCGGCGCCCCCAACGCCAGCGCCCAGTTCCGCTTGTCCCAACGCCACAGCTCCAGCTCCACCTTGACGTCTTTCACGCGGGAGAGGATTTGATCCTTGCCACCGCCTGTGCGGCCGTAGTTCGGTACGTCCTGGGTGTCCAGGCTGTGGGTAATTTCCGCCTTGCCATTCAGCAAAGGGAAGAAGGCGCCCGTGGTACCCACCGCGCGGGCGTACAGACTGCCAACCAGGAGCAATGATTTCGAGTTCATGGGAAGCCTTTCTCAGCGAATCAAACTGAAAACTGAGTTGAAAACAGCAGCGGAAACATCACGGTGCCATCTTGGAAATACTTCGGTGTGGGGGCACCAGGCGCCCATGCCAGATTGCGGCTTGTGCCAGGCACACGCCATCCGTGCAGGCATTGGACAATTTGCGGCAGCAACGGCCCCACCTTTTCACCACCTCGGTCAGCGGTATTGCGCCCGGTTTTATCGACCAGGAACACCAGCCATTGCTGCCTGACCACAGACACGTCCGAATACCCATCCCCCCCGCCGTCTGGGGATTGGTCATGCAGCATCACCAAAGCCGCAGGAACTTGGCGCGTCCTGGTGGCTGTCGGTTCGATTTCATCCACCATCAAACTCTCACGCAGCGCAGGGACACTCGCAGCCAGCCGCGCCGCCATGGCACGTCCTACAAAAAGGAAGTCCGCCGCCCATGCCGAGTTGTTCGGGGCGCCCATCAATAACCCCGTTTGAAGTTGCGCCCGTCAGAAACCACGGCTGGCAAATTGCTGCTGGTATCCACCAGCGGCGCACCCACTGCATCGACACCCAATTGCAATTCACCTCGGCGGATGAAACCCAGGTTCTTTTGCGCCGTGTCGTAGCGGGTTTTGATGTGCTCGGGCGGCGTGCCCAGGTGCAAATAGAAATACGCCAGATCCTGCGCGATGTAGCGCAGCAGCACCGGCACCGATGAGAGTGGCAGCGTGTAGCGCCCCATCAGCACCGCATCCACCTCCGAATTGGCCCGGTCGCAAGCGCGTTGGGCCACAGCGGTATCCACAGCGTGGGTGCGGGGCGTGGCGCGGTCGGTGAGGTCGATCATCTCGTCCTCGCCAAACTCGGCCAACAAATCCGCTGGGGTGATGTAGCTCATGGGGCGGGCTCCCTTCGGCTGCGCTCAGGGAGCGCGGTTACTTGCTGCCCTTGGCGGGCTTGGCCGGCGCGGGATCTTCAGCGGGCGGTGCGGCACCAGCAGCCGATGCAGCAGCGGGGGATTCAGCCGGGGCTTTGGCAGCATCGGGCACCTCGATTTCCATCGTGGTGTCCACCACCACCAAACCCTTGCCGGCTTCATCGCGCAGGGCGGCCAGTTGCGCTTCGGTGAATTCACCCACCGGCACCTTTTGGGTGCCCGGCCCCCAGAAACGACCGGCGCGGCGAAAACCCTTTTCAGACGTGGCCGCAATCGCCAGCGCCTGCACTTGCTTGATACCCATGACGTGGTTTCCTTGATGTTCAGTAAAGGCCGGCTCAGGACAGCCAGGGGCAAACCACCACCTTGGCGGTGTCCCGCATGGTGTTGCTCTGGCCGTTGGCCAGACGCTCGGCGGTGAGGATGTCCAGCGCTTGGCGCTCCAGCGAGGGAGGCACCAGCAACACGGAGGGGCGCACCACCAGGGGTTTCCCGGCGTCACTGCGCACATTCATCATTGCGGCGCGGCTGGCGGCGTAGTTGCTCACGTCCAGCGTCTGGCGGCTGGCACGGGCCAGTTGCCACAGGCCAAAACCCACATTCACCCGTGCATCAGCGCCCCAAACGAACTCGTTCATTTCGAAAACGCGCTCGCTGTTGATGTTGGTGATCGCGTTGAAGGCGTAGTCCCGGCGCTTTTGAAACACGAGCGGCTTGATGTAGCGCGAGGTGTCCAGCAAATACCACGCCGTGCCCGAGCCGCCGTCGTAGTTCGAGAAACTGGACTGGTTGCCGGCCAAACCCACCGGGTGATCGGTGTCGAAAAAGTACTGGCCATCAAAACACTTGGTGTCGAACCCAGATTGCAGCAGGCCAAACAGCAGTTCATCCGGGTGCAGCGCAGCATCTTGGCCGAGCTGGCGCGACACCGGGGCGTAAACACCGTGCTGGTCATCTTCGATGGCCGTGCGCTTGACCTTGAACGAGTTTTCAAACTCCTTGTTTTTGATCGTGTAGCCGTGCTCTTCCAGGCTTTGGTACTGCCGGGAACCCAGCCATTCCCGGAAACTCGTGGTCGAGCCCAGCCAGGCGTATTCCTCTTCGGCTGTGGTGCTGGGCACCGGGGTGGCGAACTGCAAACCCATCGCCGGGGCAGCGCCCAGGCCTTCGGCAAACGCCGCGCTGTAGCCCACGTTGAGCGTGCGCAGGTTGTGGGTGGTGACTTGCATGGTGCGTGTGTCCTTGAGACTGTTGGTTGCGTGGCTTCAGTGCTGCATCAGCACTCGTCGCCGCCCCAGAAGATCCAGACGGTGCCGTCGTCGTCCACATCCCAGATCTGGCCGCCCGTGGTGCTGCGGGTGGAGCTGCCCGAGGTCAGGGCCACGGTCTGGTCATCCACGATGTAGGGCGTCATGCCGATGTGGGCGCGGGTGATCTGGTCGGTGCTGGTGCTGTTCTTGAACGGCCAGCAGCCCGCCGACACCTCGGCCTTCACATCGCCATTGGCACCGGTGGAGTTGTCCACGCGGCGGGTGATGACGCCCACGCCGCGCAGCGTGGTGCTGGTGCTGCCCTTGACGAGGTAGCCGCTGGCATTTATGGCGGCCAGCGCGCCGGCGTACAGCAACATGCTGGCGCCGACGGGGAACACACGCGGGCCACAGCCCTTCGTGCGGACGTTGCGATCAGAGGTGAGAGCAGTCATGGGTGCGCCTCGGTGCGGTCAGGAGGGTGGGTCAGGCGTTGGCCGCAGCCATCGCCACTTTTTGCTTCTTGTAGGCCTCGGGGGTGAGACCCATCGCGCGGCACACGCCCAGCTCGGTCGCATTCAGCTCAGCATTGGGGTCGCCCGGCGGCGGGCTCTTGCCGCCGTTCTGGCCATCCAGCAGCGGGGCGTTCATCGCAGGCTGGGCCTCCACCATCGCGCGCAGTTGGGCGATGTCCGTCTTGCCCAGCTTTTCCAGCGCGGCGCGCATGGCCGGTACGAACTTGGTGGGGATGGCAGCGGCCAGCAGTTCATCCAGCTCCCGCTGTTGGGCGCTTGCCTTGAGCGTGGCCAGCTCGCTCTGGGTCGTGGCCAACATGCCGCGCAGGGCCTCCATGCCGGCGGCATCGCCCGTGCCGCCATTCAGCTTGGTCTTGAGCGCCGCCAGCGGGGCGGTGATGTCGCCTTCGGTTGGCAGGCCCAGGTCGGTCTTGAGCTGGGTCAGCGCCGTCTTGAGCGCAGCGGCAGCAGTGGCCGTGGCGGCGTCTTGCTCGGCTTTGGCTTTCAGGGTGGTGATGTGGCTGTGCATCTGCTCGGCCGTGGCCTGGGGCAGGTTGAACAGGGCTTGCAGCAGCTTGAGCAAATCCATGTCGGTGGGCTCCTGGGGGTGGAGCTGGGCGCGCAGGCGTGCCTCAACGGCAGCCATGCCCAGCAGTGCGGGGTAATTGGTGAGGGCGGCCATCTCCAGGCCCACCACGTCGCCGGTGGCCGGGTCGTAGCGCAGCACGGGGCTGATGTAGAGGTACTCGCGCGCTGCGATGTACCCCTTGGCGGCCTCCGTCCAGTCAGTGGTGGCCCACAGGCCTTGCCTATCGCGCCAGGCGAAGGCCTTCATCCAGCCCGCAGCAGGGGCCGGCTTGCCGTTTTCCTCGGCTTGGAGGGTTTGGTGTTCGTAGTCGATTACCAGCGGCGTCTTGGCCGCCGTGGCGTTCAGCTTGGCAGCCAGGGCGCGGCCCTGAGCGTCGGTGAGCTTCCAGGTCTTGCCTGGGCCTGGCCTGCCGTCACGCGCAGCAAACTCGCCAAACGGCAGCACCTGCACCTGGGAGGTATCAGCACTGCCCGACAGGGCCAGGGTGGAGGAGAGGAGGGCGAGCAAGTAGCGCATGGCCACATGCTCGGGCCAGCGCCTGAAAGCTCATATCTCAGGTTGGATTGGTAAATGAGGCCGCAAGCCAGTGCGCCACCTCATCCGAAATAGCGTCCCGATCTACCGGCGCCAGCTCACCCTGCTCCGGGTCAGCAGTGAACAACCCACGTCGCGGCATGCGGTGGGTGCCGTATTCGTGCAACAGGGGGATGCTCCACTCACCGCCCAGTGGCCCCGTCTTTCCGCCGTGTGACCGACGGGACATGAGCACCTCCAGCGTCGGTGCGGTCTTGTCGCGGTTATCCACTTGAGACGCCAACGAGTCCCGCATCGTCCCCGTGCGTTCCAGCAAAGTGCCCTGGCTGCGGCCCTTATCTTCAGCGTCGTACCGCTTCTGCGTAGCGGGGGACAACCCCGTCCACGCACTGCCGTCTGGCGCTTGCTTGGTGCTGAACCGCTCTCGGATGCGCCCTTCCCAGTCTGCTCCGATGTTTTCCAACATCGGTTGGAGGTTGTCCAGTCGCTGAACCGCTTGGCGCAACAGCGCCAGCAGCCGCTCTTCACCAATCAAATCCCCGACCAATCCGGCGTCGTTGCTCATTTTTTAACCTTGAACAACCGCTCCGCTACATCCACCGGTACGCCCCCGTCAATCGCACGGGCGCGGTTTGCCGCCATCAACTCCTCATCGACCTCAGCGGGGCCGCCGTCGAGGATGGAGTGGTGCAGCGCCGCATTGGTCGGCCTACCTCCCACCATTTGGTACATGGCATCACCGCGAGGCCGCAGGGCATCGCCTGCAAACGGGTCAAAGTCACTTGGTAGAGGCATGGACATAACTCCAGAAGTGGCGCATCGCCAGCGCATCATCAAAGGGCAGCATGCCCTCCCAGGCGCTGCCCATCAGCAGAGCCTTCATGAGTGTGACACCCCCCGGCATGTGGGCGTATTCCGGCACACCCGCCAGGATGACATTCAGCGCAGGCGTGTCCACTGACAGCAGGTCGCGCACCCAGCGATTGTCGTCTTGCAGCGCGTCAAACGCGCTCTGGAAGTCGGCCAGCTCTTGGCGCGCCACAGCAGGCAGCGTCTGCTGTGCCAACAGGGCCAGCGGATCAACCCCTCGTGAATAGGCAAACGTGCCCGTCTTGGGCACGGGGGCGAACCCGTAGCGTGCCCAGGCGTAGCCGCCCACGTCCAGGTTGGCAATCAACTCGATGCGCCGCATCCCCATGCGCTGGTACTCGGGCACCAACGCCGACATCAACCGCTTGACAACACCTGCGCCTTGCATGGCCTCGGGCAGTTCCAGCAAATCCAGCCGGGCCGTGCCCGTGTTGAAGTCGAACGTCTGCGTGAGCATCGTGGCTGTCCCGCCTGGCATTGGCACGTTGTGCCCGCGCACCGTCACACCCGGCCCATTGCGCTCTTTCATCACCACCATCCACGATGCGTTTTCCCCACCCATCACAGGTGGTGGCAATTGATCTGTGCCAGTGATGGCGCGCACCAGGGCCTGCGGATCCAGTCGCCCGTCTGTGAGGGCATGCAGTTGGGCAGGGGTGATTTCGTAGGGCTCCAGCCGCGCATCCTTCAGCCCCTGAGCAAACTGGTGCGGCGTCAGTGGCGTGCTGAGCTGAGGCGCCAAGTCGGGCATGGCGCGCACGATGTCAGCCAATACCACCTGCGCCACCTGGGGAGGCAACAGTGGCGCCGTGGCTTTGATGGCATCCACCAGCCCCTTGTCCCGCATCCCAGCCCTGCCAGGGTTGTAGGCAAAGTTCGGGTGCACGCCGATGGGCACTTGCATCACCTCGCCTGTGCCGGGGTGGATGTACTCGATGTCGGGCTCAGCCGGCGCAGTCCGCTTGATCGTTTGCCCGGCATCCTGGCGCCTTTGCAACTCTTTTTCGTCGAGTGAAAACGCCTGGCAGCGGCAGCGGTAGCGGCACGGTGGGTAGTGTGTGTTCCACCATGGGTCGTCCAACGGCAGGCAGACCCCGTCATACAACGCATGCTGGGCACTCACCCGCCCATCGTGCATCGTCTGGTACAGCCCCAGGGGCTTGCGGGCCTTCTGCTGTTCCATGCGCTGCCAGCGCGCCGCCGCATGGGTCATGCGGGTGTTGGTGTCGAGGATGAGGTTCAGGCGACGGTCATCAAACCGCGTCGTGCGAACCTCCCCCGTTTCAGGGTCGGTGATCTCGATGTCACCCCACCATCCCTTGGCCACCAGCTCGCCCCGCATGGCCTCGCGGAACCATTTGTCGCCCCGCCCCTCCTGGATGGCCTGGTCGAGCGTGCCCTGGAACAAGTTCAGGATGTCCAGCCGCGCTACGCCAGCCACGGCCACGCCGCGCGCGTGTTCGTCCTGGAACACATCCTGCCATCGGAACGACGGCAGCAGATCGCCGCGCTCTGCAAACACACGCACGGCATCGCGGGGTGTCATCTGGCCCAGGTTCAGCATGGGCATGTCACACCCCCGGTTGGGTCAGATTGACATCCGCTGCTCCCAACACAGCGCCCTTCTGCCCCGCACGAGCAATGGCCTCACCCAGGGGACGTGTATCCATGCGCGCAGCCATTTGCGCCATACGTGCCCGCAAGCTCTCCAACGATTCGCCCGATGCCGCCGCTTTGTCAATCTCATCCAGCAGCGGCTGCACCAGCGGCGCCATGAGCGGCTTCCAGTGCGTCAGCTCGGCCTCGATCACATCATCCAGCACATCATGCGGCCCATGGGCTGGGGTGGGCGGCAGGGCACCGCGTGCGGCAGCGGCCTTGGGGGCCGGGGCAGGCGCCGGCTGCGGGGGCGGAACGAGCAACGGTGCGGGGGCGGGAGCACCCAACACCGCCTGACCTTCCGCCGCCATCGGAATTTTGAGCCGATCGTGCGCCCACGACACGGCAATGCGCATTCCCCCGGCGGCCAGCTTCGGCAGGTTTTCGGCAAACGTCTTCAGGTCTTCGGCCTGGTCGGTGAGCCACTTCCAGCGCGGGGCGCGGCGTGGGTCAACACCGGGTTTGTTGAGCGCGACCATCGGCCAGAGCAACTGCTGGGTCAGCGTGGTGGCGAGCTGGGCCAGATCGGCATCGCGGATGTCCATGCGCACCTCGTTGTGCACATTGCCCAGCGCCTGGGTGCCGTGCTGGCCCTCGCCACTGGTGAGCGTTTGCCCCACGATCACTTTACTTTGCACCGCGTCCATGCGCTGCGCCATCGACAGGTAGGGCCCCTCGGTGCCCTCAGCCCCCTTGATGAGATCGATCTTCATGCCAGCAGGCATGATCCCCGCCGCATTGCGCCCCAGGCTCACCACAGCCTGCATCAGGCGGCTTTTCTCCGTGTCGCTCGCACCCACCGGAAAGGTGCCGATGCGCATGGGAATACCCAGAATTTCCAAAATCTCCATCAGGTCGGTGTCACTGGCCCATTTGAAAAGATGCGGCCAGGCCAGCACCCGCACCAGCCCGTCACGGGTCATGTAGCCGTTCAAGCTGCGGTGACGGTGCAGCAGCCAACAACCCGGCAGCAACGGTTGGCCGTAGGCGCTGGAACCATCGCGCAGGTTCCAGCGGGTGCCGCGCTCGTCCGGGCACAGCCAGCGCGTGGGACGCGCTTCAAAGCTGACGGGCAGCAGCGCCCCGCCTTGCATCTCCCAGCGGATTTCCTGGGCTGAAACACTCTTCAAAACGGCATCCATCGCCGCTTTCTTGATCTGCGCCAGCGGCAGCTCCTCCACCCATTCAGCCACTTCCTCGGCCAACGCTTTCTCGGCAGCGCTGGCGTTGGGTGGCGGGGCGATCTGGTGCGGCGTGGCCACCACCACGGCAGCGCGCTTGTCCAGCTCGGCATAAACGTGGCCATCGCGCTCCAGCATGTCGTCGGCCAGGTCGAGCTGGGCCATTGGCTGACCCTGCTCGGCGTCTTGCAGGATGCTGGCCAGTCGTGCTGGGGTCAGCCCTTTGGCCGGGTGGGTGGCCCAGTCGCGCTGCAACATCGCCACGCGGGCGGTCTGCTGCTCTTGCATCGGAGCCACCTCAAACGGGCGGCCGTGCTGATCAACGATGGTGCTGGCAGGCATGGTCAGGCTTTCGCGGTTTTAAGCCCATTGGCAGGGCTGGTGCCTCCAACCCCCTGCCGCGCGCCTGACAACGGCCTGTAAACGTTTATAAACAGTTTAGGCGGGCTATTGCGGCGCACGATTGGGATGCGGCGGCGGGTGTTGTGGAGGGAGCGGGCTAAATCCGCTCTCGGTCAAGATCAAAGGCGTGCCAGTCGTCTTCATTGCCTGGGCCATCGCGGCGGCGCTCTTCGGGCTGTTCTGCCCAGGCGCTAGCGGTAGCCGGCAGCGGGATGAAGTCGATCTCGCCCACCTCGCGGGCAAAGGCGTACACCAGCAGCAGCAGCGCAATGGCAAAGTCGCCGTGACGCTTTTGGCCCTTGCCACCGCCTTCGGCCGCAGCGGCGCGGGCGCCGGCGCTTTGCATCGTTTCCTCGGGCAACACGGGCACGCCGCGTTTGTCCAGCGCGAAGCTGCGCAGGTCATCGCGCAGGTGCTCATCGCGGGGGATGCCGTCCAGCGTCCCATCCTCCAGGCCCGCTTTGAGCTTAGGCATGTTGGCCAGGTAGAACTGGGCGGTGAACTTCACACCCTCCACCAACATGGCGCCGTAACGCTGCGCAGCGGCCTCGGCGTGCTCCGAGCCGTTGCCCGAGGCATCCAGCGCCGCACCGCGCCAGCGCGGCAGGTGGTCGATGATGTGCCAGAGGATTTGCCGTTGCACCGAAAACGGCGCGTTGCCCAGCTCCAGCACCAGGCGCACGCGCTTGATGAGGTCGGCGCCCTCTTCACCCACCGCGATGACGCTCAAGTGACCACTGCGCGCAAAGTCTTGCCCCAGGGCATGGGGGCGTTGCGGATTCAGGCGGCGTAGGTGCGGGGTGACAAACTCGGCCAGCCAGCCGGCCACTGCGTGGGTGCGCACATCCTCGGGGAGGAAGGCAAACCCATCGCCCCAGCGTTTGCGGATGATCACCGGGCCGGTGGGCGCAGCGGGCCACGGTGCGGTCATGCGCTGGCTGATGAGTTCCAGACTGAGGTAGCGGCTGCCGCTGTTGCTGGGGATCACGTCCAGCTCCTCGGCGGCGCCATCGCCGTACAGCTTGCGGGCTCCATCGGCCCACGCCTTTTCGGCCTCTGGGGTGTAGGTCAGGCCTTTGCGCAGGCACACGCGCTTGTATAGGCCCGCTTCCACTGCCTCGTCAAACGTGACGCGGTGGACATTGGCTTGTGTGGGGGGCCCACGCTTGCCCGCGCGGATGTCTTGGATCAACTCGTTGAACGGGTTATCTGCCCCGTCATGCGTGCTGATGATGCGCACCTTATCGCCCCACAACAGCATGGCCAGCGCGGCTTTGAGCAGTGCGGCCAGGTCGGGGGCAAATGCGGCCTCATCGATGACGATCACGCCCTGCTTACCGCGTAGGTTGTTGGGGCGGCTGGACAGCGCCACGATGCGCCGCCCGGTGGCCGGGAAGCTCACCTCATAGGTTTTGATCAGTCGCTGCTGGCCGGAAGTGGGGTCTTTGCCGTCGTCAAAGATGCCCTCGCCGATTTGGCTGGCCACATAGCTGAACGCCTTGGCCCACATGGCCACGGCTTCGATGTACTCCCGCGCCATGTCGTGGTTGGCGGAGATGTAAAACACGTTGCTCCCCCCCTCGCTGGCAGCAATCAGCACGTTGTCGGCCGCTTCTGCCCAGGTCATCCCCGTGCGGCGGCTTTTCTCCATGACCTTGAGCTGCGCCGAGTCTTCCAGCCAGCGCTGCTGGTAGGCCAGCAGCACGGGTGGTGGGGCATCATCAGCGGCGCCGGGGGCGAGCAGGGACAGCGGGGCGGGGATCTGGGCGGGATGGGTCATGCTGCAAATCTCGGTCAACACACACCGGGAGGTAAAAGCCGTACTCGTCGTCGTAATCTTCCGGCGGCAAGAACTTCATGGCGTGGCCTTTGGTGCATGGGTTGTAGGTGTCGGGGCACTCTTTGCGCGGCATGGGGTGCTGGTCGTACCACGTCACAAAGTGAGTGCATTCATGGCACCAATGCTCCGGCTTGTTCGTCGGTTGTTCATTGGCGCGCCGGGCAAGCTCCTCGATCAACTGCTGGGTCGAGTACTCCCTCAAGTTCCAGGCGTCGCCGCTCATGGATGCCTCACGCCCCAGCCGTCTTGGCCGGCACTTTGGTGATGCCCAGGATGCGGGCGCGGATCTCGTTTTGCTGCTCCGGCGTCAGCCCACCGGTCTTGGTGATCTTGGCCACGGCATCGGCGGCGGCCTTGGCGCGCTCTTCAACCTCCTGCCGCCAGCGGGCCTGCGCTACCCGTGCACGGCTTGTGCGCGTGAGCGTCAACGCCGCTTTGTCCAACAGCTTGAGCCGGGCCGCTGGGTCTTTCTCGGCTTCGCTTTCGCGCACAACCATCAACGTTTCAAAGACATCGGTTTGCACCAGTGCCAACGCAGCCTCTGAGCGCGTGTCCTCGTCATCACGGGCCGTCTCTGCAATCAGCCGGGTGGCTTCGGTGGCGGCCTTGATGGCCTCGGCAGCTCGCTTGATCCGGGCGCTTTCATCCCCCACTGTGCTGCGGCCGATGCTCATGCTGATGCCGGCCTGCTTGAGCATATCGCGCAGCTCATCGGTCACGCCGGTGATGTCGCCAAAGGCGCGATCCACCAGCGTCTGGTGCAGCCACTTGCGGATGTCACCGGGCAGCTTGGCAATCTTCCCCACGGGCGGCATGGCTCACGCCCCCGGCATTGGTGCGGCCACGCCGGGCACTTTGGCCCGGCCTTCGGCCACATCCAGCCCGCGCTGGGTGAGTGTCGCCACCAGCACGCCCTGGGGCTGCTCGGTGGTGGCCAGGCCTTGCTCAGCCAGCCATGCCAGATCGGTGGCCACGGCATCGGCGCTGACGGTGTGTCCCACCGCGTCACAGTAACGGCGCAGCAGCAGCGCGTTGGCGCGGTACTGAGAGGCCGCAGCCAGGGCGCGCAGCAGCACCAGGCGGCGGTCTTCGGTTTGCACTTGGGCGTAGGGTTTCATGGCGATTCAGCCCCGGTTGGTCAAGAGGTAGGTCTCGATGCGGGCCAGCACCTGACCATTACGGTCAGTCGCCTGGCGCAGGGCATCCACGTCACCGCGCACCTCGGCCACATCCCCCTTGGTCGCTAGGTTGACCAGCTTGGTCTCAACCACCACCACACGTTCCACGAGGGTGCGGTGTTCTTTGTCGGCGGCCACATGCTGTTCGGCGTGGCGGGTTTCAAAGGCGGCCAGCGCACCGAGCGCTTGTTCGCCCGGTTTGCGCAGCCACACCGCCGCCGCAGTGGCCAGGCTGACCAGCGTAGAGCCGGCACTGAGCCAAAAGCTCGGGTTGCTGAAATCATCCATGCGTCGCTCTCTGGGGGCTGTGGTGGTGTGAAGGGGCAGGCCCATGGTTCACCCTCCCGCAGGGGGGGTATTGGCCTGCTGGATGGCGGGGCGGCGGAATGTGATGCCGCTGGCCGTGGCGCAGCGCAGCAGCGCATTGGCGCCGGCCAAAGCCGCCAGCACTGTGGCGTAACTGGATGGGGACAGCAGGTCGTGCAGCAGCCCGAGGTTGGGCTCGATGACCTGCATCAGTTCAGCCGTTCCGGCCAAGGCAACCACCACACCATTGAGCAGCATGGTGCGCGATTGCATCCACCATTTGGGAGGCTCAGCGGCCACCTCCACCGACGCGGGCAGCTCCTGTGTCGGCGTCATCACCTGAGCCAACGCTGCGCGCAGAGCGGCCTTGTCCTGGTCGGGCATATTCATGCGCTCCAGGGCACTGGCCAGCGGATCGGGCAGGTGTTTTTCTGGTGGAGTGGCGGCGGTATTCATAGCGGCCCATTTTGGTGGAGGCCGCTAGATGGTTGTTACTCAGATAGGTTTGATAGTTTTATTGCCTATCTTTGAATCCACCCAGCCCGCCCGGCGGGGATGCGAGTCTAATCATTTATTCGTGTCGCCCGTAGTTTTTTGATGTCAAACTCTTTCCAGCGACTACGCATTGCAATATCTTCAATTTTCACTATCTCTAAAATTAATACAAAAACGCTTCGCATAAATTCCGGCTGCCTCTGCCTTTCTTTCCACAACACCTCAATAACACTGTCATGAATTTTTACCGTGGTAATTTCCATGGCGATCTGCATAATATGCGATAGCTGAGGGTTTATTTCATGATTTTGGTTTAATTTATCACAAAAATATTGTGCAAGCGCTTGTAATTTATTTGGCCGCTCCCCCAGAGCCTCTAACGTTTCGGCAGCCGGAAATCGTACGTACATCAATTCACCATTAGTTCCTCCCCATAAAATTTCACCCAAAGGGCCTGCTGGAAACATACGTCTTCTATTCCTAACTTTTTCTCCTCTCACCCCTTTCATATAAGCATCAATTGTGGCATCTCGCCCGCGACTTGCAATACCACAAACACACTGATCAATTAGAGTGCTTTTGGTGTATGGGCGCTTACATGGATCTAGTGCTCGTGCAAAGTGCTGCGTCACAAGAGTTTTTTCGAATGTGCTCATTTTATTTTTCAGATACTTTCGCCCGCCGCCGTATAGGCGTCGGAGCTGTATGGCTTATTACCACATTGCTACTCCCTTGGATGACATGGCCACCGTTAGATTGCCCGCTCATACCGCCTGATGGAACTCCTGCAATAAAAGCCTTGACGCTCAATCGTCCCCTTGCATCCAGCGCCCTATAACCCTCAAGCAGTTCTGCTTCACCATCACGCAGAACAGGGCCGGCAACAGATGGCGTTCCTCGCCTCCCTGTCAGCACATAGAGCACATCGACACCAAGCTCCGCTGCTGCGATGAGGTACGCACCGCCTGGCAGGTTGTCATCGTTCTCAAAGTTGAACTGCGCCTTCTTTGACACCCCACAAGCCTCATAAAACGCTACTTGAGACATCCCAAGGCGTTTTCGCTCTTCGATCAAACGACTTCCAACACTCATCAAAAAAATCCTTGCATAGGGTAGTTAACTACCCCACAATCACACCAACGCCGCACAACGCACACCCAGCGAAGCGGGTTAGCCCTTAGGAGAGAACGCATGCACAAGACACTTTCCCTCTATGCCGCCAAGGTGGTGCTGAGGTACTTGCGGTTACGCGGCCAGGTGGCGGCGTGGGCCAAACACACCGTCAACGGGCCGGCGCCCCTTTACGTGCCAATTTCGACTTCAGAGCGGGAGAAAGCACGTCAAGAACGCCAGCAAGTTGTTGCAGCCGCTCTTGCCACTCTGGCTCGCCCGGCTGGGTCTCAGCCAGTTGGCGAGTCTCCTGAACCAACTGGCCGACGCTGATCACCCCTTCTGCCCCCAGCAGACGAACTAGCAGCGTCAACACACCTTGTAGCGCTGCATGGTCGGTTTCCAGATCACGAATCTGGGCCTGCATCGCATCCAGCGCAGTCACCAGCGCCCGCCGGTCGGCTTCTGTAAAAACGTTTTCCATCTTTCTCCCTTTCGACACAACACCACTTCACACCATTTTGCACCCATGAGCACCGCCACCAAAACCACCCAATGGCTCAAGCCGCCCCAGGCGGCGCGCGCCGAATTTGAGGCCAAGGGCGTCTCCATTTCCGCCTGGGCTGCTGAGCACAAAGTCAGCCGTAGCTTGGTTTACGAAATCCTGGCAGGACGCAAGCCCTGCCACCGGGGCCAAAGCCACCGCATTGCCGTGTTGCTGGGTATGAAGGCCGGCGAGCTGACGCGCAGCGTGTGTGCCGTCAACGCCCCGGCCTACCAACGCCCTGCCACGGCGTCGGGCCGCCAAGCCACGACGTAGCCGCGCCGCTGGCGCCCTGGAAGCCGCGCCTAACCCCCTGATTTATTCGTTATTTTTGGAGCCAATGCCATGAACGACCTCTCCATCCTCAACACCGCGATCCGCCGCGATAGCGCCGGGCGCTACTGCCTGAACGACTTGCACAAGGCGGCAGGCAACAACAACCGGCATCGCCCTTCGCTGTGGCTGGCGAACAAGGCGACGAAAGCACAGCTTGCTGTGCTGGAAAGTGAAGCCCGAATTCCTGCTTTACGTGCAGAAGATGTTTCGCAAGGTGATACCCAAATTTCGGGTGTCACTTTCCAAAGTAAAGCAGGAATTCCTGCTTTACCCATCAGCGACCAACGAGGTGGGCAATACGAGTCACGCGGCACGTTTGTGTGCAAAGAGCTGGTCTACAGCTACGCCATGTGGATCAGCCCCGAGTTCTTCCTCAAGGTGGTGCGCGCCTACGACGCCCTGATGACCGGCAACTACGTCAAGCCACTGACGCAAGCCGAGAAGTATTGGTTCAGCCGCCGCCCGCACTGGCAAGACGTGCGCCGCCTGGTGTTCGACGGCCACACCTACGCCCAGGTGGGGCAGATGCTCAAACGCAGCGCCACCAGCGTGGGCTACGCCATCCGCCGAATGATCGCTGTGGGCCTCATCAACCCGGTGGAGTTCATCCGCCTGCGCTACTTCCCTGAAACCGCCGAGCGCCTGATTGCCGGTAACAAGCAGATGTGCCTGAATTGGGGAGTGGCGCAATGACCCACCCCACCGAACCGATCAACGTCTACAGCGTGCTGTGGCGCGCTCGTGTCAATCGCGTGGACGAACCCCTGGCCCGCACCTTGTGGGCCTTCGCCGAACTGAACGAGAACTTCAGTGCCGAAACCGTCCGGCTGATCCTGCGCCAACGCGCAGCGGCTCAACTGAACGTGCCCGGCTGGGCCCTGCAACTGAGCGACGTGCAAGACGCCCGTGCCATGCACACCCGCCGCGCAGGTGACGGCACAGCGTGGCTGTCTCCCACCCGCTGCTGGCTGGAAGTCGGTACACCCGGCACCCCTTGGGAATTCATCAGCCCGGATCGCGCCCTGTTGTGCTTCACCTCCAACGTGACGCACCAGATGTTCACCGAGCTGCTGCACGACGTGGGGAGGGACGACGCATGAGCCCCGTCTCTGCCTCCTCCGCTCGCATGCCCACCTCGGTGGATAAAACCCTGCGTGCCCTGCAAGCCCTGGCCGGCCACGAAGTGCATGGCCTCTCTCCCGCCGACCTGGCCGAGCGCCTGAAGGTGGCGCCGAGCTGGATCAGCCAAGTGATGCCGGCCCTCGAAGCCGAGCACTGGGTCGAGCGCATCCCTGACACCGGCCGCTGGCGCCTGGGTGTGGCCCCGGTACGCATCGGCCTGACCGCAGCGCAACACCTGCAACGCGCTCGCACCGAGCTGGACAGCCTGACCAGCCGTTACCTGGGGAGCGCGCAATGATGGCCGTCCCTCATCACCCCATGACCCCGACCAGCCGCGCCGCGCTGGTGGTGCTGGCCACCATGGCCTCGGGCGCCAGCCTGACGATGGCCGCTCTGGCGGCCGTCGAACGCGGCAGCACCGCGACGGACAAGGGCCTGCACGTCGTCACCGCTGCGGTGTTGGCCCTGGGCTGCAACCTGCTGCCTGGGCTGGCCCTGCGAGGTTGGCGCATGGCGTGGCTGGTCGCGGGCCTGTGTCTGGTGGCCACGCTCTACAACCAGGCGCACTGGTACGCCAGCGCCGGACACCGGGCGGGCGATGCTCGGGCCACGGCAGAGGTAACGCTCAGCCAATCCGCCCAAGTGGCCCGCGACGAACTGGCCTCATTGGCTGGCACGCCGACCCTGGCTCAGGCGGGCGACGCGCTGGCCAAGGCGCAAGCCAAGGCCGAGCGTGCCCAAGCGGCCCAACGCTTGTGTGACAGCACCACGCCTGGCCGCTGCACCGCTGCTGCCACGGGGGCCAGTGCCGCAGTGGCCCACCTGCGAGCGGCTGAGCAGACGGCGCAACAAGCCCAGCGCGTGGGCGAGCTGCGCCGCCAACTCGCAGCCGACGCCCAAACCGCTGACACGCAACGCCAGCGGGCAGCCACCGACCCGGTGGACGCCCGACTGGCCGAGCTGACGGGGTGGAGCCCCGCCGTCATCGGGTTGGGTGGCTCGCTGCTGCAAGGCGCGCTGCTCGAAGGTGTTGCCGCCCTGCTGTGGGCGGTGGCACTGGCAAGCCCTGCGGCTGCCCCGTCCCGCAATCCCCACGTCTCGACTGATACCCATCCACATCTGCAAGGAGCGCACCGTGAGCACACCCGCATTCCCTCTGCCATCCGGCAGCGTTTCGCCAACGCCTGGCGGCATGTGCGCCAAGCCGTTGGGAGAGATTCCTCTGGGCGCCGCGCAGTTGGCGTTCATCAGCCTGGAGATGTCCAACCGAGTCCCACGGGCCGATCAGCGGTTGGAGTTGAGTCTGTCCACGCTGCTGTGTTTGGCGCTGTCTCACCGGGCGGTGGAGGTGTTTGGCAAGGAGCAGGTGCATTGCCTGGATGTGATGGCGGGCATCACGGTGTTCGCCAACCGCCTGGCCGAGACAGCACTGGAGGGCATGGCCACCACCCTGCGCCTGTTCGACGACGGGGCCGGGAGCGGCGGGGACTCCTTTCTTGAGGCCATGCGCGGCATGCAGCCGCCTTCCGCTCCCCCTTCAACCACTCCCACCCTTGATTGAAAGACCCTGCGATGAGCCGCACCCCTACCCCCCGCAGTGAAACCCGCCTGGTTGAACTCGCCCCCGGCGCCCTGGATGCCGACCGCGCCGCCGCCGACACGCTGGCCGCGTTGCAAGCCGGCACCAGTGCAGAACGTGACTTGCTGAACCAGCTTCTTGGGCAAGCCCAGATGGCGGATGCCATTGCCAAATTTAGCCGAACGGTTCGGCTGACTAAGCTGGCATTCGTCCGAGAAAACAAGCTTTATCAACAACTTGCGGGGAAGCAAATGCCGAACGGTTCGGCATTACGCGGAACTTGGGAGGAGTTTTGCGAGTTGTTGGGTTATTCCAAAGACAAGGTCGATCTCGACTTGCAAAACCTGCAAAGCTTTGGCGAAGAGGCTCTGGAAAGCATGTCCCGCATGGGCATCGGCTACCGGGACATGAAGCAGTACCGCCGCCTGCCCGAAGACGCCAAGACCCTGCTGATCGAGACAGCCAAGACGGGTGACAAAGCCGCCTTCCTCGACCTGGCCGAAGAACTGGTGGAACGACACGCCAAGCAAAAGGCGGATCTCGAAGCCAAGCTGGACGACGCCACGAAGACCCTGCAAGCCAAGGACGCCGTGCTGGCCCAGGTGAGCACCGACCTGAACGCCGCCAAAGAAAAGCTGGCCCGCCCCTGGACGCCCAACCCCGAACTGGGCACCCGCAGCGCCACCGAAGACGCCGCCCTGGAAGAGCTGGCCAAGGCCGCCGACGCCAGCGCCCAAAGCGCCCGCCGCCTGGGCGTGGTGGTGGCTGACATCTGCGCCAACCAGACCAACCAAGCCCTGCGCACCAAAGCCCTGCAAGCCCTGACCTACGTGGTGGTCACGCTGCGCGAAGTGGTGATTGAACACGGCCTGGAAGTGGAAGTGAGCGACGACGCCCTGGGCACCCGCCCCGCCTGGATGAACGCCGCCTGGCAGCAACCCAGTGATGACACCACCGCGTGAGGAGAACCACGATGAGCCTGAACCCCACCACCGTTGACATCCGCTCCCTCAACGAACAACAGCGCCGGGCGCTGCTGGACTGCACCGGCCTGAGCCGCCGGCAATCGGCCTACCGCAACTCATTTGTGGTGCGCAAAGGAGGTGCCGATGCGCAGTTGGCCCAGCAACTGGAAGCCAAGGGCCTGATGTGCTGCAAGCCGTATTTGAACGACCACAGCCTGCTCTACCAAGTGACCCAGGCCGGAATGGATGCAGCGCTGGCCATTGGCGCCCTGAAGCAGGGCCGCGCCTGGGTGCCCTGCCACGTCACCCCCGCCCAAGCCTGACAACCCTCGCCCAAGGAAACGACCATGTTCAAGAACCTGATTTTGTACGCCATCACCGGCACCAACCCTGCCCGGTGCGCCGACCTGATTCCTGCGCTGGTGCGCGAGGAGTTCCGCCCCTGCGAGCCGGCCAAGGAACATTCGGCTGGTTGGGTTGATCCGGCCGACCCGAGCGCGACCCGAGGCGCTTTGGTGCAGCCGTTGTTCTGCCACGGCTGGATGCTGGCCTACAAGACCGAAACCAAGAAGGTGCCCACCCAGGCGCTGAAGGCGCGGGTGGCAGAGATGGCCGAGGCCATCTACAAGGAAACCGGGCGCCGCCCCGGCAAGACGGCTGCCAAGGATTTGGCCGAAGCAGCCAAGTTTGAGCTGTTGCCCCGTGCGTTTGCCCTCCAAGAAACCACGCTGGTGTGGCTGGACACGGACAACGGCTGGCTGGCATTGGACTGCGCCAGCGCCAAGCGCGGCGCGGACATCGTGACGGCGCTGGTGCGGATGATCCCCGGCCTTGTGGTGACGCCAGTGCAGACGCAGGTTTCCCCGGCTGCGGCCATGTCCACCTGGCTGGGCAGCGGTGATGCACCCTGGTCGTTTGGCCTGTGCCTGGGCCGCTCCGCCGAGCTGCACCGTCAGGACGAAACCCGCGCCAAGGTGCGCTACGTCAACCACTCGCTGGTGACGGACGAAGTGCGTGCCCATGTGCGTGAGGGCTACACCGCCAAGCAACTGGCGTTGGAGTGGGATACCCGGATGACCTTTGTGCTCACCGATGCCTGGACGCTGCGGAACGTGGCCCTCACCGATGTGGTGCTGGAAGAGAACAAGACGGCGGGCGGCCCCGGCTGGCCTGACGCCGAGGAGGTTTGGCGCACCGATGCGGTGCTGATGACCGCCGAGCTGCAACGCATGTTGGCCGACTTGATGAACGCCCTGGGCGGCAAGTTGGCGATCGGGCAACCCGCTGCCACCGCCCAGGCGTAACCCCCACACAAGGAGCGGGCACCATGCCTCCGAGCCATCAAATTTCAGCCGATCAAGTGCTGTACCTGCACGAGGTACGCACCCGGCTGGACAAGGCCGCGCACGGCGAGTGCGGCGCCATTGCGGATGAGGCGGCGGCGCAGCTTGGCGTGACGCGCAGCACCATCCACCGCCTACTGGCCGAGCAGCTCGGCCGGGACACGGGGCGCAAGCGCCGCAGCGATGCGGGCAAGCGTGGCGTGACCCACGATGAGCTGATGAAGATCAGCGCGGCGCTGATGGGCACCTTCCGACGCAAAGGCATCAACCGCATGACCGCCGATGACGCGGTGGAGCTGCTGCGCCACGACACGGTGGGGCTCATCAGCACCCAGCTTTCCACCAGCAGGCTGCTGGTGCTGCTGCGCGAAGCCGGGCTGCACCCCGACCAGTTGCGCCTGCCGGAGCCGGCGATTCAGGTGGCCACGGAGCACCCGAACCAGTTCTGGCAAGTGGATGCATCGGTGTGCGTTGTTTATTACCTCAGCAACGCCACCGGGTTGCAGGTGATGGACGAAAAGAAGTTCTACAAGAATAAGCCGGCGAATATCACCCGCGTCCAGGAAGAACGGTTGATTCGGTATACCGCCGCCGATGTGAACTCCCATGATTTCCTGACCCGGTATTACCTGGGCAGTGAATCAGCGGCCAACCTGGGTGAGTTTCTGATCTGGGCGTTTGGTGACAAGGGCGGACGCCACCCGATGCACGGGGTGCCGCTGCATCTGGAGTTCGACCCAGGTGCGGCCAACACCTCGGCGCCGGTGCTCAACCTGTGCGAGCGCCTGAAGTCCAAGGTGCTGGTGCATGAGCGTCACCGCTCACGCTCCAACGGCAGCGTGGAGAAGGCCCACCACCTGGTGGAAATCCACTTCGAGCTGGCCAGCCTGCGCTTTGCCAAAGTGGCCAGCCTGGACGACTTGAACGACAAGGCGCTGCTGTGGAGCCACTGGTACTGCGGCACGAAGAACCACAGCCGCTACGGGCGCCCGCGCCATGCGCAATGGTTGACGATCACCGCTGACCAACTGCGCATCGCTCCCCCGGCGGATGTGATGCGCCGCCTGATGCGGGCGCACCCGATCAAGCGCAAGGTGGACACGAATCTGGAGATCACCTTCGCCTTGCGTGGGGCCGATGGCAAGGTGAGCCGCCACAGCTACCGCGTGCGCCACTTGCCGGGCGTGAAGGCTGGGGACATGGTGCCGGTGGTGGCCGACCCGTACCACCCGCCCAGCGTCGAGGTTGGCTATGTGGACGGCAGCACCGGGCGCCTGGCGTGGATGCCGTTCGAGGCGGTGACGTTCACCAGTGCCGGATACGCCACCGACGCACCGCAGCGCGGCCAGGAACTGCGCGCCGCGCCGCGTGGCTTGCTGGACGTGAACCGGGATGCGGTGGTGCAAACCGCCTACGGCGGCGACACGCTGGACGAAGCCAAGGAACGCCAAGAAAAGGGTGGCCTTGTGTTTGCCGGGCAGGTTGACCCGTTTGCCATGCACAAGGCGGATGCCGCCCAACTGCCCACTTACATGCCCAAGCGCGGGCACCAAGTGGCGGTGGAAGACCGGGCGGTATCCACCCGCCGCCTGACGGTGCCCGAGGCGTGCCAAGAGCTGAAGCGCCGCCTGGGCGAGCGCTACACGCCCCAGGTGTACGGCTGGGTGCAAGCCCGGTTCGGCGCCGACGGCGTGCCCGAAGACCAACTCGAAACCCTGGCCGAGCAACTGGCGCCAAGCGCACCCGCTGCCCAGCCCGTGGCCCCGATGCCGCTGCGTGCGGTGGGAGGTTTGTGATGAGCAAGAGCATCAAAGAAATTACCCGTGCCGTGAAGGCCGCGACCGGTAAAACGCCGGCTGAGCTGCTGCTGGAGCGGTTTGAAGAACAGCAAACTTCGACCCTCAAGACCGACGAAACCACCCCAGAAGAGCGGGCCGCGATTGGTGCTCTGGAGGATGCAATCCGCGCCCTGCCGCGCAGCTTGTTCATTGAAACCAGCGAGCACGAAGGCCGCGCAGCCATCTACAAGCGCACGGGGCCTGGGGAAATGGTGCTGGTGGGAACCGTCTACCGCAAACGCACGTTTTCACAGGTTTGAGGGGTTCAAGTCATGACCCCCAACACCCACCCCCTGCGCCTGCACACCGTGCTGACCGCCTCGCGGTTGAGCCTGCGCCAAGTGGCTGAACCGGCGGGCATTTCACCGGCAGGTTTGTCACAACTGGCGCTGCATGGGCAGTGGCCCAAGCGCCGCGATCAGGCCGAACTGCGCCAGGCCGTCACCCGCTCGCTCGCTGACCTGGGCGTGCCAACCGAGCAGCTTGATCACCTGTTCGAGCCGCTACCGGATGCCACCCAAACCGCCCCCAGCACCACCGACAAGCCCTCTCTGTTGCCCCCGCTGCGCCGCGCCCATCGGGCTGGCACCCACCCCAACACCCGCACCACACCCAACCAGGAAGACACCATGCTGATCGCCAAACAGAGCCTGACCACCGACGCTCGCAAGCACTTCAAGTTGTTCACCGGCCCGTTCGACGACGAGGTGACACAAGACGCTCACCTGTTCGCCAATGCCGAAATCCGGTTCGTGCGCGAAATGGTGTGGCAAGCCGCACTCAACGCCCGCATGTTGGCCCTGGTAGGCGAGAGTGGCTCAGGCAAGACCACCATCCTGGGCGACCTGAAAGAGCGCATCCAGCGCGAGAACAAACTGCTCAAGATCATCGCCCCCAGCGTGGTGGGCATGGCCGACAAAGACACCAAGGGCAAGCCGCTCAAGAGCAGCGACATCCTGGCGGCCATCGTGCTCGACCTCGACCCCAAAGCCACCGTGGCCCAAACCTCCGAGGCGCGCACCCGCCAAGTGTTGAAACTGCTGGAAGAACATCGCAAGGCGGGCTGGGCGCATGTACTGGTTCTGGAAGAGGCGCACGACTCACCCTCCACCACCCTCAACCAGTTCAAGCGTTTGCATGAGCGCATGCGCGTGGGTCGGGCTCCACTGCTGGGCATCCTGATGGTGGGCCACCAGGAGCTGGCCGACAAACTGCAAAAGAACGATGTGCGCGAAGTGCTGCAACGCACCGAGATCGTCGAACTGCGCCCGCTGGGTGTGAAGTCGGGCGACCTGGCCGCCTACATGGCCCACCGCGTCAAAGCCTACTGTGGTCGGGAGTTGGGCGAACTGTTCGAGCTGGACGCTATCGCGGCCCTGGCCACGCGGCTGCAAGGCGACATCTACCCGCTGGCCATCAACAATTTGTCCAACCGGGCGCTGAATCAGGCCGCCGAGCTGGGCGCCCCGGTGGTGACTGCTGACGTGGTGCGGATGGCATGAACACCGCCACCTCCCTGGCCTGGGCTGTGCGCTCCTGGCTGTATCGCCTGGAAGTGGTGTGGCTGCGACACCAACTGGCCACGCTGGCCCGCCGTGAAGCGGTGTACCGCACGCACATCCAGACCGAGCTGAACTACAGCGCAGCACTGCGCATCGAGCTGGCCCAGATGCTGTCCGAGACCACCATCCAGCGCACTCGACTGCGCGCCAGGCTCAGACGCATCTGGCGCGTGTGATCCCCGGCGCCCATGCGCCCCGTTGCCGGTCGGCTACCGGCGAAGTTTCCCTCGACAACAACCGCAACATCATGAGCACGCAACAAACCTCCACCATCCCCGCCGGCTACATGCAAGACCCGCAGGGCCGACTGATCCCCGAAGCCATGGTCGAAGACATCGACAAGCTGCGCGATCAAACGGTGCGCGAAATCGTGGCCGAGTTGAAAGAACTGCAAGCCCTGACCCAAGCCAAAAAACGCAAGACGTTTGATGCCGTTCAGGCGTTCTGCGAGATCAGCGCTGAGAAGTACGAGATCACCTGGGGCGGCAACAAGGGCAATGTGAGCCTGCGCTCGTTCGATGGTCAGTACAAAGTCGAACGGGCCATTCAGGACTGCATCGTGTTTGATGAGCGTCTGCAAGTCGCCAAGAACCTGATCAGCGAATGCATCGACGAGTGGATCGCTGAGGGCGTGCGCCCGGAGCTGGCGGCCATCGCGCAAGACGCCTTCCAGGTGGACAAAGAGGGGCGGGTGTCGGTGGCCAAGGTGTTGAGCCTGCGCCGCTTCAATTTCCCCGACCCGCGCTGGCAACGCGCCATGCATGTCATCGCCGAATGCATCATGGTCACGGGCAGCCGCAGCTACATCCGGGTCTATGAGCGCGTGGGGGCCACGAACAAATACGTGCCCATCGTGTTGGACTGGTCGGCCATTTGATCTGGGGGGCTGTCATGTACACAACATCTGCCCGCTACACCCCGGCGCCCAACTCCAAACGCGCATCTGTGCTGTCGGTACTGCGCCAAGCCGGCAAACCGCTGTACTCCTGCGAGCTGATTGCCCGCATGATTGAGCTTGGTTCCCCCATCAACGTACACCAACTGGCTTGCCTCTTTCGGCCTCTGTTGGCAGCTAAGTTGGTTTACCAAATAGAACCCGAACCAAAATCAGTGTGGGTCGCCGCCGATGCACCAGTTCAAACCCGGCCCGTCTGCCTGCTGACTCATGAGGGCAGCGTGTTGGACAAAGCGCTGACGTTTCTTATGGGGTGCCCTGATCTGACATCGTCATTGGCCCGCATTCACACTGCCATTGGTCATTCACGTCACGATGTCCAACGCGAGTTGACCCGCGCCTGTGCCAAGGGGTGTGCGCTCCATTCGTCCGGTATGTGGCAGTTGGTGCCAGATCGCTGGTTATCGTCCAACGTCAAAACGCGAGCGGCCGCTGCTGCCGTGGCCGCGCCACTGCGGTCGGTTCCCCCCTCCGACTTTCGCTCAACCATGACCCTGGACGAGACCGATGAACCCCCATTCGTGCATCGCGTTATCCCATCTTGGTTCTGGCAAGCCAAGGTGCCGATCCGCGCAGTGCGCAGTGTGTTTCACCTGGGAGGACTGTGATGGCAACCGCAGCCACAGCTACAACCAAGGCCTCAAAGGCCGCGCCGCTGACGCAACTGTTGGGCATTGCACGCACCTGGGCTGATGCGTCGGGCGTGATGACCGAGGCCGAATATCGCCAACGGATGGCGCGCATGTTTGGTGGCCGCACGTCGGCTACCCAACTCACGCGGGCTGAGCAGTACCACCTGCTGACCACGTTGTTTGAGCGTGAGCTGGGGTGGAAGCGCACGGGCAAGGGGGGCACCCCAGCGCCAGGCTCCGGGCGGCGCAAGCTGGAGCGCTCGCCAGCGTCCACAAAAATCCGGGCGCTGTGGCTGTTTTTATACGTGCTGGGCGAAGTGCGTGATTCAAGCGAGCGCGCCTTGGCGCATTACATCAAGCGTCAAGTCGGGGTCGAAGATCTGCACTGGCTCACGTCACAGCAAAAGTCCGACGTGATTGAAGCGCTGAAGTTCTGGGCTGTGCGCCCGATGAGCGCCGATGTTGCCAAGATGCGTGCCGCCTTGGAAAACCCGACGATGCGCCAAGACCCTCCCGCCTACCGTGATGCATTGGTGTTCGCCGAACGTGCGGCTAACAGCGCCAGTTGGGCGCCGTGGTGGCGCGCATGGCAAAGCGCCAGCGCAGCGCTGGGGCGCAAGGTGGATGAGGCGATTGCTAAGCCACTGGCAACGCCCATCCGCAAGGCCAAGCCGATTGAGGTGGCGGCATGACTCGCAAAAAGCCGTATCTGTTCATTGAGAACTTGACGGCCGTGGCAGCCCGAGTACTGACTGATCGCGGTATGGCGCCAGACACTGCTACGACCATTGGGCGAGAAATCGCAGTGGGGATGTGCAACATGTACGCTCGCACTCACCTGTACATCCCCGCAGCCATCGACCTGACCAAGCCTCTCAGCGCACGGAATCGCGCCATTCTCAATGCGTACAGTCAACCAAGCCCTACCGCTCGCCCGTTCTCGTCGCGCCGGGTCGAAGAGCTGGCACAAGAGTACGGTCTGACCGAAACCTACCTGTATGAACTGCTGAGCGACACCATGGACGCAGTGCGCAAAGAGCAAGGATTGCCGCCGATGGATGAACGGCAAGGGCAGTTCCCGTTGTAATGCTCAGGCGGGCAAAGCAAAAGGGCGGCAAAGTTGGCCGCCCTTTTTCATTTTCACCGGCTGAAAGTTATTTCACACACTCCATCCGAGAACTGCCAATTTCATCCGAGGTCATCCGGATTTATCGCGTGCCGTTTGGTGGTTTATCTCATCTCTCTTCATGCTGCTGCAATCGCGCCCGCGTGTGCGGCACATCGGCATGGCGCTCGGCATGGCGGGGCTGGGGCTGGGCGCTGCCCTCGGAATCCCCCCTCTGGATCGTCTGACGCTCACCTTCGACCCCCATTGGTGGACGGTGGTGGATACGCTGGTCGGCTACATCTTGGTTCAACACTGGTCGGCGCTGACGCTGCTCAAGGTCAGTGGCCTGGCGGCCCTGCTGCTGCACAGCGCCACGGCACATCCAGACGCTCGGCTGCGCCGGCTGGCCCGCCACCTGCTGGCGTTGATGGGGCTGATGCTCGGCTTGTGGATCGGGGCTTGCTTGACACAGAACGTCCTGGGCGTGCAGCTCCAACTGTGGCGGGTGCTGTGGCTGTGCCAGTTGTTGGCCCCCGCGCTGTGGTTGAGCAGTTTGCCCGCTTGGCGCACCTGGGATCGGGTGAATGGGGCGGCTGTGCTCTTGGTGATGAGTGGCATGCTGGCGCAGCACGTGGCCACCGCTTGGCTGGTGTGGGCCGGTGTGGCATTGAGTTGGCCCCAGGTTCAGGCGTCAGCCCGCCACATCCCCATGGCCCGGCGTTTGCTGCCCCTGGCTGCTGTGGCTTTGGCCATCATGGCTTGGCTGCCCCACATCCCAGCTTGGTTCACCCGTCGCGCCGCGCTGCCTGTGCCACCGATGGTCGAACCCACCTGGGTGGCCCTGGCGCAGACCTCCGCCCTGACACTGGCCTTGACGCTGGTGTTGGCCCTGCCGCTGTGGTGGCCCCGTGCGCGGACGCTGTGGGCACTGCCTCTGCTGGGTTGCACCCTGCCGTTGTGGGTCGGCGGCCACGTGGTGTGGCACCAATTCGAACAGGCCCGCCCGGCATGGCGCGAAGCCCATCAACTGCGCCGAATCATTCCTGAGGGCGCCGTGGTGCAGTGGATCGGCCAAACCCATCAAACGTGGTTTGACTTGCATCGCGCCCAGTACATCGCTGCCATTCAGGGGCCGAACGGATTGTTTGTCCGAGACGCTGCCCTGCTGTTTGAGCAACGGATGCGCAGCTTTGTCCAGTCTGGCCTGATTGGCGCCCCTCTGGACTTGCCCCAAGCACCGACGCCAGAGGAACGCGTCGCCATACTCTACGCCCTGCGCTCCCAACTGGAAGCGCCCAACGATTTCAACCCCAGTGACATCCACCTGCGCACGGCCTGCAAAGACCGTGCGCTGGATTTCATTTTGGTGTCACTGTACGCCCCCGCCCCGGGGGCAGATCATCACGTGCAGGACGACGATCAGGGGCGCTGGGTGTCGGTGTACGCCTGCGCCCGTCACCGGGCGCAAGCCGACTGATCAGCAGCGCTCGAAGATCGCCGCGATGCCTTGGCCGCCGCCGATGCACATCGTCACCAGGGCGTAACGGCCACCGATGCGCTGCAATTCATACAGCGCCTTGGTGGTGATCACCGCGCCCGTGGCACCGATCGGGTGGCCCAGCGAGATGCCCGAACCGTTCGGGTTGACCTTGGCCGGATCCAAACCCAGCTCCTTCACCACGGCGCAAGCTTGGGCGGCAAAGGCTTCGTTGGACTCGATCACGTCCATGTCCGCCACCGTCAGGCCAGCGCGCTTGAGGGCCGCACGCGAAGCGCTCACCGGGCCAATGCCCATGATGGTCGGCTCCACACCGGTGTGGGCGTAAGCCACCAAACGGCCCAGCGGCTTGAGGTTGCCACTCTTGACCGCTTCACCAGAAGCCAGCACCACAGCGCCAGCGCCGTCGTTCAAACCGGACGCGTTGCCAGCGGTGACGGAACCATCCTTCTTGAAGGCCGGCTTCATTTTGGCCAGCGATTCCACGGTGGTGCTCGCCTTGACGTGCTCGTCGGTGTCGAACAGCGTGGTGCCCTTGCGGGTGACGATTTCCACCGGAACGATCTGCTCCTTGAAGCGGCCTTCGGCGATGGCCGCGCTGGCGCGGCGGTGGCTTTCGGCGGCCAGCGCGTCTTGGTCTTCCCGGCTGATACCGAATTGGGCCGCCACGTTTTCAGCGGTGATGCCCATGTGGATCTTGTGGAACGGGTCGTGCAGTGCGCCGGTCATCAGATCGAGCATCTGGGCGTCGCCCATGCGCGAGCCCCAACGCTGGGTCGGCATGAGGTAGCCGCCACGGCTCATGGCCTCGGCGCCCGCGCCCACGGCCAGTTCACAATCTCCCAACAAAATGGCTTGCGATGCAGAGATGATGGCCTGCAAGCCCGAGCCGCACAGGCGGTTGACGTTGAAAGCCGGGGTTTCCTTGGGAATGCCCGCGTTGACGGCAGCCACGCGGCTCAGGTAGGCGTCACGCGGCTCGGTCACCACCACGGTGCCCATGGCGAGGTGTCCGATGCTGTCTGCCGGGGCACCGCTGCGGGCGATGGCGGTCTTGACGGCCAAGGTGGCCAGATCGGCCAAAGGGATGTCTTTCAGGGTGCCGCCGTAGGTGCCAATGGCGGTACGGGCTGCGCCAACCACAAAAACTTCGCGAGATACGCTCATGAGGGGGGTCTCCAAAAATGGCCCGGAGGAACAGGCCAATTCTCCTAGGCTATGTGAAACGCATTGCTGCGGGCTGACGCTGCGCCCCCAGGGATTCCCGTAGCCACGGCTTCCCTAAGAAGGTTGGCCGATTATTCAGGGCTTTGGATTTATACAAGGGCAAGATTCTTTACCATTGATTACATGATTTCTATGCAAGGCGTCCCCTCGGTTCTGATCGCCAAGAACCAATCCTGGGTACGGCAGCAGGCGCAAGCGCTGGCGCGACGGTTGCCGGCCAACGTCGAGCGGGCCGACCTGATTCAAGCTGGCCTGATTGCTGTGGCACAGGCCGCCGTCACCTTCCGATGGCCGGAGGATCGGGACAGCCCTGCTGCGCACGAGGAGTTTGTCCGCTACGCCCGCATGCGGGTCAAAGGCGCCATGCTGGACGAGCTGCGGCAAATGGACTTTCTCTCACGCGGCGATCGGCGCAAGCTCAAAGCCCTTGACATCGCCCGAGACCGTTTCCGCGCCACCCACGGCCGCGAGCCCGGATTGGCCGAACTGGCCGAGTTGACACAACTGTCCACGCAGCACATCAGCGACTTGCTGCGCGCCGAACAGCTCGGTCGTCAGCACCTGCAACAAGCGGGCACCGAGGACGATGACATCGCACGCACCCACCTTCACACCCCCGTCACCGAGCAAGACGAGGTCGAAGCCCGGGTGGACACCGCCATCGTGCTGCGCCGGCTGGAGCGCTTTTTTACCGAATTGCCGGAACGTGATCGGCTGGTGATCGATGCTTACCTGGGCGTCGGCCTGAGTCCGACCGAACTGGCGCGCTCGCTGAATGTGACACCGTCGCGGGTGTCACAGATTTATCACGCGGTGGTGCAGCGGGCGGCCAGCCACATTCAGACGCCGGAACCCGCCGGCACGGAGGCTCCCACCCAGCGCGCCACCGATCGCCTCGGACGCTCCCTCGACGAACTGGTGGCCCTGCGCGAACAAGCCTTGCGCCAAGGCGAACAAGGCGCATGGGGTGAGCTCATCGAACACGTGCTCAGCGCCCCGGAAGCCCCCCAGGAAAGCGAACCGAACGACGCACAAACAGGCATCATTCAAGTCAGTGCCTCCACCCGATGGGGCTGAACAAGCCCCATCTGCACGGACAGGCCGACACGCCAGGCAGGCTGCCGGCAGAATCGCCTCCTCACATCAAGGCTTCTGATGAAATCTGCTCTGTTTGTTGATTTTGATAACGTTCATTCCGGGCTGCGCAAGCTGGACCCGGCCATCGCTGAGCGGTTTGCCCGCCAACCCATGCGTTGGGTTGAGTGGCTACTCCAAACCCTCGAACTGCCCGATCACGCACAAACCAACGCCCGACGGCGCTTGCTGGTGCGCCGCGTCTACCTGAACCCGCAAGTTTTTCAAACATTCCGGGCCAGTTTCAACCATGCTGGCTTCGAGATCATCGACTGCCCGGCCATGACCCATCAAGGCAAAACCAGCACCGACATTCACATGGTGCTGGACATGGTCGATCTGCTCCAGCACCAAGTCCACTACGACGAGTTCATCGTTTTTTCTGCCGATGCGGACTTCACACCGGTGCTGCGCAAATTGCGGCGCTGGGATCGGCGCACCACGGTGTTGGCGGTGGGTTTCCCCTCGGCGGCCTACCGCGCTTCGGCGGATTTGCTGATCGACCCGGATGCGTTCGTGCGCGATGCGCTGGGCTTTGCCGACGTGGAAGACCCCAACGCCATCCATCCTGCCCCCATCTCAGCCCCCACGCCTGCGATGGTGGCTCCGTCAGTTGCCATCGGAGAGCCAACCGAGCCCTTCTTCACCGCTACGGACGCAGCAGCGCCGCCCCCTCCAGGTTTTGACGTGGCGGAAATCACCGAACGCTTGCGCAACGAAGTGGCCCGCTCGGATTGGGCCGTGCCTTGCGCACGGCTGGCTTCCAAACTGATGGCCGACTACCCGGGCATCTCGCCGGAGTGGTGCGGCCACCATGGTTTCCGCCGCTTCATGGAGTCGCTCGATCTGGCGCCCTATGTGCTGGACTGGAGTGGTTCAGGCGGCCATTTGTTCGACCCCGATCGCCACAGCCTGCGCCCCCTGGTGTTCTCGCCCGTGGTGCCCGACAGCGGCTGGGGCCTGGATCGTCCCACCATGGCCATGATTCGCTTGGTGCATGACACCACGGGCGTGCCCTTGCTGTCCCCGCGTGACTTCCGGGGCTTGCTCGATGCCGTGGTGGCCGATGCAGCCGAACATCCCTTCCAATTGAGCGAAACCGGCAAACGGGTGCGCGACCGCTGCCGCGAAGCCGGGTTGTCCGTGAGCCGCGAGGACGTGAACTGGGTGCTGCGCGGCCTGCTGCTGTGTGGCCACGAGTTCGGCAAGGGCGAAGACGATGTGCCGACCTTGTCCTACCGTCTGGTGGGCAACCTCATCAACCTGTGCCGCCGCGAGCAAATGGTGATGGACGAAGGCACACCGGCCATGCTGCAACGTTGGGTCAGCGGCAAACTCGGAACCAACCCCAGCGAATAAGGCCACAGCCATGGGGTGGTGGACGGCCAAACTCTTTGCCCGCGTGCAAGCCGCTGGGTTCTATGAGGATCTGCACCGACGGGCCGTTCAATTGCTGCCCCCGAGTGATGGCCGTCACGTCTGGGTGGACATGGGCTGCGGGCCCGGTTTGGTGACCCGCTTGGCCGCCGCCCACGGCTACCACGCCACCGGGGTGGACATCGATCCGGCCATGATCCGCCAAGCCCGTCGTTCGGTGGCGGGTTTTGTGCCGCAGGGCGGGCCTGCGGTGGAATTCATGCAAGGCGGCTTGGACATGCTGGGGCGCTTGATGTACGCCGATGTGGTCTCCGCCGCATCGCTGCTGGCGGTGCTGCCGGATCGGCCAGCGGCGCTTTATCAACTCCTCACCAGCTTGGGCCCGGACGGGGCGCTGCTGCTCATCGAACCAGACGCCAGTTTCACGCTCGGCAACGCCGCTGCTTACCGCCAGCGCTATCGCTTGGGCACCGATGCTTGGGTGATGTGGCTGTGGGCGGCCACACGTCGCCCGTGGCGGGCGGTGCAACTCGCCGATGTCACGGTCGAAGGTTGGATCACCACGCGCCACCCCCTACTCGATGGGATGGTCAATGCGTGGATCTTGCGGCGGGCTTGAGCCCCAGCGTTTCGTCACTTCCTGTTACGCTGCGCGCTCATGACGTTCCTGGCCATAGACATCGGCAATACGCGCCTGAAATGGGCGCATTACGCCAGCCCACAACCCGGGGCCGCCGTGCTGGCGCACGGCGCCGTTTTCCTTGAAACCATCGACGAACTGGCCGAACAAGACTGGCGTCACCTGAGCGCCCCGAGCAGCGTGCTCGGATGCGTGGTGGCCGGCGAAGCCGTGCGCCGCCGCGTCGAGCAGCAGTTGGAGCTGTGGGACGTGGAGCCGCGTTGGGTCGTGTCCACCGCGCACGAAGCCGGCGTGACCAACGGCTACGACCATCCGATGCGCTTGGGCTCGGATCGCTGGGTGGCGCTGATCGGCGCACGCGGCCATGTGCTGGCCCGTGGCCCAGCGCGACCGGTGCTGGTGGTGATGATTGGCACGGCGGTCACCGTCGATGCCATCGACCGGGACGGGCGTTTCCTCGGCGGGCTGATCCTGCCCGGCCACGGCATCATGCTGCGCGCGCTGGAAAACGGCACGGCGGGTCTGCGCGTGCCGACCGGCGAAGTCGTGCCCTTCCCCGCCAACACGTCGGACGCGCTGACCAGTGGCGGCACCTACGCCATCACGGGTGCGATCGAGCGCATGCGCCGCCACTTGGCCACGCGCAGCGGCGGCGAATCCCCGCTGGTGCTGATGACGGGCGGGGCCGGCTGGAAAGTCGCGCCCTATCTGGACATGGAACACGAGCTGGTCGAAACGCTGATTTTTGACGGGCTGTTGCGCATCCAGTCCCACCGGTTGGCGTTCTGAGGGCGGGGAACTGCGCGGCAGCGTCCCCCCGGTGACAGAACGGGTTTGCGGGTCTGGCGAGGATCGGGCTTCCCCCTGTCCGACCCAGAATCGAGCCGACCATGTTGCAACCCCTCGCTCCCTTGCGTTATCCCCTGGAAGATCGCCTGCCCGCCACGGGGGAGGTGCTGACCGTCGCGCCCGGCGTGCTGTGGTTGCGCATGATGTTGCCCTTCGCTCTGGACCACATCAACCTGTGGCTGATCGAGGACGTTTCCGACACCGGCCAACCGGGTTGGGCGGTGGTGGATGCGGGCATCGCCCTGCCCGCCGTGCAGCAAGCCTGGGAACAGGTGTTCGCCCATCCGGCGCTGCGGGGCTGGCCGATTTTGCGGGTGATCGTCACCCACATGCACCCGGATCATCTGGGGTTGGCCGATTGGCTGTGCCGCCGCTGGAGCACCCCGACGCAGGCGTGCCGGCTGTGGATCAGCGCCACCGATTGGCTCACCGCCCGCTTGGCACGGCTGGAGCGCACCGGCTACGGCGGGGAACGCACCGCCGCATTTTTCGCCCAGCACGGCATTCAGGACGAAGCCCTGCTGCACGCCCTGCGCACCGACCCGAATGGCTACACGCGCATGGTGCCCGCTGTGCCGGAAAGCTTCCGCCGCTTGGCGGATGGGCTGACGCTGCGCATCGGCGCGCACGATTGGCAATGCATCGTCGGGCGGGGCCACGCGCCTGAACACATCTCGCTGCACTGCGCGGCGCTGGACGTGTTGATTTCGGGCGACATGGTGTTGCCGCGCATTTCGAGCAATGTCAGCGTCACCGATCTGGAGCCGGAGGCGGACGCGCTGCGCGGGTACCTCGATTCCCTCGACACCCTGCGCACCCGCGTGCCCGACAGCGCCTGGGTGCTGCCCTCCCACGGGCTGCCGTTCACCGGGTTGCACGGGCGCATCGCCGAGCTGCACGCCCATCATGCCGAGCGCTTGGACGACGTCCGCCAAGCCTGCGCCCAACGTCCGCACAGCGCCGCCGAGTTGCTCGACGTGCTGTTCAAGCGCCCGCTGGACGCCTACCAGCTCCGCTTTGCGTTGCCGGAGGCGGTGGCGCATGTCAACTGGTTATGGCTGGCCGGCGAATTGCGCCCGCTGCGAGGCGAAGATGGCGTACAACGCTTCACCCTCGTGACCTCGCCCTGACCATGCTTCCACCGACCGCTGCTCTCCGACCGCTGCGTCGCGGCCTGCTGACCGCATTGATCGCCACCCTGTCCGGGGTCGGCCACGCCGCCCCCGCTGACACCGCCCGCACCGCCGCTTGGTTCGACGCGCACCAACAGCGTCCGACCCTGGTGCGCCAATTCGTGCAGCGCCTGCCCAAAGGGGCGGACTTGCACTCCCACCTCAGCGGGGCGGTGTACGCCGAAAGTTACCTGGCGTGGGCCGCTGCGGCGGGCTACTGCGCCCAACTCAGCCCCCGCGATCTGATCAAACCGCCCTGCGACACGTCCCCCGGCGTGGTGCGGGTGAGCGATTTGTCGGCGGCGGATCGGGCGGCGCTGGTGGATCGCATGTCCACGCGCAACCTGGCGTTTGCGGGGCGTTCGGGCCACGATCAGTTTTTTGACAGCTTCCGCATCTTCGGCAAAGCGGGCGAAGCACCCGATGCCAACGTGAACATGCTGATCGAGGTGACCGAGCGGGCCGCCAGCCAGCACATTCAGCATCTGGAGCTGATGACCACCTTGCAGGGCAAACCGGTGCGCGAGCTGGGCACCCGCTTGGCCCAAGCCGCCAGCCCCGCCGCGCTGACTTGGCAAGACGACACCGAACTGCAACGCCACCGCGCCTGGCTGCTGGACAACGGAATGCGCGACCAGCTCCCGCTGGGGCGTCAAGCGCTGGATCAGTTGGACGCGGCTTACGCCCAGCGCCAAGCCTGTGGCCAAGCTCAACCGCAAGCCGGCTGCGCGGTGAGTGTGCGGTGGTTGCAGCAAACGACGCGCACGGGCCCGCCTGAGCAGGTGTTTGCGCAACTGGTGTACGCCTTCGAAATCGCGGCGACCGATGCGCGGGTGGTTGGCATCAACCTGGTGGCGCCGGAAGACGATGCGGTGGCCTTGCGCGACTATTCGCTGCACATGCGCATGATCGGTTTCTTAGGGCGGCAACACCCGCAGGTGCGCATCGCCTTGCATGCCGGAGAGTTGACGCTGGGCCTGGTGCCACCGGAAGCCTTGCGCTTTCACATCCGCGAAGCCGTGGAGGTGGCGGGGGCGCACCGCATCGGCCATGCGGTGGCGTTGGGCTACGAAAACGATGCCGCTGGCCTGCTGCAACGCATGAAGGCCCGCGACGTTGCCGCCGAGATTTGTTTGACGAGCAACGATGTGATCCTCGGCATCAAAGGCGCGGATCATCCCTTGCCGGATTACCTGGCGGCAGGCGTGCCCGTGGTGCTGGCGTCGGACGATGAAGGGGTTTCGCGCATCGATTTGAGCCACGAATACCAGCGTGCTGCCCAAGGTTATGGGCTGGGTTATCGCCAGCTCAAGCAGCTCTCGCGCAACAGCCTGAGTTACAGCTTCTTGCCGGGGGAGAGCCTGTGGCGGGACGCGGCCCAAGCCCGCCCCGCCCTGGCCTGCGCCGGTGACACGCTGGGGGCGCCGCGCCCGTCGGCCCGCTGCCAAACCTTTTTGCAAGGCAGCGCCAAGGCGCAACGGCAATGGGCGCTGGAAGGCGAGTTCAACACCTTTGAGACGCTGCCCGCCTGGCGCCTCAAGGATGGGCCGCGATCACCTGGGCCACGCTCGCGGTGAGGCGCTCGGCGTAGTCCAGATGCAGGAACTCGTTCGGGCCGTGGGCGTTGCTTTTCGGCCCGAGCACGCCGCACACCATCATTTGCGCCTGCGGGAAGCCTTGTTGCAGCAGGTTCATGAGCGGGATGGTGCCGCCTTGGCCGATGTAACCCAGCGGCGCGCCGAAATGCTGGCGTGAGGCGGCATCCATCGCCCGTTCCAGCCACGGTGCCAGCGTGGGCGCGTTCCAACCGGACGCACCCCAAGCGCCCACCCGACCATCCGGCTCGAAGGTGACGCGGGCGTTGTAAGGCGCGTTGTCCTCCAGCAAGGTTTTCAGCTTCACGGCGGCTTCGTGGCCTTCGATCAGCGGGGGCAGGCGCAAACTCAGCTTGAACGCGGTGAACGGGCGCAGCACGTTGCCGGCTTGCGCCAGGGGCGGAATGCCATCCACCCCGGTGATGCTGAGGGTCGGGCGCCAGGTGCGGTTGAGCAGCAGTTCGACCGGATCGTCACTCACCGGCAGGGTCAGCCCACCATCGGCACCACAGGCCCAGGGGTAATTTTTCCAGACCGATTCGCCCAACGCCTGCGCGGCCACTTTCGCTTGGTCGATCCGCTCGACCGGAATTTCGCAATGGAACGCACCGGGCAACAGATGGCCGCTGCGCGCATCCTCCAGCCGATCCAGCACTTGGCGCAGCACGCGGAAGCTGGACGGCACCAAGCCACTGCCGTCGCCCGAATGCACGCCCTCGGTGAGCACCTCGACCTTGAGTGTGCCGGTGACGTTGCCGCGCAAGCTGGTGGTGAGCCACAACTGGTCGTAGTTGCCAGCGCCGGAATCCAGGCACACCACGAGGCTGACTTCGCCCAGACGGGGCCGCAGCGCCTCCAAGTAGATCGGCAGATCGAACGAGCCGGATTCTTCGCAGGTTTCGATCAACCCGACGATGCGCGGGTGCAGCGCCCCTTGCGCCTTGACGGCTTCAATGGCACTGACAGCGGCGTAGATGGCGTAACCATCGTCGGCGCCGCCTCGGCCATAGAGTTTGCCGGCGTCGATTTTGGGCGTCCACGGGCCGAGATCGGCGCGCCAGCCGCTGAACTCGGGTTGTTTGTCGAGGTGGCCGTAGATGAGGATGGTGGGCGCTTGCGCGCCGGTGGGCACGCTTTGGGTGGCTTCCACCTCAAAAAACAGCACGGGGGTGCGACTTTCGAGGCGCAAGACTTCCAGCGTCAGGCCCGGTACTTTGCGGGATTCGACCCAGGTGGCCGCATCGCGCACCACGCGGTCGATGAGGCCGTGGGCTTGCCAGTCCGCATCGAACATCGGGCTTTTGGCGGGGATGGCGATGTAGTCCACCAGCGCGGGGGTGATGCGCTCGCGCCAGGCTTGGGCGATGAAGGGGTTGAGGGTGGCGGCGTGGAGGGGGAGATCGAGGGGGGCGTTCATGGCGGACATCCACAGTTCAATGCTGTGGCATTGTGCGTTGGCGTGGCGTCTTGGTGCGGTGTTTGCATTCACAGACTCTATGAATTATTGTTACTACAATAATGTCGATGAACTTCCGCTTCGATCTCACCAAAGACGCTGCCAACATCGCCAAGCACGGTGTTTCACTGGCACTGGCGGCACAACTGGAATGGGATTCGGCGCTGGTGTGGCCCGACACACGCCGTGACTATGGCGAGCCTCGCCAAAGTGCTCTGGTTTTGATGGGGGTACGCTTGTTCTTCGTCGCTTTCGTGGATCGCCCTGAGGGGCGGCGCATCATCAGCCTGCGCAAAGCCAATTCAAGAGAGGTGAACCGCTATGTTGGTCAAGACTAAATCCGGGCGCTTGGTGGAAATGCCCACGCCCGAGGACGACGCACGCATCACGGCTGCGGCCATGGAAGACCCGGACGCACTTCCCCTGACCGATGGCCAATGGCAAGCGGTCAAACCCTTGGCACGCCTCGGGCGCCCACCGGCGCAACGCCCGCTCAAAAAACCCACCACCATCCGCTTTGATGCCGATGTGCTGGACGCTCTCAAAGCCACCGGCAAGGGCTGGCAAACACGGGTGAACGACGCCATGCGTGAGTGGGTGAAAACCCACGCGGCATGACGCCCCTCCTCACCGACTCCCCAACGCCTCCCACCGCTCCAACGCCAGCAGCAGCTCCTCATCGAGCTGCGCATGACGTGCGGTGACTTCGGTGATGCGGGCCGCGCCCTGGCTGTACAACTCGCTGCCATTGAGCAACGCCGCCAGCACAGCCTGCTCTTTTTCCATCGCTTCGATGCGGCTGGGCAGCTCGTCCAGCTCGCGCTGTTCTTTGTAGCTGAGTTTGCGTTTGGCCGGCGCCGGCACCGGCGCGGCCGCCACGGGCGCAGGGGCCGGCGTTGGTGCCACTGCCGCTTGCGCCGCCTTGGCCGCTGCCGCCTGGGCGATGCGCGTGCGCTCGCGCTGCACCAGCCAATCTTCGATGCCGCCTTCGTACTCGCGCCACAGGCCGGGCTGCATGTCGCCTTCCCAGGCAATGATGCTGGTGACAACGTTGTCCACAAAACGCCGGTCGTGGCTCACCAGGAACACCGTGCCGGGGTAGTCGGCCAACAGTTCTTCGAGCAGCTCCAGGGTTTCGATGTCCAGATCGTTGGTCGGCTCATCCAGCACCAGCACGTTGGCGGGGCGAGCGAACAAACGTGCCAGCAGCAAGCGGTTGCGCTCACCGCCCGAGAGGCTTTTCACCGGCGAATTCGCCCGCGCCGGCGAAAACAAAAAGTCCCCCAAGTAGCTCATGACGTGCTTGCGGCCGTTGCCGATCTCGATCCACTCGCTGCCGGGGCTGATGGTGTCGGCCAGCGTGGCTTCGGGGTTGAGCACCTCGCGCATCTGGTCGAAGTAGGCCACTTGCAGATTCGTGCCGGTGCGGATCTCGCCGCCGTCCGGCGCCAGCTCGCCCAGGATCATCTTCAACAGCGTGGTCTTGCCCACGCCGTTGGGGCCGACCAGCGCGATTTTGTCGCCACGCACGATGGTGGTGCTGAAGCCCTCCACCAACACCGGCCCCTCGCCAAAGCCTTTGCGCACCTGCTCCAGCTCGGCCACCAGCTTGCCCGAGAGGCTGCCCCGGTCGATCTCCAACCGCACTTTGCCCACTTGGTCGCGCCGCGCCGCCCGCTCGTTGCGCAACTGGTGCAAGCGCTGCACGCGGGCCACGCTGCGGGTGCGGCGGGCTTCCACGCCTTTGCGAATCCACACTTCTTCCTGCGCTAACAGCTTGTCGAAACGCGCATTGGCCAGCGCTTCGGCGGCCAGTTCGCGCTCCTTGGCGGCCTGAAATTGGCTGAAGTTGCCCGGATAACTGCGCAACTGCCCCCGATCCAACTCGATGATGCGCGTGGACACCATGTCCAAAAACGCCCGGTCGTGGGTGATGAGCAGCACCGAGCCCTTGAAGTTGCGCAGCAGCTCGGCCAGCCAGGTGATGGCGTCCAAATCGAGGTGGTTGGTGGGCTCGTCCAGCAGCAGCACTTCGGGGTTGGACACCAGGGCGCGAGCCAGAGCCACGCGCTTTTTCATGCCACCCGAGAGCTGCGCCACCAGCGCCTCGGCGTTCAGGTTCAGGCGTTGCAGCGTTTCTTCGACGCGGCGCTCCCAATTCCAGCCATCCAGCGCTTCCAGGCGGGTTTGCAGCGCGTCCAGGTCTTCGCCGGGGGCGTGGCTTTCGAAACGCTCGCGCAGCGCTTTGGCTTCGGCCACGCCTTCGCTCACGGTGTCAAACACGCTGGCGCCGGTGGTGAAGGTCGGTTCCTGGGCGACGTAGTAACGCTGGATGCTGCCTTGCACCTGCATTTCGCCATCGTCGGGCCTTTCCAACCCGGCCAAAATTTTCAGCAGCGAGGATTTGCCCGCGCCGTTGCGGCCAATGAGCGCCACGCGCTCAGCGGTTTCCAGGGAGAAATCGGCGCCGTCCAGAAGGGCGACGTGGCCATAGGCCAGATGGGCGTTTTGCAGGGTGATGAGTGCCATGGGGCGGGATTGTCGGTGCAGTTCGGCGGGGAACTTGTGGCCCACGCCAGGGCTCCCAACCGCAGGACATGGGTGTCCGGCCTTTTCACCCCCAGGAGCTTTACATGCGCTGCCCCGTTTGCCCCGACCAAACCTTGGTGATGACCGAGCGCCAAGGCGTCGAGATCGACTATTGCCCCAAATGCCGAGGCGTGTGGCTGGATCGCGGCGAGCTGGACAAAATCATCGCCGCCTCGGCCCAGCACGAAACCGCCCCGCGCACGAACGCCCTGCCCGCTGCGCCACAAACCCAGCCGATGCCCCCGGCACCGCCGGCCTATCAGGGTTACCAGAACTTTCAACCGCCGCCGGCGTACCCACCGCAACAGCCCCCAGCTCAGCCCTATCACGGACGGCGGGATTTCGCCGACTCGGACTACCACGAGCACCGCCACGGCAACTACAAGCGCAAGTCGTGGTTGAGTGACCTGTTTGACTGAGCCCGTCCTCACGGGCGACGTCAGACCTAAGTCAAATCAACCCGTAAAACCGGCGTTTTACCGTGGTCAATGGGCGCCAAAGTGGGCAGCATGGTGACCTCCAAGCCCGAGGTTGAGACTGCCCATGACCATGGCCCCCCCATCGGCTCCCGCCAGCGTTCGCCAGGCGGTTGAGCGCACCTTGGCACGCCACGGCGCCGTGCCGCATCGCCTGGTGCAAATGCTGCGCGAACTGCAAGCCGAACTCGGCTGGCTCCCGCGTGACGTGCTGGCCCAGCTCGCCCATGCGTTGCAGCGCAGCCAAGCCGATGTCGAAGGTGTGGCGAGCTTCTACCGCTTCTTCCACACCCAGCCGGTGGGCGAGTACCGCTTGCTGTTCTCCGACAACATCACCGACCGCATGTTGGGCAACCAAGCCCTGCTGGAACGGCTGTGCCTGCGCCTGCACGTTCGCCCCGGTCAAACGCGCCACGATGGCCGCGTCAGCGTCACCACCACGTCATGCACGGGGTTGGGTGATCAGGGGCCGGCGCTGCTGGTGAATCACCACCAAGTCGTCACCCGGCTCGACGAGGCGCGGGTGGATGAAATCGCCCGTTTGATCGAAGCCCGCGTGCCCGCCACCGAATGGCCCGCCGAGTGGCAGCAGGTGGCCGACAACATCCGCCGCCCCGGCCCGCTGCTGGGCGAGTCGCTCGCGCCGGGTTCGGCGTTGGCGTCGGCGGTGGCGCGGGGGCCGCGTTTGACCTTGGAAGAAGTCGAAGCTTCGGGCCTGCGCGGGCGCGGCGGCGCGGGGTTTTCCACCGGCCTGAAGTGGGCGCTGTGCCGCGATGCGCCGGGGGAACAACACATCGTCGTGTGCAATGCCGACGAGGGGGAACCAGGCACTTTCAAAGATCGCGTGCTGCTCACCCGCCACGCCGATTTGGTGTTCGAAGGCATGACGGTGGCTGCCTGGGCCATCGGCGCACGCCAAGGGTTTTTGTACCTGCGCGGCGAGTACCGCTACCTGCTCGAATCGCTCGAAGCGGTGCTGGCACGGCGGCGTGAGCAACGTTTGCTCGGCGCCAACATCCTCGGCCAAGCGGGGTTTGATTTCGACATCGAGATCCACCTCGGTGCCGGCGCCTACGTGTGCGGCGAAGAATCGGCGCTGATCGAATCGCTCGAAGGCCAGCGTGGGACGCCGCGCATCCGACCGCCCTTCCCGGTCGAACATGGCTATCTCGGCCACCCGACCACGGTGAACAACGTCGAAACCTTTTGCGCCGCCGCACACATTCTGGCCAAGGGCGGCGCGTGGTGGGCGGCGATGGGCACGCGCAAATCCAGCGGCAGCAAAATTCACTCGATTTCGGGCGATTGCACCCGGCCCGGCCTCTACGAATACCCCTTCGGCACGCCCGTGGCGCAGATGCTCGAAGACTGCGGCGCGTCGGACACCCAAGCGGTGCAAGTCGGTGGCCCTTCGGGCACGACCTTGTCGGCGATGGAGTTTGGCCGGCGCATCGCGTTTGAAGACGTGCCCACCGCCGGCGCGCTGATGGTGTTCAACCGCTCGCGGGACATGTTCGAGGTGGCGCGCAACTTCGCCCACTTCTTCGCCCATGAAAGCTGTGGGTTTTGTACGCCCTGCCGCGTCGGCACCGAGCTGGTGGTGCGCCAACTGGACAAACTCGCGGCGGGCCGAGGCTCGCGCATGGACGTGGAGCAGCTTCAACAGCTCGACGTGCTCATGCACGCCACCACCCACTGCGGTTTGGGCGCGGCGGCATGCAACCCGCTGCGCGACACCATCGCCAAATTCCGCCCGGCGTATGAGCGGCGCTTGACCTCGCTGCACTTCGTGCCCGGCTTCGATCTGGATGCCGAGTTGGCCGATGCCCGCATCCTCACCGGTCGCACCGACACCCACGCCCACCTGCCCCAAACCGACGACCCGGCCTGGCACCCATGACGCGCTACACCAACTCCAGCCAACCGGCCACCACGTTCTCGCTCGATGGCGAGGAGGTGCCCTTCACCCCCGGCGACACCGTCCTCCAAGCGGCGCACCGCGTGGGGCGTTACATCCCGCACCTGTGCTGGCATCCGGGGATGCATCCGCACGGCTCGTGCCGGCTGTGCAGCATCAAGGTGAATGGCCGCCCAGCCGCCGCGTGTACCGCGCTGGCCTCCGCCGGCCTGCAAGTGGAAAACCAAACCCCGGCGATGCAAGCCCAGCGCAAAGCGCTGTTGCAGATGTTGTTTGTGGAAGGCAACCACTTTTGCCCATCCTGCGAGCGCAGCGGCAACTGCTTGTTGCAGGCCACGGCCTCGCATCATGAGATGGAAGGTCCGCACTTCGAGGAGTTCTACCCCGCCCGCCCGGTGGACGCGAGCCACCCGGATGTGCTGCTGGATCACAACCGCTGCATCCTGTGCGGCCTGTGCGTGCGCGCCAGCCAAGCGCAAGACGGCAAAGACGTGTTCGCCATCGCCGGCCACGGCATCGAGGCCCATTTGGTGGTGAACAGCCCCAGCGGCAAACTGGGCGACTCGGCCCTGAGTGTGGACGACTCGGCAGCGCAAATCTGCCCGGTGGGCGCTTTGTTGCCCAAGCGCCGGGGTTTTGAAACCCCCATCGGGGAACGCCGCTACGACCGCCACAGCGTCGCCGACGCCCACACCCAAGAAGCCACCGCCCAAGGCCACGAGGAGGATCCGACGTGAGCACCGCCCACCCGCACCACGCGCCCGCCCCGCCGCCTTACCCGGCGCTGCCTCGGCGCAAACTCAAAGTGGCCACCTGTTCGCTGGCGGGGTGTTTTGGCTGCCACATGTCGTTTCTGGACATCGACGAGCGCATCCTGCAACTCATCGAGCATGTGGAGTTTGACCGCTCGCCGCTCACCGATTTGAAGGAGGTGGGCCGCTGCGACCTGGGGTTGATCGAAGGCGGCCTCTGCAACGCTGAAAACGTCGAGGTGCTGCGCGACTTCCGCCGCCAATGCCACACCCTGGTGGCCGTGGGCGCGTGTGCCATCACCGGCGGCCTGCCGGCGCAGCGCAACGCCATGAGCTTGCCGCACATCTTGGGCGAGGTGTACCAGCAGCGCGAGGGCCTGAAAACCGGCTGCGCCATCCCCAACGACCCGGAATTGCCGCTGCTCCTGCGCCAAGTGCGCCCGCTGCACGAAGTGGTGCAGATCGACTACTTCTTGCCCGGCTGCCCGCCTTCTGCCGACAGCTTCTGGGTCTTCCTCACCGATTTGATCGCTGGGCGCACGCCGCGCTTGGCCTCGGGCCCGATCCGCTATGACTGACTCTGCCACCTCATCGTCCCCCTTCCCGCTGGAAACCGCCGCCCATCCGGAACGCTTGCGCCGCGTGGCCATCGATCCGGTGTCCCGCGTGGAAGGCCACGGCAAAGTCACCCTGCTGCTGGACGAGGACAACCGCGTGCAACAAGCGCGGCTGCACATCGTCGAGTTCCGGGGGTTTGAAGCCTTCATCGTGGGCCGCCCGTATTGGGAAGTGCCGGTGATGGTGCAACGGCTGTGCGGCATCTGCCCGGTGTCGCACCACTTGGCGGCGTCCAAGGCACTGGATCGGGTGTTGGGCGTCACCCAGCTCACCCCGAGCGCCGAAAAAATGCGCCGGCTGATGCAGTACGGCCAGATTTTGCAATCGCACGCGCTGCATTTTTTCCACCTGAGTTCGCCCGATTTGCTGTTCGGGTTTGATTCGGACGTGCGCCAGCGCCACATCGTCGGCGTGATCGAGGCCCACCCGGACATCGCCAAAAAAGGCGTGCTGCTGCGCAAGTTTGGCCAGGAAGTGGTGCGCGCCACGTCGGGCAAGCGCATCCACGGCACGGGCTCGGTGCCGGGCGGCATCAACCGGCATTTGAGCCCAGCGGATCACCGTTTATTGCGCGGCGACGCGGCGCAAATGGTGCAATGGTCCTTGGACGCGGTCCACCTCACCGCCCAATTGCACGCCGCCGAGCCGGCGCTGTACAACCGCTTTGCGGCCTTCGATTCCAACTTCCTGTCGCTGGTACGCCCCGACGATGGCGCGATGGATTTGTACGATGGCCGCCTGCGCTGCATCGACCCCACCGGCCAACGCCTGGTGAACGATGTGGACGATCAGCGTTACCTCGACCTGATCGAAGAAGAAGCCCGCTCGTGGAGTTACATGAAGTTCCCGTACCTGCGCACGCTGGGGCGTGAGGCGGGTTGGTACCGCGTCGGGCCGCTGGCGCGGGTGCAGACGTGCGATATCATCCCCACCCCGCTGGCCGAGGCCGAGCGCCAACGCTTCCTCGCCTGGGGCGCAGGGCGGCAGGTGGGCGGCTCGCTGGCCTACCACTGGGCGCGCATGATCGAGGTGTTGCACTGCGCCGAAATCATCCAAACCCTGTTGGAAGACCCCGATTTGCGCGAAGGCGAGATGATGGCCCCGCTGCTGCCGCCTGGTGAACGCCCAGGCGAAGGCGTGGGCATCATCGAGGCGCCGCGTGGCACGCTCATCCACCATTACCGCGTGGGTGAGGACGATTTGGTGACGCACTGCAACCTCATCGTTTCCACCACGCACAACAACCAAGCGATGAACGAAGCCGTGCGCGCCGTGGCGCGGGACGATTTCGATGGCCGCGACATCACCGAGGGCTTGCTCAACCACATCGAAGTGGCGATCCGGGCGTATGACCCGTGCCTGTCCTGCGCCACGCACGCCCTGGGGCAGATGCCGCTGGAAGTCAGCCTGGTGAACGCGGACGGCTCGCTGCGCGACCAAGTGTTGCGCGCCCCCGGCGGCACGCTGCAACGCCCGAGTTTGGCCGGATGATGCACTCCGCCGTCAGCGCAACCGAACGCGCCCCGTTGCTGGTGCTGGCCTGGGGCAACCGCAGCCGGGGCGACGACGCCCTCGGCCCTCTGGCGCTGGACGCCCTGCAAACCTGGGCGAACGATGCCGGGCTGGGCGCCCAGATCGAGTTTCTGGAAGACCACCAGTTGCAGGTGGAACACGCGCTCGACCTGGCGCACCGCTCACAGGTGCTGTTCATCGATGCCAGCGTGCGCGCCGCGCCGCCGTTCGAAGTGCGGGCGGTGCAGCCGCTGCGCGATCACAGTTTCACCAGCCATGCCTTGTCGCCCGAAGCGGTGCTGGCCGCGTGCCCGCTGGTGGGGGTGGCCGTGCCACCGGCCACGCTGTTGGGCATTCGGGGTGAAGCGTTTGAGCTGGGCGCCGACCTCCGTGGGGCCGCCGCAGCGCATTTGGCAGCGGCGGTGGCGTGGGCTCAGGCTTGGCTGGCCTCGGCTTCCAGCACATCAATGAACCGCGCTGCCACATCGAAGCCGGTTTGATCGGTGATTTCTTGGAAACACGTCGGGCTGGTGACGTTGATTTCGGTGAGGTGCGTGCCAATCACGTCCAACCCGATGAGCATCAACCCGCGTGCCGCCAGCTTGGGGCCGATGGCAGCAGCGATCTCGCGGTCGCGCTCGGTGATGGGCTGGGCCACACCCTTGCCACCCGCCGCCAGGTTGCCGCGCACCTCGCTGCCTTGCGGAATGCGGGCCAAACAAAACGGCACGGGTTCGCCGCCGATCACCAAAATGCGTTTGTCCCCGGTGACGATCTCGGGCAGGTAGCGCTGCACCATGATCGTTTGTGCCCCGTCGCGGTTCAGGCTTTCGATGATGGCGCCCAGGTTCAGGCCATCGTCTTTCACCCGGAAAATGCCCATGCCGCCCATGCCGTCCAGCGGCTTCAAAATGATGTCGCGCTGTTCGGCGTGGAAGGCGCGCACATCGTCGGCGCTGCGCGTCACCAGCGTGGGCGCGATGAACTCAGGGAATTCGAGGATGGCGAGCTTTTCCGGGTGATCGCGCAGCGCACGCGGTGAGTTGAACACCCGCGCCCCCTCGGCCTCGGCGCGCTCCAGCAAGTGGGTGGCGTAGAAGTATTCGCTGTCGAACGGCGGATCTTTGCGCATCAACACAGCATCAAACTCGGCCAGGGCGCACACAGTTTCGCTTTCGACCGTGAACCAATCCCGCACGCCCTTGCCGCTGCGGCCCGTCAAGGTGAGGGCTTGCACCCGGGCGCTGACCCGCCCACCACGTTGCCAATGCAGGCTCACGGGCTCGCAGGCAAAGAGGGTGTGCCCGCGCCGGGCGGCCTCGCGCATCATGGCGAAGGTGGAATCTTTGTAAGTTTGGAAGCTGGACAGGGGATCGGCGACAAACAGCACACGCATGAAACGATTCTCCACAGTGATGACACCTTCAGTGGCGCCCATCCTGCCATTCTCGGAGCAGGGCTGTAGCACATCCGGCGAGCCCGGCAATTCCCATGAAATCACACGTGGTCCCACCGCACTTGGGCGCTATCGTGCGGGCCTTCATCGTTTTTCGCAGGAACCAAGGCTTTCACATCCATGTCACTGGCTCCCTCACCGTCTTCGCCGCTTCGCCTTCGGCTCCAAGGTCTGCGCAGTGTCGATGAGGCCGTGGTGCAGATTTTCTTGCGCCTCGCGGCCTCCCACTTGCGCCACACATGGCAGTGCTCGAATACGGATCCGGTGGATGTGTCGCTCCAGCCTCCCGGCGAAACCTTGCCCGCCCCGCCCACGCAGGTGGTGTGGGTGCTGCCTCGCCAGCAGGCCGCGCCAGCCAAGGGAGGGCTGTCCCTGCGCCAGCCGCTGCAATACGACGCTTTTCTTGAACTGCTGCAAGCGCTGGAACGGCAACTGCGCCCCAGTGCGCCGGTGGAACCCGCACCGCCGCCGCCACCGCCCGCGCCAGTGCCCACCCTGAGGCACTACCGGCTCAAGCGCTGGCCAGCAGCCCAGCACTTGGCGCAGCACCGCTACTACGCTCGCTTGGCCAGTTTTCTCTCCACCCGCTACCTCGGGTTGGCGGATCTGATCCGGCTCAGCAATGTCGATGCGGCCATCTGCACGCGGTTCCTGGCGCAAATGCAGGCCGCCGGCTTGCTGGACTGGCGTGAAGCACCATCGCCACCGCCCGCACCGACTCCGACGGCCACGGCCCCCGCGCCATTGACCCCCGCTGCGCCGCCCCCCGCCGTGCCGGGTTTGATCGGGCGCTTGCGTGAGCGTCTGGGCCTGCAACGCTCGACGCGCTGAATCGACACACGTTCTTCACGGACTTGGCGTAGTGCTTGCTTTAACCCTGCACGGTGCGGTCTTTTGGGTCAGAACCTACGATCAAACGCAAAGTCTCTGACAAATGTCACACCTTTTGACCATGAAGGATGGCAAGCATCATGAGTACCCAACTGCCTTATCGGCCCCCCACGTTGCGTTTGCAAGGTTTGCGCGCTCTGGATGAGAACGCCGTGCGGTTGTTCCTGAAGCTGGCACAACAGCGGCTGCGACAAACCTGGATTGTTTTGGAGGACAGCTCCCCGGTCGATGCCGACGTGGTGCTGGCCTCGCCCGGCACCCACCCTTTGCGTGGGCAGCGGGTGGTGTGGGTGACGGCTCCGGGGCAACCCGTGCCGCCGGGCGGCCATGGCACTTTGCCACGGCCACTGCAACTGGAAGCGTTCTACGAACTCTTGCAACAACTCAAGCCTCAGCCACCCACGGCCTGTGCGGCCCCTGCGCCGTCGCTGCCGGCGCCCCCTTCCGGTACAGCGACGCGCTACCGGCTCACGCGCTGGCCCAGCTCTCAGATGCTGGTGACGCATGTGCAGGGGGCTCGGTTGGCCAGTTTCTTGTCCGCCCGCTACCTGAGTGCCACCGAGCTGGCGCAGCTCAGCCACGTGCCGACCGAAGCGTGCAGCCGGTTCATTCACGCCATGCGCCAGCACGGGTGGGTGGAAACCCAACCCGCGCCGTCCCCCACGGCGCCCACCTGCGCACCGACCCGGCCAGCGAGCGGCGCCCCGGCGTGGATCAGCCGGTTACGTCACAAACTTCAACTTACAGACACACTCCCGGCAATCGGTTAGGCTGACCGGGTCTTGAAGAAGGAGACCCACATGAACCACCGCCGTACCTGGATCGCCCTGGCTCTGAGCCTGGCTGCGCTCACCCCTCTGGCACAAGCCCACGATGGGGGCTCCTCGAAGGAGGACAAGTGTGAGCGCATCACCAGTAAAGCCTTGTGCATCAACAGCGTCGCCAGCGACAAGGTGAAGTACACCTGGAACCTGGCTTTCAAGGACGGTGTGATCACGGCTTACAGCATTCCGGTGGGCACCTACACCTGCAAGGGCAACCACATGTTCCACGCCTCCTTGAGCGCCTCGGGCATGGACACCGTCACCATCCTGGGTGAAGTCACCTCCAAAGAAGGCAAACTCGAAGGTTATGGCGCGGAAGCCTCGGACGCTTCTTACGTGTTCCGCCTCAAGGGCGAGCGCTGCAAGCGTTCCTGACCCACCGCCACGTCGCCAACAAAAAGGGAACCCGCAGGTTCCCTTTTTTCATGCCGGCGTGGACGTTCAGGCCGTCAGCAGCGCATTGATGCGGCGCACATACGCCGCCGGGTCTTCCAACTGCCCGCCATCGGCCAGCACGGCTTGGTCGAACAGGATCTGAGCCAGATCGTCAAAGCGTGCATCGCCTTCGAGTTTCTTCACCAGCGCGTGTTCGGCGTTGATTTCCAGAATCGGCTTGGCGTTGGGCGCCGCTTGACCGGCCTGCTTGAGCATGCGCGCCAGGTGGGCACTCATGTCGCCGTCTTCGACCACCAAACAAGCGGGCGAATCCACCAAGCGGGTGGTGACGCGCACGTCCTTGGCGCGCTCCTTCAGGCTGTCCTTCAGTCGCTCCAGCACGGGCTTGAAGGCTTCGGCGGCTTCCTCGGCCTTCTTCTTTTCCTCTTCGTCTTGCAGCTTGCCCAGATCGACGGCGCCCTTGGCCACGCTTTGCAGGCTGTGGCCTTCGAACTCGTACAGGTGAGAGAGCATCCACTCGTCCACGCGGTCGGTCAGCAGCAGCACTTCGATGCCCTTCTTCTTGAAGATTTCAAGTTGCGGGCTGGTCTTAGCGCCTTGCAGGCTGTCGGCGGTGATGTAGTAGATCGCGTCTTGGCCTTCCTTCATGCGGCTGACGTAATCGGCGAAGCTCACGCCTTCATCCGCATGGGTCGAAGCAAAACGCAGCAGCTTGGCCAGGCGCTCTTGGTTGGTGTGGTCTTCGCCCACGCCTTCCTTCATCACCGCGCCAAACTCCTTCCAGAAGCTGGCGTACTTTTCCTTGTCGGCGGCTTCTTCGCTGTTGGCCAAGCCCTCCAGCATGGACAGCACGCGCTTGGTCGAGCCTTCGCGGATGGCCTTCACGTCGCGGCTTTCTTGCAGCAGCTCACGGCTGACGTTCAGCGGCAGATCGGCCGAATCGATCACGCCCTTCACAAAGCGCATGTACGTGGGCATCAGCGCTTCGGCGTCGTCCATGATGAAGACGCGCTTGACGTAGAGCTTGACGCCACCGCGCTTGTCGCGGTTCCACAGGTCGAACGGCGCTTTGGCGGGGATGAACAGCAGTTGCGTGTACTCGCTGCGACCTTCCACGCGGTTGTGGGTGTAGGCCAGCGGGGCGGCCTGGTCGTAGCTGATCTGCTTGTAGAAGTCTTGGTATTCGCTGTCGGTGATGTCGCTCTTGCTGCGCGTCCAGATCGCAGCCGCCTTGTTCACCGTTTCCCATTCATCGGTTTTGACCTGTTCGCTCTTTTCCGCGTCCCAGGTTTCTTTTTCCATCAGCACCGGCAGGTTCAGGTGATCGCTGTACTTGCTGATGATGGATTTGAGCTTCCAAGTGCTCAGGAAGTCACTGGCTTCTTCGTCACGCAGGTGCAGAACGATGTCCGTGCCGCGTGTGGGCTTGGTGATGGTTTCCAGCTCGTATTCGCCCGTGCCTTCGCTGCTCCAGCGCACGCCTTGGTCGGCGGGCAAGCCGGCGCGGCGGGTTTCCACCGTGATGCGATCCGCGACGATGAAGCCTGAGTAGAAACCTACGCCGAATTGGCCGATGAGGTTGGCGTCCTTCTTCTGATCGCCTTCGAGTTTGGCCATGAACTCGCGTGTGCCGCTCTTGGCGATGGTGCCGAGGTTGGCGGCGGCTTCTTCGGCGCTCATGCCGATGCCGTTGTCGCGGATGGTGAGCGTTTTGGCGTCCTTGTCGAAGAACACGCGCACTTCGAGGTTGGGCGCGTCTTCGAACAGGGCGGCGTTGTTGAGCGCTTCGAAGCGCAGTTTGTCGCAGGCGTCGGAGGCGTTGGACACCAGCTCGCGCAGGAAAATTTCCTTGTTCGAATACAGCGAGTGGGTGACCAGGTGCAGGATCTGCTTGACTTCGGCCTGGAAGGAATGCGTCTGCTTGCTCATGGTGCGATGGGGGGAAAGTTCAACTCGAAAGAAACGGCTGTGCCCACCGGGGGCATCGCCAGGCCATATGTGGCTGGCGCAGCGGGTTTCAAGAGGGCACTTTCACACCCGCACGCGGATCACACCAAGCTGTTGTCGATCACCACGGCGCTGTTGCCTTCGGGCAGGGCGGTCACGTCGGGCAGGGAGCCGCTGCTGCGCGGCACCACCGCCAGGGTGACGGCCTGATCGCCCGAGAAGGTGATGCTGCCGGCGCTGTCGCTGCCCGAATCGAACAGCACGGTGCTGTGATCGTCTTTGACGGTGATGCGCAGACGGTAGCTGCCTTTGTCCAGGGTCACGAAACTGCTCAAGTCGCCGCTGGCGTCCACGCTCAGGTCGGGGGAGAGATCGGACAGGCTGCTCTCGTTGCTCAGGTAAACATCCAAGCCGTCGAGTTGCCAGTTGGCGTGCAGCACGCGCACTTTGAAACTGCTGCTGCCCGGCGTGCTGGTGGACTCCTCCAGCTTGACGAACGACATGCCCGACGCCAGCGACCCATACGCCACCAAGGTGTTGGAGGTGTCTTCGTTGAAGCTGTAGGCCGACGAAGGGCCGGTGGTGCCAGAGGTGGATTTGACCGTCACGGTGTGGCTGCCGCTGCTGACGCTCACGTAGTCGCTCACCGCGCCGCCATAGGCCAGCGAGGACACCACAGTGTCCCCATCCACCAGCACGGTGGCGGTGCTGAAATCTTCGGTGGCATTGACGACGCGCACGTAGCCGACCGTGTCTTCTTCGGACGAACTGCCGCAACCGCCCAGGGCCAGCAAGCCACTGCCCGCCGTCAGACCGAGCGCGCCTTGCAGCCAACGGCGGCGATTCAAACCCGCCGGGGCGGTGGAACGGGGCGACGATGAAGAACGGTTCGTGGGCATGGTGTGAATTGCAAAGTGGTCTGAATGCGCGCACATGTTGCCACCGAAGCGTCAAGGCCATGCGTAACGATGCGTCAAGAAACGTGAAGCGGCCCCACCCCGGCCCGCTACCATGCCCGCCCGATGAACACCGGCTCTTTTTCTTCCTCGTCCCCCGCCCCTGACAGCGCTCAACAGGTGTTGCAGGAGGTGTTTGGCTACAGCGCGTTTCGGGGCGCGCAACAGGCCATCGTCGGCCACGTCTGCGGCGGGGGGGATGCGTTGGTGCTCATGCCCACGGGCGGCGGCAAAAGCTTGTGTTACCAAATTCCTGCCATCGTGAGGCACCGGGCAGGGCAAGGGGTGACGGTGGTGGTCAGCCCGCTGATTGCGCTCATGCACGACCAAGTGGGCGCGTTGGACGAAGCCGGCGTGCCAGCGGCCTACCTCAACAGCTCGCTGGATTTGAGCGGCGTGCAACACGTCGAGCGCGAGTTGATGAGTGGGCGTCTGGTGTTGTTGTACGCCGCGCCCGAGCGCCTGACCCAGCCGCGTTTCTTAGAGCTGCTCGACCGCTTGCATGAACGTGGACGCTTGAGCCTGTTTGCCATCGACGAAGCACACTGCGTCAGCCAATGGGGCCACGATTTCCGCGAGGACTACCTGCAACTGAGCGTGCTGGCCGAGCGGTTTGCCGGGGTGCCGCGCATCGCGCTCACCGCCACGGCGGACGACCACACTCGGGCGGACATCATCGAGCGGCTGAGTTTGGCGTCGGCGCGTTGTTTCATCAGCAGTTTTGACCGGCCCAACATCCGTTACACCCTGGTCGAGCGGGACAACGCCCGGGCCCAATTGCTGCGGTTTTTGCGCGATGAGCACGAGGGCGAAGCGGGCATCGTGTACTGCCAAAGCCGCAAGAAGGTGGAAGACACGGCGGAATGGCTGCAAGGCGAAGGCATCGCGGCGCTGCCGTACCACGCGGGTTTGAGTACCGAGCTGCGGCGCCGGAACCAAGACCGGTTTTTGCGGGAAGACGGGCTGATCATGGTGGCCACGATTGCCTTTGGCATGGGCATCGACAAGCCGGATGTGCGGTTTGTGGCTCACTTGGATTTGCCCAAGAACATCGAGGGCTACTACCAAGAGACGGGCCGTGCGGGCCGCGATGGGGAACCGGCGGAGGCGTGGCTAACCTACGGTCTGTCCGACGTGGTGAACCAGCGGCGCATGATCGACGAGAGTCCAGCGGATGACACCTTCAAGCGCCTGCAACGTGCCAAGCTGGATGCGCTTCTGGCGTTGGCGGAAAGTTTGGATTGCCGGCGCCAGCGCCTGCTGGCTTATTTTGGTGAAGACAGCGCCCCGTGCGGCAACTGCGACAACTGCCTGCACCCGCCCGCCCGCTGGGATGCGACGGACGCGGCGCGCAAGCTGTTGAGCTGCATTTACCGCTGCCAGCAGCATTCGGGGTTTGGGTTTGGGGCGGGGCACATCATTGATGTGCTGCGGGGCAAGCTGACGGACAAGGTGCAACAGCGCCGCCATGAACGGCTGTCCACTTTTGGCATCGGGCATGATTTGAGCGAAGCGCAATGGCGCAGTGTGTTGCGCCAGTTGCTGGCGCTGGGACATGTGCAGGCGGAGGGCGATTTCAACGTCCTGAGCCTGAGCGACAGTGCCCGGGCGGTGCTGCGGGGTGAGGTGCCGGTGGTGTTGCGCCAAGCGCGTGAGGCGGGATCGCGCCAGCGCACGCGGGCCGCCAGGACGGCGCGTTTGGGCGACGTGTCCGGCGCCCCGCGCTTGCCGGCTTCGGCGGCCACATTGGATGCGGCGGGCCAAGCGCGGTATGCAGCGTTGCGGGCTTGGCGGGGTGAGGTGGCGCGGGAGCACAACCTACCGGCCTACGTGGTGTTCCACGATGCCACTTTGGCGCAAATGGCCCAGAGTCACCCGAAGAGTTTGGCCGAACTGGCCCACATCAGCGGAGTGGGGTCGAAGAAGTTGGCGGCGTATGGGGAGGAGATTTTGCGGGTGCTGGCTCAGTCGGTGGACTGAGGAGAATCCCCCTGCCCCTTTTCCCAAAGGAGATGGGGGGATTAAAAAGCCAGGGAAACCAGTCAGACGGATACCGGTATCGGCTCTCGATCGAGCAGGGTCTTAATCCCTTCAAAGCCAGGGAAGCCAGTCAGACATGTGATTGCCCCGGTGCTGCGCGATCTGAAGTCTTAATCCCTTCAAAGCCAGGGAAGCCAGTCAGACACTGAGAGCTATCGCGCCTACTACGGCGTGATGTCTTAATCCCTTCAAAGCCAGGGAAGCCAGTCAGACGACATCTCAGAAACGAGAAATGAGCTGGAGTGTCTTAATCCCTTCAAAGCCAGGGAAGCCAGTCAGACTCCGACGTGGCCGCAGCGGCCACTTTCACCGGGTCTTAATCCCTTCAAAGCCAGGGAAGCCAGTCAGACGACAACATGCTGGCTGTCGCAAGCGTTGGGCAGTCTTAATCCCTTCAAAGCCAGGGAAGCCAGTCAGACCAAGATTCTGGTGGTTACGCGCCATCCGGGCGGTCTTAATCCCTTCAAAGCCAGGGAAGCCAGTCAGACGTTTAGCACATTTGACATTATTGCTGGCAATAATGTCTTAATCCCTTCAAAGCCAGGGAAGCCAGTCAGACGACCACTGCGATTGAGCCGCCGCCGGAATTCGTGTCTTAATCCCTTCAAAGCCAGGGAAGCCAGTCAGACACACTGGCTCGCGCACCAAACACGATACTTTGTCTTAATCCCTTCAAAGCCAGGGAAGCCAGTCAGACTCGTTAGCACCAGCGGTGATTTCATTACTATTGTCTTAATCCCTTCAAAGCCAGGGAAGCCAGTCAGACATGACGACGCTGAAAAACTTTCCGGCATAATGTCTTAATCCCTTCAAAGCCAGGGAAGCCAGTCAGACCCGTGGGGGTCGTCGGCTACATCGTATGGGATGTCTTAATCCCTTCAAAGCCAGGGAAGCCAGTCAGACTGCCAGCGCCAGCATGAGAGCTGCAATCGATGTCTTAATCCCTTCAAAGCCAGGGAAGCCAGTCAGACTGCTAACCGCTTTGTTACAGTTTCAGCACGGCGTCTTAATCCCTTCAAAGCCAGGGAAGCCAGTCAGACGTTGAAACGCAGTTGAGAGCAGCTGAGGCTGTCTTAATCCCTTCAAAGCCAGGGAAGCCAGTCAGACGGCTGGAGTGGAGCTCCCATAGAAAACTCCTACGTCTTAATCCCTTCAAAGCCAGGGAAGCCAGTCAGACATTTCCCCACCCCAAGGCGTGAAAACACAAATGTCTTAATCCCTTCAAAGCCAGGGAAGCCAGTCAGACAGCCAAGAAGGCCAAGTCCGAGAGCGGATTTCGTCTTAATCCCTTCAAAGCCAGGGAAGCCAGTCAGACAAATAATAGATTGCGCTAGTAGTCAGAGGGAAGTCTTAATCCCTTCAAAGCCAGGGAAGCCAGTCAGACACTTCGTTCGAAAAACCCTTTGTGTGACAAGCACTTACAACGGGGGTTGACAAAAAATTTTCCGAACATCGAGCTGACTGCTAAAGCATCTCTCATGCCAACGTTTGACTGGCAGCAGCCAGTGTAACCCACTTCAGCGACCCACCCTCACACACGCCGCACACCAAGCGCCATTCTGCACGCTTCATCGCCACACCGTCCCCCCTCACCCCTCAGTATGCATTGGCCGGCGTCCGGTACGGCAGCGCCAACGCCCCCGCGCCCACCTCCGGCAAAGACAAATCAAATGACCCCACCGGCTGCCCAAAACAATGCGGCTCCGGTAAACCCAGCCCCATGTCCTCAAAAGTCCCCGCCACCAACGCCATCTGCGCAGGATTCACATCAAACCAATCCCGCCCCAGCATCAGCGGGTTGTGCTCCGTGAAAATCGCCCGGTGCAACGCCAGCGCCTCAGCAAAACAACCAAACACCGTCCGCGCCGGCAACCGCAGCTTGCGGTAACTCAACGGCCCCAGCAAATAACTCAGCTTGGCCGCGTGCCCATTGCCCGCGTCTTGACGCACCACCCAACGCTGGCATGCCGCCAAACAGCGTTCATCCAAATTGGCCGGCTCCGCCACATCCACCACCAACAATTTTCGATCCGGCTGGCGCAACAATGACACATCCGCTGGCGTCAATTTGGCATCGGTCGAATGCGTGCAGGTGACCACCACATCAAAAAACCCCGCGTTCTCCAAACTCAAACTGACCGGCGTGCCCGTCTCCGCACTGAACGCCTCCAGCAAACGCCAGTTGGTGCCATAACCCACCACGTCACACCCCTGGCCCATCAAGTGCTGCGACACCGCCCGCCCCAGATGCCCATACGCCCCCACCACAAACACCCGGGCGCGTGATTTGTCCAACCCCGCCCGGGCCATCGCCCGCTCGACGTCTTGGCAGAGCAAATGGGCCGTGCCGTTGTCCCCGATGGTGAACACCATGTCCGGAAAACGGGCCTTCAACTCGGCCCCATCGTGCCCAAACAGCCGCTTGGTGGCCGCCGCCAGCAACACCACCCGGGCCCCCTCGCCATGCGCCCACGCCACCGCATCCATGAACACCGCCTTGGCACGCTTGCGCCCCGCACGGGTCAAAATTTCCTCCGCCGTGACATTGATGCCCCGCACCTCACCCGTCACACCGCCCAAGTGCATGCGCGGGCCGCTGGCGTGTTGGTGCAAATCGGCCTTGGCATGAAAGAACCGCCGACGCTCGGCCTCGTCACGCAGGTTGGTGATGAAGGCCACGTCCAGGTGCGGTCGGTCGGTCAGGACGCGCCAGGCCCGACGCACATCCGTCATCGTCAGCAGCAGGCGCCAAGCATCGGCCATCATGGGTCGTCTCCAAGAACACGGGCAATGCCGCTCACGATAGGCACGCCTCGCCCCCCCGCCCATACGGGATCGACCGTAATCAGCTCAACCGCTGGCCCGGTGGAATCCACACCGCAAAACAACTCCCCCGCCCCACCGCGAACGGATGCGCAACACCCACCCCGCCTGCTCGCACAAACTGCGCACGATGAACAACCCCAGGCCAAACCCCTCCGCCGCCCCAGTACGCCCTTGTTCAAATGGACGCAGCAAGGTTTCCACCTGAGCGGCGGCCAGGCCGGGGCCGGTGTCCAACACTTGCAGCTCCACCCCACCGTCCCGGCGGCGAACCCCCAGCACCACCCGCCCGCCCGGCGTGTAGCGCAGTGCATTGCTCAGCAAATTGCGCAGCACCCGCCCCAGGATGAGCGGCGACACCAAAATCTCCACTTGGCTGTCCACATACCGCAGCACCACGCCCTTGGCCTGCGCCGCTGCCCGGTGTTCGAGCACCAGCTCGGCCAGCACATCCCCCACCATCACCGACTGGCTGTGAACCCGATGCTCACGCCGCTCCCGCTCCACCAGATCGCGCAGCAATGCTTGCGTGTGATCCAACACCCGCTCCAGATGCTGGGACACCGGCGCACTCCCCTCCGTTTGGCGCAACACCTGCGCCACCATGCGCAGGGACGCGAGGGGCTGAGCGATGTCGTGACCCGCACTGGCCAGTTGCAGGCTTTTTTGCTCGGCGCGGGCCTGGGCGGCCAGCCGGTCGGCCTCGGCTTGCACCAGGGCTTGCGCGTCGGCCAAACGCCGCTGTCGCTGCTCGGCCTGCTGGGCTTGGAACAGCCGAACTTGATCCACCAAAGCCGCCGCAAAAAAGCCGATTTCCAGCAAGGCACCGATCTTGGGGTAGAGGAAAAAATCCACCTGCGGCAACGGGTTGTGGCCGATGATGCCCAAGAAAAACAGCCCAAAACTGAACACCGCCAACGCGCCCAAACCCAGCACATACAAGCGCGTGCCCGGCAACCGCTCGCGCAACGCCACCGCCGCCGTGCCCAAGGCCAAGGGTGCATACACCCCCGCCAGCAGCACGCTGCCAGCCACCAGACGCTCCACCCCACCCCACGGCACCAAGTTGAGCGCCGCCAGCACCAACACCCCCCGGTGCGCCATGCACAGCCGCCGGTGCCGCTCACGCAACCGGAACAGCCCGGCGGCAAACAAGGCGTGGCACACGATCACCCACGTCGCCAACACGGCTGGGGCGCACTGGTTCCACTCGGGCGCATCGGGCCAAAACAGCGCGAACGCCTGCCCGCCGATTTGCAGCAACAGCAACAACTGCGCCATCACCAGCCCGGCATACGCCAAATACGCCGATTGACGCGCCACGCGGTGGTAAACCACCACCACCCCCAGCAGTGCGAACAGCCCGCCCACCATCACCCCGCTGAGCAAATCGGCCCGCAAGCGCTCGGTCTGGAAAGCGCTGGACGACAACAGCCGCGCCTGCAACCGCCCGCCCAAGTGCAGGTGATAACGCAGCTCCAGCACCTGCGGCCCCGGCAAGATCACCACGGGCAGCCCGAGCTGGGCCTCGGGCGCCGGGCGTTGTGCAAACGGGGAACGGTGGTTCAGATCGAGCAGCGGCTCGGCGGTGCCGTCGGCGCGCAGGCGGCTCACTTGGATGACCCGTGCGTCGGGTACGCCCAAGCTCAACACCCGCTCCAGGGGAGCCGCAATGCGGGCATCCAAATGGATGCGCTCGTGCCGCCATTGCTGGGGATCGTCCGGCGCCAGCAGCCCGGCCCACGACCATGTCGGCGCATACAGCGTGGCTTGGCAGTGCTGCAAAGACAGCACCTGAGGCGTGGCCGTCACAATGCAGGGCGACGGCTGGGCGGCCTCCGATGGGTTCCGTTCGCCCCACAGCAGCCCCAGCAGCCCCCCCAACACCAGCGCCAGCACGACGCAGCGCCATGCGTGGCCTGACGCCAACGCCCGCCCGATCCACGGACGCCCACCCTCTCTTGTCATGACCATGGTGACTCCTTCTGCTTCCCCCCACCGCATCCGCGTGGTGCTGGCCGATGACCACGCGATTTTTCGGGACGGCTTGAAACTGCTCCTGGCCCTGGAACCCGATTTCGACGTGGTGGCCGACACCAGCCACCTCGACCCGGTCAAAGAGCTGGTGCGCGAACACAACGCCCACCTTCTACTGATCGATTACCACATGCCCGGCGGCGACAGCTCGGCACTGATCGGCTGGCTCAAGGCGCGCCATCCTGAGCTGAAGGTGGTGGCGTTGACGGGGTCACGCTCGGGCGTGATCCTGCAACAACTGATCGACGTTCAAGCGGACGCGGTGTTGCTCAAAGACGAAAGCGGCGCCGAATTGATCGCCCATTTGCGGGCGGTGCTGGCGGGACGCCGCATCATCCCCGCCGAAGTACGCTCTTTGGTCAGCGACACCGACATGCCCTTGACGCGCCGCGAACTGCAAATCACCAAACTGATTTGCGACGGTCTGAGCAACACCGTGATCGCCGACACCCTGGCCCTGTCCCCCAAAACGGTGGACAAGCACCGGGAAAACATTTTGCGCAAGCTGGAGGTGTGCAACGTTGCCCAGTTGGTTCACAAAGTTCACACAGCGGGCTGGCTGAACGGCTGACCTTCAGCGCGGATACGCACTCCCCAACACCCGCAGACCACGAGCCCCCGTCACTTCAGGCCGGTTGCCCGCTTGGCGTTCGCCCCACGCCCACGCCAACCACGCAAACGCCGCCGCCTCGACTTGCATCGGCGGCAGGCCCGCTTCAGCGCTGCTGCGCACCCGCACCGCTGGCAATGCGGCTGCCAACCGCCGCATCAAATGCGTGTTGAGCGCCCCGCCGCCACACACCAGCAGCTCAGGCGCATCGGGGGCGTGTGCGTGCAGCGCCTGTGCAGCCGCTTGCACGGTGAATTCGGCCAGCGTGGCCTGCACATCCACCGCCGCCACGGCGGCATGGGGCGCCAATCGCTGGGCCAACCAAGCGGCATTGAACAAATCCCGCCCGGTGCTTTTGGGCGGCGGCGCGGCCAAAAAGGGCTCGGCCAGCAATTCGGCCAGCAAGGTGGCGTTCACCCTGCCGCTGGCGGCCCAGGCGCCGTCGGCGTCATAAGGTGAGCCGCGATGGTGGGCGATCCAACCATCCAGCAACGCATTGCCGGGGCCGCAATCGAAACCCCGCACCGGGCCGGTGGGCTGGCCGGTGGCATCCAACGGCGGCAACAGCGTCAGGTTGCCGATGCCGCCCCAGTTCAACACCGCCCGCGCCTGCCCCAGCACGCCAAACACTTGGGCATGAAACGCCGGCACCAGCGGCGCGCCTTGGCCACCGGCAGCCACGTCGCGGGAGCGAAAATCGCACACCACGTCGATGCCGCAGCGCTCGGCCAGCAGCGCACCTTGGTTGAGTTGCAGCGTGTAGCCAGTGCCGTCGAACTCGCCGGGGCGGTGGCGCACGGTTTGCCCGTGTGAACCGATGGCGCGCACTTGCGCCGCCGTCACACCCGCGCTGTCCAGCAACTCGGCGACCACTTCGGCTTGCACCAACGCCAGCGCATTGGCAGCCAGGGCGGCGCGGTGTAACTCGTTGTCGCCGGGGGTGTTGAGGGCCAGCAGTTCGGCACGCAGCGCCAGCGGCATGGGGCGATGGGCGTAGGCGCACACGCGCAGCGCGGGCAACTCGGCCAGCACGCCGTCCACACCGTCCAGCGAGGTGCCGGACATCAGGCCGATGAACAGTTCGGAATCAGGGGTCATGACGGGGTCGGCTCGTAGAATCGGCGGCTATTTTTGACGCTTTCTCCGGCCTTGCCGCCGCTTGCCGCACCATGTCCGACGCTGCCCTGCCGACCGCCTCCACCTCCCCCGAAACCGCCGCCCCCATGAGCGATGCCGTGCGCGAGGCGCTGGCCGTGTCCCTGCGCGGCTGCGCTGAGCTGCTGCCGCAGTCGGACTGGGTGAAAAAACTGCAACGCTCGGAGGCCACCGGCCAGCCGCTGCGCATCAAACTCGGCCTCGACCCGACGGCACCGGACATCCACCTCGGCCACACCGTGGTGCTGAACAAGATGCGCCAGCTCCAAGACTTGGGCCACCGCGTCATCTTTTTGATTGGCGATTTCACCTCGCTGATCGGCGACCCGTCCGGCCGCAACAGCACGCGCCCGCCGCTCACCAAAGAGCAGATCGAAGCCAACGCGCAAACCTATTACAAACAAGCCAGTTTGGTGCTCGACCCGGAGAAAACCGAGATTCGCTACAACTCCGAGTGGTGCGATCCGCTGGGCGCACGCGGCATGATCCAACTCGCCGCCAAGTACACCCTGGCCCGCCTGCTGGAGCGCGACGATTTCACCAAGCGCTTCCAATCCAACGCCCCGATTTCGATGCACGAGCTGCTCTACCCGCTGATGCAGGGCTATGACTCAGTGGCCTTGAAGAGCGACCTGGAATTGGGCGGCACGGATCAAAAATTCAACCTGCTGGTGGGCCGCGCCCTGCAAGCCGAATACGGCCAAGAAGCGCAGTGCGTGCTGACCATGCCGCTGCTGGAAGGGCTGGATGGCATCGAAAAGATGTCCAAATCCAAAAACAACTATGTGGGCATCACCGAAGCGCCTAACAGCATGTTCGCCAAGATCCTGTCGATCAGCGATGAGCAGATGTGGAAGTGGTTCACGTTGTTGAGCTTCCGCAGCGAACGCGAGATCGAGGCCCTGAAGGCCGAAGTGACCGGCGGGCGCAACCCGAAGGATGCCAAGGTGCTGCTGGCCAAGGAGATCACCGCGCGCTTCCACAACGCCGCTGCCGCCGATGCCGCCGAAGCCGACTTCAACAACCGCGCCAAGGGCGGCATCCCCGATGACATCCCCGAAGTGAGCCTGAGCGGCGCGCCGATGGCCATTGGGGCGCTGCTCAAAGCCGCCAACCTCGTGCCCAGCACCAGCGAAGGGCTGCGCATGGTGGAACAAGGCGGCGTGCGCTTGGATGGCACGGTGCTGTCCGACCGAGGGCTGAAGATCAACGCCGGCACCTTTGTGCTGCAAGTGGGCAAGCGCAAGTTCGCCCGCGTCACCCTGGCTTGAGGCGGTGCCCGTCATGCAACAACGCACCCTCACCCGGCTGATGTTGGCCCTGACCGTGCTGGTGTTGAGCGGCATGCTCCTTTGGGGCTGGCAGGCCATTACCGACACCCAGCAACGCAGCGCCGCTCGCATCGCGGCGGCGCCCAAGCCGGTGGCCCGCCCAGCGGAAGCGGCATCGGGGCCGGATCTGGCCGCCTCGGCAGCCCAAGAGCCGGGCGCCGTGGTATTGCCCAGCGGCTTGGTGTTCACCGTGCTCAAAGAAGGCACTGGCCGCACGCCACGCGCCACCGACAGCGTCAAGGTGCATTACCGAGGCACGCTGGCCGATGGCACCGAGTTCGACAGCTCACACCGCCGAGGCCAACCGGCTGAATTCCCGCTCGATCGGGTGATCCCGTGCTGGACGGAAGGCTTGCAGCGCCTCCAAGCCGGGGGCAAAGCACGCCTGACCTGTCCGCCGGCCATCGCTTACGGTGAACAAGGCGCAGGCGGTGTGATTCCGCCCAATGCCACGCTGCAATTCGAAGTCGAGCTGCTCAGTGTGATCTTCTGAGCCTTCAGGTAGGCGCCATGGTGGATCGGGACAATCTTCCCCATGCAAGTTGCCAGTTATCTGAAACTCTCGGTGGCCGTTGCGATGGCCACCATCGCCCTGAAAACGGGCGCCTGGTGGCTCACCGGATCGGTGAGCCTGTTGTCCGACGCGATGGAATCGCTGGTCAACTTGGCCGGTGCCATGTTCGCCTTGGCCATGGTGACCATCGCCGCCCAACCGCCCGACGAAGATCACCCCTACGGCCACCACAAAGCCGAATACTTCTCCAGCGGCTTTGAGGGCGTGCTGATTTTGGTGGCCGCGCTGGCCATCATCGTCACCTCGGTGGATCGCTGGTTGCATCCGCAGCCATTGGAAGGGTTGAGCCTGGGGTTGGGGCTGTCGGTGTTGAGTTCGGCGCTCAACGGGGCGCTGGCCTGGGCCATGCTCAAAAAAGCCCGCGAACACCACTCGATGGCACTGGAAGCCGATGCCCGCCACCTCATCACCGATGTCTGGACGTCCGCCGGTGTGGTGATCGGGCTGATCGCCGTGCAGGGGACGGGCTGGTTTTGGCTCGATCCGCTGGTGGCCATCGCCGTGGCGCTCAACATCGTGCGCGAAGGGGTGGCGTTGGTGTGGCGCTCGGTGGATGGGCTGATGGATCGGGCGTTGGAGCCTGAACATCGCCAGGCCATCCATGCGGTTTTGACCCGTTTCGCTTCGGGCACACTGCGTTTTGATCATGTGGTCACCCGTCGCGCCGGCGCCCGACGCTACGCGGATTTGCACATGCACCTGCCGGGCACCTGTGCGCTTGCCGACGCGGAGCGCACCCGCAGCGCCGTTGAACTGGCGTTGATGCAGGCGGTGCCGGGCCTGTACGTCAGTTTGCAGATGTTGCCCATGGATGTGAAAACCCACGCCGAGGCCCTGACCCTCGGTTCACCCACAGAGGAAAACGCCGCATGATGGCTTTGATTCAGCGCGTCACCCACGCCCGTGTGGAAGTGGAGGATCGCGTGGCCGGGGCCATCGGCCCCGGGTTGCTGGTGCTGGTCTGCGCCCAACCCACCGACACCCCCGCCCACGCCGCCAAGCTGGTGGACAAACTGCTCAAGCTGCGCATCTTCAGCGACGACGCCGGCAAGATGAACCGCAGCGTGCAAAACCTGGACGGTGCAGGCACGCCGGGCGGTTTGCTCATCGTGTCGCAGTTCACTTTGGCGGCGGACACCTCCAGCGGCAACCGCCCCAGTTTCATCGGCGCCGCGCCTGCCGCACAAGGCCAGGCGCTGTATGAGGCCGTCTTGGCGCAGGCACGGGCCCGCCATCCGCTGGTGGCGGGCGGGGAATTTGGCGCCCACATGCGCGTGCATTTGCTGAACGACGGGCCGGTGACGATCCCCTTGCACATCGCCTGAGGGGGTCAGTCGGCGTACTGGCCGGCGGCGCGGATCACCGGGCCCCACTTGGCGATTTCAGCGGTCACAAATTTTTTATGTTCGGCCCCCTGAACGCGGGCATCGTTGACCACCATGGCGCCCAGGTTGCTTTCGCGCTGAAGGAACGCCCGATCTTTGAGCGCAATTTGCAAAGCGCTGTTGATTTTGTCCAACACCGGCTGGGGCGTGCCTTTGGGCGCGTACAAACCATGCCAGATGCTGACGTTGAAGCCTTTGAGCCCCGATTCGGCCAACGTCGGCAGCGAAGCCAGTTGCGGCGTGGACACCCGTTTCGCACTGGTGACCGCAAACGCCCGTACCTTGCCTGCCTCGATTTGCCCTGTGGTGTTGGTGGTTTGGTCGCACATGATGTCCACTTGGCCGCCGAGCAGGTCGGTCATGGCGGGGGCGGTGCCTTTGTAGGCCACCGTCATGAGGTCAACGCGCAGGTGCTGGCGCAGCAGCAGGCCGCACAGGTGCGACGCTGAACCCAGTCCGGCATTGGCCAAGTTGGCCCGCCCTTTGTTGGCGTTCAGCCACTGGGTCAACTCACCGTAGTTGCGGGCAGGCAAGCTGGCCCGGCCAATCAAGGTCATCGGCACCTCGTTGATCAGGCCCAGGTACTCAAAATCCTCCAACGGCTTGAAGGCCAGTTGCCGGTACAACGCCGGCGCCGTCGCCATGCCGATGTGGTGCAACAGCAGGGTGTGGCCATCGGGCGGTGCCTTGGCGACTTTGGTCGCGCCCAGCGTCCCCCCAGCACCGCTGACGTTTTCGATGATGATCGAGGCCCCCAGTGGCTGGCGCAGGGCCTCGGCCAGATCGCGGGCCACCCGGTCGGTGGGCCCGCCAGCGGTGAAGGGCACAACGAGGGTCACGGGTTTTTCAGGGTAGGCCGCCATGGCGAGCGACGTGCTGGCCCACAGCAGCGCAGCAGGCATCCAGGCGAAACAAAGGTTCATGCGACTTCTTTCGGGGTAGGAACACACAAAAAGGCAGGCGCGGCCAGCACCGGACAATGCGCACATCGCCTACCGTACACACCTACTTCGTTCGAGTTGTGACATGTTTCTGACCCCCATTGGCATCCCTTGCATCGCACCCGTTGACGCATCCCCGACCTTGGATCACCCGCGTGAAGGACGCCGTGAGGTCGGCTGCCCGGAGCGCCACACCTGGACGCTGTACGAATCGGCACCCGATGGGGTGAGTGTGGGTCTGTGGGAATGCGAACCGGGGCGCTGGCGCATTGAGTTCGGTGAACACCAGCACGAATACTTCACGGTACTGGCTGGCCGGGTGCGGTTGCACACCCCAGACGGCACCTGGGCCGAGTTCGGCCCCGGCCAAGCGGCGGTGATCCCGGCAGGATTCCGGGGATCGTTTGAAGTGCTGGAGCGGGTGCGCAAGCACTTCGTGGTCATCGGGCGCTGACCCTCAGGCCGCGTTCGTCACCCCAGCCGCGACGTGCCCCGCCGGAACGTGGGGCACCGCGTTTTCGATGTGGCCCATCTGGTCATCGAAGAAAAAATCGGGCTCAAATTCGCGCAGAAACGCGCCTTTGGGCAAACCGCCAAGGAACATGGCTTCATCGACCTCAACCTGCCAACTGCGCAAGGTGAGGATGGCACGCTCGTGCGCCGGTGCGGAGCGGGCTGTCACCAAAGCGGTGCGCACTTGCATGCCGGTGTGGCGGCCAAGCTGGCGCAGCCGACACAGCCCATCCAACAGCGGTTTGAAGGGCCCGGGGGTCAACGGCGTGCCCGCTTGGCGGGACTCGCTGCGCTGAAACGCGGCCAGCCCCTCGCGCTGAAACACCTGTTCGGCTTCATCGGAAAACAGCACAGCATCGCCGTCGAAGGCGATGCGCAGCTCGTGGGGATGGGCCTCGCTGGCCCGGGCTGAGGTGGGAAACACCCGCGCAGCCGGCACGCCGGCGGCCAGCGCGGCGCGCACGTCGGCGTCGTTGGCCGAGAGAAACAACTGCGCACCCAATGGCCGCAGATAGCGCCACGGGCTGGCCCCGCGTGTGAACACTCCGCGTTCGATGGACAACCCATGGTGCCGCGCCGAGCGAAACACCCGCAAGCCCGACACCGGATCATTGCGCGACACGATCACCACCTCAACCTGCGGCTCGACCGCGTTGCACGCCAGCAGCTTGCGCACCAGCGAAAACGCCACGCCCGGCGGCGCCGGCCCGTCCAGGCGATCCCACTGCAACGCCATGTAAGCGGCATCGTCCCCGGCCTCGAACACGCGGTTCTCTTCCTCGAAGTCGAACAACGCCCGCGAGGACATCGCCACCACCAACCGATCAGACAAACTCACCGCCATCGTTCCTCCGGATGTCAGGGCTCCCGGCCTCGTTCGCTGGCAACGAGGCTCGCAACTGGGCCAATTCCTCTCGCACCAAGCTCAGTTCGTGGTGCAAGGTGGCCATTTCACGGCGCATGTCGTGCAGGATTTCGCGCTCAATGATGCGCTCTTCGGTTTCCACCCAACTGGTGGCGATCGCTGCCGTCACCAAAGTGAGCACCCCCAAGCCGAGCAGCACCACAAACACCGAGAAAATTTTCGACGCGGGCGTGGTCGGCACCAAGTCGCCGTAACCCACGGTGGCCGCCGTGGTGAAGGCCAGCCACAGACCATCGGCCAGGGTGGGTGTTGTCGGCTCCAGCCACCAAAACCCCAGCCCGCACGCCCCCAGCACCAGCACCGCCACCAACAGCAAGTAGATCAAACCACCCCGGGTGATGAGGTACTGCATCGTCCAAACCATGCGCAGCAAGGACGCAAAGGACACCGCCAGGCGCACCCCCAAAGCCCAGGCCGAAGCGTGGCTGGTCGGCAGCACCGCAGAAGCCACCAATCCGGCGACCAACACAATGTCCGTCGGATTGCACAGCAGATGGCGCAACGGATGCCGGGTGTACCACCCGACGTGCAGCAATGATGCGCCCACCATCATGGCAGCGCACAAGTACGCTGCATCGGCGAGCATGGAGGGGGCGCTCAGCAACAGCTCGGCGTAAAACGCCGGCACGGTGCCCAGAAGCACCAACATGGTCGGCCAGCGCCAACCGCGCTCCACCCGTGCAGCGCGCAGGTTGTCACACGAGGCGGAGGACAAACCCCAACTGACCATCGCACCACGTGTCAGAGGATGTAGCGCGACAAGTCCTCGTTGTGCGCCAACTCACCCAGCTTGGCCGACACCGTGGCAGCGTCCAGCGTCACCGTTTGGCCGGCGAGTTTCGGGGCGTCGAAACTCACATCGTCCAGCAAACGCTCCATCACCGTGGCCAGGCGACGAGCGCCGATGTTTTCGGTGCGTTCGTTGACTTCAAATGCCACTTCGGCCAGGCGGCGCACGCCGTCGGGGGTGATGTCCAGCGTCACGCCTTCGGTGGCCAGCAGGGCTTGGTACTGGCGAATCAAGTTGGCATGGGTGGCCCCGAGGATGGCTTCGAAATCGTCCACACTCAGCGCCTGCAACTCGACGCGGATCGGGAAACGCCCCTGCAACTCCGGAATCAAATCGCTCGGCTTGGCCAGGTGAAACGCCCCGGACGCAACGAACAGGATGTGATCCGTCTTCACCATGCCGTGTTTGGTTTGCACCGTCGTGCCCTCGACCAAGGGCAGCAAATCGCGCTGCACCCCTTGGCGGGACACGTCTGCGCCCTGGGTGTTGCCGCGTGCCGCCACTTTGTCGATTTCGTCGATGAACACGATGCCGTTTTGCTCCGCGTTGTGCAGGGCGCGGGTTTTGATCTCGTCATCGTTGACCAGCTTGGCGGCTTCTTCGTCGGTCAGCAGCTTGAGGGCGTCTTTGATTTTGAGCTTGCGCGTGCTCTTTTTGCCGCTGCCCATTTGCGAGAACAAACCCTTGAGCTGCTCGGCCATGTCTTCCATGCCGGGCGGCGTCATGATGTCCACGCTGGCACGCGGCTCGGCGACTTCGATGTCAATCTCTTTGTCATCCAAGCTGCCTTCGCGCAGACGCTTGCGCAGCATTTGACGCGCAGCGTTGTCCGGCGCGGGGGCGGGCGCAGGGCTGGCCGCCCCGAAACCAAACGGGTTGGCCTCGGCCGCCGCGCCACGCGGCGGCGGCACCAAAGCATCCAGCACGCGCTCCTCGGCGGCATCTTCGGCCCGGACGCGGGCCCGCTTCAAGGCGGCCTCGCGCTCTTGCTTGACGGCGGTTTCGATCAGATCGCGGATGATGGTGTCCACATCCTTGCCGACGTAGCCCACTTCGGTGAACTTGGTGGCTTCGACCTTGATGAACGGCGCGTCGGCCAGCTTGGCCAGGCGGCGGGCGATCTCGGTTTTGCCCACGCCGGTCGGGCCGATCATGAGGATGTTTTTGGGCGTGATTTCGGCGCGCAGCTTGTCATCGACCTGTTGTCGGCGCCAGCGATTGCGCAGCGCGATGGCCACCGCCCGCTTGGCCGCTTGTTGGCCGACGATGTGGCGGTCGAGTTCCGAGACGATTTCCTGGGGCGTCATGCTCATGGGAAGGGGCCTTTCGTGCGCGCTGTCAGTCCAGCGTCTCGATGGTGTGGTTTTGGTTGGTGTAGATGCAAATGTCGCCAGCGATTTCCAGCGAGCGCTTGACGATGTCGCGGGCGCTCAATTCGGAGTGTGCAAGCAAGGCCCGCGCAGCGGCCTGCGCGTAAGCCCCACCCGAACCGATGGCCACCAAGCCGTGTTCGGGCTCCAGCACGTCGCCATTGCCGGTGATGATGAGCGAGTGCTCCCGGTCGGCCACGGCCAACATGGCTTCGAGGTTGCGCAGCACCTTGTCGGTGCGCCAATCGCGGGTCAGCTCGATGGCGGCGCGCACCAAATGGCCGGAGTGTTTCTCCAGCTTGGCCTCGAAGCGCTCGAACAGGGTGAACGCATCGGCGGTGGCGCCGGCGAAGCCCGCCAACACTTTTTCGTGATGCAGCTTGCGCACCTTGCGGGCGCTGGCCTTGACGACGATGTGACCGAGCGTGACTTGGCCATCGCCTCCCAAGGCCACTTGCCAGCGGCCATCGGCGGTCTGCCGGCGTGCGCTGACGATGGTGGTGCCGTGATAGGAGTCCATGCGGTGCAAAAAATGAAATCGGAAAAGAAAAACACCCCGGAACAGCCGGGGTGTCTCAGATGGGGTGGGTGGGCGTTAAATCAAGCTCAAGCCTGGCGCAAGCGCACGGCGGCGTGTTCGGTGATGCCCATGGCGCCCAGCATCAGCGCCACCAGCCGATGCACTTCGATGAAACTGACGTGGCGCCCTTCGGCGCGCTTGGCGATGACCCAATTGAGCAAGTCCCCCGCCGCGATGAAATCCACCCGGATCAACAACGCGCACGAGATGTGAACGAAACGCGACTCGCCCAAACGGGTGTCCAGCGTGGAAAGCACCGTGCCGATGTCCCCCGACAGTTGGCCCGACAGCTCCAGCGTGGTGATGGCGTGCATCCCACTTTGATCGGCCAGGTTGGCTTCGGTGGTGGCCACATCCCCGATCACCGACAGCGGCGCCGATTGGGTGTGAAGCTGCGAATCCCCGATGCGGATCTGCCCCTTGGCAGCTTCCCAACTGGGCGGCGAAACCTCGTAGGTCACGCAGTAATCGATGGCGACTTCGTCAAACTGGTCGGGGCGATTCGCCAAACGCAGCGCCGCCAAACGCGCCAGCCAGAACGCAGGATCGACGTCGCGCATCGCTGCTGGCGTGTTCTCTTGCAGCACCGTGAGCAAGCGCTCTGGGTTGAGCCAGCACATGCTGATCGACTGGTTGGCCCATTGGGTGAACACGCTGTAGAGCTTGGCGGCGGCTTCGGTGTCAATTGACATCAGCAAGCGCCAATCCAGCACCCAGGGCGACGGCATTTGCAGCAACTGCGAGCTGAGTTGGCCCAGCGCTTCCAAATCGAGCCGCGCCGGGCACACCCAGCCGACTTCGCTGGTGTTGGCCCGCGTGAGCGCCACGGTGCTGTTGCGCGACGCTTCGATCACCAACTGCGGCAGCGAGAACCACTGCGGCGCCGAACGCTGGAACAGCTCGGCATAGCTGATGGTCAGGGCATCAAAGCGCTGTTGTTGACCGGTGGCGCGGAACAGATCGAACAGCACCAGCCAAGTCTCTGGGTTCTTGTAGCGTGACCCCCGATGCGCAGTCAACTGCATCAACAGCTGCTCGCAATGCGAAAAGTCGGCGTTGGCGAAGGCGATGACGGCCTCGTCCAACTCGTGGTCGTGAACCACTTCGCTGACTTCGACCTGCTGAGCCATGGCCGGGCTGAACACATTGCGCGCAGAAATCGGTGCGGGCGCAGGCGACGGCGTTGGCGTGGGAGGGATGGGCGGCGCTGGCGGCGGCGGCGGCGGCGGCGGCGGCGAGTTGAGCACAGGGGCCCGCCGTGCGACTTCTGGCGGCGGCACGGGTCGTCCGGCTCCGGCTGGAGGAGACAGCGGTGCCAATGTCGAAGCCCGCGTCGTGGCGCCCAACGGCATCGCCCCTGTGGGAGGGGAGGTCAGGCCCGCAGGTCGCGTCATTGCTGGCGCCACAGGCGGCGGGGTCGCTGGACGCGGCCCAGCGGCCAATCCCGGTGGCAACGGACGCGCTGGCGCAGCCACCGGCGGAATCTGGGTTGAACTGAAACCTGGCCGGGCCGGGGCCTGTGTCGGACGGAAACCCGGACGGGGCGCACCGGCTGCGCTCGCTCCCGCAGGCGCCAGACGCACGGGCGGCGTCAGCGTCGGCGATTGGGTGGGGCGGGCATCACGCGGGGCAGGCGGCGGCGCCGTTCGCACGGGCTGGCGCATGGCCGTGGCTGGCAGTGGCACGTTACCGACCATCTGCTTTTCAATCGCGTCGATCTTGGCCTTGACGTTGCCGCCCGGGTTGCTCACCAGGGGTGTGGGGCGGGTTTCTGCATCGTCCAAGCGGGACGACGCGGCCTCCAGCATGTAGGCTTGTTCGCCCGTCAGCCCTTCCCGACGGATGCGCCGCAGCATGTCGAACTCGCGCTTGCGCACGAAATCGTTGCGGCGCTTGCGCTCGATCATGGCGCGCAGCTCGGCTTTGTCGGCTTCACCGAATTGGTCGAGGGTGGTGTCACCCCCAGGAATGGAAGTGTCACTGCTGCCACGCCCCGATCCGGACACCAGCTTGACCATCCGGTCAAGAAAACCTGCGCTGCCGTTATCGTTGGACATGAGAGCTCGTCAAATCATCAAAAAGGGCTTCAAGGCGATCGGTGAAATCAGTCACCGAACATTTTTTGCTTCAGCTCGCGCCGTTGCTGGGCCTCCAGCGACAGCGTCGCCGTCGGACGGGCCAGCAAACGGCCCAAACCGATCGGCTCACCGGTTTCTTCGCAGTAACCGTAGTCGCCCGAATCGATCTTGGCCAGCGCTTGCGAGATCTTCTTCAGCAGCTTTCGTTCCCGATCGCGGGTGCGAAGTTCCAGGGCGTGTTCTTCTTCGATCGTGGCACGGTCGGCGGGATCGGGAACGATCGAGGTGTCCTCGCGCAGATGCTCGGTGGTTTCACCGGCGTTGGACAGCAACGAGTCCTTCTGCTCTTGCAGGCGGGCTCGGAAGAAGGCCATCTGCTTGTCGCTCATGTATTCCGATTCCGGCATGGCCAGCAGTTCGGCTTCGGTCAGCTCGTGACCGGCCTTGGTCTTCCAGGCGTTGGCCAGTTTCGGATCGGCCTTGGCGGCGGGCTTGGGTGCAGTCATCGGTTCTGGGTAGGTTCGCATCGTGGGGGGCGGGGGCGAGAAGCGGGTGGCAAAACTCGCACTGGACACCAGCGGCGGCGCTGCACGTGGCGATGCGGGCGCCGTCAGGCGCGACAAGGGAAGAGATGTCTCATCCGGAATCTTGCTCACGATCCGCCTCCTGTGCTTGATCTGCCTCCAACCGGCATTCAGGCGAGGTTACACCCTTCAGGCCATGGCGCCGTTGCGGGAATCTCTCACCGCTGCAAGGGCGCGCGGATTGTAGCCACGCGCCCGGGCTGGCTCGGAGGTGTAGACCTCACCCCCTAATCTTTCGATTTCGCTCAGGCTTCGCAGCCTTGCAGGCCTTGCAACAGGATGTCACGCGGCAGGTCGATGCCGATGAACACCATCTTGCTCACACGCGCTTCGCCGGGAGCCCATTTCGGCCCCAAATCGCTGCCCATGAGCTGGTGAACCCCTTGGAACACCACCTTGCGCTCGCTGCCCTTGATGTGCAGCACCCCCTTGTAGCGCAGCATCTTGGGGCCATACACCTGCACGATGGCGCCCAAAAAATCCTCCAACTTGGTGGGCGAGAGTGGCTTGTCGGTGCGGAAGACGAAGGACTTCACATCATCGTCATGCCGATGGTGGTGCGGGTGGTTGCAGGCCTCGCCGGGGGCGTGGTCATGTTCGCAGTGCTCGCCGTGGCCGTGCGCGTGATCGTGACCATGGGCGTGGGCATGGCCTTCGTTGAGGAAGTCCGGATCGATGTCCAACTTGGTGTTGAGGTTGAAGCCCTTCAGGTCGAGCACCTGCGCGATGGCCACCTCGCCAAAATGCACCCGCTCCATCGGCGCACGCGGGTTCATGTGCTTGAGGCGATGCACCAGGGCGTCCACTTCCTCGGCGCTGACCAAATCGGTTTTGCTCAAGAAAATGCGGTCGGCAAAACCGATTTGGCGGCGGGCTTCTTGGCGCGTGTCGAGCTGGGCCTGGGCGTGTTTGGCGTCCACCAGGGTGAGGATCGAGTCGAGCAGGTAGCTCTCGGCCACCTCATCGTCCATGAAGAAGGTTTGCGCCACCGGGCCAGGGTCGGCCAAGCCGGTGGTTTCGATGACCACGCGCTCGAAATCCAGCTCACCCTTGCGTTTGCGCGCTGCCAAATCGGCCAGCGTGGCGCGCAAATCTTCGCGGATGGTGCAGCAGACACAGCCGTTGCTCATCTGGATGATGTTTTCCTGGGTGTCGCTGACCAGGATGTCGTTGTCGATGTTCTCTTCGCCGAATTCGTTTTCGATGACGGCGATTTTCTGGCCGTGGGCCTCGGTGAGCACACGCTTGAGCAAGGTGGTTTTGCCCGAACCCAGAAAGCCCGTGAGGATGGTGGCAGGAATCAAAGCCATGGCGAGGAACGGCCCCAAAAGGGCGAAAGTCAAAGCGGAAGCGTTGAGTATGGCGCCAGATGGGTGCCACCGTCGGGTCATGGGGATCGGGTATTCTTGCCTTCCTCTGTCACTCCCGGCTGCTGCCGTGCCTGAACCTCAGCCCAGTCGAGCGCCTTTGCAGGATCGGCGCACCTTGTTTGAACGCTTGGTGGAGTTCATCTCCCCCGGCCCGGATTCCACCGACGAATTGATCGAAGCCCTGGCGGACGCTGAACAGCGGGCGTTGATCGAGCCCCAATCCCGCGTCATGCTCGAAGGCGTGATCCGCATGGCGGACATGGTGGCCGGTGACGTGATGGTCGCCGCCCCGCGCATGGATGTGCTGGACATTGCCCAAGCTTATCCCGCTCTGCTCGAACAGGTGATCGACACAGGCCACTCGCGTTTTCCCGTGATCGAGGGCGGGCGAGACAACATCGTTGGCATTTTGCTGGCCAAAGACTTGCTCAAGCGCCAAGTCGATCCGACCCTGGATTTGCGCACCTTGCTGCGGCCAGCGGTGTTCGTGCCCGAGTCGAAAAGCCTGAACGAGTTGTTGGCGGACTTTCGCTCCAACCGCAACCACATGGCCATCGTCATCGATGAGTTTGGCAACACCGCCGGGCTGGTGACGATCGAAGACATCCTCGAAGAAATCGTGGGGGAAATCGAAGACGAGTTCGATGAAGTGGCGCAGGCGCAACACAGCGTCTACCCGTTGGCCGATGGCAGTTATCGCGTGGCGGGCGGCGCGGACATCGCTGACATCAACCACACCTTCAGCCTGCAATTGCCGCAGGACGAGTTCGACACCATCGGCGGCCTGCTGGCCCACCGCCACGGCCATGTGCCACGCCGGGGCGAGCGCGTGTTGTGCGAAGGCTGGAGCTTCACCGTGCTGCTCACCCGAGGCGGTGCGGTGCGTTGGTTCAAGGTGCAGCGCGTTGCCTCGCCGGCCTCCCCTGAACCGGCAGCAGCACCATGATGACGTGGGCACGCTGCCGCCTCGGTTCGCTGGGGCTGGCGGCCTTGGCCGGAGCCGGCCACACCGCTTCGTTCGCCCCGCTGGAATGGTGGTGGATGCAACCGCTGGCCGTGGCGTTGCTGGTCGGGCTGGTGCGCCACGCCACACCCCGGCAAGCGGCGCTCACGGGGGCCGTGTTCAGCCTGGGTTGGCTGGTGAGCGGTTTTTGGTGGCTTTACATCAGCCTGCACGACTTTGGCGGCTTGATGGCCCCGCTGTCCGTGGCGGCGGTGGGGCTGCTGGCGGGGTTTTTGTCGTTGTATGTGGCCGGGGCCATGGCGCTGTGGGCCTGGGGGCGGCGCGACCACCCGGGACACGACGCCCTGCGCTTCGCCCTGTGCTGGCTGGGGGCCGAGCTGTTGCGTGCCCAAGTGTTCGGCGGCTTTCCTTGGATCGCCTCAGGTTACGCCCACACCAGCGGGCCGTGGGCCGCGTGGGCGCCGTGGGTGGGCGTGTACGGCATCGGTGCGCTGAGTGCTTGGTTGGCCGCAGCCGTCGCTTTGGGGATGCGCGTACCCGCATCGGGACGGGCACGCGGCGCCTGGGGCGTGGCGTTGGCCGCTCTGCCGCTGGGACTGGGGGCGGTGTTGCCTCAGCAGTTCACCGAATCGACGGGCACCTTGCGCGTCAGCTTGGTGCAGCCCAACGTGCCGCAGGATCTGAAGTTCGACCCGGAGCGCATCGCCAGCAACATGCAAGCCTTGCAGCAGCGGATGCACGCCGCCCGGGGTGAACTGGTGATGACGCCGGAATCGGTCATCCCCCTGTCGCTGGAGCAACTGCCCACCGGCTATTGGGACACGCTCACCTTACCCTATCGCACAGGAACGCAAGCTGCGCTCATCGGTATTTTTTGGGGCAACAGCGAGCAGGGTTACGTCAACTCGCTGCTCGGGGTGCGACCGGGGGTGTCGAGCGATCCGGCGGCGCTGTACCGCTACGGCAAACGCCATCTGCTGCCCTTTGGCGAGCGCATCCCCTACGGTTTTGGCTGGTTTGTGCGGCTGCTGAACATCCCGCTGGCCGATCAGATGTCGGGCCAGAGCCAAGCGCCGTTCGAGGTTCACGGCCAGCGCATCCGCCCGCTGATCTGTTACGAAGACTTGTTCGGCGAAGACTTTGCCGACAGTTTTCTCACCGAAGACGCACCCACCGTGCTTGTCAACGCCAGCAACTTGGCGTGGTTTGGCCGGTTGATGATTCAAGAGCAGCACTTGCAGTTTTCCCGCATGCGCGCTTTGGAATTTCAGCGTCCACTGGTGCGTGCCACCAACACGGGCGCCACGGCGGCGGTCGATGCCCAAGGGCGCGTGACCCACGCGCTGCCGGCCTGGACGCCCGGCACCCTCGATGTCACGATCGAAGGCCGGCGCGGCACCACCCCTTATGCCCATTGGCTCGGACGGCTCGGTTTGTGGCCGCTGTGGGGGCTGGTGCTGGCCGGGTTGATCTGGCGTCGTTCGGGCCGGGGGGGCGCCTAAAATTGGCCGTTTTTTTGCGAATTTCCTCAGCCTTTGTCGAGGCTGCATCACGATCACACCATGCTCACCTTCCAGCAACTCATCCTTCGCCTTCAGGACTACTGGGGCCAGCAAGGCTGCGCCTTGCTCCAGCCCTATGACATGGAGGTCGGCGCCGGCACCAGCCACACCGCCACTTTCCTGCGCGCCATCGGCCCCGAGCCCTGGAAGGCTGCTTATGTGCAACCCAGCCGCCGCCCGAAGGACGGTCGTTACGGCCAGAACCCGAACCGCCTCCAGCACTATTACCAATACCAAGTGGTGTTGAAGCCGGCGCCGGCCAACATCCTGGAGCTGTACCTCGGTTCACTCGAAGCCCTGGGCTTCGACCTGAAGAAAAACGACGTGCGTTTCGTCGAAGACGATTGGGAAAACCCGACGCTGGGCTGCTGGGGCCTGGGCTGGGAGGTCTGGCTGAACGGCATGGAGGTGACGCAGTTCACCTACTTCCAGCAAGTGGGCGGCATTGATTGCAAGCCGATCACGGGCGAAATCACCTACGGCCTGGAGCGCCTGGCGATGTACCTGCAAGGCGTGGAAAACGTCTACGACCTGCAATACACCGACGGCCTGAAGTACGGCGATGTGTTCCTGCAAAACGAGGTGGAGCAGTCCACCTACAACTTCGAGCACAGCGATGTGGACTTCCTGCTGACGGCTTTTGCCGCGCACGAAAAACAATCGAAGCACCTGATGGCGCAGCAGCTCGCTCTGCCGGCGTATGAACAACTGCTCAAGGCCGGCCACACCTTCAACCTGCTGGACGCACGCGGCGCCATCTCGGTGACGGAGCGTGCCGCTTACATTGGCCGCATCCGTACCCTGGCGCGTGCCGTGGCGCAAAGTTACCTCGACAGCCGCGCCCGCCTCGGGTTCCCGATGGCGCCCAAGGCTTGGGCCGACGAGGTGAGCGCCAAGCTCGCTGCCGACGCGCTGAAGAAAGCGGCTTGAACGCCCGCCCATCGCATCGTTTTGTCTGCCAGGCGCCATGCTGACCCAACTAACCATCCGCAACTTCAAACGGTTTGAGGCGGTGGACATCGACTTGAGCGATGCCGTGGTGTTGATTGGGCCCAACAACTCGGGCAAGACCACGGCTTTGCAAGCGCTGGCGCTCTGGGACGCGTGTTTGCGCCACTGGTTGGCCAAGTGCGGTGGTGCGCAAACCCAAACGTCGAAAGCGGTCCCCATCGGACGCAAGGATTTGGCGGTCTTGCCACTTCCTGCCATGGATGGACTGTGGCGCAACCAGCAATTGCGCGCCGCGTCGCCGGCCAACCCCGAACGGATGATCGGGCGGGTGGTGGAGATCGTTTTGACGGGCCGCAACGGGGCTGTGGACTGGCGCTTGGGGGTTCAAATTGACTATGTCAATGAGGAATCCTTCAACTGCCGCCCGTTTTTGGTGGATGACGCGGCGGCGGTTGTGCAACTGCACCAGCGTGTCCGCCCGGCATTTTTGCCCCCCATCGCAGGGCTGATTGCCGAGGAGCCTTTGTTTCTGCCGAGCCGGGTCGAAGCCCTGCTCCACGCCGGGCGCGGTGGTGAGGTGTTGCGCAACCTGTGCTACGCCGTATGGGAAAAGCAGGATGCCTCTTGGCAGCAGGTCAGCCAGGCCATCCACACGCTTTTTGGTGTCAAGCTGCTGGAGCCCGTGCTGATCGAAGCGCAGGGCTTGCTGGAGCTGGCCTATCAGGCCGAGGATGACGGCCCCAAACTGCCGCTCACGTCCGCTGGGCTCGGGATGCTGCAAACCTTGCAGCTCTTGGTTTTTTTGCATTGGAAGCCAGGGGCTGTGCTGCTTCTGGACGAGCCGGACGCACACCTTGAGATCCTGCGCCAACGCCAGACCTACCAAGTGCTGGTGGACTTGGCCCGGCGCCAAGGCAGCCAAATCATCTGCGCCAGCCACTCCGAAGTGGTGCTTAATGAAGCGATCCAACGCGATCAGGTGGTGGCGTTTGTGGGGCGGCCACACACCGTGCGCGCCAGTGCCCAGGTGCTCAAGTCCTTGCGAGATTACGGTTTTGAGCACTACACCCAAGCCGAGCAAAAGGGCTGGGTGTTGTACTTGGAGGGCAGCACAGACTTGTCCATCCTTCAAGCTTGGGCCGAGCGGTTGAACCATCCGGCCCGTGAGGTTCTGGCGCGGCCATTTGTCCACTACCTGAATTCCAACGTGCCGTCGCTGGCCAGGAATCATTTCAATGCGGTGAGGGAAGCCAACCCGCATTTGGTCGGCCTCAGCTTGTTTGATCGAATGGACTTGCCCCCGCAGGGCTCACAGCCGGGTTTGACCGAGCGAGCTTGGCGCCGCCGTGAGATTGAAAACTACTTCAGCGAGCCCGCCGTTTTGCTGGCTTTTGCGCGTGCCGGATGGGGTGGCCATCAACAGGCGGGCACCTCCCATGCCGATGGAACGGATGACGCGCAAGCCTCAGCACGGGAGCGGGCCATGCAAGCCGCCATCCATGAAGTGGAACAAGCGGTTCTTGTTTTGGGAGAGGATGTGTGGTCACCTGAGCGCAAGGCCAGTGAACAGGTGCTGCCGCAGATTCTGCAACGCTACGCTGGCAAGGTGCCCGGCGCCGTGATTCCCAGCAAAGGCAGTTATTACATCCTGATTGATTTTCAAGACGCAGCCACCATCGATCCTGAAGTGCCAGCGGTGCTGGATACCATCGCCCACGTGGCTGCCCAGGCCATTACGCCGGATTTTTTATGACCACCAAAAACCTGCTCGTTGAACTCTTCGTTGAAGAGCTGCCGCCCAAGGCCCTGAAAAAGCTGGGGGATGCCTTCGCCAGCGTGCTGGCCGACAGCCTCAAAACCCAAGGTCTGGCCGCTGCCGACGCTGCTGTGACGGCCTATGCCTCGCCGCGCCGCCTGGGCGTGCATGTGGCGAACGTGGCCTCCAAGGCCGCCGACCGCGCCCAGCGCCTCAAGCTCATGCCCGTCGCCGTGGCCCTGACCGCCGACGGCCAAGCCACCCCGGCGCTGCTGAAGAAACTGGCCTCGGTGGGCGCGGACGCTGCCGTGGTGCCCCACCTGCAACGTGCGCAGGATGGCAAGGCCGAGGCGCTGTTCTGGGAATCCACCGTGCCCGGTGCCAGCCTGGCAGAGGGCCTGCAAAAAGCGCTGGACGAGGCGCTGGCCAAGCTGCCCATCCCGAAGGTGATGACCTACCAACTGGCCGACGGCTGGACGGATGTGAAGTTCGTGCGCCCAGCGCATCGCCTGATCGCCCTGCATGGCAGCGATGTGGTGCCGGTAAAAACCTTGGGCCTGCAAGCCGGTCGCAGCACGCTGGGCCACCGCTTTGAAGCTGCGCAAGCCGTGGTGGAAGTGGAAAGCGCCGACAGCTACGCCGCCCAACTGCGCGAGCAAGGCGCCGTGATCGCCAGTTTTGCCGAGCGTCGTGCCGAAATCGTGCGCCAGTTGGAGCAGGCAGCCGCCAAGGAAGGCCTGAAGCCCATCGATGACGATGCGCTGCTGGATGAAGTCACCGCTTTGGTTGAGCGCCCGAACGTGCTGACCTGCCAGTTTGAGCCGGAGTTTTTGGCTGTGCCGCAGGAGTGCCTCATCCTGACGATGAAGGCCAACCAAAAATACTTCCCGCTGCTGGATGACCACGGCAAGCTGACCCACAAATTCCTGGTGGTGAGCAACATCGCCCCGGCGGACGCCAGCGCCGTCACCGGTGGCAACGAGCGCGTGGTGCGCCCGCGCTTGGCCGACGCCAAGTTCTTCTTCGACCAAGACCGCAAGAAGACGCTGGCCAGCCGCATCCCCGGCCTGGCCAAGGTGGTTTATCACGGCAAGCTGGGCACCCAGGGCGAGCGCGCCGAGCGCGTGCGCGCCATTGCGCACAGCATCGTGAACCAATTGCGCCTGGCCACCGTGCCTTACACGGTGGACGCCAAAGACGAGTTTGACGTGCTGGACTCCAAGGTGCAGCAATCCGCCCTCTTGGCCAAGACCGATTTGCTCACCGACATGGTGGGCGAGTTCCCCGAGCTGCAAGGCATCATGGGCGGCTACTACGCCCGCCACGAAGGCCTGCGCGACGGGGTGGCGATTGCCATCGAAGACCATTACAAGCCGCGCTTTGCGGGCGATGCCCTGCCGCGCAACCACACCGGCACCGTGCTGGCGCTGGCGGACAAGCTCGAAACCCTGGTGGGCCTGTTCGGCATCGGCCAACTGCCCACGGGCGACAAAGACCCGTTCGCGCTGCGCCGCCATGCGCTGGGCGTGATCCGCATCTTGGTGGAAAAGAACCTGCCGCTGGATCTGCCGGAGCTGCTCAAAGCCGCCGTGCCCGCTTTCGGTGAACTCATCACCGATCCGACGCCCGCACTGCTGACCTTCTTCGCCGACCGCCTGGCCGTCGCCCTACGTGAACAGGGCTACACCGCGCAGGAAGTGGACGCCGTGCTCGCCCTGCACCCCACCCGCCTGGGTGATGTGCCCAAGCGTCTGGAAGCCGTGCGCGCTTTTGCCGCCTTGCCCGAAGCCGCTTCGCTGGCCGCCGCCAACAAGCGTGTGGGCAACATCTTGAAGAAGGTCGAAGGCGCACTGCCGACCGAGCTGAAGGCCGAGTTGCTGGTGGAAGCCGCCGAGCAAGCCCTGGCCGCTGCCCTGGCCGAAGTGAAGCCGCTGGCCGACACACGCTTCGATCAGCATGACTATGCCGGTTCGCTCCAAGCCCTGGCGGCGCTCAAAACGCCGGTGGATGCCTTCTTCGATGGCGTGATGGTGAACGCCGAAGACGCCGCCTTGCGCGCCAACCGCCTGGCCTTGTTGGGCCAGTTGCACGCGGCGATGAACCGGGTGGCCGATTTGGCCCGCCTGGCCGCCTGAAGCCGGCCCGCCACTTGCTAGCCCGCTGACCATGCCGACCTCGCGCCACACCGCCAACCAAGCGCCGCGCCTCATCATTTTGGGGCGTGACGGCATCCTCAACCGTTTCCGCGAAGGCCATGTCAAAGACCCGGCCGAGTGGGAATCGCTGCCCGGCGCCCTGGAAGCGGTGGCCAAGCTCAACCACGCCGGCTGGCATGTGGTCATCGCCACCAACCAAGGCGGCATCGGGCGCGGGTTGGTGGACATGGCCAGCGTCAACGCCGTGCATCTGCACATGATGAAATTGCTGGCCAGCAAGGGCGGGCGCATCGACGCGGTGTTCTTCTGCCCCCACGCCCCCGAAGAACACTGCGACTGCCGCAAACCGGGCGTTGGCATGATGAAAGACATCGCCCGGCGTTACGGCGTGGATTTGGCCACCGTCCCCATGGTCGCCGATACCCCGCGTGACCTGGGGGCGGCCATCGCGGCGGGCTGCAAACCCCATCTGGTGCGCACGGGCCGTGCCGCCCACGCCAGCGCCGACGAGCTGGCGCAGTGGCGTGTCGATTACCCCGGCGCGCACATTCATGACCATCTGGCCGCCTTCGCCGAGCACTTGTTGCGCCGCGACCCGGCCACTGCGTTCTCTCGGGCCTGAGCCCCTTTCAACTCATTTTTGACACACCATGATCGCGGCTCTGCGCTCCGCGCTGTTTTTTTTATGGATGCTCCTCACCATCGTCCCTTGGGCCTTGGTGGTGGTGGCGCTGGCACCGCTGGTCAACAGCCAGCGGCTGTACCGGGTGTGCGTGGGCTGGTTGGCCACGGCGGTGTGGGGGGCCCAGGTCTTCTGCGGCGTGCGCTACCGGGTTCACGGCCTGAGCAACGTACCCAGCGCCGCCGACGGCACCGCTGCGGTGGTGTTGGCACCCAAACACCAATCCGCCTGGGAGACTTTCGCGTTTCCGGCCATCATGCCCCACCCTCTGGCGTACGTGTTCAAGCGTGAACTGCTGTGGATCCCGTTTTTCGGCTGGGCCATTGGCCGGCTCGACATGATTCACATCAACCGGGGCAAAGGCAGCGAAGCGTGGCGCAAAGTCTCTGAACAAGGCCAGCGCCTTATGAAACAAGGCAGTTGGGTGATCATGTTCCCGGAAGGCACCCGCACACCACGCGGTGCCCAAGGGGAATACAAGAGCGGGGCCTCGCGCTTGGCCATCGCGGCGGGTGTCCCGGTGGTGCCCATCGCCGTGACCTCGGCGCGCTGCTGGCCGCGCAAGAGTTTTTTGCCGCGTCCGGGGGTGATCGATGTCTCCATCGGCCCGGCCATCCCCAGCCAAGGACGGCGTCCGGATGAGCTGATGCGCGAAGTCGAACGCTGGATCGAAGCCGAAATGCGCCGCCTCGACCCCGACGCCTACCTCCCTCCCGCCTGACCCCCATGGCCGCGCCTTGGCCCGATGCTTTCTCACACCCTGAGGCCACGCATCGGGTGATGCTGGGCACCACCGAGGTGGCCTACCACCTGCGCCGCTCCGCACGCACCACACTGGGTTTGCGCGTGGACGACCAAGGGTTGTGTGTCAGTGCGCCCCTGCGCGCCCGGCCACACGACATCGAGCACGCACTCCAAGCCAAAGCCCGCTGGATTTTGGCCAAACTGCTGCAACGCCACGAGCGCCAGCGCCAACAAGCCCATGAGCACCTGGACTGGGGCCCGGGCACCCGCCTGCCCTGCTTGGGGGGTCATCTGGTGCTCCACCTCGATCCGACAGTGCGGTGCAGCACCGGGCCGGCCCTGCACACCCAACTGGCAGGCCCTTTGCCATCGGAGCAACCCCTGCGCCTGCGGCTCGCCCCCGACAGCCCGCCAGAGGCCGTGCGCCAAACCACCGCACGCTGGCTTCAATTGCAGGCCCTGGCGGTGTTTCAGCAGCGTTGCGCCCACTACGCGCCACGGCTGGGCGTACAGCCCACGCGTGTGGCCTTGACCTCGGCCCGCACCCGTTGGGGCAGCGCCACCAGTCAGGGGGTGATCCGCCTGCATTGGCACTTGCTGCATTTCCCTTTGGCTGTGCTGGATTACGTGGTTGTGCATGAATTGGCCCATTTGCGCGAGATGAATCATGGCCCCGCGTTCTGGGCCTGGGTGCATTCGCAGGTGCCTGATGCGGCAGCTTGCCAGGCGGCGCTGCGTCAAAAACGCCCTGCTTGGTGGCGTTAGTCGCTGCGTTACATTTTGAGACACTCGCTCAATCAATGAGTTACGTCACATCACCCCCCTTTTGTCTGATAGGAGGATGGGGGTAAAGCCGGCACAGTTCATCTCACGCGCTGTCATCGCTGTTGTTCGCAACGGTGGTCATAAAAAGGGAGAGTTAGGGCTGCGCGCCCGTGTCGGCAGGCCGGTCAGTGAAAACTGACCGGCCTGTTTCTTTGGGAAGGCGTCCGTGTTTTCCCTGCGGTACAGTGCCCATATGTCTGCCCAAGGATTCTTTGTATCGCCCAGTGCCCGCTGGGTTCGCCGCCTGGGAGCCGGGCTGTTCAGCCTGACGATCTCCCTGGCCTGTCTGGCCGCGCCAGAGACCCCACCCGACCCCGATTTGCCCATCCGCCAAGCCCGTGAAGCCTTCGGCAAAAAGGATCGCGTGCGCTTGGCTGCCTTGCGTGAGGCCACGCAAAACAGCCAGCACCCCCTCGCGTCGTGGGTGGATTACTGGGACATCAGCCTGCGCCTCAAGGAAGCTCGCGCCGAGGAGGTGGACGCCATCCTGGCCCGCTGGCCCGGCACGTACGTCGAGGATCGTCTGCGTAACGACTGGCTGCTGGTGCTTGGCCGCCGCCGCGACTGGGAAACATTCCAGCGCGAGCACCCGCGTTTTCGCATGAACGATGACCGCGAGGTCGCCTGTTATGCCTACGTGGCCTTGCTCCAAGGCAACACCCGTCCCGCACAAACGACGCTGGAAGCCGCCCAAGCCGCTTGGCTGGGCCAGCGCGACACCGACGAAGGCTGTCAACTGCTGGGCCAAACCCTGTATGGCACCAACGCACTGGCGGAGCCCGTGGTGTGGCAAAAAATTCGCCACGCGGTCGAGGACAACCGGTTGCGCCTGGCGCGCCAAACCGCCAACCTGTTAGGTGAAGCCACCGGCAAGGCCGTGGCCGAAGCGCTGGATCAACCCGTGCGCTGGCTCACGGCCCGCCAGCGGGCTGCCATGCCGCCAGCACAGATGCTCATCGCCCTGGCAGTGGCCCGGCAAGCCCTGATCGACACCACCGAAGCCGCCAACCTGCTGCAAGGCGAGTGGGGCAACGTGTTGAGTGTGGAATTGCACAGTTGGGCCTGGGGCCTGGTGGCCCGGCAAGGCGCCCAAGCCCTGCGCCCCCAAGCGCTCGAATGGGTGCAAACCGCTTGGCGAGCGTTGAGCCCCACCCAACCCGGCATCGGCTGGAACGACGAGACTTTGGCTTGGCACACCCGCGCCGCGCTGCGATTGGGTCAAGGCGGGGAACGCTGGCGCCTGGTGTTGCAGGCCGTCGATGCGATGAGCCCTGCCGAGCGCCCCTCCCCGACCTGGCAGTATTGGCGAGCCCGGGCGCTGCAAGGCTTGGCTCCGGCTGGCGGTGCGGGTGAAGCGCAGCGCGCACAGGCACGGAGCATTCTGAGTGCCTTGGCCACCAGCCCGCTGCACTTTTACGGCATGCTCGCCGCCGAAGATTTGGGCAACCCGCTGGCCTTGCCCGCACGGGCGACGGCCCCTTCCGTTGCAGAACGCGAAATGGCGCAGCGCCATCCCGGATTGCAACGGGCCTTGCAACTCATCGCCGCCGGACTGCGGGCCGAGGGTGTGCGCGAGTGGAACTTCCACCTCATCGGCATGAAGGATCGTGAGCTGCTGGCCGCTGCGCAACTCGCGTGCGAACGCGAGGTCTGGGATCGCTGCATCAACACCAGCGAGCGCACCCGCACCGAAATCGACCTCGCCCAGCGCTACCCCATGCCACTGCGCAACGAGGTCATGAACCGCACGCGGGAAATCGGCCTCGATCCGGCGTACGTTTATGGGTTGATTCGGCAGGAATCGCGCTTCGTCATGGATGCGCGCTCACATGTGGGCGCCTCAGGGCTGATGCAGGTGATGCCCGCCACCGCCAAATGGACAGCCAAGCGCATCGGCATGACCGAGTTTCGTCCGGACATGATCGCCGAGCGCGACACCAACCTGAAGCTCGGTACCGCCTACCTCAAATTGGTGCTGGACGATCAAGACGGCCTGCAAGCCCTGGCCGCCGCCGCCTACAACGCTGGCCCTGGCCGACCACGCAAGTGGCGCAATGGCCCGCTGATCGAAACGGCCATCTGGGCCGAAAACGTGCCCTTTGCCGAAACCCGCGACTATGTGAAAAAAGTGCTGGCCAACGCCACCATTTACGCCGCGCTGGTCACGGGTCAGCCGGCTTCGCTCAAGGCGCGCTTGGGTCACAGCGTCGGCCCACGCGATCCCAAAACCCCCAACCCCTCCTCCCCCACGGACTTGCCATGACACGCCAAAACCCGTTGCTGATCCTCGGTGGCACCGGCTTTGTGGGCCGGTCGCTGTGTGAGACTTGGACGCGCCAGCCTCCCACGTCAGCGGCGGGTGCGCGCTTGCGGGTGCCCACACGGCGCACCGGCGCCGGGGTGGCCAGTGTGCAGATGCTGCCCTCGGTCGACTTGGTACGCGCCGACCTGCATGACGATGCCACCCTGGTTCAACTCCTGCAAGGCTGCGACGCGGTGGTCAACCTCGTGGCCATCCTGCATGGCAGCCCCGAAGCCTTCGAAGCCGTGCATGTGGGCCTGCCACGCCGGTTGGTGGCTGCCTGCCAAGCGGCGGGGGTGCGGCGGGTGATTCACGTCAGCGCGCTCGGGGTCGCCCCGGATGCGCCCTCGCACTACCTGCGCAGCAAAGCCCGGGGCGAAGCCGTGCTGCGGGACAGCGGTTTGGAGGTGACTGTCCTGCGTCCATCGGTGATTTTTGGCGCTGGGGATCGCTTCCTCAACTTGTTCGCCCAACTGCAAGCGCTGGCGCCGCTGGTGCCGCTGGCGGGGGCGTCGGCACGCTTCCAACCCGTGTGGGTGGAGGACGTGGCCCGCGCCATCATCACCAGCCTGGCGCGGCCCGACACCATCGGCCAAACGATCGAGTGTGCTGGCCCCGAAGTCAAAACCCTGCGCGAACTGGTGGCGCTGGCGGGGCAACTCAGCGGCCATCCGCGCCCGATCCTGCCGTTGCCCGACTCGCTGGCCACCCTGCAAGCGTGGGCCATGGAATGCCTGCCCGGCGAGCCGCTGATGACGCGGGACAACCTGGCCTCCATGCAAATCCCCAACGTCGCCAACGGCATGCTGCCCGGCTTAAGCTCGCTTGGGCTGACTCCGGCCTCCGTCGAGGCTGTGGCGGCCACCTATTTGGGCCAGCCGCTGCGATGTGCCCGTCTGGACGCCTGGCGCGCCCGGCACTGGTAGCCCCGGCACACCTGTTGCATTCCTTTGTGCGAGCGGGCGCCACCGTTGGCGCTTGCCTGTTTCGTCATGGCACACACTGCTGAATTACTGTTGCCTGCTGGTGCAACCGCCTACTTGGTGGGCGGCGCTGTGCGTGATCGCTTGCTGGGGCTGCGTCCTTATGCCGATCAAGATTGGGTCGTCACCGGCACCACCCCGGAAGCCATGCTGGCCGCCGGATTTCAACCTGTGGGCAAAGATTTCCCGGTGTTTCTCCACCCGTGGACGCGGCAGGAATATGCCCTGGCCCGCACCGAACGCAAAACCGCGCCGGGTTATCACGGTTTTGTGTTCCACACCGCCCCAGAAGTGCGCTTGGAAGACGACCTGTTGCGCCGCGATTTGACGATCAACGCCATGGCCGCCCCGCCCCACAGCGAGCAAGCCCCCGTGATCGACCCCTATGGCGGCCAGCAGGATTTACAAGCCAAAGTGCTGCGCCACGTCAGCCCGGCTTTTGCGGAAGATCCGGTGCGCATCCTGCGTTTGGCGCGGTTTGCGGCGCGGTTTCCGGAGTTTGTCGTCGCGCCGGAAACCGAGGCGCTGATGGGCGACATGGTGGCTGCTGGCGAGGTCGATGCCCTGGTGCCCGAACGGGTGTGGCAAGAGTTGGCCCGAGGCTTGATGGAGGCCCAGCCCGCCCGCATGTTCGAGGTGCTGCGCCGCTGTGGTGCCTTGCAGCGCTTGTGGCCGGAATTGAACCGTCTCTGGGGCGTGCCCCAGCGCGCCGATTACCACCCCGAAGTGGACACCGGCATTCACACCATGATGGTGCTCAGTCAAGCGGTGCGCATGGGAGCGCCCCTGAGCGTGCGCTTTGCCTGTCTCTGCCACGATTTGGGCAAAGGCAACACGCCCGCCGACATCCTGCCGCGCCACCTCGGCCATGAAAACCGCAGCGAACAGCTCACCCGCCGCGTGGTGCAGCGGCTGCGCATCCCCAACGACTGTGCGGAGTTGGCGCTGCTGGTGGCGCATGAACACAGCAACATCCATCGCGCCGCCGACTTCGACGCCGCCGCCCTGCTGCGCCTGATAGAACGCTGCGACGCTTTCCGCCGCCCACAGCGTTTCCATGAAGCCCTGCAAACCTGCGAAGCCGACGCACGCGGGCGCCTGGGTTTTGAGGAACAGCCCTACCGCAGCCGCCCCCGTTTAGAACGGGCCTTCGCCGTGGCAGCGGCGCTGCCCACCGCACCGATTGCGGCGGCGGCCATCGCTCGGGGTGCCAAGGGGGAGGCCATTGCCCAAGCGATTCACAAAGCGCGTGCTCAAGCCATCGCCCAAGCGCTGGCCGAAGCACCGGCTCAGCGCAGCGAGTAAGCGGTGGCCGTCAGCGGGCCGACCAGGGTTTCGAGCAGCGGAATCAGCGGTTTGAGCTCGATGTAGCGGTTCGCTACCTTGACGGCGTAGGTGAAGAAGCGGGGCAAATCTTCGGCGTATTTGGGTTTGCCGTCCCGGTGCTTGAGCCGGCAGAAGATGCCCATGACTTTGAGATGGCGCTGCAAGCCCATCCACTCGATTTGGCGCCAGAACTCACCGAAATCGTCGGGCACGTCCAGCTCGGCCTTGCGGGCGCTGCTCCAGTAACGCACGGCCCAATCAATTTCCTGTTCTTCTTCCCACGAGAGGAATGCATCGCGCAGGAGTGAGGCCACGTCGTAACTGATCGGGCCGCACACCGCATCTTGAAAATCCAGGATGCCCACGCCTTGCGGGGTCACCATCAGGTTGCGGGGCATCCAGTCCCGATGCACCGCCACTGTCGGCTGCGCCAGGGCGCTGGCCACCAGTTTGTCGCACAGGCGCTGCCAGTGGGCTTGTTGAACCGGCGTCCAGCTCACGCCGTACTCACGCTGCACGCACCACTCGGAAAACAGCGCCAGCTCGCGGCGCAACAAGGCTTCGTCGTAGGGCGGCAGGCTGATCGGGTTGACGCCGCGTTGCCACTGCACCAGCGCGGCCACCGCCTGGCGCATCAGCGGCTCGGCTTGCGCTCGGCCATCGGCTTGCAGCGCGTCCAAGTAGAGCTGTTGGCCCAGGTCTTCAAGCAGCAAAAAGCCTTGCGCTTCGTCGGCGGCCAAGATGCGTGGCGCCTGCAAACCCGCCGCGTGCATCAACCCAGCGACGTGCAAGAAAGGGTGCACGTCCTCGTGAGCGGGCGGCGCATCCATGACGATCACGCTGCCGCCCGCCGTGGTGGCCAAGCGCAGGTAACGCCGGAAGCTGGCATCGGCAGAGGCGGGGGCCAAGGTGTCGGGACACAGGCCATGCGGGCTCACCAGTGGCGCCAACCACTGTTCGAAGGCGACACGGCGGGCTGGATCGGGCCAGGCGAGGGTGTCGGGCGTGGTGACGGCGGTGGAGCAAGGAGTGGTCATGGAAATAGGCCGAATGGGCCAACAAGCCTCGTGGATAATTCGAAAATTTTATCGATGACCGGCCAGACGACGCGGCCGTTACCATGCCAGCTCTCATTTGTCGTCTTGTGTCCGAGTCCTTTCCCGCCCCTGCACGCCACCGCCAGGCAGGCCCTCGACCGCCTCTGCTGCTGCGTGCGGTCAGCATCGGCGTGCTGGCTTCGATGGCAACTTGGGCCCAAGCCAATGCGCTCTCGTGTACGCCGGATCCTTCGCAGCGGGCACGCCCTCCGGCCACGGAGCCTGAGGATCCGAACAGCCCTGTCGAACTGCAAGCCAGCTCACTGCGCAGCCAGTTGGCCCAAGAAACGCTGGCCGATGGGGCGGTGGAACTGCGCCGCGCCGGCCTGACCCTGACAGCCGACCGGCTGCGTTACCTGCATGAGCAGGATCGGGTCATTGCCCAGGGCCAGGTTCACATCACCCAAGGCGGTAACCAGTTCGACAGCGAACAAGCCTCCTACGTGCTCAACACCCAGCGTGGCGAGCTGCAAGCCCCGCGTTTTCGCCTCAGCCGCGCTCAGGCAGGGGGGCAAGCCCGGGACTTGGCTTTCGATGGCACGCGCAGTTTGTCTGCCAACGAGGTGGCCTACAGCAGTTGCGACCGCCCCGCCGGCGAAGAACCGGACTGGGTGCTGCGCATGGACCACCTCAGCCTGGACTTCGAACACAACGAAGGCCGGGCCGAAGGCGCGGTGCTGCGCTTTTTGGGCACCCCGATTCTGGCGTTGCCGGTGTTGAGTTTCCCGGCCACGGATGCGCCCAAGTCCGGGTGGCTGCTGCCCTCGTTGAGCATCGACACGACCGCCGGGGCCGCCATCAGCGTGCCGTACTACTGGCGCATCGCCCCCAACTTGGATGCGACGCTGGCCCCGGAGGTGTCCACCAAACGCGGCAGCGGCTTGCGTGGCGATTTCCGTTATTTGCTGGAACGCAACGCTGGGCGCCTGGAATACCACCTGCTCCCCAATGACCGTGTGCAAGAGCGCGAACGCTACAGCACCCTGTTGGAACACGAAGGTGAGCTGCCCGCGCTGGGGCTGCGCTACGGCATGCACAGCGAACACGCCTCAGACGATGCCTACTGGAAGGACTTCAGCGACTATCTGCCCAGCCTGACCCCCCGGCTGTTGCCCCGCCAAGTCTGGACGCAGGGGGCTTGGCAAGTGGATCGCTTCGTGGCCCTCGAAAGCTACGCCCGGGTGCAAACTTGGCAGGTGCTGCAAGACAGCAGCGCGTGGATCACCCCGCCCTACCAACGCCAACCTCAGATCGGGTTGCGTGCCCAGGTTGAAGGGCCATGGGGCCTGCGCTACAACGCTGAAGCCGAAGCCAACCACTTCACCCAGGGCGCCCTGCTGCCCACCGGCGTTCTCAACACCCCAACCCTGCCCCAGGAAGGCCGGCGTTTGCACCTGACGCAAAGCATCTCGCGCCCGTGGGACAACGGCTGGGCGTGGTTCACCCCGCAACTGAGCCTGAACCAAGCGAGCTACCGTTACCACTACATCAAACAAGCCGAGAGTGACCTGATCACCCGTGACGATGGGGTGCCCTTGGGCCGCCCCATCAACCTCACCCGCCAGCGCAACGTCCCGACGTTCAGCATGGATGCCGGGTTGCGTTTTGAGCGGGACGCCACGCCGTTCGGCCAGTCGATGGTGCAGACGCTGGAGCCCCGCATCCACTACGTCTACACCCCCTACCGCCCCCAAGACGACTTGCCGCTGTTCGACACCGCCGTCAGCGACTTCAACGCCGTCTCGATTTACGCCGACAACGCCTTCACCGGCATCGACCGCATTTCGGACGCCAACCAAGTCACCTTCGGCGCCACCAGCCGCTTGCTGGATCGGCAAAACGGGGTCGAAGTGCTGCGCTTTGGTGCCGCCCAGCGTTACCTGTTCCGCCCCCAGCGCCTGACCGCCACCGGCAGCAACGGCAACAGTTCAAGCAATTTTTCGGACATTTTGCTGTTCGCCTCCGGGCGCCTCCACCCGCACTGGTATGCCGACTCGGCGTTGCAGTACGACTTCGATTTCAAGCGTCCGGTGCGCACCCTGGCTTCTGTGCGCTACCAGCCCGCGCCCTTCCACACCTTGGCCGCCACCTACCGCTACACCCGGCAACTGACCGAACAAACCGAATTGGCGTGGCAGTGGCCGATCTACCGGGGCGATCCGGGGGCGGGTTCGGGCGGTTGCCAGCGGGTGCTCTATGGCATCGGCCGGGTGAGTTACAACATGCGCGACAGCCGCCTGGCCGACTCCCTGGCCGGCATTGAGTACGACGCTGGCTGCTGGATCATGCGCGCTGTGGCGCAGCGGGTGACCACCGGCAGCACCGGCGCCACCACACGGGTGATGCTGCAACTGGAGTTGGTCGGGCTGTCTCGCCTGGGCACCAACCCTTTGCAGACCCTCAAAGACAACATTCCCGGCTACCGCCTGCTGCGAGACAACGACTCCCCATGAATCTGCGAAAACACGCGCGCCGGCTGTGGCCGGCCCTGTGCTTGGCAGCGGCTTTGTCCGCGCAGGCCCAGACCCCCGTTCGCACCGCCGACTACATCGTGGCGGTGGTCAATGCCGAAGTGGTCACCCACAAGGAAGTGGAACAGCGCGCAGTGCGCATGGCCCAGGAGATGCGCAACGCCCGCACCACCGTCCCGGGCGATGCAGCGCTGTACCAGCAAGCCCTGTCCTCGCTGATCGACGAGCGGGTGGTCATCACCCACGCCCGGGAAACCGGGGTGCGCATCGACGAAACCGAACTGGATCGCAACGTTCAGACCATCGCCAGCGTGAACCAACTCACCGTCGAGGCGCTGCGCGAGCGGCTGCGCGCTGAAGGGATGGACTTCGCCCGCTTCCGCGCCAACCTGAGTGATCAACTGCTGGCCGACCGCGTGCGTGAACGCGATGTGTTGCCTCGCATCCGCGTCAGTGAAGCCGACGTGGATGCATTTCTGGGCGAACAACGCACCCAGGTCTCCGGCGAGGTACAACTCAACATCGCCCAGATTTTTGTCAGCGTCCCGGAGGGGGCCAATGCCGCCACCGTGGCCCAGCGCCAAGCCCTGGTGGACATGACCCTGGCCCGCTTGCGCAGTGGCGAGCCTTTCGACCGCTTGGCCAAAGAGCTGTCCGAAGGCATGGAACGCAGCCGAGGCGGAGAGATCGGCTTGCGCCCCAGCAGCCGCCTGCCCGACGTGTTTGTGGACACCGTCCGCAATTTGGCTGTCGGGCAATTCAGCCCGCGTGTGGTGCGCAGCTCGGCAGGGTTCCACATCCTCAAGTTGCTGGCGCGCCAAAGTGAAAGCGCGCTCAATGTGACGCAAACACGGGCACGCCACATCCTGTTGCGCCCCTCAGCGGGGTTGTCCAGTGACGAGGCGGTGCGCCGCATGGGTGAGTTCCGGGATCAAGTGGCCCAGGGCAAGCGCAGCTTCGAGCAACTGGCGCAGCAGTATTCGGAAGACGGCAGCGCCGCACGCGGTGGTGACTTGGGCTGGCTGTCGCCGGGCCAACTGGTGCCGGAGTTTGAGAAAGCCATGAATGCGCTGGGCGTCGGTGGTGTTTCGGCACCGGTGCTGTCGCGCTTTGGGGTGCATCTGATCCAAGTCGTGGATCGGCGCCAGGTGGCGCTAGACCCCCGCCAAGTGCGCGAACAGGCGCGCAACGCCGTGCGCGAACGCAAATTCGGCCAAACCTACGCCGAGTGGATCGACGAGTTGCGCTCACGCGCCTATATTGAACTGCGAGACCCCCCCCTATGAGCCGAGGTGCCGCTGGCAGCGACCATCACGCCCGCAAACGCTTTGGCCAGAATTTTCTGACCGATGGCGCCATCATCGACGGCATCGTGCGGGCCATCGAACCACAACATGGCCAAGCGCTGATCGAAATCGGCCCCGGCCTGGGGGCCCTGACACGCCCGCTGCGCGCCCACTGCGATCCGCTGACCGTGATCGAACTCGATCGTGATCTGGCCGAGCGGTTGCGCCGTGAACCCGGCCTGCGGGTGATCGAATCGGACGTGCTCAAGGTGGACTTCGGCGCGCTGGCCGACACGCTGTGCCCCAGCGGGGGCAAGCTGCGCATTGCGGGCAACCTGCCTTACAACATCTCGTCGCCGATCCTGTTCCACTTGCTGCCTTGGGCCGATCGGATCGAGGATCAGCATTTCATGCTGCAAAAGGAAGTGGTCGATCGCATGGCCGCCGAGCCGGGCAGCAAGGTGTATGGCCGCCTGTCGGTGATGTTGCAATGGCGCTACCACATCGAGTCGGTGCTGGACGTGCCGCCCGAATCGTTCGATCCACCGCCCAAAGTGGATTCGGCGGTGGTGCGCATGATTCCCTGGGCTCAACCCGCCGCGCTGGACGCAGCGCGCTTCGAAACCATGATGACCGTGGCGTTCTCGCAGCGCCGCAAGCTGCTGAGGCACAGCCTGGGGCGCTGGCTGGATGAGCAAGGCATCGCGCACACGTTCGACTTGCAGCGCCGTGCCGAGGAAGTGCCCGTGGCAGAGTTCACCGCTTTGGCGGGGTGCTTGACGCCTTGACCAGCCGAACGTAGCTCTCCTGCACCAGCCCGCTCTGGGTCACGTCCCCGCTGTCGAAGTTCACATCCCAGGCGTAAGTGGGGTGTTCGGCAACGATGGTGGCCGTCCAGTAGTAATAGGCAGGCGTGGTCGGGAACGCCTTCAGATCGATCGCAGGATCGTAGCGGCTGTAATCCACCAAGCTGACCAGTTCGTACACCTGGGGCAAGCGCCAGCCGGGGGTTTGTTCAGCCAGCGCGATGGCGTCGTCATACCGCAGCTTGGTGGGTTCTCCCACACAAGTGCGCTGGCGCCACACCTGGCCCACAGAACACCGCTGCCACGTTAGCCCGGTGCGGGTGTCTTTCACCTGGGCCCCGCCCGCGACGTACACGTAGCGTTTGAGCGGGGTGGCTTGCGCCGTGTCTTGGGCCTGAACTTGTGCCGTCCCACCGAACCCGCCACCCAGCAAAACCAGCATGGCCGCGCCGTGCATCACGCGAGACATCCAAACTTTTCGTGCTGTTTTCATCGCTGACTCCAGTGAGTTGAACCCCAACCAGAGCCAGCGTAGACCTTTCGGATTTTGAACCTGTGGGGCAGATCAAATTCCCAGGGTTCAGACGCTCAAGCAGCCGCGTTGAGCCACATGGCCGTGTCGAAGGCGCTGCTCATCATCGACATGTTGGTGCCAAAGTTGGGGTTGAACCCGCTTTTGGCGCTGGCTTTCGAGATGGGCTTTTCCGGCACGGTTTCACGTTCCCAGGTGCCGTTCTCTTGCGAGCGCGCCACGGCAAACGAATAAAAACAGCGGAAAGCGATTTTGCGTTCGGCCCAAAAATCGGCCGCATCACGGAAAACATCCAGCAGTTGTTCGCGGGCTTCGCGGTCAAACTTGGCGTTATCGGGGATTTGCTCCAACACCACCACGAAACCGGGCTGCGATCCGGCTTTGTGAACCAAGTCGGTCATGCAATCGTAGAGCGCGTCCAGATTTTTGCCGTAGTGGGCCGGAAACAGAAACGACGTGGCGATGGTCTCCAGCACATCTTGCTTGGACTGGGCCTCGGTCAGGTTGGCGTAGAGAAAATGTTGGCCGGCGTCTTGCGCAGCCCGCAGCAGGTCGTCCACCCGATAAGCACGGATGGCCTGGACGATGTTGGGACGGACGGATTGCAATTGCATGGTCGCGTACCTCCTGTGTTCAAAGAGCTCGCTTGATTTAAGAATCTGGGGACTGCCCACCGGTTTCCTAGGGCGCCACGCGCCGGAAACTCGCATAGTGGTCTTCGGTGTAGAAGCACGCCTCGGGCTCTTTAGGCACTTCCCCCGCACAGACCATGCGCCGCGCACCGCGATCTCGCGAACCCGGCGTCGGCACGGTGTACTCGCGATAATGGCCTCGTGGTTTGCGCGGCAACAAGCGCTCGCGATTGCCAAAAACCGTCCCGTCCTTCTCGTAGGGAAACGGCCCTCCGGCCAAAATCAAACGGTAGGTTTTGCGCGCTTGGCTGGGCAGCTCCGCCCAGGTGACAACGGGCAACGCTGCTTCAGCTTCAACGGCCGGCAACGGCTCACGCGCCAGTGCAGGTACACTCCACACACTCGCTGAGATGGTCACAGTTGCCACCAACGCGCCGCGTGCCACAGGTTGCAAGAGCCGACCCAGCACGCCTAACAGCGGCCAGGAAAAAGAGCGAGCCACGGGTTTACCCTGAAGACGTAAACCACGATCGTAGCCCATCGGGTGTGAAACCACAAGCCAATTGCCTTAAAAACAGGCAATTGGCTCGATAACGCCCCCCGATCCTGGGGATCAGCGGCTGGCGTTGGCGTCCGCGACGGTGAGCGCCGTCATGTTGACAATGCGGCGCACCGTGGCCGACGGCGTCAGGATGTGTACCGGCTGCGAAGCGCCCAGCAACACCGGCCCAATCGCAATGCCACCGCCGGCGGCGGTCTTCAGCAGGTTGTAGCTGATGTTGGCCGCGTCCATGTTGGGCAGCACCAGCAGGTTGGCTTCGCCCTTGAGCGTGCTGCGCGGCATGAGTTCGGCGCGAGCGGCGGCGTCCAGAGCGGTGTCACCGTGCATTTCGCCGTCCACTTCCAGCCAGGGGGCCTGCTCGCGCACCAGGGCCAGCGTCTGGCGCATTTTCACCGCGCTGGGGGTGTCCGCCGAACCGAAGTTCGAGTGTGACAGCAACGCCGCCTTGGGCTGAATCCCGAAGCGCAGCATTTCCTCGGCGGCCAAGATGGTGATTTCGCACAGTTGCTCGGCTGTCGGGTCGTAGTTGATGTGGGTGTCTACCAAGAATACTTGGCGGCCCGGCAACATCAACCCGTTCATGCAAGCGTAGGTTTTGACGCCCGCCCGCTTGCCGATCACCGCATCGATGTGGTGCAGGTGCATGGTGGGTGAGCCCCAGGTGCCGCAGATCATGCCGTCCACATCGCCCTTGTGCAGCAGCATGCTGGAGATCAGCGTCAGGCGCCGGCGCATTTCGATTTTGGCGAACTGCTCGGTCACACCTCGGCGCTCCATCATGCGGTGGTAGGTTTGCCAGAAGTCACGGTAACGCGGATCGTCGTCAATGTTGATGACTTCGTAATCGCGCCCCTCTTGCAAGCGCAAGCCCATTTGCTCCACGCGCTTGGCGATGATCACCCGACGCCCCACCAACACGGGCCGCGCCAAACCTTCGTCCACCACCACTTGCAGTGCGCGCAGCACGCGGCGATCTTCGCCTTCGGCAAACGCCACGCGCTTGGCTTTGGCCTTCTTCGCCACAGCAAAAATCGGCTTCATGATGGTGCCCGAGGCGTACACGAAGGCGTGCAGTTTCTCGCGGTAGGCGTCAAAGTCGGCGATCGGGCGCGTGGCCACGCCGCACGCTTGCGCCGCTTCGGCCACCGCTGGCGCGATTTGCATCATCAAACGCGGGTCGAACGGCTTCGGGATGAGGTAATCCGGGCCGAAGCTCAGGCTCTGGCCGGCGTAAGCAGCGGCCACCACGTCGTTCTGCTCGGCCTGGGCCAGTTCGGCGATGGCGTGAACGGCGGCAATCTCCATCTCGTCGGTGATCGTCGTGGCACCGCAGTCCAGCGCGCCCCGGAAGATGTACGGGAAACACAGGACGTTGTTCACTTGGTTGGGGTAGTCCGTGCGCCCGGTGGCCATGATGGCGTCGTCGCGCACGGCCTTGACCTCTTCCGGCATGATTTCCGGCGTCGGGTTGGCCAGGGCGAACACCAGCGGTTTTTCCGCCATGCTGGCCACCATGTCGGGCTTCAGCACGCCGCCAGCCGACAGGCCCAAGAAGATGTCCGCGCCGGCAATGGCTTCGCGCAGGCTGCGGTGCGGGGTGTCTTGGGCAAACTCGGCCTTGTCCGGATCCATCAGCTCGACGCGGCCTTTGTAAACCACGCCAGCCAGGTCGGTGACGAAAATGTTTTCACGCGGCAGGCCGAGCTTGACCAGCAAGTTCAGGCAAGCCAGCGCCGCAGCGCCAGCGCCGGAGGAAACGAGCTTGACCTGTTTGATGTTCTTGCCGACCACCTTCAGGCCGTTGAGCAGCGCCGCACCGACAACGATGGCCGTGCCGTGCTGGTCATCGTGGAACACAGGGATGCTGAGGCGCTCGCGCAGCTTGCGCTCGACGTAAAAACAATCCGGCGCCTTGATGTCTTCGAGGTTGATGCCGCCGAAGGTGGGTTCCAGCGCGGCGATGATGTCCACCAGCTTGTCGAGGTTGTTTTCCTTGATTTCCAAGTCGAACACGTCGATGCCAGCGAACTTTTTGAACAGCACGCCCTTGCCTTCCATCACCGGCTTGGCGGCCAGTGGGCCAATGTCACCCAGACCGAGCACGGCGGTGCCGTTGGTCACCACCGCCACGAGGTTGCCGCGTGAGGTGTAGCGGAAAGCGTTGGCCGGGTCTTCGACGATCTCCTCGCAAGCAGCGGCCACACCAGGGGAGTAGGCCAAGGCCAGATCGCGCTGGTTAATGAGCTGCTTGGTGGCGTTGACTTCGATCTTGCCGGGCGTCGGGAACTCGTGGTATTCGAGTGCAGCACGGCGCAACTCGGCGCGCTTTTCTTCAGGCGTGTTGGGCATCGCGATCCTTGGAGGAGGAGAAAAGGCCGCCATCGACGAATGACATGCGTGGCAACCGGGTGAGGGGGCATCGATTCTAGGAGTCAGCTTGGCGACAGAGTGTGCCGCGCCTGTGGGCGGCGCACATGCGCGGTAATGCGTATCTTCCCCCAGCCCCCGGTCGATACTCCCCACATGACCGACGTGCCCGCAGCCCCTTCCCCTTTGGACACTCCTTCGCCCCCCTGGCGGCCTCGGCGCCGCACACGATGGTTGCTGTGGGGGGCGTTGGTGGCGCTGTTGTTGGTGGCGCAGTCGGCCTTGGTGCGGCTGACGCGCAGCCACGAAGCCACCCGCACGCAAGACCAGGCCGAAGCCACCGCCGCCAGCGCCGCCAACGAACTGCGCCGGCTCATGTTGCGCGCCCAGCAAAGCGCCCAATCTTTGATGTGGAACGAACCGCCGCTGCCGCAGTGGCGCGAATCGGCGGCGACGCTGCTGCGCCAGCATCGCGGCATGTTGCGTTTGGAGCGGCGTGACGAGCGGTTGAACCTGCGCGCTGCTGTCGATGCGACCTGGAGCGGGCCGCCGCTGTTTGCCCACATTGCGCGGCCCTCGCTGGAGATTGAGCTGCTCAGTGCTTGCGCGCACGCGCTGCGCACGCTGGCGCCGGCGTATTCGCGCTCTTACTTCGTGCCCCAGGCCGATGGCGTCGGGGTGGAAGTGTTGGATGTGTGCATCCCGCTGGCCCCCGCCAGCGCCAGCGGCGGCGTGATGGTGCTGACCCTCGGGCTGGGCACTTTGTTGGAGGAAGCCAGCCGCAGCACGGATGCGCAACACCACGAGTTTTCGCTCATCGAACCCGATGGCACGCGCTTGGTGCGCGCCGGCAGCGTGCGCGGCTTGGGGGTGTACCAGGGCACCCGCTTGGTGGATGTGCCGGGCAATCCGTTGTTGCTGCGAGCCGATTCCATCCAAGGTCATCCGGGGTGGATTCCGAACTTGGCCACGGCGTTGGTGCTGGGGCTGTCCCTGGGCTTGCTGGGGCTGGTGGGCGTGCTGGCGTGGGACATGCGCCGCCGCTCCCAAGCCGAGCAGGCTTTGGCCGAAGCGCTGGCGATGGAGGATTCCCTCGTCACGGGTTTGCGGGCGCGGGATGTGCAGGGGCGCGTCACCTACGTCAACCCGGCGTTTTGCCAGATGGTGGGCTGGCCGGCGTCCAGCTTGATCGGCAGCGATGCGCCCCCTTACTGGCCTCCCGAGCATGCCGACAACTACCGTCAGCGCCAAGCCGAGCGCCTGACCTTGCCGCCCGCCGATTCGCCCTCGCCACAGCGTCAGGGGTTCGAAACGGTGTTCGTGCGTCACAACGGCGAACGCTTCCCGGTGATGATTTACGAAGCGCCGATGTTCGATCGTTTGGGGCGCCATGCGGGTTGGATGAGTGCCATCCTCGACGTGAGCGCCGAGCGGCGCATGGAAGAACTGTCGCGCCAGCAGCAAGAGCGGTTGCAGGCCACAGCCCGGCTGGCCACGGTGGGCGAGATGGCCTCGCTGCTCAGCCATGAACTGAATCAACCGCTGGCGGCGATGGCGAGTTATGCCGCAGGTTCGCTGAACTTGCTGGCCGATTCACCGCACGACCCAGAGTTGCCCCCTTTGTTGCGCCAAGCCCTGGAGCGCATCGCCGAGCAGGCCGAGCGGGCCGGGCGCATCATCAAAAGCGTGCATGGGTTTGTGCGGCGGCGGGAACATGCGCGGGAGGTGCTGGCGGTTGATCAGCTCATCGAAGCGGTGTTGCCCTTGGTGCGGCTGCAAGCGCGCAAGAGTGGCACGCGAGTGGAGGTGGAAATCGCCCGGCCGATTCCGCGTGTGCTGGCGGATCGCACCATGGTCGAACAGGTGTTGCTCAACCTGACGCGCAACGGCATCCAAGCCATGGAGCGCGACACGCCATTGGCCGCCCGCGTGCTGCGCTTGCGCGTCACGCCGGATGCGGCGGCGCGGCGGGTGTGTTTTGAAATCATCGATGCGGGCCATGGCATCGCGCCCGACGTGGCGGCGCAGTTGTTCACACCGTTTTTCACCACCAAAACGGAGGGCATGGGGTTGGGGCTGTCTTTGTGCCGCACGGTGGTGGAGCAGCACGGCGGGGCGTTGGACTTTGGCCCGGCGGAGACTTCGGGCTCATCCCCCTGCCCCGGGACGGTGTTCCGGTTTACGCTCGCAGCTCCCGATCCGATTCACCGCCCTGCACCAGCCTCCTCATGACCGTCGCTTCCCCGCCCGCAGCTTCGGGCCGTTTTGGCCTGCCCATGGTGTATTTGGTGGACGACGAGGACGTGGTGCGCGACGCGCTGGCCTGGCTGCTGCGTTCACGCCGTTTGGTGTCCGAGGGGTTTGGCAACGCGGAAGCGTTCGAGGAGATGGTGGCGCAGCGGCTGGTGCATGGTGCCCAGGCGTGGCCGTTGGCGCCGTCGTGTTTGCTGCTGGATGTGCGGATGCCCGGGATGAGCGGTTTGGCGTTGTTTGAACGGTTGGTGGAACGGGGGCTGGCGCAGGTGCTGCCGGTGATTTTTCTCACCGGTCATGGGGATGTGCCGACGGCGGTGGCGGCGGTCAAGCAAGGGGCGTTCGATTTTGTGGAGAAGCCGTTTTCGGACAACGCTTTGGTCGATCGGGTTCAACAAGCCTTGATCCAAAGTGAAAGCGTGCTGGCCGAACGCCAAGCCCAGCGCACCCTGCGCCACGCCCTGGACGAGCTGACCGACCGTGAGCGCGACGTGATGCGCTTGGTGATCGAAGGCCGGCCCAACAAGCTGATCGCCGATGCGCTGGACATCAGCGTGCGCACCGTGGAGGTTCATCGGGCGCGGGTGTTTGAGAAGATGAATGTGCGCTCGGCGGTGGAGTTGGCGAATTTGCTGCGGGGGGTGTGACGGCTCTCACATGCATGATGTGGTCGCATCGACCAAAACCCACACAGCCCCCTCTCTTCTGGCCCAACTTGGCGGGTTGAAGCCGCAAGAACGGAAGCGTTTCGGCAAGCTTTGCACCGAAGTTTTTGCCGCAGAACAAGCCGAATAACTTCAAGTTATAGACAAGAAATGCAATTCATCATCAACGGCCCAGACATCCCAAACTCGCTCCTGCAAGCACACGAAGAAGGCCGTGTGGTGTTTTTCTGTGGGGCTGGCGTTTCTTACCCTGCCGGTTTGCCGGGCTTCAAAGGACTGGTCGAACAGATCTACCAATTGAATGGCACAGCGCTCACGGACATTGAGCGGGACGCCTTCGATCGCGGACAGTTCGACGCCACGCTTGATTTACTTGAGAGACGTCTGCCGGGCCAGCGTCTGAACGTCCGTCGCGCTCTGGCACAGGCACTGACCCCGAAACTCCGCCGCAAAGGTGCGACCGATACGCAAGCGGCGCTGTTGAGTCTGGCTCGCAGCCGCGAGGGCGCGCTACGTCTAGTCACCACCAACTTCGACCGCATCTTTCACGTGGCGGCCAAACGTACTGGCCAAACTTTCCAGGCTTACGCAGCCCCGATGCTGCCGATCCCAAAGAACAGCCGCTGGAACGGGCTAGTATTTCTCCACGGCTTGCTGAGCGAAAAGGAGGACGACACAGTCCTGAACCGTCTGGTGATCACCAGCGGTGATTTCGGTTTGGCGTATCTGACTGAACGCTGGGCCGCACGTTTTGTGAGCGAGTTGTTCCGAAATTACGTGGTCTGCTTTGTCGGCTACAGCATCAACGATCCTGTTTTGCGCTACATGATGGACGCCCTGGCAGCCGACAGAATGCAAGGTGAAGTCACACCGCAGGCTTGGGCACTGGGTGATTGCGAACCCGGGCAAGAGCACCGTAAAACCATCGAGTGGGAAGCCAAAGGCGTCACGCCCATTCTCTACAACGTGCCTGCTGGTACTTACGATCATTCTGCGCTGCACAAGACTCTGCACGCTTGGGCAGACACCTACCGCGACGGCGTGCTAGGCAAAGAGGACATCGTCGTTAAACACGCCTTGGCTCGTCCACAGGAGAGCACACAACAGGATGATTTCGTCGGGCGGATGCTTTGGGCCTTGTCGGATCCATCGGGTTTACCGGCAAAACGCTTCGCTGACTTCAATCCCGTGCCTTCGTTGGACTGGTTACTGGAGCCTTTCACACACGAACATTTTGGGTGCAGCGATTTGGCACGCTTTGGAGTCCGCCCTCGTGACACAGTGAATGCCAAGCTGCGCTTCAGCCTGATTCGGCGGCCTGCATCCTATGACCATACACCACCGATGCAGCTTGTCTCCAGTGGCACCACGGACAGCCAGTGGGATAAGGTGATGCACCATCTGGCCCGATGGCTGGTGCGCCACTTGGATGACCCCCGATTGGTTATATGGATTGCGGAACAAGGTGGGCAAATACACAAGCATTGGCAGGGGTTGATCGAGAACGAGCTGGATCGGTTGGCATCACTGGTACGTGAGGGGAAAACCTCCGAGCTCAATGAAATCAGTTTGCATGCCCCCAAGGCCATTCCTGGCCCGTTGATGCGCACCTTGTGGCGCCTGCTGCTGAGCGGGCGGGTGAAATCGCCATGGCACGATTCCGATTTATACAAGTGGAAAGAACGCTTGAGGTCGGAAGGACTGACCACTACTTTACGTCTGGAATTGCGCGACTTGCTCGCACCCAGAATTTTATTGAAGAAGCCATTTCGATGGGGTGCCGACGATTCGAGCAGCATTGATACGCGCCCGCGGATCAAGAAATTAATCGACCGGGAACTCACACTAACTGCCGATCATGTGTATTCCACTCTGCACGATTTAGCAGATGACCACTGGATTTCTGGCCTACCGTTTCTGCTGAATGATTTTCAACAGTTATTGCGTGATGCACTGGATTTACTACGCGAGTTGGACGAGGCTAATAACCATAGCGACCGATCACATTGGGATCTTCCCTCCATCACGCCTCACTGGCAGAACCGGGGTTTCCGCGACTGGGTGAGCCTGATCGAACTGCTGCGCGATGCGTGGCTGGCGGTTTATGCCACCGACAGGGCACGTGCGACACGCATCGCGCAGAACTGGTTCGAACTGCCTTACCCGACCTTCAAACGTCTGGCCCTGTTTGCAGCTAGTCAGGACGATTGCATTTCGCCCGATGAATGGGTGAGTTGGCTGCTCTCAGATGGTGCGTGGTGGCTGTGGACTACCGAGACAGGGCGTGAGGTGTTCAGGCTGTTCGTCCGACAGGGGCAACGTTTGACAGGAGCCGTTCAAGAACACCTGGAAGCTGCCATTTCGGCAGGGCCGCCACGCGGGATGTATCGGGACGATCTGGATGACGAACAGTGGCAAGACTTGGTGGCACGCTCTGTCTGGCTGAACCTGGCCAAACTGAACGCTTCGGGTCTCTTACTGGGGACGCCTGCGGCGGCACGCTTAGCCGAAATTTCCGCCACCTACCCACAATGGGAATTGGCGGCTAACGAGCGTGAAGAGTTCTCGCACTGGATGAGTGGCACTGGCGATCCGGATTACGAGAACAGCCAAGATGTTGACATTGCACCTCGCAAGCGGCAGGAATTGGTGCAATGGCTTACCAAACCGATGACTAAGCCACACCCTTTTCACACAGAAATATGGCAAAAGGCCTGCCTAAGGCACCCGATAAATTGCTTTTTCGCACTCACCGATTTAGCTGAGCAGGGTAATTGGCCTACTGGTCGTTGGAATGAGGCACTGTATTCGTGGAGTCATGAGAAGAAGGTTCGACGCATGTGGCACTACGCCGCACCGCTGATACAAACCATGCCCGATGTCGTGCTGAAGGAGATTGCTCACGGTGTGACGTGGTGGATGGAAGCTGCATCGAAGTTCATAAACGCCCACGAAAGCATCCTGTTGAATTTGTGCAATCGAGTGCTGAAGCTGCCGATTGATGCCAACACCGGAATGACGCGCAACGGAGCACCAATTGACCAGCCTGTGACGGAAGCCATTAATCACCCGGTTGGGCACATCACGCAGACTCTAATCAACCTGTGGTTCAAGCAGAACCTAAACGACAACGATCTGCTTCCAGAAAACCTCAAGCCAATCTTCACCACACTGTGCGACGTCCAGGTGGATCGATTCCGCCATGGGCGAGTGCTAATGGGTTCACGGCTGATTGCATTCTTTCGTGTGGATCGCCCCTGGACTGAACAGCACCTTCTGCCGTTGCTTGGTTGGAGCAACCCCGTCGAGGCAAAAGCTGTGTGGGAAGGATTCCTCTGGTCGCCGCGCCTTTACCAACCGTTGTTGATGGCGTTTAAATCGCAGTTCCTAGATAGTGCAAACCACTATGCTGATCTTGGCGAGCATCGCCAGCAATTTGCGATGTTCCTAACCTACGCAGCATTAGGTTCAATCGAGGGATACGCCGTGGAGGAGTTCCGATTTGCGATTGGTTCGCTTCCACAAGAAGGTCTGGAGAAGTCCGCGCAGGCGCTCTCTCAGGCACTTGAAAATGCGGCCGCTCAGCGTGAGGACTACTGGAAAAACCGTGCACAACCGTTCTGGCAACAGATTTGGCCCAAATCTCTCCATCTAGCTTCCCCACGCATCGCCGAATCTTTGACTCGTCTGGTAATTGCCGCCCGAGGCGAATTCCCGGCTGCCTTGACTTCGGTGCAGAACTGGTTGCAACCGATTAAACGCCCGCACTACGTCGTACACCAACTGCATGAATCGGGTTTATGTCGCCGATATCCAGCCGATGCATTAACTTTGCTGAATGCAGTGCTGGTTGATCAGCCGTGGGCGCCCACGGAGCTAGGTCACTGTTTAGACAAGATTGAGCAAGCCGCGCCACCACTGGCGCAAGACCCCCGCTACCGGCGACTCCGAGAATACTTTCGAAGCCACCACCAGTAACGGAAAACCGAACGGCTCGCTCACGCCATCCCCTCCCGCAACCGATCCTTCTTACTCCGCCGCCGCCCCTTGATCCCCCCGTTCGGATCCAACCCCGTCCCCGCGCCGCCATAGAAGATGAATGTGCGCTCGGCGGTGGAGTTGGCGAATTTGCTGCGGGGGGTGTGAAAGGTCCCGGGCGAATGGGGGAGCCTCTCAGACCGCCGAATGCGTGCGCAGCCACTCACGCAGCGCGTCATCCATCTTGGCTTGCCAGCCTGCGCCCATGCTGCGGAAAGCGGCCAGCACGTCCGGGCTGTACCGAATCGTGACGGCTTGCTTGGTGGTACTCGGCTTGGTCGTTCCCACAGGGCGGCCACGGGTTTTGTATCCAGCCACCATCTCGGGCGTGTGAACGGCCGCAAACTCGCCACGCTTGGCTTGGCGAATCGATTCCGCCACATCGTTGGCAAACGCCAGCATCTCAGCATCCATCTTGACTTCAGCCATCGTAGGCCTCCTTCCACATCTTCAAAACAGCAGCGGGCATGTTGTCAAACTTGGCCTTTGTGTAGATAGCCACCAAAACCACTTGCCCACTGGCAAGGCGGTTGAAGTAAATCACCCGTGGCCGCCACGCTTCCCCATGCCAGGGCGGCTCCAGCGCACTTTGCGCAAGTCTCCAGGGCCGGGAATCACATCGCGCACCATGCGCTGGAATATGGGGGTCTCAATGACTGTCAGCATCAATTAAATGTAACTTCATTTAATTTTATGCGCAATCACTGAGCCGCAACCGATCCTTCTTACTCCGCCGCCGCCCCTTGATCCCCCCGTTCGGATCCAACCCCGTCCCCGCGCCGGCGTGGCCCGGCACCGTGGGCGGCACCTCCGCAGGCTCGAAACCAGGCAGCGTCTCGCGCACCACGCGGACACCTTGGCGCTTCTCTATCAAACGGAAATGCGCCTCCGCCTCCGCCGTGATGAAACTCACCGCCTGCCCCTCACGCCCCGCCCGACCCGTGCGACCGATGCGGTGGGTGTAGTCCTCAGCGGCACGCGGCAGGTCGTAGTTCACCACCAGCGGCAGGCCTTCAATGTGCAAACCCCGCGCCGCCATGTCGGTGGCGATGAGCACCTGCACCTCCCCCGCCTTGAACGCTTGCAGCGCCCCCGTGCGCGCCCCGTGGCTCAACGCCCCATGAAACGCCGCCGCGTGAACCCCCGCCTGGCGCAGCTTGGCCGACACATGCTCGGTGCTGTGCTGCGTGGCCACAAACACCATCGCCCGGCGATCCGGCGCCTCAGGGCCACACACCGTCGCCAGCAAGTGTTTGAGCAGCGCTGTGCGCTGCGGCGTGTCGATGCGGATGGCGCGCTGCACGATGTCCGACCGGGTCGCCATGAGGCTGGCCAAGCGCACCTCCTCAGGCGCTTGCAACCAGCCCGCCGCCAACGTCTTGACCGCCACCGGGAACGTGGCCGAACACAGCACCGTCTGGCGCTCGCGGGGCAGCAGCGCTTGGATCTCGGCCAATTCTTCGGTGAAACCCAGATCGAGCAGGCGGTCGGCCTCGTCCAGCACCAACGAGCGCACCCGGTCGAGTTTCACCGCGTTGTGGCGCACCAAATCCAACAAGCGGCCCGGCGTGGCCACCACGATGTCCGCGCCACCGCGCAAACCCATCATCTGCGGATTGATCGACACCCCGCCAAACACCACCGCCACCTTCACCAACCCTGGCAGGCGTCGGCCCAGCTCGCGCAGCGTCTCGCCCACTTGCAGCGCCAGCTCACGCGTGGGCACCAGCACCAAGCCTTCCACCGGGCGCGGCACCTCCGGGCGACCGTTCAACCACGCTTGCAACAGCGGCAGCGCAAACGCCGCTGTTTTGCCGGAACCGGTGCGCGCTTGCACCAGCACATCGCGCCCAGCCAGCAGCGCTGGGATCGCAGCCGCTTGCACCGGCGTGGGCGCGTGCAGGCCCAGCGCCTGAACGGCTTGTTGCAAAGCAGGGGCAAGGCCCAGAGCGGCGAAAGTCATGACAGAAACCCGATGCGAACGACAGGGGCGGCAGTGTAGAAGCGACAATCCCGCCCCATGGGTGAATTCGATCTGATCGACCGCTTCTTTCACCGCCCCGCACGCCGGGCGGTGGTCGGAGTCGGTGATGACTGCGCAGTGCTCCAACCCACGGCGGGGCGACAACTGACCATCTCCACGGACTTGCTGGTCGAAGGCCGGCACTTCTTGCCAACGGTCGATCCGTACCGTTTGGGCCACAAGGCGCTGGCGGTGAATTTGAGCGATTTGGCCGCCTGCGGCGCCGATCCACACAGTTTTTTGTTGAGTCTGAGCCTGCCCGAATCGAAAGCTCGGCCATCGTTCCTCAAACCGTTTTCGCAAGGCATGCTGGCCCTGGCCGATCTGCATGGCATCGAACTCATCGGTGGGGACACCACGTCCGGCCCCTTGACCATCGGCGTCACCGTGCTGGGTGAAGTGCCCACCGGCCAAGCCCTGCTGCGCAGCGGCGCCCAAGAGGGCGATGAACTGTGGGTCAGCGGCACACCGGGCGAAGCGCGGCTGGCGCTCGAAGTGTTCCGGGGCAAACTGTCGCTGCCGGAATCGGGGTTCAACACCGCCCGCTTGGCGATGGAAATGCCGCAACCCCGCGTCGCCCTCGGCCAAGCCCTGCGCGGCGTGGCCACCGCCGCCATCGACATCAGCGATGGCTTGATCGGCGATCTCAACCACATCATGGCCCAGTCGGACGTGGGCGCCATCATCGAGCTGGCCCGCATGCCGCGCACGCCAGTGCTGACGGTGCAGACCGTCAACGTGCAGCGCCTGTGCCAACTGGCCGGCGGGGACGACTACGAATTGCTGTTCACCGCCCCGCCCGACCGCCACGACGTGGTGCTGGCCATCGGGCGACGCCTCGGGCTGAAGCTGACGGTGATTGGCCGGATGGTGTCAGCCGAAGAAGGTGTGCGCGTGCGCGACGAGTTCGGCCACCCCATCGACCTGGGGGATTACGGCGGCTTCGATCACTTCAAAGCCGAATGAGCCCCGACATCGCTCCCGACTTGGCCCCACTGCGCCCGAGCTGGCGCCTGTTGCTGCGCTCGCCGGCGCACTGGATCAGCCTGGGCTTTGGCAGTGGTCTCAGCCCGGTGGCGCCGGGCACAGCGGGCACGCTGTGGGCGTGGGTGACGTTCACGCTGCTGGATCGCTGGCTGAGTTCCGATCAATGGGCGACCCTGCTGGGGCTGGGGCTGCTGGTGGGGTGGTGGGCGTGTACGCGCACCGCCCAGGCCCTGCACACTGCCGATCCGGGGGCGATTGTTTGGGACGAAGTCATCGCGTTCTGGCTGGTGTTGTGGCTGATCACCCCGATGGCCGGCTTTTGGATGCAGCTCTTCGCCTTTGCGCTGTTCCGGCTGTTCGATGCGGCCAAACCCGGCCCCGTGCGCTGGGCAGATCGGCTGTTCAAAGGCACCCCCGGCACCCTGCCCGGCTGGGCGCAGGGCTGGGGCATTTTGTTTGACGATCTGGTGGCGGCCCTGTGTACGCTGCTGGTGCTGGCCGTGTGGGTGCGCTGGTGAGTCTGCTGCATGACTTCGACGCCCTGAGCGCCCAACTCCCCGCCTTGGCCGACGCCCTGCGCGCCCGCCACTGGCGCCTGAGCTGCGCGGAAAGCTGCACCGGGGGGTTGATCGCCGCGCTGTGTACCAGCGTGGCCGGTTCCAGCGATTGGTTTGAACGCGGGTTCGTCACCTACAGCAACGCGGCCAAACAAGCGTCGCTCGGCGTGCCAGGCGCTTTGTTGGACGCGCATGGCGCTGTGAGCGAACCCGTGGCACGCGCCATGGCCTTGGGTGCGCTGGCGCACAGCGCCGCCCAGGTGGCGGTGGCCGTCACGGGGATTGCAGGGCCGGGCGGGGCTGTGGCTGGGAAACCCGTCGGCACGGTGTGGCTGGCCTTGGCCTGGCAAGAAGCCCCGAACCAGCCCCCGCAGTGTGACACCCACGGCCTGCTTCTGCCTGGCGATCGCACCGCTGTGCGCTCGGCCACTGTGGCACACGCGCTGGCGCAATTGAACGCCCTGCTGCGGGCACGCTGACCTCAGGCTCGCAGCGCCATGCGTCGGTGCGGCGGGGAGCTTTCTCCCCGGCGAGGGGCCAGGGCCGTGCGCACCAAGTCCAGACTCATCAGCGTCAATCGGCGCAGGCCATCGTGGGCATCGCCGGGCCAATCGGGATGGCGCAAGCCTTTGATCAGGCCGTCGCACACCTGCGCCGCGTAGATCAACGGCAACAAGCGCGCCTCCTCCAACCCCGGTAACACCCGCTCGAACAGCCGCTCGCGTTCGCCCCACACCCGGGCCTCGCGCAACGCCACCGGCACCGGTCGCCCCGAAGCCATGGCCTGGGTGCAGCGTTTGAGGGCGCGCACGTCCTCGGCCAACGTCCAGTGGATCAGCACCAGCGATTCGCCTTCGGCCAACAACCCGTCGAGCACACGCAGCGCCCGCCCCGTGGCGCCAGACAGCACCGCCGTGCTCAACTGCGGCAGCGAAAACCGCGCCACGTTGAGCACCGCCGATTGGATGTCCTCAAACCGCAACACGCCCGGCGGATGCAACAGCGCCAGCTTTTGCAGCTCTTGATGCGCCGCCAGCAGGTTGCCTTCAACCCGATCAGCAAAAAAAGCCATGGCGTGCTGGCCTTCTTCCCCAGGGGGCAGGTGTTGGCCTTGCGCGGCCAGGCGCTGGGCAATCCACGCTGGCAACTGGTGGCGCTCCAGCGGGTCGCAATGCACCACCACGCCCACACCTTCCAAGGCTTTGAACCAATCCGACTGCTGCTGCTGCCGATCCAGCCGGGGCAGGTAGATGAGCGTGACCAAGCCGTCCCCGAGTTGGCTGGCGTACTGCTGCAACGCCGTCACGCCGGGTTTGCTCGGTTTGCCACCGGGCAGGCGAATCTCGATCAGTTGCTGTTCGGCAAACAGCCCCATCGAGTGCGCTGCGCCCAGCACGCTGCTCCAATCTTGGTGTACGCCGGACAGGGTGAAGGTCTGGCGCTCGCTGAAACCCGCTTGCCGGGCGGCGGCGCGCAGCAAATCGCCGGCCTCTTGCTGTTGCAACGGCTCGTCGCCGGTGAGCACGTACAGCGCCATCAAGCCGTGGCGCTGGACATGGGCGGCGAGCTGGTCGGCACGCAAGGTCATGGCGGCGGGATTTGGGATTGGCGGCTGGTGGTGTCCAGCACGCGCAGCAGTTGGGCGGCGATGTCGTTGCGCATCTCGCGGGCCAGGGCGGTTTCCTCGGTGGATTTGGCCAAGGCCCAGCTTTCCGAATAACTGAGGTTGCGGGTTTGCTCCAACTGGGTGTCGCTCACCAGCATGTGACCTTCGGGCGTGGTCAGGCGGTAGCGCAGCAGCACCCGCAGTTGCAGTTCACGCACCTGCCCGGCCGTGGTGGAAGCAGCGACGGTGCGGTAATACCGATCCTGCAACACGGTGATGACCACTTCGGCCCCCGCCGGGGTGTCTTGCACGGCGATGTCCGCAGGCAAGGCGGCGCGCAGGGCTTCGGCCATGGGCGAGCGCGCCTCAAACCCGATCAAGGCGATGCGCCGATAGACCAAGTTCGGCGGCTGGCGCAGGCGAAAGCCGCAGCCCGCCAGCGACGCCCCCACGGCGCAACTCCCCACATGGCGCAGCCAGCGGCGACGCGCAACGCAAGCGGCACGCACGTTCACGCTCAGACCACCACGTTGACGAGACGACCGGGCACCACCACCACCTTCTTCGGCTCACGTCCTTCGGCGAACTTGGCGAATTCAGCGTGGCTGACCAGCGCAGCCCGTGCCGCTGCTTCGATGGCGGCTTTGTCCGCGCTGGCCGGCACCTTGAGCGAGCCGCGCAGCTTGCCGTTGATTTGGTAGACGAGTTCGATTTCGTCTTGCACCAAGGCGGCTTCGTCCACGGTGGGCCAAGGGGCGTCCAGCAGGTCACCGAGCTGGGCGGCGTAGCCGAGCTGCTCCCACAGCGCATGGGTGATGTGCGGGCAAGCCGGATACAAGCCGCGCAGCAACACCGAATAGCCTTCGCGCAGCACGGCGGCATCGCCCGCCGAACCGGTGGCTTTGAAGCCTTCCAGCGCGTTGAGCAACTTCATCGCGCCGGACACCACGGTGTTGTACTGCATGCGCTCGTAGTCAAACGACACTTGCTTGAGCACCAGATGGACTTCGCGGCGCAGCGCCTTGGCCTCGGCGGACAGCTCGGCGCCCACGTCGGTGGCGGTGCTCAGGGCGTCGGCGTTCTTCGCGCCAAAGGCCCACACGCGCTTCAGGAAGCGGTGTGCGCCTTCCACGCCGGCGTCGTTCCATTCCAGCGTCTGCTCGGGCGGGCTGGCGAACATCACAAACAGGCGTGCGGTGTCGGCGCCGAAGGTGTTGATCAGCTCTTGCGGGTCGATGCCGTTGTTCTTCGACTTGGACATCGTGCCGATGCCCTCGTAGTCAATGGCGGTGCCGGCGGGCAGTTCGCCCTTGTCGGCCTTGAGCTGGGCGCCGGTGACTTTGCCGCTGGCGTCGAACACATGCTCGACTTCGTGCGGCCAGAAGTATTCTTTGCCGCCCTTGTCGGTGCGCCGGCTGTAGATGTGGTTCAGCACCATGCCTTGGGTCAGCAGCTTCTTGAACGGCTCGCTCACCGTCACCAGGCCCAGATCGCGCATCACCTTCGTCCAGAAACGGGCGTAGAGCAGGTGCAAGATGGCGTGTTCAATGCCGCCGATGTACTGGTCCATGCCACCATTGGCCATCCAGTATTGCGTGCCTTCGGCCACCATTGCGTCGGGGTGGGTGGGGTCGCAATAGCGCATGTAGTACCAGGACGAATCGATGAAGGTGTCCATCGTGTCCGTTTCGCGCCGGGCGGGCTTGCCGCAGCAGGGGCACAGCACGTTCAGGAAACTGTCGCACTTGTTCAGCGGGTTGCCCGAGCCATCGGGGATCAGGTCTTCCGGCAGCACCACGGGCAAATCCTTTTCCGGCACCGGCACGGCGCCGCAGGATTCGCAGTGAATGATGGGGATCGGCGTGCCCCAGTAACGCTGGCGGCTGATGCCCCAGTCGCGCAGGCGCCAGGTGGTTTTCTTCTCGCCCAAGCCCTTGGCCCCGACGAGTTCGGCCACCTTGCTCACAGCCACTTTGTGGCTCAGGCCATCGAGCACGCCGGAGTTGACGCACACGCACTTTTGCTTGTCGCCATACCACTCGGCCCAGGCGTCGGTGCTGAAGGTTTCGCCTTCCACGGCGACGACTTGTTTGATTTCCAAGCCGTACTTCTTGGCGAAAGCAAAGTCGCGCTCGTCGTGCGAGGGCACGCCCATCACCGCGCCGTCGCCGTAGCTCATCAGCACGTAATTGCCGACCCACACCTCGACCTGCGCCCCGGTGAGCGGGTGCATCACAAACAGGCCGGTGGCGATGCCCTTCTTCTCTTGCGTGGCGAGTTCGGCCTCGGTGGTGCCGCCCTTGGCGCATTCGGCGATGAACTCGGCCACCGCCGGCTGGCTGGCAGCGGCGTGCGCGGCCAGCGGATGCTCCGGCGCCACGGCGCAGAAGGTCACGCCCATGATGGTGTCGGCGCGGGTGGTGAAGACGTAGAGTTTGCCGTCTTGAATCAGCGTGCCATCGGCAGCGCGAATCTCATGCGGAAACGCAAAGCGCACGCCTTCGCTCTTGCCGATCCAGTTTTCCTGCATCAAGCGCACGCGCTCCGGCCAGCCAGCCAGGTAATTCGGGTCTTCCGGGTTGGCGACCGCGCCCAGCAGCTCCTCGGCGTACTTGACGATGTTGAGGTAATAACCCGGAATCTCGCGCTTTTCCACCAGCGCGCCCGAGCGCCAGCCGCGCCCGTCGATCACCTGTTCGTTGGCCAGCACGGTTTGATCGACCGGATCCCAGTTCACGGTTTGCGTGCGGCGCTCGGCGATGCCCGCTTCCAGCATCTTCAAGAACAGCCACTGGTTCCACTTGTAATAGGTCGGCTGGCAGGTGGCGACCTCGCGGCTCCAGTCAATGGCCAGGCCCATCGCCTGCATCTGGCTCTTCATGTAGGCGATGTTGTCGTACGTCCACGCGGCGGGCGGCTTTTGGCCCTTCATCGCTGCGTTTTCCGCCGGCAGACCGAAGGCATCCCAGCCCATCGGCATCAAGACGTTGTAGCCCTTCATCCGCAGTTGGCGGGTGAGCATGTCGTTGATGGTGTAGTTGCGCACATGGCCCATGTGCAGCTTGCCGGACGGGTAAGGCAGCATCGAACAAGCGTAGTACTTGGGCTTGCTCGCATCCTCGGTCACACGGTAGGCATCGCGGGCATTCCAGTGGCCTTGGGCGGCGGCTTCAACTTCTTTGGGAGCGTAGGAGGGGTTCATCACAATCGAGGGCGAACGTTCGAGCTAAGCTGCCCGCGGAGGCAGGCTTACAAAGCCTGCCGTAGCGGGTCAGCTTGAGCGAGGGGTTAGGCCACACTCGCGACCATGTGGACGTGGCTTCAGCAGCCGAGCGTCGCAGACGGGTAGAGTGGAATCTGCTTGAACACCAGTGGAATCCGTGCTTCGGGTGACTTGCGTTCTGCAGTCTTCTCATCCTCTAGCCAAACAATGAACTCTGGACCATTCGCTCTTCCGCGAACGCGATACTGCAGCTTCGCCTGAACGTCGAAGTCTACTGACGCGAGCGCTCCAGTTGTGGAAGGGTTGGCGCACTTCTTGAAATGGCTGATCTCGAGCTTTAGCTTCTGGCGACCAGGGTCGACGCGGACCTTCATTTGGTGCGGGTCGCTAAGCGTGCCCTTTGTGACCGGAACGTCATTCACCGCGACGATCGCGACGACTTGCTCTTCTTGGAGGATGAACATCCTCTTGAACTCGTCATGACTGCCGACGACTGTCGAATAGTCTGCAGACTTCGTGACGATCGACTCGTCAACTGCCGTGCAGCCGACAAGCACAGAGAGCAGCGAGAGGGCAAGCAGTCTTTGGGTTCTGGTCATATGAGTTGTCTGGGCAGAGTGGAGAGAAGCTGATTCGGCCGGCCTGACAGTTGATTGTGTGGCCTAACAGGTGTTATTTGTGGGTGGTGATGAAGCCGATGCGCGTCAGCCCCGCTTGTTGCAGCAGGGCGATCAGCTCGGCCACTTGACCGTAAGGCACTTTTTCGTCGGCTTGCAGCCGCACTTCGGTATCCGGGTTGCGCTGGGCGGCGTGGCGCACGCGCTCTTCCAAGGCGCTGCGCTCGACGGGCTGTTCGTTCAAAAACAACCGCCCTTGCGCGTCCAAGCCAATGCCCAAGGATTCGCGGGCGCTGGGCGTGGGCGCCCCATCGGCTTTGGGCAAATGCAGGGGCAAACTGGAAGTCATGAGCGGCGCGGTGAGGATGAAAATCACCAACAGCACCAGCATCACATCGATGAGCGGGGTCATGTTGATGTCGCTCATCGGCCCAGCGCGGCGCGAGCGTTCCAAACGGCCGAGCGCCACCGACTCAGCCCCGAGGCCCGGCCAATGGCCCGACCAACTCGCGCACATCGTGGGCAAAACCTTCCAGATCGGCCTCCAGCGCGCCCAGCCACTTGCCGAACACGTTGTAGGCCAACACCGCCGGAATGGCCACGGCCAGCCCCGCCGCCGTCATGACGAGGGACTCGCCCACCGGGCCGGAGATTTTTTCGATGGTCACGGTGCCCGATGCGGCGATTTCCAGCAAGGCGTGATAAATGCCCCACACCGTGCCAAACAGCCCCACAAACGGCGCCACCGCCCCGATCGAGGCCAGCAGCACTTGGCCGGCCATCAAGCGGGCCAGCACGGTGTGCAGAGCGTCGCGCAACCGGCGGGTGAGTTGGGCAGCCGGGTCGGCTTGGCCCTGCAAGGTTCCAGCGGGCGGAGCCACCAGCGCCGCATCGACCAAGGGGGCGAGCACCGCTTCACGATCCAGCGCGTTCAGGCGCTCGCGGGCCGCTGCCAGCTCGGGCGCTTCCCAGAAAGCGGCTTGACCGAGGCGCACATCGTGGCGCACCCGGCGCAGCAGCCAGACTTTCCAGAGCAGCGTCACCCAGGTGAGCACCGACATGCCCAGCAGCAGCAACGCCACCACACGGCCAATGCCGTCGCTGCCATCCCAGTAAACGCTCAAGCCGCCCATGGTGAGGGTTCGGTCGGGCTCAGGCCAGGCCGAGCACGTCGTTCATCGAGTACAGGCCGGGGCCTTGCGTCATCAGGAACCGCGAAGCGCGCACGCTGCCTTGGGCGTAGGTGACGCGGCTGCTGCTCTTGTGCGTGATCTCGATGCGCTCGCCCGTGCCGGCAAACAACACGGTGTGATCGCCGACGATGTCCCCGCCGCGCACGGTGGCAAAACCGATGGTGGACGGATCGCGCTCGCCGGTCACGCCTTCGCGGCCATACACGGCGCATTCCTTGAGATCGCGGCCCAGCGCAGCGGCCACCACCTCACCCATCGCCAACGCGGTGCCGCTCGGGGCATCGACCTTGTGGCGGTGGTGGGCTTCGATGACCTCAATGTCATACCCCTGGCTGAGCGCCCGGGCGGCCATGTCCAACAGCTTGAGCACCACGTTGACGCCCACGCTCATGTTGGGCGCCATCATGATGCCGATCTCGGCGCTGGCTTCACGGATGGTGGCTTTTTGCTCGTCGCTGAAACCCGTGGTGCCGATCACCATGCGCACACCGCATGCCCGGCACACCGCCAGGTGCGCCATCGTGCCTTCGGGGCGGGTGAAATCGATCAGCACATCGGCGTGCTCCAGCCCGCGATCCAGGTCGGCGGTGATGGTCGCGCCGCTGCTGCGGCCCAGCCACGCTGTGGCGTCCGAACCGATGGCGGGGCTGGTGGGCAGATCCAACGCACCAGCCAGCACACAGCCGTCGGCCTGGCTGACGGCTTCAATCAACATGCGGCCCATGCGGCCGCTGGCGCCGGCCACGGCGATGCGAACAGGCGAATCCGAAACAGGGAAGGTCACAGAGGCTCCAACGGAGGATAGGAACGGGAAGGGCTCACCGGCGCACTGGCCGCCGCCGTGACAGCAGCCGGCACGGGCACGGCAGCGCGCTCGGCGTCGGTCAAAGCCAGTTTGGGTTCGGGACGTGGCTTCTGGCCCGTCGAGGGGTTGATCGAGGTGACAAACTCCCGCTCCGAAGGCAAATCGGCTGGCGCATCCACCTGCTTGACCACGTTGCCATCAAACCACACCACCACGTGGCGACGTTGAATCACTTTGCCATCGCGCTTGAGGGAAAACGCATAGTCCCAACGATCCGGGTGAAAGGGATCGGCCAGCAAAGGCGAGCCCAGAACATCCCTCACCTCCGCACGGGTCTTGCCCGGCACCACGGCGGCGATTTGCTCGCGGGTGACGACGTTGCCTTGCACCACATCGACTTTGTAGACCGAAATCACCCGCGAAATGGTGTCCACCGCCGTGTTGGAGGCCGTGGTGCAGCCGCCCAGCAGCAGCCCGCAGGACGAAAGGGTCAGCGCCACCAACGGCAGGCGCAACGTGAACAGAGAGGGCATCGGCCGACGATTTGGCAGGGGAAGGAACAACCCGCGTGGCACGCAAGGCCAACGGGGCTGGCTATGATGCGGCGATTCTAGCGAGCCGGCCACCGGCCCCATGTCGGTCTCGATCTCCGAGCGGCGCTCGGCCCGCAGCTCAAGGCAGCAGCATCATGAACCAAATTGAAGAACTCAAGAGCAGCGGACTCAAGGCCACGCTGCCGCGCATCCGCATCCTCGAAGTGTTCCAAAAGGCCACCGTCCGCCACATGACGGCCGAAGACGTCTTCAAAATCCTTTTGAACGAAGGCGCGGACATCGGCCTGGCCACCGTCTACCGCGTGCTGATGCAGTTTGAGCAAGCGGGCATCCTGTCGCGCAATCATTTTGAGTCGGGCAAGTCGGTGTTCGAGCTGAACGAAGGACAGCACCACGACCATCTGGTGTGCATGACGTGCGGACGGGTCGAAGAGTTCTTCGATCCGGACATCGAAACCCGCCAGCGGGCCATTGCCCAGGCACGCGGTTTCGAGCTGCAAGAGCACTCGCTCGCCCTGTACGCCACTTGCGTGCGCGCCCAGTGCGAACACCGGCTCAAAAGTCCGAGTTCGACGCCATCGCCCGTTGGTGGCGAGCGATGAATTCTTGATAGGTGTCGATGCCGCGCAGTTGAAGAATGGTGTTGCGCACCGCCGCTTCGACCAGCACCGCCAGGTTGCGCCCAGCGTCCACCGCGATCACCACTTTGCGCACCTGGACGCCCAGAATTTCTTCGTAAAGCGGTTCGTAGGGGAGCCGCTCAAAGTCCCGCTCCATCGTTTCCTTGCGCACCAGGTGGACGATGAGTTTGACGCGCATCTTGCGCCGCACCGCCGTTTCACCAAAGATGGCTTTGATGTCCAGCAGGCCAATGCCGCGCACTTCGAGCAGGTTGAGCAGCAAGTCGGGGCAACGCCCTTCCAGGGTGGTTTGGCTGATGCGGTAGAGATCCACCGCATCGTCGGCCACCAAGCCGTGGCCGCGTGAAATCAGTTCCAAGCCCAGTTCGCTTTTGCCCAGCCCGGACTCACCGGTGAGCAGCACGCCCAACCCCAAAATGTCGATGAACACCCCGTGGCGGGTGATGCGCTCGGCAAACAACTGGCTGAGGTAGGCCCGCACCAAGTCGATGACGTGGCCGGCTGAATGCTGGGTAACGAACAGCGGAATTTCTGCCCGATCGCACATGGCCACCAGCCGATCCGGCGGCGTCACGCCATCGGCCACGACAATCACCGGCGGCTCCAGCGTGACGATGCGCTGGATGCGACGCTCCTGGACTTCCAGTGGCACCTTCTCGTTGAGGTATTCCACTTCGCGCCGCCCCACCAACTGCACGCGGTACGGGTGGATGTAGTTGAGATACCCCACCAAATCAGCCGCCGAACGGGCATCGCGCACGGCGGCTTCGTCGAAGCGCCGCTCCGGATGGCCGTGGCCGGCGATCCACTCCCAACGCAGCAGCGGTTGGTGCTCTTCGAACAGCGCCTCAGCGCTGATGGAGATCGGTTTCACGCCACGGACTTCAGAGGTTCCCAGCCCTGGATCAGACGGTGTACCAGCACCGGATCGAGTTCGTGCTTCAGCTTGTCGCGCAGTTCACGGTCGGACAGCAGCTCGGCGATCTCGGACAAAATTTCCAGATGGCGCTGGGTCGCCGCTTCTGGCACCAGCAAAAAGATGAGGAGGCTCACAGGCTCGTCATCGGGGGCATCGAACGGGATGGGGTTCTGCACCCGCAGCACGGCAGCCAACGGGTTCTTCAACCCTTTGACACGGCCATGCGGCACGGCCACGCCGTGCCCAAGACCAGTGGAACCCAAGCGTTCACGGGCAAACAGGTTGTCCGTGACGGTGGAACGGGCGATCGAATGCTGGTTTTCGAACAGCAACCCAGCGTGTTCAAACACACGCTTTTTGCTGGTCGCTTCGACGTTCACCAGCACGTTGTCGGCAGGCAGGATGGCGGCAAGGCGGTTCATGGCAGGAAATCTCCGACGACGTGTCCTCGTGAAACGACAGCAGTGCAACACAGCCCGGGCTCTCAGGCCACAGGGCGGGTGATTATAGAAATCCCCTACCCAACTCAGACCGCAGGGGACGACAACATCTTGACACAACATTTCCCCTGAAATCACCTCAACAAACAAAACGGCGGCCCGCTGGGCCGCCGTTGGCTGAGGCTTGAGGAATCAGTCCGCCATCACCGCTTGGCGCTTGACCGCTTCGTGATGGTGGTCATGGAGCTTGTCCTTGTGACGCACCACTTGGCGATCCAGCTTATCCATAAGCTGATCGATGGCTGCATACAGATCTTCATGGGCCTGTTCGACGAAGATGTCCTTGCCCTTGACGTGCAGGGTCACTTCGGCCTTCTGACGGCGCTCCTTCTCCTTCTGGTTGTCAATCGTCAATCGGACGCTGACGTCCACCACTTGGTCGAAGTGACGGGTGACGCGTTCCAGCTTGGCGATGACGTACTCGCGCAGGGCCGGGGTCACTTCCAGGTGATGTCCGCTGATCGTCAGGTTCATTGAGAACTCCTATCCAAAGTCGCGCGAAAGACGCGGTGTTGACGCACCGGCGTCACGGGGGCCATCTCACGATGCGCAACCGCTGGTCATCATCCGGTCACGCTGTGGGTGTTCCCCGTTGGAACCAGTGTGCCCAGGGCGAACCGGTTTGGCAAGCCGTGGAAGAACCCATGAGCCCGGCTAGAATTGCCGACTTTGTCGCGCAGGCTCACTTCACGCTACGCCCGATGCTCAACGTCTTCACCATTGACAAAGGGCGGCTGAGTGGCCGCCTGGTTCAGCACGAAATCGAATCCCCGGCCGATCTGGCGCATTTGCAGCCGGTCTGGGTGGACTTGGAAGCCCCCGGCCCCGAAGAAGTGGGCTGGATTGCTTCGCGCTTCGGCCTGAGCATCCCGAACAACATCGTGGACGATGACTTGGAAGAGTCAGCGCGCTTCTACGAGGAAGACAACGGCGAACTGCACATTCGCTCGGACTTTTTGCTGGAAGACGATCACACGTCCCGCAATGTGCGAGTGGCCTTCATCCTTTACAACAACGTGCTGTTCTCGATCCACGGCGAGGACTTGCCGGTGTTCCGCTTGTTGCGGCTGCGCGCGCGGCGCATCCCGGCGTTGATCGAAGATGCCAAAGACGTGCTGCTGAAGCTCTACGACGCCGACGCGGAATACTCCGCCGATGCGCTGGAAAGCATTTACGACGCGCTGGAGCAAGTCAGCGCCCGGGTGCTGCGCCAAGATGTGGATGACAAAGCCGCCGCCGAAGCGCTGGCCGCCATCGCCCGCGAGGAGGATTTGAACGGGCGCATCCGCCGCAACGTCATGGACACGCGCCGCGCCGTGAGTTTCATGATGCGCAGCCGCATGCTCAACGCCGAACAGTTCGAAGAAGCGCGTCAGATCATGCGCGACATCGACTCGCTCGACAGTCACACCGCCTTCTTGTTCGACAAAATCAACTTCCTCATGGACGCGACGGTCGGCTTCATCAACATCAACCAGAACAAGATCATCAAGATTTTCTCGGTGGCCTCGGTGGCGATGCTGCCGCCAACGCTGATCGCCAGCATTTACGGCATGAACTTTCAGCACATGCCGGAATTGAGCCAGCGCTGGGGCTATCCGTTTGCGCTGGGGTTGATGGTGTTTTCGGTGGCGGTGCCGCTGCTGTACTTCCGCCGCAAGGGCTGGATGCGATGAGCTGGCAGCCCCGCGCCATCACCCTGGATTTGGATGAAACGCTGTGGCCGATCTGGCCGGTCATCGACCGGGCGGAGCAGGTGCTGCACGCTTGGCTGACACAACACGCCCCCCGCACCGCCGCCACGTTCGACACCGCCGGGTTGCGGCGCTTGCGCGAGCAGGTGGGGCGGGCGCATCCGCAGCGGGCGCACGATTTATCGTGGCTGCGTCAGCACAGCATCGCGTTGGCGTTGCAGCAGTGTGGGGACGATCCGGCGCTGGCCGGGCCGGCATTCACGCTGTTTTTTGCCGAGCGCCAAAAGGTCGAACCGTTTCCGGATGTGCCCGAGGCACTGGCCGCTTTGGCAGCACGCGTGCCAGTGCTGGCGCTCACCAATGGCAATGCCGATGTGCAGGCGATGGGCTTGGGGCAACATTTCGTCGGGGTGTTGACGGCGCGTGAGTTCGGCTGCGGCAAACCCGCCCCGCATTTTTTCGCTGCGGCCTGCGAGCGCCTGGGCTGTGCGCCCGCCGAGGTGCTGCACGTCGGCGACGATTGGCACTTGGACATCGAAGGCGCCCACGCCGCTGGTCTGCCCAGCGTGTGGGTGCGCCGGCCTGGGCATCCAGACAAGCCTGCCACACGCCAAGCGCAACCGCTGGCGGAAGTTGGCACCCTGGCGGCGCTGGTGGACGTCTTGGGCTGGGGTTGAAGCGCCTCAGCGCCCGATGTACATCTGATCGAACAGCCCGCCGTCGGCGAAATGTTTCTTCTGCGCGGTGGCCCACCCGCCGAAGGTGTTGTCGATGGTGAACAGCTTGACCACTGGAAACACCTTGGCAAACTGGGCTGACACCTTGGGGTCGATGGGCCGATACCAGTTGTCAGCCGCGATTTTTTGCCCTTCGGGGGTGTACAAAAACTCCAAATAGGCTTGCGCGACGGCGCGGGTGCCGCGTTTGTCCACCACCTTGTCCACCACGGCCACGGGCGGCTCGGCCAAGATGCTGATTGACGGCACGACGATCTCAAACTTGTCCGGCCCAAGTTCTTTCACTGCCAAGAATGCTTCGTTCTCCCAGGAGATGAACACGTCCCCGATGCCGCGTTCCACAAACGTGGTCGTGGCCCCGCGTGCGCCCGAATCGAGCACGGGCACGTTTTTGAACAGCGCTTTCACGAACGCTTGGGCGCTGGCCTCGGAACCGCCCGGCGCTTTGAGCGCATAGCCCCATGCGGCCAAATAATTCCAGCGCGCCCCGCCCGACGTTTTCGGGTTCGGTGTGATGACCTGCACGCCAGGTTTGATCAGATCCGGCCAATCCTTGATCCCCTTGGGGTTGCCTTTGCGCACCAAGAACACGATGGTCGAGTTGTAAGGCGAACTGTTGTGCGGCAGGCGCTTTTGCCAATCAGCCGGGATCAGTTTGGCTTTGGCGGCGAGTTCGTCGATGTCGTAAGCCAGCGCCAGCGTCACCACGTCGGCCTCCAAGCCATCGATGACCGAACGGGCCTGCTTGCCCGAACCACCATGGCTTTGTTTAATGGCCAGACTGTCCCCGGTTTTGGCCTTCCATTGCGCGGCGAAGGCTTTGTTGATGTCTTGGTACAACTCGCGTGTCGGGTCGTAGGAGACGTTGAGCAAACTCACGTCCTTGGCGTGGGCCACCGAGGCGCCCAGCCCCAGCCAACTGCCCAACAGCGGAGCGCCCAGGGCGGTCAAGGTACGGCGACGGGTGTTCATGCAGTGTCCTTTCAGTTCAATCATCGAGATAAGCGCAATCGGCGGCGTTCAGTTCGCGCTGCATGCGCCGCAGCAGCGTCAAGCCATAGGGCCACGGGCCAAAACCGGCTTCCACGTTCAGATGCCCCACCGGGCCCGCGTCGATCAGGCGCGAGCCCCAGCGCTGGCTCAGCTCAAACGCTTCTTCCAAGGGCAACCAAGGGTCGTTGCGGCTGGCGACGGTCTGGGCCAAAAAAGGCAAGCGGGGGCTGTCTGCCAAACGGGCGTTAAAGCGCGTCGGGCTGGCTGGGGCCACCAGCAGTGCCCCACGCAAACGCCCCCGGCGCAGGCCACGCTGCTGGACGCAGTGCGCCACCGCCAAGCACCCGAGGCTGTGGGCCACGGCGATCCAATCGGCGTCGGGATCGCTGTCCAGCACATCGGCGATGGCCTGGGCACGCGGGGCGAGGCTGGGGTCGTCCCAATCCGCTTGCGGCACGCGCACCGCGCCGGGCAGCTCACTTTCCATCCACGACTGCCAATGCCCCGGCCCGCTGCCATGCAATCCCGGCACGATCACCACCCGCTGGCGTCGCCCGGCGCGGAACAAATCGGCGCTGCTCACAAAATCGCAATCGACACTTCGGTCGATTTCACCAGCGCCACCACTTCACGGCCGACGCACAAATTCAGCTCATCCACCGAGCGCGTGGTGATCACCGCCGTGACCACCAAACCCGAAGGGGTGATGACATCCACCTCGGACACCACCGGCCCTTCGATGATTTCTTGGATGTGCCCCCGAAACTGGTTGCGGGCGTTGACAGCAAGAAGGCCCATGGTCTGATTCCTTTCAAAGTCGATGGCCAGGCGGTGCGGGGTTCACAACGCCAAACGAAACGGGGTGTCCACCACGGTGGACGGGTGCAGAACAGGCGGGGGCACACGCACATGCAGCGGTACTTCGCGGCCAAAGCTGTCCCGCACCCGGGTGCAGCCCTGGCGCAACAACTGTTGGGCCAGTTCTTCGGGGCTGACATCGCAGCCCAGCACGCGCAGTTGGCGCACCAGGCCCATCAGCACGGCCCCATCGCGCCGCTCCACGGCTTGGCGCAGGGCTTGGCCGGTCATGGGCAACACCAGCGGGCGACGAAACGACGCAGCAGACGACATGGCAACCTCCCGGCAACAGCACACGATGTCGCCATGGTGCAAGGCCATCGGGCGATGCAAAACGAAGAAAACCGTCTATCGATCTCTGCTGGGCGGCTTATGCTGACGTCGTCTGTGGTTCTGCGGTTTGTGTCGTTGGCGGGAGAGGCCAAGCTGCTGACAATGGCTCGGATAGATCGTCATCTTTCCGGTAAAACATCATGAACTTTCAACAACTGCGCGCCGTGCGTGAAGCGGTGCGCCGCCGTTTCAACCTGACCGACGTGGCGACTGTGCTGCACACCTCACAGCCGGGGGTGAGTCGCCAAATCCGCGAGTTGGAAGACGAGCTGGGGCTGGAAATTTTTGTGCGCGTGGGCAAGCGTCTCACCGGCCTGACGCCAGCCGGTGAACACGTCGTCCCCTGGGTGGAAAAGCTGTTGCTCGACGCGGACAACCTGCACCGCGCCAGCGAAGATTTCCTCAAGGGCGACAGTGGCACCCTCAGCATCGCTGCCACGCACTCGCAAGCGCGTTACGCTTTGCCATCGGCGGTGCATGATTTTTTGTCCACCCACCCGCAGGTGCAGTTTCAGTTGCACCAGGGTTCACCGACCCAAGTGGCGCAGATGCTGCAAAGCGGTGAAGCCGACATCGGCATCGCCTCGCACGAGCTGGCCGAACACCCCGATCTGGTGGCCTTGCCGTGCTACCGCTGGACACACTCCATCATCGTGCCCCCCGGCCATGCCTTGCTGGACGGCCCGCTGACTTTGCAACGCTTGGCCGAGCATCCACTCATCACCTACGAGCACGGTTTCACGGGCCGCAGCAGCATCGACACTGCGTTCGCCCGCGCTGGCCTGAGCCCGCAAGTGGCACTCACCGCCATGGACGCGGATGTGATCAAAACCTATGTGGGCTTGGGCGTTGGGGTGGGGGTGATCGCCGCCATTGCATTCGATGAGCAGCGCGACGCGCCCTTGGTGGCACTGGACGCCCGCCAGTTGTTCCCCATCAACACCACCAGCGTGGCGGTGCGCCGGGGCGGCTTGCTGCGCCGCTACGCCTACGATTTCATCCAGACCTTCGCCTCGCACCTGACGCGGGATGTGGTCAGCGCCGCCCAAGCTGCACCCGCAGACGTGACGCAAGCGCCGCTCTGACGCCGCGCCGCTGGGCCAACGTTCAACCCCGTTGCACGCAGGCCCACAAAACGCCGCAACGCTACGAGCGGCAAAGCCTTGCACACTGCGGTCATCGTTTGTTTTGCCACGGATGACCATGAGCGACGCCCGCACCCCCACCCTGCCCATCGCCCCGCAATTCACCGAGCGCTGGTCGCCCCGCGCTTTCACGGGTGAACCGATGCCGCTGGACACCTTGATGGCCTGTTTTGAGGCGGCACGCTGGGCGCCGTCCGCGTCGAACAGCCAGCCTTGGCGTTTCGTCTACGGCCTGGCCGGCACCCCGGCGTTCGATGCGCTGTTGGCCACGCTGGTGCCGTTCAACCAAGGGTGGGCGCAGCACGCTTCGGCCTTGGTCGCGGTGCTGTCCACCCGCACCACCACGCCGCCGGGCCAGGATGCCGCCGTCCCCGCCCCGTGGCATGCGTTCGACGCAGGCGCCGCGTGGATGAGCTTGGCTTTGGAAGCGCATCACCAAGGCTGGATCACGCACGCCATGGGCGGGTTTGACGCTGCCGCGCTGCAAGCCCGTTTGGGAGTGCCTGACGATGTGGCCGCGCATGCCGTGGTCGCCATCGGACGCCAAGGGGACAAGGCCCGCTTGCCCGATGCGCTGCAAGCCCGCGAAACCCCCAACCAGCGCAAACCCTTGAGCGAACTCGTCGCCGAAGGGCGCTGGACGCTGGCGGGTTGAGCCGGGAGTCGGTCAGGCACCGACAATCCGGCATGACCGACACGACGCTCCCCTCCTCCACTGCGCCCAGCGCAGACGATTTCCGCCGCCTGCCCCTGCCGCCGGCGATGCTGGACAACCTGCAACGCCTGGGCTACGAGCGCATGACGCCGATCCAGGCCGCCAGCCTGCCCTTGAGCCTGGCTGGGCAAGATTTGATCGCCCAAGCCAAAACGGGCAGCGGCAAAACCGCCGCTTTTGCGCTGCCGCTGCTGCTCAACCTCAACCCCCGGCGTTTTGCGGTGCAAGCCTTGGTGCTGTGCCCGACCCGTGAGCTGGCCGAGCAGGTGACACAAGAAATCCGCCGCCTGGCCCGCGCCGAGGACAACATCAAAATCCTGACGCTGTGCGGCGGCGCCACGATGCGCCCGCAGATGACCAGCCTGGCGCATGGTGCGCACATCGTGGTGGGCACGCCGGGGCGCATCCTCGATCACCTGGGGCGCGAAACCCTCGACTTAAGCGCCCTCAACACCCTGGTGCTGGACGAAGCCGACCGCATGCTCGACATGGGCTTCGCCGAAGACATCAACCAAGTGCTGAAACACTGCCCGACGCAGCGCCAAACGCTGCTGTTTTCCGCCACCTACCCCGAGGGCGTGGGCAAGCTGGCCGGGCGTTTCATGCGCTCACCGCAAACCGTGAAGCTGGCCGAGGCACACGCACCGCAGCAGATTCGCCAGCTCTTTTTTGAAGTCACGGAGGAGCAGCGCCTGCACGCCGTGGGCCAACTGCTGAACCACTACCGCCCGGTGAGCACGCTGGCGTTTTGCAACACCAAGCAGCAGTGCCGCGACTTGGTGGACGTGCTGCACGCCCAGGGCATCGAAGCGCTGGAATTGCACGGCGATCTGGATCAGCGCGAGCGCGACCAAGTGCTGGTGCGTTTTGCCAACCGCAGTTGCAGCGTGCTGGTGGCCACCGACGTGGCGGCGCGTGGGCTGGACATCGCGCAACTGGAAGCCGTCATCAACGTGGACATCACGCCGGATGTGGAGGTTCACACCCACCGCGTGGGGCGCACCGGACGGGCGGGGGAAAGCGGCTGGGCTTTCAGCCTGGCGAGTTTGGACGAGATGGGGCGCGTGGGCCGCTTGGAGCTGGTGCGCGGCAGTGCGTTTGAATGGGCGCCGCTGGCGAGCTTGACAGCCACCAGCGCCGAGCCGCTGCACCCGCCGATGGTGACGCTGCAAATTTTGGGCGGGCGCAAGGAAAAAATCCGCCCCGGCGACGTGCTGGGCGCGCTCACCAAAGACCTGGGGTTTGCCGGCAGCGACATCGGCAAAATCAGCGTGAACGACTTTTCCACTTATGTGGCCGTCACCCGCGAGGTGGCCGACGCCGCGCTGCGCGGCCTGCAAGGTGGGCGCGTGAAGGGCAAGAGTGTGAAGGTGCGGCGGCTTTAAATCGACGGAGGTTCTCTTGACGCAAGGCGCACAGTGGGTGCGTGCAGATTTCCATCTGCACACCCGAGCAGATCGTGAGTTCAAGTTCACGGGCGATGACAGCTTTTACAACAGTGCTTATGTGGAAGCGTTGGAGAAGGCGGGGATTCGCCTGGGTGTCATCACCAATCACAATAAATTTGACGTGAATGAATTCAAGGCACTGCGCAAAACAGCCCAAAAAAAAGGGATTGAGCTGCTGCCGGGCGTCGAGTTGTCGGTCAACGATGGTGCCAACGGGATTCACACGCTGGTGGTGTTCTCAGACGCATGGATTGACGAGCACAACTACATCGGCCCTTTTTTGAGCAGTGCCTTTGAAGGCAAAGCACCTGCCGAGTACGAGCAAGAGAATGGCCGATCCTCGTTGTCCTTGCTGGAAACCATCAAGAAACTGGAAGGTTATCACCGGGACTTTTTTCTCGTGTTCGCACACGTTGAAGCGCGGTCTGGCTTGTGGAACGAGTTAGAGGGAGGGCGCCTGAGCGAACTGGGGAAAAACGAGTTTTTTAGACGCCGAACGCTGGGGTTCCAGAAAGTCCGAACCCGTGATGAAGGTGGCAAAGGTGCCATCAGCCGCGCCAAGGTCAAATCATGGATGCCAGACTGTTACCCCGCCGAACTCGAAGGCAGCGACCCCAAACGCATCGAGGAAATCGGGAGAGGAACAGCTTGCTATCTCAAGCTGGGGGAACTGTCTTTTGAGGCGGTGAAGTTTGCTTTGAGTGATCCCGCTGCGCGGGTTGCCACGGAACCACCCAAACACCAGGCATCGCACCTGCGCAGCATCCACTTCGACGGTGGTATTTTTGACGGCCAGACGTTGGATTTTTCCCCAGAACTGAACGCGCTGATTGGTATTCGCGGCAGTGGAAAATCTGCCATTTTAGAAGCCATTCGCTACGCCCTGGATATTCCACGAGGCGAAAAATCTCAGGACACGAAATACAAAGACGAGCTGATCCGCCACACCCTCGGCAGCGGCGGCAAGGTGACGCTGACGGCCTGCGATATTTACGGCCAAATGTTCACCATCTCCCGTATTTTCCGGGAAGCTCCCAACGTTTACCTGGGTGGCAAGTTGCAACCTGGCGTTTCAATCCGGGAAACCGTGCTGCGCCACCCGATTTACTTTGGTCAAAAAGACCTGTCCAGCACTGGCGAAGGTTTTGAAACTGATTTGGTTGAAAAACTGGTCGGTGAAAAACTTCGCGTGCTGCGAGATGACATCGAAGCCCAGCGCCAGCGTGTCAGCGATGCCGTTCAACGCTGGCTCAAACTCAGCCACACCGCCGAACAAAAGCGCGATTTCGAAACCCAACTCCACGATGCCAACTTCCGGCTGAATAAATTCGCGGAACATGGTATCGCTGACAAGCTCCAAAAGCGTCTCGGTTTCCAACAAGACGCTGCCGCACTGGCCCGCATGACGGATCGGTCAGAAAACTTCACCCGTGCGCTGGGATCATTGATCGCCGAACACGAAGATGAGTTGCGCAACGCCACCAGCTACGTATCCAAGCAAAATCCTGATTTCTTTGCGGCCTACTGCGCTGAGTTCTCTAAACTCATTGCCCAAGTCGATCAGCTCAAGCAGATCGAACAAGCAGCATGCACAATCACAGATCATCTCACCACCCAACAGGGTAAATTTGAAGGGACCCGCAGAAGTCTTCAGGAGGAGTTTGCGCAGGTTGAACGTCAACTGGCGCAGGAACTCAAACAAACCGGTGTGGCCGCCATCCAACCGGATGATTTCCTGGCCCAGCAACAGCGCAAAACCAGAGCAGAGCAAATGCTGGAGGCGTTGGCCAAACAGGAATCCCAGCAGACCCACATCCGCGACGCGCTGTTGACCGAAATCAACAAACTCAACGACCTTTGGTTATGCGAGTTCAATACCATTCAAATGGAATTGGATCGTGTGAACGCTGGCCGCACGGCTTTAACAATCGAAGCAGAATTCAAGGGTGACCGAGAAGCGGCTTTCAGCTTCATGCAGCAGCTTTTTAAGGGCAGCGGCATTCATGCGGCAACACAACGCGCTGCGCTGGATGGCTACAGCGATTTCGGCGGGTTGCTGCGCGGCTGGATGGAAGGCAAGGTCAAAGCCGGAAGCAGCCCAGAAAGCTTCGAGAAAACCTTGATGCAAAACTTGGCTGAACTCGTCACTTGGCAGGTGCCCAACCGTTTTGTGATTCGTTATCGCGGCAAAGAATTGAAACACCACTCGCTGGGGCAGCGGGCTTCGGCGCTGTTGCTTTATGTGCTCAGCCAACGGCAAAATGACGTGATCATCATCGACCAGCCCGAAGACGATCTGGACAATCAAACCATTTATGACGATGTGATCCAACTGCTGCGCCAGATGAAACCTCACGTTCAATTCATCTTTGCCACCCACAACGCCAATTTCCCGGTGCTGGGTGATGCAGAACAGGTGCATGCTTGCCAATATCAAGACGAACAGGTGACGGTGCAAAGTGGCAGCATTGACGCCCGCCCGATCCAACACGCCATCATCAGCATCATGGAGGGTGGCCGGGAAGCCTTTAACCGTCGCAAAGAGGTTTACAACCTATGGAAACCACAGAGCTGATTGACCTGCTCAGCCGGGGTGAGGACAGCCACCAGCAATTCAAGGAAAACTTCACCAACGCGGATGCTTTGGCCGCTGAAATCGTGGCGTTCAGCAATACCGCTGGCGGGAGAATTTTTGTCGGAGTACACAACGATGGCACAGTGCGGGGCTTGTCGGGCGCGGACGTTGACCGCTTGAACCAACTCGTCTCCAACAGCGCCTCCCAAAACGTGCGGCCAGCCGTGAATCCCCTGACCGACAATGTGCCGCACCCCAACGGCATGGTGATGGTGATTACCCTCCCAGAGGGTTTCAGTAAACCCTACATGGATAAAAACGGCACCATTTGGGTCAAGAGTGGCTCCGACAAACGCCGGGCCACTTCACGCGAAGAATTACAACGCTTGTTCCAGCAGGCCGGTTTGGTTCACACGGATGAAACGCCCGTGGCTGGATTGGGTGCGGGCGATGTAGACATGGCTTATTTCGAAGCCTTCTTCACCCAGCAATTCGGCGAATCGCTTGCCCAGCATCACCAGCCGCTGCCGCAGTTGCTCACCAACATGAACCTGATGAACCAGGGGCGGCTCAATGTGGCGGGCAGTTTGCTGTTTGCCAAGGCACCGCAATACGCGTTGCCGGCTTTCATCGTCAAGGCGGTTGCTTTTGTGGGCACCCAAATCGAAGACGAGCGCTACATCGACAGCCGTGACATCACTGGCAAATTGGCCGACGTGTGCCAGCAGACACTGGGTTTCATCATCGCCAACACCCGGGCGCAGCAAAGCGATCAGGGCTTCAACTCCCAGGGGCAACCGGAAATTGCTCGCATCGTTTGGGAAGAGCTGGTGGTCAATGCCCTCATCCACCGCGACTACTTCATCAGTGCCCCGGTGCGGGTACTGGTATTTGCCGACCGTGTGGAAATCATCAGCCCCGGCCACCTGCCCAACCACTTGACCATCGAGAACATCAAGGCAGGCAACTCCAACATGCGCAACCCCATCTTGGCTTCGTTTGCTGCCAAGCTGTTGCCTTATCGTGGGTTGGGAAGTGGGGTGCTGCGTGCGCTGCGCGCTTGGCCGCACATTGAACTGACGGACGACCGCAGTGGGAACCTGTTCAAAGCCACCGTCGCCCGCCCTTCGGCCCAGAATGCTGAATCGGACTCTCGCACGCCCAGCCGTTAGACTTTATACCATTCAACAATCAGAAAAATATGCCTATTCCAACGTATGATAAGTTCATTGAGCCCATACTCCGCTATTTGGCAACCCAACCAGATGGAATCATGGCCAAATATGCACACGAAGCTGCTGCCGAATCTCTTGGCATCACAGAAGCGGAAAAGCAGCAACTTTTAGCAAGCGGCAACCAGGCTATTTATAAAAATCGAGCGGGCTGGGCCCATGATCGTCTGAAAAGAGCGGGCCTATCTGACAGCCCACGACGCGGCTTCTGGAAAATAACAAGCAACGGGTTGGATTTTATCAAAAAACACCCCAAAAAACTCACTGACGCAGAGATAGTGAAATTAGCAACCGAATTCACCGACGTTAGATTAAGAATAATTCCTGACGCCACAGAAATTCCTACCACTGCTCAGTCCGTTGAAAAAAAATCAACGCAAACACCTGAGGATCGGTTAGACCACGCCCTGCTAGAAATACGAAATACAGTTGCACTCGAGTTACTCGAAACCGTATCAAGAGTCAGCCCGACATTTTTTGAAGCCATTGTTCTTGACCTGCTCCACAAAATGGGGTACGGAACCAACCGCACAGATCTCCAGCGAGTCGGCGGATCAGGCGACGGCGGGATTGATGGAATCATATCCCTTGATAAATTAGGGCTTGAGAAAGTATATATTCAAGCCAAGAGATGGCAAAATTCAGTGGGTCGCCCTGAGGTTCAAGCCTTCTACGGTGCGCTGGCCGGGCAACGAGCCAATAAAGGTGTTTTCATCACCACATCCAATTACACGACACAGGCGATTGAGTTCGCAAAATCAGTTGAAAAAATCGTGCTGGTTGACGGCTCGAAACTGGTTGAATTGATGATTGATTATGAAATCGGCATTTCATCAAAAACAGTCAAAATCCCTAAAATAGACAGTGACTATTTTGACGAGGACAGCGTCTAACAGGGCCATCACCCCGACGCTGCCAAAGCTGCCACGCTTCGCACGGCGGCTTTGGCACCACAGGTTGTGTCGGCGTTAAACCACCGCCGCAAACCGCGTCACCCGACGCGGCCGCAAATGCGCCTCCCGCCCCGGCGCCAAGTGCAGGCGTTCGCGCACATCCAACCACTGTTCGCGGGGCAGTTCGACGTCCACGTAACTGCCATCCTCGCGCCGGAACTCCAGCCGCGTGTTCGGGCCCACGGTGAGCGTTTGGGCCAGCGTCACCGTCCAGGTGTCGGCGCTGGCTTGGGCCACGATGTCCAGCTCGTGCGGGCGCACATAACTGACCTCCTCGTCCGGCGCCGCCAGCGCACCGCCGGGAACGTGCTCCACCCGTCCGTGGAACAGGTTCACATCGCCCAAAAACTTGAGAACGAAGGGCGAGGCCGGATGGTCGTACACCTCGTCCGGGGCGCCTTCTTGTTCGATCTTGCCTTCGTTCATCACCACGATGCGATCCGCCACTTCCATCGCCTCCTCTTGGTCGTGGGTGACGAACACGCTGGTGACGTGCATTTCATCGTGCAAGCGCCGCAGCCAGCGGCGCAGCTCTTTGCGCACTTTGGCGTCCAGCGCACCGAAGGGCTCATCCAGCAGCAGCACCTTGGGTTCCACCGCCAACGCCCGGGCAAGCGCCACGCGCTGACGCTGTCCGCCGGAGAGTTGGTGCGGGTAACGCTCCGCAATCCAATCCAACTGCACCAGCTTGAGCAGCTCGGTGACTTTGGCGCGAATCTGCGCCTCGCTCGGGCGCGTCTCACGCGGACGCACCCGCAGACCGAAGGCGACGTTCTCAAAAATCGTCATGTGGCCGAACAGCGCGTAGTGCTGGAACACAAACCCGACGTTGCGCTCACGCACCGTCGTGTGCGTGGCGTCTTCGCCGTGGAACAGCACGTGGCCGCTGTCGGGCTGCTCCAAGCCGGCGATCATGCGCAGCAGCGTGGTTTTGCCTGAGCCCGACGGCCCCAACAGCGCCACCAATTCACCCGACGGAATGGTGAGGTTCAAGTGGTTGCACACCGCCAAGCGGCCAAAGTGCTTGACCAGGTTGCGGACTTCGATGCTCATGTCAGTTCCTTTTTCATGCGCTGCTCCACCACGTACTTCAGCCCCAGCGTCACCAGCGCCAGCCCGGCCAGCAGCGAGGCCACCGCGAACGCCGCCGCGAATTGGTACTCGTTGTAAAGAATCTCGATGTGCAGCGGCAGCGTGTTCGTCTGCCCCCGGATGTGGCCAGACACCACAGACACCGCACCAAACTCCCCCATCGCCCGGGCGTTGCACAGGATCACGCCGTACAACAGCGCCCACTTCACGTTCGGCAGCGTGACGCGCCAGAAAATTTGCCAGCCGCTGGCGCCCAGCACGCGGGCGGCTTCTTCTTGCTCTTGGCCTTGGGCTTGCATGAGCGGAATCAGCTCCCGCGCCACAAACGGGAAGGTCACGAACACCGTCGCCAGCACGATGCCCGGCACGGCAAACACGATCTTCAAATCGTGGTCGCGCAGCCACTCGCCGAACCAACCTTGCAGGCCGAACACCAGCATGTAAATCAAGCCCGCAATCACCGGGCTGACCGAGAACGGCAAGTCGATCAGCGTGAGCAGCAGGTTTTTGCCCCGAAAGTCGAACTTGGCAATCGCCCAGGCGGCGCTGACGCCGAACACCAAGTTCAACGGCACGGCAATCGCAGTGGCCAGCAAGGTCAGGCGGATGGCGGAAAGTGCATCTTCATCGACCAGCGCGGCGAGGTAGGTCGCCCAGCCTTTGCGCAAGGCTTCGACGAACACCGCCACCAAAGGCGTGAACAAAAACAGCGCCAAAAACAGCAGCGCCCCCGCGATGAGCGAGCGCCGCACCCAGGCCGGTTCGTGCGTGGCGGCCAGGGCCGAGCGGGCCGGTTCGGAAACAACAACAGCGGTCACGGTCATGGTGTATCAGCGACCTTGGCGCCGACGCGCCCAGGCTTGCAGCAGGTTGATGGCAAGAAGCAAAGTGAAGGCAATCAGCAGCATCACCACAGCGATGGCGGTGGCGCCGGCATAGTCGTACTGCTCCAGCTTGGTGATGATGAGCAGCGGCGTGATTTCACTGACCATCGGCATGTTGCCGGCGATGAAAATCACCGAGCCGTATTCCCCCAGCGCCCGCGCAAAGGCCAGCGCAAAACCGGTGAGCAAGGCCGGCATCAGCGTCGGCAGGATGACGAAACGGAAGGTCTGCCAACGCGAAGCGCCCAACGTGGCGGCGGCCTCTTCCAACTCATGCTGCAAGTCTTCCAAGATCGGCTGCACCGTCCGCACCACGAATGGCAAGCCAATGAAGGTCAGCGCTACAAACACGCCCAGCGGGGTGAACGCCACCTTGAAGGGCAGCCAAGCACCGATCCAGCCATTCGGGGCGTAAAGCGCCGTCAGGGCGATGCCGGCCACCGCCGTTGGCAAGGCAAAGGGCAGATCGACCAGCGCATCGATGATGCGCTTGAACGGGAAGGTGTAGCGCACCAGCACCCAGGCCACCAGCAGGCCGCACACGCCGTTCAGCAGGGCGGCGGCCAACGAGGCACCGAAGGTCAGCCGATAACTGGCCAGCACACGCGGCGAGAACGCCGCTTCGACGAAACCGTCCCAACTCAACGTGAAGGTTTTGAGGAACACCGCCGACAGTGGGATGAGCACAATCAGGCACAAATAGAACACCGCCAGGCCCAGCGCCAGGTCGAAACCCGGTAGCACGGACGGACGGCGTAACAACAGCTTGGACAACATCACAACAGCAGCAGCAAAAGCGACAGTGGCGCGATGCTAGGCAGCCACCCCCAGCGGGAAAACGAAGCAAAACGCGCTAGCTCATGCGCAAAACGCACAATCCGGCCATGTCTGAAGCTGACCCGTTGCCAGCCCCCCCGCGCCCCACGGCGCCCCAGAGTGCCCCCGCCCGCGCCCTCGAACGCCTGGGCTTGACCACGCCCGAAGCCCTGGCGCTGCATCTGCCGCTGCGCTACGAGGACGAAACCCGCCTCACGCCGGTGGCGCGTGCGCGGCCCGGCGTGGCCGTGGTGGTGGAAGGTCAGATCGAAGACGCTCGTGTGGAGTCGCGCCCCCGGCGCCAGTTTCTGGTGACGCTGCGCGATGCCGCTGGGGATCGGCTGATCCTGCGCTTCGTGCATTTCTATCCCTCGCACCAAAAGACTTTGGCGCCCGGCCAGCGCGTGCGAGCGCACGGCGAGGTGCGCCCCGGTTTCTTTGGCCACGAGATGATCCACCCGACCTTCAAGGTGGTGGACGCCGATGCGCCTCTGGCGGACAGCCTCACCCCGGTGTATCCGAGCAGCGCACAACTGCCGCAAGCCTACTTGCGCAAAGCGGTGGCCAGCGGGTTGCAGCGGGCGGACTTGGCCGAAATCCTGCCCCCCAACACGGTGCCCGCCGGCCTGCCGCCGCTGCGCCAAGCGCTGGCGTTTTTGCACCACCCGCCCGCCGACGCTCGCTTAGCTCCGCTCGAAGACCGCAGCCACCCCGCTTGGCAGCGCCTGAAGTTTGAGGAACTGCTGGCGCAGCAGCTCTCGCAAATGCAAGCGCGCCGCGCCCGCGCCCAATTGGCAGCGCCCGAACTGCCCAGCCGGGAAGGCGCGTTGCGGGAACAACTGCTCGCCGCCCTGCCCTTTGCCCTCACCGACGCGCAGCAGCGGGTGTGTGCCGAAATTGCCGCCGATCTGGCCACGGGCCGCCCCATGCACCGCCTGCTGCAAGGCGACGTAGGCGCGGGAAAAACCGTGGTGGCCGCGCTGTCCGCCGCCGTGGCGATGGATGCGGGCTGGCAATGCGCGCTGATGGCGCCCACCGAAATCCTGGCCGAACAGCACTTCGCCAAGTTGGTGCAATGGCTGGAGCCGCTGGGCGTGAAAGTGGCGTGGCTCACTGGCAGCCGCAAAGGCAAAGCACGCAAACAAGCCCTCGACGCCCTGGCCAGCGGCGGCGCCGCGCTGGCAGTGGGCACCCATGCGGTGATTCAGGACGATGTGCAATTCGCCCGGTTGGGTTTGGCCATCGTCGATGAACAGCACCGTTTTGGCGTCGAACAACGCTTGCGGCTGCGGCGCAAACTCCAAGCCGAAGGACGGGCCACGCTGGAGCCGCATCTGCTGATGATGAGCGCCACGCCCATCCCCCGCACCCTGGCGATGACGTATTACGCCGACCTCGAAGTTTCCACGCTCGACCAACTGCCGCCCGGTCGCACCCCCATCGTCACCAAAGTGTTTGCGGACACGCGCCGCACGGAGGTGATCGAGCGCATCCGCGATGAAGTGGCACGCGGGCGGCAGGTGTATTGGGTGTGCCCGCTGATCGAAGAAAGCGACGGCGAGGACTTGAGCGGCAAAAGCATGGCCGAACTGCGCAACGTCACCGAAACCCATGCGCTGCTGAGTGAAGCGCTGCCGGGCGTGCAAGTCGGGCTGCTGCATGGCCGACTCCCACCCGTGGAAAAAGCCACGGTGATGGCCGGCTTCAGCGCCGGCGTGCTGGGCGTGTTGGTGGCGACCACGGTGATCGAAGTGGGCGTCGATGTGCCCAACGCTAGCCTGATGGTGATCGAGCATGCCGACCGCTTCGGCTTGGCGCAACTGCACCAGTTGCGTGGCCGGGTCGGACGCGGCAGCGTGGCCAGCGTGTGCGTGCTGCTGTACAGCGGGCCGTTGTCCGAGACGGGCAAGCAGCGCCTGCGGGCCATGGTCGAAACCACCGATGGGTTTGAAATTGCCCGGCGTGATTTGGAGATCCGTGGCCCGGGGGATTTCATGGGCGCCCGCCAATCCGGCGATGCCCTGCTGCGCTTCGCCGATGTGACGCAGGATGCCGCCTTGCTGGCGCAAGCACGCCACGTCGCCCCGCTGTTGTTGGATCGGCATCCGCAAGCCGCTGCCGCGCAGGTGGCGCGGTGGTTGGGGCAGCGGGCGGAGTTTTTGAAGGCTTGAACCTAGAATCAGTGCTCATGACCCGCCGCTGTATCCTCCACGCTGGTATGCACAAGACCGGATCTACTTCGATCCAGAACTCGCTGTACCGCAACCCCACCCTCGAAGGCGCCACCTATGTGGACGTGGGCGTGCCCAACGCCAGCGGCGCACTGATGCAAGCGTTTGGGCAGTGGCGCATGCACTCGTCCCCACTCCGACCTGCCATCACGCCGGAGTTCCGGGCCTTCCGGCGCCAAGTCAGCCGCCAGCAGTTGGGTCAAGAAGTGGCCAAAGGTGGGCCGTGTGTCATCCTCTCCGGAGAAGACGCCTGCCGACTCGAACCAGCCGAAGTGCAGGACATGCGTCAACTGCTGCGCCAGCACATCAAAGAAACCCACGTCATCGCCTACGTGCGCGACGCCAAGGGGTACATGGAGAGCATCTACCAACAGTTGCTCAAAGGCGGCGGCAAAGGTCTCTTGCTTTGGGAAGTGCTGTACCCACGCTACCGTTTCACTTTGAAGAAGTTCGATCTGGCGTTTGGCCGCGAGCATGTCACGCTGGTGCCGTTTCAAACGTCGGCGCTGGCTGAAGGCTGCGTGGTGCGGGATTTCTGCCAGCGCACGGGCGTGCGCATCGATCCGAGCACGGTGTTGCGCGCCAACGAGGGCATGTCTCGCAACGCCACCGCGCTGCTGGTGAATTACCGTCGTTTGATCGGCATGGACACCCGCTACGGCGCGGCCCTCGATCCTGCGCTGCATGGGGTGCTGCGCGTCGAGAGTTACATGGTGCATGACTTCCTGCAAGTTCCCGGCCCCAAGCTGCGCTTTGCCCCCGAATTGCTGGCGGACTTCTTGGCGCAAAAAGGCGAAGACCTGGACTGGATCAGCCAGCGCATCGGCCACGATGTGCGCCACCTGGGCAGTGCCAGCGCCGACGATATCCACTGCGATGCCGACATCCTGCGCCTAAGCCCCGAAGCCCTGGATTGGCTGGCCCAACGCAGCGGTGTGGCCCTGCCCCCCCCACCGCCCAGCCCGCCGACCTGCTGCCTGCCTTCCAAGTCCTGCGCCAACGGGCCATCGAGCGGGTGTTGGCCGAGGGCGTGGGTGTGCCTCCGGTCAAACTATCGCCTGGGGTGCCTGCGCGTCCGCCGCTTGCCGTGCGCAAACCTGGCGCTGCGACCTCACCCCGCGCAGGCGGCTGATCGCATCCGTTCGACCTGTTCCCACAACTCCGTGGCCTGCTGCTGCCAGTAGGCCGGGCTGGCAAACCACGGAAACGCCACCGGAAACGCCGGATCGCGCCACCGCCGCGCAATCCAAGCGCTGTGGTGAATCATGCGCAGCGTGCGCAAGGGCTCGATGAGCAGCAACTCGCGGTCGTCAAACGGCATCACGTCGCGGTAGCCGTCCAGCAGGTGATAGAGGCTGGCCTCCACGGCCTCGCGCTCGCCGGGCAGCAGCATCCACAGATCTTGAATGGCCGGGCCGTGGCCGCAATCGTCCAGATCAACCACGTTCGGCCCCGCGTGCTGGCCCTCGTCGCGCCACAGCACGTTGCCGGGGTGCATGTCCCCATGCAAACGCACGCACGATGGGGCCAAGCGCTCAAACTGGGTCTCGGCACACGCCAACGCCTCGGCACTGGCTCGCAACCAAGCCGATTCCGTATCCGAATGCACCACCCCGGTGTCGATGAGCTGTTGCCGTGCCGCATGTCCCAGCGTCTGCACGGACAGCGGCCGGCGGTGCTGAAACGTCGCCTGCCGGCCCACGCGGTGCATGCGCCCGACCAAGCGCCCCAACCGGGCCAGCACCTCCGCTGATTCCAGCTCCGGGGCATGCCCCACGCGCCGCTCGCTCACCGCCAGCCGATACATCCCACCGCCCTCGGTGCGAACGTGGGCCAGGCTTGGGCACAGCGCATCCACGCGCAACTCTTCTGAAAGCCAAGCCGGCGTCAAACGCAGCGGTGCCACCACGGGCACATCCTGCTCGGCCAGCGCGTGGGCGAAGGCGTGTTCTTCGCGGATTTGGGCGTCCGTCCAGCGACTGGGGCGGTAAAACTTGGCCACCACCACCCGCCCATCGTCCAAATGGGCTTGCCACACGCGGTTTTCGTAGGAATTCAGTTGCAGGAGGCGCCCATCGCCCTCCAGCCCCGCCAGGTGCAGGGCTTGCAACACCGCATCGGGATCGAGGTCAGCGAAGGCCCGCCCAGCGGGCGCCGGCGCGGCAGCAGAGAAATGTTCGGACATGCGGCCATGGTAGCCCCACGCCCCGCCGCCCCGCGCAGGGCCTCAGTCGGCGCGCAGACCGGTGACGCGGCCCCACAGCGTGTCCACCCGGCGCACCTGGCGCTTGAAGTGGTAGTCCACCTCGGCGGCACGATCTTCCAGCAGCTCTTCGATTTGCGATGCCACGGTGTAGGGTGGCAATTGCAGCAGCGCCTCGGCATCCGGGCCTTGGCGCAGGACGCGGGCCCCCGCGTTGTGGGCAATGCGCAGCATGGCGGTGTTTTCGGTGAGGGCGTGGATGATCAACGTGTCGATGTTGCGGTTGCGAGCGTGCAGAACCGCGTGATCGAACAGGCGTGAACCCAATCCGCCCCCCCGTGCTTGGCCCAGCACCGACACCCCAAATTCCGCCATTCGTGCGCCGCCCGTTCCCTGGGGCAAGTAAGCCAGGTGAGCCATTGCCACCAATTCAAGCTGGCGGTTGAAGATGCCGAACAGTTGATCCTGCTCGAAGTCCAGCCGTTCGACGTAGCGTGTCACCTGGGCGTCCGTCGCGCAGTAGCCAAAGCGCAGATACCGATCCGCCGGGGTCAGAGCCAACAAGTGCGCCAGCACCCGGGCGCGATGGCGTGCGCCGAGCGAGCGAATGGGAATCCAGCGAAGAACGGAAGACACAGCAGCAGAATCGGATGAAGCAGGCATGGCAGGCACCTCACGATGAGGGTTAACCCTGAATTTTACGATTCTTACACGAACGTTTCAGCCCGCCTGGGGTTGACACCCCCATGAACATCGATGCCCCCAGTCAGCATCCTCCCCCTGCGGGCTGATTTGGGATAGAATCGAAGGCTTTCCCGTCATCGGCGGGGAGTTCGGAGCTGAGGCGCACAACGCACAGCACCGGGCAGTCTGAGAGGCTGCATGCCGCGCACAGACCTTGTGCGCGGACTTCACAAGCAGTTCCGAAGACGCCAGGCGAACAAACAGCCGGTTTACTTTACAGATTTAGAGACCTTCTCATGAAGACCTTCAGCGCCAAGCCGGCCGAGGTGACGCACGAGTGGTTTGTGATTGACGCCACCGATAAGGTGCTCGGACGTGTCGCCAGCGAAGTGGCACTCCGTCTGCGCGGCAAGCACAAGGCCATCTACACGCCTCACGTGGACACCGGTGATTACATCGTCGTTCTGAACGCCGACAAAATCCGTGTGACCGGCAACAAGGCCAACGACAAGGTGTACTACCGCCATTCCGGTTTCCCCGGTGGCATCTACGGCACCAAGTTCAAGGACATGCAAGCCAAGCATCCGGGCCGCGCCCTGGAAAAGGCCGTCAAGGGCATGCTGCCCAAGGGCCCGCTGGGTTACGCCATGATCAAGAAGCTGAAGGTCTATGCGGGTGACACCCATCCGCACACCGCTCAGCAGCCCAAGCCGCTGGCCATCTGAGGAGCGCAGCAATGATCGGCAATTGGAACTACGGCACTGGCCGTCGCAAGTCTTCTGTGGCTCGCGTGTTCATCAAGAAGGGCACCGGCCAGATTACCGTCAACGGTCGTCCGCTGGAAGCCTACTTCGGTCGTCAAACCTCGATCATGGTCGTCAAGCAGCCTCTGGTGCTGACCGCCAACGTCGAAGCTTTTGACGTCCAAGTCAACGTACACGGCGGCGGTGAAACCGGCCAAGCCGGTGCCGTGCGCCACGGCATCACCCGTGCCCTGATCGACTACGACGCAGCCCTGAAGCCCGAACTGAGCCGCGCTGGCTACGTCACCCGCGATGCGCGTGAAGTCGAGCGTAAGAAGGTCGGTCTGCACGGCGCTCGCCGTCGCAAGCAATTCAGCAAGCGCTGATCCCCGACAAGACATCCTCACGGATGTCTATGCAAAATACAAAGGCCGCCGCGTGCGGCCTTTTTCACGTCCGCTGGTTTTGTTAGGAGCGTCGATGCGCTGGAAGTTCTTATGGCGCCGATGGACCACCACCATTCCGACCATGACCATCAGCCGCCGCCTGCCCTGGCCTTTGCGCTGGGCGGGCATCGCGCTGATGCTGGGCCTTTCTGCCGCGCTGGCGCTGTGGACATTCGAGTTTGGTAAGACCATCGCCGGCCTCGACCGCGACAGCCACGAGCGCATTGCAGAACTCGAAACCCAAGTGGAGCGGTTGCGCCAAGAACGAGACAAAGCCCAAGCGGTGGCCAACACCGCCGAAAGTCTGCTCACCACCGAACGCACCACCCAAAGCAAACTGGCTGAAAAGGTCAGTCAGCTTGAGGCCACCAACGTCAAACTCAAAGAAGACTTGAGTGTGTTCGAGCGCTTGCTGCAAGGAGCCGGCAAGGGGGTTGCCGCTCTGTCTGTCAAGGATTTGCAAGTCGATGCCCCTCAACCCGGTCGTTTGCACTACCAGTTCATGCTGCTGTTGGGCAACCGCAACGGGCCGGCTTTCAGCGGGCGGTACGAAGTCACCCTTTCGGGCACCCTGGGCGGCAAGCCCTGGAAACTCAGCCCCCCAGCCGGACGCCAACCTGTGCAGGTCAAACCGTACCAACGCTTCTCTGTCGACCTCGAATACCCTGCGCAGGCCGTGGTAAAAACCGTGCAGGTCAGCGTCACCGACCCCGGCGGTACGGTGCGCGCCACCGAAACCCTCTCACTGTGAAGTCCATCCCATTAGGGAGCCCACCATGCGCGTGGGTTGGCAGGAGAACCCTTGATGTTCGGCAAAAGCAAGAAGCAGCCCCCCATCCGTAGCCTGATCGGCGCGGGAACCACCGTGATCGGCGAGATCCGCTTTGCGGAAGGCTTGCGCATCGACGGTGAAATCCGTGGCGATGTGCTGGCCGAGGAAGGCACCTCCAGCTTGCTGGTCATCAGTGAAAATGCCCGCATCCACGGCAAGGTGATCGCCAGCCATGTGATCATCAATGGCCAAATCCTGGGCCCGGTGGACTCCAGCGAGTTGCTGGAATTGCAATCCAAGGCCCGCGTCATTGGGAATGTGTCCTACCAGGCGCTGGAGATGCACCAAGGCGCCACGATCAATGGCGAACTGCGCCCCTTGTCACCGCCGACGATCGACGACACCCCGATCACCCGGGCCAAGAACAGCAAAGACACCAAAGACCTCAAAGACGTCAAAGATCCGATCCCGGCCAAGTGATCGCATCGGCGACGCCATTCACGCAAAGGAATCCCTGCCATGACCGCAGTTGCAGAAGCCACCACCACCGAAACCCCGGATCTGTCGGCGCCGCTGATCTTCACCGATGCGGCTGCTGCCAAAGTCGCCGATTTGGTGGCCGAAGAAGGCAACCCCGACCTGAAGCTGCGCGTGTTCGTGCAGGGTGGGGGCTGCTCGGGCTTCCAGTACGGTTTCACTTTCGATGAAATCGTCAACGAAGACGACACGCCGATGACCAAAAACGGCGTCACCCTGCTGATCGACGCCATGAGCCTGCAATACCTGGTGGGCGCCGAGATCGACTACAAGGAAGACCTCAGCGGTTCGCAGTTCGTCATCAAGAACCCGAACGCTTCGACCACCTGCGGCTGCGGCTCCAGCTTCTCGGTCTGACCGGTCTGACGCCCGCCACCTGCTGGGCGTGAGCGCTCAGGCCGATTTGGCCAGCAGCTCAAAGTGCTCCACCACCGGTGGGGCCGCAAAGAACGGGCCGACAATGGCCCGCCATTGCCCGAACGCTTCGGAACCCCGGAAGGCCACGGTGTGGTCTTCCAGCGTGTCCCAAAAAATCTGCAACAGATAGCGTTCTGGGCTTTCGATCCCCTTGTTCACCTTGTAGCCCCGGAACCCCTGGGCGTGCGCGATGACCGTGGTCAGCCCGCGCTGGATGGCTTCGTCGAATTCGGCTTGGCGGCCGGGTTGGATGCGGATGTCGGCAAGTTCCAGAATCATGGGTTCGCTTCCTTGTTCTTCCTGGTTCACACGGGCCGCTCAGTGTGCCACCCCGGCGTTCTCCTGCAACGTCCAGGTGATGGGCTCACCACCGGGCCAGCGTTGCCAGCGCATGCGCTGCGGCCAGTGCCCTCGGGAGGAGGCCAACCACAGCTCCACCCGCCAGTCGTAAGGCTGGGTCGGCTCACGGCGCAGGTGCAAGCCCTCGTCGGACACGGCCACCACCTCCCACACCCAATCTGCCAGGCCACCACGCGGCGCTGCAACGCGCAGGGTGATGCGTTCTCCCACCGTCCACGGCGTCGGCCAAGCTTGCACGATGCCCACCAACTGCACCAAGGCGCTGAGGCGGTCTTGCATGCCGTCGTACAGGGGGGCGGTGAGTGGGGTGTCGGAAAAACTGAGCAACCCCTTGTCGTGCTGAAAATTGACGGCGTGCAGGGGGCGTTCGCGCCGCCGCTCCAGCAAACGTTCGGGGGACAGGCCGCCCAGCGCGTCCGTCCGCACCGCACCTTGGCTCACCCAATCTTGGCTCGGCCGGCCAGGGAGGTTCACCTGCTGCGCGATGCGGTAACGCCCGGCATCATGCTGCCAGTCGAGGCGTCCTTGGCCGTGCAGCAGCCCTTGCTCTACGTGGTAAGACCAGCTCCCCGTCGCCGGGATCTGGACGCGGTAGCGCGGTGGCGGGTCGGTCGGCCAGTTCGCTGGGTCGGGCGTGGGGTCGGAGGAGGCGCGCAGCAACGGCCCCTCTTGGGCAGCGGGCAGCTCGGCAGGCGACACATCAGGCGCGGCCACCACCGGGCGCGGGGCCGCCAACTCAGGCGCCACGGGCACGGCGGGCGGCAGTTCGGCCCGATCTTCCCAAGGTCGAAGCGTCGGCACCGGACGGGGTGGCGATGGCGCCGTGGCAGGTGGGGGTGTCAGCGGCCCCAGCGTGGGTGTTGATTCAGGCACAGGGTGCGGCGCCTGCGGCACCAGGCTGACACGCATCACTGGCCGGGCCGCAGGCGCCGTGCGCCCGCGTGGCGCGTGGGCTGTGCTCCACACCTGAAGCGCCACCACATGCGCCCCCAGCACGGCCAATACCAAACCCAGCCGAATGGGGGGCCACTCAGAAGGTTGAGACATCGCACAATGCTGCCCCTTGTGCTTCGCCACGCCCGCCTTGTTCGCCCATGAAACTCGCCAGTTATGACGATGGTTCGCGTGATGGCCACCTCGTGGTGGTCTCCCACGATCTGAGCATGGCCCACTACGCCAGCGGCATCGCCACGCGCCTGCAACAGGTGCTGGACGATTGGGGCTTTCTCGCGCCGCAGTTGGAGGAGCTGGCGATCAGCTTGAACCACGGTCGCGCCCGCCATGCCTTCCCGTTCGAGCCGAAACGCTGCCGGGCGCCACTGGCCCGCTGCACCCACTGGATGGTGGCGCAGGCGTGGCGCGAGGCCGCTGGCCCCTGGCTGCAACGCGGCGCAGGCGATGCCCTGCTCGGCCCCGCTGCCCGTGTGCGCGTGCCGGAAGGGGCCTCGCTCGATGGCCACGCCCAATGGGTGATGCTGACCGGCGATGTGCCGGCACATGCCGCGCCCGCGTCTGCTTTGGCCCAGGTGCGTCTGCTGGGGCTGGCCGCTGCGTGGTGGGTTCGACCACTTCCCGAAGGCGCCGATCCGCTGCACGCTTGGCCGGCCAGCAGTTTCAGCCCGGTGTTGGCCACGCCCGACGAAGTGGGCGACGCTTGGCAAGCCGGCCAACTGCGGCGCCCTCTAGAGATCCAGCGCGATGGCTCGCCGCCGTATCGGAACCCGCCCGAACCCGCCATGCACTGGCACGCTGGCCAGCTCATGGCTTGGGCCGCACGCGGGCATTCGCTGGGAGCGGGGACGCTCATCGGCACCGGCCCCCGGCCAGGGCTCTGCGAGGCACTGAGCGGCCTGCACGCGGGCGAGCGCGTTCACATCGACATGGCCGGCGCCGATGGCCACAGCCTGTTCGGCGCCATCACGCCCGAGTTGATCGACGCGGATGGCGATGATCCCGAGGAGAACCTCGCATGACCCCCATGGCGCGTTGGAAGCATCGCGGAGGGCGGTGTCTGCGCTGGGTGCTGAGTGGGCTGCTGGCCGGTGCGCTGCACGTCCACGCCGAACCCGCGCTTGACACGCCGGACTGCCCCCCCGCGCCCGCTCCACTGACCGAACCCGAGGTGCAAGCCGGTTGGCGCCAAGCGGTGGATCGTGGGCTGCTGTGGCAACTGGACAAGGACGGGCGTCGCTCGTGGCTCTATGGCACGATTCACGCCGCCCAGCGCGATTGGATGTTCCCCGGCCCGCAAGTGCGCGCCGCCTTGGCCCAGGCGCAGCGGGTGGCGCTGGAGCTGGATCCGCTGGATGAACGCACCCAGCGCCAGCTCCAACGCCTGATGAGCGTGCCAGCCGATGCCCCTGCTTTGCCGGCAGCGTTGCAACAGCGCTTGGCCCAGCGTGCCACCCAAGAATGCGCGGGATCGATGCTGACGGGGTTGCGCCCGGAGTTTCAACTCACGCTGCTGAATCTGCTGGCCTTGCGCCGCGAGGGCATGGATCCGGCTTACGGCATCGACGGCTTTTTGGCCGGGCTGGCCCGGGGTTTGAACAAACGCATCGACGCTTTAGAAACCCCCGCGCAGCAAGTTCAAGCCCTGTTGGCGCCGGACGCCACCCAGCGCCAACACGCTGTGGCCCACGCGCTGGACGATCTGGACAACGGTGCTCTGCGTCGCCAAGGCCGGCGCCTGGGCGAAGCGTGGGCCCGCAGCGACCTCGATGCCCTGAGCCGCTACGCCGAATGGTGCGAGTGCCTCGACACGCCCGCCGAACGCGCCGCGCTGCATCGCCTGCTCGATGCCCGCCATCCGGCCATGGTGCAGCGCATCGCGGCGTGGCATGACGCGGGCTTGTCGGTGTTCGTGGCCGTGGGCAGCTTGCACCTCACCGGCCCGCAGGGCTTGCCCGCTTTGCTGGCGGCACGCGGCTTCCGGGTCACCCAGCTGGTGCCGGTGCCGCCACCCAGCGCACAATCCAGCCTCGAACCGGTGCCATCCCCGATGCCGGAACCAGGAGACCGACCATGACGACAGCTTCCCCCTTCGGCGCTTTTGTGCCCGGCTTCGATTTTCTGCAAGGGCTGGTGAAAAACGCCGGCGCCGCCCTGCCCAATGTGGGCCAGTGGGTGGCCCCGACGCTCGATCCAGCCGAACTGGAAAAACGCATCAATGAGCTGCGCACCGTGCAGTTCTGGCTGGAGCAAAACGCCCGCATGATCGGCACCACCATCCAAGCGATGGAAGTGCAGCGCATGACACTGTCCACGCTCAAGAGCATGAACGTCTCGGCCAAAGACCTGCGCGAGGCCATGACGCTGAAGATGCCGTCCGTGGCCGCTGCCCCCGCGCCAACGCCGGCCCCGGCTCCCGCGACAGCCTCGGCACCCGCAGCGTCCACCACCGCCGCCAACCCGGCAGCCCCGATGCCAGGCGTGGTCGATCCCATGGCTTGGTGGGGGGCGTTGACCCAACAATTCACCGAAATCGCCAGCAGCGCCATGAAGGATGGCCGCGCCGAAGCCGCCCGCGAAACCATGGGGGCGATGATGAAGCAGTCCCTGGACGCGGCAGGTGAAACCTTCAAACAAGCCGTGGCCATGCCCGCTGCCGTGGCCCAACAAGCCGCTGAAGTGGCCAACGCCGCCGTGCAAGCCAGTGTGAGCGCCAAACGGACGCGCAAATCGGCGGCCTCCGCTGCCCCGACTGCCGACGCGGCTGCCGATGCGGCTTCCGACACCCCGCCACCGGCTGCTGAAGAGGCCCCGGCAGCCAAGCCGCGCCGCACCACGCGCAAGACCAGTGACTGATCCCCGCTCCCCCTCGCCCAGCGCTTGCTTGCTGGGCCACGCCACCCATCCGGATGCGCACATGGCGTTGGCGCTGGCGGCGGCGCAGGTCGAAGCCCGCCGGGCCACCCTGCGCCGTTTTGTGCCGACCTTGGGTTGGCTCTACCTGTCCGAACGTCTGATGCCGCAGGCCGAGGCGGTGCTGGCCGAGGCGCAACAGCGCTGGCCCGGCGTGACCTGGGTGGGTGCGGCGGTGGCCGGGCTGTGCGCCACGGGTGTCGAATACCTGCACGAACCCGCCCTGGCCCTGATGTTGACGGACGTGCCCCCGGCGCACTTCCGAACTTTCCATGGTCGCCAGCCTCTGGACGCCACGCGAGACTGGGGCGCCGCCCTGGTGCATGCCGATCCGGCCTTGCCCGATTTGCCCGAGCTGGTGGAAGAGCTGGCCGAGCGCGTGGGTGGGGTGGGCCTGTTCGGTGGGTTGGTGAGCCACCGGGGCCGGCCAGCGCAATGGGCAGGGGAAGCGGTGGAAGGGGGCTTGTCCGGCGTGGCGTTCACACCAGCGCTGCGATGGATCACCCGCTTGAGCCAAGGCTGTTGGCCGGTGGGTGAACCGTTCACCGTCACTGCCACGGACGGCCCAATGGTGCTGGCGCTGGACGATGAGCCCGCCCTCGACGTGCTCTTGGCCGAAGCGGGTGGCGGGGTGATCCAGGCGCACCAAACGCCCGATCCGGCGCTGATCCAGCGCTTGCGCCAGGTGTTCGTCGCCGTGGCGCCCGCGCACCATGCCATGCTCGACCCCGGTGGCTCGCTCAACGCCGACACCCATGTGCGCCCGCTCATCGGCATCGACCCGGGCCGGCGCGCCATGGCCTTGGCCGACTTGGTGGAGCCCGGCCAGCAACTCTGTTTCTGCCGCCGCGATCCGCAGGCCGCCCGGCGCGACTTGGTGCGTTTATGTACCGAGATCCGCGAAGAAGTCGAAGGCAACGGCGAGGACAGCGACGTGCCCACCCCCGCCGCTCGTTTGCTGGGCGCGATTTACGTCAGTTGCCTGGGGCGCGGTGGCGCGCATTTTGGTGGCCCGTCGGCTGAACTGGCCATCGTGCGCCAGGCGCTGGGCGACGTGCCGCTCATCGGCTTTTTTGCCGGTGGAGAAATCGCCGGCCCGCAACTGCACAGCCACAGCGGCGTGCTCAGTGTGCTCGTCAGCGCAGAATGACCTCCTGCCCATGAACCCAACTTCCGCCTCGCCCCCTCCCTCGCCCAGCGAACGCGCCGCCCGTCAATCGACCGTCGTGGCGGCGCTGCAAACGGTGCTGCCGGCCCATGCTGTGCTGTGGCAGCCCGAAGCCACCACCCCCTACGAATGCGACGGCCTGAGCGCCTACCGAGAGCGCCCCTTGGCCGTGGCCCTGCCTGAGAACGAAGCGCAGGTGGCCGCCGTGCTGCAAACCTGCCACCGGCTCGGTGTGCCCGTGGTGGCGCGGGGGGCGGGCACGGGCCTGTCCGGTGGGGCCATGCCGCACCCGATGGGCGTCACGCTGGGGCTGGCGAAGTTCAACCGCATCCTCGCCATCGACGCCCTGGCCCGCACCGCCACCGTGCAGTGCGGCGTGCGCAACTTGGCGATTTCGGAAGCGGTGGCCGCCCATGGGCTGTATTACGCCCCCGACCCATCGAGCCAAATCGCTTGCACCATCGGCGGCAACGTGGCGGAAAACTCCGGCGGCGTGCATTGCCTGAAGTACGGCCTGACGTTGCACAACGTGCTCAAACTGCGCGGTTTCACCGTCGAAGGCGAGGCGGTGGAATTCGGCAGTGAGGCGCTGGAGGGGCCCGGGCTGGATTTGCTCAGCGTGGTGGTCGGCAGCGAGGGCATGTTGGCGGTGGTGACCGAAGTCACCGTCAAACTCACGCCCAAACCGCAGGTGGCGCGCTGCATCATGGCCAGCTTCGCCGATGTGCGCCAAGCCGGTGAAGCGGTGGCGGCGATCATCGCCAACGGCATCATCCCCGCCGGCTTGGAGATGATGGATAAACCCATGACCGCCGCCGTCGAAGATTTTGTTCACGCCGGCTACGACCTGGACGCTGCCGCCATCCTGCTGTGTGAGAGCGATGGCACCGCCGAAGAGGTCGAAGAAGAAATCGCCCACATGATGCAGGTGCTGGGTCGGGCGGGTGCCACCCGCATGGCGGTCAGCCAAGACGAAGCGCAGCGCCTGAAGTTTTGGAGTGGGCGCAAAAATGCTTTCCCGGCGTCCGGGCGCATCAGCCCAGATTACATGTGCATGGATTCGACCATCCCGCGCAGCCGCTTGGCCGACATCCTGCTGGCCATCGCCGACATGGAACGCAAGTACAACCTGCGCTGCTGCAACGTGTTCCACGCGGGTGACGGTAACTTGCACCCGCTGATTCTGTTTGATGCCAACGACCCGGATCAACTGCGGCGCTGCGAACAATTCGGCGCGGAGATTTTGGAAACCAGCGTCGCCATGGGCGGCACGGTGACGGGTGAACACGGCGTCGGCATCGAAAAACTCAATTCCATGTGTGTGCAATTCAGCCCCGCCGAGCGCGAACAAATGCAAGCCTTGAAACGGGCGTTCGACCCGCAAGAATTGCTCAACCCCGGCAAGGTCATCCCCACGCTGCACCGCTGCGCCGAGTACGGCAAGATGCACGTCAAGCGTGGGTTGCTTGCGTTCCCCGAGCTGGAACGCTTCTGACGGAGGCCACGAGACCATGAAGATGACGGTGGCCTTGTCCAGCCTGATCGAAACCGTGCGCCAAGCGGCGGGCGATGGCCGCGCCCTGCGCATCCGAGGCGGGGGCAGCAAAGACTTTTACGGCGGCACGCCGGTGGGGGACATCCTCGACACCCGCGATTTGCAAGGCATCCTGAGCTACGAGCCCTCCGAGCTGGTGGTGACGGTGGCCGCAGGCACGCCGCTGATCTCCCTCGAAGCCCTGCTGGCGCAAAACGGCCAGTGTTTGGCTTTTGAGCCGCCCCGCCACGGCAGCGACCGCCGCCACACCACGGTGGGCGGCATGGTGGCTGCCGGCTTGGCTGGGCCGGCCCGCGCCGTGGTGGGGGGCGTGCGGGATTACGTGCTCGGCGCCACCTTGCTCAACGGCAAGGGGGAGTTGCTGAGTTTTGGCGGGCAGGTGATGAAAAACGTGGCGGGTTACGACGTGTCCCGCCTGTTGGCCGGCTCGATGGGCACGCTGGGGGTGATTTGTGAGGTCTCGCTCAAGGTGCTGCCCATCGCCCCGATGACCCTCACCTTGCGTTTCGACTTGGATCAGTCCACCGCGCTGCGCCGCCTGAACGAATGGGCGGGGCAACCGCTGCCGCTGTCCGCCAGCGCGTGGTGGGACGATGTGCTGGTGCTGCGCCTGCGCGGTGCCGAAGCCGCCGTGCAAGCCGCACACCGTCGGCTGGGCGGCGAGATCATCCCGGAAGAATTTGCCCATGGCTTTTGGGAAGGTCTGCGCGACCAGCGCGACGAGTTTTTCCACAACGCCGAGCGGGCCATCGAAAGCGGTGCGGCGCTGTGGCGGCTGTCGGTGGCGCCGACGGCCCCGCGCCTCAACCTGGCGGGTGAACAGTTGATCGAATGGGGCGGCGCGCAACGCTGGGTCGTGACCACGGCGCTGCCGGCGGTGTTGCAGGAAGCCGCCGCCGCCGCACGCGGCCATGCGACCTTGTTCCGAGGCGGGCCTCGCGGGGATGCCAGCGTGGCTGCACCGCTGTCGGCGCCCTTGCTGCGGTTGCACCGCCAAGTCAAAGCGGCGTTTGATCCGCACCATCTTTTTAACCGTCAGCGGCTGCACCCGGCGCTGTGAGCGCGTGAATTTGACCGATGCAAACCCATCTCGCTCCTGAATTTGCCGGCACGCCCGAGGGCGAGGCCGCCGAAGCCATCCTGCGCAAGTGCGTTCACTGCGGTTTCTGCACCGCCACCTGCCCGACCTACCAGTTGCTGGGCGATGAGTTGGACAGCCCACGCGGTCGCATCTACCTCATCAAGCAGATGCTCGAAGGCGCCCCGGTGACGAGCACCACGCAAACCCACCTGGATCGCTGCCTGACCTGCCGCAACTGCGAAACCACCTGCCCCAGCGGCGTCCAATATGGCCAGTTGGTGGACATTGGCCGGCGTTTGGTGGAAGCCAAGGTGCCACGCTCCAACAAAGAGCGCACCGTGCGCTGGCTGCTCAAAGAAGGGCTGACCTCCAAAGCGTTCAAGCCGGCGATGACGGTGGGGCGCAGCGTGCGCAGCCTGCTCCCCGAAGCGCTGCGCGACAAGGTACCTGCCCAGGCGGAAAAAGTCCCCGCCCAGCGCTGGCCCCAACGTGCCCATGCCCGCAAAGTGCTGATGCTGGCCGGTTGCGTACAACCCACGCTGATGCCCAACATCAACGTCGCCACGGCGCGGGTGTTGGATGCCGCCGGGATTCAAACCGTGATCGCCGCTTCCGCTGGTTGTTGCGGCGCCCTGCGCAGCCATCTGGCCGACCACGAAGGCGGCTTGGCCGACATGCGGCGCAACATCGACGCTTGGTGGCCGCACATTGAGGCTGCATCGGGAGCGGCGGTGGAGGCCATCGTCATGAACGCCAGCGCGTGCGGCGTGACCGTGAAAGAGTACGGCCTGCACCTGGCCCACGATGCCCGTTACGCCGACAAAGCCCGCCGGGTGAGCGAGTTGGCGCGGGATGTGTCCGAGCTGCTGCCCGATGTGGTGGCGGTGCTGGGCCCGCTGCTGGCCACCGCCCGCGATGAGGACGACGAGCCCATCCCCCTGGCCTACCACCCACCTTGCACGCTGCAACACGGGCAGAAGCTGCGCGGCCAAGTCGAAAAGCACCTGGGCGAATTGGGCTTTGCCGTGCGCACCGCGCCGGTGGACGCGCACCTGTGCTGCGGTTCAGCGGGCACGTATTCTGTGTTGCAGCCCGAGCTGGCCGGCCAACTGCGTGACCGCAAGTTGGCGAGTTTGCAAGACGTGCCGGGCGCCGTGCTGGTGTCCGCCAACATCGGCTGCATTCAGCATTTGCAGGGGGGCAGTGGGCGCCCGGTCAAGCACTGGATTGAGGTGTTGGATGAGGCCGTTTCCGCCGCCCTCAAGCGCTGACCCACCGGGTGGCCTCACCCGGGGCCACCTCAGAGCTTGATCATCACGTTCTTCAGCTCGGTGTAGAACTCCAGCGAATGCACGCCGCCTTCGCGACCAATGCCGGAGGCCTTGGCGCCGCCGAAGGCGGTGCGCAAATCCCGCAGGAACCACGAGTTGATCCACACCAGCCCCACGTCGATGGCCGAGGCCATGCGGTGGGCGGTGCCCAGATCCTGCGTCCACACCGTGGTGGCCAGGCCGTAATCGGTGGCGTTGGCCAGGGCCACGGCTTCTTCTTCCGTGTCGAACGGGGCGATGTGGCAGCACGGGCCGAAAATTTCTTCGCGGATCACGCTGGCGGTTTCCGGCAGGCCCGTCCAAATCGTCGGCTGGACGAAATGGCCGTTGGCAAACTCACCCGGCATCTCCGGCACGCCGCCGCCCGTCACCACGGTGGCGCCTTCGGCCTGGGCCTTGGCGTAGTAACTCAACACCTTGGCTTTGTGCTCGGCGGAAATCAGCGGCCCCAGGCCCACGCCCGGTTCGTGGCTCGGGCCGACCTTGAGCGCCTCGGCCTTGGCTTTCAGCGCGGCGACGAACTTGTCGAAAATCGGGCGCTGCACATAGACGCGCTCGGTACCCAGGCAGACCTGGCCGCAGTTTTCAAACGCGCTGCGGGTGATGCCGGCCACGGCTTTCTCAAAATCCGCATCGGCAAACACCACGCCGGCGTTCTTGCCGCCCAACTCAAAACTCACCGGGCGCACGCCCTTGGCGGCAGCGGCCATGATGGCCTCGCCGGTGCGGGTTTCACCCGTGAAGGTGATGCCGTTCACGCCGGGGTTCTTGGTGAGGAATTCCCCCGCCGAATTCGGGCCGAAGCCATGCACCACTTGATAAACGCCCTTGGGGATGCCCACGGTGTTCATCACCTCGCCCAGCAGCGTGGCGGTGGCCGGGGTTTCTTCCGACGGCTTGACGATGACCACGTTGCCGCACGCCAGCGCCGGGCCGACCTTCCAGGTCATCAGCAACAGCGGCAGGTTCCACGGGCAGATCACGCCGACCACGCCCAGCGGCGAGCGGGCCGCATAGCTGATGGCCGTGCCACCATCGGGCGTCGTCATTTGGAAGCTCTCGGTGGGCACGTTTTTGACGATGTCCGCAAAGATCTTGAAGTTGGCGGCACCGCGTGGAATATCGATGTGGCTGGCCAGCGAGCGCGGCTTGCCGGTGTCGGCCAACTCAGCTTCGAGGAACTCGTCGAAGCGGCGGTTGATCTCGTCGGCCACGGCGTGCAGCAGCTCGGCGCGGCGCACCACGCTCATCTTGCCCCATTCGCCTTTGAGCGCGGCGCGGCCAGCAGCCACAGCCGCATCCACCTCGGCCTGGCCGGCTTCGTGAACCTGGCCGATGACTTGGTTGTTCACCGGCGCACGCTTCTCGAACGTCTTGCCGGTGGCGACGAACTCGCCGTTGATGAAGTTGAGGAACTGTTTCATGGTGTTCAAAGAGGTTGTGAAAACTTGAGGGGTGAGGGCTACGCCAAACCGATGGCTCGCAGCCCGGCCAGCGCGCACAACTCGTCCTGCTCCGCCGACCCACCCGACACGCCAATGCCGCCGATGCGCTGCCCGTTCTCCACCACCGGCAGCCCGCCGCCAAACAACACCAAGCGCGCCCGCTGGTTCAGGCCGATGCGCAACAACTCGTCTTGCCCGAGGACGCTGCCCCATTGCGAGGTCGGAAAACCAAAACTGGCCGCTGTGTAAGCCTTGTCGATGGCGATGTCGATGGAATGCAAAAAGGCGCCGGGCATGCGCAAGAACGCCATCAGCACGCCCGACGCATCGGTGACGGCGACGTTGATGCGTATGCCCAGCGCCTCGGCATGTGCCACCGCTGCCTGGGTGGCAGCGGCGGCAGCCTCGGAGGTGATGACGTGCATCACGGTCGAAGAGGCTGCCTGGCCCATCAGGTCACCACCGTCAGGAAGCGTTCGTTGAGCTTGCGGTCGTGATAGAACACGCCAGCACCGACTTCATCCCACGTCCAGGTGGTTGGGTGCATGTCGGGGTAGAAGTCGTAGCCGCCGCAGAAGGTTTCCAGGCGGTTGCCAGACGGGTCGAAGAAATAGATCGTCGTGCCGCGTGTCACGCCGTGGCGGGTCGGGCCGATGTCGATGGAGACGCGGTTCATCGACATGATGTCCGCCGCACGCAGCACCTGCTCCCAGCTTTGCAGCAGGAAACTCACATGGTGCAGCTTGCCCGGCTCGCCGTGGCGCACCATGGCGATGTCGTGCGCCTTGGCCGAGCAGGTCAGCCAGGTGGCCAGGTCGGTGGTGCCGTCTTCGAGCTTGACGCGCTCCACCAGCGTGAAGCCCAGCACTTCCTCGAACAGCTTCTTGTTGGCGTCGATGTCCGGGCCGTAGATCAGGCAGTGATCCATGCGAATCGGGTTGATGCCCTTGGTGTCCGGCAGCCAAGCTTCGGGATTGGTGTAGCCCAGGCCGTTGCCCACGTCGGTCTTTTCGGCGTACAGCTCGATGACGTGTTCGGTCGGCAGTTTGAAGCGCACGCGCTCGCCGGTTTCCAGCATTTCACCGGCAGGCACGCGCTCGGTGGTCACGCCGAAATCTTTCAGCTTGCCTTCCAGCTCGTCCAGGGTGGCGTTGTTCAGCACCTTGAAGGCGAAGCAATCCAGGCCAGCGGTGTCGGCTTTGCGGATGATGAAGCTGTTGTGGTCGCGCTCGTCGTGCGTCTTGAAGTAGACACGGCCCGACGCATCGCGGCCCGTTTCCTTCAGGCCCATCACGTCGGTGTAGAACTTCACCGATTCGTCCAAATCCAGCACGCGCAGCACTGCGTGGCCGGGGCGCAAAACGCCAGTCATTGCCATGTTGTTGTCTCCGTAGGTCGTTGGTCGTCAGGTTGAGCAGGGGGAAGCAAGTGCGCCAGCCGGCTCAACAACGCGGCAGACGCTTTTTTTCATCTTTCCAATCACCTTGATTTGCAAGTCGCTGCGCGGGCGCACCCGGCAGGCCAGCACGCGGCGACAGGCTTCGTCGTCCTCGCTGACGTGCTCGCGGCTCATCACGCGGGCGGCGTAGTCGCCATCGACCACTTCCACCTTGCACACCCCGCAGCCGCCGTTGCGACAGCCCACGGGAATGCCCTTGCGCCCGAGGTTTTCCATGCCGGTGAGCACGCTGTCGCGCTCGTCGCAGCGGTAGGTTTCGCCCGTGTCTTGGATTTGCACTTGGAATTTCATGCTCGTGTCTCCTGAGGCCGGGGCGTTCTTGTGTGCGCTCCGTGACCCTGTGGCCCGCGACGATAGGCAGCGCGTGCCATACTGTCCAATACTGAAAATTGCGGCTTTGATACCTTCAAGGTATTCGCTTGAGCCAGGGCAAAAAGGCCCGAACCCGGAGTTCCACCATGGATCTGCGCCACATGCGCTACTTCCTCGCGCTCGCTGAAGAGCGCAACTTTGGCCGCGCTGCCGAGCGCCTGCACATGGCGCAGCCGCCGCTCACGCGCCAAATCCGCGCATTGGAGGAGGAGCTGGGCACGCTGCTGTTCATCCGCACCACCAAGGGCGTGGAGCTGACCGAAGCCGGCCAAGCCCTGCTGGACGAAGTGCCCAACCTGCTCAGCCTGGCGCAGCGCGCCAAGGAACGCACCCAACGCGCCGGGCAGGGCCTCACCGGTCGGCTGGACGTGGCCACGTTTGGTTCGGGCATCCTGGATGCGATTCCGCGTGTGCTGGCACGTTTTCACCGCGAGCGGCCCGAGGTGAAAATCGTGCTGCACAACCTCACCAAAGCCGAACAGCTCGACGCGCTGCGCGAGCGCCGCATCACCGTTGGCTTCAACCGGCTGGTGCCGCCGCAGGATGACTTGTGCGTCGAACAGGTGATGCGTGAGCCGATGATGGTCGGCTTGCCGGTGCGCCATCCGCTGGCACAAAAGACCGCCATCACCATCCGCGATCTGGACGACGTGCCGCTCATCCTCTACCCCAACATTCCCATGCGCGGGCTGGCGGAAGAAGTGATGGCGGCGTTTCGCCAAGAAGGCGCGTTGCTGCGCGTCGAACAGCAGGTCGAAGACGTGCTGACGTGCATTGCCTTGGTGGCTTCGGGTTTTGGGCTGTGCATCACCACCGCCTCGACGGCCAGTTTGCAATTGCCCGGCGTGACTTACCGACCACTGCAAAGCCGCCATCTGCGCGAGGTGGAGCTGAGTTGCCTCTACCGCCGCGCCGACCCGTCGCCCGTGCTTGCCGCTTTCCTGGCGGTGGTGCGGGGCTTTGCGGCAGAACACGGCCAACCTCCACTCACAGGCGCTTGAACAGCGGGCTGCGGGTGAGCTGCTGGCTCGCATCCGCCGCTGAGAGGAATTTCTCGGTGTAGATGTCGCGCTCGAACAGCCGGCCTTGCATCAGCGTGGCGATGCAGGCTTCGATCATCACCGGCGGGCCGCACAGGTAGGCTTTGCGGCCCCGGAAGTCATTGTTGAAATGCGCTTTGGCGGCGTCGTGAACGAAGCCGCGTGCGCCCGTCCAGCCGGAATCGTCCGGCTCGTTGGACAGCACCGGCACATAACTGAAGTGCGCGTGCTGCGCGGCCAGTTCCACGAACAAACCGTGGTCGTACAGCTCGGCTTGGTTGCGGGCGCCGTAGACCAGCGTCATCGGCTGGGTGGAACCTTCGGCCAGCAAATCCAAGATCATGGATTTCGGGCTCGACAAACCGGAGCCACCCGCCAAGAACAGCGACGGCGAATCCGCCGACTTGCGCACGAAGAAGCGCCCATACGGCCCGGCCAGTTTCACCCGGTCGCCCTTCTTCAACGCTTGGTGAACCCAGGTCGTGGCCTGGCCGCCGGGCACGTAGCGGATGTTCAGCTCCACCTCGCCCGCTTGCTGCGGCGCATTGGCCAGCGAGAAAGCGCGTGAGCCCGAGCCGTCCGGCAGCATCAGGTTGACGTACTGGCCGGCCTGGAAGTCCATCGGCTCGTCCAGCTCAACCCACACGCCCTTGATGGTGGGCGTGAGGTCTTCAATGCGGCTGACGGTGCCGGCAAAGTCCCGCACCGGCAGGTTGCGGGCGTCGGGGTCTTCGTCGATGTCGGCTTCGATCACCACATCGCTTTGCGGGCGGGCGCAGCAGGCCAGGCATTTGCCCTCCTCGCGCTCGTAGTCCATCAGGGCGAAGTTGGAGGCTTCGCCGTGATCGACTTCGCCATCCACCACCGTCACTTTGCAGGTGGCGCACAAGCCGTGGCAGCAGGCATGAGGCAGGTAGAAGCCGGCGCGCAGGGCGGCATCGAGCAGCGTTTGCCCGTCTTCCACGTCGATGGTTTGGCCCAGCGGCTCGATGGTGAGTTGGTACGACATCTCAAAAACCCCTCACCCGTTTCAGGACGCGCTGCCCTGGATGCCGTTCAAGCCCGGCGTGCGGAAGCGGATCGCATCCTTGTGCCCCAGCCCGTTTTCGGCCAGCGACTTGGCAAAGTCCGGCGTGAACGGCTCACCCGCAGCGGTGCCGTTGCTGCGCAGCCATTGCACTTGGCGCCAGTCGATCTGCTTGAACTCCGGGTGGTACCCGAAGGCGCCGGGCAGCACCTGCTCCACCAACGCGCCGAACGGCATCGAGGGCGGCAGCGGGAAGCAGAACGGGGCGCAGAACAGCAAGTGCTGATCCCAACCGACGTAAATCAGTTGGGCGCCGTGGAACTTATCCAGGCTGTCGGCGGGCGGAAAGTCGTATGCCTTGATGGCGGCGACGGTCATGGTCGTTGTCTCCTTGGCTCAGGTTCGGGCGGTCAGGTGTTCGACGTGGCTTGGCCGCGCCAAGCTGCGAAGTTCTTCTGGTCTTCCGAGCCTTCGAAATCCATGTTGTCCCGGCCCATTTGCACGTTGTAGTAATCGAGCACGGCGGGCAGCGGCTGGAAGCCCTCGGCGGTCGGATCGACGCCCGGGTTGAAGCAGTTGCCTTGGTAGATCTGATGCACCGGCAGCCAGCTTTGTTGGTACTTCTCCGGCTCGTGATCGAAGATGTCCTTGCAGCCGTCCGAGCAGAAGTGGAACTTCATGCCGTGGTAGGTGGACTCGCGGTAGCAGATCTGCGTCGGGTCGTCCGGCTCGGTGAAGATCATCGGGATCTGGCAGGTCTGGCACAGCATCGGCAGCGTGGTGTTGTAGTGCCGATTGCCCTTGGCCGCTTCGTCGCGCCAGTGCTCGAAACGCGGGCGGTAATACTTGTCGAAGCTGTTCGGGTACTTGGCCGAAAGCCAGTCCATTTCCTCTGCCGAAGGCATCCAGCCGTGGAAGTTGGAAGCGGCCGAGTATTGGTAGAACGTCGCCCAGGCTTGGTGCGAGATGTGATCCTTGTCCTTCTCGATCTGGTCCAGCCACTTCGGCGGGCGGATGCCGTAACGCTCCAGATCCTTGAACAGCGCGCCGCCGTTCTGCTCGAAGTACACCTCCCAGGCTTCCTTCCAGCTCATCACGCGCTTGGGCAGCATGTAGTCCATCATCATGCCGACCAGGGTCAGCACGCGATAACCGCGCCACGTCCACTTGTCGATCCAGCGCTGCACGATGGGCAGGTTGTCCGGGTCTTGCTCCAGGATGAACTTGATGACTTCCAGGCCCAGCGTCATGTGACGCGCTTCATCGGATTGCGCCGAGAAGCCGAAGGTCATCGCGCCCATGTCGCCGTTGTAGGCCGCACCCGAGACGAAGGGCACGAACAGCAGGTTCGTCAGCACATACTCGAACGAGAAGCCGATGGCCACCATGAATTCGAACGGCCCGGCAGTGACAGCGTCGTCGAAGAACGAACGCGGCACGCTCATGTACCAGACACGTTGCAGCATCTGCGGGAAGCTGTGCAGCCCGTTGTAATACTTGTTGTAGTTCGACATCGAGTGGATCTGCGTCTGCGAGTGACGGATCTCATCGAGCGACTGCATCAAGCACGCCACGCGGGTGCCCACCCCCGGGAATTGGCGGCCCACATGGGCAAAACCCCGGTGCGCCATGTATTCCAGCGGGCTGATGCCGTTCAAGAACAGCTTCAGGGTGTTGATGTAACGCGCATCGGTCAAGCCCAGGTGGCCGTTGTTCTGGGCGAAGGCATCGATGATGGCGTAGAGCTTCTTTTCCTTCTCGGCCTGGTACTTCCAGTAGGCGTCCATCGTCAGACGGAACGGGTCTTCCCACTTGTTCCAGTCGTGGATCTTGATGCCTTCGTATTCCACGTACGGGAACACCTTTTCCTTCGGTTGGTAGGTGGTTTCCCAGTCGAGGTCACGCGTCATCAGCGCGTAGCGTTCTTTCAGGCTGAGCTTTTTCTTGGCGACGTTCATGTCCATGAGCGTTGTCTCCAGTGTGTGCAGGGCGTGTGCGGTGCTTGGGGTGGCGGCGTGGGCGTCTGCGGGCGGCGCCGTTAAGCGCGGCCCCAGCTCAGCGTGAACTCGTCGTCGGTCTCGTCGATGTGACCGGTCAGGGTGATGAGGCTCAGGTGCAGCTCTTGCAGATCGAAGTCCCGGCCCAGCCGCTCGGACACCGATTCGCGCTTCAGCGTGAGCGAGTTCTCGGCGTTGATCTTCACCATCGCCGGCTGTTCTTCGAGGGTGGCGTGGGGGTTGTCGGCCAACAGGGCCTCGACGATGGCGCGGCTGTCATCCGTCAGTTGCAGCGCCAGAAAAACTTTGGACATGCGGGTGTCTCCAGGTGTTTTTGTAGGGGGATGCGCGGGGTGGCTCAGAGCACCAAGCCGGCCTTGGTGGCGCGGGCCTTGAATTGGCGGGTCACGTCGTCCAGCGCGGCTTCGGCCTTGTCGCCCAAAGCGTGCTGCGCCAGCGGCGTGATGGCTTCCAGCGCACGGGCCAGCCAGGCCGCCGTCCACTCGCCCAACTTGGCTTTGTTTTCCGGCGATTCCGCCGCCGCCACCTTGATCTGGGCATCGACCCACTTGGCGGTTTCGGTGTGCCAATCGCCCATGAACTGGGTCAGCATCGACACCGCCGCGCCGCCTTGGCTCACCAGCACGTCATCGACGATGGTTTGGTAGACCAGCGGATACAGCACGCCGTCCAGCACCAGGTTTTGCGCCACGAACAGTTCGAACCAGTCTTGCTGCACAAAGCAGTCCTCGACGTAGCGGCGCAGGCCCTGCCACTTCGGGTCGTCCATCCACTGCGCCTTGGCGGTTTGCAGCGCCTCGGTGTCCGCCAGCGCCAAACCGATGCGGGTGAGGTACTGCGCAATGCCCAGGTGATCCATCGCCTGATAAATGTGCGGCTGGGTGATGGCGGTGCCATAGCCATAGGCGCAGATATAGGCGTTGTTCATGTTGCCGCCCCAGGCCAGGTGGCGCAGCGGCAGCAGCACGTCCAGCGCCAGCTGGCGCGTGGCATCCGGCAGGCCAGCGGCCAAGCCACGCGACTCGACGAAATCGAAGTTCGATTCGGTGTTTTCCTGCTGGCGGGCGCGGGCCTGGGTGTAGGTGCCGTAATAGAACTGGCGCGGATCCTTCAGCGCGTACCAGTCCTTCATGACAATGGCGGTGCGGCGCGGGTCAAAAATCTCGTGCTCTGGATCCCACGTCGGGCGGTAGTGGAAATTCTCGGTCGCCTGAATGTCGAAGGTGCCTTCTTGGTAGCGCGTGGCGGGCTTGTCGCCGCCGATGCGCTTGGCCACATGGGTGAAGGTGTGGCGCAGCGGCTTGATGCTGACGGTGCGCAGGTCGATGGTGCTCATCCGGGGTGTCTCCTCTTGGTGGAATGGGGCGGCGGGTCAGGTGCGGCGCAGGGCGTCGTGCAGCGTCCACGTCCAGGCGTGGTCGGCGGCGCTGTCGTCGGGTGCGAGCGGGGGCGGCACCAGCCACACGGGCTGCACGCCCTGCGCGGCACAAAAATCTTCGAAGGCCGCACGCGGCAGCAGCATCTCGACGAACAACTCCGGCTCGCCCACTGCGAACTCGAACTCGACCAGCCCATCGGCACGCTGCTCGACAACGCGGATGAACTTCTGGCGGGGATCAAAGGCAGGCAGGGAGGTCATGGCAGCACGGACAGCAAATGTCCGAACCAGATTGCAAAGCCCAGACCCAATGCCCCAAAAACGGCAAAAATCTCGATATTTCCAGGGTAAACACCGAGAAAAATGGGCTTAACCGGGTGCGGTCGCCTCGCCCTACGGGGTGGTTTTGGGCCCACACAACCCCGGTTTTGATCTTTTGATCACCTGTTCAGCGAGGAGAATTGATCATTTGGTGAAATGAATGGAAAAACCCTGATCCCATCGGATGAAACGGCGCTAGCCACACGTCAGAGGATCACGGTCAAATATCGAGATTGAGCGCCGGCCCACCGGCGCCGCTGGAGACTCGCCCCGATGTTCGACATTCCCAAGTACCCGCCCGACGGCGACTTGCGCCGCTTGCTGCGCTTTGCCCCCGAAGAGGGCTCGATCTGGCTCGGCGAGCGCCGCATGCTGCTGCTGCACACCGCCGCGCTGGCGGGGCTGCGCCAAGACCTGATCGATTCCGCTGGCCCCGAACACGCCCGGCGCGTGCTCACGCGCATGGGCTACGCCAGCGGCATGCGCGACGCCGAGTTCGCCAAAAAATGCCGCCCGGGGCGCGACTTGCGCGAGAGCTTTCTCGTCGGCCCCCAGTTGCACATGCTGGAGGGGGCAGCGCGGGTCACGCCGATTCAGATGGAATTTGACGTGGCCAGCGGCCATTGCAGTGGCGAATTCCGCTGGGACCATTCTTGGGAAGCCCACGCCCACCAACAGGCCTACGGCCAGGCGCACGAACCCTGCTGCTGGATCCTCACCGGCTACGCTTGCGGTTACACCTCGGCGTTCATGGGCCGCATGATTTTGTTCAAGGAGGTGCAGTGCGCCGCCTGCGGCCATGACCATTGTTTGATCGTCGGGCGCCCGATCGAGGCGTGGCCGGACGGGGAAGAGCATCGGGTGTATTTCGAGCCCGACGCGCTGCTGGATCGCATCGACGCCCTGAGCCAACAAGTCGAAGCCCTGCGCTCCAGCCTCACGGTGCCGGACAACCCCGGGCGCGAAATGATCGGCCAATCCCCGGCGTTTCGCCGCGCCGGCGATCTGCTGCAACGCGCGGCGGGGACGCAAGTCACCGTGCTGCTGACCGGGGAAACCGGCGTGGGCAAGGAGCGTTTCGCCCGCAGCCTGCACGAGCAAAGCCAACGTCGCCACGGCCCGTTTGTGGCGGTGAACTGCGCTGCCTTGCCAGCGGAGTTGATCGAAGCCGAGCTGTTCGGCGTGGAGCGCGGCGCCTACACCGGGGCGCACGCAGCCCGCGCCGGACGCTTCGAGCGGGCCGACCAAGGCACGCTGTTCCTCGACGAAATCGGCGACTTGCCCCTGCCCCTGCAAGCCAAACTGCTGCGCGCCCTGCAAGAAGGCGAAATTGAGCGTTTGGGCAGCGACACCCCGCGCAAAGTGAACGTGCGCTTGGTGGCCGCCACCAACGTCGATCTGGATGCCGCTGTGCGCGAAGGGCGCTTTCGGCGTGATTTGCTGTACCGCCTCAACGTCTACCCCATCCGCCTGCCGCCGCTGCGTGAGCGCGCCGGCGATGTGATGCTGCTGGCCCAGCACCTGCTCCAGCGCTTCGGCGCTTTACACGGCAAGCGCCTGGCCGGTTTCAGCGACCGCGCCCAGCGCGCCCTGGCCGAACACGATTGGCCAGGCAACGTGCGCGAGCTGGAAAATTTGGTCGAACGCGGGGTGATCTTGGCGGCTCAAGGCGAGTCGGTTGAGGTGGAGCACCTGTTCGCCCAGCGTCCGGCCAGCGACGCCGCTTGTGCCGCCACCGGCTTGAATCGACACGGCCAACTCGCCCCCGTGGCCGAGCCGCCGCTGCCCTCAGAACTGTGCGAACAGTTGCTGGCGCAAGGCGTGTCCTTGGAGATGCTGGAACAGCAGTTGCTAGAGCAGGCCGTACGCCGCGCCAAAGGCAACCTGTCGGCAGCGGCCCGCAGCTTGGGGCTGACGCGGCCCCAGTTGGCGTATCGTTTGCGTCACGCCCCCACGGCGACCCCTTCGTCCACCGACCCATGAACACGCTGGCCGCCACCGAATCCACCTCCCCGCGCACCCAGGTGGAGCGCGCTTACCTCGCGCTGCGTCAAGACATCGTCCAGGGAGATTTGCCGCCGGGTGAAAAACTGCGTGTCGAACACCTGAAAGACCGCTACGAAGTGGGCGCCGGCACGCTGCGCGAGGCGCTGTCGCTGCTGGTGTCGGACGCGCTGGTGACGGCGGAAGGGCAGCGTGGTTTTCGCGTCGCCACAGCCTCCTTGGCCGATCTGGAAGATGTGACCCGGCTGCGCGTGATGCTGGAAACCGAGGCCCTGCGCCAATCGATCCGGCTGGGCACCGCCGCGTGGGCGCACGACCTCACGCGGGCTTACGAGGCACTGGCGACAGTGGAGCGACACCATCCCCGCCCTTATCCGCCGGAGTGGGAAACGCTGAACCAGCATTTCCATGCGGCGCTGATCGCCGCCGATCCGTCGAACTGGACGCGGCATTTTCTGGACATCCTTTACCGCCACGCTGCCCGTTATCGCTACGTGGCGTTGCGCTTGGCCCATGTGCCCCATCCGCCACGGGATGTGTCCGCCGAGCACGAGGCGCTTTACCACGCCGCCGTGCAACGCCGCGAAGCCCGCGCCGCGCTGGTGTTGGAAGACCATGTGCGTGCCACGCTGGATGTGTTGCGCACCAGCGGGCACTTCACACCGTGATCAGAACGGGAACACCGCCTTAAGCCACAGCGCCCGCCCCTGGGCGCGGTTCTCGACGCCGGTTTCCTTCTGCCACTTGGCGGTGACGAACCAGCCTTGGCCGCTGTCGTACTTCACCGATGGGCCGAAGGCCAGGGCCTTGCCGCGTGAGTTGGCCACATCGGCCCCCGCGACGTTGTCGTCAGTCATCTGGCGGTAGTAGTAGCCGCCCACACCGGCTGTCCAGCCCGAACCCAGGCCCCAGCCGAGCGAGTAGTCGAAGTGGAATTCGCGGCCAGAGCGGTAATCCGTGTCCTTGTTGCGGCTGTTGATGAGGTAGCCGAATTTCGCGTCCGCATTGAACCCACCCGGATCGACCCAGCTCACGGCCAACACCGGTTCAAACGAACGGTAGTTGCGCCCGATGTTGGCTTGATCGCCCTGGGTGTAGCCGCCGGTCGGCAAAATCACATCCAGCGCCACGATGCTGTGCAAGTTGGCGCTGTGGTGAAACCCGACGCCGGCGCCCACCGTGATGTCACCCACGCCGGTTTTGTTCTGACTCACCCCGGCGACTTTCACATCCAAATCCACCAGCGGGACGATGGAGTGCAGCACCACATCCCCGCCGCCCAGCTTGGCCCCCGTGACCCACACGGGCCGCAGGGCGATCACATTGGCGGTCACCTTGAAATCGGGGACGTGCAGGTTGTTGCCCTGCGCATCGTTGACACGATCGGCGCTGTAGGACTCGCCATACACGATGCCGTACACCCCCGGCGGCGGCAGTGCGCCGGCCATGAAGTTTTCAACGCCGTGCGGGTAAATCGAGCCGCCGCCCTCGGTGGCAGAAGCGTTCAGGCAGGCCGAAGCCGCCAGGGCCACGGTGGCCCAGCGAAAAATCGCGGTCATGGGGTTGTCTCCATTGGATGAAAGGGCGCCATCTGGGGGCGCCTCTCGGGTGGTGGGGCGCTGTGGTGTCAGCGCCCCAGGTCTTTGGCGGTTTGGCCGCCGATGCCCCAGTTTTCTTTGGGCATGTCGTGAATCCAAACGCGCACGTTTTGCTGCGGCGCACCGAGTGCCTCCACCAACGCGGCGGTGACCTTTTCGATCACCGCGCGTTTTTGCTCCTCGGTGCGACCTTCCAGCAAATAAATTTGGGCGAAAGGCATGGCCGTGCTCCTTGCGTGATCAGACCAACAAACCGCGTTCACGCGCCATCGTCATGGCGGTGTCTTCGATCATGTCTTCTTGGCCGCCGACCATCTTCTTGCGGCCCAGCTCCACCAGGATGTCTCGCGCCGACAGCCCATACTTGGCCGCCGCCCGCTTGGCGAACAGCAAGAAGCTGCCATACACGCCGGCGTAACCCAGGGTGAGCGCGTCGCGGTCGATGCGGATCGGAAAATCCATGATCGGGAAGACGAGGTCTTCGGCCACGTCTTGGATCTTCCACACGTCCACGCCGGTTTCGATGCCCATGCGGTCGCACACGGCGACGAGCACTTCCATCGGCGTGTTGCCCGCGCCCGCGCCCAGGCCGGCGGCGGCGGCGTCAATGCGCGTGGCACCGCACTCGATGGCGGCGATGCTGTTGGCAATGCCCATTGCCAGGTTGTGGTGGCCGTGGAAACCCAGCTCGGTTTCCGGGTTCAGGGCTTGGCGCACGGCGGTCAGGCGTTCTTTCACGCCATCGGGCAGCAGGTAGCCCGCCGAATCGGTGACGTAGATGCAATTCGCGCCGTAGCTTTCCATCAGCTTGGCTTGTTTCACCAAGCCTTCGGCGCTGTTCATGTGGGCCATCATGAGGAAGCCCACGGTGTCCATGCCGAGCTTGCGGGCGAAGGTGATGTGCTGTTCGCTCACATCCGCTTCGGTGCAATGCGTGGCCACGCGGATGGTGTTCACACCCAGTTCCCGCGCCATCTTCAGGTGATCGACGGTGCCGATGCCCGGCAGCAGCAGCGCCGACACTTTGGCCTGCTTCATCAGCGGAATCACCGTGCCGAGGTATTCCTCATCGGTGTGCGCCGGAAAGCCGTAGTTCACCGACGAGCCGCCCAAGCCATCGCCGTGGGTGACCTCAATCAGCGGCACGCCGGCAGCGTCCAGCCCGCAGGCGATGGTTTTCATCTGCTCCAGCGTCATCAAGTGGCGCTTGGGGTGCATGCCGTCCCGCAGGGTCATGTCGTGGACGGTGATCTTCTTGCCTTGCAGAGTCATGGTGTTTTTTCCGTGTGGGGGTGCGGTGTGCCCCCTCTCCCCCGGCCCCTCTCCCGCGAGGGGAGAGGGGAGCCCTACAGGGGCGGTGCCTTCAAGCCCCTCTCCCCTTGCGGGAGAGGGGTTGGGGAGAGGGGGGGAATAGCGCCAACAAGTTAGAACGTAAGACGCCCGGCGAGCATCTCTTCGGCAAACATCTCGGCGGTGCGGCAGGCGGCGGCGGTCATGATGTCCAGGTTGCCGGCGTACTTGGGCAGGTAGTCGCCCAGGCCCTCCACCTCCATGAAGACGGAGACGCGGTTACCGTCAAACACCGGCCCGTTCACCAAGCGATAACCCGGCACGTACTTCTGCACGTCCTTGATCATGGCGTGGACGCTGGCGGTGATGGCGTCCCGATCCGGCTCGGTTTCGGTGAGGCAATGCACCGTGTCCCGCATGATGAGCGGCGGCTCGGCGGGGTTGATGATGATGATGGCCTTGCCCTTCTTGGCGCCGCCCACCTTTTCCACCGCGCCTGCTGTGGTGCGGGTGAACTCGTCGATGTTCTTGCGCGTGCCGGGGCCGACCGAGCGTGACGACACCGTCGCCACGATCTCGCCATACGCCACCGGCTGCACGCGGCTGACCGCGTTCACCATCGGGATGGTGGCTTGGCCGCCGCAGGTCACCATGTTGACGTTCATTTCACGCTGGCCGACGTGTTGCAGCAGGTTGACCGGCGGCACGCAGTACGGGCCGATGGCGGCGGGCGTGAGGTCGATCATCAGTGCGCCTTGCTCGTTCACCTTGCGCGAGTTTTCCGCGTGAACGTAGGCCGAAGTGGCATCGAACACGATCTGCACGCCATCGGCCTTCATGTGCGGCACCAGGCCATCGACGCCTTCCGCCGTGGTCTTGATGCCCATTTCGCGGGCACGCTTCAGGCCGTCGGATTCCGGGTCGATGCCCACCATCCACACCGGTTCCAACACCGGGCTGCGCTTGAGTTTGGCCAGCAGATCGGTGCCGATGTTGCCGGGCCCGATCAGGGCACACTTGATTTTTTCGCTCATGGGGTCGTGTCTCCGTTGCAAAGTCAGATCAGGCTGCGCACCACGCCGCCATCGGCGCGCAGGGCGGCGCCGGTGGTGGCCGCCGCCAGCGGGCTGCACACATAGGCCACCAGCGCGGCCACTTCGGTCGGCTGGATGAAGCGCTGGATGAGGGACGTGGGGCGGGCGTGGGCGAAGAAGTCGCGGGCGGCTTCGTCAAAGGTTTGGCCGTTGGTTCGCGCCAAGGTGGCGAAAAATTCGCCGGCGCCTTCGGTGAGCGTCGGGCCGGGCAGCACGCTGTTCACCGTCACCCCCGTGCCGGCGCAGGTTTCCGCCAAGCCGCGTGCGATGGACAGTTGCGCCGATTTCGTCATGCCGTAATGCACCATCTCCGCCGGCGGGCAGATGCCCGATTCGCTGGAGATGAACACCACGCGGCCCCAGTTGCGTGCCTTCATACCCGGCAGCAGCGCACGCGTCAGGCGCACGCCGCTCATGACGTTCACGTCAAAGAAGCGCTGCCATTCCGCATCCTCGATTTGCTCGAAGGGCTGCGGGTTGAAGATGCCGAGGTTGTTCACCAGGATGTCGGCCTCCGGGCAGGCGGCCACCAGCGCGGCCACGCCTTCGGCGCTGGCCAAGTCGGCGGCCACGCCGTGAATCGTCGCCTCGGGGAATTCGGCTTGCAGTTGGGTGACGGCAGCCACCACGCGCTCTGGGCTGCGCCCGTTGAGCGTGACGTGGGCGCCTTCCGCCGCCAGCACCTTGGCGATGGCGTAACCGATGCCAGCGGTGGATCCCGTGACCAGCGCGAGCTTGCCTTGGAGTTGCAGGTTCATGGGTGTGTTGTGGGCCGGTTAGGGGGCAGAAACAGGTGTCGGGTAGAGCCAGGGTTTGAGCCAGGCGGTCAGGCGCGGGGCCACCACCCAGGTCATCAACACCACCACCAGCGCGGTGAGCACCATCACACGCGGCAGCAGCGGCCACGGCGCCAACAGTTCGCCCAGCAGCAGGAACAGCGCGAACACCGTGGGGCAGATGCCTAGCCACGTCACCACCGCCACCTTCCAGCGCGGCGGCGGGGTTTGCGACGGGCCTTTGGCCCCCAGCGGTTCAGCAAACCAGTGACCCAGGCCGGTGAGTTGGCGCACTTGCTGTTCGCCCTCGGTGTGCGGCGCGACAGCGGCCAAACCCAGCGCCCGCGCCGGCGAGGCTTGCCAGGCTTGCAGGTGCTCGGGTGTGTCGAAAGCGAAGATGACGTGCCACAGATCGGGCTCGCCCGTGCCGTCGCCGCCCTCGGTGCCCTCGCCGGGGCGGATGAGGTGGCCGCCCAAATGGCCCGGGAAACCGGCGGCGGCTTCGATCATCCGGCCCATCGTTTGCTCGAAGGCTGGGGCGTGGCCGGGCTTGACGCGCCGCGTCACCAGCACGGTGACGGGGTTGCGCAGCGCAGCGGTGGCGGGTGCGCTCATGCCGCGCTCCGGGCGACATCCGCCACATCGGCTTCAGCGAAAAAATCAGCCAGCAGGCGGGTGAAGCGGGCGCTGTGCTCGATCTGCGTCCAGTGGCCGCACTGGCCGAACACATGCAATTGGCTCTTGGCGATCCAGTCCGCCAGCGTGAGCGAGTTCTGCAAGGGGATGATGCGATCCTCGCGGCCGTGGATCACCAGCGTTTCGTGCGGCAGGGCGCGGATGTCGCTTTCGGCACTGCACATCGCGTCCACCCAGCGCTGGCGCGGGGCGGGGAACATGGCGGCAAACGCTTCTTGGTAGCCCGGCTGGATGCTGGCGCGCCAACGCAGCTCGGCCAATTCATCGTTCACCAAGCCCCGGTCGTAGGCGAACAAGTCGAGCAGGCCGCGCATGGCTTCGATGGACGGCTCGTAGCCCCACACCGCATCCAGCCCCGGCGTGATCGTGAACGGCACGCCCACGCTGCCCATCAACACCAGCCGGCGCACGCGCTGCGGAGCGCGAATCGCCGTGGCCAGCGCCAAAGCGCCGCCGAACGAGTTGCCCACCAAATCCACCTGCGGCAGATTCAAAGCGTCCAGCAGATCCAGCGTTTGCTGCACCCAGGTGGCCATGCTGTAGCGGATGCCTGCGGGGCGTTCGGTGTCACCAAAGCCCACCATGTCCGGCGCCAGCACGCGGCGCTGTTGCGCCAGGTGCGGCATCACCAGCCGCCAGTTGGCCCAGGCGCTGACGCCGGGGCCGGAGCCGTGCAGCATCAACACCGGCACGGGGGCGACCTCGGTGCAGCGGCCTTGGTCGTGCGTCAGCGTCAAAAAGCCGCCGGTTGGCACACGGCGCGGCGAAGGAAACGGCGCAACAGGCGCCCCCGCCGGGCTGGCCGGCGCGGTGGACACGCAAGCAGTCATGGCCAGCCTCGATGGTCAGACGAAACGCATGGACACGCTGCCCAGATCCTGGAAGCGCACGTTCACGCTGTCCCCAGCGGCCACGGCGATGGCTTCGGTCACGCCACCGGTCATGATGAAGGTGCCGGCCGGGATTTCCTGGCCGCGTGCGCCCAGGTGATTCGCCATCATCGCCACGGCAGCGGCGGGGTGGCCGAGCACGGCAGCGCCAGCGGCCATCGCCACGATCTGACCGTTCTTTTCCAGCACCACGCCCAGCGTGCGCAAGTCCAGCGCCTCGACGTTGCGCGGGCGCCCGCCGATGACGAAGCGGCTGGCCGAGGTGTTGTCGGCAATCACGCTCTTCAGGTCGAACTTGAAGTCGCGGTAACGGCTGTCGATGATTTCCACTGCGGGCAGCACGAAATCAATTGCCGCCATCACGGTGCCGACGTGGCAACCCGGCCCCTTCAACGGCGCCTTGGTGACGATGCAAATTTCGGCCTCCACCTTGGGGTGGATCAGCTCGGAGGTCTTGATCTCACCGCCATCCGGGCGGGCCATGTAGTCGGAGACGAAACCGAAGCACGGCGTTTCCACACCCATTTGCTTCATCTTGGCAAACGAGGTCAGGCCGGCTTTCAAGCCCACCGTCTTGTTGCCCCGCGCTTCCTTGCGGCGGCGGATTTCGTCTTGAATCGCGTAGGCGTCTTCCCAATCCATCTGCGGGAAGTCGTCGGTGATTTTGGTGATGTCGCGGGCTTCCAGCTCGGCGGATTCCACATGGGCGGCGAGCTGTTCAATCGTGGCGCGGTCGAGTTGCATGCTGCGGTTCTCCCTGTGGGTCAGATGAAGCGCACCGAAGTGCTGCCCAGGCCGCCCACCGAACAGGTGAGGCTGTCGCCTGCCTTCACGGCCACGAGGGGCGATTGCGAACCCGACAAAATCAGGTCGCCCGCCTTCAAGCTGATGCCCAAACGCCCGAGCGTGTTGGCCAGCCACGCCACGGCGTTCACCGGCGAGCCTTGCACCGAGGCACCGCAGGAGGTGCTGATGATCTCGCCGTTCTTTTCCAGCACCATGCCGGCCAGGGCCAGATCGAGGTCACGCGGGCTGCGGCGGGTGCCGCCGAGCGTGAGCACGCCGCAGGAGGCGTTGTCCGCCACGGTGTCTTGAATCTTGATCTTCCAATCGCGGATGCGGCTGTCCACGATCTCGAAGCAGGGCATGACGCAATCGGTGGCGCGCAGCACGTCGGCAGCGGTGACGCCGGGGCCGGTCAAATCCTTGTTCAGGATGAAGGCCACTTCGGCTTCGGCCTTGGGGGCGATGAGTTTGCTCATGTCCACCGGCTCGCCTTCGTTGAACACCATGCCGGAGAGCAGGTGGCCGAAGTCCGGCTGATTGACGCCCAGCATGTCCATCACCACCTTGCTGGTGACGCCGATCTTCTTGCCGATGACCACTTCGCCCGCGTCCAAGCGGCGCTGGATCATGCGCAACTGGATTTGGTAGGCGTCTTCAATGGTGATGTCGGCCTCACGGTTGGTGAGCGGCTCGACGGTGCTGCGGCTGAGGAGGGCCTGGTACAGCTCGTCTCCGTAGTGCTGGATCTTGTGCGCGTCCATGGAATTCCTGCAAAACCTGGGGAGGTGGGAACAACTGGACGGGACGATAGGGGCGGGTGGCGATACTGTCCAATACCGAATAGAGTCGATTCAATACCTTTTTGGTATTCAGTAAAGCGCAGTAACGCAAGGGCGATGGCCGCGCGTCACCTGTCTGCCTACGGATGGTTGTTCAGCCAAGTTTGCACATGCCTGAGCAAGTGCTGCGCGGCAGCCAAGCAGGCTGCGGCGGCGGATTCGGGCACCAAGTCGCCCGAGTAGTCACTCAGGTTGCGTTGTTTGCGCAATGCATCCAGCACGATGACCTGGCTCATGGGCAGCCCAACGGTCAGTGGCAAGGTCTGAATGGCCGTTTGGTGGTGCCCTGGTTTGCTGGTGAGTGTGCGGTAGCCGTTGGCATTGAGCGCCACCATCGCCAGTTGCATGATGGCTTTGTAAGCCGCATCAAAGCGGTTTTCGGCACTGAGAGCGGCCAATTGGGCGTCGGTGATGTTGCGCTGGGCAGCGGCCAACAGTTTGGCAATTTGGCCTTTGTCCGGCGGCAAGGCCTCCAGCGTTCTACCGAGCAAGTTGTGCAAGGTCATCGGCGGTTCCGATCAGAAAGAGTTGGGGTTTGGCCAGCACGTCGCGGATGAAGGGCTCGTCCTGCGCGCGGAGGGCAACCCATTCGTCGGGCGTGAAAATTTTGGGGTTGATCTCGCGCCCCAACTCCAACTGCACCGGGTACAACAGTTCCACCACTTGGATGAAGCTGGGCGTGCCGATGAGCATCACGTCCACGTCACTGCCGGCGGTTTCTCGGCCTTGTGCGACGGAGCCGAACACAAAAGCCACGCGCACTTGTTCCGCCACGGGTTGCAAGGCCAGGCGCAGGGCTTGGGCCACGCCGGTGGTTTTGCGCAGCAGGGAGGCCAACTCCGGGTAGATGAGGCACTGCGTCTGGGCGCTGTAAACCTGCTGGTTACCGCGCTGTTGGCGGCGCAGCAGCCCGGCTTCGGCCAGCCGCACCAGCTCACGGGTGACGGTGCCGGGGGACAGCCCCGTGCGCCGCGCCACCTCACGACCGTGCAGGGCTTCTTCGGGGTGAAGCAGCAGCAGGGCCAGCACTTGCAGTCGGTACTCTGGCAGGAGCAGGGAAAGAAGAGGGTGATTCATTTTTGGCGACGATTGTTGCAAAAAATGAATCACTTGTGTCAAACGGTGGGCCACGCTCAATCCGCCGGCACCGGCAAGCCGGGGCACTGTTCCATGTAGGGAAATCGGGAGAAATCCACTCGCGCCAACAACGCTTCGGCACCCTCTCCCACCAAACCCGCCAGCAAGGGCCGCGCTTCCTCGGCGCCGAAATCCGTCAGCTGCGCCGGCGGCATCGTGCCCCCGGTGACGTAGCGGAACGCGAGAGCAGCGGTCGTCATGGCGCAAGCCGTTCAGTTCAGAGCACGCAATTCAAGTACATGCCGTAGCGCGGGCAGCAAGGCAGCACACGCCACCCTCACCGCTTCTTCTGCGGCCGCTTCCACCCCGCCAGCGACACCTGCTTGGCCCGCGCCACCGTGAGCTGATCCGGCGGCGTGTTCTTGGCGATGGTGGAACCACCGCCGATCGTGCCGCCGTCGCCCAGCGTCACCGGGGCGATGAGCACGCAGTTGCTGCCCACATGCACATCGTGGCCGATCACGGTGCGGTGTTTGTTCGCGCCGTCATAGTTGGCCGTGATGCTGCCCGCGCCGAAGTTCACGCGCTCGCCCACCGTCGCATCGCCCAGGTAAGCCAAGTGGTTCGCCTTGGCCCCGTCCGCCAGGGTTGAGTTTTTCACTTCGACGAAGTTACCGATGTGAACCTCGGCGCCCAACTGCGCCCCGGGCCGCAAACGCGCATACGGGCCGATCAGCGAGCCCGCGCCCACGCTCACCCCGTCTTTGTCCCCATCGATGTGGCAAAACGGGTGAATCACCACACCCTCGGCGATCACCGCGTTGCGCAGCACGCAGTGGGCACCGATCTTCACGCCATCACCCAACGTCACCGCGCCTTCAAACACGCAATTGACGTCGATCTCCACATCCTGCCCACAGGTGAGCGTGCCGCGCAGATCGAAACGCGCCGGGTCGGCCAACCGCACGCCCGCGTTCATCAGCGCCTCGGCTTGGCGACGTTGGAAACGCCGCTCCAAATCCGCCAACTGCGCCGGGCTGTTCACGCCCAGCACTTCCACTTCGTCGGCGGCTTGCGTCGCCACCACGGGCACCCCTTCGGCGGCGGCCATGGCGACGATGTCGGTGAGGTAGTACTCCCCCTGGGCGTTCTGGTTGTTCAGCGCCATCACCCATTTTTGAAGCAACGCCGTCGGCGCGGCCATCATGCCGGTGTAGACCTCGCGGATGGCGCGCTGCTCGGCGCTGGCGTCTTTGTGCTCCACGATGGCCAACACGCGCTCGCCCGACGCCTCCCGCACGATGCGACCGTAGCCCGTGGCATCCTGAAGCACCACCGTCAGCAGCGCCAGGCGCTCGCCACCGCAAGCAGCGGCCAACGCGGCGGCGGTGGCCGGTTCGATCAACGGCACATCGCCATTGAGGATGAGGGTGGTGGCGTGAGCCGTGTCCAACGCCGGCACGGTTTGCTGCACGGCGTGGCCGGTGCCCAACTGCGGCTCTTGGCGCACGCAGGTGGCCGCCGCGCCGACATGCGCTTCCACCTGTTCGGCCCCGTGGCCCGTGACCACCAAGGTGCGCTGCGCACCCAACTCCGCCGCCCGGCCCAGCACATGGCTCAACAACGAGCGCCCGGCCAGCTTGTGCAACACCTTGGGCAAAGCCGAGCGCATCCGCGTGCCCTTGCCCGCTGCCATGATCACCACATTCAACGCCATCTCACGCTCTCCCAACATCAATCGCGCACCAAGCGCACGGTCTGCACGGCGGGGGTGCCGCAGTCGTCTTCGTCGTCCTCATCGAAGGCTTTGTCGCCCATCGGATCGGGCTTGCCGGTGGCCTTGATCTCGGTGAACGGGAACAGGCTGCGATCCATCATGTGCGACAGGGTGATGTTGCCCATCGCGGTGAACATGTTGTCGATGCGGCCCGGGTACTGCTTGTCCCACTCGCGGATCATTTTCTTGGTGAGCACGCGCTGGAGGTTTTCCTGGCTGCCGCACAGGCTGCACGGGATGATGGGGAACTCGCGGTGCGCGGCCCATTTCTCCAAATCCGGTTCGGCGACATAGGCCAAGGGGCGAATCACCACGAATTCGCCGTTGTCACTCACCAGCTTGGGCGGCATGCCCTTCATGCGCGAGCCGAAGAACATGTTCATCAGCAGCGTCACCACCATGTCATCGCGGTGATGGCCCAGGGCGATCTTGGTACACCCTAGCTCACGCGCCACACGGTAGAGGATGCCCCGGCGCAGCCGCGAGCACAGGCTGCACATCGTCTTGCCCTCGGGGATGTGCTTTTTGACGATGGTGTAGGTGTCTTGCGTCTCGATGTGGAACGGAATGCCCAAACCTTTCAGGTAGTTGGGCAGCACATCGGCAGGGAAACCGGGTTGTTTCTGATCCAGGTTCACGGCCACGATCTCGAACTGGATCGGGGCGCGCTTTTGCAGGTTCAGCAGGATGTCGAGCATCGAATAGCTGTCTTTGCCACCGGAGAGGCAGACCATGACCTTGTCGCCCGCTTCAATCATGTTGAAGTCGGCGATGGCCTGGCCCACTTGGCGGTGCAGACGCTTGCTCAGTTTGTTGGCTTCGTACGCGGCCCGCTTGGCGGCGCGTTGGGCTTCGGCCTCGGCTTCGGACAGGGGAGCGGCAGAGGTATCGGGGGCAGCGGTGTTCATGGCGAGGTCGGGCAATCGTCGGAGCGGTCAGAGCGGCGGGACAGCACTTCCACGGTGACGCCGTCGCAATCCGGGAAGATGTTCGGTTTGGTGACGCGCACCATCGCCACGTCCACGCCCGGCAGCGCCAGCAGGCGTTGGGCGATGCGGCCAGTGAGCGTCTCCAGCATGTTGATGTGGCCGCTTTCGGCCTCTTGTTTGGCGATTTCGCGCATGGCGCGGTAGTCCAGCACCTCGTCCACCTCGTCGGCGGAGGGAATGTCGGGCACGCCGTGCATTTCCACGCGCATCGAGATCAGCACTTGCTGGCGCGAGCGCAATTCATAGTCGAGGATGCCGACGCTGGCGTGAACGCGCAGGCGCTCCAAATAAAGGGTTCTCATGTCGGGGCAAGCAACAGCTAGGCGGACTGGAAGGCGAAATCCCGGGCAGCCGGGGCCAGGTGGCTGCCCGCATCCACCACCAGCACATGGCCGGTGACGCTGCGGGCGCGCAGCAAGTAGGCCACAGCCTCGGCGATGTCGTCGGGGTGAACCCCGTGGCCCAAGGGCGTGGCCGCTTGCAAGCGGGCGAGCTGGGCCGGGTCGATCTGATCGCTGGTGAGCGTCAGCCCCGGCGCCACGCCGACCACGCGCACACGCGGCGCCAGCGCCTGGGCCAGCAAGCGGGTGGCCTCCAACAGCGCAGCTTTGCTGAGGGTGTAGGCGAAGTGATCCGGGTTCGGGTTGTAGAGCTTTTGATCCAGCAGATTGACGACACAGCCTGGCGCCGCGCCGCGTGCCTCCAAATGCGCCGCCAGCGCCTGCGCCAACAGCAGCGGCGCGGCGGTGTTGGGGCGCCAATGGCGTTCCAAACTGGCGGGCGTGCTGCTGCGCGCATCGTCGTACTCGAACAGGCTGGCGTTGTTCACCACCGCATCGACGCGCCCGAGCTGCGCCACGGCAGCGGGCAGCAAAGCGCGGGTGGCGGCTTCGTCGGCCAGATCGGCGCACAGCACGGCGGTGCGGGCACCCCGGGCGTGCAGTTCGGCGGACGTGGCGTCGGCCTCGGTGGTGGAACGGTGGCAGTGGATCGCCACATCCCAGCCCTGCGCCGCCAGGTGCAAACTGATATGACGGCCCAGGCGCTTGGCCGCGCCCGTCACCAACACCACGGGGCGCGAAGCGTTCAAAGCGGACGCAACCATGAAACCTACAATCTTCGGATGGAAAAGAGCCAACCCGACAGTGTATCGGCCGACACCCCGCCGAACCCCATTTCCCCGATGCTGGCGCATCTCCACGCCGCGCTGGCAGCGGCAGGCGGTTGGCTGCCTTTCGATCAATTCATGGCGCTGGCGCTGTACGCGCCCGGTCTGGGCTACTACGCCAACGACCGGCGCAAGTTCGGCCACGGCCCGCGCAGCGGCAGTGACTTTGTGACCGCGCCGGAACTCTCCGCCCTGTTTGGTCGCACGCTGGCGGTGCAAGTGCGCGAAGCCTTGACGTTGAGTGACACCACCGAGGTGATCGAATTCGGCGCCGGCTCGGGTGCGCTGGCCGAACAGGTGCTCGACGCGCTGGACGCCGATGGCGGCCCAGCCGTGCGTTACGCCATCGTCGAACTGTCGGCCCGTTTGCGCGAGCGCCAACAGCAGCGGCTGGCGCGTTTTGGCGAGCGCGTGCGCTGGCTGGATCGCCTGCCCGACACGCTGGAAGCGGTGGTGATCGGCAACGAGGTGCTGGACGCCATGCCGGTGCAACTCCTGGTGCGCCGCAACGATGAACGTGGCTGGCTGGAACGCGGCGTCACCCTCGACGCGGCTGGCGAGCTGGTGTTTGCCGATCGGGACAGCGATCTCACCATCCCCTGCGAAGGCCCGGTGCTGCCCGGCATGGTGACGGAAATTCACCCGCAAGCCGAAGCCTTCATCCGCACGCTGGCGCAACATTTGAAACGCGGCGCGGCCTTCTTCCTCGATTACGGTTTCCCAGAAGCCGAGTACTACCACCCGCAACGCTACCGGGGCACGCTGATGTGCCATCACCAGCACCAAGCCGATGACAACCCACTGGTGCTGGTGGGCGAGAAGGACATCACCGCGCACGTCAACTTCACCGGCATCGCGCTGGCGGCGCAAGACGCGGGCCTGGAAGTGCTGGGCTATACCAGCCAAGCGCGGTTTCTGATCAACTGCGGCCTGATCCCGCTGCTACAAGCCGCCGACCTGCGTGAGCGCAGCCTGGCCAACAAGCTTTATACCGAGCACGAAATGGGCGAGTTGTTCAAGGTGATCGCCTTGGGCGCGCCCGGTTTCACGCCCGATTTGCGCGGGTTTGCCGTCGGCGACCGCATCCACCGCCTCTGACCCGCGAAAGGCACGGCCCCATGCGCTGGTTCATCATCCTGCTGGTGTTTTTGCTGGTGTTCAACCGTTTTGGCACCTGGCTGGAACGCTTCGGCCTGGGTCGGTTGCCGGGGGATGTGCGGCTGCGCCTGTTCGGGCGCAACGTGTTTTTGCCGTTCGCCAGCAGTTTGCTGATGAGCTTTTTACTGCTGGCGTTGGGGCGCTGGCTTTAACACCCAGGGCGACGCAGCGCCTGGCCCTTCGGCGCATCCTTGGCGTACAGCTTCCACAGAAAACCCGCCACGTTGTCCCCGTAAGAAATCGCTTTGCGGGGCAGAGCCAGCCGGTCGAAGGCGGGTGTGGCGGCGCCGCGTTGGCAGGTCACGCCGCTGGTGTAGCCGGCTTGGGCGGCGGCTTCCAAGGTGCGCTCGTCGTGCGAGCCGTAGGGGTAACAGACGTGCGGCACTTCGCGCCCCAACTCGTCTTGCAGGCGTTGGCGGCTCTCCCACAGCTCGCGGTGTTGCACTTCGGCGGGTTGATCGGCCAAACGAATGTGGCTCCACGCATGGCTGCCAATCTCCACGCCCAAGCCCGCCAGCTCGCGCAGCCGCGCCCAGCTCATCAGCGGTGGCGTCGGATGATCGTGCGTGGCCATCCAGCGGGCCACGCCACCCGTCAAACCGGCGATGGCGTACACGATGGCCGGAAAACCCATCTCTTGCAGCACCGGCAGGGCGTGTTCGTAGAAGTTTTCGCAGCCATCGTCAAAAGTCAGCACCACAGCGCGTTCGGGCATCGGCGCTTGGCCGCTGAGGGCCGCTACCGCTTGGCCCATGGACAGCACCGGCACCCGCAACGCCCGCAAGGCGCGCATCTGCATCCGAAACCGGCCCACGTCGCAATACACCGCGCGGTGCGTTTGCATCGGCGCGAAATGGCCGACTTGGTGATACATCAGGATGGAAATGCCGCTCATGCCGTGGCCCGCGCTGCGTCGTAGTGGGAAATCACCTGGCTGACCATCGCCGCCTGGGTGAAGTGTTCGAGGTAATGCCGCCGAGCGGCAGCGCCCATCGCGGCGCGTTCGGGTGCCGGCAGGGCGGCCAAACGTGCGATGGCCTGGGCCAGCGCGGGCGGATCGTCCGGCGGCACCAACCAGCCGCTGACCCCATCCCGCACCACTTCGGGAATGCCGCCGACGTGGCTCGCAATGGCCGGGCGCCCCGCTGCGGCGGCCTCCACCAGCGTGAGGGACAGCGCTTCGCGCCGCGACGGGGCCAGCACCGCGTCCATCTGGGTCAGCAACGCCGCCACGTCCGAGCGCTGGCCGAGGAACTGCACGCGGTCGGCCAATCCCAGGCGCTGCACTTGGGTGCGCAGGTGCGCGGCCCAAGCGGTGCTGTCCGCGCCGACCAACTGCAACTGCACGGGCCGATCGGCGGGCAAGCGGGCCAGGGCTTCTAAGGCCACATCTTGGCCTTTGACTTCTTCGAGCCGGCCAATCAACCCCAAGCGCAGCGTGGCCGAAGGCGTGGGCGCGACGGGTTCACCGGGGTCGGGCATGCCGTTGTAGACCACGGCCACGCGCTCGGGCGGCAGGTGTTGGGCGAGCAAAAAATTCCGCACGGCGTGGGACACCGCCAGCAAGCGCATGCCCGGTCGGAACCAGCGGAAACTGTTGGTGGAGTGGGCGGTGACCACGTCCGGCACGCCGCTCCAGCGGGCGGCCCAATGGGCGTAGCGTCCGCCGCGTTGGGCGTGGCCGTGCAGCACGGTGGCGCCCCAGCGACGGGCGAAGCGGGCCAGGCACCAGGTGCCCCAGGCGTCGTACATGCCGCGCAGGCGCAGGTCGATGCCTTCGAAGCCTTGGGCGCGCATTTGTTGGGCCAGCCAGCCGGCGCCGGGGCTGGCATAGGCGACGGTGTGCCCGCGTTCGCGCAAGCCTTGGGCCAAGCGCAGGACGTGGTTTTCGATGCCGCCCAAGATCGGGCTGGGGCTGACCATCACCACCCGATGCGGGGGCGTGTTCGATGGGATGTTGATGGTTTGCACACGGGTTGCGGCGCCGGGGCGCGGGGGGATCGCATCTGCCATGTGTTGGATTCTGCTTGGTTTGCATGGCACATCCCCACCGCAGGCACGCCGCAGACGACACTCGCCATCGTCCACTCGCAGAAGTCCGCAGCGGTCGCTGAGATCACCTGTGAGGGTGAGCCGATCATCGTCGCATCGACGGGGACGCTCTATACGAAAAAGGGGGACGCCTGTCCGAAGGTGGGCGCGCCCCAATCGCTCGCACAGTTCTACGCCACCGCGTGGTATCGAGAAAACACCCTCACCGATCTGGCGTATCTGACGGGCATCACGGCGACCGATGCGACCAAATCCGCCCAAATCGCCCGTGAGTTCTCCGCCACCGAACCCAAAACACCCGACGAGAAAACAAGCATCTGCCCCGCAAACCAAACCTACTGGTCATCCCTCGCCGAATGTCACCCCACCGACCTCATCGCCCTCTATAACCAAGCAAAAAACGAAACAAAAATCTATACCCCAGATGGCGTGATCGATGGAGAACTTACGCGACCTGACAAAGATTATAGAGGATATAAATCTGATACCGCCTTCACAAATGTGAAATCCATTAGCATAAGCGAAAATTGAGCAAGCACTTCACGAACCTCAGAAAACCTCATCACCATAAAATCAAAAACAAATAATCAATCCATCATAAAAAATGGAGCTACTTATTTAATTTTTTGGAAACAATTATCATCTCTCCCTTCCCGCATTTCCACAACCGACGATTTCACCGACTGATTCTCCACCGTGACAATCGACCCAACCAACGTGACTGACATACTATTCTATAGCACTACACCATAGAAATACAAAAAAGAAAAATCCCTCGCTTTGAGGGATTTTATGATATAGACTCTCGCTCTACTGTGCTTTATATTATTTTCTTATGAGTACTGAGCCGAGGGATGAGTGGAGAAAAAATCTCGACGCTCGCATTTCTGCCGACTAAAACGCTGGGCGAATATCGTACTGGAGTTGCATCTGACCATTCATCTGCTCTGACGTGATGATCATCGTCCCACGAACACCTCCACCTACGATTGCATCGGCACGAGGCTTGAGGTACATATTTCCATTGACATCAACCTTGACTGACCATCCTGAACCATCTGATATTAGAGAAAAATCGTTCTTAGATACTACTGTTGGTGCACTACCTTCTTTGATAAAGTAATCCCCTCGTGGATCGAACCCACTACCGACGAAGAACTGCACATTCGGCCCATGCTGCACACTCAGGAACACCACCCCGTACTGATTCCCAGGGAGCTTCATGCTCGTCGGGAGGGTTTGGGCTGCGGGTTGGACTTCGAGTTTCGCGAAATAATTTTTCTTCACGCCAGCGGGATCCACAAACTGAAATTTGACCGCCCCCACGATCGGCTCATCCCCCTCCGATAAAAACATCCCCCGATCCTTCAACCGAACCGCAATTTTGGCCCGGTGCGTCTTCGCCCCGAACACCACCGACGCCACCCCCACACACCCCCGCAGCCTCTCCGGCACCGACACCAACCGCACCGCCGACACCGCATCAAAATTCGGCAACGCCACCGAAAACCGCGCCACCGCCACATCCGCCGGAAACACCAGCACCGGCCGCGCCTCGGCCTCCGACAGCGGCGCTTCCGTCGCCCCCACACCCGCCACCGACAGCGCCGCTGCACAGGCCACCACCACGGCCTTGAGGAATCGATCTGCTTGCATGTCACACCCCTGCACATCACATGGAACACGCCATTTTCCAGGTGCCACCCAACAATCGCCTTGCACACGCACAACGTGAGGTGTTCCGGCTGTGCGTTTTGGCGAGCAGGGCCTCGGCCCAGATGATTTAATGTGCAGAATTGAATATAACGTAATTAATTGTAATTTTACAATTCCTTTCAGTTCAATCGAGGAGAGGACTTTTCCAGCCTTTATCAAACTCAACAAAATACCCTTCTGATACCTTCACCCTTTTGAACCCGGTGCTGCACCGAATGAATGGATTCTCCATGACACCTTTCCCCCTTCGTTCCCCCTGGCTGCGCTGGAGCTTGGGCGTCTGCCTCGCTTGGGCCGCTTGGGCACCCGCCCACAGCGCCAGCGGCGTGGATGTAGACAGCACCACCCCTTACCTCGGCATCGGCATCAACCAACTCAGCTACTTTGACGGCGCCCAAGCCATGGCCGACGTGGTGCGCGAAAGCCAGTTTCGCGGCACCGATTGGAGCGAAACCCCCAGCGTGGACGCCCACGGCAACCCCACCCAAGACTTCATCCTGATTTTTTCCTCCAACCGCTTCGCCGCAGGCACCTACACCCTGGTCTTCCAAGGCTGGGCCAATGTCGGCGTTTCAGGTGCAGCGGAGAACGGCGGCGCTGGCCCCTACATCACCAACAAGCGTTACAACAAAATCACCAACACCACCACCGCCGACGTGGTCGTTCCCAACACACTCACCGGTAACTGTTGGTTCAATTTCAACCAAACCCGGCGCACCAGTGCGTCCACCCGCTCCGATGGCCTGAGCAACCTCCACTTCTGGCGCCCTGGTTATCCTGCCGATGGCTCCGTGCTCTTCACCCAAGAGTTTGTAAAGGCCATGAAAAAATTCCATGTCATCCGGGGCATGGATTTTGTTTCGGCCAACAGCAATGCCAGCGTGAATTGGTCAGATCGCACCGACATGAATTTCCAAGGGTACGTCGGCAGCAAAGGACAGCCTTGGGAATTGTTGGTACAACTGGCCAACGCCACCGATCGAGATCTGTGGATCAACGTCCCCGTGCAGGCCAATGATGCCTACATCCGCAATTTGGCCGGCCTGATTCGCTACGGTTCGGACGGCGTCACCCCTTACTCTCGCACACAAACCAACCCGGTTTATGCTCCCCTCAAAGCCGGTTTGCGGGTGTATGTGGAATATGGCAATGAGTTGTGGAATTCTGGCCCGGGGTTTTATGGTTTCGGCTGGTCACTCAATTTGGCCACCAAATACATGGCCGACACCACCCACCCCATCGCCTACGACGGCGCACTCACCGACACCTATTTGGCCCATCGCCGCTGGATCGCTTACCGCTCGGCCAGCATCGGTTTGATTTTCCGCCAGGTGTTCGGCGATGCCGCGATGATGGGCACCGTGCGCCCCGTGTTGGCCAGCCAAGTCGGCAATGCCAACGTGTATTTGAGTGAGGGGCTGAAATGGGCCGAAGGCTTTTATGGTCAAGTGCGCACCAGCCCGGCCAACAGCGTTGCGCGCCAGGTGAATCAACTGTGGTGGGGCGCGGGAGGCGCAGCTTACTACGATTCCACCACCGCCCCCACCGACACCAGCGCCGCCACCATGCGCGCCTATTTTGCCGGTTTGCCCAGTGCCGAATTTGCCAGCAATACCGCCATTGATGCCACTTGGTCGCGGGGGTATGGGCTGAAATCCGTGGCCTATGAAGGCGGGCCGGGGCCGGGGGGCAGCTCGTCGGGTTCGGCCACGGGCAGCGTTGAATTGGCTGCCACCTACAACGCCGATTCGCGCATGTGGGCCCGCATGAAAGCCGCCCACCAGATTTACACCGCCAACGGCGGCGAGCTGTTGAATTACTACGTTTACAGCGGCTCCCCGCCTTGGGATTTTGTCAACGACCTGAACCCCGGCGTGGTGTCCGACACCTCCACGGTAAAACTGCGCACCATCGACACCATTCGCATGGCCCCCAAGGCCGCGCCCACTTTGGGCACAGCGGTGCCAGGCACGGTGTGGTTTCCGAACGGCGGTTCGGTGGGCGTGCAGTTCGACGGGGCGGCCAACTGGCGTTACAACGGCCAGGCCATCCGGTTGCCTGTCACCACGGGCACGGGTGGCAAGGCGTTTTCCGGCATGGCGCTGATTCCGATCCGCGCCGAACAAGCCGGCACTTACCGTTTCAGCTTGGCCATGTACCCGGAAGCCGACACCCAAGTGGAACTGATGATCAACGGTGAGCTGGCTGGCACCTTCAACATCCCCGGCACCTGCGGCGGGATTTGTGCCGACAATGCTTATGCCACCAGCCCCGTCATCAAGGCCGCCCTGCCCGCCGGGCTCAGCGTGGTGCGTGTGCGCCCGGTGAACAACGACATCTGGATTCGGCGCTTGATCGTGCGTTGATCACTCACCCACGCCCAGCAGCGGGATGCCAGCGTCGCCGGCTTGACCCAGCAACCCGGCCTTGCTGTAAATGCCCAGCTTGGCGCGGGTGTCGCTGATGTCCAAGTTGCGCATCGTGAGTTGGCCGATGCGATCCAGCGGGGTGAACGCCGCGTCTTCCACCTTCTCCATCGACAGACGCTCGGGCGCGTAGGTCAGGTTCGGGCTGTCGGTGTTCATGATCGTGTAGTCATTGCCCCGGCGCAGCTCCAGCGTCACTTCACCGGTGATGGCGCGGGCCACCCAGCGCTGGGCGGTTTCGCGCAGCATCATGGCTTGCGAGTCGAACCAGCGCCCGTGGTACAGCAGTTTGCCCAGGGTGCGGCCATTGGCGCGGTATTGGCCGAGGGTGTCCTCGTTGTGGATGCCCGTCACCAGACGCTCGTAGGCGATGTGCAGCAGCGCCATGCCCGGGGCTTCGTAAATGCCCCGGCTCTTGGCTTCGATGATGCGGTTCTCGATCTGGTCGCACATGCCCAGACCGTGGCGGCCACCGATGCGGTTGGCTTCCTCGAACAGCGCCACTTGATCGGCAAACGTTTGGCCGTTCAGCGCCACCGGTGTGCCTTCTTCGAAGCGCACGGTCACGGTTTCGCGCTTGACTTCCACGTCATCGCGCCAGAACGCCACGCCCATGATGGGCTTGACGATGTGCATGCCAGCGTTCAAAAACTCCAGATCCTTGGCTTCGTGGGTGGCGCCCAGCATGTTGGAGTCGGTGGAATACGCTTTTTCCACGCTCATCTTGTAGTCAAAGCCGTTGGCGATGAGGTACTCACTCATCTCCTTGCGGCCACCCAGCTCGTCAATGAAGGTTTGATCCAGCCAAGGCTTGTAGATTTTGAGTTGCGGGTTGACCAACAGGCCGTAGCGGTAGAAACGCTCGATGTCGTTGCCCTTGTAGGTCGAACCATCGCCCCAGATGTTCACGCCATCTTGTTTCATCGCCGCCACCAGCATGGTGCCGGTCACGGCGCGGCCCAGCGGGGTGGTGTTGAAATAGGTCGCGCCGCCCGTGGTGATGTGGAATGCACCGGCTTGGATGGCGGCAATGCCCTCGGCCACCAAGGCGGCGCGGCAGTCGATCAGGCGGGCCACATCGGCGCCGTAGGCCAGGGCCTTGCGGGGGATATCCTCATAGTCCGACTCGTCGGGCTGGCCCAGGTTGGCGGTGTAAGCGCAGGGGACGGCGCCCTTGGCGCGCATCCAGTGCACGGCAGCACTGGTGTCCAGGCCGCCAGAGAAGGCGATGCCGACGCGCTCGCCGGCGGGAAGCTTTTGCAGAATGGTCGCGGACACGGTGTTGTGCTCTTTGAAATGGGGATGGAAAAGCCTGCAATTTTGCCAGCGCCACCCTCAGCCCCGAGGGAGAGCACCGTCATCACCCCGGCTTGAGGAGTTTTCGAATGGTGTTCTGTTCCCGTTGGGTGCCGCCGCTGGCGGCTTGGGTGTGCGGCCTGTCCGTGCTGGTGAGTGGTGCAGCCCGAGGGGCCAGCGTCGATGTGAACAGCCCGACGCCCTATCTGGGCATCGGCATCAACCAACTGAGCTACTTTGATGGCAGCCACGCCATGGCCGACTTGGTGCGCCACAGCCAGTTTCGCAGCCACGATTGGGGTGAAGACGTCGGCGCCGATGCCCTGGGCGCCCCCACCCGCGATTTCCTCATGATCTTCAGCTCGCTGCGGGTGGCGGCGGGCACCTACAAACTCAGCTTCAAAGGCCAAGCGCAGGTGAGCGTGTCGGCCAGCGCGGACGGCGGCAGCAGCGCCCCGCCCTCCATCCAGAACCAACGTTACGACGCCGCCAGCAACACCACCACCGCCGATGTGGTGCTGCCCGCCAACACCCGGGGCAACGCCTGGTTGGCGTTCAGCCAAACCCGCCGCACCCGGGCCTCCACCGGCGCCGATGGCTTGACCGATTTGCACCTGTGGCGCCCCGGTTATCCGACCCACGGCTCGGTGCATTTCACCAAGGAATACATCGAGGCGATGAAGAAGTTCCACCTCATCCGGGGCATGGATTTCGTGTCCGCCAACAACAACCCCAGCGTGCAGTGGAGCGAGCGCACGCCCATGGGCTGGCAGGGGTTTGTGCGCAGCAAGGGCCAACCATGGGAATTGCTGATCGCCCTGGCCAACGAAACGGGCAACGATGTCTGGCTGAACCTGCCCGTCAAGGCGGACGACGATTACATCCGCAAACTCGCCCTGTTGGTGCGCTACGGCTCGGACGGGGTGAATCCCTACACCCAAGCGCAAGCCAAGCCGGTTTATCCGCCGCTCAAACCGGGGCTGAAGGTGTACGTGGAATACGGCAACGAACTGTGGAATGCCGGGCCGGGATTCCTGGGCTTCGGCTGGGCGCTGGGGTTGGCCAACACCCACAAGGCCAACCCGACCCACCCCATCGCCTACGATGGCGCCACGGCGGGAGATCAGTACCTGGCGCTGCGACGCTGGATCGCCTACCGCTCGGCCACCCTCAGCCAAACGTTCCGCTCGGTGTTCGGCGACGCCGCGATGATGACCACGGTGCGGCCCATTTTGGCCAGCCAAGTCGGCAATGCCAACGTGTATCTGAGCGAGGGTCTGAAGTGGGCGGAAGGGTTTTATGGTCAAGAGCGCCGCACGGCACCGCTGAATCCGGTGGCGCGGCGCATCCATGAACTGTGGTGGGGCGCCGGCGGCGCGGCGTACTACGACGCCCAAACGCCCCCGACGGACACCTCAGAAAAAACCATGGCAGCCTACTTTGCCAGCCTGCCGAACGCTGAATTTGCCACCAACACCGCCACCGATGCGGTGTGGGCCCGTGGCTTCGGGCTGGTGTCTGTGGCCTACGAAGGCGGGCCGGGGCCGGGCGGACACGCCACCTCTGGCACGGCCGCTGGCAGCCCGCAACTGGTCAGCACCTACAACGCCGATCCGCGCATGAAAGCCCGCATGCAAGCGGCGCATCAGATTTACCAAGCCCATGGCGGCCAGTTGCTGGCCTACTACGTTTACAACGGCGCGCCCCCGTGGGAGTTTGTGGACAGCGCCCGCCCCAGCCCGGTGTCGGACACGCGCACCGTCAAACTCCAAGCAATCGATGCGATCCGCCAGCAACCCAAAACCGCTGAGACGCTGGGCACGCTGGTGCCTGCCAGCATCTGGTTGCCTGCTGGGCGCCGCGCCGGCATCGAACTCGATGGCGGTGACTCGTGGCGCTACGACGCGCAAGCGCTGCGGTTCGTCACCGGGACGGGGGCGCGTGGCGCGGCGTTTTCCAGTTCGGCGCTGATTCCGGTGCGAGCGGCGCAAGCGGGGCGCTTCCAATTCACCCTCACCACCTACCCGGAAGCGGACACCCAAGTGGAGCTGCTCATCAACGGCCAGCGTGCGGGGGTGTGGAGTTTGACGGGCAGTTGTGGGGGCATCTGCAACGGCCCGCCCGTGGTCAGTACTGCCGTGAATGCGCCGCTGCCGGCGGGCCTGAGTGTGGTGCGGCTGCGCCCGTTGAGTGGGTCGGTGTGGATCAAGAGCCTGAACGTGCAGTGATGCCTTGTGCGCAGCGCGAGAGGAGCCGCGCACAATGGGGCGATCCTTTGGCCGCTCCCTCCCGCGCACCATGACCCTGCCCTTCAAGCTCAACCTGGAACCCGCCCGCGACAAAGCCACGCTGCGCAAGCAGCTTCAAGCCGAACGCATGGGGTTGTTGGATCGTCACCAGCGCGCCGCGCACCTGCAAGAGGTGTTGATGGTGTGGCTCATCAGCCGCCCCGAGCAGACCATCGGCGCTTACTGGCCCATCAAGGGGGAGTTTGATGCCCTGCCCGCGCTTTACCGCTGGAGCGAAGCCGGCCAAGGCCGGCGCATCGGCCTGCCGGTGATCAACCGGGAGACCAAACAGCTCACTTTCCATGTTTGGTATCCCGGCTGCCCGATGGAGGAAGACGCCTACGGCATCCCCAAGCCGAAAGACACCGAGGCGTTCCATCCTCAACTGCTGTTGGTGCCCTGCGTGGGCTACGGCCCCGGCGGCACCCGTCTGGGGTATGGCGGCGGGTTTTACGACCGCACCTTGGCCGCCCTGCAACCCCGCCCCGCCACCGCTGGCCTGGGCTACGGCCATGGCTATGTGCCATGGTTGACCCCCGAGCCGCACGACATCCCCCTGGATGCCCTGCTCACCGAAGACGGCGTGTTCTGGGAACGCGAGTCCTGAGGCGCCCTCACACCGGCGCCGTGCGATAGGGTTCCTCAAAATCGAGGAACTCGTGCTCGGCCAGTGCTTCGGCGACCCAGGCGGCCACGCCCGGGCTGTCCCAAACGCGCTGCATGTACGCGGCCACAGGTGCCGGCACCGGCAGCGCGTAGGTGCGCAAGCGTCCGACCACGGGCGCGAAATACGCATCCGCGATGCCGAACGCCCCGAACAAGAACGGCCCGCCACTTTGGGCCAGGGCGCTTTGCCACATCTCGATCAGCCGCGCCAAATCGGCCTGAACAGCGGCGTGCTCGGCCAAAATGCGGGCCCCCACCTCCGGCAAATGCGCCTCGATGTTTTGCGGGCAATGGCTGCGCAGCGCACCAAAACCGCTGTGCATCTCCGCGCACAGGCTGCGTGCCCGCGCACGCTGCGCCGCATCGCGTGGCCACAAGGGCAGCGCCGGGAAACGCTCGGCCAGGGTTTCGGCAATGGCCAGGGTGTCCCAAACCACCGTCCCCGCGTCATCGACCAGCAGCGGCACTTTGCCTGTGGGAGCGCCCAACGTCGCCAAGGTCTGTTTGAAGCATGACCCCGGTTCAAAGCTGTCGAACCTCACCATCACTTCGGTGAAAGGCAGCGCGAAGTGGCGCATCAGCACCCAGGGGCGCATCGACCACGACGAATAATTTTTGTTCCCGATGTAGAGCTGCATGGCAAGAAGGCGCCCGGGCGCGGGGAGTCAATCACAGTGGGCCAGCGTATCAGCTTCGGGTTCATCGCGGATGGCGCAGCGGGTGCGTTCGGCCTGCGCCACCACCCAATCACAAAACCAGCGTACCTCGGGCCGGGGCCGTGCGCCCATGCCCGCCAGAGGCACCAGCCAGTACGCCGTGCGCGCCCAATGTCGCCCCGCCGGGCCGAACGGTTCGACCAACTCGCCACGGGCCAGCACCTCGTGGATCATGGGCAACCGCGCCAGGGCCACCCCTTGCCCAGCCAACGCCAATTGAACTTGTTGATGTGTGAAGTTCATGCTCAACCAACGGCGCGGCGCCAAGTGTTCGAGGCCTTTTTCTGCCAACCAGCTCGGCCAACTCAAATCGACGCTGTGGGCGTGGCTGTCGTCCATCTCGATCAAGGTGTGGGCGCTCAAGTCCGCTGGCACACGCAGGGGCGGTGCTTGGCCAGCGGCCACGGCCTGTGCCAAGCCGCGTCCGATCACCGGCGCCAACACCTCGCCGAACAAACGCAGGGCGCCCGGTGGCGCGCGCTCGGGCAGGCAGTGGCGCAAGGCCACATCCAACTCAGGATCGCCCTCGGGCACCAGGGCATCGGTGGCGGTGATGCGGATGTCCAGCTCCGGGTGCAGGCGCTCAAAATCCGGCAGACGCGGCATCAACCACAGCGAGCCAAAGGACGCAAACGTGGTGAGCTGAATTTGGTTGCGACCTTGGGCCATGCGAATCTGGCGCACGGTGGCATCCAGTCGCTGCAACGAGGGTGCCACCGCACGCAGCAACTGCTGGCCGGCGGCGGTCAACGCGACGTGGCGCGTGCCACGGGCGAACAACGCGGCGCCCACGTCTTCTTCCAAGCCTTTGATTTGGCGGCTGATGGCTGGCTGTGTCAGGTGCAGTTCTTCGGCAGCGGCGCTGAAATTCAGATGCCGGGCCACCGCTTCGAAACTGCGCAGCCAACCCAGTGCAATGGGACGATGCAACGGACGATTCATGCCCTATGGTAATGAATCGACACCTGAGAAGTCATTGGCGCGCCGCCGATCTTTTCTGAAAAATGAACCCATTGAGCAGGCCATTTTCAGGAGATGCATGATGTTGGCGCATGAATCGAAGCCGTTGGCACTTCAGGGTGTGAAGCGTTGGCATGTCACCGTGACGGGAACGCTGCGCATCACCTCCGGCCAAGTGTGGCTGACCCGCGACGGCGATCCGGACGATCACGTGCTCGCGGCAGGCGAGTGGCTGCGGCTGCGCGCTGGCGACACCGTCACCGCCGAGCCTTGGCACCACGGCCACAGCGTGCAACTGAGCTGGGAACCGGTGCGTGCCCCGCAGCCTCAGGCGCGTGGGTTTTGGGCCGGCGAATGGGCAAAGAAAAAGGTGGCTGCGTGAGCCACCTTGTCAAACACACCGGGCGGTGTGTGGCCGAACCCCAGTCCGAGTCGGCACGGGCGGCGCTCAGGCACTCCCTGAGCACCGCTCTGTTCATCAGAAACGCAAGCCCACGCCAGCGCTCAACAGCCAAGGATTGACTTCGAAGCTGCCGATTTTGGTGTTGTTGGAGTACACATCGGTGCCGATTTGCACCTTCTTGGCATCCAGGTTCAGCAGCCAGCCGCCGCCCAGGGGGATGTCCACGCCCACTTGGAGTGCCAGGCCGAAGCTGTCACGCTTCAGGTTCAGGCCCAGGGCCTTGCCGGTGGCGTTCCACTCGGTGTCGGAGATGTTGGTGTAGTTGACACCCGCACCCACGTACGGACGAGCGAAGCCCAGACCGGTGAAGTGGTACTGCACGGTCAGGGTCGGGGGCAGGTGCTTGAACGTGCCCAGATCGCCGAAGCCGTCAGCGGTCAGGGTGTGCTTTTGCGGCACGGTCAGGATCAGCTCGGCAGCAATGTTCGGCGTGAAGAAGTAGGTGAAGTCCACTTCCGGCAGCCACTTGTTGTTGACCGACGCCGAATTCGAAGCACCGCCCGTCACCGCCGACAGGGTGGCGCTCAGATCCGCACTGTTGGTGTTGGACGATTGCAGGTTCACAGCGCGGGCACGGACGATCCAGTTGCCAGTGTCTTGCGCGGCAGCGAATTGCGGGGCGAGGGAAGCGACGGCGGCCAGAGCCAGCAGGGTCTTGCGCATGAGGAACTCCAGGAAAGCGGGTTCAAGTGGTTGTTTGAAAGACGGGCACGGCGTCCGGCGCGTGTCCGTCATGTGTCGGATTGCAACGCGCCGCCCGCGTCCCTCATTTGTGCTGGCGCAAACCCGCCGCCCACCTGAAATTTCCGCTCGGCTGCCGCTTGACTCTCATCAAACAAGCTGCACGCCAGTGATGCGCGCACGCCACAGTGCGCGCCGCTGCCCCGTCAGGCCAGCAGGCCCAGGCGCCGGCTGATTTCCAGCGTCGTGGCGCTTTGGTTCATGGTGTAGAAATGCAACGCGGGGGCGCCGCCAGCGATCAGGCGTTCGCACAGCATCGTCACCACATCCAGGCCGAAGGCGCGAATGCTGGCGGTGTCATCGCCAAAACTTTGCAGGCGCAGGCGCACCCAGCGCGGCACTTCGGCCCCGCACCCATCGGCGAACCGCAAAATGCCGCTCGAATTGGTGATGGGCATGATGCCGGGAATCACCGGCACCTCGGCCCCGAGCCGGCGCGCATCGTCCACGAAGCGGAAATAGGCATCGGCGTTGAAGAAAAACTGCGTGATCGCCGAGTTCGCTCCGGCTTTCACCTTGGTAGCGTAGGCCTGCAAATCGCTCTGCGGGCAGCGGGCTTGCGGATGCATCTCCGGGTAAGCTGCGACCTCCAGGTGAAAGTGATCGCCGGTTTCTTCGCGGATGAAACGCACCAAGTCCGAGGCGTAGCGGAATTCACCAAAACTGCCGTACCCGCTGGGCAAATCGCCCCGCAACGCCACGATGCGCTCCACCCCCATGGCTTTGAACTGGGCCAGTTTGTCGCGGATCAGATCGGCGCTGGCGCCAATGCAACTGAAGTGCGGTGCGCCGCTGTGACCTTCGTCGAGGATGGCTTGCACGGTGCTGAGCGTGCCATCCTGGGTCGAACCGCCCGCGCCGTAGGTGACGGAGCAAAACTGCGGCTTCAAGACGTACAACGCTTGGCGCACAGCCGCGAGCTTGGTGACACCTTCAGGCGTCTTGGGCGGGAAAAATTCCAGGCTCAGGGGAAGGTTACGCATGTTGGAAAGCCTCTTTCGCAATCGTCAAGGAATCAGGCAGCCGGCGCGGCCTGGCCCGCCAGCACGAAGAATTCACGGTTGCCGTCGCCACCGGTGATGGGGCTGGCCAACCAGTCGAGCACGGACAACCCGCAGGCGGCGCAGGCCTCGCGCACCCGGGTTTCGACTCGGCTGTAGGCGCTGGCGTCTTTCACCAAGCCGCCTTTGCCGATGTCCGCCGGTTGCAGCTCGAATTGGGGTTTAACGAGCATCAGCAGCCGTCCGTGCGGTGCCAGCAACGGCGCCAGCGCCGGCAGCACCAGGGTGAGCGAGATGAAGGACAGATCGCCCGTGATGACATCGAAACCGCCCGTCGGCCAGTGGGTGCCCAAGGCGGCAGCGTTCAGTTCGCGGGCGTTCAGACCTTCGAGGGCGACCACGCGGGGGTCGGCGGCCAGCTTGGGGTGCAACTGGCCGTGACCCACGTCCACGCCCACCACGCGGGCGCAGCCGGCGTGCAGCAACACTTCGGTGAAGCCGCCGGTGCTTTGGCCGACGTCGAGTGCGATGGGAGGCTGCCCCCTCTCCCCAGCCCTCTCCCGCAAGGGGAGAGGGAGCCTCAACGCCGCCAAAGCCCCTCTCCCCTCGTGGGCCACCGCCTGCAACGCACCTTCCAGCTTGAGCCCCCCGCGTGACACCCAACGCAGCTCGGCGTCATCGGTGATTTGGATCTCGCAGCCTTCGGGCACCTCGTCCCCGGCTTTGCGCGGGGTCATCCAACCACGCGGCCCCAGCCAGCGCACGGCACCGCGCTCGATCAGCCGTTGCGCCGCCGAACGCGACGGCACCAGACCCCGGCTCACCAGCCATTGATCGATCCGCATCTCACACTCCTTCTTCGGCGAGGGCTTCGGTCAGCGATTCGGCTTCGCCAATCTCCAGCAGGTGGCTGGACGACGGGCGCGGCGCAATGGCGTGCGCCTGGGCCTCGCGCACCAAGGCTTCGTCGTCAGCCGCAGCGGCAGCGCCCAGCGGTTGCAACAGCCAGTCCAAGTCGTTCTCGGACAGGCTGGTGCGCCGCTCCTCGTCCAACCGACCAGCGGCTTGCACCCCACGCGCCAACTCGGCTTTGTGCGACTGCATGGCCACGATGCGCTCTTCCACCGTGCCCTCGGCCACCAGCTTGTAGACGAACACGGTTTGCGTCTGGCCCATGCGGTGGGCGCGGTCGGTGGCTTGGGCTTCGGCGGCGGGGTTCCACCACGGGTCGTAGTGGATGACGGTGTCGGCTTGCGGCAGGTTCAGGCCCGTGCCACCGGCCTTCAAGCTGATGAGGAACACCGGCACCTGGCCCGAGGTGAAGCGGGCGATGGCGGCCTCGCGGTCACGGGTTTGGCCGGTGAGCGTCGTCCAGGTGATGCCGGCGTCGTCCAGCGAACGACCGATCAAATCCAGCATCGAGGTGAACTGCGAGAACAGCAGCACGCGCCGGCCTTCTTCCAGCATTTGCGGCAGGTTTTCCATCAACCAGCCCAGCTTGGCCGATTCTTGGATCAAGCGCGCTTGCTGCAACTTCACCAAACGCGGATCGCAGCACGCTTGGCGCAGTTTGAGCAGGGCATCCAGCACCGTGATGTGCGAGCGTGCCAAGCCTTTTTCGGCCAAGGCTTCGCGCACCGTGCTTTCAGCCGAAGCGCGGATGGTTTCGTACAAATTGGCCTGGCCCTCGTCGAGCTGGACGCGCACCAGTTGTTCGATTTTGGGCGGCAACTCGGTGGCCACCATGCTCTTGTCGCGCCGCAGCATGAACGGGGCGAGGCGACGACGCAGCAAGGCCAAGCGTCGCCCATCGCCCTGGCGTTCGATCGGGTTGCGAAACAGCGACGTGAAACGCGACTCCCGCCCCAAATAACCGGGCAGCACCACATCGAACAGGCTCCACAGCTCGCCGAGGTGGTTTTCCATCGGCGTGCCCGTCAACGCCAGACGGTGGCTGGCTTGCAGGCGCCGGGCAGCTTGCGCCGTCAGGGTGTGGGCGTTTTTGAGCATTTGCGCTTCATCGAGCACCAGGGCGTGCCAGGTGGTTTTCGCCAGGATTTCGATGTCTCGCTGCATCAGCGGGTAGGTGGTGAGCACCACGTCGTGCGCGGCGATGCGGTCATGCAACTCGTGTCGGGCACTGCCGTGCAGCACCAGCACGCGCAGTTCGGGCGCAAACCGTTGGCACTCGCGGCGCCAGTTGCCCATCAAGCTGGTGGGCGCCACCACGAGGCTGGGGCGGTCTTGCGCGGCACCGCTGCGCACCTCGTTCAGCAAATGGGTGATGGTTTGCAGCGTTTTGCCCAAGCCCATGTCGTCGGCCAGCACGCCGCCCAGGTGGTTGGCGGCCAAGGCCCGCAGCCACGCAAACCCTTGGTGCTGGTACGGGCGCGGTGTGGCGTGCAGCCCCGATGGCAAGCGGCAGCGGGGCTTCGGGCTGGCGCGTGGCCAGGATGTCCCGCAGGGCCGCGTGGCCGTTCTGGCCGAAATTGGCCGCATCGGCGCCCATGCGCAGTGCGTCCATGGGCGAGAGGCGCAGTTTGTCGGCGTCAAATTCACGCGGGCGGTCGCCCAGCAGTTCGATCAGCGTGTCCAGCCAGGGTTTGAGGGGCGCACTCGGCAGGTTCCACCACTGGCCATCCTCGGTGTAAAGCCAGAGGCGTTCGGGCAGGGTGTCGATGTCCACCCGACCGTCTTCGCCCACTTTCAGGCTGGCCAAAATCTGCGGCAGCAGCGGCAGCAGGTTGACCCGCTGCTCACCAATCACGAAGCCAATCGCCAGATCCAACCAGCCTTGGCGTTCACCGTCGCTGAGGGCGGCGTCCAGGTCATCGACCCGCTGACCGTGCCCATCCCACTCGCGGTCGAACTCCACCTTGAACCCCAACTCGCGCAACGGCGCAAAGTCCTGGGACAGCCAACTCGACAGCAAGGTCACCGGATTGGGCCGCTTGGGGCCACCGAGCCACCATTCGCTGTTGGGGTGCTGGTCATCGTTTTCTACCACCCGGCGCAGGGTCGCAAACGCTCGCAAGTGCTGACTCGCGCCGGCTTCGGCCTCGGGCTGGCGCTCCAACTCAACCAGCCCCGCCGAAGTGCGCACAAATTGTTGCTCGGGCTCTTGGGTGGCCCAATAACCGCGCACCCCCGCGTAATCAAACGCCAGGGACAGTTGCAGCGGGTAGTACATCCCTTTCACTTGGCTGCGTCCCTCAGGCACCCAGCTCAGGGTGAGCACCGGCACGGGCGCTTGGCCGTGAATGCGCCGCACCACGGGTTCGGCCACGGTGGCGGGCAAGCTGGGCAGGCACTCGCGCAAATCATCGCGGCGTTGACGCAGCCACCCTTCGCGCAACAACGGCGCCCGGCACCACTGCCAGGCTTGTTGCCAATCGCGCCCGTCCAGCAACAGCGGGCCGACGCAGCGTCGTGCCTCATCGCGGTAAAAACTCACGCTGGCGATGAACGCCCGGCTGTCCGCATCCGCTTGCCCATCCGGCCCGAGCACGACGGGCACGATGCGCCAACCCGGTTCATCTAGCCCCATTTCGCGGGTCATTTCGCGGGCGGGCAGTTCTTGCGCGTCCCAGCGCCAGCTCAACAGGCGCGCTTCGCCCCATTGCCACGGTTCGCTGGCCTGACCATCCGGCAAGCGACTCACCACCCGGCCACTGGCGAGGGCGCGTTGCAGGGTCGGCAGCGCCAGGTGGCTGGTGAGTGTGCCCCAGGGCGGCTGGTTCCAGGGGGTGTCGGTGCAGTGGATCATGCCTTCGAGGCTGTCGAGCAGCAGATGCAGCTCGGCATCTTCGACCGCCCCCAAGCTGCGGCGCAAACTGTGCGGGTTGCTCTGCAACTTACCCAATTCTCCGGACTTGAGCCGCTTGGCTTTGACGGGCATCAGCGTCAGTCGCAAGCCCTGATCTTTTTGGGGCGGCTGTTCGCCCAGCTCGAACAGGATCACCTCGTCGTCGGCCATCCCGCTGGCGCCGCGCTGCTGGCTGCGCGACTCGATGCTGCGCGCCAGCTCCCCCAGCCATTGCAGCGCCCGCAAATCCAGCGGCGACGGTGCAGGCGGTGGCGGTGGCGGTGCCACGGGTGCCCGCACGGGCGCTCGCACGGGCATCGGGGGAGGTGGCGGCGGAGGCGGCGGCGGTGGCTCAGCCGTCGGTTGAAGAATGGCGGCCCAAGCTGGCACCAACGGTTTGCTGTGTTTTTTCGGGGGGAAGAACGGCACCACTTCGGGGTGCTTTTCCGCCAAGACGTTCAGCACGGCGGCCAGGTGCTTGCAACGCTCGTCGCGCTGGCCCACAGGACAGTTGCAACCCCCGCTGAAGTACCACTGACCCGACTCATCGCACCCCAGATCGAGCCAGACGTTGTACGCCACCCGCCCGCGCACCACGGCATCCATCACCCACCCGGATTGAGCGTTTGGATCGGGCTTGAGCGTCAGCGAGGTGACTCGGTTTCTGTCGGCGTAATCCTCACCGTTTTCCCAGGTGTTGGGGTTGAACAACTGGCCCAGCGTGGCCAGGCTCGGATCGTCGATGAGGGAAGAATCGTCAGCGGACATATTTTTGTTGGTTTGTTTCTCAATCTACGCCCTCGAAAAGGCGAATTGGCAAAGACGCTTTCTAAAACGAACGACAACCGTGCAAACAACAATGGCCGACTCACCACCAGCGGCAGCGGGTCGGCCCACACAAAGGCGCCCGTCGGGCACCTCAGGGATCAATAGCGATAGGTATCGGGCTTGTAAGGGCCTTGCTTGGGCACGCCAATGTAGGCGGCTTGCTCGTCGGTCAGCTCGGTGAGCATGGCGCCGACCTTCTTCAGGTGCAAACGCGCCACCTTCTCATCCAAGTGCTTGGGCAGCACGTAGACCTTGCCCACGTCGTAACCGTCGCGGTGGCAGAACAGCTCGATCTGGGCAATCGTCTGGTTGGCAAAACTCGACGACATCACAAAACTCGGGTGCCCCGTGGCGCAACCCAGGTTCACCAAACGACCCTTGGCCAACAGGATGATGCGCTTGCCATCCGGGAAAATGACGTGATCGACCTGCGGCTTGATCTCCTCCCACTGGCAACGCTCTTCCAGCTTGGCGACTTGGATTTCGTTGTCGAAGTGGCCGATGTTGCAGACGATGGCCTGATCCTTCATCGCCGCCATGTGCTCGAAGGTGATCACGTCGCGGTTGCCGGTGGTGGTGACGAAAATGTCGGCCTTGTCCGCCGCCCATTCCATCGTCACGACCTTGTAGCCTTCCATCGCGGCTTGCAGGGCGTTGATCGGGTCAATTTCCGTCACCCACACTTGGGCGGACAGGGCGCGCAGCGCTTGGGCCGAGCCCTTGCCCACGTCACCGTAACCGCACACCACGGCGACCTTGCCGGCGATCATCACGTCGGTGGCACGCTTGATGCCGTCCACCAGGGATTCGCGGCAGCCGTAAAGGTTGTCGAACTTGCTCTTGGTGACGCTGTCGTTGACGTTGATGGCACGGAACATCAGCGTGCCCTTGGCCGACATTTCCTTCAGGCGATGCACGCCCGTGGTGGTTTCCTCGGTCACACCGATGATGTCGGCGCTCTTGCGGCTGTACCAGCTCGGGTCTTGCGCCAGCTTGGCTTGGATGGCGGCAAACAAGATGCGCTCTTCTTCGCTGCCCGGATTCGCCAGCACGGACGCATCCTTCTCGGCACGCTTGCCCAAGTGCATCAGCAGCGTGGCATCGCCGCCGTCATCCAGGATCATGTTCGGGCCTTCGCCTTCGCTGCCTGCGGGGCCGAAGTCGAAAATGCGGTGGGTGTAATCCCAGTAATCGGTGAGGCTTTCACCCTTGACGGCAAACACCGGCGTGCCCGAAGCGGCGATGGCCGCCGCAGCGTGGTCTTGCGTCGAAAAAATGTTGCACGAGGCCCAACGCACTTGGGCGCCCAGGGCTTGCAGGGTTTCGATCAGCACCGCCGTCTGGATCGTCATGTGCAGGCTGCCGGTGATGCGTGCGCCCTTCAAGGGCTGCTGCGCCGCGTACTCTTCGCGGATGGCCATCAGGCCAGGCATCTCGGTTTGGGCGATCTTGATTTCTTTGCGGCCCCAAGCCGCCAGGCTCAGGTCGGCAATCGCGCAGTCCTGCGCGACCAGGGTGTCGGTGATGGCGTTCATTCGTTGCTCCGCTTCGGCCAGAGAACCCGCCGCCACCCCCTCGGCACCCGTGACAGGGCGTCACGCAGAACCCCAGAAGGTTGCCGCGCCGCGCCTGGGACGTACCGTGCCGCTGGGAGAGAGGCAGGGTGAGCGCGGTTGGATACAAGGCTCTCCGAGCCTGGGAGGTGGCGGCCCGGCCACCGTGTCCTCTCGCAGCGCTCCTCGGAAAGAGGGCGCGATTATAGGAAAGCGTCACCTGGGCGTCGATGGCGGCAGCCCCTCAGCCGGCGTGGCCAAGCCACGGGCACCCGCGTGCCCCCACGCCTGGGCCGTGGTGTGCAGCAGGCGCTGGGCGATGGGGGAGAGTCGAGCCCAATGGGGCAGGGGCAGGGTGAAGATGTCGAAGGCATTCATGGCGTGGGCGCGTCGCAGCGGAGCAGTGGCTGGCGCGGATTCTGAACAGAGCCCGCCCCCAACGCCATCCGAGGTTACCGAGGCAACGCCCTGCCCCACGCCGCTCAAGCCAGCACCGACACGCCTTCTTGGTGCTGCAAAAAACGGAACAAATCAGCGACGCGGCGGGCCTGCATCTTGGACATCATCCGGCCCCGGTGCTGCTCGACCGTCTTGAGGCTGATGCCCAAATCGAAAGCGATCACTTTGTTGGCCTTGCCCAGCATCACAGCATCCAGCACATCGCGCTCACGTGGCGTAAGGCTGCCGAGGCGCCGACGCACGTCGGCGTGTTCCTGCGCCTGCGCCCGATTCGCCCGGCGACGCGCCACCGCCGCCACGATCCAATCGATGAGCCGTTGTTCATCGAACGGTTTTTGCAGGAAGTCCAGCGCCCCAGAGCGCATGGCCCGCACCGCCATCGGAATGTCCCCATGGCCCGAGAGGAACAGGATGGGCACCTCCTCATGGCGCTCGTTCAGCACATCTTGCAATTGCAGGCCGCTCATGCCGGGCATGCGCACGTCGAGTAACAGCACATCGCAGTGGAGTGCCATCGGGTCGGCCAGGAAACTCGCGGCATCGGCGTAGGTGCTCACGCGCATGTCCAACACCTCCAGCAGCATGCGCAGCGAGGTGCGCACCATCGCGTCGTCATCCACCACGCAGATGAAGGGCGGGCGCAGGCGGGTCGTGGGGGGCATCGGCGGCATCGGCGGGTTCCAGCAGGCAAGGCAAGGTCACATGAAACACCGTCCCACCACCCGGGGCCGCGTTGGCCCAAATCTGGCCTCGGTGCGCCTCGACGATGGAGTGGCAGATGGCCAATCCCATCCCCAGGCCATCGACCTTGGTGGTGAAGAAGGGCGTGAAGATTTTCCCGGCATCGCCTGACGGTAAACCTTGCCCATGGTCACGCACCGACAGGGCCACGTATCCGGGCTTACCCTGGGTGCTGTCGATGTCCAGCCAGCGCTCGCCCGGGGTTTCGCGCATGGCTTCCAGCCCGTTGCTCACCAAGTTCAGCAGCAATTGCTCCATTTGCACCCGGTTGGCCAGCACTGCGGGCAGCCCTGGCGTCAGCGTCAAGCGAATCTGCGCGCCCAAACGCTGGGCCTGCCACTCGGCCAACCGCTGCACGCTGGCCACCACGGTGTTGAGGCACACCGCCTCCGCGTGCGCCGGCGCCTTGCGCAAAAACTCGCGGATGTGCTGGATGATGCGCCCCGCCCGCAGCGATTCGTCGGCGATGAGCTGAACGGTTTCCCGCAGCGCTTGCGGGTCGCGCAGACGCGGTTTGTCCAGCCGGTGCAGTGCCGTGGCGCTGAACGTGCGAATCGCCGCCAGGGGCTGGTTCAGCTCATGCGCCAGCGCAGCAGCCATCTCACCCATGCTGGCCACACGCGCACTGTGTTGCATCTGCTCGCGCCAGTGCGCCAGCTCTTGCGCTTGGGCTTTCGGATCGTGGACATCCCGCAAACTGCCCAGCAGACGCAGGGCCCGCCCCGTCGGGCCGCGCTCCATGACCCGACCACGCAGCCACACCCAACGCTCCCCACGCTCGCGGGTCTGGATGCGCACCTCCACGTCGATGCGCTCCGACTGCCCCTTGATGTGCGTCACGATGGCCCGATCCAGCAACGCCCGATCCGCCGGATTGACCAGCTCGTTCCAATAACTGGGGGCTTGCTCCTGCGGTCGGGGCGTGCGCCCGAGTTGCTCGCTGAGTTCGCTCGAAATGTGGAACCGGTTGGCGGCCAAATCCCACTCCCACAGCGCGTCGCCATGGCCTTCGAGTGCAAAGCGCCAGCGCGCTTCGCTGGCCTGGAGCTGGGCCAACAGCGCGTGCTGCTCGGTCACGTCATGCACCACCACCACCGCGTGAACCTGGTCGGACAGCCGCACCACCGACACGAACACCTCCGCCAAAAAAGCCACGCCATCGGCCCGAACGTGGCGTTCGCCACTGGCCTGCCAGTGCGCTTGGCGGAAATAGTGCCGCGCTTGGCGACCGTCTTGCAGCAGTCGGGCCACGGGCTGGCCCAACAAGGTGGCGCTGGTGTGGCGGTACAGCGCCAAAGCGGCATCGTTGGCGGCATTGACAGCCCCGTGCCGATCCAGCAACAAAATCGGAAACGGTGCGCCCTGGAACACCGCTTGGTAACTCGCCTCCGCTGCCCGCAGCCGACGCTCCTCGGCCTCGGACTGGGTGAGGTCACGCACGCACATGCAGGCCAATTCACCGCCTGGATCGGGCAGCCAATGAATCGCCAACGCCACGGGGAAGCGGCTGCCATCGGCACGCCGGTGAAACCGCAGGGGCACATGCTCGCGGTGGCGCTCGAAAATCTCATCCACCGCCGTGCGGTCGGTGACGAGATCGTCGTAGCGCAACTCGCACAGCACAGGTTCGGTGCGCCCGTAAAGCCGCTGCGCCGACGGGCTCGCCCCCAAGATGCGCCGATCCCCCCGGCGCACGATCAACAAAGCATCAAACGACACCGCCAACAGCGCCCTCACCCACGGATGACGGGGGCCAGCAGCGGCGTTCGCTTCAGCCGGTTCAGCCGGGCAGGTGCTCGCCGTCACGGTGCTCCCTTTGCAGGCTGCTCACATCGACCCATTTGGTACACACCGCCACCACCACCCCGTCGTCGGACAGCATGGGGAAGCGCAGCGCGATGAACTGTGTGGCGCGACCATCCGGCAGCGGTAGCGCCTCGTGCAGCTCGGTGGCCGCGCTGGTGCGCAGCACCTCCAAATCCCGCTCACGGAAGATGCGGGCAATTTCGGCTGGAAAGATCTGCTGATCCGTCTTCCCGAGCGCGTCGGCTGCGCTCAGGCCGGTGAGCTGGTGCAAAAAGGCCGCAAAGCGCGGATTGAGCATCTCGTAGCGCCCGGAGGCATCTTTCACCGAAATCAAGGTGGTCGAGAAGGTCATGATCGCCATGAGGCGCTTTTCCTTGTCGCGCAGCTCACGCTGAATCTCGAACAGGGGCGTTTCGTCCAGCAGACTCAGCACGCAGCCGCGCATTTCACCTTGGTTCGTCAAGCGGGGCGAGGCGTGCAGCAGGTAGTGGCGCTGGCCCTCGGTCAGCTCGCGCTCGACCGCCCGGCGGCTGGCGATCACCTCATCCACCGCCTCCAGCACCGCGTTCAGGCGATGCCCGGCCAGCACATCGCGCAAGCTGTCCCCGACCCGCGAGGGCGAGAGGTTGAACAACCGCGTGGCCGTGTCGTTGTAGCGCAGGAGGCGCTGCTGTTCGCCCACCACCACGATGGCGTAATCCACACTGCTTTGAATGCTCTCCAGGTCGGCGTTGGCTTCCGCCAATTCGGCGCTCTTGATCTGCAACTCCTCGTTGACCGTGGTCAGCTCCTCGTTGGTCGATTGCAGCTCCTCGTTGGCCGCTTGAAGCTCCTCATTAGCCGCCTGCAATTCTTCGTTAGAAGCTTGCATTTCTTCGTTGAGCGCTTGGGTCTCTTCGTTGGAGGTCTCCAGTTCCTCGATCACCGTTTGCAAGTGTTCGCGTGTGGCGATCAGCTCGTCTTCCAAGTCCTTGGTCACCAGCCCGGGATGCAGATCGTCCGAGCTGCTGGCGCGGGTGGGCTCGCCGGGCGCCACGGGTTCGAAGCCGATCAGCAGCATCGGTTCGGCTTCACTGCCGGGGATCGGGTGAACCGCCATGCGAAAAGGGGCGCCATCGCTTTCGGTGACGTGGGTGCGCCCCATCACCGATGCCCGTTTGTGCTGCGCCTGGTGAATCAGGGTCTGCAACTCGGTGCGCCATTCTTTGCGGATGAGCGACAGCAGGTTGAAATCCACCCGCCCCGGTGCCAAGCGCAAAAATTCCCCCACATCCCCAAACACATGGCGCAGCTCCATCTGCGCATTGACCATGACACTGGGCGGCACGTACACCCCCGCCGCTGCGGCGAAGAAACGCTCCTCCAGCGTGCGCGGTCGGGGTGCCAGCGCGCCACTGCGGTGAACCGGCACGGCGTCCATCATCAGCGACACCACGGTGGATTTGGCCACCGGTGTGTCCCGCCGACGGAAGATGCGCTGATCGCGCTGCACCGTGTCAAACAGGTTTTCGCGCTGGTAAACGGTTTCGGATTTGCCCAGAAACAGCAACCCCGCTGGGGCGAGCGCGTAATGGAAAATATCCAACACCCGTTCTTGCAGCGAGTTTTGGAAGTAAATCAGCAGGTTGCGGCAGGAGACCAAATCGAGCCGCAAAAAGGGCGGATCCTGCACCACGTTCTGCCGCGCAAACACCACGGTTTCGCGCAGCTCTTTGCTGATTTCGTAGGTATCGCCGTTGGGTTTGAAATAGCGCGCCACCAGCGCCGGTTCCACCCCGGACAGGCTGGCCTCCGAGTAATGCCCACGCCGTGCCAAACCCATCGCGGCCATGTCGATGTCGGTGGCGAAAATCTGGATTTTGTAATCGTGTCGCGCAGCGCCCAGTAATTCAAACAGCAAGATGGCGATGGAGTACACCTCTTCACCCGTGGCGCAGCCGGGCACCCAAATGCGGATTTCATCACCCGGTTGTTTGGCTGACAGGCGATCGGCAAGCGCCTGCTTGAGCGCAACGAAGGATTCGGTGTCGCGGAAGAAGGAAGTCACGGAAATCAGGATGTCTTTGCACAACTGCCCCAGCTCGTCGGGATTCTTGCGGGTGAGTGCGATGTAGTCGTCTAAATTGGCCACGCGGTTGGCGGCCATGCGCCGCAGGATGCGGCGCCAAACGGTCGATTCTTTGTAACCCGAAAAATCGACCTTGGTATAACGCTGCACCTTGGCCAGCAGCGTTTTGAGCGTGGCCGGGCTGGTTTCAGCAGAATTGGGCGGCTGGATTTGGCCGTGCGTGCGCACCAGCCGGGCAATTTCCCGGGCAATCTCTGCGGGCGGCAGCACCCAATCGACGCACTCGGTGTCGATGGCGGCCTGGGGCATGCCGGTGTATTTGGCGGTGCTGGGCTCTTGCGCAAACGTCAGCCCGCCACTGGCTTTGACGGCCCGCAGGCCCGAAGCCCCGTCCGACCCGGTGCCGGAAAGGATCACGCCAATCACATCCTCCCCACGCGCCTCGGCCACCGCGTAGAGGAAGGCGTTCACCGACGGTTTGGGCAACACTTCTAACGCCGGTTCCACCAAGTGGAAACGATCGTCGCGAAAATCAAGGTTGCGATTGGGCGGCGTGGTGTAGATGCAATTCGGCTCGGGCACCATGCCATCTTCGATCTCCTGCACCTGCATCGTGGTCTCGCGCCCCAGCAACTGGGCCAGCATGCTGCGGTAGGTGGGAGACAGGTGCTGAAGGATGACGTACGGCACGCCCAAATCGGCAGGCAGGTGCGAAATCAGCACCGACAGCGCCTCCAAGCCGCCCGCCGAAGCACCGATGGCCACCATGAACTGGCGCCTCAGCAACGCGCCCGGCATGGACAGCGCCGCCTCAGACGCTGCCTCGGATGCGGCGTCTGAGGAGGTGCCGCAAACGGGGGCATCGGGCGAATGGCCCGGGACGGGCTCGATGATGTCCGGCATGGCTGGGTCTCCTGAAGCGCTGCGCTCTCCTCACCCCAGACATGGGGGGGCTTGGCACATACCGCTTAATTTTAGGAGACCCCCCCTGGGCCGCAGGCTGCCGCCGCATGCCCGCCCCGGGGGTGGGGTTCAGGGAAAACCCTAGACTGGAAAGATGTCAGTCCCGGCGGCTGCCGCGACGCATCCCCACGTTGATCAGCACCAACACGCCGGCGGCCATCAACGCCCAAGCGCTGGGTTCCGGCACCGAGGACACCGACGCCGATGCCAGCGCCATGTTCAGATCCCCCTTGAACGGCTGCAAGTGGATCTCACCGCGCTGGGTGATGCGATCGACGAACACCCCGCCCTCGATGTTGTTGTAGTTCGTCATGGTGGCATCGGTGGCCAGCACCGAACCGCCGAACTGGGTGTTGAACGTCAGGTTGCTGGCGTTGTAGAAGTTCCAGATCGTCTTGGAGCCGATCGCCGCTGCACTGCCGTTGAGGAAGTTGGCGTTGATCGTGGCCGAGGTCACGTCGGAGTTGAACACCACGGTACTGGCGTTGCCGAGGTTGAATTGGAATTCACCGTAGCGCAGCAGCGTGTCGTCCACGGCGGTGAGGTCGAACACGGCCAGGCCGTTGGCGTTGGCCACGGCGGTGAAGGTGACGCGGTTGCCCGACACCGTCCAGTAACTGCCGGTGGAGGACAGCGCTTGCAGCCCATCGCTGGTGCTTTCCAGCACGCTGGCAAAGTCGGTCGATTGGGCGGTGCTGACTTGGGTCGCCGCCGCCGTGGCGTTCATCGTGCCGCTGTTGGTGTTGACCCCCGACTTGGTGCCATACACATACGAGCCACCCGACCCATTGAAGTTGGTGTTGCTGGCGTTGCCCGTGATCACACTGGCGCCGCTGTTGATGTTGCTGTTGCTGAGGTTGCCCAGGATGGTGGCACCGCCCGCTGTCACACTCAGGCCGCTGGCTGAGCCGTCCACCGTCAGGCCGGCGAAGCTGGAGCTGGGCATGTCGTTCGGGTGCATGGCGAACACGGCGCCGTTGCCCGTGAGGTTGCCCCCGATGTAACTGCGCCCGTCCACATGCGAATCGATCGTGGCGTCACCCAGCGTCACCAAGTTGAACTGGTTGATCACCTCAGCAGCGGTGAGGGACGTTCCAGCACTGGCCGTGGCCATGGCCAAGCTGGTCAGTGCGGTGGCAATCAGGCGGACGTTCGTTGACATGGCCGTCTTTCAGGGTTGGACTCAACGCGTCCGATTGTCCGCCCAAATTGAAAGTCTTTGTTACAAGACAAGAAATGCGTCAGGGTTATCCCGCATCTGACACCGACACCAAGGGGTCGTCCACCATGCTCGACACCAACGATGGCCGCCCCACGATCAGCGGATCCACCGGCCCAATGGTGGACTGCCCCTTCTTGGCATAAGGCATGCGGTGCAGCACGTAGCGCATGGCATTGAGGCGCGCACGCTTCTTACAGTCCGACTTGATGATCGTCCAGGGCGCATCGGACGTGTCGGTATGGAGGAACATGGCTTCTTTGGCGCGGGTGTAGTCATCCCACTTGTCGAGGCTGGCCATGTCGATGGGGCTGAGTTTCCACTGTTTGAGCGGGTGCAGTTGGCGCCCCGGATGCCCCGACTGCGGCGATGCCCTCTCTCCAGCTGAGTTTCCACTGTTTGAGCGGGTGCAGTTGGCGCTCTTTGAAGCGCCGGCGCTGCTCGTCCCGGCTGACCGAGAACCAAAATTTGAACAGGTGGATGCCCGAGCGCACCAATTGGCGCTCAAACTCAGGCGCGTGGCGCAAAAACTCGTCGTACTCGGTCTGCGAGCAAAAGCCCATGACGCGCTCGACGCCCGAACGGTTGTACCAACTGCGGTCGAACAGCACGATCTCCCCACGCGTCGGCAGATGCGAGATGTAGCGCTGGAAATACCACTGGCCGCGTTCGACTTCGCTGGGCTTTTCCAAGGCCACCACCCGTGCGCCGCGTGGGTTCATGTGTTCCATGAAACGCTTGATCGTGCCGCCCTTGCCAGCCGCGTCCCGGCCTTCAAACAGGATCACGACACGCGCTCCGGTCTCTTTCACCCACGCTTGCAGCTTGAGCAGCTCAACTTGCAGGCGGTACTTCTGCTGCTCGTAGTTCTTGCGCGACAGGCGGTTCTTGTAGGGGTACGCCCCATCACGCCAGCGGCTGGACAGCTCCATGTCTGGATCCACCGTCCCCACGGGGCGCGAGGGTTCCACTTGTTGCAACGCCCGGCGCAGCGCACGCACATCGTCGGGCGAGGCGCCCGCCAGCAGCGTTTTGAACTGGGTCAGCCGGTCGGGCTGCTGGCTGGCCAGCAGCTCGCGGGCCACTTCGACTTGCACCGCACGCGCACCTTCGATGGCGGCGGTCACGCTGCTTTCTTCGGGGGTCACACTGGCGGCGACCGGCGGTGCTGGCGGCGCTTTGCTGCGGGCCTTCTTGCGCACGGGCGCATCGGCCCGAGGACTGGAAGAGCGCGACGACGACGCCCGGGACGAGGACTTGGAGGACAGCTCAGGGGAAGATTCTTGCGACATGGCGGGCACAGTGGATCAGCACAATGGACATGGTCTCATGATGATCCACCGCCGCCCACCAGTCTTGAGCCGTATCAAGGCAGCGAGGGCTGGCTCAGAAATAGTGCGCTTGCTGGGCCTGCGCCTGCCGCCGCTGGATGGCGTACGACGCCACCTGTTGGAGACTGTCCAAATCCTGGGTGACGTTTTTGGAGAACTCGGCCAACTGGTGCTCCAGCATGCGCTGGGCTTCTTCCATCCGCCCCGCTTGGTACAACGCCACCACGTTGGAGGCGGCGTAGTGGAACATCTTGTGGTGGCTGGTCAAGGCGGTGAAACCGGGGAAGCGCCCCAGCTTGGTTTTGCCGGGGCCGTGGATCCAGCGGCCCAAGTCGCACCGATCGTCAAAACAAATCGTTTCTGGGGAGAACGCTTCCTGCGAGCGTCCGGCCAAATACGCCTCCAGCCGCAGCTTCCAGTTCTCGTGGGCAGACTTTGCCATGTCGATGTCCAAGCCCAGCATGGCCTCGCGCATGTCCACATCTGACGGCGGGCGGGTATCGGTGGCTTCATCAACACCGAAAAAAATCTTGAGCAACTGGAACATAAACAGCTTCCTGCAATCCGGGAAAACGAGTGCGATCATCATCAAAACGCCTTGCAAGGCCATCCTTGATGTGCCTCAAGGCTTGTCCAGTCCCCGCGCAGATCCTGACATCGGTTTGACACACAAACCCCCAGGGGCATCTCGATGCAGGCCCGACGTCCACAAGGGGACAATTCACGCCCTCTGATTTGCGGAATTTCTCATCATGACGACACTTGGAACTCCCCTGTCGCCTTCAGCCACCCGCGTGATGCTCCTGGGCTCAGGCGAATTGGGCAAAGAAGTGCTGATCGCCCTGCAACGCCTGGGTGTTGAAACCATCGCGGTGGATCGCTACGACAACGCCCCGGGCCAGCAAGTCGCCCACCACGCCCGCACCATCACCATGAGCGACCCGACCGCCTTGCGGGCGCTCATCGAAGCCGAACGGCCCGATCTGGTGGTGCCGGAAATCGAGGCCATCGCCACCCCCGAGCTGCAAGCGCTGGAAGCCGAAGGCCGCGTGCGCGTCATCCCGACGGCCCGCGCCGCCCGGCTGACCATGGATCGTGAAGGCATCCGCCGCTTGGCTGCCGAAACGCTGGGCCTGCCCACCAGCCCCTACCAGTTTTGCGACACGCTGGCCGAGCTGCAAGCCGCCATCGACGGGGGCATCGGGTATCCCTGCATCGTCAAACCAGTGATGAGCAGTTCGGGCAAGGGCCAAAGCAAAATCGACGGGCCCGCCGATGTGCAAAAAGCCTGGGACTACGCCATGGCCGGTGGCCGCGTCAGCCATGGCCGCGTCATCGTGGAAGGGTTCATCGATTTCGATTACGAAATCACCCTGCTGACCGTGCGCGCTCTGGACACCCACGGCAGCGTGCAAACCCACTTCTGCGCCCCCATTGGCCACGTGCAGGTGAGCGGCGACTATGTCGAAAGCTGGCAGCCGCACCCGATGAGCCCTGCGGCGCAAGCCGAAGCCCAACGCATCGCCAAGGCGGTGACGGACGACCTGGGCGGCCAAGGTCTGTTCGGCGTGGAACTGTTCGTCAAGGGCGATCGGGTGTGGTTCAGCGAAGTCAGCCCGCGCCCGCACGACACCGGCATGGTGACGATGATCACCCAATGGCAAAACGAGTTCGAGCTGCACGCCCGCGCCATCTTGGGCCTGCCGGTGAGTACAGCCCTCAAGAGCCCAGGGGCCAGTGCGGTGATTTATGGCGGGGTCGATGCCACCGGCGTGGTGTTCGACGGGGTGGAAGCCGCTTTGGCGGTGCCCAACTCCGAGGTGCGCTTGTTTGGCAAGCCGGAAAGTTTCGTCAAGCGCCGCATGGGCGTGGCGCTGGTGCATGACGCCGATGTCGAAGTCGCCCGCAGCCAAGCCAAGCTGGCCGCCAGCCTGGTGAAGCCCCGTGTCCGCTGACGTGCAACGCCACAGCACGTTCGAGGACGTGCAAGCGCTGATCACCGGCACGCTGTTCATCAGCCTGGGCTTGGCGCTGTTCAAGAGCCTGGGGTTGATGACGGGCGGCACCGTCGGCTTGGCGCTGCTGGCGCACTACGCCACTGGTGAACCGTTCGGGCCGATGTTCTTCCTCATCAACCTGCCGTTTTACGTGCTGGCGTGGCAGCGCATGGGGCGACATTTCACGCTCAAAACCATGGCCGCCGTCGGGCTGCTGACGCTGCTGACCGAAAACCTGCGGCTGGGGCTGCACCTGCAAGCCATCGAGCCGGTGTTCTCCAGCGTGGCAGGTGGCTTGTTGGTGGGGACGGGTTTCATCATCTTGTTCCGCCATCGGGCCAGCGTCGGGGGGTTGAACGTGCTGGTGCTCTGGTGCCAAGAGCGCTTTGGCTGGCGGGCCGGCGTGGTGCAACTGCTGATCGATGCCAGCATTTTGCTGGCTGCGTCCCCGTGGTTAAGCTGGCGGCAGTTGGCGCTGTCCCTGCTCGCTGCGGGGGCGATGAACTTTGCACTGGCGGTCAACCACAAGCCGGGGCGCTACACCGCGTTCTAAAGCCATCGGGTGCCGTTTTGGGGGGTGACACTCCCAGGCTGACCCGCGTCAAATCCGGGGCCGCGATCGCCACGTACAAGTCCGGTCACTGAAGCAAAACCCCCCTCACGAGGATTTCGCCATGATCTTCATGCCCTGGAGCCGTGACCTCTCGCTGGGTCTACCGGCCATTGACGCCCAGCACCACTGGCTGGTGGACACCCTGAACGCCCTGCACACCGAACTGGCCACGCACGAACCCGACCGGGCCCTGATAGGCCAGGTGCTGGAAGGGCTGATGGACTACACGGTGAACCACTTCGTTGCCGAAGAAGTGCTGTTCGAACGCTACCGTTATCCCCATGCCCAGGCCCACAAGGCCCTGCATGACCAGTTCACCCGCCGCGTGATGCACATGCTCACCGACCACGAGGCTGGACGCTCCCAAGGCGGCGAGGTGGTCTCACTGCTCAAGGAATGGCTGATTCAGCACATCATGGGCGCGGACAAAGCCTACGCTCCGTTCCTGAGCGCCGCCGAAGAAACCGAGCGCCTGATCGCCTTGGCTCGCCGCCAGCGGCTGCGTTCACCTCGGGTGGTGGTGCCACTGCTGTCACGCGCTGCCCGCAAACGCCGCGCTCGCCAAGCGGAACGCACCTAAGGGAACCAGATCAAGCGGTGGCAGAGGTGGATTCGGGGGGCGCCGCGATGAGAAACAGCTCGGCCAACTTGCCTTGCATCCGCACCGACACGCGGTGGTAATCGGTCGCCATGAGGTGCTGGGCGGTGGCGACGTCCCCCGCCTGCATGGCCTGCACGATCTGCCCAGCCAACTGGTGGAACTGCGCGTGCGCGGCCTTCAGCTCCGGCAGCAGCGCGGGATCTTCCAACACTTGGCAGCCCGGGCCATGCAACCAGTGGCCCAATACGCACACATCATCACGCGCCACCTCAGCGGCATCGAAGGTTTCGGTGCTCTGGCCTTGGACGTAACCCAGCAGGCGCCCCTTCCAAGCTTGGTGGGCGCGAATCGCGGCCACAAAGTCCAGCCCACCGGCCTGGGCCTCCCCATCGGGCAGATCGTCCTCATGATCGTGGGGATTCAACGTGGAACCAGCTCCGAGTTCGCTGGCCGTCGTTTCCACTGCCTTGGCCGCGCTGTCGCCGTGCCGACGCGCCCGGGCCGCTTTGGCCCGCAACCATTTGATCATGCCCATTGCCGCTCTTTCTGTGACTCACACGGCCTTGTCCGACGGAGTCTCCAACAGGCGCCGCAGCTTGACGAAGGCCAAGGCCGCCATGATGGCATCGTTAACCGCGTCGTGAGCATGGCGCGTGGGCAACTGGAGGTCCGACATCAGCGTCGCTAGACGTAGATCAATACTGGCACCGTGTTCGTAGACGCGCAGGTTGCGCTGCTTCCATCCGTAGTAGAGCGCGGAAATCTCCACCTTCGGCTGCGGCAGGAACACCCCCAGCATCGGAAAAATGGCCCGGTTGATCAGCGCGACGTCGAACTCCAAGTAATACCCCACCAGCGGACGCGAGCCAATGAAATGCAGCAACTGGCGCATGGCTTCGTCGGGTTCCAGCCCGTTGGCGACATCGCGTTCGCGCAGCCCGTGGATCTTGACGGCCTCGGCGGAGATCGCTTTGTCCGGCTTGACCAACAGGCTCAAGCGCTCGCTGGTCATCACCCGATGGCCTTTGATGCGCACAGCACCGATGGAAATGATCTGGTCGGTGCGCGGGTTCAGGCCCGTGGTTTCGCAGTCCACGGACACCCATTCGTCGTCCGGGGGCGGGTCGTACATGAAGCGAAAGCGCTGATCCCCCAAGTGGTAGAGCATCCACTCCCGCTTGAGCGAGAGCCAGGGGCGCTGCCACAGCGGTGGAGGGGCCAACAAGAGTGAGGAACGGGGCTGGGTCATGGCGAGGCCTGGGGATCAGGAAGCAAAACGGTTCAAAGCATGTCCAGACGGAAACGCTGGTACAGCATGTTTTTGAAGCGCTTGACCACCCCCAGCGCGTCTTTGAGCAAGTCGCGGTCGAGGCTGCTGAGTTGGTCCATGGCGATGCCGCCAGGTTTTTCGCCCCGCGCCAAAGCAGCCAGGCCGACTTTGAGCTTGAGGCCCATGAAAAAGTGCAGGCTGTCCAGCAGCTCGCCGGCCAGGTCGGCGGGCAGGCGCTCGGCCACGGCCAGGGCTTCGATGCGCGCCACGGTGCTGGTGGCGTTGATGCGATGCGCCAGCGCCAAACTGCGCACGCCATGCACCAGTGGGAAGGTGCCGGCTTTCTTCAAGTCCAGCAGGTTGTCATCGCCCAGGGACAGCAGCCGGTTCCACCAGCCCGACGCCATGTCGAACGCATTGATCGAGCCGGCAAAGCGGGCCATCAGCGCGTCGTTGTCCATCAGCAGATTGAAGACCTCGTCGCGCACCCCTTCGAGCAAATTGGCGTCCCCGCACACGGCATGGGCGTCAATGAAAATGGCCAGGGCCATCAAGCTCTCCGCCGATGGCATGAGCAGCCAGCGCCGCACGGTTTGGCCAAAATCCCCCGCGCTCTGGCGCCACTCGGGGTTGCTGATCATGATGCGCCCGGGGCATTCAGGGTAACCAAAATCGGTGAGCGCATCCGAAAAGCGCTGGCAAATTTCGGCCAGGTTGGCGGGAGGCTCGTAGCCATCGCGCCACACCAGCCCGTTGTCTTGGTCGGTTTTGAGCAACTGCTCTCCCCGCCCCTCGCTGCCCATGACGAACAGGCACGAGTTGGCCACCAAGGCGTGAGGCGCCACCAACTGCCAGGTGCGCTCGAACAGTTGGGCGTTCAGTTCCTGTACCAACCGGGCGATCATGCGGACCTGGGTGCCGCCCCTGTGCAGCAGCGCAATGAGATCCGTGATCTGTTGCGCGGCTTCTTTGAGGGTGGACAAATCCTCCGCATCCTGGATTTGGCGCGTGATCAGGTACGAGTGATTGGACAAGAACCCCAGCAAATCGAGCTGATCCAGCGTGCCGGAAATGCGCTGCTCCTGCACCACCACCACCCGGCGCACGCGATGGCGAATCATGGTGGCCAGCGCGTCAAACAGATAGTCTTCGGGCCGCACGCTCACCAATTGGTAGGTGGCCAGCTCGCCCACGGTGAGCCGATCCAGTGGGGTGCCATGCAGGATGGCCGCTTGCAAACCCGTGGTGGAAAACAGCCCCAAGCGAGGCGGATCGCTGGCCGCATCGCGCACCAGGACGTGGTTGATGCGCTGCGTCTGGAACAGGCGGGCAACGCTGACGATGTCCAACGTCGCGTCCACCTCGCGCACGGGCCGCACGGTGGCTTGCTGCACCCGCGCCAGCGTGATGGATTGCATCTCATGCTGGCTTCCACGCTGGGACAGGGCGCTGAGCTTGTTCGACAAATCCGCAAACAGCAACGCCCCGAACGTGGCATTGCTGGAAATCAGCTCGTTGACGGCCTCGCGCTTGAGTTCGTAGGCCAGCACTTCCTCGGCAGCGACAAATCGCCCCGACACTTTGCCCGACACCAGTGCCCGGCCATCGAAACTGTCCTCGGGCCCGTAGGTGACGACCAATTCGTCGCCGTCCATCTGACGCACCACGCCCTTGATGACCACAAAAAGATGCGTCGGAGCCACGCCAGGCTCCAGAATCACGTCCCCTTCGCGGAAATAGGCGATGTCGATGTTGTCGCGCACGAGTTGGCGCTCGTCGCTGGTGAGGCAATCAAAGGGTGAACTGTTGAAATTGAATGCGGAAGGCACGGCGGCTGTCCCCTGGTTGAATTGCTGTTGTCCTGTCGGCCGGGCAAACGGACGATTGTGGGGAGGCCGGGCTGACGTGAGGCTGTTTCAACACAAGTTTCTGTCGGGTTCACACCCCCCTAGTTTTTTGTCAAATTTCACCTGGAAACCCGCCTGGCCGTGCTGGCCATCGACTTGCTAAGAACGCGAAGTGCTTGGTGTATCGTCGCCCGGGAAGGCGACTGGCCCCTTCGCCCTTCTTTACCTTTTGCATCATCAGGACACGCGCATGAAACTCTGGGACTGGCTGCGCACCAAAGTCGGACGCCCTTCGCGCTCCGCGCTCTCCTCCGACTTCGCCACCACCAGTCGCATGGACACCAACGGCCCGACGACCATGCTGATGCAGGACAGTCGCTTGATGCAGGATCTGGCCCAACTCCATGCCGAAAACGAGGAGGACGAGGCCAACGCCAAGGAAGCCGCTGGGGGGTTGGATTTTGTCGCTGCCATCCGTGTTCACCAGGCGTGGCGCGGCCGGCTGACGGCCTTGATCGACAAGCCGACCAAGGAGCGTTTGTCGGCCCGGCAGGTCGCCCGCGACGATTTGTGCGATTTAGGCCAATGGCTGCAAGGCCCAGGACGGCGCTTGCATGGCACCGACCCCTTGCTCAATGCTTTGACCTCGGCGCACTCGCGCTTCCACTACCTGGCGGCCCAGGTGCTGTACGCCGCCCAGATGGGCCACAGCGAACAGGCCAAGCAAATTCTCAACACGGATTACCACCTGGCTTCGGTGCGGTTGCAAGGCAAATTGGCGGAGCTGTTCGTGAAGATCGAAACCCACGAAGCCCTGGGGCGCAACCAGCGTTACAAAACCCCGGTGCCTGAGCATCTGCGCTCGGCCCGTGCGTGGATGGACACCCAGCCGCCCGGCACCGATTGAGCGATGGCGGTGGGGGCTGGAAACGCTGGGCACAGCGGGAAGACAGCCCGCCTTCAACGCCCCTCGCCCCTTGTAGGAGAGGGGTTGGGGAGAGGGGCGCCATCTGGCGCCGTGGGCTGCACACCCAACCACCACGCCAGCGCAGAAAAACTGCCAAACGCCAGCACTGTGCTGGCCAAAATGATGCGGGCGATGCGCCCGTTGTCAGCCCCGTAGCGTTCGGCCAGCAGCGAAACATTGCTGGCACTCGGCAGCGCCGCCACCAAAGTCAGCGCCATCCACTGCAACGGGCTGAGCGGCAGGCCCTGGCGCTGCGCCCACCATCCCAAACCACCCACCGCCAAGGGATGCACGATCAGCTTGATCAACGCCACCGGCACATAACTGCCCAGCGCCGCACGACGCCCACTGGCCCGCGCCGCCGACCCAGAACGCCACAACACCGCCCCAATGGTGAACAACGCCACCGGCGTCGCAGCGTCCGCCAGCAACTGCACCACACGCCACAAAGGCCCCGGCAACACCCAGCCCTGCCAACCCATCCCCACCCCCACCGCAATCGACCACGGCAACGGATTGGACAGCGCCCCCCGCAACGCCTTCAAAGCCGCCGCCCGGGGGCCATGATCTCGGGCAAGCTGCCCCGGCTGCACCGGCCCGCGTGATTCGGCCAAACCCACACACACCGACGTGGTGATGATCATGTCCGCCAACACCGTGCAGATGACAGGCCCCGCCGCCGCAGGCCCCAGCAGCGTCACCAACAGCGGCACGCCCATGAAACCCGAGTTGGGAAATGCTGCCACCAGCGCACCAAACGACGCATCTTTCAGCGCACATTGAGGCTCACGCCATGTCAGGGCGACCGTGAGGGCCACGATCGCAGCCCCCGCCAGCAGATACACCCCCAGCACAACAGGATTGAGCAATTCCATCACCGGCGTGCTCATGCCAAAGCGCAGCAGCAGGGCCGGCAGCGCGAAAAACAGCACAAAACTGTTCAACCCCGGCACCGCCGACTCCGGCAACCACCCTCGCCGTGCAGCGAACCACCCCAACAGCACCAAAGTGAAAAACGGCAACGTAACGGCGAGGATGGCTTGCATGGTGGGGCGGCAGTATCGCGGCCCGACGGGCGTTCCCGGTATGCAAGTTGGCAAGGGTCATGTGCGGCGATGCACACGCCCCAGCAAGTTCACTTCAAGGGGGAGCCACGGGGTTTTTATTGGCGTGTCACAAGCCAAAGAGATGATGAACGGTTCGATTCATTCCAAATAGCAGCAACACACAGGAGCCTCCCATGCCAACCCCCTTGCAACGCCCTCCCCTCGAAGACTCCAACCGCAGCACCAATCCCAGCATCCACGGGGTCAGTGGTTTGGCGCGGCGGCGTTTTGTGCAGGGCGGTTTGGCCACGCTGGGCGGAACGTGGCTGGCTTCGCTGGGGCTGAGTGGCTGTGCGCAATCCCCGGTGTTGGGCTCTGCACCGCGCCAGCTCGGTTTTGCCAGCGTGACCATGCAGGCACAAGACAGCGTCACCGTCCCGGCGGGCTACCGCGCCCAGGTGCTGTACCGCTGGGGCGACGCCACCGGCTTGACCACTGGCCAGCCCAGCTTCCACGCCGACGCCAGCAACACCGCCGCCGAACAAGCCCAGCAAGCCGGCATGCACCACGATGGCATGGCCTACTTCCCGCTGGACGGCGCCCAACGCGGGCTGCTGGCCCTCAATCACGAGTATGTCGATGACGGCTTGCTGCACAGCGACGGCATGCAAACATGGTCCGCCGAGAAAGTGCATAAATCGATGGCGGCCCATGGCGTCTCGGTGATCGAGGTGCGGGCGGGCGCACAAGGCTGGGAGGTGGTGCGTCCCTCTCGCTTCGCACGGCGCATCACGGCCAGCACACCAATGACCCTGAGCGGCCCCGCCGCTGGCCATCCCTTGCTGCAAACGGCAGCCGATCCGAGTGGGCGCCATGTCCTGGGGACGTTCAACAACTGCGCCCATGGCCAAACGCCCTGGGGCACGTACCTCACTTGCGAAGAAAACTTCGTCAACTACTTCGAAGGCCCCGCGCAGCCCGATGCCCACCAACAGCGCTGGGGCCTGAAAAAAGGCGGCAGTTTCTACCGCTGGCACGAGTTCGAACCCCGGTTCGACGCCCGCCAGCACCCCAACGAGTTCAACCGTTTTGGCTGGGTGGTGGAAATCGACCCGCTCGACCCAACCCACACCCCCATCAAGCGCACCGCCCTGGGCCGCGCCGCCCACGAAGGCGCGACAGTGGCCCAAACCGCCGATGGCCGCGTGGTGGTCTACATGGGTGAAGACGCCCGTTTCGAATACCTCTACAAATTCGTCAGCCGCGACGCGGTACGCCCCGGCGGGGCCGCCGCCAACCGCGACCTTCTGGATCACGGCACGCTGTACGTGGCCCGTTTCAACCCCGATGGCTCCGGCGATTGGTTGCCCTTGGTGCATGGCCAAGGGCCACTCACCGCCGCCAACGGGTTCGACAGCCAAGGCACGGTGCTGATCAAAACCCGCCAAGCCAGCGATCTGCTGGGCGCCACCAAAATGGATCGCCCGGAATGGACGGCCGTCGATCCGCTCACCCAAACGGTGTACTGCACCCTGACCAACAACAGTTTGCGCGGCCAACCGGGTCAGCCCGGCGTCGATGCGGCCAACCCGCGTGCGAACAACACCATGGGCCAGATCATCCGCTGGCGCGAGCAAGGGGATTTGGCCGCCCAGCGCTTCCGCTGGGATCACCTCATGTTGGCCGGCGACCGGCAACTGTCACGCAACGAAGCCCAAGGCAACATCCAAGGGGATGTATTTGGCAGCCCGGATGGTTTGTGGGTCGATCCTCGCGGGGTGCTGTGGATCCAGACCGACGTTTCGACGTTCACGCTGGGCAAAGGGGACTATGCCCATCTGCCCAACAACCAAATGCTGGCCTGCAACCCAGAGACGGGCGAAGTGCGGCGCTTTTTGGTCGGCCCGAATGGGTGCGAAGTCACGGGCATCTGCACCACGCCGGATTTGCGCGCCATGTTCATCAACATCCAACATCCCGGCGAACCCACCAGCGAGCGCAGCGACCCAGCGCAACCTTTGAAGGTGTCACGCTGGCCGGACGGCCAAGGCCGACCACGTTCCGCCACGGTGGTCATTACCAAAACAGATGGGGGGGTGATCGGCACCTGAACGCAGCGCGACGCGCACCGGACGTCAGGGGTTGGCTGGGCTGACACCCGACGTCGGATGGCGTACTCTGGCCCGACCCGATCTTGCTGGAGACCGCCCATGCGCACCGCACTGCTCAAGTTGGCGCTCGGGCTGTGGCTGGGACTGCAAGCCTGCCACTCCGCCCTGGCCCAACCCCTCAAACTCACACTGGGCCACGGCGCCGCACCGAGCAACCCGCGCCATGAGGCTGCCGTCAAATTTGCCGAGGCGGTCAAGGTCAAAACCCAAGGGCGCATCGAGGTGCAAGTGGCGCACTCCGCCCAGTTGGGGGACGATGTGGCCATGCTGGCCGCCTTGCGGGCCGGCACGTTGGACATGTCGGTCAACTCCCAGGGGCCCATCGCGGCGCTGGTGCCGGAGTATGCAGCGTATGGCCTGCCGTTTCTGTTCAGCAGTTCGGCCCGGGCTTTCAAACTGCTGGACGGCCCGCTGGGTAAAGAGCTGGCCGAGAAAAGTGCTGCACAAGGGTTTGTCGTGCTGGGCTACTGGGACAACGGCATCCGGCACATGACCAACAACAAACACCCCATCATCAAACCCAGTGATCTGGGCGATTTGCGCATGCGCGTGCCCCCCGATGGCGTGCTCACCGACGTGATGCAAGCCCTCGGCGCCGAACCGCGACAAATGCGCTTCGCCGACCTGTACGCCGCCCTGAAACAAGGCAAGGTGGATGGGCAGGAAAACCCCATCGCCAACATCCACGCCAGCAAGTTCTACGAAGTGCAGAAGTACCTGAGTTTGACCGGCCACCAGTTCCAGATGAGCCCGCTGATCATCCGGCGCACCGCCTGGGAGCGCCTGCCCGAAGCGGATCGCCGGGCCGTCCAGGAAGCGGCCACCGAAGCCACCGCCTTCCAGCGCCGCCGCTTCCAGGAAACCGAAGCGCAACACCTGCAAGACCTCAAAGCGCGAGGCATGCAGGTCAGCACGGTGGACAAAACTTTGTTCCAGAAAGCCACCGTCGGCGTGGCCGGCAAGTGGATGTTCGGGCCGATCAACGCCTACGCGATCCGGGTGGTGGGCGCGGCGCGCTGAGCGGCCTCGCCATGCAACCAAGCCAAAAAAGCTTCCACCGCAGGCCGCTTGGCATGGCGAGGGGGTAAACCGCGAAATGGGCCTTCACCTTGATGGCTTTGTCCAGCCCAAACACCGGTTTGAGCTGGCGCGAGGCGATGTGGCCTCCGGCAATGGTGGCGCTTTCCAAGGCCACGCCCAGCCCTTGTGTGGCCGCATCCAGCGACATCTGCGCCCGATCGAATCGCACAGCAAAGTGGTCGGGCGCCCGCTGTGAGGTGTAGGCGGCAAACCAGTCCGACCACTGCACCACGCTCACATTGCTCTGGATGAGCGGCAGCTCCAACAACTGCTCAGGTTTTTTGAGACCATGCTCGCAGATGAACGCGGGGCTGGCCAGCGGCACGATGTGCTCCTCGAATAAAGGCTCCTTCACCAAGTCGGGCCAGTGCGGCACGCCGTAACAGATGTCGATGTCGGCTTGGCCCAGCGCAAAGTCGCTGGGCGCGTGTGCAGCTGAAAGATTGAGCGTGATTTCCGGGCAGGCCTGCGCAAACCCGCGCAGATGCAGCATCAGCCACATCGTGCTAATATCGGCCTACGTCTTTTGGCGTCTTCGGGCGAAAGTCCGATCTGCTGTTCTTTGAAAATTTGCGAACTTGGGTAGGAAAGTCTATGCCTTGAAAAAGGCGCCTTACCTGTCATTACTTGGCCTCGCAAGAGGCTCGGTCGTGCGTGCGAGGCTAGACCCGGATGCCCCGACTGCGGCGATGCCCTCTCTCCAGGGGGCGAGAAGACCGCAACCGGTGTACACCGTTGTTGAGCGAATGTGCAGACACCTGAGCACGAAGAGTTGTTATTTCCTACCGATCTCCGAAGTTGAGCGAACCACACGAATAGTTTGTGTGGCCAAACCCAAACCTTTTAGGAGATTACTATGGAGCGCAAGCCCAATAAGTCAAGTTCGTGTAATTGCGATGGCAACATCGCTAAAAAGAGCGGTTTCACTCAGCTTGAATGGGGTGGAATTGCACGCGGTGCTCTTCGCTATCTCGCGGATTTCAACACCCTTTACCGGGCATATGATTCCGCTAAATCTTTGCTTGAATGGATCATCGGTCTGTTCAGTTAAGTAGGTGTCTGTTTCTTTCCATGCGACCAATCTTTAACGGAACGCCGATTGCATCCGTCGATGCACTGGCACGCTCGCTTTCGCTCTCCGCGCAACAGTTGCGCACACTCGCGGGCGCTGTGTCTGGCCACTACCGCGACTTTGACATCCCAAAGCGCGATGGCAGCTTCCGGACTGTCTCAGGGCCGACTGAGGAACTGAAGATCATCCAGCGTCGAATCAACCGACATATTTTCGAGCGGGTGCAGTATCCGAGCTATCTATTCGGCAGTATCAAGGAACGCAACTATGTGCAGAATGCGCGGAGCCACTCAAGGGCGCATGTAATTGTTGCAATGGATGTTGAGAACTTCTTCCCCTCCATTAAAAGGGAAGCAGTTCTGAACATCTTCAAGAACCTATTCCGTTTCCCGCAAGAAGTGGCTAGTTTGTTGGCTGATCTTTGCACTAAAGACGGGCATGTACCTCAGGGCGCATGCACAAGTTCTTACATTGCAAATCTTGCATTGCACGACATCGAACATCGGCTTGTATCCAATCTTCGCCATGAGGGGCTGATTTACAGCCGCCTGACCGATGATATTTCAATTTCTTCGCCGCACCCCTTGGCGAAAAAACGGATTGAATCTTTGGTTGTGCAAGTAGCGGAAATGCTGAAATGCAAGGGCTTCAAACCGAAACGGCGAAAAACGAAGGTCACTTCAAAGAACAACTCTGCGGAATTGATGGAGGTGACTGGACTCTGGCTAAATCTCGGTGAACCGAGGGTAAAGCGAGATGAGCGCGCTAGCATTCGCACTGAAGTTCGTCGCTGCATCCGCGAATCAAAAGTCGAAAGAACTTCGCCCGAATTCCACAAGCTACATGACCGAACCTCTGGTCGTGTGGCAATGCTGTCTCAGTTGAAGCATCGCGAAGCGAATCGTTTCAGAGTAGCTTTGCGTTTGTGCGCTCCACTGTACTCGCCGATTGAAATAAAGCGAACACAGAAAATTGTCGCGGCAGTTTGTAAAACTCCGCTACGTAGCCGAGAGACTGCGGTTTATATTCAGCGTTTTTATCAAGCCAGGTACAGAGTGAACATTGTTAGCCGAACTGACCCAAAGCTAGCGAAGGAACTTCACGCTCGACTTAGCAGTCACGTCCCGAAAATGAAGAAGGAAGAGGCAATTTATGGCTAATGAGCCTGATTCCAGGGTTTCTGGCAGCATTCGTTGCTACTATCCGCTGAAGGGTTTCGGCTTCATCCGCCGATCTAAAGGAAAAGATGTTTTTTTCTACCGTTCAGACGCAAGTGGTGAAGAGATTTTGCTCGATGGGGCGCAGGTAAGTTTTATATTGCGTGAGGAACAAAAAGGGCCACGAGCGTTCGATATCGAGAGAATCGGGTAATTTTGACCAAAAACTTTTCCGGTGTGCCTTGTATTCAGTCGCTTGCAGAAGGGTCAGAGAGAAAATATGTGTAATGTCCGCCGCATGGCTTAACGCAAACAGCACTTCGGGCGCTGACGCTGGGAAACTGTAGAAGCATGGCGGAGCACCCCGGGAAGGGGTCTAGAAAGTCTGTGGCGAGCCTGTCGTCACCTCAGCAATAGCCACCACCCTACGGCGTTATATCCTGCCAGCACCCCGCAAGATCGCTTCCATCACCTCGGAAGGGCAACGCGTAACCGTCCCCCTTCGGCAAGGCTTTGGTGGCGCTGGCAGCCGGGCGGTCCGAGATCGTCGGCCTGAGTGCTGACCTGCACCTCTTCACACAGGCTTACCCCCACCGCTTCTACCAGATGGACATGGCCGAGTAACTGCTCATGGCCGCCGCCGGGGGCATGGCCAAGGTCAGGCTGGTGCCGTTTGCCACCACCTACGCGGTGTTCGGCACGCGCTGCGCCTACGACTTCATCCATCAGGTGATCACCGAAGAAAACCTGAACGTGAAGATGTGCTGCGCGCTGCTCGGCCTGACCATCGTCGATCCGTGCGATGCGCTGGACATCGAACAAGCTGTGCCGCAGATGGCCGCACAAAGGACTGTGCTGGGTGAGTCTCAAGCCAATTCGTGCCGACGCGGCAAATCCGCCCCCCGGCGGCTGCATGTGATGGCCGCCGCCTGTGCGGCAAAACTCAGCACCGTCCGCCACACTTCGGCGCTGATGTGCGGCAGCGCCGCCACACTCAACACACCGCGTTCGGCCAGCGCGGTGAGCATGGCGGCTTGAAAGGTGTCCCCAGCGCCGACGGTGTCGATCACCTCGACCTGAACCGGCGCCACCGGCACTTCCCCCTCGGCAGCGTAGCCGGTGGCCCCGTCACCGCCTCGGGTGATCACCACCATCGCCACACCCGCTGACCGCCAGCGCGCTGCCAATTCGGCGTGCGGGGTGCCGGGGTACAGCAAGCCCAGATCTTCGTCGCTCACTTTGAGCAGGTGGGTGCGGTGGCTCATCCAATCCAGCGTGTCGCGCCAAACCTGGAGGTTCGGTTCGACGTTCAGGCGCACGTTCGGGTCGTACGCGATGACGCGGTGGGTGTGCTCCCGTGCCACCAAAGCACGTTGGGCGTCGGCGGTGGGTGCCACCACCATGGCGTAAGAACCGAAATGGATGGCCTGGGTGTCGGCTGGCAGGGTGTCCAGCGCAGTCAGGGGCAGCAGCCGATCCGCACACCCAGCGCCGTAAAAGCTGTAGGACGGCACGCCGTGCCCATCGACCCCGACCAAACTCAAAGTCGTCGGCGCATCCAGCCGGTGGACGCAGGTTTCTTCCACCCCCTCGTCGCGGAAGGCTTGCAGTAGCCGCTCGCCCAAAAACCCGCGTGACACGCCCCCCATAAAGGCCACGCGCTGCTCCAAGCGTTTCAGGCCCACGGCCACATTGAACGGTGAACCACCGATGCGCGCATCCAACCCCAGGCCGGTGGGCGTGGTGCCGGTGGCGAACACGTCAAACAGGGCTTCTCCACAGACGACAAACATGATTTTTAGCTCCAGAACGTCACGCAATGGCGCGCAGGATGCCCGCTCGCCTTCCGTTTGTGATGCGGGTTTTCCATAAATCAATCAACTTGATTTATTAAATCGACGGAGCGCACAATCCGTTCCGTCCCGTCGATCTTTCCCACACAACGACCTGGAAACCTGGAGACACCATGTTCAAGACCGCCCTGTCCGCCGCTGCTGCCGCTGCGTTGTTGTCGATGTCTGCTGCGGCGGTTGCCGCCGATCAGCCCATCATCGGCCTGATCACCAAGACCGAAACCAACCCCTTCTTCGTCAAGATGAAGGAAGGCGCGCAAGCCGAAGCCAAGAAACTCGGCGCCAAGCTGATGAGCGCCTCGGGCAAGAAGGACGGGGACACGGCAGCCCAAATCACCGCCATCGAAAACATGGTGACGGCGGGGGCCAAAACCATCCTCATCACCTCCAGCGGCGATGCCATCCTGCCGGCAGTGAAGAAGGCCCAGGCCAAGGGCGTGCAAATCATCGCCCTGGACAGCCCGTTTGACGGCGCCGACGCGCTGTTCGCCACGGACAACTACAAGGCCGGCATCCTGATTGGCCAATACGCCAAGGCGGCGCTGGGCGGCAAGCCGGCCAAGATCGCCATGTTGGATCTGTTCCCCGGCCACCCGGTGGGCGCCCAGCGCCACAACGGTTTCATGAACGGTTTCGGGCTCAAGGCGAACGATGCCAAGAGCAACGAACTGTCCGCCACCCCGGAAACCGTCTGCGCCGCCGACACCGATGGCAACCAAGCCAAGGGCCAAACGGCGATGGAAAACTGCCTGCAAAAAGACCCGGCCATCAACGTCGTTTACACCATCAATGAGCCGGCAGCCGCTGGCGCCTACAACGCGCTGAAGAAGGCGGGCAAGGCCGATCAGGTGATCGTGGTGTCGGTGGACGGCGGCTGTGAGGGCGTGGCCAACGTCGGCAAGGGCGTGATCGCCGCCACCAGCCAGCAATACCCGCTGAAGATGGCCGCGATGGGCGTGGCCGCTGGCGTCGAGTACGCCAAAACCGGCAAGAAGGCCAGCGGCTACGTCGATACCGGCGTGGCCCTGATCGCCGCCAAGGCCGTGCCGGGCGTGGACAGCCAAAGCGTTAAGGTCGGCACCGACCTGTGCTGGGGCAAGAAGTAAACCCGTCGCCCTCTGAGCGTTTTCTTTTCGGGAGGGCGTGGCGCCCACGCTGCCGCGCCCTCCGTCCTTGACCCATCCTCAAGGATGTTTCGCGTGAACACTTCTGCACACAAGCTGCCGCCGCTGAGCCAACTCGGGCCGTTCATCGCCCTGGCCGTGGCCTGCGTCGTCTTCGGCCTGACGACCGACAACTTCCTCACCGGCGCCAACTTCGCCCTGATCTTGCAACAGGTGATGGTGGTCGGCGTCATCGCCATCGGCCAGACGCTGATCATTTTGACGGCGGGCATCGACCTGTCCTGCGGCATGTTGATGGCGCTGGGCAGCATCGTCATGACCAAATTCGCCACCGAGCTGGGCCTGCCAACGCCGCTGGCCATCCTCGCCGGGGTGGCCGTGACCACGCTGTTCGGCCTCATCAACGGCCTGCTGGTGACGCGCATCAAACTGCCGCCGTTCATCGTCACCTTGGGCACGATGAACGTGGCCTTCGCCGTCACCCAGTTGTATTCGGAATCACAAACCGTCTCCGGCGTGCCCGATGCCATGACCTGGCTGGGCAATACCTTCGAGATCGGCGGCACGCCCATCGCCCACGGCACGGTGCTGATGGTGCTGCTCTACCTGGGCGTGTGGTACTGGCTGCGCGACACCGCTTCGGGCCGCCACGTCTACGCCGTGGGCAACAACCCGGAAGCCACGCGCTTGGTGGGCATCCCGACGGAGCGCGTGCTGCTGGGCGTGTACGTGCTGGCCGGGGTGTTTTACGGCATCGCCTCGCTGTTGAGCGTGGCCCGCACCAGCGTGGGTGACCCGAACGCCGGCCAAACCGAAAACCTGGACGCCATCACCGCTGTGGTGCTGGGTGGCACGAGTTTGTTCGGCGGTCGCGGCATGGTGCTGGGGTCGCTGGCGGGGGCCATCGTGGTCGGGGTGCTGCGCAATGGATTGACGCTGATGGGCGTGTCCTCGGTATACCAAGTGCTGATCACGGGGATCTTGGTGATTCTGGCGGTGACGGTGGATCAACTTTCGCGCAAGGGAGGCCGCTGACATGGCCACGACGCACATCGTGATGCAGGCCCAGGGCCTGGTGAAGCGCTACGGCCAAGTCACGGCGCTGGATGGGGTGGACTTTGAGCTGCGCGCCGGCGAAATCCTGGCGGTGATTGGGGACAACGGCGCGGGCAAATCGTCGCTCATCAAAGCGTTGTCGGGCGCCATCGTGCCGGATGGGGGCGAGATTCGCATCGACGGTCGCCCGGTGCAATTCAAGCGCCCCATCGATGCCCGGCGCCACGGCATCGAGACGGTTTACCAAGATTTGGCCGTCGCCCCGGCGATGACAATCGCCGAAAACCTGTTCCTCGGCCGCGAGCTGCGCTGTGAGGGGATCATGGGTTCGGTGTTCCGCAAGCTGGACAAGAAAAAGATGCTGGAAGTCAGCATCGAGCGCATGAACGACCTGAAAGTCGGCATCCGCAGCATGACGCAGGCGGTGGAAACGCTGTCGGGCGGCCAGCGCCAATGCGTGGCGGTGGCGCGGGCGGCAGCATTTGCCGAACACGTCGTCATCCTCGACGAACCGACGGCGGCGCTGGGCGTCAAGGAAGGCAACATGGTGCTGGAGCTGATCCGCCGCGTGCGCGACCGGGGTTTGGCGGTGATCCTCATCAGCCACAACATGCCGCACGTTTTTGAGATCGCGGATCGCATCCATGTGGCGCGGCTGGGCAAGCGTGCCGCCGTCCTCAATCCGAAAAAAATCGGCATGAGCGACACCGTGGCCGTCATGACGGGCGCCATGCGCCCCGAAGACATTCCCGCCGAGTGTCTGGCGCACTGATTGGGAGGTTGCCATGCTCAAAGGCATCGACCCGCTGCTCACCCCCGAGCTGCTGAAAATTTTGGCCGAGATGGGCCACGGCGACGAAATCATCATCGCCGATGCCAACTTCACCGCCAAAACCTTGGCGCAGGAACCGGGCGGCGGCAGCAAACCGTTGGTGCATCTGCCGGGTGCCAATGTCGAGCGTGTGGCGCAAGCGGTTCTCAGCCTGATGCCACTGGATGCAGCGGTGACACAACCCGTGGCCTACATGCAGGTGTGCGGCACGCCCGAGGGTTACCAAAGCGCGCAGCAACGCAGCGTCATCGACATGCTGGCGCGTGAAGGGCACGCGCAAGCGGTGCAATGCCAGGCCACCGAGAGGTTCGCGTTTTACGATCGCGTCCGTCGCGCCCAAGCCATCGTGCTGACAGGGGAGTTGCAGCCGTATGGCAACTTCCTGTTCAAGAAGGGCGTGCTCGGAGAAGCCCTTGTCCCTTGATGCCCCCACGGCCTTCGCCCCTTCGGCGGAAGCGCCCCATCTGCAACCGCGTGGCTCCAGCCAGGGCGGTTTGCGCCAGTACAACGAGCGTGTGGTGTTGCAGGCCATCCGCCTGCATGGCGCGTTGCCGGGCGCCGAAATCGCCCGGTTGACGCATTTGACGGCGCAAACCGTGTCGATGATCACCAAGCGCCTGATCGATGACGGGCTGCTGCGCAAAGGGACGCCGCAGCGCGGCAAGGTGGGGCAACCATCGGTGCCGCTGGGGCTGAACCCGGATGGGGCGTATGCCATCGGCGTGAAGGTCGGGCGGCGCAGCTTGGATGTGCTGCTGGTGGACTTCGCCGGCCAAGTGCGCCAGCGCTCTTGTTGTGCTTACGATTTTCCCGAGCCGGAGCGGGTGCTGGGTGAGATCGAGCGGCGCGTACAGGCGCTGCGCCGAGGGCTGGGGGAAGACGGTTGGACGCGGGTGCAAGGCATGGGGCTGGCGATGCCACTGTCCATGGGCGGCTGGCAAAACCTGCTGCACTTTCCACCGGCCCTGGCCGAACGCTGGGAGCACTGCGACCTGCGCGCCGAGGCGGAGCGTGTCACCGGCCTGCCGGTCGAGTTGCTCAAGGACACGGCGGCGGCCTGCGTCGCCGAGCTGGTGGCCGGGCGGGGGCGCAGCCTCAAGAGTTTTCTGTACGTGTTCGTGGACACCTTCATCGGCGGCGGGTTGGTGATCGACAGCCACTTGCGTGCGGGTTTGAACGGCAACGCAGGGGCCATCGGTTCTCTGCCACTGGGATTGGCCGCTGCGGGCGGCCACAACGCCCCGCCCCAACTGCTGAGTGTGGCTTCGTTGATGACCCTGGAAGCGCGTTACGCCGCCGCCGGGTTGGACGTGGGCGCAGCGCTGGACGCCCGCGCACTGCAAGCACCGTGGGCCGCGCACACCGATGTTTGGTTGGGTGAGGCGGCTTCGGCCATCGCCTTGGCGGTGAACAGCGCGGCGTGTTTGTTGGATCTGGATGGGGTGATCCTCGACGGCTCGTTCGACCGGGCCACGCTGGGCGCGCTGCATCAGGCGTTGGACAACGCCCTGGCCTGTTATTGCTGGGAGGGCGTGGTGCGCCCCGCCGTGCTGCCAGGCGTGATCGGCTCGGATGCCCGGGCGATCGGCGGCGCTTTGCTGCCGCTGCACGCGAATTTTTCGCCGGATCGCGAGCTGTTTCTCAAAGTGGCCCGCTGATCCCAGCGGGCCACCGGTGAGCCGATGGGCTCAAGGGTTGTCGTTGTCTTGCTCGGTGCCGAAGAACCCGGCACGCTGGCGCAGCATCACGGCACGCTGGATTTTGCGCACTTGCTCCAAAGCTTCGCTCAACGCTTCCAGCTCTTGGACGTTGGCCGGCGGCAACGGCATTTCGGTGTGGCCTCGGCTGATGTCTTGCGCCAACTGGGTCAGCGGGGCGATTTCACGCGCCACCCGGCGCGGCAACCCCAGCATCACCCACAGCGACAACCCCAACCCAATCAGCGCCAGCCCCAACCCCGTGGCCAACCCAATTTCCAGCAAAGGCCAGGTGCCCTCGGCCATCACCTGCGCTTGCTGCACCTTGGTCTTGCTCATGTTGGACAGCGCCACCGTCAGCTCGGCCAGTTGCACTTTGGCGCCGCGCAGCATGTCGTTCAACTCTGCGAGGTTCGGAGGCAGCACCGGCTGAGCAGGCGCAGAAGCCGCCGCTTCGGGCAACGCAGCCCCTGCGGCAACCGGCGCCGACGCCGCTTCAGGCGGGATCGGTGGGCCCATCGCTTCGGGCGGCGGCCCCGATGGCAATCCGGCGGGCGGGGCCATGTCTGGCGGTGGTGCCATGCCAGGCGGCAATGCACCAGGCGGCAATGCACCAGGTGGCAGCGCACCGGGGGGCAACGCGCCAGGTGGCGGCCCGCTTTCGGCCACGGCGGCTGCGGGTTGCACGCCCGTCTTAGCGATCACCGCCTGCACCGCCTCGACATACGCATCGGCTGCCGACATGGTGATCACCAACTCGGCCATTTCCTCCGGCGCCAGCACTTGCTGCTCGTCCTTGGCCACGGCGATGCGTTGCAGGGTGCCACGCACCTTGTCGGCCCCCGTCAGCCAAGCGCGGGCGTTGCGGCTGCTTTGCTCGGGGTTGTCCAGGTGCGCAAAAAACGCCTTTTCCTGCAACGACGTGTTCTGGATGTGCTGTACCGCCTCCAGCAGCCGATTGGCCGCCTGGGCGCTTTGCTGCACTTTGGGCGCCAGTTGCCAGTTGCCCAAGTAATAGGCGCCAGCCATCAGCAGCGCCAGCAGTGCAAAAAACACCGCGATGGGCGTCTGGCTGACCACCAAGCGCCGTCGGATCGAAATTGAAGATGCCATGTCCGAGTTTCCTTTCATCCCAGTCGCCGATGCGCCAGCGCCGGCAGTTGTTGACGCACAGCCCGCAGCCGTGTTTCGTCCACCTCCGCCTGCGCCACACCGACGCCTTCCTCCACACACGCTTGCACCTGACCCCACGGGTCAATCACCTGACTGTGGCCCCAGGTGCGGCGCCCATTGTCGTGGCGCCCCCCTTGGGCACTGGCCAAAACGTAACACTGGTTCTCAATCGCCCGGGCCCGCAGCAGCACATCCCAGTGCGCTTGCCCGGTGGTGTAGGTGAACGCCGCGACATTCACCAGCACATCACAGGCCGGGGTGGCCAGGGTGCGGTACAGCTCGGGAAAGCGCAGGTCGTAACACACCGACAGCCCCACGCGGTGCCCTTCGGCCTCGAACACCACCGGCGTTTGGCCGGCTTGTAGCACGCAGGCTTCGTCGTAGCGTTCGCGGCCATTGTCGAAGGCGAAGAGGTGGATCTTGTCGTAGCGCGCCACCCGTTCGCCCGTGGGGCCCCAGACGCAGCAGGCGTTGTACACGCGCCGGGGCGTTTCAGCGCGGATGGGCACCGTGCCCCCGATGAGCCACACGCCATGGCGTTGTGCCCAGGTGGCCAAGGCGTCTTGGATGGGGCCGGCGCCGTCGGCTTCAGCGATGGCGAGTTTGTCCTCATCGCGCTGGCCCATGAAACAGAAGTATTCCGGCAACGCCACCAAGCGGGCACCGGACGCCGCAGCGTCGGCCACCAGGGCCGCCGCAGCGGCGAGATTGCGATCCACCTCCAAGGTGGAAACCATTTGCAATGCAGCGATCTTCATGTCGTCAGCATAGAGGACAAACGTGGCACCCATCGTGGCGCCAATACCCCCGCCCCCCTCACACCCTTGTTGACCCAGGTGGCCCTGTCCCCGTGGGGCCTGCGGCAGAATCCCTTGAACTCACTCAACCATCTGGCTGCTTTCGCCCGCCCACTGCCGTGATGACCCTCTCGCCCGCCCTTGCCAGCCACAGCCGCTTTGTTCAACGTGTGCGCCGCCGCTACGACGCCGAGCTGGCCTTGCTGCCCGCCGGTGTGCCCGATGTGGCCACCATCACCACCTTGGTGCAAACGCTCCAAAACCGAGGGCGCCCGTTGGTGTCGGCGCTGCGGGTGGCGCGGCAATTGGTGATCGAGCGCTTGGCCGTGCTGGACATTGAGCAGCGCGTGCCCCTGAACGTCATCACCCTGGCCATGACGCATCTGGCCGAAGCCACGCTGGAAGTGGCGCTGGCGCAAGCCCGCATCGAAGCCGACGACCGCCACGGCCCGCCCATGACGGAAACCGGCCAGCCGATCGATTTTTGGATCGTGGGCATGGGCAAACTCGGGGCGCGTGAGCTGAACGTGTCCTCGGACATTGACCTGATTTACGTCTACGAGGAAGACGGCCACACCCACGGCCCGCGCCCGGTGACGGCGCACGAATACTTCGCCCTGGTGGCCAAACGGCTCTATGCCCTGATCGGTGATGTAACGGAAGACGGGTTTGTGTTCCGCGTCGATCTGGCACTGCGTCCGAATGGCAACTCGGGCCCGCCCGTGGTGAGTTTGGCGATGCTGGAGGAATACTTCCTGGTGCAAGGGCGCGAGTGGGAGCGCTTCGCCTGGCTCAAGAGCCGCGTGGTGGCGCCGCGTGCCGGGGTGGACAGTGGGCGCACCTTGCAACTGCGCGCCTTGGTGACGCCCTTCGTGTACCGGCGTTACCTCGATTACGGCGTGTTCGAGGGCCTGCGCAACCTGCACCGCAAGATCCGCGAAGAAGCCCAGCGCCGCGCCGCTGGGCGCCCGGAACGGGCCAACGATGTCAAGCTCTCACGCGGGGGCATCCGCGAAATCGAATTCATCGTGCAGTTGCTGCAAGTGGCGCGGGGCGGGCATTTCCCCGAAATCCGCACCCGTTCAACCTTGCGGGCGCTGGACAAACTCGCCGCCCGGGGCCTGATGAAACCGGAAACCGCCCAGGCGCTGGCCGACGGTTATGTGTTTTTGCGCCAAGTTGAGCACCGCATCCAGTTCTTGGACGACCAGCAAACCCATCTGCTGCCGACCGGCGATGGCGATTTGGGCTGGATCGCCGCCAGCCTGGACATGCTGTGCAGCGCCGAAACCTGCGAGCTGCTGGACAAACTCTGCGCCGTGCGCGAGCTGGTCGCCACCGAGTTCGACGCGCTGTTGCACGACAACCGTCCGCCCAGCAACGCCTCAGGCACCGCCGGCCCAGGTGGCTGCAAACGCTGCGGCGCGCCGCTGCCCATCGACAGCGAAACGTTGCTGGACAAACTCCCCGCCGATCTGGTGGAACGGGTGCGCCCGTTTGCTGCCAGCCCCAAAGTGCAGGCGCTGCGCGAAGAAAGCAAACTGCGCCTGGGCAAATTGATGGTGCGGGCCGCCGTCACCGTGGCGGAGGGCCATTGCACCCCCGCCGCCGCGCTGCGTTTTGTGGATTGGCTGGAGCCGCTGCTGCGCCGCGAAAGTTACCTGGCGTTGCTGGTGGAACGGGCCGAAGTGCATCGGCGTCTGCTGCGCCTGCTGGGTCTGGCCCGCTGGCCGATGCAGTACCTGATGCGCCACCCCGGCGTGATCGATGAGCTGGCCGACGAGCGCCAAATCGCCGATCGGTTCGACCGGGCGGATTTTGTGGCGAATCTGGAAGAACGCCACGCCGCCTGGGTGCGTGCCGGCGAGATGGACGAAGGGTTGTTGCTGGACGCGCTGCGCCGCGCCCACCACGCCGAGGTGTTCCGCACGCTGGTGCGCGACGTGGAAGGACGCATCACGGTGGAACAGGTGGCGGACGATTTGTCCGCGCTGGCCGACGCGCTCTTGGATTGCGCGCTGCGCTGGGCGTGGGATCACCTGCGCCAGCGCCACCGCCCGAGCCCGCGTTTTGCCGTCATCGCGTACGGCAAACTCGGTGGGCTGGAACTGGGCTACGGCAGTGACCTGGATGTGGTCTTCCTCTACGACGACGCCGACGAAACCGACGCCTACCGCGCCGCCGAGGTGTACGCCGCCTTCGTGCGCAAACTCATCGGCTGGTTGACGCTGCGCACCGCTGCGGGCGAGCTGTTCGACATCGACACCGCCCTGCGCCCCAACGGCAACTCCGGTCTGTTGGTGACGAGCATCACCTCGTTCGACAACTACCAGCGTGGCCGAGGCAGCAACACCGCCTGGACGTGGGAACACCAAGCCATCACCCGCGCCCGTTTCTGCGCGGGGGATGCGGCGCTGGGTGAGCGCTTCGAAGCCACGCGCCGCGCCGTGCTGTGCGCCCCGCGTGACCTGGCCGCCTTGCGCGAGGAAGTGCGGGCCATGCGTGACAAAGTCGCCGCTGCCAAAGCCGTGCGCGGGGAACGCTTCGATGTGAAATACAGCCACGGCGGCATGATGGACGCCGAGTTCGCGGTGCAATTCTTGGTGCTGGCGCACGCCTGCCCGAACACCGCGTTGCAGGACAACGCCGGCAACATCGCCCTGTTGCAGCGTGCCGAAGCGTGCGGCTTGCTGCCTGCGGGCGTTGGCCACGCGGCAGCGGACGCTTACCGCGAACTGCGCCGCGCCCAACACCGCGCCCGCTTGGACGAGCAGCCGACGCACTTCCCGCCCGAACAATTCATCGCTGAACGGGCGGCGATTCAGGCGCTGTGGCAGGCGGTGTTCCACCCGGCCAGCGCCTGAGCCGATCTCACTGCTTGACGGCCTCGACTTGGATCACCAGGCGCACCGCGTCCGGGAAACCCCACTTCAGGCCGTAGTCGATGCCGTACTGGCTGCGCACCAGCGTGGCTTCGAAGTCCCCGCCGCAGACTTCGCGCTTGAGCATCGGGCTGTCATAGCAGTTGAAGTTCGTGGCCTTCAGGGTGATGGGGTTGGTTTTGCCGGCCAGGGTCAGGGTGCCTTGCACTTCGGCCACCTTGTCGCCGTTGAAGACGAACTTGTCGGCTACGAACTTGGCAGTCGGGTGGGCTTCGACGTTGAAGATGTCGGCGCTCTTGAGGTGCTTGTCGAACGGTGCAGTGCCCGAGCTGACCGAGGTCATGTCGATGGTCAGATCGACCTTGCCGGTCTTGGCGGCGCGGTCAAACTCTACCGTGCCTTGTTTCTTGTCGAAGCGAGCGCGGTTGGTCGAGGTGCCAAAGTGGCTGATTTCGAAGGTGACGAAGGTGTGCGTCGGGTCGATGGCGTAGGTCGCGGCTTGGGCGGACACGGTCGAAGCGGCCAGCACGGCAGCGGCGATGAAAGCGGTCTTCATGGATGCATCTCCTAGGGGCTGAAGCGAAAGCGAATCAACAAATCACAACGGGGCGACGCCTTGCACGGCGAACTTGAAGTTCACCTGCACGTCGTCGGCGACGATCGAGGTGTCGGCCCATTCGCCGTCCCCGATCTTGAAATCCAGGCGCTTGATGGCGAAGGTGCCGGTGGCGGTGGTCACCCCACCGGCTTGGCTCAGGCTCACGGGGACGGTCACATCCCGCACGCTGCCTTTGATGTTGAGCTTGCCGCTCACCGCCAGCTTGCCCGGCCCGGCAGCCTTCACCGCCGTCGACTGGAACTGCGCCTGCGGGAACTTGGGCACGTTGAACCAGGGTGCCTTGGCGGCTTCGGCCTCGGTCTCTGCCGCGCCAAAGCTGACGCTGCCCATGTTCACGTTGAATTTGACGGTGGTGGCTTCGGGCTTTTTCGGGTCAAAACTGAGCTGGGCATCCCAAGTTTTGAACTGGCCTTGCACCGGCACGCCCATCTGGCGGAAGGTGAAACCGAGCTGGCTTTGGGGCGTAGGCAGCACTTTTTGCTGGGCCAGGGCCGGTGCGCTGCTCAACACGGCCAGCGCGGCCAGGATCAGGGAACGACGCATCATGACGATGTCCTTGCAAACGAAAAGAAGGAAAAAGGCGGACAACCTCAGGCGACGCGGCCGGGGCGCATGCGGTTCAGCAGGCCATCGCCATCGATGACGTGGTGTTTGAGCGCCGCCGCAACGTGCAGGGCCACCAGCACGGCCATCGACCAAGCCAGCCACCCGTGCAGCGGCTTGAGGTTGTCGGACAGGGCTTTGTCCACCGCCACAAAATCCGGCAAGGGCAGCACGCCAAACAGCACGATGGGATAACCCGCCGCCGAGCTGTAAGCCCAGCCCACCAAGGGCACGGCGAAGAACAGCGCATACAACGCCCCATGCACCGCGTGGGCCGCCAGTTGTTGCAGCGGCGGGGCGGGCAGATCGGCTGGCGGGCGATGGGTGACGCGCCACAGCAAGCGCAGCACGGACAGGCCCAAAATCACCACCCCCGCCCATTTGTGCCAGTTGAACAGCTTGAGCTTGGCCAGGGACATCGGCAACTCGTGCATGTAGACGCCCAGAACGAACGTCCCGACCATGAGCAGCGCCAGCAGCCAGTGCAAAGTGATCGCGACGCTGGTGTAGCGTTCGCTGGTTTTGAATGTGTCAGCCATCGGAAACCCCGTTCGGTATCCAGGGAAGTGATTCGATGGCGTCAGTGTGCCGGGCGCTACGTCAGGCAGGGTTCAGCCTGACGGGGTGCCTCCATTCAAAAAACTTGAAGCAGTTTTAAACGATCGGCGGATCGAAGCGCCGCGCCGCTTCGGGCGTCACGCACAGCGCCGCCAAGCGGGGCGCGAGTTCGGCGGCTTCGTCGGCGGGCAGCAGCGCATGGCGCAGGGCGAAGTCCAACGTGGCCAAGCTGGCATCCATCGTCATGCGGCCTTCGGCGGCGAAGGCCAAGGCCTGGTCGATGGGCCAGAGGCGGTGTTCGGCCACCTCACCATCTTGGTTCACGGGGAGGAGGCCGGAGGGCAAGGCCAAGTCGTAGGCGTAGAGCCATTCGTGCTGCCAACCTTCGCGGATGTCGCAGGCGATGTTCAGCACCCGCCCCGCTTGCAAGCCGGTGAGCTGCGCGGACTGCAAACCGGCTTCTTCCCAGGCTTCGCGGATCAACGCTTGGCGCGGCGTTTGGCCGTGGGGCACACCGCAGCCGATGAGGTTGTCGAGTTTGCCGGGGTCGGTGGGTTTGGTGTCCGAGCGGCGCGCCACCCAGAGGTGGCTGGGGCGCCCGTCCGCCCCGACGACGTAACCGTTGCAATGGGCGCCGAACGTCAATGCCCCCCAAAAGCGCGCCGAGGCCCGCTCGATCACCGCCAGCAGCGTGCCAGATTCGGCCAGCAGCGGATAAGGCTCCTCGCGCCACGCCCGGATGCGTCCCCCCGCGTGCAACGCCCGGTTCAGCGAAGCCAAGGCGGCGCTGGCGGCGGCCACGTCCGCTGGGAGGTGCAGGCACCAGCCGTCCGCGTGGGGTTCGCACAACCCCGGCCACGCCGCCAAGGCCGCCCCATCGGCAACGGCCACCGAGCCGGCACGCTGCATTGGCCCGCTTTGGCACACCCACACGGTTTGGCGCGGGGCGCTGACGTGGCGGGCCGCTGTCAGGGCGGGCCAGCGCGTCAACATGCCGGGCGCCCGATCGACAGGTAGTGCAACCCGCTGTCACGCATCAAGGCGGGTTCGTAGAGGTTGCGGCCATCAAAAATGCGCCGATCGCGCAGGGCACTGGCCAGCGCTTCGAAGTCCGGCGTGCGGAACTCTTTCCATTCGGTGACGATGATGAGCGCATCGGCGCCGCTCAGGGCTTCGGTGGCGGAGTTCACCAGCGTGATGCCCGCCTGCTCGGGCGCACAACCCAAATCCAACGCCAGCACACGCGCAGCCTCCTCGGCGGCGACGGGGTCGTAAGCACGCACTTGGGCGCCTCGGCGCACCAGCTCGGCCAGCAGCACGCGGCTGGGGGCTTCGCGCATGTCATCGGTGTTGGGTTTGAAGGCCAGGCCCCACACGGCGAAGGTTTTGCCACGCCAATCCTCGCCGTAAACCGACGCCACTTTGCGCGCCAGCACCTGCTTTTGCGCGTCGTTCACGGCTTCGACAGCGGCCATCATTTGGCTGGGCAGGCCGTTTTCGGCGGCGGTGCGGGCCAGGGCTTTCACGTCTTTGGGGAAGCAGCTCCCGCCGTAGCCCGCGCCAGCGTAGAGGAAATGCGTGCCGATGCGCGGATCGGAACCGATGCCGATGCGCACGGCCTCGATGTCCGCCCCCATCACCTCGGCCAAGCGCGACAGCTCGTTCATGAAACTGATGCGCGTGGCCAGCATGGCGTTGGCAGCGTACTTGGTGAACTCGGCGCTCTTGATGTCCATCACCAGCAGCCGGTCGCGGTTGCGGATAAAGGGGGCGTAAAGCGAGCGCATGAGCATGGCCGCACGGTCATCCCCCTCATCCACCCCCACCACGACGCGATCCGGACGGGTGAAGTCCGCCACCGCCGCGCCCTCCTTCAAAAACTCAGGGTTGGACACCACCGAAAACGCCATGCCACTGTGGCCACGTTGGGCCAGTTCGTCGGCCACGGCGGCACGCACCTTGTCGGCCGTGCCCACGGGGACGGTGCTCTTGTCGATGATGACTTTGTAGTCGGTCATGAGGCGGCCAATGCTGCGCGCTGCCGCCAACACGTATTGCAGATCGGCTGAACCATCCTCGTCGGGCGGGGTGCCCACCGCAATGAATTGCAAGGTGCCGTGGGCCACTGAGCGGGCCACGTCGGTGGTGAACTCCAGTCGGCCCGCAGCGGCGTTGCTGCGCACAATCTCCAACAAACCCGGCTCGTGGATTGGAATGCCGCCGCTGTTGAGGATGTCGATCTTGCGTGCATCGACATCCAAGCAAACCACGTGGTTGCCCATCTCGGCCAGACACGCCCCCGTGACCAACCCCACGTAACCCGTACCGATGACCGTGATCTTCATGCCATGCGCTCTTGACAACAACAAAAGCGGCATTGTGGCGTCCCGCCTGCACTGGCGCGTGACGGTGACGTGTCAGCTCATTGCAGGCGCAAACTCAGCGAACACGCGGTGGTGCGAGCGGTGTAGGCGTGGCCCAAGGTGCTGGCTTCGGACACGGACAAACGCTCCCGCGTCAACGAACAACTCATCGACCAGGCCCGCGACAGGGTGTGGCTCCAGCTCAACGCCATCTGCCGCGATCGGCTGGCGCTCACATCCAACAACGCCCCATTGACCACCAAACTGGCCGAGCTGGTGCGCACATCGTTGTAAGACAGGCCCAGGTTGCTGCGGACGCTCACCGCCCAACCGAGGTTGAGGCGGGTTGAGGTGGTCACCCCTTCGTTGAGCAGGCCGGTGGTGATGACCTGCAAGGGATCTTCGGCGGTATCCCCGGGCGCCAAGGTTTGGATGGTGCTTTGGCTGCTGCGGGTGTCGCGCTGCCAGCCCATGCCGACCGACAGTTTGGCCGTCGGTTGCCACGACAGGTTCACGCCCCCGACGTTGCTGGGCGTGCGTTGCCCCATGCTGCTCACCCCCACGCTGCGCCCCCAATTCAGATGCCAGTTGGTTTTAGGGCTGTGGATATAGTCGAACGTGAGTTGCGAGCTGGTCTGCGTCGAACGCGGCGTGACGCCATTGACCTGCCCCTGAGACTCGGTCACTGAGCGCGAATTCACCCACTGCACTTGGCCATGCGGCCCCGTGCGATAACCGACACTCAGCGAGGTGGCGTTTTGCTGCCCCGCCTGGGCGTTCAGCGCCGCTAAGGAATAGGACGAACGCGAGTGCGAAGAACTCACCGAAGCCGACCAGGGCCCGCCAGCCCCCAGGCGCAGCGAGGCCGAGGTGCCTTGTTGGGTCGAGTAGGCGGCCTGCTCGGTGTCCAGCAGGCCGGTGTACTGGTACTGCGAGCGGTTGCGGAACGCCGACACGGAACCACTGAGCGCCCCCACGGTTTGCCAACTCCAGGCCAAGCTGGTGTTGGTGTTGGTGCTGTCCCGGTCGCTGAATTGCTGGTAGCGGTTGAACGCGGCTTGGGTGTCCAGCCGGAGGCGCTGGCGGCTCCATGTCAAGTCGGCGCCCAGGCCCAGGGTGGTGGTTTGGAAGGTGTCGGCGCGCTCTTGGCCGGATTCGCTGCGCAGCAGGTTGTCCACATGGCTGATGCTTTCGGACGCCGTCGCATCCCAAGCCGCCCAAGCCGCAGGCGCGACGCACCACGCAGCCCCGACAATCCAACCCGTCATCCACCGTGCCACGACTTGTGCGGCCAGTCTCTTGGGCTGGCGCTCAAACCCCGTCATGAACCTTTGCTGCATCGCACGTCATGCCTCCCATTAAACCATTGATCGTTGTCATGCTGGCGATTGGGTTGATTTTCTGGCCCCTGCGAAAACATCTTTATGACCTGATCCCAGCCCGGGATTTTGCAGAAATGGCCAAGCTGGTGGCCATGGGCACCCTCGCCGCTTTCTTGGCCCCAGGCTTTTGGGTTTACATTGTGGCGCTCGTGGTCTTGATTCGAAAAGCCACCGAGCGTCTGCCCCCCCATGAAAGCCGTCCGGCGTGGCGGGTGACGCTGTGGTTTTTGCTGCTGATGATGACGCCGAACATCCCGGTCGTCCCCCCCACGGGGGTGTACCTGATGAACGTGGATCATTCCCGCATGCTCACGTGGCTGCTGTTGTTGCCAGCCTTACTGGAAGCCCGCCGCCAACAGCAGCAAGAGGCTTTGCACCATCCCACGCATAAAACCCCCATAGATGCCATGGACGTGGCCATGCACATTTATTTTTGGGGCATGTGTGCGATTTTGGCTTTCATGTATGGCCCGTCTTTCACTGCGTGGTTGCGCCAAGTCGCAGAATGGTGGGTGGACATTTACTTGCCTTATTGGGGTGTGCGTTTCGCATTTTCAACCCATGCACAAATTCGGCGCACATTGGCGGGGTTCTGCTTGTTTTCCATGGTGCTGTGCTTGGTGAGCATCCCGGAAATGACACGCGGCTGGCCCATCTACGGAGCGATCCAAGACTGGTGGGGCGAGGCGTGGGGCCTGAGTATTTACCTGATGCGCGACGGCATGTTGCGCGCCCAGACCTCCACCGGCCACTCGCTGGCCTTCGGTTTTGCCATGGCCACCGCCACCGGGTTGTGGCTGTGGCTCTACCGCTTCACGCGCCAGCGCTGGGTGGGCTGGTTGGGCATGGTGGTGCTGCTGGCGGGGGTGGGCACGGCCTTGTCCCGCGCCACATGGCTGAGTGCGGGTTTGATGATGCTGCTGTTCACGGCGCTGTCCGGCCAAGTCCGCCACATCATGCTGGCGCTGACGGGCAGTGTGGCCGTGTTCAGCGTGCTGGCGGCGGTGGTGCCGGCGTTTCAGGAGTTGATCAACAAACTGCCGATCATCGGCAACCCCGAAGCGGTTGCCGCTGCTGCTGCTGCCTCACCGGAAGACGACAAGGAATATCGCCAGGCCATTTTTGAAGGCGCGCTTGAGCTGATCAAGGACAACTTGCTTTTCGGCTTGCCCAATGCCATTTCTTACCTAGAATACTTAAAACAAGGCCAAGGGATTGTGGACATTGTCAATTCCTATATCGGGATTGCGCTCAACTTTGGCATGACGGGGTTGGTGCCTTTCATTGGCATGTTTATCATCGCCTTGGTCAAAATGTGGCGCTTGCGTCAACGGCTCGACCCGGGCATGGATGGATGGTATTTGGCCAACAGCATGATTGCCACCCTGTTCACCATCATGGTGATGATTTTCTCGACCAGCAGCATTTCCATCATTCCTTATATTTATTATGCTTTGCTGGCCTTGGCGGTGAACATCGAGAAAATCTATTCTGAACCGGAATATGAACCAGACCGCGATGTGGTGATTTACCGCCCGCCTCCTTTCCCCCGCTACGCTTCATGAACACCAACACTTTGGGCGCGGTCGTCATTGGCCGCAACGAGGGCCAGCGCTTGGTGCGCTGTTTGCAATCCCTGCGCGACCGGGTGGCGTGGTGCGTCTACGTCGATTCAGGCTCCAGTGACGATTCGGTGGCCCAGGCGCAAGCCCTGGGGGCTGACGTGGTCAACCTGGACATGTCGCAACCCTTCACCGCTGCCCGCGCACGCAACGAGGGCCTGGCCCGGCTGCGGCAGATTGCGCCGACGTTGACGTATGTGCAGTTTGTGGATGGGGACTGCGAAATTCAACCCGATTGGCTGCATCACGCCTGCGCGTTTTTAGCGGAGCACCCGGAGGTTGCGGTGGTGTGCGGGCGCCGGCGGGAGCGTTTTCCGCAGGCGTCGGTTTACAACCAGTTGTGTGATTTGGAGTGGGACACCCCCATCGGCCCGGCCCGCGCCTGCGGTGGTGATGCGTTGATGCGCGTGTCCGCCTTGGTGGCCGTGGGAGGTTACCGCCCGGATTTGATTGCCGGTGAGGAGCCGGAGTTGTGTGTGCGCTTGCGTGCGGCGGGGCACCACATCTGGCGCCTCAATGTCGAGATGACACTGCACGATGCCGCCATGCACCGCCTGGGCCAATGGTGGCAACGCAACCGGCGTTCCGGCCATGCGTTCGCTGAAGGGGCTTGGCTGCATGGGGCGCCGCCCGAGCGGCATTTTGTGGCTGAGACGCGCCGGGCTTTGGTTTGGGGGGCGCTGCTGCCGCTGCTGTGGCTGGGTTTGATGATCGTCGGCGCTGAGGGGCTGGCTGGGTTGCTGCTCTGCCTCTATCCGCTCCAAGTCATCCGGGTGGCACGGCGGGTTCGTGCGATGTGGCCGGCGCACCCAATCCCGTGGCAGCAGGCTTTCTTTCTCATCATGGGTCGATTTCCCGAGGTGCAGGGTGTGCTGACCTTCCATTGGCGCCGCTGGCGACGGGGGCCTGTGCGCTTGATTGAGTACAAGTGATGCGCGAGGGGGCACCGTTAGCGCGGCGTGCGGAGTGCCGATTGCACGCCATCGGACGAGAAAAACAGCTTCAGTGCGCGCATCAAGCCAGTGTCGAGTGGAAGAGTTGGGTCACCATACGAAGCGATCTGCTTCTGAGCGTCCGCTGCGACTGTCTTCATGACGTGGTTCATTGACGGTAGCACCTCTAATCGGCATTTCCTGTTTGCAGCGTGGAGCCTCTCTGCGTCAACGACTGTCACCTGAATATCTGTTCCCCCCTGAAGCAGCAGGCACGGCATTCTCAACTTGGCGATCTCTTCCGATGGCGAGTACCGAAACCAGGAGATTAGATACGGCTGCACGCTTGGGCGATACAAGGACATGAGCGACAGGGGAACTTCACTGACGGTCTGACCAGCTTCAAGCGCTTGCAGAAGCGCTTCATTGTCCGCCGCCAGCTCGGGGGGCAAACGCCCCTGAAGTTGATGGCGCAAGACCTCCGAAGCCCGATCTGCCGGACCTGCCACTGACACAAACACCTTGGCCGGGCTGCGAAGGGATGCAAGAATACCTATGAGCGAACCCTCGCTGTGTCCCAGTACCACCACGCCAGTGAAACGCGAATCCTGCGAAAGTTTTAAGACCCAAGAAGCGGCATCTTGAACAAAATCCTCGAAGCGCACCTCGGATTCGGTACGTGCAGCGCCCGCACTGGCAGCGATGCCCCGTTTATCGTAACGAACTGATGCGACACCGCTATCGCGCAGAGCCTCCGCAAACAACTTCAAGCTGTTATTTTTCCCTGTCACCAGCGGCGTGTTGCCATCTCGGTCAGTTGGACCAGACCCGGCAATCATAAGTACCACTGGCACTTTGGTGCGCTGGGACGGCAAAGTCAGCGTGCCGCTAATCGTGCCGCTTGGCGTCTCCATCTGGATCGGCTGCTCTGCTCCATGCACTGCTGTATTTACAGACAGGAGTACGGAAAGTACGAGTGCTAAGCGCAGCTCACTGAAAATGCTTAACATTCATTTCACCAGCCAATTCCAAGACCAGTCAGCAGAATCTCATGAAATATGATAACTGACTTTTGTATCTTGAATTGTGATCAGCCCTCTTTCCACCAAAATCTTCAACAAAGCTTCCACCTCCTCGTCCACCAATTGCTTCTGAAATAATGAGCTTATTGAACTACTTAACGTCTTTACCGTCCCAGGCTTTGACGCCCCGCGCTGCACGAGATTTGCGATTATAACTTCTATTTTTTCTTCAGCCGATTTACTGTTTGCAACTTTTACAGCCGGTATGATTGTCACATCGGATGATCGAGAAATAAAAATTTTCTTAGCTTTAAGGTGCTGTATCAACGGATCAAATCCCGTATCCTTTGATATTATATGAAAATATGCCGTCGGATCTTCCGCCGAAAGAATTCCAATATAGTAAGCAATGTGAAAATCCAGCGCATTAGAACCATTCCCTGAAATCTTTATATACTCAGCCCGATCCCCCAATCTTTGAGCAGACTCAACAAAGTCAAACGGTATTTTTGTCTGGTTTGAGCCTACAAATATTTTTACCCTGAAAAAATCCTGCTCCAACACCGCAAGCGACTCAGGCTGCGTATTTTCATAATCCACAAGAATGTAGTTTGTGCGCATCGTGACAATTAAAATGACCTGATTATTATTGGATGACTTGCGTTACACCCCGTCCTGACTGGATGATATGAAATCGAAGGCTTCCGTCATCCACCGGGGTGTGCGGAGGGTAGCCACCGGTGAGGCCCCCCGCCGCCGCCCATCAACGCGGCGGCAAGCGCGACAGGGTGTGCATCGCCAAGCACAAATCGTCCCACGCCTTGGATTTTTCGGCGAGTTGGCGCAGCAGGTAAGCCGGGTGGTATGTCACCACCACCGGAATGCCTCGGAACTGATGCACCCGGCCACGCAGTCGGCCAACGGCCTCTTGTGTGTCGAGCAGGGCTTGGATGGCAAACTTGCCGCTGGCCAACAACAAACGCGGCTGCACCAGCTCAATCTGCCGGTACAAAAACGGCAGGCAACGCGCCAGTTCTTGTGCATCCGGGTTGCGGTTGCGCGGCGGGCGGCATTTGAGGGTGTTGGCAATGAACACCGGGCGCAACGGGCTGCCCTCACCTGGGGCGCGGCTGTGGCCGATGGCACGCAACATGTTGTCCAGCAACTGCCCAGCCGGGCCGACGAACGGTTCGCCGCGCAGGTCTTCTTGTTCGCCGGGTGCTTCACCGACGATCATCACGTCGGCTCGCTCAGCCCCCACGCCAAACACCGTTTGGGTGCGGCTGCGGCACAGACTGCACGCTTCGCACGAAGCAACGGCTTGGCGCAAACCCGCCCAATCCAGAGACGCCACGCCCGGCACTGTGGGAGCCGGAACAAGCACGGTGTTTTCGACCTCTGGCGCGGGTGCGGGCACGGGCACGCTCGGGGCCATCGCGGACGGCGAGCGGTGGGGGCGTGCCACCGGTGGCAACGGCGGTGGCGGTGCGGGGTGCGCGGTAGGCTCGCTGTGCCCCGCCGGGGCTTGCCAAAGTTTCAGCCCAAGGCCCGCGAGCAAGGTGTGTTGCCGTTCAGTCCAGCGCATGCGCGACCTCCGCAGCAGGCACCCGCCAGCGCATCACCACCGCATGTTCACGCTGACCCGCTGAGTCACCAGGGTAATAGTGTTTGCGCAGGCCCACGGATTCAAACCCCCAGCGTTCGTACAAACGCCGGGCGCGGGCGTTGCCCTCGCGCACTTCCAGCCACACCCATTCGGCGGCGGTGTGTTGGGCCTGCTGCGCCAAACGGGCTAGCAGACGCTGCGCCAGCCCGCGCCCTTGCGCCGCCTGCGCCACCGCAATCGACAGCAAGTGCCACTCTTGCACACCCGGCATCGCCACCAAGTAGCCCAGGCACTCGGCGGATGCCTCGCCCGCCCCGTTTTCCAGCACCCACGCGGCGTAACCAGCGGCCAGGGCGTCACGCAGATGCGCCGGTCGCCACGGATGCGGATGGGTGGCCTGCTCCATGGCGGCCACGGCGGGCACGTCCTCGGGCTGCATGGCGCGCAACACGGGGGTCACGCCCGGCCCTCGCGTTCGGCGATGGTGAGAGCCACCTTGTCCCGCAGGTACAACGGCAGGGCGTCATCAGCGGGAACGTGGGCGCCCGCCAGCCATGCTTGTTGGGCCAAGCGCCCGAGGGCCGCCGCTCGCGCCTGCACCTGGGGCCACTGCGCCGCCGTGGCGACAGGTAGTTGCCCGGCAAACACGCTCAAAGCGTTGCCAGCGATGGCCTGGGGCGGTTGGGCCAACCAGCGGGCCGACAGCGTCGGCAGGTCATACAGCCCCGGCGGGGTGCGCACCTGCCAGCCAGCCACCGGATCGTGCGCGTATTCGGCGGCGTACACCTCGTTCATGCGTGCATCGACGGCCACCCAAACCGGCCAAGCGTGGGCCACCGGGCGCCCCGCTTGTTCGAAAGCATCCTCAGCGACGATCAGCAGGCTGTCCACCGGCACCACCGGGCAGGCCAACCCGAACGCCAGCCCTTGGGCCACGGACACCGCCGTGCGCAAACCCGTGAACGCGCCAGGCCCTCGCCCCATCGCCACGGCGTGGATCGACGACAAGGTCAACCCGGCTTGGGCGAGCAAGTCCAACAAGGCCGGCATCAAGGTTGTGGAAGCCTGGGCGCCGCCGGCAGACTCGTGGGTCAGAATCCGGTCAGCATGAACAACGGCCATGGCCAGGGTGTCCGTGGCCGTGTCCAGCGCCAGCAGGCGCACAGGCGAAAAGGGAGCAGCAGCATGCATCAGGGTGAGTTTAGCCGTGCCACCTTCGGCCACGGCCTGCCGCGCCGGCAGGTACTGGCAGCGGGCTTGGCGTGGGCGGGGGCGTCGTGGGCATCCACGGCCACGCTGGAAGCACCGGAACCGATCCGCGCCGCCCTCAAGCAATCGGGGTTGCCACCGCAGGCGCTGGGCTGGGTCGTGCTGCCGCTGACGACCACCCGCTCCCCCGGCTTGCCCATGGCCGCCTTGAGCTGGCAAGCGCGCCAAGCGTTCACCCCTGCATCCCTGAGTAAGCTGGTGACGAGTTATGCCGCCCTCGATCGCCTGGGGCCCGCTTTCACGTGGCGCACCGCCGTTCTGTGGCGGGGGACGTTGCGCGATGGGGTGTTGGAGGGCGATTTGCTCCTGCGCGGCAGTGGCGACCCGGTGTTGGTGCATGAACGGCTGTGGCGCTTGCTGCGTCAGGTGCGCCAGCGCGGGGTGCGGGAGATTCGCGGCCACATCCTGCTGGATCGGCAGGTGTTTGCGCCAGTGTCCATTCAGGCGGCGGATTTTGACCAAGCACCCGGTCGCCCCTACAACGTGCAGCCGGATGGCCTGCTGCTGAACTACAACGCCCTCACCTTGCGCCTGCGCCCCGACACGGCGCTGGGTCGGGCGAGTGTGGTGGTCGAACCCACCTTGGCGGGCTTGGAGGTGCCGAGCGCCGTGCCTTTGAGCGAGGCTGCCTCGCCATGCGACAACCTGCGCCCTGCGCTGCAAATTCAACACGAACCCAGCCGGGCCGAGCGTCTGGGCGTGGCGGGCGCGCTGCCCCGGGGCTGCACCGAGGAGGTGGCGCTGTCGGTGGCGTATGCCGACCCCGGGCGTTACGCGGCGCGCTTGGTCGAAGCCATGTGGCGCGAGGTTGGCGGCACGTTGAGCGGGCAGGTGCGGGACGCCGAGGCCGCTTTCGATGTCAGCCGTTATCAGCCTCTGGTCGAACATGTCTCCCCGCCACTGAGCCAGGTGGTGCAGGACATGAACAAAAGCAGCAACAACGTCATGGCCGAACAAGTGTTCCTCACGCTGGCAGCGCAGGCCCAGCCCGGGGCGCGTGGCGTGACCCTCGCGCAAGCTCGAACCGTGGTGACCGATTGGGTGCGCACCCGCCTGGGCCCGCCCGAGCAAGATGGGCCGTGGACGTTGGACAACGGTTCTGGCCTGTCCCGCCAAGCCCGCTGCACGCCGTTGTGGCTGGCCCGCCTGCTGCACGACGCTTTTCACAGCCCCGTGATGCCGGAGTTGATGGCCTCGCTGCCGATCGCGGGGGTGGATGGCACGCTGCGCCAGTCACGCGCTCGCCCGGGCCAGGCGCACCTCAAAACCGGCACCCTGCGCGACGCCAGCGGCGTGGCCGGTTATGTGCTGGACACGCAAGGCCACCACCATGTGCTGGTGGCGATGGCCTCACACCCTCAAGCTTTCGCAGCGCGCCGTGTGTTTGACGCGCTGATTGATTGGACAATCCAAGCTCCAAAAAATTAAGATTTTGGAAAGCAAGCTGTATGTCCAATGAATTACTGCACTGGCTCGGCTACCCAGCCGCCGCCCTCACCACCTTGGCTTTCGTGCCACAAGCTTGGCTGACCCTGCGCACACGCCAGGTAGACGGCATTTCGGCCAGCACCTACGGCGCCCTGACCCTCGGGGTGCTGCTATGGCTGCTCTACGGCTGGAGCCAACGGGACTGTGGGCCTTGGTGATCGCCAACGCCATCACCCTGCCGCTGGCGGGCTCTATCCTCGGCACCAAGCTGTACGAGGACTGGCGCCGCCGCCGTCATCCTCGCCTGCTGTGATCAGAAGTTGTCGCTGGCGCGGGTCTGCGCCAACTGGCCCAGATAGCGCTGAATCAAGTAGGCGTTCGGATGCAACGCATCGGCCCACAGGTAGGTGGTGGCCGGGTCGGTGTCGCCGCTCACCAGGGTGGCCGTGGTGCAGTTGAGCAGGTTGCCCGTGGTGGTGCGCGTGCCGCCCGCGTAGCTGTCGGTGTTGCGGTGGTCTTCATCACACGCCAGTTCGGTGTGATTCAGCGTTGCATTGTTGTGGTAAGTCCGCACCACAGAATTCAACTCCACCAGCCCGATGTGGGTGCCATCGTTGCTCATGTTCTGCCGCAAACCCAGGTTGAACTGATCAGACAGCGCCGTCAGATGGCCCGCCTCCGTCGTGCCCAGGGCTTGGGCATACGGCGTCAGGCCCACATCCATCACCAAGCTGACCAGCACCCGCGTGCCGTTGCCGGCCATGCGCTTGATCATCTGCGCCACCACTTTGCCGCGTGCATAGATTTCGGCCTCTTTATCGGCCATGGTGGCATAGGTGGTGTCGTGGTAAACCTGCAAGACATCGTGCAGCCCCACCAAAACGCTGACCAGATCGGTCTCGTTGAAGCCGCCTTGCAAGTCCTCCTCAAACCCCAACACCTGGGCTTTGAGATCGGCTGCCGTGGCCCCGTAACTGGCCCGAGAAAGGGCCAGGATGGCCGAATCGTCAATGCCGTTCGGGTTGCACTCCGCAAACGTCAAACCATACAGCGACGCCAGGTACTGCACCCAAATCCGGTGGTTGGCAGTGCCACATGCCACGGTGCTGCCGCTGCTGTCGGTGCTGTCCAGCGCATTGATGCCGTAGTGGCGGGCATTGCCCTTGCCGTCGCTGTCCACCATCAAACTCAACTCGTCGCCGAACACGATCAAGCGCCCGGCTTGAAAGGGCTCGGCCGTGGACACACTGCCCCCGCAGCCCACCAAGGCCCCCGCCAGCGTCACGCTGGCCAAGGTGGCACGCAGCCAGCGCCCAGGGCGGGTGGCGAAAGAAGACGGACGAAAGGCAGTCATGGCGGAATGCTCCAAGCGGACAAGGCGGACAGTGTCACGAAAAAAGTGCCAGCGCCCCAGTCAGGCGGCGGCTCGTTGTAGGCGATCGCGCACGCCTTCCCATGCGGGCTCGTCGGGCGGGCTCTCGATCCAAATCTGCTGGGCGCCGCAGGCGTCCAGCGTACGCAGGGCCGCGAACAAGTCGTGTGCGGCGGCGTCGGCGGCTTCGGGCATGTGCAACACCGGCCAGGTGGCGACGGCATCGGGGACAGCCACCGTACGCACATACAACGCCACCGCCCCCGGCGGGATGGACGGATCGGCCCACGCCGCACGCAACTGCGCCGGCGAAAGCAAACGCACCCGCGCCGTCGGGGCATAGTGCGAGGCCAAGGTGCCCGATGCGCGTGGCGCGGCGGCGTCGCGTTCGCCCAAAGGCTGGCCCAGCACGGTTTCCAACGCTTCACGCGCCAACACCCCTGGGCGCAACAGCACGGGCCGCTCGCGGCTGCAATCGATGATGGTCGATTCGATGCCGACTTGGCACGCGCCCCCGTCCAACACCGGCACCGCCTCGCCAAATTCGGCTTCGACGTGGGCCGCCGTGGTCGGGCTGACGCGGCCAAACCGGTTGGCACTCGGGCCAGCCACACCGGGCACGCCCAGTTGAGCGGCCTCTTTCAACAAGGCCAAGGCCACGTCGTGCGCCGGGCAGCGCAGGCCGACCGTGGATTGCCCCCCAGCCGCCGCCGTGGCCACGCCCGGCTGGCGCGGCACGATCACCGTCACCGGCCCGGGCCAAAAAGCTTGGGCCAATCGCTGGGCGGATTCCGGCCAGTCGGCTGCAAACTGACGCGCCCCAGCGATGTCCGCCACATGCACGATCAGCGGGTGATCGGCGGGCCGGCCCTTGGCTTCGAAGATGCGCGCCACCGCTGCATCGTCATCGGCCCGGGCACCCAGGCCGTACACGGTTTCTGTTGGAAAGGCCAACAACGCCCCCTGCGCCAGACGCTGGGCGGCGGCTTGCAGCGAGGGGCAGCGCATCAAACCAACCCGTCGCTGGGCAGGCCCAGCAAGCTGCACACCCGCAACGCCGTGGCCCGCACAGTGGCCAAGCTGGCACCCGTCAGGGTCAGGTGGCCCATTTTGCGCCCCGGGCGGGCGCTGGCCTTGCCATACAGATGCAGGTGGGTGCCGGGCAGGGCCAACACCGCATCCCAGCAGGGTGTGCGCTCGCGCCCTTCGGCGTCAAACCACAAGTCCCCCAACAGGTTCAGCATGACACACGGTGAATGCAGGCGCGGTGCCACCAGCGGCAGTGCGGTCAGCGTGCGCACTTGCAATTCGAACTGCGACACGTCGCACGCATCGATGGTGTAGTGGCCCGAGTTGTGCGGGCGCGGGGCCATTTCGTTGGCCACCAGGCGCAAACCCGACTCGGTGCGCACCACAAAAAACTCCACGCACAACACCCCAACGTAGCCCATCTGCGCTGCGATCTGGCCCGCACAACGCGCCGCCTCCTCCGCCAGCGCGGGGCTGACATCGGGGGCAGGCACTTGGGTCACCGCCAAAATGCCGTCGCGGTGCAGGTTTTGCTGCACCGGGAAGTTCACCAGCGCCCCATCGGCACCACGCGCCACGATGACACTCAGCTCCAAGTGCAACGCCAAGCGCTGCTCCAGCACACACGGCACCTGACCCAGCAGCGCCCACGCAGCGATCAGCTCTTCGCGTGTGGCCACGCCAATTTGGCCTTTGCCGTCATAACCCAGGCGGGCGGTTTTGAGGATGCCGGGCAGCAGCGCGTCCGGCACGGCAGCGAGCTGTTCAGCGGTCTCGATCACGGCATAGGGCGCGCACGCCACGCCAGCCGCCACGAAGTGGGCTTTTTCTGCTGCACGGTCTTGGCAAATGGCCACCACGTCCCCCGACGGGGCCACCGGACGGCGCTCGGCCAGCGCTCGCAAGGCCACGGCAGGCACGTTTTCGAACTCAGTGGTGATGGCGTCAGCCGACTCGATCAACGCGGCCAAGCCGTCCGCATCCGCATAGGCGGTGCGCACATGCTGGTGCGACACCAACCCCGCCGGGCTGGCCGAATCCGGATCGAGCACCGCCGTGCGATACCCCATGGCTTGGGCTGCGTGAACGAACATGCGGCCCAGTTGGCCCCCCCCCATCACCCCGAGCGTGGCGTGCCCGGGCAACAGCAGACGAGGTGCGACGCTCATTTCAAATCCTGGGTCATCGCCCGGGCCGCTGCCGTTTGGCGCGTGCGGAAGGCTTCGAGTTGGGTGCGCAGCGCATCGTTGCCGGTGGCCAGCATGGCCACGGCGAACAGCGCCGCGTTGGCGGCTCCGGCGTTGCCGATGGCGAAGGTCGCCACCGGGATGCCCTTGGGCATTTGCACAATCGAGTGCAGCGAGTCCACCCCTTGCAGATGACGGCTGGCCACCGGCACACCCAGCACGGGCACGACGGTCTTGGCGGCCAGCATGCCGGGCAGGTGCGCGGCACCGCCCGCACCCGCGATGATGGCCACCAGCCCCCGGCTTTGTGCGCTGTCGGCATAGGCAAACATGTCATCGGGCATCCGATGGGCCGAGACCACACGCGCTTCATAGGGGACGCCGAACTCGGCGAGAATCTGGGCGGCGGCCTTCATGGTGTCCCAGTCACTGGACGAACCCATGACGATGCCCACCACGGGCGAGGCGCTGTTCACGGCTAGAAGCTCCTGACAAAACCCGCGATTTTAGGCTGCGCTTGTTTCCGGCCCGCTGCGCCCCCGATTTCTTCTCCCGCAAGCCATCATGATCGACATCACCCTGGAAAACCTGCAAACCGAGCTGATCGAAGCCTCCATGCACCAACCGGTGCTGCTCGACATCTGGGCGCCCTGGTGCGGCCCCTGCAAGAGCCTGGGCCCGGTGCTGGAAAAGCTGGAGACCGAATACGCTGGCGCGTTCGTGCTGGCCAAGCTCAACAGCGACGAACAACCTGAGATCGCCGGCCAACTCAGCCAAATGTTCGGCGTGCGCTCGATCCCGTTCTGCGTGATGTTCGCGCAAGGGCAACCTGTGGATGGCTTCGTGGGGGCGATCCCTGAAGCGCAAATCCGCGAATTCCTCGCCAAGCACCTGGCCGATGCAGCCCCAATCGACGAGGCCCCCGCCGAAGAGGAAGTGGCCGAACACGCCCCGCCCTCGGGCCCGTCGGACATCCACGACTTGGTGGACAAACTCGCCGCCGCCGCCGAAGCCGACCCCACCAACGACACCGCCTGGCTCGATTACTTCAAGGTGTTGCTGGGCCTGTCGCGCACCGAGCCGGCGCGGGTGGTGCAAGCCCGTGGGGCGTTCGATCAAGTCGCACACCGGGCGCTGGCGGACAGCCGTTTCACCACCATCGAGCGCTGGATCGAAGCCGCCGAAGCCAACCTGGTGGCGCGCAGCGACGAGGCATTGAGCGCCGCCATCGCCGCCAACCGCCGGGACTTTGCTGCACGCTTCGAACTGGCGCAAAAGCGCTTCGCCGCCGGCAAACTCACCGAGGCCATGGACGAGCTGCTGGAAATCCTCATGCGCGACAAGACGTGGAACCAAGAAGCCGCCCGCAAAACCTACGTGGCCATCTTGGATCTGATGACCAAGCCCGCCCCCAAGCCCAGCGCCGATGCCACCGGCGGCAAGCCGACGCTGGAACTGGCGGGCAAACTCGCCGTCACGCCCAACGATCCGGTGCTGGACAGCTACCGGCGCAAACTCAGCATGGCCTGGAACTGCTGATCGGCCCCAGACGCACGGGGGTTTTCAGACATCGCCGAGCGCCGCGCCCAGCGCGTGGCGCCAACGGGCTTGCTCGGCCCGATGTTCGGCCAGGGCCGTTTGCGCCGACTGGCGCTGCTCTGCCGCCGAAGCCGCCTCGCCCAACCCCGCAAACACCTGGGCCAACCGCCCATGGACGGCAGCTCGGTCGTCGGCATCGTAGAGCGCACTCAGGGCGCACAAGGCGCGCTGTGCATCCAGCCGCGCCGCCTCGGGCTGGGCCAAGTTGTACAGACACCAGGCCCGGTCGGCCAGGAAACGCGCCTCACGGTGGGCCAATCCTTGGGCACTGGCTTGGCGCAAATGGGTGTCGTACAGCCCCAAGGCTTCCCCAAACCGCCCCAACACCACCAGCAACTGCGCTCGCACCACGGGCATCATGGCTTGCAAGGCCGCCGAACCCGCCCCGCCATCGTAGTTGGCCGAAGACTCGGCCTCCAGCAAAGCGCGCTGCGCGGCGTCGGCGTCGCACTGGCCGGTGGCGTCGTCCAGTCCGATGCTGGCTGAACGCATGGCCGATTGGTTGTGCAAAAAAGCGCTCATCATGGAAGCATCACCCTCCATGGCCGCCGCTTGCCGCGCTCGGGCGTACCAGCGCAAAGCACTGGATTCATCGCCGGCAAAGCGGTAGGTATCCCCCAACACCAGGCCGACACGCGCCCAAACAGCATGGTGCTCTGGCCGCGCCAGATGAATCGCCTGCGCGATTTGCGACGCAAAGGTTTCCAGCGCCGAAGCGTTCAAACTGCTGATCGACAACCAAGCCATGGCCAGCGCTTGCACCTCGACATCGCGAGCACGCACCGCATGTTTGTAAGCTTGTTCGAAGTGCAAGGCCGCCGACGGGGCCAGCGACTCGAAATGGTCAATCAGCCCTTCGACCAAGGCAATCCACCCCGCCAGGCGCACACGGCGCAGACGCTGGTTTTGCTGCCGCACACTCTGTAGGCCGGCTCGGGCTTCGTCCAACAAGCCGTGGCGCGCCAACACGCCGATGCGCTCGGCTTTGAGGCATTCGAGCGCCAGCGGATCGTCACATTGGGCGATCTGCTGTTCGAGACGCTGGATCAGTCGGGAGGCCATGCCGGTTGGGGCGCCAGGTGATGCCGATCAGGCGGTGAGACGTTCCAGCGCCTCGCGGTACTTGGCCGCCGTGTGCTCGATCACCTCGGTGGGCAGTGCGGGCGCGGGTGCGGTTTTGCCCCAGGGTTGGCCGTCCACGGTGGCTTGCTCCAGCCAGTCGCGCACAAACTGCTTGTCGTAGCTCGGCGGGTTCACGCCTTCTTGGTAGCCCTCGACCGGCCAGTAGCGCGACGAATCCGGCGTCAACACTTCGTCCATCAGCGTGAGCGTGCCAGCGTCATCCAGGCCGAATTCGAACTTGGTGTCGGCAATGATGATGCCCTTGGTCAGCGCAAACGCGGCAGCCTCCGAGTACAGGCGGATCGACACTTCGCGCACCTTCTCGGCCAGCTCGGTGCCAACGATTTCGCACATGCGGGCGAACGAGATGTTCTCGTCGTGCTCGCCCATTTCGGCCTTGGTGGCTGGGGTGAAAATCGGCGCGGGCAGCTTGGAGGCGTTCTTCAGCCCAGCCGGCAGCTTCTCGCCGCACACTTCTTGGCTTTCTTGGTATTCCTTCCAACCCGAACCCGCCAAGTAGCCGCGCACCACGGCTTCCACCGGCAGCGGCTTCAGGCGCTTGACCAGCATGGCGCGGTCGGTGACTTGCGCCACTTCGTCGGCGGCGACCACGGACAGCGGATCGTCCCCCGTCAAATGGTTGGGCACGACGTGGCCGAGTTTGTCAAACCAGAACAGCGCCATTTTCGTCAGCAGCGCGCCCTTGCCGGGGATCGGCTCGCCCATCACCACGTCGAAGGCCGAGAGGCGATCGCTGGCGATCATCAAGATGCGGTCGGTGCCGACGGCGTAGTTGTCGCGCACCTTGCCGCGTGCCAGCAGCGGCAGGGAGTGCAGGGAGCTTTCGTGCAGAGCGTTGTTCATGGCGGTTCCAGGCAAAACAGCCCCGAATTGTAGGGAGGCAGGCGCTTTCCTGCCCGGCCAGCCCCCATGCTCTGCGCCAAGCCTCAGCGCCGGGCGTTGCCCCCGACCAAGAGGTTGAAGACCTCGCGCAACAGTGCCAGCTCGCCCCGGTCGCAGCCACGCAGGGCGGGCAGGTGTCTGAACGTGCCGCCAGCGGGTTCGATCGCCGCTGCTGGGGCCTCAAAGGTGGTGAACCTGAGCAGGTGAACACGTCCCTCGCTGCCATCGGCGCCGCGAAAACCTTCGTCAAACTCGGGCAGGCACACCACGTCGGCATCGTTCACGCCGAGCTGGGCGACGACGCGCTGGCGCAGCGCCTCCCCATCGTTGGGCACGCCGATGTCGTCGGCTGACACGGCATCGGCAGGCAAGGGGACGGGCCACAGCAAGCTGCCATCGGCCCAGCGGGCGAACAGCAACGCGGCGCTGTAGCCGTCGAAGTGGCACAGGATGGCCCGGTGCGGTGCAGGTGAGGGGGTTGTGCTCATGGCGCCACCTCACGCATTGATCGTGCCATCGTCACACGCCACTTGGCGTCTGCGTTTCGTCACGTTTGCACCGGCGACGGTGTGGCACTTGCGACATTCGCGCAGCCACCCCACAGGCAAAAAAAAAGGACGTGCCTGGCACGTCCCTTTGGTGGTGTGGCGTCCGCCGTGTGGTTTACAACACCTTCTGCGCCAGTTGGCCGGCAGCGTAGGCGGCAGCCATATCAACCAGGGTGATGCCCTTGATTTTGCCGGCTTGGCCTTCGCAGCCGAACTCGATGTAACGCTGCTTGCACACCGCTTTGGCGGCTTCGCGGGCGGGCTTGAGCCACTCGCGGGCGTCGAACTTGTCCGGGTACTCGGCCATGAACTTGCGCACGGCACCGGTCATCGCCAGACGGATGTCGGTGTCGATGTTGATCTTGCGCACGCCGTACTTGATGGCTTCTTGGATCTCGGCGATGGGCACGCCGTAGGTTTCCTTCATCTTGCCGCCGTACTGGTTGATGATGGCCAGCAGCTCTTGCGGCACGGAGGACGAACCGTGCATCACCAGGTGGGTGTTGGGGATGCGGGCGTTGATTTCCTTCACACGCGAGATCGCCAGCACGTCGCCGGTGGGCGGGCGGGTGAACTTGTAGGCGCCGTGGCTGGTGCCGATGGCAATCGCCAGCGCGTCCAGTTGGGTTTCTTGCACGAAGCGGGCGGCTTCTTCCGGATCGGTCAGCATCTGGCTGTGATCCAACTTACCGACGGCGCCGACGCCGTCTTCTTCACCGGCTTCACCGGTTTCCAGCGAGCCCAGGCAGCCCAATTCGCCTTCGACGGTGGCGCCGATCTTGTGGGCCATGGCCACCACTTGGCGGGTCACGTCCACGTTGTAGGCGAAATCGGCGGGGGTCTTGCCGTCTTCACGCAGCGAGCCGTCCATCATCACCGAGCCGAAACCCAGATCCAGCGCGCCGGCGCAGATTTTCGGGCTGGTACCGTGGTCTTGGTGCATCACCAGCGGGATGTGGGGGTACATCTCGGCGGCGGCCTGGATCAGGTGCTTGATGAAGGGCTCGCCAGCATACTTGCGAGCGCCAGCACTGGCTTGCAGGATGACAGGTGCGCCGACTTCGTCAGCCGCAGCCATCACGGCCTGAACCTGTTCCAGGTTGTTGACGTTGAAAGCCGGAATGCCGTAGCCGTTTTCGGCGGCATGATCCAGCAGTTGGCGCATCGAGACGAGTGGCATGGAAGACCCCAGAGGTTGGAACAAATCGTGTGTCAGGGACACGGCGCTGTAACCGCGCCGTAACCGTTAGATTCTAGCGAGCCACCACATGGCACCCTGACTTCCATCAAGGGACGCGGCACACCTTGAGCATGTTGGTGCCGCCCGGGTAGCCCATCGGTTCGCCGCAGGTGATGGCGTAGGTGTCGCCGGGGCGCAGCACGCTGCGCGCCACCAGCTCTTTTTCCGCTGCGGCCAGGGCTTGCTCCCGGTCGCTGAACTCGGGGATGAGCAGCGGGCGCACGTTGCGGTACAGCGCCATGCGCGCCTGCGAACGCAGTTTGCTGGTCAAGCCAAAAATCGGGACGTGGACGTTGTAGCGGCTCATCCACAGCGCGGTCGAGCCCGAATCGGTCAGGGCGATGATGGCCTTGCAGCCTTGGTGGTGCGCCGTGAACAGCGCCGCCATGGCGATGGATTGGTCGATGCGGGCGAACTTCTTGTTGGTGAAGTCGGCATCCAAGCGCACTTCTTCGGCACGCTCGGCCTCCAGGGCGATGGCGGCCATGTATTCCACCGTTTCCACCGGGTATTTGCCGGCGGCGGTCTCGGCGGACAGCATCACTGCGTCGGTGCCGTCCAGCACGGCGTTGGCCACGTCGCTGACCTCGGCGCGGGTGGGCACCGGGTTGTGGATCATCGATTCCATCATCTGCGTGGCGGTGATGGCGATTTTGTCCATCTCCCGCGCCAGCCGAATCATTTTCTTTTGCAGCGCCGGCACCGCCGCGTTGCCGACTTCCACCGCCAGATCGCCACGCGCCACCATGATGCCGTCGCTGGCCTTCAAGATGGCTTCCAGTTGCGGAATGGCTTCGGAGCGCTCAATTTTGGCGATCATCGCCGGCTTGTGGCGCCACGGCTCGCCGGCCACGTTGGCGAGTTGGCGGGCCATTTCCATGTCGGTGGCGCTTTTGGGGAAGCTCACCGCCAGGTAATCACACTGGAAGGACATGGCGGTTTTGATGTCGTCCATGTCCTTGGCGGTCAGGGCCGGGGCGGTCAGGCCGCCACCTTGTTTGTTGATGCCCTTGTTGTTGGACAGCTCACCGCCGATTTTTACCGTGGTATGCACCTGCTCGCCCTGCACGCGGTCCACGGTCAACACGATCAGGCCATCGTTGAGCAACAGCGTGTCGCCGGGGCGCACGTCGCGCGGCAGCTCTTTGTAATCGAGGCCAACGCCATGAACGTCGCCGAGTTCGGTGCGATCCCCATCCAGCACGAAGGCGGCGCCGTTCTCCAGCATCACCTTGCCTTCGGAAAACTTGCCGACGCGGATTTTGGGGCCCTGCAAATCGGCCATCAGCGCCACGGGTTTGCCCACCCGGTGCGCACACTCCCGCACGAGCTTGGCGCGGTTGATGTGATCCTGCGCGGTGCCGTGGCTGAAGTTGAGACGCACCACGTCCACCCCCGCCCGCAGCAGCCGCTCCAACACCACCGCATCGCTGGATGCGGGGCCCAGGGTGGCAACGATTTTGGTGGCGCGTGGCATAAATGTCTCCAATGTGATCAAGTGCGGGAGCGCCGATTATGCGCAGCCGACGCCCCGCCTGGGTTTCAATCGGGTGACGGCTGAAACCCAGTTACACCTCGCTCAAGCCTTGCTGCGAGCGGCAGCCACGTCGGCCACGGCCAGGGCGGTCATGTTGACCACGCGGCGCATCGTCGCCGAGGGGCTGAGGATGTGCGCCGGCTTGGCCGCACCCAACAGCATCGGGCCGACGGTGACGTTTTGGCCCGCCGTCACCTTCAACACGTTGAACAAGATGTTGGCCGCATCGATGTTCGGCAGCACCAACAGGTTGGCCGATCCCTTGAGAGTGCTGTCCGGCAGGATGTTGGTGCGGATGTGCTCGGACAGGGCGGCATCGCCGTGCATTTCGCCGTCGCACTCGATGTCCGGGGCGCGTTGCACGAACAGATCGCGGGCGGCGCGCATGCGCTTGGCGCTCGGACGGTTCGAGGTGCCAAACATCGAGTGGCTCAAGAACGCCACCTTGGGCGGCACGCCGAAGCGACGCACTTCTTCTGCCGCCATGTGGGCGATTTCGGCCAGTTCTTCGGCGGTCGGCACATCGTTGACGAAGGTATCGGTGATGAACAGCGTGTGCTGGTCGAGCATCAGCGCGTTCATCGTCGCCATCGTCGTCGTGCCGGGCTTGGCACCGATGACTTGCTTGACGTAGTCAAAGTGGGTGTCGAAGCGCCCATGCAAGCCGCACAGCATGGCGTCGGCGTCGCCGCGCTTCAGCAGCAGGCTGGAAATCAGTGTCGTCGAGCGGCGCACGGCGGCCTTGGCGGCTTCCGGCGACACGCCATCGCGGCCCATCAGGCGGTGGTAGGTTTCCCAGCAATCGCGGAAGCGCGGATCGTTCTCCGGGTTGACGATTTCAAAATCAACCCCCGGCTTGAGGCGCAAGCCTGCCCGCTCGGCGCGAGCCACGATCACATCCGGGCGGCCCACCAGAATCGGTTTGGCCAAACCTTCGTCCAACACCGCTTGCACGGCGCGCAGCACGCGCTCGTCTTCGCCTTCGGCGTAGATCACGCGGGCCGGTTGCGCCTTGGCGGCGGCAAACACCGGGCGCATGAACATGCCGGTTTGGTAGACGTAGACACCCAGGCTGTCCCGATAAGCTTCCAGATCGGCAATCGGGCGGGTGGCGACGCCGCTTTCGGCGGCGGCTTGGGCCACAGCCGGGGCGATGCGCAAAATCAAACGCTCGTCAAACGGCGTCGGGATGAGGTATTCCGGGCCGAACTTCAAATCCTTGCCGACGTAAGCGGCAGCCACCTCGTCCGAGGCTTCGGCCTTGGCCAGGGCGGCGATCTCGCGCACGCAGGCCAGCTTCATGGCTTCGGTGATGCGGGTGGCGCCGCAGTCCAACGCGCCCCGGAAGATGTAGGGGAAGCACAGGACGTTGTTCACTTGGTTCGGATAGTCCGAACGGCCCGTGGCGATGATGCAATCCGGGCGCACGGCCTTGGCCAGCTCGGGGCGAATTTCCGGCTCGGGGTTGGCCAGCGCCAAGATGAGCGGGTTCGCGGCCATGGTTTTCACCATGTCGGCGGTGAGCGTGCCAGCGGCGGAGCAACCCAGGAACACGTCCGCGCCGTTGACCACATCGGCCAGGGTGCGCGCATCGGTCTTCTGGCAGTAACGCTGCTTCGATTCGTCCAGCTTGCCAGCCAGCGCGTCGGCGCGCTCGCTTTGGATCAGGCCCTTGGAATCGCACACATAAACGTTGCCGAGGCTCACGCCCAGGCTGACCATCAAATCCAGGCAGGCAATGGCCGCAGCGCCGGCGCCGGACACGGCCACCTTCACTTCGTCGATCTTCTTGCCCACCAGTTCCAGGCCGTTGAGCAGCGCGGCGCTGGAGATGATGGCGGTGCCGTGCTGATCGTCATGGAACACGGGGATGTTCATGCGGTCGCGCAGCTTGCGCTCGATGTAGAAGCACTCGGGCGCCTTGATGTCTTCCAGGTTGACGCCACCCAGCGTCGGCTCCAGCGCGGCGATGATTTCGACCAGCTTGTCCGGGTCGTTTTCCGCCAATTCGATGTCGAACACATCGACGCCCGCGAACTTCTTGAACAGACAGCCCTTGCCCTCCATCACCGGCTTGCCCGCCAACGGGCCGATGTTGCCCAGGCCGAGCACGGCGGTGCCGTTGGTCACCACGCCGACGAGGTTGGCGCGGCTGGTGTAGTCGGCGGCCAGGGCGGGGTTTTCTTCAATGGCCAGGCAGGCATAAGCCACACCGGGCGAATAAGCCAGGCTCAGGTCACGCTGGTTGACCAGCGGTTTGGTCGGCGTGACGGCGATCTTGCCGCGTGTCGGAGCGCGGTGGTATTCGAGGGCGGCATCGCGCAGGGCTTGTTCGGCGGGGGTCAAATCGTGCTGGGGCATGGGGTTTTTCCGGGTTGTCTCCAAGGGAGGCGCGAGGTTATCGCGCACAACCTTTCACATCCTGGCAATTCGTGCCGCCATGCAAAATTAGCATGATGCGATGCCGCGCCGCTGCGATCTGCGTCAAAGCGGTGCCTGTGTTTCGTCAAGCCTCACATGTCGGTGTGTTTGGCGACGCATCCCCCCTCACCCCAACCCCTCTCCCACAAGGGGCGAGGGGCTTTGAAGGCATTTCTCCCTCTCCCCTTGGGGGGAGAAGGGCCGGGGTAAGGGGACGACATGCCCCTGGCGGAAAATTCAGCCCGCAGCGCGCTGGCTCAGAATCTCAAACGCCGGCAGCGTCTTGCCTTCCAGCACTTCGAGGAAGGCGCCGCCGCCGGTGGAGATGTAACCCACGTCCTTTTCGATGCCGTACTTGGCGATGGCGGCCAGGGTGTCGCCGCCACCGGCGATGCTGAACGCATCCGACTCGGCGATGGCACGCGCCAGGGTTTCGGTGCCGTTGGCGAAGGCGTCAAACTCGAACACACCGACCGGGCCGTTCCAGACGATGGTGCCAGCGGCCTTGAGTTTCTCGGCCAGGATGGCAGCCGTCTTGGGGCCGATGTCCAGAATCAGATCATCGTCGGCCACGTCGGTGGCGGCCTTGACGGTGGCTTCAGCGTCGGCGGCGAAGGTCTTGGCGCACACGACATCCACGGGGATGGGCACTTCGGCGCCACGGGCAGCCAGAGCGGCGATCACGGCCTTGGCTTCATCCAGCAGGCCCGGCTCGGCCAAGCTCTTGCCGATCTTCAAACCCGCCGCCAGCATGAAGGTGTTGGCGATGCCGCCACCGACGATCAGGCCGTCCACCTTGCTCGACAAGGCTTGCAGGATGGTCAACTTGGTGCTCACCTTGGAACCGGCCACGATGGCCACCAGCGGGCGCTTCGGGTTGGCCAGCGCCTTGGAAATGGCGTCGATTTCAGCGGCCAGCAGCGGGCCGGCGCAGGCCACCTTAGCGAATTGGGCGATGCCGTAGGTGGAGGCTTCGGCGCGGTGGGCGGTACCAAAAGCGTCATGGACGAAGATGTCGCACAGGGCGGCCATCTTTTGCGCCAGGTCTTCCTTGTTCTTCTTCTCACCCTTGTTGACGCGGCAGTTTTCCAGCAGCACCACCTCGCCGGGCGCGACGTCCACGCCGTCCACCCAGTTTTGCACCAGCTTGACTTCGCGGCCCAGCAGCTCGCTCATGCGGGCGGCCACGGGGGCCAGGGTGTCTTCGGGCTTGAATTCGCCTTCGGTCGGGCGGCCCAGGTGGCTGGTCACCATCACGGCGGCGCCGGCTTCCAGGGCCATCTTCACGCAGGGCACGCTGGCGCGCACGCGGGTGTCTTCGGTGATGTTGCCGGCGTCGTCTTGCGGCACGTTCAGGTCAGCGCGGATGAACACGCGCTTGCCAGCGACTTGGCCTTGGGCAATCAGGTCAGAGAAGCGGATGACATTCATGATCTTGTCTCTTGGCTATGGCAATGGAACGAACAAAAACCGCCCATTGTCGCCCTTCACCACCCCAACCCCAGCTTGAGCACCAACAGCACCGCCGTGCCGCACAGGATGGTGCCCAGCATCCCGCGTGAACGCCAGTACCACAGCGCCCCCGCCAATGCGGCGTAGGGGCGCGGATCACGCCAGGTGTCCAACAAATGGCCCTGGGTGAGGAAAGTTTCCGGCACCACCACCGCCGCCAACGCCGCCAGCGGGGCGTAACGCAACGCTTCCTTCAACCAGCCCGGGATGGGCACCTCGCGCTCCGGAATGAGGAAAAAGGAGCGTGACAGCAACGTCACCCCCGCTAATCCGAGGATGGCGACGATGGGATACCACGGCAAATCGGCCATCTCAGACCTCCCCTTGGGACTTGAGCGCCCGCGCTTGGTGATCCATCAACACCCCCAAGGCCACCGCCACCGCAATCGACACCACGATGTTGAGTTTGAACGGCAGCGCATACGCCGCCACCGATGCGCAACCCGCCACCGCTGCGGCCACCCAGGTGGCCCGGTCTTTCAGCAGCGAACCCGTCAACCCCACCAGCGCCAGCGTGCCGGCGAAACCCAGGCCCCAGGCGGTGGGGATGACATCGGCCAGCACGATGCCCAGCATCGACAACACCTGCCACGCCACCCAGTTCACCAACACGCCGCCCCAAAAGTAGGGCTCTTGGCCTTCCTGTGGGCGCTGATCGGGGTAGCGGCGCAGGAAACAGACGTAATTCAAGTCGGTGGTGAAGTAGCCCAGCACGATGCGCCGCCGCTGCGGCAACGAACCGAAGTAGTTGCGCCAACCCGCGCTGAAGATGACGAAGCGCAGGTTGACGCAAAACGCCGTGGCCCACACCACCCACAGCGGCGCGCCCGCCGCCAGCAGCGGCAGCGAAGCCAGTTGCGCGCTGCCCGCAAACACCAGCAGCGACATCATCACGGACAGCGGCACGCCCAGGCCACTTTTCACCATGGCCACGCCCGTCACCAGGCCCCAGGCACCCAGGCCAATGGCCACACCGGCCATTTCACGCACCCCGTCGGCAAACGCGGGGTGACGCCACATCGGTTGAGAATCCAGCGAAACAGTCATCTGTGGATTCTGGCGGCGGATGCCGGTCGGCACCCAGCACAGCCAGCCGCATCTCTGCACACCCTCTGTGCAGAACTGCGGTGTTTCACCTGCGCTGCGCCAGCGCCAGCAACCGGGCGATGCGTTCTTCGGTGGCAGGGTGGGTTGAGAACAACCCCTTCAGCCCCTCAGCCGACAGCGGGTTCAAAATCATCATCTGCGCGGTTTCGGGGTGCCGCTCGGTGGTGTCGAACGGGATGCCCAGGGCGTAGCGGTGAATCTTGTCCAACGCCGACGCCAACGCACGCGGATCCCCACAGATCTCGGCGCCCCCACGATCGGCTTCGAACTCACGCGCCCGGCTGATGGCCATTTGAATCAAACTGGCTGCCAGCGGAGCCAGCAGCATCACCAACAAGCCGGCGATCGGGTTCACCGGTTTGCCTTCCTCATCGCGCCCCCCAAAGAACACGGCAAAGTTGGCCAGCATGGAAATGGCCCCCGCCATCGTGGCGCTGATGGTGGAAATGAGGATGTCGCGGTGTTTCACATGCGCCAGCTCGTGCGCCATGACCCCTCGCAATTCCCGCTCGGACAACACTTCCAGGATGCCCGTGGTCGCCGCGACGGCCGCGTGCTCGGGGTTGCGGCCCGTGGCAAACGCATTGGGCGCCGCCTCGTTGATGATGTACACACGCGGCATGGGCAGCTCGGCGCGCTGTGCCAGCTCACGCACCATGCGGTAGAAGTGCGGGGCGCTGGTTTCGTCCACTTCTTGGGCGTCGTACATCTTCAGCACCATCTGGTCGGAGAACCAGTAACTGAAGACATTCATGCCCAGCGCCACCAGCAGCGCCAGCATCATCCCGGCCTGTCCGCCCAAGAAAGCCCCCACCGCCATGAACAGTGCGGTGATGGCAGCCATCAGGATGGCGGTTTTCATCAGGTTGAACATGGGGACGATCCTCCTCTGCGTGATGCCAGCGATGGCCCTTAGATGATGCCCCTGCCCACCCAGTTCAAGCGGCGGCGCCTAAAACGTGTCCAACCTCAACAGGCCGGGCCTGCAACAGCGCGCTGACGGGCTGGCGTTTGCCTCCCGGGCGCTGCACTTGCGTCAGTTGCAAAGCGTCTTGGCCGCAGGCAATCACCAGCCCATCCGACGACACCTGCACCACCGTGCCCGCCACCGCCGGCGCCTGAAGCGCCACGACCCGCGCTTGCCACAGCTTGACGGACTCGCCCTGCCACTGAAAGCTGGCCCCCGGAAACGGATCGAAGGCCCGCATGCGGCGTTCGATCTGCGCGGCGGGCAGCGCCCAATCGATGGTGCTTTCGGCCTTCTCGATTTTGTGGGCGTAACACACACCGGCGCTGGGTTGCGGTTGCGCGGCCAGGGCATCGCCCAACTCAGCACGCTGCAACACCGACACCATAAGGCGCCCGCCCAAAGCAGCCAGACGGTCGTGCAAGGTGGCGGTGGTGTCCTCGGTGCGGATCGGCTCGGCGTGTTGGGCGATCACGGCGCCCGTGTCCAGCCCTTCGTCCATTTGCATGATGGCGATGCCGGTTTCGGCATCCCCGGCCTCAATGGCGCGGTGGATAGGCGCCGCACCACGCCAGCGCGGCAACAACGAACCGTGGATGTTCAAACACCCCAAGCGCGGATGCGCCAACACCCACGCCGGCAGGATCAGCCCGTAGGCCGCCACCACCAGCACATCGGCGCCGGCAGCGTCCAACGCCGCACGACCGGCGGCGGCTTCCTCTGGGAACTTGCCATCCAGCCGCAAGCTGCGCGGCTGCGCCACCGGAATGCCGTGTTGCAGCGCCAGCGCTTTGACGGGCGAAGGCGTGAGTTTCATGCCCCGACCGGCGGGGCGGTCGGGCTGGGTCAGCACCAGCGGCACGGTAAAACCAGCAGCCAAAAGATCGGCCAAAGCCACGGCGGCAAACTCGGGCGTCCCAGCAAAGGCGACGCGCAAACGGGGTGTTGTGCTCATGAATCCCCCGTTGTTCAGCGTCGCTTGGCCAATTTGGCGTCTTTTTGGTCTTTTTGCTCTTCGCGTGTCTTTTTCAGCATCTTGGTTTTGATGCGCTCGCGCTTGAGCGGGCTAAGGTATTCGACGAACACTTTGCCCGCCAAATGATCCATTTCATGCTGCACGCACACCGCCGCCAGACCTTCAACCTCCATCGTCCAGGGCTGGCCTTGGCGATCCAGCGCCCGCACCGTGATGCGGGCGTGGCGCTGCACATCGTCAAACACCGCCGGCACCGACAGGCAACCTTCATTGCCAACGCGCATTTCCTCGCTCACAGCCAGCAGTTCGGGATTGATCAGCACCTGGGGCTGGTTACGCTCTTCCGAAATGTCGATCACGATCACCCGGCGATGCACATTCACCTGAGTGGCCGCCAGGCCCAGACCGTCGGCGGCGTACATGGTCTCGAACATGTCATCCACCAAACGGCGTACCTCATCGTCAACAACCGCGACAGGCGCAGCCACCGTGTGTAAACGAGGATCAGGATAACGAAGGATGGGAAGCAGAGCCATAGCCATGACAAAACAGGAAAATGCCGAACAAGCCAAGGGGGATTGAGCGGCATTGTTGCATCGCCCCCCACATTTCGCCCCACCCCCCGGGAGTGTCCATTTCATGAGCCGACCCTTGTCCGTACCCTTGACCCGGCGTCAGCTGGCCCTGGCCGCTGGCCTGGGGGCTTTGCTGCCTCCAGGTCTGAGCCACGCCGCCCCGCCTTATCCCGTGACCTCACAGCAGCGCAACACCGCCCAGCAAGTCGCCTCCCAAGGCGTACCGCTGAGCGAACTGGCCCCCAATGCGCCCGATTCCTACACCGTCAAGCGGGGCGACACGCTGTGGGGCATCTCCAGCTTGTTTCTGCGCTCCCCGTGGCGTTGGCCCGAGTTATGGGGCATGAACTTGGAGCAAATCCGCAACCCTCATCTGATCTACCCGGGGCAACTGCTGGTGTTGGTCAAGGGGGACGGCTACGCCAAGTTGGCCATTGGTCAGCCAGTCGACACAGGGACGCGTGACGGCCAACTGCACCCCCATGTGCGTGAAATCGAAAGCACCGATCTGCCCATCAGCTCGGTGCCCATGCATTTGCTCATGCCGTTCCTGAACGACGCGGTGGTGTTCGAGCAAGACCAACTCACCATGGCCCCGCGCATCGCTGCCACCCAAGAGGGGCGCATGCTGGTGTCACGCGGTGAAGAGGCTTATGTGCGCGGTGATGTCAGCGGAGCACGCCAGTGGCAGATTTTCCGCCCCGCACGGCCAATCATCGACCCAGACAACGGGGTCGTGCTCGGCTACGAAGGCCGCCATGTGGGGGTGGCCCAAGTGACCGCGTTGGGAGACACCACCGAGCGCGAGGACGACAAGGTGGTTCACCCCTCGACCGTGGTCATCACCCAACTGCGTGAAGAAGCCACGCTGGGCGACCGCCTGCTGCCCTTACCCGACAGCGACAAAGCCCCCTTCGTTCCGCACGCGCCCGCCCAGCCCCTCAGCGGACGTGTGGCTGCCATCTATGGCGACAGCTTGAACGCGGGGCAAAACCAGATCGTCATCCTCAATCGAGGGGCGATGCAGGGCGTCGAACGCGGCCATGTGCTGGCACTGTGGCGGGCAGGCCGCCAGCGCATGGACACCACTTCACCCGACCGCATCACCCTGCAACTGCCAGATCAGCGCAGCGGGTTGATGTTCGTGTTCCGCGTTTACCAGCGGGCATCGTTTGCGCTGATCCTGCAAACGAACGATCCGGTGCGGGTGGGTGAGCGTTTCACGGCCCCCTGAAGGCCCGGGCTTGAGGCATGGTGAGGCCCCATGCCAACACCCACCGATTTTTCCGATGCCGACGCCCTGAACGCCTGGCTGCGCTTGAGCCTGACCCCGGGCGTGGGGCCGGTCACCGCCCGACGCCTGCTCCAGGCGCTGGGTTCCCCTGCCGCCATTTTCGATGCTGCACCGCATGTGCTGCGTGATTGGGTGGGGCCCAGTGTCGTGCAAGCACTGGGCCAAACGCCCCCAGAATGGGCCGCCACGCTGACACGCACCCGGCGCTGGCTGGACACCCCTAGCCCAGCCCCCCGGGACATCGTGACCTGGGATGATCCCGACTATCCCGCCCCCCTGCGACAACTTCACGACGCCCCGGTGCTTCTCTACCTGACTGGCCAGCGTCAGCGCCTGGCTCAGCCGGGTGTGGCCATCGTGGGGAGCCGGCAATGCACCGCACAAGGGAAAGCACTGGCCCGAGAGTTCGCACTGGGACTCAGCCAAGCAGGGTGGCAAGTGCTGTCCGGTTTGGCCATCGGCATCGACGGTGCTGCCCACGAAGCCAGCCTGCGAGAACCCGGCGGCACGCTGGCCGTGATTGCCACCGGGCCCGACATCGTTTACCCCCATCGGCACCGTGCCTTGGCGCACCAAATTGCCGAACACGGGGCCATCGTGAGTGAGTTTCCGCCGGGCACACCTTCGCAGCCGCTGCAATTTCCGCGTCGCAACCGCTTGATCGCCGGATTGGCCACAGGGGTGCTGGTGGTGGAGGCCAATTTGCCATCCGGCTCGCTCATCACCGCCCAATTGGCAGCCGATCTGGGGCGCGATGTGTTTGCTGTACCCGGCCCGCTGCGGGTGCCGCAATACCGGGGCTGCCATCATTTGATCAAACAAGGGGCCCAGCTCGTCGAAGAGGTGACGGACATCTTGCAGACCTTGGGCGGCCACCCCGGTGGAACCTCGTTGCCGCCGCCGCCTGCTGCCGCTCCCGAGGCACCTTCCCCATTGCCTTGGGTGGAAACGTCGCCACAGACCGACGCCATCCTCCAAGCGCTGACACCAGCTCCGCAGGATCTGGACGCCCTGTCCGCCAGCACCCAACTGTCGGCTGCCGAACTACAAGCGCAGTTGCTGTGCCTGGAATTGAGCGGCCAAGTGCTCCGCCTGCCGGGCGGCTGGTTCCAGCGCACGGCTCGGTTATAGTCAGCCGCATGTTTGACGTCCTGGTCTACCTCTACGAGAACTATTGGCGGCCAGATGCCTGCCCGGATCACGAGCAGCTGTGGCGCAAGCTGTCGGCGGTCGGTTTCGAAACCGATGACATCCAAGAAGCCCTGTCTTGGTTGGATGGCTTGTCTCCGACGTCCATTCCCTCAGAAGCACTGCCCATCGCCCCCCAAGCCGCCCAAGCCCACAGCGTGCGCGTGTATCTGCCGCAAGAGCAAGCCGCCCTGGGTGAGGAGTGCATTGGCTTCATCCATTTCTTGGAGAACACCGGGGGGTTAACGTCCGATCTGCGCGAACGTGTCATCGACCGGGCTCTGGCGGCTGTCGGTTTTGAGCCGGGCCCGCTGGCGCTGGACGATCTGAAAATCATCATTCTGATGGTGTTTTGGAGCCTGGGCCAAGAGCCGGAGTCGCTCGTTTTGGATGAACTGTTCGTCACCCCCGAAGATCGGCTGATTCACTGAGCAGGCGTTACCCGCTAGCCCAACAGCTTGGAGGGATCGGCGCTGATCTGATCGATGGCGCGGCGGGCGGCACGCACCGTGAGTGTTTCTTCCTGCACGGGCACCAGCAAACCCGCTTGCAAGAAAGCGGCCAACCGCGACCGCTGGAACAGCAAGCAGGTTCCTTCTTGCGTGGCAAACAGCGTCAATTGCCGGTTCATGCCCTGCCAAATCAGGCGCACGGCCAAGCGCTGCCCCCGATGCTCCAAGGTGTAGGTGCTGCCCACCGCCAGCTCCGCTGCACGTACCAAGTACGCCGGACTGGGCAAAGAGCCCCCGTCGCTGACAATGTCCAAGCCCTCTTGTTGGTGACTGGTTTCATCGAGCACCCACGCATCGTCCAGCTCCAACTCGCCGTCGGGCATCATCTCGTCGATGGTTTTGAGTCGCTGCTTGAGCTGTGCCAACTGGGCGGCACTCAACACCGGCGCCCGCGCCGCAAATGCCGTGGCCAGCGCCACACTCAGGGACTGCACCACCTGGGTTTGCCGTTCAGCGTCCAAGCCACTGAGCTGCATGCCTTGCCGCAAAGCGGCCAACAAACCCGGCAAGCGCCGCATCGCCTCCATGCGCTGCTCTTGCGACGTTTTCGCACCCGCTTGCCAGATGAGGTCGAGGGCCACTTCCCGCGCCCATCGCACTTCAGCGCTGTTCAAGCCATGGCGCACCGCCTGGGTGGCCAACACGTCCGCCCAAAGGTGAAACAAAAATTCACGCACCGTCACAGGGACGGGCACATCACTGAGCCGTTTGCGCAGCTCGATGGTGTACTGCACCGCCAGCGCCTCACGCTGCTCAATGCGCTGCGCCAGCGACACGCCGGTGCGCATGGCCTCGTTCTGCCCTTGGTAGTAACCCTCCAAAAACTGCTCGAACTCGCGCAGCACGGTTTTGAACACGCGCACGCCCGTTTCGGGAAACGCTTCCACCACCTGCACCACACGCCGGATCTCCGCCACCAAACTCAGGTCGGAAGCGCCGCCGTCGCCTTCAAAACCCATGACACACGCCCCCATGCGATCAATCAAACGCCGTGCGGGATGGTCTTCATGGGTGAAAAAATCGGCATCGGCCAGCGCGATGCGCAGGGTGGGCATCTGCAAGCGAGCAAACCAGATGCGCACATCGGCCGGAATTTTTTCCTCGGTCAACAAACTCTGGAACATCAGCGCCACCAGCTCGACGGTGGCTCGTTCGTGCGGTGTCCCTGCCGCCTGTTTGACAGCTCGGATTTGTGCTTGCAGCTCTCGCAGCATGGGCGCCAAATCGCCCGCCCCTGCTTGAAGCGACAGATGCTGCGTCCCCCCTGGCAACTGCTGGAGCCGCTGCTGCACCCGCTGCATGGCCTGGGTCAACGCTTCTGAGGGCGACACATTGCGCCCCATCGCCCGAAAACCCGGGATCTGCTTTTCCAGCAAATCGCTCAAACGCTTGACCAGGGGCAGTGCGCCCCCCCCAGGGGCCTCTCCAGGCGCGGCACCTTGAGGGCGCGTCAACAAGCGCGTTTCTTCCTGAACCGCTGCTGGGGCCCCAGAACCTGGCGCCGCCGCCATCCCACGCGAACCACCGCCAGTGCCACCGCCACCCTGCAACGCAGCGGGCAAGCCCCGACCTGACAGCCCACCCCCAGGTGCCGCCCCGGCAGCCCGCCGTTCGCTGGCCGGCGGTGGAGGCGGCGCCCGATGGGACACCTTGGCATGGCTGGCAGGCGCAGGCGGTGGTGTAACGGGGGTGGCCAGTGCAGCCGGCCCCCGGTCTTGGGCGCGGCGAATCAAAGAGCGCAGATCGATCTCCGCAACCGCCCCTTGCTCCACCAGCCAGCCATTGGTGCGGCCATAGGCCATCTCGCTGTGGCTGGCACACAGGCGCTGCCAGTGGTCTTCCGCAGCGTGCCAGGCCCGCAGTGGCAAACCAGCCGACTGCCATGCATGCAACCAACAATGCGCCAGGGTTTGGGGCCGCAGCACATCCTCCGCAGGCAGGTCATCGACCTGCAACAACCGGGTGACGCGTGCCCTAAGCCCCGCATACTCCCAGGTTGAGCGATCCATGATCGCCAAGGACAGCCGAGAGATCAGGATGCTGAGCTGCACAGCTTCTTCGTCAACCAGCGCCAAACCGCCTTGGGGCAAGACGGCCAACACAGGCACGTCTCCTGCCAGCGCCTCGGGGCTCGCGCCCGAGGACACCGCTTTCAGCCGCTGGTGCATGCGTCGGCGCATCTGTTCCGGCCAATGGGCCAAGTGTGCCGACAGCATCTGTTGCAGCTCAGGATCGACGTTCGACGCAGGTGGAGCCCAGGTGTCCAGCCCTTCGCAAAAAACGTCGACAAAGAAAACCCGCGCACGTTCAACCAAGGAAACATCTGCGGGTAATTCGGCAGCCATGGCGCCGGAATCTACACCACCGCCCCCGCGTTCGGATCATCCGGGTCGGACGCCTTGCTCGGCCCCCCCTTGATCAGATCCTCGCGCTTGACGCCCAGCCACATGGCAATCGCCGCAGCCACGAACACCGACGAGTAAATGCCAAACAAAATGCCGATGGTCAGGGCCACGGCAAAGTAGTGCAGCGTCGGGCCACCAAACAGCAACATCGACAGCACCATCATCTGCGTCGAACCGTGGGTGATGACGGTGCGGCTCATGGTCGAGGTGATGGCGTGGTTGATGACCTCGGCGGTGGTCATCTTGCGGTACTTGCGGAAGGCTTCGCGGATTCGGTCAAAGATCACCACCGACTCGTTCACCGAGTAGCCCAACACCGCCAACACCGCTGCCAGTACGGAGAGTGAGAACTCCCACTGGAAGAAGGCAAAAAAGCCCAAGATGATGATGACATCGTGCAAGTTGGCCACGATGGCGGCCACGGCGAACTTCCACTCGAAGCGGATCGCCAAGTAAATCATGATGCCGGCAACCACGAACAGCAGCGCCTTGGCGCCATCTTCGGCCAACTCATCACCCACGGACGGGCCGACGAACTCGGTGCGAGAGAGCGTCAGCGGCTCACCTGCTGCCGTGGTGCAAGCCGGGCGGCTCACCTGCTCGCCTTGCGGGGTGGTGTACTGCCGAGTCGCCACCTGGCCTTGTTCGGCTGCGCACAACGCGCCGAACACCTGCGCCGACAGCTCCGACTGCTTGACACCTTGGCGCACCGGCAAGCGGATCATCACATCCCGCGAGGTGCCAAAGTTTTGCACCTGTACATCGCCCAGTTTCAGGGTGTCCACCACCTGACGCACCTTGCCCAGGTCAGCCGCTTGCTGATAGGCCACCTCCAGCACGGTGCCACCGGTGAACTCGATCGACAGGTGCAACCCACGCGTCACCAAGAAAAACACTGCCGCCACGAAGGTCAGCGCCGAAATCAGGTTGAACACCAGCGCATGCCGCATGAACGGGATGTCGCGGCGAATCCGGAAAAACTCCATCAGTCCACTCCAGGAATCAGTTCAGGGCAACGGGCTCAAGCCGCATCCGACGAGGCTGTGGGCTGCTGCTCGGCCACCGGCACCGGGCGCCACACCTGGCCAATCGACACCGATTTGAGCCGCTTTTGCCGCCCGTACCACAGGTTGACGAGGCCACGCGAGAACATCACCGCCGAGAACATCGAGGTCAAGATACCCAGGCAATGCACCACGGCAAAACCGCGCACCGGGCCCGACCCAAAGGCCAGCAAGGCCACACCGGCAATCAGCGTGGTGATGTTGGAATCCAAAATCGTGGCCCAGGCACGTTCGTAACCGGCGTGGATGGCCGCTTGTGGCGACGCCCCGTTGCGCAGCTCTTCACGCACCCGCTCGTTGATCAGCACGTTGGCATCAATGGCCATGCCCAGCGCCAACGCAATGGCCGCAATGCCCGGCAAGGACAGCGTGGCTTGCATCAGCGACAGCACCGCCACCAGCATCAACAGGTTGAACGCCAACGCCAGCGACGAGAACAGGCCAAACAGCATGTAGTACAGGCACATGAACACGGCGATGGCCGCAAAGCCCCACACCACGCTCTTGAAGCCCTTTTCAATGTTGTCTGCGCCCAAGCTCGGACCAATGGTGCGCTCTTCGATGATCTCCATCGGCGCAGCCAGCGAACCCGCACGCAGCAGCAGCGCTTGATCGTTGGCTTCTTGCGTGGTCATGCGGCCAGAAATCTGCACGCGCCCGCCACCGATTTCGGAGCGAATCACCGGTGCCGTCACCACTTCACCCTTGCCCTTTTCGAACAAGAGAATGGCCATGCGTTTGTTGACGTTTTCACGCGTCACGTCGCGGAAAATGCGGGCGCCTTTGGCGTCCAGGGTCAGGTGCACGGCCGGTTGTTGATGGTCGTCGAAGCCGGCTTGGGCGTCCGTCAGGTTGTCCCCGGTGAGGATGACTTGGCGCTTGACGATCAGCGGGCCACCGCCCCGCTCAACATACCGCTCCGTGCCAAACGGCACCGGCGCTGCGCCTACGGCAGCTGCGGCGGCTTCGGGCGAGTCGTCCACCAGACGCACCTCCAGGGTGGCGGTGCGACCGATGATGTCCTTGGCCTTGGCGGTGTCTTGCACCCCCGGCAGTTGCACCACGACGCGATCCAGGCCTTGCTGCTGAATCACCGGCTCAGCCACGCCCAACTCGTTCACCCGGTTGTGCAACGTGGTGATGTTCTGCTTGAGCGCCGCTTCTTGCACCTTCACAGCGGCAGGCGGTTTGAGGGTGCCACTCAGGGCCAAATCACCGTTGCTGGCGGCGACTTCCGTCCAGGCCACATCGGGCTGGGCATCGGACAGCACGCCCAACGCCGTGGTGCGGGTGGCGGCGTCACGGAAGTTGACCACCACCGTCTGCCCATCACGCGTGATGCCGGCGTGGCGGATGTTCTTGTCGCGCAGCGTGCTGCGGATGTCGCCCGTCAGCGCCTCGGCCTTCTTGGTCAAGGCGGCCTTCATGTCCACTTGCATCAAGAAGTGAACCCCGCCGCGCAAGTCCAGCCCCAGGTACATCGGCAAAGCGTGCAGGCTGCTCAACCAAGCCGGTGAGCGTGGCACCAAGTTGAGCGCCACGATGTAACTCGGATCGGCTGCATCCGGGTTCAGTGCCTTGGAAATGGCATCCTTGGCTTTGATTTGGGTGTCGGTGTCCGCGAAGCGTGCGCGCACCGAGTTGCCTTCAAACTGCACATACACCGCCGACACCCCCGCTTGCTGGAGGGCTTGCTCGACGCGCTCTTGCAGCTTGGCATCGATCTTCAGCGTGGCCTTGCCGCTGGAGACTTGCACCGCTGGCGCCTCACCAAAAAAGTTGGGCAGGGTGTAGACCAGGCCCACCACCAGCGTGAAAGCCAGCAGCAGGTATTTCCAGAGAGGGTAGCGATTCATGGGCAGAGCGGCCGGCCACCGCGAGGCGCCGACTCCATGTGACAAGGGCGCGGCATCACGCACGCGCCCTGGCTTCTGGCAGGAAGGGAATTACTTGAAGGTGCCCTTGGGCAGCACTTGCACCACGGCCTGGCGCTGCACTTGGATTTCCACACCGTTGGCCACTTCGAGGTGGAGGACGTTGTCCCCCAGCTTGCTCACACGGCCCAGGATGCCACCGCCGATGACCACTTCATCGCCCTTGGCCAGGGCGTCGATCATGCTCTTGTGTTCCTTTTGGCGCTTCATCTGCGGGCGGATCATGACGAAGTAGAGCACCCCGAACATCAGGATCAGGGGCAAGAACTGCATCAGACCACCGGCCGCTCCACCGGCGGCAGCGTCGGTGGCGGCTTGTGCGTAAGCGTTGGAGATGAACACTGCGGCTTCCTTTGTCTCAAGTCGATTGCGAGGGGTCGTCCCGATGCCCGGGGCACCGGCAAAAGCTTCGGATTGTAGGCTGGCAATCGGGCCCGCACTGCCTGCGCTGCCCCCAAAGCGAAAAGGCCCTTGTCGTGAGACAAGGGCCTTTGAATTTGGTTGCGGGGGCAGGATTTGAACCTGCGACCTTTGGGTTATGAGCCCAACGAGCTACCCGACTGCTCCACCCCGCGTCGGAAGAATTCAATTATGCACAGGTTTCGGTTCAGAGTCCAGCTTTTTTCAAAGAATTTTCAAAATCACGTGCCGGCAGGAAGCCCACCACCCGCGCTTCGGCCACTTCGCGGCCTTGTGCATCGAAAAAAATCGTACCTGGCGGGCCAAATAACTGGAAGCGCTTGAGCAAGGCCCGGTCGGCCTCGCTGTTGGCGGTCACATCGGCTTTGAGCACCACCGCCCCTGCCAGCCGACGCTGCACCGCCGGATCGCTGAAGGTGAAGCGCTCCATCTCTTTACACGACACGCACCAATCGGCGTAAAAGTCCAGCATCACCGGGCGACCCGCACTCCGCAAACGCTGCTCCAGCTCCTGCACACTGCGCACAGGTTCAAAACGCAAGCCGGTGGTTGCCGGAGCGCCATCTGTGGCAGCGGGGCGCACCCAATGGCTCAACGGTTGCAGCGGATCGCGCCCACCCGAGACGGCCCCGGCCAGCTGCATCACCCCGAGCGTCAGCGCCACCAAGCCGGCAGCGCGTTGCAACCAGACGCGTGGCGCCCCAGCGTGCGGATGGGCATCGAATGGCCGCAGCATGAACCCGATCACCAGCAGCAGCGTGCCCCACAGCAGCAACATGACGCCCATGGGCAACACCGGTTGCAGCGTCCACAGAGCCACACCGATCAGCAGCAAACCAAAGAAATGCTTGACGCCGTTCATCCACGCCCCCGAGCGCGGCAGCAGCGTCCCGGCGGAGGCGCCCAGCACCAACAACGGCGTGCTCATGCCCACGGCCATGGCAAACAAGGCGGTGGCGGCCAGCAGCACATCCCGGGTTTGGCTGAGGAACAGCAGCACACCCGCCAACGGTGCGGTGACACAGGGGCTGACGATCAGCGCCGACACGCCGCCCATGAGGAACACCCCCAGCAAGCGCCCGCCCGGCAAAGCGCGCGAAGCGCCGTCCAAGCGCGACGCCCAATGGATCGGCAGGCGCAACTCGTACACATCGAACATCGACAGCGCAAAGCCCACCAGCAGCGCCGCAAACAAAGCCAGCACCCACGGTTGCTGCATCCACGCGGCCAAGCCCTCGCCGGCCAGACCCGCCGCCACGCCCAAACCGGCATACACCAGCGCCATGCCCAGCGAATACGCCGCCGCCAACAGCAGCCCGCGCCCGCGTGACACTTCGCCCCCACCCGCGATGATGGACGACAAAATCGGCACCATCGGCAACACGCACGGCGTGAACGACAGCAACAGACCCATCAACCAGAACGCACCCATCGCGGTGAGCAGCGAACCTTGCCTCAGCACCGATTCCACTGCGTTGCTACGGCGGTTTGCCCCATCGTCGGTTGGCAGTGCGGCAACGGGCGCCGAGGTTGGCGCCGCTGCGCCCAGCATGCTGGACGATGCTGTGGCGTCGGCCAACACCACCGCCCCATCTCCACCCCAAGCACGCAATGACACGCGCAGCGTTTGGGTTTGCGGGGGGTAACACAGGCCGGCATCGGCACAGCCTTGGGAATTCACCGTCAAAGTGAAGGGGCCGGCGGCTTGGGTCACAGGAACGGTGAAACTCAGCCCACCGTGGTAAGTTTCGACGTCCTTTTGGAAGTTCTCGTCGAACTTGACCTTGCCCGGCGGAATCACCGGTTCGCCAAGGATCACCCCGTCCGGGGCTTGAACGCTCAGGCGCTCACGGTACAGGTAGTAGCCGGGCGCCACGTCGAAGCGCACTTCGACCGTGCGTTCATCTTTGGCCTGGGCACTGAGGCGAAACGCCTGCTCAGGTTCCAAAAAAGCGTTGGCGGCTTGAACCAAGCCGCTCCAGCACAGCCACAGCAGTGCCAACCCCAACGTGATCCAGGTGCGCCGCACGCGCCCGGTGCTCGAATGTGTGTCCATGCTCATCCTTACCTCAGGGCGCGAAGTATGGCGCCAAGACCGCCGCCCGCGCAGGCATGGTTTGAGCCGTTAAGAAATGCAAAAGGGCTGGCACATGGCCAGCCCTTTCAAGCATGGGAGCGTCGGTGCTTATTCAGCAGCGGCTTCTTCCACACGATCCACCAGCTCCATGTAGGCCATCGGTGCGTTGTCGCCCACGCGGAAGCCCATCTTCAGGATGCGGGTGTAGCCGCCCGGACGCGAAGCGCAGCGCTTGCCCAGGTCGTTGAACAGCTTGGTGACGATGTCGCGGTCGCGCAGACGGGCAAAAGCCAGACGGCGGTTGGCAACGGTGTCCACCTTGGCCAGGGTGATCAGCGGCTCGACGACGCGACGCAGTTCCTTGGCCTTGGGGACGGTGGTCTTGATGGCTTCATGACGCAGCAGCGAAACCGACATGTTGCGCAGCATGGCTGCACGGTGTTCGCTGGTACGGTTGAGCTTGCGCAGGCCATTTCCGTGACGCATGGTGCTTTCCTTTCGTTATTGAACCCCGGCCGGTCAGGTACCGGGGTGTGCACTGGTGTGGAACATGAAACGGGCCACCTCGGTTGAAGCGGCCCGGCAAAGGGTCAGGACACTGAAATCAGCGCTTGTCCAGACCTTGGGGCGGCCAGTTTTCTAGGCGGGCACCCAGGGTCAGGCCACGCGAGGCCAGAACTTCCTTGATTTCGTTGAGCGACTTGCGACCCAGGTTCGGGGTCTTGAGCAGCTCGGTCTCGGTGCGCTGGATCAGATCACCGATGTAATAGATGTTTTCGGCCTTCAGGCAGTTGGCCGAACGCACGGTGAGTTCGAGCTCGTCCACCGGACGCAGCAGGATCGGATCGAACACCGCCGCGCTCTTGGCGCTTTGGTCGATGATGCTGCCCACATCGCCAGCGTCGAGCTGGGCGAAGACGGCCAGTTGTTCCACCAGGATCTTGGCCGAAGCGCGGATCGCTTCCTCGGGCGAGATGGCGCCGTTGGTTTCGATCTCCATCACCAGCTTGTCCAAGTCGGTACGCTGCTCCACGCGGGCGTTTTCGACGGCGTAGCTCACGCGCTTGACCGGCGAGAACGAAGCGTCCAGCACGATGCGGCCGATCGACTTGGTCGGCTCATCGCCATAACGACGCATGTTGCCCGGCACGTAACCACGGCCTTTTTCGACCTTGATCTGCATGTCCAGCTTGCCGCCTTGAGCCAGATGGGCGATGACGTGATCCGGGTTGACAATTTCGACGTCGTGCGGGGTCTGGATGTCAGCGGCCGTGACGGGGCCCTCGCCTTCCTTGCGCAGCACCAGGGTCACTTCGTCGCGGTTGTGCAGACGGAACACCACGCCCTTGAGGTTGAGCATGATGTGAACCACATCCTCGGACACACCGTCAATGGCCGAGTACTCATGCAGCACCCCGGCGATCGTCACTTCGGTCGGCGCGTAACCCACCATCGACGACAGCAGCACGCGACGCAGCGCGTTGCCCAGCGTATGACCGTAACCACGCTCGAACGGCTCCAGCGTGACCTTGGCGCGGTAGCCGCCCAGCGGCTCCGCAACGATGGCTTTGGGTTTCAGCAGATTGGTTTGCATGTAAGTCCTGTTCCTCTCAATACCCTCGGCTCGTTACACCGATAAGGCTGACGGACTGCGCCGGAAGCGAAAAAACCCGCCACGGAACCGGCGTGCCGCAGCGGGGTGTTTCACAGGCCGGCAGCGAGGCCGGCTGTGGGAATCGTCATCAACGCGAGTACAACTCAACGATCAGCGATTCGTTGATGTCGGCGCCGAATTCGTCGCGATCCGGCGTCTTCTTGAAGGTGCCTTCTTGCTTGGACAGATCCACCGACACCCAGGCCGGCAAACCGATCGAATCGGCCAGCTTCAGGGCTTCAGCGATACGCACTTGCTTCTTGGCCTTTTCGCGCACGGCAATCACGTCGCCAGCCTTCACTTGGAAGGAGGGGATGTTCACCACTTGACCGTTCACGGTCAGGGCCTTGTGCGACACCAACTGGCGAGCTTCCGCACGGGTCGAACCGAAGCCCATGCGGTACACCACGTTGTCCAGACGCGATTCCAACAAGGTCAGCAGGTTGGCACCGGTCGAGCCCTTGCGGCGGTCGGCTTCAGCGAAGTAACGGCGGAATTGACGCTCCAGCACGCCGTACATGCGCTTGACCTTCTGCTTTTCACGCAGTTGCAGGCCGAAGTCCGAGGTGCGCGAGCCGGAGGTGCGACCATGTTGGCCAGGCTTGGCTTCGAACTTGCACTTGTCGCTGATGGCGCGGCGGGCGCTCTTCAGGAACAGGTCGGTGCCTTCACGGCGAGACAGTTTGGCCTTGGGGCCGAGGTAACGTGCCACGTTGGATCCTTGTTGGGCAGTGCTGACGAGGCAGGGCGACACGCGCTACAGCCGCAAAAGGCCGACGAGCTGCGCAAACGCTCCCTCGCGAGTTCATCACGCTGTGCCGACACAATGCCAGACACCGCACGACGAACAGTGGGCTTGGAGTGAAAATGGCCGACGATGGCATACACCTTCGTCGGCTAGCGAGAAACCGCGCATTGTAGCAAGGGAATCGACTCCCCTGCGAAACATCACTGCATCAGATGCGACGACGCTTTTGCGGACGGCAACCGTTGTGCGGCACCGGGGTCACGTCGGAGATCGAGGTGATGCGGATGCCCAGCGAAGCCAGGGCGCGCACCGAGGATTCACGGCCGGGGCCGGGACCCTTGATCTTCACGTCCAGGTTCTTGATGCCTTGTTCTTGGGCGGCACGGCCAGCCACTTCCGCAGCCACCTGAGCGGCGAACGGGGTGGACTTACGCGAGCCCTTGAAACCTTGACCACCCGACGAAGCCCACGACAGGGCGCCGCCTTGACGGTCGGTGATGGTGATGATGGTGTTGTTGAACGAAGCGTGGACGTGCGCGACGCCGTCCGCCACATTCTTACGAACCTTCTTGCTGACGCGACGTGCAGCGGAGTTGGCAGGTGCTTTGGCCATGGTGTGTACCTCTAGATGCGAGCGTCAGCTTACTTCTTCAGCGCGGCGGCACCCTTGCGCGGACCCTTGCGAGTGCGAGCGTTGGTGCGAGTGCGCTGGCCACGCAGCGGCAGGCCGCGACGATGGCGGAAGCCACGGTAGCAGCCCAAGTCCATCAAACGCTTGATGTTCATGGATTGCTCACGGCGCAGGTCACCTTCAATGGTGAGCTTGCCCACTTCTTCCCGGATTTTTTCCAGGTCACCGTCGGTCAGATCCTTGATCTTCTTGGAGAAGGGGATACCGACGGCTTCGCAAATTTTTTGCGCCGTGGGGCGGCCGATGCCGTAGATGTAGGTCAGGCCGATTTCCGCGTGCTTTTGCGGCGGAATGTTGATACCAGCAATACGTGCCATTTGGATTCCTTGGATTCGCTGTGGACGTCAGCCAATCAGCCTTGACGCTGCTTGTGGCGGGGGTCGGTGCAGATCACACGAACCACGCCATTGCGGCGGATGATCTTGCAATTGCGGCAGATCTTCTTCACAGATGCTGCGACTTTCATGATCTTCTCCTAGATCCTTCAAACGCTCATTTCGCCCGGAACACGATGCGAGCGCGACTCAAATCGTAAGGCGTCAGTTCGACCGTCACCCGGTCACCGGGCAAGATGCGGATGTAATGCATGCGCATCTTTCCAGAGATGTGTCCCAGCACCACATGCCCGTTTTCCAGCTTCACACGGAAGGTGGCGTTGGGCAGGTTCTCCAGGATCTCCCCCTGCATCTGGATGACGTCGTCTTTTGCCATGTGTTGTTCAGCTCACGGTGCCCGCATCGCAGGCCACGGGTTTCAGCCCTTGAAATTCGCTTTCTTCAGCAACGACTCGTACTGTTGGCTCATCACGTACGACTGCACCTGAGCCCAGAAGTCCATCGTCACCACCACAATGATCAGCAGCGAAGTGCCGCCGAAGTAGAACGGTACGTTGTACTTGAGCACCAAGAACTCGGGCAACAAGCACACCGCCGTGATGTAGAGGGCCCCTGCCAACGTCAGGCGCGCCAGCACCTTGTCGATGTACTTGGCCGTCTGCTCACCCGGACGAATGCCCGGAATGAACGCACCGCTCTTCTTCAGGTTGTCGGCCGTCTCACGGCTGTTGAACACCAAGGCCGTGTAGAAGAAGCAGAAGAACACGATCATCGCGGCGTAGTAGAGCAGCACGTAGATCGGCTGACCCGGCGACAGGGCTGATGAGATGTCCTTGAGCCAGCGCATGCCCTCACCGGTGGCGAACCAGCCCACCACCGTGGCCGGCAGCAGGATGATCGACGAGGCGAAGATCGGCGGAATCACACCCGACATGTTGAGCTTCAGCGGCAAGTGCGACGATTGACCACCGTACACCTTATTGCCGACCTGACGCTTGGCGTAATTCACCAAGATCTTGCGCTGGCCACGCTCGACGAACACCACGCCATAGGTGACTCCGATCACCAAAGCAAGGATGAACAGGCAGGCAATGATGCTCATGGCACCCGTACGCACCAGCTCGAACAGCCCCCCGACCGCACTGGGCAGACCCGCCGCAATGCCTGCGAAGATCAGGATCGAGATCCCGTTGCCCAAACCGCGTTCGGTGATTTGCTCACCCAACCACATCAGGAACATCGTGCCGGCCACCAGGCTGACCACCGCCGTCAGACGGAAGCCCATGCCCGGGCTGATCACCAAACCCGTGGAGCCTTCCAGCGCCAGGGCAATGCCCAGCGACTGAAACACTGCCAGCAACAGCGTGCCGTAACGGGTGTACTGGGTGATCTTGCGCCGACCCGCTTCGCCTTCCTTCTTCAACGACTCCAGCGTGGGCACCACGTAGGTCATGAGCTGCATGATGATCGATGCCGAGATGTACGGCATGATCCCCAGCGCAAAGACCGTGAAACGCGACAGCGCGCCACCCGAGAACATGTTGAACAAGTTCAGGATGCCGCCCTGCTGCCCTTCGAAAAGAGCTTGCAGTTGCTGCGGGTTGATGCCCGGCACGGGGATGTGCGCCCCAATGCGGTACACCAACAACGCCAACAACAGAAAGGTCAGTCGGCGATACAGATCACCGAACTTGCCCGACTTGGCCAGTTGATTGGGGGAGGTTGCCACGGGTGACGATGTCCTTCAGTCGCCGCGAACGAATCAGGCCAGCGAGCCGCCGGCAGCTTCGATCACTGCCTTGGCGCCAGCGGTGGCACCGATGCCCTTGAGCACCACAGCCTTGGACAGCTCGCCCGCCTTGATGACCTTGACGGTCTTGGCGATTTGCGGCACCAGACCAGCGGCCTTCAGGGCCAGCAGATCGACTTCCGCAGTGTCCAGAGCTTGCAGTTCGCCCAGGGTCACCTCGGCGTTGAACTTCAGCTGAGCCGACTTGAAACCACGCTTGGGCAGACGGCGTTGCAGCGGCATTTGACCGCCTTCAAAACCGACCTTGTGGTAGCCACCGGCACGCGACTTCTGACCCTTGTGACCGCGACCCGCAGTCTTGCCCAGGCCCGAGCCGATGCCACGGCCCACGCGACGCTTGGCGTGCTTGGAGCCTTCAGCGGGCTTGATGGTATTGAGTTCCATTGCTTTCCCTTCGTCGGTCCGGCGCTTTACAGCACCTGAACCAGGTAGGAAATCTTGTTGATCATGCCGCGCACCGCAGGGGTGTCTTCCAGCACGCTTTGGCTGTTGAGCTTGCGCAGGCCCAGACCGCGCACCGTGTCACGGTGCGACTGCTTGCAGCCGATCGGGCTCTTCACCAGCTTGACCGTGACGGTCTTCTTGGCTTCAGTGGTCATGAATCCTTCTCCCGAGCCGCTCAGTTGAACAGCTCTTCGACCGACTTGCCGCGCTTGGCAGCAATTTCGGCCGGAGTCGTGCAACGCTTCAGGGCGTCCAGCGTGGCGCGCACCATGTTGTAAGCGTTGGTGGAGCCGTGGCTCTTGGCGACGATGTCGGTGACACCCATCACTTCGAACACAGCGCGCATCGGGCCGCCAGCAATGATGCCGGTACCAGCGGGAGCCGGCAGCAGCATCACGCGAGCTGCACCGTGCTCACCTTCCACGCGGTGGTGGATGGTGCCGTTCTTCAGGTTGACCTTGGCCAGGTTGCGGCGGGCCGATTCCATGGCCTTTTGCACCGAAACCGGCACTTCCTTGGCCTTGCCTTTGCCCATGCCAATGCGACCGTCGCCATCGCCGACCACCGTCAGAGCCGCGAAGCTCAGCGTGCGACCGCCCTTCACCACTTTGGTGACGCGGTTCACGGCGATCATCTTTTCCTTCAGGCCGTCGTCATTGCCTTCGGCTTGAGCGCGAGCTTGAAACTTTGCCATTTCAATATTCCCTTAGTGCGCTGCGATCAGAATTGCAGACCGGCTTCGCGGGCAGCCTCGGCCAGCGCCTTGACGCGGCCGTGGTACGCGAAACCAGCGCGGTCGAAGGCAACCTTCTCGACGCCAGCGGCCTTGGCCTTTTCGGCGATGCGCTTGCCCACCACAGCAGCCGCTGCGGCGTTGCCACCCTTGGCGGTCAGCGATTCGCGCACTTCCTTCTCGGCGGTCGAGGCCGAAGCCACCACCTTGGTGCCGCATTCGGAAATGACGCTGGCGTAGATGTGCAGGTTCGAGCGGAAGACGGTCAAACGGGCGACGCCTTGCTTGGCAATGCGCTCGCGGGTTTGGCGCGAACGACGCAGGCGCTGCTCTTTCTTGTTCAGCATGGTGTCGCTCCTTACTTCTTCTTGGTCTCTTTGATGACCACGCGCTCGTCCGCATAGCGGATGCCCTTGCCCTTGTAAGGCTCGGGCGGACGGAACGCACGCACTTCAGCAGCCAACTGACCCACCACTTGGCGGTCGGCACCCTTGATCAGGATTTCGGTCTGCGTGGGGGTGGTCACGGTGATGCCAGCGGGCATGTCCTTGACCACAGGGTGCGAGAAACCGATTTGCAGGTTCAGCTTCTGGCCTTGGGCTTGGGCACGGAAACCCACGCCAACCAGGGTCAGCTTCTTCTCAAAACCCTTGCTCACGCCGTTGATCATGTTGGCCAGCAGCGCACGGGTGGTGCCGCTCATCGCATCGGCTTCAGCCGATTCGTTGGCGGGGGCCACCTTGAGCTTGCCGTCTTCGGCCTTCACGGTCACCAGCGGGTGAGCCGGGCGAACCAGGGTGCCCAGGGCACCCTTGATGGTGATTTGATCAGCAGCGATCTTGACATCCACGCCTTGCGGGATGGAGACCGGCAGTTTTCCAACGCGGGACATTTGCTCAGCTCCTTTCCGTTAGGCGACGTAGCACAGCACTTCGCCGCCGACACCGGCTGCGCGTGCCTTGCGATCGGTCATCACACCCTTCGGGGTGGTGACGATGGCCACACCCAGGCCATTCATGACCTGAGGAATGGCGTCGCGGCCACGGTAGATGCGCAGGCCAGGACGGCTCACGCGCTCGATGCGCTCGATCACCGGACGACCGGCGTAGTACTTCAGGCTGATCGCCAGTTCGCTCTTGCCGCTGTCCGTCGTCACCGCGAAACCGTCGATGTAACCTTCATCCTTCAGCACTTGGGCAATCGCCACCTTGAGCTTGGACGCGGGCATCGCCACCGAAGCCTTTTCAACGGCTTGGGCGTTACGGATGCGGGTCAGCATGTCGGCGATAGGATCACTCATGCTCATAGCTGTTCTCTCCTAAATCGCCTGATTACCAGCTGGCCTTGATGACGCCAGGGATGTCGCCCTTGAAGGCGAGATCACGAACCTTGCTGCGCGCCAGGCCGAAAGTACGGAACGTACCACGGGGACGGCCAGTCAGTTCGCAACGGTTGCGCAGACGGGTCGGGTTGGCGTTGCGCGGCAGCTTTTGCAGCTCCAGGCGGGCGGCATAACGCTCTTCTTCCGACTTTTTGGCGTTGTCGATGATGGCCTTCAGTTCCGCGTACTTCTTCGCGTACTTGGCGACCAGCTTTTCGCGCTTGTCTTCACGCTGCTTCAGAGACACTTTTGCCACAGGTCACCTCAGTTCTTGAACGGGAAGCGGAAGGCAGCCAGCAGGGCCTTGCACTCGTCGTCGGTCTTGGCGGTGGTGGTGAAGGAGATGTTCATGCCACGGATCGCGTCGATCTTGTCGTACTCGATTTCCGGGAAAATGATCTGTTCCTTGACACCGATGTTGTAGTTGCCACGGCCGTCGAACGAGCGACCCGAGATCCCACGGAAGTCACGCACACGCGGCAGAGCCACGGTGACGAAACGATCCAGGAATTCGAACATGCGGGCGCCACGCAGGGTCACCATGCAGCCGATGGGCACGTTTTCGCGGATCTTGAAGCCGGCGATGGCCTTGCGGCTCTTGGTCACGACAGGCTTTTGGCCAGCGATCTTGGTCAGATCGCCCACAGCGTGATCCATCACCTTCTTGTCGGCCACAGCTTCGCTCACGCCCATGTTCAGGGTGATCTTCACCAGGCGCGGCACTTCCATCACCGACTTGTAGCCAAACTTGGCCATCAGCTCAGGCACAACCTTGGCCTGATAGAAGGCTTGCAGGCGGGCTTCGACGGCAGGCTTTTGCAGTTGAGTCATCTTGCCGCTCCTCAGGCCTTGATCTCTTCGCCGCTGGACTTGAACACGCGCACATTCTTGCCGTCTTGCGACTTCTTGATGCCTACGCGGTCAGCCTTGCCAGCAGCAGCGTTCCAGATCGCCACATTGGACTGGTGGATCGGCATGGTCTTGTCGACCACGCCACCTTGGGTGCCCTTCAGGGGGTTCGGCTTGACGTGCTTCTTCACGACGTTCACGCCTTCGACCACGATGTAGTCGGCGTCCACGCGCTCAGCGACGGTGCCGCGCTTGCCTTTGTCACGGCCAGTGAGCACCACCACCTGGTCGCCCTTGCGAATCTTGTTCATCGCGTTTCCTTCGATTCCGATGGCCGAGCGTCAGATGACTTCAGGTGCCAGCGACACGATCTTCATGAAGCGCTCGGAACGCAGTTCACGCGTCACCGGGCCGAAGATGCGGGTGCCGATGGGCTCCAGCTTGGCGTTGAGCAGCACGGCGGCGTTGCCGTCGAACTTGATCAGCGAGCCGTCTTGGCGACGCACGCCCTTGGCGGTACGCACCACCACGGCGTTGTACACATCGCCCTTCTTGACGCGACCACGCGGTGCAGCTTCCTTGATGCTGACCTTGATGATGTCACCGATACCGGCGTAACGACGCTTGGAGCCGCCCAGCACCTTGATGCACATGACGGACTTCGCGCCCGTGTTGTCCGCGACATCAAGCCGCGATTGCATTTGGATCATGTCTATTCCCCAACTTGCTCCCGCTTGGCCACACCCCGATGGTGTGACTTGTGCGGTCAGTCTTGGGCCCGTCTTGTTGAACCAGCCAGCGAGCTGGTCAACCGGTGGGCTGAAAACCAGCCAACCCTCAGCCTCGACACACGCTTTTTTGTGCCACCCTGGGGGCGACAGCGCGTGAAGACCAAAAGCTGACCAGCGAAGCCAGTGATTATCACGTCACTTGGACTTGACTGTCAAGCGGCTTCGTGTGTATGGGATCACATTGAGCGCCCGCATGGGACGCTTCGCGTTCACAGGGCGCGAATTTGTGCCAGCAAGGTGGCCGCATCGCTCACAGCGTAGCCACCGCCACCTTCGAGGTTGAGCAGGCGCACTTCCCCGTCCACCACGTAGGCCGAGTAGCGCTGCGAGCGCACGCCCAGGCCCTTGGCTGAAAGGTCGAGAACCAGATCGGCGGCGCGAGCAAAGTCAGCCGAGCCATCGGCCAGCATACGCACTTTGCCAGCAGCGCTTTGGTCACGGCCCCAAGCGCCCATCACGAACGCGTCGTTCACGGACAGGCACCAGATCTCATCCACACCGGCGGCCTTGAAATCATCGAAGGCCTGGATATAACCGGGCAGGTGTTGGGCCGAGCATGCCGGCGTGTAGGCGCCAGGCAGGGCAAACAGGGCAATCTTCTTGCCCTGGGCCGCTGCCGCGCTGTTCACCGCGTTCGGGCCGAGGCTGCAACCTTCGGTGGCCACGTCGATGAATTCGTACAGGGTGGTTTCGGGCAGGCGGTCGCCAACTTTCATCGTCTCGTCCTTGGTGTAGAGGAAAACGACCGCTCGCACAAAGCAAAACGGCCAAAACGGCGCAGTATCGCGACGCTTTGGCCGTTTAACCGGCAACGGGGGAATCAAGCCCACCCGCCGCAGGGATTTGGTTGATCAGACCAGACGTGCTTTCTCGACCAAACGGGTCACCACCCAGTTCTTGGTCTTGGACAGCGGACGAGATTCCGAAATCTCGACGGTGTCGCCCATCTTGTACTCGCCCTTTTCGTCGTGGGCGTGGTACTTGCGCGATTGGCCGACGATCTTGCCGTACAGCTCGTGCTTCACACGACGCTCCACCAGCACGGTCACGGTCTTGGCGCGCTTGTCGCTGACCACGCGGCCGATCAGGGTGCGTTGGATCTTGGTGGCTTCGCTCATTGCGCAGCTCCCTTCTTCTTCTCGGCCAAAACGGTCTTGGCACGAGCGATGTCGCGGCGGACATTGCCCAACTGAGCGGTGTTGCCCAGTTGTTGGGTGCCCTTTTGCATGCGCAGGTTGAAGTGGGCCTTCAGGAGATCGGTGATCTCCTTTTCCAGCGCCGCCACATCCTTGGCTCGCAGTTCAGATGCTTTCATGGTGTGTCCTTCCTTCAGGCGCCGATGTGGCGGGCCACGAAGGTGCAACGCAGCGGCAGCTTGGCAGCAGCCAGCGTGAACGCTTCACGCGCCAGGGCTTCCGGCACGCCGTTGATCTCGTAGAGCACCTTACCCGGCTGGATTTCAGCCACGTAGTACTCCGGGTTGCCCTTACCGTTACCCATACGGACTTCAGCCGGCTTTTGCGAGATCGGCTTGTCCGGGAAGATGCGGATGAAGATGCGGCCACCGCGCTTGATGTGGCGCGAGATGGCACGACGGGCAGCTTCGATCTGGCGAGCGGTGATGCGACCGCGCTCGGTGGCCTTCAGGCCGAATTCGCCGAACGACACGTCAGCGCCACGGGTGGCGATGCCGGTGTTACGTCCTTTTTGTTCCTTGCGGAACTTGCGACGGTTCGGTTGCAACATGCTTATTCTCCTTTGCCTTCAGCGGCAGGCGCAGCCTTGCGCACGCGCTGAGCACCGGCACCGGGCGCGCCAGCGGGCTTGTCGCCACGCGGAGCACCACGGTCATTGCTGCCCGGACGGCCACGGCCACCCGGAGCGCCCGGACGGGCGTTGCGACGCGGACGACGTTCTTCTTCTTGACCCTCGCCCTTGAGCACCGGCGCTTCGCCGTTGGCCAGGCGGTCACCACGGTAGACCCACACCTTGACGCCGATGACGCCGTAGGTGGTTTTGGCTTCCGAGAAACCGTAGTCGATGTCAGCTTTCAGGGTGTGCAGGGGCACACGGCCTTCGCGATACCACTCGGTACGAGCGATTTCGATGCCGTTCAGACGGCCAGCAGACATGATCTTGATGCCCAAGGCGCCCAGACGCATGGCGTTCTGCATCGCACGCTTCATGGCGCGGCGGAACATGATGCGCTTTTCCAGCTGCTGGGTGATCGAGTCGGCGATCAGTTGAGCATCGACTTCCGGCTTGCGCACTTCTTCGATGTTCACGGCCACCGGCACGCCCAGACGCTTGGTCAGTTCGGCCTTCAGGTTTTCGATGTCCTCGCCCTTCTTGCCGATCACCACACCCGGACGTGCCGAGAAGATGGTGATGCGTGCGTTCTTGGCGGGGCGCTCGATCAGGATGCGCGAGACGGCGGCGCTTTTCAGCTTGGCCTTCAGGTACTCGCGCACATCCAGGTCTTCAGCCAGCATGCCGGCGAAGTTGCGGTTGTTCGCGTACCAGCGCGACGACCAGGCGCGGGTGACAGCCAGGCGGAAGCCGGTCGGATGGATTTTTTGTCCCATGGTCTTCCTCAGTTCCCCACGGTCACGTAGATGTGGCAGGTGCCCTTGCTGATGCGGTTGCCACGGCCCTTAGCGCGGGCGGAGAAACGCTTCAGCGTCGGGCCTTGCTCGACGTAGATCGAAGTGACCTTCAGTTCGTCGATGTCAGCGCCGTCGTTGTGCTCGGCGTTGGCGATGGCGCTTTGCAGCGCCTTCTTGACGATGCCGGCGGCCTTCTTCTGCGTGAACGTCAGGATGTCGAGCGCCAGGCCCACCTTCTTGCCACGGATCAGATCCGCGACCAGACGGCCCTTGTCAGCCGACAGGCGCACATCACGAACGATTGCTTTGGTTTCCATCGTCGTGTCCTTTTACTTCTTGGCCTTCTTGTCCGCAGGGTGACCCTTGAACGTGCGGGTCAGCGCGAACTCGCCCAGCTTGTGGCCGACCATTTGGTCGGTCACGTACACGGGCACATGCTGCTTGCCGTTGTGCACGGCGATGGTCAGGCCAATGAAGTCCGGCAGGATGGTCGAACGACGCGACCAAGTCTTGAGCGGCTTCTTGTCCTTCGTGGCAATGGCCTTCTCAACCTTGGCCAGAAGGTGGTGGTCCACGAAGGGACCCTTCTTGAGTGAACGTGCCATGGTGTCCAGCCCTTACTTCTTACGACGCGAGACGATGAAAGTCTGCGTGCGCTTGTTGCTGCGAGTGCGGTAGCCCTTGGCCTGCGTGTTCCACGGCGAAACAGGCACTTGGCCTTCGCCGGTGCGGCCTTCGCCACCACCGTGCGGGTGATCCACCGGGTTCATCGCCACACCGCGAACGGTCGGGCGGACACCCTTCCAGCGGATGGCACCAGCCTTGCCGTATTGGCGCAGGTTGTGCTCTTCGTTGCTCACTTCACCGATGGTGGCGCGGCAATCGATGTGAATCTTGCGCACTTCACCCGAGCGCAGGCGAACCTGAGCGTAGGTGCCTTCACGGGCCATCAGCGTCACCGAGGTGCCAGCCGAGCGAGCGATTTGCGCCCCCTTGCCAGGCAGCATTTCGACGCAGTGGATGGTCGAACCCACGGGAATGTTGCGGATGGGCAGCGTGTTGCCAGCCTTGATCGGAGCTTCAGCGCCGTTCATGACGGTCGCGCCAACTTCCAGACCACGCGGGGCGATGATGTACGCACGGGAACCGTCGGCGTAGCACACCAGGGCGATGTGAGCGGTACGGTTCGGGTCGTACTCGATGCGCTCAACCTTCGCAGGGATGCCATCCTTGTTGCGGACGAAGTCCACCACACGGTAGTGGTGCTTGTGACCACCGCCCTTGTGGCGCATCGTGATGTGACCGTTGTTGTTACGGCCCGACTTCTGCTTTTGCGGTTCCAGCAGCGAAGCTTCCGGAGCGCCCTTGTGCAGGTGCTTGTGGACGACCTTGACGACGGCGCGGCGGCCCGGCGAGGTCGGCTTGACTTTGACGACAGCCATGATTACGCAGCCTCCCCGGAGAAGTTCAGCTCTTGGCCTTCCTTGAGCGACACATACGCCTTCTTGACGTGGTCACGGCGGCCCATGTTGCGACCGAAGCGCTTGGACTTGCCCTTGACGTTCACGACGTTCACGGCAGCCACTTCGACCTTGAACAGCAGTTCAACCGCAGCCTTGATTTCGGGCTTGCTGGCATCGCGCAGCACCTTGAACACCACTTGGTTGGACTTTTCAGCAACCTGGGTGGCCTTCTCGGAGATCACCGGAGCGACCAGCACCTGGGCCAGACGGCCTTCGTTGAATTGGGCGCTCATGCGAACATCTCCTTGAGTTGCTCGATCGCGGCCTTGGTGACCAGCACCTTCTTGTACTTCACCAGTGCCAGCGGATCAGCGTAGCGCGGCTCCACAACCAGCACGTTGGGCAGGTTGCGCGAGGCCAGGGCCAGGTTGTCGTCCACTTGATCAGCGATCACCAGCACCGAGTCCAGACCCATGGCCTTGAACTTGGCAGCCAGCAGCTTGGTCTTTGGGGCTTCCAGCGTCAGCGAGTCCACCACGGCCAGGCGACCATCACGGGCCAACTGCGACAGGATGGTGGCCATGCCAGCGCGGTACATCTTCTTGTTCAGCTTATGCGAGAAGTTCTCGTCCGGCTTGTTCGGGAAGATGCGACCGCCCCCACGCCACAGCGGCGAGGAGGTCATACCGGCGCGAGCGCGGCCGGTGCCCTTCTGGCGGAAAGGCTTCTTGGTCGAGTGATGAACTTCGGCGCGGGTCAGCTGGGCGCGGGTGCCTTGACGGGCGTTGGCTTGGAAAGCCACCACGACCTGGTGAACCAGGGCTTCGTTGTAGTCGCGGGCGAACACGGTGTCAGGAGCGTCCACCTTGGCAGCGGCCTGACCTTGTTCGTTCAGGAGCTCGAGTTGCATCAGTTGGCTCCCTTCTTGGCCTTGGCCTTGACGGCAGGGCGCACGACCACATGGCCGTTCTTGGCGCCCGGCACAGCACCCTTGACCAGCAGCAGCTGGCGGGCTTCGTCCACGCGGACGATGTCCAGGTTCTGGGTGGTGACGGTTTCGTCGCCCATGTGGCCGGACATCTTCTTGCCCGGGAACACGCGGCCCGGATCCTGCGCCATGGAGATCGAGCCCGGCACGTTGTGCGAGCGGCTGTTACCGTGGGAGGCGCGCTGCGAACCGAAGTTGTGGCGCTTGATGGTGCCTGCGAAGCCCTTACCGATGGAGGTGCCTTGCACGTCCACCTTTTCGCCAGCGGCGAACAGGGTGACCGGCACAGCGGCGCCAGCCTTGTATTCGGCGGCGATTTCGGCGGTCACGCGGAATTCTTTCACCAGGGTACCGGCTTCCACACCCGCCTTGGCGAGGTGGCCAGCTTCCGGCTTGGTCACGCGCGAAGCTTTGCGCGAACCGAACACCACTTGCAGCGCGGTGTAGCCGTCGGTCTCAACGGTTTTGACCTGGGACACGCGGTTGTTGGACACATCCAGCACGGTCACGGGAATGGCGTCGCCATCGTCCGTGAACACGCGCATCATGCCCACTTTGCGACCCAGCAACCCGAGGCGATTGCTAAGACTCATGTTTTTTCTCCGTCCTCGCAGCTTTACTCATCTGCGAGACTGGGTTTCAAAAGTCCGACAACGATTGGTCGAACCAGCTTGGAGGTGCGTTGTTGCCGTCTGAACAAGCCCGGCGCGGCGCACACAAGACGGCAAAAGGGTGACTTTTCAGTCACCCTTTCACCGGAAAAGCCTGCGAGTATAAGCAGTGCCTAGAAATTGTGCAAGATGCCTGCGTTCAGACGCCCTGCCCTTTCCAAGCTGCGCAAACTCATTGCAGCTTGATCTCGACGTCCACGCCAGCCGGCAGATCCAGCTTCATCAGAGCGTCAACGGTCTTGTCGGTCGGATCCACGATGTCCATCAGACGTTGATGGGTGCGGATCTCGAACTGGTCGCGCGAGGTCTTGTTGACGTGCGGCGAACGCAGAATGTCGAAGCGCTGCATGCGGGTCGGCAGAGGCACGGGGCCCTTGACGATGGCGCCGGTGCGCTTGGCGGTGTCCACGATTTCCAGGGCCGACTGGTCGATCAGCTTGTAATCAAAGGCCTTCAGGCGGATGCGGATCTTTTGCTTTTGCATGACGATTCCTTCAAAAGAGCGATGAAAAACCGGCTGGGCAGCAAGGCCGCCCGGCCGGTTCGGTCATGCAATTACTCGATGATCTTGGCAACGACGCCGGCGCCGACGGTGCGGCCACCTTCACGGATGGCGAAGCGCAGACCTTCTTCCATGGCGATCGGGGCGATCAGCTTGACGGTCATCTGCACGTTGTCACCCGGCATCACCATTTCTTTGTCCTTGGGCAGCTCAACGGCGCCGGTGACATCGGTGGTGCGGAAGTAGAACTGCGGGCGGTAGTTGTTGAAGAACGGGGTGTGACGGCCACCTTCGTCCTTGGACAACACGTACACCTCGGCGGTGAAGTGGGTGTGCGGCTTGATGGAGCCCGGCTTGCACAGCACTTGGCCGCGCTCGACGTCTTCACGCTTGGTGCCGCGCAGCAGGATACCGACGTTGTCGCCGGCTTGACCTTGATCCAGCAGCTTGCGGAACATTTCCACGCCGGTGCAGGTGGTCTTGACGGTGGCGCGGATACCGACGATTTCGATTTCTTCGCCGACCTTGACGATGCCACGCTCAACACGGCCAGTCACCACGGTGCCACGACCGGAGATCGAGAACACGTCTTCCACAGGCATCAGGAAGGTGCCATCCACGGCGCGCTCAGGCGTCGGGATGTAGCTGTCCAGTGCATCGGCCAAGCGCATGATGGCGGCTTCGCCCAGTTCGCTTTGGTCGCCTTCGAGTGCCAGCTTGGCCGAGCCCTTGACGATCGGGGTGTCGTCGCCGGGGAAGTCGTACTTGGAGAGCAGCTCGCGCACTTCCATTTCGACCAGTTCCAGCAGTTCCTCGTCGTCCACCATGTCGCACTTGTTCAGGAACACGATGATGTAGGGAACGCCCACTTGGCGGGCCAGCAGGATGTGCTCACGGGTTTGGGGCATCGGGCCGTCAGCGGCCGAGCACACCAGGATGGCGCCGTCCATCTGGGCGGCACCCGTGATCATGTTCTTCACATAGTCGGCGTGACCCGGGCAGTCCACGTGAGCGTAGTGGCGGTTGGCCGTTTCGTACTCAACGTGCGCGGTGTTGATGGTGATGCCGCGAGCCTTCTCTTCCGGAGCGGCGTCGATCTGGTCGTAGGCCTTGGCTTCGCCGCCGAACTTCTTGGACAGGATCGTGGTGATCGCAGCCGTCAGGGTGGTCTTGCCGTGGTCAACGTGACCGATGGTGCCCACGTTCACGTGCGGCTTGGTCCGCTCGAACTTTTCCTTTGCCATTGCAAATTCTCCGTAGAAAGAACAGTCGCCAGTGTGAGGTTTAGGGTCTCCGCCGCGCTGAACTCACAGCCCCCGCCACTGGCGAACGGGGGGCAGGCATGCGAAGACCGTGAATCGGATGATTCGGGGGATTACTTGGCGCGAGCCGTGATGATGGCTTCGGACACGTTGCGAGGAGCTTCAGCGTACTGCTTGAACTCCATCGTGTACGTGGCACGGCCTTGCGACATCGAACGCAGCGTGGTCGAGTAGCCGAACATTTCGGACAGCGGGACTTCGGCCTTGATGATCTTGCCACCGCCGACCATGTCGTCCATGCCTTGAACCATGCCGCGACGGCTGGACAAATCGCCCATCACCGAGCCGGCGTAGTCTTCCGGGGTTTCGACTTCCACAGCCATCATCGGTTCGAGGATGACAGGGCTGGCTTGGCGCATGGCTTCCTTGAAGCCCATCGACGCAGCCATCTTGAAGGCGTTTTCGTTCGAGTCCACATCGTGGTACGAACCGAAGGTCAGGCGCACGCGCACGTCCACCACCGGGAAGCCGGCCAACACGCCGTTCGGCAGCGTGTCGATGACGCCCTTTTCCACCGCCGGGATGAATTCACGCGGCACCACGCCGCCCTTGATTTCGTCCACGAACTCGAAGCCCTTGCCACCCGGCTCCAGCGGATCCAGTGCCAGCACGACGTGACCGTATTGGCCCTTACCGCCCGACTGACGCACGAACTTGCCGTGAACTTCCGTCACGGCCTTGCGGATGGTTTCGCGGTAGGCCACTTGCGGCTTGCCGACGTTGGCTTCCACGCCGAACTCGCGCTTCATGCGGTCGACGATGATTTCCAGGTGCAGCTCGCCCATGCCGGAAATGATGGTCTGGCCCGATTCTTCGTCGGTACGCACGCGGAACGACGGATCTTCCGCAGCCAGACGGCCCAGTGCCAGGCCCATCTTTTCTTGGTCGGCCTTGGTCTTGGGTTCCACAGCCTGCGAGATCACGGGCTCAGGGAAGACCATCTTTTCCAGGGTGATGATGGCGTCCGGATCGCACAGGGTTTCACCCGTGGTCACGTCCTTCAAGCCCACGCACGCGGCGATGTCACCGGCCAGAATTTCCTTGATTTCTTCACGCTGGTTGGCGTGCATCTGGAGAATCCGGCCAATACGCTCTTTCTTGCCCTTGATCGGGTTGTAGACCGAAGCGCCGGAAGCCAGCACGCCGGAGTACACACGCACGAAGGTCAGCTGGCCGACGAACGGGTCGGTCATCAGCTTGAAGGCCAGGGCGGCGAACTTTTCCTTGTCGTCGGCCTTGCGGGTGACGGGCTGGTCATCGTCATCGGTGCCGCCGACCGGGGGAATGTCCACCGGGCTGGGCAGGAAGTCGATCACCGCGTCCAGCATGCGCTGCACGCCCTTGTTTTTGAAGGCGGTGCCGCACAGCATCGGCTGGATCTCGGTCGCCAGCGTGCGCATACGGATGGCCAGCTTGATCTCTTCCTCGGTGAGGTCGCCCTCTTCGAGGTACTTGTTCATCAGCTCTTCGGTCGCTTCAGCGGCCGTCTCGACCATCTTCTCACGCCATTCCTGAGCCACGTCAGCCAGGTCAGCCGGAATGTCCGTGTATTCGAACTTCATGCCCTGGGACGCTTCATCCCAGTAGATGGCCTTCATCTTGATCAGATCGACCACGCCCTTGAAGTTTTCTTCGGCGCCGATAGGAATCACCACGGGCACCGGGTTGGCCTTCAGGCGGGTCTTCATCTGATCCACAACCTTGAAGAAGTTGGCACCGGTGCGGTCCATCTTGTTCACGAAGGCCAGACGAGGCACCTTGTACTTGTTGGCTTGGCGCCACACGGTTTCCGACTGGGGCTGCACGCCACCCACCGCGCAGTACACCATGCACGCACCGTCCAGCACGCGCATGGAACGCTCCACCTCAATGGTGAAGTCCACGTGTCCCGGGGTGTCGATGATGTTGAAGCGGTGTTCCGGATAGTTCCGGTCCATGCCCTTCCAGAAGCAGGTCGTGGCAGCAGACGTGATGGTGATGCCGCGCTCTTGCTCTTGCTCCATCCAGTCCATCGTGGCGGCACCGTCGTGCACTTCACCGATCTTGTGGTTCACACCGGTGTAGTAGAGGATGCGCTCGGTGGTGGTGGTTTTGCCGGCGTCGATGTGGGCGGAAATACCGATGTTGCGGTACCGCTCGATGGGGGTCTGGCGAGCCATGAGGTCACTCCAAATACGAAGGCCGCCTGGGGTTGGTAATAACCCTAGGCGGCTGGATCACGGGGATTAGAAGCGGAAGTGCGAGAACGCCTTGTTGGCTTCGGCCATGCGGTGAACTTCGTCACGCTTCTTCATGGCGCCGCCACGGCCTTCCGAGGCTTCGAGCAGTTCGTTGGCCAGACGAGCGGCCATCGACTTCTCACCACGCTTGCGGGCCGAATCCTTCAGCCAACGCATGGCCAGGGCCATGCGACGCACGGGGCGAACTTCCACGGGAACTTGGTAGTTCGCACCGCCCACGCGGCGGGACTTGACTTCCACCAGCGGCTTGACGTTGTTCAACGCAACCATGAAGACTTCCAGCGGATCCTTCTTGGCCTTGTTTTCGATTTGTTCCAGGGCACCGTAGATGATGCGTTCTGCAACGGCCTTCTTGCCCGATTCCATGACAACGTTCATGAACTTGGACAGATCGACAGAACCGAACTTCGGATCCGGCAGGATCTCGCGCTTGGGGACTTCGCGACGACGTGGCATCTCAATTCCTTCTCTTCAGTCGGCAAGGCCTTGCGGCTTCTTGCCATGAAAGACCACTGTGAAGCACAGAATGGGGGTCTTTCACTTACTCGGTGACGCTGGCTTTCAGGGCCGCGACTCACCGCAACTTCCACATCCGCACGTTACGCGCTGGACGTGACATCTTGGGGTCAAAGAAGCAGATTACTTCTTCGGACGCTTCGCGCCGTACTTGGAACGCGATTGCTTGCGATCCTTGACGCCTTGCAGGTCAAGCGAACCGCGCACGATGTGGTAACGCACACCCGGCAAGTCCTTCACACGACCGCCGCGCACGAGCACGACGCTGTGTTCTTGCAGGTTGTGGCCTTCACCGCCGATGTACGAGATGACCTCGAAACCGTTGGTCAGGCGCACCTTGGCCACCTTACGCAGAGCCGAGTTCGGCTTCTTCGGGGTGGTGGTGTACACGCGGGTGCAGACGCCACGACGTTGGGGGCAGTTCTGCATCGCAGGCGACTTGGACTTCGTGACTTCGACCTCACGGCCGTGACGCACGAGCTGGTTGATGGTTGGCATGGGTAACTTGTTCCCGTTTGAAGTTACGTGACTTTTCGGCGCGCTCAAGCGCAGGGCAAAGCCGGCACGTTTGCGCCGAAAAACCCGAGATTCTAATCACTGCTCACTTTTGAGGCAAGACACCCCCGCGCCACGCTGCGCGAATCTCCCGATGGCAGGCGCGATGAGGGCTTGGACAATGCCTCATGGCCCGCCGTGGCCACCTGATCAAAACGCCGGAGGGCCCATGGAACGCATTTGGTTGAAGCATTACCCGGCGGGCGTGCCCGCCGACGTGGCGGTGGATGCGCTGCCTTCGCTGGTGGCTTTGCTGGAAGACAGCTTCGCCCGCTATGCCGCCCGCCCATGCAGCAAATTCATGGGGTGCGCCCACAGCTTTGCCGACATGGACACGGCCTCGCGCCACTTTGCAGCCTATCTGCAAGCGCTCGGCTTGAAACCGGGGGATCGCGTGGCGGTGATGCTGCCCAATGTGCCGCAGTATGTGGTGGCGGTGGCCGGCATCCTGCGTGCGGGCATGGTGGTGGTGAACGTCAACCCGCTGTACACCCCCCGCGAGCTGCACCACCAACTGCTGGACTCGGATGCGCAGGCGCTGATCTTGTTGGACAACTTCGCCGCCACGTTCGAGGCCGTCGCCGCCGAGGTGCCGGTGCGCCATGTGGTGCTCACCGGCCTGGGGGACATGCTGGGCTGGTTCCGGGGCTGGCTGGTCAACACCGTGGTGCGCCATGTGCGCAAGATGGTGCCGGCCTACCAACTGCCCCACGCCACGCGCTGGGCGGCGGCCATGGCGCGGGGTCGGGGGGCGTCGTTCAGCCCGGTGCATCCTGGGCCGGACGATCTGGCGGTGCTGCAATACACCGGCGGCACCACCGGCACCAGCAAGGGCGCCATGCTGTTGCACCGCCATCTGGTGGCCAATGTGTTGCAGTGTGAAGCGTGGTATCAGCCCGCGCTGCGCCACATTCCACCGGGTGAGCAGATCGTCACGGTGTGCGCGCTGCCGCTGTACCACATCTTCGGTTTCAACACGAATTTGATGCTGAGCCTGCGCATGGGCGGCTGCAACCTGCTGATCGCCAACCCGCGTGATTTGCCCGGCCTGCTCAAAACACTGGCAGGTGAACGCTTCCACAGCTTCCCGGCGGTGAACACGCTGTTCAACGCCATTGCCAACCACCCGGACTGCGCCAAAGTGAACTGGCAGCGGCTCAAAATTTCGATTGGTGGCGGCTCATCGGTGCAACAAGCCACGGCGCGGCTGTGGCAGGAAAAAACCGGCTGCCCGATTTGGGAAGGTTACGGCCTATCCGAAACCTCGCCCGTGGTGGCTTGCAACCCGGTCGATCAAGACGTATTCACCGGCGCCATCGGCCTGCCGCTGCCCAACACCGAGCTGCGGCTGCTGGATGACAATGGCCGCGACGTTCCTTTCGGCCAACCCGGTGAAATCGCCGTGCGCGGCCCGCAACTCATGGCGGGTTATTGGCGCCGGCCTGAGGAAACGGCGGCGGTCACCACCGCCGATGGTTTTTTCCGCACCGGGGACATCGGCGTGATGGACGAACGCGGTTTCTTCCGCATCGTGGATCGGAAGAAGGACATGGTGTTGGTGTCCGGATTCAATGTCTACCCGAACGAGGTGGAAGACGTGGTGGCCCAACTGCCCGGCGTGCGCGAATGTGCCGCGATCGGTGTGCCCGATGAACATTCGGGCGAAGCTGTGAAAGTGGTGATCGTCAAACGTGACCCTGCCCTGACCGAAGCCGATGTGCGCCGCTGGTGTCACGACAATTTGACGGGCTACAAACGCCCGAAGTTGATCGAGTTCAAAGACGAACTACCGAAAACCCCAGTAGGGAAGGTACTGAGACGCCTGTTGCGTCAGCCCAGTGCAAGCCAATAATGTGCATAAGGCTCCCTCGCTCTAGGAAGGCTCACCATGCAAGGCAGATTCACCAAGACGTCCGCCGGACAGACCGAAATCCAGCGTCGTACCCATGACCTGCCGCGACCTGTGCGCAACCTGCTGTTGGTCATCAATGACAGCCAGCCCATCAACTATTGGCTGGACAGCGTGCGCGGCATCAGCGAATCGGACATTGATTTGCTGTTGGCCCAAGGGTTGATCGAACCCGTCGCTGGGGCGGAAGTGGCTCGACACTTGGCCCACGCCACCCCAGACTCGGACTGGGCTCAAGCCAAACAGCTCATCAACGACACGGGTTACGTCGCGCTGTACGACGTGCTCACCGCCCAAGGCCGGCAGCATCTCAGCCTGATGAAGGGTTACCGCTTCGTGCTCGAAGTCGAGAAGTGCGACTGTGCGGCCACCCTGCGCACCCTGGCCCATCGTTTCCTCGAACAACTGCGCCAAGAGCAAGGCATGGACGCAGTGCGCCAGTTCATCCTGGCCCTGCAACGCGCCTGAGGCGCACCTCGGCGCGGCATCGGTCTGGGGCACACTGGCCCACATGACTGCTCGATTGTTTTTAGATGCCCCGCTGGCCGTCGCGACTGAGGTGACGCTGCCGCCCGATGTCTCCCGTCACGCCCAGGTGCTGCGCCTGCAACCGGGCGACGCCCTGCGCCTGTTCAACGGCCAAGGCGGCGAATGGCAAGCCGAAGTGTTGAGCATGGGCCGCCAAACCGTGGTGGTGCGTGTCGATCAACCCCTGGCTTGCGACCGTGAACTGCCCCGCCCCGTCACCCTGGCGCTGGGCATGCCAGCCAACGATCGCATGGACGCGCTGGTGGAAAAAGCCACCGAACTGGGCGTTCAAGCCATTCAACCCTTGCACACCAGCCGTTCCGTGCTGCGCCTCACGGGAGAACGGGCCGACAAGCGCCGCGCCCACTGGCAAGGTGTGGCCACAGCCGCCAGCGAACAAAGTGGCCGCACGGCGGTGCCTCACTTGGCCCCCGTGCGCTCGGTGACGGACTGGCTTGACCAACTCCCCGCACCGGCCTCCGACGCCGAACAACGCTGCTTGTTGAGCTTCACCCCGGATGCCGTGCCCCTGTCCAGCCTGCCGAGCCGCGCAGGATGCCCCTTGTTGGTGCTGAGTGGCCCCGAAGGCGGGCTCGACCCGCAGGAAGAAACCCACGCCCGGCAACGCGGTTTCATTCCAGTGAGCCTCGGCCCCCGTGTGCTGCGCGCCGACACCGCCCCTTTGGTGGTATTGAGTTGGGTCAATTTTTGTCCACTGGAGGTGGTGGCATAGGGAATGCTAGGGCTCGTCATGAACGGCGTTTCCCGCCATTCTTCGCGGTTCATACCGATAACAGGAGACATCGTCATGCACATTGACCTTCACAGCACCGTCCACCGCCTGCACAACACCCTGGATGCCCTGGAAACTGGCAGCCTGCGTCCGGACGTGGTGTGTGCCCGCTTCCGCGTCGCCAGCCTGCAATGGCCCGATTTGCCGGAACGCTACGAAAACGTGCTGGAACGCCTGCTGCAACCGCTGGACATGGCCATCACCACCGGCGCTGCCGAAAGCTGCGCCTACAGCCAAAGCACCGTCATCGACGGGCTGCGCCAGTGGTTGAACCACGCCGCTGCGCTGCAACAACGCCACTGAGCTTGGCTTTCACTGAGCTGACACCAAACCCTCTGCCACCCGTGGCCAAGGACGCTGCGCCGGGCGCACCTGCTCCCACCAGCGTGCCAGACGCAACACCCCCACATCGTTGTGGCGCCGCCCGATGAGTTGGACACCGATGGGCAGCCCGGCTGCCGTCCAACCGGCGTTCAGCGTCACGGCGGGCTGTTCGCTCATGTTCCACGGGACGGTGTAGGCAATGTGCTCGAATGGCTGTGTCGGATCGTTGCGCGGGCTGGCCCACTCAGCCGGAAACGCCACGTCGGGGCTGACGGGCGCCACCACAAAATCGAAGGGCTGCGACGCCGCCACCGCCGCGTCGCGCAACGCCGCAATCTGGGCGTGGCCGGCAAACACCTGCGCTGCCGTGAACTGCGCTGCGGGCTCGATCCACTGGCGCAGGTAAGGCAGCACGCACGCTTGGCGTTCGGGCGGTAGCTTCTGGTAGTCCATCCACGAGCGCATGCGCCAAAACACATCCAGCCCTTGCACCATGGCGCGCCGCGATGGCGGCCCCATGGGTTCCACCACCGCCCCCGCTTGCGCGAGGGCCTGTGCCACGGCTTGCACCGCTGCGCGCACGGGCGCTTGCAGCGCATCGCCCCACCCGGCCTCCAACCCCAAACCAATGCGCAGGCCGCGCACGTCCAGCCCCTCCAAGTTCAACCAATCCAGCGGCTGCCACGGCAGGCTGGTGGCATCGCGCCAATCGGGTTGACTCAAGGTCTGCATGGCCAAGGCCACGTCGGTGACGCTGCGCGCCAGCGGCCCCACCACCCGCCCCACATAAGGCGGCTTGATGGGCACGCGCCCGCCGCTGGGCTTGAAACCCACCACACCGCACCAGCCGGCGGGCAGGCGGATCGACCCGCCAATGTCCGTGCCCACATGCAGCGGCCCATACCCGACCGCCGCTGCCACCGCCGCCCCCGCGCTGGAGCCCCCCGGGTTCTGGCGCACATCCCACGGGTTGCGTGCCAAGCGGTGAAAACTCGACAGCCCGGAGGACAGCATCCCCCAATCCGGCATCGTGGTGCGGGCCACGAACACGGCGCCGGCTTCGCGCAGCCGTGCCGCCGGCAGCGCGTCCGCCACAGCGGGGGACAGCACCGACGCCGCACACCCCAACGGCTGAGGCACCCCCCGGGTGGCAATGTTTTCTTTGAGCGTGACCGGGACCCCATCCAAGGCACTCAGCGGCGTGCCGGCGCGCCAACGGGCTTCGGCGGCCCGGGCCTGGGCGCGAGCCTCATCGGCGTGATCGCCCCAGGTGGCGCACCACACGCCATCGTCCCGGGCGATGCGGGCCAGCACCGCCTCCGTCACCTCCACCGGCGACAGCGCGCCGCGACGGTACAGCGGCCCCAACTCGGCGGCGCTCAGATCGGCGGCATCCATCAGCGGCGTGCCCAACGATCCAGCAAGGCCAAGTGTTGCGGCAGCAGACGATCCAAAGCGTAGCGCTCCAGCACCGTTTCGCGGGCTTGGCGGCGCAGGCGCTGGCCTTCGGCGCCGCTGTCCAAGGCGGCCTCCAGACGCTGGGCCAGTTCACGGTGATCGAAGAAATCCACCAGCCAGCCGTTTTCGCCTTCGCGGATCACCTCTTGCACCGGCGCCGTGCGCGAGCCGATGACCAAACACCCACAGGCCATGGCCTCCATCAGCGACCACGACAGCACATACGGATAGGTCATGTACACATGCGCGGAGGATGCACGCAGGATGGCCCGGTACGCCGTTTTGTCCAACCACCCGGTGAAATGGATGCGGGACACATCAAGCTCCCCGGCCAACTCCCGCAGCATCGCCTCTTTGTAGGTTTTGGCGCCCACGGGAGCGCGGGAATAAAAAATATCCTCGGTGCCCACGATCACCGCATGGCAATTCGGGCGGCGTTTTTGCAGCAGCGCCAGCGCCCGCATGAAGGCCGGAAACCCCCGGAAGGGTTCCATGCCCCGCGTGGCATAGGTGACGATTTCCGTCACGCCGCTCAAATCGATGCCGGGCAGCGTCAACCCTGGCGGCGAGTCTGGGGGGTTGGGTTGATAAAAATCCGTGTCCACCCCATCGTGCAGCACGCTCAAATTCGGGCGGTACGGGGCGGGGAATTGTTGCTGTTGCCAATAGGTGGGCGTCACACCGTGATCACAGGCTTGCAGATCCAGCAAACTGTTGATGTTGGCCAAACGCAGCGCCTGTTGGGATTCGAAGGACAGCGGGTATTCCGGATCGAAGTTGTACTCCGAACCAAAGGGATTGAGGAACCACTCAAAATACCCCAGCAGCGGCGTTTTGGGGAACAAATCCTTCATGAACAGCGTCGGGCCCCAGCCGGTGTAACCGTAAATCAAATCGGGCTCAAACCCTTGGTCTTTGATTTTTTGGACGGCTTCTAAAACGGCTTGGCCGTGTTGAATGGTGCTGTCCAGACGCTGCGCGCAGGTTTGTTTCTTAGAGGCGCTATCGGGGAGTTGGTAGCGTATTTTTTTCACGCCGGGAATCGCGGCCACCGAGGACACCCTCGAACAGTGAACCACCTGATGGGCGGGATCCCGCGCCAGGGCTTCCATCACTTTGGTAAATTGGCCCGGAAATACCGGATGCAAAAAAAGATACCGCATACCCCACCCATGAAAAAAACCGGACACCCCCGGCCAGATACGTCAAATGACTATATCCGACCCGGCATGGTGTCCGGCGTGGGCAGGCTGAAGGGGGTTCAGCGCGTCGGCATGCCCTCATGACGGGCGGCGGCGGCGTAGAGATCGGCCGCGAACCCGGGGTCGGTCTTGGCGTAACGCTCGGCCAGATGGCGCACGGCCCGCGCTTCGTCGGCCCGGGTGCGCTCGGCCACGCTCACTTGAGCGGCCTGGAACCAACGGGCGCAAACCCGGACGACACTGCGCAGCACCGCGCCCAGATCCAAGACGGGGGCGGGAAAACTTTGGGATGGAATGGCGGCCATGATCAACGCTCCTCTGCCAAACGCTTGAGTTCTGCGGCCAAGGCAGGCCGGCTGTGTTGGTACAACGCCGCCGTGCGATACAGCTCGGCTTGGGCGCGGGTGCGGCCCCAAGCTTCCAACACCCGCCACGCCCATTGCGCACCGCGTTGCAGACGCAACGCCAGCACCTGGCGCAGCGAGGCCGCACGGTAGCGCCGGGCCGGCAGGCCGAACGATTGGGAGGTCAGGGAAGTGCTCATGGCAGCTCCTTTCAGATGCAATGGGGTGCATCCTAGGGTTTTCCCGCATGACAAGCCAATGAATCCTGTTCAAGCGCATGATGCGCAGCATTCATATCTGCGAGCCCCATGCGCCCCCTCAACTTCCGCACGCTCGATTTGAACTTGCTGCGCGTCTTCGACACCGTCATGGCCGAAGGCAACCTGACGCGCAGCGCCGCCGTGCTGGCGATGACACAACCCGCCGTCAGCCACGCCCTGCGCCGCCTGCACAACGCGGTGGGGGAAGCCTTGTTCGTGCGCAGCCCACATGGCATGACACCCACACCCCGGGCCGTGGCCCTGTGGCCCCAAGTGCGCACTGCGCTGGGCAGCTTGCAGCAAGCCCTGGCCCCGCAGCACTTTGACCCATGCCACGATGCCATCAGCTTTCGGTTGGCGATGGTCGATGCCACGGCGGTGTTGCTCATGCCCGGGCTGGTGCGCGCCATTGAAGAACAACGGGCCTTGGTGAATCTGCGCGTGCTGCCACTGGCCACGCGAGACCCCCGGCCACTGCTGGAACGCGGCGAAGCGGATCTGGCGGTGGGCCATTTTCCGGACGCCGTCGCCGCCATCGATGCGGCGGGAGCGGCTTCCACCTTACGCCGCTTGCGGCTGTACGACACCCGTTACGTGTGCGTCATGCGGGCCGACCATCCGTTGGCCCAGGCTCCGCTGACCCTGGAGGCTTACTGCGAAGCCCACCATTTGCTGGTGAGCTTTTCCGGGCGGGCGCATGGTTTCATCGACCAAGCCCTGGCGCAACTGGGGCGCCGCCGGCGCATTGTGCTGACGGTGAATCAGTTTTTCGTGGCCGGGGAAGTCGTCAGCAGCTCGGATTTGCTGACGATTTTGCCGCTGTCTTTCCTGGCGGCCACCGGCAACCGGCACGCTTTGGCGGTGCGTGAACTGCCGTTTGCGGTGCAGCGCGTCCACGTGGATCTGCTGTGGCACCTGCGCCAGAGCACCCACCCGGGGCATGTGTGGCTGCGCGAGCTGATCCAGCGCACAGCCGATCAAGCGGACGGGAATTGCACCGACACACTCAACCCGCCCAGCGACTCGGAACGCTGAACCGACACCGTCGCCAAATGCACACTGGCGATGCGCCGCACAATCGACCAGCCCAGCCCGCTGCCATCCACGCCGCTGCCCAGCACGCGGAAAAACCGCTCCCCCAACCGAGCCAGCGCCTCGGGAGGCAGGCCAGGGCCGCTGTCTTCCACACGCAACCACGGCCCCAATGAGCGCGACTGCACGGTGATCTCGATGCTGGCGCCGGGCGGGCTGTAACGCAAAGCGTTGTCCAACAGATTGCGCAGCAGCACGCCCAATAGGGCCTCGTCACCCTGAACCCCACAAGGGCCATCCGCCACCAGCGACAGGTTTTGCTGCCGCTCCAACGCCACCAGCGCCAAATCAGCCGCTTGGCGTTGTGCCAAGGCAGCCAAGTCGCAACACGTGCCACGCACCAAACCCTGCGCTTCAAGCCGCGACAGGGTGAGCAACTGTTGCACCAAATGGCTGGCCCGGTCACAGCCGAGCAAGGTGGCTTCCAGTGCATGGCGGCGTTCGGCCTCCTCGCAAGCCCCCAGGGCAACTTGGGCCTGTGTTCGCACCGCCGCAATCGGTGTGCGCAGTTCATGCGCCGCGTCGGCTGTGAAACGGCGCTCGCTCTCCAACAAGGTGCGCACGCGGGCAAACAGCGCATTGAGGGTGGCTTGCAAAGGGGCCATCTCCGCTGGCAGCGGCTGGGCCGGCTCAGGCAGTGCCTCCAGCGATTCGGCAGAACGCTGGTTCAACGCTTGGGTCATGCTCCGCAAAGGCTGAAGGCCCGTGCGGATCACCCACCAGCACATCAACCCAATCAGCGGCAAACCCAGCACCAGGGGCAATAGCAAACTGCGCAGCACAGCCCCCAAGATGTCCCAGCGCATCGAAAGGTCTTCACCCACCCACACTTGGACATCGGCCTCCGCCCCCCGGGCGGCAAACAAACGCCACATCTGATCATCGACCCGCCGTGTCTCGAACCCTTGGGTGCGGGTGCCCAGTGGCAAGGTCGGCGCGTTTGGAGAGCGCAGCACCAACTCGCCTTGATGCCACACCTGGAAGGTCACACGCGGGGCATAGCGGTGCAGAACGGGGGCGTCGAGCAAGTCATCGTCGTTGTCATCGAACGAACCGGCTTGCTGCGTCACCAACAAGGCGGCAGCTTGCGCCAAATGGGCGTCCAGCAGCTCCTCCAGCTCGTGGTGAGCGTCCCAGGCCACGAGGGCCGCCACAGCCAGCCACAACGCTGCCACCCCACCGCCAATGCGCAACAACAGGCGCCGCTGCAACGACGCGCCAACTGCTCCCGCCATCAGCCCTGCCCCGGTGGCCGCACCACGGTGTAGCCCACCCCACGCAGTGTGACGATGAACTCCGGACGCAACTTGCGCCGCAGGTGGTGGATGTGAACCTCAATGGCGTTGCTGTCCACCTCATGGCCCCAGCTGTACAGGTGCTGCTCCAATTGTTCCCGAGACAAAACCCGCCCCGCGTTGAGCATCAGCGTCTGCAACAGATCGAATTCGCGGGTGGACAGGGCCACAGGCTCGCCGGCCATCGTCACTTGGCGGGCGGCAGGGTCCAAACTCACGTCCTGCACACGCAGCACCTCTTGCGGCTGACCGTGCGAGCGCCGCACCAAGGCCCGTAACCGCGCCGCCAGCTCTTGCAGATCGACAGGTTTGACCACGTAGTCATCCGCGCCCGAATCCAGGCCACGCACCCGATCAGGCACGGCGTCACGCGCTGTCAGCACCAGCACGGGCGTGGCCACGTTGGCTTGACGCACACGTTGCAGCACGTCCAAACCATCGAGCAAGGGCAAGCCCAGATCGAGCACCGCAGCGGCGTAGACACCAGCACGCAACTCCCGCTGGGCGGCGTGGCCGTCGCGCACCCAGTCCACCAAAAAACCGTGCTGGCGCAGGCCGGCACGCAAACCATCGCCCAACAGGGCGTCGTCTTCAGCCAGCAGGATGCGCATGAGGAGCCAAGCCTTTTTCAGTCATCGTCGTCATCGTGATCATCGTCCTGGTTGCTCACCAGATCGACCAGCCCCATTGCCATGGCGCCTGGTGGCGCACTGTGCCACTGCCAAGCCCAGCCAGCCAGCACCAGCGCCAACAACAGCGCAGCCATCCAGGGGCGTGACGAGCCGATATCGTCCTCGGGCTGACCCCGTTTGCGTCCGGTGAACATGGCACGCACCAAGTTTTCACGATGGGCCCAACTGCCCACCAGCACCCCAGCCACGTGAACGCCCACCACACCCAGCACGACCGAAGCCGCCGCTTCGTGCGCTTCGTCCAGCCCGGAGGGCAGCAGCTCGAACTCGATGGCCCACCCCAGCCCGACCGTCGCTGCCATGCCTGTCAACAGCGCCAGCACCGCCCAACCTCCCGCCGGGTTGTGCCCGGTGAAATGCACGGGCTGGGCACGGAGCAAGCCGCTCACATAGGCCCAAACCGCGCCAGGGCCGCGCACAAAGCCGGTGAAGCGCGCCCAGCGACTCCCCACCCCACCCCACAGCAGGCGAAACAGCACCAATCCACCGGCTGTGTAGCCCAACGTGATGTGCAGCAGGTGCCAGCGCTCGCTCTCGGCGGTGAGCCAGGCCCCCGCAAAACTCAGTGCCAACAGCCAGTGAAAAATGCGCACCGGGGCATCCCACACCCGGACGGTGGATGACGATGTGCCGCGCATGCCCACCCCGTCACTTCGCTGGGATCCGCACATCGTGCTCACTGAAGCGCCCTTGCGGGGCGCCCTGGTGGCACGCGGCACAGTTGGACGCTTTGCCAATGCTGGCCCGCTTCCATACATCGGCGGCGATCTCGTCGTGCTCGCGCAGGAACCAAGCCGCACGTGTCAGGCGATCTTCTGGTGGCGTGTCTTTGGCGCGGCGCCCACTGGCGGCGTTGGTCACGAGGTATTGGGTGATGTCCGCTGTGGTTTTGGCATCCAACGAGGCATCGGTGCCAAAGTGCTTGGGCAAGTTGGCCATCAAGCGCTGCCAAGAAACCACCGGCAACCCGCGTGCCGGAAAGGCCACGTGGCACGCAGCACACTCTTGCTGATAGGCCGGCAGCACCGGCACCCGTTGGCGTTCCTCGCGTTCACCGCCATCGGCCCAAGCGCTCAGGGCCACCCAGCTCCCCAAGGCCACGATCAGCCCAGCTCGGATGTTGCGCATCGTCATTCCCCTCACCGTTTGAAGGTCAGCAGCCAGGCCAGCACGTCGGCCTTTTCAGCGGGCGTGCATTCGCGCCCAGCCACGTCGTTGCAGTTGCGGCGGAACCACTTGTCCGCCTTGGCCGCGTCGGTGAAGCGTTGGGGGTTGAAGGCGGGGGCCAACGGCGAAATCACTTTGCCGGTGCCGGCGTGTTTCCCGTCTTGCACGGGTTGCGCCCCGTGGCAGCTTGCGCACGACCACTCCCGGCCATGTCGAGCGGTGAAAAACGCCTGTCCGCGTGCCGCTTGCGCGGGGGCGCCCGCTTGGGCGGTGTAGGTGGCGAGCAAATCGGCTGGTGTGGCGGCACAGGCGGGGGTGTTCACGCTGGCCCACAGCATCACCCAGCCGGCCAACAGCAGGCGCAGCTTTGTGTTTGTCATGACGAAACATCCTCTTCTGACACGGAATGTCGCCATGCTGGCCACCCCAGATGAAGACCCGCTTAAGAACCGGGGATTGGCTTCAGGCGCCCTTCATTTGCGCAGGAAAAGATGACCATCTCCGCCGTGCAACGGCCTATCAGAAAGGAGCGTCATCATGGATGAGCTGAACCATTTCGCCCGGGTCTTCAAGTGCGTGGTCATCGCCACGCTGGCACCGGTGATCTTCACGGCTTTCGTGACCATTCCTGTCGCCTTAGAGCGCCATCCGGGCGAACATGCCGGTGAAACCACCGCACAGGCCGGACAAATGGCCGGCCCATCTCGGGGCTGAGTCTGGGCTCACCCCGCCAGCACCGCCGCCATCGCCTCGGCTGTGCGCTCAACGTTGCCGGAATTCAACCCCGCCACGCACATGCGCCCCGACCGCACCAGGTACACGCCGAACTCATCGCGCAGGCGATCGACCTGCGCCGGGCTCAGGCCGGTGTAGCTGAACATGCCGCGCTGGGTCAGGAAGTAATCGAAGTTGCGGCCCGGCACCTTGGCACTGATGACGGCATGCAGTCGCGCCCGCATGGCTTGGATGCGCACCCGCATCGCGTCCAACTCAGCGACCCAGGCGGCGCGCAGCTCGGGCGTGCCCAGCACCGTGGCCACCAGTTGGCCAGCATGCAGCGGCGGGCTGGAGTAATTGCGGCGCACCGTGGCCTTCAACTGGCCCAACACCAGATCGGCTTGCGCGGCATCCGGGCAGACCACACTCAGCGCCCCGCAGCGCTCGCCGTACACCGACAAGCTCTTGGAAAACGAATTGGCGACGAAAAAGCCCAACCCCGAATCAGCCAGGGCGCGCACGGCGTAAGCGTCTGGATCGACGCCATCGCCAAAGCCTTGGTAAGCCAAGTCGAGGAAGGCGATCAAGCCCGCCTCACGCAGCACGGGAATCAGGGCATTCCACTGCGACGGCGTCAAATCCACCCCCGTCGGGTTGTGGCAGCAGGCGTGCAACAACACCACGCTGCCCGCAGGCAGGGTGCGCAGCGCGGCCAGCATGTCGTCGAAGCGCAGGCCACCGGTGGCCGCGTCGTAATACGGGTAGGTGTTGACGGTGAGGCCGGCACCTTCGAACACGGCACGGTGGTTGTCCCAGGTCGGGTCGCTCACCCAAAGCTGGCTGTTCGGGAACCAGCGCCGGATGAAATCCGCCCCCACCTTCAAACCACCGGACGAGCCCACTGTTTGGATCGTCGCCACGCGCTTTTGCGCCAGCGCCGCGTGAGACTCACCGAACAGCAGCTTGGCCACTTCGCTGCGATACGCGAACAAGCCTTCCATCGGCAGGTAGGGTTTCGGGCCCGTCTGGGTGGCGATGCGCTTTTCGGCTTCGGCCACGGCGCTCATCACGGGGATGCGCCCAGCATCGTCGAAATAGATGCCAATCGACAGGTTGATCTTGCCCGGACGAGGATCCTTCTGGAAGTTTTCGTTGAGGGTCAGGATGGGGTCGCCACCATAGGGCTCGATGTGGGCAAACATGGCTGATGCTCAGGTCTTGAACCAAGGGAAGGGGATTATGGTGCGCTCCTACAATCGTCCGATGATCTCGCGTGAACCCACCCTCGAACGCCTGGCCGTTGCCCAGAGTCTGCTGCTCGACCCGTACCAGCTCAGCGAGACGCACCTCGCTCAGGCGCTGGGGGTGATCGGCCAGCATCAGGTCGATGACGCTGACCTCTACTTCCAATACACCCGCCACGAAGGCTGGAGTTTGGAAGAAGGCATCGTTAAAAGCGGCAGTTTCTCCATCGACCAAGGCGTGGGTGTGCGCGCCGTGGCCGGTGAGAAAACCGCTTTCGCCTACTCGGATGACATCTCCGAAGCCTCGCTGCTGGACGCGGCCCGCACCGTGCGCGCCATCGCCAGCGCCGGGCAAAGCCGCAGCGTCAAGGTGCGCAAGAAAACCACCGTGGCGCCGAGCCGGCTGCTGTACCCGGCGATGGATCCCATCGGCACGCTGGACAGCACGCAAAAAGTCGCTCTGCTGGAAAAAATCGAGAAGATGGCCCGGGCCCGCGATCCGCGCATCGTTCAAGTCATGGCCGGTGTGGCCGCTGAGTACGACGTGGTGCTGATCGCCCGCGCCGATGGCACCCGCGCCGCCGATGTGCGCCCGCTGGTGCGCCTCTCGATCACCGTGATCGCCGAACAGAATGGCCGGCGCGAAGTCGGTTCTGGCGGCGGTGGCGGGCGCTTCGGGCTGGGTTATTTCCAGGATGAACAGCTCACCGCTTACGTCGATCAAGCGGTACACGCCGCGCTCACCAACTTGGAGAGCCGCCCGGCGCCCGCCGGCAACATGACGGTGGTGCTGGGCTCAGGCTGGCCCGGCGTGATGTTGCATGAAGCGGTGGGCCACGGCCTGGAGGGGGACTTCAACCGCAAGGGTTCCTCCACGTTCTCGGGCCGCATTGGCGAGCGTGTCGCCGCCAAGGGCGTGACCGTGCTGGACGACGGCACCCTGCCCGACCGGCGCGGTAGCCTCAACATCGACGACGAAGGCCACCCGACGCAGCGCAATGTGCTGATCGAAGACGGCATCCTGCGCGGTTACATGCAAGACAGCTTGAACGCCCGCCTGATGGGCGTGAAACCCACTGGCAACGCCCGGCGCGAAAGCTACGCCAACGTGCCCATGCCTCGCATGACCAACACCTACATGCTGGCCGGGGACAAAGACCCGCAAGAAATCGTCGCCAGCATCAAACGCGGCCTGTACGCCACCAACTTCGGCGGCGGGCAGGTGGACATCACTTCGGGCAAGTTTGTGTTTTCGGCCTCGGAAGCCTATTGGGTGGAGAACGGCAAAATCCTCTACCCGGTCAAGGGCGCCACGCTGATCGGCAACGGGCCGGAGGCCATGAACCGTGTCAGCCTGATCGGCAACGATCTGAAGCTGGATTCGGGCGTCGGCACCTGCGGCAAGGATGGCCAAAGCGTGCCCGTGGGCGTCGGCCAGCCGACGCTGCGCATTGATGGGTTGACGGTCGGCGGCACGGCCTGAGCACGCTGAATTTTGGAAAATCGCGCCATGAACGATACCGGGATCCAAATCCGTCCCCTCGAAAAAATCCCGGGCGTGCGGGCGGTCGCTGCGCTGGTGCCTGCCCAGAGCTATCAGCGCCGCGCCCCGACTCAACTGCGCATCCACGCCCCGGACTCGCACCAGCACCTCGACCACTTCAGCAAAATCGACAGCCGGCTTCCCGCTCAACGGCTGTTCGCGCTGCCCGAAGTCACGGTGCTGGGCAAAGGTCACATCCTGGCGCAGAACCTCTTGGTGCAGGACAACTTGGAGGGTGGGCACCCGCCATCCAAGCTCTTGCCCGAACTGGCTCGGGCCGACGTGCGCCCCGTGCAAACCATCGACGAACCCTTGTTGTACGTGACGCGCTACGGCGTCAAGAATTACGGGCACTGCTTGACCGACATCGTGCCCCGCATCGTGCATGCCTTGCGGACGCGGCCTGACCTCAAAGTGGGCATCCACCCGCAGTTTGTGGAAGCCGCTCTTGAGGCTTTGGACGATCTGGGCATCTCCTTGCAGCGATGCGTGCTGCTGCCTGAGCACCCGGTGCGACTCACCCAGGGCTTTTTCCCGTCGGCCTGCAACCAGCATCCGCTGACGCACTGCCCCACCTCGCTGCAATTGCTGCGCAGCCGTCTGCCCGACCTGCTGCAAAAGGCCCAGGCGGCGGAACCTTCAAGCCGTGGCAAGCGCCTGTTCGTCACCCGGGACGATGCTTCCACGCGCCACCTCACGCGCCATGCCGACGTGCTGGCCGCCTTGCAGCAGCACGGCATGACGCCCGTCACCACCGGACGCCTGAGCCACGCCCAGCAAGCCCGCCTGTTCCATGAGGCGGATGAGATCGTCGCGTTGGCCGGCGCGTCTCTGAGCAACCTGCTCTACTGCCGTCCGGGCACCCGCGTGACGATGATCGCGCCGACCACCATGCCAGCGCTCTACTTTTGGGATTTGGCCAGCCAGTGCGAACTGGACTTCCGCGTCGGCTACTTCCCGGCGACGCATCCGTCCAAAGGCATCCACTCCGATGTCGAAGCCGCCCCCGCCGACATCTTGGCGCTGCACACGGCCTGAACGCCCGGCTTAAACCGCTGGGCGCTGAAAAATCTTGCCCGGGTTGAGGATGTTGTCCGGATCGAGCGCTTGTTTGATCGCCCGCATCATCGCCACCCCACCCGCGCCGGCTTCCTCCAGCAAGAACCCTTGTTTGTGCAGGCCGATGCCGTGCTCCCCGGTGCAAGTGCCTTGCATTGCAATGGCCCGGCGCACCACGCCTTCGTTCAAACGCTCGGCCAGCTCGCGTTCCTCAGGCCGCGCCGGATCGATGAGGTATGCGATGTGGAAATTGCCATCGCCCACGTGCCCAACGATGAAATAAGGCAATCCCGCTGCACGCGCTTCGTCCTCGGCCACGGTCACCGCCTCGGCCAGGCGTGAGATGGGCACACAGGTGTCCGTGGTCACGGCGCGGCAGCCGGGCTTGGTTTGCAGGGCCGACAAATAAGCGTGGTGCCGCGCTCGCCACAACCGCGTGCGTGCTTCGGGCGTGGTGGCCCACTCGAACGCTTGGCCACCGTGCTCGTGCGCCAGCGCTTGCACCGTTTCGGTTTGCTCTTGCACGCTGGCGGGGCTGCCGTGAAACTCCATCAGCAGCATCGGGCTTTCTTTCAAACCGAGTTTGTCGTTCAGGTTGACGGCGCGCACCGCGTTGCTGTCCAACAGCTCACAGCGGGCGATGGGCACCCCCATCTGGATGATGGCGATGGTGGTGTTCACCGCCGACGCCACATCGTCAAACGAACAAATGGCCGCCGCCACGCTTTCGGGCAGCGGGTGCAGCTTGAGCGTGATCTCGGTGATCACCCCCAACGTGCCCTCGGAACCGACCATCAAGCGCGTCAAGTCGTAACCCGCGCTGGACTTGCGTGCCCGCGTGCCGGTGTGAATCACCTCCCCGCTGGCGGTGACCACGGTCAACGCCAACACGTTCTCGCGCATGGTGCCGTAGCGCACGGCGTTGGTGCCAGAGGCACGTGTGGCCGTCATGCCGCCGATCGAAGCATCCGCGCCCGGATCGATGGGGAAAAACAGCCCGGCATCTTTCACCGTTTGGTTGAGCTGGCTGCGCAACACGCCGGGCTGCACACGCACGGTCTGATCTTCGGCATTGAGTTGCAGCACCGTGTTCATGCGCGACAAGTCCAAACTCAACCCGCCCTGCACCGCCAGCAAGTGGCCTTCCAGCGAGGAGCCCGCACCATACGGAATCACCGGCACCTTCCAGCGGGCGGCCTGAGCCACCGCGAAGGCCACCTCCTCGGTGCTTTCGCAGAACAACACGGCGTCGGGCGGGGGCACATCAAAGGGCGACTCGTCCCGGCCATGGTGCTCGCGCACCGCCCACGCCGTGGACAAGCGCGCACCCAAACGCTCGGCCAGCACCGCCAGCAGTTCGGCGGGAACGGGTCGAGGGGTGATCAGGGGTTGATGGGAAACCGGGGTCATCGCCAATCCAATCCGTTTCGGGGGTTGAGTTCGTCGTCACACCAAGGACATCGGCACACGCGGCGCCACCGCACACATCAGCTCATAGCCAATGGTGCCCGCTGCCCGGGCCACTTCGTCGATGCCCAGCACACGGCCACGCGGGCCACAGCCCCACAGCGTCACCTCGGTGCCCAAGCCGGCGTGCGGCACGGGGGTCAAATCCACCGCCAGCATGTCCATCGACACCCGCCCGACCGTGGTGGTGCGCACCCCATCGACCAAGATCGGTGTGCCCGTCGGTGCGTGACGCGGATAACCATCGGCGTAACCGCACGCCACCACCCCCACCCGCATGGGCGCTGGGGCGGTGAAGGTGCTGCCGTAACCCACCGTGTCCCCGGCCACCAAGTTTTGGGTGGCGATGAGGCGCGAGCGCAGGGTCATGCCGGGGCGCAGATCCCAAAATGCTGCGTCGTGCTCCGGAAAATCGGGCACACCGCCGTAGGTCAAGATGCCGGCGCGCACCCAATCGGCCCGAACGCCGGCGGCTGAAAGGTGGCGCAACGTCGCGGCGCTGTTGGCCAAGCTGCGCTCGCCGGGCAAATCGTGCGTGGTGGCTTCCCAGGCCGCCATTTGGTGGGCGATGCCGCGTGGCCCATCCGCATCCGAAAAGTGGGTGACGAGGGAGATTTCATCCACCTGCGGCAACGCATTGAGCCGCGCCCACGCCGCCCGCAGCGCTTGCGGTTGAAACCCCAAGCGGTTCATGCCGCTGTTCATCTTGAGGAACACGCGATGGGGCGCATGGGTTTTGTGCGCGGCCAGCCAGTCGATCTGCTCGGTGCAGTGGATCACGTGCCACAGGTTGAGCCGCGAACACAGCTCCAAATCACGCGGCTCGAACACCCCTTCGAGCAACAGGATGGGGCCACGCCAATCCAAAGCACGCAGGCGCTCGGCTTCGGCCAAATCCAGCAGGGCAAACCCGTCCGCCCCGCGCAGGGCCTCGAAAGCGCGCTCAATGCCGTGCCCATAGGCGTTGGCCTTGACGACCGCCCAAACACGCGCATCCGGAGCGCATGCCCGGGCACGTCCCAAATTGTGGGACAGGGATTCAGCATGAACCAAGGCTTCTATCGGACGGGGCATGGGAAAGAAACACCAGCAACAGGGATGGGGGAGTGTGCCAGAGGGCGATACTGCTATAACCGCGCCCTGCCGCTTCAGCGCCCTGCCATGGAAGTCTTCAACGTCCTGCTCCCCATCTTTACCGAATACGGCTATCTGGCAGTGTTCACCATGCTGTTGATCTGCGGATTTGGCATTCCCGTCCCCGAAGACGTGACCTTGGTGACCGGCGGTGTGATCGCCGGCATGGGTTACGCCGATGTTCACACCATGTTTGCTGTCGGCATGGCCGGCGTGCTCATCGGTGATGGCATGGTGTTTTTAGCGGGTCGCCACCTGGGGCGCCGCGTCATGGGCTGGCCCGGCGTGCGCTGCGTGCTGACGCCGGTGCGCTTTCGCAAAGCGCAGCGCGTTTTCGTCAAGTATGGGCGCTGGGTGATGTTCGTCGCCCGTTTTCTGCCCGGTTTGCGCACCCCAGTGTTTTTCACCGCCGGCACCACGGGCCGCGTGAGCTTCCTGACGTGGTTCGTCATGGATGGGCTGGCGGCACTCATCAGCGTGCCAGTGTGGGTGTACCTGGGCTACTTCGGCGCTCGCAACTGGGAATGGATGTTCAGCGTGCTGCACCGCTTCCAGTACGGGATTTTCGCGCTGCTGGGCTTGGGGGCCATCGCCCTCGGCGTGCTGTGGTACCGCAAGCGTCAGCACCAGGCGGCCAAGCATCCCGCGTCCTGATCCCGGATGGCATCGCCTTCTCACACCTCACCGCCCGCAGCGGTGGCGGGGCTGTTGTTCAACGCCATGGTCTGGGGCCTGTCGTGGTGGCCCATGCGGGAATTGCAGGCGCAAGGGCTGCATCCGCTGTGGAGCACCGCCTTGGTGTTTGGGCTGATCACGCTGCTGCTGGGGAGCGTGCGTCCGCGAGCTTGGCGTGACGTGTTCACCACCCCAGCACTGTGGTTGATTTTGCTGGCGTCGGGTGTCACCAACGCTTCGTTCAACTGGGGCATCACGGCTGGCGACGTGGTGCGTGTGGTGCTGCTGTTTTACCTGATGCCGCTGTGGCTGGTGCTGCTGGCATGGTGGCTGCTGGACGAACGCCCCAGCGCTTCGGCTTGGCTGCGGGTGCTGCTGGCCATGGGCGGCGCCGCTGCGGTGCTGTGGCCTGCCGAGGGGCAATCCTTGGGGGCGGGCTGGCAGTGGGTCGATGGGTTGGGGCTGCTGGGTGGCCTGAGCTTCGCGTTCAACAGCGTGATGCTGCGCCGCGAAGCCCACCTCGACCGCGCCGCCTGCGGATTGGCCATGTTCCTGGGCGGTGTGATGGTGGGCACGTCCCTGGCGGTGGGCATGGCCGCACCCCTGCCCCCAATGGCCCACGCCACCGATTGGCTGCCCGGTGCGACGCTGCTGGGTTTGGCTTTCTTGGCCAGCAACCTGAGTTTCCAGTACGGTGCAGCGCGGCTGCCCGCCAGCATCACGGGGGTGGTGATGCTCACCGAAGTGCTTTGGGCCGCCGGTTCAGCGTGGTGGCTGGGTGCCGGCACCCTGACCCCTGCGTTGGCCGTGGGGGGCTTGTTGATCGTCGGGGCGGCCGCTCTGGCCGCGTGGCGCCCGTGAAGGCGGACTCAACTCAAGGAGCGTCGGGCACTTGGCCGTGGGCCACATACACCGCCCCCTGCCACACCGGCTCGACGCGCAACCCCGGCAACACGGCTGCCAACAAACGCCACGGCGCTTCCAAACCCCGCAATGAGCTGACCGAATAGAGCGCCGCACTCCACACCCAGGCGTTGGTGGCCCACGCCCATGCCGGGGCCCACTGCAAACCGGTGGCCACAACGTGGGCGCCGGGTCGCAGGTGTCGCAGCACTTGGGCCAAGGCTTGCGGATCGCACACGATGTCGTGGGTGAAGTGGAACATGGCCGCATCGGCCCATCCCACGAGGGGCGCTTGTTGCACTGAAGCACACACCAGCTCCACCGCCGTGCCGCTGCGATCCACGGCCACCCGCTCCCGTGCCTGCGCCAGCATCTCGGGGCACTGCTCCACTCCCACCACACGCCCCTGGGGGCCCACGGCTTGGCACAAGCCGGGCAAACTCAGTCCTGTGCCGCAACCCACGTCCAGCACGGTCTGACCTGGCCTGAGGTTCAGCCGATCAATGGCCTGGCGCCGGATCGGCTCGAAAGGCGCCAACTCCATGTCATACCGTGAGGCACGCTGGCGATACAGCGCGAGCATGGCCTGCCGGGACGGCGGCGGCGGGTGAGGGGGCACAACCATGGTGTCTCCTGATGTGGAGAGCGCAGCATTGCTGGCCTCGGCGCACTTGTCCAGTCCGAGTGTTGCCTAAGTTCAAACCAGTGACAGCCCCCCATCGCCTGGACGGCACCCTCCTCACCAAACGCTTGAAGGCGCCGGACTTTCAGGGTTGGCAGTCGGGTGACTCGGCCAAGGCCGTAACGACTTCAGCCAAACCCGCTTGCGTCAAACGGGGCAACCGACCTTGTTCGCCCTGCCGCAACAACCGTTCAACCAAGGGCGCTTGGGGCAGGATCGTGCCCCAAAAACCCTGGCCACCGGGCTGGCTCAACAGCAGGGTGGGAAAGTTGTCGATGTCCGGTGCGCCCCCGGGGGCGGTTTCCAACGCATCGGCGTGGTCTTCGATGTCCACCCAGACAAAGCGCCATTCGGGGTGGGCTTGCGCCAAGGCGGCAAACGCCGGGCGAAAAGCCTCGCACGTGGTACACCATCCGGCACACAGGCAAGCCACCACGCCTTGGATGGCCGGCTGGGTGGGTGACAACTGGGGGGAGATCGACATAGGCGCGCAGTGTGCCACTCTCCACCTATGCACCTTGGAGAACAATCCGGCATCCGGGACTCCGTCTGTTTGACCGACCATGCCCACCTCTTCGCTGTTTCTGTCCCATGCGCCGGCCGATGCCGATACGGCCACGCTCCTGCTCCAATGGCTCCAAACCCAAGGCATCGACGTCCACCTGGACGCCCATGCGGCCCCCGCGACGGCGGTCTGTTTGGTGCTGTTGAGCCCCCACTGGCTGCTCAGTGCCACGGCGTGGACGCCCGTGTCGTCGCTCCGACAGGCTGGGCACCCCGTTTGGGTGCTCGTCAGCCCCGAAGTGCCCCACCAAGCCACGGACAGCCGCAGCCGCAGCCGCCACGCTGAATTGGCCCTGGCACTGAGTGCCCATCCAGCGGTGGCGTGGCTGCATGAGTCTGATTGGCTCTGGTCGTGTGCTGCGCCCGGTCAGCCCATCGATTGGCAAACCTTGCTGCTGCACCTGCAACGCGGTGATGCCCCCGCACCCACGCCAGCACACGCAGAACAGCGCCGCTTGCAAGCGCTGTGCTGGGGGCTGCAATCCCGGGCGGCGGGGCTGGCGGCCCAGCAAGCGGTGCAGCACCGCCCGGATGTGGCCCTGGCTCTGGCCGCCGCAGCGGCTGATGTGGCCGATACCGTCCCCGCTCGCCAAGCGCTGTTGACCAGCCTGGGCCAGTGTCCTGGGCTGCAACGCATCCTGCACCTGCATCCGGCAGGCCGCCCGGTGGGCGCATTGGCGTTCAGCCCAGATGGCGACTGGCTGGTCAGCATCGACACCCGCGCCGACTCACGCGACACCCGTCCCACCCACCTCAGCTTCGTCCACTTGGGCGACATGCGCGTGCGCGAGACCTCACAAACCCGCGCCGGCATGATCACCGCCCTGGCTTGGGGTCGTCCCTGGTTGGCATTGGCGGCCCAAGGGGGCATCCATTGGCTGCGCTGGAATGAAACCGAGCAACGCTTCGGGGCACGCAAACCCTCGGCATTGAGTGAAACGGCGGTGCCGCGCTGGCTGTCGTGGTCGGGTCCGAATGGCCCGGGTGGCGAGGACTGGCTCGCTTGGGGCAGTGCCGACGGCATCCTTGGTCTGATCCGTCCTCAAGACAGCCGGGGCAGCGAAACCCGCTTGCGCTACGCGGGCCGCCCCGATGCCCTCCAAGGTCTGGCCTGGCTCAGCGGCCAGCAACTGCTGACGGTGGAACGCAACGAGGTGTTCGTGCGCCCAATGCCCGATCTGGAACCGGCCACCTCCCTGGCCAAAGTTGAACAGGTCTTCAGGCTGTGGTCGCACAACGGCCACTGGCTGTTGAGCTGCAAGCGCCAAGGCCGTTATGGGGTGTTGCGGGGTCACTTCGGCCAAGCCAAGAGTTTTGAGGTGATGCCGCTGGAGTCCTGTTTTGAAGCGGCGGACTTCAGTTTGGAAGTGGGGGAATCGCAGTGGCTGGTTTGCCCGCTGGAGCCTCCCCGTCCTTCCACCCATGGGCTGGCTTGGGGCACGCGCCCCGCGCTGTTCCAAACCCTGCTGCGCCCGGAAGCGGGGCAGCCCACCGCGCTGGCCGTGGACGTGCTGCGCCACCGCGCCGCCACCGGGGATGTGCGCCAAGGTCACGTCATGCTCTGGGAATTGGGGGCGCGCCACCCCTTGCTGCAACCGACCCTCCCAGCCAGCACGGTGAGCCAGTGCTTGACATGCGAAGACGCCACTTTGGTGTGGATCGATGCACAAGGCGATGTCCACCTGGGCGACACAGACGTGGCCCACACGCGCCAGCACATCCGCGTCAACGGCTTCAGTGCGGTGCGCATGTTGACGCTAGACAACGCCAACGCCCTGCTGCTGCTCGGCCCACGCGGCGACGCCGTGGCCATCGACCGGGCCGGGCAACTGCATGACTCCGTGCTGTGGCCCGCCCCCCTCACCCCTGGCACCCTCGGGTTGGTGGCGTGTGCGAGTGCGGTGGCCCGCTCTGCCACCATCGACGGCCAAGGCATGATGCGCCTGCTCGACGGCCCGCCCCATGCATGGGAGCAAGTGGCCGAGTGGCACGTGGCCGGACAGGTGCTGGCCGTGGCCTTGTCCCCCTATGGCGACCAAATCTATGCCCTGATTGCCGAGGGGTTCATCCGCGTGGCCCGTTGGCAAGCCGGCGGCGACGGGGACTTGCCCGAATGGGCCCTGGTGTTGCGCAGCAACAAACCCGGCCCCATCCTCGCGGACGAGCAAGGGGGCCTGCTGGTGGCCGATGGCTGCGATGTGTACTGGCTGCCCCCGGCGGGCAGCGAGGATGCCGCTGTCGTGCTGCGCGACCACCCTGCCCCCGTGCTGCATCTGGCGGCCACACCCGACATGCTGCTGTGTGTCACCTGCCGGGATGCGGCCTCGAAAGACGAAGTGCTGCACCTCTGGAGCCGCACAGGCCAGAGCCTGGGGCGCTTGGCTTTGGCCGACAAGGTCGCCACCTTGCTGACCTCCCGAGAGGGCCGCAGTGCGTGGCTCCACACCGTGACCGGCGCACTGTGGCGCCTGCCATTGGACATCGACCATTGGGCCGACACCGCCCGTCACTTGGCCGGACGCCCCCTGAGCCCACAAGAGCGACAAGCGCACGGTTTGGTGGAGGCGTGAAATCCCGTATCGTCAACCAGCTAGACTAACGGCCAGTTTTTCTGGATGACATGTCGTCCTCCGCAAATCTGCCACTTTCACATCTTCAGTCATGAGCCAGTCTTCCAAAACAACGCCTGCTGGGCTGCCTTCCGTCGATCTGTCTTTGGCCGATGCGGGCATTGACGGCCTGTACGGCCACACACTGAAAGGATGGGTGCGCACCCGCGTGCTGCCCGCCTTGCCTGCCGAAATCCAGGTCTATGCGGATGGCGAATTTGTCCTGACGGCCCGTGCCCAGAAAGGACGCCTTGACATCGTGGACGCCAAAGGGCAGACCGCAGCTGTGGACTTTGAAGTGCGCATGCCCGGGTTGCTTGCTGTTCACCGGTGGCCAGCGCGTGATCACCTTGCGATTCCAAGGCTCCGAGCTGGCGGGCAGCCAGACCGCCCTGAACTTCCCCCTGTCGATCAATGTGGAGCGCATGCTGCCGGTGATGGGGCACGCCGATGCCATGCGTGGCTTGTTTATCACGGGCTGGGCCCTGGATCCGGAGAATCCCACCGCACCGGTCACGGTCGAGCTGATGTCCGATGGCCAGACCGTGGCCCGCAGCACAGCCAACAAGTTCCGCGCTGATCTGGCCAAACTCCAATTCGCTGAAGGCTACTGCGCCTACACCTTGCGCCTGCCGCCAGAAGTGTTTGACGGCAAGACACACAAACTGACCGTGCGTGAGACCATCACCGGCACCACGCTGGCAGGGCCGGAGATCACGCTGCCGGATCTGGTCATCGAAGGCAAAATCGAAGGTCTGAACGGCGCAGGGTTTACCGGCTGGTTGCATGTGCAGGGCAAGGAAGCCCGCCACGCACTGGATTTGTGGATCGACAACGAGCTCGCCTCCAGCGGCGAAGCGGCCTCGCCTCGCGAGCACAACGCCCCCGGCCAACGCTTCTTCTTGGGCGTACCGGATCGGTTCTTGGATGGTCGCCCCCACGAAGTTTCGGTGACGCTGCGCAAACATCCGGGCCGCGTGGTCGACGTGGGTGTGTTCATGCTGCTCAACCAGTTGACCCCCAGCGATGCGCTGCAACGCTATGCAGGCACGCGCTACCTGCGCAGCTACCTGTCGCCGCTGGGGCCGCAGCGGTATGAATCGCTGCGGCGTGGCCTGTCTCGGTTGTCGGATGCCGCGCTGAGTGCCGACAGCCCCGAAGCCATCGCCGAACTCAAACAAGCCGTGTTGAACATGGCGCTGGGTCAGGAACAGGTGATCCGTGGCTTCACCGGGCCGCTGCAAACCTATGACCCGATCGTCTTCCCAGCTTGGGACTCCCCCAAGGTGTCGATCGTCATTCCGGTTCACAACAAGTTCGCCACCACTTACACCTGCTTGGCTTCGCTCGCAGCGGCCCAGTGCCGCGCCAGCTACGAAGTGATCGTGGTCGACGACGGCTCCAGCGACGAAACCGAGGACATCCAGACCATCGTTCAAAACATCACCGTGGTGCGCCACGAGGTGGCTCAAGGCTTCGTCGGTGCCAGCAATGCCGGGGGTGAAGCAGCGCGTGGTGAGTATGTCGTGATGCTCAACAACGACACCGAAGTCATGTCGGGCTGGCTGGACGAGCTGCTGGACCCGTTCGAGCGCTTTGACAACGTCGGCATGACCGGCGCCAAGCTGATCTACCCCAGCGGCGACCTGCAAGAAGCCGGCGGGCTGGTGTGGGGCAATGGCCAACCCTGGAACATTGGCCGCAACGGCAACCCAGCCGAGCCCCGCTACAACTACGTGCGGCAGGTGGACTACCTGTCGGGGGCCTGTGTGATGCTGCCCGTGCCCCTGTGGAAGGAACTCAAGGGCTTCGACACCTACTATGCCCCGGCCTACTACGAAGACACCGATTTGGCCTTCCGTGTGCGCGCCAAGGGTTTCAAAACGGTCTACACCCCGTTCTGTGAAGTGGTTCACTACGAAGGCGTCAGCAACGGCACCAGCACCAGTGGCAGCGGGCTGAAGCGCTTCCAAGCCATCAACAGGCCGAAGTTCCTGCGTCGCTGGGCCGAGGCTTACCAGCACAACGGCGTCAACGGCCACGACAAGCCCCATCTGCTCCAAGACCGTGGCGTGCGCTTCCGTGCCCTCGTTTTGGACGCCCAAACCTTGACGCCCGACCAAGATGCCGGCAGTTACGCCGCATTGCAGGAAATTCGCATCCTGCAATCCTTGGGTTGCAAGGTGACGTTCGTTCCGTCGAACGTCGCCTTCATGGGCGGCTACACGGAACAACTCCAGCGCATGGGCGTGGAGACGCTGTATGCCCCGTTCTGCTACAGCATGGCGGAAGTGATCGAAAAGCGCGGCAGCGAGTTCGACTTCTTCTACATCGCCCGCTATGGCGTGGCCGAGCAGGTGGTGGACAAGATCCGCTCGCTCTACCCGGAAGCCAAGATCATCCTGAACATCCACGACCTGCACTTCTTGCGTGAGCTGCGCGAAGCCATCCACGACCAAGACGGTCAAAAGATGGGTCGCGCTCTGCAAACGCGTGAGAGCGAACTCAAGGTCATCAGCAAGGTGGACCTGGCTCTTTCCTACAGCGAAGTGGAGCAAGCAGTCATCACCAGCCACAGCACGGCCACAAACGCGACGCCCACGGGTGCTTGCCCCTGGGTGGTGGAAACCGCCCAAGACATCCCACCGTTCGAAGCACGCCAAGGCATCGCTTTCTTGGGTGGTTTTGGCCACCGTCCGAACATTGAAGCCGTGGAGTGGTTCGTCCGCGAAGTCATGCCGCTGCTGCGCGAGCGTCTGCCGGGCGTGCCGTTCTTGATCTACGGCAGCAAGGCGCCAGAACGCTTCAAGAAGCTCGAAGGTGAGGACATCATCCTCAAGGGCTTCGTCAAAACCACCGATGAGGTGTACGACACCGCTCGCGTTTTTGTAGCGCCGCTGCTGACCGGCGCTGGATTGAAGGGTAAGGTGATCGGCGCGTTCTCACGCGGCATCCCGACGGTGATGACCCCCACTGCCGCCGAAGGCACGGGCGCTCGCCATGGCGATCAAGCCATGATTTGCGCCGAGCCGGCTCAATGGGCGGAGCACATCGCCGAGATTTACGAAAGCCAAGAACGGTGGGAGGCCATGAGTGCCGCTTGCCGCCGTTTGACCCAAGACCAATACTCGTTCGACCATGGCCGCGAGGTGTTGGCCGATGCGCTGCGACAAATCGGCATCTTCCCACCGGCCAAGCCCCAGTCGCTTTGGCCGCGCCTGTTGGACGGCTCCCCTGTGGAGACCATCAACAAAGCTGTGAAGTAAGGCTGAGTTCGGTGCGAAAAGAGGGACCGGTGTGACCCTCTTTTCGCCTCTTGCCCGGGGTGCCAACTGCTGCACCGGCGTCATCCGGACGATGCCACTGTTGTTCATGCCGGTCACACTTGGATGACCCGCGCTTTTCCGATTCAAACAATGACCACTCCAAAGCTCCTGCTCCACATTGGGCCGCACAAGACTGGAACCACGTTCATTCAAAAGCGATTGTTTGCTCACTCAGAGCAACTGAGCGCCAGCGGGATCAACTATGTTCCTGACGGCATCAACATCGCTTATGGGCAGCACAAAATCGTCGAAGAGTTCCAGAGTTCTGGTCATTCTCCAATTTTGGAAAATGCCCTCCAGAAATTCGGTGAGTTTTCACTGAACATCATTTCCTCCGAGAATTTCGATCGCCTCAATGCCAAGCAGGTGGCCAGTTTGGCCAAAATGCTCAAATCGGTGGACACCACAGTCGTCTACGTGATGCGGCGGAGTGACGATCTGCTGGTGTCCAGTTGGCAAGAAAGCATCAAGCACGGCGCTGAAGCCACATGGTCGGAGTATTTCTTCCCGCACATGGCACGGCCCTACGGCAGCCAGTTGTTCAATCCGTCGGTGGTTCTGGATCTCTATCACAAGAACTTCCCCGGTAAAGTCAAGGTTCTGAACTTCGATACCTTGGCCGCCGACGGTACTGATTTGGTCACGGCCTTGCTGCAAACCGTTGAGGTCAGCCCACCGTTCGAAGTCAAGCAAGAGCGTATCAACGCCTCCATGCCGATTCCCCATGTCGAAGTGCTGCGGGCGCTCAATGTGATGTGGCGGCAGCATGGCAATGGCTCTTCAAATGTGCGTGTCCGTACCGCTTTCTTGGGTTTGGTCAAGCAGGGCCACGCCGACATCAAACAGCTGGCTGCGTTGGTGTCGAACACCATGGCGCCCCAACAAGTCGCCGGGTCGTTCACGCAGCAAGCGCCGTTTTCCACCTTTTTGGCCAAGTACCAATCGGCTTTGGTCGGACGCTGGGAACAGCAGTTGTCGCCCAAAACCTACAACTTACCGAGTACCGCGTGGCTGCTCCACGCCGAGGCCCCCCCAGCGATGGAACGCCTGTTGAGGGACGTCCAAGAAGCGCTCAAGGACACTCCCTGACGCGCCTTCAAGTGTCAAACCGGGTGCTCACGGTGCCCGGTGCTGGGGAACACCCCAACTGACACCTGCCACCAGCAAACCCACCCCGGCCAACGTGAGCGTATCCGGCCACGCTTGGCGCCAAACATAGGTGTAAGCCAGGGCCGACAAGGTTTCAAACACGATGAGCTGGCCGGCCAAGCGCGTCGGCAGGCGCTGGCTGGCCTCGTTCCAGCAGAGCGTCCCGACCCACGATGCCAGCAGGCCAATGGCCAGCATCATCCCGACGTACAGCAGCGGGCGGGGCCCCAGCGGCATGGCCCATGGGGCATCGGTGGCACTGAAATACCCCCAAGTCAGCGCAAAACCCAGGCTCGCCAAGGGCAGTGTCATCAGCCCTTGTGCTGTGGCCCAACTGCGCGGGCTGCGCTGGGTGTGATGTCGCAACCAATCGGCGTTGCGGATCGGATACCACGTCCAGCACACCACCGCGCCCACCGCCAACACCGCCCCCCAGGCGTAGCGCACCGGATCGGCATGTGGATCGGCCAGCAAGCTTTGCAGCTCGCTTTGGTTCACGCACAACAAGCCGAGCGAGATTAAACCCAGGGAAGGGGCCATGTGGCGCCAAGGCAAGCGCCCATCACGCGCCGCATTGCGTCGATTGGCCACGATGGCAATAACCACCGGCAGCGTCCCGATGATCATCGTCGGCAGGGGGCCGCCAGCCCGTTGCAACGCCGACGCCAAAAACAGGTAGTACAGCACGTTGCCGACCAGGGAGAGTTTCAGCGCCTCCCACCAATCGGCCCGCGTCAGCTCGCGCAGGTTGGCACGATCCAGCCACCCGAGCGGCAGCGCGATCAGCCCAAACGCGAGGTAACGACCAAAGGCCAGCATCACCGCTGGGTAATCGTCCAAGATCAGGGGGCCGACAAAAACCAAGCCCCACATCAGGCCGGCGGCCAGGGCAAACAGGGTTCCAAGCAGCATGGCGCCTCGCAAGTCATCGACAAGCGGCGCAGGCTACCGCAGACAATGCCGAATCTTTCACGTTTTTCCCAGCTCGCTCGAATCGCCATGCAAACCCGCGTCCTCACTGGCATCACCACCACCGGCACCCCGCACTTGGGCAACTATGCTGGCGCAATCCGCCCGGCCATCGCCGCCAGTCAGCGTGCTGACGTGGATGCGTTTTTCTTCTTGGCCGACTACCACGCCCTGATCAAGTGCGACGATCCGGCCCGCATCGAGCGCAGCCGCCAAGCGCTGGCAGCGACGTGGCTGGCGTCGGGCCTCGACCCGAACCGCGTGACGTTTTACCGCCAGAGCGACATCCCCGAAATCCCCGAGCTGACTTGGCTGCTGACCTGCGTCACCGCCAAGGGCCTGATGAACCGCGCCCACGCCTACAAGGCCGCCGCCGACGCCAACACCGCAGCGGCGCGGGATGTGGACGATGGGGTGACGATGGGTTTGTTCAGTTACCCCATCCTGATGGCCGCCGACATTTTGATGTTCAACGCCCATCAAGTGCCTGTCGGACGCGATCAGGTGCAGCACATCGAGATGGCGCGAGACATCGCTTCGCGCTTCAACCACCTGTTCGGCCAGGGGCGTGAGTTTTTTGTGCTGCCCGAGGCGGTGATCGAAGAACAGGTGGCGGTGCTGCCCGGCCTGGATGGCCGCAAGATGAGCAAAAGCTACGACAACACCATTCCGCTCTTCGACGGCGGCGCCAAGGCCTTGAAAGAAGCCATCGCCCGTGTGGTGACGGATTCCAAACTGCCGGGTGAGCCGAAGGACGCCGAAGGCTCACACCTCTACACGCTTTACAGCGCATTTGCTTCGGCTGAACAAACGGCTGGTTTCCGCACAGACTTGCAAGCTGGCCTGGGCTGGGGTGAGGCCAAAACCCGCTTGTTCGAGTTGCTGGATGGGCATCTGGCGCCGATGCGTGCGCGTTACGAGGAACTGATGGCCCGCCCTGCCGAGCTGGAAGAGATCCTCATGAACGGCGCCGCCAAGGCGCGTGCCCAGGCCGCCCCGCTGCTGGCCGAGCTGCGCAACGCCGTGGGCCTGCGCCGCATGGTGGCGGCCCCGGTGGCCAGCAACGCCGCCAAGGCGGAGAAGGCCAAACCCGCGCTGCCGGTGTTCAAGCAGTACCGCGAGGCGGATGGCCAGTTCTATTTCAAACTCAGTGCGCACGATGGACGGGTGCTGCTGCAAAGCCAGGGGTTTGCCAGTGGCCGCGAAGCAGGGGACTGGGTGAAGCGACTGAAAACCCAAGGCGCTGCCGCATTGCCCGAGGTGCCGCTGCAACCGGCACCCGCCGACCTCTTGGCTGAAGCGCATACCGCCCTGGAGGCCCTGGTCAGCGCACTCGGCGCATGAACCTGGCGCCCCCACCTGTCCGCTTTCGTCAGGCCACCATGCCCAACATGCGCGGCAGCCACAGCGACAGGCCCGGCCAGTAGGTCACCACCGCCAAGAAGCCGAGCATGGACAGCAGCCACGGCCACACCGCCACCGTCAGCTCGGTGATGCCCATCTTGGTGATGCCCGACGCCACGTAGAGGTTCAGCCCCACGGGCGGGTGGCACATGCCCACCTCCATGTTCACCACCATCAGGATGCCGAAGTGAACCGGGTCAATGCCCAGCTTGACCGCCACCGGGAACAAGATGGGCGCGAAGATCAGCACGATCGACGACGGCTCCATGAAGTTGCCCGCCAGCAGCAAGATGATGTTCACCGCCAGCAAGAAGGCGATCGGGCCGAAGCCGTTCTGCAAAATCCAGTCGCCCAGCGCCTGCGGGATGTTCTCGTTGGTCATGATGAACGAGAACAGCACGGCGTTGGTGATGATGTAAAGCAGCATCGCCGCCATGTTGGCCGAGTTCAGCAGCACCTTGGGCACGTCTTTCAGGCCCATGTCCTTGTAGACGAACACCGCCACGATGAAGGCGTACACCGCCGACATCGCCGCTGCTTCCGTCGGGGTGAAGATGCCCGAGTAGATGCCGCCCATCACCACCACGATCAGGAACAAGCCCCAGATCGATTCACGCAGCGCCTTGAGCCGCGTGGCCCAGCTCGCTTTGGGTTGGCGCGGGTAGTTGAACTTGCGGGCGCGGTACCAGGTCACGCCGCCGAGCACCCCGGCCAGCGCCAAGCCCGGAATCACCCCGGCCATGAACAGCGCGCCCACGGAGGTGTTGGTGGCCACCGAGTACATCACCATCACGATGGAGGGCGGGATCAGGATGCCCAGTGCGCCCGACGTCGAGATGACCCCGGCGCCGAAGCGGTTCGGAAAGCCTGCCTTGACCATCGCCGGCAGCAAGATCGAGCCGATCGCCACCACCGTGGCCGGGCTGGAGCCCGACACCGCCGCAAACAGCGCACACGCCAACACCCCCGCCAAGCCGAGGCCGCCATACCAGTGGCCGACCATCGCGCTGGCGAAGTTGATCATGCGTTTGGCCACCCCGCCGTGGGTGAGGAAGTTGCCCGCCAAGATGAAGAACGGGATCGCCATGATCTCGAACTTCTCAATGCCGGTGAACAGCTTGAGCGCCACCGACTCCAGCGGCACCTCGGTCATGGTGAACAAGAAGGTGAGCACCGTCAGGCCGAGCGAAATCGAGATCGGCATCCCGGTGAGCATGAGCACGGCCAGCAAGCCGAAGATGACCAGGGCATTCATGGCTGAGACTCCTTGCCGTTCGCGTTCGGGGCCTTGTGGTGGTGCTTGAGGTCGTGCATGTGCAGGTTGTCGTCCATGCCGTAGGGGTTGGCATCGACAGGCACTTCTTCATCCAAGCCATCGACGTGGCCGTGGTCGTGGTGCGGCAGTTCACCGGTCTTGGTGAAGTTCCACGCCACTTGCAGGAAGCGGAAACACATCAGCGACGAACCCAACGGAATCGCGCTGTACACGATCCACGTGGGCCACTCCAAATCGGGGGTGGTGGGACCTTCGTACAGATCGGGGGCTTCGATGCCAAAGGCATGGAAGAAGGCATAGTGCGCGCCGTTTTCCCAAACGAAGTTGCCACCCAGCGTGGCGACGATGCCGGTGAACAGGGCCCCCGCGAGCAGGCCGAAGAGCACGAACTTGGCGCGCTTGCTGTCGTCCAGACGGTTGATCAGCACATCAACGCCGACGTGGATGCCCGTCCGCACACCATACGCGGCGCCAAACTTGGCCATCCAAACGAACAGGATGATGCACAGCTCTTGCGCCCAGCCAAAGTTCAGGCTGATGAGCCAGTCCTGGACGCCAGGAATGGCGTAACCGGACAAATAACGGTGCATCACCGACAGAAAGATGATGACGGTGGCACTGCCCATGAGCAGGGTCACCAGCAGCTCTTCCAGGTGGTTGAGCAATCGGTTGAACATGAGAGTCTCCCAACAGGAGACGCGGCGACGGGGGCCGCAGCCCCCGTCGTTCACGTCGTCACAGGGTGAGGGTCAAGGGGATCAGAGCTTGTCGGGCGAGAAGCCGGCGTCTTTGTAGATGGACTGGATCACGTCCTTGCCGATGCGGCTTTCCATCTTTTGATGCACCGGCACCAACGCCTTCTTGAAGGCCAGGCGCTCAGCCGGGGTCGGTTTGTAGATCGTGGTCTTGCCGCTCTTTTCGACGGCAGCCAGCGCGGTGTCGTTTTCCACCTTGGCAATCGCGTTGGCGTAGGTGGTGGACTGCGCCATGGCTTGTTCAAGCTGGCCCCGGATGTCCGCCGGCAGCCCGTCCCAGAACTTTTTGTTGACGATCACGGCGTAACCCAGGTAGCCGTGCTCGGTCAGCGTCAAGTTCTTTTGCACTTCGTGCATTTTTTGGGTGTAGAGGTTGGAGATGGGGTTCTCGGTGCCATCCACCACGCCGGTTTGCAGCGCTTGGTAGACCTCGGAGAATGCCATCACCTGCGGCAGCGAACCCAGGGCGCGCATCTGCTCTTCCAGCACCTTGGAGGACTGGATGCGCATCTTCTTGCCCTTCAGATCGGCCGGCGCCTTGATCGGCGCATTCAGCGAGAAGGACTTGAAACCGTTGTCCCAATAAGCCAACCCGCGAATGCCCTTGGGCTCCAGTTTGGACAGCAACATCTTGCCCGACGCCCCATTCGTCACCTGATGCAGCGACTCGTAGCTGCTGAAGATGAACGGCAGGTCAAACACCTCGAACTCTTTCACGCCCAGCGGACCGAATTTGGCCAGCGAAGGCGCCAACATCTGCACCGCGCCCAGTTGCAGGGCTTCCATTTCTTCCTTGTCCTTGTACAAAGTCGAGTTCGCGTAGACCTCGACCTTGACGCGGCCCTTGGTCAGCTCGGCGGCCTTCTTGGCGAAGTGCTCGGCGGCCTTGCCTTTGGGCGTGTCGGCGGCGACAACGTGGCTGAACTTGATGACGATGGGCGCTTGCGCCCACGCCACGCTGGACGCCGACAGCGTCAGCACAGCGGCTGCGGACAGGGCCAACCGGCGGGTGAAGGACAACGGGGAAGTCATGGCGTGTCTCCTGGGGGGCGATGAATGCGGGCGAGTGTGCGAAAACCTCATCCCCGGTGAAACTGTGGACTTCCACATTTCGCCGCATCTTGCCCCGATCCTCTCTCTATGACTGCGGGTTTACCCTTATCTTCTTCGATTCCCTCACCGGCTCGTGCGCCCCGACGCCGGGGGTTGTGGGCCGTGCCGCTGGGGTTGTCCCTGCTGTTTGTGCTGGGGGTGGTGATCTGGGCGCAGCGCAATGCGCACGAAGAACGGGAAGAACTGCGCCGCTCGCTGATCTCGGATGCCCTGAGCGTGGAAGCCCAACTGCGCACGCGCCTCGATTTGGAACAAGCGCTGCTGCGCACCCTGGCGGCGCAACTGGCCACGGCCCCGCGCTCGGCGGCGTCGCTCCAGGCGTCGCCCTACGTGTCGGCGGGTTTTCGGCGCCTGTGGATCGGATTGACGTGGCTGGATGCCCGCAACCGCATCGTGGCCCATCTGGACAACCCCGACATGCCCCGCGACCCCCATCTCGGCAGCGAGGAGGACGCGGCCCAACCCGGCCTGTCCGCGCACTTGGTGGCGCCCGTCAGCACCCGCACCGATGCGACCGATGGCGAAGTCGCCCATCCGCACGACGTCAACAGCGAAAAGCTGGTGGCCCGCTACCTGCCGGCGGGGCTGCTCAAACGCGGCACGCCGTGGTGGATCACCCACAAATACAACGTGCGGCTGGTGGATGTCTCCGAACACGTGCTGGCCACGCTGGAACAACCCGACACCCGCTGGCCCCGGCGTGACCGCACCGCACAGCAAGACTTCACCTACCGGGTGCTGGTCGGGCCTGGGCTGCCCGGCACCTACTTGGAGCTGGCGCTGCGTGAACCGCCCTCCTCGTGGGCAAACAATGTGCCGCTGGTGTTGGTGGGGGGGTTTTTGGTGCTGATCGTCTGGGCGACGTGGCTGCTGCGCCAACAGGTGCGGCAGGTGTTGCAAGCGGAGTCGGCCTGGCGCACGGAAGCCGCGTGGCGCGGTGCGATGGAGGATTCGGCCCTGGTCGGCCTGCGGGCGCGTGATGCGCAGGGGCGGCTGATCTACGTCAACCGCACGTTTTGCGAAATGGTGGGGCGCCCGGCCGATGAGCTGGTCGGGCGCTTGCCTCCGATGCCTTATTGGCCCAGCGATGCGCTGGACGAAGCCGAGCAGCGCAGCCAACGCAACCTCGCCGGCTTGGCCCCACGCGAGGGCTACGAAGCCCACTGGGTGCATGCCGATGGCCGGCGTGTGGACGTGATGGTGTTCGAATCGCCTTTGGTGGATGCGTCGGGGCGCCACATCGGCTGGATGGGCTCGATGATCGACATCACCCAACGCAAGCAGCTCGAAGAACGCGAACGCCACCAAGCCGAAGCCATGGCCCACCAAGCCCGCCTGACGACCTTGGGTGAAGTGGCCTCGGCGCTGGCGCATCAACTCAACCAACCGTTGACCGTCATCGCCAGCTACAACAGCGGTGTGTTGCGCATGTTGGAGCGTGCCGGCTTCGACAACGACACCGTGCTCAACGCCCTGCGCCGCCAAGGTGAACAGGTGGCCGAAGCGGGGCGCATCGTGCAACGCATCCGAGGTTTTTTGACGCGCCGGGCGCCCCAGCGCGAACGCTGCGATCTGCCGGCCACACTGCACCGGGCCGTCAAACTGCTGCAACGCGACTGGCGCCACCAGCCCGTGCGCATCGATTGGGCCTTGCCCGACACCCTGCCCGATGTGCTGGCCGATCCGGTGTTGATCGAACAAGTCACCCTCAATTTGGTGCGCAATGCCATCGATGCGGGCCTGGGCGCCCAGCGCCAGCCGGTGCAATTGCGCATCCAGGCGCGGGCGGAGGCGTCGCTGCGCCATGTCTGTGTGTGCGTGGAAGACAACGGCCCCGGCCTGCAAGCCCGCACCATCGAGGAGTTGACCGCGCCGTTTTACTCCACCAAGGCCGAGGGCATGGGCATGGGGCTGGCGATTTGCCGCTCGGTGATCGAAGCCCATCGCGGCAAACTGGATGCTGGCGCATCGAGTGAGCTGGGCGGCGCTTGTTTCCGTTTCACCCTGCCGATCTGGAATGAACCATGACCGATGTTGCGCTGTGCGTCCACCTTGTCGATGACGAAGCCAGTGTGCGCGATGCCTTGTCGTTTCTGTTCAGCTCACACGGCTTGAACGTCTGCACCTACCCGGACGGCCCCACCCTGCTGGCCGCCCTGGCGCGTGAGCCACTGCACGGCTGTTTGCTGTTGGATGTGCGGATGGAGCCGCTGTCCGGCCTGCAACTGCACGATGAGCTGATCGCCCGGGGTGTGAGCTTGCCGGTGATTTTCCTCAGCGGCCATGGCGACATTCCGATGGCCGTCGATGCGCTGCGCAAAGGGGCGTTGGACTTTGTGGAGAAGCCGTTCAGCGACCACGCTTTGGTGGAGCGGGTGCAACGGGCGCTGGCGTTGGCACAAAGCCAGCGCGAACAACAGGCGACGCAGGGCGCCGCCGGTCAACGCCTGGCCAGCCTGACCGAGCGTGAACGCGAGGTGATGCAGCGTGTGGCCGCTGGCAAGCTCAACAAGGTGATCGCCGACGAGCTGCACATCTCGATGCGCACGGTGGAAGTGCATCGCGCCAAGGTGTTCAGCAAGCTGGGGGTGAAGTCGGCGGCGGAGCTGGTCACGCTGTTGGCGCTGACGGGGCGTGTTGCGCCCTGAGCCAGCGCAGGTAATCGCCCAACCCGTTGGGCTGGTCGGCTTGTTCGGCTTGGTGGCACACGTCCGCCCAGTCGTGGCGTGCGGCGTCGATCACCGTGGCCAGACGCGCCACATCCCCGCCACTCAACCGCAACGCCGCCAAATGCACCCGCCCAGGATGCGGCAAATGCGGCCCATATCGCTCCAGATGCTGGCGAGCCAACGCTGTCTGCCCCGGCGCGAACAGCGACTGAAGCAGCGCCGGTAAAGCGTCCGGCGGCACGTCGGGCAAAAAGTGGCCATCGTGCCGAAACTGGAACCCCCAAGCGTCCAGCCAGCGGGCCATGGCCGCTGCTTCGATTGGATCGGGGAAGGCTTGAGCCAACAACTGGCGCTGCACGGTGCCGGAGGTGTCCAACTCACTGGGCGCATAGGCCGCTTGGGCGCACACCCGCGCCGAACGTCGCGCCGCGCCCCACCACGCCACACCGAACGCCCCGGCCAGCGCCAGCAACAACACCAACTCCAGCACCATCACACCAGCTTCAGCGTCGGCCAAACATCATCTGCCGCGCCAGCAGCGACTTGACCGGCGGCAACGCCTGCAACGCCGCCAAACCCAACCCACGCAGCGCCGGCAGCCCCGGCCACTGCCAAGTGAAACTGCGAGCGAGGAAATCGGTGGTGGCGATCATGCTCCAGCGATCCGGCGCCCGCGCCCATTCGACGCGGCGCAGGGCGGCGTCCAAATCGGTGGCATGGCGCAGGGTGCGCACCAAGGCTTGGGCGTCGCGCAGACCCAAGTTCAGACCTTGGCCCGCCACCGGGTGCAGCGTCTGCGCCGCGTTGCCGATACGCACTTTGCGGCCCGCCACCAAGGTGGTTTCGGCGTTCAACCCCAGGGCGAAATGTTTGAGCGGCCCGATGTCCAGCAACGGCCCCGCTGCCTCGGGCAGCAAGGTGGCCAGCACGGTGCGGCGCTGTTCGGGACTGAGTTCGGCCACCGGGTCGTCGTCCGTCGGCACGCACCACACCAGCGACGCCCGCCGCACGCCCGACGCATCCGCCGCCCGTGCGGGCAAAGGCAGCAAGGCCACCGGCCCATGGCGAGTAAACCGCTCAAACGCCGCCCCCGCTGGGATGGGCGCCGCGCCCGCCGGCTGGCCCAGTTGCACCGTGCCGACCCAAGCGGTTTGGCGATAGTCATGGCTGACCGCTTTGCGCGCTTGGTCGGCGAACACCCCGCCTTCGGCGATCACCGCCAGATCGAAGCGTTCCACGACACCCGCTTCGACTTCCACCCCGCCCGACACATCCCGAATCGCCTGCACGGGGGTGCCGAAGCGCATGGCATGCTGCCCGGCGCTGCGGGTGCATTCCGTTTCCCAAGCGCGCTGAAGCGGGGCCACGATCTGGTCATACGCCAAGACGGCACCCAGCGCCGTCACCCCTTGTTCGGCAGCAGTGAGGCGCACCTCGGGGCGGAGCAGCGTTTCACTCAGCGCACCGCCCAGCGTCGGCGGTGCTTGGGAGACGTGAACCTCGGTGATGGGTTGGGCTTGCGCGTCGGGCCAAACGCCGAGCTGGCGCATCAGTTGCACGCTGCCCAGAGACAGGGCGAGGGTGCGAGGATCGGCGGCAACGTCTTTGTCGGCTGGACGGGCATCGAACACCGTCACCTGCACCCCATGCCATCCACGCGCTGCCAGCAATGCCAAGGCCAACCCCGCCGGCCCCGCGCCAATGACAGCGAGTTTGAGCGGGGCGGTTGGTGCGGGAGACACTGGGGCGGAAACGGTCGAAGGGGCGGCACGGGTCATGGGCGGCACTATAAGGTGGCACGGCTTGACTCCCCTCTCCCCTTGCGGGAGAGGGGCCGGGGGAGAGGGGTTCGCAACACACCACGCTCCCCCCACCCTGCTAAACAAAACTCGATATGGCTGGGGCGTTTCCCCCTCTCCCCAACCCCTCTCCCGCAAGGGGAGAGGGGCTTTTTGCGGGGGCGGGTGGCTTCGCATGTCTCCCTCTCCCCTTGCGGGAGAGGGCCGGGGAGAGGGGTTCGCAACACACCACGCTCCCCCCACCCTGCTAAACAAAACTCGATATGGCTGGGGCGTTTCCCCCTCTCCCCAACCCCTCTCCCGCAAGGGGAGAGGGGCTTTTTGCGGGGGCGGGTGGCTTCGCATGTCCCCCTCTCCCCTTGCGGGAGAGGGCCGGGGAGAGGGGGACACACACCTGCCGGGCACGGCGCAACCGTATGATGATCAACCCGTTCTCGCAGCCAAGGAGCGCCCCATGGGCCTGATGAGTTTCATCAAGAAACAGTTCATTGACGTCATCGAATGGAACGAGTCCGGCGACGGCACCTTGGCCTGGCGCTTCCCGATGGCCGACAACGAAATCCAACACGGTGCCCAGCTCACCGTGCGCGAAAGCCAAGTGGCGGTGTTCATCAACGAAGGCCAAGTGGCGGACGTGTTCGGCCCCGGCTTGCACAAGCTCACCACCCAAACCCTGCCGGTGCTCACCTACCTGAAGAACTGGGACAAGCTGTTTGAAAGCCCGTTCAAGAGCGATGTCTACTTCTTCAGCACGCGCCAGCAGCTCGACCAGCGCTGGGGCACCCAGCAGCCCATCACCCTGCGCGACAAAGACTTCGGCATGGTGCGCCTGCGTGCCTTCGGTAACTACAGCTACCGGTTGACCGATCCGAAGCGCTTTTTCACCGAAATCAGCGGCACCCGCGAGCGCTACACCACCACCGAGCTGGACGGCCAATTGCGCGGCTTGATGCTGCAACACATCAGCGACGCCGTGGCCAGCAGCGGCTTGCCCTTCCTCGATCTGGCCACCAACCAAATCGAGTTTGCCCAGCAACTGCGCCAAGCCACCACCGCCGCCTTCCAAGCCATCGGCCTGCAACTCGATGGCGTGACGGTGCAGAACGTCTCCCTGCCCGAAGACCTGCAAAAAATCCTCGATCAGCGCATCGGCATGAACATGATCGGCGGCGCGAACATGGGCACCTTCATGCAGTACCAAACCGCCCAAGCCATCCCCAAAATGGCCGAAGGCGTGGCCCAGGGCGGCGGTGGTGTGGTCGGTGATGCCATGGGGCTGGGCGCTGGCCTGGCGCTGGGGCAAACGCTGGCCCAGCAGTTCGGGCAGGGTCTGGGCGCAGCGGCATCGGCGGCAGCACCGGCACCGGTGGCCGTCACCCCCATGTCTGCTGACGAGGTCGTGGCCACGCTGGAAAAACTCGCCGGCCTCAAGGCCAAAGGCATCTTGACCGACGACGAGTTCAGCGCCAAAAAGGCCGAGTTGCTCAAGCGTTTGGTCTGACGCACGAGCGGGCGCATCGTGTCCACCACGTCTCCACCGTCTTCATCGCCCACGCCGCAGCGCGCTTGGCAGAGCCTGTGCCCCAACTGCGGCGCACCGGTTGGGTTCGCGTCGGCGGCTTCGGCCAGTGCGGTGTGCGGGTATTGTCAAAGCACCTTGCTGCGCGAGGGCGACGCGCTGCGGCGCATTGGCCGCTGCGCCGAGCTGTTCGACGACCATACCCCCCTGCAACTGGGCGTGCAGGGGCGTTACCAAAACGTGCCCTTCACCCTGATCGGGCGCTTGCAGTACCGCTACGACGGCGGCACGTGGAACGAATGGTTCGCCCTCTTTGAACCCTCGGATGCCCCGCCCCGCCCCGCTTGGCTGAGTGAAGACAACGGCGCTTACGTTTTCGCGTTCGATCAGCCTGCCCCATCGGAGCCGTTGCGCCTGGCTGATTTGCAACCAGGCACCGATTGCACCGTGGGCCGGCGTGTGTGGAGCGTGGCGTCCATCACCTCGGTGCGCTTGCACGCCGCCCAAGGCGAGCTGCCGCGCCCGCCGCGCCTCGACACCACATTCCTCGTCGCCGACTTGCGCAACGACGCAGGCGAGGTCGGCACGCTGGATGGCGCTGATCCGGATGCGCCGCTGTGGTCGGTGGGGCGAAGTGTCAGGCTGGACGATCTGGCACTGTCGGGCCTGCGCGAAGGGGCCGCCGAGCAAACGCTCGGGGCGCGCAGCCTGTCCTGTCCGAGCTGCGGCAGCGACTTGGCACCCAAGCTGGACAGCACCCGCAGCCTCACCTGCCCCAGTTGCCATGCGGTGGTGGACATCTCCCAAGGCGCCGGGGCCGATCTGGCGTACTTCGCCCAAAGCAACGCGGGGCCCGGCGGCCAAGCCAGTGAACCCCTCATCCCGCTGGGGCGCACAGGCACGTTGGCTCTCGATGGGCCGGCGCTGCCGTGGCAAGTCGTCGGTTACATGGAGCGCTGCGATCTGCCGGAACCGGGCGACGACGAGCCACAAACCTTCTGGCGCGAATATCTGCTGTATCACCGCACCCAGGGGTTTGCCTTTTTGGTCGATACCGAAGAGGGCTGGAGCTGGGTTCGACCGCTGACGGGGGCGCCCAAAGTCGCTGGCAAGCGTGCAGCGTGGCAGAGCCGGCGCTACCAGGAGCGCTGGCGCTATCGCGCCAAGGTCACGTGGGTGCTGGGCGAGTTCTACTGGCGCGTCGAGCGTGAGGACATCGCCCACGTCACCGATTACAGCGGCCCCACGGGCTGGCAACTGTCCCGCGAGCAAAGCGGCACGGAAGTGGTGTGGTCGGAAGGGCGCAACCTGGGCACGGAAGACGTCCGCAAAGCCTTCAACCTGCCCGCTGGCAAACTCCCCACGCCTTCGCGCTCCACCTTCGGCCTGGGACGCTGGATCACATGGCTCCTGATTCTGCTGCCCCTCTTTCTGCTGGTGCGTGCGTGCAGCAACGACGAGTGTCAAGCCGTCAGCGATGGGTTTGGCCCGAACAGCGCCGAATACCAAAAATGCAAAAACCAGCGTGTCGTGACGCCGAGTTACTTGGGCAGCGGCGGGTCGTTTGGTGGATTCTCCAGCGGTGGCGGTGGCCACAAGTAGCAACTTCTCTCCAGAAAGCGAGCATCCCATGTCCCTCGATTGGCTGCGCATTGACCTGATGATCAGCTCCATCCTCTACGCTTTCATCGGCGTCGGGGTGCTGTGCCTGAGCTTCGCGGTGATCGACAAATTCACCCCCTACGACCTGTGGGAACAAATCGTTGAACACAAAAACGTGGCCTTGGCCATCGTGGTGGCCGGGATGTTCGTGGCCGTTGGCCAAATCATCGCGGCGGCCATTCACGGGTGAGTGCCACGCCTGACGCCCGCGCCGGGGGTTGGCGTGAGGTGCCCATGTCGGAGGTGCTGCTGCTGGCTTCGGTGTTCGTCGTCGCCGCCTGTGGGTTGGTGTACGAGCTGGCCGCCGGGGCCTTGGCCAGTTACCTGCTCGGGGATTCGGTGCTGCAATTCAGCACCATCATCGGCTGCTACCTGTTCGCCATGGGGGTGGGCTCGTGGCTGAGCCGCTTCGTCGAGCGGTCGCTGATCGAGCAGTTTTTGCGCATTGAGCTGCTGGTCGGCTTGATCGGTGGCCTGATGCCAGCGGCGTTGTTTGCCGCCCACGCCAGTTTGCCCAGCAGCGCCCTGACGCCGTTCCGGGTGCTGCTCTACGGCCTGATCGGTGTGGTGGGAATGCTGGTGGGGTTGGAAATCCCGCTGGTGATGCGCATCCTCCAGCGCCAATTCCGGCAACGCTACGGTTTGAAGGATTTGGTATCGCAGGTGCTGACCTTCGATTACCTGGGCGCACTGGCGGTGGCGCTGGCGTTTCCGCTGCTGCTGGTGCCGCATTTGGGTCTGATCCGCACCGGTGTGCTGTTCGGTTTGCTCAATGCGGGCGTGGCGGTGTGGGCGCTGTGGCTGTTTCGGTATGAGCTGCGCGACTGGCGGGCGCACGCCGTCGCCTGTGGGCTGACCGTGGCGGCGCTGCTGGGCGCGATGATCAGCGCCGACGCCCTCACCACGTGGGCGGAAGACCGCTTCTACGGCAGCGGCATCCTGCTGCGCGAAACCAGCCCCTACCAGCGCGTGGTGGTGACGCGCAACGATGCCGGCCTGCGGCTGTTTCTGAACGGCAACCTGCAATTTCATTCGCGGGACGAGTACCGCTACCACGAAGCCCTGGTGCATCCGGCCATGGCTGCGCAGGGGGCCCCGAAGAACGTGCTCATCCTCGGCGGTGGCGATGGCATGGCGCTGCGCGAGGTGTTGAAGTACCCGAGCGTGACGCACGTCACGCTGGTGGATCTGGATGCGCAGGTGACACGCTTGTTCCAAGAACAGCCCCTGCTGCGCCGCCTCAACGCCGATGCGCTGCACTCGCCCAAACTGCGGCTGGTGAACGCCGATGCCTTCGGCTGGCTGGAACAGCACGATGAGATGTTCGATGTCATCGTCATCGACTTCCCCGATCCGAGCAACTTCAGCCTGGGCAAGCTCTACACCACGACGTTCTACACCCTGGTGGACGCCCACCTGGCCGCTGGGGGCTACACGGTGGTGCAAACCACCTCGCCGCTGATCGCCCGCAAGAGCTTTTGGACGGTGGCGGCGACGCTGGAAGCCATTGGCTGGCACACCACGCCCTACCACGCGCATGTGCCGAGTTTCGGGGAGTGGGGTTTCATCCTCGCGGGGCGGCGGCCATGGCGGATGCCGCAGGCGCTGCCGCCGGGGTTGCGGTTTCTCACCCTGGCGGGGCTGCCGGCGTTGCTGGACTTCCCGCCAGACATGGCGCGTGTGCCCGCCGAGCCGAATCGCTTGGTGACGCAGGAATTGGTACACACCTTCGAGCAGGAATGGGGGCAGGTGCATTGAAACGCCGCAGCATGTTGGGCTGGGCGATGGCGGCGGGGCTGGCCGGCTGTGAACGCCCCACGGCACAGCCGCCGTTGCCGCCGTGCCGCTGGGTGGGGCCCGATCCGGCACGCGGCCACCGGCTGCGCAGCGCCGATGCGCTCCCCGCCCCGGCGCTCACCCGCCGGGCACGGGTGCTGGTGTTGGGTGCGGGCATCGCCGGGCTGGCGGCGCTGCGCCGCCTGCACCACGACGGCGTCACCGACAGTTGGGCGCTGGAGCTGCACGACCTCAGCGGCGGCAACAGCCAAGGCCACACGCTGGCCGGCATGGCCTGTCCGCTGGGCGCCCATTACCTGCCAGTGCCGGGCCCGCAAGCCGAAGCGGTGCAAGCGCTGTTGCTCGATCTGGGTTTGCTGCGCCGCACGGTGCGCGGCTTGGAACCGGATGAGCGCCACCTGTGCCACGCGCCCCAAGAACGTTTGTTCATCGACGGCGCCTGGCAAGACGGCCTGCTGCCCAGCGCCGACGACCGCCCCGCCACGCTGGCCCAATACCGGCGTTTTGCCCAGCGGGTGCAGGATGCCAGTGCCACCCTGGGCTTCTCGATGCCCACCCTGCACAGCCCCTGGACACCCGGCCACGCCACGCTGGACGCGCAACCCTTCGCCACTTGGCTGGCCCGCGAGCAGCTCACCGACGAGCGTCTCCTGGGTTACCTCGATTACTGTTGCCGCGATGACTACGGCGCCGGGCTGGCGCAGGTGTCCGCTTGGGCGGGGCTGCATTACTTCGCCAGTCGGCACGGTTTTCATGCGCCTGGCGACGCTGAAGCCGAGCGTGAACCGGTGTTCACCTGGCCGCAAGGCAATGCCTTTCTCGCCCAAGCCATGGCCGAACCGCTGCGTGCGCACGTTCTCACGGGGCGCACGGCGCTGCGGGTGCAGGAGGAGCGGCACGGCGTTGACATCCTGGTTTGGGACGAAGGGGCTCAACGGGCGGAACGCTGGCAGGCCGAGCGCGTCATCGTGGCGCTGCCGCTGTTCGTGGCGGCGCGGTTGCTGGCGGATTGGGCCGATCCGCTGCGCGCCGCCCTCGACCTCACCGCCCGCAGGCAACCGCATGCACCGTGGCTGGTGGCGAATTTGCACCTGCGCGAGCCACTGCTCGATCGCCTGGGCGCACCGCCCGCGTGGGACAGTGTGCACTTCACCCCCGCTGGTACGAGCACGGCCTTGGGCTACGTCGATGCCATGCACCAAAACTGGCGCCCCCACCCCGGCCCAACGGTGCTGACGATGTACCACGCCCTGCCCGTGTCCCAACGGGCGGCGCTGCTGTCCGACAGCGCAGCGGCGTGGGGGGCCAAAGTGTTGGCCGAGTTGGCTTTGTTGCACCCCGACGCCCCGTTCAAAATCGAGGCCATCGACTTGGCGCGCTGGGGCCATGCGATGAGCATCCCGGCGCCCGGCGTGCGCGGGGCCGATGGGTTGCGGGCGTTGCGATCAGCGCGAGGGCGGATCCGTTTTGCGCACAGCGATCTGGCAGGCTACTCGGTGTTCGAAGAAGCGTTGACGCTGGGGCACGAAGCGGCCCATGTGGCTCAAGTCTGATCCGCTAAAGCCAGCTTCACGCCAAAAGACACCAGTACCGTGCCAATGCAACGGTTCAGCCCTCTTTTGAGCGCCTGGCTCATGCGCACCCGCTGACCCGCTGCGGCAGAACTCCAGGCCAGCACATGGCACCACACCATGGAATTGATGTTGAAGAGACTCCCCAGCACCAAAAATGACACGGCTTTGTGCGAAGCCTGAGGATCGATGAACTGCGGCACAAAGGCCATGAAAAACAACGCCACTTTCGGATTCAACACGTTGGTTAAAAAGCCCTGCGCAAACAGGCGGGCATGCGTCTGTGGGGCCGAAGCGGGCGGGGCTGTGGCGTCCGCCGATGGCGCTTGACGCCACAGCATCCAACCCAGGTAAATGAGGTAGGCCGCCCCGATCCATTTCATGATGCTGAATGCGGTGGCCGACGTGGCGATCAAGGCTGAGACGCCCCAGGCGGCGGCCACCACATGCACCATTGTTCCTGCACCAATGCCCAAGGCCGCCGCAGAGCCAGCGCGCCATCCTTGGCTGGCACTGCGGGTCATGATCAGCATCGAATCGGGGCCAGGCGTGATGTTGAGGAGCAACCCCGACACCATGAAAACCGCCAAGTTTTGAACCCCAAGATCACTTTCCAAACTCATATGGATTCCTTCGTTTTTTGCATGACACCGCCCTCAGCGTGACGGCTCATCACTGGGCCGCAACACCTGGGCCGCCGCCGCACAGACGGCCCGCGTCAAGACAGGCGCCACCGGCAAACCTTGGCGGCATTGCCAGTACAACGCCACCGTGAGCCGATGCCCCGGCACCAGCTCCACCAACGTGCCGGCGGCCAAGGCATCAGCCACCAAAGGCTCCGGATTCATGCCCCAGCCTAACCCCGCTTGGCTCGCTTCCACGAACGCTTGCGCCGAGGGCAACCAATGCGTCGGCACATGCAAGGCTTCGCCCAGCACACTTTCCAGCCACAGGGCTTGCAACCGATCGCGCCGGCTGAAGGTCAGGCAAGGCGCTTGCGCCAGGGTGTGGGCGTTCACCCCGTCGGCCAAATGGGTGCGAACGAAGGCCGGGCTGGCGGTGGCACAGTAGTCCATGCAGCCCAGCGGCACGCTGCGGCAGCCGGGCACCGGGTGCGCCAGCGCCGTCACCGCCGCAACGACCTCCCCGCAGCGCAAATGCTCCGCTGTGTGATCCTGATCTTCCAAGCGCAAGTCGAGCAGCACCGGCGACTCAGCCGCCATGCGCGCCGCAGCCGGCACAAACCACGTCGCCAAGCTGTCGGCGTTCACGGCCACGGGCAGCGTCACCCGGCCCGGCGCTTCCGGCCCCAGTCCGGGCAGATCGTGCGCCAACCGATGCTCCAACAACGCCACTTCCTCGACGTGCCGGCACAAGCGCTGCCCCGCCGGCGTCGCCTTGGCCGGGTTGGCCCGCACCACCAGCACCTGCCCGGTGCGCTCCTCCAACAGCTTGACGCGCTGCGATACCGCCGACGGCGTCAAATGCAGCGCCCGCGCCGCCCGTTCAAAACTGCCCTCGCGCACCACGGCGGCCAGGGCTTGCAACAAGGGATAGTCCAGCATGGGCGTCAGTGTCGCCGCTGCGCCGCGAGGCAGGCGGGCTGGGCCGATTCAGAAATGCTTCAGCCGCTTCAGCAGAACTCGCTGGTCAGCGCACAGGCCGGAAGTCATCCTGCCGGCCATGAACGATCTGACCTTCCTCCTCTCGCCCCCCGGTGGCCCCGCCCTGGGCGCTGCGGCGCTCAATGGCTGGGTGCTGTGCTTGTCGCTGATCGTGGCCATCGGTGCCCAAAACGCCTTCGTGCTGCGCCAGGGCTTGAAACGTGAACACGTCGGCCTGCTGGTGACGTTGTGCAGCTTGAGCGACGCCGTGTTGATCGCCCTCGGTGTGGGTGGCCTGTCCCACCTCATCGGCGATCGGCCATGGATCGCCCAAGTGCTGGCCGCTGCCGGGTGCGTGTTCCTCCTGCACTACGGCGTGCAAGCCCTGCAACGCGCCGCCCGCCCGCAAGCCCTGGTGGCCAGCGCCAGCCGCGAACCCATGAGCCGCCCCGCCGCCGTGCTGCAACTGGCCGGTTTCACCCTGCTGAATCCGCACGTCTATCTGGACACCGTGCTGCTCGTCGGCTCTGTCGGCGCCCAGCAGCCGGGGCCATCGGCGCAAGCGGCGTTTGTGGCGGGGGCGTCGCTGGCCAGTGTCATGTGGTTCGTGCTGCTGGGCTACGGCGCCCGGTGGCTGGCCCCGTGGTTCGCCCATGCCCGCGCTTGGCAGGTGTTGGATGCCCTCATCGGCCTGATGATGCTGGGCATGGTGGCTTTGCTCGTGCCGATGGCGTGGGGGCGGGCGTTGTGAACCCCGCCGCCGAAGTCGGGCTCAATGCCCCGCAAAATCCACCAGGGTGAACAAGGGCAAGCCGGCCTCCCGCAGCTTGTCCGAGCCCCCCAGCTCGGGCAGATCGACGATGGACGCGCCCTCGATCACCGTCGCTCCGAGCTTCTCCAGCAAGCGTTTGCCCGCCATCATGGTGCCGCCCGTGGCGATCAAGTCATCGATGAGGATGACCCGATCGCCGGGCTTGACGGCATCCGTGTGCAGCTCCACCGTGGCGCTGCCGTATTCGAGCTCGTAGGTTTCTTCCACCGTGGTGAAGGGCAGTTTGCCTTTCTTGCGGATCGGCACGAAACCCACGTTCAGCTCGTAGGCCAGCACCGAACCCAAGATGAAACCGCGTGCGTCCAGGCCCGCCACCACATCCGGGCGGGTGTCAAAGTAGCGATGCACGAACTGATCGATCAGCACCCGAAAGACACGCGGATCTTGCAACAGCGGCGTGATGTCGCGGAATTGCACCCCCGGCTGCGGCCAATCCGGCACGGTGCGGATGTGGCTGCGGATGTAGTCGGCAGCGGTCTGTGAGGAAGTACGCGGCGCGGAAGAAAGCGTCATGACAGGCTCAAACAACAAAAACAACAGCGCCGGATTCTGACGTGGCCGCTGGGCTGTGCGGCATCGTCAAGCGTCCTACACTTGGCCGGTGGATGATGCGCAGCCCATCGTCCCCTTCCTCACGCCACGCCAAGGATTCTCACCATGGAGCACTTCTCCGCCCCCACGCTCTGGCTCATCGTCGCCGGGGTGTTGGTGATCATCGAACTGCTCACCGGTACGTTTTATCTGCTGATGATGGCCATGGGGGCCGTCGCTGGGGCCATGGCCGCGTACTTCGGCGCGTCGGTGACGCTGCAACTGGCAAGCGCCAGCTTGTTGGGCGGTGGCGCTGTCGCGCTGTGGCACGCCCACATGCGGCGCCAACAAGCCTCCGAGCAACCCGCGAGCCGCAACCGCGATGTCAATCTGGACATCGGCGAACGGGTTCATGTGACAGCGTGGGAGCCCGATGGCACCACCCGCGTGCAATATCGGGGTTCGGGCTGGCAAGCCCGCTTGGCGCCGGGGGCGCAACCCCAGTCGGGGCAGCATTTCGTCGTTGCCGTAGAAGGCAACTGGCTGGTGCTCATGCCCTCGGGCGCCTGAGTTTGCGATCCAACCAAGGAGATGTCGCATGGAAATCATGCTCGTTTTGCTCGTCGTGGCCGCCGTGTTTGTGGGCCGGGCCTTCAAGATCGTGCCTCAGCAACATGCCTGGGTGGTCGAACGCCTGGGCAAGTACGACCGCACCCTCACGCCGGGGCTGAAGATCATCATCCCCTTCGTCGATAACGTGTCCTACCGCCACTCGCTCAAAGAAGTGCCGCTGGACGTGCCCAGCCAAGAGTGCATCACCAAGGACAACACCCAGCTCACCGTGGACGGCATCCTCTACTACCAGGTGACCGACCCGATGCGCGCCAGCTACGGCTCCAGCAACTACGTTTTTGCCATCACCCAACTGGCGCAAACGCTGTTGCGCTCCGAAATCGGCCGCATGGAGCTGGACAAAACGTTCGAAGAGCGCGACCAGATCAACAGCGCCGTGGTCAGCGAGCTGGACAAGGCCGCCGTCAACTGGGGCGTGAAGGTGCTGCGCTACGAAATCAAGGATCTGAAGCCGCCGGCTGAAATCCTGCAATCGATGCAGCGCCAAATCACCGCCGAACGGGAAAAACGCGCCTTGATCGCCGCCTCGGAAGGCCGGCGCCAAGAGCAAATCAACATCGCCACGGGTGAGCGTGAGTCGGCCATCGCCCGCTCGGAAGGCCAACGTCAAGCGGACATCAACCTGGCCCAAGGCCAAGCCTCGGCCACGATGATGGTGGCGGAAGCCACCGCCGAAGCGTTGCGCAAGGTCGCCAGCGTGGTGCGAACGCCCGGCGGCGAGCAGGCCATGCAGTTCATGGTGGCGGAAAAAGCCGTGCAAGCCTACAGTGAGTTGGCGCGCACCAACAATTCCATGATCGTGCCGGGCAACATGACCGAGGTGTCCGGACTGATCGCCTCGGCCATGGCGTTGACGCGGCAACCGACGTTGCCGACCGGCAGCAACACGCCCACCCAGGCCGGCTGACGCCGTTCAGGGCTTGGTGCCCGGGCCGGGCAGGGCCTCCGAACGCTCGGCCACTTCGCGCACCTGCACATCCACCACGCTGTCGTCGGACGCCGCTGGCGTCCCCGGGCGTTGCCGGAAACCAAACGGCATCTCACCTTGGCGGGGCCACTGCACCCGCACGGGAGGCGGTCGGCGCCCCAGCAAACGCGCCACCAGCCACACGATCATGCCCATGATCACCAAACCGGCGACCACCCCCAGGGCGAGCATCAAGCCCGCTGCGCGCCAGATGAAGCGCCACACATCGGCCAGCACACTCATGCCAGGGCACTCCAGCCCCAGCCCCCAAAGGCGGCAACCATCAACAGCCCCACCCCTGCGAGCCCCAGTGTGAGCCACCGCAGCCGGCGCCCCTGCGCATCCAACCGCAGCACCAGTTGGCCGTTTTGCTCCGCCAACGCTTTGACCAGCCCGGACGTGGCCTGCATTTGCTCACGCAGCGTCGCGTTCTCCTGCGCCAACTGATCGATCCGATCTTCCAATGCGTGCAGCACGTTTTGCAGCGGATCGTCTGCCGGCGGCATCACCACGGTGGCCACCACTTCGCGTTCGGCAGGGACGTCCACCGCTTCAGCCGCCTTGGCGCGGGTCGAGTCCCAGAGCTTACGGGCTGAGTCCACCACTTTGGGCGTGTTGGCGATCACGTCCGACCAGGGCACTTGCTGCAACAGAGAGAGCCATTTCACGGTATGAATCCTTGCTTGGCGTTTGACACGAACGCCTTGGATTGTCCGATGGCCCGTGCGTTCACTCGCTGACGAGTTCACGCTCCCCAGCCGCCACCCCGACGCCGCCAGGCACTCCCGCCAGCGCCAGCACGTACCACAGCGCCGCCGACCCCGCCATGGGTTGCCACGCCCCCAACGCTTGCAGCAGCAACCCGACCGCGCAGGACAGCGCCAGCAACAGCAGCACCGCCCCCAGCCCCAAGGTCAGGCCGCGCCAATGGGCTTGGCGTGCGCCCATCACGGCCAGCACGTAACCGCCCAACACAAACAACGGAAACAGCACCCACAGCGCCAGCGAAGGCGCTTGCCCCGTGGGCGACAGCGGAATCCATGCCAGCAACGCCCCCGCCAAACACCCCATCAGCGTCAACGACACCCCACTCAGCAACAGCAACATGACCCGCCCTCCTTGCTCACCCATGTCGGCGCTTGGAATCATGCCCAGCCGCCCCCGACCCTGCCAATCGGGAAACTGAGGACGTGCGTGCCTCGACAGCCCCTTCAAGCACTCAAATTCAGGAAGTGATCGAGGATGTGGAAGTGGTCGTCGTGGAATTGGTCTTCCAGGGCGCGCAGGTGGCGGATGGGCACCCACGCGGCGTCCATCGCATCGTCGGCGGCTTCGACGGGCGGCGGGGAAGCGTCCGGCAAATCGAACCAATGGCAATGGGTGAGGGTGCGCCCGCGCTGGCTGCGCTCCGGGTGATCGAACACCGCCATGCCGCGCACAGCAGCCCGCCAGGCGTGTTCGCTGCGCTCCAAGCCGGTTTCTTCGGCCAGCTCGCGCAGGGTGGCGTGCCAGAGGCTTTCATGCACATCGAGAAACCCGCCCGGCAGCGCCAGCAGCCCTTTGCCCGGCGCTTGGCCCCGGCGAATCAACAGCACATGGTGGCCGCCACACGTCACCAAGGCATCCACGGTGACGAACACCGGCGGGTAAGGCGCATCGGCCCACGCGGCGTGGTAGTCGCGCAGCATGCGCCATTCTTCGGCCAACACGGCGTAGTGCGGGCCGTCCATCCAGGTGCGCACGAATTGCTGGGTGGCGTCGGGCAGGGCGTGGGCCATGCCGGCCAGGGTGGCATCGGGCAAAGCTTCGGCATTCGCGAACAGGTGTTCGCGCAGCATCCGCCCCGGCGTAGGCAGACTCGGCAACGACGGCGCCACCGACGTCGGCAACAGTTGCCAACCGGTTTGGGCGCGCAGCTCGATGTGCATGCGCTCGTGGCTGGGCAGGTCCTCCATCAAACTCACCAGACCGATGTTGGCGTGCAGCGCTTCTTTTTCATCCTGCAAACCCAGGGCGTTCAACACCCCTTGGCGCACTTGTCGCGCCCAGCGTGGCAGGTGAAACGGCTCACGCGCCGGCACAAAACTCACCCGCGCCGCTTCTTCGGGCGAAAGGCTGTGGCGGATGAGCTGGGCCCGCTCCTCCCACGTGAATGGATTGCGCGGCGTGCGCGCTTGGTAAGACGAAGCGATCACCACCACACAGCGCGGCGCCTCGGCCAGCGCGTGGCGCAAACCGGCCACATGGCCATGGTGCAAGGGCTGGAAGCGACCGATGAGCACGGCGGCATCGAGGGCGGGAGCGATCATGGGCAAACTCCAACGAAAAACACGACAACGCCCCGTCAAGCGGGTTGCATGCCAGCCGCTGCGGCGAAGGTTTGGTGCAGATGCTGCACAAACGCCGGGTCGTCACACAAGGTTTTGCCGGGTGAGTCGGAGAGCTTGGCCACCGGCTGGCCGTTCACCCGGATCAACTTCATGACGATGTTGAGCGGCGGCAAGCCCGTGTCGTGCGTCAAGTGGGTGCCGATGCCAAACGCCAGTTGCGCCCGCGTGCGCAGCGCCCGGTACAGCGCGATGGCACGGGCGGTGTCCAACCCATCGGAGAACACCAGGCGCTTGTCGCGGGCCTCCAGCCCCAAGCGGGCGTAATGCGCCAACGCTTGGTCGGCCCACACCAGCGGATCGCCCGAATCGTGGCGCAACCCGACGTAATGACGGGCCAGCTCCGGGCCAAAGTCGGCCAAAAACGCCGCCATGCCGACCACGTCGGTGAGGGCCACGGCCAGCGTCGAGCCGAACTCGTCCCACCAATCGGCCAGGGCGCGGCGCTGAAAATCCCGCAGATCCCCGGGCAAGGCTTGGTAGGTTTGCAAATACTCGTGCGCCATGGTGCCCACCGCCGGCAGCCCGAGCGTGCGCGCCAAGTGGGCGCTGGACGTGCCTCGGAACGTCCCTGGCAGCGCGTCGCGCAGCGTCGTCACCACCTCGCGCTGCCACGCGCCCGACAGGCGCCGGCGCAACCCAAAGTCGATCAGCACGAACGGGCAGGCCTCGGGCGGCAGCGGCTCGGCCCGCAGCGCGTGCAGTTGCGCGATCTTGCCGGCCAAGCGGCGCCGGCCTTCGGCCACGAATGGCGCGACACCTTCGGGCAAGCGCTCGCACTGGTGGCGCGTGGCCAATTCGCTGACGATGGCGAGCACAAACATCTCAAACGCCATCACCTGCGGTTGCGGGCCGCTGGCTTCGACGTGCAGCGTCGGGCCTTCCGCCCAGGCGCGAATGTGGCGCCGCTCAAACTGAAAACCGGCCAGCCAGGCCACGAAATCCGCCCGCAGCGCCGGTTGCGCCGCCAGCCAAGCCAATTCCTCAGCGGTGAAACGCAGGGCACACAGCGCGTCGAGTTGCGCTTGCACATCGGGCAGAAGCTCGGCCAGCGCGAACGTCGGCGTGTTGCGGCAGACGAAACGGTAATGCGCGTCCAGCGTCGGATGGCGGCGCCACAGCACCTGCCACATGCTGAACTTGTAGACATCGGTGTCCAGCAAGCGGGTGATGATCGGCTGGCCAGCGGGGGTGAACATGGCGACCTCCTAAGCGAAAACGGGGCGTCAGATGCGTTGGGCGAGCCACTCGGCGCAGCGCATCCGCCGCGCACCCAGGGCCTGCGCGTGGGCGAAAAATGCCTCGGCTTCGGCCTCAAAACCACCGACCGGGCTCATGCCATCGACCAACAGCGTGAAGCGCTCCGGCCTGGGCAGTTGCGCCATCAAATGCTCGACCGTGGCGCGCACGCAATGGCTGGCCGCTTGCCCGGCGACGACGATTTCCCCCGCTGGCGCCAACGCCGCCAACAGCGCGGCGTTGGGTTGGGTGGCTGGATCGGCAGGGTCGGGCACCTCGGCTTGCACGGCGCTGTAGTGCTCCGTCCACGGGTTGCGGCCTTTGAAAACGAACAGCGGCGTGCGGCCCGTGGCGTGCGTCCACCCTTCACAGGCCGCCGCGATGGCGGGGTGCAGCGCATGGCCCCATGTGCCCTCCTCGCAATGCACCGGCCACACCATGTGGGTGTAGCGACCCTGGGCTTCGAGTGCCTCCAAGTAGGCGAGCACACGCGGCAGGGCGTCGGCCTGCGCGGGGCGGTAGGTGCCGGCGCGCACGTCGGCGGCGCGAATGGGCGTGAAGGGGGCCACCTCGCGGCCATCGGTTTGGCGCCAGAACGGGGGGTGGGCGATGTCCTGCCGCTGGTGGCTGTCCAGCGTGAGATTGAGGGCTTGGATGCGCCCGCCTGCCGTGCGCAGCAAATCGGCCACGCGCTGCAAATCCGCATCCGCGCCGGCCACGGGCAGCGCGGGCGCTACGCCCGGTGGGCAGGCGCTGGCGGGAAGGTCACAAAAATCGTTTTGGGCGTCGATCAGCAGCAGGTGAATGGGCGCGACCGGGGCAGTGGTTTCAAACATGGCAGGCACCTCCTGGCCCCCACTTTAGGCCGACTTAGATGCAAATTGCAACAAAGCTCAACCCCAAGCAAGGGAGATACCGTTGCGACAAAGCCAAGGGTTGACGAGGCCGCCACCTTGTCAAGCGTGCCGACTTTGACAATGCTTTCTCAGCGCATTCGCGACAAGGAGAACACATGGCAGCTCGATGGGGACAGGCATGGGGAGGGGCGCACTTCGGCGAAAACGAGGAGGAGGCGCAGTTCCGCTTTCGGTTTTTGCTGGTGGTGTTGATCAACGCTGTGTTCATCACCAGCGTGTTTGGTTTGGCCGATGCGCTGGGCGCGGTGCAGCTCAGCCCGGTGCATCGCTGGGCGGTGCGGAGTTCGGCGGTGCTGGATGGCTTGCTGCTGCTGGGGCTGTGGGGGCGGCGAGAGCGCTTTCGGTTTGCCGTCTGGGCGCACTGGGGTTTGAGTTTGGGGCTGAACGTGTCCGGGCTGCTGACGGTGCCGCAGGACGAGCTGCGCGTGCTGTGGTTCTTCATGCACCTGGCAGGCAGTTTCATGCTGCTGGGGCCTGGGGCGGGGGTATTTTCCGGTGGACTGCTCTGGGGGGTGGCGGTTGTGGCCAATGGACACTCGGCCCAGCCTTACAGCCCGGCAGCCATGGTCACCCTGAGCGTGGCCATGTTGGCCACCACCTGGATGTTCTGGGCCTACGCTTCGCAGATGCACCAGGCGCGGCAGGCGGTGGCCCTGTCACGCGAGCGCTTGCGCGAACTGTCGATGCACGATCCGCTCACGGGGGTGTTCAACGCCCGGGCGTTTCAAGCCCTGTGTGAGCCGCCGCTGCGCCAAGCGCAAGCCGAAGCCCGCTGGGATCACGCGCTGCTGTTCATCGACCTGGATCACTTCAAGCAGGTGAACGACCGCCACGGCCACGCCGCCGGCGACGCGGTGCTGTGCGCCGCCGCCACCTGCCTGCAAACCCATCTGCGCGCCGCCGATGTGCTCGGGCGCGTGGGCGGTGAGGAGTTTTGCGTGTTCGCGCCTCACACGTCGTTGGCGGGGGCGGCGCAATTGGGGGAGAAACTGCGCGCCGCACTGGAAGCCCTGCAACCGCCCTTGCCCAGCGGCCAGCGCTTGCCCATCAGCGCCAGCATCGGGGTGGCGGCTGGGCGACCGGGGCATCAAGGGCTGTCCGACCTCCAGCGGGAAGCCGATCAGGCGATGTACCAAGCCAAAGCCAGCGGCAGAAACCGGGTCTGCCAAGCGGCTTCCTAGAATCGGCCCATGTCCCTTGCTTCGCCTTCTGACACCTTGTTCTGCACCGTGGACGTGGTGCTGCTGACCCTGCGCGACCAAACGTTGCACGTCCTGCTGCACCGCCGCGACCGCGAACCCCACGCCGACGCTTGGGCCCTGCCCGGCGGGTTCATCCACACCGCCGAAGACGCCAGCACCTGGGACGCCGCCGCACGCGTGTTGGCCGACAAAACTGGCATCACCAGCCCGTATCTGGCGCAGTTGGCGACGTGGTCGGGGCCGGGGCGTGACCCGCGTGGCTGGTCGGTGTCGGTGGTGTATTACGCCTTGGTGCCAGCGCACATCGTGCCGACGGAACACGACCGGCTGCATCTGTGCGCCGTGGCCCACCTGCCCGAACTGCCGTTCGATCACGCCCACATCGTGGCCGAAGCGGTGCAGCGGGTGCGCACCAAAAGCGTCTACTCGTCGCTGCCGGTTTACTTGTGTGGCGAGACGTTCACCCTCCCCGAGTTGCAGGCCGTATACGAGGCCGTGCTGGGCGAACCGATCAACAAGGTGAGTTTTCGGCGCAAGGTCGAGGAATTGGCGATGTTGGAGCCCGTGCCGGGCGAACGCCAAGCCGGCGGCGCCCACCGCCCGGCGCAACTGTGGCGGCTGCGGCCCGAAGTGCGTGCGGCCTGGGCGCTGTCATTGAGCGAACGCGGGCTCAATTCACGCGGTTGAGCGGCTGGACGAAGGTGTGCAGCGCGTGCAGCACTTCGCGTGTCGGCCCGTCCAGGCTGTCGGGTGCGGGATGCGCCAGGGCCAAATGCCGGGTGAGCGGCGGATCGAGTGGCAGCAGGCGGATGCGCGGATCGGGCGTCGTTTGCAGCGGGGATTCCAGCGGCAGCACGGCGGCGCCGTAACCGGCAGCCACCAGGCTTTTCATCGCCTCGGTGAAATTTAGCTCGATGCGCGCCCGAGGGTGAAAACCCGCCTGCGCGAACCAGCGCGCCGTTTGATGGTGCATCAGCGCCTGGGCGTCGTTGGCGATGAGGGGTTGCGCGGCCAGCCACGCGGGGGTGGCGACCTCGGGCACATCGTCCCATTGAGCGGGCACAAAGGCGTGCATCGGATCGCTGCGCCACGGCGTCAGCACCACGCCGGGCGGCGGCTGCACCGGCAGAGCGACGATGCCCAGCTCCAGCTTTTCGGCGGCCAAGCGGGCCAGGGTGTCGTGCGAACCCAGGATGCTCAACTCCACATCCAGCCCCGGTCGATGCTGCGCCAGCGATTCGAGCACCTGCGGCAGCAGATGCACCACCACGCCCGTGGACGTGCCCAGCCGCACCTTGCCCTCGCGCCCCTGGGCAATGCGGCGCACTTGTTCGACCGCTGCGTCGGCGTCGGCCAACAAGCGGCGCCCACGCCGCACCAGCGCTTGGCCGGCGGCGGTGAGCTGGGCCCGGCGCGGGCCGCGCACCAGCAATGACACACCCAAACGCGCCTCCAACTCACTGACGTGGAGGCTCACCGTGGGGGGCGCCAGGTGCAAGGCTTGGGCGGCTGCCGCCAAGGTGCCGAGGTCGGCAATGGTGACGAGGGTGTGGAGCTGGTCGAGGTTGAGCTGGCGCATGCCGGTGATTGTGCCGGCGCAGCGCCATACCCTCAGAAAAACTGAAGTCAGACCTCAGAACATTCAACTTTTCAAACCGGAGTGACGCGGCGAGCATGACGCACCGGCCTCCCACCCGGGGGGCCTTCACCGTTCAGGAGCGGGTCATGGGGTTGCGTGGGGTGCGTGTGCGGCGGGTGTTGTGTTTGATCTGGCGCCGTTGGCTGCAACGCCGACGCTTACAGCGTGACCGGGCGCAGTTGCTCGCGATGGACGAGCGTGAACTGCGCGATTTGGGCCTGGGACGCGATGGCATCGAGCACAGTTTGCGCGTCGATCAGCGCATGAAGCGCCCGCCCTGCCCCACCATCGTCAACTCGACAAAGTGAGAGGCGTTGCTGCCCGGCGCCCCGGCGGTGACCTCGAAATGACCCAGATCCAAGCGTTTTAACTTCCACATGGCGTCGATGAAACTGGCGCGGGTGGCATTGCGTCCTGTGCGGTACAGGATTTCGACGAACACCCGCGCATTCAGGTAACCCTCCAGCGCCATGTGCGACGGTTCGGCGGTATGACCGGCGGCCTTCCAGGATTCCCGGAACTCCCGCACCAGGCGCACCGTGATGTTCGTGGGCAACGGCACCACCTGGCTGACGGTGATGCCCAGAGAATCCGGCCCCATCGCCCGCAAGGTGTTGCTCGCACCCATCACCGACAAGGCATACAGCGACACCCGTCCCAAACGCCGCACCGCTTTGACGAACGTCTCCGAAGGTTTGCCCGCCAGCAGCATGACGATGGCTTCGGGCTCGCTGGCCATCAACTGCGCGGCCAGTTCGGGGGCGCGGTCACCGGAGCTGTCGATCGACACATCGGCGGTCTGCACAAAGCGGTACTGCTTGGACACTTCCTTGGCCGCCGCAAAAGCCTCCTGGCCAAACCGGTTGTTCTGCCAAATGAACCCAACCCGCTTGATGCCCACCGTGGCCAAGTGCTTGATCAAGCTGGCCACCTCCTCGGCATAACTGGCGCGGATGTTGAACACGTTGCGCCACCGAGGCCGTGCCAACTGGGCTCCAGTGAGCGGCGCAAAGTACAGCACATCGGTGCCGGCCAATTTGCGCAGGGCCAGCTCGGTCACGGGGGTGCCCAGGCAGTTGAACAGGCCGAACAACTGCGGATCGGCCAAAAAGCTTTCGATGTTGGCCAGGCCGCGCTGGGTGTCGTAGGCGTCGTCCTTGGAGATCAGTTCGATGCGCTGCCCGTGGATGCCCCCGAACTCGTTGACGGCGTTGAAACACGCCAACGCGCCCCGCTGCAAGGCCAAGCCAATGTCGCTGAGCGGGCCACTGAGCGAGGTGGTCTGCCCCAACCGGATGGTGCTGGTTTGCGCCCGGGCGCTGGACATGCCCCACAAGGGCAAACTGGCGGCAGCGCCAAGCAACAGCCGGCGCTCCGGGCTGGACAGATGAGCGGTCATGAAGGGGTCTCCGGGAGATCGTTGTCTTGTGACTAACGCAGGCGCCATTCGTTTGGCGCACGCTGATCCTCACACAGTCGCGCCATTTCGACCATCACCAGCCTCAGGGGGCCGACATAGGGGGGTCACATGCTGCGCCGATATTGCCCGCCCACCTCGAACAGCGCATCGGTGATTTGCCCCAGCGAGCACACCCGCACCGCCTCCATCAGCACATCAAACACGTTGGTGTTGGTGATGACGGCCTCGCGCAGCCTCGCCAGCATCGCACCCGACACCGCAGCGTTGCGTGCATGGAAGTCATGCAACCGCGTGAGTTGGCTTTGTTTTTCTTCCTCGGTTGAGCGCGCCAGTTCGATGGACTCGGGCACCGGGTCGCCGTGCGGGTTGCGGAAGGTGTTCACGCCGATGATGGGGTACTCGCCGGTGTGCTTCAGCATCTCGTAGTGCATCGATTCTTCTTGAATCTGGCTGCGCTGGTAGCCGGTTTCCATCGCGCCCAGCACGCCGCCCCGGTCGGCGATCTTTTCAAACTCGCGCAGCACGGCTTCTTCCACCAGCTCGGTCAGCTCGTCGATGATGAAGGCACCTTGGTTCGGGTTCTCGTTCTTCGCCAGGCCCCATTCGCGGTTGATGATGAGCTGAATCGCCATCGCCCGGCGCACGCTTTCCTCGGTCGGCGTGGTGATGGCTTCGTCGAAGGCGTTGGTGTGCAGGCTGTTGCAGTTGTCGTAAATCGCGATCAGCGCTTGCAGCGTGGTGCGGATGTCGTTGAACTGGATTTCCTGCGCGTGCAAACTGCGCCCCGAGGTTTGCACGTGGTATTTCAGCTTCTGGCTGCGTTCGTTGGCGCCGTATTTGTCACGCATCGCCACGGCCCAAATGCGCCGCGCCACGCGGCCCAGCACGGTGTATTCGGGGTCCATGCCGTTGCTGAAGAAGAAACTCAGATTCGGCGCGAAATCATCGATGTGCATCCCCCGCGCCAAATACGCTTCCACATAGGTGAAACCATTCGAGAGCGTGAAGGCCAATTGGCTGATCGGGTTCGCGCCCGCTTCGGCGATGTGGTAACCCGAAATGCTCACCGAGTAGAAATTGCGCACGTTGTGGTGGACAAAATACTCGGCAATATCGCCCATCATCTTCAGGCTGAAATCGGTGGAGAAAATGCAGGTGTTCTGGCCCTGGTCTTCTTTCAGGATGTCAGCTTGCACCGTGCCGCGCACATTGGCCAGCGTCCAGGCGCGGATTTTTTGCTCTTCGGTGTCGGTCGGTTCGCGGCCGTTGTCGGCGCGGAATTTCTCCAACTGCTGGTCGATGGCGGTGTTCATGAACATCGCCAAGATGGTGGGCGCCGGGCCGTTGATCGTCATGCTCACCGAGGTGGTCGGGTTGCACAGATCGAAGCCGGAATACAGCACTTTCAAATCGTCCAGCGTCGCAATGCTCACGCCCGAGTTGCCGACCTTGCCGTAAATATCGGGCCGCGCATTCGGGTCGTTGCCGTAAAGCGTCACCGAATCAAACGCGGTGGACAGGCGCTTGGCGGGCATGCCTTCACTCACCAGCTTGAAGCGGCGGTTGGTGCGGAAAGCGTCGCCCTCGCCGGCAAACATGCGCGTCGGGTCTTCGCCTTCGCGCTTGAAAGCGAAGGTGCCGGCGGTGTAGGGGAAGGAGCCGGGCACGTTGTCCAGCATCAGCCACTTCAGGATTTCGCCGTCGTCCTCGTAAGCCGGCAGCGCCACTTTGCGGATCTTGTTGCCCGAGAGCGTGGTGTGCGTGAGCGCCGTGCGGATTTCCTTGTCGCGGATCTTCACCACGTACTCGTCGCCAGCGTAGGCGCGTTGCATGTCCGGCCACATCGTCAACAGCTTGCGGGCGCGGGCGTCGAAGCGTTCGTCGCGCTGGCGCATCAGGGCTTCGAGGGATTCGATGCCGCTGCGCGCCGCCTCGCCACATTCACCCAACATGCGGGCACTTTCGCGCAGTTGTTGCAGCTCGCGCGCCAGCTTGGCTTGCTGGCGGGCGTGGCGTTTGTAGGCGCGCACGGTGTCGGCGATGTCGGCCAAATACCGCACCCGCGCCGCCGGGATGATGGGCGTCTGGTGCGTGCTGTGGCGCGTGGCCACCGTGGGCAGCGTGCCCGGCGCCAGGTGCAAGCCGAGTTCCGCCAGGCGCGGCTTCAGGGCTTGGTAAAGCGCCGTCACGCCATCGTCGTTGAAGCGGCTGGCCATGGTGCCGAACACCGGCATTTCCTCCGGGCGCTGCGTGAAGGCTTGGCGGTTGCGCTGCACCTGCTTGGCCACGTCGCGCAGCGCGTCGGGCGCGCCCTTGCGGTCAAACTTGTTGATGGCGACGAACTCGGCAAAGTCCAGCATGTCGATTTTTTCGAGCTGGCTGGCGGCACCGAATTCGGGCGTCATCACGTACATCGGCACGTCCACATGCGGAACGATGGCCGCATCGCCCTGGCCGATGCCCGAGGTTTCCACGATCACCAGATCGAAGCCCGCCACCTTGCACGCCGCCACGACGTGCGGCAACGCGGCGCTGATTTCACTGCCCGCCGCCCGCGTGGCCAAACTGCGCATGTACACCCGTGCGCCCTTGCTCCACGGGTTGATGGCGTTCATGCGGATGCGGTCGCCCAGCAGCGCACCGCCGCTCTTGCGCCGCGAGGGGTCGATGCTCACCACGGCGATGCGCAGCTCGTCGTCCTGATCCAGCCGCAGGCGGCGGATCAATTCATCGGTGAGGCTGGATTTGCCAGCACCCCCGGTGCCGGTGATGCCCAGCACCGGGATGCGCGTGGCCGCCGCTGCGCTTTGCAGTTGCGCCACCAGGCCGGCGTCGGCGGTGCCCAGCTCCAGCGCGCTGATGAGGCGGGCCAGAGCGCGCCAGGCTTCGGGCGTCTGGCCTTGGATCGCGTCGAGCGTCGCCGGGGCGCCAGCCGACACATCGCGGTCGCAGCGCATCATCATTTCACCGATCATGCCGCGCAGGCCCATGCGCTGGCCGTCTTCGGGGCTGTAGATGCGCGCCACGCCGTAGTCATGCAAATGGCGAATTTCCGCCGGTACGATCACACCGCCGCCGCCGCCGTACACCTGGATGTCGGCGCCGCCGCGCTGGCGCAGCAGGTCGATGGCGTACTGGAAAAATTCGACGTGCCCGCCTTGGTAGGAACTGATGGCGATGCCTTGCACGTCCTCTTGCAAGGCGGCAGTCACCACTTCATCGACGGAGCGGTTGTGGCCGAGGTGGATCACCTCCGCGCCCATGTCCATGAGGATGCGGCGCATGATGTTGATGGCGGCGTCGTGCCCATCAAACAGCGAAGCGGCGGTGACGAAGCGCACTTTGTGCGTCGGCTTGTAGCTGGCCAGGGCTTGGAATTCGGCGGCGAGGTTGGTCATGGTGTGGTGTGTCTCCTGGCGCGCAACTCTAGGCACGCCGGCCCCCTTTGCCGATACCGGATTTGCCCATCTTGCTCGGTAGAATTTGCCAGTGCTTGCGCCCCCGCCCTCCACCGAAAAAGACACCGTCTCGGTGCAATTTGCAGTCTGCGCGGTGCGCCACCTGCCCCCCGAAGCCCGCGTGCGCGTGCTGCACGCGGCGGGCATTCAGCCTGAATTGTTGGAACAACCGCGTGTGCGCGTGCCGGGCGAAGCGTTTTCCGCCCTCTGGCTCGGCGTGGCGCGGGAAATGAACGACGAGTTTTTCGGCCTCGACGCCCGCCGCATGAAAGTGGGCAGCTTCTCCGTGCTGGCCCATTCGCTGTTGGCCTGCGGCACGCTGGAGCGCGCGTTACGGCAATTGCTGCGCGGTTTTGCCGTCCTCCTCGACGATGTGAACGCCGAATTGAGTTGCGATGGTGAACACGCCTGCATCACCCTGCACAACCGCATCACCGACGCGCAAGACCGCCGTTTTGCCGAAGAAACCCTGCTGGTGATGATTCACGGCCTGATGTGCTGGCTGGTCGGGCGGCGCATTGCCCTCACCCACGCGACGTTTGCCGGGCCGCAGCCCGAACATTCCGCCGAATATGCGCTGCTGTTTTGCAACGCCCTGAGTTTTGACACGCCGCACACGCGGGTGTTTTTCAACGCCGAGGCGCTGCCCGCCCCGGTGGTGCAAACCTTGGCGAGTTTGCGGACGTTTTTGCAAAATGCGCCGCAATCTGTCTTCCTGAAATACAAGAACGAACAAAGCTGGACGGCCAAACTGCGCCGCAAACTGCGCACCCACCAAGGCTCACAAGATTGGCCGACGCTGGAAGACATGGCCCAAGCCTTCCACATGGCGCCCAACACCCTGCGCCGCCGCCTGGAAGCCGAGGGTGAAAGCTACCAAAGCCTGAAAGACCACCTGCGCCGCGATTTGGCGATCCACCACCTGTGCAGCAGCCCGCTGGGCGTGGCGGAGATTGGCGCGCTGCTGGGGTTTCAGGAACCGAGTGCGTTTTATCGGGCGTTCAAGCGCTGGTGTGGGGTGCAGCCGGGGGCGTATCGGGCACAGCAACGATTGCAGCAAGCTCGGCCATCCGGCCAAAACGTTGCTGATTCACCGCAAAATCTGCGGTGAATCCCCCAACATCCCCCGCATGACCTCCGACGACGCCCCGCTCTACCTCTGGCAACACCTCGACTGGCCCACCTGGCGCTACGACCTGCACGCCCTGGCCACGCCCTTGGCCAACGTGAGCCAAGCCCAAGGGCGCTTGCTCGGGCGTTTGGCGGATGTGGGCTGGGGCACGCAAGCGCAAGCCCAGCTCATCGCCCTGACGAACGACGTGCTCAAAACCAGCGAAATCGAAGGCGAGCGGCTCGACTTGGCCAGCGTGCGCTCCTCGGTGGCGCGGCGCTTGGGGGTGGACATCGGCGCGCTGGCGCCTGCCGACCAGCACATCGACGGCGTGGTGGACATGGCGCTGGACGCCACCACCCACTGCACCGCCCCGCTGACCGCCGAGCGCTTGCTGGGCTGGCACGCCGCCTTGTTCCCCACCGGCTACAGCGGGTTGAGCCGCATCCGCGTGGGTGCGTGGCGTGACGATGCCCAAGGGCCGATGCAGGTGGTGTCCGGCCCGATGCATCGGCAAAAAGTGCATTACGAAGCGCCCCCGGCCACGCGCTTGCCGGACGAACTGGCGCGCTTCCTCGCCTGGGCCAACGCCGACCCGAGTGCAGAGCCGCTGCTGCTGAAAGCCGGCCTGGCGCACCTGTGGTTCGTCACCCTGCATCCGCTGGACGATGGCAATGGGCGCGTGGCCCGTGCCGTGGGCGATCTGTTTCTGGCGCGGGCTGAACAAGGCGCCGGCCCGACCCCGCCGACGCTGCCGGGGCGGTGTTACAGCCTTTCAGCCCAAATCCAGCGTGAACGCGAGGATTACTACGCCATCTTGGAGCACACCCAAAAGGGCACGCTGGACGTGACGGCTTGGCTGATGTGGTTCCTGGGCGCGCTGCACCGGGCGATCGAAGGCGCACACCACACGCTGGATGGTGTGCTGGATCGTGCGCGTTTTTGGCAGCGTTGGGCACAAGCACCGCTCAACCCGCGTCAACGCAAACTGCTGGGGCGCTTGCTGGACGATTTCGAAGGCAAGCTCACCACGCGCAAATGGGCGGCCATCGCCAAATGCTCCGAAGACACCGCCCTGCGGGACATTCAGGATTTGCTGGCCCAAGGCATCCTGCACCGCTTGCCCGGCGGGGGGCGCAGTGCGGCCTATGCCCTCAATCCATCGGCCTGACGGCCACACCCCACCGCGCCAACACCACCGCCGCCGCCTCCGCAGGCGCCGGCCCCACCGGCTGCCCTGGCACCGTCCGACTGAAGCGTGGCACGGGGGCGGGTTGGGTCACGCCATTCACCTCGATGAAGGTGCCGCGTGCCCGGTTGTGCGGGTGCTGCGGCGCTTCGTCCATGTCCAGCACCGGGGCGACGCACGCATCCGTGCCTTCGAGCAGCGCGCACCAGGCATCACGCGGGCGCTGGGCGAACACGGCGCGCAGTTTGGTTTTGAGCGCCGGCCAGCGCGTTTTATCCCACTGCGCTTGGAACTCCGCGTCGTCTTGCAGCCCGAGTTTTTGCAGGAACAGGGCGTAGAACTGCGGCTCAATCGGGCCGATGGCCAACGCCTTGCCGTCGCTGCACAGGTAACTTCCGTAGAAGGGTGCGCCGCCATCCAGCAGGTTGGCGCCGCGCTGCTGCGTCCACTGGCCCATCGCTTGGAAGGTGTAGATCATGCTCATGAGCGTGGCGCAGCCGTCCGTCATCGCCATGTCCACCACCTGGCCGTGGCCGGTGCTGCGGGCCGAGAGCAGCGCCGCCAGCACGCCCATCGCCAAAAACACCGCACCGCCGCCATCCGCCACGAGGTTGAGCGGTGGCACAGGTGCGCCGCCCGCTTCGCCGATGGCGTGCAGCGCACCGGAAAGCGCCAGGTAGTTGATGTCATGCCCCGCCGCCATCGCCAGCGGGCCGTGCTGGCCCCAGCCGGTCATGCGGGCATACACCAGCTTGGGGTTGTCGGCCAGGCACACGTCCGGCCCCAGGCCCAGACGTTCCATCACGCCGGGGCGAAAGCCTTCGATGAGCGCATCGGCCTTGCCGATCAACTGCCGGGCCAGGGCGATGTCCTGCGGCTGCTTCAAATCCAGCGCCAGCACCTCGCGGTTGCGGTTCAGGATGTCGAGTTGCGGATCAAAGAGCGCCGCCGCGCTGCTAGCGCCTTGGCGTTCGATGCGCAGCACCTGCGCGCCCAAGTCGGCCAGCAGCATCGTGCCCATCGGCGCTGGGCCGAGGGCGGCGAACTCCACGATGCGGACGCCGTGCAGCGGCCCCATGGTCAAGCCGTCGCGATGCTGCGGCCAATCACCAAGCGCTGGATGTCGTTCGCGCCTTCGTAGATTTGGCTGATGCGCACATCCCGGTAGATGCGCTCCACCGGGAAGTCTTGCGTGTAGCCCACGCCGCCGTGGATCTGGATCGCATCCGAGGCGATTTTTTCCGCCGCTTCCGAGGCGAACATCTTCGCCATCGAGGCTTCAGTCAGGCAGGGCTGGCCGGTGTCCTTGAGCTGGGCGGCACGCCAGGTCATGAGGCGGGCAGCGTCCAGCAGCGTGGCCATGTCCGCCAGGCGAAAACTCACCGCTTGGTGTTCGATGATGGGCACGCCAAACGTCACCCGCTCCTTGGCGTAACGCACCGCCGCTTCATACGCGGCCCGTGCCATGCCCACGCTTTGCGCGGCAATGCCGATGCGCCCGGCTTCCAGGTTGGACAGCGCGATCTTGTAGCCCTCTCCTTCCGCCCCCAGCAGCGCCGAAGCCGGCACGCGGCAGTTCTCGAACAGGATTTGCACCGTATCCGAAGCGTGCTGGCCCATCTTCTCTTCCACCCGGCCCACGATGTAACCCGGCGTCGCTGTGGGCACGAGGAAGCAGGAAATGCCTTTCTTGCCCGCCGCTTTGTTCGTCACCGCAAAGACGATGGCCATGTCCGCGTGTTTGCCGGTGGTGATGAACTGCTTCACGCCGTTCAGCACAAAGGTGTCGCCATCACGGTCAGCGCGGGTGGTGATGGCAGCGGCATCCGAACCGGTGTGCGGTTCGGTGAGGCAGAAGCAACCCAGCTTTTCGCCACGCGCCAGCGGCTTGAGCCAGGTTTCCTTCTGCTCCGGCGTGCCGTACTTTTGGGTGATGCCGCAGGCCAGCGAGTTTTGCACCGAGACGATGGTGGAGGTGGCGCCATCCCCGGCGGCAATCTCTTCCAGGGTGAGCACCAGGCTCATGTAGTCCAGGCCGGCGCCGCCCCATTCTTCGGGCACGCACATGCCCATCGCGCCCAGCTCGCCGAGCTGTTTCAGCGCTTGCGCAGGAAAAGCGTGGGTGCGATCCCACTCCGCCGCGAACGGGGCCAGGCGCTCTTGCGAGAAGGTGCGCATGGCGTCGCGGATCATCTGTTGTTCGGGGGTGAGCAACATGGGGAGCCTCCGGTCAGAGCATTTCCACGGCCAAGGCGGTGGCCTCGCCGCCGCCGATGCACAGGCTGGCCACGCCGCGCTTCAGCCCGTGTTGGCGCAACGCGCCCAGCAACGTCACGACGATGCGCGCACCCGAAGCGCCAATCGGATGCCCCAGCGCACAGGCGCCGCCGTGGACGTTCACCTTGTCCGGGTCGAGGTTCAGCTCGCGCATGGCGATCATGGTCACCACGGCGAAGGCTTCGTTGATTTCGTAGAGATCGACGCTGCTGGCCGTCCAGCCGGTTTTGGCGAACAGTTTGTGCATCGCCCCGACCGGCGCCGCCGGAAACTGCGCCGGCACGCCCGCGTGGGTGACGTGCGCCACGATGCGCGCCAGCGGGTTCAGCCCCAGGGCTTCGGCTTGCGAGGCCCGCATCAACACCATGGCCGCCGCCCCGTCCGAGATCGACGACGAATTCGCCGGGGTGACGGTGCCGTCCTTGCGGAACGCCGGTTTCAGGCTGGGGATTTTGTCGATGTTGACGGCGAACGGCCCTTCGTCTTGGCGCACCACCCCATCACCCTTCTTGCCCGCCACGGTGACGGGGGCGATTTCCCACTCGAAGCGGCCCTCTCGGCTCGCTGCCTGGGCGCGTTGGGTCGAGCGGATGGCGAACTCATCTTGCGCCTGACGGCTGTAGCCCCCGGCTTGGGCAGCATCTTCCGCGAAGGTGCCCATCAGGCGGCCACGGGTTTCGGGGCTGTAGGCGTCTTCGAGGCCGTCGAAGAACATGTGATCCAGCAACTGGCCGTGGCCCAGGCGGTAGCCGCCCCGGGCTTTGGGCAACAGGTAGGGCGCTTGGGTCATGGATTCCATGCCGCCCACCACCGCCACGCCGTAGGAGCCGGCCAGGATGCCATCGTGCGCCAACATGGTGGCTTTCATGGCCGAGCCACAGACTTTGTGGATGGTGGCGCAGCCAGCGCTCAAGGGCAGCCCAGCCCGCAGGGCAGCTTGACGCGCAGGGGCTTGGCCTTGGCCGGCTTGCAGCACGCAGCCCATCAACACTTCGTCGATGAGGTTCGCGTCCACGTTGGCCCGGGCCACGGCGGCGCGGATCGCAGCGGCGCCCAGATCGGCAGCCGCCAGTCCAGCGAACGCGCCCTGGAACGAACCCATGGCGGTACGGGCCGCCGAAACGATGACGATCGGGTCAGACTGAGACATGCCCGTCTCCTTTCACTTGGCCGCCAAGCGAATCGCGCCATCCAGCCGGATGACTTCGCCATTCAAATACTGGTTGCCGATGAGGTGTTCGGCCAGCGCCGCGTACTCGGACGGACGCCCCAAGCGCGAGGGGTAGGGCACCATCTTGCCCAGGGCGTCTTGCACCTCGGCGGGCATGCCCAGCAGCATGGGCGTTTCCATGATGCCCGGCGCGATGGTGAGCACGCGAATGCCGGAGCGTGCCAGCTCACGCGCCACCGGCAGCGTCATGGCGACGATGCCGCCTTTGGAGGCTGCATAAGCCGCTTGCCCGAGCTGGCCCTCGAACGCCGCCACCGAGGCGGTGTTGAGGATGATGCCCCGGTCGCCGCACTCGGCCGGCTCGCTGGCGCTCATGCGCTCTGCCGCCAAGCGCAGCATGTTGAAGCTGCCGATCAGGTTGATCTGGATGGTGCGGCTGAAGGTTTCCAGCTTGTGGGCGCCTTGTTTGCCCACCACTTTTTCCGCCGGGGCGATACCGGCGCAGTTCACCAGGCCACGCAAGGGGCCCAAGGACTGCGCCACGTCGAAGGTGTGGCGGGCGCTGGTTTCGTCGGTCACATCGGTGAGGACGAAGCGGGCGTTTTCGCCCAACTCAGCGGCCAGCGCCTCGCCGGCTTGGGCGTTCACATCGGCCAGCACCACTTTGCCACCACGCGCCACCAGCATGCGCGCCGTGGCGGCGCCCAGCCCCGAAGCGCCGCCGGTGACGACGAACACATTGCCTTGAATCTCCATCTTGTCTCGCTCCAGTGTTGTGGGCGTCAGCGGTAGCTGCGCAAGTCTTCGATCACCTTGCCGTCGTTCGGCAAACTGCCCGCTGGCAACAGCTCGACTTGGCTGCGCAGCTTGGTCACATCGCGCACGACATCGGCCAAACGCTCGGCCAACCCTTCCGGCACCGCGACGCGGGATGGCGCCAGTTCCGCCTTCAAGGTCATGCGATCGGTGGCCATTTCGCCTTCCACCACCAAGCGGGCGCGACCCACTTCGGGGAAGCGTTTCACCACGTCCGCCACTTGGCTGGGATGCACAAACATGCCGCGCACCTTGGCGGTTTGGTCGGCGCGGCCCATCCAACCTTTGATGCGGGTGTTGCTGCGCCCGGTCGGGCAGGGGCCGGGCAGGATGGCGGACAAATCCCCGGTGCCAAAACGCACCAGCGGGTAATCCGGGTTGAGCGTCGTCACCACCAGCTCGCCGACTTCGCCTTCGGGCACCGGGTCGCCCGTGCCGGGGCGCACGATCTCAACAATCACCCCTTCGTCCAGCACCAGCCCTTGGCGGGCGGCGGTTTCGTAGGCGATGAGGCCCAGGTCGGCAGTGGCGTAGCACTGGTAACCCTGGATGCTGCGCTCGGCCAACCAATCGCGCAGCGACGGCGGAAACGCCTCGCCCGACACCAGCGCTTTGGTGATCGACGCCACCGACACCCCGGTTTCCGCCGCCTTTTCCACCAAAATTTTCAGGAAGCTGGGCGTGCCGATGTAGGCGTGCGGTTGGAGTTCGGCCACGGCTTGCAATTGCAGCTCGGTGTTGCCGACCCCACCCGGAAACGTGGTGCAGCCGATGGCGTGCGCCCCGCCCTCCATCATCGAACCGGCGGGCGTGAGGTGGTAACTGAAACTGCAATGCGCCAGATCGCCCGAGCGAAAACCGGCGGCCCACAGGGCGCGGGCCATGCGCCAGTAGTCGGTGGCATGGCCTTCGGGTTCGTAGATCGGGCCAGGGGACTGGAACACGCGGCGCGCCCCCCGCGCCGCGCTCAACCCGCGCCAACCGATGGCAGAAAACCCCCCGAATGGCTCCTGCGTCCGCAGCGCCTGTTGGCGTTCCAACAACTCGCTTTTGCGGATCACGGGCAGATGTGCCAGCGCAGCACGGCTGTCGATGTCGGTCGGCACCACGTCGGCCAGCAGGGCGGCGTACGCGGGCGCGTGGCGGCGGGCTTGGGCCACCACGTCGGGCAGCGCCGCCATCAGCGCCGCTTCGCGTTCGGCGGGGTGGCGGGTTTCGAGAACGTCGTAAAAATCGCTCATCGGATCGCTCCTCCAAAGGGGCTCAGGCCAACCAGCGCTTGCGGCGCTTGTAGGTCTTGATCTCGCGGAAGCTCTTGCGGTCGGAGCCACCGACGCCAAGGTAGAACTCCTTCACGTCCTCGTTTTCGCGCAGATCCTTGGCGTGGCCGTCCATCACCACACGCCCGTTTTCCAAGATGTAGCCGTAATCGGCGTACTTCAGCGCGATGTTGGTGTTTTGCTCGGCCAGCAAAAACGTCACGCGCTCCTTGGTGTTCAGATCGCGCACGATCTCGAACACTTCTTCCACAATCTGCGGCGCCAAGCCCATGCTGGGCTCGTCGAGCAGCACCATCTTCGGGTTGGCCATCAACGCCCGGCCAATGGCGCACATCTGCTGCTCGCCGCCCGAGGTGTACGCCGCTTGGCTGTGGCGTCGGGTTTGCAGACGCGGGAAGTAGGTGTAGACCTTCTCCAGCGTCTGGGCCACGGCGGCTTTGCCGTCGGTGCGGGTGTAGGCGCCGGTGAGCAGGTTTTCTTCGATGGTGAGGTGGGCGAAGCAGTGCCGCCCCTCCATCACCTGAATGACCCCTCGGTTGACCATGTCCGAGGTGCTGAGGCGGTCGATGCGCTCGCCGCGCAGCTCAATCGACCCTTTGGTGACTTCGCCGCGCTCACCGGCCAACAGGTTGCTGATGGCGCGCAGCGTGGTCGTTTTGCCCGCGCCGTTGCCGCCCAGGAGCGCCACCACCGCGCCCTCAGACACTTGCAGCGACACACCCTTGAGCACCAAGATCACATGGTTGTAAATGACCTCGATGCCGTTGACGTTCAGAAGGATGGGGTTTTGGCTCATGGGAGGCTCACGCGAGGGGCTGGATCAGCTTTGGCAGTCGGCTGGGGTGCGGCGCTCCAGCTTTTTGTCGGCGGCGTACTTGTCGGCAGCCGCTTTGACCATGGGCTTGATGAGGGACTGGTCGGCTTGCAGCCAATCCGAGGTGAAGTTCCACTTCTGGCCGTCCCAGGTGTGGATGCGCGCCCACGATGAACCCATGTGATCCACGCACGAGGTGGACACCGGGCGCATCACGCCGGCAAAGCCCAGCCCATCGAGTTTCTTCTGGTCGAGGTTGAGGTTTTCCAGGCCCCAGCGCATTTGCTCGCCGGTCACGACCTTGCCCTTGCCAAAGCGCTCTTGCGCGCTGCGCACGCCTTCCACCGCCAGCATGGCCGAGATCACGCCGCGCATGTACAGCACCTGCCCGACCTCCTCCTTCGGCCCCGTGCCTTGGCCCTTGCCATGCACCAAGCTCAAGATGTCCTTGGCCACCTTGGAGTTGGGTTCGGCACCGTGCTGCATGGTGACGGCGCTGTAGCCCTTGGCGCCGTCGCCCACGTCCTTCACATCGGGTTCGGCACCGGCCCACCAGACGCCGAACATCTTGTCACGCGGGTAGCCGGTGGCCACGGCTTCCTTCAGCGCGGCAGAGTTCATCACACCCCAGCCCCACAGCAACACGTAGTCCGGGCGCGATTGGCGGATTTGCAGCCAGGTGGCCTTTTGCTCCACCCCCGGATGGGTCACCGGCAGGGTGCTGAGTTCAAAGCCGTGCAGCTTGGCGCGCTCTTGCAGCAGCGGGATGGGCTCTTTGCCGTAAGGGCTGTCGTGGTAGACCAGGGCGATCTTCTTGCCCTTGAGTTTGTCCATGCCGCCGTTCTTTTGTGCGATGTGCTGCAACAGCACGTCGGCGGCGACCCAGTAGGTGCCCAACAGCGGGAAGTTCCACTTGAACACGCCCCCGTCGGCGGACTCACTGCGGCCATAACCGGCGGTGATGAGGGGGATTTTGTCGGCTGGGGCCTTCTCGGTCAGCGCGAAGGTGATGCCAGTGGACAGCGGCTGGAACACCGTGGCGCCCTTGCCCTTCAGGCGTTCATAACACTCGACGCCCCGGTCGGTGGCGTAGCCGGTTTCGCACTCCTCGAAGCTGATCTTCACGCCGTTGACGCCGCCGCGTGCGTTGGTGAGCTTGAGGTAATCGACATAGCCGTTGGCCCACAGCACCCCATTGGGCGCATAGGCGCCGGTGCGGTAAACCAGCACCGGGAAGAACTGCTCCTTGGCCTGGGCGAAGGCCGGCGAAGTGGCCAGGGTAGCCAGGCCAGCGGTGGCCAGCAGGGCGGCTTGAGCGAGCGTCTTGAACTTCATGATGTCTGCCTCCAAAGGTGAGAGCAAGGTGCAGCGTTGGGCGCTGTCGGTTGGATTCAGTGGGGGAAGGGCCACAGGCGCAGCTTTTCCTTGGCCGTGGACCACAGCCGCGCCAAGCCGTGCGGCTCGACGATGAGGAAGAACACGATCAGGGCGCCAAAAATCATGGCTTCCAAGTGGGCGGCCAGGGCGGTGGAGATCGGCACGCCCAGCATCGCGGGCACTTGGTTGATGAACAGCGGCAGCAGCACGATGAAGGCGGCGCCAAAGAAGCTGCCCATGATCGAACCCAGCCCGCCGATGATCACCATGAACAGCAGTTGGAACGAGCGGTCAATCGAGAAGGCCGCCGGTTCCCACGAACCCAGGTGGACAAAGCCCCACAACCCACCGGCCAAGCCGACGAAGAAGGAGCTGACCGCAAACGCCGAGAGCTTGGCGTGGATCGGGCGAATGCCGATGACGGCGGCGGCCACGTCCATGTCACGCATGGCCATCCAGGCGCGGCCGATGTGGCCTCTCACCAAGTTTTTGGCCAGCAAGGCGCAGATGCACACCACCGTCAGGCAAAACAGGTAACGCTGCACGGGGGTTTCAATCGGCAGGCCCAGCACGTTCAGCCCCGAAACGCTGACCGAACCGGACGACGAATCGTTGGTGAACCACTTGATGCGCAGAAACGCCCAGTCCGTGAAAAACTGCGCCGCCAGCGTGGCCACCGCCAGGTAAAGGCCCTTGATGCGCAAGCTCGGGATGCCGAACAGCACCCCCACCACGGTGGCGCACACCCCGCCCATCACCAAGGCGACGATCAGCGGCATGCCCTCGATGCGGACGAAGAAGTTGTAGGCCCCGTAAGCGCCAATCGCCATGAAAGCGCCGGTGCCCAAGGAAATCTGCCCGCAGTAGCCCACCAGGATGTTCAGCCCGATGGCCGCCAGCGACAGGATCAGGAACGGAATCAGGATGGCGCGGAAGAAATACTCGCTGGCCAGCATCGGCACGACGAGGAAGGCAAAGGCCAGCAGTGCCACGAGGGCCACCCGATCCTGCGTGATCGGAAAGATCTGCTGATCGGCGCGGTAGCTGGTTTTGAACTGGCCGTTCTCACGGTAGAACATGGGAAAGTCTCCGTTTTTGTCGATGTTCTGCCGAGCCGCGTCAGACGCGGTCGATGATTTTTTCGCCGAACAAACCTTGCGGGCGCACCAGCAAGAAGCCCAGCGCCAGCACGTAGGCGAACCAGATTTCGATGCCGCCCCCCAGCATCGGGCCGATGTACACCTCGGAGAGCTTTTCGCCCACACCGATGATGAGACCGCCGATGATGGCGCCCGGCACCGAAGTCAGCCCGCCCAGGATCACCACGGGCAGCGCCTTCAAGGCCACTTGCGAGAGCGAGAACTGCACGCCCAGCTTGGAGCCCCAAATCATCCCGGCCACCAGCGCGGCGAAACCCGCCACGCTCCACACAATCACCCAGATGCGACTCAGCGGGATGCCAATGGACTGCGCCGCTTGGTGGTCATCGGCCACAGCGCGCAGCGCCCGGCCCGTGGCGGTGTATTGGAAGAACAGCGCCAGCGTGGCCACCAGTGCCGCTGCGATCAGTGCGGCGATCAGGTCTTCCTGGCTCAGCAAGATGCCGCCCTCGAACGTCGATTCGAGGATGAACAGCGGATCCTTGGGCATGCCGATGTCGATCTTGTAGATGTCCGAGCCGAACACCGTCTGGCCGAAACCGTCGAGGAAGTAGGTGATGCCCAGCGTGGCCATCAGCAGCGTGATGCCCTCTTGGTTGACGAGCTTGCCCAGCACGAAGCGCTCAATCACCCAGGCCACGCCCACCATACAGACCATCGCCAGCCCAAACCCCAGCAAGTTGGCCACGAGTTTGCTTTCCAGCCCGAGCCAAGCGGGCACCCATTCGGCGAAGCGCGCCATCGCCAGCGCGGCGAACAGCACCATCGCGCCCTGGGCGAAGTTGAAAACCCCCGAGGCTTTGAAGATGAGCACAAACCCCAGCGCCACCAAGGCGTAGAGCATGCCGGCCATCAGCCCGCCAAACAGCGTTTCTAGGAAGAACCCCATCGCGTTGTCTCCAGTGTGTTTTTGTGGGTGCGGGGTGGGTGGTCAGTGCGTCGTGCCGAGGTAGGCGCGGATCACATCCGGGTTGCGCCGCACCTCGTCGGGCGGGCCATCGCCGATCTTCTTGCCGTAGTCCAGCACCACGACGCGGTCGGAGATGTCCATCACCACGCCCATGTCGTGCTCGATCAGGACGATGGTGGTGCCGAACTCGTCGTTCACATCGAGGATGAAGCGGCACATGTCCTGCTTTTCCTCCACGTTCATGCCGGCCATCGGTTCATCCAACAGCAGCACCTTGGGCTCCATCGCCAGGGCGCGGCCCAAGTCCACGCGCTTTTGCAGGCCGTAAGGCAGGCGGCCCACGGGCGTTTTGCGATAAGCCTGAATTTCGAGGAAGTCGATGATGCGTTCGACCACCTCGCGGTGCGCTTCTTCCTCACGCTGGGCCGGGCCGATGCGCAAGGCTTGCTGGAAGATGTTGGCGCGCATCTTCAGGTTGCGCCCGGTCATGATGTTGTCGATGACGCTCATGCCCTTGAACAGCGCCAAGTTCTGGAAGGTGCGTGCCACGCCCATTTCGGCCACTTGGCGGCTGTTCATGTGCGCGAAGGTTTGGCCGTGGAAGGTGATCTTGCCTTCCTGCGGCACATACACGCCATTGATGCAATTGAGCATCGAGCTCTTGCCCGCGCCGTTCGGGCCGATGATCGAGCGGATCTCGTGCTCGCACACATCGAAGCTGATGTCGGTGAGCGCCTTGACGCCACCAAAGCGCAGGCTGATGTTCTGCACGTCGAGGATGACGTTGCCGGTCTTGCGTTCGTACATGGGTCAGGCCGCCTGTTGGGTTTGAGCCGGGAAGGTCTTGGCGTCCAGCAGCTTGAGCGTGGCCGAGACGCTGCCGCTGCGCCCGTCCTCAAACTTGACCGCCGTTTCGATGAACTGCTCGGGCTTGCCGGCGTAGAGCGCGTCCACCAGCACCTGGTACTTGTCTTGGATGAACCCGCGCTTGACCTTGCGGGTGCGGGTCATTTCGCCGTCGTCGGCGTCCAGCTCCTTGTGCAGCACCAAGAAGCGGTGGATTTGGCTGCCGGCCAGCAGCGCATCCCGCGCCAGATCAGCGTTGACTTGCTCGACACACTCGCGGATCAGCGCCAGCACCTCGGGCTTGCTCGCCAAGTCGGTGTAACCGGCGTAGGGCAGATTGCGCTTTTCGGCCCAGTTGCCCACGGCTTCCATGTCGATGTTGATGAACGCGCAGACGCGCTCGCGCCCGTTGCCAAACGCCACCGCTTCCTTGATGTGCGGGAAGAACTTGAGTTTGTTCTCCACGTACTTGGGCGCGAACATCGCGCCATCGTTGGCGCCGCCCTTCAGGTGGCCCACGTCCTTCACCCGGTCGATGATCTTGAGGTGGCCGTGGGCGTCGATGAAGCCGGCGTCGCTGGTGTGATACCACCCTTCAGCGGTCAACACCTCGGCGGTGGCGCGGGGGTTTTTGTAGTATTCCTTGAGCAGCCCCGGCGACTTCACCAGCACTTCGCCGTTCTCCGCCAGCTTGATTTCGACGCCTTCGCAGGGCACGCCCACGGTGTCGGCACGGGCTTCGTGGTCGGGTTGCAGGCAGACGAACACTGCTGTTTCCGTCGAGCCGTAAAGCTGCTTCAGGTTGATGCCAATGGAGCGGTAGAACGTGAACAAATCCGGGCCGATGGCCTCGCCCGCCGTGTAGGCCACGCGCACCCGGCTCAGGCCCATGGTGTTGCGCAGCGGGCCGTAAATGCAGAAGCTGCCCAGGGCGTAGTGCAGTTTGTCCAGCAAACCGACCGGCTGGCCGTCCATCAGCGCCGGGCCGACGCGCTTGGCCAGCTTCATGAAGTGGTGGAACAGGCCGCGCTTGAGCGGGCTGGCATCCTCCATGCGGATCATCACGCTGGTGAGCAGGCCTTCAAAAATCCGGGGCGGGGCGAAGTAGTAGGTCGGCCCGATTTCCTTCATGTCGATGCTGACGGTGGCGCCGGATTCGGGGCAGTTCACCACGTAACCGCAGGCCAGCCACTGCGCATAACTGAAGATGTTTTGCCCGATCCACGCCGGCGGCAGGTAGGCCAGCACTTCTTCGGATTCGGTCAGGCGGTCAAACTTTTTGCCCGCCAAAGCGCGATCCAGCAGCGAGTGGTGGGTATGCACCACGCCCTTCGGGTTGCCGGTGGTTCCGGACGTGAAGAACATGGCGGCCACGTCATCCGGCTGGATTTTCTTGGGGCCGTCGTCAAACACCCACGGCTCGCGGTGGTAGACCTCGGCACCTTCTTCGATCAAGGTGTCCAGCGACGCCACACCGGGCTCGGCGTAGTGGCGCAGGCCACGCGGGTTGTCGTACCAAATGCGGTGCAGGGTGGGCACTTGGCGGCGCACGTCGAGCAGTTTGTCCACCTGCTCCTGGTCTTCCACCACCGCGAACTCAACCTCGGCGTTGTGGATCGGGAACACATACTCAGCAGCCACCGCATCCTGGTAGAGCGGCACGGGGATGGCACCCAGCGCTTGCGCGGCCAGCATCACGGCGTTCATGCGCGGGCGGTTGTCCCCCACGATGATGATGTGCTGGCCGGCGCGCAACCCGGCGCCATGCAGGCCACACGCCAGCTTGCGGGTGAGCACGGCCAGCTCACCCCAGGTGATGGTTTGCCAAATCCCGAATTCCTTCTCGCGCAAGGCCGGCGCGTGGGGCCGCTGCGCTGCGTGGTCGAGCATCAGTTGCACGAAGTTGGTGGGCACGAGAGCAATCTCCAGGGCAGTCACCCGGATCAGGTGCCCCGTCATTGGGGCCACGCAACGGGTGATGAAGTGCGATGGAGGGCATCCTAGGGCGGGCTTTGACGCCATGTTGTCGGCTGGACGACAATCTCCGGGCTTCTCCGGGGGGGAGTTTCCCAGGGGTGCATGGTTCTGGGGCATGGCCTTCCGGATTTCTCCGTGGTCATTCGTCCCGCTCGTCAGGCATGCTGCGCTTCACGATGTCCCCAGAATCCCCTTCTCCTGGCCTGTCGCGTCTGCGCGACCGGGCGCGCTTGCTCACCGATGCCGAACTGGCCGGAGTGCCTTGGCTGGGCCTGCTCAGCCCCGAGGATCGCGACCACGCCCTGCGCGACATGCGCGTAGCCACCGCCGCCCCCGGCGATTTGATTTGCCGCATTGGTCGCCCCGCCACCTTCTGGTTCGGCGTGATCGATGGCCTGCTCAAAATGAGCAACGACGCCAGCCAAGGCCCGATGATCACGTTCACTGGCGTGCCGCCCGGTGCGTGGTTTGGCGAGGGCACGCTGCTCAAGCGGGAAAGTTACCGCTACAACATCGAAGCCCTGCGCACCACCCGCGTGGCTGGGCTGCCGATGCAAACCTTCCACGAGTTGTTGGACCGCAGCATCCCGTTCAACCGTTTTGTGTTGAACCAGTTGAACGAGCGCCTGGGCCAGTTCATCGCCGCCCGCGAAACCGACCGCCACAACGACCCCGACACCCGTGTAGCGCGCAACCTGGCGGCGCTGTTTCACCCGGTGCTTTACCCGGGCGTGGGCGAGGTGTTGCGTATCACGCAGCAGGAGTTGGGTTACTTGGTGGGGTTGTCGCGCCAGCGGGTGAACGAGGCGCTGAAGGATTTGCAAGGGTTGGGGCTGATCCGCATCGAATACGGCGGCCTGCGGGTGCTGGATTTGACGGGTTTGCGCGGCTACCGACCCCAGCCGAAACGCGGCAAATCGGAGGCTGCGGAGCGCTTGCCACCGCGTTAAACAGAACTGGATGTGACGGAAGCGTTTCCCCTCTCCCCTTGCGGGAGAGGGGCTGGGGGAGAGGGGTTCGCAACGCACCGCCCTCTCCACAGCGGGCCTCTGCTATTCAACCCACCTGCTAAACAAAACTGGATGTGACGGAAGCGTTTCCCCTCTCCCCAACCCCTCTCCCGCAAGGGGAGAGGGGCTTTTTTCAGGGAACGCTCGTGCCACCATTGCACACGCACTGGCACCGCTCGGCTCCCCTCTCCCCTTGCGGGAGAGGGGCTGGGGGAGAGGGGTTCGCAACGCACCGCCCTCTCTTCACCGCGCCTTTGCTATTCAACCCACCTGCTAAACAAAACTGGATGTGACGGAAGCGTTTCCCCTCTCCCCAACCCCTCTCCCACAAGGGGAGAGGGGCTTTTTTAGGGAACGCTCGTGCTGCCATTGCACACGCACTGGCACCGCTCCGCTCCCCTCTCCCCTTGCGGGAGAGGGGCTGGGGGAGAGGGGTTCGCAACGCACCGCCCTCTCTTCACCGCGCCTCTGCTATTCAACCCACCTGCTAAACAAAACTGGATGTGACGGAAGCGTTTTCCCCTCCCCCCAACCCCTCTCCCGCAAGGGGAGAGGGGCTTTTTTCAGGGAACGCTCGTGCCACCATTGCACACGCACTGGCACCGCTCGACTCCCCTCTCCCCCGCCATGCCCCCTACCCCACTGCTAACCATCTGGGTCAGTGAGCGTGCCCGTGAGCTGCGCCGCGAACAAACGCCACAAGAACAGCAACTTTGGGCCTGCCTGCGTGCCAAACGATTCGCCGGCCACAAATTCCGGCGCCAAATGCCCATTGGCCGTTACATCGCGGATTTCGTCTGCCTCCATGCCCGCCTGATCATCGAGCTGGACGGCGGCCAGCACCACACCCAGCAAGATCACGACGCCATGCGCGATGCCTGGCTGCGCAGCCAGGGGTTTGAAGTGCTGCGGGTGTGGAACAGCCATTGGCAGACCGATCCACAAGCGGTGCTGGAGGCCATTGGGCAGGCATTGGAGCAGAGGTAGCGCTTCCCCGACGCCCCGCTAATACCTGCCCGCCTTACATCCCCGCGTAGTTCGGCCCGCCGCTGCCCTCAGGCGTCACCCAGACGATGTTTTGCGTCGGGTCTTTGATGTCACAAGTTTTGCAGTGCAGGCAGTTTTGGGCGTTGATCACCAACTGATCCGCCCCGTCCTTGTTCACAAACTCGTACACCCCCGCCGGGCAGTAACGCGCTTCCGGCCCACCATAACGCGCCAGATTCACCGCCACCGGCACGCTGGCATCCTTGAGCGTCAAGTGTGCTGGCTGCTCTTCCTCGTGGTTGGTGTTGCTGATGAACACCGAGCTGAGGCGGTCAAACGTCAGCTTGCCATCGGGCTTCGGGTAATCGATCTTGGGGCACTGGTTCGCAGGCTTGAGGCGGGTGTGGTCGGCCTCGGTGCGGTGGATCGTCCAGCGTGGCACCTTCATGCCCAGCTTCGGCATCAGCCATTGTTCGATGCCCGTCATCAACGCGCCCACGGTGTTGCCCTTCTTGAACCACTGCTTGAAGTTCTTGGCGCGCAGCAGCTCGGCGTGCAGCCAGCTTTGTTCAAATGCAGCCGGGTAGGCGGCCAACTCGTCTTGCGCCCGGCCTTCCGCCAAAGCGGCAAACGCGGCTTCGGCGGCCAACATGCCGGACTTGATCGCCGCATGGCTGCCCTTGATGCGCGAGGCGTTGAGCATGCCCGCATCGCAGCCCACCAGCGCCCCACCCGGAAACACCAGCTTGGGCAGCGACAGGATGCCCCCCGCCGTGATCGCCCGCGCACCGTAGCCCAGGCGCTTGCCGCCCTCGATGTGCTGGCGCACGCTGGGGTGCGTCTTCCAGCGCTGCATTTCCTCGAACGGCGACAGCCACGGGTTTTGGTAATCCAAGCCGACGACGTAACCCAGCGTCACCTTGTTGCCTTCCAGGTGGTAGAGGAAACCACCGCCGTAGGTGTCCCCGTCCATCGGCCAGCCGGCGGTGTGAACCACCAGGCCGGGCTGGGCTTTGTCCGCCGGCACTTCCCACAGCTCTTTGATGCCCAGGGCGTAGCTTTGCGGGTCTTTGCCGGCATCCAGTTGGAACTTGGCGATGAGCTGCTTGCCCAGGTGGCCGCGTGCGCCTTCGGCAAAGATCGTGTACTTGCCCAGCAAGTCCATGCCGAGCTGGAAGTTGTCGGTCGGCTCGCCGTCTTTGCCCAGGCCCATGTGGCCAGTGGCCACGCCCTTCACGCGGCCTTGTTCGTCGTACAGCACTTCCGCTGCCGTGAAGCCGGGGAAAATTTCCACGCCCAGCGCTTCGGCTTGCTCGCCCAGCCACTTGGTCACCGCGCCCAGGCTGATGACGTAGTTGCCGTGGTTGTGGAAGCACTCCGGCACCAGCCAATCCGGGGTTTGTTGTGCGCCGTCGGCGGAGAGAAACAGCACTTGGTCGCCGGTGACGGGTTGGAGCAGTGGTGCGCCCTGCTCTTTCCAGTCGGGGATGAGTTCGGTCAGCGCACGCGGATCCATCACCGCGCCGGACAGAATGTGCGCCCCCGGCTCCGAACCCTTTTCGAGCACCACCACGTTGACCTCTTGGCCCTTCTCGGCGGCCAATTGCTTGAGGCGAATCGCCGTGGCCAGGCCCGCCGGCCCTGCGCCAACGATCACAACGTCATAGTCCATCGACTCGCGTGGGCCGAATTGTTCGAGCAGGGCTTGGGGGGTGATCATGGGTCAGGTCTCGTGTGGGGTTGTGGTGGAAAGGCCGTGCAAACGCGGGGCGCGAGCATGGCAGCAAAACGCTGCCTTGGCTGTCACGACCAAGTCACTGCGGCAGAAAAAACATAACCGGCGCCGTACACCGTTTTGATGATTTTGGGATTTTGCGGGTCAAGTTCGAGTTTGCGGCGCAAACGGGAGATGCGCACATCGATGCTGCGGTCGTTGGGCGACAAATCGCGCTGGCCGACGAGCTGTTCCCGCGTCAAGATTTGGTGCGGATGTTCGATGAACGCCCGCAGCACCTGCACTTCGGCGGTGCCCAAGAGGTGTTCGGTGCCATCGTCGGCGCGCAGGATGTTGGCGGCACAGTCCAGGCGCCAGCCCAGGAAGCTGGCGTGGCGCCGCACTGGCGTCAAACACGGCCCGGCGGTGCTGGGTGCGGCGCGGCGCCGCAAAATCGAGCGCACCCGCGCCACCAACTCACGCGGTTCGAACGGTTTGGTCACATAGTCATCGCCGCCCAACTCCAGCCCCATCACGCGGTCCACCGGATGCGCCCGCCCGGTCAAGATCAACACCCCGGCGTTGCTGAGGGTGCCGATTTGGCGCACCAAGTCGATGCCATCCATGTCGGGCAAACCGAGATCGACGATGCACAGGTCGGGCCGCTCGGTGTGCAAGCGCCGCAGCACGGTCGCCCCGCTGCGGAAGGATTCGGTGGCGAAGCCGAAGTCGTGCAGCGCCATCACCACCAGGCGGTTGATGGCGTCGTCGTCCTCGATGATGTAGATGAGCGGCTGGGCCGGCAGGGAGGCGTTGGACAACATGGCAAAACTCATGGCAAGGGGCTCTCCAGGGTCTCCAGAAAGCGCGCCAACTCCCCTTGGGTGAAGGGTTTGGCGAGGATGGGGAAATCGTCGTCGGTGGAAACGTCGGCGGGGGCGTAGCCGCTCATCAAGGCGATGCGCTGCACCCGTCCGGCTTCACGCGCCAGCCGCGCCAAGCGCCGCCCATCGACCCCACCGGGCATGACGACATCGGACAGCAACAACTGGATGTCCGGAATTTGCTCCAGCAGCGGCAGGGCTTCGGCGCCGTTGTCGGCTTCGATCACGGCGTACCCCAGATGCAGCAATTGCGCCCGCACCACGCGGCGCACCTGCGGTTCGTCTTCCACCAACAAGGCCAGGCCGCGTGCGGGCGTGGGTTCGGTGGTGGCATCGACATCCGTGTCGGCGGCGGTGTCTTCGGCCTCGTCCTCGGCCAGCGGCAGCCAGATCGACACCGTCGTGCCCGCGCCCAGCGTGCTCGTCACATCGATGGCACCGCCGGACTGGCGCACAAAGTCATGCACCATCGCCAAGCCCAAGCCGGTGCCCAAGCCGGGCCGCTTGGTGGTGAAAAACGGTTCGAAGACCCGCGCCCGCGTGGCCGCATCCATGCCGATGCCGTCGTCGGTGACATCCAGGCGCACATAGCGGCCAGCGGGCAGGCCCAGCGGTTCGCGGGCTTCCAGGTGGGTGCGAATCCAGATGCGCCCATCCAGCCCCGGCGCGATGGCGTCCCGCGCATTGATGAGCAAATTCAGCAGCGCGTTTTGCAACAGGTTCGGGTCGGTCCAGGCCCACAGCGGTTCGGCGGCGGTTTCGACGCTCAGGCTGAGGTGCTCCGGCAGCGAGCGGCGCACGGTTTCGATTTGGGCCGCCACCTCGACCGCCTGCGGCTCCAGCGGCTGCTGGCGCGAGAACGACAGCAACCCCTTGATGAGTTCCGCACCGCGTCGCGCCGCTTGCACAGCGGGATCGACAAACTCGGCCACCATCTCATCGCCAGGGCGTGCATCCGCCAAGGCGCTGAGGTTGCCGATGATGACGGTCAGCAGGTTGTTGAAATCGTGCGCCAGGCCGCCGGTGAGCTGGCCCAGGGCTTCCATTTTTTGCGCCTGCACCAGCATTTCGTGCGAGCGTTTTTGTTCGGTGATGTCAAACGTCAGCTCGAAGCAGCCGACCACCGCGCCATCCGACGAACGCTCGGGGATGAGCGAGGTGCGCACCATCACCTTGCGCCCGCAAATCTGCTGCAACTCGTATTCGAACGTGACGGGCCGACCCGCCAGCGCCTCGGCGACGTTCGGGCGGATGCTCTCGTAAGTGGTGCTGCCCAAATACTCGCGGGCGCTCACCCGTTCGGGATGGCGCGGATTCAGCCCGAACCACTCCTGATACCCCCGATTGATGTAACGGTAGTTGCGATGCCGGTCAAAGTAGGCGATGAGCGCCGGGATTGAATCGGTGATGAGGCGCATCTGCGCCTCGCTGCGCTGCAACGAACGGGCGATGGCTTCGTTTTGCGCATTGGCCGCCCGCAACTGGGCGTTGATGGCTTGCAGCTCGCGGGTGCGCTCGGCCACGCGCAGGGCGAGTTCGGTGTGGGCGTCCGGCGCTTCTTCGCCGCGCAGGACGTGGTGCCGCAGCAGGTGCTCAAACGGCAACCCCGGTTGCACCAGCTCGGGCGGCAAATCGAGCAATTGCAGAAACGCCTGATTCCACGCCACCAAACACAAGTCATGATCGAAGACCGACAGGCCTTGCGCCAGCCGATCCAGCGCATGTTGCAAAGCGAGGTGCGGCGGGGGCGGCGTGTCGGTGGAAACGGGAGGGTGGGGCATGCGAACACGGGCGCCAAGGCCGTCATGACAGGCGGTTGATCCAGGAGCCGGAAGGGGGCCGACAGGCTGTCGTCAGGATTCTAGGAGCGCCCTTCCCAGCGCCACTGCCCTTGCAAACATTCGTCACATTCGCTGGGGCTTGTTGAAAACATCCTCCGCAATCATCCCGGCCAACCCGCCGACGAGACTGCGCTGGATGAACAACGCGGGGCCTCAGCGACGACGATTCAGGAGACGTGAACCATGAGCCGGATGAACCCTTACGACCTCGGTCTGGACAAGAACCCCGCCAACTACGTGGCGCTCTCGCCGCTGAGCTACATCGAGCGCACCGCTGCCATTTACCCGCAGCGCACCGCCCTCATTTACGGCGAACGCCGCCAAACCTGGGCGCAAACCTACGAGCGCTGCCGCCGTCTGGCCAGCGCGCTGGTGGCCAAGGGCGTGGGCAAGGGCGACACCGTCGCCGTCATGCTGCCCAACGTGCCGGCGATGTACGAAATGCACTTCGGCGTGCCGATGACGGGCGCCGTGGTCAACACCCTGAACACCCGCCTCGACCCGGAAGCCCTGGCCTTCATGCTGCAACACGGCGAAGCCAAGGTGCTGTTCACCGACCGCGAATTCGCCCCGGTGATGGAAAAGGCGCTGGCCATGCTCGGCCCGAAGCGCCCGTTCGTGGTGGAGGTCGAAGACGACACCGCGCCGATGGGCCGCCGCCTCGGCCAAATTTCGTATGAAGCGTTCTTGGCCGAAGGCAACCCGAACCACGTCTGGCAACTGCCCGGCGACGAGTGGGACGCCATCTCGCTGAACTACACCAGCGGCACCACCGGCAACCCCAAGGGCGTGGTGACGCACCATCGCGGCGCCTACCTGAACGCGGCCAGCAACGTCATCTCGTGGCAAATGCCGCACCACAGCGTCTACCTGTGGACGCTGCCGATGTTCCACTGCAACGGCTGGTGCTTCCCCTGGACGATGGCGCTGATCGCCGGCACCAGCGTGTGCCTGCGCCGCGTCGATCCGGTGCAAATTTTTGGCCTGATCCGCGAGCACCGCATCACCCACATGTGCGGCGCGCCCATCGTCTACAGCATGCTGATCAACGCGCCGGAAGAGGTGCGCCAGGGCATCGAGCACACCATCCACGGCCAAATCGCCGGCGCGGCGCCGCCGGTGGCGGTGATCGAGGGCTGCGAAGCCGCCGGCATTGAGCTGACCCACGTTTACGGTCTGACCGAGGTTTATGGCCCGGCTGCCGTCTGCGCCAAGCAGGATGATTGGGCTGAGCTGGGTCTGATGGAGCGTGCGCAGAAGAACGGTCGCCAAGGGGTGGCCGCACCGATGCAACAAGCCATCGCCGTGCTCGATCCGGAAACCATGGAACCCGTGCCCGCCGATGGCGAAACCATGGGCGAAATTTTCTTCCGGGGCAACGTGGTGATGAAGGGTTACCTGAAGAACCCGAGCGCCACCGACGAAGCCTTCGCCGGCGGCTGGTTCCACACCGGCGACTTGGCGGTGATGCACCCGGACGGCTACGTCAAGATCAAGGATCGCAGCAAGGACATCATCATCTCCGGCGGCGAAAACATCTCCTCCATCGAGGTGGAAGACACGCTGCACCGTCACCCGGCGGTGATGTTGGCTGCTGTCGTGGCCCAGCCGGACGCCAAGTGGGGTGAAGTGCCCTGCGCCTTCGTCGAGCTGAAGACCAACGCGGTGGCGTCTGAAGAAGAAATCATCGAGTTCTGCCGCAGCCAGATGGCGCGCTTCAAGGTGCCCAAGCGCATTGAGTTCTGCATCCTGCCCAAGACCTCGACCGGCAAGATCCAGAAGTACGTGTTGCGCAACCAAATCAAGTCGTCCAGCGCCATCGAGTGACGCTGAACGCGGAACGCTCAGCGTCCGCCCCGATTGCAGATTTCGCCCGTGGCCATGAGGCTGACGGGCCCCCTTTTCGGAGAAATTCAGATGAGTACCTACGCCGCCCCGCTGCGCGACATGCTGTTTGCGATGAAGGAAGTCGGTGGGCTGGATGCGATTGCCGCCCAGCCTGGCCGTGAAGAGGTCAGCGCCGATCTGGTGGAAGCCATCCTCGAAGAAGCCGGCAAGTTCGCCTCCGGCGTGCTCGACCCGATCAACCGCACGGGCGACAAAATCGGTGCCCGCTGGAGCACCGGCAACGTCGTCACCGCCGCGCCGGGCTTCAAAGAAGCCTACGACTCGTTCTGCGAAACCGGCTGGCACGCCATGCCCGCCCGCACCGAGTTCGGTGGCCAAGGCTTGCCGACGCTGGTGTCCACCGCCGTGGCGGAAATGTGGAAGTCGGCCGGCCTGGGCTTCAGCCTGTGCCAAATGCTGACGCAAGGTGCGGTCGAAGCCATCGCCCACCACGGCAGCGAAGAACTCAAGGCCAAATACCTGCCCAACATGGTGTCCGGCAAGTGGACGGGCACCATGAACCTGACCGAGCCGCAAGCCGGCTCCGACCTGGCCGCCGTGCGCACCAAGGCCGTGCCGGAAGGTGATCACTACCGAGTCAGCGGCACCAAGATCTTCATCACCTGGGGTGAGCACGATCTGGCGGAAAACATCATCCACCTGGTGCTGGCCCGCCTGCCGGACGCGCCCGAAGGCGTGAAGGGCATCTCGCTGTTCGTTTGCCCGAAGTTCCTGGTGAACGACGACGGCTCGCTGGGCGAGCGCAACGACCTGGCCTGCACCTCCATCGAACACAAGATGGGCATCCACGGCAGCCCGACCTCGGTGATGAGCTTCGGCGACGGCCCTGGCGCCATCGGCTACCTGGTGGGCGAGGCGCACAAGGGTCTGTCGTACATGTTCACCATGATGAACCACGCCCGCGTGAACGTGGGCTTGGAAGGCTTGGGCGTGTCCGAGCGGGCTTACCAGCACGCCCGTGAATACGCGCTGGAACGCGTGCAAGGCCGCACCCTGGTGGCCGGTTCGCGCACCATCATTGGCCACCCGGATGTGCGCCGCATGTTGATGGACATGAAGGCCCGCACCGAAGCCATGCGCGCCCTGGCCTACTACGCTGCGGGCTTGCTGGATCGCGCCGCCGGTCACGAAGACGCGGGCGTGCGCGCCCAAAGCCAAAGCCGTGCCGAGCTGCTCACCCCGGTGGTGAAGGGCTGGTGCACGGAAGTGGCGCAAACTGTGACGTACACCGGCGTGCAAATCCACGGCGGCATGGGTTTCATTGAAGAAACCGGCGCGGCGCAATACATGCGCGACGCCCACATCACCACCATCTACGAGGGCACGACCGGCATCCAAGCCAATGACTTGGTGGGCCGCAAGCTGTGCCGCGAAGGTGGCAGCACCATGGCCGCCCTGCTGGCCGATGTGCGCGCCGACGCCCAGCGCATGGTGGAAGAAGGCCAATCCTGCGGCACCGACGGCCTGGGCCGCAGCCTGCTGCAAAGCGTGGACGCGCTCAACACCGCCACCCAATACCTGCTGGCCACCTACGCCGGCAACCCGGCAGCGGTGAACGCAGCGGCGGTGCCCTTCCTCAAGCTGACCGGCAACGTGGTGAGCGGCTGGTTGCTGGCCCGGTTGGCCGAATGTGCGGCGGCGCAAATCGCCGCCGGCAGCGCCGACTACGATTTCCTGCAAGCCAAGGTCGTCACCGCCCGCCACTACATGGCGCATGTGATGAGCGAGTGCAGCGGCCTGCAAGCCGTTGTCACCGAAGGCGCTGCCACCACGCTGGGCCTGTCGGACAGCCAGTTCTGATTCCGCCCGCCGCACACTTCAGGGAAGCCCCATGAACCACCTCAACGGCTACGACGTCGAAGACCTGCGCGAAGGCATGAGCGCCAGTTTTTCGAAGACCATCACCGAGGCGGACATCGTGTTGTTCGCCGGTGTCTCCGGCGACAACAACGCTGTACACACCAACGAAGAATTCGCCGCTACGACTCAGTTTGGCGGGCGCATCGCCCACGGTTTCCTGACCGCCAGCGTGATCTCGGCGGCTGTGGCCAATCGCCTGCCCGGGCCGGGCACGGTGTACCTCGGGCAGCAACTGCGTTTCAAAGCCCCCGTTCGCCCGGGTGACACCGTTCACGCCACCGTGACGGTCAAATCGGTCGATCTGGTCAAGGCGCGGGTGACGCTGGAAACGGTGTGCCGGGTGCGCAACGTGGTCGTGATCGATGGCGAAGCGCTGGTGATGACGACCTCCAGCGCACGCCGGGCTGCCCAAGCAGCGGCAGACAACAAAGGAGTTTGAGACATGAAAGCATTGGTCGCGGTCAAACGCGTGGTGGACTACAACGTCAAGGTGCGTGTGAAGTCCGACGGCTCGGGCGTGGACATCGCCAACGTCAAGATGAGCATGAACCCCTTCGACGAGATTGCCGTTGAAGAAGCGGTGCGTCTGAAGGAAAAGGGCGGGGTGACGGAAGTCATCGCCGTGTCCTGCGGGCCGACGCAGTGCCAAGAAACCCTGCGCACCGCCATGGCCATCGGCGCCGATCGCGGCATTTTGGTGGACTGCGGCGCCGACGAGGTACAACCGCTGGCCGTCGCCAAAATCCTCAAGGCGTTGGTGGAAAAAGAAGGCCCGAGCTTGGTGATCCTGGGCAAACAAGCCATTGACGATGACAGCAACCAAACCGGCCAAATGCTGGCGGCGCTGCTGGATCGTCCGCAAGCCACGTTCGCTTCGAAGGTGGAACTGAGCGCCGACGCCGCCACCGTCACCCGCGAGGTGGACGGCGGCCTGGAAACCGTGCGCGTGAGCCTGCCGGCCATCATCACCACGGACTTGCGCCTGAACGAGCCGCGTTATGTGACGCTGCCCAACATCATGAAGGCCAAGAAAAAGCCGCTGGCCACCGTCAAGCCCGCCGATCTGGGCGTGGACGTGGCGCCGCGCCTGAAGACCTTGAAGGTCGCTGAACCGCCGGTGCGCGGTGCGGGCGTGAAGGTGGCCGACGTGGCCGCGCTGGTGGAAAAACTCAAGAACGAAGCCAAGGTGATCTGAGATGGCCGTCCTCGTCATTGCTGAACACGACAACGCGCACCTCAAGGGCGCAACCCTCAACACCGTGACCGCCGCCGCCCAACTGGGTGAGGTGCATGTGCTGGTGGCCGGCTCGGGTGCTGCTGCGGTGGCGGCTGCGGCGGCGCAAGTCGCCGGGGTGGCCAAGGTGCTGCACGCTGACGGTGCGAGCCTGGCCGAAGGCCTGGCGGAAAACCTGGCCGCGCAAGTGCTGGCCATCGCTGGCGGTTACAGCCATATCCTGTTCCCGGCCACCGCCAGCGGCAAGAACACCGCCCCGCGTGTGGCTGCCAAGCTGGACGTGGCGCAACTGAGCGACATCACCAAAGTGGTGAGCGCCGACACGTTCGAGCGCCCGATCTACGCTGGCAACGCCATCGCCACGGTGCAAAGCACCGATGCGGTAAAGGTCATCACCGTGCGCACCACCGGGTTTGATGCTGCCGGCCAAGGTGGCGCCGCCGCAGTGGAAAGCATCGCCGCTGTGGGCGCCAGCGCGCAAAGCGCCTTCGTGGGCCGCGAAGTCACCAAGAGCGACCGCCCGGAGTTGACCGCCGCCAAGGTGATCGTCTCCGGTGGCCGCGCCATGGGTTCGAGCGACAAGTTCAACGAAGTGCTGACGCCGCTGGCCGACAAGCTGGGCGCCGCGCTGGGCGCCAGCCGTGCCGCCGTCGATGCGGGTTATGCGCCGAACGATTGGCAAGTCGGGCAAACCGGCAAGATCGTCGCACCGAGTTTGTATGTCGCTTGCGGCATCTCGGGCGCGATCCAGCATTTGGCCGGCATGAAGGATTCGAAGGTGATCGTGGCGATCAACAAGGATCCGGAAGCACCGATTTTCAGCGTCGCCGACTACGGCCTGGAAGCCGATCTGTTCGCAGCGGTGCCGGAGCTGGTCAGCAAGCTCTGAGGCCGTTTTAGAACCCTCCACGTCTCGACCCGACGAGACTTTCAAACCCCCATCAGCCCCGTTGATGGGGGTTTTTTTCGCCCCTTGATAACAAACGGAGACCCCGACCATGCCCATCGATCCCATCACCCCCACGCCCTCGGCCTACGGTTACCCGCTGCTCATCAAGCAGTTGTGGCACACCCCGCTGGCGACGGCGCCCGATCAAGAAATCGTCTACCGCGACCAACTGCGGCTGACCTACCGCGAGGTGCGCCAGCGCGTCGGACGTTTGGCGCATGTGCTGCGCGCCCACGGCGTGCAGCCCGGTGACACGGTGGCGGTGATGGATTGGGACAGCCACCGTTACCTGGAAAGCTACTTCGCCATTCCGATGATGGGCGCGGTGCTGATGACGGCCAATGTGCGGCTCTCGCCCGACCAGATCGTCTACACGCTGACGCACAGCGGCGCCAGCGTCGTGCTGGTGAACGCGGAGTTTTTGCCTTTGTGGCAGCAGATTCGCTCGCAACTGCCGGGCGTGCGCACCGCGCTGTTGCTGGCCGACGAACCGACCGAGCTGCCCGACGGTTTCGCCGGTGAATACGAGGCCCTGCTCACCCGGGCCGCTCACCTGCCGGACTACGAGTTCCCCGATTTCGACGAAAACGCCCGCGCCACGACGTTCTACACCACCGGCACCACGGGGCTGCCCAAGGGGGTGTTCTTCAGCCATCGGCAACTGGTGTTGCACACTTTGGCGGTGCTGGGTGCGCTGGCCAGTGCGCCGGAGCAGGGGCGCGTCAGCCGCAATGACGTGTACATGCCGATCACGCCGATGTTCCACGTTCACGCCTGGGGCATGCCGTTTGTGACCACGGTGCTGGGGTTGAAGCAGGTGTATCCGGGCCGTTATGTGCCGGACATGCTGCTGGCGCTCAAGCAAAAAGAAGGCGTGACCTTCTCGCATTGCGTGCCCACCATCTTGCACATGCTGCTCACCAGCCCGGCGGCGGCTGAGACCGATTTGAAGGGCTGGAAGGTCATCATCGGCGGTTCGGCGCTGACCAAGGGGCTGGCCCAGGCCGGGCTGGATCGTGGCATGGACTTGTTCACCGGCTACGGCATGTCGGAGACTTGCCCGATCCTCACGCTCTCGCAAATCAAGCCGGATTTGATGGGCAACGACCTGGAAGAGCTGGACATCCGCACCCGCACGGGTTTGCCGATTCCGCTGGTCGATTTGCGCATCGTCGATGGCCAAATGGAGGATGTGCCGCACGATGGCCGCAGCCCCGGTGAAGTCGTGGTGCGTGCGCCGTGGCTGACGCAGGGCTATTACCAAAACCCGCAGGCGTCGGAAGTGCTGTGGTCGGGCGGTTACTTGCACACCAACGACATCGGCGTGATCGACCGCCACGGTTACCTGCGCGTCACGGATCGCATCAAGGATGTGATCAAGACGGGGGGCGAGTGGGTGTCGTCGCTGGAGGTGGAAGGGCTGCTGTCGCGCCATCCGAGCGTGAGCGAAGTGGCGGTGATCGGCGTGCCCGACGCGAAATGGGGCGAGCGCCCGATGGCGCTGATCGTGCTGAAACCCGGCGCCAGCGAGGATGTGCCAGGCTTGACAGCGATCATCGACGCCTCGGCCAAGGAAGGCCACATCTCGCGTTATGCCGTGCCGGCGCACTGGCGCTTCGTCGAGAACATCGACAAGACCAGCGTGGGCAAGCTCAACAAGAAGGTGTTGCGGGAGAAGTACACGCCGGAGGTTTGACCCGCCCCACCCCCAACCGCAGCCCCACCACGCCCAGGATGCGGTTCATCGTCTGCACGCTGCCGTCGCTGCGCTCTTGCTCGATGTCTTGCAGGGTGCGGGCGCCGATGCCGGCCAGCTTGGCCAGCTCGGCGGTGGTCAGGCGCATGGTTTTTTTCAGGTGGCGAACGGCTTCGGGCAGCGTCCACTCGGGATGGGCCAGCACGTCTTCGATGGCTTGACGGCGCAGCACCACTTGTTCGGGCAGGGTGAGGGTTTTGTAACGCTTGTCCATGTGGGGCTTTCAAACCCGACAGGCCAGCCGGTGTGCCGCTAAAGCCTACTGCACGGGTTATTTACACGGAATTCTAGGCAAATCATCTCCTTTTTCGGGGGTGATTACACGAAATTCCGTGTTTACAAGAACTACCCCGCCTGCTGTACCACCAACTCCACCGCTCTGGCCACACGCGTAGCTCAGCGTTTAACCACCGACACACCCAATCGATGCACTGGCATGCCCCCCTCACCGAGCCCGTTCGCCGATTGTGGCTGTGCCGAACGGCGCAAAGGACGAATGTGGGCAACTGTCGCGACGGCCAAAACTGGAGAAAGTTGGTGTAGCATCACCAGACTTCAGGGGTTATTGTAGATGTTCACACAACTTAGGCTCACCAACTTCAAAGCTTGGAAAGATACGGGCGACATTGCGCTCAAACCCGTGACCATGCTGCTGGGCACAAACTCATCAGGAAAATCCACCCTGATCCAAAGCTTGCTGCTGCTCAAGCAAACCGTGCAATCACCTGATCGCATGGTGCATTTGAATCTTGGCGGTGACGAAGTCAACGATCTGTTCAACTTCGGTGATTTTGAGGACGTATTACATCAAGCAGCCGAAGCTCCACGTCAGTTTTCGATTGGGTTTGCCTTCCAGCGCCCAAAAGACCCAGAACGTCGCGTTAACTCAGGTCAGCTCAACTGCATCTACGGGCAAGCTTCAAAGGGCAACGTCGTCATTCAGGATCTGGATTTGCAAACTGCTGGCCGGCGCTTCGGGGCTGTTCGCCGCAATAAGGGTGCATTTTCCATCTTGGTGGACGGCGAGACACAACCCGGACTCAGCGGTCGAACTTACGCCCCGGAACGATCGATTGCATTTTCAGCCGACGCCATTGCCGGTCTCAATCAAGATGGTCGCACGGTGGAAGACCTGAGTTTAGCCATTCGCCGTGAATTCGAATCGATTATTTATCTCGGGCCGCTGCGGCGCAGACCGGAGCGAGACTATTCATGGAACAAAACAACACCCGGTGATGTGGGTATTGATGGCCGTGGCGCCGTTGATGCTCTACTAGCCAGTGCGCTGATCAAAGGCCCTGAATACAGATACATTCTGGATGGAGTTTCGCACTGGCTGAATCGGATGAAAGTGGCTGATAAGTTGGACGTTCGTCAGCAAGGCCGCTCCAACCGGTATGAACTCGTCGTGTATCGTGACGGAGTTGCTAGTAATATCCGAGACGTTGGGATCGGCATTTCCCAGGTCTTGCCCGTCTTGGTCATTGCACACTTTGCGCCGCCCGGCAGCACCGTCATTTTAGAAGAGCCAGAAATCCACCTGCACCCGCTGGCCCAGTCCATTTTGGCCGAACTGTTCGGTACCATCAGCCGAGAGCGCAAAGTGCAGTTCATCGTCGAAACACACTCAGAGCACCTGTTTCGCCGGATGCAAACCTTGGTCGCTAGGCAGGAAGCAACACCAAGCACGGTTGCTATGTATTTCATTGAGCGTGATGGTCAGGCAGCAAAGCTGCGTCAACTCGAACTCGACGACTTGGGCCGTGTCAGAAACTGGCCCGCCAGTTTCTTTGGTGATGCACTAGGAGAAACTCGGGAACAAACAGCGCTGGAGATCAAACGTGCTAAAGAATTGAGGGCTACCGATGGCAAGATTTCTAATTGATACCAACGTCATGTTGGCTGCGAGCGCGGTCTTAGAGCTATCTAATGTAGCCACCAGGGCGATGCCACGAGAGATTGAACTGCGACAAATTGTCTATGAATGGCTGGTATCTTTTGAACAATCTAACGACAGGATCGTGATAGACGATCTTGGACTAGTCCGTAAAGAATACGAGCGTAATATGCCATTCGAAGAATGGCATGCACAAGAGTACGGCATCCAAGTGCTTCAAAACAAATTTGATCGTAATCTCGTGGATGAAGTTCCTATTGACGATTTAGAGGCCAATGGTGAGCACATCGCCATCTTAGCCCCAGAGCATGAGAAGTTAGTTAGCGACAGGGAAGATCGAAAATGGGTTGCATGTGCACTGTCTACGCTGATTTTGCATGACGAGTCACCCCCCATCGTCTACGGTGCTGAAACGGATTGGTATATCGCCAAAGATCAACTGGAACGCGTTGGCATTCGCCTTCACCCACTGCTACCCAATGAATGGTATGAGGCTAGAGTCAATCCATCGTGACGGTTGAGTTTTTCCGCTTCCCCCACACCCCCCACCTCACCTGGCTGGGAACGGGCACACCGCGCGATGACAAAGTGCTCTCCCCCGCCGAAGCCCAAGCGCTGCTGGCCGGCGACGTGGTGATCGAAGAAAAGCTGGACGGCGCCAACCTGGGCTTCTCACTCGGGCCAGAGGGTGATCTGCGCGCCCAAAACCGGGGCCAATACCTCACAGAACCGCACACCGGCCAGTTTGTGCGCCTGCCCGCTTGGCTGGCCCAGCATGGCGAGGCGCTGCGGGCCGCGTTGACCCCCGATCTGATCCTGTTCGGCGAATGGTGCGCCGCACGCCATTCTCTGGATTACGCCACCTTGCCCGATTGGTGGCTGCTGTTTGATGTGTACGACCGCACCACCGGCCAGTTCTGGAGCACCCCCCGCCGCAACGCCCTGGGCGCTACGGCTGGATTGGCCACCGTGCCGTCGTTGGCTACGGGCCCCACCAGCGTCCGGGCGTTGACACAGCAAGTCGCCGCCCTGCCGAGCCGTTACCGCCCGGGCCCGCTGGAAGGCTTGGTGATCCGCCAAGAGTCCGCGCTGTGGTGCCAAGCACGCGCCAAACTGGTTCGCGCCGACTTTACACAGGCAATCGAGACCCATTGGCGCCGACGATCCATCACTTGGAACCGCTTGGGCAGCCCCGATGCGTCATCGTGGTGCAACTTCCCCTGACACCGCCCCGCGCCCCCTCAAATGGTGCGCGTGCCCCAGGAAGAACAGGGGTTTGCCTGGAGAAGAACCTGGCACAGTCCCTGCTTATCTTGGTTCGTAACCCAGCGAAGGGTTGCATGGTCTCGTTGTAAGGTATCAGAGCGGTTTGGACACAGGCGTCTGTGCAGCCCGGCGTTACTGCCAGGTTTGCCAGACGCCTCTTTTTTTGCCCGCTTCCCCTCACAACGCGCACCTGGCCAACTCTTTGCCTGCTTTTTCGGCCATCCCTGCCTGTTGAGGACTCGCCAGATGAACACCTCCGCCAAAGCCACACCCACCGTTGAAACCGCTGGGCTGTCGCGCCGCCAAATGCTGCACAACGCCGGCGCTGCCGCCGTGGCCTCTTTGCTGCCCATGGGTGGCGTCTGGGCCCAAGGCTCGGACAAACCCGAAAAAGAGGAAGTCCGCATCGGCTTCATTCCGCTGACGGATTGCGCCAGCATCGTGATGGCCAGCGTGCTCGGTTTCGACAAAAAGTACGGCGTCAAAATCACCCCGACCAAAGAAGCCTCTTGGGCCGGCGTGCGCGACAAACTCGTCAACGGCGAGCTGGACATGGCCCACGTGCTCTACGGCTTGGTCTACGGCGTGCATCTGGGCATCGGCGGGCCGAAGAAAGACATGGCCGTGCTGATGACCCTCAACAACAACGGCCAAGCCATCACGCTCTCCAAGGCGCTGGCGGACAAGGGCGCCGTCGATGGCCCCTCCCTGGCCAAATTCATGGCCGCCAACCCGCGTGAATACACCTTCGCCGGCACCTTCCCCACCGGCACCCACGCCATGTGGATGCACTACTGGCTGGCTTCGTTCGGCATCAACCCGCTGTCGGGCGCCAAGCTGATCACCGTGCCGCCGCCGCAAATGGTGGCCAACATGCGCGTGGGCAACATGGACGGCTTCTGCGTGGGTGAACCGTGGAACCACCGCGCCATCTTGGACGGCATCGGCATCACCGCCAACACCACCCAAGACATCTGGAAAGATCACCCCGAAAAGGTGCTGGGCTGCACGGGCGAATTCGTCAAGAAGTACCCCAACACCGCCCGCGCCGTGATGATGGCCGTGCTCGAAGCCGGCAAGTGGATCGACGCCAACCTGGCCAACAAAACCAAAATGGCCGAAACCGTGGCCGCCAAAGCCTACATCAACACCAGTGTGGACGCCATCAACCAGCGCATCCTGGGCCGCTACCAAAACGGCCTGGGCAAAACCTGGGACGACCCGAACCACATGAAGTTCTTCAACGACGGCGCCGTCAACTTCCCCTACCTGAGCGACGGCATGTGGTTCCTGACCCAGCACAAGCGCTGGGGCTTGCTCAAAGACCACCCGGATTACCTGGCCGTGGCCAAGCAGATCAACCAAGTCGATCTGTACAAACAAGTGGCTTCGGCGATGAAGGTCAGCGTGCCCAAGGACGTGATGCGCACCAGCAAGCTGATCGACGGCGTGGTTTGGGACGGCAAAGACCCCAAGAAATACGCCGACAGTTTCAAGATCAAGGCCTGAGGTCGAAGCCCCTCGTTCCAGGAGATTCCCATGGTCAGCGCCGTTTTTCACTCCCCGATGAGCCACACCTCCGACACCGAAACCTCCGCCGCCCCATCCGCCACGCCTGCGCCTGCGGGGGTTGTCGCGGCACCGTCGGCCCCGGCCCCTGTGGCCACGCCCAAAGTGCCGTTCGACTGGCGCGGTCTGTGGTTGCAGGTGGTGCCGCCGGTTCTCGGCGTGGCGCTGCTGATCGGCATCTGGGCCCTGTTGACGATCAAGGACGGCACCGGCTTTCCGACACCGGCACAAACCTTCGATGCCGCCGTCCAGCTCTTTGCTGATCCGTTTTACAGCAACGGGCCGAACGACCAGGGCATCGGCTGGAACATCCTGAACTCGCTGCAACGGGTGGCGCTGGGCTTTGGTCTGGCTGCTGCCGTGGGCATCCCGCTGGGGTTTGTCATCGGGCGCTTCGAGTTCTTCAACCGCATGTTCTCGCCGCTCATCAGCTTGCTCAAGCCGGTCAGTCCGCTGGCTTGGCTGCCCATCGGCCTGCTGGTGTTCAAGAGCGCCAACCCGGCCGCCATCTGGACGATTTTCATCTGCTCGATCTGGCCCATGGTGGTGAACACCGCCGTCGGGGTGCAGCGTGTGCCGCAGGACTACCTGAACGTCGCCAAGGTGCTCAACCTGTCCGAATGGAAGGTGATCACCAAAATTTTGCTGCCCTCGGTGCTGCCTTACATGCTGACGGGTGTGCGTCTGTCGGTGGGCACGGCTTGGCTGGTGATCGTGGCAGCGGAAATGCTGACCGGCGGCGTGGGCATCGGTTTCTGGGTGTGGGACGAGTGGAACAACCTCAACGTCAAGCACATCATCATCGCCATCTTCGTGATCGGCATCGTGGGTTTGGCGCTGGAGCAGTTGCTCATCGCGGTGGCCAAGCGCTTCTCGTTCGAAGGTTGATCGCACAGGTCAAGGAGTTGCGGACATGAAAGCTTTTCTCGAAGTTCAACAGGCCGAAGTCGTCTTCCACACGCCCAAGGGTTCGTTCCACGCCCTGCGGGACATCAACCTGACGATCCAGAAAGGCGAGTTCATCTCGCTGATCGGGCACTCGGGCTGCGGCAAGTCCACGCTGCTGAACCTGTTCGCGGGCCTGCTCAAAACCACCTCGGGCGTGCTGCTGTGCGACAACCGCGAAATCAACGCCCCCGGCCCGGAACGCGCCGTGGTGTTTCAGAACCACTCGCTGCTGCCTTGGCTGACGTGCTACGAGAACGTTTACCTCGCGGTTGAGCGCGTTTTCGGCGACAAAGAGAGCAAAACCCAGCTCAAAGACCGCACCAACGAAGCCCTGCAACTGGTCAACATGGCCCACGCCACGCACAAGCGGCCCGGGGAAATCTCGGGCGGCATGAAGCAGCGCGTGGGCATCGCCCGGGCGCTGGCGATGGAGCCCAAGGTGTTGCTGATGGACGAACCCTTCGGCGCCTTGGACGCCCTGACCCGCGCCAAGCTGCAAGACGAGCTGCTCAAAATCGTCGCCCGCACGCAGAGCACGGTGATCATGGTGACGCACGATGTGGACGAGGCCGTGCTGCTGTCCGACCGCATTGTCATGATGACCAACGGCCCGGCGGCCACCATCGGCCAGATTTTGCGGGTCGATCTGCCCCGACCACGCAACCGCGTGGAACTGGCCGAGGATCGGCATTACGTGCAGTGCCGCAAGGAAGTGATCGACTTCCTTTACACCCGCCAAGCCCATGTGGAGAAGGTGGCCGCATGAAAACCTTCATCCAGGCCACTGAATACTGGCTCCCCAGCCCAGACCGCAGCAGCCTGGTGTACGGCGGTGGGCTGTACCCCCCAGGCTCCCGACTCGGTGAGGTCAGCCCGGACATGTGCTTCCAGCGCGGCCAAGGCGTGCCTGGCCGCGCCTGGGAAACCGCCGCCCCCGTGGTACTGCACCAATTTGAGGGCAGCTATTTTTTACGCACCGAAGCGGCCTTGGCGGACGGGTTGACCTGCGCCATCGCCCTGCCGGTTTTCCATGGTGACTACTTGGCCGCCGTTGTGGTGTTTTTTTGCGGCGATGGCGAGGATCACGCGGGGGCCATTGAGGTCTGGCACAACGACCCGCGCCAAAGCCACGACCTGACCCTGCTCGATGGCCACTATGGCCGCACCGCCGAAGCTTTCGAATACATCTCCCGGCGCACCAGTTTCCGGGCGGGGTTTGGCTTGCCCGGTCAAGCTTGGCAACAAGGCGCCCCTGTTTTCTTGCCGAATTTGGGCCGCGCCAACAGCTTTTTGCGCACCGACAGCGCCCAGCGCGTCGGCATCAACCGAGGGCTGGCCCTGCCCTGCTCCACCCCCGGTTTGAGCACGCATGTGCTGGCTTTTTTGTCCGCATTGGGCACCCCCATCGCCCAGCGTATCGAAGTGTGGATGCGCGACGACACTGGCCACGTCCTGCAACTGCACGCCGGCTTTTGCGAAACCGCCGGTGAACTGGGCCCCACCACAGCAGCGCCACCGGTGGCTTCCGGCCACACCCTGGTCGGGCAAGCTTGGGAACGCGGCATCCCGCAGATCACCCACGACCTCGCGCAAGTCCCCTGGCCCGCCGCCCAAACAGCCGGCTTGCACCGCGCCATGGCCTGGCCAGTCATCGACGACGGCTGGTTTGTAGCGGTCATCGCCCTGTACTTTTGAGTTTTCACAGCCCGCCTGGGCGTGAAAACGACGGTGGGGACAGCCTCACCCGCTAGGATTGGACGCTGTGCCACATTGCATGTGCGCACCTTTTTGGCGCACCGCCTGCGAGGGTGTGGCCGTGTTTTTTCGCCGAGGTGCCGTTGATGTCCCGTTCCACTGCTGCCGCTCCTCAAGGGGCTGATACCCGCCGCGCTGGCTGGCTGAACTTGGGGAAGTACCGCGAAATTGTGATCGCGGTGGCGTTCTTCCTGCTGTTCGACCTGGGTGTGCTGGTGCTGAACTTTTACACCTCCTACCAGATCGGCCAGGATGCCATTGGCATCAACCTGTCCGGACGGCAACGGATGCTTTCGCAACGGATGACCAAGGCGCTGTTGAGCTTTGAGTCAAGCGTGCAGCAAGGCCAGCCGGCCATGGCTGATTTGGAGGAGTTGCGCGGCGCCGTCAAGCTGTTTGACGCCAGCCTGAACGGCTTCAAACACGGCGCCACCGTGCCGGGTGGGGACGGCAAACCCGTGTTCCTGGATGCCGCACGCACACCCCAAGCTGCCCATGTGCTGCAACAGGCCACGGAGCTGTGGGAGCCCTACAAACAGCACCTGGAACCGGTGTTGAGCAACAAGTACGGCTTGGAAGATCTGCAAACCGCCGTCACGTACGCCAAGGCGAACAACGTCAAATTGCTGGGGCTGATGAACAGCCTGACCACCGCCCTGGAAGCCGGGGCGTCCGAACTGGCCGGAACGCTGCGCATGGTGCAGACCGGCGGCATCGTACTGGCGATGCTGAACTTCGTGTTCATTTTGTTCAAGTTTGTGCGCCGGCTGCGCTTGTCGGACGCGGCGGTGGAAGCGGCCAACGAAGAAAACCGCGAAATCCTCAGCAGCGTGCGCGAAGGTCTGTTCCTGATCACCCCGGACTTCCGCCTGGGCACGCAAATCTCCCAGTCCACGCAGTCGCTGTTCGGTCGGCCGCTCAACCCGGGCGACCCTTTCTTTGATGTGTTGATGCCGCTCGTTTCAGCCTCGGACTTGGAGGCCGCCCGCAGTTATGTGGACTTGTTGTTCCAACCGCACGTCAAAGAGTCTTTGGTGCAGAGCATCAACCCCTTGGTCGAAGTCGGTCTGACGCTGAAAAACCGCTTGGGGCAAAACACCCAGCATTACCTGTCGTTCCAATTCAACCGCGCCCAGGTCGGCGACAGCGTGCGCCACCTGCTGGTGACAGTGCAAGATGTGACCGAGCGCGTCCACCTCTCGCAGCGCCTGGAAACCGACCGCGCCCGCGCCCGCAGCGAATTTGCCATGCTCATGGCCGCCGTCTCAGCCGACCCGACCACGTTGCGCCAGTTTGTCAGCCGGGCCGAAGCGGGGTTGCTGGAAGTCAATGACCTGTTGCGCAGCACCGCCTCAGCGGCCAACGAAGCGGCGGTGATCAAGGCGCTGGAGTCGGCGGCTCGCCGCGTCCACGCGATCAAGGGCGACTCGTCGATGCTCAACCTCAGCCTGTTGTCCGAGCAGGCCCACCAGTTTGAAAGCGAGTTGCAGCGCATCCGCCAAATCGGTGTGGGCTCCCCGCAAATGGGCGATGCCCTGTTGAGCCTGCCAGCGCTGCTGGAAGACTTGCTCAACAAAATCGGTGCGCTCAAGAGCATGGTGCGCACCCAAAGCGCCAGCAACACAGCCGACACCGCCGAAGCCAGCCTCACAACCATCAATGCCACCCTGACATCCCTCATCCAGCAAGTGGCGCAAGACCAAGGCAAGCGCGTCTTCAGCCATGTGCGCCTGGGCAGCCTGCTCGACTTGGAACCCGAACAGCAAGACCTGCTGCGCGAAATCACCGTGCAACTGGCGCGCAACGCCGTGGCCCACGGTCTGGAAGGGCCGGAGCAGCGCAAGGCCGCTGGCAAACCCGCCGAAGGCAAAATCGACGTGACCCTGACGCACCAAACCGATGGCTGGGTGCTGCGCGTACGCGACGATGGCGCCGGCATCTCCGCTGCCAAGGTGCGCGAGCGGCTGCTGGCGCTCAAGTGGTACACCGAGGAACAACTCGCCACCTTGAACGACCGCCAGTTGATTCAGCAAATCTTCCGCCCAGGCTTTTCGACGGCCACGGAAGTCTCGATGCACGCAGGCCGGGGGGTGGGCTTGGACGTGGTCATGGCGAACATTCAGCGCATGGGTGCCCACGTGCGGCTGACCTCCATCCCGGGTGAGTACACCGAATTTCAGATTCTGTTCGCGGGCTGAGCCGGACAGCCCACCGAACCCACGAGGAGAAACATGCCATGCGCATGATGATTGTTGATGACTCGAACATGATCCGATCCCGCATCACCCGGCTGGTGCAAAACGGCATGATCGGCCAAGTCCATGTGGTGGCCCAGGCGGCCAATGGGGTCGAGGCGCTGGCCTTGGCCACACGCCACCGCCCTGAACTGGTGACCATGGACTTGACCATGCCCGAAATGGATGGGGTGGAATGCATCACCAAGCTGTTGCAAATGATGCCCAAGACCAACATCCTGGTGGTCAGCGCACTGACGGACAAAGCCACCGCCATCGCTGCCTTGCGCCAAGGCGCACGCGGTTTCGTCAACAAGCCGTTTTCCGACGATGAGCTGCGCATGGCCCTGCTCGAACTGATGGACGCAACATGAACGCTCTGAACGACGAAGAACTCAAACTGTTCGTGGACTCGGTGCGCAACTACTTCAAAGTGACCACCGGCCAAGACCCGAAAATCACCTCGGCTTACTTGGCCACGGAAGCGGTCGAGGGCTACGAGTTCAACGGCATCGTCAGCTTTTCGGGCAGTTACAGCGGGCAGGTGATGGTGTCGATGCCCGCCCAGTTGTTGCGCGAAGTGCTGGTACTGCAAGGCGAAACCGACCTCAGCGACACCCACTTGCTGGATGCGGTCGGCGAGATTGCCAACACCCTGGCAGGTAACGCCCGCAAAAACTTTGGCCCGACCTTGGGCATCTCGGTGCCAATCAAACTGATGGGCGCCACCGGCGTCACGGCCCGGGTGCGCCAGCGCCCCTACGCCATCACGTTGCGCTGGGGGCCTCTGCCAGCGCTGGTGTGTGTGGACGTGGCGCGCAACGCCTGAACCCCTGACGGCCAACGGGCCAGGCCGGCTTGTCTACACTGTCGGCCCATGGCCAATCGACTCTCACAAATCGCCACCCGCACCGGCGACGATGGCACCACTGGTCTCGGCGACGGCCAGCGCGTGCCCAAAACCCACCTGCGCATCACCGCCATGGGCGATGTGGATGAGCTGAACTCCCACTTGGGTGTGCTGCTCGCCGAACCCCTGCCCAACGATGTACGTGAGTTGGTACTCACCATCCAACACGAACTGTTCAACCTGGGCGGCGAGCTGTGCATTCCCGGCTACAGCCTGCTGAAGGAAGACGCCTTGTTGCGCTTGGATGAAGCGCTGGCGCACTACAACGCCCAACTGCCGCGCTTGGCGGAGTTCATCCTGCCGGGCGGCAGTCGCAGCGCGGCTTTGGCGCATGTGGCCCGTGCCGTGGCGCGCCGGGCCGAGCGGGCGGTGGTGGAACTGGCGCAATCCGGCGAGGCGGTGAACGCGGCGCCACGCCAGTACCTGAACCGGTTATCCGACCTGTTGTTCGTGCTGGCCCGTGTGCTCAACCGCGCCAACCTCGATGGGTTGGGCGGTGACGATGTGTACTGGAAAAGCGAGCGACTCGCCAGCCAAGCCGCCGAATGACGGCCTGACCGCACAGCCCTCGCGACCGCCCGCTCAACCGCGACGCTTCTTGACCGCTTGGGCCAACAGTGCCAGCACTTCAGCCGAGTCATCCCAACCGATGCACGCATCGGTGATGCTCTGGCCGTAGCAGAGTTTGCTCGCGTCGTCCTTGCCCGGGGTGAACTTTTGCGCCCCAGCGACGAGGTGGCTTTCCACCATCACGCCGAACACGCTGCGGCTACCGCCCTTGATCTGCGCGGCGATGTCCTTGGCCACGTCGATCTGGCGCTGGTGCTGCTTGCTGGAATTGGCATGGCTGCAATCCACCATCAAGGTCGGGGTGAGCTTGGAGGCTTCCAGCTCCTTGCAAGCGGCGGCGACGCTGGTGGCGTCGTAGTTGGTGGTCTTGCCGCCGCGCAGGATGACGTGGCAATCCTTGTTGCCCTTGGTCTGCACGATGGCCACTTGGCCGTTTTTGTGAACCGACAAGAAATGGTGCGGCTTGCTGGCAGCTTGGATCGCATCGACGGCGATTTTCAGGTTGCCATCGGTGCCATTCTTGAAGCCCACCGGCGCCGACAGGCCCGAAGACAGCTCGCGGTGAACTTGGCTTTCCGTGGTGCGCGCCCCGATGGCGCCCCAGGCGATCAAGTCCCCGATGTACTGCGGGCTGATCACATCCAGAAACTCGCTGCCAGCCGGCACGCCCAGGCGGTTGATTTCCAACAGCAACTGGCGGGCGATGCGCAGACCTTCATCGATGCGGAAGCTCTCGTCGAGGTATGGATCGTTGATGAGGCCCTTCCAGCCCACGGTGGTGCGGGGTTTTTCGAAGTAGACGCGCATCACCACTTCCAGGGTGTCGGCGTATTCATCGCGCAGGGCCTTGAGGCGTTGGGCGTAATCGATCGCGGCAGCCGGATCGTGGATCGAGCACGGGCCGATCACCACCAGCAGACGATCGTCCTTGCCGGTCATGATCTGGCGGATGGCATGGCGGGTGTCCTTCACCAACTTTTCGACCGGTGTGCCGGCGATCGGGAAGAAGCGGATCAGATGTTCGGGCGGAGGCAAGACAGTCACTTTCTGGATTCGCTGATCATCGGTTTCACTGGTGCGCTCCTGATTCCACGGGGCAGAACCTGCGCTGACAGTGGCTTTGGCGTTCATCGAGTCATCTCCTGGGGCTGGGTGCCTGGCCTGAACCGGCGAAAAAAAACCGCCGGGCTGGGCCGGCGGTTTGTTGGGGGTGTTCGCTTGCGTTCAGCCGCGCACGTTTGCCTCTCCAGCCGCCGGTCGGGGCGAGAACCAAAAGTAAGCAAAAAAATAGGCGGCGTTACACATAAGCTGGGAACTCTATCACGCTCTTTTGACGGCTGACCAGTGTTTTCCGAGCACCATTGTCAGATCAGGCCCACATCCTGCGGCGGGGCACCCGGAAAAACACGCGCCAGGGCCGCCGGCGACAAGCCATACCAACGGCCAAACAAACCGGCCAGCACCGCACGGTAGTCGTTGAGCACGGGCCAGTCGCGGTTGTCATTCAGGGTTTGGGGCTGGCTGGCCACTTGCTCTCCCAGCACCCGCCCACCGCGCACACTGCCGCCCAGCACCCACAGCGCACTGCCGTGCCCGTGGTCTGTGCCCCGGTTGCCGTTCTCTCGGAAAGTACGGCCAAACTCACTCACCACCACCACCGTGGTGTGGGCCCACACATCCCCCAACTCACGCGCCAAGATGGCCAAACCGTCTCCCAACTCGGACAGGCGATCGGCCAGCATCCCCGTGGCGCCCCCCTGGGCGACATGGGTGTCCCAGCGCCCCACGTCGATGAAGCCGATGCGGTAGCTGTCCCGCAGCAGCTTGGCGATGCGCGGGGCCGACCGGGCCAAGCCGCGAGGGGCGGTCGCCCCCCGCGAAGCGGCTTCCATTTCCCCAGCCAGGTCTTGCTGAACACGCTGGCGGGTGTCGAAGCCCTCACGCACGGGCGCTGCCAGCGGCGTGTCCTGGTACATGCGGACGATCTGCTCTGTTTGCAGGGCTTCCTGCGAGGAAACCGGGGGGATGCCACCCCGCTCCAGCGCCATGTTGGGCACACGCACCGACCCGCGAAAAATCGGCGGCAAGGTGTTCGTGAACGCCAAAGCGCGGGGGGTGGGCGACAGCTCTGCGGCCAATCGGTTCAAGAAGCCCGAGCTGTAATCGTTGGAGCGGCTGCCACGGCCAAACTCGATTTTGTCCTGCATCTCGAAGTGGCTGCGCGAGGGATCCTCCAACCCACTGAACGGCACAAAAGCCAAGGATTTGGCCTGCCACAACGGCAGCAAACTGGCGCGCAGGGCGGGATGCAAACCCCAGTCGGCGGTCAGTTCCAGTGCGGACAGCGCGTCCGATCCGGGTTTGGCAATCGCCAGGTTGGGGCGGGCCTCGTAGTAAAAACTGCTGCTGTACGGGATCAGGGTGTTGGTCGCGTCATAGGCCCCGCGCAGCATCACCACCAGCAGGCGCTGCGATCCCGCCGCCGGGGCGGCCAACAATTGCACACCCGGCCACCCACTCGCGGCCAAACCCCCCAGCCAGCGCAGGCTGTCGCGGCGATTCCAGTCACTCATGGCACACCTCAACGGAACATGAATTCGGGTGTGGACAGCAGCAAGCGCCGCCAAACCACGGGATGCGCTTGGGCTTCTTGCAACACCTCACGCGAGCGGCTGGATAAACCCGGCAACCACACCCGCTGGCTGAATTCGTCCTGCGGGCCCAACAAGCGAATGCCACCGGCTTCTGGCAAGTCCAGGTGCTGGGCTTTGGCGATCTGCTGGGCCACTTCGAAACGCTGAGTCATCTGTCCGGAGCCGTTCCACGCACTGGCCACGAGCGGATAACCATCGGGCGTGCGGCGCCCGTACAGCGGTTCATCCAACTGCCGCAACCACCCTTGCAGCCGCGCCACCCGCAATTCGACCGGGTCGTTCGGCAGCATCAGCCGCACCGCCGACACCACGTAGTGAACCGGATCCTTGAACTTGCGCCCCAGCGAGGCGGCGAATTCGGGTGAGTTCACCAAGGTCTGCATCACAGCCGCGATGTCGCCCTCGGTGTCCAAAAAGCGGCGGCTCAGGCGCTGCACCAAATCGGGCGAAGGCTCATCGGCCACGAAATAGCGCGCCAACTTGAGGCTGATGTAGCGGGCCGTTGCAGGATGGTGTGCCAGCATGTCCAGCGCTTGCTCGATCTGCGCCCAACCGTCCTGATCCAGCGTCCGCCCCAGCAAGGTTTTGGGCCCTGGCTCATGGCGACGGGGCAGAAACAGCGCCAGCCCCCCCGACAGGCTCACGGCCCCATCTGGCAACCGGCTGTCACCTGGTCGGCCCACGCTCAAGCCTGTGAGGATGCGCGCCAGTTGTTGCACGTCCTGCTGGGTATAACCCCCATCGACGCCCAGGGTGTGCAGCTCCATCAGCTCGCGGGCGTAGTTTTCGTTGATGTGGCCGCGCACGTTGCGGTCGTTGTTCAGGTAGACCAGCATGGCTGGGTGTGTGGCCACGGCTTGCAGCAGATCGCGGAAACGGCCCGTCGCGTGGTGGCGGATGACGTTCTGCTCATAGTCCCCCACCATGGCTTGGAGGACAAAATCCCCCTCGGCCACCACGTTGAAGTGGTTGAACCAGAACCACGTCAGCACCTCACGCAAGGGCTGGGGGCTGTAGACGGCTCTGAGCAGCGTGCGCTGGATGGCCTGGCCTTGTAAGGCATCCAACTCACTGCGAAGCTGCTTGCGCTGCTTGCGCTGCATGGCGGCACTGGCCGGGTCGGTTCGCTCGCGCAGCAAGGCACGCTGGGCCTGCACTTGCGCCAACGCCTGAAGCCCCGTGAGCTGCGAGACCTTCAAATTCTCAATGCGCGCCTGAACCGCAGGGACGGACGCCAGCGGCATGTCCCGGCGCCACTGCTGGGCCAACCAAGCCTCGCGGCCCGTGCGTTGAACGTCCGCCAGGCTTTGCGGCGTGACCCCAAAACTCAGGCGTTGAAGCCACAACGCTTCCTCGCGTTCACCCGCGTGAACCCACGACGCCCAAAACAGCACCAGCAGCCCGAACACCCAGGCGCTTGTTCGCCAATGGGGTCGGCGCAGGTTCCACCATGCAGGGTCACGATGCGCCATCATTCACCTCACGCCGCAAAGACGTCCAAGTGTGCCTGCACCGACTGGGTGTGTGTGAACACCGGGCGAATGTGCCCCGCCAGTTGTTCCCACAACCCGGGCAGCTCGGCCACTTGGCTGAGGGTGCGTGCCCATTCGAGTGCGTTGGCCGCCGGCACATGCAGGCCGTCCACCCCATGGCGCACCTTCTCGGCCATGCCACCGATGTCCGAACAAATCACGGGGCGCCCGGCGCTGAATGCCTCTTGGATCACCAGCGGCGAGTTTTCCCACCAGATCGATGGCACCAACACCCAGTCGATGTGGGCCAAGCGCCGGCGCATGTCCTCTGGGCGATAGGGCCCCATCCACTGCACCACCCCCGCCTCGACCAGCGGATCCAACAAGCGCTGAATGCGCTTGCGCAGCTCGCGGGACTGCTTGTCAAAGTGCGCGGCATGCACTTCGAGCACCAAGCGCTTCTGCACCTCCGAGGGCAACGACGCGAGGGCTTGCAACAGCAAATCCAGGCCCTTGTACGGGTTCACTTGCCCGAAAAAAGCGAAGCGGTTGCGACGCTCATCCGGCGCCAGGGCCCGGGCGGGAAGCGGCGTGCGCTCCGGCTGGCCGTTCTCGATGGTGACGATGCGCTGGGCGTCCAGCCCCCAGGCGATGTAGCGTTGGCGCAAAAACTCACTCGGGGCGATGAACCCGTCCACCACCGCCAAGCGATCTTGGAAAAACTGCTGGCGCAGCCAGAAGTCTTCACTCGAATGGGCTGGGTAGCAGCGGTGGCAGTCTTGCGGGGTGGCTTGTTTGCACAGCTCCATCGAGTCTGGTTTGATCATCAAACCGTAATGGCGACAGATGGCGATGTACTCGTGCAACGTCAGGTAGATGCGCGTGTCCGGCAGCACCTGGCGGATCACACTCAGGATGTCCAACCCCAGATGGACGTAGTGGTGCAAATGCACCACCGTTGGCCGCAGGGCCCGCAGCAAATCGACAAAGCGGGTGCGCAGGCTGTCGCGGTGGGCGGTGCCTTGCCAGAACCAGTCGCGCATGCCTTGGTACCACAGGTATTCGTTGGCACGGCGGGCACACAAATGGCCTGTGGGCGCACCCGCCGGATCTTCGGCGCGGGCCAAAAACGTGGCCTGGGCCACATCCGGGTGCTGCTGGTAATGCTGGAACAGGCTGTAGGCGGCGATCTCCCCGCCTCCCAAGCTGAAATCGGGGTGACCATGAGCGATCACCAAAATGTTGTGCGCACGGCTCATACCGAGGCCCCTTTCACCTGCTCGGCAATGGCCTCGCCCCAGCGCTGCTGCTGCCGCACCGCGTTCAAAATCACCACGGCATGGCGGAATCCATCGTCCCCCAAGCTGCTGAAGGATTGGCGCTCCAAGTGCGTCAAACGCACGTCGTTCAAGCAGGCGCAGCCCAGGCCCCGCGCCCGCAAGCGCAGGCACAGATCGGAGTCTTCGAAGTCTCCGATCAAGTAACCCGTGTCCCATCCCCCCACGGCAGCCAGATCGCCACGGCGCAACAGCACGCACGCACCCGTCACCGTCGGGTGTTCGCGCACGCCGGGAGGCACACACAGCGCCGGATCCAGCCCCTGATTGGGGTGGATGTTCGTCCACACACCCAAGTCATGGGCCCAGCGGAAGGTCATACCCGCATGTTGCACCGTGCCATCGGTGTGCAGCAGCAGCGGTGCCACCAGGCCGAGGTCGGGGCGCTGGGCCAGCACCTCCAGCATCGGCGCCAGCCAGCCGGGTTCGGTCGGGAACACATCGCTGTTGAGAAACAGCAACCGATCGGCCCGGGCCACCGACACGCCCAAGTTGTTCGCCCCCGAAAAACCCCGGTTGGCATGGCCCCACACCCAGCGGAAAGGCACTTGGTAGAGGTCAAACCACGCGGCGGCTTCCAGCAGCATGGGCTCCACCAAGGTGGGGTCGTCCACCACGTAGATGATTTCGGCGTGGGCCCGCAACCACGGATCGCGGCTGAACTTGAGCAACTGGGGTTCGACAAAATCCATGCGCCTGTACAGCGGCACGATGATGCTGACCTGCGGCGCGGCGACGGGAACCCCCAGGTCATGGACATCCACCGGCAACTGCGACCACGCGGCACACTGCTGGGCACGCAACGGCGCCAGCAACGCACTGTCCACCTTGGTGAACCGCTCCACCAGCCGACCGCGTGGCGAAAAGCGCTCCATCATGGCTTTGAACGCAGCCACGGGGTGCGGCGGCAACGGATGGGCCACGGCGTCAGACACCCACCAAGTGCGCGCCCCACCGTCACTCAAGACCAAACGCAGCCGGGCGCCGTCGGCGACGCCGGGCACCGCCATCATGAAAGCCGCATCCACCGCCCGGGTGCGCACCAGGGCGGGGTGGTGGCTATCGACCAAGTCTTGGCGCGTGAAACGAAAGGCTGATGCCAGCGGCAGGCGCCGCCCATCGGCACATTCCAGCCAGGCCGTGAGCGCCGGATCGTGCGCCACCCAGCCGACAACGAAGGCATCACCCCCAGGGGTGCAGGCCACCCATTCGATGTGCCCCCCACTCCCGTGGGGCGCTGGGATGCGCTTGGACAACCCAGCGCTGGCCGATTTTTTGCGATTCTGGTGAGCCCGCCCCAGCAGCCTGCCCAACGACCGCCACAGCGGATGCGTCATGCCTCCCCCATCCTCAGAGGCCCAGCGCCACCTTGGCACTGATGGCAATCTGGTACAGGATCTGCGTCACCGAGCGGGTGACCTCGATGTTCTTCGACTCGATCTTCGGCAAGATCAGGATTTCATCCCCCGGCTCAGGGTTGCTGCCCGATGGCGCCACGCTGCCATTGCTGCGCAGCACAATTTGCTTGGACGTGTCGGCGCTCTGGGTGTAGCCACCGGCCAACTGCACGTAGTCGTCCACCGAAGCCCCCGGCGAGTACACCTGTGCATTCGGGAACAACACCTCGCCGCTGAGCAGCACCAGGTGGTTGCGCGTCGGGATGTTGAGCACATCACCGTCTTCCAGCAACAGCTTGTCGGCCTCCTCACGGTCGGTCAGCACCACTTGGCCCAGCGGCTGGATCGAACGGGCACGCGCCGTGAAGTTCAGCATCAAATCGGCTTCGGATTTGCGCAGATTGGCCTCTTCGGTGGTGGAAGAGCGGGCGGTCAGCGCGGCGGTTTCCAGGTTGCGCAGCGCTACTTCCAAACTGGCTTTCTGGCGCTGCTGCACCGACTTGCGGAACAACTGCACCCCATCCAAATTGGCACGCGGCGATGGGTTGAGACGGGCCATCAAATCCTTGAGCGTAGCGCCCACTGGCATGACCAGAGAGCGATCACCCTGCTGATCGCCATCGACACGCACCAGCAAAGTGGTGGTGTATTTGTCCGCCGTGAACGTCACCAAATCCCCACTGCGAACCATCACCGGCTTGGCGTCGGCCAGGCGGTGGTACTCGCTGGTGAGCTGCACCCCGGTGTTACGCACCACACTGACGTGGGTGGCTGTCGGCTTCGGGCGAGCCATGTAAAAGATGTCGGATCCACTCACTTCGGGGCGATCCAACTCGAACACATAAGCGTTCTGCGCTTCGCCCATCACCGTCACCGTGTGCTGGCGCGGCAGTACCACGACGGTGTCCCCATCTTGGAACTGCAAGCGATCCAGCTCACCGTCCAGCAGGAAGCGATACAGGTTGATGTTGGCACGCGGCTTGCCGCCACGCAGCACCTTGACAGACAGGTAGCTGCCGCGATCGGGATCGATGCCACCGGCCTTGTCGATGAAGTTCAGCACCGAATCCGAGGACACCCCGCCGTACAGACCCGGGGCGCGCACAAAGCCCGTCACGTAGATGCGCACAGGCTGGGCCGAGTCCAGCGAGGCGTACACCCCGACATTGGCGCGGAAGGTGCGCCGCACTTGGGCTTCGACCTGCTTGTTCAGGTCTTTGTTCTGCACCCCCAGCACCGACACCGGCCCGACATTGGGAATGAAGATGTTGCCCTGCGGATCGACGTTTTGGTAAGCCTCGTAGGTCACCGCACCCCAGATGCGCAACAGCACCCGGTCGCCCACCGCGATCTGGTAATCCGGGTTGAACCCCGTGAAGGGCATGTTGGCAAACCGGCCCACGAACATCTGAGAGCCAAACACCACCGTGCCGCCCAAACCGGACGGAGAAGTGGGGAACGGCAACGCGGTGGCGGGTGCAGGGGCTGCGGTGGGCGCTGGCGCTGCCACCGGGGTCGGCATCGCCAGCGACGTGCCGGCACCCCCGACCAAACCGGCTTGCGAAGACGGTACAGCCAGCGACGGTTCAGCCGAGGAAGCGCTCTGGGCATACAGCGACACGGGCCCCAACACAGCCACCCACAAGCCCAGCAAAGGGAGACGACGAAGAATTCGAGACAGCATGATGAATCAGTCCTGGTGCTCGCGAATGGTGGCCAAAATCAGATGGACGATGGTCAAGACCATGCCACAGACCGCCAACAAGGTCAGCAGGTTGTACAAGCGGCGCGGGTAGAGCGCCTGGTCTGGCACGGTGGGCGGCTCCACCACCACCAGCGACTTGAGTTTGCGCATGGTGTCAAGCCGGGCCGCTTCCAAGGTCTGGATGGCTGCCTTGTAGGCTTCCTCTGCGAAGGACGCCCGCGTCATCAGCCCTTGGTACTCAATCGTCAGGCTGGCCAACTGGGCACCGCCATTTTGCGGAGACACCGACCGGTTGCGCTCCGCCTCCAGTTGTGCCTTGGTGGCGTCCATTTGGCCACGCAGCGTTTTGACTTGGAATGAATCGTCGCTCAGGAACGACTGCGCCGCCCGCAGTGCCGCCTCCTGCTGCGCCAGCGTGTTTTGCAACGTCGCCGTCAAGCTCGAATTGGCGGTGGCCTGCGACATGGGATCCAGCCATTTGTTCTTCACCTGAAACGCCAGCACATCGGCCTTGGCTTTTTCCAGCCGAGCCTGCGTCTCTGTGGTCTGGGACTCTGCGAATCCCATGCGCTCACGTGCGAGGCGGTGCATGTAGTCGTTGGTGAAGCGCTCCGACTCGTCCAAGATCGCCTTGGCGATGCGCTGAGCGGTGGCTTTGTCAAAAGCCTGCACATCGAAGGTGAGTAAACCCGCCAAGTCGTCATGCGTCATGGTGACGCGGTTGCGGAAGTACTCCAAAAACTCTTCGTCCGTGGCGCTGGTGGACAAACGGAAAATGAAGTCTGCACTGGGCGACGTGTAGTGAGCGCGCAGGTTCAACTTTTGGTCGAGCCGCTTAAGCATGTCCATGGAGTAGACATACGTTTGCAGGTACATCAAATCCGAATAGGCGGGGCTGCTTCCGCCACCGCCCAGCAGCGCAGACAGACCCGATGTGCCCGTGCTGCTGCTGACGCCCGAAACGTCCCGCATGCTAATGACGGTGTGACTGACGTAACGGTCGGCCGCCATGGTGGCATAAAAAAGGCTGGCCAGCAGCATGGGCAAAGCCACCAGCAACAAGGCCAACCGGCGTGGTGACAATAGAGTGAGCAATTTCATAAATCTCGTCCAGAAGCCTTCAAGCGGCGTGGGGATGATTTTTTCTGCATGTTCTCGTAGATCGAGAGGCCTTCTGCAACATCTTCGTACAAAGTCGCCACTCCGCCTTCAAGAACCACCACGGTGTTACACAAATCGAGAATGTCTTTCGTATTGTGGGACACCAAAATCAGGTTGGACTTGCTGATTTTCTGGCGAAACAGCGCCTGCGCTTTTTTTCTGAAAATGGGATCGCCGGTGGCCATCCCCTCATCCACCAGATAATAATCAAAATCAAACGCCAGACTCAGCCCAAAAGCCACCCGCCCACGCATGCCGGATGAGTATGTTTTCATCGGCAGATCAAAGAACTTACCCAGCTCGGCGAAATCCTCGACAAACTGCATGCGCTCTTTCACTTCCTGCGGTGAAGCGCCATACAAACGGCAGACGAAGCGAACGTTGTCTCGCGCTGTCAGTGAGCTTTGAATGGCAGAACTGAGCCCCACCGGCCAAGAAATCGACTTTTGCGTGCGAACGAAGCCTTCATCTGGCCGATCCAACCCACCCATGACACGCATCAGCGTGCTTTTGCCCGCCCCGTTGCGCCCCATCAAACCAATGTTGGCGCCCTCCGGGAAAACAAAATTCAGATTTTTGAACACGTAGTGCCGACCCAATGGAGTCGGGTAATACTTGGTCAGATTCACCAGTTCAATCATGCCTGGCTCCTCAGCGTCGGCCTTCGGCCAACTCTCGCCGGCGCACCCAATACATCAACAACCCCAACGACCAACAAATCAAAATCCAAACCATTGGATACGTCACGCTGGTTCCTTGCAGCATTTGGTACCCAGGCAGAAAACTGGCCCGCAAAATTTCGACCAAGTGCAACAATGGGTTGTAAAGTAGAAAATCCGTCGCTTCACGCGGCAATGAGGACAGCGGAAACATCACCCCAGAAATGATTTGCAAAGGCATGGATAACATCGAGATAACCATCTCTAAGCGCGGCAAATAATTAACACCAACCGCACTCACCAGCCCCAATCCAAACCCAATCATGACAAATGCAAGAACCCCCATCAGGTACGCCAGCAAATCCGCAGGCCACATGATGTTAAATCCCAACCGTTCCAATACAATCAACCCAACCAAAAAGACCACCACGCTGATCGAAAACTCGAGAATAGTTCGCGCAATGAGCGTATCCAGCGGTTTGACTTGTTTATACCCAAACAAACCTTTGTTCGCCTTGACGCCATTCATTAACTGTTTCCACAAACTCACTCCCAGTTGGAAGGGAACCATGGCGACAAACAAAAAAACAGCGAAATCAAACACCCCGTGTTTGGCGTGCCCACGCACAACGGTGAAAAGCCACGTTAACATGGCCAGCTTCAGCAGTGGGTCGAGAAATAGCCACAGAACCCCTGTCCAGTGTCCACCAAAGCGGGTTTTCAACTCGCGCATCAGCAGCGCAAAAACCACTGCACGCTGGATTTGAAAGGGCGTTCGCTTGATCACGAAAAGGCATCACCAAAGAAGACACCGAACCACGGCAGCTCGGCTTGCAAAGCGCGCTACTGTACTCCAGTTCCCAGCTGCAATTTGATAAACGAATATCATCAGCAACGGGCCGCACTCAACAAGCAGGCCAGCAACTCGTCTGGCTGTTCGGCCAGTGCCAACGGCAGCACCAGATGCTGGGCATCGTGCTGGCGCGTTCGATCGGCTTGGGCTCCTAGGTCAAATACCGCCACCTTGCGTCCACTGCGCAGGGCACCCGACAGCACGTAGCAGTAGGTTTCCGGCCAAATCGAGGGGATGAAAATCAGGTGGGGATCCGCTTGTTCGATGCGGGCCAGCAACTGGTCGTCTGTGTAACGCCCAAGCAGCCGCACCCCCGCCGCCGCCAGACGGGCATCATCCGACGAATAGCCCAGCAGCAGCAGCTCACAAACGGGCTGCTGAACACGCGCCAGCGGCAGCAGTTCCAGCAACACATCCATGCCCTTGATGGGGCTGATGGCGCCAATCACCAACACGCGCACCCCCTCATGCGCCAGGGCCGGATGGTGCGCCACCATGCCCGGCTGAATGTCGTGCTCATGCGGTTCCAGCGACACGGTAGCGTGTGGCGCCAAGGTTGCCAAACGCCGCGCCACGTCCACCGAAGGCACCACCACCTGCCGGGCCGTGTGCAGCCAACGCTGTGCATCTTCTCGCCAAACGCGGATCGAACGAACCCCCGGCACCTCGGGTGCCTGGGCCAAACAACGGTCACAGCCTGCCGCGTCGGGCTCACCACAGTACCGCCCCGCCGGGGTGACCAGGTTCACACGCGGGCACATCCAGTGGTAATCGTGAACCGTCAGCCGAATCGGAATCCGATGACGCTGGGCGGCAGCCAGCAGATGGCGCCCCACCGATGCGTCAAAGTCCACCAAGTGATGGACGTGTATTTCGGTGATGCGCAACCGGCGCAAGGCTTCGTCGAACAGATCGCTGGGATGCAACTCCAGCGCAGCCAGATTGGGCAACCCCAGCAAATCGGCATGCGTGAGCGTGGCATAGGGGCCGGGTTTGGCCGCTGGCCGCAGCTCAAACACCCCACACCCTTGATCGACCAACTCCCGGGCCTGCTCCATCAGGTGGCGCTCCGTGCCGCCACCTCGGTTGTGACACACCAGCAACACGTTGCGCTCGGTTGCGTGCTGGGCCATGCGGGCCAAATCGAGTCGCACGCGGCTGGGGCGCGTCGGATCTTCGGCGATGTAACGCGCCACGTCCGCTTCGTAGTTGGGATGCAGCCGGGCCAAGGTCTTGAGTGCCTTGCGAATCCGCCCGGTGGCCTCCGACTGGAAACTCACCGACCCCACATGGCGAACGTACACATCGCAAGCGATGCCGTTGATCCACCCTTTGCGCAACATGCGCTGGCACAGGTCGTTTTCCTCACCATAACCCCGGCCAAAGTGACGTTCATCCAAACCGCCCACTTGCGCCAAAGCCTCTTGGCGGATGTACATGCAAAAACCCACCCCTGTGGGTGCAGGCACATGGCGGCCACTGTTGACCTGGGCAGCCAGCCGATCCAGCTCAGCATGGGACACCTCCAAGGGCAAGCGGTTGTCCATCAGCGTCTGGGGATAGCTGCAAATCGTGGCGTTGTTGGACAAGGGCGTGAGCGTTCCCAGGCGGGGGTGGGCGTGCATCTGCGCCACCAGCCGATCCAGCCAGTCGTTGTAGACCTCGGTGTCACTGTTGAGGATCAGCACGTCACGCGCCGCCGCCAGGCGAAAGCCATGATTGACCGTCTTGACGAAGCCCTGGTTGCGTTCGTGTTGCTCTAGGATGAACAGATCCCGCGCCGCCAAGCTGCGCAGCATGGCGTTCAATTCAGGTTCAGGGCCGGCATCGTTGATGACCACCACGCGATGTGGTGTTCGCACAGGGGTGGTCAGCACGGTCCACAAACAGCGCAAGGTTTCACGCAGACCCGCGTAAACCGGCACAAACACATCGAGCGTTGGCTCGGTCGCCCAGCGGCGGGGCTGAAGATCGGCCCACGTCAGCGGATCCAACACGTCGGGAAGGGCATCGGCCAGCTTGTTGCCTGCACCGCGGTTCTCCGCTGAGAGGTGCAGTGCCGCCAACCCATCGCCCGCTCGGGCGGTGCCCGCATACAAACCTGGGCGCAAGCGCAGCAAACGCTGGATGTCCAACCCCGGCAAGGGGCTTCGGCCCTCGTTCCAACCGCTGTGCAAAAAGTGGGCAAATGGCTCCACTCCGGCGGTCCGCACGTCGGGGTAAGTGCGCAAGTAGTGATCCGGGTCGAACCACGGCGACGGGGTTTTGCTTGCAAACCGCGCCACCAAGGCGTAGTGCAGCGCTCGGTTGAGGCCACGCCGAGCCGCAGAGCCGGCACAACAGTGGGCGTCATAGTGGTCAACGTCGAACAACGGAGCCGGGGCCAAGCCCTGGGCATCACCGTGCTCGACATAGTGCTGAAGAAGCGACTGGCCCTGTGCGCTGAGCTGCGCCTGGTGCAGTTGGGACTGGTAGAAATCCTTGTCGAACAGCCCAGTGCGCTGAGTCAACAGCATCTCAGCCGTCAGCGTGGCATGACCGATGCCCCAGCGACGCCGCAGCCACCGCAGGCCGCACAGGCTCCACCACATGATCTTGGCGTCCAGCGCACGCTGGGGGATGGCGATCCAGGATCGTTTTCTTTTCATGCTGTCGGTGGTGTGCGCGGTGGCGGAGATGCGGGCGCAAATGTAGCTGACCGGTCACACCGCCCCCAGCGCTGCACCAACTGAACGCTGGCCTGGCTCATGCGCTGGCGTTGCTCGGCGTCGTGGTAAAGCGACACGATGGCCTCGCACCAAACCGAAGCCACAGGCGGCAACAACCAACCCTCCTGACCATGCCGAATCACCTGGGCATAAGGGCCTTCATCGGCGTACAGACCGACGGCGGCGCAGCGAGCGATGTCCCACACGCGGGTGTGGGAGCGCACGGCGTTGAACGCCGAGGGCAGCAGCGGTGCCAAGCCAATGCGCTGACCAGGATGCTGATCGGCCAACCAACGGCAATGCGCCAAGTACGCCGACCAGCTCATGGGATGCAACACCCGTGTGCGTGGTAAATCTCGGAACAACTGCTGAATGGGCCCGTTGCCCATGACCTCGAAATGCAGATGCGGACACGCCGCCAGCGCCTGGGCCACGATCGGCTGTAACCACGCCATTTCGGCTTGGTGGCTGCGGGTGCCGTGGTAGAACAGCAGCACCGTCCGACCCGGTGAGGGCGCAGCGGCTGGCCAGCTCGGCACAGACTCGACCTCATCGGAGGCCGGCAGCGGCGGCATGACTTGGGCCCCCAACTGCGGGTAGCGCTGGGCCAGCGCGGGGGTGGACACCCAGTAGGTGGAAACCAGCCGCCGCCACAACGGTCGCAACGCTTGTTGATGTCGCCACAGCCGCCAGCGATAACCCAGCGGCAGGTCCCGCCAAGCTTGGGGATCGAACAAATCGTCGTCCAGCAGGTAAACCACCCCCGCCAGATGCGCTTGGTGCTCGCGCAACGCTTTGACCCACTTGGGACGCACGTAACGCACGATGATCACCAACGTCCCGGGTTTCAGATCGCCAGGGCTCGGATCGTCTTGGATGGCGCGGTACGCCACCGGCACCCCTGCTTGGGCCGCACGGGGGCGGACATAGTAGTCTGTGGTCGGTGAGGGGGGCTGATCCAGCACCAACCAAGCGCGCACGGGCTCGCGGTACTGCGCCTGTGGCGCCATCAACCAAGCCGGCCCCGCCATCAGACCGTCCGCGACAAACTCAGGCTGCCAGCCAGCAAGGCGTTCGCCAGCGCCAAGGGATCGTCCGCCAAGGTCAAGGGCAGGCACAGGTGGCGCTCGTCATGGGCGCGCACGCGCTCGGCTTGGGCGCCCAAATCGAACACGGCCACCTGGGTGCCACTGCGCAGCGCCGCCGACAGCACATAACAGTAGGTTTCGGGCCAAATCGACGGAATCCAAATCAAGTGAGGCTGCGCAGCCTTGATGCGCTCGGGCAAATCGGCATCGAAATAGGGGCCCAGCAAGCGCACCCCCTGGCCGGCAAGGCGGCCATCTTCCGGGGAAAAGCCCAGCAGGGACACTTCCAAGTTCAACCCCTGCTCCCGCACTGTACGCGCCAGCGCCAGCAGCACTTCAAACCCCTTGATGCGGCTGATGGCCCCGATCACCAACACTTTCAGCGGCTCACCTGGCCGAACCGCCCGCAAAGCCGACAAGCCCGGCGACGGCGGCGCCTCGTGCGCTTGCACCACCAGGGGAATCGGTGCGGGCAGCATGCGATGCAAGCGCTCGGCTACATCGTGACTTGGCACCACCACCCGCTCTGCTGCATGCAGCAAAGGCAACCAAGCACGGCGCCAAGCGGTGATGCTCGGGTTGGGCCCAGTGGGGCCATCGCTTAAGCAGCGGTTGCAGGCCGACGTGTCGGGCTCCCCACAGAAGCGGCCTTGCTGGGACACCATGTTGACCCGAGGGCAAACCAAATAGTAGTCATGCACGGCCACATGCACGCGCAGTTTGAGCTGCCGCGCCAGGGCCACCAGGCGCTCGACAGCGTCTGGCGGAAAGTCGATCAAGTGGTGAACATGCAAATCCGTGATGTGCAACAGCGACAGCACCTCGGTCAGCATCTGCTCATCGTCCAACGAGATGTGCCCCAGGTTGGGCAAACCAAACAAGCTGAAATGCCGCAGCGACAGCGATCGGGTGCGCGCCACCGGACGCAGTTCAAACACCCCCCAACCACGCGCAAGCAACTGCTCGGTTTGTTCAAGCAAATGGCGCTCTGTGCCGCCCCCACGAGAATGACACACCAGCAAGGCATTGCGCTGGCGGCACATGCGCCGCAACCGGGCCACGTCCAGCCGCGCACGCCACGGGCCAAGCGGATCGGAGGCGATGAAATCGGCCAGCACCGGGTCGGCCATGGGAGGATGAGGCTCTGCGGCACCCCGCTCCCCTGCCGTGCGTTGTACGCCAACGAACACATTGCACGCCACGGCACTGCTCCAGCCGTGCGCCTGCAAATGTGCCCACAACGCACCCCAGATGTCCGACCCACTGCGCGGCAACCCACCGTCCTTGAGGGCCAAGCGCCGCAGCAGTAACAGCCCCGGTGGCAGCAGCGTGGGCATGCGCACCAGCCCTTGGGCGTTGATTTGGGCGGCCAACATGTCCATGTCCGCCGGTGAACTCTCCAACGGCACGGGCACCGCCGAGAACATCTCCGGATAGGCGGCCAGCCCACCATCGTCAGACAGTGCGCACAGCGCCCCCACATCGGGCATGGCCTCAAAGTGCCTCAGCAGGCGATCCAACCAATCCCCGTGAACCAGAACGTGGCTGTCCAACAAAACCACGTCACGCGCCTGGACGCGGTGCAAAGCATGCAGAAACTGCACCGGTGAACCTGCGACCGGGCCTTCCACGGGCGGCAACCACGTCAGCAGGTCACGGGCAGCCAAACTGCGCAACCAAGCGGCGGTGTCGCTGTCCTCGTGCTCGTTGTAGATGACCAACAAGCGCCATGGTGCCTGGATCGGCGCACACAGCAACTGTCGCAGGCAGCGCAGCGTTTGGGGCAGCGCGGTGGTCACATGCAAAACGACATCCACCTGCACCGGCGCCTGGCGGGCGTGGCTCGGCATGTCCGCCCAAAACGCCGACACCTGCGCTTCGGGATCGTCCCCCAAGACGTGCTCTGGCAGGATCGAGTCGGCCGCATCCTGGGTGTGGTGCAGGCGCAAAATGTCTTCGGTTCTCAGCAGCGACAAGGGGTTGCCCTTGACGGGCCGCAACTCCGACAGGGTGTGCAGGGCTTTGCGAATGTCCAGTCCCGGCAGGGGACTGCGGCCTTCCCGCCAACCATGGTGCTGGAAATGCCGGACAGCCTCTACCGCCGTTGTGCCCACATCGACGCATCGACGCAGGTAGTACTGGGGGTCGAACCAAGGCGTCGGGGACAGCCAACGGAAGTGGGCCATCAGGGCGTAGTGCAACAGGCGGTTGAGCCCCCAGCGCCGGCCACAGTGGGCGTCATAGTGGCGCGCATCAAACAGCGGACTGGGCGACAAGCCCGCCGCATCCCCATGGCGCACATAGTGTGTCAGTGGCGACAAACCACGCAGCGCACCTGGATGGATTTGGGCGAGGTAATGATCGCGGTCAAACAGCCCCAGCAGCCGCGTCAGCCCCACTTCTGCACGCAGCAAAAATGCCAACGGCGCGGCGCGTCGGCCCAGCCAGCTCATGCACGCCACGCAAATGAACATGATGGCGGCATCCCACCGGCGCTGCGGTATCTCCGCCTTGCGCACAATCAGCGCTTTGATCGATCCTCTACCCATCTCGATCAACGCGGAAAACGACGGATCACGCCGGCCACCCTCATGCCAATGACTCCTGTGCTTGGTCTCGACAAGCCCCGACCGATCCCGGGCTGGCTTGTTCGCAGGCATGATCCTACCCGTGGACGGTGGCCCGCCCGCACAGAACCCCTAGCTATTTTGTGCAGTGCAGAAAGCGTACCGCACCCCTGAAGGGTTACCCCGCTCCCTCAGGCAAGGCGCGTCGGTATTGGATGGCTTCTGCCAATTGCGCCACGTCCACGGGGCCAGCCTCCGCCAAATCGGCGATCGTCCGCGCCAGTTTGAGCACTCGATGCAGACTGCGCCCCGACCATCCCAGGCGCTGCGCTGCGGCCTGAACAAACGCCCGCGCCGCTGGGGTCAACTGACAATGGGCATCGACCTGCCCAGCCGCCAAGGCTGCGTTCGTCCCTTGCTGCCGTGCCCACTGACGTGCCCGTGCTTGCGCCACACGCTGCGCCACGTCGGCAGAAGACTCTTGGGGACGGGGACTCAACAACTCCTCCGGTGGAACCGCAGGCACCTCCACTTGCATGTCGATGCGATCCAGCAGCGGGCCGGACAGCCGCGCTTGGTAGCGACGCACGCTTTCCGGCGTACAACGGCAGTGCCGCCCCAGGGAAGCCCCTCCCAACCAGCCACATGGGCATGGGTTCATCGCGGCCACCAACTGGAAGGCCGCAGGAAAGCGCGCCTGCCGCCCCGCTCTTGAAATGGTGACGGCGCCTGACTCCAGAGGCTCGCGCAACGCCTCTAACGCCGTGCGCTGAAACTCTGGCAGCTCGTCCAGAAACAACACCCCCGCGTGCGCCAGCGAAATTTCCCCCGGTCTCGGCGGAGAACCTCCCCCCACCAAAGCCACGGCACTTGCGCTGTGGTGCGGCGCCCTCAATGGGCGATGCCGCCACGCAGCAGGTTCCAAGTGAGCGCCTACCAACCCTTGAATCGCCGCACTGGCCAAGGCTTCCGCTTCGCTCATCGGGGGTAGCAAGCCGGGCAACCGCTGGGCCAGCATCGATTTGCCCGACCCGGGCGGCCCCACAAGCAAAATGCTGTGCCCGCCGGCGGCGGCCACTTCCAATGCGCGACGGGCCAACGTTTGCCCCCGCACATCGGCCAAATCAGGCCCAGAACAGTGGGGAGCCACCGCTGCGCCCTCGGCACGGGGCAGGTGCTCCAAGTGACCACCGGGGCGCATGGCGGCCACCACATCGCGCAGATGATGTGCCACCCGCACATCCAATTGGGTGATGCGGGCGGCCTCGGCGGCACTGGATGGTGGCAGCACCAGCGTGCGGCGCTGGCCCTCAGGCACCTGACTGGCCGCCAGCGCCAAAGCCAACGCCCCTCGGATCGGACGCAACTCCCCGGTCAGCGACAACTCACCCGCAAACTCACAGGTGGCCAGCTTGGCCGCGTCCAATCGGGTAGCCGGGGGTCTTTAGCCCCCAGCTCCCACACCACCCACCATGCGGGTCCGCAGTGGGCGGTTCAACAAGTCGGCTCGCTCGACGAAGCTCGCTTCTCCTTCCCGCTCAGGTATACCCCTGAGCCTTCTTCCACAGGGCCACCACGCTCACCAGGCCCGTCTCGTGCAACCTCTCGTTTGTCAACGCGATTCGCAACGCCGGACTCCTGGCCATGCGCCAGTTCCCCTTGCCACTCAGTCCGTGCCTAAAGGCCATGCGTCTATTCACGCCCAGCCTCAACAACTCCCGGATCTTCGTCCTGCTCCTCTTCCACCGTTTCCAGTAGACCGATCGCATCCGCCTTCTGATCCATTCGTCTAGCCCCGGTACGGGCCTCCAATACTGACTGATGCCGTAGTACTGCATCCACCCTTGCACGTGCTTTCTCAGTTCAGCCAGTCGGTGATCCATCGACACCCCCCAGCCTTTCCTCGTCAGCCCCCGCACCCGGCTTTTGAAGTTCTCCACCGTCTTCTTGTGCCACCGTATCTTGCCCGCCTTGATCGTGAAGCCTAGGAATTTGCACTCTCCCATCGGCGCAACCTGGCTCTTCGCCTGATTTACCCTGAGCTTGAGTTTTGCCTCCACAAACTTCTTGACGCTGTGCATCACCCGATGCCCCGCCCTCAGGCTGCGCACCAAAATCACCACATCGTCCGCATAGCGCGCAAACCTGTGCCCTCTGCTGTGCAGTTGCTTGTCCAGCTCGTGCAACATCACATTGCCCAGTAACGGCGACAGCGGCCCGCCTTGTGGCGTCCCCACTTCGCTCGGCTCTACGCGGTATCCCACCAGCACCCCTGCTCTCAGGTAGTTGCCTATCAACCTCAGCAGCACCTTGTCCCCGATGGTGCGGCCCAGCAGCCCCATCAACACGTCGTGATCGACCGTGTCGAAGAACTTGGCCAAGTCCATGTCCACCGCGAATTTGTAGCCCTGCTTGACGTCTTGCTGCACCTGCTTGATCGCCTGGTGTGCATTGCGGCCTGGTCGGAACCCGTAGCTGTTCGCACTGAACTCCACCTCGTACAGCGGGCTCAGCACCTGCGCTATGGCTTGCTGGATCACCCTGTCCATCACGGTCGGGATGCCCAGCGCCCTCTTGCCTCCTCCAGCCTTCGGGATTTCCACCCTCCTGACCGGCTGCGGCTCGTAGCGCCCTCGCTCGATCTGCTCCTTGATCCTGGGCCAGTGTTGCCGCGCTTGTTCCGGGTAGTCCTCCACCGTCACGCCGTCTATGCCCGGCGCTCCTTTGTTGGCCCTCACCCGCTTCCACGCCTTCAACAGGTTGTCCCTGTCCAGCACCTTTTCTAGCAGTCCTTCTCGCTTCACTTCGTCTTGTCTCAAGGCTCGTTTCTCACCTCCACCGCCGCCCGCACACCTCCCCCGCTTCGGGTTCACCGGTGCCGTCGAGATGGCTGTGTCTGCTCCTTGTCTCTCGTTGTTCGGCCCTTCAGCGCGCTTAACCTGCGCCCCTACTACGGCCTCTGCTGACTTCTGCACCATCACGCAACGTGTTGCCACGCCACGCGCTGCATGGCTCGCAAGGGCGCTGCCTGTTTCTTCGTCTCGCAGGGGGCAGCTCCCCACGGCGCTAGGACGTTGATAACCCGGTACATCCCATTCCGGGATCCTTCCTTGCAAAGCGTTTCCTTCCATGCCGCACGTGATGCAGACCTCCCCAGGTAAGAACGTGAACTGTCGATGCACAAGCGCCACATCTACCCTAGACGCTGTACCATCAGACTTCGCCATCCAGTGCCGGCTCGTCTGGCGTCCTAGGCCTCCTCTATGTGGTTTCTGTTCGTCGCCTCGCACCTCTTGTCTACGGCTTCCTCCAGACCCCGCCTCGCAGCGACGCCCTTGCCCTCGACTCGTGGTTGTCCTGCTCGCTCTTCGCGTCCAGGCCGGTACTCCCACAGGGGACTTTCACCCCATAAGCTCACGCCCATGCTGGGCGCACACTCCCCTTGTGCCGCCAACACCCCCAGGGCGATCGGCAGATCGAAGCGCCCGGATTCCTTGGGCAAATCCGCTGGCGCCAAATTGACCGTGACGCGTTTGTTGTGCGGAAAACTCAACCCGCTTTGCAACAGCGCGGCTCGCACCCGTTCACGCGCCTCTTTGACTTCGGTGTCCGCCAGCCCCACCAAAGTGAAGCTGGGCAAGCCATTGGCCAAGTGAACCTCGACCTGCACGGCGGGTGCGTGAAGTCCGTCCAACGCCCGTGCGTGGATCAGCGCTAATGACATACCTGTGCCCCTCCCGTGTCTGCGGCAGGCATTCTGGGCGGGCTCATCTGGGGCGTGAATCCTGTACAGGCAGGACACATCAGCACGTTTTTGGTGCAAAAGCCAGCACCAGCACCATGACTGTGCTTGAACCCCAAATCCATGCATGACAGGCACTGCTTTGGGGGATCGGTGTACAGCACGCGCTCACACAGTGTCGTGGCACGAAAGCTGCAATCCATGGCCGTACACCTCCCACAGACCACCGGATGCGCCGCATCCCCGACTGGAGAATTCGACCATGAAGATGGTGACCGCCATCGTCAAGCCGTTCAAGCTTGATGAAGTGCGTGAAGCCTTGAGCGCCATTGGCGTCCAAGGCATCACGGTGACCGAAGTGAAGGGCTTCGGCCGTCAAAAAGGCCACACCGAGCTGTACCGTGGTGCAGAGTACGTTGTGGATTTTCTGCCCAAGGTCAAGATCGAAGCCGCCATCGACGATGCGCTGGTCGAGCGTATGATCGAGGCCATCGAGGGCTCGGCCCGCACCGGCAAGATCGGTGACGGCAAGATCTTCGTCTGCCCGATCGAACAAGTGGTTCGCATCCGCACCGGTGAGACCGGCAAGGACGCCCTCTGACCCCCTCCCTTTGCCGATGCCCGTTATGAAAAAACTACTTGTCTCCCTGGCCCTGAGCTTCGCCGCTCTGGGCTTCGCGGGAACCTCCTTCGCAGAGGAACCTGCCTCGGCTCCGGTGGCAGCGTCTGCCACGACCGATGCCGCCAGTGTCGCCAAAGCCTCTGAGGCGGCGCCTGCCGCTGCGGAAGCAGCGTCCGAAACCGCTTCTGATGCCGCTCCAGCCGCAGCGCCCAAATTTGACAAGGGCGACACCGGCTGGATGATGCTGTCCACCCTGCTGGTCATCCTGATGACGGTGCCGGGTCTGGCGCTGTTCTACGGTGGTTTGGTGCGCAGCAAGAACATGCTGTCCGTGCTGATGCAAGTGATGGTGACGTTCTCGATGATCGTCGTGCTGTGGGCGCTCTACGGCTACAGCTTGGCCTTCACGGAAGGCAACGCCTTCATCGGTGGCTTTGATCGCCTGTTCATGAAGGGCGTCTGGGACAACGTTGCCGGCAGCTTCGCCCCGGCGGCGACCTTCAGCAAGGGGGTCTACATCCCCGAAATCGTGTTCGCAGCCTTCCAGGCCACGTTCGCAGGCATCACTTGCGCGCTGATCGTGGGCGCTTTCGCAGAGCGTGCCAAGTTCTCGGCGGTGCTGGCTTTCATGGTGATTTGGTTCACCTTCAGCTATCTGCCCGTGGCACACATGGTCTGGTACTGGATGGGCCCGGACGCCTACACCGGCGCTGAAGTGGTCGATGCCATGAACGCCAAGGCCGGTTTCATCTGGCAAATGGGCGCCCTGGACTTCGCTGGCGGCACCGTGGTTCACATCAATGCCGCTGTGGCGGGTCTGGTGGGGGCTTACATGATCGGCAAGCGTGTCGGTTATGGCCGCGAAGCGATGGCTCCGCACAGCCTGACCCTGACCATGGTCGGTGCGTCGCTGCTGTGGGTGGGCTGGTTCGGTTTCAACGCTGGTTCGGCCCTGGAAGCCAACGGCTTTGCTGCCCTGGCCTTCATCAACACCTTCGTCGCTACCGCTGCCGCCGTGCTGGGCTGGAGCGTGGGTGAAGCCCTGCACAAGGGCAAAGCCTCCATGCTGGGTGCAGCTTCGGGCGCTGTGGCGGGTCTGGTGGCGATCACCCCGGCGGCTGGCAACGTGGGCATCGGCGGTGCGCTGATCATCGGTGCCATCGCGGGCTTCGCTGGCCTGTGGGGCGTGACCGGCCTGAAGAAAATGCTGGGCGCGGACGACTCGCTGGATGTGTTCGGCGTCCACGGTGTCTGCGGCATCCTGGGTGCGCTGCTGACGGGTGTGTTCAACTCGCCCAACCTCGGTGGCCCGAGCGCCGTCGGTGACTGGGTGACCGCCTCCATGATCGCCCCGGATGTGTACAGCATCGCCACCCAAGTCTGGACGCAGCTCAAGGCCGTGCTGATCACCGTGGTGTGGTCGACCGTGGTCTCGGTCATCGCCTACAAGTTGGTGGATCTGGTGATCGGCCTGCGCGTGCCGGAAGAAGAAGAACGCGAAGGTCTGGACATCACCTCGCACGGCGAAACTGCCTACAACAAGTGATCCGTCCCAGGGCGGTGCCCCCAGAAAGCACCGTCCTTTGCCCGATTTCGGAGCGAGTTTGGGGGCCGCCGCAAGGTGGCCCTTTTTTTATGGGCGAGGCGCCCCCATCTGCCAGAATCGTTCGCTCTCCGCTTGGATTCCGCAGGATCAGCCCGCCATGGTTCCTCACCTCGTCACTGCACTCACCGGCCCGATCAACGAGCTGGAACAACGCATCCTCGAATCCACACCAGCCATTGAACGCTGGTTCCGCTTGGAATGGATGGAGCACACCCCGGCGTTCTACGCTTCGGTGGACATCCGCAACGCCGGCTACAAACTCACCCCGGTTGACACCGACCTGTTCCCGACAGGCTTCAACCACCTCACGCCCGACATGCTGCCCCTGGCCGTGCAGGCGGCCATGGCTGCCATCGAGAAAATCTGCCCAGAAGCGCGCAATCTGCTGTTGATTCCGGAGCCGCGCCTGTTGCCGCAAGCGGCCTACCGGACAAGCGTGCAGCGCCTGATTCAAATCTTCACGCAGGCAGGCTTGAACGTGCGTCTGGGGGCGCTTGACCCAACGCTGTCGGCCCCCTTGCGCATCGACCTGCCCGAAGGGGAGCACCTGATGCTCGAACCCATGGTGCGCACCCCGCGCCGCTTGGGTTTGAAGCACTTTGACCCTTGCACCATCCTGCTCAACACCGACCTGTCCGCAGGCACGCCAGCCATCTTGCAAGGGTTGCATGAGCAGTACTTGCTGCCGCCCCTGCACGCAGGCTGGGGCGTGCGCCGCAAGAGCCAGCACTTCCAAGCCTACGAGGAAGTGGCCAAGAAGTTCGCCAAACTGCTGGGCATGGATCCGTGGCTCATCAACCCGCTGTTCACGCGCTGCGATGCCGTGGATACCAGCACGCGATCCGGCGTCGAAGCGCTGCAAACCCAGGCCGATGCCCTGCTGGCCAAAATTCGCCGCAAGCACAAGGAATATGGCATCGCGGAGAAACCGTTCGTGGTGATCAAGGCCGACGACGGCACCCACGGCGCCCGCGTGTTGACCGTGCGCGACGCCAAAGAGCTGGACGACTTGGCCTCCGACACCACTGCGCCCCCTCTGCCGCAGCGGCTCATCATCCAAGAAGGGGTGCCCACTTACGAGCGCGTTCACGACGCGGTGGCCGAACCCGTGGTGTACACCCTGGATCGCTACGTGGTCGGGGGGTTCTACCGCGTTCACGCCGAACGCGCCGTGGACGAGAACCTGAACGCACCTGGCGCTGGTTTTGTCCCGCTGGCGTTTGCCGAAAGCCACCATCTGCCCAAGCGCGACATGCGCCCGGGCGCCAGTGCCCCCAACCGGTTTTACATGTATGGCGTGATTGGCCGCCTAGCGATGTTGGCCGCAGCCTACGAATTGGAAGCCACCGACCCCTACGCCGAGGTGTACGACTGATTTCCCCACCGAAATCGGTTTGCGGCAGCGCACAATCGCCGTTTCACATTGTCGAAACGGTTGTCAGTTGAGCGCTCCCTCCACCTCCCACCCGTCCACTTCCGCCATGGCGGGTTTGACTTTGGCCGCGCTGGGCGTGGTCTACGGCGACATCGGCACCAGCCCGCTGTACGCTCTGAAGGAAGTGTTTCATGCCGGGCATGTTCCGGCCTCGGCTGACAACGTGCTGGGGGTGCTCAGCCTGATCTTTTGGACGATGACCATCATCGTCTCGATCAAATACGTGCTGCTCATTTTGCGAGCCGACAACAACGGCGAAGGTGGACTCATCGCCATGCTGGCCTTGGCCACCACGGCGGTGAAGGATCGGCCCGCGCTGCGGGACACGTTGATGGTGGTCGGCCTGTTTGGCACCGCCGTCTTTTATGGCGATGGGGTGATCACACCGGCGATTTCCGTGCTGTCCGCCGTCGAGGGGCTGGAGGTGGCGGCCCCGGCCCTGCACAACTTCGTCATCCCCATCACTTTGGTGGTTCTGACGGGGCTGTTTGCAGTGCAACGCTTTGGCACGGGTGGCATCGGCAAGCTGTTTGGCCCCATCACGCTGGTGTGGTTCGGTGTGCTGATCGCCCTGGGGTTGCCGCACATCGTGGGCAACCCCGCTGTGCTGGTGGCCCTCAATCCCTGGTATGCCGCCAACTTCATCCTGCAACAGCCGATGATCGCCTTCATCGCATTGGGTGCGGTGGTGCTGTGCGTCACGGGTGGAGAAGCGCTGTATGCCGACATGGGTCACTTTGGCCGTCGGCCCATCCGCCTGGCTTGGTACGGCTTGGTGATGCCCGCGCTGGTGATCAACTACTTCGGCCAAGGCGCCATGCTGCTCCAAGACCCCGAAGCCATCGACAACCCCTTTTTCTTGATGGCCCCGCAATGGTCACGCTTGCCGCTGGTGTTTCTCTCCACCGCCGCCACCGTGATCGCTTCGCAGGCCCTGATTTCGGCGGCGTTCTCCGTCACGAAGCAAGCCATCCAGCTCGGCATCTTGCCTCGCATGACCGTCAAACACACCTCAGAGCGTGACACGGGCCAGATCTACGTGCCCTTCGTCAACTGGAGCCTCTACGTTTTCATCGTGCTGGCGGTGGCGTTGTTCAAATCGTCCTCGAATTTGGCCTCGGCCTATGGCATCGCTGTGACGCTGGACATGACGATCACCACCGTGATGACGTTTTACGTCATCCGCTACGGTTGGCGTTATCCGCCGCTGCTGTGTGTGCTGGCCACCGGTTTTTTCTTCCTCATCGACATCACGTTCTTCTTTTCCAACCTGCTCAAGCTGGTCGCGGGGGGCTGGTTCCCTTTGGTGATTGGCGCGGGCATGTTCCTGTTGATGCACACCTGGAAGCGCGGTCGGGAGCTGATGCACGAACGGGTGCGCAGCGAAGCCATTGAACTGCAAGGCTTTTTAGATGCGGTGTTCATCCACCCACCGGTGCGGGTGCCGGGCACAGCAGTGTTTCTGGTGGCCGACCAAGGGCTGACCCCCAACGCGCTGATGCACAACCTCAAACACAACAAGGTGCTGCACGCACACAACCTGTTTGTCACGGTGCGTCACCACGAAGTGCCTTACATCCCTGAGGAGCAACGCCTGGTGCTTCAGGCGCTGGACAACGAGTGCTGGCAAATCAGCTTGCACTATGGCTTCAAGGACGACCCCGATTTGCCAGCAGCGTTGAGCCTGCTCGAAGCCCATGGCGTCTCTTTGGACGACATGGACACGAGTTATTTCCTCTCGCGTGAAACCGTCGCGCCCACGTTCGGCGGCGGCATGGCGCTGTGGCGCGAAAAACTGTTCGCCAGCATGCACCGCAACGCCACCGACATGGCCGACTTCCTGGCCCTGCCCTCCAACCGCGTGGTGGAGCTGGGGGCCAAGGTCGAGATCTGAGCTCAGGCAGACTTGGTGATGCGCTCCCGCACCATGTCGATGTGCTGGCGCAGGGCATACAGCTCCTCGGTGTAGGACAGCGGCACCTGAATGGACGCCGCCGTGCGCTCCAGCTCCTGCAAATTGGACAACAACGCCGACACATCGGCGTTGGGTTGTGCGCTGGCGGTTTCCACTTCCCGCAGACGGGCATACCAGCGGAAGATGCGCGAGCGCACTTGGAACACGTACAGCGGCGGCACCAGGCGCGACAGCGGGATCAGCACCACCATGATCGACAGCATCATGACCCACATGCGATCCACCAGGTTGCTCAACCAAAACGGCAGATAGCGCTGTAACCACGGACGGCCACTCTTGTAGTAACGCGCCGCCTCGTCGGACAACGGGAAGAACGAACGTTCGGAACGTGGGAACTCCCCCGCGTTGGCAAACCATCCCGAGCGGCCATGGACGCGGGCTGCGGCCTGCATCAGCAACTGGATCAAGGCAGGATGCACCCCTTCGCGGGCCACCAGCGTGGCGGTGGTCGCAATGAGGGGCACTTCCTGTGCCGGCAAGTCACGCCCCAAGTCAACGACACCACGCGGCAAGGTGACCGCACTCAAAAAAGGCAGCTTGCGGGTGAACGCCTGCGCTTGCTCAAACGCCATCAGGCGGATGCCGGGGGTTTGCAACAACATCTGAATCAGGGGGGCGTCCGGCGCTGACACGAACACCATGGCATCTTGGCGCCCCTCCAGCAACGAAACCACCCCCGGCGTGTTGGCCAAGTGGGACAAAGTCAAATCGTTCGGCCCCAAACCCACAGCCGCCAGCAGTTGCTGACTCAGCACCTGGGGGCCGCTGCCTTCCACACCCACGTTGACACGCCATCCTCTCAAAGCGTGCAAGCCAGGCAGCACCCCACACTGATCGGCCACCACTTTGCCGGGTGTCGGCACAGAAGCAGCGGCCAGTTGCAGTTTGACGCGGCGCGCACCCGGTTGCGTCCGTCCATCTTCTTTCGAAGCCCCGTCCTGACACCCGCCCAGCAACCGAATGGCACTGTCCTCCCGATAGAACACCCAAACCGGCTCCACAAACAGCCCGCCGAGTGACGTCAGCCCCCCCATGGCCCCTTCTTGGCTCTGAGGAAGGACGGCGTGCGCGACGCCCCCTTGTAGAAACGCCACATCCACGCGAGTTTCATCCCCCATCAATTGGTGAAGGTTTTGCGCTGTCCCGCCGGTCACTTTGACATCGACCTCCACCCCGTAGGCGCGCAGCATGTCCCGGTACTGCTGACCCAAGACGTGGTAAGCGCTCTGCTCGGTGGCCGTGGCCAGCACCAATTTTCGAGGGGGCATGGGATCGAGCCACCAGAAGGACAGCCCCAACGACAGCGCCACCACCACGACAAACCCACCCAGCGTCGGCAGCCAATCCATCAAGGCCGACACCCACAACCGCACACGGTTCATCACACACCCCCTGCTTTTGCAGCACGCTTTGGTTTTTCACAACGGGCCGACAGGCTAACGCCCGTCTGTGAAGCACTTGTGCCCATCACACTGGTTTCTGCGCGACCCGGGCTGCCAAATCGGCCCGCAGTCGCTTGAGCCGCTCTTTCGGATCTTCGGCCTGTGGCACTTGGTCGAGCTTCATTTCGGCGATGAAACGACTGGGCACCCCCGCAACGATTTCACGCCCCTTCTTGCGCCGGCGCAGCGTGCTCACCACCAACGACTTTTGAGCCCGGGTGATGCCCACGTACATCAAACGGCGTTCTTCTTCGAGGCGTTGCGGCGTCATGTCCTCGCCCTCGCTCTTGAAAGGCAGGATGCCTTCGTTCACCCCCGCCAGCACGACATGCGGCCACTCCAAACCTTTGGAAGCGTGCAAGGTGGTGAGGGTGACCACATCCTGCTCCTCCCCACGCTCGGCCAAGCTGAGGATGACACTGATGGTTTGCGCCACATCCAGCACGGTTTTTTGTTCGCTTTCGAAGGTGGCGCCGCCATCGGCTTCAATGTCGCCCCCGCAGCGTTTGGCCACCCATTCGACAAAGTCGAGCACGTTCGTCCAGCGTGCAGCGGCGAGTTTGCTGCTGTCCTCGCTGTCGTAGAGGTGCTGCTCGTAGCCGATGTCTTGGAGCCACGCCAGCAGCAAGGCCCGCGCCGCCTCGCTGCCCTGGGTGTGCCGGGCTTTGTATTCCAGCTCGTTGACGTAACGACCAAACTCATGCAGCCCACCGAGGGCTTTGGCACCCAAGCTGGCCGTCAAGCTCTCCGAGAACAGCGCTTCAAACAAACTCACCTTCCACCGCGCCGAAAACTCACCCAACTTGCCCAATGTGGTGTGACCGATGCCTCGCTTGGGCGTGGTCACGGCGCGCAAAAACGCGGGATCGTCGTCTTGGTTCACCAACAAGCGCAGCCAAGCGCACAGATCTTTGATTTCTGCCCGGTCGAAAAAACTCTGCCCCCCCGACACCTTGTAGGGCACCTGGGCCGCACGCAGTTTCTGCTCCAAGATCCGCGATTGAAAATTGGTGCGGTACAGCACCGCAAAATCGCTGAAGGCCAGTTTCGGGTCTTGCGCCCGCAAAGCTTGGATGCGCGCCACGGCCCGCTCGGCTTCATGTTCTTCGCTGTCGCACGCCATCACGCGCACGGGCTCGCCCTCGCCTTTGTCGCTCCACAGCTTTTTGGGGAACAGCTTGGGATTGGCCGCGATCACCTCGTTGGCTGCCCGCAAGATGGCGCAAGTCGAGCGGTAGTTCTGCTCCAACGGAATCACCTTGAGCTGCGGAAAATCTTCTGGCAACCGCCGCAGGTTTTCGATGGTGGCGCCGCGCCAACCGTAGATGCTTTGGTCATCGTCGCCCACCGCCGTGAACATGCCGCGCCGTTGTGCGTCGGGGTGATCCACCAAACACTTCAGCAACTCGTATTGCACGGCATTGGTGTCTTGGTACTCGTCCACCAAGATGTGGCCGAACTGGCGTTGCCACTTGGCGCGGGCTTCTTCATCGGTGCGCAACAGTTTCAAGGGCAGGCTGATGAGGTCGTCAAAGTCCACCGCCTGATAGGCCGTCAGGCGCTCTTCGTACAGCTTCATGACTTTGGCGGCCACCTGTTCCTCGTCATTGGCGGCTGCCGCCAAAGCCTGATCGCTGTTCAACCCTTGGTTTTTCCACAAGCTGATCGTCCACTGCCATTGGCGGGCCAGTTTGTTATCGGTGCAACTGCCAGCATCACGCAACACGCCTAACACATCATCCGCATCCAGGATAGAGAACTGCGGCTTCAGCCCTAAGCGCTCACCATCCTCACGCAGCATCCGCACACCCAGGCTGTGGAACGTGCTGATGGCCAAATCTTTGGCCATCTTGCCAACCAAATCTCGGGCGCGCTCACGCATTTCCAGCGCCGCTTTGTTGGTGAAGGTGATGGCGGCGATGCGCCGGGGCAGCATGCCCGTCAGTAAAAGCCGAGCAATCTTGTAAGTGATGACCCGTGTTTTCCCTGATCCGGCCCCTGCCAGCACCAGGGAAGGCCCTGAGAGGTAGTTGACCGCCTCCATCTGCGCGGGGTTGAGGGTAGCGGGGACAGAAACGGTCTGAGACATGGTGAACCTGGAGAGAAGGGCGACGATGATAGCGAAATGCCGCGAAAACCCCCGGCTTAGGCGTCATTTTCATGACACTTCTTCCAATTGCGATTTATCAATTACATCATTGCAACGTTATAGAACGGGTCAGCCAGCGGTCAGAGTCAATTTATACACAGGCCTGCAAGCAGCAGTTCGTCCCCGACTGCTGGCCGGTGTTCAACCTTCTCCGGAGGAGTGAGACAAATGACCGATCCTGTGGTCGCCCGGATTCAGAAGAATCCGAAATACCAACAACTCAAAGCCAAGCGCAGTTCGTTCGGCTGGATGCTGACGATCCTGATGCTGGTCGTTTATTACGGCTACATCGCCCTGATTGCTTTCAACAAGTCGTTTCTGGCACAACCGTTGGGCAGTGGTGTCACCACCATCGGCATCCCCATCGGCATGGGTGTGATCGTGTTCACTATCGTGATCACGGGCATCTACGTGCGTCGCGCCAACAGCGAGTACGACGAACTGACCAAGCAAATCCTGGCCGAGGAAGTCAACAAGTGAAGCGCACTACCCAATTTCTCGCACTGATCGGCGGCCTGATGGCCGCCGGCTCTGTGCTGGCAGCAGGCGCTGACCTGGGCCAGACCACCAAGCAGGCGACCAACTGGACCGCCATCATGATGTTCGCCATCTTCGTGGCGGGCACCCTCTGGATCACCAAATGGGCCGCTGCCAAGACCCGCTCGGCTGCTGACTTCTACACCGGCGGCGGCGGCATCACCGGCTTCCAGAACGGCCTGGCGATCGCGGGGGACTACATGTCCGCCGCCTCGTTCCTGGGCATCTCGGCAGCCGTGATGGCCTCGGGCTACGATGGCCTGATCTACTCGATCGGCTTCTTGGTCGGCTGGCCCATCATCACCTTCTTGATGGCAGAGCGCCTGCGTAACCTCGGCAAGTTCACCTTCGCCGACGTGGCCGGTTACCGCTTCAAGCAAACCCCGATCCGCGCCTTCGCTGCTTCCGGCACGCTGGTGGTGGTGGCCTTCTACCTGATCGCCCAGATGGTGGGTGCCGGCTCGCTGATCAAGCTGCTGTTCGGCCTGGACTACTGGATGGCCGTGGTGCTGGTGGGCGTGCTGATGATGGTCTACGTGCTCTTCGGTGGCATGACCGCGACCACCTGGGTGCAGATCATCAAGGCCTGCTTGCTGCTGTCGGGCGTGACGTTCATGGCCATCATGGTGATGGCGCAGTTCGGTTTCTCGCCGGAAGCGCTGTTCGCCAAGGGCGTTGAAGTGAAGACGGCCCTGGCTGCAACCGCCAAGACCGCCGCCATCGCGGCAGCGGCCAGTGCTGCTGCGGCTGCATCCACGCCAGAACTGGCTGCCAGCGCTGCCAAGATGGCCAGCGCTGCCGAAGCCATGAACCCGGAGAAGAACGGCCTGTCCATCATGGGCCCGGGCGGTTTCATCAAGGATCCGGTCTCTGCCATCAGCTTCGGCATGGCGCTGATGTTCGGTACTGCGGGTCTGCCGCACATCCTGATGCGCTTCTTCACGGTGCCTGATGCCAAGGAAGCCCGCAAGTCGGTGTTCTGGGCCACCACCTGGATCGGCTACTTCTACATCCTGATCTTCATCATCGGTTTCGGTGCCATGACCATGGTGCTGACCAATCCGGAGTTCTTGGATGCCAAGGGTGCCATCAAGGGCGGTGCCAACATGGCGGCTGTGCTGGTGGCCAAGGTGGTCGGCGGTGACGTGTTCTTCGGCTTCATCTCGGCTGTGGCCTTCGCCACCATCCTGGCGGTGGTTGCCGGTCTGACGCTGTCGGGCGCTTCGGCGGTGTCGCATGACCTGTACGCCACCGTCTTCAAGCAAGGCAAGGCTGACAGCGCTTCGGAACTGAAGGTCTCGCGCATCACCACCCTGGCCCTGGGCGCTCTGGCTGTGACGCTGGGCATTGCCTTCGAGAAGCAGAACATCGCCTTCATGGTGTCGCTGGCCTTCGCGATCGCTGCTTCGGCCAACTTCCCGGTGCTGTTCCTGTCGATGATGTGGAAGGGCTGCACGACCAAGGGTGCCGTGATCGGTGGCTTCTTGGGCTTGTTCAGCTCGGTGGCCCTGACCGTGGTGTCCCCGGCTGTGTGGGAAGCCACCCTGGGTTACCCGAAGGGCTCGGCCTGGTTCCAATACAGCTCGCCGGCTCTGTTCTCGATGACCATCGGCTTCGTGGGCGTGTGGCTGTTCTCCATCCTGGACAACAGCGACCAAGCCAAGAAGGAACGTGCCGACTTCGAAGCACAACAAGTGCGTTCGGAAACCGGTCTGGGTGCTGCGGGTGCTTCGGGTCACTGATCCCCACCTGACGTAACCTCCCCATGAAATCGCCCGGCCTTGCCGGGCGATTTTTTTTACTCAAATCGACAGCGGATCCACATCCACCGCCCACCGCACCACCTTGAACTGCGCACGCAGCGCATGCAACTGCGGTAACCACTGGGCCAACAACTGCTGGAGCCAGGGCCGCGCACTGGCTTCCACCAGCATCTGGCGCCGCTCAAAACCTGCCACCTTGGCGATGGCCGGTGGCACTGGGGCGTACAGCATCAACTCAGCCGCCGCATCGGGATGGGCGTCCAGCATGGCTTGTGCGACGTCACGCGCAGCCTGCAAAAAACCTTCGGCGGCCTCGGGCTCCCGGGCCTCGCACCGTAACAGCGCCAGATGGGCAAACGGCGGCAGCCCCGCCATCTCCCGTTCGGCCAATTGATGTGCCGCGAACGCCGCAAAGTCATGCCGTTTGAGGGCAGCAAACAGCGCGTGGGCGGGTGTCCAGGTTTGGATCCACATTTCCGCCTCTGAGGCCACCGCCGCATCACGCCCCGCCCGCCCCGCCGCTTGCATCAGACTGGCGAACAAGCGCTCGGGCGCCCGGAAGTCAGCGGCGTACAACGCGCTGTCCGGATTCACAGCCGCAACCAGGGTCACACGCCGAAAGTCGTGCCCCTTGGTGATCATTTGGGTGCCGACCAGAATGTCCACCTCCCCCGCATGCACCGCCGCGAGCTGCTGCTCCAGCGTGCCTTTGAGGCGGGTGGTGTCGGCATCGATGCGCGCCACGCGGGCCTCGGGCAACAACTCGGCCACCTGCTCTTCTAGGCGCTCGGTGCCTCGCCCGATGGGCTGGATGTCCAGGTTGCCGCAATCCGGGCAGGCAGCCGGTACGCGCTCGGTGAAGCCGCAGTGGTGGCAGCGCAACGTGCGGTCGAGCTTGTGAAACACCCGAAACGCACTGCAATGCGGACACCCGCTGCGCCAGCCGCACTGGCATTGCAACACCGGTGCAAAGCCCCGCCGGTTCAGGAACAGCAGGCTTTGCTCCCCACGCGCCATGCGTTCGCGGATGGCGTCCAGCAGCGGCTTGGCCAGCACAGGAGGCGGCTGGTTCGGTGCCCTCGGTGGGGCCAGGGTCATGTCGAGAATGCGCACACGGGGCAGTCGAGCCTGGCCAATGCGTTCGGCCATCGTCAACAGGCGATAGCGCCCGGTTTGCGCATGGTGCCAACTTTCCAGCGAGGGTGTGGCCGACCCCAGCACCACCGGCACTTTGTCCAGCCGTCCCCGGTAGACCGCCAGATCGCGGGCGGAGTAACGTGCGCCGTCCTGCTGTTTGTAACTCGGATCGTGCTCCTCATCGACCACGATCAGGCCCAACCGGGGCAGTGACCCAAACAGCGCCAAGCGCGTGCCCAGCACCAAATCGGCTGCCCCTTGGTGGGCCAAACACCAGTGTTTCAGACGCTGCGCCGGCGTCAGCCCGCTGTGCAGCGCGACGACACACCGCCCCGGAAAGCGCGCCATGAACCGCGCCTCCAACTGCGGCGTGAGGTTGATCTCGGGCACCAGCACCAGCACTTGGCGCCCCAGCGCCAACGCTTGCTGCGCCGCACGCAGATACACCTCGGTCTTGCCGCTCCCCGTGACACCGTGCAGCACGTAACACCCGGGTTCTGGTGCGTGCAGCGCAGCTTCCAGCGCCACCCCAGCGGCGTGCTGCTCGGGGGTCAACGCGGGCCCGAGCGCATCATCCACCCCAGCGTTTGCGGAGATGGGGGGCTTCTTGCACCATCGGGCCTGTTTTTTTTGGAGCGCGCCATCGTCGAGCTTGCGCAGCTCCGGCGGCAGCACCGCCAGGGCGACCTCGCCGAGAGAACGCTGGTAATACCGCGCCGTGAACGCCACCAATTGACGCCAACGCTCGGGCAGCGGCGACAGGTGCGCCAACACCTGCGTCACCGCCCGCAGCGTGACCCCCGGGGGCACCGGCGCATCGGAGGGCACTGGCGCCCACACCACCCCCAGCACCTCGCGCTGCCCCAGGGGAACGCGCACCAACTGCCCCGGCTGCAACGCCAGATCGGTGACGTAATCCAGCCAATCACCCAGGCCGACGTGCTGCGGCGCATCGACCGCGATGCGCCAACGCGCAGGCCGCTCCGCGCTCACTCAGGCCGGTTGACGCTGGCGCCGCGAATGCGCATGCACCGCCTCGACCAAGGCGCTTACATGCTCAGGCGGGGTGAACTGGCTGATGCCGTGACCCAAGTTGAAAATGTGCCCGTCCCACGTACCATCGGCGCGTTGCGGACGGCCAAAAGCTTCCAGCACCTTCACCCCTTCGGCAGCGACAACCTCCGGCGGCGCAAACAGCACATTTGGATCAAGGTTGCCTTGCAAAGCCACCCGGTCACCCACCAGGGCGCGGGCACGGCCCAGGCTCATCGTCCAATCGAGCCCCAACACGTCGGCCCCGACCTCGGCGATCTGCTCCAACCACAACCCACCGCCCTTGGTGAACACGATCACCGGGATGCGCTGCCCGTCCTTCTCGCGCTGCAACTGTTGCACCACGCGACGGGTGTAGGCCAACGAGAACTGCTGGAACGCGCCATCGGCCAGCACCCCACCCCAACTGTCAAACACCATCACCGCCTGGGCGCCGGCGTCGATCTGGGTGTTGAGGTAGGCGGCCACGGCATCGGCGTTCACCGTCAGGATGCGATGCATCAGATCGGGGCGGGCGTACATCAGGCTCTTGACCTTGCGGTAGTCATCCGACCCACCGCCTTCGACCATGTAACAGGCCAGCGTCCACGGGCTGCCCGAGAAGCCGATCAGCGGCACCCGGCCATTCAGCGCCTTGCGAATCGATGTCACGGCATCGAACACATAACGCAGCTTCTCCATGTCGGGCACGGCCAGCTCGGCCACAGCGGCCTCGTCGCGCACCACCTTGGCGAACTTCGGGCCTTCACCCTGCTGGAACGACAGGCCCAGCCCCATCGCATCCGGCACCGTGAGGATGTCCGAAAACAAAATCGCGGCATCCAGCGGGTAGCGCTCCAGCGGTTGCAACGTCACCTCGGTGGCGTAATCCACATTCGTGGCCAGACCCATGAAACTGCCAGCCCGGGCTCGTGTGGCGCAGTATTCCGGCAAGTAGCGCCCGGCTTGGCGCATCAGCCAAATCGGCGTGTGGTCGGTCGGCTGGCGCAGGCAGGCGCGCAAGAAGGTGTCGTTGGTGAGCGGTGCAAACATGGGGGACGATTATCGACGCCTCTGACGGCTGTCCACCCATCCCCATAGGGGTCATGTCAACATGTGCCGGATTCGGCACTCTCATCGAAAGGATGTTTCATGCGCTCTCTTCGCACTTCAGGGTTGTTGGGCTGGGTCTTGGCCAGCAGCTTGACACTGTCCGGCTGTGGCTACAACCAATTCCAACAACTGGACGAACAAAGCAAGGCCGCCTGGGCGGAGGTTCTCAACCAGTACCAGCGCCGTGCCGACCTGATCCCCAACGTGGTGGCCACGGTGCAAGGTGAAGCCGGGTTCGAACAAGAAACCTTGACCCGTGTGATCGAGGCCCGCGCCAAAGCCACCTCGATCCAGCTCACCCCGGAGGTGCTGAACGACCCGCAAGCCTTGCAACGCTTCCAAGCGGCGCAGGGGCAGTTGGGCAGTGCTTTGAGCCGCTTGATGGTGGTCAGTGAACGTTATCCCACACTCAAGGCCAACCAAGGTTTTCAGGATTTGCGCGTCCAGCTCGAAGGCACCGAAAACCGCATCACGGTGGCACGCAATCGTTACATCAAAACGGTGCAGGAGTACAACGTCCTGGCTCGAAGCTTCCCCACCAACTTGACGGCCATGGCATTCAGCTACGCCGTCAAACCCAGCTTCACCGTCGAAGACGAACGCGCCCTGGCAACCCCACCCAAGGTTGATTTTGGCAAACCCACCCCGGCTGCCTCACGGTAAGCTCAGAGCCTTCGCTGCCCACAGGCGTCTTGCATGATCGCTGCCCTCTTGCTGCTTTTTTCAGGGTACTGTCCCCCGCGTCAGCGCTGGTCGCGTGGCGGGGTCGTTGCCATCATGGCGTTGCTGTTGTGGGGCGGGGCACACGCCCAAACCGCCTCGGCGCCAGCAGACACCGAAGTTCAACCGATCCCCACACTCAGTGGCCGCGTGATCGACCAAACCGGCGATACGTTGAGCACTGAGCAGCAACAGGCCCTCAGCCGCCAGTTGGCGGAGGTCGAAGTGCAAACGGGCAGCCAGATGGTGATTCTGCTGGTGAAACGCACGGCGCCCGAGGACATCGCCGCCTATGCCTGGCGGGTGGCAGACGCTTGGAAGATTGGCCGCCGCGACGTGGGCGATGGCGTGCTGATCGTGGTGGCTCGTGATGATCGGCGTGTTCGCATCGAGGTGGCCAAAGCACTGGAAGGCGCCATTCCAGACCTGGCCGCTCGGCAGATCATCGATCAGGTGATTCGCCCCGCTTTCCGCTCCGGTCAGTACGCGCAAGGGCTGCAAGCCACGGTTGAGGCATTGCGCAAGCGCCTGCATGGGGAGGTGCCGCCTCCCGGAGCTCCCACAGCCCGGGATGACGGAGAGGCTATAGACGGGGTGTTTTTGCTTTTCGTGGTGGCCATGATGGCGGTCGCCGGCGGACAGGTGCTCTCCAGCATCATGGGGCGCACTGGCGCGAGCTGGGTGAGCGGCGCTGTCGCCCCCATGGCACTGCATCGTCTGGATGCCTCTTGGTGGGTGATGGTGTTGGGTGCCTTGGTGGCCTTTGCCGTGGTTCGCCTGCGGTTGGCCGACCGGGGCACGAGCTTACATGCCAACCCCAGCGGCAGTCGATCCAGCCCGATCGTCACTGGCGGATGGGGCGGCGGCTCCAGCAGCGACAGTGGCGGAAGTTTTGACAGTTTTTCTTCGGGCGGTGGCGGTGACTTCGGTGGCGGTGGCGCCTCCGGTGACTGGTGAGTGGGCATGCAGCAACGCTTTAGCAACTTTTTCCCGTCCCTCGTGGCCTGCTTGTCGGCATGGCGACGACGGTGTGCCCGCATCCTTCGGCACCGCCAGTTGGATCGACGCGACATCCCTCGGCTACTCGGATCGGGTGCCCTCCAACGGCTGCACCGCCACATCGCCGACAGTGAACGCCAGCATCAAGGCGAAATCCGCTTGTCCATCGAAGCAGGCTTGCCATGGCGCTACCTGCGCCACGATGTTCCAGCCCGCACACGTGCCATCACCCTGTTCGGCAAGTTGCGCGTCTGGGACACCGAGTACAACAACGGCGTGCTCATTTACCTGCTGCTGGCCGATCGAGCCATTGAAATCGTCGCCGATCGTGGCCTGAGTCAGCACATCCACCCCGAGCAGTGGCAGGACTTGACGCGGCGCATGTCCGAGCAGTTTCGCCAAGGCGCGTTTGAAGCTGGCTTGGATTTGGCACTCGACCAGGTCACCGCTTGGCTCAGTGAGTTTTTCCCGCCAGCGCATGGCGTGGCACCACGCAACGAGCTGCCCAATTCACCCGATCTGCGCTAAAAAACAAAACCCACCGCCGGCAATAAGCCGAGGGTGGGTCGGGTGGGAAACACAGGCTGGCGCGTCCGCCCGCCTGCGTCCCAATCAGCGGGACTTGCGCAGCTTCTGGATGGCGGCCAGTTGCGCAGCCATCATGGCGAACTCGCTCTGGGCCAGGGCCAGATCGATGTCGCTCTTGGCGTTGCCCAGGGCTTCTTCAGCCAGCTTCTTGGCTTCAGTGGCCTTGGCCTCGTCCAGATCGTGGCCGCGAATGGCGGTGTCGGCCAGAACGGTCACGCAGTGGGGCTGCACTTCCAGGATGCCACCGGCGACGAAGACGAACTCTTCCTCTCCGTTGTCAGCACGCTCGATGCGCACCGCGCCCGGCTTGATGCGGGTGATCAGCGGGGTGTGACGCGGCAGGATGCCCAGTTCACCCGCTTCGCCCGGCAGCGCGACGAATTTCGCCTCGCCCGAGAAGATCGACTCCTCGGCCGACACGACGTCAACGTGGATGGTTGCCATGCTCGATGTCTTTCAGGTTGGAAGGTTCAATGCAAAGCGGGGGCGGCCTGCACCCAAGGCACTGGCCGCCAACGGCTCATTACTGAAGCTTCTTGGCCTTTTCGAAGGCTTCGTCGATGGTGCCGACCATGTAGAAGGCCTGCTCGGGCAGGTGATCGCACTCGCCAGCCACGATCATCTTGAAACCACGGATGGTTTCCTTCAGCGGCACGTACTTGCCCGGCGAACCGGTGAACACTTCGGCAACGTGGAACGGCTGCGACAGGAAACGCTGGATCTTCCGGGCGCGAGCCACGGCCAGCTTGTCTTCCGGCGACAGTTCGTCCATGCCCAGAATCGCGATGATGTCGCGCAGTTCTTTGTAGCGTTGCAGCGTGGCTTGCACGGCACGGGTGGTGCCATAGTGCTCTTCGCCCACGACGTGCGGGTCGATCTGGCGGCTGGTCGAGTCCAGCGGATCCACGGCCGGGTAGATACCCAAGGCGGCGATGTCACGCGACAGCACCACGGTGGCGTCCAAGTGGGCGAAGGTGGTGGCAGGCGACGGGTCGGTCAAGTCATCCGCAGGGACGTACACGGCTTGGATCGAGGTGATCGAGCCGACCTTGGTCGAGGTAATACGCTCTTGCAGACGGCCCATTTCTTCGGCCAGCGTCGGCTGATAGCCCACGGCGGAAGGCATACGGCCCAGCAGAGCGGACACTTCGGTACCGGCCAGGGTGTAACGGTAGATGTTGTCCACGAAGAACAGCACGTCACGGCCTTCGTCACGGAACGATTCCGCGATGGTCAGGCCGGTCAGGGCCACGCGCAGACGGTTGCCCGGAGGCTCGTTCATCTGACCGTAGACCATGGCCACTTTCGACTCGGAGAGGTTCTCTTGAACCACCACGTTCGAATCGGACATTTCGTGATAGAAGTCGTTGCCCTCACGGGTACGCTCGCCCACACCAGCGAACACCGACAGACCCGAGTGGGCCTTGGCGATGTTGTTGATGAGTTCCATCATGTTCACGGTCTTGCCCACGCCGGCGCCACCGAACAGACCCACCTTACCGCCCTTGGCGAACGGGCAGATCAAGTCGATCACCTTGATGCCGGTTTCCAGCAGTTCTTGCGACGGGCTCAGCTCGTCGTAGGCCGGAGCCTTGCGGTGGATCGAGGCGGTCAGCTCTTGCGAGACCGGGCCGCGCTCGTCAATCGGGTTGCCCAGCACGTCCATGATGCGGCCCAGAGTGGCCTTGCCCACGGGCACGGTGATGGGGGCACCGGTGTTGGTCACCATCACGCCACGGCGCAGGCCGTCGGAGGAACCCAGCGCAATGGTACGGACGATGCCGTCACCCAGCTGCTGTTGCACTTCCAGGGTCAGGGCCGAGCCTTCCATCTTGAGGGCGTCGTACACCTTGGGCATCTGGTTGCGGGGGAACTCCACGTCCACCACGGCGCCGATGCACTGAACGATCTTGCCTTGGGCTTGAGTCATTTTCAGATCCTTCAATCTTGATTCGATTCGTTCGCGGCTGGGCCGCGGTCAACCACTGATGGCGGCCGCGCCGCTCACGATTTCGGAGAGTTCCTTCGTGATGGCAGCCTGGCGGGTCTTGTTGTAGATGAGCTTCAACTCACCGATCAGCGTGCCCGCGTTGTCGGTCGCAGCCTTCATGGCCACCATCCGAGCAGATTGCTCAGATGCCATGTTTTCGGCCACGCCCTGGTACACCAGCGCTTCGATGTAGCGGGTCAGCAGCTCGTCGATGACGGAAGCAGCATCCGGCTCATACAGGTAGTCCCAGCCGTAGGCCGTCTTCTCGGCAGCCGACTGTTCCAGCGCAGCCGCCGGCAGGGGCAGCAGTTGCTCAACCACGGGCTCTTGCTTCATGGTGTTGATGAACTTGGTGTAGCACAGGTACACCGCATCCACCTCACCAGCCACGAAAGCATCCAGCATCACCTTGACGGGGCCGATCAGCTTTTCCAGGTGCGGGGCATCGCCCAAACCGGTGGCTTGCGAGATCACCTTGACGCCAACGCGGTTCAGGAAACCCAGACCCTTGGAGCCGATGGCCACAGCCTCGACCTTGCCACCAGCCGTCTGCACATCGCGCATCTTGTTGGTGACGGCGCGCAGCACGTTGGTGTTCAAACCGCCGCACAGGCCCTTGTCGGTGGTGACCACGACGAAACCGGTGACGCCCGACTTGCCGTCAGCACGCATGTAAGCCGACTTGTACTCAGGGTTCGCCTGCGACAGGTTGGCCGTGATGTTGCGAATCTTGTCGCTGTACGGACGCGCATTGCGCATCCGCTCTTGCGCCTTGCGCATCTTCGACGCGGCAACCATTTCCATGGCCTTGGTGATCTTCTTGGTGTTTTCCACCGATTTGATCTTGCCGCGAATTTCCTTTCCGACCGCCATGACGTTTTCTCCTAGTCAGTGGAGCGATACCGGGACGGTCGCCCCGGCATCACTCGCCATGTGGCTCGGTTCAGGCGAAGGACTTCTTGAAAGCAGCGATGGCGCCGTTCAGTTCTTCTTCGGCAGCCTTGTCCATGGCCTTGTCGGCTTCCAGCTTGGTCAGCAGGGCAGCATGGCTGGCCTTCAGGAACTGGTGCAGCCCAGATTCGAACGCCAGCACTTGCTTGACTTCGACGCTGTCCATGTAGCCCTTGTTCACGGCGTACAGGGAAGCAGCCATCAGGCTGATCGACAGCGGGGCGTACTGGGCTTGCTTCAGCAACTCGGTCACGCGAGCACCGCGATCCAGTTGTTTCTTGGTCGAAGCGTCCAGGTCCGAAGCGAACTGTGCGAAAGCAGCCAGTTCGCGGTACTGGGCCAAGTCGGTACGGATACCGCCGGACAGGGACTTGATCAGCTTGGTCTGAGCGGCACCACCCACGCGAGACACCGAGATACCGGCGTTGATGGCGGGGCGCACACCTGCGTTGAACAGGCTGGTTTCCAGGAAGATCTGGCCGTCCGTGATCGAGATCACGTTGGTCGGCACGAAGGCGGACACGTCACCGGCTTGGGTTTCGATGATCGGCAGTGCGGTCAGCGAACCCGTCTTGCCCTTGACGGCGCCCTTGGTGAATTCTTCGACGTAGTCGGCGTTCACGCGAGCGGCACGCTCCAGCAGACGGCTGTGGAGATAGAACACATCGCCAGGGAAAGCTTCGCGGCCCGGCGGACGGCGCAGCAGCAGCGACACTTGACGATAGGCCACAGCTTGCTTGGACAGATCGTCATAAATGATCAGGGCGTCTTGGCCGCGATCGCGGAAGTATTCGCCCATCGTGCAGCCCGAGTAAGCCGACACGTACTGCATGGCAGCAGATTCAGAAGCCGAAGCAGCCACGACGATGGTGTATTCCATCGCGCCGGCTTGTTCCAGAGCGCGCACCACGTTCTTGATCGACGAAGCCTTTTGGCCGATCGCGACGTAGACGCAGGTCATGCTCTGACCCTTCTGGTTGATGATGGCGTCGATGGCCACGGCGGTCTTGCCGGTTTGGCGGTCACCGATGATCAGCTCACGCTGGCCACGGCCAACGGGCACCATCGAGTCGATACACTTCAGACCGGATTGCACCGGCTGATCCACCGACTTACGTGCGATCACGCCCGGAGCAACCTTTTCGATCACGTCCGTCATCTTGGCGTTGATCGGGCCCTTGCCGTCGATCGGCTGGCCCAGCGCGTTCACCACGCGGCCAATCAGCTCGGGGCCGACCGGCACTTCCAGAATGCGGCCCGTGCATTTGACGGTGTCGCCTTCGGAGATGTGTTCGTATTCGCCCAGAATCACGGCGCCGACAGAGTCACGCTCGAGGTTCAGGGCCAGGCCGAAGGAGGGTTGACCGTCCTTGCCAGCCGGGAATTCCAGCATTTCGCCCTGCATCGCGTCGGACAGGCCGTGGACGCGGACGATGCCGTCGGTCACCGAAACGACGGTGCCCTGGTTGCGGATGTCCGTCGAGGCGCCCAGGCCTTCGATACGGCTCTTGATCAGTTCCGAAATTTCTGCAGGATTCAGTTGCATTGCTTTCTCCGAAAGCGCGGCAGCCGGTCAAACCTGCTGCCGATGTATGGATACGCCAGTTCGTCGAGTGGGATGGATGCGACCTCAGTTGGCGAGGGCGACCTTCATCTGCTCCAGGCGGGCCTTGACCGAGGTGTCCAGCACCTCGTCGCCCACCACCACGCGAATGCCGCCGATGAGGGATTCATCGACCACCACGGTGGCGTTGAGCTTGCGACCGAAGCGCTTCTCCAGGGTCGCGACGACCTCGGCGAGCTGGGCGGCGTCCAGCGCAAAGGCGCTGTAAACGATCGCATCAGACACGCCCGTGCTGGCGTTGACCAGGGCGCGGAACTGGGCGGCGACCTCGGGCAGTGCCACCAGGCGGCCGTTCTCGATCACGACGGACAGCAGGTTGGCGACCTTGGGCGACAACGTGACCTTGGCCACGGATGCCACCAGATCGAACACCTGGGCCGCCGTCACCTTGGGGCTGTCAGCGAATTGGCGCAGCTGGGCATTGCCAGCGACTTGACCGACAGCTTCAAGCTGTCCGGCCAAAGCCTTGGCGTCGTCGGCGCCGACGGCCTTGAACAAGGCTTCGGCGTAGGGGCGGGCGATGGTTGCAAGCTCAGCCATGATTACAGCTCGGTCTTCAGACGGTTCAGAAGATCGGCGTGTACGCCGGCATTGACTTCGCGCTTCAGGATCGCTTCAGCGCCCTTGACAGCCAGCACAGCCACTTGCTCACGCAGGGCTTCGCGGGCCTTGACGGATTCTTGTTGGGCTTCAGCCTTGGCAGCAGCCAGCACCTTGGCGCCTTCAGAGGCGGCACGGGCCTTGGCTTCTTCCACCAGTTGCAGGGCCAGGCGCTCGGCATCAGCCAGACGCTTGGTCGCATCATCCTTGGCGGAGGCCAGGGCAACTTGGACTTTCTTGTCGGCTTCAGCCAGATCGGCCTTGGCCTTGTCGGCGGCAGACAAACCTTCGGCGATCTTCTTCGCACGCTCATCCAGAGCGGCGGTGATCGGCGGCCAGACGAACTTCATCGTGAACCAGACCAGGATCAGGAACACGATCATCTGGACGATGAGGGTACCGGTGATGCTCACTTTATTGTTGCCTCAATCTCGGTGACGGAACTTTCGGCACGGGATGCAGCGCTCACAGCGCCACACCCCGGCCTCTCAACACGACCTGCGCCGAATTACTTGGCGATGGCGGCGAGTTGGCCCAGGAACGGGTTGGCCGTAGCGAACCACAGGGCGATACCGGTACCGATAATGAAGGCCGCGTCGATCAGGCCGGCCAGCAGGAACATCTTGGTTTGCAGCTCGCCCATCAGTTCAGGCTGGCGAGCGGCCGACTCCAGGTACTTGCTGCCCATGATGCCGATGCCGATACAAGCACCGACAGCACCCAGACCGATGATCAGGCCGGCGGCGAGGGCAACAAAGCTGATGACTTCCATGGTGACTCCTAAGTCGAGAGGTTGTGTAGAGAGAAAGGGAAAGGAACGAAATATCCTGGATCAGCGCACTGCGAATCAGTGCGAGTCGTGGGCTTGGCCGATGTACACCAGCGTCAGCATCATGAACACGAAGGCTTGCAGCGTGATGATCAGGATGTGGAAGATCGCCCAGGCGGAGCCTGCAATGATGTGACCGATGGCCAGGCCAATGCCGGTACCCAGACCGACCGAGCCCCAAGCACCACCCATCAGGGCGATCAGCAGAAAGATCAGTTCGCCGGCATACATGTTGCCGAACAACCGCATACCGTGCGACACGGTCTTGGCGACGAACTCAATCATCTGCATCAGGAAGTTGAAAGGGTACAGCAGCGGGTGATCGCCGAACGGAGCGGCAAACAGTTCATGCACCCAGCCGCCGAAGCCCTTGATCTTGACGTTGTAGACCAAGCAAACGATCAGCACCGACAGCGACAGGCCCATGGTGACCGACAGATCAGCCGTCGGCACGGAGCGCAGGTACGCGTGATGCGGATCACCGCCAGTGGCACCAACGATCTTTTCCCAGATGAAGGGCAGCAGATCAACCGGCAGCAAGTCCATGGCGTTCAGCAGGAAGATCCAGACGAACACCGTCAGCGCCAGCGGCGAGACCAGTTTGCGGCTTTGTGCGTTATGCACGATGCCCTTGGCTTGGGACTCCACCATTTCCACCAGGAGTTCCACAGCAGCTTGGAAGCGGCCCGGAACACCTGACGTCGCGGCGCGAGCGGCGCGCCACAACACGAAAGAACCAATGACACCCAGCAAAATCGAAAAGAACATCGAGTCCCAGGCAACGACCGTCAAGTCGAAGGGGCCATTCAGTTCCTTGTTGCGCAGGTGCGTCAGGTGGTGAACGATGTACTCGCCCGCGGTGGGCCCGTGTTCTGCGGCGTGACCTTCAGCTGCCATGATTGTGTCGTCGTCCGTTCAACTCTTTTTGCGACCGCGCCACGAGAGCGCAACCCAGTACACCTTGATGCACACCACCAGAGTCCCCAGCAAAGCTGGCCAACTCAGGTCGGGCACCACTTTGGGCGCCAGCATCAGCATGGCGACCGAAACTGCTATCTTGCCGAACTCCCACAACATGACGCTGACAGCCGAGACTGCCGGCGTCAAACTGGAGAGCCGACTGGTCATGCCACGCGCCATCAAGGCACCCGGCACCACCACCGTGGCTGCACCATACAGCGCAGACCACGCCATCTTTGCAGAGCCAGACATCAGCGCCACCAGGGCAGCCAACACCAACCCGACTGCGGCTTGCACCGCAATCACCCGCCAAGGAGAAACCGACGGGTTGCTTGCCATCAAGACCTGCGCTTCTTCTCGCGTCAGGGGCTTGATAGGCTGATTTGCGACCTCATCTTCTTCATCAGCCCATGCACCGGAGCCTTTGGCGGGGCCGTTTGGCCGGTCATGGGTCATGGAAATCACAGGTGAGGTTTGGCAAAACCCGCAAATTATACGGGCTACCACGTAGAAACCCGGGCATGCCCCCGCACAGGATTCGTCCCTACTTGCACATTGCCGGTGCGTATGCTTGCGGGTTTCCCCGAATCAGGGCGTTTGCAGACCTCACCACCCCAACAACTCACCATTGCACGCACCACGCGCAGCAGAATCGCACCCACGAAAGAGTCGGAATCGCTTTCCGCATCGTGAAATCGCTCATTCCGCGACAAAGCAGGTGGGCAATCCCGGTACACGCACGCGCATCTGCAACACACGTCCCGCCCACGGCTGGGCCATCAACTCCTGAGCAGGACGGTTCTCACGCGCCGTGGTGATAAACAGCGTCCGCAAGTCACTCCCGCCGAAACACGGCATCGTCGGGCAGCGCACGGGCAGCGGCACTTCCTGGAGAACTTCACCCGCCGGGGAAAACCTCACCAGGCGCTGCCCCTCAAACATTGCACTCCAGTAACAGCCCTCGCTGTCCACAGCAGCACCGTCGGGGCGCCCCCCATACGTCTGCAATGGCTGCCCCGGCTGCTTGACGGGCAACGTGACCCACGCTCGGCGCTGCGCAATCGAACCATCAAAGGGGCTGACATCCAACACGTCGATGCGGTGGGCCTTGGTGTCGCTCCAGTACATGCGGCGTCCATCGGGGCTCCATGCCAAACCGTTGCTGGTGGTGACGTCCGACGCCATGCGCTGAAGCGACCCACGGTGCCAACAGTACAAGCCCGCCGCAGGTCGGTCGCGGGGTTCGTAAATCGTGCCAACCCAAAAACGACCCCAGGCGTCGGCTTTGCCATCATTGAAGCGCTCGCAAGCAGGGTCGTAAGGCGGCGACGCCAGACGCTCACGCCGCCCCTGGCGCGGATCAAAACGCCACAGCCCATCCCGCATGGCCAGCAACACCCCACCACTGAGCAAGGGCGCACAAGCGGCAGGCTCGGTGTCAAAGTGCCACTGATCGTGCGCGCCAGAGGCGGGGGCGTAGCGGTTCAGGCAGCGCCCTGGGATGTCGCACCAATACAGCACCTCTTCGTCAGGATGCCAAAAGGGCGACTCCCCCAGCTCGGATGCTGCCACCGGCAACGGTTCCACGATCCACTCATCGGCCTGCACGCGCTTTTTCTCCTCGCTACCACCTTGGTCAGCATTCATTTACGCTCCACCACGATGGGTGTCCAGGCCGATTCTTCCTTGATTTTGTGCAGCACGTCGCCAGCGTCTACCCGCGAACGATACGGCCCGGCTTGGAGTCGGTACAAAGCCCCGTCCGAAACAATCGTCAGCGCCGGCGCGATCCAATCTAAGCGTGCGGCAATCTCTCCTCGCAGGGCCTGTGCGCCTTCAGAACGAGAAAACGCGCCAAACTGCAACCAAAACCCCCCGGCTGCCACAGCCGCTGCGGGCGATGGAACGCCACCGGACGGGCGCACGCTGGCCGCTGCCGCAGCGGGTGTGCCGCCACCGCTGCTGGGCAACGGCGTGGCGGTGATGACCGTCACCCCCGACCCCACCCGCACGGGCGTGGCCACCGCTGAAGGCGTGGCTTCTGCCCCCCCGCCCGTCGCCCCTGCCGCCGAACCTGGCCGACCCACAGGATTGATCACCGCCACCGGTGTGGTGCTGTTGTGATAACCCCCGCTGATGGGCTCCTCGATTCCACCCTCGTTTTGGAGCGCCAAGATGTCGGTGCGTGTCAGACGCTGCACTTCCACAGTCCCCACCCGCTGAGCCACCCCCAGCTTGGCCGCAGCCGCCCAGGACAGATCGATCACCCGATCGCCGGAGAATGGCCCCCGGTCGTTCACGCGCACGATCACTTCGCGCCCATTGGCTGGATTGCGCACGCGAGCGTAGCTCGGCAACGGCATCGTGGGATGAGCCGCAGACATGGCAAACATGTTGTAGTACTCCCCGGTCGAAGTGCGGCGCCCGTGGTACTTTCGACCGTACCATGAGGCCAAACCTCGCTCTGACATGGGAATATCGGCTGTGATGGGCGTGTAGACCCGGCCTGCCACTTGGTAAGGCCGATTGGCCCCGCCAGGGAGAATGGCCTCAATGCGCGGCTCCGCATCGGGTATGGCCATGGGATCTGGCAACACACCGACGGGTGGCCCATCGACTTGCGCAGCAGCGTAGTCGCTGCGCATGTCTAACGTGGAGTCTGAGGTGCTGGCGGAGCCGGATAAACCGGCAATGAACACCATTCCCCAGCCCACACAACCCAAAGCGTGGCGCGCCCGGCTGGGATCGAACCAGCGACCCCTGGCTTCGGAGGCCAGTACTCTATCCACTGAGCTACGGGCGCCGTCCATTTGAGTTGAACGAAAGATTCTAGCAGGATACGAAGCCATATTCGGAGCCCCCCGGAAAACTTGGCGTCACAGCATATCCGTTTACGGCACTCAAAGTCAGCTGACCATCAAGATCGCGACGCTATACTCCCCGGGTTACGCGGGACGTAAAACACCCACTTGGCCCGCCAGTCAAGAATTCCACCCCGCTCGTGGGGTGTCTCTATCGTACCGATCGAATCGAGGAATAGATGCACAAGCAACAACAAACGGGCGGCGTGGTTCTGCCCATCATCATCGTGGTCGTCGCCGTGGTGCTGTTTGCCATGTTCGTCCCGACGGGTGGGCGCGCACCCTCTCCAGATCAGCAGCAAGAAGTCGCCGAACGCATTCAACCCATCGGCTTGGTTGAAGTCAAGGCCGCTGCAAGCAACGGCCCGGCTCGCACGGGCGAGGAAAAAGTCTACAAGGCCCAGTGTGCCGCTTGCCACGCTGCCGGGGCGTTGGGCGCTCCCAAATTCGGCGATGCTGGCGCTTGGGGCCCTCGCGTCAAGACTGGCTTCGAGGCACTGCTGAACTCGGCGCTCAAGGGAAAGAACAGCATGCCGGCGCAAAGCGGCGGTGCTGCTTCGGATTATGAAATCGCCCGCGCTGTGGTGTACATGGCCAACCAAGGCGGTGCCAAGTTCGACGAGCCCAAGGCACCGGCTGCCGCTGCCAGCGCTGCACAGTAACACCGGGAAAGCCCCCCGATGGATCACAAGCCACCTTCGGGTGGCTTTTTTCATGCCGGAATCGGATGAAGTTGGTACCCAAAGCGCGCCCGCAGCGCGGCAAAAGTCAAGGTTCCAGGGGCAGGCCACTGGCCCTGCTCTAACGCATCGGCGGCGATGAGCATGTCCAGCGAATGCACCAAGCCGAGGCCTCGAGGACTCAGCAGGAACAGTCGCCCCGCTTCATCGAGCCACGCCTCCGAAATCGCCACGTCCTCCCCCAGCGGCGCCAGCGCTTGCACAGTACCGTCGGCGCGGGCCTGCAAACGCCACACCCAGGGGGCCGCCTCCAGTTCGACATACACGCGCTGAGGCCCGTTCTGGAAAAACCAGGCGCCTTGTGCATCGGCTTCGTAGTTGCGCCAAATGAAGGCGATCAGCTTGTCGTGCTGAATGCGGCTGCCTTTGGCCTGAGGAAATGCCCCGGCCACCTGCACTGCCGCATCGCGCATGTACCAATCCCCGCGTGCATCCAAGCCCAGCCAGCCACGGCACGCTGGAACATTCGGCCACTTGCGCAGCGCGGCTTTGACTTGATCGTCCACGGTCAGCGCCTGCGTTCAGCGGAACACCACCGTTTTGTGCCCGTTGATCAGCACCCGGCGTTCGACATGCCAGCGCACCGCCCGCGCCAACACCACGCACTCCACATCTCGCCCCACCGATGTCAGGTCTTCGGCGGACAGCGAGTGATCCACCCGCGCCACGTCCTGCTCAATGATCGGGCCTTCGTCCAGATCGGGGGTGACGTAGTGGGCCGTGGCACCAATCAGTTTCACGCCCCGGGCATGGGCTTGGTAGTAAGGCTTGGCACCCTTGAAACTCGGCAAGAAACTGTGGTGGATGTTGATCGCTCGCCCACGCAGGCGCTCGCAAAACTCGGGGCTGAGAATCTGCATGTAGCGCGCCAGCACCACCAGATCGACGTTTTCCGCTTCGATCAACGCTTCGATTTGCTGCTCTTGGGCACGCTTGGTTGCAGCGTCCGAGCCGCCGACCAGCGGCAAGTGGTGGAACGGAATGCCATAACTTTGCGCCAGTGATTCGAAGGTGGTGTGGTTCGACACAATCGCCGGAATATCCACCGGCAACTGCCCGCTTTTCCAGCGAAACAGCAAATCATTCAGGCAGTGCCCGTGCTGGCTGACCATCAGCAACACCCGCGCTTTTTGCGCCACGGCGCGGAAGCGGGCATCCATACCGAACTGCTCACGGGCGTGGCTGAACAGCAGCTCCAGCGTGGTGACATCGGCCAACTGGGGGGGCGCTTCAAAATGCACGCGCATGAAGAACAGGCCGGTGGCGCCCTCACCGAGCACGTCGCCGAACTGCTGGGAATCGATGATGTTGCAACCCGCTTGGTACAACAAGCCGGACACGCTGTGAACAATCCCTTTCGTGTCACGGCACGACAGGGTCAGGATGAATTCTTGGGAGCGAGAGGACATGGTCAGGGATTGTAAGGAGCCGATCCGAAAGGAAAGAACACCGGGATGGCCGCCAACGCCACCAGGTTGAACACCAGTGCAATGGGCAAGCCCGTGCGTACAAAGTCTCCCATGGTGTAGCGCCCTGGCCCCTGAATCATGAGGTTGGTCTGATAACCATAGGGCGTGATGAAACTGCAACTGGCCCCATAGAGCACGCCCATCACAAATGGCATGGGAGAAAGCCCCAGTTGCTCCGCCACCCCCAAGGCCACGGGAAACGCCAGTGCAGCAGCAGCGTTGTTGCTCATCAACTCCGTCAGGATCCATGTGACGATCAGGAGCACGGCCAGCGCAGCATAGGGCCCAAAGCGCTCCGCGCCACTCAACAAACCACTGGCCATGAGCTTGGCGACGCCCGTGTTGATCATCACCTCTGAAATAACCAGAGAAGACGCGATGATCATGATCAACTCCCAGGGCACGTTGCGCCGCAAATCAGCCACGCGAGCCAAGCCTGTGAGCAAGAACGCCGCCAACAGCAGCAGCATGCCCTTCAGAAAGTCCACCACCCCAAACGAGGACAGCACAATCACGGCTAGAAAGCCCAGCATGGAGTACAACCCTTTGCGCGGGTTGACGAACTTTTGCACCTCACGCTGGCTAACGATGACGAAATTACGGCCAAGGTTGTTGCGCTTTTCAAAGTCTTGACCAACCACCAGCACCAGCGCATCACCAACTTCGAGCCGAATACCGCCTATCGATCCCCCCAGGCGCTCTGCGCCTCGACGCACAGCGATAACGGCAGCATCAAAGTGCGAGCGGAAGTCCACCTCGCGGATGGTGCGCCGCGCCAGTGAGGAGCCCGCAGCAATCACCACCTCGACCAGGTTATCCATGGGCAATTCGTCGTGATGATCGTGGATTTTGAGGCCAGGGAACCGGGCCAACAAATCCACCCGCGTCACATCACCCGAAAACACCAGGATGTCCCCTGCATTCACGAACCGATCCGGCTCCACAGGGGCAATGACGTAGTCGCCCCGAACCACCTCGGTCAGGAACAAGTGCCCCAAGTTGCGCAAACCCACCTCCTCAATGGTCTTGCCGATGAGGGGGCAATCTGGCTGCACATGGGCTTCCAGAAAGTAGTCGCTCACGGCCTCTTCGGCGGGCGGCTGCGCCTTGAGCAAGTACGGGTAAAACAGCACCATCACCACACCGCAAGCCACCACGATGAGCATTCCGACCGGAAACAGGTCAAACAAGTGCAACTCGGGCATCTTGCGCCCGGCCAGCAAACTGTTGACCAGCAAGTTGGTGCTGGTGCCGACCAAGGTCAGGATGCCTCCCAGCGAAGCCGCAAAGCACATCGGCATAAGTAACCGCGAAGCGCTGTGCTCCCGGTTGCCCTTGAGGGGGCCCAGCAACGACGCCACCACCGCCGTGTTGTTCAAAAAGGCCGAGTAAAAACACGTGGCGGTGTACAGCTTGACCAAAGCCCAGCGATAAGGGCCGCGCACCAGCTTATCGGCCATCAGCTCCAGCATGCGGGACTTGTCCAGCACGATCGTAAGCAGCAACAGCACCACCACGGTGATCAGGCCGTTGTTGGTGAACTGCTTTAACGCATCCTTCATGCTGATGTAATCGAGCACAAGGTAGAGAAAAGCGATGCCGCTGAACAAGGCTCCAGGAGACTTCTTGTCGCGGATCAGCTCCACAATCAGCCAGGTCAAGCTGACGAGCACGATGATCTGGGGAAGGGTCATAGGATTGGCAATCGGCGTTGAAGGCGGTGAACAGGCATGAAAAAGGCCTCTCTGAGAGGCCCGCACACCAGAGGCCTCCCGAACATGGAGAGGCCTCAGAGCATGGCAATCAGTCGATCATGCCCAGGTCACGCAGCTTGGCGATGACCTGATCGGCCACCTGCTCCGGCGATGCAACCGTGGTAGCCACCCGCAGCTCGGGGGCTTCCGGCGCCTCGTACGGGCTGGTGATGCCGGTGAAGTTGGCGATCTCGCCCCGGCGGGCCTTCTTGTACAGACCCTTGACGTCGCGGTCTTCGGCCACTTCCAACGGCGTATCGACGTGGATTTCCACGAACTCGCCATCGGCCATCAGGCTGCGCGCCATCGCCCGCTCCGAGCGGAACGGCGAAATGAAGGCCGTCAGCACGATCAAACCAGCGTCGGCCATCAAACGCGCCACTTCGGCGACGCGGCGGATGTTCTCCACACGATCCGCCTCGGTGAAGCCCAGATCCTTGTTCAGACCGTGGCGCACGTTGTCGCCGTCGAGCAAGTAGGTGTGGCGGCCCATGGCGTGGAGCTTCTTCTCCACCAAGTTGGCGATGGTGGACTTGCCCGCCCCCGACAAACCCGTGAACCACAACACACACGGCTTTTGGCCCTTGGCAGCAGCGCGGGCGTCCTTGTCCACATCGACGTGCTGCATGTGGATGTTGTGCGAGCGGCGCAGCGCAAAGTGCATCATCCCTGCGCCCACCGTGTTGTTGGTCAGGCGGTTGATGAGGATGAAGCCGCCGGTGTCGCGGTTGACGTTGTAGGCGTCGAACGCAATCGGGCGATCCAGCGCCAGGTTGACCACGCCGATCTCGTTCATGTCGAGTTGCTTGGCCGCCAGGTGCTCCATCGTGTTGACGTTCACCTTGTATTTCGGCTCGGTGATGGTCGCCGTCACGGTTTGGGTGCCGATCTTGAGCAGGTACGGCCGGCCCGGCAGCATGTGCTCGTCGGTCATCCAGACGATGGTGGCTTCGAACTGATCCGCCACTTCCGCCGGGCTTTCCGCGATGGAGATCACGTCGCCACGCGAGATGTCAATCTCGTCTTCCAGCGTGAGGGTCACGCTTTGGCCGGCCACGGCCATCGGCTGATCCCCATGCACGGTGACGATGCGCGCCACCTTGCTTTCTCGGCCCGAAGGCTGGGCGCGAATGCGATCCCCCGGCTTGATGACGCCGCTGGCGATCTGGCCGCAAAAACCCCGGAAATCCAGGTTCGGGCGATTCACCCACTGCACCGGCAGGCGGAACGGCTGGCTTTGCAGGCGGGTTTCGTCGATCTCGCAGGTTTCCAAGAAACCCATCAGCGTCGGGCCGTGATACCACGGGGTGTTGACGCTGGGCGAAATCATGTTGTCGCCCTTCAAACCCGACAGCGGGATGGAGGTGATGTCGTTCAGACCGATTTGCTTGGCGAACTCGCGATATTCGGCGTCGATCTTGTTGAACACGTCGTGCGAGTAGTTCACCAAGTCCATCTTGTTGATGGCCAGCACCACTTTGCGAATGCCAATCAGGCTCACCAAGTAGCTGTGGCGACGGGTTTGCGTCAGCACGCCCTTGCGCGAGTCGATCAGGATCACGGCGACATCGGCGGTGGACGCGCCGGTGATCATGTTGCGCGTGTACTGCTCGTGGCCCGGGGTGTCGGCGACGATGAACTTGCGGCGATCGGTCGAGAAAAAGCGGTAGGCCACATCGATGGTGATGCCTTGCTCGCGCTCGGCGGCCAGGCCATCGACCAACAAGGCGAAGTCGATGTCCCCGCCTTGGGTGCCCCATTTTTTGGAGTCGTTTTCAATCGCGGCGAGCTGGTCTTCGAAGAGCATCTTCGATTCGTACAGCAGCCGGCCAATGACGGTGGACTTGCCGTCATCCACCGAGCCGCAGGTGATGAAGCGCAGCAGGCTCTTCTTCTCGTGCTGCTTCAGGTACTGTTCGATGTCAGTGGAGATCAGGTCCGATACGTGGGCCATGATTTACCTCTTGAGTGTGGTTGATGTGAGAAGCGGGCAAAACAACGCTGGAAAGCGTCAGAAGTAACCTTCTTGCTTCTTCTTCTCCATCGAGGCGGCGCTGTCGTGGTCGATCATGCGGCCTTGGCGTTCGCTGGTCTTGGTCAGCAGCATCTCTTGGATGATGTCCTTGAGGGTGCCCGCCGTCGATTCGACCGCGCCCGACAGCGGGTAGCAGCCCAGGGTACGGAAACGCACACTCTTCATCATCGGCACTTCACCGGGGCGCAGCGGGAAGCGGTCGTCGTCCACCATGATCAAGGTGCCGTCCCGATCCACCACCGGACGCTCGGCTGCGAAGTACAGCGGCACGATGGGCACGTTTTCCAGGTAGATGTATTGCCAGATGTCCAGCTCAGTCCAGTTGGAAATCGGGAAGCAGCGGATGGACTCACCCTTGTGCTTGCGCCCGTTGTACAGGTGCCAGAGTTCCGGGCGCTGGTTCTTCGGGTCCCAGCGATGCTGTGCCGAACGGAACGAGAAGATGCGCTCCTTGGCGCGGCTTTTTTCCTCGTCGCGGCGGGCGCCGCCGAAGGCCACGTCGAAGTGGTACTTGTCCAGTGCTTGCTTCAGGCCCTGGGTCTTCCACATGTCGGTGTGGATTTGCGAGCCGTGGTCAAACGGGTTGATGCCCATCGAGACCGCTTCCGGGTTGTGATGCACCAGCAGATCCATGCCCAACTCGTTGGCCATGCGATCGCGCATTTCGTACATGGCGCGGAACTTCCACGTTGTATCCACATGCAGCAGCGGGAAGGGCGGCGGCGCCGGGTAAAACGCCTTTTTGGCCAGGTGCAGCATCACCGCTGAATCCTTGCCGATGGAGTACAGCATCACCGGGTTGTCGGCCTCGGCAACGACTTCGCGCATGATGTGGATGCTCTCGGCTTCCAGGCGCTGAAGGTGGGTCAGATTCATGGAACCTTCCTTGTTGAACAGAGAAGAACGCTGCGGCACCACCACCGGACTCGGGGCAGGCACCGCAGGAGAAGACAGGCTCGGGCCAGCAGCCTCCAGCACCGCCGCTGCGAAACGGGGTTCAGGTTGACAGCGGGCCCGGGGTGGCAGTGGGCTGTTCCACACCTGCACACGGGGCTGTTGTGCCAACCACTGCCGTGCGGCAGGCACCTGAGCCAAGGCAGGGCCGTGCAGCCACAGCGTCCAACTGCGGGCGTTGTCGGCCGACAGTCGGGTGAAAAAATCTTGGTAGACCGGCCAGGCGTGCAGCGGTTGCACCCCCAACCAATGCAGGGTGCCGCGTGGCGTGACCGCCACCAGCACGCCTCCGCCCGGCACGTCGGGATGGGGCAACGTGCCCCCCCACAACAAGCGTCGGCCCTGCTCGCGCGCGGGGGCCAAAGCGGGGTGCCATTGCTCGGTCAGCCATTGTTTCTGCGCGGGGGTGATGGCCGCCTCGGGCAAGGCTTGCACGGCCAGCCCCCAACGCTCCAGCAGGCGCGCCAGCGCCCGCGCGCCCAACGTGAGCCCACCTTGCTGCTGTGCCAAACGGGCCACGGCCTGTGCGGTCCAGGTGCCCGCCGGCAGGCCATAGTGCTCGGGCACATGGCAGAGCACCGCCTCGCGCAAAAAGTGCTCTTGCGTCGCTGACAATGTCCGCCCATCGCCACGTGGCCGGCCCCGCGTGCCGACATCAATCGCTTGCCAGCCGCCGCCCTCAAACGCCCGCACCGCACTCAGGATGGTGGGCACGCTCAGGCCCGTTTGCGCGCTGATTTGGCTCAGGCTGTGCCCATCCACCCGCAATTGCACCGCCCGGCGACGACGGGCATTGAGTGCTTGTATGGCAGGGGTGAGGGATGCGGTCAATTCAAGACAAAAAAACTTTGAGGGAGGTAAATTCTGCCATGAGGCCGGCACAATGCTTCGTCCTCGACTTTTCACCCCCCATGCCCATGCGTGCCTCTTCCCTGGCCACGGCCGATCTGCTCGAACAACTGGTGCCCCTGATCCGCGACGCAGGCCGCGTCATCATGGACATCTACGCCACCGATTTCGACGTGACGCAAAAAGGCGATGCCTCGCCCGTCACCCAGGCCGATCAAAAAGCCGAGGCGGTGATCTTGGCCGGTTTGGCGCAGGTGTTGCCCGCCGTGCCGGTGGTCGCCGAAGAAGCTGTGGCCGCCGGTCAAATCCCGGATGTGGCCGAGCGTTTCTTCTTGGTCGATCCGCTGGACGGCACCAAGGAGTTCATCAGCCGCAACGGCGAGTTCACGGTGAACATCGCGCTGATCGAAAACGGCGTGCCGGTGCTGGGTTTGGTATACGCCCCGGCGATTGGCCGCTTGTTCGGGGGGGTGCAGGGCCAAGGGGCTTGGCTGGAAGATGCCCAGGGCCGCCGCGCCATCACCACCCGCGCCGTGCCCGCCGAAGGCTTGACCGTGGTGGCCAGCCGCTCGCACGGTGACGAAACCGCGCTGGACGCTTTCCTCGCGGGCCGCAAAGTGGCCTCGCGCACCAACGCTGGCTCTTCGCTCAAGCTGTGTTTGGTCGCGGCAGGTGAGGCCGACGTGTATCCGCGCCTGGGCCGCACCATGGAATGGGACATCGCCGCCGGGGACGCCGTGCTGCGCGCAGCGGGTGGCACCGTCACCGTCGTGGCCGATGGCGCGGTGCTGCGCTATGGCAAGCCCGGGTTCGACAACCCCCACTTCGCCGCCAGCGGCCAGTGACCCTCGGATGAGCGCAGCGCCAACTCCGCCGCGCTGGGTGGTGCATGGCCAGGGCGTGGCCCAGGTGCCGACCCTGACCGCGCTGCTGTCCGAAGCCACCCTCGTCAGCCCTTGGGCCGCGTGGCGCCACGGGGCCGACGCGGTGTTGGCCTGGGGGCAAAAACCCAGCGCGCAACGCGCCCAGTCTTGGGCCACCCGACGCGGTTTGCCGGTGCTGCGCATCGAAGATGGCTTTCTGCGCTCGATCGGGCTGGGGCCGGACGATCCGCCCCTGTCCCTGGTGTGGGACGACGCCGGCATTTATTACGATGCGCGCCACCCCTCGCGCCTCGAACGCCTGATTGCTGCGGGCACGACGGCGGCTGAAGCCGCCCGGGCGGAAGCACTGCGCCAAGCGTGGCGGGCGGCGCGTGTCTCCAAATACAACCACGCCCGCGAAGCCGATGACCCCGAATGGGCCGGCGCGGTGCTGGTGGTGGATCAAACCTGGGGTGACGCCTCGATCACCTGCGGCCAAGCGGGGCCCGAGCATTTCGCCCGCATGTTGCGTGCGGCGCTGGCCGAACATCCCGACCGCCTCATCGTGCTCAAGGTGCATCCGGACGTGATCGCCGGGCGCAAGCGGGGGCACTTCGACGCAGTGCTGCCTCAGCTCTCCGCTGCGGATCGGGCGCGCATCCGCTGGTTGGGACGGGATGTGCATCCGCCGGCGTTGCTGGAGCGGGTGGCGGCGATGTACGTCGTCACCTCACAAATGGGGTTTGAAGCGCTGCTGTGGGGCGTGCCGGTGCGCTGTTTTGGCCTGCCGTTTTACGCCGGCTGGGGTTTGACTTCGGATGACCAACCCGCCCCCGCCCGCCGAAGCGCTGCCACCCTGGACAGCCTCGTGCATGCGGCCTTGATCGCTTATCCGCGTTACGTTCACCCAGAAACCGGGCAGCGCTGCGACATCGAACCCCTGCTCGACTGGTTCGCCCTGCAACGTCAACAGCGCACGCGTTTTGCGCCGGAGGTGATCGCGGCGGGGTTTTCGCTGTGGAAACGCCCGATCGTGCGGCGTTTTTTGGCGGGGAGCCGGGTCACGTTCCAATCGCGCCAAGCACCAGTGCCAGCGGGCAGCACCGTGGTGCTGTGGGGGCGCCAGCCGCTGCCACCGGGTGGGCCTGCGGCCACCGTGGTGCGCATGGAAGACGGTTTTCTGCGCTCGGTCGGGCTGGGGGCCGCTCTGGTGCAGCCGCAAAGCTGGGTGCAAGACCGGCGCGGCATCTACTATGACGGCGACCACCCCTCGGACATCGAACACCTGTTGCAGACCGCCGACTTCCCGCCCGCGCTGTGCGCCCGTGCAGCGGCGCTGCGTGAACGCATCCTGGCCCAGGGCGCGACGAAGTACAACCTCAGCGGCACGCCATGGCAGCGCCCCGCCGCCGCCCAAGGGCGCGACGTGGTGTTGGTGGTGGGGCAGGTCGAGTCTGACGCTTCGCTGCGCCATGGTTCACCGCGCATCCGCAGCAACCTGGCGTTGATCCAAGCCGCACGGCAGGCCCATCCACGGGCTTGGCTGATTTACAAGCCGCACCCGGACGTGGTTGCCAAACTGCGCTCTCCTGGGTCGGACGAGCATCAAGCCGCCCAGCATTGCGACGAGGTTTTGCCCCACGCCCGCATGGACACGCTGCTGAGGCAGGTGGACACGGTGCATGTCATGACCTCGCTGGCCGGCTTTGAAGCGCTGCTGCGCGGGCGGCGCGTGGTGTGCTGGGGCCGACCGTTTTACTCCGGCTGGGGATTGACCGACGATCGGCTCGACCACCCGCAGCGCCAACGCGCCCTGTCCTTGGACGCGCTGACGGCGGCCACGCTGATTCTTTATCCCACTTACCTCAGCCAACGCACGCGGCGCTTCACCACGCCCGAGCGCACTTTGGATGAACTGCGCGATCAGACCCCGCCTGCGCCGCTGGTGCGCGGGCTGCACGCCGCGCTCACCCACGTGCTGCGCCTGTGGGTGGCGCTCAAGCGACGCTGAACTTATTTCGCGGGCGCGGTGCCGTCACGGCAGGCGCTCAACAGATCGCGTCCGGCTTGGTAGCGGGGGGTGTCCACCGCCATCAAGCGCAACAGAGTGTGGAACAGATGGTCGTGGCTGGCCGGCGCGCTGGCGCGCTGGCGCAGGCAGGCGCCATCCACGCCCATGTCCGAACGCCCGTTGGATTCGTCGCGGCCAAACCACCACAGCATGGGCACATGCAGTTGCACATCGGGTGCGATAGCCTGCGGCATGCCGTGCAGGTACAACCCACCCTCGCCCAGCGACTCCCCGTGGTCGGACACGTACACCAACCCCACCTCACGCTGCGGGCGCTGACGCTTCAGCACCTCAATGGTTTGATTCACCACCCAGTCGGTGTAGAGCAAAGCGTTGTCGTAGGCGTTGACGATTTCGGCTTGGCTGCACTCGCGCAACTCGTTGCGTTGGCACTCGGGCGTAAAGCGCCGGAACGCCGCCGGATACCGTCGGTAATACGCTGGCCCGTGGTTGCCGAGCTGGTGCAGCACCACCACGGTGTCGCGCTGCTGCGGGTCGGGTTCGGCCAGCACGCGCTCCAGCCCTTTCACCAAAATTTCGTCGAAACAGCGTTCGCCATCGCACAGGGTGGGGTCTTTTTCGTGGCTCACATCGCGGGTGTCCGTGCCTTGGCAGACGCCTTTGCAGCCGCTCTGGTTGTCCAGCCACACCACGCGCAAGCCTGCACGCGCCATCAAGGTCAGCACCGACTCGCTGGCGCGGATGCGATCCTCGTCATAGTCTGCCCGCCCAAACGCCGAAAACATGCACGGCACCGACACTTCGGTGGACGTGCCACACGCCATCGTCTGCGGGAAGTACACCGCATCGGTTTGGCGCCGCAGTTCGGGCGTGGTGTCGCGGCTGTAGCCGCCCAGGCCGAAGTTGGCAGCACGCGCCGTTTCCCCCAGCACCACCACGAACACCGCTGGCTTGCGCCCCGGCGCCTGTGCCAAGCGTTCCACGGGCTGCGGGGGTTCGGGCTTGCGAGCGGCGGCACGCATGTCCGTCACCACCACGCTGGTGGTCGAATAAAAGACGTTCACCGGGGTGAGGGTGTAGCGCAACGCCTTGTGGTTGCGCATCAGCGAACCAAAATCTTGAAAGATCAGCAGCAGTGCCGCCACCGCCACCACCAGCGTGCCCAGCATGGTCAGGCCACGCACCAGCGCTGCCCGCCGCCAGGGTCGCACACGCAGCGGCACCACCCACAGCAGCGCCGACGCCACCAGGGCCCCCACGATGCTCAACAACAACCCCGGGTTGAACAACTCGGTGGCTTCACGCACATCGGTGCGCATGGCGTTGCGCAGCATGGACGGGTCGAGCACCACGCCATAACGCGCCATCATGTGCCCCCCCACGGCGGTGGACACCAGCGCCAACGCCAGCACGGGCCGCACCGTATGGCGATGCGCCAGCAACAGCAGCAGCAGCCCTTGCACGGCGGTGATCATCACCCCCGCGCCCAGCACAAAGCGCCAGGTGTTGGCCTCGGCGAACGAGCGGCCCGCCAGGGCACCCTGCCAGAACGCCCCGTTGCCCAACAGCGTGATCAGGGCGGCCACCCCCAGCACCAACATTTCCTGAGACAGCGGGCGCCAAGGCCAGCGAGCGTGCCAACGTTGCAAGATCGTCATGGGTCGTCAAATCGTCTTCAAATCGGTCGGAGAGGGCATCGGGGCGATGGTGGGGGTGGCCTGTGCGCACAAAGCCGGGGCAAACACCAGCATCGCCAGCCACCAATCCAGCGCTGCCGACCACAGGTTGTGACTGGCGAAGTGCGCCCCTTGGAGCATGCGAACCCCGCTGAACAAGCCCCCCACCAGCAAGGCGGCCCACAGCCCCCAGCGTTCTAAGCGAGGATGGCCGGTCAGCCGCCCCGCAAACGCCAGGGCGATGAGCGAGAAACCACCGGCAGCGTGCCCTCCGGGGAAACAGCGTCCGGCTTCGGCCCGGCTGACAAACCAGTCCAGGTGATACACCGCGCTGCCCCCGAATTCCACCAGACTCCAGGGGCACGCGGCGGTATTGATGTCTTTGAGCCCTGCGACCACGGCTGGGCCCAGCGCCATGGCCAGCACAGTGCGCCACAACACCCCCCGATGCGGGCGCCACGCCGGCCACCAACGCGCCGCCACCGCCGCCACCAACAGCAACCCCCACAGCGCCAGCACCGCCGACTTGGCCAAGCGATGCCCCAGTAGCTCCAGCCAGCGCACATCTTGGCCGACAAATTGGCCGGTGGCACTGTCAAACCACAGCCGGCTCAAAGCGAAGTCAGCGCCGCTCCAATGCAGGGTGGCGCCTAACAAGGCAAACATCCCCGGCAGGACGACGGCATGCCATCCGACATAACGCCGGAGCGCACCCGGTTGGCGCAAAGCAGCAAAACAACGAATCACGGCACCTGCTCATGTGGGCAAAACGCACGATCCTAGAGAGGCCTCCGTCGAAAAACCGTGATGCACAGCCAACGTCACCACAAACCGCAGACCATGGGGCACGACGGCCTCGGCATGCAAGCGCCAGCCTTGCATTTCTGCCATCTGCCGGGCGATGGCCAGCCCCAGGCCGCGTGCGTCCCCCGGCTCGGCGGGAGTGGGGCTGTCGGCCAAGCGCCCGCGCCAATAACGCTCAAACAGCAGCGCCAGCTCGGGCGCCGACACTCCGGGGCCATCGTCCTCGAACACCACCCCGTCCGGCGTGTTCCACACCCGGCATTGGGCGGGGGCGGCGTGTTCGGCGGCGTTGCGCATCAGGTTGCGCAAAATGGTCAGCAAGGCGTGACGATCCGCCATGACATGCACGGCCACGTCGATGTCGTTGCACAAACTCAGGGCGTGGCGGCTGGGCAAGTCCCCCAGGCTGTCCCAGGCATCTTGGACGCAGCGGGCCAGGTTCACCCACTGTGGCGGATGCACCGGCGCTGCATGCAGGGTACGCACCGAATCCAGCGCCCCGGCCACCGCATCCACCGCCGTCAGTGCCCGTTGCAGACGCAGGCGCCGCGCTGTTTCATCCCCCGTTGCCAAGGCCAACATCTCCAGATCGGTGCGTAACGCGGTCAAGGGGGTGCGCAGTTGAAGAGAGATGAGATAAACCACCAAACGGCACGCGATAAATCCGGATGACCTCGGATGAAATTGGCAGTTCTCGGATGGAGTGTGTGAAATAACTTTCAGCCGGTGAAAATGAAAAAGGGCGGCCAACTTTGCCGCCCTTTTGCTTTGCCCGCCTGAGCATTACAACGGGAACTGCCCTTGCCGTTCATCCATCGGCGGCAATCCTTGCTCTTTGCGCACTGCGTCCATGGTGTCGCTCAGCAGTTCATACAGGTAGGTTTCGGTCAGACCGTACTCTTGTGCCAGCTCTTCGACCCGGCGCGACGAGAACGGGCGAGCGGTAGGGCTTGGTTGACTGTACGCATTGAGAATGGCGCGATTCCGTGCGCTGAGAGGCTTGGTCAGGTCGATGGCTGCGGGGATGTACAGGTGAGTGCGAGCGTACATGTTGCACATCCCCACTGCGATTTCTCGCCCAATGGTCGTAGCAGTGTCTGGCGCCATACCGCGATCAGTCAGTACTCGGGCTGCCACGGCCGTCAAGTTCTCAATGAACAGATACGGCTTTTTGCGAGTCATGCCGCCACCTCAATCGGCTTGGCCTTGCGGATGGGCGTTGCCAGTGGCTTAGCAATCGCCTCATCCACCTTGCGCCCCAGCGCTGCGCTGGCGCTTTGCCATGCGCGCCACCACGGCGCCCAACTGGCGCTGTTAGCCGCACGTTCGGCGAACACCAATGCATCACGGTAGGCGGGAGGGTCTTGGCGCATCGTCGGGTTTTCCAAGGCGGCACGCATCTTGGCAACATCGGCGCTCATCGGGCGCACAGCCCAGAACTTCAGCGCTTCAATCACGTCGGACTTTTGCTGTGACGTGAGCCAGTGCAGATCTTCGACCCCGACTTGACGCTTGATGTAATGCGCCAAGGCGCGCTCGCTTGAATCACGCACTTCGCCCAGCACGTATAAAAACAGCCACAGCGCCCGGATTTTTGTGGACGCTGGCGAGCGCTCCAGCTTGCGCCGCCCGGAGCCTGGCGCTGGGGTGCCCCCCTTGCCCGTGCGCTTCCACCCCAGCTCACGCTCAAACAACGTGGTCAGCAGGTGGTACTGCTCAGCCCGCGTGAGTTGGGTAGCCGACGTGCGGCCACCAAACATGCGCGCCATCCGTTGGCGATATTCGGCCTCGGTCATCACGCCCGACGCATCAGCCCAGGTGCGTGCAATGCCCAACAGTTGCGTCAGCGGCGCGGCCTTTGAGGCCTTGGTTGTAGCTGTGGCTGCGGTTGCCATCACAGTCCTCCCAGGTGAAACACACTGCGCACTGCGCGGATCGGCACCTTGGCTTGCCAGAACCAAGATGGGATAACGCGATGCACGAATGGGGGTTCATCGGTCTCGTCCAGGGTCATGGTTGAGCGAAAGTCGGAGGGGGGAACCGACCGCAGTGGCGCGGCCACGGCAGCAGCGGCCGCTCGCGTTTTGACGTTGGACGATAACCAGCGATCTGGCACCAACTGCCACATACCGGACGAATGGAGCGCACACCCCTTGGCACAGGCGCGGGTCAACTCGCGTTGGACATCGTGACGTGAATGACCAATGGCAGTGTGAATGCGGGCCAATGACGATGTCAGATCAGGGCACCCCATAAGAAACGTCAGCGCTTTGTCCAACACGCTGCCCTCATGAGTCAGCAGGCAGACGGGCCGGGTTTGAACTGGTGCATCGGCGGCGACCCACACTGATTTTGGTTCGGGTTCTATTTGGTAAACCAACTTAGCTGCCAACAGAGGCCGAAAGAGGCAAGCCAGTTGGTGTACGTTGATGGGGGAACCAAGCTCAATCATGCGGGCAATCAGCTCGCAGGAGTACAGCGGTTTGCCGGCTTGGCGCAGTACCGACAGCACAGATGCGCGTTTGGAGTTGGGCGCCGGGGTGTAGCGGGCAGATGTTGTGTACATGACAGCCCCCCAGATCAAATGGCCGACCAGTCCAACACGATGGGCACGTATTTGTTCGTGGCCCCCACGCGCTCATAGACCCGGATGTAGCTGCGGCTGCCCGTGACCATGATGCATTCGGCGATGACATGCATGGCGCGTTGCCAGCGCGGGTCGGGGAAATTGAAGCGGCGCAGGCTCAACACCTTGGCCACCGACACCCGCCCCTCTTTGTCCACCTGGAAGGCGTCTTGCGCGATGGCCGCCAGCTCCGGGCGCACGCCCTCAGCGATCCACTCGTCGATGCATTCGCTGATCAGGTTCTTGGCGACTTGCAGACGCTCATCAAACACGATGCAGTCCTGAATGGCCCGTTCGACTTTGTACTGACCATCGAACGAGCGCAGGCTCACATTGCCCTTGTTGCCGCCCCAGGTGATCTCGTACTTCTCAGCGCTGATCTCGCAGAACGCCTGAACGGCATCAAACGTCTTGCGTTTTTTGGCTTGGGTCAGGGCTTGCAGTTCTTTCAACTCGGCCACGATTTCGCGCACCGTTTGATCGCGCAGCTTGTCGATGTCTTCGACCATGGCTTCGGGGATCAGTCGGCCCTGCGGGTCTTGCATGTAGCCGGCGGGGATGGTGGAGGTTTGTTGCGTGCTCATGATGTTGCGGTTGTTGTCGAGGGAAACTTCGCCGGTAGCCGACCGGCAACGGGGCGCATGGGCGCCGGGGATCACACGCGCCAGATGCGTCTGAGCCTGGCGCGCAGTCGAGTGCGCTGGATGGTGGTCTCGGACAGCATCTGGGCCAGCTCGATGCGCAGTGCTGCGCTGTAGTTCAGCTCGGTCTGGATGTGCGTGCGGTACACCGCTTCACGGCGGGCCAGCGTGGCCAGTTGGTGTCGCAGCCACACCACTTCCAGGCGATACAGCCAGGAGCGCACAGCCCAGGCCAGGGAGGTGGCGGTGTTCATGCCATCCGCACCACGTCAGCAGTCACCACCGGGGCGCCCAGCTCGGCGGCCTGATTCAGCGCCCGGTTGGACAAATTGTTGATGGCCAGCGGGTAGATGTCGCCTTGCAGCCGCGTGGCCAGGGCCGCGATAGCGTCCAGCTCGAACAGTTCGCCCAACTCCCGACCACAGTAGGCTTTGACGCGGTGGGCCATGTAGGCGGCCAGGTCGCCCGACTTCACACCCAGCGGGCGCAGTTCGACGATCTCGGTGCGTTGCAGCACTTCGCGCACATCGTTCTTTTGCAGTTTGTCGGCCAGCTCCTGGTGGCCCACCATCAGGATGCCCAGCAGTGGAGCCCGACCCACGCGCATGCGCTCATGCAAACGCTTGAACTGGTTGAGGGTGGTGGAGGGTGAGTCGTGCGCCTCTTCCAGAACCAGTACATGCGCCCAGCCCGCCTTGCGATGTTCTTCCAGCAGTTTCAACACTTGGCGGGTGCGCGCCTCGGAGGTTTGGGCCACGGTGGCTTTGGGGTCGAGGTCGAGCACGATGGCCGCCAGGATGTCGCTGCTCTTGAGCGGCTTGCCCTTGGTGTCTTTGTCGGCCATGCCCACCACGCTGGGGGCGATGATCTTGAGCAGTTTGTTCTCGCGCTGGATGCGCTCTTTCAGGTCGCCCAGGATGGTGGTCTTGCCTGAGCCACTCTCGCCTACCAGGGCCAACATGCGGGCGTTGAGTGCGGCTTGCCACACCATTTCGCGCACGAACCGGATTTCGGCATTGGCGAACAGGTGAGCGTCTTGTGTCACCTCGTCGTCGAACGGGCCGGTGAACAACTTGAAGTGCTTGCGAGCGTCGGTGGTCAGGCTCTGTTTGGCGATCAGCATGGTGTCTTCCTGGTTGGGTGTGGTGCGGGTGTTGGGGTGGGTGCCAGCCCGATGGGCGCGGCGCAGCGGGGGCAACAGAGAGGGCTTGTCGGTGGTGCTGGGGGCGGTTTGGGTGGCATCCGGTAGCGGCTCGAACAGGTGATCAAGCTGCTCGGTTGGCACGCCCAGGTCAGCGAGCGAGCGGGTGACGGCCTGGCGCAGTTCGGCCTGATCGCGGCGCTTGGGCCACTGCCCATGCAGCGCCAGTTGTGACAAACCTGCCGGTGAAATGCCCGCCGGTTCAGCCACTTGGCGCAGGCTCAACCGCGAGGCGGTCAGCACGGTGTGCAGGCGCAGGGGGTGGGTGTTGGGGGTCATGACTTGAACCCCTCAAACCTGTGAAAACGTGCGTTTGCGGTAGACGGTTCCCACCAGCACCATTTCCCCAGGCCCCGTGCGCTTGTAGATGGCTGCGCGGCCTTCGTGCTCGCTGGTTTCAATGAACAAGCTGCGCGGCAGGGCGCGGATTGCATCCTCCAGAGCACCAATCGCGGCCCGCTCTTCTGGGGTGGTTTCGTCGGTCTTGAGGGTCGAAGTTTGCTGTTCTTCAAACCGCTCCAGCAGCAGCTCAGCCGGCGTTTTACCGGTCGCGGCCTTCACGGCACGGGTAATTTCTTTGATGCTCTTGCTCATCACAAACCTCCCACCGCACGCAGCGGCATCGGGGCCACGGGCTGGGCAGCGGGTGCGCTTGGCGCCAGTTGCTCGGCCAGGGTTTCGAGTTGGTCTTCGGGCACGCCGTCGGCGCCGAACCGGGCTTGCACCCAGCCGTACACCTGGGGCGTGTAGCGCTCGCCCAGGCGGCGCTTCAGCTCTTGGCACGCCTCGGGCACCGTCAGGCGGCGGGTGGATACCGCCCGGTCTTCCACCGCCACTTGGTGCCCGCGCTTGGGCATGTAAGTGGGCAGTTGGGCGGCATCCGCCTTGTGCATGGCAAACGGGTCAACCTGCCCGGCAAACACAAGGCCACCCTTTTCTTGGCGTTCCTTGGCTTCGTCCAGCGTGTCGCCGCCGTAGGCGGTTTGCACCACCGCATCCCGGTTCACGTCCAGCAAGCCACGCGGCGCGGCGCGCAGTTCCTGGCCGCGCTGCGGTGCGTCGGTGGCGTATCCGGCACTGGTGAACGTCACCGCCTCGAACGGCATCCACGCCAGGCGCCCGGTGCTGCCGTCCACATAGCCAACCTCGACGCTGGGCGGGTGGTACGGGTCGGCCACCACCGGCACCATGTCCCCAGCCTTCACGCCCGGCAAGTGGCGCACGCGGTAGCTGTGGCGGCTCACCTTGCCATCGGCCCCACGCAAGGCGAAGGTGATCTCCAGATTCGTGTCCACCTTGCGCTTGATCGGGTGCGCCCGCATCAGGCGGCGCATCACATCCGCCGGGGGAGCGATGCGCAGTTGGTCAGCGGTGATCGTCAACCATTGCGCATGGCGCGGGCGCCCGTAGCGGCTGTGGTTCTTCGTGCCGCAGTACCAGTGGCTCCACAGCAGCGCCTTGTCGTTCAAGTCGTCCAGGCTGGCCACTTTGGCAAAGCGCAGGCTGGCCAGCTCGAAGTGGATTTCCACCAGGTGGTGGGCCTTCTCCACGCTGCCGTTGGAGCGTGAGCGGTGACGCTCATGCACCAGCACCTTGGACTTCAGGCGCTCGCACAGGTTGAGCACCGGCGCCGAGGTGTTGGCCGCACCTGGGTCGAACTCCAGATGCAGCGGCACCCCGTGCATCGGGTGGCGTCCGCCCTTGTCACCAAACGCCCAGATCAGAAACTCACCCAGGTTGGCCGCTGATTCACTGCCCAGGTAATACCGGGTCAGGAAATCATGGGAGTTCACATCGGCGGCGGTATACCGAATCAACCGTTCTTCCTGGACGCGGGTGATATTCGCCGGCTTATTCTTGTAGAACTTCTTTTCGTCCATCACCTGCAACCCGGTGGCGTTGCTGAGGTAATAAACAACGCACACCGATGCATCCACTTGCCAGAACTGGTTCGGGTGCTCCGTGGCCACCTGAATCGCCGGCTCCGGCAGGCGCAACTGGTCGGGGTGCAGCCCGGCTTCGCGCAGCAGCACCAGCAGCCTGCTGGTGGAAAGCTGGGTGCTGATGAGCCCCACCGTGTCGTGGCGCAGCAGCTCCACCGCGTCATCGGCGGTCATGCGGTTGATGCCTTTGCGTCGGAAGGTGCCCATCAGCGCCGCGCTGATCTTCATCAGCTCATCGTGGGTCACGCCACGCTTGCCCGCATCGCTGCGGCGCTTGCGCCCCGTGTCCCGGCCGAGCTGCTCGGCCAGTAGGCGGTGGATGGTGCTGCGCGTCACGCCAAGCTGCGCCGCCGCCTCATCCGCAATGGCGCCGCACTCGCCGTGCGCGGCCTTGTCCAGCCGGGTGCGTACCTCGTGCAGGTACAGCACTTGATCGGCTGAAATTTGATGGCTCGGAGGCATGGTGCCCGCTCCTTGTGTGGGGGTTACGCCTGGGCGGTGGCAGCGGGTTGCCCGATCGCCAACTTGCCGCCCAGGGCGTTCATCAAGTCGGCCAACATGCGTTGCAGCTCGGCGGTCATCAGCACCGCATCGGTGCGCCAAACCTCCTCGGCGTCAGGCCAGCCGGGGCCGCCCGCCGTCTTGTTCTCTTCCAGCACCACATCGGTGAGGGCCACGTTCCGCAGCGTCCAGGCATCGGTGAGCACAAAGGTCATCCGGGTATCCCACTCCAACGCCAGTTGCTTGGCGGTGTAGCCCTCACGCACATGGGCACGCACTTCGTCCGTCACCAGCGAGTGGTTGACGTAGCGCACCTTGGCGCGGGTTTCGTCCTGACGGTGCAGCTCGGCGGAGCGGCCCAGGCACAGGCCAAACGACCAGGGTGCATCACCGCTGCCCAGCCAGGTGGACATGGCCGCAGCCGGGGAAACCTGCGTCTGCACTGGCGTCACCACAAGGCCGGGGATCATCCGCACCAGCGCCGTCACGATGTCCGCGCCGCGCTTGGCGCTGGCGCAGTCCAATGCCAGCCAGCCGTTGTCCGTGTCCAGCCACACCAGCGTGGTTTCTTGGAGGGCAAACGCACGGGGCAACAGCTCAAACTTGGCTGCTTCGGCCAAATCCTTGGCAGCCGTCTTGCCGGGGCGGCGCCCGGTTTCCTTGTAGATGGCCTCGGCCATCTCTGCCACCCGCGCCTTCAGCGCCTGGGTGGGCACCTTCTTGGTTTCGGTCTTGTAGGCCAGCATCCAGCCGTGGCAGAACAACGGCTGCACCAAAGCGCCTCGGGTCGCGCTCGGGTCGGCCGGATCAACCCAACCAGCCGAATGTTCCTTGGCCGGCTCGCAGGGGCGGAACTCCTCGCGCACCAGCGCAGGAATCAGGTCGGCGCACCGGGCAGGGTTGGTGCCGGTGATGGCGTACAAAATCAGGTTCTTGAACATGGTCGTTTCCTTGGGCGAGGGTTGTCAGGCTTGGGCGGGGGTGACGTGGCAGGGCACCCAGGCGCGGCCCTGCTTCAGGGCGCCAATGGCCAGCGCTGCATCCATTCCGGCCTGGGTCACTTGGTAGAGCAGGCTGTGGTCGTTCAAATACGGCTTGCAGCACATCAGGCCCTTGGCTTCCAGTTGCTGGGCCAACTGCGCATCGGCACCTCCTTTGCGCACCACAAATGAGTTGCGGTAGGCCGATTGCCGGCGGCTCAGGCCGGTGCAGTCCAGCAGCGCCCGGCGCTGTTGTTCGTTGAGGGAGCGGATGTCAACGGTGGTGGGGTTCAGGCTCATCGTGGTTCTCCTCACGCGGTGGTGTCATCACTGGGTTGCTGCCAGGCGGCGTTCATCCAGGCGGGGCGGGTGCCCAGGGCGTCGTCGCTCACTTCCACTTCCAGGCCGTGTTCAATCACCACTTCGCGCAGCGTGACCACCACGTAGGTCAGGGCTTGCAGGGCTTTGGTGCGCAGGGCTTGGTTGGTCTGGTTGGCGCAGATGTCAGCCACCACCACGCCCAGGCGGCGGGCGCTTTGGGCGCTGGCGTCGGCGGCCTTGGCCAGCTCTTCCAGGGCGGCGTCTTCGGTGGCGCTGCGGGTGCCCAGTTCGGGGTTGGGCGTCCAGGGGCGGGCCAGCTTTTCTTTGGCGGCGTTCAGGTCGGTGCTCACCTGGGCCAGCACGGCGTCCTTGGCTTGCAGGGTCTTCGTGGCGTCGTCCAGCTTGGCTTCGAGATCCGCCTTTTGCTTGGCGTGTCGTTCCACCAGTTCTTCGGCCAGGTCGAGGAAGGCGGCTTTGTCACCCGTCTTGGCTGTCTCGATCAGCAGGGTCTTGGCGTCTTCGGGCAGGCGGCGGTACTGCTTCATGTCCCGGTAGCCGATGCCCATGCGGGACATGCTTTCCAGAGCCTCTTCGCCAAAGCTTTGCAGGTTTTGCAAGTCGAGATCGACCTTGTCTTTGGAATAACCCAACAACTCGCAAAACTCCTCCCAAGTTCCGCGTAATGCCGAACCGTTCGGCATTTGCTTCCCCGCAAGTTGTTGATAAAGCTTGTTTTCTCGGACGAATGCCAGCTTAGTCAGCCGAACCGTTCGGCTAAATTTGGCAATGGCATCCGCCATCTGGGCTTGCCCAAGAAGCTGGTTCAGCAAGTCACGTTCTGCACTGGTGCCGGCTTGCAACGCGGCCAGCGTGTCGGCGGCGGCGCGGTCGGCATCCAGGGCGCCGGGGGCGAGTTCAACCAGGCGGGTTTCACTGCGGGGGGTAGGGGTGCGGCTCATCGCAGGGTCTTTCAATCAAGGGTGGGAGTGGTTGAAGGGGGAGCGGAAGGCGGCTGCATGCCGCGCATGGCCTCAAGAAAGGAGTCCCCGCCGCTCCCGGCCCCGTCGTCGAACAGGCGCAGGGTGGTGGCCATGCCCTCCAGTGCTGTCTCGGCCAGGCGGTTGGCGAACACCGTGATGCCCGCCATCACATCCAGGCAATGCACCTGCTCCTTGCCAAACACCTCCACCGCCCGGTGAGACAGCGCCAAACACAGCAGCGTGGACAGACTCAACTCCAACCGCTGATCGGCCCGTGGGACTCGGTTGGACATCTCCAGGCTGATGAACGCCAACTGCGCGGCGCCCAGAGGAATCTCTCCCAACGGCTTGGCGCACATGCCGCCAGGCGTTGGCGAAACGCTGCCGGATGGCAGAGGGAATGCGGGTGTGCTCACGGTGCGCTCCTTGCAGATGTGGATGGGTATCAGTCGAGACGTGGGGATTGCGGGACGGGGCAGCCGCAGGGCTTGCCAGTGCCACCGCCCACAGCAGGGCGGCAACACCTTCGAGCAGCGCGCCTTGCAGCAGCGAGCCACCCAACCCGATGACGGCGGGGCTCCACCCCGTCAGCTCGGCCAGTCGGGCGTCCACCGGGTCGGTGGCTGCCCGCTGGCGTTGCGTGTCAGCGGTTTGGGCGTCGGCTGCGAGTTGGCGGCGCAGCTCGCCCACGCGCTGGGCTTGTTGCGCCGTCTGCTCAGCCGCTCGCAGGTGGGCCACTGCGGCACTGGCCCCCGTGGCAGCAGCGGTGCAGCGGCCAGGCGTGGTGCTGTCACACAAGCGTTGGGCCGCTTGGGCACGCTCGGCCTTGGCTTGCGCCTTGGCCAGCGCGTCGCCCGCCTGAGCCAGGGTCGGCGTGCCAGCCAATGAGGCCAGTTCGTCGCGGGCCACTTGGGCGGATTGGCTGAGCGTTACCTCTGCCGTGGCCCGAGCATCGCCCGCCCGGTGTCCGGCGCTGGCGTACCAGTGCGCCTGGTTGTAGAGCGTGGCCACCAGACACAGGCCCGCGACCAGCCACGCCATGCGCCAACCTCGCAGGGCCAGCCCAGGCAGCAGGTTGCAGCCCAGGGCCAACACCGCAGCGGTGACGACGTGCAGGCCCTTGTCCGTCGCGGTGCTGCCGCGTTCGACGGCCGCCAGAGCGGCCATCGTCAGGCTGGCGCCCGAGGCCATGGTGGCCAGCACCACCAGCGCGGCGCGGCTGGTCGGGGTCATGGGGTGATGAGGGACGGCCATCATTGCGCGCTCCCCAGGTAACGGCTGGTCAGGCTGTCCAGCTCGGTGCGAGCGCGTTGCAGGTGTTGCGCTGCGGTCAGGCCGATGCGTACCGGGGCCACACCCAGGCGCCAGCGGCCGGTGTCAGGGATGCGCTCGACCCAGTGCTCGGCTTCGAGGGCCGGCATCACTTGGCTGATCCAGCTCGGCGCCACCTTCAGGCGCTCGGCCAGGTCGGCGGGAGAGAGGCCATGCACTTCGTGGCCGGCCAGGGCTTGCAGGGCACGCAGGGTTTTATCCACCGAGGTGGGCATGCGAGCGGAGGAGGCAGAGACGGGGCTCATGCGTCGTCCCTCCCCACGTCGTGCAGCAGCTCGGTGAACATCTGGTGCGTCACGTTGGAGGTGAAGCACAACAGGGCGCGATCCGGGCTGATGAATTCCCAAGGGGTGCCGGGTGTACCGACTTCCAGCCAGCAGCGGGTGGGAGACAGCCACGCTGTGCCGTCACCTGCGCGGCGGGTGTGCATGGCACGGGCGTCTTGCACGTCGCTCAGTTGCAGGGCCCAGCCGGGCACGTTCAGTTGAGCCGCTGCGCGTTGGCGCAGGATCAGCCGGACGGTTTCGGCACTGAAGTTCTCGTTCAGTTCGGCGAAGGCCCACAAGGTGCGGGCCAGGGGTTCGTCCACGCGATTGACACGAGCGCGCCACAGCACGCTGTAGACGTTGATCGGTTCGGTGGGGTGGGTCATTGCGCCACTCCCCAATTCAGGCACATCTGCTTGTTACCGGCAATCAGGCGCTCGGCGGTTTCAGGGAAGTAGCGCAGGCGGATGAACTCCACCGGGTTGATGAGGCCCACAGCGATCATTCGGCGGATGGCGTAGCCCACGCTGGTGGCGCTGCGTTTGAGCATCTGCCCCACCTGGGCGTAGGTGTGGCCGTCGAACACCAGGCGGCGCACGTCTTGCCAGTGCGGGCGGCGGCTGAACCAATACTTCTCGGCTTGCGTCAGTGGCTTGACGTAGTTGCCGGTCATCAGGGCGTCGTAGGCGCGCACCACCTTGAGGAAGAACTCGGGGCTGATCCACATGGCGTAGCTGTAGACCAGCTCTTTGCACACAAACGTGCCGCGTGACTCGTATTGCCCACCTCGTTGGTCGCTGATGGGTAAAGCAGGAATTCCTGCTTTACTTTGGAAAGTGACACCCGAAATTTGGGTATCACCTTGCGAAACATCTTCTGCACGTAAAGCAGGAATTCGGGCTTCACTTTCCAGCACAGCAAGCTGTGCTTTCGTCGCCTTGTTCGCCAGCCACAGCGAAGGGCGATGCCGGTTGTTGTTGCCTGCCGCCTTGTGCAAGTCGTTCAGGCAGTAGCGCCCGGCGCTATCGCGGCGGATCGCGGTGTTGAGGATGGAGAGGTCGTTCATGGCATTGGCTCCAAAAATAACGAATAAATCAGGGGGTTAGGCGCGGCTTCCAGGGCGCCAGCGGCGCGGCTACGTCGTGGCTTGGCGGCCCGACGCCGTGGCAGGGCGTTGGTAGGCCGGGGCGTTGACGGCACACACGCTGCGCGTCAGCTCGCCGGCCTTCATACCCAGCAACACGGCAATGCGGTGGCTTTGGCCCCGGTGGCAGGGCTTGCGTCCTGCCAGGATTTCGTAAACCAAGCTACGGCTGACTTTGTGCTCAGCAGCCCAGGCGGAAATGGAGACGCCCTTGGCCTCAAATTCGGCGCGCGCCGCCTGGGGCGGCTTGAGCCATTGGGTGGTTTTGGTGGCGGTGCTCATGGGTGCAAAATGGTGTGAAGTGGTGTTGTGTCGAAAGGGAGAAAGATGGAAAACGTTTTTACAGAAGCCGACCGGCGGGCGCTGGTGACTGCGCTGGATGCGATGCAGGCCCAGATTCGTGATCTGGAAACCGACCATGCAGCGCTACAAGGTGTGTTGACGCTGCTAGTTCGTCTGCTGGGGGCAGAAGGGGTGATCAGCGTCGGCCAGTTGGTTCAGGAGACTCGCCAACTGGCTGAGACCCAGCCGGGCGAGCCAGAGTGGCAAGAGCGGCTGCAACAACTTGCTGGCGTTCTTGACGTGCTTTCTCCCGCTCTGAAGTCGAAATTGGCACGTAAAGGGGCGCCGGCCCGTTGACGGTGTGTTTGGCCCACGCCGCCACCTGGCCGCGTAACCGCAAGTACCTCAGCACCACCTTGGCGGCATAGAGGGAAAGTGTCTTGTGCATGCGTTCTCTCCTAAGGGCTAACCCGCTTCGCTGGGTGTGCGTTGTGCGGCGTTGGTGTGATTGTGGGGTAGTTAACTACCCTATGCAAGGATTTTTTTGATGAGTGTTGGAAGTCGTTTGATCGAAGAGCGAAAACGCCTTGGGATGTCTCAAGTAGCGTTTTATGAGGCTTGTGGGGTGTCAAAGAAGGCGCAGTTCAACTTTGAGAACGATGACAACCTGCCAGGCGGTGCGTACCTCATCGCAGCAGCGGAGCTTGGTGTCGATGTGCTCTATGTGCTGACAGGGAGGCGAGGAACGCCATCTGTTGCCGGCCCTGTTCTGCGTGATGGTGAAGCAGAACTGCTTGAGGGTTATAGGGCGCTGGATGCAAGGGGACGATTGAGCGTCAAGGCTTTTATTGCAGGAGTTCCATCAGGCGGTATGAGCGGGCAATCTAACGGTGGCCATGTCATCCAAGGGAGTAGCAATGTGGTAATAAGCCATACAGCTCCGACGCCTATACGGCGGCGGGCGAAAGTATCTGAAAAATAAAATGAGCACATTCGAAAAAACTCTTGTGACGCAGCACTTTGCACGAGCACTAGATCCATGTAAGCGCCCATACACCAAAAGCACTCTAATTGATCAGTGTGTTTGTGGTATTGCAAGTCGCGGGCGAGATGCCACAATTGATGCTTATATGAAAGGGGTGAGAGGAGAAAAAGTTAGGAATAGAAGACGTATGTTTCCAGCAGGCCCTTTGGGTGAAATTTTATGGGGAGGAACTAATGGTGAATTGATGTACGTACGATTTCCGGCTGCCGAAACGTTAGAGGCTCTGGGGGAGCGGCCAAATAAATTACAAGCGCTTGCACAATATTTTTGTGATAAATTAAACCAAAATCATGAAATAAACCCTCAGCTATCGCATATTATGCAGATCGCCATGGAAATTACCACGGTAAAAATTCATGACAGTGTTATTGAGGTGTTGTGGAAAGAAAGGCAGAGGCAGCCGGAATTTATGCGAAGCGTTTTTGTATTAATTTTAGAGATAGTGAAAATTGAAGATATTGCAATGCGTAGTCGCTGGAAAGAGTTTGACATCAAAAAACTACGGGCGACACGAATAAATGATTAGACTCGCATCCCCGCCGGGCGGGCTGGGTGGATTCAAAGATAGGCAATAAAACTATCAAACCTATCTGAGTAACAACCATCTAGCGGCCTCCACCAAAATGGGCCGCTATGAATACCGCCGCCACTCCACCAGAAAAACACCTGCCCGATCCGCTGGCCAGTGCCCTGGAGCGCATGAATATGCCCGACCAGGACAAGGCCGCTCTGCGCGCAGCGTTGGCTCAGGTGATGACGCCGACACAGGAGCTGCCCGCGTCGGTGGAGGTGGCCGCTGAGCCTCCCAAATGGTGGATGCAATCGCGCACCATGCTGCTCAATGGTGTGGTGGTTGCCTTGGCCGGAACGGCTGAACTGATGCAGGTCATCGAGCCCAACCTCGGGCTGCTGCACGACCTGCTGTCCCCATCCAGTTACGCCACAGTGCTGGCGGCTTTGGCCGGCGCCAATGCGCTGCTGCGCTGCGCCACGGCCAGCGGCATCACATTCCGCCGCCCCGCCATCCAGCAGGCCAATACCCCCCCTGCGGGAGGGTGAACCATGGGCCTGCCCCTTCACACCACCACAGCCCCCAGAGAGCGACGCATGGATGATTTCAGCAACCCGAGCTTTTGGCTCAGTGCCGGCTCTACGCTGGTCAGCCTGGCCACTGCGGCGGCGGTGTGGCTGCGCAAACCGGGCGAACAAGCGCTCGGTGCGCTGGCCGCCTTTGAAACCCGCCACGCCGAACAGCATGTGGCCGCCGACAAAGAACACCGCACCCTCGTGGAACGTGTGGTGGTGGTTGAGACCAAGCTGGTCAACCTAGCGACCAAGGGGGATGTGGCCGAGGTGCGCGGTGACGTGGATGCCCTGCGCCAGGCGACTGACCGTAATGGTCAGGTGCTGGCCCGCATCGAGACCTACCTCTTGACCAACCGGGGCTGAATCGCCATGAAACCCTACGCCCAAGTGCAAACCGAAGACCGCCGCCTGGTGCTGCTGCGCGCCCTGGCTGCGGCCTCTCAGTACCGCGCCAACGCGCTGCTGCTGCGCCGTTACTGTGACGCGGTGGGACACACCGTCAGCGCCGATGCCGTGGCCACCGATCTGGCATGGCTGGCTGAGCAAGGCCTGGCCACCACCGAGCAGCCCCAGGGCGTGCTGGTGGCGACACTCACCCAGCGCGGGCTGGATGTGGCCGAAGGCCGGGCCAAAGTGCCCGGCGTGGCCGCACCAATGCCGGGGGCGTGAGCCATGCCGCCCGTGGGGAAGATTGCCAAGCTGCCCGGTGACATCCGCAAGTGGCTGCACCAGACGCTGGTGGATCGCGCCTTTGGCGACATCACCGGCGTGACCGATGAGCTGCGCGATATGCTCAAGCAGGCCGGCATCAGCATGAGCATCGGCCGCAGCACAGTGGGGGATGAAAGCGCCCGGATCAAGCGAGCTGCCGAGGCCATCAAGGCCGCCACCGAAGCCACCCGGCTGATTGCAGAGACGGCCCGTGATGACGAGGACACGCGCTCAGAGGCTGCGTTGGCACTGGTGCAAACCGATGTCTTTGAAACGTTGATGGTTGTGCGCGAAAGCGAAGCCGAGAAAGACCCAGCGGCCCGGCTCAAGCTGTTGGACAAAGCGGCGTTGACGCTCACGCGCACAAGCCGTGCACGGGTAGCGCAGGCCCGCTGGCGGCAGGAGGTTGAAGAGCGCGCCAAGGCCGCCGCCGATGCCGTGGCCAAGATCACCAAGACCGGTGGGCTGACGCCGGAGCAGCAAAACGAGATCCGCGCCCGCATCCTGGGCATCACCAAAGTGCCGGCCAAGACGGCTGGGGCGTGAGGCATCCATGAGCGGCGACGCCTGGAACTTGAGGGAGTACTCGACCCAGCAGTTGATCGAGGAGCTTGCCCGGCGCGCCAATGAACAACCGACGAACAAGCCGGAGCATTGGTGCCATGAATGCACTCACTTTGTGACGTGGTACGACCAGCACCCCATGCCGCGCAAAGAGTGCCCCGACACCTACAACCCATGCACCAAAGGCCACGCCATGAAGTTCTTGCCGCCGGAAGATTACGACGACGAGTACGGCTTTTACCTCCCGGTGTGTGTTGACCGAGATTTGCAGCATGACCCATCCCGCCCAGATCCCCGCCCCGCTGTCCCTGCTCGCCCCCGGCGCCGCTGATGATGCCCCACCACCCGTGCTGCTGGCCTACCAGCAGCGCTGGCTGGAAGACTCGGCGCAGCTCAAGGTCATGGAGAAAAGCCGCCGCACGGGGATGACCTGGGCAGAAGCGGCCGACAACGTGCTGATTGCTGCCAGCGAGGGGGGGAGCAACGTGTTTTACATCTCCGCCAACCACGACATGGCGCGGGAGTACATCGAAGCCGTGGCCATGTGGGCCAAGGCGTTCAGCTATGTGGCCAGCCAAATCGGCGAGGGCATCTTTGACGACGGCAAAGACCCCACTTCCGGCCAGCAGCGACTGATCAAAACCTATGAGGTGAGCTTCCCGGCCACCGGGCGGCGCATCGTGGCGCTGTCCAGCCGCCCCAACAACCTACGCGGTAAGCAGGGCGTGATCGTCATCGATGAGGCCGCATTTGCCCCCGACCTGGCCGCACTGCTCAAAGCCGCGCTGGCCATGCTGTTGTGGGGCGATAAGGTGCGCATCATCAGCACGCATGACGGGGCAGATAACCCGTTCAACGAGTTGATCCAAGACATCCGCGCGGGCAAGCGTGGGCCCCCCACACAAGCCAATGTCCACCGCGTCACGTTTGACGAGGCAGTGGAAGCGGGCCTATACAAGCGCGTGTGCCTGCGCAAAGGCCTGACCTACACCCCAGAGGCCGAAAAGGCGTGGGCCGATGGAGCCCGCAAGCTGTACGGCGATGGCGCCGCCGAGGAGCTGGACGTGATCCCCAGCAACAGCGGCAGCCGCTACCTCAGTCTGGAACTCATCAGCCAGCGCATGACCGCACCGTGGCCCGCTGCGCCCACCGGCCCGGTGATCATCCGCAAACGCTGGGGCGATGGGTTTGCCTTCCTCCCCGAGGATGTGCGCACCCACGCAGTGGCCGGCTGGCTGGCCGAGTTTGTCACCCCGCACCTACGCCGCCTGAATCCGCAACGCCCCCATGCCCTGGGGCAAGACTTTGCGCGCAGTGGTCACTTGAGCGTCATCGCGGTGGGTGAAGAGGGCGCCGACCTCATCAAGCGCGTGCGCCTGGTGCTGGAGCTGGGCAACGCGCCGTTTTCGGTGCAACGGCAAATCCTCTGGCACATCATCGACCACCTGCCGCGCTGGCGCGGTGCGGCGCTGGATGCCTCGGGCAACGGCTCGGAGCACGCCGAGGCCGCTGCGCAGCGTTACGGCGCCATGTTGGTGGAGGGTGTGAAGTTCACCGCCCAGTTCTACCTGGCCAACATGCCTAAGCTCAAAGCGGGCCTGGAGGATGGGACGCTGGACGGCATCCCCCGCGATGAGCACCTGCGCGATGACCTGCGCAGCTTCGCGCTGGACAAACGCGGCGTGCCCGTGTTGCCCGAGGAAACGATGCAAAGCGCCGGCGCCCGCGCCGCTGCGGCCGAAGGCGGTGGCAAGGGCCAAAAGCGTCACGGCGACTTTGCCATTGCGCTGCTGCTGCTGGTGTACGCCTTTGCCCGCGAGGTGGGCGAGATCGACTTCATCCCGCTGCCGGCTACCGCTAGCGCCTGGGCAGAACAGCCCGAAGAGCGCCGCCGCGATGGCCCAGGCAATGAAGACGACTGGCACGCCTTTGATCTTGACCGAGAGCGGATTTAGCCCGCTCCCTCCACAACACCCGCCGCCGCATCCCAATCGTGCGCCGCAATAGCCCGCCTAAACTGTTTATAAACGTTTACAGGCCGTTGTCAGGCGCGCGGCAGGGGGTTGGAGGCACCAGCCCTGCCAATGGGCTTAAAACCGCGAAAGCCTGACCATGCCTGCCAGCACCATCGTTGATCAGCACGGCCGCCCGTTTGAGGTGGCTCCGATGCAAGAGCAGCAGACCGCCCGCGTGGCGATGTTGCAGCGCGACTGGGCCACCCACCCGGCCAAAGGGCTGACCCCAGCACGACTGGCCAGCATCCTGCAAGACGCCGAGCAGGGTCAGCCAATGGCCCAGCTCGACCTGGCCGACGACATGCTGGAGCGCGATGGCCACGTTTATGCCGAGCTGGACAAGCGCGCTGCCGTGGTGGTGGCCACGCCGCACCAGATCGCCCCGCCACCCAACGCCAGCGCTGCCGAGAAAGCGTTGGCCGAGGAAGTGGCTGAATGGGTGGAGGAGCTGCCGCTGGCGCAGATCAAGAAAGCGGCGATGGATGCCGTTTTGAAGAGTGTTTCAGCCCAGGAAATCCGCTGGGAGATGCAAGGCGGGGCGCTGCTGCCCGTCAGCTTTGAAGCGCGTCCCACGCGCTGGCTGTGCCCGGACGAGCGCGGCACCCGCTGGAACCTGCGCGATGGTTCCAGCGCCTACGGCCAACCGTTGCTGCCGGGTTGTTGGCTGCTGCACCGTCACCGCAGCTTGAACGGCTACATGACCCGTGACGGGCTGGTGCGGGTGCTGGCCTGGCCGCATCTTTTCAAATGGGCCAGTGACACCGACCTGATGGAGATTTTGGAAATTCTGGGTATTCCCATGCGCATCGGCACCTTTCCGGTGGGTGCGAGCGACACGGAGAAAAGCCGCCTGATGCAGGCTGTGGTGAGCCTGGGGCGCAATGCGGCGGGGATCATGCCTGCTGGCATGAAGATCGATCTCATCAAGGGGGCTGAGGGCACCGAGGGGCCCTACCTGTCGATGGCGCAGCGCATGGACGCGGTGCAAAGTAAAGTGATCGTGGGGCAAACGCTCACCAGTGGCGAGGGCCAGCACGGCACCCAGGCGCTGGGCAATGTGCACAACGAGGTGCGCATGGACATCCGCGATGCCGATCTGGCCCAGCTCGCCACCACGCTGACCCAGCAGTTGCTCTGGCCGATGGTCGCGCTCAACAAACCCGGTGTTGACCCACGCCGCGCCCCGCGCTGGAAGTGGCTCACCGACCAGGCCGAAGACCTGAAGACGTTTGCCGAAAACCTGCCGAAGCTGGCCGCCGGGGAATGCGCATTGCCGTGTCGTGGGCGCACGATCGGCTCAAAATTCCGATGGCGGCGGAAGGTCAGGCGGTGTTGGGTGCTCCCGCCCCCGCACCGTTGCTCGTTCCGCCCCCGCAGCCGGCGCCTGCCCCGGCCCCCAAGGCCGCTGCCGCACGCGGTGCCCTGCCGCCCACCCCAGCCCATGGGCCGCATGATGTGCTGGATGATGTGATCGAGGCCGAGCTGACGCACTGGAAGCCGCTCATGGCGCCGCTGGTGCAGCCGCTGCTGGATGAGATTGACAAAGCGGCGGCATCGGGCGAATCGTTGGAGAGCTTGCGGGCACGTATGGCGCAAATGGCTGCGCGCATGGATACACGTCCCCTGGGTGAGGCCATTGCTCGTGCGGGGCAGAAGGGCGCTGTGTTGGGAGCAGCGGATGTCAATCTGACCCAACCGGGGGTGTGACATGCCCATGCTGAACCTGGGCCAGATGACACCCCGCGATGCCGTGCGTGTGTTTGCAGAGCGCGGCGATCTGCTGCCGTCGTTCCGATGGCAGGATGTGTTCCAGGACGAACACGCGCGCGGCGTGGCCGTGGCTGGCGTAGCGCGGCTGGACATCCTGAACTTGTTCCAGGGCACGCTCGACCAGGCCATCCAGGAGGGGCGGGGCGACAAATGGTTCCGCGAGGCCATGCGGGGCGAGCTGGTGGCCAAGGGATGGTGGGGTGACATCGAGATCACCGACCCTGAAACGGGGGAGGTTCGCACGACGCGGTTTGATGACCGTCGCCTGAACCTCATCCTCGACACCAACACCCGCATGACCCATGCGGCGGCGCGCTGGCAGCGCATGGAACAGCAGAAGGCCCGCAAGCCCCTGGGGCTGTACCAGACGATGCACGATGGGCGGGTGAGTGCCCAGCATGCGTTGTATGACGGGGTCTGCCTGCCGTTGGACGACCCATGGTGGAACACACACTACCCACCGTGCCGCTACCGCTGCCGCTGCCAGGCGTTTTCACTCGACGAAAAAGAGTTGCAAAGGCGCCAGGATGCCGGGCAAACGATCAAGCGGACTGCGCCGGCTGAGCCCGACATCGAGTACATCCACCCCGGCACAGGCGAGGTGATGCAAGTGCCCATCGGCGTGCACCCGAACTTTGCCTACAACCCTGGCAGGGCTGGGATGCGGGACAAGGGGCTGGTGGATGCCATCAAAGCCACGGCGCCACTGTTGCCTCCCCAGGTGGCGCAGGTGGTATTGGCTGACATCGTGCGCGCCATGCCCGACTTGGCGCCTCAGCTCAGCACGCCACTGACGCCGCACCAGTTTGCTCAGGGGCTGAAGGATGCGCGGCTGGAGCCCTACGAAATCACCCCTGCCCAACTGCATGCCCTCACAGACGGGCGACTGGATCCGCAGGCCCTGGTGCGCGCCATCACTGGCACAGATCAATTGCCACCACCTGTGATGGGTGGGGAAAACGCATCGTGGATGGTGGTGATGAAAGAGCGCAATGGGCCGGGTGTGACGGTGCGCGGGCACAACGTGCCAATGCCAGGCGGGACAGCCACGATGCTCACGCAGACGTTCGACTTCAACACGGGCACGGCCCGGCTGGATTTGCTGGAACTGCCCGAGGCCATGCAAGGCGCAGGTGTTGTCAAGCGGTTGATGTCGGCGTTGGTGCCCGAGTACCAGCGCATGGGGATGCGGCGCATCGAGTTGATTGCCAACCTGGACGTGGGCGGCTACGCCTGGGCACGCTACGGGTTCGCCCCCGTGCCCAAGACGGGCACGTTTGCCTATTCACGAGGGGTTGATCCGCTGGCCCTGTTGGCACAGCAGACGCTGCCTGCTGTGGCGCGCCAAGAGCTGGCCGACTTCCAGAGCGCGTTTGACGCGCTGCAAGACGACAATCGCTGGGTGCGCGACCTGCTGTCAGTGGACACGCCTGCGCTGAATGTCATCCTGGCGGGTGTGCCGGAATACGCCCACATGCCGGGGGGTGTCACACTCATGAAGGCTCTGCTGATGGGCAGCGCCTGGGAGGGCATGCTGCCCTTTGATGATGCGCTGGCGATGCGCCACTTCTGGAGTTATGTCCATGCCTCTACCAAGTGACTTTGACCCGTTTGCAGGCGATGCCCTGCGGCCTCGCGGTGATGCCATGTACCAAATGGTGGGAGGTAGGCCGACCAATGCGGCGCTGCACCACTCCATCCTCGACGGCGGCCCCGCTGAGGTCGATGAGGAGTTGATGGCGGCAAACCGCGCCCGTGCGATTGACGGGGGCGTACCGGTGGATGTAGCGGAGCGGTTGTTCAAGGTTAAAAAATGAGCAACGACGCCGGATTGGTCGGGGATTTGATTGGTGAAGAGCGGCTGCTGGCGCTGTTGCGCCAAGCGGTTCAGCGACTGGACAACCTCCAACCGATGTTGGAAAACATCGGAGCAGACTGGGAAGGGCGCATCCGAGAGCGGTTCAGCACCAAGCAAGCGCCAGACGGCAGTGCGTGGACGGGGTTGTCCCCCGCTACGCAGAAGCGGTACGACGCTGAAGATAAGGGCCGCAGCCAGGGCACTTTGCTGGAACGCACGGGGACGATGCGGGACTCGTTGGCGTCTCAAGTGGATAACCGCGACAAGACCGCACCGACGCTGGAGGTGCTCATGTCCCGTCGGTCACACGGCGGAAAGACGGGGCCACTGGGCGGTGAGTGGAGCATCCCCCTGTTGCACGAATACGGCACCCACCGCATGCCGCGACGTGGGTTGTTCACTGCTGACCCGGAGCAGGGTGAGCTGGCGCCGGTAGATCGGGACGCTATTTCGGATGAGGTGGCGCACTGGCTTGCGGCCTCATTTACCAATCCAACCTGAGATATGAGCTTTCAGGCGCTGGCCCGAGCATGTGGCCATGCGCTACTTGCTCGCCCTCCTCTCCTCCACCCTGGCCCTGTCGGGCAGTGCTGATACCTCCCAGGTGCAGGTGCTGCCGTTTGGCGAGTTTGCTGCGCGTGACGGCAGGCCAGGCCCAGGCAAGACCTGGAAGCTCACCGACGCTCAGGGCCGCGCCCTGGCTGCCAAGCTGAACGCCACGGCGGCCAAGACGCCGCTGGTAATCGACTACGAACACCAAACCCTCCAAGCCGAGGAAAACGGCAAGCCGGCCCCTGCTGCGGGCTGGATGAAGGCCTTCGCCTGGCGCGATAGGCAAGGCCTGTGGGCCACCACTGACTGGACGGAGGCCGCCAAGGGGTACATCGCAGCGCGCGAGTACCTCTACATCAGCCCCGTGCTGCGCTACGACCCGGCCACCGGCGACGTGGTGGGCCTGGAGATGGCCGCCCTCACCAATTACCCCGCACTGCTGGGCATGGCTGCCGTTGAGGCACGCCTGCGCGCCCAGCTCCACCCCCAGGAGCCCACCGACATGGATTTGCTCAAGCTGCTGCAAGCCCTGTTCAACCTGCCCCAGGCCACGGCCGAGCAGATGCACAGCCACATCACCACCCTGAAAGCCAAAGCCGAGCAAGACGCCGCCACGGCCACTGCTGCCGCTGCGCTCAAGACGGCGCTGACCCAGCTCAAGACCGACCTGGGCCTGCCAACCGAAGGCGACATCACCGCCCCGCTGGCGGCGCTCAAGACCAAGCTGAATGGCGGCACGGGCGATGCCGCCGGCATGGAGGCCCTGCGCGGCATGTTGGCCACGACCCAGAGCGAGCTGGCCACGCTCAAGGCAAGCGCCCAACAGCGGGAGCTGGATGAACTGCTGGCCGCTGCCATCCCCACCAAGTTCGTACCGGCCATGCGCGCCGCGCTGGAAAAGCTGGGCAAGACGGACATCGCCCAACTGCGCGCGATGGTGGAGGCCCAGCCTGCGATGAACGCCCCGCTGCTGGATGGCCAGAACGGCGGCAAGAGCCCGCCGCCGGGCGACCCCAATGCTGAGCTGAATGCGACCGAGCTGGGCGTGTGCCGCGCGATGGGTCTCACCCCCGAGGCCTACAAGAAGCAAAAAGTGGCGATGGCTGCGGCCAACGCCTGACCCACCCTCCTGACCGCACCGAGGCGCACCCATGACTGCTCTCACCTCTGATCGCAACGTCCGCACGAAGGGCTGTGGCCCGCGTGTGTTCCCCGTCGGCGCCAGCATGTTGCTGTACGCCGGCGCGCTGGCCGCCATAAATGCCAGCGGCTACCTCGTCAAGGGCAGCACCAGCACCACGCTGCGCGGCGTGGGCGTCATCACCCGCCGCGTGGACAACTCCACCGGTGCCAATGGCGATGTGAAGGCCGAGGTGTCGGCGGGCTGCTGGCCGTTCAAGAACAGCACCAGCACCGACCAGATCACCCGCGCCCACATCGGCATGACGCCCTACATCGTGGATGACCAGACCGTGGCCCTGACCTCGGGCAGCTCCACCCGCAGCACCACGGGCGGCCAGATCTGGGATGTGGACGACGACGGCACCGTCTGGATCTTCTGGGGCGGCGACGAGTGCTGATGCAGCACTGAAGCCACGCAACCAACAGTCTCAAGGACACACGCACCATGCAAGTCACCACCCACAACCTGCGCACGCTCAACGTGGGCTACAGCGCGGCGTTTGCCGAAGGCCTGGGCGCTGCCCCGGCGATGGGTTTGCAGTTCGCCACCCCGGTGCCCAGCACCACAGCCGAAGAGGAATACGCCTGGCTGGGCTCGACCACGAGTTTCCGGGAATGGCTGGGTTCCCGGCAGTACCAAAGCCTGGAAGAGCACGGCTACACGATCAAAAACAAGGAGTTTGAAAACTCGTTCAAGGTCAAGCGCACGGCCATCGAAGATGACCAGCACGGTGTTTACGCCCCGGTGTCGCGCCAGCTCGGCCAAGATGCTGCGCTGCACCCGGATGAACTGCTGTTTGGCCTGCTGCAATCTGGGTTCGACACCAAGTGTTTTGATGGCCAGTACTTTTTCGACACCGATCACCCGGTGGGTTTGGCCGGCAACCAGTCCAGTTTCTCGAACTACGACGGCGGCTCGGGCACGGCGTGGTATTTGCTGGACACCTCGCGCTACATCAAGCCGCTCGTGTTTCAAAAGCGCCGGGACTACGCCTTCAACGCGATCACCAACATCAACAGCGAGCGCGTTTTCGAAATGAACGAGTTCGTTTGGGGCGCTGATGCACGGGTGAATGTGGGTTTTGGCCTGTGGCAACTGGCCCGTGCCAGCCGCCAGACGCTGGACGTGAGCAACTACGCCGCCAGCCGCGCCGCAATGATGAATGTGCGCAGTGACGCCGGGAAACCCCTGGTGGTGCGCCCCTCCGTGTTGCTGGTGCCTCCCTCGCTGGAGCGCCAAGCGCTGGACATCCTCACCGCCGAGCGTCTGGCCAACGGCCAGAGCAACACCATGCGGGACACCGCCAAGGTGGTGGTTTGCCCCTGGCTGTCCTGAGCCGGCCTTTACTGAACATCAAGGAAACCACGTCATGGGTATCAAGCAAGTGCAGGCGCTGGCGATTGCGGCCACGTCTGAAAAGGGTTTTCGCCGCGCCGGTCGTTTCTGGGGGCCGGGCACCCAAAAGGTGCCGGTGGGTGAATTCACCGAAGCGCAACTGGCCGCCCTGCGCGATGAAGCCGGCAAGGGTTTGGTGGTGGTGGACACCACGATGGAAATCGAGGTGCCCGATGCTGCCAAAGCCCCGGCTGAATCCCCCGCTGCTGCATCGGCTGCTGGTGCCGCACCGCCCGCTGAAGATCCCGCGCCGGCCAAGCCCGCCAAGGGCAGCAAGTAACCGCGCTCCCTGAGCGCAGCCGAAGGGAGCCCGCCCCATGAGCTACATCACCCCAGCGGATTTGTTGGCCGAGTTTGGCGAGGACGAGATGATCGACCTCACCGACCGCGCCACGCCCCGCACCCACGCTGTGGATACCGCTGTGGCCCAACGCGCTTGCGACCGGGCCAATTCGGAGGTGGATGCGGTGCTGATGGGGCGCTACACGCTGCCACTCTCATCGGTGCCGGTGCTGCTGCGCTACATCGCGCAGGATCTGGCGTATTTCTATTTGCACCTGGGCACGCCGCCCGAGCACATCAAAACCCGCTACGACACGGCGCAAAAGAACCTGGGTTTCATCCGCCGAGGTGAATTGCAATTGGGTGTCGATGCAGTGGGTGCGCCGCTGGTGGATACCAGCAGCAATTTGCCAGCCGTGGTTTCTGACGGGCGCAACTTCAAACGGGGTTATTGATGGGCGCCCCGAACAACTCGGCATGGGCGGCGGACTTCCTTTTTGTAGGACGTGCCATGGCGGCGCGGCTGGCTGCGAGTGTCCCTGCGCTGCGTGAGAGTTTGATGGTGGATGAAATCGAACCGACAGCCACCAGGACGCGCCAAGTTCCTGCGGCTTTGGTGATGCTGCATGACCAATCCCCAGACGGCGGGGGGGATGGGTATTCGGACGTGTCTGTGGTCAGGCAGCAATGGCTGGTGTTCCTGGTCGATAAAACCGGGCGCAATACCGCTGACCGAGGTGGTGAAAAGGTGGGGCCGTTGCTGCCGCAAATTGTCCAATGCCTGCACGGATGGCGTGTGCCTGGCACAAGCCGCAATCTGGCATGGGCGCCTGGTGCCCCCACACCGAAGTATTTCCAAGATGGCACCGTGATGTTTCCGCTGCTGTTTTCAACTCAGTTTTCAGTTTGATTCGCTGAGAAAGGCTTCCCATGAACTCGAAATCATTGCTCCTGGTTGGCAGTCTGTACGCCCGCGCGGTGGGTACCACGGGCGCCTTCTTCCCTTTGCTGAATGGCAAGGCGGAAATTACCCACAGCCTGGACACCCAGGACGTACCGAACTACGGCCGCACAGGCGGTGGCAAGGATCAAATCCTCTCCCGCGTGAAAGACGTCAAGGTGGAGCTGGAGCTGTGGCGTTGGGACAAGCGGAACTGGGCGCTGGCGTTGGGGGCGCCGGAAAGCGCCATCGTGGACACCGCCCCGGTGGTCGATGAGGCCCATGTTGCGTATGTGGGCGGCATGGTGCGGTTGAACCATGTCGCGTCGGCGATCACCGGTGTCAAGGATGCATCCAATGCTGCGTGCATTGAAGGGACGGACTACAAGCTGGTGCCGGGTGGCCTGATCCCCTTGGAAGGCGGCAGCATTGCCGATGGGGAGGCCATCAAGGTCAGTTACACCAAGGCCGCGTACATCAACTACCAGGCCTGCACGCGCTTGGATGCCGAGCTGGAGTGCTTTTACGTCGGCGAAAACGAGAACGATGGCAACAAGTTGGTGACGGCTGACTTCCATCGCTTGTACGTGCCGCCGACCGACAAGATTGCACTGATGGGCGAAAAGCTGCAAAGCCTGAAGCTCAAAGCCGAACTGCTGGCCGACACAACGAAGGGCCAAGGCCTCAGCGCGTTCTACAGCCTGCGCGCCCAGGTGTGATGCCGAACGGTTCGGCATTCTGGGCAGTGATACCGCACCGTGCGGTGTGACTGCCTATATAAATCAATAACTTAGCTTTGTTTTTACTCCGCACCGTGCGGAGGAATGCCGAACGGTTCGGCAAAAAGGACGCTGCATGGCAGGCCCCATTGACATCATCCTGAGACTGCGCCTCCTGGCTGACGGTGTGATGTCCGGCCTGAGTGGCATTGGCGCGAAAGTGACGGCGGTGGCGGCAGCAGTCACCACGTACTTTACGAGCAAGCTGTTTGCCGGCGCGGTGAGCAGCGCGGCCGATTTGGAGGCCAAACTCTCCGAGGTCAAGGCGGTATCGGGTGCCAGCGCCCAGGAAATGCAGGCCCTGCGCAAAGCGGCTGAGGATGCGGGTGCAACCACCAAATACTCGGCAACTGAAGCGGCCACAGCGCTGGGTAACCTGACCCGTGCGGGGCTGAGCGCCGATCAGGCAATGCAGGCCCTGCCTGCCACGTTGCAGTTGGCGCAAGCGGGTGGCGTGGATCTGGGTCAAGCCGCCGAGTTCATCACCAAGGCGGTGATGGGGATGGGGCTGGCGTTTGGCGATGCGGGCCGCGTGGCTGATGTACTGGCCAAAGGCGCCAACGCCAGCAACACCAGTGTGACGGGGTTGGCTGAGGCGCTGAGCTACACAGCCCCCATTGCCAAGTCGGTGGGTCTGAGCCTGGAACAGACCGTCGCCATCATTGGCAAGTTCGCCGATGCGGGGATCGATGCCAGCCGGGCGGGCACGGCACTGAATGCGATCCTGAGCCAGTTCAGCGACCCGGCCAGCAAGTTCCGCACGGAGCTGGGCACGATCGGGATCATCACCAACGACTTCGGCGAGGCGCTGCGCCAGTTGGGCACCAAGGGCGCCGTGGGTGAGCGCGCCATCTTGGCGGTTGGGACGGAGGCGGGGCCGGCGCTGCGGTCACTGTTGAATCAGGGCATCGGGGCACTGGATGAGCTGACGGGGAAGCTCAAAAATGCCAAAGGCAGCGCCGCCGAGACGGCTGCTGTGATGGGCGACAACCTGCGCGGGGCGCTGGGTGGGTTGAGCAGCGCGTGGGAAACGGTGATGAATGCCCTGGGCACACCGACGCTGCCCATCCTGAAAGACGGTGTGAACCAACTGGCTGCGGCGCTGTCTGCGGCGGTCAGTAATGGGACGGTGGGGAAGTTCGGGGATGCCTTGGCTGCTGCGTTCAAGGCGGCCATTGAGTGGGGCACCCGGTTTGTAGGCGCGGTGGATTTTGAGGCCGTGTCGGTGCAGTTGCAGACGTTTGCCACCAACCTATCGGTGACTCTGGACGACCTCGGCGCCAAAGCCAAGAACGCCGGCAACGTGGTGCAGACCGCGTATGGGGTGATGAGCGCCGGGGGCAACACAGTACTGGCGGGCGTGTATGTGCTGGGTGCGGGGTTCTCCAGCTTGGTTCAGTCGGCGCAGGCCTGGTACGCGTTGTACCTGGACATGATGTCCAAGGTGACATTTGGCGAAGTCAGTGCCCGGTACAAACTGGCGGCCGACGAGGTGCGCGTCAGTGCAGCGGCCTCTGGGGCGGCCACGGATGCATTCATGGCCAAGGCCCGCCAGGCAATGGATGACGCTGCCACAGCGGCTGAGAGTGCCCAATCGGGTTGGGATGGTCTGACGCAATCGCAGACGCAGGCTGCGGCCCAGGCACCGAAGGTGGTGCAGGCGCAGGCTGATGTGAAGGCGGCGGTGGAGGCCACCAGCTCGGCGGCAAGCGCTGCGGGTGCAGCGGCCAGTGCGGCGGGCGAAGCAGCCAAGACTGGATCGCAGGCCCAACAAGCGGCGGCGGAGGCGGCGCGCGAAAAGGTGGCCACGTTGCGGGCCGAGTACGAAAAGGCTGTGGACGCGGGCGAATGGCAGCGGGCGGCGGAAATTCAGCGGCAGTTGACAGCGGCGCTGCAAGGGACGACAGCAGCCACGAAAGAGAGTGCCGCAGCGGCCAAGGTGGTTGAAGGGGCGTTTGAGCGCCTGGGGATCACGAGCGTCGATCGGCTCACGATGATGGCGGATGCGGCCAAGCGGGATTACCAAATCATCCGCGATGCGGGCACCACAGCAGCACGAGACAAGCAAGCTGCGTTTGAGAAATATGCGTCGGCGGCCATCGCTGCCAATGGTGGTGTGGTCACCGCTGAACTGCGGGCGCAGGCTGCGGCGCAGGGGATGGGTGTTGCAGTGGATGAGGCGGGGCACGCTGTGGTCAAGTCGCTGTCGGCCATTCCCGCCGCTGCTGATGCCGCGACTGAGGCAATGCGGAAGACCCGTGAAGAAGCTGAGAAAACCGCCTCAGCAGTGGTCGCTGTGGTGAAAAACAGTGCTGTGGAGAAACGCAACGGTGAAGTGAAGTCACTGTTCGATGACGATTACCGCAAGCGCACCGGAGACGGCACCACCGCTGGCGGCAACACGCTGATGAGCGTGATCAATGACCTCAAGGGCTATGGCTTGGACGACGAAGCGGCGCAGCAGATCGCCCGCGAGTTTGTGGATGCAAGCGGCAACGTCCCCTACATGAACAACCCCGGCCAACGGAAGTACGGCGGGCCGGGGGGGGGGACGCTGTCGTCAGCCCTGCAAACTGCCGCCAGTCAGTACCTCTACGGCAAGGACGGCCACGGCGGCGAAATGGCCCGGCGTGCCGCTGCCGCTGCGGCCCCCGCACCAGCGCCCGCAGCGTCGGGCCAGGTGGCGGCGCCTGCGCCTGCGCCATCTGCTGCGCCCACCACATCGCGCACGGTGTACGCCGTGGCCATCACGATCAATCGGGGCCGCGAAGAGGCCGTGGAGATGGCCTCGCAGGATGACGCTCAGGCCCTGGTGGCGATGCTGCGCCGCCTCGAATCTGACGCCGCACGAGTAGGAGGAGGTTGAGCATGATCCAGTTGAGTGCCAATGGCCTGGTGGTGGTGTTCGGCTCGGGCTGTGCCTGGAGCGATGAGCACAGTTGGAGCCCTGTGGGGCAGACCGTCGAGCGGTCATTGACCGGGGCGCTGATCGTGCAATCGGCCAGCGCGCCCGCCGAAGCGGGCCGACCGGTGACCCTGCAAGGTGTCGAGCAGGGCGCCGGGCTGGTCAGCCTGACCGACGTGCAGACGCTGCGCGGATGGGCCGCAGAGCCCGGCCAGGTCATGACGCTGACCACCCCGGACGGGGTGCGCGAGGTGATCTGGCGCCACCACGACGCCCCGGCGATCACGGCCGATCCCTATACGTTTTACGACGATCAGCAGGCTGGCGACATGTATGTCGTGACGGCCAAGCTCATGGTCATTTAAAGGAGAGACACCACATGCCCATCCTCTCAGGCGACGTGGTATTGCTGGCATCGGCGGTCATGGCTGATGTGGCCGAAGGCGGCGGTGCTCCCACGGGGACGGTGATCAGCGATGCTGAAAACGCGCTGTTCCCGGATATTTCAGAGTTGGATCGTGCAGGGGGGCGGGTCAATCTGCGCAAAACGTTTGTGGCGATCCGCTCTGACGACACCGACACCTACTTCGGCTCCAACGTGATCGTGGCGCAGCCACCCACGGACGCCAATACGGCCGTCACGCTGTTTGCCCGCGACGCGACGTTCGACACGCGGTCGGAGGCGCAATCACGCGTGGAGGCGTACCTCAACAAGGGGCCGCTGTGGCCGGGGTATCTGTACGAGGGCCACATCACCGGGCAACGTGTGGTGCAACTGTTTCAACGTCCGTCCGAGGCCCCGCCCACGGTGGGGCAGACGTTGGTGTTGGTCAAAGACGAGGGCCTGTCCACGCAGGTGGAGCAGTACATCCGCGCCATCACGGTGTCCAGCGTCACCCGCACCTTCACCGCCGGCGATGGGTCGGAGTACCAAGCGGCTATCGTGTCCGTTTTCCTGAGCGATGCCCTGCGGTTCGATTGCCCCGGCAGCCCCGCCTCCGAGACGTTCGCCCGCCTCAGCACCGCTGCTGCGGTGCGCGATACCGTGGTGGCCGATGCGGGCACCTACGCTGGGGTGTCGCCCCTGGCCGAGTCGGTCAGCATGGGGGCGATGAAGATCAAGGCAGAGTCGATCTACTCGCAACTGGTGCCCAGCGCCCAGACCGAGGCGCCGCTGTCGGTCATGCCGCCCTATGCGGCTGCTGGGCTGCCGATCCCGGGCGCGGGCAGTGTCACCTACACCGCCACCCATGCGTGGACACCCACCACCAAGCTGGCTCTGCCGGGAGGGTGCCTTCCAGGATCACTGTCGATCCAAGTGGCCGGTGTCACGATCACCGACGCTGGCGGGATGTTGCGATCAGCCGGGGCCGATGTGGGCACCATCGACTACGCCAACGGGCTGCTGACATCCGCCGCAGGGGACTACTCGGCCAGCAAGGTCATCACCTACACCCCCGCAGCGCAGGTGCTGCGGGTTCCGCAGAGCGCCGAAATCGAGATCACGGCGGCGTCCCGCAGTCAGTCCTACGTGGGGGTGATCGATCCTCAGCCCCAGCCCGGCACGCTCTCGGCCAGCTACCGCGCGGGCGGGCGGTGGTATGTGCTGTCGGACGATGGCACCGGCGCGCTCAAGGGCAGCGATGCCAGCTACGGCGCCGGCACGTTCAACCCCGCGACGGGCGGCTACATCCTGACGCTGGGTGTGCTGCCGGATGTGGGTAGTTCGGTCATCCTGAGCTGGGGCGCACCGACGCAAGAGACCCGGCACCCCACCGCTGTGACGCTCAAGGCGACGCAGACGATCGCGTTGGCGCCGCCGGCTGGAACATCGGTACAGCCGGGCTCAGTGACGGTGTCTTGGCTGCAAGCGGGCGTGTCCAAGAGCGCCACCGCTGGCGCGGATGGGGTGCTGTCCGGCCATGCCACGGGCACGGTGCGCGTGGCGCAGGGGGTGATCGAGGCGTTCGCGCCCGCGACCCTGCCCGCCGTAGGGGCGCAGTTGACGATCGGCTATGTGGCCGGCCCCAAGACGTCCGACGCATTTGCACATCCGTCGCGGCAGGGCGATGGGCGGCTGGCGGTGACAGCTTCGGCGGCCATCACGCCGGGGAGCTTGGAGGTTGAGTGGAACACCGTCACAGACACTGCTGTGCTGGGCACCTATACCCTGGGCCAGTTGACCGAAATGGGCGTTTCGACGTGGGTCGATCCGACGCAATATGCGCGGGACGACGGCGGCGGAAAAATCATGCGGGAAGGTGTGCAAATTGGCACAGTGACGTATGCGACGGGAGCGATTACCTGGAATCCAGATGTCACGATCAAATTACCGAGGCCGAAATACAGCGCCGCATTGGACGACGATTTATACCGCTGGCGCTTGACCTATACCGGGCTGGAGTATGTGGATGCGCCGTCCATTTACCCAGCCGATGAATCCGGGGCGGTGACCCTGCGGTACAACTCGCCCGGCTCGACGAGCACCCGCACCGAGACGGTGACGTTCACCCCGAAGGTGCAACTGGTGCCGGGCGTTGTGGCGCCAGTGGTGCCTGGCACGGTGGTGCTGACGATCCCCGGATCGCAGCCGTGGGGGGACAGTGGCACGGGTGTGCTGCGCGAAAACACCGTGGCGTCTGGCTGGCTGACGCGGGGCACCATCGACTACACCACGGGCGTCATTGCCCTGTCGTCCTGGGCCACGGGGGCGACCAATGCACTCAGCCGGGTGTCGTGCGTCACCACCTTGGGCAATGCGCTGTCCAGCGAGTTTGTGTTCAGGGCTTCCTCGGCGCCCTTGCGACCGGGATCGCTGTCGATCCAGTGGACGCGCACGACCGGGGGCCCCAAATCGGTCACGGCGGGGGTGGATGGCGTGATCAGTGGCACCGGCGTGGCGGGCAGCGTGGATTACGAGACCGGGCTGGTGCGGGTGCGGTTCGGGGCGATGGTCACGGCGGCGGGAAATGAATCCCAGCCGTGGTATTCGGCCAGCCGGGTGGAGTCGGATGGGCGCATCTGGCGGCCCGATCCGATCGTCATGACCACGCTGCGCTACAGCGCGGTGGCCTACAGCTACCTGCCGCTCGATGCCAGCATCCTGGGCATGGATCCCGTGCGGCTTCCAAGTGACGGGCGGGTGCCGATTTTCAGAGCGGGTGGGTTCGTTGTGGTCGGTGCCAAAACAGCCGTCACGGCCACCGTGGCCAATGGGCAGACGGTGTTTGCTGGGCGCGAGCGGCTGTCTCGATTGCGCGTGGTGGGGGCCAACGGTGCGGTGATCAGCACCGGCTACACCACCGATTTGGACGCTGGGACGGCAACCTTCAGCGACGTTTCGGCCTACGCCCAGCCCGTGCGAATCGAAGGGCGCGTGGAAGACATGGCGATGATCCGCGACGTGCAGATCAATGGGGAGATCGGGCTGTCTCGGCCCATCACCCACGACTACTCGGCGCCTGGAAGTTACGTCTCGACGGCGCTGGTGCTCGGGGATCTGTTTGCCCGCGTGGAGCGCGTGTTTGACCAATCGAGTTGGTTCGGCGCGTGGTCTGACAGCCCCGAACCGGGTTCAAGCACCCTGGCGGCCTACAACAACGCCGACCATCCCATCCTGATCACAAACCGGGGGGGCATCACGGAGCGCTGGATTGCCCGGTTCACCACGACGACGAGCTACGAGCTGATTGGCGAGCATGTGGGTGTCGTGGCCGTGGGTAACACCGGCCAGGACTTCGAGCCGCTCGGGCCATCTGGGGCGCCCTATATGCACATTCCAGCGGCTGGCTGGGGCGGCGGTGGGTGGTCGGTGGGCGCGATCCTGCGGATCAACACCATCGGTGCGATGGCACCGATTTGGGTCGTTCGCACGATCAATCCGGGCGCAGCGTATGACACACCGGATCAATTTGAACTGTCGCTGCGTGGCGACGTGGACGCTTAAATTGAGGAGATCACATGGCCGCATCGGTTTTTTGGCATGCGAACTACTTGGCAGGGGCGCCGCAGCTCACCAACGCCTGGGGGAGTTTGACGGCGCTGTTGGACGCCTGCTTGGTCAATGGGTACGGGGTCAAGACGATCGCCACGCTGACATCGACCGTCGCGGGGGTGGCCACGGCCACGGTCACCGGCGGGCATGCATTCGTGGCCGGGCAGGTCGTGGAGATTGCCGGCTGCGCGCAGGCCAACTACAACGGCCGCTGGACGGTGCTGAGCGCGCAGGCCACGAGTTTTACTTTTCAGCTCGACGATCCGGGGTCGATCCGCACGGCGACCACCACCACATCGATCACCGCCAAAACGCCCAGCCTGGGGTGGAGCAAGCCCAACACGGGTACAAACCGGGGCGCCTACCGGGCCCCCACGGGTAACCGCAACCTGCTGGTGGTGGACAACTCCCAGCGGGCGGGGTACGACTCAGCGTGGGCCAAATGGGCGTCAGTGGGGATCGCATCGGCGATCAGCGGGATCAATCCGATCGTGGTCACGGGCATCCAAGCGCCGTATGACCCCACCAACCCTGCGCGCAACTGGACGACGGCGGGCACCGGTGGGGATTGGGGGTGGGCGAAGTGGATTCACGCGCGGCAGTACGGGTGGCTGAATGAGGGGGACGGCGGCGCCGGTAATCGGGATTGGCTGCTGGTCGGTGATGGCGTGATGTTCTACCTGTGGGTCAAGGTGTCAACGGGCTGGGGTGGGTTCGCGCAGTACGCGTTTGGGGATGTGTCGTCTTACGTGGCCGCAGGTGACGCGACGGGGACGGTGCTGGTGGCAACTGAGAGCGCCAACGAGGATCAGCCCGGTTCCGGCAACAGCTTTGGCCTGGGCGAGTCGCTGGCCTATGCCGGCAAATGGCTGCTGCGCAACCACACGCAACAGGGGCTCCCCGTCAAGTGCGCGGCCACGCCGGCACTGCACATGGCCAATGGGGTGCTGACATCGGGGCGAGGGCCAATGCAGTACCCACACGGCCCGGACAACGGGCTGTGGCTGACGCCGACGCTGTGCGTGCAAGAGGGGATGAACTCCGTCAGGGGGACGTTCCGGGGGTTGTATTGGATGCCTCAATACAAGCCGGTCGGGCACGGCGCTGTGTTCGACCAGGTCGTCAGAAACACCACCCGCCGGATGATGGCGGTGGCGTGGCAGGGGTACAGCGAGGGTGACGGCGTGACCATGGCCATTGATCTGACGGGGCCGTGGACATGAGTGCCCATCGTTGGTGGCGATGCAGGTGCATCGCCACGCTGAGCGGCCAGGTCTTGGTGGGCGAGCTGCAATTTCGCAGCGCGGCGGGTAGCAATTTGGTCGCGGGTGGCACGGCGATTGCGTCGTCGCAGTACGTCGACAACGCCCCAGAACGTGCATACGACGGCGCCGCCGCCACCTATTGGCAGGCCTACATGTACGAAGGGCACGCCCCGGATCGATGGATCGGCTACCAGTGGCCCGCAGCGGTCGATGTCGCGCAGATTGCTGTGCAGCAGCTTCCGGGTGGCGGCGATCACTATTGGATCGGAGCCCTCGTGGAGTGGTCGGACGACGGCACGACATGGGTGCAGTACGGCTACGCCGCGCTCCCGTCACCCACATCCAGCACAGATTTGGCGTGGAAGGTCGGCATCATCGTCCCGGTCAGGTCAGTGCTGTACGACCTGACGCGCGGCCTGACAGCCAGCGGTGCGCCCGGCGGTGCGGTGGCATCGGTGTTGCCTGATTTGGCGCCATCGGCCCGAGACATTGATGGTGGGCCCGGCGTGATCGCGGGTTCCGTGGCCGTGCTGGGGCCGCCAGTGACACCGCTGGCGCGGCGGGTGCTGCTGATCTCGGAGCGGCTGAGGCGCGTGGTGCGTGAGACGTGGTCGGGCACGGATGGGCTGTACCGGTTCGATGGGCTCTCCGTGGCCGACACGTACTCGGTGGTGTGCCACGACAACGCCGGGACGTACCGCGCCCTGATCGCCGACGGGCTCGCGCCCACCTTGGAGTAACCATGGCCAATCAATCAGACGTTCTCATTGCGGCGCGGGCAGAAGCCCTGCGCTCGCTGCTCACCGCCGGCCCAGCTCGGCTCAAAATTTACACGGGCGCCGCACCGGCAACGCCCCAGACGGCGGCCACGGGCACGCTGCTGGCTGATCTGGTGATGTCGGCCACCGTGGCGGCGCCAGTGGCGGGCGTGTTGACGGTCTCTGCAACGGCTGATGCGACGGTGGCCGCGTCGGGCACGGCGGGATGGGCGCGGCTGTCCACGTCAGCGGGCGCGGCCCTGTTGGACATGTCCGTCGGGATCGCTGGGAGTGGACATGAAGTCATCCTGTCGGCGGTGGCGCTGTATGCCGGCGGTTTTGTCCGCCTGACCAGCCTGACGCTGACGTAAGCCGCTCGTGGCCACCACCGACCTGCGATTTGCGGCGGGGTTGCCCGCATCGTCGGCGCTGCTGTTCGGCGACGACGGCACCGCGCCGGTGTTTGCGGCGCAGATGGCGGTGGGGTTGCCGGGGGTGACGCTGACCGCAGGGGTCACGTACGAGGCGCTGGGGCGGCTGGCGCAAGTCGCCGTGACGCTGCCGGCGGTCACGCCTGCGGGTGCGGTAGTGCTTGGTGTGGCGGCGCAGGCGGCGGTGATCCTTCCGCGTGTCGTGCCTGCCGGCGCGGGCGTTGTTGGGGTGGCTGTTCAAGCAGCGGTGACGCTGCCAACGGTTGCGCCTGCGGGTGCGGCGGTGCTGGGTGTCGCGGTGCAGGCGGCAGTGACGCTGCCGAGTGTGGTGCCCGTGGCCACCTTGCAGGCCAATGCCGTGACCGCCGTGGCTGCCGTGCAAGTGGGCGGGCCTGTCGTGCCGGCTGGGGTGGGGGTGTACGACGCCGATGTGTCGCGGGGGCCGGCCCGTGATATCGGCGTAAGCCACCAGCGCGCCGTGACACTGGATGCGGCTGTGGTGGCTGTGATGGCCCCATCCGCCCCGGTGGCCGTGCAAGCAGCGGTGACGTATGCGCCGCTTCGAACCATGCACCAAGGTGCCCGCCTGATGCAGGTCGATACCGCCCGCCTCGGCAGCACAGCCACGATGCGACAAATAGACGCCCGGCGGCTGTCCGCTGGTGCGCGGTACAGGCACCGGGATCACCAACGCTGCCAGGTGGCGGCGCAGGTGACGCACGCGGATGCACGGCAGATGGGCAGCGGCGCGGCCTTCAAACAGCGTGATTTGCTGCGCACAGCCCGCCCGTGGTTGGACGTTCGAGCGCGCCCGGCCGCGCCGCGACATACCGCGCGACCGGATCAGTGGCAGGTGGCGACCCCGATGCCGCTGGTGTGGCAGGCGTCGAGCCGGGATGCGGTCAGGCCACCGCCTGGCGTCAGCGTGATGCCGGGGTCGGTGATCCCCGTCAACACCTGCTGCGGGCCGCGCACGCCTGACCTGCGGTTTTTTGTTCCAGCGCCGGCCAGTCCGCATCTGATTTTCCGCTGTGATCGACAGCTATTGCCAGGGATCATCGTCCCGGCGCGGAGGGTGTACCTCGTGATCAATGACGTTCAACTGGTTCGGGCGGACGACGGCACCGCCATCAACTGCACCTCACTGACCCTCAGTGCGGATGTAGATAGCTGGGCATGGCGCTGGAGCGCGTCGATTGCGGCCAGCGATCAGGCCAAACTGGCGCCGGCAGCAGGCGCAGCGGCCTGCGAACTGCTGGCACATGTCAATGGGCAGGTGTGGCGGGTGATCGTGGAGTCGGCGCAGCGCGACCGTGAGTGGAGCAAGTCGTCGCTGTCGATCGGTGGGCGCAGCGCCTCGGCCATTTGGGACGCTCCTTATGCAGCCAAGCGCACGTTCAACAACGCCGTCGTGGCGGCAATGACGCAACAGTTGGCGCTCGACACACTGGCCACCAATGGCGTGCCAAGCGACTGGGCCATTGATTGGCAGGTGCCAGATTGGCTGGTTCCAGCAGGCGTGTGGAGCCACCAAGGCACGCCGATCAGTGCGATCTGTCGCATTGCCGAGGCGGCGGGTGGGTATGTCCAATCTTCCCCCGCCGGGAACGAATTGATGGTTCTGCCGCGCTACCTGGCTGCGCCATGGGCCTGGGACAGCCTGGTGCCTGACATCGAGCTGCCTGCCGCCGTGGTGCGCCAAGAGGGGATCGAGTGGACGTCGAAGGCCATCTACAGCCGGGTGTTTGTCTCAGGGACTACGGCGGGGGGCGTTCTCGGGCGCGTCACCCGTGGCGGCACGGCGGGCGATTTGGTGGCGCCGATGATCACGGACGCTCTGTGTACGGATGTGCAGGCAGCCCGTGCCAGGGCGTTGCCGGTGCTGTCGGACGTGGGGCGACAAGCGCTGGTGCAACTTCGTCTGCCGGTACTCGCCCAAACCGGCGCCATCGTCCCCGGCAAGCTGGTGCAGTACGTGGACGGCGATTTGACTCGCCTGGGGATGACGCGCAGCTTGTCAATTCAAGCTGGGCGGGCCAGCGTGTGGCAGACGATTGGAGTGCAGACCTATGAGCAGCCCTAACCTGTATCGCGCCCTGCGCGACGCGCTGGGACTGGATGTGCCGGTGCAAGTGGGTACGGTGGTCAGCGTGAGCCAAGGTGTGGCCGTGGTGGAGCTGCCTGGCGGCGATCGGATCACGGCCCGAGGCGATGCGCCTGCTGCCGGCGCTACGGTGTTCGTGCGCGCCGGCGTCATCGAAGGCAGCGCGCCAGGGATGACCTACGTCGAAATCGACATTTAAAGAGTGGGGCGACTGCCACCGGTGCTGGAGCACCGGTGGCGGCCCCGTCATGCAGAAGGAGCTGCAAGCCGGCCAAGGCCCCACTACTGCGCGCGCAGCAGGTGGAGCCTACGTGGCAGAAATTGCAACAGGCTTGCAAAATGAATGAGGAAATCAGGTGCGGCTGTAACAAGCTGCTGGCGCGTGCACGGTTTATCGGCCGAGTGCAAATCAAATGCCCGCGATGCGGCACCATGTGCGACGTGACCAGGGACACGATCCCGCAATCCCCCGATCGCCACAGAGCGACTCATCAACGAGGACGGCTCTGTGAACCAGACGACAACCAAACCGGCCAGCTTGGCCGCTGATGGCCCCAAGCGGGCGGTGCTGCGCTACTTTGGAGGCAAGTGGGCGATTGCCCCGTGGGTGCTTCGGCACCTTCCACCCCACCGCATTTACGTCGAGCCGTTTGGTGGCGCGGCCAGCGTGCTGATGCGCAAGACCCGCAGCGAGATTGAGGTCTACAACGACCTCGACAGTGAGATCGTGTCGCTGTTCCGCGTCATCCAAGACCCGATGCAATGCGCAGCGCTGATGCGCAAGCTGCGCCGCACACCCTACGCCCGCGCCGAGTTTGACCAGGCGTTCATGTCGTCTACCGATCCGGTGGTGACGGCTCAGCGCACGATCATTCGCGCCTATTTGTCGTTTCACCACGCATCGGTGTTCGATCCGCGCAAGCGGTCGTTTGCCGACGCGCGGCACCGCACGGGGTCAGGCAGGGGCAAGGCCGGCGAATGGGTCACGTACCCGCGCAGCTTGGTGGCTGTCCGGCGTCGGCTGCAAGGCGTGGTGATCGAGTGCCGTGATGCGCTGGCCGTGATCAAAGCCCAGGACACGCCCCAGACGCTGCATTTCGTCGATCCCCCCTACGTCCCCTCCACTCGATCCGACACAGGCTACCGGCATGAGCTGACCACGCAACAGCATGTCGAGCTGCTGGAGGTGCTACTGGGCTGCAAGGGGATGGTGGTGCTGGCCGGATACCCGTCCGCGCTGTACGACGAGATGCTGGTGGGGTGGCGGCGGGTGGAGCGGGCGCATTTTGCTGTGGGAGTTTTGCGACAACCACGCACCGAGGTGCTGTGGATTTCCCCGCGTGCGGCGGATGCGCTGCCGTAGCTCTGCAAATCTATTGCACAGGCTGCAACTACTCTGGCCTGTTATTTATCGCGCGCGGTGGGCTGGATTTATCGCGCGCGGCTTCACCTAGGGAAGCTGGTGATGTGGGTGAAGGGACTCCCCCTCCCCCCAGCCCTCTCCCACAAGGGGAGAGGGGGCACCGTGCCGTCAGCAATACCGCTGCGTCTCCGGACGGTCGGTGGCATAGCTGTGGACGGTGTAGCGCAAGCTGCGGCCTTGCACCTCCTGGCGCACCAGACCGAACCCCATCTCCTTGGCCGGACGGTTGACGATGAAACTCATCGTGATGGACTCCACGCCCCGCGTGCTGTCAAACGCCATGAGGCGGATGTAGTGGTTCGGGAACATCGCCCGGCAGTTGTTCAACTCCAGCAGCACGCCAGCCGCGTCCTGCAAGTCAAACATGGGCATACCGAACATGTCCCAGTAGGTGTTGCGCGGGTGCGGATCGTCGGTGGTCTCGATGCTCCAGGCATAACCCTGGTTCAGCCCGTACTGAATCTGCGCGGCAATTTCCGCGTCCGTCAAGTCGGGCAAGAAGCTAAACTGGCCTTGGGTGAGCCGGCCGGTCGGGTTGGTCATCATGGCGGGTGTCTCCGATTCGGGTGGGGAGGATGTGGCTCAGGCGCTGGTGGAGGGCGTCACGGCGAAGTCGCTCGTGTCGGTGCTGGTGTAGTTGAAGCTGATCTCGCCCCAGGTATCGAGCGCTTGTTTCAAGGGCGTGCAAAAACTCGCCGCCTGGCGCAGGAGGGCCGGGCCTTCGTTCTTGATGTCCTTGCCTTCGTTGCGGGCCTTGACCATCGTTTCGAGCGCCACGCGGTTGGCCACCGCTCCTGCCTGGATGCCCGCCGGATGGCCGATGGTGCCGCCCCCGAATTGCAAAATCACGTCGTCCCCGAACAGGTCGATCAACTGGTGCATCTGCCCGGCATGGATGCCCCCCGAAGCCACGGGCATGACCTTGCGCATGTCCGCCCAGTCTTGGTCGAAGAACAGGCCGCGTGGCAGGTCTTGGCGCGTGTAGCTGTCGCGGCAGACGTTGTAGTAACCCTGCACCGTCAGCGGATCGCCCTCCAGCTTGCCCACCGCTGTGCCGGTGTGCAGGTGATCCACCCCGGCCAAGCGCAGCCACTTGGCCATCACCCGGAAACTCACCCCGTGGGTTTTCTGGCGGGTGTAGGTGCCATGGCCGGCGCGGTGCATGTGAACGATCATGTCGTTCTTGCGCGCCCAGTTGGCGATGGACTGGATGGCACTCCAGCCGATGATCAGATCCACCATGATCACCACCGAACCCAGCTCCTTGGCGAACTCGGCCCGCTCGTAGATGTTTTCCATCGTCGCGCCGGTCACGTTCAGATAACTGCCCTTGACCTCCCCGGTGGCGGCGCTGGCTTTGTTCACCGCGTCCATCACGTAGAGGAAGCGGTCACGCCAGTGCATGAAGGGCTGCGAGTTGATGTTCTCATCGTCCTTCATGAAATCCAGCCCGCCCTTGAGGCCCTCGTAAATCACCCGCCCGTAGTTGCGCCCGGACAGGCCCAGCTTGGGCTTGGTGGTGGCCCCCAGGAGCGGACGGCCAAACTTGTCCAGCCGCTCACGCTCGACCACCAAGCCGGTGGGCGGGCCTTTGAAGGTCTTGACCAGCGCCACAGGCATGCGGATGTCTTCCAGGCGGGCCGCCTTGAGCGGCTTGAAGCTGAAGACGTTGCCGATCAAGCTGGCGGTGATGTTGGCGATCGAACCTTCCTCAAACAAGATGATGTCGTAAGCCACCCAGGCGAAATACTCGCCCGGACGCCCCGGCACGGGTTCGACCCGGTAAGCCTTGGCGCGGTAGCTGTCGCAAGCGGTGAGGCGATCGGTCCAGACCACCGTCCAAGTCGCGGTCGAAGACTCGCCCGCCACCGCTGCTGCCGCCTCGATCGGATCGACCCCCTCCTGCGGGGTGATGCGGAACAGGCACAGCGTGTCCGTGTCCTTGGGCACGTAATCGGCGTCCCAGTAGCCCATCTGGCGGTACTTGAGCACGCCGGCGCTGTAGCGCTTTTTGGCGTCGGTGATCACCCCGGCATCGGTGGCGGCATTCATCGTGTGTCTCCTCAGAAGGGCCTGAAACAGCCCGTTTCAGTGCTGCGATGCCAGGACTGTAGAAAGCCCCATGACTCAGGTAAATTCACAAATTGTTGGTTTCCAATTCAGCAAAACTAAATTGAAAGGGGGTTTCCTCATGTCCCTCGTTGCCCCATCACAGACTCGCAACATCACCTTCCGCCAACTGCGCGTCTTCACCGAAGTGGCACGGCACTTGAGTTTTGCCCGTGCCGCCGAGGCGCTGCACCTCACCCCTCCGGCGGTGACCATGCAGGTCAAGGAGCTGGAAGCCGCCATCGCTCTGCCGCTGTTCGACCGCCAAGGCCGCAAGGTCAGCTTGAGCACTGCCGGCGAATACTTCCTCGTTTACGCCAAGCGCCTGCTGGCCACACTGAAGGACGCGGACGACGCCATGCTGCGTTTTCGCCGCCTGGAAACGGGTTTGCTCAGCGTCGGGTTGGTGAGCACAGCCAAGTACTTCGTGCCGCGCTTGCTGGCGCGTTTCCGCGAAGAACACCCCGGCGTGGAGCTGCGCTTGCAGGTGGGTGCCAACCGCGAGGAGCTGGTGGCGCTGCTGGCAGCGGGGGAGGTGGATTTGGCGATCATGGGCCGCCCGCCGCGTGAGTTGGCCACGCGGGCCGAGCCATTCGCGGCGCATCCGCACGTGTTCGTGGCACCGCCGGGGCATCCGGTGTTGGCGCAGGGGGATCCGCCTTTATCGGCCCTGGCGCACCACCCCTTGCTGGTGCGGGAAGCGGCTTCAGGAACGCGGGCGCTGATGGATCGGTTCTTTCACGAGCACCGCATCGAGCCGCACATCGGCATGGTCATGCCCAGCAACGAAACCATCAAACAAGCGGTGATGGCCGGCATGGGCCTGGGTTTCCTGAGCCTACACACCTTGGGTTTGGAGCTGCGCGCCCGCGAACTGCTGCTAATCCCGGTGGAGCACACGCCCGTGATGCGCAGTTGGAACGTGGTGCATCTGCAAGCCAAACTGCTTTCACCGGCGGCTGAGGCGTTTCGTTATTTCATCTTGGAGCAAGGCGAAGCCTGGCTGGCTGCGCACGACCGGCCCTTCCTGGGAGACGCTCCTTTCACGGCGCCTTGAGCGCTTGAAGCTGAGGCTGTTACCGATCAGGCTGGCGGTGATGTTGGTGATCAAACCTTCCTCAAACAAGAGGAGATCGTCCATCGAGGCCCATCGGTTTGAAGATGGAATGACGCCGCAATTTGGACAGCGTCCAGAAATGCCACTCGCACGGTTTGACAGCCCGGCCGTACGCGAATGCAACGTCTGCCAACGGGCGATAAAGGTGTGATCATGAGTTCCTCTTGGGTGACCGCTGCGGCGGTGATGGTGTTCGGTGTCACGATGGGCACGGCCACGGTACAAGCCGCCAGCCCGGAACCGATTCAGCCCATCAAAGCCGCCAAAGTGGGTGATCCAGCGCTGGTCGAGTTGGGCAAGAAGCTTTACTTTGAACCGCGCCTGTCCAAGTCGGGATTCATCTCCTGCAACTCGTGCCACAACCTGAGCATGGGCGGCACGGACAACCTCAAAACGTCCATCGGTCACAACTGGCAAAAAGGCCCAATCAACGCCCCCACCGTGCTCAACTCCAGCATGAACTTGGCCCAGTTCTGGGACGGGCGCGCCAAAGACTTGCAAGCCCAAGCCGGCGGCCCGATCGCCAATCCAGGTGAAATGGCTTTCACGCACCAGCTCGCCGTTGAGGTGCTGACCTCGATCCCCGCTTACCAAGCCGAGTTCAAGAAGGTGTTCAAAAAAGACACCCTCGACATCGAGCAAGTCACCAAGGCCATTGCGGCTTTTGAAGAAACACTGGTCACCCCGAATTCGCGCTTCGACAAATGGCTCAAGGGTGACAAGAAGGCCATCACCGCCGACGAACTGGCCGGCTACCAACTGTTCAAGAACAGCGGCTGTGTGGCCTGCCACAACGGCCCAGCGGTGGGGGGCAACTCGTTCCAGAAAATGGGCGTCGTGGCCCCGTACAAGGCCAGCAGCCCTGCCGAAGGCCGTATGGCCGTGACCGGTAAAGATGCAGATCGCTTCAACTTCAAGGTGCCGACCCTGCGCAACGTCGAGTTGACCTACCCGTATTTCCACGACGGCGAGGCCGCAACGCTGACCCAAGCGGTGGACATCATGGGCCGCCTGCAACTGGGCAAACAATTCACCGCCGATGAGAACGCCAAAATCGTGGCTTTCCTCAAGACGCTGACTGGCGAGCAGCCGAAGTTCGCCCTGCCGATTCTGCCGCCGTCCACGGATGCCACGCCGCGCCCACGTCCGTTCGAATAAAGGGAGCGCAGCCCTGCGCGTTTGGTCATGGCGGCGGTGTTGCTGGCCCGCCCCTGCCACATGACCGCCGAGCGGGTCTTGCGTGATTTGCGGGTGCGCCCGCGCCTCAGCGCCTGACCCCGATCCAGCGTGTCACATGGGCTGGGCCTTGGTGGCCGGGGCCTTCGTCCAGGTGAATGGTGCCTTCCCAGCCCAGGGTTTCGTCGAGCTGCCCCGCGAAATCTTCGCGCAAGGTGGCCAGGGTGTAGAGCATGTCCGCGTCACGCGGGCCCCCACTGCTGAACCCCAACTGCGCCGGATGAAACGCCTCCAGCAGCAGCACGCCACCCGGTTTCAACCCTTGGGCAAGACGGGCATGCACCGTCCGGCGCAGGGGGCTTGGCAAATGGGTGTAGACCAGCACCACAGCATCCCAGGCGCCAGGTTCAGGTGACCACAACGCCAAATCGGCCACCTCGGTGCCATAGCGGGTGGCCACCTCTGGGCCGGTGTGCCGGGCCAAAGCGTGCGCTTTGCGCAGCCCCACCTCTGACGCGTCCACGGCTTGCACTTGCGCCCCCTGCTGTGCAAGCCACACGCCGTTGCGACCTTCCCCATCCCCTGGCACCAGCACACGCGGTAAGGACGCGGGCAGCGCCAGCATCGGCCACTGCTGACGCAAAAAGGCATTCGGGGCCGTGCCGTACTTGTAGCCCGGCTCGGCAAAACGTTCGTCCCAGAAAAACGCGCTCAAAACGCCTCCTTCTCCGCCTCCAAGTAGGCGATGCTGATGTACTTCCCGATGTTGCCATCCCATCCTTGGGTGCCCTGCGCAAACTTCTTCACCCGTGCATCGGCCAGCACACGCGGTTTGGCGCTTTCCAGCGGTTGCCCCTCTTTCACCGCCTGTTCACACGTGCGGTAAATGCCTTCAAACAACGCGCGCTGCTCGGTCAACAAAGTGGCGCTGGCGTCCCCGTGGCCGGGCACCCACAGCGTGGCGCGGGTGTCGCGCTCCAGTGCATCGAAGGTGCGCAGGGTTCCCAAGAAACTGCCCTCGTCGAGATTGGCGATGCGCCGGTTCATGGCCACATCCCCCACGCACACCACCCGATCTTGCACCACCTCCACACACACATCACCCGGCGTGTGGGCCGTGCCGTGATGGTGCAGGCGCAACGTGGTATCACCGAAACGCAGCTCGGTGCCATGACCCGCCTCGCGGTTGGGCACCACCACGTCTGTGCCCAGCGTCGCGCCATTCGTCCAGCGCTCCATCATCGAACGCCAGAGGTTGCCTTCGACCCCCGCGATGTGCTGGCGCGTCACCGGATGAGCGTAGATCGGCAGCGCAGCACCAGACGCCTGCACGAACGCTTGGTTGCCCAAAAAGTGGTCACCGTGGTAATGGGTGTTGATGATGGCCACCACAGGCCGGTCGGTGAGCGTGCGCAGCCGGCGCACCGCCATTTCCCCGATTTGCACCGATGCCCCGGTGTCCACCACCACCACGCCCTCGGAGGTCTGGACAAAGGTGATGTTGGCCATCATGCCCCGGTTCTCGGGGGTGGGAAAACCGTCTGGCGTCCACACCATCGCCACGCGTGGGCTCAGGCGCTTGAGTGGATAGTCGGGCACGGCAGGGCCGCGAATGAACTCATCGGCGGCACGCGCCAGCGGCAGCCAGTGCGGCGTGCTGGACGCTGCGGCCAGCACGCCGCCCCAACGCAAGGCCGTTCGACGCGACATGGAGGGAATCGGCAAGGGCATGGCAGTCTCCACATAGAAGAAGAAGGAAAGCCCGCAATACTATCAGCATTCACTGATATAACCAGCCCCGCCGATTCCAACCGATTCAGGCGAAGGTATCGCCCATCAGAGCGGTGAACCACCCTTGCATCTGGCGAAAGTTCGCGCTGTTGATCTGCGCGGCCTCAATGGCGCGGCCAGTGAGGGTGCTGCCGTTGTCGGCGGCGACTTTCATGCTGCGCGTGACCGGGTCGTACTGGTACACCGCCGTGAGCCACGACGCCGTGTTGGCCGTGATCGGTGAGTAACACGCCGAGTTGGCCACCGGTGCCGGATCGGGTGCCCGTTGGCCCAACGCCCGCAAAACGGCATCGGCGCAAATCTTGGCCTCTTGATTGGCCACGTGCCCCGCTTTGGGCAGCCCACACTGTGCGGCGTCCCCGATGATGTGAACACGCGGCACCGCTGTGGATTCGTAGTTCAACACATCCACCACCGCCCAACGCCCGTCGCTGCTGTTGATCACGCCCGCCTGCGCCAGCCAGTCCCCGGGCTCGCTGCCGGTGGCCCGGTGCGGCGGAATCGGGTTGATCACCGCCGCTTGAAGATCCACGGTATCGCCACTGAGCTCTGTCCAACTCACGCGGCGGGTCAGCGGATCGATCTGCACGTCGGTGACATCGGTGCGGTAGTCGATCACCCCCGCATGAATCTGGGTGAACGCCCGGTGGAAGTTTTCCGGCTCGGCTTGGATGGTGGCATTCGCATCCAGCACCACCACCCGGGCAGCGGCACCCAAGCGGCGTTTGAGGTGATCGGCCACCAAGCAAGCGCGCTCGTACGGCCCGGGCGGGCAGCGGTAAGGCGCTTTGGGAATCGTCATCACAAACACATCCCCTGGCTTCATGGCGGCGATCTGCTGGCGCAAGAGCGTGGTTTGTGCGCCAGCACGCCAGGCATGGGGCGTGCGTGTGGCGTAGTCGGCTTGGGTGAGGCCGTAGGCTTCATCGAATTGCACCCCCGGAGCCACGATCACCCGGTCGTAGGGCAAGCGAGTGCCATCGGTGAGGATCACGCGCTGCGTTGCAGTGTTGATGCGTTTGACCGTGCCCCGCTGGCGCTTGACACCGTAAGCACTGACGATGCGATCGTGGGTGTAACGCAGCGAAGCCACATCCCGGCTGCCGTTCAGCACGAGGTTGCTCATGATGTGCGAGGTGTAATGCGCCTCGGTTTCCACCAACGTCACCTGTACACCGGTGCCGCCCCACAAGCGCAGGTACTTGGCCACCGTGGTGCCGGCCATACCGCCCCCGATCACCACGATGCGCCCGGTCAAACCGGTCTGCGCCAGCGGCAAGGTCACGGACGTGCCGCTGCCCGCCCAGCCCATCGAACCGACGGTGCTGCCCCCAAGGCCAGCCAACCCCCAGGCCAACCAACGGCGCCGTGACACCGCTCCATTTCCATTCGTTTGCATGGCATCACTCCCGGTGCGATTCATTGCTGGAGGTATTGGATGATGGCGGCGATCTGCGCGTCGGTGTAACCCTGGGCGTGCGCGGCCATGATGTCTTGGTTGGCGGGTTGGCGCAGCAGGTCGCGGTATTCGCGCACTTCGCTGACCTCCCCTCCCCGAATTTTTTCCAACCCGCCCATGCCCCCCGTGCCGTGGCATTGGAAACAGTTGGACGCCAGCAACCGCCCCGTGGTGTTGGCCGGCTGGCCCAAGCTGGCCTCTTGCACGGCCACAGCCCTGGCCGCCGTTGCAGCGGTGGCCTCAGCGGCGCTGGCGGACTCGTCCGTCCCCCCACCGCATCCCACCAACGCGATAGATAACCCCGCAACCAGCCCCCACCCGGGGCCGCGTGCGGCTTTGTTCGCCCTGCGCATGTCTCCACCTCCTGTGAAACCGACAGGGGTATTCTTGGCCGCCCGCATTAGGGTCGGCTTAACAACAGCGGGCCCCATACTTGCTGCCCGGCTGGCGACTGTTTCTCTTTGGCCCACCATGACTGCCCTCACCGCACTCCCCCCCAACGACGCCCAACGCGAACTGCTGCACAACGAAATCCACGCCCGTCCATCGGCGCGCATCCGGCTGCCTGCTTTGGTGGTGTACGTGGCCGTGCTCAATGAAGGCGTCAGCCGGGAACAGGAGTGGGAACACCTGCGCCGTTTGCCAGGGTTGGAAGCGCTGCCGCAGGCCGATTTACGGGGCCATTTTTTGCGCCTGCGGCGACCCGGATTCACCCTGAAGTGGGAGCGCCACACCGAGTTCACGCGCTACTCGTTGGTACAACCCCTGCCGGATTCGGCTCAACTCGGTGCTGAGGAACCCGAGCTGCTGAGCCATCTGGTGCTGCCGGCGGCATGGTTGGCGGGCATTCCGGGGCGCACCGTGGCCGCCATCAAGCTGGCGATGGTCACCCACGACATCACCGATCCCCACGCCGTGCTGGCCCTGGCACAACGCTGGATGGGCGGTCGCACCGTGCTCGCATCGCTGCTCGGAGGCGGGCACTCCCTGGCCGTCACCAACTTTCGCCTGCGCGATTCGGGGTTTGAACGCATGCTGGTGATCGCCCCACCGGGCACCACGGAAACCCGTGCGGGCCGCATTTCGCAACGTCTGTTAGAGCTGGAAACTTACCGGTTGATGGCGCTGCGGGGGCTGCCGTCGGCCAAGTCGCTCACCCCGCAACTGGCGGAAGCCGAAGCCGGGTTGGCGCAGATCACCGCCCATTTGGAGAGCAGCAGCACCTCCGAGCCCGATCTGTTGCACCGTTTGATCCACGTCGCAGCGGGAATCGAACGGGCCACGGCGGAACACAGTTACCGCTTTTCCGCCACCCAAGCTTATGCCGAGCTGGTGCGCCAGCGCATTGGCGAGCTGCGCGAGGTGGCCATCCCGGGCACGCAGACGCTCGGGGTGTTCATGCAACACCGCTTCTCACCCGCCATCGCCACCGTGGCGGCCACGGAGCGACGCTTGGCTGGGCTGTCGCAGCGCATCGAACGCGCCAGCGCCTTGCTGCGCACGCGGGTGGACATCGCCACCGAAGCGCAAAACCAGCAACTGCTGGCCAAACTCACGCGGGGGCAGGAGCTGCAACTCAAGCTGCAATCGACGGTGGAGGGTTTGTCCATCGCCGCCATCTCTTATTACATGGTCAGTTTGGTGCTGTACGGCGGCAAAGCCCTCAAGGGCGCGGGCTTGCCGCTCAATCCCGAAGTGCTCGCGGGCAGTTTGATTCCTGTGGTACTGTGGGGGGTATGGAAAGCCACCCAACGCATTCACGCCAAGTTGCACGACGCGGGTGGTCATTGATGAACCCTCCTCCCCATGCTGTCGATTTCCCTGGGCCCTGTGGCGTTGCCGTTGCTTCCGGTGCTGTGGCTCGGGGCGGTGTGGTGGGCGTCGTGGGGCGCTGAGCGCTGGGCCCGGCATCTGGCGCCTGATGTCCCGGCACAAGCCGCACGCGCCGGTCAGGTGGTGATGGTGGCCGCGCTGGTGGGTGGGTTGGCGGCGCGGTTGGGCCATGTGGTGCGACACGCCGAGGTGTTCGCGTCGTCCCCGTGGAGCGTGCTGGATGTGCGCGATGGGGGCGCCTCGTGGGTCGCCGGCGGACTCGCCGGCGTGATCGCGCTGGCCTGGGGTCTGCGGCACACGCCAGGGCTGCGCCGGCCCGTGTGGGGCGCGTGTACCCTCAGCGCCAGCGGAGCATTGATGCTGGGGTGGGCGCTCGGTGTGGGACGCCCGCCGCCACCGGTGTCGGTGCCGGTGCAGGCACTCTACGGGTCGGCCCAGGTGCTGCACCTGGGTCAAGCCACCGGACGGCCCCGCGTGGTCAACCTTTGGGCCAGTTGGTGTGGCCCCTGCCGAGCGGAAATGCCCTTGCTGGTTGCCACCCAGCGCCGCGAAACCGAGCTGGACATCCTGTTCGTCAACCAAGGCGAGAGCGCGGCTGCCGTCCGTGCTTACCTGAACGACCCAGGCTGGACACCTGACCATGTCTGGCTCGACAGCGCCCGCGCCCTGGGCCCGGCCTTGGGCTCCCCCGGCTTGCCAACCACGGTGTTTTACGACGCGCATGGCCAAGTGGTGTCACGCCACTTTGGCATCCTCACCGCCGTGGCGCTGGAAACCGAGTTGCGGGCGTTGCGCCCATCCCCTTCGTCATCCTCCTCAGCCTCTCACCGATGAACACTGCCGATACCCCGCTCATTGCCGACGAACTCGACGTGCTGGCCCGCCTGGTGCCCCTGCCCGGGGCCCAATTGATTGAACTGGGTTGCGGGGCCGCTCGCTTGGCCCGCAGTTTGGTGGGGCGTTTTGCAGGCGCCCACGTCATGGGCCTGGAAACCGACATGCGCCAGCACGTCAAAAACCTGGCTGAGCCGCAAGCAGGGTTGGTGTTTCTGGCTGGCGGCGCGGAACACATCCCGCTGCCCGATGGGCGCTTTGATGGCGCGTTGATGCTCAAATCGTTGCACCATGTCCCGGTGGATCACATGGCGCAGGCGTTGGCCGAGGTGGCGCGTGTGTTGCGCCCGGGCGGCTGGCTGTATGTGAGCGAGCCGGTCTACGACGGCGCCCTGAACGACATCGTCAAACTCTACAACGATGAAGGCGTGGTGCGCGCCGCCGCCCAAGCGGCACTCGATGCCGCCATCGCTGTCGGCACTTGGCGAGAAGAAGCCTGCGAGCGGTTCGACATGCCAGCGCACTTCGCCAGCATCGAGGCCTTCGAGCAGCGCATGTTGTTCCCCACGTTCGTGGATCACGCCATCGACGATGCCAAACGGGCCGAAGTGCAAGCCGCGCTGCGTCCGCACCTGGGCGCCGACGGGCTGGTATTCACCCGTCCGATGTGGGTGCGTCTGTTGCGTCGCAACGCCTGACGCGGATCATGGACAACACGCTGCTGGCAGGCGGGCTGGGCGCCATCGTCGGGGTGATCTTGGCCTTGACCGGGGCCGGCGGGGGCAGTTTGGCGGTGCCGCTGCTGGTGTTTGGCCTGCGCCTGCCGATGCAACAAGCGGCCCCGGTCGCGCTGGTCGCGGTGGGATTGGCGTCGGGGCTGGGCGCCGTGCTCGGGCTGCGCGATGGGCTGGTGCGCTACCGCGCCGCCGCGCTCATCGGCCTGACAGGCATGGCGCTGGCACCGCTGGGGGTGTGGTTGGCGCAACACCTGCCCACGGCGCCGCTGATGTTGATGTTCTCGGTGGTGATGGGCCAATCGGCTTGGCGCATGTGGCGGGCATCGCGCAGCGACGCGGCCCCCACCCCCGCCGGCGAAGAGCCGCAACTCCCTCAGGAGCGCCGCCCCTGCCGCATCAACCCCAACGAAGGCCGCCTGACATGGACCCGCCCCTGTGCCCGGGCACTGGCGGGGATCGGCATGTTGTCCGGGCTGTTGAGTGGGTTGCTGGGCGTGGGCGGAGGCTTCGTCATCGTGCCAGCGCTGACGCGCCACACCGACATTTCACCGCGTGGCATCGCCGCCACCTCGTTGGCGGTGATTGCGCTGGTGTCCATGGGAGGCATCACCGCTGCGGCGGGGCATGGCACCTTTCCGTGGAGCGTGGCCGCACCATTCGGCCTGGGCGCGGCCAGCGCACTGCTGCTGGGCCGGCAAGTGGCTCATCGACTGGCGGGCCGTCGCTTGCAGCAAATTTTTGCCTTACTGTGTGCCGGCGTCACCTTGACGATGGCGGCCAAAGCACTGCTGAGTTGGGCCAGCGCGGCCCCCACTCACGGCTTGATGTAGGCCCAGCCTTGCATCTGCAACTTGGTCAGGCGCACGGCCCCAGCGGGGGTGTATTCGGCTTCCAAGAGAAACTGGTCGGGCCGCAGGTTGCGGTTTTTCATCGTCACCTGGCACACCTCGAAATGCACGCCCCGCGCCTTGAGCGCCGCCACAGCAGAGGCATAAGCCACACCCTGGCGATCCTTGGCGCCTTCCATGAGGAAATCGACCCCCGCACCGTGCGCCACCAGGGTGACTTGGGTGGCCGGATCGTGGTCGAGCTGGTTGCCGATGTAGCGCAGCGCCAAGGGGGCCTGTGTCGCGGCATCGTTGACGTGGTAGACCACCCTGTCCTGGGCCTGGGCGCACAGGGCCATCCAGCCCCACACCACACCCAGGGTTGCATTGCGCAGCATCATGCAGACATCTCCGGTTTGTTCAGAATACCGGCCACTGTATCCACATCTTTCAACCACTCATGACCTTTCCCGCCTCTCCCCCTGCTGCGCTCAAGTTTTTATTTCCCGGTTGGTTCGCCACCGTCATGGGCTTGAGCGGCCTGTCCCTGGCTTGGCACCGTGCGGCGCCGCTCATGGGGGAGATGGCCACCGGCATCGCCCTGGTGATCGGCGCCTTGGCGGCCTTGGTGTTGTTGGTGTTGCTCGGCGCATCGTGGGTGCGCTGGCAGCGTCACCCCGAAGCTTGGGCCGATGATCTGAAACACCCCGTGCGTCACACCTTCGTCGCTGCTGTGCCGATTGCAGTGATGCTGATGGCCACCGTCGCCACTGCTTTGCTCGGCCCCACGACCTGGGGCGCCGCCCTGTGGTGGCTGGGCGCCATCGGGCAGTTCGGCGTGACGCTGTGGGTGCTGTCGCGCTGGTGGTTGGGCAACAAGGCCGGTGGGTTGCAGTGGGCCAGCGTCACCCCGGCGCTGTTCATTCCGATCGTCGGCAACGTGCTGGCACCGCTGGCGGGGGTGCCGCTCGGGCATGAAGAGTGGGCCGCCGCGCAGTTCGGTCTCGGCCTGATGTTTTGGCCCGTGGTGCTGGTGCTGTTGGTGGTGCGCCTGGCGGTGCAAGGCACGTGGCCGGAGCGCCTCTTGCCGACCACGTTCATTTTCATCGCACCGCCAGCGGTGGTGGGGCTGTCCAGCCTGCAACTGGGAGCGCCGCTGCTCATCGGCTGGCTGTGCTGGGGCATGGCGCTGTTCAGCCTGCTGTGGGTGGCCACATTGGCTGCGCGCTTGCGGGGGTTGGCGTTTTCGGTCGCCCATTGGGGCATGAGCTTCCCGCTGGCAGCTTTGGCGGCGCTCACGCTGCGGTTGGCCACGCCGGGCAGCGGCTTGCTGGCCGTGCTCGGGCCAGTGCTGCTGGCACTGGCCTCCATCATCATCTTGGGCTTGTGCATGGGCACCGCACGCGGCCTGCGCGATGGGACGCTGCTGGCGCCTGAGCCTGTCGCCCCCATCATGCCGTTGCAAGCCGGTTGAGGCTGGCGGGAGGAGACTGGCGGAAGATTACCGCTTGGCGTTGCGCCCCAAATACCGCTGGCGCCAGAACAGCCACACCAGCGCCAACGCCACCGACATCATCAAAAACGCTGCCAACCAAAACCCATCGCGGTTGTGGATCAGCGGCAACTCATCGAAGTTCATCCCGAAAATGCCGGTGATGAGGTTGAGCGGCAAAAAAATGGCCGTCAGCGCGGTGAGGGTGCGCATGATGTCGTTGGTGCGATGGCCCAGCGCCGAAAAGTGCATCTGCACCGCCGCCTCCGCCGACTGCTGTAACCGCCGCACATGGCTGAGCACCCGTTCGATGTGCTCCAGCACATCACGCGAACGCACCCTCAGCAGTTCGCGCTCACGCCGCGCCTCGGGGTCAGATTCTTGGGGCCATTCATCAAGCGCGTCGATCCACTCTTGCACGGCGCTGCGCTGATCCTCGCAGGTGTCTTCGAGCATGTGCAGCGTGTCCCGCGAGGCCAGCAGCACCTCCCAGTCATCGAACTGGCTGCGCGGATTGAGCAAGGCCGTCTGCAACGTGGTGAGCTGACGTGTCAGCAAACGGCGCAACTCCAGGTAGCTGTCCACCATGTGGTTGAGCATGCGCAGCATCAGCTCCGCAGGACTGGCGGGCAACCGCCCGCTGCCGCGCAGGTCCGTTTCTTTGGAGTGCTGCGCCAGGCGCTGCGCAAAATACTCGCGCACTTGACAATCCGTCGGGTGGACGGTCAACAACACGCGGTCGAAGACAGCGAACCCGACCGGACTGGTGTCAATCGCCTCCAACGCTCGCCGGGCACCGGCCAGCGTGCCGTGCTCGTCATCGACAAACAAATCCCGGCTGTTGTTGCTGGGCGCCAGGCGGCGAAACACCAGCAAGTCGTACCACGAAGTGTCGTCGTAATGGGAAGGCAGTTGGGCGTTGAGCAAGTCGCTCAGGTGCAGATCCACCAACGCCCCGACCCCCCACCGCCCCAATGCGGCCTGAATCGGCTCACGCTGCACCTCAAACACCCGACGCCCGCAGCCGACCCACAGAAAACCCGTGTCCGGCACCGTCTGAGGCAGCGCAGGCAGCTCCTCGAAACGCTCCGGCGTGATGTGAAAGATGCGCATGTCCGATCTGCCTTCAGGTGCCGGATTTCAGCAGCCGTGCCGCGTCCAGCGCAAAGTAGGTCAGGATGCCGTCGGCCCCAGCGCGCTTGAACGCCAGCAGCGCTTCCATCATCACCTTGTCGTGATCGAGCCAGCCGTTTTGCGCCGCCGCCTTGATCATGGCGTACTCGCCGGACACTTGGTACGCAAACGTCGGCATGTGGAACTCGTCTTTGACGCGCCGCACGATGTCCAGATACGGCATGCCCGGCTTGACCATCACCATGTCGGCGCCCTCGGCGATGTCCAGCGCCACTTCGCGCAGCGCTTCGTCCGAATTGGCCGGATCCATCTGGTAGGTCTTTTTGTCGCTCTTGCCCAGGTTGGCCGCCGAACCCACTGCGTCACGGAACGGGCCGTAAAACGCGCTGGCGTACTTGGCGCTGTAGGCCATGATGCGGGTGTGAATGTGGCCGTGGGCCTCCAGCGCCTGGCGGATGGCACCGATGCGGCCATCCATCATGTCCGATGGGGCGACGATGTCCACCCCAGCCTGGGCTTGCACCAGCGCCTGCTGGCTCAGGATGGCCATGGTTTCATCGTTGAGGATGTAACCCGACTCGTCCAGCACCCCGTCTTGGCCGTGGCTGGTGAAGGGGTCCAACGCCACGTCGGTCAGCACGCCCAACTCGGGAAAACGGCGCTTGAGTTCACGCACGGCGCGTGGCACCAAGCCATCGGGGTTCATGGCTTCGCGGCCATCGGGGGTTTTCAGCGCTTGATCGATCACAGGAAACAGCGCCAGCACTGGCACGCCCAGCGTCAAGCACTGCTCGGCTTGGACAAACAGCTTGTCCAGGCTCATGCGTTGCACGCCCGGCATGCTGGCCACGGGCTCGACGCGATCCTCGCCATCAAGAATGAACACCGGGTAGATCAGGTCTTCCGGGCGCAGGTGATGCTCACGCACCAAGGCACGGCTGAAGGCGTCGCGGCGCATGCGGCGGGGACGGGCAGCAGGATAGGAAGCAAAGCTCACGGTGGCATCCAGTCAAAAAAGAAGCGAGTGCAACGCAGGACGGCGGGCAAATGTGTCCGGAGTGTTTCAAAACCCATTTTGCGCACCCCTGATCGGCCAGACCCTATGGTAGCGAGCCCATGTGGTGGTAAAGTTCGTACCTGAGCGATGCCCGGATGGGTTGACCTCCCTGCTTTTCCTCCCTGAGCAGGTGCCTTCACGTGATGACAGCGTCAAGGCTTTTAAAGCCTCGGCCCTTTGGCCGGGGCTCTTTCTTTTCTGCCCTGCCCTTCGCTGCGCAGGGGCCACCGGATAATTCCACCCATGAGCAATGCGTACCTCTGGGTCAAGGCCTTCCACATCGTGTTCGTGGCAAGCTGGTTCGCCGGCCTGTTTTATCTGCCACGCATCTTCGTCAACTTGGCCATGGTGCCGCCGGACAGCCACGCCGAACGTGCGCGCCTGCTGCTCATGGGTCACAAGCTGCACCGCTTCGGCATGATTCTGATGACGATCGCGCTGGCGCTGGGCTTGGTGCTGTGGCTCCACTACGGCATCGGCTTGAAAGGCCCCGGCAACGGTTGGATGCACGCCAAACTCACCCTCGTCACCTTGACGCTGGGCTACCAGGGCTACTGCCGCCACCTGTTGCGCCAGTTCGAGCAGCAAGCCAATCAACGCAGCCACCGCTGGTTCCGGGTGTTCAACGAGATCACCGTGCTGCTGTTCGCCGCCACCGTGGTGCTGGTGGTGGTCAAGCCCTTCTGACCCAGCGGCCCCATGCCTCCGGCCGCGCAGCCCAGACGCCGCAGCTCCGCCACCGGGCTGGCGTTGGCGTTGGCGGCGCTGGTGGTCTATGCCAGCCTCTACCCCTTTTCGGACTGGCATTGGCCCGGCGGCGCTGTCCACTGGCATGACGTGCTGTGGCTGCAACTGCCCCGCTGGTGGGGCACGTTCGACAGTTGGGCCAACTTCGTCGGGTATGTGCCGCTGGGCATCTTGCTCTACGTGGCAGGACGCCGTCAGCATCATCCCGCGCTGGTCTGCCTGTTGATCGCCGTTGCAGGGCCAGCGCTGCTGTCTTACCTGATGGAAGTGGTGCAACACTTCCTGCCCCGGCGTTATCCCTCAATGCTGGACTGGCTGCTCAACACCGGCGGCGGCGCCGTCGGTGCCGGGCTCGGCTGGGTGCTGGAACGCCTGGACTGGCTCGACCGCTGGCACCATTGGCGCGAACGCTGGTTCATCCAGCACAGCACCGGAGCCTTGGTGTTGCTGTGGCTGTGGCCTGCGGCTTTGTTGTTTCCAACGTCGGTTCCCCTGGGGCTGGGCCCGAGCTGGGTGCGCGTCCAAGACACGCTGATCGACTGGCTCATCGATGTCCCCTGGGCGCAGGCCCCTCTGGAGCTGATCGCTGAACTCACCGTGAGCGAGGCCCGTTTGCCTCTGCTGGTGGAGGGGTTCATGGTGCTGCTGGGTTTGCTGTGTCCGTGTTTGCTGAGCCACACCATCACCCGCACCCCTTGGCGCCGCATGGCCATGGTGCCCGCCCTGACGGGCCTGGCAGCCCTGGGCGCGACCTGCTCGGCGGCGTTGAACTTCGGCCCCGAACACGCGCTGGCTTGGGTGTCCCCAGCGGTGCCTGCCGCTCTGGTGAGCGCCGTTGGCCTGGCGCTGGGCTTGGCGTGGGTGCCCCAGCGCCTCTCAGCGGGTCTGGGGCTGGCGGGATTGGCGCTGCTGTGTCTGCTCGTCATCCAAGCCCCGGAGGACCCTTACCTGAACCAAACCCTCCAAGGCTGGGAACAAAGCCGGTTTGTGCGCTTCCACGGACTGGCGCAATGGATCGGCTGGCTCTGGCCTTTGGCCGCTGGCGCTTGGTTGATACGCCGCTTGGCCCTGCCCCTGCGATCACGCCCTTTCAAGCCCGCCACCTGACCCCCTATAACTAGGGGGCTTTCTACAATCCGCCCATGAGCTACTACAAGCACCACATCTTCTTTTGCCTGAACCAGCGCGATGGCGGTCAGGCTTGCTGCGCCCCACACGCGGCGCATGCTGCATTCGACCACTGCAAGCAGCAGGTCAAAGCCGCTGGGCTGGCTGGCCCGGGTGGCGTGCGGGTCAACAAAGCGGGCTGCTTGGATCGCTGCGCCGGCGCGCCTGTGGCTGTGGTTTACCCCGAAGGCACGTGGTACACCTTTGTGGACACCACCGACATCGACGAGATCGTCGAATCTCACCTGAAAAACGGCCAGCCCGTGCAACGCCTGGTGCTGCCTGCCGAGGTGGGTCGATGAACGCCCATACCCGACGCTGCACCCTCCCCGGCCCCACCGGCACGCTGGCCGTGGCCATCGACGAGCCGCCGCACCTGCCCGCCACCGGCTTGCGCGGCGTGGCCGTGATCTGCCACCCCCACCCGCTGCACGGCGGCACCATGGACAACAAGGTCGCTCAAACCCTGGCGCGCACGTTCGTGCAACTGGGTTACCGGGCGGTGCGTTTCAACTTCCGAGGCGTAGCCGGGTCGGAAGGCCAGTGGGACGAAGGACGGGGCGAAGTCGATGACGCCCTGGCCGTCATCGCCGCGCAACGTAACCCCGACTTGCCGCTGGTGCTGGCCGGCTTTTCTTTCGGGGCCTACGTGGCCAGCCAAGCAGCGGCCCAAATTGCGGCCAGCGCCCCGGCGGAACGGTTGGTGCTGGTCGGGCCGGCCACGGTGAATTTTGAAGTCGCCGCCGTGCCGGCCAACACCGTGGTGATCCACGGTGAGGCCGACGAGGTGGTGCCCCTGTCCGCCACGCTGGACTGGGCCCGACCGCAAGCCCTGCCCGTCGTGGTGGTGCCAGGCGTTGGCCACTTCTTCCACGGGCAGCTTGGGCTGCTCAAATCGATCATCCTGGGCGCCTGGCACTGACTGACCGCTGTGCCAAACCCCCTGCGGCCCTCATTGGGTCGCAGCGCCCTTCACTTCCCGCTCGTGACATGACCCGCCGTCTCGCCGCTCTTTTTCTCAGTACCTGTCTGCTTGGGGCCGGTGCTGCCCACGCTCAAACGCCACCGGCGCCTGAGATCGCCGCTCGGGGTTATTTGCTGGTCGATCTGACGGCCAACCAAGTGCTGGCTGAACACAACGCCGACGCCCCCGCCGAGCCCGCGTCGCTCACCAAGTTGATGACGGCTTACGTGGTGTTTCAGGCCCTGCGTGACAAGAAAATCACCCTGAATCAACGCATGACTGTGTCTGATCGGGCTTGGACAGAGCGTAAACACGGCGGCTCGCTGATGTTTCTGGAACCCCGGATGACGCCCACGGTGGACGAGCTGCTCAAAGGCATGATCGTCCAATCCGGCAACGACGCCGCCGTGGTGCTGGCCGAAGGCGTGGCCGGCACGGTCGAAGCGTTTGTGGCCCGCATGAACGAGCAAGCCAAGGCGTGGGGGCTGAAAAACACCCAATTCCGCAACGTCACCGGCCTGACCGAAGCCGGGCACGGCAGCACGGCCCGCGAACTGGCCCTGATCGCCCAGCAAATCGTGCGCGACTTTCCGGATCGCTACGCGGCCTACTACTCGATGAAGGAGTACAGCTACGGCGGCATCCGGCAAGAAAACCGCAACCTGCTGCTCAAACGCGATGCCAGCGTCGATGGCATGAAAACCGGCTTCACCGACGCGGCCGGTTACTGCCTCATCGCCTCGGCCCAGCGCAACGCGGAACATGGCCCGCGCCGGCTGCTGTCCGTGGTCATGGGCACAGCGTCCATGCAGGCCCGCGCCAACGAAAGCCAAAAGTTGCTCAACTGGGGTTACACCGCCTACGAGGCCGTGCCCATGTTCAAAACCACCCCCGTGCTGACGACGGTGCCGGTGTGGAAGGGCAAACTCAACGAGGTCAAACTCGGCAGCTCGGGCACGGTGTTCGTTGCCGTGCCGCGTGGCCAGGGGCAGCAGCTCAAAACCACGCTGACGCGCACCGATCCCCTCGTGGCGCCGCTCACCAAGGGGCAGCGCGTGGGCACCATCCGGGTCTTGACCGGGAGCAATGTGCCGATGGTGGATTTGCCGCTGCTGGTGCAGGAAGATGTCCCCCAGGCCGGCATGTTCGGCCGGGCTTGGGACGCGCTGCGGCTGTGGCTCAAGTGACCGGGTGAACGACCCCAGCCCTGCGTCTGCCCCGTATCTGCAAGGAGAATCGCTCGATGAACGACCCACTGCTTCCCACCCTGTTGTGCGACCTCAACGGCGAGCTGCTGCCGCTGAACGAGGCCAAGGTGTCGGTGCTCGACCGGGGTTTCATCTTCGGCGACGGGGTGTACGAGGCCATCCCGGTGTACGCCCGGCGCCCGTTTTGTTTTGACGCCCACATCGCCCGCCTGGAGCGCAACCTGGCCCAACTGCGCCTGCCCAGCCTGCACGAGCGCGAGGCTTGGCTGGCGCGGCTGCACCGCATCATCGACGCCCAGCCGTTCGACGATCAGATGCTCTACCTCCAGATCACACGCGGCGTCGCCCTGCGCGATCACGCCATGGTGGCCGACCCCACGCCCACGGTGTTCATCATGAGCACCCCGCTCAAACCGGTGCCCGAGGCCGAGCGCCACCACGGCGCGCACTGCGTCACGGCGCGGGATGTGCGCTGGCAGCGCGGGGACATCAAGAGCATCTCGCTGCTGGGCAATGTGCTGGCCCGCCAAGTGTCGGCCGACGCCGGCGCCACCGAAACGATCTTGCTGCGCGACGGCGAACACGGCGGGCCGTGGCTCACCGAGGGCGCGTCGAGCAATGTGTGGGTGGTGCGCGAAGGCGCCTTGCTCGGGCCGTTGATGGACGATGGCCACGTCCTCGAAGGCGTGCGTGTGGGTTTGCTGCGCGAGTTGTGCGCGGAGTTGGAAATTCCGTTCAACTTGCGGCCCATCAGCGAATCCGACCTGCGCACCGCCGACGAGGTGTTGCTCAGCTCGGCGGGCAAAGAAGTCCTGGCCGTCACCCGGCTGGACGGCGACGGCGTGGGCCACGGCGCGCTGCGGGGCAAGCCCGGCCCGGTGTACGCCCGACTCTACGAAGCCTACCAACGCGCCAAGCGCGAACCTTCTCTCTGACGTTTTCCAAGATGCGTGACATTCCGCCCGAGCAATCGCTCATCGAGTACCCGAGTGACTTCCCCATCAAGGTGATGGGCCTGCACGTCGAAGGCTTTGTGGAGGCCATGGTGAGGGTGGCCCAGCAGTTCGACCCGGCTTTCACCCCGGCCCGCCTGGAAACCCGCCCCAGCTCGGGCGGCAAATACCTGGGCGTGACACTGACCATCACCGCCACCAGCCGCGAGCAGCTCGACGAGCTGTACCGCACGCTGACCACCCATCCGATGGTCAAAATCGTGCTGTGATGCAACGCCGTGACTGGGGCGAGGTGCCCTACGACACCACCTTCGACGCCATGCGCCGCTTCACCGAGGCGCGCACGCCCGACACGCCCGATGAACTCTGGTTGGTCAAACACCCGCCGGTGTTCACCCAAGGCGTGGCCGGCAAGGAAGAGCATCTGCTCATGCCCGGGGACATCCCCGTGGTGCGCAGCAACCGAGGCGGCCAAGTGACGTACCACGGCCCCGGCCAAGTGGTGATTTACCCGCTGATCGACCTGCGACGGCTGGGCATCTTCGTCAAGGAATACGTCTTCCGGCTGGAAACGGCGGTGATCCAAACCTTGGAACACTGGGGCGTGATTGGCTTTCGGGTGAACAGTGCGCCGGGCATTTATGTGAACCTGGCCGATCCGTTCGCCGCTGGGTTGCCCACCGGCCCGCGCCAAGACCCGTTCGAGGGGCTGGGCAAAATCGCCCAGTTGGGCATCAAGGTGAGCAACCACTGCACCTACCACGGCGTTTCGCTCAATGTGGCGATGAATTTAGAGCCGTTTTTGCGCATCAATCCGTGCGGTTACGCGGGCTTGCGCACCGTTGACCTTTCTACACTGGGCGTTTCGGCCGATCCGGCTGAAGTGTCTGAACGGCTGGCCGATCGGCTGGCCGCCCATTTGAGCCACTGAAACGAGCCGCTGAACCCCATGGCCACCCAAAACATCACCCACGAAGCCAAGTCGGCCGCCGACTACGACGCCACCGCCAAGCAAAAAGCCCAGGCCAAGACGGCACGCATTCCCATCAAAATCGTGCCGGCGGAAACGCTGAAAAAACCCGATTGGATTCGGGTCAAAGCCGGCAGCCCGACCACGCGCTTCTACGAAATCAAGCAAATCCTGCGTGAGCACAAGCTGCACACCGTTTGCGAAGAGGCGAGCTGCCCCAACATCGGCGAATGCTTCGGCCACGGCACGGCCACCTTCATGATCATGGGGGACAAATGCACCCGCCGCTGCCCGTTTTGCGACGTGGGCCATGGCCGCCCCGATCCGCTGGACACCGCCGAGCCGGGCAACCTGGCCAAGACCATCGCGGCCATGAAGCTGAAATATGTGGTGATCACCAGCGTGGATCGTGACGATCTGCGCGACGGCGGCGCCGGCCACTACGCCGAGTGCATCCAGCAGGTGCGCGAGCAATCGCCCGCCACGCGCATCGAAGTGCTGGTGCCGGATTTCCGGGGCCGCCTCGACAAAGCGCTGGACATCCTCAAGGCCACCCCGCCGGACGTGATGAACCACAACCTGGAAACCGTGCCGCGCCTCTACAAAGAAGCGCGCCCCGGCGCGGACTACCAGTTCAGCCTGACGCTGTTGAAGCGCTTCAAGGAAGAAGTGCCGCATGTGCCGACCAAGAGCGGCCTGATGGTGGGTCTGGGCGAGACCGACGAGGAAATCCTCGACGTGATGCGCGACATGCGCGCCCACAACATCGACATGCTGACCATCGGCCAATACCTGGCCCCGAGCGGCCACCACCTGCCAGTGCGCCGCTACGTTCACCCGGACACTTTCAAGATGTTCGAGGAACAGGCCAAGGAAATGGGCTTCACCCACGCCGCCGTGGGCGCGATGGTGCGCTCCAGCTACCACGCGGATCAGCAGGCCGCCGGCGCCGGCGTGGTCTGAGCCTCGCGGCGCACCTTGCCCAAGCTCAGTGGGCTGGCGCGGTTTCGAGCCGGAAACCCTCGTGGCAACTCACGCAGGTGCGCCCAACCTTGGCCAGCGCGGCCAGAGCGGCGCTCAAGTCCCCGGTGACAGACGCCTCCTGAGCGACCACCGCGAACTGGCTGGCGGAACGGTGCATGGCCGTGCCCAAGGCCTGCATCGCCGGGGGCATGAAGCCCGCCACATCGTGCGCGCCATGCGTGTGCAGGGACGACATCCCGAGCCGTCGTTCGGCCAGTTGGCCCGCCCCGTCGAAGTCACGCCGCGCCAGGGCTTCTTGAATTTCGGTCAAGGCCAACAAGTGGTCGCGCATGTTGGCCAGCGTTTGCGCCCGCATGGGCGCCGGGAAGGCAACGGCTTGGCGCGTGTCACCCACGGGAGCGGCATGATGCGCATGGGCGTGGCCCGAAGCCGGGCCGGCGCTCTGTGCCGACACCCACAGCGGCAAGCACAACAGCAAAGCGGGGAAGCAGCGTTTCACAGAAGTCTCCGAAAGAACCAACGGCGCGCGCATCCTGCCAGAGAGTGTGGGCGGTGTGAGCCACGCCTGCGGTGAAATGCCGGCATGAAACGCCTCACCATTTCCCTGGACGATGATTTGGCCGATGCCTTCGAGGCCCTCATCGCCCAACGCGGCTACGCCAACCGCTCCGAAGCCTTCCGCGACTTGCTGCGCGCCGACATGGGCCAAGCGCGCACCCACGCCCAGCCGGACGGGCCGTGCATCGCCACCCTGAGCTACGTCTACAACCACCACCAGCGCCAGCTCGCGCTGCGGCTGACCGACATGCAGCACGCCCACCACGCGCTGACGGTGTCCACCACCCACGCGCACCTGGATCACGATCACTGCATCGAAGTGGTGATCCTGCGCGGCCCCACGGCGCAGGTGCAGACCTTCGCCCAATCGGTGATGGCCCAACCCGGGGTGAGCCACGGCAGCTTGCATCTGGTGCCCATGGCCGAGGCGCCCGCGCACGGCCACGCTCACTTGCATCTGCCCGGTCGGACTGGTCACGGTTGAATCACTGAAACATCCACTCCGGCAAGTGTTTAACCGGGGTGGTGTGGGGTGGGCGTTCCCTGAGCGAAGTCGAAGGGAACCCATCCCTTGGGCACGCTTCTTGTATGAAAATTTTCATTTTCTTCATACAACCGGAACCCATCCATGCACGACTTACCAACCGACTGGGGCGCCCTGTGCGCCGTGGTGTTTTTGCTGGGCATGCGCCACGGCTTTGACGCCGACCACCTCGCCACCATCGACGGCCTGACGCGCCTGAACCAACGCCGAGGTCTGACGGTGGCGCGTTATTGCGGCACCTTGTTTTCGATCGGGCATGGCTTGGTGGTGTTGGGCATCGCGGCGTTTGTCGGCGCGGTGAGCGAACGCTGGGAGGCGCCCGAGTGGCTGGATGCACTGGGCGCGTGGATTTCCATCGCCTTTCTCATCGGCTTGGGCCTGGTGAACTTGCGGGCCGTGCTGGCGACAGCGCCGGGCGAGATCGTCGCCCCCGTGGGTTGGAAAGGGCGCTGGCTGGGCACGCTGGCGCAAGCCCGCAGCCCGGCCGGGGTGGCGGGGGTGGGCGCGCTGTTCGCGCTGTCGTTCGACACCGTGAGCCAATCGGCGCTGTTTGCCGCCACGGCCACGCAGTTCGGTGGCGTGGCCCATGCGCTGCTGCTGGGCGGCTTGTTCGTGCTCGGGATGCTCGTCACCGATGGCTTGAACGGCTGGTGGATTTCGCGCCTCATTGCCCGGGCCGATCAAATCGCAGCCCTGGCCTCGCGCCTGATGGGCGTGGCCGTGGCGGGCGTGAGTTTGCTGGTGGGCGGCATGGGCCTGGCCAAGATGCTGTCGCCGGCATTTGACGGCTGGACGGAGGGCAAAGAGCTGATGTTCGGTGCCATCGTCGTGGGCACCGTGGCGGGCAGCTACTGGCTGGCGCGCTCGTGGGTGTGGGCCAATCCATCCAAGATGCCGCAATCGGCTGCCCGACTCGGCCCCTGACAACACGCTCGCAGCGCCTGAAGCTGGGTGGCCAGGGCTTGCAGCGCGGCAATTTGCTGTGCCACCCGATTCAGGTGGCTGGCCAGCAGCTGATCCACCCCTCGGCAATCGGCGTGCGGATCGTCCTTCAGGCGCAGCAAGGTGCGGACGTCTTCCAAGCTCATCCCCAAAGCGCGGCTGTGGCGGATGAAGTTCAGCCGCTCCACATGTTCGGAGCGGTAGTGCCGATAGTTGCCCTCGGTGCGCGCCGGCAGGGGCCACAGCCCCAGCCGCTCGTAATAGCGGATGGTGTCCACCGAGGTGCCGGTTTGTGCCGCCAGTTCGCCGATTTTCATGAAATCCCTCCGGCTCGATCGTACGCAAGGCTTGACTCTGGAGTGACTCCAAGGTTTGCAATGCCGCCATCTCATCGACGGCTTGTTTGCAAAGGGGTTCTCCATGTCCGACACCTGTCACCACCACGGCTGCTGCGCCGTGCCTGCGGCGCCCGGCGCCACCACCCGCCCCCGCTACCGCCGCGTGCTGCTGATCGCGTTGTGGGTCAACGCCGCCATGTTCGTCGTTGAGCTGCTGGGCGGCTGGCGCTCCGGCTCGGTGTCGCTCTGGGCCGATGCGGTGGATTTTTTGGGCGATGCGGCCAACTACGGCGTGTCGCTGTGGGTGCTGGGCCAATCGCCCCGGATGCGGGCCAACGCCGCTTTGCTCAAAGGGCTGACGATGGGCGCATTCGGCGTGTTCGTGCTGGGCAAGGCCAGCTGGAACGCGCTGTCGGGCGACGTCCCGGAGCCGATGACGATGGGCGTGATTGGCGCGCTGGCGCTGGCGGCCAACGCCGCCGTCGCACTCATGCTGTACGCCTGGCGCGAGGGCGACGCCAACATGCGCTCCGTTTGGCTGTGCAGCCGCAACGATGCGATTGGCAATGTGGCCGTGATGCTGGCCGCGCTGGGTGTGCTGGGCACGGGCAGCGCGTTGCCTGATCTGCTGGTGGCGGGGGTAATGGCGGTGCTGGCACTGAGCGGGGCGCACACGGTGATCACGCAGGCGCTGGCTGAACGTCGAGCGGCCCATTTAGCCGCTTGAGGCCACTGCTACACTGCCGCCCCATGCGTCGCTGGCTTTGTCTCTTCCTGCTTGTGCTGCTGCCAATCCAATCCAGTTGGGCGGCGGTGGCAGCGTACTGCGCGCATGAAGCCAGTGAGCAGACGCATCTCGGCCACCACGAGCACAGCCGTGCTCACGCGGATCAGCCGGTCGCCCAAACATCGGCGCTTGATGCCGCAGCCCCGGCCGTCTCCGGCATCGTCGATCTGGATTGCCACCATGGTGGTGGGTGCTGTCTGGGCGTTTTGCTCACCCATGCGCCGTGGTCGGCCGAAGTGCGCCAGTCACCGGTGCCTGAAGGATCGACATCACGCTTGAACAGCGTCATCGCCGCTCCACCTGAACGCCCGCAGTGGCACGCCCTCGCCTGATCGGCGAGGGGTTCACCGGGTTTCACATTTCCATCCGTAACCCGCTGCCGGGCTTGGCCCGCGCCGCTCGCCGATCTCCCTGGGTCTTGTTCACCTCTGGAGCATCGGATGCCACGCATCGTTTCTTCCCTTTTCCGCGTGTCTTGCGGCGGCCAGCGCTTGGCCCGCAACAGCACGACGGCGCTGCTGCTGTGCAGCAGCCTGGTGGCTTGGGCCACCGAAACCCCCTTGGCTCAGGCGTTTGCCACGGCCTGGGCGCATCAACCCGAAGCGCAATCCGCCACAGCTCGGCGTGAGGCCCTGCGCGCTGCGCAGGACGGTGCCCGTCGGTGGACGCCAGAGCCCCCTGTGCTGGAAACCAGCGTCAGCAGCGACCGACCCTGGCGCCGCCAAGGAGCGCAATCGCTGGACATCGGCGTGGCCGTGCCGCTGTGGCTGCCGGGGCAGCGCCAGCGCAGCCAAGCCCTGGCCGACGCGGAAGCCGTTGCGCTGGAGAGCCAGCAACGCGCCGCCCAGTGGCACCTGGCCGCCACCTTGCGCGAAGCCTGGTGGGCTTGGCAACAGGCCCGCCTCAATCTGGCCACGGCCCGCGATCAGCTCGACAACCACCAGCGCCTAGCCACCGATGTGCGGCGCCGGGTGGCTGCTGGCGAGCTGGCGCGCGCCGATCAGCATCAGGCCGAAGGAGCCGTGGCAGCAGCCCAAGCCGCCGTGGCACAGGCTCAGGCAGAACTGAGCCAGCGCGTGGTGCCCTTGCAGGGCTTGCTGGGTACGCCCCCCGATCCGGCTCTTGAGGTGCAACCCGAGCCCTTGCCCGAGACACCTGCCGCCGATCCCGAAGGCCCGCCCGCGCTGCCAGAAGACCACCCCGCTCTGGCGCCGTGGCGCGATCAAGCGCGCGCTGCCGAGCAAGCCGCCGCCCTGATCGACACCGAAAGCCGTGCCAACCCCGAATTGACCGTGGGGTTGCAAAGTGATCGCGGCACCCGAGGGGAACGCTACGACCAGCGCTTGGTGCTGGGGGTGCGCTGGCCTTTCGGCACAGGCTCCCGGCATGTGGCCCGGCAGCACGCTGCCCAAGCCGAGGCGCAACAAGCCTGGGCGCAATTGGAGCAGGCCCGCCTGCGGCTGCTTGCCGAACGGGAAGCCAGTGCCCAGCGCCTGGCAGCCGCTCGCGCACAGTTGGCCGCCAGCCAAACCCGCCAGCAATTGGCGCAGGAGCTGCGCAGCTTCGTCGAAAAGGCGTTCAAGCTGGGGGAAAGCGATTTGCCCACCCGCTTGCGCGCCGAAGCGGAAAGCGCCGAAGCCACCCGCCAACACGCCCGCAGCCGCATTGAGCTGGCCGCCGCGCTTTCGGCCTGGCGCCAAGCCCTCGGGCTGCTGCCGCAGTGACGCGGCGTTCCCCATTCACCTGCACACGGAATTTCATGATGAAACGTTTTCACCTTTGGGTGGCGGCCCTGCTGTGCGCCGCCTTGGGGCTGCTGCCTGCGGCCTACGCCGGAGAAGGCCACGATCATGGCGAAGCCCCAGCGGCCGCCGCCAGCCCAACCCTGCCGCGCCTGACGGCCAGCTCCGAGGCCTTTGAGCTGGTGGGCGTGCTGCAAGGCCACCAGCTCACGCTCTACCTGGATCGCGCCGATGACAACCGCCCCGTCAAACAAGCCCGCATCGAACTGGAATTGGGAGCGACCAAGGTGGTGGCGCAAGCGCATGACAACGCGACATTCGTGGTGACTTTGCCGCAAGAGCCGCCCCCAGGGGTGCTGCCCGTCACTGCCACGGTGACGGTAGGCGACGAGGTCGATCTGCTGGCCGGCGAGCTGGACATCCACGCCGAAGCCGCTGAGGTCCACACCGAAACCGGTTCCATCCTGTCCTTCTGGGTCATCGGCGGCAGTGCCGGGGTGCTGGGCCTGGGGCTGCTCGGCTGGGCGTGGCGTCGCCGCGCGGCCATGCGCTCGTCCACTTTGTCTTGAGCCACCAGGGGTTTGACATGACTGTTTTCGCTTCTTTGCGCGCGTCGGCAACCTTGATGCCTGCCCGCTGCATCCCCGCTGGCCTGGCTTTGGCCTTGCTGAGCGTTTTTGCCTCGCCCATTCAAGCCGGCGAGGGCCACGATCACGGGGACACGCCCGCTGTGGCCAACGCCAACGGCCCGCAGCGCCTGCCCGATGGCAGTGTGTTTCTGCCCAAACCGGCTCAGCGCCAGTTGGGGGTGCGCACGGTGCTCACTGTTGCAGCGGCTCTGCCGCGCAGTGTGGAACTCAACGCTCGGGTGCTGATGGATCCGAACGCCGGCGGCAAGGTGCAGGCCTTGAACGCGGGGCGCCTGGAGCCCGGCCCCAACGGCTTGCCGGAGCTGGGCCAGTCGGTGCGCAAAGGCCAGGTACTGGCCTATGTGCAGGCCTCGGCGGCACCGTTGGAGCTGGCGGGCCAGCAAGCGCAGTTGGCCGAGCTGCGGGCCGCACAAGCGCTGGCCGACAAGCGCCTGGCCCGCCTGACCGAACTGGCCGACACCGTGCCACGCAAGGAGCTGGAAGCCGCCCAAAGTGAGGTACAGAGCTTGGCCGCCCGCGTGGCCGCGCTGACCGGCGGTGTGGCAGCGCGTGAGGCGCTGATCGCTCCGGTGTCCGGCGTCATCGCAGCGGCCCAGGCGGTGGCTGGGCAGGTGGTGGATGCACGCGAGCTGGTGTTCGAGATCGTCGATCCAGCGCGGCTGCGCATCGAGGCTCTGGCGTACGACCCGGCCTTGGCGCTGGACATCGCCTCCGCCACCTTGGCCGTGGGGGAGCAGCGTGTGCCCCTGCGTTTCCTCGGGACGGCCCACAGCCTGCGTGAGCAGGCTTTGCCGCTGTCGTTCGGCGCGCAAGGAGCGGCGCTCGGTGCGTTGGCCGTGGGGCAGCCGGTGCGGGTGTTCGTGCAGCGCCGCAGCCAGGTGCAAGGCGTGGCCGTACCAGTCACAGCCCTGCTGAAAAACCCCGCCAACCAGAACATCGTCTGGGTCAAGGCCGCGCCGGAGCGTTTTGCGCCCCGGGTGGTGACGGTGGAACCGCTGGACGGTGTTCAGGTGGCCATCACGGCGGGCCTGAGTGCTGGCGAGCGTGTTGCCACCCAAGGCGCCACCCTCATCAACCAAGTGCGCTGAAAGGGCTGCCATGTTCAAGTGGTTGTTGCACAGCAGCCTGGCTAACCGCCTGCTGGTGATCATCGCCAGCGTGGTGCTCATGGCCTACGGCGCCTTCACCCTGTCGCGCACGCCGGTGGACGTGTTCCCAGATCTCAACAAACCCACCGTCACCCTCATGACCGAGGCCGGGGGCATGGCCGCCGAGGAGGTCGAGCAGCTCATCACCGTGCCGCTGGAAACCACCATGAACGGCCTACCGGGCGTGGAAACGGTGCGTTCTACTTCGTCGGCCGGGCTGTCGTTCCTCTACGTCACCTTCAACTGGAGTACTGACATCTTCCGGGCCCGTCAGCTCGTTTCTGAGCGCCTGACGGCCATGGAGGAAGGACTACCCGAAGGCGTGGTGCCCCGCATGGGGCCGATCAGCTCCATCATGGGCGAGATCATGCAAATCGCCATTCCGGTCGATCCCAAAAAGATCAGCCCGATGGCCGTGCGTGAGTACGCCGACTGGGTGCTGCGACCGCGCTTGATGTCGGTGCCGGGGGTGGCGCAAGTCATCCCCATTGGCGGTGAGGTGCGCCAGTTCCAGGTGCAGCCCAACACCGCCCGCATGGCGGAGCTGGGCATCTCGCAAGAGCAACTGGAAACCGCGCTCAAAGGCTTTGCCGCCAACAGCTCGGGGGGTTTTCTGGAGGTCAACGGGCGTGAGGTGTTGATTCGCCACTTGGGGCGCACCTCGCGGCTGGAGGACTTGCGCAACCTGGCGCTGACGGCCAAAACCCCAGCCGGAGGTGGGGCGCCGCAACCCATCTTGTTGCAGCAGATCGCCGAAGTGACGTTTGCCGCCGCGCCCAAGCGGGGCGATGCCGGCTTTGAAGGCCAGCCCGCCGTCATCCTGGGCGTGCAAAAGCAGCCCACAGCCGACACCATCACCCTGACGCGCCAGATTGAAGACGCCCTGGCAGGCCTGCGCGCCTCGCTGCCGGCGGGCATGGAGGCGCCGCGTGTCACCTTCCGCCAAGCCAGTTTCATCGAAGCTTCCATCACCACGCTGCAAGGCAAGCTGATCGGGGCGTCGGTGTTCGTGGCGGTGATCCTGTTCTTCTTCTTGGGCACGTTGCGGCCCACGGTGATTGCGCTCACGGCCATTCCCGTGTCCATCTGCATCACAGCGCTGGTGTTTGGCTACTTCGGGCTGTCCATCAACACCATGACGCTGGGCGGTTTGGCCATCGCCATCGGCGGTCTGGTGGACGATGCGGTGGTGGACGTGGAAAACGTGCTGCGCCGCCTGAAGGAAGACCGGGCCCGCCATCCGCAGCACCGGCTGCACCCGCTGGAGCTGGTGGCGCGCGCCTCGATGGAGGTGCGCTCGGCCATTCTTTACGCCACGGTGATCATCGTGCTGGTGTTCATCCCGCTGTTCGCGCTGCCGGGGCTGGAAGGCAAGCTGTTCGTGCCGCTGGGCATTGCGTTCATCGTATCGACGCTGGCTTCGCTGGTGGTGTCGGTGACGGTGACGCCGGTGTTGAGCTTCTACCTGCTGCCGCGCATGAGGACTCTCGACCACGGGGACACGCGCTTGCTAGCCTGGCTCAAGGCTGGCTATCGCCGTGCCCTGCAAGCCGTGCTGGCCCGGCCTCGTGCCGTGCTGGCTGGCGCCGGGGTGGTGGTGACCATGGCGGTGGCGGCGGTGCCGTTTTTCCCCACCACCTTCTTGCCGCCGTTCAGCGAAGGCACGTTGCTGATCGGGTTGCGCTTGAATCCCGGTGTCACCCTGGCCGAAACCACGGCGCTGGCGCGTCAAGCCGAGGTGCTGGTGTCACAAGTGCCGGAGGTGACGCATGTGGGGCGTCGCAGTGGCCGGGCCGAGCTGGATGAACACGCCGAAGGTGTGCATGTGAGCGAGTTGGATGTTGGGCTGCTGCCCAGCGCCGAACTGACACGCAGCATGGACGAGATCAAAGCCGACATCCGCGCCCGGCTGGCCAACCTGCCGGCCGCGTTGGAGATCGGCCAGCCGATCTCACACCGCATCGACCACATGCTGTCGGGGGTGCGCTCGCAGATCGCCATCAAGATCTACGGCGAAGACCTGGACATGCTGCGTGCCCAGGCCGATGCGCTGAGGGGCCGTCTGGCGGGCATCTCTGGTCTGGCGGACTTGCAGATCGAAAAGCAGGTGCTGGCGCCTCAGCTCAAAGTGCGGGTGGATTACGCCGCTGCTGCGCAATACGGCGTGCCGGTGCCACAGTTGCTCGCCACTTTGCAAGCGCTGGTGGAAGGCGAGAAGGTGACGCAAATCGTCGAAGGCGGGCGGCGCTTTGCTTTGGTGGTGCGGTTGCCGGAAGCCGCTCGTGGCCCACAAGGGCTGGGCGGGGTGCTGCTGGAAACGCCGCTGGGCCGGGTGCCGCTGTCGCGCTTGGCGACGATTGAAGAAGGGGACGGCCCGAACCAGGTGAACCGCGACGACGGCAAACGCCGCATCGTGCTCTCGGCCAATGCCTCCGGCCGGGCGCTGTCCGAGGTGGTGGCCGACATCCGGCAGGTGGTGGCCGCCACCCGCCTGCCCGAAGGCGCCTTCATCACCCTGGGTGGGCAGTTCCAGGCGCAGGAAGAAGCGTCACGCCTGGTGGGGCTGCTGTCCATCGTCTCGCTGGTGCTGATGTTCGTGGTGCTCTACAGCCGCTACCAGTCGGTGCGGCTGTCGGCGCTCATCATGGTCAACATCCCGCTGGCGCTGGTGGGCGCGGTGCTGGGGCTGTGGTGGTCGGGCCAGCCACTGTCGGTGGCGGCCCTGGTGGGCTTCATCACGCTGGCAGGCATTTCGGTGCGCAACGGCATCCTCAAGGTGAGCCACTACATCAACCTGATGCGCTTTGAGGGCGAAGAGTTTGATCTGTCCATGATCCTGCGCGGTTCGGCCGAACGCCTGGCGCCGGTGCTGATGACGGCCTTGGTGACCGCCTTCGCACTGGCCCCGCTGCTGTTTGAGGCCGAGCGCCCAGGCACCGAGGTGCTGCATCCGGTGGCCGTGGTGATCTTCTTCGGGCTCATCAGCTCCACGCTGCTGGACACCTTCCTCACCCCGCTGATGTTCTGGCGTTTTGGCCGCCGTGATGCCGAACGGCTGATGGATGCCAAGGACGCCGAAGCGCTGTAAGAAGCGCTGCACGCAGGGGCCCAGCCGGGCCCTTTTTCGGGGCGCCTCCCGGCGCTCCGGTTTCCTCCACGTTTCACGCAAAGGACGATCATGTTCCGCAAAACTGCGCTCCCCACCCTGATCCTGACCGCTTGGCTGAGCTGGGCCGGCATGGCCCAAGCCGCTGGCGATGGCCATGCACACGCCCACGAGCACAAGCCACTGCACGGCGGTGTGGTCATGGAAGTGCGCGACATGGATTACGAGCTGGTGGCACAACCGGCGCTGCTTCAGCTTTATCTGCGCGATCACGGTAAACCCGCCGACCTGGCCCAGGCCAGCGCCAAGCTCACGCTGTTGACGGGGGCAGATAAACAAGAAGTCACCCTCCAATCGGCTGGCGACAAACTCGAAGCCCGTGGCAGCTTCAAGTTGGCAGCGGGCACCAAAGCGGTGGCGGTGGTGACGCTGGCCGGTAAACCGCTGGGTACGGTGCGGTTTGTGCTGAAGTAAGCATTGAGCCCGTCCCGTTCTGAGCTCATCCCCTCCTAGCGTCAGCGACGGGCCTGAACCTTCCACGCATTGAACCCCCCATACAGCAACCGCACGTTCTCAAACCCGTCCATGCGCAGCGCCATCGCCACCTGGGCGGCAAACGAGCTGGTGTTGCAGTACACGAGGATGGTTTTGTCACGCGGGAGCTTGGCGCGCTGGGCGAAGACTTGGCGCCACTCGATGTTCACCGCGCCCGGCACATGGTCTTGCTTGAACTGCGCGGCATCGCGCACATCGAGCACCCAAAACTTGCGCAGATCCTCCGGCCCGATTTGCTCCGGCGTGATGGTGCCGGCGTTGGCATCCACAAAATCGAAATAGCCTTCCAGCGCGCTGACGGTGGCCGGATCGGCCTGCGCCAGCCCTGGGCCATGCAGCCCGAGGGCGGCGATGCCGATCCAAAACCAAGGGCGAATGCTCACAGTGTGTCTCCTTCAAAGGGGTGCCAGCATACGGCATTGGGTATCCAAACCAACTTGACGTTTGTGCGGGGCTTGTTTGTTTTCGATATTTCCATAAAAATCGAATCATGGAAGAAAAAGATGCCGTAGCCGCTTTGGCGGCCTTGGCGCAAGCCGCTCGCTTGCGCGTGTTCCGGGCCTTGGTCGGTGCGGGGCCGCAGGGCCTCACGCCCACGGCGCTGGCCGAAACGCTGGCGGTGCCGGCCTCGACGCTGTCCTTTCATCTGAAGGAGCTGATGCACGCCGGGCTGGTGTCGGTGCAGCGCGAGGGGCGCAATCTCATCTATCGCCCGGAGTTTGGGCAGATGAACGCGCTGCTGAGTTACCTCACCGCCCACTGCTGCCAGGGCCAGCCCTGTGATTGCGGCCCGTCGGCCGTTGACTGTGATCTTGTTGACAAGGAACCCTCATGAAGCGCTTTCACGTTCATCTGCATGTGGCCGACCTGGCCGCCAGCATCGCCTTCTATGCCAAGTTGTTTGACGCTGCGCCCAGCCGCGTCGAAGCCGATTACGCCAAGTGGATGCTGGACGACCCGGCGGTGAACTTCGCCATCTCCACCCGAGGCCACGAACCGGGCCTGGATCACCTCGGTTTCCAAACCGACGACCCGGCCGAGCTGGCCGCCCTCAAAGCCCGCGCCCAAGCCGCCGACCTGGCCTTGCTGGACGAAGGCGCCACCACCTGCTGCTACGCCCAAAGCGAAAAACACTGGATCACCGACCCGCAAGGCATCGCCTGGGAGCACTTCCACACGCTGGGCAACATCCCCGTGTTCCGCGAAAGCGAAGCGCCCGCCGGCGCGTCGGCCTGCTGCGCCCCGCGTGGCAAGCCGATTGGCATCCCGGTCAAATCCAGCTCGTCGTGCTGCTGAAAGAGGTGAACATGAGCAAGATCTACAACGTGCTGTTCGTTTGCACCGGCAATTCGGCGCGCTCCATCTTGGCCGAAGCGCTGTTGAACAAGATGGCCCCGACACGCTTCCGGGCCTTCTCCGCTGGCAGTCAACCCAAAGGGGCCGTGCATCCGCTGACGCTTGCCGTGCTGGCGGACAACCACATTCCCACCACGGGTCTGCGCAGCAAAGGTTGGGAAGAATTCGCTGCCGCCGATGCCCCCCATCTGGACTTCGTGTTCACCGTGTGCGATCAAGCCGGCGGCGAAGTCTGCCCCGTGTGGCCCGGCCAACCCATGACAGCCCACTGGGGCATGCCCGATCCGGCTGCTGCTGACCCTGCCAGCGCTGAGCGGGCGTTCAAAGATGCCCTCATCACCCTGCAACGTCGCCTGCAACTCATGCTGGCCTTGCCGCTGCACAGCCTGGAGGCGCTGGCCATCCAGCAGGAAATCCGTGCCATCGGCACTCGCTGAATTCCCACCATGACTGTTCACGTCCTCATCCTCTGCACCCACAACTCGGCGCGCAGCGTGCTCGCCGAAGGGATGCTCAACCACCTGGCTGCCCAGCTCGGGCGCGATGTCCGCGCCCACAGCGCCGGCAGCGCCCCCAGTGGCCGGCTCAACCCCTTCGCCCTGGAAGCCCTCCAACAAGCCGGGATCGACACCACCGGCTACCGCAGCAAAAGCTGGGACGAGTTCACCCGTGAGGGCGCCCCGCCGCTGTCCATCGTCATCACCGTGTGCGACAGCGCGGCAGCCGAAACCTGCCCCGTCTTCTTCGGCGGCGCCGGCCAGCCGGTGAAAGTGCATTGGGGCTACCCCGACCCGTCCCACGCCGAAGGCGGCGACGCGGGCAAGCGCCGGGCGTTTGAACTCACGCGCCAAGCCATCGGCTACCGCCTGTTGCAACTGCTGGCGCTGCCGCTGGATCGGCTCTCGCCTGCCGAACTGCACGCCGCGCTCAACGCCATCGGTCGTTCGTGAAGGAGCCTCCCATGAACGTGTTCGAGCGTTTTTTGAGCGTCTGGGTGTTTCTGTGCATCGTCGCGGGTGTGGCGCTGGGTCAGGTGCTGCCCGGCCCGGTGCAAGCCATTGGCCGCATGGAGGTGGCCCAGGTCAACCTGCCGGTGGGGCTGCTCATCTGGGTGATGATCATCCCCATGCTGCTGAAGGTGGACTTCGGCGCGCTGCACCAAGTGCGCCAGCACTGGCGCGGCATCGGCGTGACGCTGTTCATCAACTGGGCCGTCAAGCCGTTTTCGATGGCGCTGCTGGGCTGGATTTTTGTGCGCCAAGTCTTCGCCCCGTGGCTGCCCGCCGAGCAACTGGACAGCTACATCGCCGGCCTCATCCTGCTGGCCGCTGCGCCGTGTACGGCGATGGTGTTCGTGTGGAGCCGGCTGGTGGGCGGGCAGCCGCTCTTCACCTTGAGCCAGGTGGCGCTGAACGACAGCATCATGGTGTTCGCCTTCGCCCCCATCGTGGCGCTGCTGCTGGGCCTCTCGTCCATCACCGTGCCGTGGGCCACGCTGCTGATCTCGGTGGCGCTCTACATCGTCATTCCGGTGGTGCTGGCGCAACTGGGGCGCCGGGCGCTGCTGGCGCGTGGGCCCGCTGCGTTGGACGCCGCGCTGGCCAAGATCGGCCCCTGGTCGATCAGCGCCTTGTTGGCCACGTTGGTGCTGCTGTTCGCTTTCCAAGGCGAGGCGATCTTGAAGCAGCCGCTGGTGATCGCCCTGCTGGCGGTGCCCATCCTGATTCAAGTGGTGTTCAACGCCGCGCTGGCCTACTGGCTCAACCGCCGGTTGGGCGAGGCGCACGATGTGGCCGGCCCGTCCTGCCTGATCGGCGCCAGCAACTTCTTTGAGCTGGCGGTGGCCGCCGCCATCAGCCTCTTTGGCTTCGAGTCGGGCGCGGCGCTGGCCACGGTGGTCGGGGTGTTGATCGAGGTGCCGGTGATGCTCGCGGTGGTGCGCGTCGTCAACCGCAGCCGGGGCTGGTACGCGCAACGCCTCACGCCATGATGACGTGCAAGCTGTGTTCGTACGCCTCGGTGAGGCGCTCGAACAGCCCCAGCAGCGCATCGGAGGAGCCGGCCAAGGCCGCGCGCCCCTCGCTCGCCTCGGCCGTGCGCAAGCCGCGCAGCAAGCGCAGCCACTCGTCGCGGGCTTCGGCCAACAACCCTCGCGTGTCCGGGGTGGACAGCGGCGCGCGCTCCAACTCCAACAGCGCCGCCTCAAACGCATCCAGCAACGGCCCCAGCGCTTGGGCGCGTGCCAACTGATCGGGCAAGGTCGCCAGCAGCGCATCCTTGGCCAGGCGCTGCACGCGCATGCGCTGGCGCCCGCACAGGTTGACGATGTGCAGCGAGCGCCGCGCGCCGTGCAACTCCAAGGCGTCGGTCAGCGCTTCGGCGGCTTGCAACAGGGCTTCGGCGTGTTGGTCGGCCTCCAGCAGCGTGAGCGGCCCCGGACGCTGCTCCAGCACCGGCCCCAACACCGCCCACGCCCGGGTGACACAGGCCAGCGCCTCGGTCAAGGCCTGCGGGCCCTGCGCCAGCGGTGGCAGCGCGGCCAGGTGCGCCAAGTTGTCTTCCACCCGCAAACGGGCTTGGTGTTGCAGCGTGCGCGCCCGGCGCGCATCGACCCCGAGCAGGCGCTGCGCGGCCAGTTTCACCAACCGCTGCGACAACATGCGCAACTGCCCCGACCGGTTGATCGCCTCGGCCCACACCGACGCCTCCACCACCGAGCGCGACACCTCGCCCACCCGCAGATTGGCATGCATGGCCGCGCTGCGCAGCAATCGGAACGCATCATCTTCGGCCATGCCGCGCGTGCTCATCAACAAACCTTTGGCGCGATCGACCCATTTGCGCTCGTCCATCTGGGTGCGCAACTGGTGGAGTTGGCGGTGCAGCGTCTGCTGCTGGCGCCAGCGCGCCAGCTCGAACGCCAAGGCCTCGGTCAGCCAGACGGTGGCCGCCACCTCGTCGGGCCAGGACGCCAGCGGCCACCAGCTCGACACCCCTTGCGCCACCAAGGCCTCCCACGCCGTTCCCGCCGCCGCTGGGCCGACCCACACCAGCGGGCCCGCGCCCAGCGCACCGCCCTGGGCGGGCAACCATGACAACAGTTCGTCGGCTTGGGCCAACACCAGGGTGCAAACCGCGTCGGGAGCGGCACCAAGCCCGTGCACGCGGGCACCGGCACGGGTCAGCGCCGTGTGGATGCGCTCAGGCCAAGGGGTGTCTGCCAGGGCGGACAAAGACAGCAGTTGAATCGACAACATGGGGACATCCTGCAAGGATCGTGGACGATGAGACCATCTGCACCGATGATGGGCACGATACCCGATTCGGGGCATGGGTCTTGCTTGATTGGCTCGCTTCCGGTGCAACGGCGCACCAAAACCCATCGCCGCCGCGCAAAGTTCCTCTTTGCCGAAGTCGCGTCCACGACGCGCCGCGTGGTTGCCCCATCGCCACGCATGCTCCCGTGCCGGGGAGCCGGTTCGATTCTCCTTCATCACGTTCAGCCCCTGCGCAGGCGCATGACCTCGCAGAGGCTTGAACACGGCGGCGCGTCCTCCCTTCTTTTTTGTGTTCGTTCACCATGACCGACTTTCGCCAGTTCCTGCGCGCCGGCCACGGCCCCACGCTGTTCGCCGCGTTTTTCTATTTGATGTTCTCGTTCGTCATCTGGGTGCTCAACGGCGCCATGGCGCCGTTCATCAGCGAGGAGTTCAACCTCACCCCGGCGCAAAAGGGCACGCTGCTGTCCATTCCCATCATTGCCGGGGCGGTGATGCGCTTCCCGCTGGGGCTGTTGGCGCAGTACGTCGGGCGCAAAACGGCCACGCTGGTCGAGTTGAGCCTGATCACCTTCACCATGGCGTTTGGCTACTTCTTCGTTCACAGCTACGACGACATGATCAAGATGGCCTTCTTGCTCGGTGTAGCGGGGGCCAGTTTCGGTGTGGCCATGTCGCTGGGGTCGGGCTGGTTCCCGCCGCAGTACAAGGGCCTGGCCATGGGCTTGGTGGGGGCGGGCAACGGCGGCACGGCACTGGCGGCGCTGCTGGCGCCACCGCTGGCACAGAAGTTCGGCTGGCAAGCGGTGTACGGCATCGCCGCGCTGGCTTCGTTTGTGCCGATGGCCGTGGTGGCCTTCTTGGCCAAGGAGCCGCCCGACCGCGACGAACACGCCAACATGAAAGAGCATCTGGCCTGCCTGCTGGAAAGAGACGGCTGGGTGTTCAGCCTGATTTACGTCGTCACGTTTGGCGGTTTCATCGGCATCACCACCTTCTTGCCGACCTATTACTACGATCAGTTCGGCGTCTCCAAAGTGCAAGCCGGCCAGCTCACCATGCTGGCGGCGCTGATGGGCTCGGTGGTGCGCATCTTCGGCGGCTGGATTTCAGACCGTTGGGGCGGCGTGAACACCCTGACCGTGGTGTTGGTGGTGGTGGCCTTCGGCCTGGTGGGCGTGGGCCTGGTGGCGCATTCGGTGGTGTTGACCACGCTGCTGCTCATCGTGTGCTTCGCCGCGCTGGGGGCGGGCAACGGTGCGCTGTTCCAACTCGTGCCGCTGCGCTGGCCGATGTCCACCGCCGTGGCGGGTTCGATGATCGGTGAAATCGGTGCCCTGGGCGGCGGCTTGGTGCCGATGCTGATGGGCAACGTCAAGCAACAAACTGGCAGTTTCTTCCTGGGGTTTGTCGTGATGTCGGTGTTCTCGGTGCTGATGCTGCTGTTGATGCGCAAGATGCAAGTGCGTTGGACGCGCACCTGGGCGGAAAAAGGCGGTCGGGCGCGACTCAACCCCGCGTCCGGTGACGCCCGGCCAACCGGGGTGCGCCGCGTGGGCTGACCGCCCACGCCCCGCTCATCCGCGTGGCAACACCAGCAGCGCCAGCAGCAGCACCACGTTCAGCAACGCGGACAACCCAAACGCCAACTGCCACACCGCCAGCGGGTCACGCTGGAGCAACGGCGTGCTCGCGGGTGAACCCAAGGGGCGTGAGGCGCCCCGCTCCAGCGCCAGCAGCAACTCTTCGGCGGTTTCGAAGCGTTGCCGGGCATCGCGGGCGATGGCTTTGGCCAACAGGTGGTCGAGCCACATCGGCACATCGGGGCGCAGCCGCGAGGCGCCGGGCGGGTCGCGCCGGTAGCGCCCGCGTTGGTAGGGTTCGATCTCGCCATAAGGCAAGCGCCCGGTGAGCCACTGATACAGCGTCACCCCCAGCGCGAACAAATCGCTGCCGGGGCTGGCCACGCCGCCCTCGTCCCACTGCTCGGGGTTCATGTAACTCGGTGTGCCCGCGTGCAGCTCGCGCTGGGCGGCGCTCTCGCGGCCACTCAGGGCCACCCCCAGGTCGAGGATGCGCCAGCGCCCGTCGTCGCACAAATAGAGGTTGCCGGGTTTGATGTCGCGGTGAATCACGCCGTGGCGATGCAACAGCGCCAACCCCCGGACCCACGCCACGCCAGCGGCCACCACGTCCGCCACGGCGGGGGGGCCGCCAGCGGCCATGATCTGCTCCAACGTGCGCCCGTGGTGCCAATCGAACACCGTGTAGAACGCGCTGGCCTGGCTGGGCCGCTCATGCACGCCGACAAAAAAGAGCCGCCCCTGCCCACCGAGTTGGGTGACTTTCTGGCCCAACCATGCCTCATGCGCCAGCATGACCCGCTCCTCGGGGTCACCCGCCCGGCTCGGGTGCAGCGTTTTGATCACCACCAATGCGCCGCTGGGGCTGCGCGCTTGGTACAGCACATGCACCCCGGTGTCTGCCACCTTGGCGGTGAGGGTGTAGCCGTCCAGCACATCCCCGACTTTGAGCAGGGGCGGTGCGGGCAAGCGCCGGGCGTCCACCAAATCGTCGTCCAACTGGCGCGCATCCAACCCGGTGACGCGGATGAGCAAGGCACTGGCGTTGTCCTGCCCACCCGCCTCCAGCGCCGCGTGAACCAGCGCCTCGGCGGCGGCTTGCGCGGTGCCGTCTTGCTGCGCCAACGCCGCCAAACGCGCCGCCTTGAGCGGCCCGTGGACGCCGTCGCTGGTCAACACAAACACGTCACCCAGACGCACATCGCCTTGGGCAAAGTCCAAACGCACGCCATCGTCCAGCCCCATGGCGCGGGTCAAGCGGCTGCGTTGGTCGGGGTGATCAAAGGCGTGGTCTTGGGTCAAGACGCTCAACTCACCCCCTTGCGGCCCCGGGCGCCACAACCAAGCGCGGGTGTCGCCGACGTGGGCCAGCGTCCATGTTTGACCTTGCAGCGCCAGCGCGGTGAGCGTGGTCAGCGCGGCCCGGTCGCTGCGGCGGCGGTTGTGATCGACCAGCCAAGCGTTCTGCGCCCCGATGAGCCGATCCAGCGCCACCGTGGGCTCCCAAGTCGCCGGGGTGGCAAAAAAGTCACCCAACAGGCCCATCACCGTGGTTTGGGCTGCGACCAGCCCCTCGCCACCGCTGGACACCCCATCGGCCACGGCGGCAATCAGCCCACGATGGGCTTCCGGGGCGCAGGCGCGCACGGCGCCGCCAAAATCTTCGTTCACGCTGCGCGGGCCTTTGTGGCTGGCGTAACCGATGTCCACCGCAAAACTCATGGTGATCCCAGGGAGAAAGGGGTTGAAATGCTTGTTTCCGGTGCATCGCCCTGCGGGGCGCACCAAGGATGGGCGTACCCCGCGCTGGGCACCCCGCTCTGAGCTGGTACAGCACTTGCGTGAGCGCGAGGGCCCTCGTGCCCCCTCCCTCCTGCATGGTGTGCCAGCGTCGGCCACCACCAGCGTCTCACCGGCTTCGGCCTCCCGACTTGATCCTGCATGCTCGTCCGCCCTCTGCGCTGCGCAGATGGGGTGTCGTCTGGGCGTGTGTGTTCTTCCCGTGACGATCTGACATGCCAGTGGCGAGATGGTACGCCGGGCGATGTTTCACCCCTGCTCCACCGCCCCGCGATGAACAAACCCCGCCTCGTGATGATTGGCAACGGCATGGCCGGCGTGCGCACGCTCGAAGAGTTGCTCAAGCTGGCCCCGAATCGCTACGACATCACCGTGTTCGGCGCCGAGCCGCACCCCAACTACAACCGCATCTTGCTCTCACCGGTGCTGGCGGGGGAGCAAACGCTCGACGACATCGTGCTCAACCCGCTGTCTTGGTATGCCGCACAGGGCATCACCCTGCACCTGGGCCAGAAAGTGGTGAGCATCGACCGCGCCGCCCGCACCGTGACCGCCGCCGATGGCCGCACCACGACCTACGACCAACTGATCTTGGCCACGGGCTCCCTGCCCTTCGTGCCGCCGATCCCTGGGCACACCCTCGACGGGGTGATCGCCTACCGCGACATCGCCGACACCCACACCATGATCGACACCGCCCGCACCCACCGCCGGGCCGTGGTGATCGGCGGCGGCGTGCTCGGTCTGGAAGCGGCCAACGGCCTGCGCCAGCGCGGCATGGACGTGGCCGTGATCCACCTCGGCGCTTGGTTGATGGAGCGCCAGCTCGATGCCGCCGCAGGTCAGTTGCTGCGCGAATCGCTGGAAGCACGCGGCATCACCTTCCACCTCGGGGCGCAAACGCAGGCGCTGCACGGGGACACCTCGGGCCGCGTGAGCGCCGTTCAACTGGCCGATGGCAGCGTCGTACCCGCTGACTTGGTGGTGATGGCCGCCGGCATCCGCCCCCACACTGAGCTGGCCGAACGCGCTGGCCTGCACTGCCAGCGGGGCGTCGTGGTGGACGATCGGTTGCAAACCAGCGACCCAGCCATCTGGGCCGTGGGCGAATGCGCCAACCACCGGGGGGTAGCTTACGGCCTGGTGGCTCCGCTGTTTGAACAGGCCAAGGTGTTGGCCGCTCACCTGGCGGGTCAAGGCGCGGGCGTGGTTTACACCGGCAGCACCACCAGTGCCAAGCTCAAAGTCACGGGCATTGAGCTGTTTTCTGCCGGGGATTTCATGGGCGACGCCCACACCCAGCAACTGATCCTGAACGACCCGCTGGACCGGGTCTACAAAAAGCTGGTGCTGCGTGACAACACCCTGGTCGGCGCCTGCTTGTACGGCGACACCCTGGATGGCAACTGGTATTTCAAGCTCATCCGGGAGCACCGCGCCATCGGCGAGTTACGCGATGAACTGATGTTTGGCGAACCCCAGAGTCTTGACACACATCAAGCTGACTAAAAGCTGTCGGACGGACGAGAAGGCAAATCAAGGAAACCCAAACTGCACTGGCCATACTGGAACGAGGCACGGGGCGTTAAGCCTGTGTCAGCCGTTTTCTTGAACCGCTCCACGATCCGAAAGAAACACCATGCCTTCCATTCCGCGTCGTCACCTGCTGCTGGCCAGTTGTTCGGTGGTGGCCCCCTGGCCCACTTGGGGACAAACCGCCCGCACCCCCTCGGCCTCCGAACTCCCTGAACTGATCAACAAGGCGGGCAGCTTGCGCATGCTCAGCCAGCGCCTGTCCAAAGCGTGGCTGGCGGTCGGGCAGAACGTCGAAACCAAACGGGCGGCCCGCGTGCTGCAAGACTCGGTGGCGCAGTTCGAGCGCGTGCAAACCGACCTCAAACCCCTGCTGCCCAACCCCACCACCCGCAGCGCACATGGCCAGCTCGAACCGCTGTGGAACGAATTCAAGTCCCGCCTGACGGCCTCGCCACCCGCTCAACCGCTGGTGCCGGCCTTGCTCGGACTGGATGGCCGCGTCCTCGCCCAGGCTCACCAACTGACCCAAGCCCTGGAGCAGCATGCCGCCCAACCGATCAGCGAATTGGTGAACCTGGCAGGCCGCCAGCGCATGCTGAGCCAGTTCATCGCCAAATCTCACTTGGTCATGCTGTGGAAAAGCGCGCCCACCGATCTCCACACCCAAGTCGATGCCGCTCGCGCTGAGTTCACCCGCAACCTGAGCCGCCTGGACGCTGCCCCGCAAACCACCCCCGCCCTGAAACAAGAACTGCTGCTGGCCCGTCAGCAGTGGGTGTTCTTGGAGTCGGCAGCGGGACGTGACGAGCGCATCACCGCCAAAGACGCTGCCGAAGTGTTCGTCGCCAGCGAAAACCTGCTGGAGTTGATGGACCGCATCACCCAGCAATACGTGCGCCTCGGCGCATGACCTTCCTGCCCTGAAAGAAGCCCCCCCATGACCCAGACCCGATCGACCTGCCCTTATTGCGGCGTAGGCTGTGGCGTCATCATCGAGAGTGATGGCCCGCGCATTCTCGGCGTGCGGGGGGATCCCGACCATCCTGCCAACTTTGGCCGCTTGTGTACCAAGGGCTCCACCTTGCACCTGACGGCCGCCGACAGCGTCACCCAGCAAACCCGCTTGCTGCACCCGATGCGCCGCCCAGCCCGTGGCGCTGCGCCCGAAGCGGTGTCATGGGACACAGCGCTGGACGACACCGCCCAGCGCCTGGCCAACCTCTACCAAACCCATGGGCCCGATGCCTTGGGCGTTTACGTCTCCGGGCAGTTGCTCACCGAGGACTATTACGTCTTCAACAAGCTGGTCAAAGGATTGATCGGCACCAACCACATCGACACCAACTCGCGCCTGTGCATGTCCAGCGCGGTGGCGGGCTACAAAGCCACGCTGGGCGCCGATGCCCCGCCGTGCAGTTATGACGATTTGGCCCTGGCGCAAACCGTGTTCATCACAGGCAGCAACATGGCTTGGGCCCACCCGATCCTGTTCCGCCGCTTGGAGGATGCGCGCCGCACCAACCCGGCACAGAAGTGGATCGTGGTCGATCCGCGCCGCACGGAAACTGCGGAACAGGCCGACTTGCATCTGGCCCTGCGCCCCGGCAGCGACGTGGCGCTGTACCACGGCCTGCTGCATCTGCTGCTGCGCGACGGCCACCACGATGCCGCCTTCATCGACCGCCACACCCAAGGTTTTGCGGCGCTGCAAGCCCGTGTCCAAGGTTTCACCCCGAGCGAAACCGCACGCCTAACCGGACTGCGCGAGGCCGACCTCCTCACCGCCGCCCAATGGTTTGGCCGCGACACCCCAACCCTGAGCCTCTACTGCCAAGGTTTGAACCAAAGCAGCAGCGGCACCGACAAAAACGCCGCGCTCATCAACCTGCACTTGGCCACGGGCCAAATTGGCCGCCCAGGGGCAGGGCCGTTCAGCTTGACCGGCCAGCCCAATGCCATGGGTGGGCGTGAGGTCGGGGGGTTGGCCAACCTGCTGTCTGCGCACCGCGACCTGGCCAACCCCGTCCACCGTGCCGAAGTGGCGCGGCTGTGGGGCGTGCCGGACGTGCCCGCCACCCCGGGCCGCACCGCCGTCGATTTGTTTGAAGCCGCCGCCGACGGCCAAGTCAAAGCCTTGTGGATCGCTTGCACCAACCCGGCCCAATCGCTGCCGGATCAGGCCACCGTGCGCCGGGCATTGGAACGGGCTGAACTGGTGATCGTGCAGGAGGCTTTTCTCACCACGGCCACCGCCGCCCATGCCGACATCTTGTTGCCTGCGGCCACTTGGGGGGAAAAGGAGGGCACCGTTACCAACAGCGAGCGGCGCATCAGCCGGGTGCGGGCGGCGGTGGCACCTGCTGGGCAAGCGCGTCCGGATTGGCACATCGCAGCGGACGTCGCCCGCCGTCTGGCCCAGCGCATCGCCCCCGAACGCGCCGCGCTGTTCGACTACGCCTCGGCCGAAGCCGTCTGGCAGGAACACCGGGAAACGACCCGGGGCCGCGACCTGGACATCACCGGTCTGAGCTACGCCCTGCTCGACCAGCAAGGCCCCCAACAATGGCCGCTGCGTGAAGGCCAGCCCCACGGGCAGGCACGTCTGTACGAGGACGGCCAATTCGCCACCCCCGATGGCCGGGCCCGCTTTGCCGACGTGCCCTTCACCCCGCTGGCCGAACCCACCGACGACGCCTACCCCTTCAGCCTGCTCACGGGCCGGCTGCGCGATCAGTGGCACGGCATGAGCCGCACCGGCACCCTGGGCCGCCTGCTGGGCCACGAGGGCGAACCGGTGATCGACATTCACCCCGGCGACATGCAGCGCCTGCAACTGCGCGACGGTGATTTGGTGCGCGTCACCTCACGCCGAGGCGAGGTGGTGTTGGGCGCCCGAGCGAGCGACAGCGTGCAGCCCGGCCAAACCTTCATCCCCATGCATTGGGGCCGGGAAGTGCTGCGCGGGCAAGACTCGAATGGCCAGCCCATGCAGGGCGTCAACGGCCTGACGTTGCCCAGCACCTGCCCGCGTTCGAAACAGCCCGAACTCAAGCACTGCGCCGTGCGCTTGGCCCCAGCGCGTCTGCCGTGGCGACTCACCGCCATGGCCTGGCTGCCGCAAGCCGAAGCCCTGGCCGTGCGCGAGCAGCTCAAACCAACCCTGGATGCTTTTGGCTGGGCCTGCCTCCTGCCGTTCGGTCGGGAGCCGGATGCCCAAGGGCGTGTCGGCTTGCTGCTGCGGGCGGGGGCGGCCCAAGCGGTGGATGAGGCCGTATTGGCCCCCATCCGCCAAGCCTTGCGCATCGACGGCCCTTCGGTGCTGGTCTACCACGACCTGCAACGCCACCAGCAGCGCGCCCTGCGCCTCCAGCGCGACGCGAATGGCCGCGACGTGCTGCACGCTTTCTGGCTCGCAGGCGATGCGCGGGGTGAATCGTGGCTGCGCACCCTGCTGGAAGCCCACGACCCCCTGCCCATGCCCGGACGGCACCTGTTGGCCCCCGCCCACCGTCTGACCCAGGCCAGCGCGCCCCGCAGCCCCCAGGTGTGTACGTGTTTCAACGTCAGCGAGGAGGCGATTCGCACCGAGCTGTCCCGCTGTGCGGGGCGTGTCGAAGAGCGGGTGCAGCACCTGCAAGAGCGCCTGCGCTGCGGCACCAACTGCGGCTCGTGCCTGCCCACGCTGCGCACCTTGGCCAAAAGCATCGCCCCCCAGCCGCTCACCGCAATGCAGCGTTGAGCCCAGCAACTCACCGGGACACCCAGCGAAGGCCACAATCTTGGGTGTCCATGCATCCCAAGGTGAGAATCAATGAGCATTGCCCCCTATTTGCGAGACATTGGCCGTGGCAAGGAGGGTGCGCGCTCGCTGAATCGTGCCCAAGCCGCTGATCTGATGGGCCGCCTGCTGGACGGCCAAGTCAGCGATCTGGAGAAAGGGGCCTTCGCCTTGGCCATGCGCATCAAGGGCGAGACCCCCGAGGAGCTGCTCGGGTTCATGCAGGCCGTCGAGCCACGCATGTTGCGTTTGGTGGCCCCAGGGCCCGCCGTTGTGCTGCCCAGCTACAACGGCGCCCGCAAGCTGCCCAACCTGACCCCCCTGCTGGCCTGCTTGCTGGCTCAGCAGGGCGTGAGTGTGTTGGTTCACGGCCCGTTGCAAGAAGCAGGGCGTGTCACCAGCGCACAAATTTTCATCGAGCTGGGGCTCTCCCCCGTCGAAACCGCTGAGCAAGCCCAAGCCCAGTGGCGTCAGGGCCAGCCCGTGTTCATGCCCACCTCGGTGCTGCACCCGGGTTTGCAGCAACATCTGCTCGCCCTGCGTGGCGTATTGGGTTTACGCAACCCTGGTCATACTTTGGCCAAGTTGCTGCCGGCGGTGGCCAACGGGGTGCGCGTGGTCAACCATACGCATCCGGAGTACGCCGTCAGTTTGGCGGAGTTCTTGGGGCTCAGCCAAGCCAGCGCCCTGCTGCTGCGCGGCACCGAAGGCGAACCAGTGGCCGATGCGCGGCGCTTGCCAGCCCTCAAATGTTTTGTCCAGGGGCACTTGGACGAAGTTTTGTCCATCGAAGCGCAGGGCGGCAGCCTCCACACCCTGCCAGATTTGCCCGACGGCCAAGACGCCCGCCAAACGGCGGCTTACATTCAGGCCATCACCCGTGGAACACTGACACCGCCAGCCCCCATCGTCCGCCAAGTGCGGTGTTTACAGGCCCTGGCCGAGCGAACCCCGTTGTGAGGGCAACACACCTGTCGCGGACGCACCGCACAGATGTAATGCCACGTAACGAAAGCAACCAAGCCCCCAGCCAAATGGCTTGCCTAAGAGGGGCTGTGTCCGCTTTTTGCTGGTTTTTGCCCTTAAGGTGATTTGTTTTTGATGAAAATCCCGTGTTTTTTTGCAACCCCTAATCCATAAATCCCCCCCTAACAACGGGAGTTGCCTGGAGCGATGGCCTCTTGATGGCGCGAGGGTAGGGGCACAATTCGCTGTGAACCTGCACAGACAGGCCCATTGAGGACGATCGGCAAAAGCCCCCTCTCCGCCGTTTGCATTACCACATTGTTGTAACGACGTGCGGGTCACGCTTTGCCGAAACTTCCGAATAACACAGGGGGTGCAGACCAACACAACAACTTGGTGACAGCAATGTCTCGTGCAATTCTTGGCGCACTTTTTCGCGCACTCATCGCCGGTGTCCTCACCTTCAGTCATGGGTCAGGCGCGCATGCCCAAGTCTCGGAGCCCATGCGCTTGGGTGGACACGATACATGCGCGTATTTTGGTGAAGACATTCCCGACAACGTCATGACATTCGCCTCCGATCAAGAGGCTTCCGATGTCATCAAGGCCATCATTCGCGCTTCGGGTTTGGTGCCCAACTTCGTGCTGAAGGCCAGCAGTGTGCTTAACGCAGCGGCTGTCACGCAGAACGGCAAGCGCTACATCCTTTACAACCAGTATTTTGTTCGTAACCTGAACCAGCAAACCGGCAACCGTTGGGCTGCGGTGAGTGTGCTAGCCCACGAAATTGACCATCACTTGAACGGCCACACCCTCGGCAAGAACGGTAACCGCCCGCGCTTGGAGTTGGAAGCGGATTACTACTCAGGTTTCATCCTGCACCGCATGGGCGCTACGCTGGAAGATGCGCGCCGGGCCATGGAGGTCTACGGCCCGTCCACCCCAACGCCCACGCACCCGGGCAAACAAGATCGGCTGGCTGCCATCACCAACGGTTGGGTTTCCAGTTGCAGCGCCGACCCCCGTTGCCGCGACGATCAAAACGCGAAGATGCCGCAAACCACCCACCAGGGCTCCACCGCGCCAGCGGCCATGGCTCTGCTGCCCGGCCAGGCCCCTGCCCCGGTGCAAACCAACACCGAAGGCTTGCTGCGCCCAGGCTCGGTGATGCAAACCTGCGGCTGCTGGGGGCCCAATCCGCGCCTGACGGCGCCTGAACCCAAGTGCCAAAACGGACAAGTGGTTCACAGCCCCTGCCCGGGGTCGTGTCCTTCTGGCAAGTCACCTTATGCCTATGTGTGCCAGTGATCCGACTGGCCCAAGAAAATGGCCGGTGCCCTCGCAGGCACCGGCCATTTTTCATGGGGCACGCCCCGCTCAGTGAGCGTGCGCGATTTTTTCGCCCGCTTTGAGGCGGTAGACCGTGCCGCAATAGGGGCAACGGCCTTCACCGCTGTGGCTCAGATCCACATACACCTTGGGATGGCTGCTCCACTGCGTCATCTTGGGGTTGGGGCAGAACACCACGCCAGGGCCTTGCAGATCCTTGGCGGTAACTTCGACGACGGCTTCGGGTTGGCTCATGTTCACGGTCTCCAAATGAAGGGCTCGGATCACACCAGCGTCAGCCAGTGGGCATACTTTTCGTTGCGGCCATTGACGATGTCAAAGAAAGCCGCCTGGATTTTCTCGGTGATGGGGCCACGCGCACCGCACCCGAGGGTGACCCGGTCGAGTTCACGGATCGGCGTGACTTCGGCGGCTGTGCCGGTGAAGAAGGCTTCATCGCAGATGTAGACCTCGTCACGGGTGATGCGCTTTTGCACCAATTCCAGCCCCAAGTCTTGGCAGATGTGGAAGATGGTGTTGCGGGTGATGCCGTTCAGAGCCCCAGCGGACAGATCGGGGGTGTACACCACGCCATCCTTGATGACGAAAATGTTCTCGCCAGCGCCTTCGGAGACGAAGCCAGCCGCGTCCAGCAGCAGGGCTTCGTCGTAGCCATCATCGGTGGCTTCCATGTTGGCCAAGATCGAGTTGGTGTAGTTGGACACCGTCTTGGCCTGCGTCATGGTGATGTTGACGTGGTGGCGGGTGTAGCTGGACGTCTTGACGCGGATGCCGCGCTGCATCCCCTCTTCGCCCAGGTACGCACCCCAAGGCCAGGCCGCGACCATGGCGTGTACGGTGTTGCCCTTGGGCGAAACCCCCAGCTTTTCGGAACCAATCCAGATCAGCGGACGCAGGTAGCCGCTTTCGAGTTGGTTCTCACGCACCACGGCTTTCTGGGCATCTTCCAGGGCTTCCAAGCCGAAGCGCATCGGCATCCGCAGGATCTTGGCCGAATTGAGCAGGCGCTGGGTGTGCTCACGCAAGCGGAAGATGGCCGTTCCCTGGGCGGTCTTGTAGGCGCGCACCCCTTCGAAGGCGCCGCAGCCGTAGTGCAGGGTGTGGGTCAGCACGTGGATCTTCGCATCGCGCCAGTCCACCAGCTCGCCGTCCATCCAGATTTTGCCGTCGCGATCGTCCATGCCCATGGCTTCAAGTCCTTTGTGTCTGTGTGCTTGGGAAAAGCGGGGGATTTTAGAAGGGCACTCAGGCTTGTCCCTTGCGTTTCCAGTACGGCAACGGATTGGCAGCGTAACCATACATCCGCCGCCCCTTGATGCAGGTGCGTTCGATGGTTTTGACCTCTTCGGGTGAGAACAGGCCTTCGTCCTTGTGCGAGCTTTCGTAGGTGATCACGTTGGTGAAGTGAGAGGCGTCAAAGGGCTCTCCCACAAAGTCCAGCACCTGGCGGATGCCTTGCTCGGGTTCGGCGGTGAAATCCTCGTAGCGCAGCTCCAGCACCCGGTTCGGCGAGCGCCGCCGCAGCGCGTGAATCAATGTGGCGGCTTCATTCCAGTAAGCGCAGGCCGCCATCAAGTTCGGCACCTTGACGACTTTGCCCAGCCGCAAACTCGACACCACCTCGACCGGATTGCGCACGATGTGGATGAATTTGGCCTCTGGGAAATCTTCGGCGATCAAATGCACGCCGTAGACGTTTTGGGGCGTTTTGTCGAACCACCGCGTGGCCGTGGGTTTGCGCACTTCGACGAAACGCGCCATGTACCGCGCCATCAAATCACCCCGCGAAATGGACTGATCCAGGATGTGCTTGAACTCCCCGTCCTTGATGCCATCCAGCTCACGGTGTTTCTTGAGCAGAGCGTTGTTGCACTGCGTCATGAATCCCGGCGTACCGAAAGGCTCCCCCCAGCGATACAGGTGCGTTTCCTCAGGGCAAGCCAAGTTCGGATGGTTGCGCAAGATGTTGCGCAGCATGGTGGTGCCCGAACGGACACAGCCGATGATGAAAAACGGGGGGGAAAACTCGCGGGTGTGGGTAGTCATGAACATCAGTCCCGCCGGGCGGGCGCAAAGGTCTGGGATCCAGAGGGGGATTGTCGCTTGATCACGCCGTCAGCCGCACCACCCCGGACAGCTCACAAGCGTAGATGGCGTTGCGCAAAGCGGCGATCGCCTCGTAGCGGGTGAAACTCTTGCGCCATGCCAGCACGACGCGGCGCGTCGGCACCGGGGCCGCAAACTCGACAAACCGCAGGTGAGGATGCGCTTCACGCGGCACCGACAGCCCCGGCACCACCGTCACCCCCATGCCCGAAGCCACCATGTGCTTGATCGTCTCCAACGACGATCCTTCGAAACTGCGGCGGATGCCTTCACTGTCGCTGGAAAAGCGTGCAAATTCGGGGCACACCTCCAACACATGGTCGCGGAAACAGTGCCCCGCGCCCAGGAGCAGCATGGTTTCTTCTTTGAGCTCTTGCGCACTGACGGCGCCGCGCTGCGCCAAGGGGTGTGACGCAGGCACAGCCACCAAAAACGGTTCGTCGTACAGCGGCGCGACGGCCAAACCGGCGTCCGGAAAGCGCTCGGCCAGGATGGCACAGTCCAACTCGTTGGCGCGCAGCATGTCCAGCAGTTTGGCGGTGAAGTTTTCATGCAACATCAGCGGCATCTGTGGGGTTCGGGCAATGGCCTGCCTCACCAACTCCGGCAACAGGTACGGGCCGATGGTGTAAATCAGCCCCAACCGCAAAGGGCCGGTGAGGGGGTCTTTGCCGGTCTTGGCGATGTCGCGCAGGGCTTGGGCCTGTTCCAGCACTGTTTGGGCTTGCCGCACGATGGCCTCACCCAGAGGCGTGGTGCTGACTTCGCTGCTGCCACGCTCGAACAATTTGACGTCGAGCTCCTCCTCCAGTTTTTTGATGGCCACCGACAGCGTGGGCTGCGACACAAAACACGCTTCGGCAGCCCGGCCGAAGTGCCGCTCACGCGCCACCGCCACGATGTAGCGCAATTCGGTCAAGGTCATGATGGTTTACCTGCGGGAAATTGGAAGGTTGAGGTGGATCGCACCGTAGACTCTGCCGCATCGCCACGTTTTTTCAACCACCAAAGGAACCTGCGATGGCCACCATTCGCCAAACCCTGGATGAGATGATGACTTGTGACGGTGCCATGTGCTGCGCCGTTGTGGACTCAGAGAGCGGCATGATGTTGGGCTCTGCGGGCTCGGGCTTGGATTTGGAAGTCGCGGCTGCGGCCAACACCGAGGTGATCCGCGCCAAGCTCAAGGCCATGCGTCAACTCGGGCTGAATGATGTCATCGACGACATTCTGATCACCCTGGGCAAGCAATACCACTTGCTGCGCCCATCCTCCCGCAAGGAGGGTACCTTCATTTATTTCGTGCTGGACAAACACCGCGCCAACCTGGCGCTGGCGCGGCGCAAGATGCAGGACGTCGATAAGAACATGATGTTCTGACGGCCTCAGCCGCGAACGATGGCCCGCTGCAACTGCATGGCCAACAGCCCGACGCCGCCCCCGTTGCTCACCTGGGTGTACCCCAACTGCTGCAACAGTCCGCAAGCGAAGGCGGAACGCGCCCCAGAAGCGCAGTACAGCACCAGCGGCGTTGCCACATCGGGCACGGTGCGGCCAATGCTGTGCTGAAGTTGATCCAGCGGCAAATTGATGGCGCCTGCCAGATGGCCGCTGGCAAACTCGCCCGGAGAACGCACGTCAATGAGCGTGGCCGGTGGGGTGGGGTGTGACATGTTCAACGCTCCAATTCACGGCCAAACGCCGTATAAGCCCGCACGAACGGCGCTTTGAGGGCCACCAGGCGCTGGCGCAACACGGCATCGTCCGCGTCATCCAGGGCCTGACTCAACAGGGACAGTGCCGTCGTTTCCTCGGCCAGCGCCCGCGCTTGCTGGGTCTGACGGGCGGGGCTCAAACCATCCCGCTCGACATCGACTGCGGTGTCCACAATGCCCTGCCACAGTGCCCGGGCACGGGTGTAACGCGCCCGCAGCGCCGGACGATCGAGCACTGCCGCCGCCCCCGCAGCCACCAACGCTTCCATCTCCGCATGGAACACGGTGTAGCGATCGGGCAAAAACACCAGTCCCTTGGCCTGCCGAGCCTGAGCCAGCACTTCGCGGACGTGTTCCAGGGCCTCATGCGCGGCGGCCCAGGCGCCTTGCTGCGTCCGTTGTGCGCCCTCGTCGATGTGCTGCTGAACCTGCCCCACGCTGCGCTGCCACGCAGCGTCCCGGGGCCACAACCCGGCGAAGGTGGGGCGCAGTGTGACCCACGCCTGGGCCAATCGCTGCATTGCCGCCTGCGCACGCTGTCCCGCTTCAGCCGACTTGCCGCCGCTGCCCGTCAGGAACAGTGCGGGCACGTACACCCCCTCCAGCGCCACCATGGGGGGACGCCAATCGGGGTCGGAAGCCGCGTGCCCCGACAGCCCCCAACCCATGCACCCACAACCCCCCAGCCATTGCAGGCACTGCCGGCGCGTACTCGTCAGACGCTCTCGTCTTTGCATACCGTTCTCCTTGGCTCCAAAGTTCCCACAGGGTGAGAAAGAAATTGACACAGATCATGCGTATGGCGCCGCATCGACACCACACGCTGGCGTTTTCACCAATGCTTCTGGGCTGGTTTGCCCATAATGTCACTGCTTGCTTATATCTTAATAGTCAGAATTTTGGCCTGCCCTGATCGTGATCGTGTGTTCGAGCGTGCTGCCGAGTTGTTTGGCCTGCTGGCCACACCGGTGCGGTTGCGCATCGTCGCGGCGCTGCTGCAAGGTGAGCGCAACGTCAGCCAGCTCACCGAAGGGCTGGGTGCGGCGCAGCCGACGCTGTCGCAGCACCTGGCCACGCTCTACCACTGCGGCTTGGTGAGCCGGCGGCGCCTCGGGGCGCAGGTGCTGTACAGCATCGCCGACGAGCGTCGCCCGGTGCTGGAGCGCCTGATGTCCGCTTCCCCGCTGGCCGGCCTGAATTTCTGCACACCCTCCCCCTGACTCCACCATCAACCCACCCAGAGGAGTTCCTGGTGCACCCCGAAGATGACCTTGTGACGCGGCCCGATGTGGCCTCGGGCCGGCTGCGCAAAGCGCCGGAAAACTTCTTGGATCGCAGTGGCGTCCAGACTGTCTTTGCCGAAGCCCGCGATGGTCGGAGAGACTTCATCCGCCGTGCCTTCACGACCGCTGCCGCCGGGGTGGCCGTGGGTGCTGGCGGCAACGCGCTGGCCCAAGGCAACCCAGTGCCCACCGAAGGCGGTGATCCCAACATCCTGAACCTGCCGGCCCATTCGACCGGTTTGGGCCAAGGCGTGGTCACCGACGGCTACGGCAAGCCCTCCAAATACGAAGCCAACGTGCAACGGCGCCAAAGCCCCGGCCTGACGCAAACCACGCAGGCGTCGGTGTCCTTTGCGCCGTTGCAGTCGCTGTTTGGCATCGTCACGCCCAGCGGGCTGCACTTCGAGCGCCACCACCAAGGCTGGTGGGACATCGACCCGTCCAAGCACCGCCTGATGCTCAACGGCTCGGATCCCACGCTGATGAAGTCGCCCAAGGTCTTCACCATGGACGAGATCATGCGCTTGCCCTCGGTGAGCCGTTTCCACTTCATCGAATGCGGCGCCAACACCGCCGTGGAATGGGGCAACGTGGCTGTGCCCACGGTGCAGTACACCCACGGCATGATCTCGTGCAGCGAGTTCACCGGCGTGCCGCTCAAGATCCTGCTGGACATGTGCGGGGTGGACTACAAACGTGGCCGCTACCTGCTGGCCGAAGGCGCTGATGGTTCTTCCATGACCCGCACCATCCCCATGGAGTTGGTCGAATCTGGCGAAGTGTTTGTCGCCTACGGGCAAAACGGCGAGATGCTGCGGCCCGAAAACGGCTACCCGCTGCGCTTGGTGGTGCCCGGGGTGCAAGGCGTGAGCTGGGTCAAGTATCTGCGCCGCATCGAGGTGGGTGATGCCCCCTATGCGGCCAAAGACGAAGCCGTCCATTACATCGACTTGCAACCCAGCGGCTTGCACCGGCAGTACACCAACATCCAGGAGTGCAAGAGCGTGGTCACCACCCCTTCGGGCGGCCAGATTTTGCTGGACAAGGGGTTTTACAACATCACCGGTTTGGCATGGTCGGGCCGGGGCAAGGTCACCAAGGTGGATGTGTCGGTCGATGGCGGGCGCAACTGGCGCACCGCACGACTCGAAGGCCCGGTTCACAGCAAGGCGTTGACGCGCTTCAACATCAACTGGGTCTGGGATGGCAAACCCGCCATCATCCAAAGCCGTGCGACCGACGAAACCGGCTACGTCCAGCCCACTTACAAGCAGTTGCGTGCGGTGCGCGGTACGCGTTCGATCTACCACAACAACGCCATCCAGTCGTGGTTGGTGCAAGAAAGCGGCGAGGTGAAGAATGTCCAGCTCTCGTGATGCCAAGCGCCTGAAGGGTGCTGCCTCAGCGGTGGCGGTGGCCGCTGCACTGTGGGCGGTGGGTGGCAGTGCCTGGGCTGCGGGTGCGCAGGAATTCCCCGGCATTGGCCGTTCCGCCACGCCCAAGGAAGTGTCCGCCTGGGACATCGATGTGCGCCCGGACTTCAAAGGGCTGCCCAAGGGTTCGGGCACGGTCAGCGCCGGCCAGGACATCTGGGAAGGCAAGTGCGCCCACTGCCACGGTATTTTTGGCGAATCCAACGAGGTGTTCAGCCCCTTGGTGGGCGGCACCACCGCTGACGACGTGAAAACCGGCCGGGTCGCCAAACTCACCGACACCAGCTTCCCTGGCCGCACCACGCTGATGAAAGTGCCGACGGTTTCGACGCTGTTCGACTACATCAACCGCGCCATGCCCTGGACGGCGCCCAAGTCGCTCAAGCCCGATGAGGTTTACTCGGTGCTGGCCTACTTGCTCAACATGGGCGGGGTCGTGCCGGACAACTTTGTGCTCTCGGACAAAACCATGGCCGACGCCCAGGCTCGCATGCCCAACCGCAACGGCATGACGCTGGATCACGGCATGTGGCCCGGCAAGAGCATGAAAACCGCCGGCAAGCCCGACGTGAAGGCCGTGGCCTGCATGACGAACTGCGCACCCGAACCGAACATCGGCTCGTTCCTGCCGGCGTTTGCGCGCAACAACCACGGCAACTTGGCGGAACAAAACCGCATGGTGGGTGCGCAAATCGGCGCCGACACCACCAAGCCGGAGTCGACCGCCCCGCTGGGCACCGGTGCAGCCCCCGTCGCCCCCGTGGCACCCAAGCCCGCCGCTGCGCCCAGCGGCAGCGCGCTGATCAACAAACACGGCTGCGTGGCCTGCCACAGCGTGGACAACAAAATCGTCGGCCCCTCGTTCAAGGACGTTGCAGGCAAGTACGCGGGCCGCGCCGACGGTGTCGATTACCTGACCGGCAAGATTCGCGCTGGTGGCCAAGGTGTTTGGGGCCCGATCCCGATGCCCGCACAAACCTTGCCCGAGGCCGACGCCCGCGCCATCGCCCAATGGCTGATGGACGGCGCCAAGAAGTGACCCCGAACCTGAAGGAGATTCCAACCATGCAAACCCGTCGTGACATGCTCGCACGCAGCGCCACGGTGGCCGGCCTGATGGCCGCCGCCGGCTTGCTGCCCACCCCCGCCCTGGCCAACTGGAACACCGCCGCCTTTGACGCGAAAAACATCGCCGACTTGATGAAGGCCCTGGGCGCCGGCGCCCCGGTCGAAAGCAAGGACGTGACCGTCAGCGGCCCGGACATCGCCGAAAACGGCTCGGTCGTGCCCGTGGGCGCGGCCACGGCGCTGCCTGGCGTCAAGCGCGTGCTGATCTTGATCGAAAAGAACCCCTCGGTGCTGGCCGCTTTGTTCGACGTCACGGACGCGGTCGAAGCCAACTTCAGCACCCGCGTGAAGATGGGCCAGTCCTCCAACGTCTACGCCGTGGCGATCATGGGCGACGGCAAGGTGCTGTTCGCGCAGAAGGAAGTCAAGGTCACGCTGGGCGGCTGCGGCGGCTGAGGCCCGGCCCACCCATCCACCCGCGTTCCCGTCATTGAATTTTCAGGAGATTTCCCATGGCAGACCCGATGAAGATCCGCGCCCAGATGTCTGGCGACAAAGCCAACGTGCGCGTGCTGATGAGCCACGAAATGGAAACCGGCCAGCGCAAGGATTCGTCCGGCAAGGTGATTCCCGCTTGGTTCATCCAAGAAGTCAGCGCCGCGCTCAACGGCAAGGTGGTGATGACGGCCCAATGGGGCCCCTCGGTGTCCAAGAACCCGTTCTTGCAATTCGCCATCAAGGGCGCCAAGGCCGGGGACAAAGTCGCCGTGTCTTGGAAAGACACCAAGGGCGACACCCGCACCGATGAAGCCACGGTGAGCTGATCACCCCCTGGCCCCACGGGTTGCACTGGCCGGCACAGGCCGGGCAGCCCGTTCGTCTTTGTATCCCGAGGAGACCCCCATGCCCGCTGCACTTCCCCCCCGACGGCACCGCCCTGTGGCCCTCACCCTGAGCACCGCGTTGTTGGCTGCCAGTGCCGGCCCCGTCCTGGCGCAAAAAACCGCCGCCGATGGCATCGCCGAATACCGCGCCATGCTGGCCGACGGCAACCCCGCCGAGCTGTTCGAAGCCAAAGGTGAAGACCTGTGGAAGAAAAAGCGTGGCCCCAAAAATGCCTCGCTGGAAGCCTGCGATTTGGGCAAAGGGCCGGGGGTGGTGAAAGGGGCGTGGGTCGAACTGCCGCGCTACTTCTCGGACACGAAGCGGGTGCAGGATCTGGAATCCCGCCTGCTGACGTGCATGGAAACACTGCAAGGCTTCAACGCTGCCGAGATCGTCAAGCAGCCGTTCGGCAAAGGTGAGATGCCGAATTTGGAAGCGTTGTCGGCCTGGATTTCCGCCGAATCCCGCGAGCTGCGCTTCAACCTGCCGCAGCGCCATCCGGAAGAAAAACGCCTGTACGAACTGGGCAAACGGGCCTTCTTCTATCGCGGTGGGCCCATGGATTTTTCCTGCGCCACCTGCCACGGCCAACCGGACAAACGCATCCGCCTGCAAGACCTGCCCGACCTGCGCAGCAACCCCGGCGACGGCGTCGGCTTTGCGGCCTGGCCGGCGTATCGCGTGTCTGCGGGCGAGCTGTGGAGCATGCAGCACCGGCTCAACGACTGCTACCGCCAGCAACGCTTCCCCTACCCGGGCTACGCCTCGGAAGCCACCATCGCCTTGGGCGTCTACATGGGCGTGAACGCCAAGGGGGCGCTGTCCATCGCGCCGGCCATCAAGCGCTGAACCCGTCACACGCAAAGGAACACCGATGAACAAGACTGCTTTGTCCTGGTTGGGTGCGGCACTGGCCGTGGGCGGCTTGGGCTTGCTGGCGGGCTGCGCCAGCCCACCCACCTCCGCCGAGTTGGACGCGCAATTCAGAGCCATGATGGCGGGTTCGTTCCGTGACGAAGGCATCGCCAAGGTGGATCGGCTGCAACAAGACGCCAACCAGGCGGCCTGCTCCAGCGAACACGCGCCCGACGCCACCACCCTCAAGCGCTTGGAAGAAGCGGCCCTGGCGACCCTCCAGCCCCCTCGTGATGGTGTTTACCTGGGCGACTGGAAAGAGGGCGAAAAGCTGGCCCAAAACGGTCGGGGCCTGACTTGGACGGACAAGAGCACCGCCACCAGCGCCAACGGTGCCAATTGCTACAACTGCCACCAAATCACCAAGGCTGAAATTTCCTTCGGCACCATCGGCCCGAGCCTGTACCACTACGGCAAGTTGCGCGGTGTGGCCGATCCGGCGGCCCCCAATGCCCGCCCCATCGTCGAATACACCTGGGGCAAGCTGTGGAACGCCAGCGCCTACAACGCCTGCACCTTGATGCCACGTTTCGGCCACAAGGGGCTGCTCGATGAACAGCAGATCAAGCATGTGATGGCCCTGCTGCTCGACCCGAAATCCCCCGTTAACGCAGACTGAACCGAAAGTTTTCCAATGAACATCAGCAAGCGCGAATTCATGCAGGTGTTGAGCGCGGCCTCGGTGGCCGGCATGGGCCTGGGCCGCTACGCCGACGCCGATGCCGCCACCGCCCAAAAGGGCCTGTACGACCTGCCCAAGTTCGGCAACGTCAGCTTCTTGCACATGACGGACTGCCACGCGCAGTTGAAGCCGATCTACTTCCGCGAACCCAGCGTGAACATGGGCATCGGCAGCATGAAGGGGAACCTGCCGCACTTGGTCGGGGATCATCTGCTCAAAACCATGGGCGCCCGCCCCGGCACCGATTTGGCCCACGCTTTCACCTACTTGAATTTTGAAAAGGCCGCCCGGCGCTACGGCAAGGTCGGCGGCTTTGCGCACCTGGCCACGCTGGTGAAGATGATGAAAGCCAGCCGCCCCGGCGCCCTGCTGCTGGACGGCGGCGACACCTGGCAAGGCTCCGCCACCAGCCTCTGGACGAACGCGCAAGACATGGTGGACGCCTGCAAGCTGCTCACCGTGGACGTGATGACCGGCCACTGGGAGTTCACCTACGGCATGGAGCGGGTGAAGGAGATCGTCGAGAAGGACTTCGCCGGCAAGCTGGACTTCGTCGCACAAAACGTCAAGACGAATGACTTTGGCGATCAGGTGTTCAAGCCGTATGTGATCCGCGAGATCAACGGCGTGCCCTGCGCCATCATCGGCCAAGCCTTCCCCTACACGCCCATCGCCAACCCGCGTTACATGGTGGCGGACTGGAGCTTCGGCATCCAGGACGAGAACATGCAAAAGATGGTGGACGAGGCGCGTGGCAAGGGCGCGCAAGTCGTCGTCGTTGTCAGCCACAACGGCATGGATGTGGATTTGAAGATGGCCAGCCGCGTGCGCGGCATCGACGCCATTTTCGGCGGCCACACCCACGACGGCGTGCCGGTGGCGATCCCGGTTGAGAACGCTGGCGGCAAAACGCTGGTGACCAACGCCGGCTCGAACGGCAAGTTCCTGGGCGTGATGGACTTCGATGTGAAGGGCGGCAAGGTGGTGGACTTCCGCTATCGCCTGCTGCCGGTGTTCGCCAACCAGTTGAAGGCCGACGCCGAGATGGACGCGCTCATCACCAAAATGCGCCAGCCCTACGAAGCCAAGCTGGCCGAGAAGCTGGCCGTCACCGATGGTTTGCTGTACCGCCGGGGCAACTTCAACGGCTCGTGGGATCAGTTGATCTGCGACGCACTGATGGAGGTGCAAGGCGCCGATCTGGCGTTCTCGCCGGGCTTCCGCTGGGGCACGACGCTGCTGCCGGGGGATGTCATCACCCGCGAGCTGATGATGGATCAACTGGCCATCACCTACCCCTACGCCACCCTGAGCGAGATGACGGGCGAGACCCTGAAAACCGTGCTCGAAGACGTGTGCGACAACCTCTTCAACCCCGATCCGTATTACCAGCAGGGCGGGGACATGGTGCGCGTCGGCGGCCTGACCTACACCTGCACGCCGGGCGAAAAAGCCGGCAGCCGCATCAGCGACATGCGCCTGGGCGGCAAGCCCGTGGAAGCCGGTAAGAAGTACAAGGTGGCCGGCTGGGCGCCGGTGGCCGAAGAGGCCAAGAACGCCCCCGGCGTCAAACCGGTGTGGGACGTGGTGGAAACCTGGCTCAAAGCCCAGGGCGGGCGCGTGAAGGCCCGTCGCGTCAACACGCCGAAGCTGGTGGGGGTGGGCGGCAACCCGGGGATCGCCGCGTGACGTATCGTTCAGCCATGACTGCATTTGACACTTTGCGCGCCGTGGCCGGCGCATGCGCTGGCGGCGTGCTGCTGGCTTGGAGCCCCCTCACCCTGGCGGCGGACGACGCTCCTTGGGTGAGTGAAGCCCGCACCGTTGCCACTGCCCTGCCGCCCAAGCTATTGGCGGTGCTGGTCGGTGAAATTGAGAAGGGGGGGCCGGAGCACGCCATCGGTGCATGCAACGAGAAGGCCCCGCAGATGGCGCGCAGCGCCAGCGAGCAAACGGGCTGGCAGGTGCGCCGGGTGTCTCTGCGCGAGCGCAACCCCAAAGCCGTGCCGGACGCTTGGGAACGCGCCACGCTGGAAGACTTCGACCGCCGCGCTGCCGCTGGCGAAAGCCCCGCCACGCTGGAACGCGCCGAAGTGGTCACCCAAGACGGCCAAGCCGTGCAGCGCTACATGCGCGCTTTGCCGACGCAAGCGGTGTGCATCCACTGCCACGGCGATGCCACCAACCTCAGCCCCGCCGTGAAAGAGCGCCTGCAAGCGCTCTATCCAGCGGACAAGGCGACGGGTTACAGCGTCGGGCAACTGCGCGGCGCCATGACGCTGCGCCGCCCGGTCACGCCGTGAGGCACACAGCGCGGCCCGTTCAACGCGCCGCCAACGCCTGAATCGCTGAGGCAGCCCGAGCGCGCACGCTGGCGCCCTCGGGCACGCCAGCGGCACGGGCTTGGCACGCGACGCGCACCGACGCATCGCCCAACAACTGCGCCAGCGCTGCGCCCCAGCCGCCACCCCGATGCACCCGCGCCACGTTCAGCCGCTGCAAACGGCGGGCGTTGTCGAAGTGATCGAAGGTGTAGGGCAACAGCAATTGCGGACAGCCCGCCGCCACCGCCTGCGCCAGCGTGCCCACCCCGCCGCAATGCACCAAGGCTGCGCTGCGCGGCAACAAACCGCTCAGGGGTACGTAAGCCCGATGCAGCGCCCAAGCCGGCAGTTCGGCCCCACCGGCGATGTGCTCGCGGTAGCGCGTCAGCAGCACCGCTCGGCGGCCAAGTGCCGCGCAACTGCGCAGGGCTTCCTCGAAAAACGCCGCTGTGTCCCGCTTGGCTGAACCGGGGTAAAACACCACCGGCGGCGCGCCCGCCTGCAAAAACGCTTCCAAACCCGGATCGGCTTCGGCCAGCACCGCGTCTTCGGCGGCATCGGCCAAGGGAAAATCCAGCACCTGGGTGGCGGTCGGCCAATCGGGTTGCGGGTCGCCAAACCACGCCGGGAACAACCCCAACACCAAATCGGGGGAATGCATCCAGCGACTCAACACATGGCGCACCGGGGCCAAACCCAACTCGGCCCGCAGCGCATTGAGCCCGCGTGCCGTGACCGGGTCGAACAACAGCCGCTCCATCCCGCGCCCCAGCCCGGGCCGCAGGGCGCGTGGCATCCAGGTGGGCATCACCAGATCGCCCACGGGCGGCATGTCCAAAAACGACACCATGCACATCGGCGACAGATGCACCGTCGCCAATTTCAACCCGAGTTTTTCCTGCGCCAAACGACCCGCCAGCGCAAACGTCGACGCCACCACGATCGGCTGAGGCGACCCCACCGGCAGCGCAGCCAGCGCCGCTGCCACCGCCGCATAACCCGCTTGCAAACCTTGTTCGACGCGGCGCCACATCTGCGGCGTCTTGAACACCGGCGAAGCTTGGACGCGCATGGGCGGCAGCGCATCGGTGTCCAGCGGCAGGGCGCGCACGCCCAGGCGCTCGACCATCGGCAGATGCAAGCGGCCACACCACAGCGTCACCGCGTGGCCGCGCCGCGCCAGCTCGCCGCCCAGCGTCGCCAGCGGCAGCACGTCGCCGAGCGAACCGAAGGTGAGGATGTAGATGGGCGCTGCGCTCACCGCCTCAGCGCCGCAAAATCACCAAACCCTTGAGGTACTCACCTTCGGGGAAACACAGCGTCGTCGGGTGATCGGGGGCAGCTTCCAGGCGTTGCATCAGGTAGCCATCGACTTGGGCATCCAAGCCCGCACCGGCCACGATTTTGTGGAACAACTCGGCCCCGATGCCGCCAGAACAACTGAAGGTCAGCAGCAAGCCACCGGGGTTGAGCAGTTTCAGGCCCAGGCGGTTGATGTCTTTGTAGGCGCGGCTGGCGCGGTCGGCGTGAGCGGCGCTCGGGGCGAACTTGGGCGGGTCGAGCACGATGGCATCGAACCGGCGGCCATCCTTCAACATCTGGCGCAGGGTGCCGTTCACGTCCGCGTCCAGCGCGGTGTGGTGCGCCGGGTTGAAGCCGTTCAGCTCGACGTGGGCGGTGGCCCGGGCCAGCGCCGGGCCGGAGGAATCCACACTCACCACTTCGGTGGCGCCCCCCGCCAGCGCCGCGACGCTGAAACCGCCGGTGTAGCTGTAGCAGTTGAGCACGCTTTGGCAGCCGAACTGGCGCACCAGCTTGGCAAACAGGGCGCGGTTTTCCCGCTGATCCAAGTAGTAACCGGTTTTGTGACCTTCTTCCACGTCCACGGTCAGGCGGATGTCGTGTTCACGCAGGGTCACCGTGGTGCTGCCCTCGCCGCGCAGCCAGCCTTTGGCGGGCTCCAGGCCCTCCATTTGGCGCACGCCGGAATCGCTGCGCTCATACAGGCGCGTGCAGCCGGTTTCGGCCAGCAGGGCATCGGCGATGGTGGCTTTCCAGCGCTCGGTGCCGGCGCTGAGAAATTGCACCGAGAGGATGTCCTCGTAACGATCCACGATCAAGCCGGGCAGGCCGTCGGCTTCACCGTGGACCAGGCGCACGCCGTTGCTGGCGATGCCCAGGCGCTGGCGCATGGCCACGGCAGCGGCGACGCGGCGGCGGAAGAAGTCGGCGTCGACGCGCTCGGCTTCGTCAAAACTCCAGGCGCGCACGCGGATCATGGAACTGGGGCTGAACGAGGCCCACGCCAAGAACTGGCCGCTGTGGCCTTCGACCCGCACGGTTTCGCCGGGGTCGGCCTTGCCTTTTTCCACACTGCCAGCGAACACCCAGGGGTGACGACGCAGCAGCGAACGCTCTTTTCCTTCACGCAGGCGGATGATTTTCATGGGGGCATTGTCGCCGGGCTGGCGCATTGCACGTCTCACCGCACAATCCCTCTCTCTTCACCGGACATGTACACATGCTGACGCGTATCGAGATCGACGGCTTCAAGACCTTCGAAAAATTCGCCATTGACTTAGAACCTTTTGTCGTGATCCTTGGCGTCAACGCTGCTGGCAAAAGCAATCTGTTTGATGCCGTTCAGTTGCTGTCCAACCTCGCCACGCAGGATGTCAGCCAAGCGCTCAAGAACATGCGCGGCGAACCCGCAGAGTTATTTCGCCGCACACAGTCAGGCCTCAGCCAACACATCCGCTTCGCGGTTGAAGTGCTGATCGACCCCAAAGTGCGCGACCCTTGGGGGAAAGAAGTTTCGATCAGCCACACGAGACTGCGCTACGAACTGGAGTTGGAACGCCGAGAAGTGCGACCGGGTGTCGAGAAAGTGATGGTGTCTCACGAGTCTCTGCGCCGCATTGCGAGCAAGGCCGATACCTGGGCCAAGCGCTTCAGTGTCAGCAAGGATTTCGGAAAGCAACACCTCAAGTACAGCGCCAGCCGCAACGCGGATTTACTCTCAACCAGCGAGGTCGATGGCAAGCGCGTTTTCCGTCTACACCAGGATGGCCACAGCGGCCGGACACAGGAACGCCCCGCGACGGCGGCCGAAGCCACCGTTCTGTACAGCATCACCAACACGGATTTCCCGCACCTGTTCGCCATGCGTGACGAAATGCACCATTGGCGGCTGTTACAACTGGATCCAGCCTTGCTGCGACGCCCCTCCCCTGCTACCTCCCCTGATCTACTCACAGCCGACGGCAGCAATCTGGCCGCTGTACTAGCGCGGCTCAAAGCGGAAACTGCCACTGAAGATCAACCCCAAGGGGTTCTGCACGACATCGCCCTGGCGCTCAACAACCTGATTCCAGGTGTTCGCTCGTTGGATGCTGGATTGGATCCAGGCACCCGCGAGTACCGTATCCATCTGACGATGCGGGATGGCCTCCCTTTTTCCTCTCGTGTCATTTCCGATGGCACATTGCGTGTGCTGGCACTGCTGACGCTGCTACACGACCCACGCCATCGTGGCATGGTGTGTTTCGAGGAGCCCGAAAACGGCGTGCATCCCGCGCGACTGAAACGCCTGATGGAGCGCCTATGTGACATGGTCAGCACATTGGACACACTCCCCCCCGTTTCGGCTCACCTCAACCAATTGCTGCTCAACAGTCACTCTCCTGTTGTACTCTCGTCCTTTTTAAACGGTAAACATCAGACAACACAAGTTCCCGTACTGTTTGCCGATACCGCCCAAGTGGTCGATGCACAAACCCGCGAGGTTCGCCGGAAAACCCGGCTGCGTCCAGTGACTCGTCAGGGCGATCTTTCCGACAAGCTCAAAACCGAGGCCGGCACAGAGGACATCCCTGTCGTTTCCAGCTTCGAAGTGGAAAGCATGCTAAACAGCATCCGTGCCGAGGGTTGAACATGCGTTACCTCAACCTCGCGCTTTATTCCGAAGGGCGCACAGACGATCGATTTCTTTCCGGTTTGCTGCTTCGACTGACACAGGACGTGTGCGCGGGTGACGTCGAAATGGCCGAGCAGGTTTTGGCGTTGGCCGACCCCGGCTCGCCCAGCAGCGGCACCCGACACGACCGCATCTTGCAAGCCGCCACGGCAGCCCGAGGCGCTTGGCAAATTTTGTTTGTGCATGCCGATGCAGATGCGGATGCCAATCGCGCTCGATCGGAGCGCGTCGATCCAGCCCTGGCGCTGCTGAAACAGCGTTTCGGTTTGAAGGGGCTGGGGGTGGGTGTTGTCCCCGTCCGTAACTGCGAAGCTTGGGCACTCGCAGATGGCGATGCACTACGGCGTGTTTTCGGAACCCGGTTGGACAACCAAGCACTGGGTTTACCCGCGACACCCAAGCAGGTCGAAAGCATCTCGGATCCAAAACAGGTTTTGGAAGCAGCCTTCAAGGCAACCCGCCCCAGCGGGCGGCATGCACGAGCGGGGGTCGCAAGCCGGCTGACACAGCTTGGCGAGGAAGTGTCCCTTGATCTTCTGCGCCAGGTGAGTGCTTTCTCGGCTCTGGACTCAGAACTGCGGCAAGCCTTAGCGTCCATGCACATCCTGCGCTGACGCGCCCTGTGACGCTTAGCACAAAGCTTGCTTATTCTGCGAATCGCGCCCTGTCATAGTGCGTTTGACCACTAACTGGGCGACAAGATCACCATGAGGAGCGCATCGCATGAGCCGCATCGACGTCACGGAAAAAATCATCACCGCCAAGGTGCTTCAGGGCCTGAAGTGGGCCGATGTGGCCGACCGGGTGGGCTTGAGCAAGGAGTGGGTCACCGCCGCGTGCCTCGGGCAGATGACCTTGACGGCGGAGCAAGCCGCCATCGTCGGTGAGATTTTCGGGCTGAGCGCGGAGGATCAGAAGTGGCTGCAAGTGGTACCCTACAAGGGCAGCCTGCCCACGGCAGTGCCAACCGACCCGCTGATTTACCGTTTTTACGAGCTGGTGAACGTGTACGGCAGCACGTTCAAGGAGCTGATCCACGAAGAATTCGGGGACGGCATCATGAGCGCCATCGATTTCAAAATGGACTTGCAGCGCGAACCCGATCCGAAGGGCGACCGGGTGAGCATCACGATGAGTGGGAAGTTTTTGCCGTACAAGACGTATTGATGGGCCGAACGGCACGCAATACAGCAAAACGGGCCCACTTTGTAGGCTGAACTGGCCCTCAGCGGGCCAGGGTTCACGGCGTGCTCTGACCTGTCGGGGCCTCTTCTGCAAACTGCGCCAAGTCGAACACGTTGGGTCGGTACGGCGTTAAATTGCGGAGACCTATTTCTTCACAGACCGATTGTGGATTGGTAAAGTCTAGACTAAAAATCTCCTGGGGGTCAAACTCCCACCACTGAGATTTCAACAAATTCTCCACAAGGGAAGGCTCAAACCGCATTTTGATAATTTGGGCTGGATTCCCCCCCACAATCGCATAAGGCGGGACATCGCGAACCACAGTGCTGTTGGCCGCGATGATCGCTCCAGTTCCAATTTTAATCCCCATGGCAAGGGTGACGCCGTGCCCAATCCAAACGTCGTGGCCAATCTCTGGATATGGCTTGTCACCTTTGGCACGAAACCGCTTCGAAAAACTCTCAACCTGCGGAGTTTGGCAGCGAGTGAATAGTTTGTTTTGAATTCTAAATAACGCAGCCGACGTCGTCAGTGTGGTGATGGGGTGAGTGGAATCAAGGAACTTCAGTCCGGTCGATATCGAGCAATATCTTCCCACCTTGACGGGTTCTGGCAGACATGAGTAGCTGTAACTAAACGAGCCAATCGAACAAAAGCCCGAGTACGGCACTCCCCCTATCAGCGGAATATACCGCCCACCATGGAGTCCCGCGTGGGGTTCGATTGCAATTTTCGGGGTTGCAATTGTGATTCTCTTCCCAATTTGCAACCAGCCGAATTTTTCACCATTCTTTTTTGCATTAAAACCTGGATTGAAATTAAATTCAACCATGGCATCAATGAGTTCATTCGTCACCACCACGGTATATTTTTTAAACGGCACTACGGCAACTCCTCAGTGAGCAATAAATGGCGTGCAGTGGTCTCGAGTCCAGAAAACAGCGCCCCAGTGGCCAGATTATGAAGGGGTTGGGGCCCTGCGCAGAACCCCAATTTGAAAGCTCCGTGGTGGTTGATCCGTGTCCAAGTTGCTGGCTCGGGCCGCTTTCGCAGGCCCGTCAGCTCAGGATACGAGGCTCAGCTTGCCGCCTTCACCTTCAACCGCCAAGCATGCAACAGCGGCTCAGTGTACCCACTCGGCTGCTCCTTGCCCTTGAACACCAGATCCAGCGCCGCTTGGTAAGCCGCGCCCTCAGGGTTGGCCACCAGCGACTTGTAAGCCGGATCGCCCGCGTTTTGCTCGTCCACCTTGGCGGCCATGCGGGCGAAGGTTTCCAACACTTGCTCTTGCGTCACCACACCGTGGTGCAGCCAGTTGCAGATGTGCTGGCTGGAGATGCGCAGCGTGGCGCGGTCTTCCATCAGGCCGATGTCGTTGATGTCCGGCACCTTGGAGCAGCCCACGCCTTGATCGACCCAGCGCACCACGTAGCCCAGGATGCCCTGGGCGTTGTTGTCGATTTCTTGCTGGCGCTCCTCGGCGCTCCACTTGGCTTCGGCCACCACCGGCACGGTGAGCAAGTCGCTCAGCAGCTTGTTGGTGACTTCGGCGTTGTCCGCATCGCCGCTGGCTTCGATGGCCTTTTGCACATCGGACACCAGCACCTGGTGGTAGTGCAGCGCGTGCAGCGTGGCAGCGGTCGGCGACGGCGTCCAAGCGGTGTTGGCTCCGGCCTTCGGATGCACGATTTTTTGCTTGAGCATCTCGGCCATCAGGTCCGGCATGGCCCACATGCCCTTGCCGATCTGGGCGCGGCCACGCAGGCCGCATTGCAGGCCGATCAACACGTTACGGCGCTCGTAGGCGGCAATCCAGGCGCTGGACTTGATGTCACCCTTGCGCATCATCGGGCCGGCTTGCATGGCGGTGTGCATCTCGTCGCCGGTGCGATCCAAGAAGCCGGTGTTGATGAAAGCCACGCGGCTGGCGGCGGCGGCAATACAAGCCTTCAGGTTGACGGAGGTGCGGCGCTCCTCGTCCATGATGCCCAGCTTGACGGTGCTGTCCGGCAAGCCCAGCAGTTGTTCGACACGACCGAACAGCTCACAAGCAAACGCCACTTCCGCCGGGCCGTGCATCTTCGGCTTGACGATGTACACCGAGCCCTTGCGCGAGTTGCCAAACCCGGCGGTGCCCAGCTTCTTCAGATCGTGCAGCGAGCAGGTGGTGGTGATGACGGCATCCATGATGCCTTCCGGAATTTCCTTGCCTTCGGCGCCCCACAGAATGGCCGGGTTGGTCATCAAATGGCCGACGTTGCGCACGAACAGCAGCGAGCGGCCATGCAGCACGACTTCGCCTTGGCCGTTGGCCGCCGTGTACACGCGATCCTTGTTCAGGCCGCGAGTCATCTCCTTGCCGCCCTTGCTGAAGGTTTCGGTCAGCGTGCCGCGCAGGATGCCCAGCCAGTTGCTGTAGCCCACCAGCTTGTCTTCGGCGTCCACAGCGGCGACCGAGTCTTCCAAGTCGAGGATGGTGGACAGCGCGGCTTCCACGATCACATCCGACACGCCGGCCGCGTCCGACGCGCCGATGGTGGTGGCGCGGTTGATGCGGATGTCCAGATGCAAACCGTTGTGAACCAGCAGGATGCTGCTCGGCGCGGCGGCGTCGCCTTGGTAGCCCACCAGTTGCGCCGGGGTTTCCAGGCCGGTGACGATGCCGTTGCCCAGGCTCACCACCAATTGACCCGCTTCCACGGCATAGCCGGTGGCTTGCTTGTGGCTGGCGTTCACCAGCGGCGCCGCTTGATCCAGGAAGTTGCGGGCGAACTCGATCACCTTGGCGCCGCGCACCGGGTTGTAGCCGCCGGCACGCTCGGCGCCGCCGTCTTCGGAGATGGCGTCGGTGCCATACAGCGCGTCATACAACGAACCCCAGCGGGCGTTCGCGGCGTTCAGTGCGTAGCGCGCATTCAGGATCGGCACCACCAGTTGCGGGCCAGCTTGGATGGCCAGCTCGTCGTCCACGTTCGACGTGGTCGATTGCACATCCGCCGGCACCGGCACGATGTAGCCGATTTTTTCCAAGAACGCTTGGTAGGCGGCCATGTCGGCCACGGGGCCGGGGTTGGCTTGGTGCCAAGCGTCCATCTCGGCTTGAATGCGGTCGCGTTCGGCCAGCAGCGCGGCGTTCTTCGGCGCCAGCTCGTTGACGATGGCGTCAAAACCCGCCCAGAAAGCGGCGGAGTCCACACCGGTGCCGGGCAGCACTTGGTCTTCAACAAAACGGAACAGCTCGGTGGCCACTTGCAGGCTGTGGACTTGGGTGCGTGCGGTCATGAAACGTCCTTTGAAAAGGGAAAAAAGTTGAGCACGGCGCGCAGGTTGCTGCCCGTGCGGGTGGGTTCGGTGCCCAGGCGCTCCAGCGGCGCGCCGCTGCGGTTCACCCACAAGGTGGTGTAGCCAAACCAGGTGGCGCCGATGGCGTCCCAGCCGTTGCTGGAGACGAAAAGAATGTCGCGTGCCGGCAAACCCAGCGCATCTGGCCCGAGCTGGTAAGCCGCCGGCGCGGTCTTGAATTGGCGCACCGGATGCACGCTCAACACCGGGTTCAGCCACTCGGCAAACCCAGCGCTTTTCACGGCCACGGCCAGCATCTCCGGGTCGCCATTCGAGAGGATGCCGGCGCGCACGCCGCGCTCGTGCAGGGCCCGCAGCACCTCGTGGTTTTCCGGGAAGGCAGAGAGGTGGCGGTACTGGTTCATCAACCGGTCTTCCGCCGCTTGGGTGAGCTTCAGGCCCAAGCGTTCAGCCGACCAGCGCAGCGCATCGCGGGTGATGTCCCAGAACGGGCGGTAGTGCAGCCCGGCCTGGGCGCTCATGCTGATGAGGTGGGTGTATTCGATCTGCTTGTCGCGCCAGAGCTGGGCGAGCTTGTCGCCCGCGCCGGGAAACAACTGCCCAGCCGCCAGCGCCACGCTGTACACATCGAACAGCGTGCCGTAGGCGTCAAACAAGACGGCTTTGGGCACGAGGGTCTTTTCCATGGTTCGAAATTTATTCGATACTGGATTCGCCATTAACTACGAATAAGTTGATGGATTCATGACTTTAAAGTTGAAATGAGTTCGCTCTCGTGGATCGCCTCAAACAAATCGAAACCTTCGTCGCCGTCGCCAGCAAGGGCAGCCTGACGGCTGCCGCCGCGCTGGAAGACGTGGCCCCCGCCGTCATCGGTCGGCGTATCGACGCGCTGGAGGCACGCCTGGGCGTCAAACTCATGGTGCGCACCACGCGGCGCATCACCCTGACGCACGAAGGCAGCGCCTTTTTGGAAGACTGCCAGCGCCTGATCGCCGACTTCAACAGCGCCGAAGCCAGCGTTTCCGCCGGCGGCGTGAAGGCCAGCGGGCATGTGCGCGTCACCGCGCCGGGCGGTTTTGGACGGCGCCATGTGGCGCCGCTGGTGCCGCGCTTTCTGGCCCAGCACCCGGAGGTGAGCCTGTCGCTCAACCTCTCCGACCGCGTGGTGGACATCGTCAACGAAAGCTACGACTGCGCGGTGCGCGTCGGTGACCTGGCCGATTCGAGCATGGTCGCCGTGCGCCTGGCGGACAACCGCCGCCTGTGCGTGGCCACGCCCGCTTATTTGAAGCGCGCCGGCGTGCCGCAGCACCCCGCCGAGCTGGGGCGCCACCAGTGTTTGGTGCTGAGTTCAGACGCCAGCCAAACACGCGGCTGGGCGTTTCAGGTGGAGGGCGAGGTGCAACACCTGCGACTCTCGGGCCGGCTCGATTGCAGCGATGGGCAGGTGCTGCACGAGTGGTGCCTGCAAGGGCTGGGGCTGGCGTGGCGCAGCACCTGGGAGGTGCAAGGTGACTTGGCCGCTGGCCGCTTGGTGAGTGTGCTGGACGGCTTTGCCGCACCGCCGAATGGCATTTACGCCATGTTTCCGAGCGCCCGGCATTTGCCGCTGCGGGTGCGCTTGTGGATCGACTTCCTCAAGCACACCTACGGGGACGCGCAGTATTGGGGCGACCTCAGCGGCTGCCGTTGAACTTGGTTTGGTACTTTTCGTACGTCAAATCCATGATTTGCAAGATGCGCGGCATCATCGCTTTGGCGTCCCCTGGCACGACGGTGAAAATTTCAGCGCTGAACACCGGGTCACCTTCGGGGTCGAGATAGGCTTTGCCCACTTTCACCTCACCGGTGGCAAACGAAGCCGCTTCCAAACGGCGCACGCGGGTGGCTTGGCTCTTGTCGCTCTCGGCGAAGGCAAACACCATGCGGAAGTAGGTCGGGTCTTTCTCATCCACGTAAATGACGTGGGTGCGCCCTTCCCGCTTGAATTTGACGTTGCCCGCCGGGGTGATTTCCGGTCGGAAACCTTCCCCTGTGACGAACGAGCTGTACAGCTCTTGCAACTGTTGTTTGGTGTAGGTCTGGGCCGAGGCAGCCATGGCGCTCAGCGCCAGCAGCAGCGCGGCACCGCCACGCACGAAAGAGGAAGTCTTCATGATGAGAGCAGGTGGGTTGGAAATGGCGAAACAGGCCGAGCCGCCTCAGCGGGCACGCGCTCGGGCGATGTCAGCGTAGCGCCCCTGGGGGTACGTGCGCAAATACTCTTCGTACGCTTCGCGTGTGCCCCGGGCGGTGATGCGCTCCCAGTAGTCGTACTCAGCTTGCGGATCGATTTTGGCGGGAGCGGTCGGCGCCGGAGCAGCGGCAGCCCCGCCCAAGCTGCTCAATTGGGTGCGGGCCTGCGCGGCGTAGCGGCCATTCGGGAACTGCGCCAAGAAGTTGGAGAGGCTGGCCCGCGTCGGATTGCGCGATGCGGCATCCCAGGCATCGAACTCACGCTGGGCATCGGAGCGGGTCAGGCTCGGAGCGGCGGGCGGCGGCGTGCCATAGCTGGGCACGGCCACTGGCGCCGGGGTGGGCGCGGGCGGGGCCACACGAGCGGGCACAGGTGCAGGCACCGGGGCCGGCGGCGGACTCATCGCCGCACCAGCGCCCTGCGGATAGAAAAAGAAATCCGAGGACGATTCGTCCACCAAGGCGGGCCGTTGAACATGATTCACACCTGCCGCCGCCTGCTCCACCCCGGTTTTGACACGCCGCATCATCTCGGAAGCGGACAGCCCCGGCGTGCGCATGTGGCGGATCAGCTCGCGGGTGAACAAGCCATTGGGCACCGGATCGCGGTCGGACAGGCGATCCAGCGCTTGCTGCCCTTTGGAGGCCGCCATGATCACCATCGTGCCGCTGGGCGGTTCGACCCGCCCCAGCGAGGAACCCGGCGCAATCGAGCGCCCAAACGAGGTTTGGCGAAATGGATCGTCCCGGCACGCATCGATCATGATGAGCGCGAAGCGGGCGCGCTGGTTCAGATCGTCCATGATCTGGTTCAGCGCCAGGCCGTCGCGCTGCACCGTGCGCTCGCTGGTGGGTTGAATGTCCACCGGCAACAGCATCGGCCCGCCTTGGCTGGGCTGCGATCCGTGGCCAGAAAAGAAAAACACCACCTCGTCGCCTTTGTTGACGCGCTGCAAAAAGCCGTCCAGCGTGGTGTTCATGCTTTGGCGCGTGCCGTCCAGCAACCGCGTAACGCTGAAGCCAGCGGCCTCCAGCTCACGCGCCAGAGACTGCGCATCGTTGCGTGCGTTGCGCAGTTTGGTGACGTTTTGGTAGTTGTCATTGCCCACCACCAGCGCCAAGCGTGCAGCTTGGGCCAGGGGTGACAAACCGGCCAGCAGCGCCAGCACGGTGATGGTTTTGCCCACAGGCAGCAGAGACTGGAGTTTCATCGCTTCCCCCGATCCGAGCCGACGCCCGTCGGCCGCTCAGACACAAGACTTTACGTTGCACTCAGTATCACGCCGGTGCGGGGCGGCCATCAAGCGGTGCGCCCCCCGTGATCAAGGGTCACCGCAGCGCCCCAGCGGGCTCACTTTTGCATGCAAGCGCGGATGGCTTTCTTGGCCTCAGCGCCCTTGAGGTTTTGCTGGCCGGCTTCGGCCACGCAGGCTTCGCGCTTTTTGGCGTGCTCGGCCTTGCGGTTGGCACGGCATTCTTGCAAGAAGGTCTTGCGCTCAGCGCCTTGGAGGCCCTTGGCTTTGGCTTCGCTCAAGCAAGGCTTGACACCCGACGCCGGCGCCGCCGGCGGAACCGCTGCGGTTTGTGCCATGGCCGACAGGGCACACACGCTCAGAGCCACCACGCTTAACAACTTCTTCATACCAACTCCTTGAACAAGAACGGCCATCGACCGATGACCGAAGTGCGCATAACGCATCGCCCAGGTGGACGGTGGACACACGCTTGTGGATGCCGCGCATCATCCCCCTCCTAGAATCCCGCTCCATGATCCAAGCCAAGGCCCAACTCCAAGTCGCGCTGGCCACTGCGGTGAAGCAGTTGGCCCCCGACTCCACCCTCGTCCCTCAATTCGAGCAGCCCAAACAGGCCGCGCATGGCGATCTGGCGATCACCGCCGCCATGCAACTGGCCAAGCCACTGCGCAGCAACCCGCGTGCTGTGGCCCAGCAACTCATCGACGCTCTCCAAGCCCAGCCCGCGATTCAGCAATGGGTGGACGCGCTGGAGATCGCTGGCCCCGGTTTCATCAATCTGCGCCTGAAACCGGCCGCCAAACAAGCCGTGGTGCGTGAGGTGCTGGACAGCGGCCCCTGCTTCGGTCGCCAAAGCGCCAACGGCCAAAAGTTGATGGTGGAGTTCGTCTCCGCCAACCCGACCGGCCCGCTGCACGTCGGCCATGCGCGCCAAGGTGCGCTCGGCGACAGCCTGTGCCACCTGTTCCAAACGCAAGGCTACGAAGTCCTGCGCGAGTTCTATTACAACGATGCAGGCGTGCAAATTGCCACGCTGGCGACCTCGACGCAGTGCCGCATCAAGGGCCTGAAGCCGGGTGATGATGGCTGGCCCGAGAGTGCCTACAACGGCGATTACATCGCCGACATCGCCGCCGACTTCCTCGCCAAAAAAACGGTGAAAGCGGATGACCGCGAGTTCACCGCTTCGGGCGATCCGGACGATCTGGACGGCATCCGCCAATTCGCCGTCGCTTACCTGCGCCACGAGCAAGACTTGGATTTGCAAGCCTTTGGCGTGCAGTTCGACAGCTATTACCTCGAATCCAGCCTCTACACCTCGGGCCGCGTCGAAGACACCGTGGCCAAGCTGGTGGCTTCAGGCAAAACCTACGAGCAAGACGGCGCACTGTGGCTCAAGTCCACCGACTACGGCGACGACAAAGACCGCGTGATGCGCAAGTCGGACGGTACGTTCACCTACTTCCTGCCGGACGTGGCTTACCACATCGCCAAGTTTGAGCGCGGTTACACCACTTGCATCAACTGCCAAGGCACGGATCACCACGGCACCATCGCCCGCGTGCGCGCCGGTTTGCAGGCCGTGGGGCTGGGGATTCCGCAAGGCTTCCCGAGCTACGTGCTCAACACCATGGTGCGCGTGGTGCGCGATGGCGCCGAGGTGAAAATCAGCAAGCGCGCCGGCAGCTACGTCACGCTGCGCGACCTGATCGAGTGGACGAGCCGCGACGCGGTGCGCTTCTTCCTCATCAGCCGCAAGGCCGACACCGAGTTCACCTTCGACATCGACCTGGCCCTGAAGCAAAACGACGAGAACCCGGTGTTCTATGTCCAGTACGCCCATGCGCGCATTTGCTCGGTGCTGAACCAAGGGGCCGCACAAGGCATCGCCACCGCCGATTTGGCCAGCGCCGACTTGAGTCTGCTCACGGCACCAAGCGAACTGGCACTCATGCTCAAACTGGCCGAATACCCCGGCATGTTGAGCGGGGCCGCCGCCTCGCTGGCGCCGCACGACGTGGCGTTCTACCTGCGCGACTTGGCCTCGGCCTTCCACAGCTACTACGCTGCCGAACGCTTCTTGGTTGAAGATGCGGCCCTGGCACGGGCGCGCTTGGCCCTGCTGGCCGCCACGCGCCAAGTGCTGCGCAACGCCTTGGGTCTGCTGGGGGTGAGCGCCCCAGAGTCGATGAGCCGCGAAGCCGTCACGGAGTCCGCATGAAATCTGCCATCCCCTTCGTTTCCCGCATGCGTCAGCGTGGCGGGGTGATCATGGGCATCATCGTGGGGCTGCTCGTCGGGCTGATCATCGCGTTGGGGGTGGCCATGTACGTGACCAAAATGCCCATGCCGTTCGTGGACAACAAAACCGGCAACCGCCGCACCCCCGAACAAGAAGCCGCTGAAGCCGAACGCCTGCGCCATTGGGATCCGAACGCCGGCTTGGCGGGGCGTGCCGCACGAGCCATCCAGGACGCTGCCTCGCTGCCCTCCTCCAACCCTGCGCCAGCCACAGCCACCAGTGCCAGCGCGGGCAGCGCCCCCACCCGGCCCATCCTGATGCAAAACAGCACCCGCGACCCTGCCGCCATCTTGGCTGGCCGCGATCCGCTGACCACCCCCGAGCGCCCCAGCCCCCCCGAGCCCCCCCCGCGCCCCACCCCCAGCACGCCGACCAATCCGCCCAACCAGATGGTGCCGATCTACCAAGTGCAGATCGGGGCGTTTTCGACGTCCAGCGAAGCCGAGCAGCAACGTGCCCGCTTGGCCGCGCAAGGCTACGATGCCAAGGTGTACGAGCGTGAGATCAACGGTCGCACCATGTTCCGCGTGCGCATCGGCCCGTTCGCCACCCGCGAAGAAGCCGACCAGTTGCGCGAACGCCTCCAGTCTTCGGGCTCCAGCTCCATCGTGACCCGCAGCGGGCCGTAAAGCCGCACCCCCAGCCGCACCTCCTGAGCGGCTGGTTTTTTGCCATGGCCCCGCCACAGCGCAGCGGGGTGGCATAGAATCAAAGCAATTTCTATGCCGAAAACCATGATGCGCTCGACCTCGTCTGTTGTGTTGTTGCTGGGCCTGTGTGCCGCGCCGCTGTGCCACGCCGAACGGGCGGATCGCTTGCAGCCCATGGTGGTGGAGAGTGATGGGCGCCAAGCCGCGTCCGTCGATCTGAACCGCAAAATCACGGTGCTCAACGGCAACGTGTCCATCACCCAAGGCACGCTGCGCATCTTGGCGGAGCGGGTGGAGATTCGCGAAGAAGCGCCGGGGCGTTTCATGGCCCAGGCCCGAGGATCGTCCCTGCAACCCACGCGCTTTCGCCAGAAGCGCGACCGGCAAGACGAAGTGGTCGAAGCCGAATCCAACCGCGTCGAGTATGACAGCGCCGCCGAGCGCGTGCGTTTCATCGGAGACGCCAAGCTGCGCGTGTTGCGCAACGGCAAAGTCAGCGACGAAGCCCACGCCGCCGTCATCGTGTACGACCAAAAGGCCGACACCCTGGTGTTCGAAGGCGGCTCCCCGCCAGCCGGGGCAGCGGCCTCCACACCGGCCAATGGCCGAGCGCGGTTGGTGTTTGTGCCGCGCCAAGCCCCGGAGGGTCAGCCATGAGGCCCCGCACGCCCTCCAGCCGCCTCGAAGCCAGCGGACTGCGCAAAACGTACGGCGCCCGGACGGTGGTCAAGAGCGTGCATCTGTCGGTCGCGGCGGGTGAAGTGGTGGGCTTGCTCGGCCCCAACGGCGCGGGTAAAACAACGACGTTCTACATGGTCGTCGGCTTGGTGCGCTGCGATGCGGGCCAGATTCACATCGATGGGCAAAGCGTCGAGCGCCAACCCATCCACCAGCGTTCGCGCCTGGGGCTGTCGTACCTGCCGCAAGAAGCGTCGATTTTTCGCAAACTCACCGTGGATGAAAACATCCGCGCCGTGCTGGAACTGCAATACGACGCCCAAGGCAAACCGTATACCCCCACCGAAATCCAGCGCCAACTCGACACCCTGCTGCACGATTTGAGCCTCACCGGTTTGCGCGATTCGCCGGCACCGGCCCTGTCCGGTGGCGAGCGGCGGCGGGTGGAAATCGCCCGGGCGCTGGCCACGCAGCCACGTTTCATTTTGCTGGACGAGCCGTTTGCCGGCGTCGATCCGATTGCGGTGATCGAGATCCAGCGCATCATCAGTTTCTTGAAGGCACGCGGCATTGGCGTGCTCATCACCGACCATAACGTGCGCGAAACGCTGGGCATCTGCGATCGCGCTTACATCATCAGCGAGGGCTCTGTGCTGGCTGAAGGCACGCCCACCCAAATCATCGACAACCCAGACGTGCGCCGCGTGTACCTGGGTGAACATTTCCGCATGTGATGCCGATGATCATCACCCCAACCCCCATCCTCGCGTCACGATGAAACCCACGCTTCAGGTTCGCCTGTCTCAGCACCTGGCGCTGACGCCGCAGTTGCAGCAGTCCATCCGCCTGCTCCAGCTCTCGACGCTGGAGTTGCACCAAGAAGTCGAGCAGATGCTCGAACAAAACCCGTTTCTGGAGCACGAGGAGGAGATGGCGCCCATGGAGTTCGGCCTGGGCACCCTCAGCCAAAGCGCCACGCCGCGTGATGAGGCCGACAGCCCCGGCAGCGACGAGCCCGCCAGCCTCGAAGCCGGTGACTTCGGCACCACCGAACGCGCCGATTGGGAAAACGGCACCGAAGCCGATGATTTCGACGGCATCCGCGAAACCCCCAGCGGCAACGCCAGCACCAACGGCGATGAGGAGTTCGAGCCGCAGGAGCGCTCGGTCTTTGGCCCGACGTTGCAGGAGCATCTGCGGGCGCAGTTGCTGGGCATGCGTTTGTCGGCACAGGATGCGGCCAGCGTGCATGTGCTGATCGAATCCCTCACCGACGATGGTTACCTCGATGGCACCCTCGAAGACATCGCCGAACGCCTGGCCGACGCCCTCGGGCTGGACGACCCCGAAGCACGCGAAGACTTGCTCGATCAACTGCGCTGCGGCCTGAAGTGGCTGCAAAGCATGGAGCCGACCGGCGTGGGAGCGGCCAACCTGTCCGAATGCTTGGGCCTGCAACTGCGCCAACATCCGCCCAGTGCGGTGCGTGAGTGTGCGCTGGTCATCGTGGCGCAGCACCTCGATTTGTTGGCCAAGCGGGACATGAAAAAACTGGCGCTGGCCACCCGCAGCGATGACACCATCGTCAAGGCAGCCCAAGCCCTGATCGTCGCGTGTGAGCCCAAACCGGGCCGGCCTTTCATCCAAGCCGAGCGCTTGGTGGTGGTGCCCGACGTCATCGTTGTCAAATCCGGGCGGAATTGGAAGGCCACACTCAACCCCGATGTCATGCCCAAACTGCGGGTGAGTGATGTGTACGCCCAGGCGATCAAAGGCCAGCGTGGCGGCGGCACGCTCTCCGCACGCTTGCAGGAAGCCCGCTGGTTCATCCGCAACATCCAGCAGCGTTTTGACACCATTTTGCGCGTCAGCCAAGCCATCGTCGAACGGCAAAAGGCGTTCTTCACCCACGGCGAGATCGCCATGAAACCGCTGGTGCTGCGCGAGATTGCCGACGAGTTGGGCTTGCACGAGTCCACCATCAGCCGCGTCACCACGGCCAAATACATGGCCACGCCATTTGGCACCTTCGAGCTGAAATACTTCTTCGGCTCCAGCCTCAACACCGACGCGGGCGGCAACGCCAGCTCCACCGCCGTGCGGGCGCTCATCAAGCAGTTCGTCGCCGCAGAAAACACCGCCAAACCCTTGTCGGACAGCCAAATCGCCGACATGCTCGAAGAGCAAGGGATTCAAGTCGCCCGCCGCACCGTGGCCAAATACCGCGAGGCGCTCAAGATCGCCCCGGCCAACCTTCGCAAAGCCCTATGACTCCTGTTTGGTTGTTCCTTCCCTGTGCAGCGGGCGTCGAACCGTTTTTGGAGGCCGAGTGCGCCCGTTTGTTGCCAGCGGGCACGCCGGTAGAAGCCGGACGGGGGGGCGTTTACGTCCAGGGCGGACGCGAGGAGGCCATGCGCCTAAACCTGGGCAGCCGCCTGGCGCAGCGCGTGCTGTGGCCGGTCGCCGATGGCCCCTACCGCGACGAACACGATCTCTACGCCTTGGCCCGGCGCGTGCGCTGGCAAGACTGGATCACGCCGCGCCAAACGCTGCGGGTGGACACCTCCGCTTGGCGCTGCCCGCTGCGCAGCCTGAACTTTGCGGGCCTGCGCATCAAAGACGCCGTGTGCGACACCCTGCGTGACGCCTGCGGCGAGCGCCCGAACGTGGACACACGCTTTCCCGACCTGTCCCTGGTGCTGCACTTGGGGCCGGAGCAGGCGAGTTTGTCGGTGGATTTGTCGGGCGAAGCGCTGTTCAAACGCGGTTGGCGCGAAGTCAAGGGCGAAGCGCCGCTGAAGGAGACCCTGGCCGCCGCCATGCTGGCCGCCGCCGGTTGGCATGGTCGGGAGGAAGACGGCGGCCTGCTCGATCCGTGTTGCGGGGCGGGCACCATCGCCATTGAAGCGGCCCAAATCGCCTGCGGCATGGCGCCGGGGCTGCATCGGCGCTTCGCGTTTGAAAAGCTGTTGCCGTTTCGGGATCAACTCGTCACCTGGCGCACGCTGCGCCAACAGGCCGAAGCGGCGGTGCATGCGCCAGCGGTGCCTGTCTGGGCGGGGGACGTGTCCTTCCGCATGACCGACTTTGCCACCCGCAACGCCGAACGCGCCGGCGTGGCCCGGTCGATTCAGTTCAAAACCGCCGACGCTTTGCAACGTCCCGCACCGGCCAGTGCGGGCATACTCATGATGAATCCGCCTTATGGCGAGCGCATCGCCCCCAAAGGGCAAGGCTCGGGCGGGTACGACACGATCCAGGGCGAACGCTTTGAGGGAGCTGCCGACGCGGGTGAGTTCTACACCCGCCTCGCCGCCCACTGGAAAAAACATTACACCGGCTGGACAGCTTGGGTGCTCACCCCAGAGGCCCGATTGCCCAGCCTGATGCGCCTCAAAGAAAGCCGGCGCGTGCCGATGTGGAACGGGGCCATCGAGTGCCGCATGTTCCGCTTCGACATGATCACCGGCTCAATGCGCAAGGAGTCTGCCGATGATCCATCGACCCGATCGGCGCCGCTGGCTGTGCCACCTGGCCCTGAGCAGCGCCGCCCTGCTGACTGAAGCACCAGCAGCGTGGGCGGCGGCCAGCAGTGCGCAACCGCTGCTGCACGTGCCGCCCATGGCCTGCCTGCGTCGCACCCTGGCCAATGGGCTGGAAGTGCTGGCCTTGCCCGGTGGCGGCAGTGGCAGCGTGAGCGTGCAGGTGTGGTACCGCGTCGGCGGCAAGGACGATCCCGAAGGCCGCTCAGGGTTTGCGCACCTGTTCGAGCATTTGATGTTCAAGGGCACGCGCCACATGGCGCCCGAGCAGATCGACCGCCTCACCGAAGATGTGGGCGGCCAGAACAACGCCTTCACCTCGGAAGACAACACCACTTACCAAAATTTGGTGCCCTCGCATCACTTGGAGCGCATCCTGTGGGCCGAGGCCGAGCGCATGGCCAGCCTGAACGTCGATGAGGCCAATTTTTTGAGCGAGCGGGCGGTGGTGCAGGAGGAGTATCGCCAGCGTGTCCTCGCCGACCCTTATGGCCGCTTGTTCAACGCCATGGTGGGCCACACTTTTGACGTTCACCCGTACCGGCGCCCGGTGATCGGCAGCATCACCGACCTGGATGCGGCGACGCTGGCGGATGTGCAGGCGTTTCATGCCACCTATTACCGCCCAGACAACGCCTTCCTGATCGTCGTCGGTGACTTTGACCCGATGCAGTTGGACGGCTGGGTGAACCGCTACTTCGGCCCCATTCGGCGGCCCTCCTCGCCCATTCCTCGCGTCAACGTGCGCGAACCGGCTTGGACGCACAGCCCCGCACCGGTTCATCTGCACGGCCCCAACGTCCCTTTGCCAGCCACGGTGTTGCTCTGGAAAGGCCCGCCCGCCAGCCACCCCGACGGGCTGGCGTTGCAAGTGGCGCAGGTGCTGTTGTCCTCGGGTGAAGCGTCGCGCTTGCATGAAGGGCTGGTGCAGCGCCGCCGCATCGCCCAAAGTGCGGGCTGGAGTTGCTCGTTTTACACCGACGCCAGCTCGATCACCGCCTATGCCATCGCCGCCGGTTCGCATCGCCCCGAAGCCCTGGTGGCGCCGCTGCTCGACGACATCCGCCGGCTGGCCCACGGCCCCATCCCCGCCGCCGAGCTGGACAAGGCCCGCACCCAAGTGCTGACCTCCGCCTTGGTCGGCCGCCAAACGCCCGAAGGCCGCGCCGATGCCCTGGGCTGGGCCATGATCCACGGCGGGGATCCCGCTCAAGCCGATCGGGAATTGATGGCCCTGCAAACCGTGCGCGCCGAAGATGTGCGCCAAGCTTTGCGCCGCCACGTCATCGACCGCCCGATGGCCACCCTGTACTACAGCCAGGCCCCCCAGGCCGAGGAGCGCCCCTCATGACCCCCTCTCGCCCCGTCTGGACGCGCCGTCCTGTGCTGCGCTGGCTCGGTCAGGGCCTGCTGGGTGCGGGTTTGCTGCCCACGTCGTCCTGGGCCATTCCGGGTGTGGATGAACCGCCAGTGCCTGGCCGCCCACGCCCGTTGGTGTTGCCCCGTTTTGAAGAAACCACGCTGGGCAATGGCCTGCGGGTGATCGTGGCCCCTCGCCCCGGCTTGCCACTGGTGACGATGGCCTTGCACCTGGGCACGGGCGCTTTGGCCGACCCGCCAGGTCAAACCGGCTTGGCCGATCTGACCCACGAACTGCGCACGCGGGGCGCCCTCCACCGGGGACGCGCCCTGGATGCCACCGACTTGGCCCGCCGTGTGGAAGCCCTGGGCAGCGGTTTGCACAGCGCCACCAATTGGCGGGGCAGCGCCCTCAGCCTGACCGTGGCCACCTCCCACTTGGACACCGCCGCCGAGCTGTTGGCCGATGTGATCCGCCGCCCCACCCTGCCAGCGCGTGAATTGGCGCGGGTGCGTGAACGGGCCATTGATGGGTTGAAGTTCGAACAAGCCGATCCGTCGGCCTTGGCGGGGTTGATTGCGCGGCGTGTGGCCTGGGGGCGCAGTGCCTACGCCCAGCCCCAAACGCGCAACAGCTTGGAGCGCATCCACCACGCCGACGTGCTGGCCCAGCACCAACGCCAGGCCCGGCCTCATGGGGCCAGCTTGGTGTTCACCGGGGACATCAGCCTGCCTCAAGCCCTGCTGCTGGCCCGGCGGCACTGGGGAGATTGGCGTGCCCACGGCCCCACCCCCACCGCGCCACCGCCCCAAGTGGCCGACCCGACGTTGCCCTCGCGGGTGCTGCTCGACTTGCCAGGCGCAGGCCAGAGCGGGGTCGTGGTGCTGGCGCCGATGCCGGTGGGCATTGACGATCCACAACGCCGCATCGCCCAGGTGGCCGCCGAGGTGTTGGGCGGCAGTTATTCAGCGCGCATCAACCAAGAGGTGCGCATCAAGCGGGGGTTGAGCTACGGCGCCAGCGCGGGGCTCAACCTGTACCCGGAAGGGGGCGTGCTGGTCACCAGCACCCAGACCAGCCACCGCAGTGCCGCTGAGGTGGAACAGGTCATGCGGGAGGAAATCCTGCGCCTGGCCCGCGAGGCCCCGACGCCCACCGAGTTGGCGGCCCGTCAAGCGGGTTTGGTCGGTGGTTTTGCGCGTCAGTTGGACACCACCGCCGGCCTGGCCAGTTTGGTGATCGACCGGGTCGAACGGCAACGCCCGCTCAACGAGGTCGGGGACGTGGTGCCGGCGGTGCTGGCCGTCACCGCCCAAGAGGTGCAGGACTTTGCCGCCCGCTACTGGCACACCGCCCAGTTGCGCACGGTGATCGTGGGTGATTTGGAAGCGGCGGGCACGGCGCTGTCCCGCGATGGGGCTTGGGTGGGTTCAGCACGTCAACTGCGGCTGGATGCCGCAACGTTGAGGTGAAGGGCCTGCTCCCGTTTTCATTTCTTCACATGGACATGTGTGTCATGGCGATTTCGCGCTTTTCAGTTCGGCGTTGTCTCGGGTGGCTCGGCAGTGGGTTGCTGGCCGTGGGGCTGTGGGGACAGCTCAGTGTGGCTGAAGCCGCCCGACTGGCCTTGGTCATCGGCAACAAAGACTACCTGCTGTCCCCCCTCAAAAACCCCGTCAATGACGCGGTGGCCATGGACAAAGCCCTGCGCCAGCTCGGTTTTAACGTCACGCTGGTGCGCAACCTGCGCCGCGACGACATTGGCCGCACGCTGGAAACCTTCACCAACCGCATCCAGCCCGGGGACGACGTGGTGTTGTTCTACGCCGGCCACGGCTTGCAGGTCAAAGGGGTGAACTACCTGCCGGCGGTCGATGCGGTCATCAAGGTCGAGGCCGATGTGCCGCTCAACAGCATCAACTTGAGCCAGTGGCTGGAACGCCTGGACGAGTCCAAAGCCGGGGTGAAACTGCTGTTGATCGACGCTTGCCGCGACAACCCCTACACCCGCAGTTTCCGCAGCGCCCAGCGCGGCCTGGCCAAACTGGACGCCGCTCCCTCGGGCACGCTGCTGCACTTTGCCACCCGCCCGGGCAGCGTCGCCGCCGATGGCACGGGCAGCAACGGGCTGTACACCAGCTACTTGCTCAAACACCTGAGCACGCCGGGGGTGCCGGTGGAGAGCATGCTCAAGCGCGTCGCCGCCGATGTGCGCCAGAGCAGCCAAAACGACCAGCAACCTTGGATGGAAGGTGCGCTCGACGGGGAGTTTTTCTTCCGTCCCGGCAGCGTCACGGTCGCCAGCGCCGATCCACCGCCCCCCACGCCCGCCGCGCCCCCCACGCCAACGCAGACGCCCGCACCACCGCCCGCCCCTGCGGCCACAGCCAAACCGACGGCGTCGATGTCGCGGGTGGGTGGCATCCAAGCGGGCCAGACCGACCGGGAGTGCATCAAAGACGTGTGTTTCTCGCTGGTGGGCATCCCGGCGGGCCGTTTTCAGATGGGCTCGCCAGAACAGGAAGCGGGGCGCTGGGAGCATGAAGGCCCCACCCGCACGGTCACTGTTTCGGGCTTTTGGATGGGCCAGCACGAAGTGACCCAAGGGCTGTGGCGCGCTGTCATGGGCGATGGCGCGACGCAGTTGATGCTGTCACGCTGCGGTGACCATTGCCCCGTGATCGGCATCGGACGCGGCGATGCCCAAGAGTTTGCCGAGGCCCTCAGCAAGCTGACGGGCAAGCGTTACATCGTCCCCAGCGAAGCGCAGTGGGAATACGCCGCCCGGGCCGGCACCACCACGCGCTGGTCGTTCGGCGACGAAGAACGCCACCTCGGTGAATACGCTTGGTATGCGGACAACAGCGACAAACGCCTGCACCCCACTGGCCAAAAGAAGCCCAACCCCTGGGGCTTGTATGACGTGTACGGCAACGCCTGGGAAATCGTGCGCGACACCTGGCACGACAGCTACACCGACGCCCCCACCGATGGCAGCGCCTGGGGCGCGTCCGGCCTGGCGGTGGCTCGGGGCGGCAGTTGGGACAGCGTGCATCAAAGCACCCGCTCGGCCAACCGCGTGCGCTCGTTGCCGCTGGTGATGTCGCTGTTCACGGGGTTGCGCATCGCCCGTTTGCCCTGAGAGGGGGAGCCCATGGCCGTGTCCGTCTTCGATTTGTTCAAGGTGGGCATTGGCCCGTCCAGCTCGCACACCGTGGGGCCGATGCGGGCAGCGCAGCGCTTCGTTCAGCGTCTGGCCGATGCCGGCCAACTGCCCCGCACCGCCCGTGTGCGCGCCGATTTGTATGGCTCCCTCGGCGCCACCGGCAAAGGCCATGGCAGCGACAAAGCCGTGCTCCTGGGCTGGCTGGGCGAGGCACCGGACACGGTGCCCATCGACAGCATCGAACCCCGCCTGGCCACGGTGCGCGCTGAGAAACGCTTGGCGCTGTTGGGCACGCACCCCATCGCGTTTCATGAGAAAGACGATTTGGTACTGCACCGCCGCGAACGCCTGCCGCTGCACGCCAACGGCATGCGCTTCACGGCTTGGGATGCCGCCGGCACGGTGTTGACCGAACGCTGTTACTACTCGGTGGGCGGCGGTTTTGTGCTGACTGAGGAAGCGCTGGCCGATGGCCCCCGCCACGCCCGCATCGCGCCGGACACCACAGTGTTGCCCCGGCCCTTCCACAGTGCTGCCGAGCTGCTGGCGCTGACCCAGCGTGAGGGCCTGAGCATCGCCGGCGTGATGCGCGTGAACGAACGCCACTGGCGCCCCGACGCCGACATCGACGCCGGCCTGCTGCACCTCTGGGCCACCATGCAAGCCTGTGTGGAGCGCGGCTGCCGCACCGAGGGCACACTGCCGGGGGGATTCAAAGTGCGTCGCCGGGCGCCCGACCTGCACCGCCAACTGTGCAGCCACCCCGAAGCCGCCCTGCGCGACCCGCTGCAAGTGCTGGACTGGGTGAACCTCTACGCCCTGGCCGTGAACGAAGAAAACGCGGCTGGCGGTCGGGTGGTGACAGCACCGACCAACGGCGCCGCCGGCATCATCCCCGCCGTGCTGCACTACTACGCGGTGTTTGTGCATGGCGCGACGCAGACCGGGGTGATCGACTTTCTCCTCACCGCCGGCGCAATCGGCCTGCTCTACAAAGAAAACGCCAGCATCAGCGGGGCGGAAGTCGGCTGCCAAGGCGAGGTGGGCGTGGCGTGCAGCATGGCCGCCGGTGCGCTGTGTGCCGTGCTGGGTGGCACGCCGCAGCAAGTGGAAAACGCCGCCGAAATCGGCATGGAGCACCACCTCGGCTTGACCTGCGACCCGGTCGGTGGCCTGGTGCAAATTCCCTGCATCGAACGCAACGCCATTGCGGCGGTCAAGGCGATCAACGCCGCCCGCATGGCGCTGCGCGGTGATGGCAGCCATTACGTCAGCCTCGACAAGGTGATCAAAACCATGCGCGAAACCGGTGCAGACATGCTCACCAAGTACAAAGAAACCGCACGCGGTGGGCTGGCGGTCAACATCGTGGAGTGCTGACGATGCCCATGCGTGGCCTGATGGGGATGATCGGGGCGGCCCTGCTGCCGCTGGTGAGCCAAGCGGCCCCAGCGCCCGCCCTGCACCTGCAATGCGAGCTGCAAGCCAGCAACGAACTGCACACCTTGACGTTTCACCCCACGTCCGACCCCTACCGGGCAGCGGCCACGCCGATTGGCCGGTCATTTCGATTCAAAGCGGTGCTCGAAGCCCAGGGGGAACAGGCCACCTCGGTGCGGCTGTACGCCTACGCTTACAGCCCGCGCCAATACGTGCTGCTCCACCTGGCGACTTACGACCATCCCACCCCCTCACGCACCTCGCTCACAGGCCAGCAGCGGGTGTACAGCCCCCGCACGGGCAGTGAGCTGCTCTACCACTGCACGTTGCTGAAGGATGAAGCCCCATGAGACTGCGCTGCGTATCCTGGCTCGTGCTTGTGGGCTTGGGCCTGTCACCCAGCGTGCGGGCCGAGGGGCCGTCGGTTCGGCTGGCGTTTGTGGGCGATGTCATGCTCGATGAAACCCCTGGCCGTCTGATTCGCCAAGGGCGCGACCCCTTTGCGCCTTTTGCCGCTTGGCTGAACGCCGCCGATGTGCGCGTGGCCAACTTAGAGTGCGTGGTGAGCCGCCGAGGCAGCGCCGAGCCGGGCAAGCCTTACGCCTTCCGAGCGCATCCGCGTGTGTTGCCGGTGCTGAAGCGGCATTTCGACGCGGTTGGGCTGGCCAACAACCACTCGGGGGACTTTGGCACCGAGGCCTTCGCGGACATGCTCGACCGCCTGCAAGCCCAGCGCCTGCCCCAATTCGGCGGGGGGCGTGATTTGGCCGAAGCCCATCGCCCGCTGATCGTCGAACGCCAAGGTTTGCGCATCGCGCTGCTGGGTTACAACGAGTTTTTGCCCCGCCATTTCGAAGCCGATGTGGACAAACCCGGCGTCGCCTGGAGCGAGGATGCCCAGGTGCAGCGCGACATCCGCTTGGCCCGCGAAGAGCACCGGGCCGATGTGGTGATTCCGGTGATGCACTGGGGCTGGGAGTACGAGCCCCAGGCCAGCGCCCGACAGCGTGCGCTGGCCCGCAAGCTGATCGACGCGGGGGCCGACGCGGTGGTGGGCGGCCACCCCCACGTCGTGCAGGACACCGAGGTGTACCAAGGCAAACCGATCATCTACAGCTTGGGCAACTTCGTTTTCAATGGGTTTGAGCACGAAGCGATGAACACCGGTTGGCTGCTGAATCTGGTGGTGGATCGACAGGGCGCGGTGAGTTGGCGCAGCGTGGTGGCGCGCATCGACCGGGAAGGCACCCCGCATCCGGATCGGCAAGCCACTGGCCAGTGCTGGCAGCGGGGTCAGACCGTCAGTGCGGCGTGCCCACTCGGGGGCTCACCATCCGATCTGCACCCCCACCAACCCTGAGCGCAAGGGGCGTGCGCCACCTCATGGAGCGCTCTACGGACGCTGGTCGATCGAACGACTCGGCCGTGAATTGCGCAGCACAACTTCAAGGCAAAAGCCGCACAGACTTCATGCTCGAACATCGACAAAAACCAGCTATATCAGTTCGAGAAAATCATGAACCCGCCGTTGGCGCAGAACGAAAAGCTGCTCGCCCTGCTGGCCAGCCCCGCTCCTTGGGATTGAATCCCCCAGCGGTGCTCACCGTCGAGCACGATCTGTCGAAGTTTGCGTGCCGTCATCCGGACTTGGCCACATGGCTCCAACGTCGAGCGTTATCCAGCCAAGAGGGTGCCGCCAAAACCTACGTGGTGACCGAAAAAGAGCACTCACAGGTGGTGGCGTTTTACGCGCTGGCTGCTGGTGGATTGACCCGACACGCCGCGCCCACAGCCGTCTGGCGCCGCAACATGCCAGATCCATTGCCAGTCATCGTGTTGGGCCGGCTGGCAGTTCACCAAGACTGGGAAGGACGCGGACAGATGCTGTGCTGCGTGCCCGACAAGCCTCCGAGATCATCAGGGCGCACCTCCTGATTTGCCATGCCATGGATGAAACTGCTAAACAGTTTTACCTCCGACATGGCTTCCAAGAAGCCCCTGCCGATTCTTGCTTTGACGGTTGTCACTTCTTTGCGGTAACGCGTTTTCGACTTTTGAGGCTACGTGGGGGCGTTACGCTGGGCCAATCGACGGAGCTTCCTCTGCTAGACCAGGCCGAGGACAGCGAAGACGCACTCTACTGAACCGGACCTCTATGCATCCCTACCTCGATCTGGAACGACGCTTTGGAATCCTGACCAAGTACTCGATCGAGGAACTTCTACTCATCAACGCCATAGATCAAAAGCGCCTCGACTGGAAGCAAGTCCTCGCGGGTAGATACTCGCTCATCACCGCGCGTGCAAACTTCGGCAAAACGACGGAGCTGAAGGTCTGTGCACAACGCCTCCGCGAGGATGGGCAGCACGCCGTATTTGTCCCCCTACACAGGTTGCTCGAAGAGTCGGATTTTGAAATCGCGCTGGATGCGATGAATGCTGAGGCTTTCACGGCTTGGAAAACTACTTCCAACGAGCGGCTGTACCTGTTCGCTGATTCGCTGGACGAAGCAGTGTTAGGTAGCAACACCGGCCTTCAGTCCGCACTTCGCAGAGCAGTCGAAGCAGTTCGACAGTCGGACGCCAACGTCAACTGGGTGCTTTCATCTCGCCCGGCCACGCTCACTCCGGCTGTATTGGACATCGTTCAGGGCGAGCTCGACGTCACACTTTACGCGGGTGAAACCGGAGCAGACTCACCCGAGGAAACGCCGGAGAAGCCCGCAGACTCAGACGCGCTGCGTGCAGAGCTGGCTGCGTTCGATGCCAGCAGTCCTACCCAAGCCAAACGGGCAGTCAAGGAGCCATTGAAGGTTTATAGCCTCCTGCCTTTGTCAAATCAAGCAGCTAGGCTGTACCTTGAGCAGAGCCACGGAATCGCCGATCCCAGGGCATTGCTCGAAGCAGCCTGGAGTTTTGGTCTGGCAGAGCTTGCGGCTGGGCCGGGAAGCCTCGACATACTGGCATACGTCGACCCCGTTAATCGCCCACCTCGCGACCTCACGGACATCTTCGATCGCATGGTAAGCGCGGTTCAGACCCAGCAGCGCTCCGACCGCCGAGAAGAACTGGTAGGCCGCCCACCGCCCGAGAACCTTCAAAAGGCATTGGAAACGCTGGCTGCTGCTTCGGCAGTCTGTCAGTTGCCGAACATGGAACTTGCGCCAGATGCGCTCAAGGTACGAGATGGCGTCCTGTCATGCCGACCACTCGTTGGTTCACTCCTGTCAGAAAAATCACTGTCTTACTTACTCGGTTCCCGGCTGTTCATTGACTCTGGGCAACACCAGGTCAAGCTGTACCCCGATCAGTTATTGCCGTATCTGGCTGCCAAGCGCTTGAGTTCTTTGGCTCAGTCTCCCGACAACGCACGACGACTGATCTCCGCGCTGTCGTGGAGGTCAGCCACAGGCGAATGTGGGGTTCACCGGATCTACTTGACACTTGCGGGCTGGCTCGCGACTCTCAACGTGCATTGTCGGCATGAGCTCCTCGATATAGAACCACAGGCAGTCGCATTTTTTGGCGATTTGCGCAGCGACCAAGTCCCACTTGCCGAGGCCCGCACCGCTCTAGAGAGAAGTCTTCAACGGTTGGTGACGTTGGGCGACTCACTGGGACGGAATCAGTTCACGCTAACGGCTGAAAACTACTGGCAGGCCGCAAAGGCAGGGATTGAGCCGACGCTGCTGGATCTCTACGAGCGCTTCGGGACGGATCAGCACGCACGCATCGCGCTTCTCCAGGTCGCAACCTATGCACGTCTCGATGTCCTCCGAACGAAGGTGCTGGCGGAGCACGACAACGACTACGCGAAGCTCTTGGGCGATTCAGTCCAACTCCGTTACTTGATGTCCCTGAACAGGGACGACGACGCTCAAGCACTCGCCACCGCAGCCAAGGCATGCCCGAACCTTGAAGAACAGACACTTTGGCCTCTCGTGAGCCAACTCTCATGGAAAGCCTTCGATGTCGAAACAATCGCGGATTTGGTTGCCAAGCAGTACTTATGCAAGGGCGGCAGCTTTCATCTGAGCTGGGCCCTTACCCACGAGCTTGCAGACTCCGCCAGCCCTGATCAGCTAGCGACGCTGGTCGAGGCTTTGCAGTCGCGCATGATGAGCCACTGCAAGGCGAATCGCGCGACGTACAGCCAAAGACACAATGAATTCGCGGATGCTGTTCAGAAGCTGATGGCGCTCGTGGTTCGCAGCGCCGCACTTCCGGTCGAACGCGTCACCGCGCTGTGTCTGGAGTACTACCGGGCGCACGGTAAGTTTCACTCTGGCAGCGCTGAACTGCACACAGCTTTGCAGACTAACGACACGGTTCGCCAGAGCCTGCTCCGGGCTGTCGTTACGCAGAGTGACCGCACCGCTGACGGAATTAGGAGCACGTTGGCCTCCTTGGGGATGTACACGCTCTGGCAGGACGTTGATGTAGCAGCCCTCGCTGAGCCTGGATTCACCGAACTGGTGATCACCCTGAAGGAAAACGCCACCCCCCATCAAGCGACCGAACGCCCCAGGAAAACAAAACGGGATAGGCCCACACTGGACGAGACTTCAAAGGAGAAACTGCTCACTCAAATCGAGACTGTGAGAGACGGCTCAAACACCCATGCGCTGGCCTGGATTGCCCGTTGGCTCACCCAGACGAATCACAACTCACGCTATGGTGAATGTGACTTCTCCGCTTTCGAGCAGGCTGCTGGTCAGCCACTCGCGGCCGCAGCACGCATGGGGCTCAGTACGATCTGGCGCCACCGAGCGCCGGAATTTGAGGAAACAAAAACCAGCTCCACGTACTACTCAACCATCGCGGGGCTTCAAGGTCTCCATCTGGAATTTGGGGACGGCACCTCACTCCCAGCACTTTCTGTGGCCGAAGTTCGTCAAGCGCTCTCCTATGCCCAGTTTGAAATCAACGGCTATCCGAAGTGGTTCTGGCCAGTCGTTCGTGCACACCAGACCACAGCGCTTGACGCGCTCCGACACGTATTGGAGGCGGCTGACGCCGGCCCGGTATCTGCGGACAAAGCGGACGCACTGATTCGACACCTCTCAGATGCGCCTCCAGTGGTGCAACGTGGGCTCATTGCAACAGCTTGGAACTACGCGACCAGTTCGGCAGTACGGGTCGAAGCCCATGCACTTGAGTCGGCACTCCGCTTTGCTGTGGGAAATGTCGGTGGCATTGATCAAGACACGTTTGAAGCGGAGGCTTGGTCGCGCATGTTCATCGCATTCAAGGATGCGCTCCCAGACACAGCCCCCCTGTCACAACCTCAAACACCGGAGGAGCAAGCCGCACGTAGCGAGCTCAAAAGCCACCGCAGGGAGTTGGCCCGTCTGCGGTCAAATGGGGTCGTCTGGGGACTGTTCTGGTTACAGCACTACCCTGACTCGTTTATAGCCAAGTGGGAACACTGGCGGGCAACAGCGCTGCGCGCTGCGGACGAGTTCATGTTCGACCTGGCTGCGTATGTCGGCCAGGATCGCCAAGCCTACTTGCGCACCATTGCGCAGCGTGGCCGAGACGGCCTGAAGACCCTCGCGGCCCTCTACAAATGGATGATGGCGGTAGTCCAAGAGAAAGATGACCTCACACACGAGGATGGCCGTGTGTATTACTTAGGGGCTCGTGATCACGCCCAGCGTCTCCGCGATTCGCTGCTCCCTGCCATTTCGAGCGCGAAATCCCAGGCTGCTTATGAGGTGCTGAATGAGCTGCGGGAAAAGGCCACCGGAACACGCGTGAAATACATCCGATTGCTGCAATTTCAGATGCGGGAAGAGGAGTCTTTCGTTCTTCCTTTTAAGCAGCAGGACTACTCCAGGTTCGAGCGCGACTTCGCGCCGCCTGTGACTGATTTTGTCGCCTTTGCGCAGGCCATACATAACGACCTCCTTGCCGTGAAGCGCAGCATTGAGGAAGGAGACTTCAGCCTGCGGCGATTCTTCAATCGGGTGGCCATGCAGCACATCAAGACCGACAGCGATGGTCTGGCACTGGAGGAAGACTTCCAGGCGCTCCTTGGCAGCGAGCTGAACCATGCCAGCAGCGGGCGCTACGGCGTGACCCTTGAACCCATTCTTCCCGAGGGAACTCGGCGTGACGTTTTATGCCAGCTCGGCGAAATGCGAGCAACGATTGAGCTCAAGATGTCAGCGCGCTGGACAGGCACGGACTACTTCATCGCCCTGGACGAACAACTGAAAGGCCAGTACATGCAGGCAGCGAATTCAAAAATTGGCTTCTTCGTCGTCGTGCTACAGCGTGAGCGTCAATGGGATGCACCGACTGGCGAGCGTGTCAATTTCGCTGTGCTTATTGCACAGCTCGAGAAGCGGGCGTTGGCACTACAGGCAACCGACCCCACCCTCTTCCTGCGTGTCGTCGGAATTGATGCCTCCCCACAAAGAGACTTCCGCGCGGGTCGGGTTGCTGCAAAAGCAACTCGCAAGAGTCCAGTCAAGACGAAAATTTCTTCGCACGACTCACGCAGCACCACGCTACGACACAACGGCTGACAGGCCTAACCCAACCCCGCCCCCAACCGCCACGCCTGCACACGCGGCCCGATGTCCGCCAGCGCACTCACGGGCCAACAGCCTGCCGGCCACGTGCGCCGTGTCATCGTGGCCGATCCGCCCAGCCACAACGCCACCGATCCGGGCAACTGGCTGCGCAGCGTCTGCAACGCTTGTCCGAAATTGCGCTCCGGCTGGCACGCCGTGGCACTCAACGCCACGATGTCGGCGCGGTGAATGTGGGCCGCTTGCACCAGTGCATCCACCGGTGTCTGCACGCCCAGGCTGATGCAAGCCGCCCCCTCCAGCGCCAACAAGGCCTCAGCCATCAACAAGCCCAGGCCGTGACTCTCCCCCGGCAACGTGGTGAGCAACACACGCGGGCGAGCCGTCGGCCCAGGGACGGGCAGCGCACGAATGGCTTGGCGCAGCACGTCTTGCACCACTTCCGAATACAAGTGTTCTTGATGCACGCTCAGTTGGCCCTGCGCCCACCCACTCCCCACCGCTTGTGTGAGGGGGGCCAGCACCCCCTGCACCCACGCCGCCAGCCCCAGCCGCGCTTGGGCTTGGTGCAAATGGGCGCGTAAACCCGCACCGTCATGCCGCTCTAACAGGGCCATGGCGGGCGCCAATCGGGTAGCCGGGGGTCTTTAGCCCCCAGCTCCCACACCACCCACCATGCGGGTCCGCAGTGGGCGGTTCAACAAGTCGGCTCGCTCGACGAAGCTCGCTTCTCCTTCCCGCTCAGGTATACCCCTGAGCCTTCTTCCACAGGGCCACCACGCTCACCAGGCCCGTCTCGTGCAACCTCTCGTTTGTCAACGCGATTCGCAACGCCGGACTCCTGGCCATGCGCCAGTTCCCCTTGCCACTCAGTCCGTGCCTAAAGGCCATGCGTCTATTCACGCCCAGCCTCAACAACTCCCGGATCTTCGTCCTGCTCCTCTTCCACCGTTTCCAGTAGACCGATCGCATCCGCCTTCTGATCCATTCGTCTAGCCCCGGTACGGGCCTCCAATACTGACTGATGCCGTAGTACTGCATCCACCCTTGCACGTGCTTTCTCAGTTCAGCCAGTCGGTGATCCATCGACACCCCCCAGCCTTTCCTCGTCAGCCCCCGCACCCGGCTTTTGAAGTTCTCCACCGTCTTCTTGTGCCACCGTATCTTGCCCGCCTTGATCGTGAAGCCTAGGAATTTGCACTCTCCCATCGGCGCAACCTGGCTCTTCGCCTGATTTACCCTGAGCTTGAGTTTTGCCTCCACAAACTTCTTGACGCTGTGCATCACCCGATGCCCCGCCCTCAGGCTGCGCACCAAAATCACCACATCGTCCGCATAGCGCGCAAACCTGTGCCCTCTGCTGTGCAGTTGCTTGTCCAGCTCGTGCAACATCACATTGCCCAGTAACGGCGACAGCGGCCCGCCTTGTGGCGTCCCCACTTCGCTCGGCTCTACGCGGTATCCCACCAGCACCCCTGCTCTCAGGTAGTTGCCTATCAACCTCAGCAGCACCTTGTCCCCGATGGTGCGGCCCAGCAGCCCCATCAACACGTCGTGATCGACCGTGTCGAAGAACTTGGCCAAGTCCATGTCCACCGCGAATTTGTAGCCCTGCTTGACGTCTTGCTGCACCTGCTTGATCGCCTGGTGTGCATTGCGGCCTGGTCGGAACCCGTAGCTGTTCGCACTGAACTCCACCTCGTACAGCGGGCTCAGCACCTGCGCTATGGCTTGCTGGATCACCCTGTCCATCACGGTCGGGATGCCCAGCGCCCTCTTGCCTCCTCCAGCCTTCGGGATTTCCACCCTCCTGACCGGCTGCGGCTCGTAGCGCCCTCGCTCGATCTGCTCCTTGATCCTGGGCCAGTGTTGCCGCGCTTGTTCCGGGTAGTCCTCCACCGTCACGCCGTCTATGCCCGGCGCTCCTTTGTTGGCCCTCACCCGCTTCCACGCCTTCAACAGGTTGTCCCTGTCCAGCACCTTTTCTAGCAGTCCTTCTCGCTTCACTTCGTCTTGTCTCAAGGCTCGTTTCTCACCTCCACCGCCGCCCGCACACCTCCCCCGCTTCGGGTTCACCGGTGCCGTCGAGATGGCTGTGTCTGCTCCTTGTCTCTCGTTGTTCGGCCCTTCAGCGCGCTTAACCTGCGCCCCTACTACGGCCTCTGCTGACTTCTGCACCATCACGCAACGTGTTGCCACGCCACGCGCTGCATGGCTCGCAAGGGCGCTGCCTGTTTCTTCGTCTCGCAGGGGGCAGCTCCCCACGGCGCTAGGACGTTGATAACCCGGTACATCCCATTCCGGGATCCTTCCTTGCAAAGCGTTTCCTTCCATGCCGCACGTGATGCAGACCTCCCCAGGTAAGAACGTGAACTGTCGATGCACAAGCGCCACATCTACCCTAGACGCTGTACCATCAGACTTCGCCATCCAGTGCCGGCTCGTCTGGCGTCCTAGGCCTCCTCTATGTGGTTTCTGTTCGTCGCCTCGCACCTCTTGTCTACGGCTTCCTCCAGACCCCGCCTCGCAGCGACGCCCTTGCCCTCGACTCGTGGTTGTCCTGCTCGCTCTTCGCGTCCAGGCCGGTACTCCCACAGGGGACTTTCACCCCATAAGCTCACGCCCATGCTGGGCGCACACTCCAAGGTGCCGCGTGTGCCCAGCGGCAGCGGGGCCGGCGGTGCCGCACTCAAACGCTGACGCAGCGCGTCCGGCGGCAAGCCGACCAACTGCCCCGGTCGGCCCCCTTGCAGCATGAGGCGACGAATCAGGCGCAAGCGCTCCACATCGTCGGCGCTGTACAGACGCTCACCTTGGGCATCCCGCTGCGGCACAGGAAAACCGTAGCGGCGCTCCCAGACGCGCAACGTGTCTTTGCCCAACCCGGTTTCGCGCGCCACTTCGGCGATGGTCAGGCTGGTTGGAGAGGCAGGGGCAGACAAGCTCATGCCTACATTGTCAATGACAAATCCGCTTCCGTCATGGACAAAAAGCCGTGTTGGCGTCGTTATCCCCATATTTGTCTTGGACAAATAGAATTTTTAGCTTCAGAATGTCCACATGTCGACGAAGCACCGTGCCCTTGGCACCGCTTTGACGCCTTGTTACAAATTCAGGAGACTCGTCATGGAACCAATGCATCGTCCCCCTGTCAGACGAGCGTGGGTTGGGTTCAAGTGCTCCGGCACTTGCCCCGGCTCCAGGAACGCGACCCCTGGAGCCGTCTTGTCAAAGCTGCGCAGCCGTCGCCTGACCGGTTCAGGTGGCACCCGGGGGCGGTCTTCCTCCTCCCTCCCTTCTTCTTCCGCCCCTCGGCGCTGCGCAGCTTCTTTCTTCCCGGTCTCTTCAGTTCTGCCTGCGGGTGCGCCGCGTGGGTTGGCCACGTGCCGCCATCGCATGGCCCATCGGCCCGGCACGGCACGCTTGGCCGCTGCGGTGCTGAATCTTGGGCAGGTGTGCTCATGAACGCCCTGGCGCTGGCACCCCGCGTGGCGGTGGTCGGTGGCGGCATCGCCGGGCTGAGTGCCGTCTGGACGCTGCGTGAGCAAGCCCGTGTCACTTTGTTCGACGCCGGCCCCTCGCACATCGGTGGGCATGCCAACACCCTGGACTTGACCCTCAACGGCATCACCCACGGGGTGGACACCGGCTTCTTGGTGTTCAACGAACGCACCTATCCGGGTTTGATCGAGCTGTTTCAGTCGCTGGGCGTGGAGACGGCGGCGTCGGACATGTCGTTTTCCGTGCAGGCCCCGGGCCTGCTCCCCGGAGAAAACCGCCCGCTGGAGTGGTGCGGCTCCGACCTGGGTGCCGTGTTCGCCCAGCGCGCCAACCTGCTGCGCCCGGCGTTTTGGGGCATGTTGGCGGACATCCTGCGCTTCAACCGCTTGGCCACCGCGCTGGCCGTGACCGGCGAAGCCACCGCACTGGCCGAACCCATCGCGGCCTTCTTGGATCGGCATGGCTTTGGCCCGGCGTTTCGGCAAGGTTATTTGCTGCCGATGATCGGCTGCATCTGGTCGTGCCCGACAGCGCAAATGCTGCGTTTCCCCATCGGGACGCTGATCCGTTTTTGCCACAACCACGGGCTGCTGCAAGTGAGCAACCGCCCCCGCTGGTTCACGGTGCGCGGGGGTTCGCGCCAGTACGTGCGCCGGTTGTTGGCGCAGTTGCCCGCCACCTGCGAGGTGCGCCCGGCCACCTCGGTGCGGGCGGTGGTTCCCCTGCCGCCTGGATCGGGTGCAGCAGGCGTCTGGATTCACACCGACCGGGCCAGCGAACGCTTCGACGCGGTGGTCTTGGCCTGCCACGCCGACCAAGCGCTGGCCCTGCTGCAAGCCCGAGGGGGCCAAGCCAGCGCCGCCGAACGGGCCGTGCTGGGGGCGATTCGTTACCAAGCCAACCGGGCGGTGCTGCACACCGACGCCCGCTTGCTGCCCCAACGCCCCCGGGCTTGGGCCGCCTGGAACTACGAACGCTCACCCGACTTGGGGCAGGAGCAGTCGCGTGTCTGCTTGCACTACCTGCTCAACCGCTTGCAGCCCTTGCCCTGGGCGCAGCCGGTGCTGGTGTCCCTCAACCCCGTGCGCGAACCGCAGGCCCGCTGCGTCCATGCCGACATCGAGTATGCCCACCCGGTGTTCGACGCCGCCGCCGTGGCCGCACAGCAGCGGCTGCCCGACATTCAAGGCCAACGCGGGCTGTGGTTTTGTGGCGCGTGGGCTGGCTACGGGTTCCATGAGGATGGTTTGCAGTCTGGCCGCCGCGCTGCGCAAGCGCTGCTGGCGCATTGGCAGCCCATGTCGGTCGGGGCCACCCCAGCCGCAGCGTGAGGCACAGCGCGATGACCTCGACCTCCCCTGATGCCCCGATGCCGGCTGTGCCCTTGTTGGGTGTGGGCGGGGTGCGCCACACCCGTTTGCGCCCGACCCACCACGCATTTGCCTACGAGGGGTTTTTCCTGCTGCTGCCCATGCGCCAACTGCGGCGCCAACCCTGGCCGGCCTTGGCCCGCAACCGCTGGGCTCCGCTGGCGTTCCACGATGCGGATCACGGCGAGGGTGAGGAGGACAGCCTGGCGTGGATCGAACGGGTTCTCGCCCAATCGGGGGTGAGGGACGCCACAGGGGAAATCTGGCTCCAATGTTTTCCCCGGGTGTGGGGCTACGCCTTCAAACCCGTGAGCTTTTGGTATGCCCACCGGGACGACGGCGCTTTGGTGGCCATCGTTGCCGAGGTCAACAACACGTTTGGGGAACGGCATGGGTATGTGCTGCGTCCGGGGCCGGGCGCGTCCGAATTGGCGTGGGGGCAAACTTTGCAGGCCGACAAGGTGTTCCACGTCTCCCCCTTCTGCCAAGTGGCCGGGGACTATCGTTTCCGCTTTCTGCGCATTCCAGCCGCCCCGGGCAGCGCCTCGTCTGGCCGCCTGGTCGCCCGCATCGAACATCACGATGCCACCGGCCCGCTGCTGCTGACCAGCCAGTCCGGCACCCTCTTCCCGCTCACCCCAGCCGTGCAACGCCGCACGCTGTGGCGCATGCCTTGGATGACGCTGGGCGTGTTCGCCCGCATCCATTGGCAAGCGCTGCGGCTGTGGTGGGCACGGGTGCCGGTGGTGCCCCACCCCGGCCGTCGCACGACGGGCGGCCCTTCGCTCTCCTCTGGGACTCCACGATGAACACCACCACGGTCTCCCTGGCCCTGCCCGCTGGACTGCCGCACGCCGCACGCCAGTTGCTCAACTTGCTGGCCCGCCTGCGCGTGGGCACCTTGGATCTGCAAACGCCCGATGGCCGGATGTTGCGCTTCGGTCAGGGCGATGCCCCTCGGGCCGCGTTGCACGTGTCCGACTGGGGCTGGTGTGCCGAGGTGCTGCGCTCGGGGGATGTCGGGCTGGGTGAAGCCTACATCCTGGGGCGCTGGCACAGCCCGGACTTACCGGCCTTGCTGCGCTTGTGCCTGGCGAATCGCGAGGCGCTGGAATCAGCGGTGTATGGCAAGGTGTGGGGGCGCTGGTTTTACCGGCTGCGCCACCTGTGGCGGCGCAATTCGCGCAGCGGCAGCCGGCGCAACATCCTCGCCCATTACGACCTGGGCAATGACTTCTACCGGCTGTGGCTGGATGGGTCGATGAACTATTCGAGCGCATGGTTCGAAGGCCAGTTCGAGCAGTCTCTGGCGGTGGCGCAGCGGGCCAAGATGAAGCGGGCGCTGGATGAGCTGGGCGTGACCCCGGGCGGACGGGTGCTGGAAATCGGCTGCGGCTGGGGCGCCATGGCCGAATACGCCGCCCGGCGCGACGTGCAACTCACAGGGGTGACGCTGTCTCCGGCGCAACTGGCGTGGGCGCAGGAGCGTTTGGCCTGCCAAGGGCTGTCCGACCGGGCGACGCTGCGCTTGCAAGATTACCGAGACATCGACGATGGCCCTTACGACGGCGTCGTGTCCATCGAAATGTTCGAAGCCGTGGGCGAAGCGTACTGGCCGCAGTTCTTCGACACGCTGCGGCGCCAGCTCCGCCCCGGGGGACGCGCTTGTGTGCAGAGCATCACCATCCGCGACGACTTGTTTCCCCGCTACCGCAGCGGCACGGACTTCATCCAGCAGTACGTCTTCCCCGGTGGGCTGCTGCCCAGCCCAGCGGTGTTCCGGGCGGCGGCCGAACGTGCGGGGCTGCGCGTGGTGCGCGAGTTGGCCTTCGGCCCCGACTACGCAGAGACGCTGCGGCGCTGGCGCCATGCCTTCATTCGTCAAGAACCCGCCGTTCGGGCGCAGGGTTTCGGGCCGGAGTTTTTGCGCCTGTGGGAGTTTTACCTCGCCTACTGTGAGGCGGCTTTTGATGCAGGCACCACGGACGTGATGCAGTTCACCCTGGTGCGAGACTGAGCCATGACACCCACCACGCCCGTGGGCGGCTGGGCCTACGGGCTGCTGGGCTGGCCGCTGGCCTTCGCGGCACTGCCGCTCTACGTAGTGCTGCCCGACCACTACGCCCGCGAGTTGGCCGTGCCCTTGGCTCCGCTGGGGCTGACCTTGCTGGGCGTGCGCCTGTTGGATGCGTGGATCGACCCTTGGATCGGTCGCCAAGTGGATGCGTGGTTTGCGCATCCGCGCCGTTTGCGTGCTTTGGCGTGGGGCATGGCAGGCGGGCTGGCGCTGGCGTTCACAGGGCTGTTTTTTCCGCCGATGCCATGGCGCGGTGATCCGGCGTGGCTGTTGGCTTGGGCGGCGGCCATGCTGATGCTGTGTTCGCTGGCCCACGGTGGACTCACGGTGCTGCACCAAGCCTGGGGCGCCCGGCAGGGCGGTGACGCCACTCAGCGCACCCGCGTCGTCGCCTGGCGCGAGGGTTGGGCATTGCTGGGGGTTCTGTGTGCCAGTGTGCTGCCGGCCACCCTTGGTTTAGAGGCCAGCACCGGGGCACTGGCCATCGGGCTCGGGCTGGGGATGGGGCTGTTGTGGCACCAGCCCTGGCCGCAACCCACCGGGACAGGGGCCTCATCCCCGCCGAATGGGCGAACGTCGTGGGCACCACTGGCCCATGCCCCGCTGCGTCGCTTGCTCGGGGTGTACGGCCTGAACGGGCTGGCCAGTGCGCTGCCCGCCACGCTGGTGCTGTTTTTCATCCGCGACCGGCTGGCGGCGCCCGAAGCCGCGCCTTGGCTGCTGGCGCTGTATTTTGGTGCGGCGGCGCTGTCGCTGCCGTTGTGGGTGCGGGGGGTGTCGCGCATCGGACTGGTGGGCGCCTGGGGTGCCGGCATGGCGCTGGCGGTGGTGGGTTTTGTCAGCGCAGCCCGTTTGGGCGCCGGCGACGTGGCGGCGTTCGCGGTCGTTTGTCTGGTGTGTGGACTGGCACAGGGGGCCGACCTGAGTGTGCCCCCCGCCCTGCTGGCCGGACTGCTGCGCCGCGCCGGACAAGCAGGCCAAGCCGAAGGGCTGTGGTTTGGCTGGTGGCAGTTCACCGGCAAGTTGAGTCTGGCCTTGGCCGCCGGCATGGCGTTGCCCCTGCTGGCCAGCCTGGGCTACCAACCCGGCCAGCCGGACGCCCCCCCAGCCAACGCGCTCGGACTGACGCCCCTGGTGCTGGGCTACGCCGTGTTGCCCTGTGTGCTCAAGAGCCTGGCGGGAGGGCTGCTGTGGTGGCTGTCCCGCGATCCGGCCTTTCAACCTTCCAAGGAGCTGCCCCATGACTGACGTTTCCACCCCCGCCCCGTGGCGTCCCCTGCGCCGCTCGACCTTGCTGGCAGGGCTGGCCCTGCTGGCAGGATGCGCCGGCCCACAGCCCACCGATTACGCCCAGGAAACCCCTCGGCTCGACCTGGCTCAGTATTTCAATGGCCGATTGGTGGCCCACGGCCTGTTCACCGACCGATCGGGGCGGGTGGTCAAGCGCTTCACCGTGGACATGGTGGGCCGCTGGCAAGGCGATGAAGGCGTGCTGGAAGAAGACTTCCGCTACAGCGACGGCCATACCGAGCGCCGCGTTTGGCATTTGCGCAAAGGCCCAGACGGTCGATACAGCGGCCGGGCGGCGGACGTGGTCGGCGAGGCCCAGGGCGATGCTGCCGGCAATGCCCTGCGCTGGCGCTACACCTTGGCGCTGAACGTGGATGGCCGCACCTGGGAGGTGCAGTTTGACGACTGGATGTTCCTGATGGATGACCGCGTCATGCTCAACAAAGCGGTGATGAGCAAATGGGGCATTCGCCTGGGTGAGGTGACGTTGGCCTTTCACAAACTCTGAGGAGCATGGCCATGGGTTTGTGGGCGCCATTGAATCCACCGCTGCGCGATTGGCACGGGCGGGGGGTGTGGTTGGTGGGAGCCTCCACCGGGATTGGCCGCGCTCTGGCCGACGCCCTGTTGGCACAAGGGGCGCAGGTGGTGGTGTCGGCCCGTCCCTCTGCGGCGCTGGTGGGGTTGGCGGGCAGCCATCCAGCGCTGCGCACGCTGGCACTGGATGTCACCGATGCCGCAGCGGTGGCCCTGGCTGCGCCGCAAGCGCAAGCCCTGCTGCCCCGCTTGGACATGGTGGTGATGTGCGCAGGCACCTACACGCCGATGGGGGTCAGCGACTTTGATTTGGCCGTGATCCGGCGCCACTGGGAGGTCAACTACCTGGGCACGCTGCATGTGCTGGCGGCGGTTTTGCCACGGTTGCGAGCGCAAGCCAGCGGGCATGTGTGTGTGGTGGGCAGTGTGGCGGGTTACCGGGCATTGCCCAAGGCGCTGGCTTATGGGCCGACCAAGGCGGCGCTGATCCATTTGGCCCAAGGGCTGCATTTGGAGTTGGCGCCGCTGGGTTTGGGGGTGTCGCTCGTCAATCCTGGGTTCGTCGCCACCCCGCTGACGGCGCAGAACGACTTCACCATGCCCGCCCTGCAAACCCCGACGCAAGCGGCCCAAGCCATTTTGGCCGGCTGGGCTCGCGGGGATTTTGAGATTCACTTCCCGCGACGCTTCAGCTACACCCTCAAGGCGCTAGGCTGCCTGCCCATGCGAGGATACGAAGCCCTGGTGCGCCGCATCACCGGTGCGTGAGGATGCTGCCATGGACACCGCCGAAGAAGACCCCACCCTCGCCCGTCTGGCGCATTTTTTCGAACACCTGCGCCCCGACACCTTGGTGCAACTGGGCGCGCACTACCACCCGACGGTGGTGTTCAAAGACCCCTTCCAAGAGGTGCAGGGGCTTGCCGCCTTGCAACGCATCTTCCGCCACATGTTCGACGTGCTGGAAGCACCACGTTTTGTGGTGCATACGCGGGTGCGACAGGGGCAAGAGGCGTTCCTCACCTGGGATTTTCATGGCCGGGCGCGGGGATGGGCCTTCACCCTGCATGGGGCCAGTTACTTGCGTTTTGGGGACGATGGCCGGATCGTGCTGCACCGCGATTACTGGGACACCGCTGAGGAGCTGTACGCCAAACTCCCCGGCTTGGGTGGGGTGGTGCGTTGGCTGCGCCGTCGCCTGGCGGCACCCCAGTGAGGGGAGAATCCTGTACGCAGCGGACGCTGGGAGGCAAGGGGTGCGGCAAAATCCGCCGCCTTGTTTTCTGATGTTCCGTCTTTTTTACCCTCCGCAGGAGTGCGCCTCATGGCCTCGATCAACAAAGTCATCCTCATCGGCAATCTTGGCCGTGACCCGGAGGTGCGCTACACCGCCAACGGCGCCGCCGTGTGCAGCCTGCGCCTGGCCACCACCCGCAACTGGAAAGATCGCAACAGCGGCGAGCGCATGGAGGAAACCGAATGGCACTCGGTGGTGCTGTACGACCGTTTGGCGGAAATCGCGGGGGAATACCTGAAAAAAGGCCGCTCGTGCTACATCGAAGGCCGCCTCAAGACCCGCAAGTGGCAGGACAAAGACGGCCATGACCGTTACACCACCGAGATCGTGGCCGACTCGATGCAACTGCTCGGCGGGCGGGACTCGATGGGCGGCGGTGATGAGGCCGGCAGCAGCTACGGTGGCGGTTACGGCGGTGGTGCAGAGGCTGCGCCGAGCCGTCCCGCCCGTCCGGCGGTGGCCCGCCCGGCACCGGCCATGGCCGCACCGGCGCCAGTGGCCCGCCCGGCAAGCGCACCGAAACCCGCCACCAGTTTCGATGACATGGACGACGACATCCCGTTCTGATTGGCGTCAGCGTCGTCCCGTTAACAACTTGGTTTCTGCCAAAGCCAGCGCCTCGGGCAAGCCGGACAGCACCAGCGTATCCCCGCTGGCCAGCACCAAGGTTTCGTTGGGGGTTTCAACATGGCCGTCGGCCCGGCGCACCGACACCACCTGCACCCCCAAGGTGTACAACGCCTGATCCGCCAGGCGCTTGCCCACACAGGCCGCTCCAGGGGGCAGGCTCAGGGTGCGCAGCCGCTCTTGGTCGCGCTCCTCGCTGGTGAGATCGTCATCGGCGCCGTGAAAGTAGCCCCGCAGCAGGCTGTAACGGGCATCCCGGGCATCGCGGGCGATGCGGATCACCCGGCGCATCGGCACCCCCACCAGCGCCAGCGCGTGGCTGGCCAGCATGAGCGACCCTTCCAGCGCCTCGGGCACCACTTCGGTGGCCCCAGCGGCGCGCAGTTTGCTCAAATCTGAATCGTCCAAGGTGCGCACGACCACGGGCACCTGCGGCGCACGCTCCCGCACCAGTTGCAAAATTTTCAGAGCCGAAGGGGTATCTTGGTAGGTGATGACCACCGCGCTGGCGCGTGCCAATCCGGCGGCGGTGAGGCTTTGCAGCCGGGCGGCGTCCCCGAACACCACGCTTTGCCCGGCGGCAGCAGCTTGTCGCACCCGATCCGGATCGAGGTCGAGGGCCATGTAGGGGATGTTTTCCTTGCCCAGCAGCCGCGCCAGGTTTTGGCCGCTGCGCCCGTAGCCGCAAATGATCACGTGGGCCTGCGTGCGGATGGATTTTTTGGCAATCGTCGTCAGTTGAACCGATTGCATCAACCAGTCACTGGCCGCCAGCCGCACGACGATCGCATTGCTCACCATGATGACGAAGGGCGTCGCCAACATGGACAGCACCATCGACGCCAACACCGGACTGAGCCACTTGTGCGCAATCAGGCCCTCAGCCGCCCCCAGGGTCAGCAACACGAAACCGAACTCCCCCGCCTGGGCCAAGTACAACCCCGTGCGGATCGCCACCCCCGGCGGCGCCCGGAATGCCCACGCCAGCCCCGCCACCATGACCGACTTGGCCAACACGGGCAAGGTGGTCAACAGCAGCACCAACAGCCATTGTTCCCACACGGGGTGCCAATCCAGCTTCATGCCGATGGTGATGAAGAACAGGCCCAGCAGCACATCATGGAAGGGTCGGATGTCGGTCTCGACCTGGTGCTTGAACTCGGTCTCAGCCACCAACATGCCCGCCACAAACGCGCCCAACGCCAGGGACAGCCCCGCATGTTCCGTCACCCAAGCCAGCCCCAAGGTGATGAGCAGCAGGTTGAGGATGAACAACTCTTCGCTCTTGTGCTTGACCACCAAGGTGAGCCACCAGCGCATCACCCGCTGGCCGCCGACCAGCAACAGGGTCAACAGCACGCTGGCCTTGAGCAGGGCCAAGCCCATCGCCACGGCCATTTCGCGCACCTGGTCACCCAGCGCGGGGATGAGCACCAGCAACGGCACCACGGCCAAATCCTGGAACAGCAGCACCCCGATGACCCGCTTGCCGTGCTCCGATTCCAGCTCCAACCGCTCGGCCATCAGCTTGACCACAATGGCGGTGGACGACATCGCCATGGCCGATCCCAGCACCAGCGCCCCTTGCCAACTCAGCTCCCAAGCGCGCCCCAGGGCGGTATACAGCCACGTCAGCAGCATGTTGCCCAGCACAGCACCCAACGTGGTCAGCGCCACTTGGGACAGCCCCAGGCCAAACACCAAGGTGCGCATGCTGCGCAGCTTGGGCAGGTTGAACTCCAGCCCAATGACGAACATGAGGAACACCACCCCGAATTCGGCCAGGTATTTGACGCCAGCAGAATCCTTGGCCAAGGCCAGGGCGTTGGGGCCGATCAGCACCCCGACGGCCAAGTAGCCCAACATCGGCGGCAGCTTCAAACTGCGACAGGCCACAACGCCGGCCACAGCCGCAACCAAGTACAACAGAACAACTTCGAGGGTGGTGGCCATCAACAACGATCAATCAAAAGGGCCGAGGGAAGGGGAAGCCTAGAATTTGCGGCCATTCTCATTCAGATGCCCCCCCGTGAGCTCTTCCCCTGACTTTGATTCCCAGCGTGCGCTGTCGCTGGCGCGTACCACCTTCACCATCGAGGCCCAGGCCCTGCTGGGTCTGCGTGACCGCTTGGACGATGCATTCTTGGCCGTGGTGCAGCACCTCCTGCGCCTGCAAGGCCGCGTGGTGGTGATGGGCATGGGCAAAAGTGGCCATGTCGGGCGCAAGATCGCCGCCACGTTGGCCTCGACCGGCACACCGGCGTTTTTTGTGCATCCAGCGGAAGCCGCCCACGGCGATTTGGGCATGGTGACGGTGGGGGACGTGGTGTTGGCCATCTCCAACTCCGGAGAAAGTGATGAGTTCAACGCCATCTTGCCGGCCATCCGCCGCCTGGGGGTGGACGTGGTGGCCATGACGGGCCGCCCCCATTCCACCCTGGCACGCCATGCCAACTGGGTGCTGTCCACCGCCGTCGATCAAGAAGCGTGCCCGTTGAATTTGGCCCCGACCGCCAGCACCACGGCGCAAATCGCCATGGGAGACGCGCTGGCAGTGGCCCTGCTGGACGCACGCGGTTTCCGTGAGCACGACTTTGCACGCTCCCATCCGGGCGGCGCCCTGGGCCGCAAACTGCTGATGCATGTGCGCGACTTGATGCGCACTGGCGAAGCCCTGCCTTGTGTGGCACCCGATCAAAGGCTGCTGGGCATGATGCACGTCATGAGCCAGAAAGGGCTTGGGTTTGCGGTGATCGTGCAGGAAGGCCGACCCCTGGGCATCTTCACCGATGGTGATTTGCGCCGCCTGATCGAAGCCGGTGCAGAGTTGCGCTCGCTGCGGGCGCAAGATGTGATGAATCCGGAACCCAAGCTGGTGCGGGCCGATGGGCTGGCGGTCGACGCGGCCATCCTGATGGAGCAGCACCGCATCACCAGCGTGCTGGCCATCGACGACGATGGGTGCCTGGTCGGTGCCCTGAACACCAACGATTTGATGCGCGCCAAGGTGATCTGACATGAGCATGAGTTCTCCCGCCCTGCGTTTCCCGCCTGCCCTGCTGCTCAAAGCCCAGGGAGGCGGCACCCGAGGCATTCGAGCGGCCATTTTTGATGTCGATGGCGTGCTGACCGATGGCCGCTTGTTCATCGGAGAAACTGGCGAGGTTTTCAAGGGCTTTTCCGTGCTGGATGGTCATGGCCTCAAACTGATCGGGCAAATGGGCATCACGCCCATCGTCATCACCGGGCGAGACTCGCCTGCTGTGCGTCGCCGCGTGGCCGACCTGGGGTTGCCCCACGCGGTCTACGGCGCCAGTGACAAGTTGGCCGCTGCCACCCCGTTGCTACAACAATTGGGCATCCGTTGGCCGGAAGTGGCCGCCATCGGCGACGATTGGCCCGACCTGCCGCTGTTGGTGCGTGCTGGTTTTGCCTGTGCGCCCGCCAATGCGCATGAGGAAGTCAAGGCGGTGGTTCACCACGTCACCACGGCACGCGGTGGGGAGGGCGCGGCACGGGAGTTCTGCGATCTGCTGCTGATGGCCAGCGGGCGCTACGTGGATGTGCTGCACGGCCTGATGGTCACTCTGGACGGGCGCTGACGCGCAGCCGCCCGCGTGCCAACATGAGTGTGGAACTGCATCTGCCCGATTTGCCGGAGGTTCCGGTCTCCGTTGGCGCCACGGCACCCCGGCTGGGCACGCCCCGCTCGGGGTGGCGCTGGGTGAGCGGACTGTTTGTCGCCGCATGGCCCTTGCTCTTGATGGCTTTGCTGGCCTTGGGAACGTGGTGGCTGGTGCGACATGCCCCCCGCCAACCGGACACCGCGACCACCGCCCCCGTGCGGCACGTGCCCGACTATCGCCTGGAAAATTTTGAAGCAGAGCGCTTTGACGCCCAGGGGCAGCGCGTGCTCATCCTGCGAGGCCAGCACCTTCAGCACTTCCAAGACACCCAGGACGTTCGCATCGACACCCTCGCCCTCCAAGGCCATTTACCCGATGGCCGGGCCATCACGGCGGATGCGCGCCAAGCTTGGATGGACGATGAAGGCGTGCAAGTTCGGCTAGAAGGCCAAGCCCAAGTGAGCAGCCGGCTACCAGACGCCGAGCCGATTCAATTCCGAGGCGAACAACTCACACTGCAAACGCGCCGCCACGATGTCACCGCGAACCAGCTGGCCCAGGTTGAGCAGGGGCGTAGCCTTTTTCAAGCGCAGGCCATGCACTTCGATGGCGTTGCCCGTGTGCTGACCCTGACGGGGCCTGCACGCGCCCGATTCCTCCCTGCGCAGGCACGTTCGCCTTCCGCTTCCCCAAACTAAAAAGCACAACGCAAACGCGTTGTGCTTTTTCTGTTGTTCTTATGTTGTTCGGCGCCGCCTCAGAGGCAGGCGGCGCTGGCATCACATCAGTAGCCGCCGCGACCGTAGCCGCCGCCTTCACCGCGATCACGGTCACCACCACCGCGACGACCGCCGCCACCGCCGTAGTTGCTGCCGTAGCCGCCACCGTAGCTGCCGCTGTCATCGCGGCCACTGCCGTAGCTGCTACCGCCGCCATCACGGCTGCCACCGTAGCCACCACCACCACCGCCGTAGCCGCCACCGCTTTCACGGCCACCGCCGTAGCCACCGCCGCCGCCTTCACGGCCACCGCCGTAGCCGCCACGACCACCGCCACCGTAGGGGCTGCGACCGCCACCGCCGTAGGGGCTGCGACCACCGCCGCCACCACCGAAGCCACCACCACCGCCACCCCCGTTGCCGCCGCCGAAGCCGCCACGGTTGAAGCCGCCCGGACGCTCTTCACGCGGACGGGCCTCGTTCACCACCAGCGGGCGACCTTGCAGTTGTTGGCCGTTCATGCCATTGATGGCAGCTTGAGCCTCGGCATCCGAGCCCATTTCGACGAAACCGAAACCCTTGGAGCGGCCCGTTTCACGATCCATCATGACCTTGGCGGAGGTCACGTTGCCAAAGGCGGCAAACGCTTCTTGCAGAGACTCGTCGCGCACGCTGTAAGCCAAATTGCCGACGTAAAGCTTGTTTCCCATTGGGAAAGCTCCTGTTCATTCCAAAAGAGACCATGTGGAGCTTCCACCCAGCGTGAACCATCATCCAGCGAAGGCGCCGCGTCCCAACACAGCAATATCCAAGGCACACCACATGTCATGCCCCAGGGCATTATGAGACCATTTCCGACGCGGTGCGCACAATCGATGCGCGGCGGTGTCGTTTTTATGTGCCTACCATGGATTTGATCAAACCTCTGATTGCGCTGTTGGCGATCGTTAATCCGATCGGCGTGGTGCCGTTTTTCATCCACTTCACCCAGTCGTTCACGGCGGAGCAGCGACGGCGCACCATCCGCACCAGCGCTCTGACGGCCTTCGCTGTGATTTCCATCAGCGGGGTGGCGGGCTTGCAGATCATCACCTTCTTTGGCATCAGCATTGCTTCGTTCCAAGTGGGCGGGGGCATGCTGCTGCTGACCAGTGCGTTGCACATGCTCAACGCCCAGCCGCCAGAAACCCGCAAGGATGAGCTGGATCAGGGTCAGGCCGATGCGGATGCAGGGGCCTCCATCGCCGTGGTGCCACTGACCGTGCCGCTGCTCACCGGCCCGGCCACGATCTCCACCATGGTGATTTACGCAGAAAAAACCCGCACCCTCTGGCAACACGCGGTGTTGGTGGGGTACGGTGTGGTGATCGCCCTGGCAGCCTACTTGGCGTTTTCAGCCGCCGGGCGGATTGCACGGGTGCTGGGCAAGACCGGCATCAACGTCATGACCCGCCTCATGGGGCTGATCTTGGCGGCCATGGCGGTGGAATTGCTGGCCGACGGCCTGGTGAAGCTGTTCCCGATCTTGGCCTCGCCCGCGTTACGGTGAATCACATGAACTTCTGGGGAGGGGTGGGTGATGAAACTGGGATGGCGCTTGTTGCTGGCGTTCGCGCTGGTGATCGGGGCGGCGGCGTTCGCTGTGGCCCGGGTGTTTGTGGCGGGCATCACGCCCAATGTGCGTGAGGTCATGGAAGATGGGCTGGTGGACACCGCCCATTTGCTGGCCGAGGTCGCCACCAGCGATTTGGCCGCCATGCCCGCCGGTGGCACGCTCGATGGCAGTGCTTTGGCGCACAGCATCCAGGCGTACCGCGCTCGTTCGGTGAATGCGCCCATCTGGGGCGTGGCCAAGCAAAGTTTGGATTTGCGCGTGTACGTCACCGACCGGCAAGGGCGGGTGGTGTTCGATTCGGCGGAACCTTCGGCGGTGGGGCAGGACTATTCGCGCTGGCGAGATGTGGCCCGCACCCTGAGCGGCCAGTACGGGGCCCGCGCCACGCTTCAACGCCCGGAGGATGACCGCAGCTCGGTGTTGTATGTGGCAGCGCCGGTGCGTCACCAGGGGGAGTTGCTGGGGGTGCTGACGGTGGCCAAACCCGAATCCACAGTGGCAGAGTTTGTGCAGCGCACCGAGGACAAGATGCTGTGGACCGGTGTCGGCTTGCTGACCCTCATTTCCGCTGTGGGCGCGGTGGTGACGTGGCGCACCGTGCGCGAGGTTCGACGCCTGCGCCACTACGCGCAGTGCGTCGGCGATCCGGCGTGCGATGCCAGCGCCAGCCTGCGCCCACCGGCGCTGCCTGGCGAATTGGGCGAGTTGGCACGGGCGCTGGAGCGCATGCGCCAGCGCCTGGCTGGCCGACGTCAATTGGAGCGGGATGTGCAAGGCTTGAAGCAGCAACTGCAAACACCGCTGAAAGCCCTGGCCGATGCGGCACGAGGGTTGCCTGAACACCCGACACGTCAGGCCATCGTCACCCAAGTGGAACAGCTCAGGCAATTGACGGAACGGCTGTTGGCGTTGGCCCGGCTCGAAAGCCAAGCAGGCCTGACCCAACCCACGCCCATCGACTTGTTGGCGTTGAGTGAACAAGTGCTGGCGGGCTACTTCGCACGGCTGCAACAGCGTCATGTGCAAGTGGTGTGGCAAGCACGCGAGACCGTGCAGGTGCCGGGAGATGCGGCCATGCTGTCGATGGCGCTGTCCAATCTGCTGCTCAACGCCTACCAGTACGCGCCGGCTGGATCGACTTTGGAGCTGGGGGTGTCCCGACAAGGGCCCGAAGCCGTATGGTGTGTGCGCGACCATGGCCTCGGTGTGTCCGCCGACGTGCTGCCCCAACTGGGACAGCGGTTTTTCGCTCTGCCCAATCCACTGGATGACCGGCAAGGCAACGGGCTGGGGCTGGCCCTCGTGGCCCAAGTGGCCGCGCTGCATGGTGGACGTTGGCAGGCGGAACCCGCTGCGCCGGGCCTGCGGGTGCGGCTGATCCTGCCACGACTGAACCCTTCTGCGTGAGGTTGTCATGTTCAAACACCCTTTGTTGGGGAAGCTGCTGGGCATTGGCCTGGTGGCGGTGCTGCTGTCGCTGCTGCTGGCGCGCATCGGTTTTTTGGTGGACGAGCGCAGCGCTCGCCAAGAGGAGGCTGTGCGCAGCGTGCAACGGGCGTCGGCGGGTGAGCAAACCCTCATCGGCCCGCTGTTGCAGCGCCAATGCACCGAAGAATGGACGGCGCGTGATGACAACGGCAAAACCCGCACCGAACGCCGCACTTACGCCGTCGTGGCGCCGCCTTCGGTGTTGGAGGTGTCCAGCCAGTTGACCACCGAGGCGCGTTACCGGGGGCTGTTCAAGGTCAACGGCTACGTCACCCAGTTGACGCTGGAAGTGCAGTGGCGCGATGGTGTCGGGGCGCTGGCGGCGCAAGCGGAGCACCCGGGTGGGCGCCTGAGCTGCCAAGCCCCCACCCTCATGCTGGCGCTGGGGGATGTGCGTGGCGTGCGCGCCGCCCAAGTGAAAACCGTGGCCGACACGGCCAACGGCTCCACCGAATGGGTGGTGCGTCCGGGCACCGGGCACGAGATTTACACCCAGGGTTGGCACGCCGTCGCCCCTGCCACAGCGGGGCCGTTGCACCTGAACATCACCCTGGAGCTGGCCGGCACCGCACGCCTCGCCCTGGTGCCCGTGGCGGAGGACACCCGCTGGCGCCTGCAAGCCAACTGGCCGCACCCCTCCTTCGGCGGACGGTTCTTGCCGGTGGAGCGTGAGATCACGCCTCAGGGGTTCAGCGCCCGTTGGCGTGTTTCGGCATTGGCCAGCTCGGCGTCCACCGAGGTGCGCAAGGGCCAGGCCCTGTGCGCCAGCCCGAGCCCGTCGCGCTATGCCGCCCCCGGCGAAGAAGGCGATGCGCCCGCACCAACGGACAACTGTCTGGACACCCTGACCGTCACCTTCATCGACCCCGTGAATCCCTACATGTTGAGCGACCGGGCGATCAAGTACGGCCTGCTGTTCATCGGCCTGACCTTCATGGCCGTGGCGTTGGCCGAGGTGCTGGGGCGGGAGCGCATCCGCCGGGTGCATCCGATCCAATACGCTTTGGTCGGGCTGGCGCTGACGCTGTTTTTCCTGCTGCTGTTGAGCCTGTCCGAACACCTGTCGTTCGCCTGGGCTTACGCGGTGGCCAGTGCAGCGTGTGTGCTGCTGTTGGGGTTGTACACCGGGCACATGCTGGGCACCTCCCGCGCTGGGCTGGGATTTGGCGCGGGCATGGCCGGGTTGTATGGCCTGGTTTACCTGCTGCTGAACAGCGAGCAGATGGCGCTGGTGATCGGCTCGGTCGGGCTGTTCCTCGCCCTGGGCGCCGTGATGTGGCTGACGCGGCGGGTGGACTGGTACAGCGCCTTCACCCCACCGGGGCGGAAGGATCCCTTGTCACCGCCGGTGGAATAGGCGGCAGCGCGTGGCCCGTCTGCGCCAATCGCTGGGCCAGCGTGCTGAGGGCGCTGTAAGCGGCGCCGAGATCGGCGTCGCGCTGCTGCATCGCTGCGGCCTGGGCGGTCAACACGGCGGTGTCTCCCCGGGCGGCTGGCCCGGTCAGGGCCGCGTGCGGCCCCAGGGCCAAGACGTTGTCCGCCGCCAGGCGCACAAACCGCTGCATCAGGGCCGGGACATGCGCCGACGGCACGCCACTGCCCGCCCATAAACCCTGCGCCACGCTGGCCAACACGGGCAAAAAGTTGCTCGCAAACACGGCGGCCCCGTGGTACAGCGGTTTATCTGAAGCGGCCAACTCAAAACACTGGCCCCCGATGGCGGTGAACGCCCGGTGGGCCAAAGCCACCGCCGGGGCATCCCCCTCCAGCGCGCACACCGTGCCGGGGAATTGCTGGCAGGCCCGCGCTACATCGGCAAAACTCAGCGCCGGATGGGCACTGGCCGCGTGCCATCCCAGCGCTTGCAGTGCGGCCAGTTGGGTCGCCGGTTGAAACCCACTGCAATGCCACACCATGGCAGGCTCAGCCCCGGTATGACGCGCCCAGGCCGCCAGTTCCACCGCCACAGCGGCGATGCGGGTGTCCGGCACGGCCAACAGCCACACATCGGCTGGGGGCAGTTCGGCCAGTGTGGCGACCACGGCCACACCGTCGGCCAGCAGGGCTTGGGCCTGCGCCCGCCGTTGGGCGCCTGGATTGCACAGCGCTTGCAGCCGCAAAGGCCCAGCCCCCTGCTGCCACAGGCGCGCCAGCGTTAAACCGACGCGCCCAGCACCCACCACGTTCAAACGGAAATGTGACGACGAAAAGGGGTTCATGACCGGATTGTCAGATCGCCGCTGCGCCGCACAATCGCTGCATGAACACCATTTTTCGCACAGGGCTGTGCGCGGGCCTCGTGGCACTGGCGCTGTCGGCATGCTCGGGGTGGCACGGTGCGGCGCCCGCAGCAACCCCGGAGGACGATCCCGTGGTGCTGCGTTTCGCCACCGTGGGGGACTCGCGGGCCGATCCACTGCAACCGGGTCAAACAGCGCAGGACGTGCGCTGGGCCCAAAACACCCGGGCGCTGGCGCGCATCCTGCGGGAAGTCAACGACCGCCAAGCGCGCTTGCTGGTGTTCAACGGCGACATGATCATGGGGTACGGCGATGCGCGTGTGCCCGCGCAGCTCCCGGCCACGCCCCAGGCGTACATGGCAGCGGACGTCGCCAAGTTCTACACCCAATACGCTTACTGGCGCGGCATGGTGGCCACGGTGATGGAGGCGGGTACCTACATCGTGCCGGTGCCCGGCAACCATGAGACGCAGTGTTTCCGCAAAATCAACCCCAGTTGTCCGGCCACGCGCCATGGCAAGAACGCCACCCCCGCCAACGAACAAGCGTGGCGGGACAACATGGGAGATTTGATCCTTGATGTGCCGCGCTTCACCGCCATCGTCGGGCAAGCGCCGAGCCACTTCTCAACCGCCCACAACCCGTGCCCCCCGGGCGGGCCTTGCACCGACGGTTTGACCACGGATCAAACCCAACTGTCCTACAGCTTTGATGTGGGGGACAGCCACTTTGCCATCCTCAACACCGATGCCGTGGGGCGCGACGGCCAAGCCCCGCTGCAATGGCTCGGTGCCGATCTGGCCCAAGCCCGGGCACGCGGCGCACGGCAGATGTTTGTGTTCGGCCACCGCCCCGCCTACACCTACCGCTTCCAAGGCGCAGATCCCCACGACCACCCGGGCATGGATGCCGATCCCGCCATGGCCGACGCCTTCTGGTCGCTGATCGAACAGCACGGGGCCACGTACTTCAGCGGTCACCAGCACATTTTCAACGTCATGCAACCCCGTGGACGGGCGTGGCAGGTGCTGGTGGGATCGGGCGGCTCGCCCTTCGACGCCGCCCCGCACCCCGCCTTGGCCACCGATCGGATGTACGCCTACGCCCTGGTGCAGGTGCGGCGCAGCGGGGCGGTGGAACTGGAAGCCATCGGCTTCCCGGACGACTTCGGGCCTTCGCGTTCGTTGTGGCGGGCGCGTTTGGCGGTGCCATTTCAAGTAACATCGCCCCCCTCATGAGCGCCGATTTGTTCCGGATTGCGGGCGCTTCACCAAAAAAATGCAGCTAAAGAGGGACGCCTGCCCAAAGTCAACATGCTGAAGCCCGGTGTCCGCATCTTTCTAGCGGAACCGGGTTTTTTGTTTTGGAGAACGGACACATGGCTTCGGTCGGCGCGGTCACCCCGCAGCAGATGCACTTTGCCGAGCCGCTGCCGCTGCAAAGCGGCGCGAGTTTGCGCGACTACACCCTCGTTTACGAAACCTACGGCACCCTCAATGCGGACCGCTCCAACGCGGTGCTGGTGTGCCACGCCTTGAACGCCTCGCACCACGTCGCCGGGCATTACGCCGGCCAACCGAAAAGCGATGGCTGGTGGGACAACCTCGTCGGCCCCGGCAAGGCATTAGACACGGATCACTTCTTCGTCATCGGCATCAACAACCCCGGTTCGTGTTTTGGCTCGACCGGCCCGATGCACACGAATCCAGACACTGGCCGCCCTTACGGCGCCGATTTTCCTGTGGTGACGGTGGAAGATTGGGTCGATGCGCAAGCACGCTTGATCAAGCGCCTGGGCATCACCCAACTGGCCGCCGTGCTGGGCGGCTCGCTGGGCGGCATGCAAGCCCTGGCCTGGACGCTGCGTTACCCCGAACGCCTGCGCCATTGCGTGGCCGTGGCCACCACGCCCAGCCTCTCGGCGCAAAACATCGCGTTCAACGAGGTGGCGCGGCGCGCCATCGTCACCGACCCGGATTTCCACGGCGGCCACTTTTACGCCCACGGCGTGGTGCCCAAGCGTGGCCTGCGCGTGGCACGCATGATCGGCCACATCACCTACCTGAGCGACGACTCAATGGAGGAGAAGTTCGGGCGTGAGCGCAAGTCTGACTCGGAAGAACTGAACTACTCGACCCAGGACATCGAGTTCCAAATCGAAAGTTACCTGCGCTACCAGGGCGACAAGTTCAGCGAGTACTTTGACGCCAACACCTACCTGCTGATCACCCGTGCGTTGGATTACTTTGACCCGGCCCGCGCCCACGGCGGCGATTTGGCGCGTGCGTTTGCGGTGGCCAAAGGCAAAAAATTCCAACTGGTGAGCTTCACCACGGATTGGCGGTTTTCGCCGGCGCGCTCACGCGAGATCGTCAAAGCCTTGGTGGACAACCAGATCGACGTGAGTTACGCCGAGATCGACGCGCCCCACGGCCACGATGCGTTTTTGCTGGACGACCCGCGCTACCACGGTGTGATGCGCGCCTACTTTGAGCGCATCGCCCAGGAGGAGGTTTGAAATGACCGACCACGACAACCTGCACGCCATCGCCAGCCTGGTGCCCGAAGGCTCGCGTGTGCTCGACCTGGGCTGTGGCACCGGCGAGCTGCTGGCGCACTTGCAACGCGACCGGGGCTGCACCGGCTACGGCATCGAACTCGACGACGCCAACGTGTTGGCCTGTACGCGCAAGGGGGTGAACGTCATCCAGCTCAACTTGGAGGAGGGGCTGAACCTGTTCGCGGATCAGAGTTTCGACGTGGTGCTGCAACTCGAAACCCTGCAACACCTGCGCAACGCCGAACGCATGTTGCTGGAGACGGCCCGTGTGGGGCGCATTGGCATCGTCAGTTTTCCGAACTTCGCGCACTGGCCCAACCGGCTTTCGGTGCTGCGTGGCCGCATGCCCGTGACCAAAGCCCTGCCCTACGAGTGGTATGACACGCCCAACATCCGCGTCGGCACTTTCGCAGACTTTGAGGTGTTGGCACGCAAAAACGGCTTGGACGTGCTGGACCGCTTCGGTTTGCAAGATGGGCGCATTGTGCGGCGCTGGCCGAATCTGCTGGCCAATGTGGCGGTGTTCAAGTTTGAGCGCCGTTAGGGCGCTGGCGGTGCTTGGATATTACTTAGTATCTTACGTACATGGGTTAGCACTGATGCTGTACTGGGTCGGATGCCGTTACAGTGCGCGCACTTTCAGCGCAGCACCACAAGGGTGCATGACTGAAGGAGGCCGAGGAGACAACCCGGGCCAATAATGACAACTCTAACTCGCCCAGACTGGCCCAAGCCAGCGACGATGTGACAATGGAAAAGGCGCCAGCACCCGCTGGCGCCTTTTTCTTTTGTGCGCGTGCATGTGGGATGTGTTGATCGTGGCCCTGGCCTCCGGGCTGGCAGGGTTTGTGGATGCCATCGTGGGCGGTGGCGGGTTGATCCTGCTGCCAGCGTTGTTCGCGGTGTACCCGAATGCCCCGCCGGCCTCGCTCATGGGCACCAACAAAGGGGGAGCGGTGTGGGGCACGGCATGGGCGGCGCGTCAGTACGCCCAGCGTGTGGACATGCCTTGGCACGCCCTGCTGCCCGCCGTAGCGATGGCGCTGCTGGGCAGTTTTGGCGGCGCTTGGCTGCTGACCTTGGTCAGCCCCGAGGGCTTGCGCAAAGCGCTGCCGTTCGTGCTCGCCATCATCTTCGTCTACACCCTGCTGAAAAAGGATCTGGGCCAGCAGCACGCGCCGCGTTACAGCGGTCGAACCGAAGGGCTGGCCGCTGGCGCCATCGGTTTGGCGGTCGGGTTTTATGACGGCTTTTTCGGCCCCGGCACCGGCAGTTTTTTCGTCTTTTTGTTCGTGCGCGGGCTGGGGTATGACTTTTTGCACGCCTCCGCCGCCGCCAAACTGCTCAACACCGCCACCAATGTGGCAGCACTGGCACTGTTCAGTTGGAAGGGCCACGTCTGGTGGCAGATGGCCCTGGTGCTGGGCGCCGCCAACGTGGTGGGCAGCCTGCTGGGGACGCGCTTGGCCCTGCGACATGGGTCGGGGTTTGTCCGCTGGGTGTTCATGGCGGTGGTGGGGGCGCTTATCCTGAAGTCTGCCCACGGTGCTTTCTTCGCATGAACCCCACCCTGACCTCCCCCGACGCCCCCACCTCGCCCGATGCCACGCAGGCCCAGCGCATCCTGAGCCATTTGCCGCTGTTCCAATCGGCCACGCCGGCGCAGTTGGCCACGCTGGCCAGCCACGTCACCCAACACCGGCTGGACAAAGGCGCGCTGCTGTTCCAACGCGGCGACGCGGCCACCGGCTTTTTCATCGTGGTGTATGGGCAGATTAAGCTGTTCATGCTGTCGCCGCAGGGCCAAGAGAAGGTGGTGGAGATCATCCACCCGAGCCAGAGTTTGGGCGAGGCGGTGATGTTCCTCGGCAAACCCTATCCGGTGAGCGCGGAGGCGCTGCAAGACGCTTTGTTGCTGCGCCTCGAACGCAGCGCCGTGGACGCCTTGCTCGACACCGACCCCGGTTTCGCCCGCCGCATGTTGGCCGGTTTGTCCCTCAAACTGCACTCGCTGCTGAAGGACGTGGACACCTACTCGCAGCGCTCCAGCACCCAGCGCGTCATCGGTTATTTCCTCCAACAGTGCGAGGAAGTGCCCGACGCCGAACCGGTGGCGCTGGATTTGCCCGTGGCCAAACAGGTGATCGCCTCCCGTTTGAATTTGACGCCGGAATCGCTCTCCCGCTCGCTGGCGGAATTAAGCCGGGCCGGGCTGATCGAAGTGCAAGGGCGCACCATCGTCATTGCTTCGTTGCAACGGCTGCGCGAACACACACCTTGAGCGCGCCTCGAATCGCTTGATTGCACTCAAGGCAGGGTTAGCGGGGGAATTCTTAGGCTTCGGGCCATTCCAGATTGCCTCGGAGAAGCCCTCTCATGTTCTGTTATCAGTGTGAACAAACCGCCCGCACCGACACTTCTTCCGGCTGCTCGTCGCAGCGCGGCATGTGCGGCAAAGACGCCACCACGTCCGATCTGCAAGACCTGCTGATCCACGCCGCCAAGGGCATCGGCCAGTACGCCAAGCGGGCGCGTGCCCTGGGTGCGCCGGACGTGGAAGCAGATCGTTTCCTGCTCTACGCGCTGTTCACCACGCTGACCAACGTCAACTTCAACGCCACCCGGTTTGTGAGCCTGCTGCAACAGGCCGCCCAGGTGCGTGACGCCGCCAAGGCGCGTTACCTCGCCGCCGCGCAAGCCGCTGGCCAAACCCCCGAGGTGCTGGGCGGTGCCGCTGGCTGGCAACCCGCCGCCGACCAAGCGGGTTTGCTGAAACAAGCCGCCGCCGTGGGCATCAACGCCGGCATCGAGCTGGTGGGCGCGGACGTCATTGGCCTGCGCTCGCTCATTCTTTACGGGCTGAAGGGGGTCGCGGCCTACGCACACCACGCCCAAGTGCTGGGCCAAGAGCGTGACGAGGTGTTCGCCGGCGTGGAAAGCGCGCTGGACTTCCTCGCCTCCGACCCCACCGACGTGCCCGCCCTGCTGCAACAAGCCTTGGCGCTGGGCACGCTCAACCTCGGCGTGATGGAAATGCTGGACGCCGCCAACACCGGCACCTTCGGCGCCCAAGTACCGACGCAGGTGAAAGTGACGCCGGTGGCCGGCAAGGCCATCTTGGTGTCGGGCCACGATCTGGGCGATCTGGCGGCGCTGCTGGAGCAGACGAAGGACAGCGGCATCCACATCTACACCCACGGTGAGATGCTGCCCGCGCACGCCTATCCGAAGCTCAAGGCTTACCGGCATCTGGCCGGCAACTACGGTGGCGCCTGGCAAGACCAGCAGCGCGATTTCGCCAACTTCCCCGGCCCGGTGCTGATGACCTCGAACTGCATCATCGAGCCGCAAGCCAGCTACCGCCAACGCATCTTCACCACCGGGCCGGTGGGCTGGCCGGGCGTGCGCCATCTGGAACACCACCAGTTCGGCCCGCTGATCCAGGCCGCCAAGGCGTTGCCGGGTTTCAAGGAAGACGCGCAGCCGGCTAAAACCATCACCGTTGGTTTCGGGCGGGATGCGGTGCTGGGCGTGGCCGGGCCGGTGATCGATGCGATCAAGGCCGGCGCCATCCGCCACTTCTTCCTGATCGGCGGCTGTGACGGCGCCGTGCCGGGCCGCAACTACTACACCGAGTTCGCCGAAAAAGCGCCGCAGGACACGGTGATCCTCACCCTGGGCTGCAACAAGTACCGTTTCAACCAGATGGAGTTTGGTGACATCGGCGGCATCCCGCGCCTGCTGGACATCGGCCAGTGCAACGACGCCTTCTCCGCCATCAAGATTGCCAGCGCGCTGGCCGATGCCTTCAACTGCGGGGTGAACGATTTGCCGCTGTCGCTCATCGTGTCCTGGTTCGAGCAGAAGGCGGCCGCCGTGCTGCTGACGCTGCTGGCGCTGGGCATCAAGAACATCCGCCTGGGCCCGACCTTGCCGGCTTTCCTCACCCCGAATCTGGTGAACGTGCTGGTGGCCGAGTTTGGTTTGAAGCCCATCGGTGAAGCCGAAGCCGACATCGCCGACGCGATGGCCCCGCGCCGCACGGTGAAGATCGAAGCCGTGCCGGCCTGAGCCCCGAAGGAACGAGCCGATGGACTGCGCCGCCCTGACCGAAACGCCCCCACTGCGCGCCCAACTGCGCACGCAAGACGGGTTGACGTTTGACGTGCCCTGCCACGCCCAGCAAACCCTGCTGGATGCCGCCGAAGCCGCCGGCCTGCGCCTGAACGCGCAGTGCCGCCAAGGCAGTTGCGGCGCTTGCCACGCGCAGGTGCTGTCGGGCGCTTATGTGTTGGGCGAGCACAGCCCGTCGGCCTTGCCCAAGGGAGCCGGTGCGGTGCTGCTGTGCCGCACCACGCTGCAAAGCGATGCGCAAGTGGCCTTGCCCTACGGCAGCGAGCGCGTGGGCCGGGGCGCGCTGCCGCAGCACACCGCCGAGGTGGCCGAGTTGGCGCGGGATGGCGAGCACGTCATGCGCCTGGTGCTGCGCCTGCTGCCGGACGAGCCGGACGGTGCCGCCGTGGCTGAGTTCGAGCCTGGCCAGTTCGTTGAGCTGGAACTGCCGCCCGCCGTGGCCGTGGCCGCTGGGCTGGCGGGCCAGCGCCGCGCCTACTCGCTGGCCAACACCGGCAACTGGGAGGGACGGCTGGAGCTGCTGGTGCGCCTACATCCACAAGGACGCTTTGCCAACTGGCTGGTACACACCGCGCAGGTCGGTGACCGGTTAACGGTGCATGGCCCGCAAGGCGCCTTCGGTCTGAAGGAAAACGGCTTGCGCCCGCGCTGGTTCGTTGCCGGCGGAACGGGGTTGGCGCCGATGCTGTCGATGCTGCGGCGCATGGCCGAGTTTGGCGAGCCACACCCGGCACGGTTGTTTTTCGGCGTGAACACCGAGGCCGAGCTGTTCGGCGAGGAACTGCTGGCCGAGCTGCAAGGCACGCTGCCGCAACTGGCGGTGCAGCGTTGCGTGTGGCGCGCTGGGGCCGATTGGCCCGGTTTTGCCGGCTCGGTGGTGGACGCGCTGCGCGCCGCCCTGGCCGAACGGCTCGCCCAAGCCGGCAGCGATGCGGCGCAAGTGGCTTGGCCGGATGTTTACCTGTGTGGCCCTGCCGGGATGGTGGAGGCGGTGCAAGCGGTGGCAGCGGAGGTGGGCGTGCCAGCCAACCAAATGGAGGCGGAACGGTTTACGGTGGCGTCGGGCAATTGACGCTCACCGCATCCCCCCCGATGATGGTTCGGTTTTGTCAACCCGCAGGAAATCGATGTTCCGCCATCACACCATCGCACTGACGGTCATGCTCATGGGCACCTGGGCCGCCATCCCCTCGGCCTGGGCCGACGCGCCGCAAGCAGTTGAGCCCGTTCGCCACTTGGGCAAAGCCCCCCGCCTGAAAACCCCCTTGCCCCCCGAGCTGGATCAAGCCCGCACCGACGCCCCCGAGCTGAGTGAAGCCGCCGGTCTCTCGATCGACACCAGCCGACGCGAGGACGTGCGCAATTTCTACAACGCCGTTTACCAAGCCTCCGAGAACATCCCCTCGGCTTGGACGGGCAACATCGCCGCATGTCAAGCCGGTGTCGTGTCCTCGACCTACCGTTCTGCGGTGCTGCGGCGGATCAACTACTACCGGGCCATGGCCGGGATGCCCGCCAACGTCGTGCTCTACTCGACGGTGGTGCCATATAACCAAGCCGGCGCCCTGCTGATGAGCGCCAACAGCTCATTGAGCCACTTCCCGCCTTCGTCGTGGTCGTGCTACACCGCCAATGGCGCCAACGCAGCCGGCAACTCGAACATCGCCCTGGGCATGGCCGGCGCCGATGCCGTGGACGGCTACATCGTTGACGATGGCTCGGGCAACACCGCCGCTGGCCACCGCCGCTGGATTTTGTACCCGCCGCTGTACCGCGTCGGCACCGGCGACGTGACCCCGAGCAGCTCCTACAGCGCCGCCAACACCCTCTGGGTGCTGGGCTCAACCATGCTCAGCACCCGCCCGAGCACCACCCGCGAGTACATCGCTTGGCCACCCGCCGGCTACATGCCCAAGCCGCTGGTGCCGACGCGCTGGTCGTTCGGCTATCCGGGGGCGGATTTCAGCAACGCCACCGTGAGCATGAGCAGCAACGGCACCAGCGTGAGTGTGAGCAAAGAGTCCCTGGCCAACGGTTATGGGGACAACACCCTCGTCTGGCAAGCCAACCTCAGTTCCACCCTGGGCACCAACGATACCGCCTACAGCGTGGTGGTGGACAACGTGGTGATCAACGGTACAGCCCGCCGCTTCGAGTACACCACCACGGTGTTCGATCCGGCCCAATACGGCAGCGACACTGTGTTGCCCAACCTCACCGGCCCCACAACGCTGAAGGTGGCTCAAGCGGGATCGTTCACGGCGCAAGCGGTGTCCAAAGCCGGGGGTTACCAGTGGCGAGCCCTGCGTGCCGTCAACGATTTTGGCAACCGCATCAACGGCGCTGAAACCGGCATGGGCGATCTGGTGGCCAAGCCCACCCCCGGCTACATCGTGGCCAGCAGCGACACGGCTGCCAGCGGCAGCAAGTCCTACCACCTGGCGCAGGAAAACGGCACGCCTCAGGCCATCGTCTTCACCAAAACCTTCGTGCCCACCAGCACTTCGGTGCTGAAATTCGCCAGCCGCTTGGGTTGGGCCACCAGCTTCCAAACAGCGCGGGTGCAAGTTTCGATCGACGACGGCAATACCTGGCAAGACGTCTACACCCAAGACGGCACCGGCGGCAGTGGTGAATCCCGTTTCACCACCCGCAGCGTGAGCCTGAGCAGTTACGCCAACCGCCAGATCCAAATCCGGTTCTATTACGGATCGACTTGGTCGTTCTTCCCGCAGACCAGCAGCGGGATGGGTTGGTATGTGGACGACATCCAGCTCACCAGCACCCTGCGCGTGGCCTCGACCACCGATCCGGTCAAGAGCACCCGCACCTTCTCGTTCACACCGAGCGCAACGGGCACCTACTTCTTGGCCGCACGCGCACTGGCCTTCGGTGGCTACCCGCTGGAATGGGGTACCTGGAAGCAGGTCAAGGTGACGAACTGATCGGTGCCACCTTCGGGGCAAACTTGCCCCGTTTCACCGAGAAAAAACTCTTGACGTTGCGCACGTTGGCGTCTTGGGTGAACAGGCGGTGGGTGAGGGCGTGAAACGCTGGCATGTCCGCCACCCACACCACCAAGATGAAGTCCGGGCCGGGCGAGACGCGCCAGCATTGCTGCACCGCGTCTTGCGCCACCGCCCGGGCTTCGAACGCATCGAGGTGTTCGGCGCCTTGCCGATCCAGTGTCACTTCGCACAATGCGTGCAGCCCTTGCCCGGCCAGGCGCGGGGCCAGCAGCACCGTGAAACGCTCAATCACCCCCAGCTCACGCAGCCGCTTGACGCGCCGCAGCGCCGTCGCGGGGGACACATGCGCCGCATCCGCCAGCGCTTGGTTGGTGAGGCTGGCGTCGTCTTGCAGCAGTTCGAGCAGGCGCCAGTCCAGCGCGTCTAAAGAATCTTCCACGATGGTTTTCTCAATGAAAGATTCATTCGAACACCTCATAGGATGGATGAATCTTTCTTTTCTGAATTGATTTTGCAAGCCTAGATCATCGGCCTGCGCCTAGGATGCGCCATCCTGTTTCAGAAAGCGAGCGTTTTCATGTGCGGCATCGTCGGTGCGGTCAGTCAACACAACATCGTTCCCATCTTGGTGCAAGGCTTGCAGCGGCTGGAATACCGAGGGTATGACTCCTGCGGCGTAGCCGTGCATCAAGCCGGCGAGCTGCGCCGCAGCCGTTCCACCGCCCGCGTGGCCGAGCTGCGCCAGCAGATCGACACCGATGGCGTGGTCAGCGGCACCGGCATCGCCCACACGCGCTGGGCCACGCACGGTGCGCCAGCGGTTCACAACGCTCACCCGCACTTTTCCAGCGGACGCATTGCGCTGGTTCACAACGGCATCATCGAAAACCACGACGAGCTGCGTGCCGAGCTGCAAGCCAAGGGGTATGTGTTCGAGAGCCAGACGGACACCGAAGTCATCGCCCACCTCATCGCCCATCTGTACGACGGTGATTTGTACGACGCAGTGCAGCGTGCCACCTTGCAGCTTCAGGGCGCGTACGCCATCGCCGTGTTCTCCCGCGACGAGCCGCAGCGCGTGGTGGGGGCGCGTGAGGGCTCGCCGCTCATCCTGGGCGTGGGCTTGCCGGAGGACGGCGGCGCCAACTATTTGGCCTCGGACGCGATGGCGCTGGCAGGGGTGACGGATCGCATCGTCTACCTCGAAGAAGGCGATGTGGTGGACGTGCAACTGGGCAAGTTCTGGATCAGCGCCCGGCAGGCCGATGGGCGGTTTCAGCCGGTGCAGCGCGAGGTCAAAATTGTGCATGCCCACACGGGCGCGGCTGAATTGGGGCCGTATCGCCACTACATGCAGAAGGAAATTTTTGAGCAGCCGCGTGCCATCTCGGACACGCTCGAAGGGGTGGAAGGGATCACGCCCGAGTTGTTTGGCGATAGCGCTTACCGCATCTTCAAAGAGATTGACCGGGTGCTGATCTTGGCGTGTGGCACGAGTTATTACTCGGGTTCGACGGCCAAATATTGGTTAGAAAGCATCGCCAAAATTCCGACGAGTGTGGAGATTGCCAGCGAGTACCGTTACCGCGACAGCGTGCCCGATCCGCGCACACTGGTGGTGACGATCAGCCAAAGCGGCGAAACGGCGGACACGCTGGCCGCCCTCAAACATGCCCGCAGTTTGGGCATGACGCACACGCTGACCATTTGCAACGTGGCCACCAGTGCGATGGTGCGCGAGTGTGAGTTGGCCTACATCACCCGCGCTGGGGTGGAAGTCGGGGTGGCGAGCACCAAGGCGTTCACGACGCAGTTGGCGGGGCTGTTTTTGTTGACGCTGGCGCTGGCGCAGGTGCGCGGCACGGTGTCTGCCGAAGCGGAAGCGATGCATCTGAAGGCCATGCGCCATTTGCCGGTGGCCTTGCAGGCGGTGTTGGCGCTGGAGCCGCAGGTGGTGGCGTGGGCGGAGGCGTTTGCACGCAAGGAAAACGCGCTGTTTTTGGGGCGTGGGTTGCACTATCCGATTGCGCTGGAAGGGGCGTTGAAGCTGAAGGAAATCAGCTACATCCACGCGGAAGCTTACCCGGCTGGGGAGTTGAAACACGGCCCGCTGGCGCTGGTGACGAGCGACATGCCGGTGGTGACGGTGGCGCCGAACGATGCGCTGCTGGAAAAGCTCAAGAGCAATTTGCAGGAAGTGCGGGCGCGGGGCGGTGAGCTGTTTGTGTTTGCGGATGCGGATACGCGCATCGAAAACAGCGAGGGCGTGCATGTGATCCGGATGCCGGAGCATTACGGGGCGCTCTCACCGATTTTGCATGTGGTGCCGTTGCAGTTGTTGGCGTATCACACGGCGTGTGCGCGGGGGACGGATGTGGATAAGCCTCGGAATTTGGCTAAGAGTGTGACGGTGGAGTGAGGCGTGCTCGCTGACATTTAGCCCGATCTCGGCCGTTGAGCTGCATCTGGTGGATAGGTGCTGCTGAGGCGGCTGGTGCGCGCCCTGTTACGTGCAGAGCTTGATTCTGAACGTAAAAGGGTGCGTCACACTCCTATCCAACAATTTCCTTGAAACCTTTAGCTACCAGCGTGGGTTTGAGTTCTTTTAGCGCACTGTGTGGCACAGCTACCCACAGTAGGTCTCGCGCGCGGGTTGCTGCGACGTAGCCGATTCGGCCGTCCTCTGTCCTGACTCCGTTCAGCAGGGCGAGAGCATGTTGCTTGGTTGTGATGTACAGAACCGCATCTAGGCTTTCTCCCTTCGCCTTGTGCACAGTGTCAATACGCAGGTTCGTGGCATCGCTATTTTCCAAGTCTTTGGTACTGGCCAGTGGCACGTTAGGCAGCTTCTTGTTGGCCAGCTTATTGCCGAGGTTGGCGCCCTGTTTGAGGTTGAACCGAGTTTCTAGGCCGTTCAATAAGGCCCTGACGCGTGCCAGCAACTGGGTGTGCCATTGCGTGTCAGCCACCAGGGACGAAGATGGTAGGCCGGTAGCCGGGTCACGGGTGAAAGCCCAGATGACCTTGCGCAGCTCCCGGCCGATCGGGTCGCTTGAGGGTTGCGTGATCTGGTGCACCAATCCGGGGGGAGCCTTGTCCAGCAGCGCAACGACCGCGATAGCTACGCGGTGGAAAGCGCCCAGAAAATCCTTGCGTCGGTCTCGCAGCACAGCGGCAGCGGCGAATGCCTTGACCAGACCTTGACCCACCGATGCTTCGTCACCACGCAGTGTTCCCGCCAGCTTCTTGGCGCGGCACAAGACGGCGGATCGTTTAATGTTCGCGCCAGCAGCCGACATGGCCTCCTGGAATCTTGTGATGAGCTGGGAATATTGATCGTGCTTGTAGCTTGTGAAGAAGGCACCATGAAGTGTGTCGGGAGCTAGGCGTTCAGGCTTGTCACGGCGGTTGCATAGACCATTGGCCACATCCACGAGGCCAGGGAGCGATCTGAAGTTTTTCTCCAGGGAGTGCAACTGGACTCCCTCGCGCTGGTGGTAGTTGGTGAGGAACTTGCCATCTGCGCCCGCAAATTCATAGATGCCTTGATTGGGGTCGCCGATCAGCGTTACACACGAACCGGCGCCAATCAGAAGCTCCAAGATGGCCTGATGAACTGACCCTATATCCTGAGCCTCGTCGATGACGAGGTGCGGGTAGCGTCGCGCCAGTGCCGCGAGCAGTTTGGGCTGTTCCTTCAGGGTTCGATACGCCCAATAGCGCCCGAGGTCATGGGTGTAAGCACCTGTTCGGCCCAACCTTGCGATAAGGTTGCGTGCGATTGATGCGTCAACGGTCTCCTTTTGTTCGTTGAACTCGTGGAAGAAAACAGCTTTGCCATTCTCAACTGACAGTTTCAGCGCTTTGATCGACCGCGGAAACGAAGATGTCGGGAATTTGAAGTTCGCGTTCTCCAGGAAGGCTTCATCACCGGTCACGAGGAAGGGAGCCCGCTCGGTCTTCATGCTTCGGTGGCTATGTGAGCGGACGATGTGGGTGGTGATGAACCCATCCAACGTGTCGATGTCGACCCGGGATTGGCCGGCGCTGGACGGTAAGCCGTTAGCCAAGTCGGCATAGGCCTTTCGAAAAGTGTCGACGGCAACGTTGGAGAAAGACAGCAGTGCCACGCGGCCTCGTGACGCGCCGAGGTTACGGCGCATTCGCACTAGACGGTGAACTGCCGTCTTGGTCTTACCGCTACCAGCGCAAGCTATGACGCACAGCGGCACCATTGGCGCATCAACAACATTTTGCTGTTCGGGAGTGAGGTAGCTCATGACGTCTGCTCCACCGTTACTTGCAGACGTGCTCGATAGCTGTCTGAATGTAAGCAGGCACCTTGAAGGCGACGGTTTTGTCTGAGATGACCTGTGCTAACGATTGGGCGAAGCTACCCTTCTGGACGTTGTTTTGCTCGCGTTCGAACATGCCACAGAACAGAGCCTTGGCCTGGGCTGCATCACCGATCTCAGCAGCAACGGTGGCCGTCAAAGACTTTGCAATTCGTGGATGCAGTTCTTTCAGCGCTTCGAGCATGGCCGTGCGATTGCTTGGTTCCAGGGCTAGGTCGTACTCGAAGGTTTTTAGACCATGGAACACCTTGACGTAGCTATCCTCACGGGCCTTCATCTTGACTGTGTTGGCTGAGGCAGTGATGGTGTCCCCTAGGGCAGGGTAGGCCGGTTTGGCACTCTCGTTTTCCTCGTCGTCAGGGCTCACTGTCGTGGTGGGTGTGACCTTGGGCTCTACGGGGTCAGCATCGGTTAGGACTGCCACCGGAATCTTCAGTGCGTTTTCACCGAAGAGGGGTAGGAACGAATCGAAGTTCAGGCCTTCAACACTGATCAGGCTCACACCACGCTGGCGCAGGTTGTAACCCAGGCGCTGGGCCATAGCGTCAACCATCATGAGTTCGGCCGCTCCCTCGACGAAGATGACTCGACGGGCAAAAAAAAGCTCGGCACGCGTCACATCTAGATAGCGTTCTAGCTTTTCTCTCTTGCCTTTTTCGAAGGTAACAGTGCGAGGAAAGAAGGTTTTAATCCCCATATCCGTTTCGACCAGACACACCAAGCTGTTTAGGTCGGCGATGCTGGCGAAGTTCGGTGAGTGGCTGGTCACAAAGAGCTGGACAGGTTTTTCGCCGTCGACGGTCTGAAGGGATTGGAGGTACTTCAGCAGCACTGCTTGGAGCTGGGGATGCAGATGTGCCTCAGGCTCCTCGACTATGAGGCCCCGGTAGCAGGACTCTGTGTTTTTGGTCAGCTCGCTCAGTACGACAGCCATGTAAATCAGGTTATTGAAACCTAACCCGTTTTGCTCGATGTCGAAGGCATCTACGACCAACGACAAGCGAGACTTCAAGCTCTTGAAATCGCTAGCGCTCAGGCCAACTTCCAAGGGCTGCGCGAGCTGCTCGCCGAGCATTTTGTTGTGACGGGTGGCGATGGCTGTATGGGTTCGGACAATGGGCGGGTGCTGCTTCAGCTTTTGGTCGAGATCCTGTAGGGCCGCATCAATGCCTTTGATGCCGGCCTCTTCCGCCAGCAACTGAAGGAGTCGTGCAAGTTGACTGGTTCTGCCCGGTTTGAGACCTTGCGATGCATCACGCAGCGGAGGCAGGTAGACGCCTCTGAGGTTCTCCATCATGTCTGAAGTGAGGCTGACATCCTCATGCTCGCCACACCATCGCTTGGCGCGCAGGCGACCGCCCTTGTCAGGATCCGAGTAGCGAATCTTGATATGTGCTTCGAGCTTGCCAGTCGAGTCAGGCACGAGGGCGGCTAGAAAGTCTGCTTCATCGTCGGGGTCGAGTTCTCGGAACACGTATTCGAAGACGATGTCACCGGAAGGGGTGCCGCCCTTGGGGCGATGAATGTCCTCTTCACCGAGACGCGGGTAAGGCTCGTCGTGACCGGCCAGCAGGGCACGCAAGGCGTCCACTACCGCTGTTTTACCCACGTTGTTGCCACCGACCAAGACGTTCAGTCCAGCTTGGAATGACAGTTCCACATGCTGGAGTTTTCGGAAGTTCTTAATGACCAGTTTGGCCAAGTGCATTGTTATTCCCCTTGCTGTTTGGTGAGCTGAACCGCCCCTGGCCTCGTCGAGGTTGTTGGTTTAGCGGCTACGTCATAACGTTTTATTCATCGGCGAACTGATGATAGCTGCCCACTTTAATTGCGGTAGGCGGTGTGTGACTCAGTGGACAGTTCATTCCCGGGGCGGCAGTTCGCTGAGAACGGCATCGACTCAAATCAACTCCGCCGCCTCCCGCAGCCGCTCAGCCGTGCGCACCAACCCATTGCGCTCCAGCGCATCAGCAAACGCCAGCGGTGTGTATTCCGGCCGCCGCAACCGCTCCCGCTGCGCCTTGAAGGCGCCCAGCACGGCGATCTGATCCAGATCCATCTGCGCGACCAGGAACTCGTCTGGATGAATCGCCTTCAAGCCGAACGGCTCCAGCGCATCGGCTGGAAAGTCGCGCAGGTTGGCTGTCACGATGCAGTCGGCGTGCCCGGCAATCGCGGCGGCGAGCACATGCACATCGTCTGGATCTGGCAGCGTCAAGCTGGGCACCAGGCGTGCCCAGGCGGCCTCGGGCACTTCCCAGTCCAGCACCGCCTCGCGCATCGCATCCCGGCGGCTGTTGAAGGCACCTGGCCCACGCCCCGTCTTGGCTTCCAAGTTGCGCATCCACTCACCTTCGATGCGCTGCGTCCATTTGACCGCGTACACGCCAGCGAAAGAGACGCTCATGAGCGAATCACACACCGCAACGGGGAAAAGCACACACGCATCCAACAGCGCCGTGTAACGCGCAGGCCCGGCCATCAGTAATCCAACCCCATCTCACGCGCCTCATCCGCCATGCGTTCCAGCGCCCTTTGCTGGCGGGCGCGTACCTTCTGGGCATACGCCACCAAGTCCTCGAACGCAATGCGCCGATGGGTGCCCACCATGCGGTGCGGCAGATTCCCGGCCTCGATTTCTTTGATGACGAAAGGCCGGGAGACGTTGAGGTAGTGGGCCGCCTCCACCGTGGTGAGTTCCTGCTTCTTGGGAACGTAGGTGATGGGCCGACCCTCGCTCATCGCACCAAGCACCTGGGCGATGACCCGCAAGGCACCCGGCGGCACCTGAATCACCGGCTGCTGCCCGTCGTCACTCTCCAGCGTGATGGAGGCGGCGCGGGAGTGATCCAGCGCGCCCATGATGCAGCGCTGCGCTGCACGGGCCATCTCGGCTTCCTCGGGAGAGAGCCGGGGCTGGCGCAACTGGCCGTCCTTCTCGGCGATTGCCATTTTCTTGCTCCTTGCCTGCACTTTGACGCGGCGCCGCCTCTCATAAGAGACGACGCGGATGATTCGGAACTGTAGTTCACAAGTGCAACAAACGAAATAAGTGCAGTTTTTGCAAAATGTGCATGCTCGCTTAACCTCTTGTGCTCATTCACGAGGGAGACATCAATGCCCGAGCTCTACATCAGCACCGACGTGGAAACCGACGGCCCCATCCCCGGCCCGCACTCCATGCTGAGCTTCGGCTCGGCCGCCTACACCGCCGACAAGCAACTGATCGCCACCTTCTCCGCCAACCTGCACACCCTGGAAGGCGCCAGCGCCCACCCGGCCACTGCGCAGTGGTGGGCCACCCAGCCCGAGGCCTGGGCCGCTTGCCGCCAGAACCTGCAAGAGCCCGAAACCGCCATGCGCGCCTACGTGGCCTGGCTCAAGGGCTTGAAGGGCAAGCCGGTGTTCGTGGCCTACCCAGCCGGTTTCGATTTCCTGTTCGTGTACTGGTACTTGATGCGCTTCGTGGGCGAAAGCCCCTTCAGCCACTCAGCCCTGGACATGAAAACCTACGCCATGGCCCTGCTCAAAACCGGCTACCGCGACAGCACCAAACGCCACATGCCCCGCGATTGGTTCGACCCACACCCCCACACCCACGTCGCGCTGGACGATGCCATCGAGCAAGGGGCGCTGTTCTGCAACATGCTGCGCGCCAACCTCGGGCGCTGAGCCGGGCGGCGGCTTGCGCTGCGAGTAAGCTGCCAGCCCTTCTGCCGTTGACCACCCACCCCACCCGTGCCCGACCAATCCCGCCTCCAATCCAACAACCCGCTCCACGGCGCCACCCTGCAACACATCGTCGAATGCTTGGCCGAGCACCATGGCTGGGCCGAGCTGGGCCGCATCGTGCCCATTCGCTGCTTCACGCATGAGCCCAGCGTGTCCTCCAGCCTGAAGTTCCTGCGCCGCACACCCTGGGCACGGGCCAAGGTGGAAGCGCTGTATGTCGAAACCTGGTGGCGCGATCGCAGCCCAGATGCACGGTGAGACCCGCAGACGCCCACAGTCCCTGAAAATTCACTTAAAAAATACCGCCGGGTGAAATATTCACCTCCCACCAGGTGGTGGAGATACAACAAGCACCCGATCGGTTCCGAGGGCCATGGTAAATCCTTCAAAATCTTGCTTTTTGCGTCACGAGGCCCAAAATGCAACTGAAATACTGGACATTATTCGCCGCCATCAGCTTCACACCTTACGCTATTTCTGGGGCACATCCGGAGCTGGAAAGTGGCATTATCAAAGCCATGCAATGCCATGCTCAAAAGAATAACCTGCCCAACCTCGATTTTTCCGTCGAAAACATCGAAGTCACCGATGGCAAACTGATCGCCCAACTGGCTCAAACCGACAAAACCTCCCAAAAGAAAGAATATTTCATTTTGGAAGGCACTGTTCAAGCGCAAAAACTGGCCAGTTTGAAAATCACGGACGAGGTAGAAGGCTCCAAGTCCGTGAGCGCAGCGTGCATCCCGTGAGATGGCTCACTTCAGGGGTTTGAAGAACACCCCGCCTGCATTCGAATGACGCCAAACGGGCAACGCCGCGCGCACAAAGCGCAGCCCGTACACAGCTCGGGCGCGTGCAACGTCGAGGTTTTGCGCCAGCGCACCACCTCCAGCGTCAGCAACCGATCCGGGCAACTGCTGACGCACCAACCACAACCCGTGCAGCGTGCCGCATCAATCACTGGCCGGGCACGCGCAGGGCGAGGCGCTGGCACACTCATCGGGCACGAGAGTGCAAACGATCCAGCGACCGCCGCGCCAGCGGAAACTCCACAAACTCCGTCACCCGCGTCTGAAGCACTTGCTGGAACAGCCGTTGCGCACTGCGCGTGTCCCCCTCAATGGCGCGCAGTTCCCCCAGGTAGTAGGCCAGCTCGCACAGGCGCCCAGGCGCCAGATCTTTGCGCTGCTGTGCCGCCCGGCGTGCTTGGGCTTCGCTGATCTCACCGCGCAACGCCTTCATCAAAGGCATGGGCCAGTCACCATCACCGAGTGAACCCAGGGTCGCGTCCGGCTGACCCAAGCGGCGTTGGCTCAGGTACTGCCAAATCATCGCGTAACCCCGGTTCGGTTCGGGCATGTGCTGCACGGCCAGCCCAAAATCGTCCCGCGCTTCGGCGTAGCGCCCCAGCTCGTAATGCGCCCGGCCACGTGTCATGCGGGCCCAGTAAGCCAGCGGATTGGCTTGCAACACCCGATCAGCATGGGCCAGCGCTTCTTCCTGACGCCCGCGCAAATTGGCGTTCAGTGCCGCCGTCTCCAACGTGTCCGTGTCGTCAGGCGACAGCGCCAGCGACTGCGCCAACGCCTGCGCCGCCTCCTCCTCACGCCCCAAACTGTTGAGCTGCACCGCCCGCCGCGCCAACAAACGGGCACGCGGTTGGGCGGGCAAGCGCTGGCTGTCCAGTTGCGCATCGAACACCAGCAACTGCACCGCAGCGGCCACCTGCATCTGCGTGGCCAGGGGGCTGCGCCGCTGCTTCACCTCCGCCAACAAACGCTCGGCCTTCTGCCCCAACAGCGTGGCCTGCGTCGGCGCCACCGTGTTGATCGACACCATCCCCGAAAAACGCGGCCACAGTTTCAACAAGCCATCCCGGTAGGCGCTCCACGCCGCCGCTGGCACGGCCTCGGCGGTCACTTGCACATCGCCCTCAATTTCGGCCACACGCGAGGTCAAACGGTGGGCCCAGCGCACATGCAGGAAATCGTTTCGATCCTCGCCTTGGTTGGCAATCGGGCTGAGCACGTCCTCCGGAAACTCCAGCCGCAGCGTGTGGCGATACTGTCCCGCCGGCGACAGTTGCAGCGCCCGGCTGCGCAACGATGGGTCTGGCAACCGCAACGCCATCATCAAACTGGGCAACACCATGTCACCGCGCAGCAGTTTGTCGTCGTGCAGTTTGAAATAATTTTCGAGCACAAAATTCAGTTTCACATCCACGGCGTTGTGCCCGGCCACTTCCTCCAATTCGATCGGCCCTTGCAAAACCGCCCCTGGATAGTTACGCGCATACTCCCCAGCAATGAATCGCTCCAAATCGGCCCGGTTTTCTCCGGCATGCATCACCCGCACCGATTCGGCCATTTCACCGTGGTAACGCCACGTCACGGCCAATTGTGGATCTTGGGCGAAGGAGACAAAACGCAGTACGTCCTGCGCCATCATGCGGGGCGTTTGGCGAGCGTCGGGCAGTTCGATGAGAGTGGTGGCGTCCGCCTGTGCGAGCAACCCACGCCCCAAGCCCAGGCTGGCGCGTTCGGCCAAGGGGCCCGTCTGCTGGCTGCGGGTGGGGTCGAGCACCCAACGCTGCCCAGCAGCATGCACCTGCACCACCACATGGTTGAATGCAAGCGGTGTCGGGGGCTCGGTGGCCACATCATGCCGCTGGGTCAGCGACACCAGCACCGGCACCGCCGCCACACCCAGATGCCGCAGCAGCGCCAGGCTGAGGGACACTTTGTCCTTGCAGTCCCCAAAACGCTGGCTCAGAACGCGCTCGGGGGGCGCCGGCAGGTGGCTGCCAATGCCCACCTCCGTGCCGAAATACCGGATTTGCCCCTGCACAAAATCGAGGACAGCGGCCACGGTGTGTTCAGGGGTGTCACGACGCAACAACTCGGCTTGTTGCTGCACCGCCGCTGCCAGCGGTGCTTGCTGCGCGCTGGCAAAGAGCTGCTCGGCCCAACGGGCCACGGCGGCCCAGTCGGTGAATTGGCTGACGTCGATCTGTTCATCGGCGTAGGCACTGCTCGGCGCATTGGCCTCCCAGCCCAGCACCGGCACGTTGCGGCGCTCTAACGTGGTGTCGATCCACGCCCCCTGAACGTCGCGGCGCAGCGTGTAGCGTGCCGGGTCGAAACGCCAGTTCAGCGCCGGCCCATCGGCAGGGCTGAGCACGCGATAACGCACCCAAGCCAACGGCCCACGCGGTGTGGCGCTCCACTCCTGCTCCACAAACCGCCCAGCGAACACCGGATTGCTCCCGACCAAGGAGTAAGCCAGCTCCAAACGATCCCCGACACGCACATCGTCCTGGATGATGGAGGCGGTCAGGCGGCCATCGTAAATTTGCTGCTCCAACTGGGTTTCGCGCTGGAGCATCTGCACTTTGAGGCGCGGCAGGTGGTCGATGCGCTGGCCCTGACGCCACACGGCGAAGCGGTGAATCTGCAATTGCTGGAAGCTGGGATCAAACTCGATTTCCCATTGCGCCCCACGCTCCAGCCCAGCGCGTTCTTGGACACGGCGGATTTCATGGTGGTAATGCGCCTCACCCGCCCCCGGGGCCAGTTGCACCTGATGGTCTTGTGCCAAGAGTTGCAGTGCAGCGGGGGTGATGGGCAGGGCATCCACCTCATCGAGCCGCACCTCGCGCACCCAGGAAGGCCGTGGCGTCAGGCGGTACGACGCGGCGGCGCGTTCATCACGCCGGGCAGGCTGTGGGAGCACCACATCCACACCCCCCAGAGGCTGCGCCCCAATGGGCAAGGACATCGACAGGCCGGCCACCAACAGGCCCAGCCACGGGGAAAAGAGTCGGGGGAGGCTCAAGGTCTTGGCTCGACACACAAAAAGGCGCCTATGTTATGGGCAGTCCCACGCCAGGGGTGCCCCCACAGGCCGTTGACCCGGGGCTTTCAGCTGGCGTCAGCCAGCGCACGCAATGCATCAATGGCTTGTTCGATGCGATCCACCGCATGGATCGTCAAGCCCTCCACGGGTTTTTTGGGCGCATTCGCTCGGGGCACCAGGGCCACCCGAAAACCCAGCTTGGCGGCTTCCTTCAAGCGTTCTTGGCCGCGTGGCGCGGGACGCACTTCTCCGGCCAAACCCACCTCGCCAAACGCCAGGAAACCACGCGGCAGCGCTCGCCCGCGCAAGCTGCTTTGGATGGCGAGCAGCACCGCCAAATCGGCCGCCGGTTCGCTGATGCGCACGCCGCCCACGGCGTTCACGAACACATCTTGGTCGGCACAGGCCACACCGGCGTGGCGGTGCAGCACGGCCAGCAACATCGCCAGCCGATCGCGCTCCAGCCCGACGGACAGGCGACGCGGACTCGGGCCACCGCCATCCACCAAAGCCTGAATTTCCACCAGCAAGGGGCGCGAGCCTTCCAGCGTCACCAGCACACACGAGCCGGGCACGGGTTCGGCGTGGGTGGACAGAAAAATCGCGCTCGGGTTGGAGACGCCGCGCAGGCCGCGCTCCGTCATGGCGAAAACGCCGATCTCGTTCACCGCGCCGAAGCGGTTTTTGAACGCCCGCACCAGGCGGAAACTGCTGTGTGTGTCGCCTTCGAAGTACAACACCGTGTCCACGATGTGCTCCAGCACACGCGGGCCGGCCAGGGCGCCTTCCTTGGTCACGTGGCCCACCAGCACCATGGCGCAACCGCTGGCCTTGGCCACACGGGTGAGCTGCGCGGCGCACTCGCGCACCTGTGCCACCGACCCGGGCGCGCTGGTGAGTTGCTCGGAATACAGCGTCTGAATCGAGTCGATGACGCAAAACGCCGGTCGCTCTTGCGCCAGCGTCGCCAAAATTTTTTCGAGGTTGATTTCGGCCAGCACGCGCACAGCAGCGCCGGACAAATCCAACCGCCGCGCCCGCAGCGCCACCTGCGCGGGCGACTCTTCACCCGTGACGTACAACACGCCCATGCGCCCGGCCAGCGCGTCCACGGCTTGCAGCAGCAACGTGCTCTTGCCGATGCCGGGATCGCCGCCAATCAGCACCACCCCGCCTTCGACGATGCCACCGCCCAGCACCCGATCCAGCTCGTCGATGCCGGTGGGGGTGCGGGCGACATCGCTGGCTTCGATGTCACTCAGCGTTTGCACCGGCTGCGAGGCCGCCAGTGCTTGAAAACGGTTGGTTCTGGCCGCCCCCGCCGCCGGTTCAGCGACGGTCTCTTCCAACGTGTTCCACGCCTTGCAGTGCGGGCACTGACCGAGCCAGCGCGGCGTGGTGCCTCCGCAGTTGCTGCACGTGAAAACGGAACGGGGACGGGACATGCCTCACTGCGCGGTGGTGGCCACCACGTTGGGTTGGGTTGTCGGGGCCGGGGCTTCTGTGCCGGCGGTGGGCAACCCTTCGGTTTCTGCCGAACGATCAAACACCAGCGTCTTGCCGAAGACCAGTTGCACCCAGGAGGGGTAGGTATAACCCGTGCCCTTGCTGTGGTCGATGATGATGTTGCCCCACATCCCGCCATTGACGCGGGAAATAGCACGCGCTACCGCATCTGGGTTTTTCGGGTCTTTGCACACGATGTCCAAATCTTGATTGGAGCGGCGAACCCGTGCGGTTTCTCCCGAGCGCACGTTGATGCTGCCGTAATCATTGGTCAAGGTGCATTCAGCGCCGGTGACCAATTCGCCTGTGGCGTTCTTGGTCTCGACTTTCATCGGATGCGTTGTGTCATTCATCACCGACGCACAGCCCGTACAGGCCAGCACAGCGGTGATGGCAGCGATTCTGACCATCATGATGTGTCCCTTAAAGTTGGGTAAGTAAACGCACACTGTAACTTAAATGTTGCTATACCCCCTTTTTTGGCACTTGATCTGGCACAGATCATGTGATCGCAATCATGAATTGCGCTGCAATCCTGGCCACTTGTTTTTGCGCTCCCTGTGAGGCCCTTCATGGAATTTTCCACCTGGCTCCCCTTCTTTTTCGCCACCCTCGCCATCAGCCTGGCCCCCGGCCCAGGGGCGATTGCCGCCATGGGCGCCGGGTTGAATCACGGTTTTCGCCACGGGCAGCCAGTGGCCATCGGTTTGGCGTTGGGGGTGTGTACGCAACTGGCGGTGGTCGCCATCGGCCTGGGCGCTGTGTTGGCGTCTTCCGAAACCGCGTTCAACGTGGTGAAGTGGGCCGGCGCCGCCTATTTGGTGTGGCTGGGCGTGCAGCAATGGCGCTCGCCGGCCAGCCCGATTCAAACCCCCAGCGGTGACACCGCCCCGCAAGCCCCCCGCCAGCGCCTGCGCGCTTTGCTGTTGCGCGGCTGGACGGTCAACGCTCTCAATCCCAAAGGCACGGTGTTTTTGCTGGCCGTGATGCCGCAGTTTTTGGACGTCAACCAGCCCATGCTGGCCCAGTACCTCACCATCGGCATCACTTTTGGGGTGATCGAATGCAGTGTGATGACGGGTTACGTGGCCCTGGCCGCACGGGTGCTGGGCTTTTTGCGCTCCCCCGGGCACATCCGTTGGATGAACCGGGGGTTTGGCGGCCTATTTGTGCTCGCCGGCGGGGTGCTGGCAATGTTCAAGCGCACCGCTTGAGGCTTAACGCGCTGCGTTGAGCTGATCCCGTGTGGCGATGGCCACACGCCGCGCTGCGGCTTGCCAATCCTCACCTGAACTGGCGTACAGCACCGCCCGCGAGGAGTTGACGATGATGGCGCCTTGCGGCGTCAAGGCGGCCTGAACGGTCGCCGCTGCATCACCGCCCTGCGCACCCACGCCGGGGATCAGCAAAGGCAACGTCGGCGCCAATGCACGCACGCGGGCCAATTCTTCCGGGAACGTCGCCCCGACCACCAAGCCCAAGCGGCCTTTGGCGGTTTGGTTCCATGGCCCCGCCGCCAGACGCGCCACTTCCTCGTAGAGTTTGCCGCCTTGCGCCAAGGTTTGGAACTGCAAATCCGACCCGCCCGGGTTGGAGGTGCGGCACAGCAGAATCAACCCTTTGCCGTCGTACGGCAGATAAGGCTCGATCGAATCCAGGCCCATGTACGGGGACAGCGTCACCGCGTCGCTCTGGTAGCGCACGAAGGCTTCGCGGGCGTACTGCTCGGCGGTGGAGCCGATGTCACCACGTTTGGCGTCCAAGATGATGGGCACTTCCGGCGCCACGCGGCGGATGTAGGCCATCAACGCTTCGAGCTGCGCTTCGGCCCGGTGCGCGGCGAAGTAGGCGATTTGCGGCTTGAAAGCGCACACCACATCCTTGGTCGCGTCCACGATGCGGGCGCAAAACTCAAAAATGCGGGTGTCGTCGCCCTTCATGCCCACGGGGAACTTGGCCGGATCAGGGTCCAGGCCCACGCACAGCAGCGATTCGTGACGCTGCGTTGCCCGGGCCAGCAAGGCGTTGAAGTTCATGGTCGAACGGGCCTCAGATGCGTTCCGCCAGTTGCACGGCACGGCCAATGTAGCTGCCCGGCGTCATGGCCAGCAGGCGATCCTTCTCGGCTTGCGGCAGGTCGGTGCTGGCGATGAAGCCTTGCATCATGTCCCGCGTCATCGGCTTGCCACGGGTGAACGCCTTGAGTTGCTCATACGGCTGGGGCAGGCCGTGGCGACGCATCACCGTTTGGATGGCTTCGGCCATGACTTCCCACGAGTCGTCCAGATCGGCGGCCAGTGCGGCTTCGTTGATCTCCAGCTTGCCCAGGCCACGCAACAGCGAGTCGTAGCCCAACACGGCATAACCCAGGGCCACACCCATGTTGCGCAGCACAGTGGAGTCTGTCAGGTCACGCTGCCAGCGGCTGATGGGCAGCTTTTGGCTCAAATGCGCCAGCAGCGCGTTGGCCAGGCCGAAGTTGCCCTCGGCGTTTTCGAAGTCAATCGGGTTGACCTTGTGCGGCATGGCCGACGAGCCCACTTCGCCATCCTTCAGCTTTTGCTTGAAGAAGCCCAGCGAGATGTAACCCCACACGTCCCGGGCGAAGTCGATCAGGATGGTGTTGGTGCGCGTCACCGCGTCGAACAGCTCGGCCATGTAGTCGTGCGGTTCGATCTGGATGGTGTAGGGGTTGAAGGTCAAACCCAGGGCGTTTTCCACCACGTTGCGCGAGAAGGCTTCCCAATCGTTGTTCGGGTAGGCCACGCTGTGGGCGTTGTAATTGCCCACTGCGCCGTTCATCTTGCCCAGCAGCTTGACCTCGGCAATGACGGCACGCGCCCGATGCAGCCGGGCCACGACGTTGGCGATTTCCTTGCCCACCGTGGTCGGGCTGGCAGTCTGACCGTGGGTGCGGCTGAGCATGGGCACAGCGGCGAAGCGGTGGGCCATCTCGGTCAGGGTGGTGACGATTTTGTCCAGCGTCGGCAGCACCACATCGGCGCGGGCGGCCTTGAGCATCAAAGCGTGGCTGGTGTTGTTGATGTCTTCGCTGGTGCAGGCGAAGTGGATGAATTCGAGCGCCTTTTCCAGCTCAGCGTTGCCCTGCAAGCGCGACTTGATCCAGTACTCAACCGCCTTCACATCGTGGTTGGTGGTCTTTTCGATCTCTTTGATGGCGCGGGCATCGGCCTCGGAGAAACGTACCACCAGGCTGCGCATCAGGCCACGCGCCGCTTCGGACAGCGGCGCGAACCCTTCCAGCCCCGCGTCCGACAGCGCGATGAACCACTCCACCTCCACCTGCACACGGCGGTGCATCAACCCGTATTCAGACAGCAGCGGACGCAGCGCGGCCACTTTGGTGGCATAGCGGCCATCCAGAGGAGACAGGGTCATCAAGGTGGAAATCGTCATGGTCAGGAAACCCTAAAAACTCGCGCCCAGCAACGCGGGCGCAAAGCTTCACATTTTACCGTGCAAGGGCTTCAGCCGGTAGTCATGCAGATCAGGGGGGACGCTGGTTAGAATCGCCCGCCTCAGGGTAGGTCGCGGCACACACATCACTCAGGCCCCACGCACACATGAAAATGAAACTGATCGGCTCGCTCACCAGCCCCTATGTCCGCAAAGTCCGGATCGTGCTGGCCGAAAAAAAGCTGGATTGCCAGTTCGTGCAGGAGGACGTCTGGGGGTCGGACGCCATCCTGGCGATCAATCCATTGGGCAAAATTCCCTGTCTGGTGATGGAATCCGGCGAGGTGCTTTACGACTCGCGTGTCATCGTCGAGTACATGGACACCCTGTCCCCCGTGGGCAAACTCATCCCCGGCAGCGGGCGTGAGCGGGCTGAAGTGCGTACTTGGGAAGCCCTGGCCGACGGCATCTTGGACGCCTTGGTGGCGGCCCGCATGGAAGCTACATGGTCGGGCCGCACCGACTTGCAACGCTGCCAAGCCTGGATTGACCGCCAAATGGTGCGGGTGGACGCTGCCCTGCGCACCATGAGCCGCAACCTGGGGGACACCCCCTACTGCACCGGCATCCACCTGAGCTTGGCCGATATCGCCGTGGGCTGCGCCCTGGGTTACTTGGATTTCCGCTTCCCTGACGTGTCATGGCGAGGCCAATACGCCAATCTGGCGCGCTTGTCTGACCGGCTCAGGGCGCGCACGAGTTTCATCGACACACATCCCACAGTCTGAGGAGCGGTGTCTGGGGCACGCTGGGGATAATCCGCCCCATTTGCGTCATCGCCTGCCCTTATGACCGAGCGCCCTTCTCCCTCCCCGCGTCGCTGGATCGTCGGCTTGGCTTCAGTGCTGGTTGGCTTGGCGCTGGTGTTGACGATGGTCATCGCCGTGGCGGTGGCCCGCTACTACCCCGAGCTGCCTGAGCTGGATCGGGTCACGGAATACCAGCCCCGCTTGCCCTTGCAAGTGTTCACCAGCGACGGCGTCGAAATCGCGCAGTTTGGCTCCGAGCGCCGCCAGTTTTTGCCCATCGAACAAATTCCGCCCATGATGCAAGCGGCGGTGCTGGCGGTCGAGGATGCACGGTTTCACGAACACAGTGGGCTGGATGTGAAGGGCATTGCCCGTGCTGTGTGGGTGAATCTGAGCGGGGGGCGACGCCAAGGGGCCTCGACCATCACCCAGCAGGTGGCCCGGAATTTTTTCCTGTCCTCGCAGCGTACGTTTGAACGCAAGTTCAAAGAAGCCCTGCTGGCCATCAAAATCGAGCAGCAGCTCAGCAAGGATCGCATCCTAGAGCTGTACATGAACCAGATTTACCTCGGGCAACGCGCTTATGGTTTTGGCGCAGCCGCTCAGGTTTACTTTGGCAAGCCGCTCAAAGAATTGTCGGTGGCCGAAATGGCCATGCTCGCGGGGTTGCCGCAAAACCCGGCATTTGCCAACCCCATCACCAATTTGGCCAAAGCCACCACACGGCAACACGTTGTGCTGATGCGGATGCTTGAAACCGGCGCGATCGACCAAGCCGCTCACGACGCAGCCAAAGCCCAAACCCTGCAATTGCAAACCCGCCCCCAAGTGACGGTGCATGCCGAATACGTCGCTGAAATGGCACGCAAGGCGGTATACGAGCAATTTGGAGAGGAAGCTTATACCCAGGGCATCCAGGTTTACACCTCGCTGGTCGCGGCTGAACAACAGGCCGCTTGGAGCGCACTGCGCCGGGGCATTCTGGATCACGAGCGCAAACAAGCCTGGCGCGGCCCCGAAAACCAGGAAGATCTGCCAGACGATCCTGCTGCTGTCGAAGCCGCTGCTGCGCAAATCCTCAAGGAACAGCGCGACGATGAAGATCTGCGGGTGGCCTTGGTGCATCAAGCTGGCCCCCGCGAAATCGTGGCGCAGTTGGCCACGGGTGAGATGGTCAAAATCACCGGCGACGGGCTCAAGCCAGGGCAAACAGGGCTGTCCCCCAAGGCGCCCCCCGCGTTGGCGATCCGCCGAGGGGCCATCCTGCGCCTGACCCAGCACCCCAAAACTGGGTGGCAAATCGCGCAATGGCCGCAGGCACAGGGGGCCATTGTCGCCATGACGCCCGCCACGGGGCGCATCCGAGCGCTGGTCGGGGGGTTTGACTTTACGCGGCAGAAGTTCAACCACGTCACCCAAGCGTGGCGCCAGCCGGGTTCGAGTTTCAAGCCGTTTTTGTACTCGGCCGCGCTGGAGCACGGCATCATGCCCGCGACGCTGGTCAACGATGCCCCGCTCACCATCGGCGACTGGAGCCCGCAAAACTCCGATGGCCAGTTCGATGGGCCGATGAGTTTGCGCCGCGCCTTGGCCAAATCCAAGAACTTGGTGAGCATTCGTCTGGTGCAGATGATGGGCGTCGGCAACGCCCGGCAATGGGTCAGCCGCTTCGGTTTTGAGGCCGATAGGCACCCCGATAACCTCACCTTGGCCCTGGGCGCCGGCAGTGTGACCCCTTTGCAAATGGCGGCGGGTTATTCGATCTTCGCCAATGGGGGCTTCCGTGTCGATCCGGTGGTGATTGAGCGCATCGTGGGCAGCAACGGCAAGGTGTTGTTCCAGGCGCCCCCGGCCCCGCCATTGAGCGAAGAACTGCGCGTCGTGCCAGCGCGCAACGTGTTCATCGTGGACAGTCTGTTGCAAGAAGTCACCCGCAGCGGCACAGCAGCACGGGCACAAGGCACGCTCAAGCGCCCCGACCTGTTCGGCAAAACAGGCACGACCAACGATGCGGTAGACGCTTGGTTCGCCGGATTCCAGCCCGGCGTGGCCGCCGTGGTCTGGATGGGCTATGACGACCCGCGCAGCCTGGGCTCACGCGAGACGGGTGGGGGGCTGTCCCTGCCGGTGTGGATCAGTTACATGGAGCGTGCCCTGCGTGGGGTGGCGGTTCAGAGTTATGTGCCGCCCGAAGACGTGGTGAACGTCGGGGGGGACTGGCGCTACAGCGAGTTTGCCGAGGGTGGCATGGTGCGTGGCGTGGGGGTGGAAGTACCGGATCCGAGTGTTGCCGCCTCTGCTGCATCTGACGCGGCCCCGGCAGCTTCGGCGACCGCACCGGCGGCGCCCACACCGGTTCCTGCACCCGCCAATGGGGCTGCCAGTGGCTTGCTGAATGGGCTGTTATCGTCTTTCTGACCGATCAATCAGGAGACTTGCATGGCGCTTTATGAATTGGATGGCATCGCTCCACAGGTGCCCGACTCGGCGTGGATCGCCGAATCGGCCGAAGTGATTGGCCGGGTGGCGTTGGGTGAGCACGTCAGCATCTGGCCGACCACCGTCATCCGTGGCGATCAGCCGGAACCTGTGCGCATCGGGGCGGGCAGCAACGTGCAAGAGGCCGTGATCATGCACGCCGATCCGGGCCAACCATTGACGCTGGGGGAGAACGTCACCGTCGGCCACCGGGCTGTGCTGCACGGCTGCACGGTGGGGGATGGCTCGCTGATCGGCATTGGTGCCATCGTGCTCAACGGCGCCCGCATTGGCCGGAACTGCTTGGTGGGTGCAGGTGCCCTCGTCACCGAAGGCAAGGTGTTCCCGGACGGGGTGTTGATCGTCGGCAGCCCCGCCGTGGTCAAACGCGAACTCAGCGAAGCGCAAATCGCTGGGCTGCAACGCAGCGCACGCCACTACGTGACCAACGGGGTGCGCTTTCAGCGCACGCTCAAGCGCTGCGGCTGATACTGAAGCTACTCAAATAGGCATCGGGCTGGGTTGGGTCGAACTCTTTGCCCATCACCTTGAATTTCCGATACCCCCCTTCCGGCGGACGCCACCCAGCTTGGGACATCTGCTTCTTGGCATCCGTCAACATGAACACCTGTTCGGCGATCTGCTGGTAGTTGACGGGGCCCTTGACGTAGCCCCAGCGCTTCATTTGCGTCAGCATCCACACGGCCATGCTCTGCCAAGGCATGGGGTCGAACGATGCACGATCGGGCATGCTGCGCACGGTGCCCAAGCCATCGTCGAACTTACCCACCAGCACATCCGTCAACACCTCGACTGGCTGGTTGAGGTAGGGTGCAGGGGCAATCGCCCGGGCAATGGCCTCGCGGTTTTGCGGGATGCTGGCCATCAGCGAGGAGTTGATGATCGCCCGGTACAGCGCCGCAAACGTGTTGGGCGCCTGGGCGGTGAAGGCATCACTCACGCCGAAAGCGCAGCAGGGGTGGCCGTCCCAAATTTGTTTGCTCAGCAGGTGAATGAAACCGACGCCGTCGAACACGGCGCGCTGGTTGAACGGGTCGGGGCCCAGGAAGCCGTCGATGGTGCCGGCTTTGAGTTGGCTGACCATCTCTGGGGGCGGCACGATCACCAGTTGCACGTCCTTGTCGGGATGCAGCCCAGCCTCGGCCAAGTAGTAGCGCAACAAGAAGTTGTGCATCGAGTATTCAAAGGGGATCCCGAAGCGCAAGCCCTTCCAGTTGTGGGGATCGCGGTTGTTCTTGTGTTTGTTCGCCAGGGTGATGGCTTGGCCGTTGATGTTTTGGATCGTCGCCACGTTCATGGGCATGGCGGGTGAGCCCAAGCCCAAGGTCATGGCCAGCGGCATGGGCGATAGGAAATGCGAAGCGTCGTACTCGTTTTTGAGCATGCGCTCGCGCACCGCCCCCCACCCGGGGGTGCGCACCAACTCCACCTCCAGCCCTTGCGCACGGTACAGCCCCATCGGGTGCGCCATGATCAAAGGCGTGGCACAGGTGATCGGCACGAAACCCACCTTCAGTTTGGTTTTTTCCAGCGGGCCGCGCTCTTGGGCCATGGCCTGCAAACTGGCCAAGGGCAACACGCTGGCGATGGCCGCCCGAGCCGTGTTGCGACCTACAGCGCGCAGGAAATGGCGCCGGGTGTTGTCGTCCGGGAACAAGGCTTTGACCAGCACGCGCTCGATGAAACGCTGGCTGGCCTGTTCGGCATCGCTGGGGCACGAGGGCACGGCATCGCCATGGACTTGCCCACAAGCGCAACGCAGGCGCAGGGGGCGGTCAGCGTCATAGGGATCGTCGTGTGCGGTGGACATGGCTGCATTCCCAGAGAGGTTATGAAACCCCGGATTCCGCAACCGCCATGCCAACGATACGCCCTGTTACACCCCCCGTCACGCCAGGTTTGACCGATCATTCGCACCTTTCTGGTGCATCGGCAAGCCCAGCCAGCGCCCACGGCGTCCCTTTAGACGCCCCGCGCCCGATCCGCCGCGAACTGTTGACGGAATTGCTGGAAGGTGCCCGCATCCAGCGCCGCCCGCACCTCGGTCATCAGGTTCAGGTAGTAGTGCAGGTTGTGGATCGTGGCCAGCATCGGGCCGAGCATTTCGCCGCAGCGATCCAGGTGGTGCAGATAAGCCCGGCTAAATCCCCCGCTGTGGCCATCGCCTTTGCAGGCATAGCAGGTGCAGGTTTCGTCGATGGGCCGATGGTCCGACTTGTGACGCGCATTGCGGATTTTCAAATCACCAAAGCGCGTGAACAGATGGCCGTTGCGCGCATTGCGCGTGGGCATGACGCAATCGAACATGTCCACGCCACAGGCCACGCCTTCCACCAAATCTTCCGGCGTGCCCACGCCCATCAGATAACGCGGCTTGTGCGCGGGCAGGCGGTGTGGGGTGTGCGCCATGATGCGCCGCATGTCCTCTTTGGGCTCGCCCACGCTCACGCCGCCGATGGCGTAGCCGGGCAAATCCATCTCGACCAGCGCTTCCAGCGACTCTTGGCGCAGGTGCTCAAACATGCCGCCCTGCACGATGCCGAACAGCGCATTCGGGTTTTGCAGCCGCTCAAACTCGGTGATGCAGCGCTGGGCCCAACGCCGGCTCAGTTCCATGGAGGAACGGGCCTCTTTTTCAGTGGTGAGGTGGCCTTTGGTTTCGTAGGGCGTGCATTCGTCGAACTGCATGACGATGTCCGAGTTCAGCACCGTCTGGATTTGCATGCTGACTTCGGGCGTCAAAAACAGCTTGTCCCCATTGACGGGCGAGGCGAATTTCACGCCTTCTTCGCTGATTTTGCGCATCTCGCCCAAGCTCCACACTTGGAAGCCACCCGAGTCGGTGAGGATCGGTTTCGTCCAATTCTCGAAACCGTGTAAACCACCGAACGAGGCCATCACATCCAGCCCGGGGCGCATCCACAGGTGAAACGTGTTGCCCAGGATGATTTGGGCACCCATGTCATACAGCGATTGGGGCAGCACCCCTTTGACGGTGCCGTAAGTGCCCACGGGCATGAAGATGGGCGTTTCCACCACGCCGTGGTTGAGGGTGAGGCGGCCGCGCCGGGCGTGGCCATCGGTCTTGAGCAGGTCGAAGTGCAGCATGGGGTGATTGTCGCTGGCGCAGACTCGCCCATGAAAAAACGCCCCTGTGGGGCGTTCCGATCGTTGCAGCACCCGCAGGGTGCATGGGCTCACTTCTTGTCGTTGAGCGCCAAGATCCATTGCACCAGTTTGCCCGCGTCGGCCTCGTTGATCGCCACCTTGTTGGGCGGCATGGCCAACCCGCTGACCTTGCCCTTCCAGTGGCTTTCGTACGGGTTCGAGCCCGCCAGCACGGTGGCGGTCAACTGCTTGGCGGCATCCTTCTGGCCCTTGTACTTGGCAGCCACATCCTTCCACGCCGGGCCAATGGGCGCCAGGCCGTTCGGGCCGGTCGCACCGGGTTCGATGTGGTGGCATGTCATGCAACCGCTGGTGGTGGCCAGCTTGACCATGGCATCGTCGTTACCAGCGGCGTGGGCAGCCGATGCGCCCAACACCATGACCCACACGCCACCCATCCGGCGCAACCCATTTGAAGCATTCATGACGTCTCTCCTTCAAGCAAACAAACCCATTGGGACGTCACCTTAAGAAGCGTCTTCCCGGCTTGGTTGAGGCACATCAAGCTTCAATGGGCTTTCGCCAAGATGGAGCACTTCCCCCCAGATCAGGACAAACCCTGATCCCCTGCGATGTTCCAACCTGGAGCAAGCCGGCGCGCTGCGGCGTACAACTGTGCGTCCAGTTGCACACAGGCCCGCAAGCGCTCGGTTTGCGTTGCGGTGAAGGCCCCGGGCGGGACACACGGCGCAGGCAACTCGGCGGGGAACACATCGGCGTCCCAATCCAACAGGGCGCACAGGCGCTGCACCGAATCGGCCCACGCATCGGCCCAGCCGATGAAACGCACGTCACGGGACAGGCGGGCCATGGCAGCGGCCAGCATCGTCGGGCCGCAGGCGCCAAACGGCGCATCTTGCCCGCTCAAAAAACGGGTCAGGTGGTTGTCCAGCGCACAGTGGCCTGCCGACAGCACCTCGTCCACACTCAAATGTTGCCCTTGCTGCCGGGCGTTCTCCATGAACTGCAAGGTGTGTAACTGCGCCCGCACCAACGGGTCGCCCAACCACAACCACCATTCGTGAGGCCCCGGCAGCGCCGCCGCTTCGTTCGCAGGAAACAGGCCGTACACCCAGGTGCGCTGCCACCGCTCAGCCGGCTCATCCGCCAGCGTGGCCAAGCGATCCGCCCCCGGCAAGGTCGGAAAAATCTCCACCATGCGCCCCAAACACGCCCGGCGAAACGCCTCGCGTGCCGCTGGATCAATGCAAAACGGCAACTCCAAAAACAACCGCACAGGGGCCGGAGCCTTCGCGGGCCTCAGGCTGGCCTCAAAACGGGGCGCCACAAAATCACACAGCGCCTCCGGGGCAATCGAATAACTCAGCGCGGCCATTTCTTGCGTGCCCGACGGGGCCGGTCGATCCGCCACCCACCGCAGCGGCAACAAGCGCACGTCGGGGTGCGGGTGCAGTTGCACCCCTTCGGCCACACTGTGCCGCCCCAACGCTTGGCTCAGATGCGCCACCCCAGGGCGGCGCGCCAGGCGCGACACATGCAACGAGCCGCCCGCAAAATTGGTGACGAAGAAATCCACCCGCGCCGCCACGCCCAACTTGGTGGCGCTGTCGGCCCCCACCAGCACCGCACAACGCACGCCCGACGGCAACCGCTCACGCAGGCGATGGGCGATGGCCCGGTCGGTTTGCGCTTCGGCTTGGTTGCGGGGGCCGGGGGTCAAGGGCAACGTCCAGCCGTCGATCACCACACCCAGCCGAGGATGGGGCTGGACCAGCCGCTGCACCAACCGCGCCAAGCCGTCCTCTTGCTCCAGCCAGCAGCGTTTTTGCCCTTCAATACCGACCCACAGAAGGGGCTGGGCGCCGTCCAAAGCGGCCAGGGCTTCGCGTGCAGCGGTGGTCGGGTGCGCCTGGGCGTGGGCCATGAGGCGGGCATCGAGGGTGTCATACAGCGCGGTGCGGGCGGCGCGCTGGTGGGGGTTGTCCCCCAGATGCACAAACCACGTGCCTTGCTGGCTGGCCTCCATCAACTGCTGGCGTGAGCAGCGCCGATGCGGCCAGGCCGGGAACACCGGGGCCAGATCGTAAAAATCGTGATCCTCCCGCTGAATCAGGGCGGGAATCGACGCGGCCAGGGTCTCGTCCTGCGCCAGCTTCACCAGGGCGGACAGGCTCTCGTAGAAAAAATGCCCCGGGCGGTGGTTCGACACCAGCACCCCGCCCCAGCGCCGTGCCATGCTGCCCCGATCAGGCCATGCGCCCCACGCCGCCAAGCGCGTGAACAGGGCCTGCCAGAGGCTGCGCACATCGGCTTGGCGGGCGTGTGCCAAGTAAATCAGCATATGCGACTGCGGCAAGTAAAGGCTGTCCGCCGAGCTGATGTTTTGCAGCACGAACACACTTTGCCGCGCCTGGGCATCCACGAAGCGGAGGGCGTTCAGGCCCTTGTCCAGCTCGTGGCTGTCTTGGCTGCGCAACTGCTGGCCGACAGCGAACGGGCTGGGCAACACGCACGCCCCCCCCATGGCCGCCTGACGCACCCAGTTCAACCCCACGCACTCGTCTTGGCACGCGGCCAACACCTCCGCCAGCGCGGGCATGGTTTGTTGCAAACCCGCATCCGCCAGCGCCTCTTGTCGGTTGAGGATGCGCACGGGCCGCAACCAGCGTCCGGCCTCGCCGCCCGTCCAACGCAGACAACGTGCCACGGCTTGCCAATGCGTGGCCTCGATGCGCTCAGGGGCCAGCGTCAAAAAATGATGCAGCGCCGTGCGAGCCAACCCCCAGGTGCGCGACGCGCCAGGCCACCAGCGCACCGGCCAGGGCGGCGTTTCGACAAAACACGCCTGGCGAAACGCCGCCTCACTCACCCCTGACGCTCCAGCAGCATCGCGTCCCCATAGCTGAAGAAACGGTAGCGCGCCTCAATGGCGTGGCGGTACAAGGCCATGACGCGCTCGTAACCCGCCAGCGCACTCACCAGCATCATCAGCGTGCTTTTGGGCAGGTGGAAATTGGTGATGAGCCGATCGACCACGCGAAACTCAAATCCGGGGGTGATGAAAATGTCCGTCTCGCCGGAGCGGGCGCGGTGCAAGTCTTGGCCGCTGGCCTGCATCTCCTGCCATGCAGCGGACTCCAACGCCCGCAACGTCGTCGTGCCCACCGAGGTGATGCGCCCGCCCGCCGCACGGGTGGCGCGGAGGGCGTCCACCGTGGTTTGGGGCACGTCGAACCATTCGCTGTGCATTTTGTGGTCGGCCAGGTTTTCGGTGCGCACCGGCTGGAAGGTGCCTGCGCCCACATGCAGCGTCACCCGCGCGGTGGACACCCCACGCGCCGCCAGGGCCGCGAGCAACGCTTCGTCAAAATGCAAGGCCGCCGTCGGCGCCGCCACCGCCCCGAGGTGGGTGGCAAACACGGTTTGGTAGCGGCGCTCGTCCTCGGCTGCGTCCCCGTGGGTGATATAGGGCGGCAAGGGCACATGGCCATGCTGTTCGACCAGATCGAACGCATTGCCGGCCACGCGCAGATGGAACAGCGCATCGTCCGGCCCCCCGCGCCCGAGCACCTCGGCTTCGAAGCCCGGGCCTCGGTCGGTGCCCAAACGAATCACGCTGCCCGGCTTGGGGGACTTGCTGGCGCGCACGTGCGCCCACAGCTCACGGGCCATCGACTCACCTTGTGCGGGCGGCAGGATGCGCTCCACCAGGGCCTCGATCGAACCACCGGTGTGTTTTTCACCGAACAAGCGGGCTTTGAGCACTTTGGTGTCGTTGAACACCAGCAAATCGCCGGGGGCCAGCAGTTGCGGCAAGTCGCGGAACACCCGATCGACGGGCACCGCGCCGCGCCCGTCCAGCAGGCGCGAAGCACTGCGCTCCGGGGCGGGATGCTGGGCAATCAGCGCCGGAGGCAGTTCAAAATCAAAATCGGACAGGGTGAAGAGGCGATCAGCGGCAGTCATGGGGCGGATTGTTCCACCCTCGCACGCGCCCTCACTGGCGGCAGGGCCGCCGCCAACTCAGCGCTGGGCCGTGCCGCTGGCCAAGGCCGGCTCGGGAGCGCTGACGGGCGGCTGCTCCGAGCGATCCCACGCCCAGGCAAAGGCGACGCTGACCCCCAGCACCAGCAGCAGTGATGGTCAGGACTCGGAGCAGAAAGCGCAAGGCGGTCATGGTGGGGCAGGCCTGTGAAGTGGGGTGGGAATTGGTGTTGTCGGAAACCGGCGGAACCCTCCGTTCCGCTGGGGCGCGATTGTCGCTGCTGTGGCGGTGGCTGCAAAGTTTTGTGCATGGGTGTCGCCTGGGCCCACCTAAAATTTGGGTATGGGTTCACACGCCATTTGCATTGCGCTACAAGACACCTCACCCGGTTATGCGGTACGTGCCGAACGGGTGCCGCTGGCGGTCTTGAGCACCTTCGCCAAAGAAGTCGAGCAGTTCTTGCGCGGCGACACGGACGGGCTGGACACCGCCGCTTTGGAAGTCGCCCTCCGACCCGGCGAGCTGGCGATTCAAACCACCCCCTTCATCCAACCGGTGTTGGTGCATGACTTGCACCGCATGACCCTGTCCCCGGTGCTGGACGGGGTCAGTGCCCGCCGTCGCACAGTGGTGCTGCGCTGGCAGGCGCGGGCGCACCGGTCGCGGTTGTACCGGGTGGAAATCCGTTCGGGTTACTTGGAGCAGCCCATCGTCATCGATGCCGATTCCCAGTTTCGGGCCGATGACGCCGACGCCTGGGTGAACGTCGAGCGGTATGTGCGCGGCCAGTTGGAGGAGCTGGGTGGCAGCACGGTGGTCAACGCCCATCTGCGTTTGTTCGATGGATCGTCCCTGACCGTGGCCACCGACAAAGCGCGCCTGGCCAGTGAGCCCCGCAATCGTTTGTACAAAACCGTTCTGCTGCGCATCCGTGCCCGCTTCAATTTGTACACCGGGCAATACCGGGACGCGGAACTGATGGAGTTCGTCGATCACGATCGGCGGCTCGATGCGCGGGAGTGGGACGCCCTCACCCAACGCGGCAGCCGGCTCTGGCACGGCCTACCGCCCATCACCACTTGGCTGGATGTGCAGCGCGGGGCCGCTGGATGAGCGCCAGCGACCGCACCTGGCTCTGGGACGCCGGCGCTTTGATCGCCCTGGTCGATCCGGCCCAGCCTCAGCACGAAACCGCCCAGCGTTACCTGCGGGAAGCCCTGCGCACCAAAGCGACGCTGTATCTGTCGGTGATGGCGGCGGCGGAGTTTCACCAGCGCCAGTCGGTGACCGAGTTGCCGCTGCGCCATTGGGTGGTGCTACCGTTCAACATCGATCACGCGATGGTGGCCGGTGATTTGATGCGTCACGCCCGCCCCGCCCCAGACGCCATGGCCCGCGCTGTGGTGCGGGACGACATCAAGCTCATCGCCCAAGCCGTGTGTGAGTCGATTCACCACGTCTTGGTGGAGAGCGAGGGCGCCTTGAGCCGGCACATCGCCCAGTTCAACCAAGCCGGACGCAGCCGGGTGGCCTGCGTTCAACTCGACCAAGGTTTCGATGCCGCTTGGTTCAACGGCGGGCAAAAAAGCCTGTCTCTGCCCGACGCCGGGTGACCCGGTTCAGCGCCCCGCCAACCGTGCGGCGTTTTGCTCAGGGCTCAGCCATTGAGCGTGGCGCAAGCTGGCCACATTGGGCGTCTGGTTGGTGGGTGTGGCGCGAATGAGCTGCTTGCGCTGGGCCATGGCGACATCGGCCACCGAGCGATCTTCCACCACCATCACCCCGCCCAACGGCGTCGGCAGCCCGAACACGTTGCGTTCAGACAGCGCATGAAGCTGGTAGTTGCCCAAGTAGGTGGCCTGCCCCGCCTCCACCGTGAACGCCAGCGCCACACTCGGTTGTGCGGCAAAGGTTTTGAGCTGGCCGTTCAAGCCCCCCTCCCACACCAGATGGAACCCGGTGATGCGGTAGCGCCCAGCCGGCAAGTCAAACGATTGCACCAGCCCGGTTTCCGTGTCGTTGCGATAGTCCCCTGGAGAAAACAGCGGCGGGGATTGCAGCTCCAACACCCCCGCCTGCGCTGGGGAGGTGCCTTCCTTTTCGATCAGCAGTCGGACGTGGCGGTAACCCACGGTTTTCCACGGTTTTTCAAAGTCCGCGATCCCAAAACCCAGCACGACCCGCCCCGCATCCGCGCCCCGATGGGCGGTCGGAATCGAAGGCACCTGCGCACAAGCAGACAGCAGCGCCACACTCGCCAGCGCAAACCAACGGCGATTCATTCCACTCTCCTTCGCATTAAAAAACGCCATGGGGCACGGTAACACTGCGCTCCCTGAGCCTCAGTCCAGTGCCAACATCGGTCGCAAAAACCGCCCCGTGTGGCTGGCCGCACACGCCGCGATCGCCTCCGGTGCGCCCTCAGCCACCACCGAGCCACCCCCGGCGCCGCCTTCCGGGCCGATGTCGATCAACCAATCGGCGGTTTTGATCACGTCGAGGTTGTGCTCAATCACCACCACCGTATTGCCCGCATCCCGCAACTGGTGCAGCACGCGCAGCAACAGTTGAATGTCGTGGAAGTGCAAGCCTGTGGTCGGCTCGTCCAAGATGTAGAGCGTGCGCCCCGTGTCTCGCTTGGACAGCTCCAGCGCCAGCTTGACGCGCTGCGCTTCGCCGCCGGACAGCGTCGTGGCGCTTTGCCCCAGCGTCAAATAACCCAGTCCCACATCGAGCAAGGTTTGCAGCTTGCGCGCCAGCGTCGGCACGGCGCTGAAAAAGGCGTGCGCAGCTTCGACCGTCAGCGCCAGTACCTCGGCGATGTTCTTGCCTTTGTACTGAACTTCCAGCGTCTCGCGGTTGTAGCGCCGACCGTGGCACACGTCGCACGGCACGTAGACATCGGGCAAAAAATGCATTTCCACCCGCAACACGCCGTCGCCCTGGCAAGCCTCACAACGCCCACCCGCGACGTTGAAGCTGAAGCGCCCAGCGCCGTAACCCCGTTCACGCGCCATCGGCACCTCGGCGAACAGCTCGCGGATGGGCGTGAACAGCCCCGTGTACGTCGCCGGGTTGCTGCGCGGCGTGCGGCCAATCGGGCTTTGATCGACGTTGATGACTTTGTCGAAAGCGTCCAGCCCGTCGATGGCCTCGTGCGCCGCCGGTTCGGTGTGGCTACCGTAGAGCCGCTGCGCCACGGCGGCATACAGCGTGTCGTTCACCAGCGTGCTTTTGCCCGACCCGGACACCCCCGTGACGCAGGTGAACAACCCCACCGGCACCCGCACCGTCAGGTTCTTCAAGTTGTGGCCGCGTGCGCCCCGGATCGTGAGCCAGCGCGGCGGATCGAAATCGTCGGGCGTGTAGCGCTGCTCGGGCACCTCAATGCGCAGCACGCGCCCCAGGTAGCGCCCGGTGAGTGAATCGGGATGTGCCGCCACCTCGTCGGGCGTGCCGGCGGCCATCACCCGACCACCGTGCGGGCCGGCGCCCGGGCCCATGTCCACGCAGTGATCGGCGGCGCGGATCATGTCTTCGTCGTGCTCGACCACCAGCACGGTGTTGCCCAAATCCCGCAGGCGCTGGAGGGTGGCGATGAGGCGGGCGTTGTCGCGCTGGTGCAGGCCGATGCTGGGTTCGTCCAGCACGTACATCACCCCCGTCAGGCCCGAACCGATCTGGCTGGCCAGGCGAATGCGCTGGGCTTCGCCGCCGGAAAGCGTGTCGGCGCTGCGCTCAAGGCTGAGGTAGTTCAAGCCCACGTCGTTGAGAAACTGCAACCGGGCGCCGATTTCCTGCACCAGCTTGCGGGCGATCTCAGCGCGGGCCCCGTGCAGGCGCAGCGCGGCAAACCAGGCTTGGGCTTCGGCCAGCGTCAAGCGCCCGACGTCGTGAATCGGCAGCCCTTTGCAGCCGGCCTCACCGGGGATGAACACATGCCGCGCTTCGGGTCGCAAGCGGCTGCCGCCGCAGTGCTGACACGGGCGACCGGTTTGGTAACGCGCCAGTTCCTCGCGCACGGCGGCGGATTCGGTGTCCCGATAACGGCGCTCAAAATTCGGAATCACGCCCTCGAACGGATGCGCCCGGGTGACGCTGCGAATCTTGCCCGGCTTGCCCTCGGCGCTGTAAACAAACTCGATGTCCTCGCCGCCTGAGCCATACAGGATGACGTGGCGAAACGCCTCGGGCAGTTGCTCGAAGGGCAACTCGATGTCCACCCCGTAATGCCGCCCGACGCTTTCCAACAGCGAGAAGGTGTAGCCATTGCGCCGCTCCCAGCCCTTGATCGCGCCCGCGCCCAGCGACAGGCCCGGCGCCACCACCACCCGCGCCGGGTCAAACACCGTTTGCACACCCAAGCCGTCGCAATGCGGGCAGGCGCCCAGCGGGGCGTTGAACGAAAACAAACGCGGCTCCAGCTCCGGCAGCGCGTGGCTGCACACCGGACAGGCGAACTTGGACGAAAAGAGGTGCTCGCGCAGCGTGTCCATTTCCAGCGCGATGGCCCGCCCGTCGGCCAAACCCAAGGCCGCTTCGAAGCTCTCGGCCAGGCGCTGTGTCATCGCGGTGCTGGTTTTGAGGCGATCGACCACCACGTCGATGTCGTGCTTTTCGGTTTTTTTCAGCGGGGGCAGGTCGTGCGCTTCGACCACCTGGCCATCGATGCGAAAGCGCACATAACCTTGGGCCTGCATGGCCTCGAACAGCTCGGTGAACTCACCCTTGCGCCCCCGCGCCACGGGGGCCAGCACCATCAGTTTGGTGCCTTCAGGCAGGGCCAGCACGGCATCGACCATCTGACTGACGCTTTGCGCTTGCAGCGGCAAATCGTGTTCCGGGCAAAACGGCGTGCCGGCGCGGGCGTAGAGCAAGCGCAGGTAATCGTGGATTTCGGTGACGGTGCCCACGGTGGAGCGCGGGTTGTGGCTCGTCGCCTTTTGTTCGATGGCGATGGCGGGGGACAGGCCCTCGATGCTGTCCACCTCCGGTTTGTCCATGCGCTGCAAAAACTGCCGGGCGTAGGCCGAGAGGCTTTCGACGTAGCGGCGCTGGCCTTCGGCGTACAGCGTGTCAAACGCCAAACTCGATTTGCCCGAACCCGACAGGCCGGTGATCACCACCAGGGCGTTTTTGGGCAGATCGAGGTCGATGTTTTGGAGGTTGTGGGTGCGTGCGCCACGCACGCTGAGCCGTCCGTGACGAAAGCACCCCGAGGCAGAAACGTTCGAATCCATCGCGGACGATCATAGCGAAGCGCATGTTTGTCGGCTTCTGCGCATTTTTTGCACGGGGCCTGTCATCCAACATTTGTAAACACCCGTTAACGGCTCACGGCCCCCATCAGAGCGGGCCGGTCGAGGATGCCCACCATGCAAAAGTCTGCCGTTACCACCAAGTCGCCTGTTCGCTTCAACACCCCTGTTTCGCAGCAACATCTGGAAAAAGGCCAAAAGTTCGAACCCTTCTTCGCTTTCGAAGGTGAGCGCCGCAGCCCCGCTTGGTTGCAAAAATCAGACCGCAAGCGCTGACCCTTGGCATATCCGGGGATGCCACGGGGACGTGAATTTCGGCATACTCGCCGCCCTATGTCGTCGGCTCCCGTCATCCCCCTGCACCCCCTCCAGCCCGTGCTGTTCAACCCGCAAGCGCGGGTGTGTGCTGAATGCGGCATCCGTAAACATGCCTTGTTCGGCTCCCTGGATCTCTCGGCCCTGGATCGGATTCACGTCCACATCGCCTCCGTCCGGCTTGAACCGGGGCAACCGCTGTACGCCGCCCAAATTTCTGGTGCTGCCGCCTTCACCGTTCGCAGCGGCGTGGTGCGGCTGGAACGCACCAACGAGCGCGGCGAGCGCCGCATCCTGCGCCTGGCTGGCCGGGGAGACACCCTCGGCATGGAAGCCATGCTCGGCCAGTCCTACGCGGCGGATGCGGTGGCATGCACCGAGGTGGAGGTCTGCCGCCTGCCGCGTTCGCTGGTCGAGGATCTAACCAAAGACCAAATCGAACTGGCCCGCGACATGATGCGCCGCTGGCAACGCGCCCTGGACGACGCCGACGAATGGCTCACCGAACTGTGCGCGGGCCCGGCGCGCCATCGCATGTTGCGCCTGCTGCTCAAACTGAGTGAGTTTGCCGACGGCAGCGAGGTCTGGCTGCCCTCCCGGCTGGAAATGAGCGCCATGTTGGACATGACGATCGAAACCGCCAGCCGCATCGTGTCCCAGCTCAAGCGCGAGGGCATTTTGGATGCGCCCGATCAGCGCCACGCCATCCTGCACATGCCACAACTGCTGGCCGCGCTGCGCGAAGAAGCCAGCGACTGAGCTTGCACGCGCATTTCGCCCATCTTGTTGCTTGATGCATGTCAAGCCAAAGTGGCAAATGCGCAGCATTTCACTCTGCTGACACCGGAAAGTCCGAAGTTAGGGGTTTCTTTTGCTAGGGTTATCCCTCATGAACACCTCATCTTCGACTTCCATCCCTTCTTTCCTTCCCCTGACGGGCCTGCGCGGCCTGGTCGTTGGGGTGGCCAATGACCATAGCATCGCCTGGGGCTGCGCCCGCGTGCTGCACGCACGTGGCGCCGAATTGGTGCTGTCTTGCCTGAACGAAAAAGCGCGCACCTACGTGGCGCCGCTGGCCGAATCGATCAACGCCCCGTTGCACACCTGCAACGTGGAACATCCCGGTGAGTTGGAAGCGCTGGTGGATGCCGCCGTCGGCCAACTCGGTCGGCTGGACTTTGTCATCCACTCGATTGCCTTCGCCCCCAAAACCGACTTGCTTGGCCGCGTGGTCGATTCTTCCGCCGCTGGTTTTGCCCAAGCGATGCAGGTTTCTTGCCACTCGTTTGCCGAGCTGGCACGCCTGACCGAGCCGCACATGGCCCGAGGCGGCACCCTCATCACCATGACGTACCTGGGCGCCGATGAAGCCGTGCCGAACTATGGCTTGATGGGCCCGGTCAAGGCAGCGTTGGAGTCGCTGGTGCGTTACATGGCGCTGGAGCTGGGATCTAAGGGCATCCGCGTACATGCGGTGTCGCCCGGCCCGATCCCGACACGTGCGGCCTCCGGCCTGCCCGAGTTCGATGCCTTGATGGAAGACGCTAAGCAGACCGCGCCGCTGGGCCGGCTGGTGACCTTGGATGAAATCGGCGGCTGCGTCAGTTTCCTCGTCAGCCCGGACGCCACCGGCATGACCGGGCAAACGCTGTACGTGGACGGTGGTTTCCACGCTGTACGCTGAACTTGGCAGGAGAGCATCACATGAACACCCCAACCCCTGCCACCATCGAAAACGTCACCTTTGACGAGCTGCACCTGGGCCGCCGCGCCCAGATGCAACGCGTGGTGACGATGGACGACATCAAAGCGTTTGCCGCCGTTTCTGGGGACGTCAACCCGGCGCACTTGGATGTGGCATACGCCGAATCCACCCGTTTCCATGGCGTGATCGCCCACGGCATGCTGGCCGGAGCCTTCATCTCCAGTGTGCTGGGCACCGAGTTTCCCGGCGCCGGCACGATCTACATGGAGCAAAGCCTGCGCTTCCTGCGCCCGGTGCGCGTGGGTGACACGCTCACCGTGATCGTCGAAGTGGCCGAGCGCAACGACACCAACCGCAATGTGCGCCTGGCGTGCAGCGTGTTGAACCAGAAGAGCGAACCGGTCGTCGAAGGTCAAGCCCTGGTGCGTGCGCCCAGCAGCAAGATCGTGCGGCCCCGCCCGGCCACGCCTGAAATCCACTTGTTCGACCCGGAAGCCCGGCTGGCTCACTGGGTCAATGGCCTGGCGCAGAACGCCACGCCGCAGCCTTGCGCTGTGGTGCATCCGTGCAGCGAAGTGGCGTTGCGCAGCGCGTTGGAAGCGGCGCAGCGCGGGCTCATCACCCCGGTGTTGATCGGCCCGCGTGAGCGGCTGGTGGCGCTGGCGCAGGGGCTGGAACTGTCGCTGGAGGGCGTGCGCATCGAAGACGTGCCGCACAGCCACGCCGCCGCCGACCGGGCGGTTGAGCTGGCCGTGGCCGGTGAGGTCAAGCTGATGCTCAAGGGCAGCCTGTACACCGAGGAGCTGATGCAGTCGGTGCAAGCGGCGGCGGCGTTGAGCACGGGGCGGCACCTGTCGCATGTGTACCGCTTGGAGGTGCCGTCTTACCCGCGCCCGCTGTTCATCACCGATGCGGCCATCAACATCGCGCCGACCTTGCCGGTGAAGGCCGACATCGTGCGCAACGCCATCGACCTGGCCCACGCCCTGGGCTTGGCACAACCCAAGGTGGCGATTTTGTCGGCCTTGGAGAAGGTCACGCCGCGCCTGCCTTCGACCCTGGAAGCCGCCGCGCTGTGCAAGATGGCCGATCGCGGGCAAATCACCGGCGCGCTGCTGGACGGGCCGTTGACGTTTGACAACGCCGTGTCCGAAGCCGCTGCTGCGCTCAAGGGCGTGGGCGGGCCGGTGGCGGGTCAGGCCGATGTGCTGGTGGTGCCCGATCTGGAAGCGGGGGACATGCTGGCCAAGCAGCTTGAATCCTTGGCGGGGGCGTCGAGCTGCGGCGTGGTGCTGGGCGGGCGCGTGCCCATCGCCCTGCCGGGCCGGGCAGACACAGTGGCCTCTCGCATCGCCTCTGTGGCTTTGGCATTGCAAGCTTTGCAGCGCTAAGGCACCGCCAACCCCTAGCATCGAAAGTTAGGTGGGTGAACAATCGGGGTGTCAGTAAATCCGCAGACACCCTCAGGCACAATCGTAAAGCCTGAGCCAGATCAAAAAACTTTCACAAATAGAGCGAAGTCGAGCGCCCGATGCGCCGATGCGAGCTGGCAAACAGGTGTCAACTTGATGCCATGACCGGCGCGCCTCTGTTTGGACGGTTTTTCTGGAGGAAACTTCCTTGGTTCAGCATGTTCTCCATGCCGAAGGTTTCGGTGTGGCCTTTGGCGAGCGAGTCATCCTCGCCGAGCTGTCTTTTGACGTTCCTGCGACGGGTATCACCCTCCTGATGGGGCCTTCGGGCACGGGTAAATCCACCTTGGTACGTGCGCTGGCGGGGTTGAGCCAAGCCAACCGCCGTTACCGTGAATGGGGCCATGTCACGCTGGCCGACCAAGCCTTGCGGGAGGGCCACCGCCCTGCCCTGGTGGTGCAAAACCCCCGTGCCCTCAGCGCACGGGTGGGGGACTTTCTGGCAGATCGATGCCGCCAAGCCAGCAGCCCACTCAGCCCAGACAAGCTGCGCGAGCAAGTTCAAGCGTTGTTGGATGCGTACGGCTGCGCCGACTTGGTGCCTTTCCTGCAAGACCCAACGATTCGCCTGCCTGTTGGTTTGCAGCGCTGCGTTGCGATCTTGGGCGAGCTGGCAACACGGCCCACGCTGCTCATGCTTGATGAGCCGACTTCGACGTTGTCTGATGCGGACTGCCGACGGGTCAGCACCCTGTTGAGCCATATCGCCCCGCATGTGCCCGTGCTGATGGTCACGCACAACCAACGCCAAGCCCGTGAGTTGGGGCAATGCATCATCCTGATCGCAGGTGGGCGGGTGCAAGCCGCGCAGTCCGCTGCCACGTTTTTCACCGCCCCGGCCAACGACGTGGCCGCGCAGTTTGTGCGCACCGGCAGTTGCTGCGTGGCAGCGCCAGACGCGCCCATTGAGGCGCTGTCCGAAGGCTTTGCACCACCACCACTCCCCCCAGAAGCGCGGACGCTTGTGCCGGATTCTGGCGTGCTCCCATCGGCTCCGCCGCCCCTGGATGAAGCGTCGCCCGCCATGGAGGCATCGCCCCAAGACGACGACCTGCCACACACCCAACAGCAAGCCGACCCCTACGCACAACCAGAGTACCGAGGTCCACGGGGGTTTCGTTGGATTCTGCAAGGTCGCTTGGGCACCGCCCCCCTGCCTGGTGCGGTGCTCGGCATCGATTTGGATTTGGTCGCGCTCAAAACCGTGGGCGTGACGATGCTGATCACGTTGACCCGAGGCGATTTACCCCAAACCAAACTCGCTGAACACGGCCTGCGCAACTTGCACTTGCCCATCTACGACCGCGAAGCCCCGTCGGTGCATCAGTTGCGCATGCTGGCCATCCGCATGACACGCTTGCTGGAGCAAGGGGAAGTGCTGTGTGTCCACTGCCGCGCCGGATTGGGACGAACCGGCACCGTGGTGGCTGGCTGGCTCATTCACCAAGGCATGGCAGCCGATGCCGCCTTGCAACGCCTGCGAGACATCGATAAGGAATATGTTCAATCCATTCCGCAGGAAGCGTTTTTGCATGAATTGGAAACATCATTCCGGCGCCGTGTTTGAAGCATTGATTTTCATTTCCTCCCCACCCACTCAAAGTCCTCAAGGTACCCCATGCCCCTGGATCAACAACTTGCCAAAGCCGTCGCCAGCGTGCCCGAATGTCTCGCCGGCGGTTATGTGGATTTGACGACTGGCATGCTGCTGTCGCTCAAAACCGTCGATTCGCATCCACGCGATGTGATCGACTTGGTGGCCGCCGCCACCGCCGACTTGTTTCAAGGCCAAAACGTTTCGATGATCGAAACGCTGTTCAAGCGCGCACGTGGTTTGCCGGAAGACAACGGCCACCACTACTTCCAAGAAATCATCATCAACAGTGACAACCTGGTTCACCTGTTCTTGCGCGGCAAACGCTACCCCGACTACGTGCTGGTGCTGGTGTGCCGCAAATCGGCCAACCTGGGCATGGCGCTGACCAAGGCGCGTTTGTCGATGCCTCAGATCGAAGCGGTGGTCTGAGTTTCACCGCATGGCCGTTCCCACCCTGAATCTGGCCCTGCAAGGTGGTGGTGCTCATGGCGCCTTCACCTGGGGCGTGTTGGATGCGCTGCTGGCCAGTGGCCGGTGCCATCCTGGGGCGGTGAGCGGCACCAGCGCTGGCGCCATGAATGCCCTGGCGTTGGCGCATGGCTGGATGGAAGGTGGCCCCGAGGGCGCCCGCGAAGCCCTGACGCGTCTTTGGCACGCCGTGGCCGCTGGCGTACCCGACGGCACGCTGGTGCTGGCCGGCTCAGACGCCCTGGCGCCGCGCCTCACGCCGCTGGCGCAATGGATGCTGCATTGGACGCACTACCTCGCGCCCGAACACGCCAACCCGCTGGATCTGCACCCGTTGCGCGATCTCCTGCACCAGCAGTTTGATTTCGAACGGCTGCGGCGCGAATGTCCGCTGCCGCTGTACATCGCGGCCACCCAAGCCAACACGGGCCGGCTGCGCCTGTTCCGCGAGCACGAGTTAACGCCGGACATGGTGCTGGCCTCCGCTTGCCTACCCACGCTGTTCCGCCCCACGTGGATCGACGGGGAACCGTACTGGGATGGCGGCTACAGCGCCAATCCTCCTGTGTTGCCCCTGCTGCTGGATGAGCACGCGCGCGACACCTTGCTGGTGCTGCTCATGCCCCGGCGTTACCCGAGCACCCCGCGCAGTGCTGCCGACATCCACGCCCGCACGCTGGATTTGGCATTCAACGCGCCCCTGTTGACCGAGCTGCGCCAACTCGGGCACTGGCAGGCCCAAGCGCGGCGCGGTTGGTGGCCGGCGCTGCGTCGCTCGGAGCGGCTGCTGCGCGCCGGGCGATTCCACCTGCTGGACGGCGGCGAGGCCCTGGCGCATCAAGCGCCGCACAGCCGCTTGGCGGTGCAACGTCAATACTTCGAAGCCCTGCGCGACTTGGGCCGGGCCGAAACCCAACGCTGGCTCGACGGCCCCGGCCAGCACGTCGGCCACACGGAAACCGCCGATCTGAACGCCCTGTTCGGTGGGGCATGAGGTTGCGTCAGAGCTTGTGATGCACGGTGCGGCCTTCGCGGGCCGATTCGCACGCCACACAGCGCAGCGCCCAGGGTTCGAGCTGCAAACGCCCCCACGCGATGGGTTCTTCACAGTCTTCGCACAGGCCGAAGGCGGGGTCGTCAATGCGGGCCAAGGCTTGGCTGATGACGCCCAAGGTCATTTGCTCACGATCGGCCCGTTCGAGGGCGATTTCGCGATCCGCATCGTGCTGGGGCCGAGCGCCTTCTTCTTGGTTGAGCAGCTCGGCGGCGTACTCGACACGGGTCTGCCCGGCTTGGTGCTCATGAACCTGACGGTCAAGGGCCTGCAACTGGGCGCGCAGTTGCGCGGCGAGCCACGTGCGTTGCTCGGTGCTGAGGGGAGTGGGAGCGGTGGTCATGAGGTGGTTTTCTCCTTGTTGCCCCATGGTCGCGCCAAGGGCGGGCCCGTGGCTTGAGCAACCTCAAGACAGACCGCCCCTCAGCGCTTTCACCCGCTGACGTGGCTTCCTAGAATCACAGCCCCACCGGTGCGCCGCGCTGGTGCCCTCCCTCCTCTTTGCGAGTTCGACATGTGCCAACTGCTGGGCATGAATGCCAACACCCCCACCGATGTCATGTTCAGCTTCACCGGCTTGGCCACGCGCGCCGATGAGCACAAGGACGGCTTCGGCATCGGTTTTTTTGAAGACAAGGGCGTGCGGCTCTTTGTCGATTGGCGCAGCGCCCGCCAGTCGCCCGTGGCGGAGTTGGTCAAGACGTGGCCGATCCGCAGCCACCACGTCATCGCCCACATCCGCAAGGCCACGCAAGGCCGGGTGGCTTTGGAAAACACCCATCCGTTCGTGCGTGAGCTGTGGGGGCGGTATTGGGTGTTTGCGCACAACGGCAACTTGGTGGACTTTCACCCGCGTTTGCACGGCGCTTTCCGCCCCGTCGGCGACACGGACAGCGAACGGGCGTTTTGCTGGCTGATGCAAGAGCTGGCCAAATCCCACGCCTGTGTGCCACCAGTGGACGAACTCACCCGCACGCTGGCCGAACTGATGCCCCAGTTGCACCGCCACGGCACCTTCAACATGCTGCTGTCCAACGGGCAAGCGCTGTGGGCCCACAACTCCACCAAACTGCACTGGCTGGTGCGGCAACACCCGTTCGGCGAAGCGCGGCTGCGCGATGACGAGGTGAGCGTGAATTTCTCAGAACACACCACGCCAGCGGATCGGGTGGCCATCATCGCCACCGAGCCGCTGACCGATCACGAACCCTGGACGGCGTTTGCCCCGGGCGAACTGCGGGTGTTCGTCGATGGGATGCCGCGCTGAGCCTCGGGTTGGTGGATCACCACTTCGCCTGGCCCGTCGGCGTCGCTGACGCACGGCAAGATCCAGCCGGCCTCGCGTTCCTCGGCACTCAGCCCCGGCCAAGCGATGCGATGGTGCGTCGCGCCCGCCGTGCGCTGGCACAAACAAGCCCGGCACGTCCCGTTGCGGCATGAGCGCGGCAAGCGCACGCCGTGGTGCTGGGCGGCTTCGAGCAAGGTCATCCCCGCAGGCCAGGGCAGGCGCCAGCCTGCGGGCTCGATGCGCAACCAAGTCTGAACGTCCATGGGCACGATCATGCCAGGCGACACCGGGCTGTGTATCGTGCAGCCCTTTGGTGGATGAAACGTGACGATGCCATGATGCTGGAACCGTTGAGTGCTGATGAACTGGCCCAAGCGGCCGAAGGCGCCCGCCGGGCGGCGAGTGTGATCCTGCTGAGAGACGGCGCCCAGGGCTTGGAAGTGCTGTTGTTGCGCCGCGCCGAGCGCGAGGGCGATCAGCGCAGCGGGATTTGGGTCTTCCCCGGCGGGGTGCTGGAGGACGGCGATGCCCCGGATGTGCCCTCTCCTGCTGATGCTGCGCTGAGTGCCCGCATGGGGTTGCCCGCTGGGGCGTGGGCTTACGTCAATGCGGCGGTGCGGGAGTGTGCCGAGGAAGTGGCCGTGTCTCTGGACGCTTCCGCGCTGCACTACTTTGCCCATTGGCTCACCCCTCACGGCATCCCGAAGCGGTTTGACACGCGCTTCTTCCTCGCCCGCATGCCCGCCGACCAAGTGCCCCGGGCCGATTTGGGCGAAGTCACCGAATGGGCTTGGCTGAGTCCGACGCAAGCCTTGGCGCCGGAAACCCAACTCAAGCTGCTCCCTGTGACGCGGCGTTTGCTGCGCACCCTGGCCGGTTGGGCTTGTGTGGCCGACGGCCTGCGCTGGGCGGAGGCGCAACCCGCGCCGGTGTGCCACATGCCACGTTTGGGCCGCGATGCACGCGGGGTGCGCCCTGTCTTGCCGGAGGAACCCGCTTGGGCAGAAATTGGCCGGCTCGACCCCACCGGCCAGGGCCATGTTCACGCCGACTTGCAACCGCTGCGCATCGTCCGCTTGGCGCCCTGCCTGCGGCGCGTCACCTGCGCCAACGGCTCGGTGATGACGGGGCCAGGCACCAACACCTATGTGCTGGGCGGCCCTGGCCAACCAGCGGTCGTGATCGACCCCGGCCCGGATGACGCTCACACCGCCGCGCACCTGGACGCGGTGCTGGCCGCCGTGGACTCACTCGGCGCCACCGGCGTGGGGCACATCTTGGTGACGCACACGCACCGGGATCATTCTCCCGCCGCGCAAGCCTTGAAGGCCCGCACGGGGGCACGCTGTGTGGGGCGCGCCGCCGGGCACCCGCAGGGGCAGGACATGGCGTTTCAACCGGATGTGGCGGTGCAAGACGGGGATCGCTTCACGCCCGCCCCGGGTTGCACGTTGCGCGCCCTGCACACCCCCGGCCACGCCAGCAACCATGTGTGCTGGCTGTGGGAGGAGGACGGGTTGCTGTTCACCGGCGACCACATCATGCAAAGCTCGACGGTCATCATCAACCCGCCCGACGGGGACATGGGGCAGTACTTCACCTCGCTGGAACGGCTGCTGGACGAGCCTTTGACCGGCTTGGCGCCCGGGCATGGTTTTCTCATGGCCCACCCGCACAGCGAGGTGCGTCGCATCCTGGCACACCGCCTGCAACGCGAAGCCCGCGTGTTGGCGGCCATCACCGCCCACGGGCGGGCCACGGTGGAAGCTTTGGTGCCCGATGTGTACGGTGACGTGCCGCCCGCACGCCATGGGTTGGCGGCGCGCTCCTTAACCGCGCATTTGCTCAAACTGGCCGCACAAGGGCAGGCGTACTTCGACGGCGACACCTGGTGCCGTTCCGCCGATGTTCAGGTGCGCCTTGCAAAATAGCGCGCACAACCCCTGCCCACCCTGTCCCGTCGCTTTCCGAGGAGAACTTTGCATGCACAGCCTTTGCCGCCGTACCGCCCTGCACCATTTGGTGGGCGCAGGTGTCCTTTTGTCCGGCGTGCCCCTGGCCCAGGCGCAAACAGCAGGACGTCGTCCGCCCGCCGATCCTCGCGTGCTGGTGGCACGCGCCACCCGTTTGTCGGTGCTGACCGATCGCATCACACGCGGGCACGTTCAACTGACGTTGAACATCCAAACCCAGCGCGCCGAACGCACCCTGACCGACTCCGTGGCCGAGGTTCGGCGCTTGTTGACCGAGCTGGGCGATGGCTTGGTCGGCCATCCTGCACTGCCGCAGTACCAAACCCTGGCCAAGCAGTACAACGACTTTTTGACGTTGACGCGCTTGGACATGAAAAACCCCCTCAACTTGCTGACCCTGTCCCAGCGTGCCGATGCGCTCGGACAAACCGCCGATGCGTTGGTGGTGCGCTTGGTCAACGAGTCGGAGTTGCCTCAGGCGCAGATTTTGGCCGTCACCGCCGATTTGCAGCGCTTGACCCAGCACATGGCCGTCCACTTCCTGCTGGTGCGCACCGGACAGGACGAGAAAACACAACAGCAATTGCTGCTCGCCGGTCGTCAAGCGTTTGCGCGTCAATTGGCTGAACTGCAAGCTTTCCCGCTCAAGACACCGCAGATCACCCAAGACTTGGCCCTGCTCAACAACCAGTGGACCCTGATGAACCAGGCCCTCGACCTGCAATCACGCGACAGCAGCGCCATGGAAAAAGTCTGCACCACCAGCGAATTGACGCTCGAAGTGCTCTCCCAGCTCTACCCCGCTTTTGAAGGCGTGCTCAAGTCGGCCATGCCGTTTTGATCGCGGGGCTGCCGCTGGGCGTGGAATCCGTCCAACTCACGGCGCAGGGCGGCCAGTTGCGCACGTTGTGCGGGTTCCCGTTCAAACAGGTTGTAACTTTCGAACGGGATCATGCGTCCGTCTGGCTGGGCCATGTGGATGCAGCTTTTCTTGAGTGCCCGGATGTCCAGCCCGCGTGCGTCCATGAACTGGACGATGAGCACGCGGAACACGCTGCGATAGTCCAGCGCCGTGGGGGCCGCCACTGGGGGCAAGCAGCACATCAGCTCACTCAGGCAACTGGCCCGGGATTCGGGCGAGTGGTGGGTGGAAAACAACTTGAAAAGCTGGCCTTTGAGCTCGGGCTGGTGCTCAAAAACAATGGTGTTGGCCGCCCCACCCACCAGCGTGGCCGGATCGACAAAGCGCGTTAACGGCAGCAGGCCGTCCACACCTGCCGCCGCGCCGGGCAGGCGCAGTGCGTAGGCCATGGCCAGGGTGTCCGGGTTGCAGGGCACGGGCAGCACATCCTCCAGCGTGAACAGGCCGGATTGCTCGGCGATCCGGCGGCGAATCTCGCTCACGGTCAGGCGGTGCTGGGTGGCGTTGTAGCCCTCGGTGCGCCCCGCGTCTTGCACCGGTTGCAGCGTCACCCCGCGCACGCAGGGGATGTCGGCAGCGTGACGAATCACCTCGCCGATCTCGTCATCGTTCACACCGCGTTTCACGGTCATCACCAGCGTGGTGGACAAACCCACCGCGTTCAGGCGCGCCAATGCGTGCTCGCGAATGCGGCGCAGGTCGGCGCCGCGCAAGTCCAGCAGCGGGGCGCGGCGCAGCGAATCAAACTGCAAATACACCTCGAACCCCGGGGCGTACGCGGCCAACCGTTCAGCAAACCCCGGCTCCTGCGCGATGCGCACGCCGTTCGTGTTGAGCATGAGGTGGCGGATGGGCCGCGCTTTGGCCGCATCCAAAATGTCGAAGAACTGCGGATGCAGCGTCGGCTCGCCGCCGGAGATCTGCACCACATCGGGCGCGCCCTCGCTGGCCACCGCCGCATCCAGCATGGCCAGGACGTCGGCCAGCGGGCGGTGCGTCAAGCGCTCGGGGCCGCTGTTGGCGTAGCAAGTGGGGCAGCGCAAGTTGCAGTGGTCGGTGATTTCCACCACAGTCAGGCAACTGTGCTGCATGTGATCTGGGCACAAACCACAGTCGTAAGGACACCCATGGCGCATGGGCGTGGCAAACCGCTCGGGCATTTCCGGTGGCTTGACATACAGCTCGCGGCACTGGCGGTAGTAATCGGCATCGTCGGCCATGAGCACACGTTCGGTGCCGTGGACGGGGCACCACTTGTCCATGAACACCTGACCGTCCTTCAGCACGATCTTGGCCTCGACTTGGCGCAAGCAAGTGGTGCAGACGGAGGTCGTTGTGTCATAGAACAACCAGGGGCGGGTTTTGCGGCTCATGGCGACCCTCGTTCCATCTCATGACAACGGCGCCAAGCGCTCACCACGCACGGCAGGTACAGCCCCAGCGCCACCCCGCACACCCACTGAATGCCCGAAGCGCCCCCAGCGTAGGGCACCGCCACAGGCTTGAGCCCATCAATGAGCAGGCGCCACAGCAGGTAGGCGGCCAAAAACAGCTTGAAACGCAGCCCCGGCACCCGATCCCAGCGCGCTCGCTCATGCGCCAGCACGGCCCCCAGGGTCAGCACAAACAGGCTCTCATACAGCGGCGCCGGGTGACGTGGTACGCCATCCCCCGGGTCGATCGCCCAAGGCAAGGTGCTGGGCAGGCCCCAGGTGTCGTCATGGACACCGGCCAGCCAGCAGCCCACACGCCCCAAAGCAATGCCCCCGATCAGCGGCCACACCAGCGCATCGCCCTGGCTGCGGCGCTCACCGATGCACCATTTGGCCAGCTCCACCCCCAGCCATCCGCCCAACAAGCCGCCAACCAAGCTTTGCCCCATTGGAAAGGGCGTGGCGCCCGTGCGGTCGAACCACCAGTTCAGCAGCACATCCGGGCGTTCGATCCAGAACACCAGTTTGTTGCCGATGGCCGCTCCCAGCAGCATGCCAACGACGATGGCAAAGCGCCCCGGCACCAGCAAACCCGTGCGGGTGGTGTGTCGATACCACCAAGCGCCCCAGGCGATGCCCGCATACTCGAACGCACCATGCACCAACGCCGCCAGCGCGGGGTCACGCACCACGGGAGGATCCCCCCGGGCGCCGACGCCCCCGGCGCCAAACCCGGCGCATCAGTGACAAACACCACCACGTCAACGCCCCGCCAATGGTCAACGATGGCAGCGACAAGAACAAAAACGCCATGTTGCCGCTGCCGTCGAAAAGCCCCCCCACCGTGAACCAGCCACCACACAGGCTGCCGGCCCCAAAGCCACACACCGCGAAGGCCAACACCAGCAACAGCGTCCCCCGCCACACGGGGTTCATGGGTTCGGTGTGATCCAAATCGTCCAGCACATCGTCGTCCAGCGGCTGGCCGGGGTGATCGGGTGGGGCCCACGGGTTGCGGGGTGTGTTCATGCGGCGGACTCCAACAGTCGGGCCACTTGGCTGTGCAACCCCTCCAAACTCACCTCGGATGCCGCCAGGGCGGGCGCCACCGTCAGCGTGACGCGGTTCAACACCCCCCGGCGCAGTGGCCGCGACATGTGCCCTCGCCCGTCAATGCGCGAGAAGCTCGATCCCCACATGTGGCCCAGCGCCATCGGCACCACGGGCACCGGCTGGGCTTCCAGGATTTTCATCACCCCGCCTTTGAATGGCTGAAGCTGGCCGTCTGGCGTCAACCCGCCCTCGGGGAAGATGCCCAGCAACTCGCCTTCGGCCAGCACCGCCTGAGCCGTTTGCAACGCTCGCTCGTAGGCCTGCGGATCCTCGGCACGCGGCGCCACCGGGATGGCTTTGGCCAAGCGAAACACCGCCCCCAGCACGGGCACGGCAAAAATGCGGTGATCCATCAAGAAACGAATCGGTCGAGGGCTGGCGGCCATGAGCAGCACCGCGTCCATGTAGCTGACGTGGTTGCACACCAGCACCGCCGGGCCTTGCAGGGGAATGTGTTCATCCCCGCGCCGTTCGAAGCGGTACACGAAATGCGTCGCCACCCAGGCGATGAACCTCAGCAGGTACTCCGGCACCAGCCCAAAAATGTAGGCCGCCACCACGGCGTTGGCCAGCGCTGTCAGGCCAAAAACCTCGGGCACGCTCCAGCCCTGGGACAACAACAACCCCACCAGCACGCTGCTGGCGATCATGAACAGCGCGTTCAAAATGTTGTTGGCCGCGATGATGCGCGCCCGGTGGCTGGCGGGTGAACGCACCTGAATCAAGGCGTACATCGGCACGCTGTACAAGCCCGCCGACAGCGACAACCCAAACAAGTCCGCCAACACGCGCCAGTGGGCTGGCTGGGCGAGAAAGGTACGAACGTCCTGCTGGGCCACCGAGGGCAACCCGCGTGAGGCGAAATACAAGTCGGCCGCAAACACACTCATGCCGATGGCGCCCAGCGGCACCAAACCGATCTCCACATGCCGATGGCTCAACCGCTCACACAACAGCGAGCCCAACCCCACGCCCACCGAAAACACCACCAACAGCACCGAGGCCACACGCTCATCCCCGTGCAACACCTCTTTGGCAAACGACGGAAACTGCGCCAAAAACACCGCGCCAAAGAACCACATCCACGAAATACCCAACAACGAGCGAAACACCGCCAACTGCTCATGCGCCAGACGCAGGTTGTGCCAGGTTTCGCTCAGGGGGTTCCAGTTGATGCGCAAGTCCGGCTCACTCGACGGGGAGGCCGGCAAAAAGTGCGCCGCCACCCGACCCAGCACCGCCAACACCAAGCTGGCGATGGCCACGGCTTCGGTGCCGCGCAACCAGCCGTCGGACGGAAGGGCAATCAGCAAGCCACCCAGCACATTGCCCAGCAGGATGGCCACAAACGTGCCCATCTCCACCATGCCATTCCCGCCTGTCAGTTCGTGCTCGGCCAAGTGCTGTGGCAGGTAAGCGTACTTGGCGGGCCCGAACAGGGTGCTGTGCAAGCCCATCAACCCAATGCACAGCAGCAACACCCCGATCCATCCCTGGCTGAGTCCGAGCGCGCCCAGCGCCATGATGGCCAGCTCCAAGTCCTTGACCCGCCGCATCAAGGCCGATTTGTCGAACTTGTCCGACAACTGCCCCGACGTGGCCGACAGCAACACATACGGCAAGATGAACACCGCCCCGATCACCAAACCGGCCAGCGCGGGCGGCAACCAATCCACCTGGACGTGGTACGTCACCAGCACGGTGAAGGCAAATTTGAAAACGTTGTCGTTCATCGCGCCCAGCAACTGCGTCCAGAAAAAGGGCGCGAACCGGCGTTGACGCAACAGGGCGAACTGGTTGGCAGAAGTGCTCATCGGCGGAACCACAGGTGATGGGGTGGGGACATTCTCAGGCCCCAGCGGGCCCCGCGTTCACTCGACCACGCGGATCGGTTCGCCCAAGCCCGATTGGCGCAACCACTGGAACACCGACTCGGATGTGATGGTGCGAATGCGCCCGGCCATGCGCTCGCTCCAGGGTTGATCGTCAAACGCCACGTTGGCGCGGGTGAGGTTGGCCCCCAAGCGCGTGGCCGCTGGGATGTTCAGCAAACCCGGCTCATAGTTCATGGCCCGCAGCACGCTTTGCGCCCCTTGGCGGCTGTTCTGTCCACCGTGGTTGGCCGCCAGCACTTCCAACACCCACTGGTTGGACTGCTGGTAGCGCTGGCTCCAGGGGTAAGACAGCACGTTGTAGCGTGGCTGCGCCAGATCCAGCAGAACATCGGCGCGGGCCAACCAGGGCAAAAGCCGCTGTTGCAGCTCTGGCCGAAGCACCGAATAGGCAGCGGCATAACGCCACGGCTGATCCATGAAAAACTCCCCCAGTCCGTGGCGATAGAGCTTGGCCTCGGCCGTGCCGCACTGGTTGAGTTTGTGGACCACGCGCCACACCCCAATCTGCCCCACCCCGTTCGGGGGCGACACCCGGTAGGCCAGCCCCATGTGAGACCACTCCAAACCCCAGCGGCGCAAATCCTGTCCGGCCCGTGCGATGGCCACCACATCGGCCCCGGTGGCGTCGAGCGCCCGGGCGGTGGCTTCGGCCAAGGTCAGGCCCTGCATCAATTCCTGGGTGGTGAGGGGGCGTTGTTCGCAGTGTTGTCCCGCGTCCGCAGCCAGTGGCCAAACCACGGCCACGGCCAGCGCCCAAGCTGGCCAACGTTTCATCGCTTGATCTCCTCGCTGTGCAACAAGGAAGCGCCGATCTGATTCGGCACAAAAGCCACCGCTTCACCAGCCACCGACAGCACCAACCCCGCCGAAATCACCGTCCCCACGAGCACCGTGCCCACCCCGACCACCACGCCCTCAACCAGCCGCTGGGACACGCGCAGCGACACCTCCACGCCGCCAGACCCTTTGCGCAGCACCCAGACGACCCCATCCGCGACCAGTTGCACCGACACCACCGTCAGCACCGCCCCGGTGGACAGCAGCGCAGTGGCACCGCTGACCGTCACCGCCACGGGCAGCAAGGAGAGTGCGCTGCTGGTTTCAGACACTTGGGCAGCACGCACGCTGCCGGACAGCGTCAAACCAAGGCTCAGGCCCATGGCGGCCCAAAACACACGCTGTTTTTTCATGCCAAATCGCTCCCATCCAACTGGACGGTGCAGCGTGCGCCGGGGAGCACGGGCTGCGCGTCACGCAGGGTCTTGGCCAGCGTGAATGCGCTGGACACCAAGTACAGCCACGCCACCACCAAATAGGCTTTCCAAGTCGGATCGATGTCCATGCGCATCAGCCCCCAAGCGGTCAGTGCCAAGGCCAGACCGAAGCTCCCCCACGCCACGGCACCCCACAGAGGGGTGTCCTGGCCGACGCGTTCAGCCCGGTCGCGCACGGCCTTGGCCAACACCAAGGTGCTGCTCAAGCTGAACACGTAACCCATGACCATGAAAGCCCGATCCAAATCCTGTCCAGGCAACCATGCCAAGCCACCCGCACACAGCAGCAAGGCCATGCCAAACGAAATCCACACCTGGATGCGCCAGGCCCGGGTGTCACGCGGGGGAGACAGGGTTGTCGTGCTCATGATCCACCTCATGCATCAAGTTGTGATGACGCGATGGTGCGCCGTTCCCAGCCATGGCACCACGAAAAAATCAACTTGTGCCGCAAAAAGCGCCGTCAAGTCTCGTCTGGTGATACCTTCTCAGCGATCTTGGAGGAGGATTCGCATGTCGTCCACCCGCACGCTGGTCAGCCACATCAAACAAGAACTCAAAGCCGCTGGCATCACCTACGCCATGCTGGCCCGCGAGCTGGGTCTGGCCGAAAGCAGCGTCAAGCGCATGTTGGCGGGTGGGGACATGCCGCTGTCCCGCATCGACGCCATTTGCCGCGTGCTGCGCTGCGACTTCGCCGACCTGGCCCGGGGCGCGTGGCCGACGCCCAGCCGCTGGTGCAGGAACTGACGCTCGAACAAGAGCGCGCCCTCGTCCACGATCGCCGGCTGTTGCTGCTGGCCACGTGCTGCCTCAGCCTCTGGACGTTGGAGCAGATCGTCGGGTTTTACCGCCTCACGGAGGCCGAAGTGGTGCAAGGTCTGGTGCAACTGGATCGGCTGGGCATCATCGAACTGCGTCCACTCAACCGTTACCGCTTGCGCTTGGCCAAGACGTTCCGGTGGCGCCCCAATGGCCCGGCGATGCAGTATTTCCGCGACGAAGTGCTGATGGATTACTTCAGCGGCCACTTCGACGGCGACGCCGAAACCCTCACCCTGGTGCATGGCCAAATTGGCCGAGGCCAAGCCCAACTGCTGAACGAACGCCTGCTCAAACTGGCCGAGGACTTTGCCCAACAGCATCTGGCCGACCAACGTTTGCCCGCCGAGCAAAAACGGGCGTTCACCCTGGTGCTGGCGATGCGCTCTTGGCTGTTCGCTGCTTTTCGTGACCTCAAGCGCGACGGCAGCGGATCGGCGTTTTGACACCACCGCCCGACGCCTCACCCCGGCAGCCCACCACCTGATTTGCGCATGATGGCCGACAGTGACCACAACGGCCACAGGCGCCACCCTGCCGCCAGCGTCACCCCGGCCAAAACCAAGAGGGCGCCCGTGCCTCCGACCCAGTTCCATACCGTGAGCACGCCCAGCAGGGTGACGATGCCCATCCAGGGGCTGAACCACCCCTGATTGGCGGTGGCCCGTTCCAGCCAAGCGTGGCACGCCTCCCGCAACGGACGCAACGCCACCTCCTGACGCGCCAAACGCTGCCGCAAGCGTTGCAGCTCGTCATCGGCCCAGCCGAGACCGCGCACATGGATGGCTTGGTGGTCGTAGGTGCGCAGCATGTCGGCCAGGTATTCAACGCTGTCGTGATCGAAGAACAGCACATGTTGCGAGGCGGTGCGCACGTCCTGCCACACGGTTTGGAGATCCCGCTGAAGTTGCGCCACATCCCCGCGCCGCTGTTCAGACGCCTCTTCCAACTGCCGCGCTGCCAAGCTGGCCCAGCGCTGGGCCTCCGGCAACAGCGCATGCAGCACCAGCAAGCGGGGAGGACGGCATTGGCTGGCCTCCCCCATGTCGTGCAGCCACGGCACCTGAACGGACAGACGCTTTAACTCTGGCGCCAGGTGCTGACGCAAACGCTGCGTCCAGCCCTCATCGAAACTCAGGGCCAGCAGCCGGGCGTGCAGCAGTGCGGGCATCGGCCGGCGCACACTGCCAGCGACTTGCCCATACAACACATCGTCGTAAGAGGCGGGTTCGGAACGGGCGTGGTGATGGGCCAGCACCGCCTGTGCGGCTTGCCAATCGGCTTCGAAAGCGTCTAACGCCCGCTGCCAGCGCTGGTGCAAATCCGCCAGCTCGGCATGTCCCGCTTCGGCATACGCACGCACCACGCCTTGCTGGTGGATGTCCAACAGCCACTGGGCGCCGTCCGGATCACCTTTGAGGGTTTGGGCGGCCCACGTCAACACCGTGCCCAGCGACAGTGCCCGCCCCCGCCACACCGGCGGCAGTCCCGGAGCCAGGTGCAGCAACAGGTGCAGCAAACGGGCGTCGGTGCTCAGGTGGGTTTGTTCGTTCAGGGTGATGAGCACGCGCACGCTGTTGTAATCCGCCAGTTCTTGGCGCAGCCAGCGCATGAGCTGCCCACTGTCCAGATCGGCCACCGCCAGCGGCCAGTGGCTCGCCAATGACACCGCCAACTGATCCGCTGTGAAGCACTCATCGTCCCCCAATCGATAGGGTTGGCGCGCCCCCAGGGGGCCGCCCCGCTCCACCGGTTCGGTTTGGGTGGCATCCCCCGCCAGCCAGCGGGCCACATCGGCCTCGCCCCAGCGCAGTTGGGGATCACGCAACAGCAACCCTCTCAGCAGCATGCGCAGCCGCGCATCGCGCACACGGCCCAAGTCGATGGCCCGCGTACACAGCCGATGCAGCATCACCGCTTCGGACAACCCCGCCAGCGGATGCTCACCCAGCGCCGACTCCAGCACGATCATGCCCATGGCCCAGTAATCGGCTTTGGCGTCCAGCACCCCGGCCAAGGACTCAGGTGCCCCATAAGCCAAGGTGCGCGCCGAACTGGTGAAACGCAGCGTGGCGTCTTGCACAGAGGCGATGCCAAAGTCCGTCAACACCACGTCCAGCGGGTCGAGGGAGCGCAGCAGCAGGTTCTCGGGCTTAAGGTCACGGTGAATCAGGTGCTGCGCATGCACCGCACACAGCGCCGCCGCCAGGCTGGCGATCAGCGCCGACAGTTGGGGGGGCGACAGGGGCCCCTTCTTGTCCAGCAACTGCCGCAACGAGCCATCGGGGTGATACGGCATCAGCTCGTAGGCGAACCCGTCGGAAACGCCGCTGTCCAGCAGCCGCACGCGGTGCTGCTCGGGGATGCGGGCCACGCGAGCCTGAACATCGGCTTTCGGATGGATGCCATGCCGGTACAGTTTGAGCACGCAGGGTGGGCCGTCCCCTGCCAACGCTTGCACCAGCAGCAGCTCGGCCTCTGCGCCCCGTGCTGGCCACTGCTGCACGATGCGCCAACGCCCCCGCAGCGCACTCGGCAAAGACAGCACACCCTCCGCAGGCGCCGCCGCCCCTGACTGTGCCGGAGCGGCATGCAGTGGCCGGTTGCAGTACAGACACAGCACCGTCCCTGGTGGATTGGGCTGGGCGCAATCATCAAATGGACAACTCACGGACTCCGGCCCAATGGACGGAGTCCCGACCTCAACAGAGTGAGGCGCCACAGGTTCTAGATGAGAAGCCTCGGACGGACTCCAATCCACTCCAGCCAGCAAAGCACCACACGTGCAGCGCAGCTGTTCAAGGGGTGAATGGGCTCCACACCCGGGACACAACCGGAAGTAAGACATCGGACACATCCTCTGTCCTAATTAGGGATTGAGAATTGGGGACGAATTAACGATAGTTACAATGCGTTACACCGGTTACACAAATTCAGGTACCGGTTCCGCACCAAAGTGTGAATTCAACAAGGAGCCTAAAAGTGGGCGCAAATTATGCTTACGGCACCCCCGGCCACGACACGCTGACCGGCAGCGCCGGCCTTGACGTTTTGACAGGTTACGCTGGCAACGACAGCCTCAACGGTGGGGCTGGGGAAGACACTTTGGTCGGCGGAACCGGAAATGACACCTATGTGGTCAATTCGGCCTTGGACGTCGTTACCGAATTGGTTGGGCAAGGCACCGATCTGGTTCAGTCCTCGGTCACGATCACGTTGGCCGACAACGTCGAAACCCTCATCCTCACCGGCACCGCCAACATCGACGGCGCCGGCAACGACGACGCCAACACCGTCACCGGCAACGCTGGTAACAACTTGCTGCGCGGCGTGCTGGGCTCGGACACCCTGTACGGCGGCAGTGGTCAAGACTCGCTGTACGGCGGCATCGACAACGATGTCCTCCACGGCGAAGCCGGTGATGACTCCTTGCAAGGCGGCGTTGGGTCTGACTCCCTGACGGGCGGCAGCGGCAACGACACTTATGTGGTCGATTCGGCCTTGGATGTCGTTACCGAATTGGTTGGGCAAGGCACCGATCTGGTTCAGTCCTCGGTCACGATCACGTTGGCCGACAACGTCGAGACCCTCATCCTCACCGGCACCGCCAACATCGACGGCGCCGGCAACGACGACGCCAACACCGTCACCGGCAACGCTGGTAACAACTTGCTGCGCGGCGTGCTGGGCTCGGACACCCTGTACGGTGGCAATGGTCAAGACTCGCTGTACGGCGGCATCGACAACGATGTGCTCCACGGCGAAGCCGGTGATGACTCGTTGCAAGGCGGCGTTGGGTCTGACTCCCTGACGGGCGGCAGTGGCAACGACACTTATGTGGTCGATTCGGCCTTGGATGTCGTTACCGAATTGGTTGGGCAAGGCACCGATCTGGTTCAGTCCTCGGTCACGATCACGCTGGCCGACAACGTCGAAACCCTCATCCTCACCGGCACCGCCAACATCGACGGCGCCGGCAACGACGATGCCAACACCGTCACCGGCAACGCTGGTAACAACTTGCTGCGCGGCGTGCTGGGCTCGGACACCCTGTACGGCGGCAGTGGTCAAGACTCGCTGTACGGCGGCATCGACAACGATGTCCTCCACGGCGAAGCCGGTGATGACTCGTTGCAAGGCGGCGTTGGGTCTGACTCCCTGACGGGCGGCAGTGGCAACGACACTTATGTGGTCGATTCGGCCTTGGATGTCGTTACCGAATTGGTTGGGCAAGGCACCGATCTGGTTCAGTCCTCGGTCACGATCACGCTGGCCGACAACGTGGAGAACCTCACCCTCACCGGCACATCCGCCCTGAACGGCACTGGCAACGCCATCGCCAACACCCTGACGGGCAACACCGCAGCAAACTTGTTGAATGGCGGGGCAGGTAACGACACTTTGATCGGCGAAGGCGGCAACGACACTTATGTGGTCGACTCGGCCTTGGACGTCGTCACCGAACTGATTGGGCAAGGCACCGATCTGGTTCAGTCCTCGGTCACGATCACGTTGGCCGACAACGTCGAGACCCTCATCCTCACCGGCACCGCCAACATCGACGGCGCCGGCAACGACGACGCCAACACCGTCACCGGCAACGCTGGTAACAACTTGCTGCGCGGCGTGCTGGGCTCGGACACCCTGTACGGCGGCAGTGGTCAAGACTCGCTGTACGGCGGCATCGACAACGATGTGCTCCACGGCGAAGCCGGTGATGACTCGTTGCAAGGCGGCGTTGGGTCTGACTCCCTGACGGGCGGCAGCGGCAACGACACTTATGTGGTCGATTCGGCCTTGGACGTCGTCACCGAAGACTCCGGGCAAGGCACCGATTTGGTTCAGTCTTCTGTCACGATCACGTTGGCCGACAACGTGGAGAACCTCATCCTCACCGGCACATCCGCCTTGAATGGCACTGGCAACGCCATCGCCAACACCCTCACCGGCAACGCGGGTGCCAACACCCTCAGCGGTGGCGCTGGCAATGACAGTTTGGTCGGCAACGCCGGCAACGACAACTTAACCGGCGGCACCGGCACCGACACCTTGGTCGGCGGCACGGGCAACGACACCTACACCATCGACGACTCCACCGACGTCGTCACCGAGCAAAGCGGCGAAGGCACGGACACCGTCCAAACCGCCAGCTCCTTCACCCTGTCGGGCCACATCGAAAACCTCATCCTGACGGGTTCGTCGGCCATCGACGGCACCGGTGACTCGGGTAACAACGCGCTGACGGGTAACACCGCCGCCAACTTGCTCGACGGCGGCGCGGGCGATGACATCTTGGTCGGCGGGGATGGCAACGATACCTACGTCATCGACTCGGCCTTGGACGTCATCACCGAGCTGAACAGCGAAGGCACGGACACGGTTCAAACCTCCAGCTCCTTCACCCTGTCGGGCAACATCGAAAACCTCACCCTGTCAGGCAGCGACGACATCGACGGTACTGGCGACAACGGCGCCAACCTGATCGAAGGCAACAGCGGTGACAACGCCCTGGACGGCAGCGCTGGCAATGACACCCTCAACGGCAACGCCGGCGATGACACCCTGACTGGCGGCACCGGCAACGATTCGCTGAGTGGTGGCGCCGGCAGCAACACCCTGAGCGGTGACGCCGGCAATGACACCCTGACCGGCAGCGACGGCGCCGACTCACTGAGCGGCGGCACCGGCGACGACTCCCTCACGGGCGGCGCTGGCAATGACACCTACGAGGTGGACTCCGCCTCCGACACGCTGGTGGAAGACGCCAGCGCAGGCACCGATCTGGTGAACTCTTCGCTGAACTGGACGCTGGGCGACAACCTGGACAACCTGACCCTGACAGGCTCTGGCAACCTCATCGGCCAAGGCAATGCGCTGAACAACATCATCACCGGCAACAGCGGCAACAACACCCTGGCTGGCCTGGCCGGCGATGACTCGCTGGACGGTGGCACGGGCACAGACTCGATGACCGGTGGTCTCGGCAACGACACCTACGTCGTCAACGCCCTGACCGACACCACCAACGAAAACAGCAGCGAAGGCACCGACTGGGTACATGCCTCCATCAGCTGGACACTGGTGACCAACACCGAAAACCTGCTGTTGACCGACAACAGCGGCCTCACCGGCGTGGGCAACGCGCACAACAACACCATCATCGGCGGCAATGGCAACGACACACTGTCCGGCTTGGCTGGGGATGACATCCTCAACGGCTCCAACGGCAGCGACAGCATGGTGGGCGGCACGGGGGATGACACCTACGTCGTCAACACCTCCGGGGACGTGACGGTCGAAGTCAATGGCGAAGGTGCTGACGATGAAGTCCATGCCGAAGACGTTAGTTGGACCCTGGGCAGCCACATTGAGCACCTGTCGCTGATCGGTACGGCGAACAGCAATGCCACAGGCAATGCACTGAACAACAAAATCATCGGCAACGATGGCGACAACGTCTTGAATGGCGATGCAGGCACCGACACCCTGCGCGGGGCCGGTGGCAATGACACCTATGTGATCGACGCCAACGACAGCATCATCGAGAACACCAGCGCGGGTACCGATGAAGTTCAGTACGGCGCTAACTACACCTTGGGTGAGAACCTGGAAAACCTGGTGCTGCTGGGCTCGGCCAACATCAATGGCACGGGCAACGCGCTCAACAACCAGATCACGGGCAACGCCGGTAACAACACGCTGACAGGCGGCGATGGCAACGATATCTACGTCGTCAACAGCGTCAATGACGTGGTGGTCGAGCTGGCTGGCGAGGGTACCGACGAGATCAAGTCGTCGATCGACTGGTCACTCAACACGTCCTCCCACGACTACGACACCGTCATCGAAAACCTGACGCTGACCGGCGAAACCAGCTTGGAAGGCGAAGGCAACGATCTGGACAACCTGATCACGGGCAGCAGTGGCACCGCCGACACCCTGACGGGCCATGATGGCAACGACACCTACGTCGTCAACGCCACCACCGATGTGGTGGTGGAAGTGACCGGCGAAGGCACCGACGAGGTTCGCACCTACGCCAATTGGACGCTGGACGGCTTCACCGAGAACCTCACCCTGACGGGCTCCACGGCAGGCTTGGTGGGCACGGGCAACAGCGGGGCTAACCGCATGTCCGAAGGGGATCACACAGGCACGTCCACACTGGCGGGCGGCGACGGCAACGACTCCTACATCATCAGCACCACCAACTGCACGGCCCAAGAAAACAGCGGTGAGGGTACCGACACGGTGCTGACCTCGGTGTCGTGGACGCTGGGCAACCACCTCGAAAACCTGACGATGCGGGAGAACGAGGACATCAACGCCACCGGCAACAGCCTCGACAACGGGATCACCGGTAACGATGGCGACAACGTCATCAGCGGCCTGGGCGGCGCCGACACCGTCTACGGCGGCCAAGGGGACGACACCGTCACCCTGACCGTCGAAGGTGGGCAGGCTGACCTGAGCCTGGGCACCGATGTCCTGAACCTCACCCTGGGCAGCGGCACGGTCGCAGCGGTGGATCTGGTGTTTGGGCGCAACAACGGCTCCGAAACAGTGGACATCTCGGCCATCGGTTCCCACACCCCCGGTCAAGCGCTCCTGAACATCAAGCTGGGCAGCGGCTTGACGACCAGCGACATTGAGTTCGTGACTCACAACAACGCAGTGGCGCTGCACATCACCGGCACCAGTGACTACGTTCACCTGACCGGATCGGGCAGCAGCTTTGACTGGATCACTGTGGACTTCGCGTCAGGCACCGATTGGACGACCAGCGATGTCGATGCGATGATTTAACCGGTATCACACGCCAGGGGGGCATCCCCCCCGCCAAGACGTGGCCGCAAACGTCAAGCCACGTTGTTCACACAGGGCCTCCAGCGCTTGTAAATCCCCCCGCGCTGGCAGGCCCACCCACCACACCCGCTGCCCGCTGATGCCCACTTGCAAACGTTTGCCTTGGGCATCAGCGGGCGCGTCCATGTGGGCGGCGTAGCGGCGGCGCCCCCGCTCGCTCCAGCACACCAACGGCTGGTTGGCCGAGCCACGCCACAGATGCGTCATCGGCTGTTTGTCCACATAGGGTTCTGGAATCAGCGCATCCAATCGTGCCAACAAAGCGGCATGGTCACGCTGCAAACGGGCCAGCGGATGGCCGCTGTAGCACAGGATGTCAAAGTCCAGGTGGCGCTCGTGCCGCCAGCGGTGCAACCCGTCCAACAGGGCGCCCAATGCCTCGGGTTGATCAAAGGGTTCACCGCCGCTGATCGTGACACCGTCCCACGCCTGGCCATGCGTGACTTGGCGACACCACGCCAGCACCTCCGCCAACGGCACCCGATGCCCCGCATCGGTCGCCCAGGTGTCTTGTGAGACACACCCCGGGCAGCCCACCGAACAGCCTTGCAGCCACAACCCGATGCGCCGCCCTGGACCCAGCACCGTCACGGGAAAATGCGCCTTGTTCAACGCAATGTTCATCCCGGGGGCAGGCGGGGGGCGCCTCACACCAACTCCACGGTCAGTTGCACCACCCGTTCGACCTCGTGCATCCCGGTCACCATCACTTTGCTGCGCCCGGCCAAGTCTTGGGCGAACAGCGCCCGTGACAACGGGTTGATGAACGCCGACTCCAGTTGGTTGCCAATGCCGCGCCCACCATGCGACAGATCGTGCGTGCAGCGTTGCAGCAACATCTGGCCAACTGGTTCGGTCAGACCCAGATCGAGCTTGAACTGCTCTTGCAAACGTCGGCGCACGTTGCGCAGCATGCCCACAAAAATCTGCTTGGCCACGTCGGGGGTGATGAAGTTGAACACCACGATGTTGTCCCCCATGCGGTTCAAGATCTCGGGGCGCGACAGCTTGAATTTGAAGTGATCCCCAATGGCACCGCGCACCTTGGCTTCGACCTCGTCATAGGGATCGCCCGGGCGTACGTTTTGCACCCGCCGCCCCTGTTCGTCCTCGACATAAATCCCCAGGTTGGAGGTGAAAACCAAGATGGCCTCGGAGAAGTAAGCCGTGTCCCCCCGGCCATCGGTCAAACGCCCGTCTTCGAGGATTTGCAGGAATTTGTCGAGGATGCGCGGATGGGCTTTTTCGATCTCATCGAACAAGATCACGCTGAAGGGCTTGGCGCGCACGGCGTTGGTCAGCTCACCGCCGGCGTCAAAACCAATGTAGCCCGGTGGAGCGCCCAACAGCCGGGCGCTGCTGTGTTCCTCGGAAAACTCACTCATGTCGAAACGGAGGCAGGCGCGCTCGTCCCCGAACACCAACTCGGTCAGTGTTTTGGCCAGCTCAGTCTTGCCCACCCCTGTGGGGCCTGCGAAAAACAGCACACCGCGTGGCCTGCCACTGCTGGAGCGTGCCTGCGCCCCTGTCAGACCCATCACCGAACGTTTCAGAATGTCCAAGGTTTTAACCACGGCAGGTCGCTGTCCCTTGACCCGGTCTTCGATGAAAGCGCCAGCGTCGCGGATGCGCTGGCGCAGGTGATCTTGTTGCCACGGGTTGTCGAGCGACCCCACCTTGTAACAACGAATGGCGCCTTCGATCTCCCCCAGGCTCAACCCTTGGCGACAAGCCAACTCGACAATGTCCGACAAGGCCGTCAACGTCATGCCTTCGCTGCCCGTGGCCAGTTGCTCGATGCACTGCTGCCGCTGCGCGGGGGGGGCCTGATCATGTCCGGCCAACAGGGGCACGAGCAGTGTGGCGGCAGCAGCCCGGTGTTCATACTCAGGACGGCCCACTACCAAATTGGCCACGCGCTCACTGTCCAAGGCGTACCACGAGGGCACGTCCTGTGGCCGGTTCAGCAGCCACACCACGGGGTTGAACAGCGGCCCGGTGCCGGCGTGGCGGCTGTGCAGATTGGCAGGTTGCAACGTCGCCGCTTGCAGCGACAACTTCTCCGCCATGACGAAAAATCGATGCTCCGCCTCACCCAAATGGTCTGGCCGACGTGTCAGGCGCGAAGCGAAGTCGATCAACACTGCGCACCGCAGGTCACGCTGCATCACCACGGTTTTCATCGCCTGGCCCAAGCGCTCCAAGCTGACAGGCTGCCCACTGGCAGGCCCGCTCAGTTTGAGTTCCAGCAGCTTCTCCAACCGCTCACGCACCGTTGGATCGGGTGGATAGGCTCTCAGCCCGTCGGCTGGGTCGTACACCAAGATCCCGAAAAACCCAAAGCCTTGGAGCGACTCCCACAAGCAGCGCAACAGCGGCAGCAGTTGCACACTGCCATTGGGCAGTGGCCAAAGGAAATGATCGCGGATGTGGCCGGACAAAATGAACTGCGACCGAATTGGCAGCAGTCGCTCCACATCCCGCACCCAGCGAAGGGTCGGTGCAGTCGTCATAGGAAAACGTCTCTCAGTTCAAAGGGCGTTGTAGGGGGGCCGCACGGGCGCCCTCCGCTTCGTCGGCGGCCTCGGAAGCGCGTACCCATGCGGGCAATCGATCCCGCAGGACACGCTGCACCGGCAACTCACCTGCGGACAAGCGCCGCACCACTTGCAGCGGCATGCCTCGCGCTTCCAGCGCTGCCAGCAGCGTAGGAAATTCGGCACACCAGCGGTCTTCGGCCAGGTGATCGAGCACACTGCGCTCGTTCTCGCCTTCGTTCACGGCCCGGATGACGTTGAAGTTCGCGGTGCGTCGCTGGGCATCGAAGCGCAGCCTCACCAGGTAATCCCCCCAACCGGGTTTGCCAAAGTGCAGCACGCCACCTTCGACAAACAGCGTCTCCCCCACATCTTCCAGCTCGTAGCCCAGCTCCTTGAGCGTGTGCGCCAGCACCACCGCTTGCGCTCGGGCGATGTCGGCCTCTTGCAACAACTGAACCTGGCGGCGCAACTCCACCAACAGCGCCTGAGCCCGCTCCGGAGAAAGGGGCAACGCCAGCTCCTGAACCAACGCCTGCAACGCCGGCGGCCACGCCAGATGCGCCACCCGGGCCAACACCCGTTGCACCGCCGCCAACAACTCGGGCGATTGCCGCTGCGCATAAGCCGCCAGCGCAGTCGCCAGATCGGCCTGGGCAGGATGCTCGAACGCCTCCAACAGGGCCAGCGGTGCGGCATCTTCCGAAGACGCCGCTCCGTGTTGCGCGATCCTGTGCGCCCACGCGTGCGTCAGCGTTTGCAGGGCACGTACGTGGGCGGCCCACACAGAGGCGGGCGCGTCAGCCGCTGGATCCGGGGGACGTGACACGGGGGACGAACACCCCACGGCATCCGCCACCTCACACAGCCGAGTCCATTGCTGGCATGCAGCTTGGTATTCGGCCTGAAGTGCCTGGAGATGCTGTGCGTCGGCCTCACGCCAGCGCTGGGCATGGTCTTGCCGGTCTTGCGTGTGGCGCTCGTGCAGCGCCACCGCCTGCGCCTCGGACGCCGCCACGGCTTGCACCGCCCGATACACGGTTTGCCCCGCCATCAGCGCCGCAGCGGACATCAACAGCAACGACGGCTCAGGGGGAACAGCCACCAGCACCACAGTCGGGCCACTCATGAGGTGCGCTCCTTGTCACGCTACACGCTAAGACCTCGCATTTTGCGGCCAAGCGCCACCGGGTTCAGCCAGAATGACCATCGGCCTTTGACCCGCTTTGCCTGGAGTTTGCCGTGATCCCTTCGCTGTCGCTTCGCCCCCATGTACCGGCCCTGCTGCTGCTCCTGACTTCGCTGGCCGGTTGTGCCACGCTGGAGAGCACTCCGCAAGCCACCACCACCCTCGCACCGACACGGGGGCACAGCACCAGCGGCACAGTGCGCTGGGTGCAACAGGGGGATCATGTGGTGGTCACTGCCACGGTCAGTGGCCTGCGCCCGGGCCAGGAACATGGTTTTCACGTCCACGATAAGGGGGACTGCTCCAGCGGCGACGGCATGAGCGCAGGCGGCCACTTCAACCCCACAGGCACCCCCCACGGCCCACAGCATGGCCCACACCATGCCGGTGACCTGCCCGCCCTGAAAGCCGATGCCCAAGGCCGTGCCGAGGTGACGTTCCACCTTGAAGGTGTGACGCTGCGTCCGGGGCCCACCAGCCTCATCGGTCGCGGCCTCATCGTCCACGTTGGCCCGGACGACTACACCACCCAACCCACCGGCAACTCGGGCGCCCGCATCGCATGCGGTGTCATTCAGGCGAGTTGAACCGCTGGCCGAGCACTTCCTGGGTGTGCTCACCCAGCGTCGGTGCTGGCCGGTGCAGCCCACCCGGGGTGTCCGACAGCTTCGGCACCACCCCCGGCACGTCCAACGACAACCCCGTGACCATGGTGATGCGCTCGATCATGCCGCGTGCCCGGTAGTGCGGGTCGTCGGCGATGTCCTGAACCGTGTAGATTCGCCCGACAGGCACACTCACCGCCTGCAAGGTGCTCACGACGTCTTGCACCGAGCGCTGCACCGTCCAAGCCGTGATGGCGGCGTCGATGGTGTCCACCCGTGCGGCTCGACCGGCGTTGTGCGCCAACTCAGGATCCTCCCCCAGATCCTCGCGGCCAATGGCCTGCATCAACCGTTTGTAAATCGAGTCGCCATTGCCGCCAATCACCACTTGGCCATCGGCACAGCGATAAGCGTTGCTCGGGGCAATGCCAAGCAGTGCGGAACCCGCAGGCTGGCGCACGACACCAAAGGCGCTGTATTCCGGCAGCAGGCTTTCCATGCAATTGAACACCGCCTCATAGAGCGCCACATCCACCACCTGGCCCCGCCCCGTGCGCTGCCGCGCTTGCAGCGCCAGCAACACCCCGATGACCCCGTGCAGCGCCGCCAACGTGTCGCCCAGACTGACGCCGGCCCGCACCGGTGGACGGTCAGGTTCTCCCATGAGGTGCCGCAGGCCACCCATGGCCTCGGCCACCACCGCGAACCCTGGCAGGTCGCGGTAAGGCCCGTCCTGCCCGTACCCACTGATGCGCAGCATGATGAGACCCGGATTGCGCGCTGACAGCACGTCATACCCCATGCCCCATTTTTCCAGCGTACCGGGCTTGAAGTTCTCGATCAGCACGTCGGCTTCATCGATCAGCCGACGCACATCCGCCCGCCCGGCTTCGGTGCGCAAATCGAGCACCACGCTGCGTTTGTTGCGGCTTTGCACCTGCCACCACACGCTGGCGCCCTCATGCAACAAACGCCATTGCCGCAGCGGATCACCCGTGCTTGGCGGCTCTACCTTGATGACGTCGGCGCCGAAGTCGCCCAACGTTTTGCCTGCGAAGGGGCCGGCGATGAGCTGGCCCAGCTCCAAAACCTTAATTCCTTGAAGGGGCATCATGCGTTTGTCAGTCGAAAAGTACGGGTTCTGCCGCATCGTACCCAGGTTCCCCTGAAACGAATCGTCACAACACCACCCATTGATTTGCACGGCAAGGGCCGATACCAATACATCACCTTCCCCAGAATTCAGAGACTCGCAGAAGATGCCCGCAGGGGCACAGCCTCAGACAGACCATTTGCGCACAGACAGTGGCTCGAACGTACAGAGATGAGAGAGGGACAACACCATGTCGAATCGCTACCACAAGACCCCCGCCGGGCGTCGCGAGGCACAGACGCATCTTCAAGGGCTGTCCAGAGCCCGACGGAATTTGCTGCTGGTGATCAATGACAGCCAATGCATCGACTACTGGCTCAGCAAACTCAAGGGCGTGACCCACAGCGACGTGGAATGGCTCTTGGCACAAGGTTTCATTGCGGTCGCGTCCACCTCCAGCGCCAGTGTGCCCAGCCGGGAAGATCCCACCTGGAAACTGTTGATGCACACCCTCAACACGGCCACCATTTCCCAGGTGAGCGATGTTCTCAAAGCCCAGGCGTGGGCCCAACTGAAGGGCCTGCGGGCTTATCGTTTCGTGCAGGATGTGGATCAGTGTGTCGATGACCGTGAGCTGCGTGATTTGGCCCGTGCGTTCGTCAGTGCGATCCACGGGGAGTTTGGTGGCGAGGGGGTGGAGCGGTTTGTCCACGCGCTGGCCGAGCGGCGGGCCCTGTCGACGCGAACCCTGGCCACGCCCGCACCGCCCAGCGATGGCATCGCCCTCACCCCGGCTGTCGGGGCCACGCCCGTCGGTTTCGATGCGGCGGAGTGCTACCGCTTGAGCCGCTGGCCCTCCGCCGGGACGCTGGTCACGCCCGTTTTCAACCGCTTGGCCAGCCTGATTTCCCATCACGCCCTGCCGTTGCAGCAGATCGCCCTGCGCGGTCGCGTGGACGTGGCGGTGGCGCTGGGCTTCGTCCAAGCCATGCAAGCGCAGGGTGTGCTGGAGGTTCAGCGCCAAGGATGCCCGCCCGGCTTGGTCACTGAACCGGCGCCCCACCCCTTGCGTGAGGGTCTGCCCGGTATGATGCCCCCCAGCCAGCCCAACCGGGCGAGCGCACCGCCTGCCGTTTCTTCGGGCCTTTTGGGCCGTCTGCGGGAGCGTCTGGGCCTGCGCTGAACTTGTGGTTCCGCAGGATGATGGACATCGATTACAAGATTGTTTTCACCGGCCCCCCCGGCGCCGGCAAGACCACCGCCATCGGTGCACTCAGTGACACCCCCCCGGTGATGACCGACGTCGCCAACAACGACCCGGGCCTGGGCAAAGCCTTCACCACCGTGGGCCTGGACTACGGCGAGGTCATCCTCAGCGAAACGGAGCGCGTGCGCCTGTTCGGCACCCCCGGGCAGGAGCGCTTTGCGTTCATGTGGCGCATCTTGGCCACCAACGCGCTGGGTTTGATCATCCTTCTGGACAACTCCCGCCCCCATCCGCTCGATGAGCTGCGCACTTACCTGAAAGCCTACGAGGGGCTGATCGGCGAAGTGGCCTGCGTCATTGGCGTCGGGCGAACCGAAACCCATGCCACACCCTCCACCGACGAAGTCGCCGATGAACTGGCACGACACGGTTTGCTCTGCCCTGTGCTGGCCATCGATGTGCGTCGCCGCGATGACGTGCTGTTGTTGGTGGACACGGTATTGGCCCAAGTGGAAGCCCGTTACTGGGAAATGAATGCATGAGCGCACACATCGAACCCTGGATCCGAGCCAAGGCCCAAGCCACGGCCAATGAGCTGTTGAACGCCATTGAAGGCGTGCGCGCCATCGTCGTCGCCACCGAAGATGGCTTTGACGTGGCCACGGCCCAGAACAAGCCCATTGATCCCTCGCGCATCGCCGCCATGACCAGCTCGATTTCGGCCATCGGCCAGATCTTGAGCCAAGAAGCGGCACTCGGACGGCCCGAGTGTCTGGTGGTCGATGCCACCGAGGGCTATCTGATCATGCGCCGGGCCTGCTGCGGCCCGGTGGTGCTGGTCATCACCGCCCTGACCCAACGCCAAGCGCTGCTGGGTTTGGCCATGCACACCGTCACGGCAGCGGCCCGCCAGATGGAAGCCTCGACATGACCGCCTCACGCATCGCCCACAGCCTCCAAGAGATGCTGGACAGCACCCCCGGGGTCACGGGTTGTGCTTTGGTGGACGGCAGCAGCGGCCTGGTGTGGCACCGCTGCGGCCAAGAAACCGACAACGGCGAACCCCTCTGGGAAGCCGCCGTTGACTACTGGCGACTGCATGGCCGCCTGCAACATCACTTCTCGTCGCTCGGCGACCTGGGCGCAGCGGTGATGTACCACCGCGATGGCATCCTCGCCATCCTGCCCTGCCTGCGCGAACCAGACTTGCTCGTGGTGTGCCGGGCCGATCACCAAGCGGTCGATTGGCGCCTGTGGCAGCGCCGCATCGCCGCATTGGCCCAGGACGTGCGCAGCATGCTCTGACCCTCAATCACGATCCGGGGCGTGGGGGGCTTGCCACCTCCCCCAAGCGTGCGCGGGCCCGTTGGGCACGCACTTCTGGGTGTCGGGCGTAGTGCTCCAGGGCCGCCGGATCGAGCAGCACCACCACCTGCCCGTCCTGGGTCAAACATCCGCCCAGCAAGCCGGGCACGCTGCTCAACAAGGCACCGGCGCTCTGCACCACCCACTCACGCGCCTCGATGATTTCATCGACTTCCAGCGCCACGGCCCCGCGCTCACCTTGCACTACGACCTGGGGCGGCGATACCGCCGTGGCCATGCGGGTCGGCCAGCCCAGCCAAGCTGCCAAGCGAGCATGGGGCCATGACTGGTCGCGGTAGCGCAGCATCAAACCGTCCGAGAAGGTTTCACCGGCGGGCAGCACGTGCAGCACGCTGCGCGTTGGCAGCGCCACACGCTCCTGACCCACCCGCACCAGCAAAGCGTGCTGGCTGGCCGGCTGCGCAGGCACGCTCAGCGTGATGGTGCAGCCCTGCCCCGGCGTGCTGGCCAAGTGCAAATGGCCCTGCAACGCCCGGATGCGCTGGGCCACCACATCCAGCCCCCCCCCCAACCCCGAAACAGCCGACACCTGGTCACGCGTTGAAAACCCGGGCAGCAGCACCAGCGGATGCAGGTGCTCGGGGGTGAGCAACGCCTCGGGGCCCATGTCCAACCCCAACGCCATGGCCCGATCTCGGATCGCTTTGGGATCGAGGCCGGGGCCGTCGTCCCGGCACACCAGGCGCAGCGTTTGACCGTCTCGGCTGAACTGAAGGTGGATCGTGCCTTGCGCCGGTTTGCCCAGCGCCACACGCCGTTCCGGGGGTTCCATGCCGTGATCCACCGCGTTGTAAAGCAGGTGCTGCACTGGCTCGGCCAGTTGGTCGAGCGTGTCGTGATCGACGCGCACCGCTTCGCCTTCGATCACCAAACGCGCTTGCCGCCCCGTGAGCTGTGCGGTTTCATGCACCGTCTGCTGCCAATGCGGGGCCAGTGTGCCCACCGGCACCTGTCGCGCCGCCATGAGTTGCGCATGGTGCTCACGCAACCGCACCCCATGGGTGTGACACAGCGCTTGGCAGGCGCGAACTTGCTGGGCCAGGGCCGCCCAACGCGGCCCCCAAGCCTCTGCCGACGCCGGCGCCTCAGCCCGCAACTGAAGCAGCGCCTGTTCGATTTGATCGAGCAGGCGCCCCACCTGCCCCTGTTGTACCCGGCCCTGCCCCGCTTGGCGCACCCAGCGATCCACTTGGGACAAGTCCACCTGCGCTTGTTGAACCCACATGTTGGCGATCCTCATGCCAGCGGCAACCGGAACGACGCCACCGTTTCAGCCAAGCGCCGCGCCCCCCGCGCCAGCGCCGCCGTGTCACTCCGCTGACGCTCCAAAGCCTGCCGCGTTTGGCCCGAACCTTGATCGAGCTGATCAACCACCTCTTGCAATGCGTGCGCCAACTGCGTCTGCTGCTCCGAAAACGACGCAATTTGCTGCACCCACTGCACCAACTGGATGGTGACATGGCGGGTTTGATCCATCTGCCCCCCAGCTTGCTGGGCTTGGGCCAACTGCCCCACCATTTGGGCGATCAACCGGTTCATCAAATGAACGGTTTCGCGGGTCTCGGCTTGGATGTTGTGAACCAACTGGGTGATCTGCTGTGCGGCCTGGCGCGAACTCTCGGACAGCCGCTGCACTTCCTCCGCCACCACGGTGAAACCGCGCCCGGCCTCGCCTGCTGTGGCCGCCTGCATCGTGGCATTGATGGCCAAGGTGTGGGTGCGCTCTGCCAGTGTGCCGATGAGGGTCACGACGGTGGAGATGTCTTGGCTGCGCTCGCCCAGGCGCTTGAACCGGACTTCCGTCTCCGACATCGCCGCCCGCAACTGCTCCATGCCCTGCACCGTGGCCGCCACACTGCGCAAGGCGGCATCGGTGGCATGGGTGGCTTGTTCGGCAGCCCGGTTGGACGTCTCCGACAGCCGCGCCACTTGGCGCAGGTGTTCGGTGGTCTGGTGCAAGCTGGCGGTCATGCGACCCAAGGCCGTGTGCTCCGATTGCACCGACTCACCCAAGCGCCCGGTTTGGCGCTCGACCGATTCGGCTGTGCCCAGCACCTGTTCGGCAATGCCGCGCACCTCGCCCAAAGTGGTGCCCATGGCATCCGAAAATTGGTTGATGGAGGTCGCCAGCGCGCCCATGACGTCTTCACTCACGATCGCCCGCACCGTCAAATCCCGGGCCGAAAGCCGCTTGACGGTTTGCTGCAAGGCTTGCGCCGACTGGGTGAGTTGTTCGTTGTCCCGCACGGCCAGCAGCAAGCTGCCGACGCGCTCATCCAGCATCTGATCGACAGCTTGCCCGAGCGATGCCAATTCATCGTCACCCGCCAGCCGGCACCGGGCCGACCACTGCCCTGCCGTCACGGCTTGCACCGTCGCCCGCACCTGCTCCACCGGCTGGGTGATGCGGCGGCGGATCCAAACCATCGCGCCCGCCACCGCCAGCAGCACACAGGCCGCAATGCCCAGCGTGCGCATCCCCAAGTCCCAATCGAGGGCTTGCAATGGGGCGTTGGCCTCCTCCAAATCCATGTGCGCCAGGATCGCCCACGATTGCCCCGCCAGTTCCAACGGCGCATAGGCCACCACCACAGGCTGCCCCAGCAAGCCCTCTTGCACGGCCACACCGCGTTCATGGCGCGTCAGCGCGGCCCGCGTGGCTTCGTTCGACCAGCGCACCAGCCCGATGGTCGAGTGTTTGGCCTTGAGCAAGGCCCAGCGCGGCGCCTCCAACCGCCCTTCGAGCTGTTCCAGGTAGGCCGGGCGCTGGGCATCGTCCACCATGGCCCGGGCATTGGAGCGCATCAGCTCGTCGGGCCCGACCAGCAGCACGTCCCCCGTTTGCCCCAGCCCGATTTGCGCCCAGGCATGGCCCGAACTCATGGCGGCATTGATTTTGTCGATCGGGTACTGCACCGCCAACACGCCGATTTGGCGCTCGCCTTCGAACAGCGGCACAGCGACGAAGGCGGCCTGGTCGTTGTAAGACGGGCCATACGGCTCGAAGTCCGACAGGTAAATGTCCTGCGGGCTCTTGGCGTTTTTCACTTTGGCATACGCCTCGGCCAGTTTGCTGTTGGCCGCAATGCCGTCACTCAACCGTGAGCCAAAGTCCAGTTCTTTGAACACGGTGTAGACCACCTCATCGGTGCTCGTATCGATGAGGAAGATGTCATAAAAACCCAGCAGCTTCTGCGCCCGCTCCAGGGACGGATGGTGCCGCGCATGGGCATCGCCGTACCCAAAGCGAGGTTCGGCCAAGGCCATCAGCCGCTCTTTCTGGCCCAGCGGAAAAGGGTTGGCCGCGATGTAGATGTGCTGAAGCAAGGTGGCGTCCGCACTGCGTGTGGACAACGCTGTCTTCAACTGCGGCACTCGGCCCGCGTTGCGGCGCTGGAACTCCGGCCCGAAGCCTTGTTCGATGTACGTCTGCATTTGGCGGTGCAGCACGTCCACATCACGCCGGAACTGCGGCAGGTCGTGGGCTGTGCGGTGGAAGCCATCGCGCAAATGCTGCATCGCTTCCAAGGTGGCGCGGTTTTGTGCCAACGCCCGCACCGAGGCCAACCGCGACTCCACCTCCTCACGCACTTGCTGCGCTTTGAGATCGCGCAGCGACTGCAAATGGGTTTCCATCTGGGTGGTGACGGTGCGCTCCGTCAGGGTCACCGCCCCCTGCCACAACCACCAGGCACTCAGCAACAAGGGCAGCCAGCTCAGGGCCAACGCACCCCACAACAATTTTTGGCGAATTTTCATGAGCGCAGCACCGTGCCCGGCAAGGCACAAAAAAGCGTCAACTCCGTATGGAGCACCTCGAACAAGCGCGCACCGTCCAAGACGGCCCACCCTTGCCCCGCTTCGTCCCGCCATGCGGCTTGCACCAAGGGTTGCAAGGCAGCAGGCAGCGCAGACAGCAGGCCCGGATCCCGCGACGTAGCAGCCCACACCCACGAGGCGGGTCGCCCAGCCCAGCTCAGGGCCAACCGAGCGCCCTCATCTCCCCCCACCAGCCAGTGCCGATGAACCGCCCCCTCGGATGGCAGGCCCAGCCAACAAGCCACATCCACCACCGGCACAATTTCGCCCTCCCAGTTGGCCATTCCCAGCACCCAGGGCGGCGCACACGGCACCTTGGCCAAGGCACTGGCCTTGACGACCGTACAGGCCCATGCATAGGCCACCCCCAAGCGCCAGGGGCCACACGGCAGGGACAGAATGCGCGGCACCGCCGGCGCTGAGTGGGTATGAGAAGGTAGAGGAATCGTCACGGGCCAAGCATAGGCAGCTTGCCCGCTGCCGGGTATCCACAGACCCGGGGGGGTGACACCCCCTCACCCCCCTTCACCTCAGGGCTTGAACAATCCGTCGGAAGCTGCCATCGCCTGCGAAGGGTTAACCCCAAGGTGTTGATAGGCCAACAGCGTGGCAACCCGCCCCCTGGGGGTGCGCTGCAAGTACCCCTGCTGAATCAGATAAGGCTCGATCACGTCCTCGATCGTGCCGGGCTCCTCGCCGATGGCGGCGGCGATGTTGTCCAACCCGACCGGCCCGCCATCGAAGCGCTGCACCAGCGCATCCAAAAATTTGCGATCCATGAGGTCAAAGCCCACCGGATCGACGTCCAACATTTTGAGTGCCGCATCGGCCATGGCTTGGGTGATGTGGCCGGAGCCTTTGACCTCAGCGTAGTCCCGCACCCGGCGCAGCAGCCGGTTGGCGATGCGCGGCGTGCCCCGACTGCGGCGGGCAATCTCCAGCGCACCCGATGCCTCAATGGGCGCCCCCAGCAACCGGGCCGAGCGGGTGACGATGCGCGTCAGCTCCTCGGCGCTGTAAAACTCCAGCCGGGCGGTGATGCCGAAGCGATCGCGCAGCGGGTTGGTGAGCATGCCGGCGCGGGTGGTGGCGCCCACCAGGGTGAAGGGTTGCAGATCGAGCTTGATCGAACGGGCGGCGGGGCCTTCGCCGATCATGATGTCGATCTGATAGTCCTCCAACGCTGGGTAGAGAATTTCCTCCACCACGGGTGAGAGCCGGTGAATCTCGTCGATGAACAGAACGTCGTTGCGTTCCAAGTTGGTGAGGATGGCGGCCAGATCTTTGGGTTTTTCCAGCACCGGGCCGCTGGTTTGGCGCAGGTTCACCCCCAGCTCCGCCGCGATGATGTGGGACAGCGTGGTCTTGCCCAACCCCGGCGGCCCAAACAGCAACACATGGTCGAGCGCTTCGCCACGTTTTTTGGCGGCCCCGATGAAGATGTCCAGTTGCTCACGCGCTTTGGTTTGGCCGACGTACTCCTCCAGCAGTTTGGGGCGCAAGGCGCGCTCCAAAGCCTCCTCTTGGGGCGAGGTGGTGAAGGGAGCCGCCATCACCCGCGTGGCGCGGGGCGAGGGAGGCGCGGCAAAGTCGTCGGTCTGGATGGACATCCAGTCATTATCTGAGCGCTGGCCCGGTGTGGCGGCGCGTGCTTGATCAATGTCGCGTGGATGGTCTCAGCCCGTTTTTAGAATGCGGGCCGTGTCAAATCTGCGCCATCACCTCCATCGCTTTGCGTGGATCGCCGCCCTGGCGATCTTCGGGGTGGTGTTCGCGCCGACGATTTCACACGGGTTGGCCCGCCTGCAAAACCAGGACTCCTGGTGGACGCAAATTTGCACGCCGCAAGGCATGAAAACCGTGGCCGCCTTGGCCGGCGAAACCTCCGCCGCTCCCGAGGATGACGCCACTGGCCCCGTCAACCCGTTCGATCACTGTCCGCTGTGCGGGCTGGCGGCAGCGGCGCCCACTTTGCCGCCGCCGAATGTCACGCTGTGGTTGCCCCTGACGGGGGCCACCGTCGTGCCGCGTTTGTTCCTGCGGGCGCCCCGTCCGCTGTTTGCTTGGGCCTCCGCCCAACCACGCGCCCCACCCTCCGGCGCTTGAGGTTCTTCTTTCGCTGACGCGCTGGGCGTGCGTGAGACCGCGCCCAGCACATCTGCCTCTGCGCGTTGTGCATGTGGGCACCCACGCCCCGATCCAGCCTCTGGGCTTTGCGCATGTCTGCCACGGCAGCCATGCCCAAGCCCCAGCCGAACCTTGGCCGGCGCTGGTGTCGTCCCTGCATCCGACCCCGACCTCCGGAGACTCCCCATGCAAACCCTTTTTGTTCGCTCCGCCGTGGCCCTGACTACAGCCACGCTGTGCCTGGCCGCTCAAGCCGAAACCTTTCAACGCGTGAACATCGCTTTCGTGCCGACCGTGGGTGACACCCCCGTCGGCTGCACCAGCGTGCTGCGTGGCCTGGGCGTCACCGGCGTGGATGCCAAGCTGCAAGACCTGCGCTTTTACGTCTCCAACGTCAAGCTGACCACCACCGAGGGCGTGGAAGTGGCCGTCACCCTCGACGCCAACGACGCTCAACTGACCTCGGGCAGCGACACCGTGGCCCTGATCGACCTGGAAAACGCCAAGGGACTGTGCGCCGGCGATGCCAGCCGACATGCGGTGATCACCGGCAAAGTGCCCAAAGGCACCTACAACAAACTGGCGTTCACCCTGGGGGTGCCGGAATCCCTCAACCACACCGACACCGCCACCGCCCCGGCCCCGCTGGACAACACCGACATGGGTTGGAGCTGGCAAGTCGGTCGCAAGCACATCAAGATCGAAGTCAACCCGAAAAATGCCACCACGGGTGAGTTCACCCAAGGCATCAAGAAGTACGACAGCACCACCGGCCTCCCCACCAGCACTTACAACGACAGTTTTTACTTCCACCTCGGCAACACGGGCTGTGAAGTGGACACGTCGAGCGCCAATGGCTACACCTGCTCGTCCGACAACACCCTGCCCCTGCACTTCCACGGTTTTGACTACAAAACCCAGCGCGTGGCAGTGGATCTGAAGGCACTTTTCGCCAAAACCAACCTGACCCGCGAATGGGGTGGCCCGCCGGGATGCATGTCCGGGGCTACCGATCCGGAGTGCAAGAAGATGTGGTCGGTGATCGGCAGCCGCTTCGTGGCGCAAACCGCCGCTGACGGCACGGTGACTTACATCAGCAAGCACAACCTCGACCACGCGTTTTTCCACGGCGAAACCGTGTTCCGCGCCATCGCGAAGTAAGCGAAAGCCAGCATGCGCGTTCCCTCTCGCTCCCCCCGGTCACAGCCTTTGCGTTGGCTGTGGCAAGCCGGCAGTGGGCTGGGCGCCGTGCTGTTGACGGGCGTGGCCCTTTTGGCCACGTCCGTCAGCGGCTGCGGCGGCGGTGGCACAGACTTGGTGGCCACGCCCTCCCAGGACAACACCGCCTGGAACTGGCACACCGATGCTGCCTTGCCCAGCACCTTCCCCATCCCAGCGGTGCCGGCGGACAACCCGATGTCCCGCGCCAAAGTCGCGCTTGGGCGTTACCTGTTCTACGACAAGCAGCTCTCCGGCAACGGAACACTGGCCTGTGCCGGGTGCCACTTCCAAGACAAGGCATTCACCGATGGCCGCACCGTGGCGCGAGGCTCCACGGGCGAAGACCACCCGCGCAATGCGCAGGGCTTGGCCAATGTCGCTTTCAATGCCACGCTGACCTGGGCCAACCCCCTGCTGTTGACCCTGGAGCGGCAGATGGAAACGCCGCTGTTTGGCGAACACCCGGTGGAGATGGGCATCAACTCGGCCAATCGCGCCCAGGTGCTCCAGCGGTTCCGGGATGATGTGTCGGGCGTGGGTTATCCGGCCCTGTTTGCCGCTGCTTTTCCGGAGCTGCCCGCTGCCGAACGGGTCAGCCTGGCCAGCATCATCAAGGCGATTTCGGCGTTCCAGCGCACGATGCTGTCAGCCGATAGCAAATACCACCGCTGGCAGCGCGGTGAAGCCACCCTGACCGCTGCCGAAATGCGCGGCATGAACCTGTTCAACGGCGAACAGGCTGAGTGTTTTCATTGCCACACCGGTTTCAACTTCAACGATCAGGTGCGCCACGCCAGCAGCCGTTTTGTGTCCACGCCGTTCCACAACACGGGGCTGTACAACATCGATGGCAAGGGAGGCTTCCCGGTGTTGAACCGGGGGGTGTTTGAGCTCTCCCAAATCAGCCGCGACATGGGCAAGTTCCGCGCCCCTAGCCTGCGCAACGTCGCGGTGACGGCGCCCTACATGCACGATGGCTCCAAGGCGACGCTGGAAGAGGTGCTGGATCACTACGCCGCTGGCGGCACCGTCACCGCACACGGCCCCTACGCCGGGGACGGACGGGCCAACCCCTACAAGAGCGACCTGATCTCCCTCATTTCCCTGAGTGCGCAGGACAAGGCCGACCTCATCGCCTTCCTCAAAACCCTCACCGATGAAACCTTGCTCACCAACCCCAAGCTCGCCGATCCGTTCGCCACGGGCTCTTAACAGCACCCAACCCGGCGGCTTTGGGCTGGCCGCACTGCTGCTGATCGGTGTGGTGGCCGGATCGCCGCGTGCCTGGGCGCACGGCGGCATGGAAACGGCGCTGCCGCACAGTCCTGGCTGGCAGGTCGATGCGGGTGTCGCCTTGAGCGCCATGCGTTCCGCCGAAGCGTGGCCGGTGCCTCGCTTGGATGGGGTGCTGCAAACCGGCCAAACCGCCACCGACCAGCAAGGGCGGCTGGTGTTGGAACAAGCCCGCGTCGGCCTGGGCACCCGGCTGACGCCGTGGTTGGGCGCGCAATGGACGGTCAGCGCCCACGACCGCGATGCGCCACGCACCGACACCGCGTGGATCGAAGCCCGCACCACGGTGGCGGACGGCGCGTTGAGCCTGCGTCTGGGTCGGCAAGAGGTGCCACTGGGTGGCGTGATCGCCGGTGCCGGGCCGTTCGACCGTTTCGGCCAAGCACCTCTGGCCAAACAAGCCACCTTGCTGGACGGCAGTTGGGCCGATGACGGCGTGACGCTGCATTGGCAGCAGCCCGTCGAGCAAGGTTGGCAGTCGGTGGCCCTGGGGTGGTGGCAGGCGCGGGCATTCCCCGGCGGGCCTTCTGGCCCAGGCGCACCCAGCGTGCAAGCGACGTTCGGGTGGGATCATCTCAGCGCCCAAGTCTTCGGCGTTTGGTTGCAACCGCGTGACCGGGGCGCGGTGGCCGTCAGCTCGGCCACCACAGGCCACAGCCACGGCGTGCCGGACTGCACGGTCGATCTGCAAAACCGTGTGTGTTTTGAAGGCCGGGCCCAAGTGTTCGGCGCCGCTTTGCGCCACGATGGCCTGTTCGACGAACGCCTCTCCTTGACGCTGGCGGGGATGACGCGCCACGAATCCGGCACGCTCTACTCCGACACGGCCACCGCCCAGTGGGACGGACGGGTGTCCGGCGTCTGGTTGGATGCGGTGTGGCGAGCCGGGTCACACTGGCAATGGGCGGCCCGCTGGGAGCGCTTGGTGCCGCGCCACACCCTCACGGGCAGCAACCCCAGCCCTTTGGCCAACGCGGCGGGGTTGAGTGGCGCGGCCCCCGTGCGGCGCCTGAGTGGCGCCTTGGGTTACACATGGGAGGAACCAGGGCTGTCGCTCTGGGTCGAGACAGGGCGGCAGCAAGGCCCCACCTCAGACGCTCAATCTTGGTGGGGCGTGCGCTTGCTGTGGCAATCCTCGCGTTTTCTTTCTGGAGTGTTTTGATGCCTCACGCACTTTCTCGCCGTCACCTGGGTTTGTGGGCCTTGGGTGGGGGACTGTCGATTCTCCTCGGGGCATCGCCCGCTTGGGCACACGGCGTGCGCCTGGGCGACTTGGTGCTCGATCACCCTTACGTCGTGGCCAGCACCACCGACGGCACCGTCGCCCTGCTGCACATGAAAGCCTTGCGCAACACCGGTGCCCAGGCGGATCGCCTGCTGGGCGGCCACAGCCCCGCCGCCGCCGCCGTGACGCTGTATCAACACACCGCCGATGGCCAGGGCGGTTCGGTGATGCGGGCCGCAGCGGCACTGCCCCTGCCGGCAGGGTCGGAGCTGGCGCTGCGCCACGGGCCGCAAAGTGCCGGACACCTGATGCTGCAAGGCCTGCGCCAGCCGCTGCGCGTGGGGGACACCCTCAGCATCACACTGCGGTTTGAAAAAGCCGGGGAAGTGACCTTTGATGCGAGCGTCGTCCGGCCTCGGTCTTGATGCAAAACAAGGGAGGCAAGGGGGGCTCACTAGAATCGCGCCGCCTTGCTTTTCACGTCGAATGACGGTTGTTCAGGAGTTCCATGTTGCTTGATTCGCCGGTGTCCTCGTCCCTGGGCCAGACTTCGCTGCTGTCCGGAGACGTGCTGTTCGAGGCGGGCAGCATGGGCTCGATTTGGCAACTCGAAAACGGTGCGCTGCGCCTGGATCGGGTGACGCGTGAAGGTTCGCGTTTCATCCAGATCGTGTTGCCGGGGGACTTGCTCGGGCTGGAGTTGCTGGCGGCCTATCCCTACGCCTACACGGCCCGGGCCATCGTGCCCAGTTTGGCGCGGCGGCGCTCGCTGTCCAGCGACGCCGACCGGCGCTTGGTCTTGATCGAAGGCCTGACTCAGCAGCAACGCCGGGGCGAAGACCTGGTGATGCTGCGCAGCGGCCCCGCGCAGGATCGGCTCAAGCACCTGCTGTTGCTGCTGGCCCCCGCCCATGGCCCTTGGAACAGCGAGGGCCAGCCCTGCGCCTTGCCCACCATCAAGGACATGGCGGCCATCATCGACACCGCGCCCGAAACCGTTTCGCGCATTTTTGCCAACCTCAAGCGCACCCACTTGCTCGACGCGCGCCAGCGCCAGAGCGCCAGCTTCAGCCCGTCTCGCTTGCGTGAAGCCGAATGGCCCGCCGGCATGACGCGCAGCGATGGCGGACAACGGGTGCTGTCCGGCCCTTCTTCATCGACCTGAAAACAAGGATCCCCCATGAATTTGATGACTCGCCTGTCGGCTGCGGCTGTGATGTGCGGTGTGCTGGCCACGTCGGCCTGGGCGCAAACCACCGTGTCCGAACCCTGGGTGCGTGCGGCGCAAGCCCCGCAAAAGGCCACGGGCGCCTTCATGCAGATCACGTCGGCCCAAGGTGGCAAGCTGGTGGCGGCCAGCTCGCCGGTGGCCAACATCGTCGAAATCCACGAAATGAAAATGGACGGCGACGTGATGCGCATGGCCCCGATCGCCAGCCTCGACCTGCCCGCCGGCAAAGCGGTGGCCCTGCGCCCGGGCAGTTACCACATCATGCTGATCGACCTGAAGCAGCCGCTCAAAGCCGGGGACGCCGTGCCGCTGACCCTGAGCATCGAAGGCGCTGACAAGAAGAAAGAAACCGTCAACGTGCAAGCCACCGTCAAGGCGATGGGCATGGCAGCGGGTGCCAGCGGCCCCCAGCACGGCCACCACGGCATGAAACACTGAGCCCCCCCAGCGGCGGGGACATCACCCCAAAGCCCGCAGCGCCAGCTTGATGCCCTCGCTCACGCCGACGCCAGCGGGCAGTTTTTTCAGCGCCAAAGCGGCGTCTTTGTCGCTGTAACCCAGGGCGATGAGGGCTTGGACGATGTCGGCTTGCGCCGCGTCCAGCGCCACCATCGCGCCCGCTGGGGCAACGAGTTCCTCGCCCAGTTTGCCCTTGAGTTCCAGCAGCAAGCGTTCGGCGGTTTTTTTGCCGATGCCGGGCACCTTCTGCAAACGGGCGCCCTCTTGTCGGCTGACGGCGCCCGCCAAATCCGCCACGTTCAGCCCGGACAGCACCGCCAACGCCGTGCGCGGCCCAATCCCGGACACTTTGATGAGTTCGCGAAACGCCGCCCGCTCCGGCGCGCTCAAAAAACCGTAGAGCAATTGGGCGTCTTCGCGCACCACCAAGTGGGTCAGCAGCGTGACGCGCTCGCCCAGCGCCGGCAGCGCGCAAAACGTGCTCATGGGCACATCGACTTCGTAGCCGACGCCTGACACGTCGATGAGCACCTGCGGTGGGGCTTTGTCCGCGATCACCCCGGAGAGTCGTCCGATCATGGGGCGGGATTATGGGCAGCCGACAATCCAGGCTTCACACCCCCTGACCCCATGTTGCTGCGACACACCTTCACCCCTTTGGACAACACCCGCCTGGGCCATTTGTGCGGCCCGGTGGATGAGCACCTGCGCGCCATCGAAGCCGTGGTCCCTGTGACCATCAGCCGCCGCCAAGGCGCGTTCCGCATCGACGGCGCCAAGCGCGATGCGGAAGCCACGCTGGCGCTGCTCGTCACGCTGTACGAGCGTGCGGCACGCGCCATTCCCGCCGACACGCTGCAACTGGCGCTGGACGATCTGCGCCGCAGCCATCACCAACCGCCCAGCGGTGCCCATGTGGGCGCGGTCGAGCCGGGCAGCCGGGAGATCGTGCTGCACACCCGTCGCGCCGATTTGACGGGCCGCACACCCAACCAGATGCAATACCTGCGGCAGATGTTGGACCACGACATCACCTTCGGCATCGGCCCGGCCGGCACGGGCAAAACCTTCCTGGCTGTGGCCTGCGCGGTGGATGCGTTGGAGCGCAGCGGCGTGCAACGCATCATCCTGACGCGCCCAGCGGTGGAAGCCGGCGAGCGCCTCGGGTTTTTGCCAGGCGATTTGACGCAAAAAGTCGATCCGTACCTGCGCCCGCTCTACGACGCGCTCTACGACTTGATGGGCTTTGACCGCGTCACCAAAGCGTTTGAGCGTGGTTTGTTGGAAATCGCGCCGCTGGCGTTCATGCGGGGGCGCACACTCAACCATGCCTTCGTCATCCTCGATGAAGCGCAAAACACCACGCCCGAACAAATGAAAATGTTCCTGACGCGCATTGGCTTCGGCGCCAAAGCGGTGATCACTGGGGACATCAGCCAAATCGACTTGCCACGCGGCGTGCCCAGCGGCCTCAAAGACGCCGCGCATGTGCTGCGCAACGTGCCGGGCGTGGCGTTCACCCGCTTCACGTCGCATGACGTGGTGCGCCATCCGCTGGTGGCGCGCATCGTCGATGCGTATGACCTCGCTGCCGAAACCTCCGCTGAGAAATCCTGATGGCCACGATTGCCCGCCCTGACCTGAGTCTGTCCCTGCAACAACCCGATGGCCGCCACCGCGCCCACCTGCCTCGCGCCAAGGTGGCACGCTGGATCCGGGCAGCGCTGGATGAGCTGCCTGGCGAAATCACCGTGCGCATCGTCGATGCCGAGGAAGGCCAGCGCCTGAACCGTGAGTTTCGCGGCAAGGACTACGCTACCAACGTCCTGACCTTCGACTACACCCAAGAACCCGTGGTGATGGCCGACCTGGTGCTGTGCGCCCCGGTGGTGGAAAAAGAAGCCGCCGAGCTGGGCATTCCGCTGGCGCAGCACTACGCGCACTTGCTGGTGCATGGCACGCTGCACGCGCAAGGCTGGGATCACGAAACCAGCGACGAAGACGCCGAAGCCATGGAGGCCGAGGAAACGCGCATCCTGCTGGGGCTGGGCTGGCCTGATCCTTATCAAATCCGGGCCCATTGAAGAGGCGCCGATGAAGCGGCGGCGGTGTCCCATCATGGAACACCCGGCTAGGCAAACGCGATTCATCTCTTCATATTGAGCGCCTGTATCTTCAGTAACAAATTGAAAGAGGCCCTCATGAATCGACGTCGCTTCCTCCAACAGACGGCTCAGATAGGCGCCGCCGCCATGCTGCCGGCTGGCCAAGGATGGGCTGCGGGCGCTGAGGATGGTGTCACCGCCCAGACCCTCACCCTGGGTTCCAGCCTGCCGTTGACAGGCCCCATGGGTGTGGCCGGTAAAGACATCACAGCCGGAATGCGTGCTGCGCTGCTCGTCGCCAACCAAGCCGGTGGCGTGCATGGCCGCGAACTCAAGCTGGAAGTGCGCGATGACGCCTACGTCCCAGCGCGTGCGGTCGAAAACGTCAAACAACTGCTGCTGCCCAACACGGGCTGCCTGGCGTTGATGTCCTGCCTGGGCACACCGACCAACGCCGCCACGTTTCCGCTGATCGAACAAGCCGGCGCCCCTCTGGTGGGGCCGATCACGGGGGCGGGCTCGCTGCGCCAAGTCACGGCCCGCAACGTTTTCCACGTACGCGCCAGTTATGGCGAAGAGGCGGGCCGCGCCGTGCAGCAACTGGTGAACATGGGCGTCAAGGACATCGCCATCGTTTACCTGGACAACGGTTTCGGCAAAGAAGTGCTGCGCGAAGCCGAAACCGCCCTCAGCACCAACCGCTTGCAGGCCGTGGGCAGTGTGCCTTTGGCGGTGGATGGGGCCAACGTCAACGAAGTGGTCAAGAGCGTGCTGGGCAACAAGCCGGGCGCGGTGTTGATCGGCACGGCTGGCGTGGCCAGCACCCAACTGGTCAGCGGCCTGCGGCGCCAGGTCAGCGGGCTGCCGATTGTGGGTTTGTCGGTGGCGCTGTTCGGTTCGGACATGGTGCAACTCGGCCCACTGGTGCAAGGCATGGCCTTGACCCAGGTTCTGCCCGATCCCGACCGGCAACGCCTGGGTGTGGCCCGCGCCTACCAAGCCGCCATGAAAACGGCCAACGAAACGGCCATCAACAGCACCAGCTTCGAAGGCTGGATCAACGCCCAGGTCATGCTCGAAGGCTTGCGCCGTGCGGGCCGTGAGGTCAACCGCGACAAGTTGCGCCAAGCCCTGGCCAGCATCCGCCGCTTGGAGCTGGGTGATTTCAGCCTCGGGTTCTCAGGTTCTGCGCCTTATGTGGCATCGAACTTCGTCGAACTTGCCGTGCTGGGGGCCAACGGCAAGCGCCTGGGTTGATACCCTACAGGGTATTTGATACGATGGGCGCATGAACACGCCCATCGTCTTTCCTTTGCGTTCTCGGTTTTCATGGCGGGCTGCGGCCTCGGCGCTGACGGTGTCCGCCGGGCTGATCGGTTCAGCCCATGCCGCGCCGGCTGCGTCGGCGGTGGTGGTGCCGGTGGTCACCGTTCAAGCGGGCACCACGGCCCTCGGGTTTGAGCTGGATGGCCAAATCCAAGCCCAGCGCCAAGCCACCGTGGCCGCACAAATCGGTGGGACGGTGCAGGCCCTGCTGGTCAAAGCAGGGGATGCCGTGCGCGCCGGCCAAGCCCTCGCGCACATTGACGGGCGCAGCGCCAGCGCCGATCTTTCACGCGGTGACGCCGCCGTCGCCCAGGCCCAAGCGCAACTGGACAACGCCCGCCTGAACGCCGAACGCACCCGCGAACTGCGCGCCAAGGGTTTCGTCAGCCAAGCCGCGCAAGACATGGCGGACACCCAACTCAAAGCCGCCCAAGCCGGCCTGCGCGAAGCGGAGGCGGCACGCTCACAGGCTGCCTTGGCACGCGGTTTCACCACGGTGACGGCCCCGTTTGATGGCCTGGTGCAAACCACGCTGCTCGAAGCGGGCGATTTGGCCGGCCCCGGTCGCCCGGTGCTCACGTTGTACGCGCCTGGTGCGTTGCGGGCTGTGGTGCAAGTGCCGGCCTCGCGGGCCGCTGCCGCACAGACCGCCACCCGGTTGCAGGTTCAAGCGCCCGATGGCGGTTGGGTGGCGCCAGTGCGTCACACCGCCTTGCCGACCACCGACCCAGTGGCCCAAACCGTGGAATGGCGGTTGGATTTGCCCGCGCTCTCCGGAGCAGCCCCTGGGCAAAGCGTGCGTGTGCGGTTTGAAGGCGGCCCCGTGGCGGCCAATGCGGGGGCTGCGGCGTTGAGCGTACCGGCCAGCGCCGTGCTGCGTCGTGGGGAGTTGACGGCGGTGTACGTGGTGCAAGGGTCGCAGTTTGTGCTGCGGGCGGTGCGTTCGGGCGCCAGCCGGGGCGGGGCGGTGGAGTTGCTCGCTGGGGTCAAACCCGGGGAACGGGTGGCCCAAGACGCTGTGCGCGCCGGCTTGGCCGGGGCGGTGCCGGCGGCAGCGGCTCAATAAGGAGTCAGCATGAGCTTGCACACCCCGTCCCCGTCGGACGACGCCGCACGCATGGGCGTTTCCGGACGCCTGGCCGCTGCCTTCCAAGACAACGCCATCACCCCCTTGCTGGCGCTGGTGGCGCTGCTGTTGGGCCTGTTCGCCGTGCTGGTGACGCCCCGCGAGGAAGAGCCGCAAATCAACGTCACCATGGCCAATGTGCTGATTCCCTTCCCGGGGGCCAGCAGCGCCGATGTGCAAAACATGGTGGCCCGCCCCGCCGAGCAGGTGCTCAGCCAGATCGCGGGCATCGAGCACACCTATTCGGTGTCGCGCCCCGGGGTGGCGGTGCTGACGGTGCAATTCCAGGTCGGCGTGCCGCGCACCGAAGCGCTGGTGCGTTTGTACGACGTGCTCAACGCCAACCAAGACTGGCTGCCCGCCAACCTCGGTACGTTGCCGCCCATCGTGCGCCCCAAGGGCATCGACGATGTGCCGGTGCTCGGAGTGACCCTCTGGGCTCCCGACGCCCGTGCCGCTGTGGACATCGAGCGCGTGGCCCACAGCGTCGAAGCCGAACTCAAGCGCGTGCCCGGCAGCCGTGAGGTGCAAACCCTTGGTGGCCCGGGCCAAGCGGTGATCGTGGAACTGGATCCGTCCCGGCTGCGTGAGCGTGGCGTGGACGTGTTGCGCCTGAAACAAACCCTGTCCGCCGCCAACTTGGCCATGCCTGCTGGCACGGTGATGCAGCCCAGCGGGGGCCAGACGCTCACCGTGGAAACCGGCGAGTTCCTGCGCTCGGCAGACGATGTGGCCGATGTGGTGGTCGGCGTCAACCAAGGCAAGCCGGTGTACCTGCGCGAAGTGGCTCGCGTGGTGCCGGGCGCTGCCCAGCCGGTGCGCCACGTCTGGTTCACACCGGGCGCAGCGGCCACGGCACCGGGCAGCGCCGCCAGCACGGCAGCGCCAACCGGGCAGGTCTACCCGGCGGTGACCCTCACCGTCACCAAAAAGCCCGGCCAGAACGCGGTGGACGTGGCCCAGGCCGCCCGCCAGCGGCTCGACGAGCTGCGCGGCACCGTCATCCCCGAAGGCATCGAAGCCACCATCACGCGGGACTATGGCGAAACCGCCGCCGAAAAAGCCAACAAGCTGATTCAGAAACTGGGGTTCGCCACCGGCTCGGTCATCCTGCTGGTGGGCGTGGCGCTGGGGCGGCGCGAAGCCGTCATCGTCGGTGCAGCGGTGATTCTCACGCTCACGGCCACACTGTTTGCCTCCTGGGCCTGGGGCTTCACGCTCAACCGGGTGAGCCTGTTTGCGCTCATCTTTTCCATCGGCATCTTGGTGGACGACGCCATCGTGGTGGTGGAAAACATCCACCGCCATCAAGCGCTCGACCCGCACAAAACCCTGCGCGAGATCATCCCCGCAGCCGTCGATGAGGTCGGCGGCCCAACCATTTTGGCCACGCTCACGGTGATCGCCGCCCTGCTGCCGATGGCCTTCGTCACCGGGTTGATGGGGCCATACATGGGCCCCATCCCCATCAATTCGAGCCTGGGCATGGCGATCTCGCTGGCCATTGCGTTCACCGTCACGCCGCGGTTGGCTTTGAAGTTCATGCGCTCAGGGCACGCTGCTCACGCGGTCGGACAGGGGGACGCCCCCGGCATCGGCGCCAAGCTGGGGGGCGTGTTCGCTGGGCTGCTGCGCCCGCTGCTGGAGAGTGCCCGCAAACGCTGGCTGCTGCTGGGGGGCATCGTGGCGGCGCTGCTGCTGTCGGTGGGCCTGGCGCTGGTGCAGTGGGTGGTGCTGAAGATGCTGCCCTTTGACAACAAGAGCGAGTTCCAAGTGGTGGTCGAGATGCCTGCCGGCACGCCGCTGGAAGACACCGCCGCCGCCTTGCACGCCCTGGGCGCCCACTTGGCGCAACAGCCCGAGGTGCGCAACCTCCAGGGGTATGCCGGCACGGCCAGCCCGATCACCTTCAACGGCTTGGTGCGCCAGTACTACCTGCGCGCCGACGCCGAGCAAGGGGACTTGCAGGTGAACTTGGTGGACAAACACCACCGTTCGGAAAAGAGCCACGCCATTGCCCAGCGCTTGCGCCCGGGGTTGGAAAAAATCGCCGCCCAGCACGGCGCCAAAATCAAGGTGGTGGAAGTGCCGCCGGGGCCACCGGTGATGAGCCCGCTGGTGGCCGAAATCTACGGCCCCGACGAAGCGGGGCGCCAGCAAGTGGCCGCCCGCTTGGAGCGCGCCTTTGCACAAACCCGCGACATCGTCGCCATCGACACCAGCTTGAAGGCCGACGCGCCGCGCACCTTCCTGCGCGTGAACCGCCAGCGCGCTGAAAGCTTGGGCATCCCGGTGGCCGTGGTGGCGCAGACCGTGCAGGGCGCTCTCTCCGGAGCCGACGCCGCCTGGCTGCACGACGGCCAGAGCAAATACCCCGTGCCGGTGCGCCTGCAACTGCCACGTGAATCTCAGGTCGGGCTGGACGCCTTGCTGGCGCTGCCGCTGCGTGCTGGCAACGGCCAACTGGTGCCGCTCTCCGAGCTGGTGAGGGTGGAAAACGGCATCATCGACAAGCCGTTGTTCACCAAAAACCTTCACCCCGTGAGCTACGTGTTCGGCGACATGGCCGGCAAGCTGGACTCACCCCTGTATGGCCTGTTCGCCATCCGCCCCAAGCTGGCCGAAGCGGCCCTGCCGGGCACGGGTGAGCTGGGCGAATACTGGATTCACCAGCCCGCCGACCCCTTCCGCCAATACGCCCTGAAGTGGGATGGCGAATGGCAAATCACCTACGAAACCTTCCGCGACATGGGCGCCGCCTACGGCGTCGGCCTGATCCTGATTTACCTGTTGGTGGTGGCGCAGTTCAAGAGTTACGTCACGCCGCTCATCATCATGGCGCCCATTCCGCTCACCCTCATCGGGGTCATGCCGGGGCACGCGCTGCTGGGCTCGCAATTCACCGCCACCAGCATGATCGGGATGATCGCCTTGGCAGGGATCATCGTGCGCAACTCGATTCTGTTGGTGGACTTCATTGAGCTGCAAGTCGCTCAAGGGGTGGCGTTCAAAGAGGCCGTGGCCAGCTCCGCCCAGGTGCGTGCCCAGCCCATCGCGCTCACCGCCTTGGCGGCCATGATCGGCGCCCTGTTCATCCTCGATGACCCGATCTTCAATGGCCTGGCCATTTCGCTCATTTTTGGCATCTTGGTGTCCACGCTGCTGACGCTGGTGGTGATCCCGGTGCTGTATTTCGCGGTGTACCGCCGCCAGCATGAGGTGGCCTGATCGCGGGCCACTGGGTTTTCTTTGTTTGATTAGGAGGTTGTCATGACGGTAGAACGTTGGATTCGGGTGATCGCAGGCACGTTCATCATGGTGTCGTTGGCCTTGGGGGTGGAAGCCTCGCCGTTGTTTGTGAGCCCGTGGTTCCTGGCGTTCACGGCGTTTGTGGGTTTTAACCTGTTCCAGTTTGGCTTCACCAATTTCTGCCCGCTGGCCATCATTTTGAAGAAGCTGGGCGTGCCCACGCACGGTGGCTGCGACACCGGTGCCGGCGCTGGATCGTGCTGCCGTTGAGCGCAAACTTGCGGTTTTTTCGTCACCAGATGGTCATCGTTCGACAATGGCACCTTACCTCCCCATCCCTGGCTCTTTGGAAGAGTGTTGTGCCATGGCCAAAACCAACGACGAGAAAAACCGAACCGACCTGCTCAACCGCCTGAAACGGGCCGAAGGGCAGTTGCGCGGCATCCAGCGCATGATCGAGGAGGGCCAACCCTGCCTGGACATCGCCAGCCAGATGGCCGCCGTGCGCAAAGCGCTGGACAGCGCTTATGTGCGCATGACCGTGTGTTTCATGGAGCAAGAGCTGTGCGCCCGCCTGGGCGACGACAGCCGCAAGCCGCTCGAAGAAGTGCTCGGCGACGTGCAAACCTTGCTCGGCAAGGTACGCTGAACGGTTCAGATGCCCGTCGGTGCGGCAACGGATGTGGGCGGTGTCGGGGGAGGCACCACCATGTCCTGCGAGATTTGCAGGCACACCGCCCGGCACAGCGAAGCCACGCGCTCGCTTTGCAGGCGGTAATAAATTTGGGTGCTGTCGCGGCGTTTGCTGAGCACGCCGGCCCGGTACAGCGTGGCCAGGTGCTGCGACATGTTGGGCTGGGTGGTGTGAATCTCGGTCAGCAATTGCGAGACGTTCTTCTCACCCTGGCACAGTGCGCTGATGATCTTCAGCCGCACCGGCGTGGACAGCAGCGAGAACAGCTCGGCCACCGATTCGAACACGGCGTCAGCATTGGGATCCCTGTGGGGACATGCGCAAGTTTGTTGTCAGGTCGATCAGGGGCCGATTCTATTGACAAGAATACCCAGCCCCATATCCATATGCGCCTATCGTTTTAGTGGATGGCCAAACGGTAGTGATCCCGTTGCAGCACAGCGGCCACGGCGGTGACTTCCTCGGGGAACATCTGCAAGTTCAGTTGGGTGTTGCACATCTCCACCATGCCGCGCAGCTCGGCTGGGCTGTTGATGCGCTCCATCGGGCGATAGATGGCGCTGCCATCGCCCCCGACTTTGCGCGCATGGCACTCGCTGCACCGATGTTCGGCAATGAGCCGCTCACCCAAAGCCAGATCGGCCCCAGCGAACAGCGCGGGCATCGGTACTGCGGCTGAATCTGTGGCGTGCAGCTCAACACTGAACCACCCCAGCAGGGCAGCAGCGCCAACCCAAAGGGGGTGACGGTGGGCGATCCTCATCGGCGTCTCCTGTGTCGCGTCAAACCGGCTGGGCCCAGCGGGCCAGGCCCATCACATCGTCTTCGCTCATCTCTCCGGGGATGACTTCGCGCAGCCGCGTCCCCCGATCCAGCACACACGTCAGCGGGGTGATGCGCCGAGGGCTGAGCAGGCGATGCAGGCGCGAGGACTCCAAAGTCATCGGGAACGTCAACCCTTCTTGCTGGGCGTGGGTGCGCACAGCGCTGGCGTCCTGATCGTGGACAGCGCCCAACACCCGCAGGGGCTGCCCGCGCATGCGCTGCGCCAGCGCTTGCAGCCGCCGGTTATGGCGGTGGCAGTAGCCGCAGCTCAGCGAGAAAAACACCACCACCCAAGCCACATCCCGCACCTGCGCAGGGCCGAGCGAGGAGCCATCCAACAGCGCCACCTCAGGCCAGAGCAAAGGCTCACCCGGCGGCAACGCCGCGTGAGCCGATCCCGCTGCGCCAGCGAGCCACACCAAGGTGTGGCGCCGTGACACGGCGATGGTTTGCAGGGGTGGCACCAATGACAACACTACATTAGCATGTGATGATATTAAGAACACTATACACCCCCGCAAACCAACAGGAGTTCCCCATGACCCACACCCTGGCGGGCGTCGTCCCCGCCGCCCGTTCGCGGGCTTTTGCCGCGCGGGCGGCGCTGCTGGCACTGCTGACTTTGGCGGGCACAGCGGTTCACGCAAAGGATCCGACCGCGCTGCGCACCCGTGCCCTGGCCGCCACCTGCGCCCAGTGTCACGGCACGGACGGCCAAGCCGTCGAAGGTGAAGCCCTGATCCGCCTGTCGGTGCTGCCCGAGGACTACATCCTCAGCCAACTGATGGCTTTCCGCAGCGGCCAACGCCCGGCAACGATCATGCACCAGATCACCAAGGGCTATTCGCAAGAACAACTCGAAACCCTGGCGCGTTACTTCGGTTCGCGCAGCAAGCCGTGAAAGGCCACATGATGCAACGCAGACAACTTTTGGCCGGGCTGGTATCCGGCGGGGCACTGGGGCTGGCCGGCTGTGCGTCGGTGGGGGGCGATGCCTCCAAAGCCAAGGTGTTGGTGGTCGGAGGCGGTTATGGGGGCGCCACCGCGTCCAAGTACGTCCGCCTGTTTTCGGACTACCAAATCGACGTGACCATGGTGGAACCGAACCCGATGTTCGTGTCCTGCCCGGTGTCCAACTTGGTGATTGGCGGCATGAAAACCATGGCCGACATCACCAACCCCTACACGGGTTTGAGCACCAAACATGGGGTGCGTGTGGTGCAGGATCGGGTGACGAAAATCGATCCGGCCAAGAAAGTTGCCACCCTGGCCAGCGGCGGCGACATCCGCTACGACAAGCTGGTACTCGCCCCCGGCATCGATTTCATGTGGGATCAGATCGAGGGGCTTCAAGCCGCGCACAGTGCCGGCCAGATGCTGCACGCCTGGAAGGCTGGCCCGGAAACGATGGCCCTGCGCAAGCAGCTCGAAGCGATGCGCGACGGCGGCGTGTACGCCATCACCATTCCCGAAGCGCCATACCGCTGCCCGCCGGGGCCGTACGAGCGCGCCAGCGTGGTGGCGGCTTACTTCAAGAAGCACAAACCCAAATCCAAGGTGCTGATCTTGGATGGCAACGAGGACGTCACCTCCAAGGGCCCGCTGTTCAAAAAGGCTTGGAAAGAGCTGTACGGCCCGATGGTCGAATACCGTCCGCAGCACAAGGTGGTGGCGGTGGACGCCAAGGGTGGCGCGGTCAAGTTCGATGTGCAGGACGACGTTAAAGCCGATGTGCTCAACGTGCTGCCGGTGATGCGCGCCGGCGCACTGGCGGTACAAACCGGCTTGGCCAATGCCAATGGCCGCTGGTGCTTGGTCAACTTCTTGAATTTTGAATCGACGGCGGCCAAAGACATCCACGTCATCGGCGACGCGATTCAAATCGCCCAGGGCATGCCCAAATCGGGCCACATGGCGAACTCACACGCCAAGGTGACGGCGGCGGCCATCGTGGCCGAGCTGCAAGGCTTGGAGATCAACCCGCATCCGATGCTCACCAATGTGTGCATGAGCTACGTCGATGACCTGCATGTGATCCACGTCGCCAGCGTTCACGAGTACGTCTCGCCCAAGAAGAGTTTCTTCACGATCGGCGGGTCGGGGGGCGTGTCCGACGTGCGCAGTGACTTGGAAGGCCGTTACGCCGAAGCCTGGGCCAAGAACATTTGGGCCGACACGCTCATGTGACCTTGCTCAAGCGATTCAACGGGCCTACCCCGCATCATCCAAATTTCTGTAATGACGGATATTTGAATGCGAGGGCCTGCCCGTGCTTGAATCGTTGATGTCGCGCCTGGGGGAGACCCAAACCGTCACCCTCACCGGCGCTTTGATTGGTTTGCTGTTTGGCTTTTTTGCCCACCGTTCGCGCTTTTGTTTGCGCTCGGCGGCCATCGAGTTTTCCCGTGGGACGCGGGAGGGCAAACTCACCGTCTGGCTGTTCGCCTTCGCCACGGCGGTGCTGTTGACGCAAGGTTTCATCCTCGCCGGCTGGCTCGACGTGACCGACGCCCGCCAGCTCGCCCAGCGTGGCAGCCTGTCGGGCGCCGCCATCGGCGGAGCGATGTTCGGAGCCGGCATGATCTTGGCGCGTGGGTGCTCCAGCCGCTTGCTGGTGCTGGCCGCGCAGGGCAACTTGCGGGCTTTGCTTTCGGGCCTGGTGTTCGCGGTGACGGCCCAGGCAGCCCTGACGGGCGTCCTCTCGCCCTTGCGCACCGAGGTGGCTGGGTGGTGGACGGTCGAAGGCGGCAGCGCCCGGGACTTGATCGCCCTCACCGGCATCGGGCACGGTGGCGGGGCGGTGTTTGGCGCCTTGTGGTTGATCGCAGCTTTGGTGTGGGCCCAGCGTCAGGGCGTGAAGTTTTGGGGCTGGTTCGGCGCGGTGGGCGTCGGGGCGATGGTGGCCACGGCGTGGCTGCTGACCTATTTGGAATCGCGCCAGGCGTTTGACACCGTGGTGCCGATTCAAGCCTTGTCGTTCACGGGCCCGTCGGCGGATGTGCTGATGCTGGTGCTGTCGCCACCGGGGCAGCCGCTCAAGTTCGACCTGGGGTTGGTGCCGGGGGTGTTTTTGGGTTCGTTCCTGTCGGCGCTGCTGTGGCGCGAGTTGAAGCTGGAAGGCTTCCAGGGCGGACAGTCGATGCGCCGCTACATCGCCGGGGCCATGCTGATGGGCTTTGGCGGCATGCTGGCCGGTGGCTGCGCGGTGGGCGCGGGGGTGTCGGGGGCGGCGGTGTTCACCATCACCTCGTGGGTGACGCTGGCGGCGATTTGGATCGCTGCTTCGCTGACCGACTGGTGGGTGGATCGCCGCGCCGAGGCGCCGGTGGCGGCGCCGGGTGAGCCCGGTTACGTCAGCCCATGAACACCGGGGCACAGGCTTGCCAACTGCGCTTGCGATTGCAGGCTCAAATGGCGTTGCTCGGGTGGGTGCATCCACTGGTTCGCGCCGTGGGCGTGGCGCTGGATGAGTCTCTGCACCGCCTGCACTGGCACGCCGTGCTGGACGCTGGTGAGGCCGAAGCGCACGCACAAGCGCTTGATGCCCTGAGCTGCGCCGCCACCGAATTGATCTCCCACTATGGTTCGCCGTGGGAGATCGAAGAGCACTACACCGTCAGCCCGCAGCCGGCGGCGTTGCCGGCACTGCCGTTGCCGCTGGTGTTTCGACGGTGGGAGCCGGACGAGCGCCCGGCCCGCTGACTCAAGGGAGCGCCACCACGTTGGTGGACACATCCGCATCCACCCACAACTGCGCCGATGCGCCGTCGCGGTCGTAGAGCTGATAGGTCTGACCTTCGTAGCTGGCGGTGCCGGTGGCTTGCCAATCCGCCGCGTCGTTCAGCGTCACGCTGTCCCCCGCGTTGCCTTGGATCATCAGTTGCATCTTGCCGGCGGTGCTGAAGGTGTTGGCCGCGCCCAGTTGCAACACGTCGGTCAGGGACATTACCAGCACGTTGTCGCCCGAACCTGTGATGTCCAACACGTCGATGTTTTGGATCACGGGGGCTTTGACAGCCGTCAGGTCGAGGGTGATACCGGCGCCGTCAATGCGCAGTGTGTCCACGCCGGAGCCGCCGTCGATGCGCAGAATCGATTGGCTGTCACCCGTTTGCCCCAGCTCGCTGAGGTTGCTGGTGTTGAGCACGATCACATCATCGCCCGCACCGCCGTACAGCACATCGGCACCGCCGGAGCCGATCAGGGTGTCATCGCCCGCGCCGGCGACGAGTTGGTTATCGCCGCTCGTGCCGGTCAGGGTTTCGGCGGCGCTGGTGCCGATGGCATCGCCGTCGGCGCTGTCGAAGATCCACTCGGTGATGACTTCTGAGCCGCCGAAGATCACGTAGCTCTTCCCTGCACTGGCGTTGCCGGATGGGTCTGCACTGTAAGCCCCAACGATCAGATCATCAAAACCATCGCCGTTCACATCCCCCGCCGATGAGACCGATCTGCCGCTGTAGTCATCCGCCGACTGCCCGTTGATCACAAACCCCGCCGTGCTCGTGCCCGCCGTCAGTGCCAACACATCCACCGCCCCTCCATCACTCTTGCCGAACACCACGTAGCTCTTCCCGGCATTGGCGTTGCCTGATGGGTCTGCACCCTGAGCCCCAACGATCAGATCATCCAAGCCGTCTCCGTTCACATCCCCTGCCGATGAGACCGAATAACCGCTGTAGTCCACCGCCAACGGGCCGTTGATCACAAACCCCGCCGTGCTTGTACCCGCCGTCAGTGCCAACACATCGACCCCCCCACCATCGCTCTTGCCGAACACCACATAACTCTTGCCTATATGACGGAGCGATATGGCGTCAGGCCCGGAAGCCCCGACGATCAGATCATCCAAGCCGTCCCCATTCACGTCCCCTGCCGATGAGACCGACCTGCCGCTGTCGTCCCACGACTGCCCGTTGATCACAAACCCCGCCGTGCTCGTGCCCGCCGTCAGTGCCGACACATCCACCACGCTGCCATCGCTCTTGCCGAACACCACGTAGCTCTGACCCGCATGAATGTTGCCGGATGGGTCTGCGTAGTAAGCCCCGACGATCAGATCATCCAAGCCGTCTCCGTTCACATCCCCTGCCGATGAGACCGAGCAACCGCTGTAGTCATGCGTCGACTGCCCGTTGATCACAAACCCCGCCGTGCTCGTGCCCGCCGTCAGCGCCGACACATTCACCACCCCGCCATCGCTCTTGCCGAACACCACGTAGCTCTGACCCGCATAACTGTTGCTGGATGGGTCTGCACCGAGAGCTCCAACGATCAGATCATCCAAGCCGTCCCCATTCACATCCCCTGCCGATGAGACCGAATAACCGCTGAGGTCATCCGCCGACTGGCCGTTGATCACAAACCCCGCCGTGCTCGTGCCCGCCGTCAGCGCCGACACATTCACCACCCCGCCATCGCTCTTGCCAAACACCACGTAGCTCTGACCCGCCTGGGTGTTGCCGGATACAGATGCACGGTAAGCCCCGACGATCAGATCATCCAAACCGTCTCCGTTCACGTCCCCTGCCGATGAGACCGAATAACCGCTGAGGTCATCCGCCGACTGCCCGTTGATCACAAACCCCGCCGTGCTCGTGCCCGCTGTCAGCGCCGATACATCCACCACGCTGCCATCGCTCTTGCCGAACACCACGTAGCTCTGACCCGCAGAACTGTTGCCGGATGGGTCTGCACCGCCAGCCCCGACGATCAGATCATCCAAGCCGTCTCCGTTCACATCCCCTGCCGATGAAACCGAACTGCCGCTGAAATCGAACGCCGACTGCCCGTTGATCACAAACCCCCCGCTCCCGGCAGCCACGCTGGACAACATCACCGTGGCCGTTACTTGCGTCACCGGCAGCTCAAACTGCACCTCGCTGTTCACAATGAGCTGCGCCGTGCCCCCCGCGTCGTTGTAGACGTTGTAAGTGCTGCCCGCGTGACTCAGCGTGCCCACCTGAATCCACGCCTCATTGCCCTTGTCCAGCGCGCTCTTGACCAGTGCATCCTGCGCTGTGCCCTCAATGACCACCTGCACCCGCGCCTCGCTGGCTTGCAGGCTATACGTCCCCTCACTCCACCCCAGGCGGGCCGCGTTGCCGCTGTTGAGCGCATTGGCCGTCCCCATCGCAACCACGTTAGCCGACATCAACGCCAATTCCTGCGCACCGCTGCCGCTCAAGTCCACCGTCTGAATGTTTTGCAGCCGCGCTGTGCCCGAACCCGTGGCGCTGACCACCGCCACCAGATCCAACGCCGTCCCGGTGGACGTACCCAGGCGCAAGGTGTTCCACCCCGTGCCTCCATGGATTTGCGTCGCCGAGCCCGTGCTGGCACCCAAGGCGCTCAGATCACTGTCGATCAAGTTGAACGTGTCATTGCCAGCCCCGCCCAGCAAGGTGTCCGCCCCCCCTCGCCCACTCAGCACATTGGCCCCCGCGTTGCCCGTCAGTACATTGGCCGCCGCATTGCCTGTGGCGTTGAGGGCATTCGAACCGACCAGCGTCAGGTTCTCGACGTGATCGGACAGGGTGTAACTCACCCCCGCACGCACCAAATCCACCCCTTTCCCAGCCCACTCGATCACTCGGTCTTGGGCCTGGCTCACGATGTAGGTGTCATCTCCCGCGCCCCCGCGCATCGTGTCCGCGCCAGCGTGACCGTTGAGCTGGTTGTTGTGGCCGTTGCCAATCAGCAGGTTGTCCGCCGCATTCCCACCACCGTGGCGCGCAGTGCCGATCAGCAGCAGATTCTCTGCGTTGTCCTCCAGCACATGGGACACCTTCGCGTACACCCAATCCGTGCCCCCGCCTGCGGCTTCTTGCACTCCATCCAGATACCCGACAACGTAGGTATCGTTCCCCAAGCCACCGATCAGGAGGTCGGCACCGGCCTTGCCATCAAGCCAGTCATCCCCTCCCAGACCCTGGAGGGTGTTGTTGCCCGCGCCGCCGGCCAGCGTGTCGGCGTTGTCAGTGCCACGAATGATTTTCTCCATGATGCTTTGCCAATCCCTGGATTGAAGGAGGTTTTATTCTGCTGTTAAGTGGTGTGGCGTGGGATTTCTAGTTGTTTGTCTCGCTATTCAGCCACGGGATCTTCGGCAAGAGACAGGCATAAAAAAACCAGTCAGGTTCACTGACTGGTTTTTGGCGAGAGAAGGGCCAAAACGGCCCTTTCATCAGAGGCTCAAGCGGCCAACGCGGCTTCCAACTTGGCCTTGGTTGCCTTCAGCGCTTCCGGCAGGTGGTATTCCAGCGTGGTGAACAGCTCGGTGTGCAGCTTGAGTTCTTCCGTCCAAGCAGCGTGGTCGATGCTGGTCACCGAGGTGTATTGCTCGCGGCTGAAGTCCAGGCCGTCCCAGGTCAGGTCTTCGTAGTTCGGGGTCAGGCCGAACAGGTGCTCGACGCCGGCTTGTGCCTTGCCTTCCACGCGTTCGATCATCCACTTCAGGACGCGGGCGTTGTCACCGTAACCCGGCCAGACGAACTTGCCGTCGGCGCCCTTGCGGAACCAGTTCACGCAGAAGATCTTCGGCAGCGTGGCACCCGAGGCTTGCAGCTTGGCGCCCATGTCCAGCCAGTGCTGGAAGTAGTCGCTCATGTTGTAGCCAGCGAACGGCAGCATGGCGAACGGGTCACGACGCACCACACCTTGCGCGCCGAAGGCAGCAGCGGTGGTTTCCGAACCCATGGTGGCGGCCATGTACACGCCTTCCGTCCAGTCGCGGGCTTCGGTCACCAGCGGCACGGTGGTGGAGCGACGGCCACCGAAGATGAAGGCGTCGATCACCACGCCAGCGGCGTCATCCCAAGCCGGGTCGAGGGCCGGGTTGTTGGTGGCGGCCACGGTGAAGCGGGCGTTCGGGTGTGCAGCCTTGGCGCCGGTTTCCTTGGCGACGGCAGGCGACCAGTCCTTGCCTTGCCAGTCGATGGCGTGGGCCGGAGCGTCGCCGTCCATGCCTTCCCACCAGACGTCGCCGTCATCGGTCAGGGCGACGTTCGTGTAGATCACGCCCTTGTCCAGCGACTTCATGCAGTTCGGGTTGGTCTTGAAGTTCGTGCCCGGGGCCACGCCGAAGTAACCGGCTTCGGGGTTGATGGCGCGGAGCTTGCCGTCGGCGGTGGGCTTGATCCAGGCGATGTCGTCGCCGATGGTGGTCACCGTCCAGCCGTTCAGGGCCGCCGGCGGAATCAGCATGGCAAAGTTGGTCTTGCCGCAAGCCGACGGGAAGGCGGCTGCAACGTGGTACTTCTTGCCTTCCGGCGAGGTCACGCCCAGGATGAGCATGTGCTCGGCCAGCCAGCCTTGCTCACGGCCCATGTTCGAGGCGATGCGCAGGGCGAAGCACTTCTTGCCCAGCAGCGCATTACCGCCGTAGCCCGAGCCGTACGACCAGATTTCGCGGGTGTTCGGGTAGTGGACGATGTACTTGGTCTTGGGGTTGCAAGGCCACACGGTTTCGTCCTTCTGGCCTTCGGCCAGGGGAGCGCCCACGGTGTGGACGCACGGCACGAAGTCACCGTTTTCGCCGATCACGTCGAACACGGCCTTGCCCATGCGGGTCATCAGCTTCATGTTGACGGCGACGTAAGCGCTGTCGCTCAGCTCAATGCCAACGTGGGCGATGGGCGAACCCAGCGGGCCCATGCTGAACGGGATCACGTACATGGTGCGGCCAGCCATGCAACCCTTGAACAGCGCGTTCTCGCCGGTTTGCAGCAGGGCGCGCATGTCGGCGGGGGCCATCCAGTTGTTGGTCGGGCCAGCCAGTTCCTTGGAGTCGGCACAAATGAAGGTGCGGTCTTCCACGCGGGCCACGTCCGACGGGTCGGTGCAGGCCAGGAAGCTGTTCGGGCGCTTGGCTTCGTTCAGCTTCTTGAAGGTGCCAGCGTCCACCAGTTGTTGGCAGAAGCGGTCATATTCTTCTTGGCTGCCATCGCACCAGACGATGTCTTTGGGCTGGGTCAGGGCGGCGATTTCAGCAACCCAAGCCACCAGCTTGGCGTTTTTCACATACGCGGGGGCGTTCACTTGCACGGTCATGGTGAGAGGCTCCAATCAGAGAAAACAAAACGACATTGGGCGAATTCCGCCGAGCCATCCCGCACACCGCGACGCCTCACGAAACTTGCCCAATGCCGCACACAGCACAGCGCTCAGTTACGGCGCTGTTTCAGCACGATTCAGGGGAATTTCAGCCCTCCACATGTAGAAGGCCGCGAGCGGGCGAGTGTAACGATGCCGTAATCTGCCGTGTCAGCCAAACTATGCAAATCAAGAATAGTTGAATGCATCCAGGGTCTGACGCTCTCTCTTCCCCATGAAACCTGATGTGGCTCAAGGCCCGTCAACATAGGGGGAATTCGCAGGCCCCGTGCGACACTGACGCGGTTCTGACACTCGCTCAACCTGTTCTTCTGGAGATCGCGCATGAAAATCCTCGTCGCCGTCGATGGCAGCCCCTACACCAAGCGCATGCTGGCCTACCTGGCCGCCCACGACGAATGGCTGGGGGCTCATCACGAATACACCGTGCTCCACGCGGTGATGGCCATTCCCCCCCGGGCCGCAGCGGCACTCACCCCCGAGGCCCTGCACGAGTATTACGACGATGAAGCTGCGAAGGTGTTCAAGCCCATCCGCACATTCTTCGAGCGCCAAACGCTGCAAGCGGAGTTTGCCCACAAGGTAGGCCATGCCGCCGATGTCATCTCCGCGACGGCCAACCACGGCAGTTTCGATTTGCTCATCATGGGCTCCCACGGCCACGGCAGCTTGGGCAACTTGATCCTGGGTTCAGTAGCGACCAAGGTGATGGCGCATTGCAACACCCCAGTGCTGTTGGTGCGTTGATCAGTTTTTCTAATGAAGCTGGATAAACATTCATTCAGCTTCATGAAATTCGTGCGACTGTCCAGAATCTAAGCCCACAGTCGCACGCCACCCGGCGTGTGCGTCAACGCAACGAGGTGGCCATCATGCACGTCATCGTTTTGGGCGCCGGCATCATCGGCGTGTCCACGGCTTGGTATCTGGCCGAAGCAGGCCACGAGGTGACGGTGGTGGATCGCCAAGCCGACGCCGCCTTGGAAACCAGTTTCGCCAACGGGGCGCAAATTTCGGTCAGTTTCTGCGAGCCTTGGGCCAATGCGGGTGCGCCGCTGAAGGTCGCCAAATGGCTGCTGCATGACGACTCGCCCCTGCTGTTCCGCCCCAAACTCGACCCCTATCAATGGCGCTGGGGCGTGAAATTCCTCACCCAATGCACCGATGCGGCCTTCGCTCGCAACGTGCGTCAGTTGGTGGCCCTGGGCGCGTATTCGCATGACAGCCTGAAGGCGCTGGTGGCACAAACCGGCATCACCTACAACCGTTTGGAACGCGGCATCCTGCACTTCTTTTCGTCGGCGGCAGACTTTGAAGCCGGCGCTGCGGGTGCCGAGTTGATGCGCCAGTACGGGGTGGATCGGCGTGTGCTGTCCCGCGAGGAGGTGTTGCGCGTCGAGCCGGCGCTGGCCGCATTTGGGCCGAACATCCACGGGGGCACCTTCACGCCCAGCGATGAATCGGGCGATGCCTGCGTGTTCACCCAAAAATTGGCGCAGCGCTGTGCGGAACGCGGCGTGCGCTTCCTGTGGGAGCACGACGTGCTCGGGCTGGAAACCACGGGCGGCGAGATCAGCGCCGTGCGGGTGGCCGATCGCCTAAGCCGTGCCAGCCGCCGTCTCGTGGCCGACCAGTACGTGGTGGCGATGGGCAGCTACACCGCACCGCTGCTGCGCCCGATCGGCGTCGATTTGGACATTTACCCGGCCAAGGGTTACTCCGCCACCCTGCGACTGAAGCGCCCCGACGCAGCCAGCGTGGTGAGTTTGTTGGACGACTCGCGCAAGATTGCCATTTCACGCCTGGGGGATCACATCCGCATCGCTGGCACCGCCGAAATGGCCGGCTTGGACACGCGACTGGACACGCCCACCGCGCAAGTGCGCTGCCAAGCGCTGGTGCGTCGCTACGAGGAACTGTTCCCCGGCGTGGCCGACACCTCCGAGCCCCACTACTGGACGGGCCTGCGCCCCAGCACCCCGACCAACATTCCCTACATTGGCCGGGCGGCCAAAGTCGGGCGGTTGTGGCTCAACGCCGGCCACGGCACGCTGGGCTGGACGCACGGCGCCGGTTCGGGCCGCGCCCTGGCGGAGTTGATGTGCGGCAAGGCGCCGGAGTTGTCGTTCGCGTTTTGCGGCCCGGTGCCCGCCCCTGGCCGCACTTCAGGTCGGCCCGCTGGCCTCTGCCACCAGTAAGCGACTCAACGCCGCGCTGGCCACTTCCCCGATCTGCGCCAAAAAATCCACCGCCAACTCGGGGTGGTAACGCGCCGGATCGGGTGAACCCAGCACCAGCAGGCCAAAGCAGGCGCCGGTGCGCTGGGCGCCGGGCCGCAGCGGGATCATGGCCAGCGAGCGCACGGGCACCGCTGGGTCGTCCAGCCACTGCGCGGCCTCGTAGTGGGCGTTGTAGCCGCAAAACGGCTGGGCCAAACTGGCGGCGAACGTCTGGATGCGCTCGCTCACCGGACGCGCCAGCGGCAAATGTGCAAACGACGGCGCCACACGCCACATGCGCAACGCCACCTGCGGCACGGCAAACTCGTGGCGCAGTTTCTCCACCAACACCGGGCCGAGCAAGGCCGCATGACGCGCTTGCATCACCGCACACGTCCAGCGGTGCATGGCGCCGGCCAGGCGTTGGTTGTCATGGCCCAACTGGATCAGCGTGCGGTAACGCTCCTCTGCCGTTTTGAGGCGCTCCCGCACCTGCTCCAGTTGCCGTTCATGCAGAGAAACCACCCGGCCATCGTGCAAGCTGGGCAAGCGCATCTGCTCCAGCCAACCGGCATGGCGCGTCAACATCGCCGGATCGCGCAACAGCCAATCCAGCACCGCTTCCTCGGTGGTGAGCGCGGCGGGCAACGGTGTCACAGGTCGATCTCGCCTTCAAACACCGTCACCGCTGGGCCGGTCATCATCACCGGATGGCCTTCGCCCTGCCAGGTGATGGTGAGGCAGCCCCCTCGGGTGTGAACGTCCACCGTCGCGTCCAACCAACCCAAGCGGATGCCGGCGACCACCGCCGCACACGCCCCCGTCCCGCAGGCCAGGGTTTCGCCGGCGTCGCGCTCGAAAACCCGCAGGGCAATCTCGGCGCGGCTGCGCACCTGCATGAACCCCGCGTTGACCTTGCGCGCAAACCGAGGATGCGCTTCGACCTGCGGCCCAATCAGCGCCACCGGCGCCCGCTCGACATCGTCCACCCGCTGCACCGCATGCGGGTTGCCCATGGACACCACCGCCACCTCGACCGACACCCCATCGGCCAGCGCCAGCGGCCACAGCTCGAAGCCGTTTTCCAGGCGCGGCACCAAGCCGGTGGCGTCGAACGGCAGCCGGGCGTGTTCAAACATCGGCTGGTTCATGTTGACGGTGACGCGGCCATCGGGCTGATCCGTCAGCTCCAACAGGTTGTTCACCGTTTCCACGCGCAGCGGGTTGCGCGTGGACAGGCCCTGGTCATGCACATAGCGCACGAAACAGCGCGAACCGTTGCCGCATTGCTCCACTTCATCGCCGGTGGCACCGTTGAAGATGCGGTAACGGAAATCCACATCCGCCCGGCTCGGGGCTTCCACCACCAAAATTTGATCGGCGCCGACGCCGAAACGCCGGTCGCCCAGGTGGCGCAGTTGGGCGGGGGTGAGGGTCAGCGGGGTGGTGGTGGCGTCGATGACAACGAAGTCATTGCCGGCGCCGTGCATTTTGGTGAAACGCAGTCGCATGGGGGTTTCTCGCGCAAACAGCGGGTTGGGATCAGCCATCAGTAGAAGCGCGCTTCGCCTTCCGGACGGGTTTTGAAGCGACGATGCACCCAGTAATACTGGGCCGGCATCTCGCGGATGCGGGCTTCCAGCCATTGGTGCCACGCGGCGGTAGCACGCACGGGATCGGGGTCGTCAAAGCCGGGCGGCATCTCGTGGACATGCAGGCGGTAGCCCCGCCCACGCGGCAGCATCTCGACCACCAAAATCTGCACCCGCAACTTCAGCGAAGCCGCCAAGCGTGCGGGAGACAGCAAGGTGTTCGCCGCCACGCCGAAAAAGGGCACGAACGCCGAGTCCTGCGGGCCAAAATCCATGTCCGACGCATTGATGAACACCGCCCCCTTGTGGATGGCACGCACCACGGGGCGCACGCCTTGCGAGCGATCGACCAACAGCGTGTCACTGCCCAGGCGCAAGCGCACGCGGCGCAGGGCGTCGTCCATCACCGGGTTGCGCTGGGTTTGGTAGATGCTCACCATGCTGCGCTGCTGGCCGAACGTCAGCGGCGGGGCGATGAAGTCCAGCGCCACAAAGTGCGGCAGCATCCACATCGCCGAGGTGTCTGGGTGTTGGGTGAACTGCGTCAGGTCACCTTCTACTTGGATCAACCGGGCCAGCCGCGCCGGCGAGGCGTAGAGCAACAGCGAGCGCTCCAACATGCTGCGCATCAGCCAGCCCAGGTGCTCGCGGCCCAGACGGCGGCGGGCGGCATCGTCCATGTCCGGAAAACACAGGCGCAGGTTCGTCAGCACGATGCGCCGGCGCGAACGCGCCAACGGCCATAGCACCCATTCCCCCAATGCTCGCCCGAAGGCGGCCAGCAGCGGCAGCGGCAACCAATGCAGCAGCCACAGCAGCGCCAGAAAACTGCGCCCACCCCATTCGGCGCGACGCTGTTTGAAATCGCTCATGCACCGGCCTCCAGCGTCGCGGGCAAGCTGCGCGGCCCTTTGTAGCGGTTGTAGCCCCAGAGGTATTGATGGGGGATGTGGCGAATCGTCCATTCCATCGCGGCGTTGATGGCGGCGGCGGCCGCTTCGTCCCCCTTGGGCAACGCCGAGGGCAACGGGGCGTAATGCATGACGAACCCTTGCGCGCCGGGCAGGCGTTCACACCACGTCAGCAGCACGGCGCAGCCGGTTTGCTGCACCAGGCGCGCCGCCAGGGTCATGGTGTAAGCCGGCTGACCGAAGAACGGCGCCCAGGCCCCTTGGCCTTCGGGCGGCACTTGGTCGGGCAGCAGGCCCAGGGTTTCGCCCTTACGCAAAGCCCGGATCATCTGCCGCACCCCCGACAGGCTGGCCGGCGCCGCTTGCATGTGCGGCGCGGTGCGGGCGGTGGTTTGCACGTCGGCCAGCCAAGGCTGCTTGGCGGGGCGGTACAGCACGGTGATGGGCTGGGTCGGCCCGAAACGCTCAGCGTAGGCGCAGGCCGACATCTCGAAACAGCCCAGGTGCGGCGTGAGCAACACCAAACCTCGCCCAGCGCGCAATGCTTCTTCGACGTGTTCGGTGCCGTGCCACGCACGGATCAGCGGCAGGATGGGGCGTTGACGATCCCGAAACCACAGCCAAGGCACCTCCAGGAACAGGCGCCCGATTTCCGCCACCGATTGGCGACGTTGGGTGCTGTTCAGCCCCGCCAACGTGGCGTTGGCTGCCAATCGACGCCGATAGGTGGGGGAAGCCAACCACGTCAGCCAACCCAAACTGCCCCCGACAAAAGCCACAAGCCCCAGAGGCCAGCCGGCGACGCTGCGCAGCAACCACTTCATGCTTCAGATAAGATTCAAAATCATCGCCGAGTTAACAGGACAACTTGCGGGGCGATTCACACAAATGCCGCTAAAGCGTTCGCCGCTCTCTTCAGGTTGCCGAGCCGGTTGACGCCTTCTCAAACCCGTGCAACCCGAGTGAGCAACATGGCCAGCGATTATCTCTTTACCTCCGAATCGGTCTCTGAGGGCCATCCCGACAAGGTGGCCGACCAGATCTCGGATGCCATCCTCGACGCCATCTTGGCGCAAGACCCGCGCAGCCGCGTCGCTGCCGAAACGCTGTGCAACACTGGCTTGGTCGTGCTGGCGGGTGAAATCACCACCAACGCCCACGTCGATTACATCCAGGTGGCGCGGGACACCATCAAGCGCATCGGTTACGACAACACCGAGTACGGCATCGACTACAAGGGCTGCGCCGTCATGGTCTGCTACGACAAGCAGAGCAATGACATCGCCCAAGGCGTCGATCACGCTTCGGACGACTATCTGAACATCGGCGCTGGCGACCAAGGCCTGATGTTCGGCTACGCCTGCGACGAAACGCCCGAGCTGATGCCCGCGCCGATCTACTATGCCCACCGCCTGGTGGAGCGCCAAGCGCAGTTGCGCAAGGATGGCCGCCTGCCCTTCCTGCGCCCGGATGCCAAGAGCCAAGTGACGATGCGCTATGTGGACGGCAAGCCGCACAGCATCGACACCATCGTGCTGTCCACCCAGCACAGCCCGGAGCAAAGCGACGGCAAGCACATGCTGCCCAGCTTCACCGAGGCGGTGATCGAGGAAATCATCAAGCCGGTGCTGCCCAAGGAATGGATCACGGCGGACACCAAATACCTGATCAACCCGACGGGCCGTTTCGTTGTCGGTGGCCCGCAAGGGGACTGCGGCCTGACGGGGCGCAAGATCATCGTCGATACCTACGGCGGCGCTTGCCCGCATGGCGGCGGCGCGTTCTCGGGCAAGGACCCGACCAAGGTGGACCGCTCGGCGGCCTACGCGGCGCGCTACGTGGCCAAGAACATCGTGGCCGCTGGGCTGGCCAAGCAGTGCCAGATCCAGGTGGCGTACGCCATCGGCGTGGCGCACCCGATGAACGTCACGGTGTACACCGAGGGCACGGGCGTGATCCCCGACGAGCAGATCGCCGCCTTGGTGCGCGAGCACTTCGACCTGCGCCCCAAGGGCATCATCCAGATGCTGGATTTGCTGCGCCCGATCTATGGGAAAACCGCCGCTTACGGCCACTTCGGTCGCGAAGAGCCGGAATTCAGTTGGGAGCGCACCGACAAGGCCGCCGCCCTCAAGGCCGCCGCCGGTCGGTGATCCTCCTGCGTTTCGTTCACTGAGCCATGCCTTTGGTCGATCGCCTGTCCCTGCGCCAGTTGCTGACGGGGCCTTATGTTCTGTTGGTGCTGGTGCTGACGGCGGTGTTGGGCGGCCTGTCATTTCAGGCTGGGCGCAGCGCAGTGGACGATTTGTCCGGGCAATTGCTGGTGGAAACCGTCAACCGCATCGCCCAAGCGGTGGATCGGCACATCGCCGGCTCGGAAGCGGTGCTGGAAACCGCCTTCCCGCGTGGGGTGACGGCCCCCACCTCGCTGGCCGTCGGCTCCAGCGATCTGGCGGCGTTGCGCACGCGGTTGTGGCTGGCCACGTCCGTCCACCGCGACCCCAACAACTACGCCTACTACGGCGACCGCCAAGGCCGTTTCATCGGTCTGTGGCGCCACAGCGATCAAGAAGCCGAGCTGCGTTTGCGCACCCAAGGCGATGGGCCGCGCACGCTGTATCGCTTCATGGGCATTCAGGGGGCTTTGCAAAGCCCGGTGGTCGAACCGGTGGTGTTTGAGCCGCGCCGGCGTCCGTGGTTTGAAAGCGCCTACCAAACCCAAACCGCCATTTGGACGGCGGTTTACATCGATTTCCGCACCCAAGAGCTGGTGGCCACACGCGCCCGGCGCGTCAACGCCGCTGACGGCACCTTCCAAGGTGTGGCGGCAACAGACTTGTCCCTGCAACGGGTGAACACCTTTTTGAGCCGGCTGGCGTTGAGCCGCAACGGCGTGGCCATGGTGATGGAGGGGGATGGTCAGCTCATTGGTGTGTCGCGCAGCTCGCATCTGCGCCGCCTGCCCGATGGCCGCACCGAGCGCGTGCGCGCTGGGGACTCACCCGATCCGCTCATTCGCGCCACCTACCAAACCTTGGTGCAGCGCGCCGCCACCACGTTGGACGATCAACCCCGCACCGGTCGTTTCACCCTGGACGGGGGGCGCGAAGTGCAATACGGCTTCGCCCGGCTGCGTGACGATGCGGGGCTGGATTGGCTCATCGCCGTGGCCGTGCCGCGCAGCGATTTTTTGGGCGACGTAGAGCGCAGTTTCCACACCACAGGCTGGATGGGCCTGGGCGCAGCGGGATGCATGGTTGGGTTGGGTTTCTGGGTGCTGAGTGTGCTCACCCGCGAGCTGCGCCGCTTGGCCAATGCAGCGCGCCACATGGGCGAAGGCCACTTGGCACCACCGCTGGTCAGCCAGCGCCGCGATGAGCTGGGGGATTTGGCGCGCAGCTTCGCCGACATGCAAACCCGCTTGCTCACCGACCCGCTCACCGGCCTCTACAACCGCAATGCCGTGCAGCGACAAATCGAGGAGCGCATCCGCGAACAGCGGCGCCGAGGTGATCCGCGCCCGTTCACGGTGCTGTTCATTGATGTGAACCGCTTCAAGCAGATCAACGACCGCTTCGGCCACGATGTGGGCGACGCGGTGTTATGCGAGCTGGCCCAACGCCTGCGGGAAGCCACCGCGCCAGGGGACATTGCCGCCCGCTACGCTGGCGATGAGTTCGTTCTCATGCTCGGCTCGGTGGAGCGCCGGGGCGAGGCGCTGGCGTTGCGCCTGCGTCTGCAACACGCGCTGAGCCAGCCACTGGCCGCCTTGGCAGCGCTGGTTCCGCCCGACGAGCCCCAACACGGGGCCGCCATCGGCCTGGCCCTCTACCCGGACGACGGGCAAGACGCCGATGCCCTGCTGCGTCAGGCCGACGCCGACATGTACGCCCACAAACGCGGCCACCGCTGACGTTCATCCTGCGTTCAGGTTACGAGCAGGTTTCTTTCTGCATCCTTATAGGGATTCTCCGAGTGCCCGAAGGGGGGCTGTCGTCTTTACATTAATTTCTCATTCAGTTTTATTTACTGAAAACAACAGATCGACACCGTCCGCGCCCCACAAGGAGACATCATGCGCAACCCCACCCGCCGCCCATTGGCCGCTGCTGCCGCTCTGGCCCTGCTGGCTTCCCCAGCCTTGGCCGCCGAGTTCAACGCCAACATCGAGTTCGACAACACCTGGCAGAACCAGGAGCGCGGCATGAGCCAAGGGGGTCGGGTCGAACTGAATGCCTTGGGGCGCACGGGCACCAGTGGGTTCGTGGCGGGCAAGGCCAGCATCTTGGCCAAGCGCGACAGCAGCGTGGCCATCGATGACCTGTAGGTGCAACTGGGCAACGCCAGCGCCGACGTGAAGCTGGGGCGTTTTGAAGCCGCCGATGTGTTCCAACTCGGGCGGGACACCATCGTGTCCCGTGCGGGTTCCGGTTTTGCGTACCGCACCAATGCACTGCGCGGGCGCTTCACGGGGGGCGAGTTCCACGGGGCCTTCACGCTGAACTTCAGCCCGGCGTTGTCCTTGGAGCTGGGGGTGGCGGAAACCAAGGCCAAGGCCGCTGATTCTGGTGCGCCGGTGAACAACGGCTTGGGGGTCTATGCCAAGGGTGTGCGTCCGGTGCTGAGCTACAACAGCAACGGCTTGCTGCTGCGCCTGGGCCTGGAAAGCGGTTACATCTTCAATGAGACGCAAAAGTTCAAGGGCGGTGGTTTCACCATCGGCTACGACTTCAGCCCCAGTGTCCACGTCAACTTCAGCGCCGCCAGCGCCAAATTCACCGATTGGACGGCTCCCAGCGCCACCACCGGCTACTCCACCCAAACCGGCTACAGCCAAACCAGCCGCACCGTGGGCTTGAACGCTTATCTGGGGGATGCTCACTTGGCGGTCGAAGGCGCTAAGAACGGCGACGAGAAGATCACCACCTTCTACGCCTCCTACGCCTTCCCGCTGATGGACATCAAGGGCGCCACCATCACCCCGGCGTTCTCGGTGTCCAAGGCCCGGGACTTTGTCACCGGGCTGGATCAGGACACCTCGGTGCGCGTGCGCATCAACTACACCTTCTGACGCGCTGCGCTGCCGGTCACTTCGCCGTGGGCATCACGAACTCGGCCCCCTTGGCGATGCTCGCCGGCCAGCGCTGCATGATGCTTTTTTGCTTGGTGTAGAACCGCACGCCTTCTTCGCCGTAGGCGTGCATGTCGCCGAACAGGCTCTTTTTCCAGCCGCCGAAGCCGTGCCACGCCATCGGCACCGGAATCGGCACGTTGATGCCCACCATGCCGACTTGCACCCGGCGGCTGAACTCACGCGCAATGCCGCCATCGCTGGTGAAGCAGGCCACGCCGTTGCCAAACTCGTGGGCGTTGACCAGCGCCAGCGCCTCGGCAAAGTCTTTCACACGCACGCAGGCCAGCACGGGGCCGAAAATTTCTTCCTTGTAGATGCGCATCTCGGGCGTGACGTGGTCAAACAAGGTGCCGCCGGTGAAGAAGCCGCCTTCAAAACCCGGCACCACGCAGCCCCGGCCATCCACCAGCAGTTGCGCGCCTTCTTCCACGCCTTGAGCGATATAGCCCTCAATGCGATCCCGCGCCTGGGCGGTGACGATGGGGCCCATTTCGGCATCCAGTTCCATGCCGTTCTTGATCTTGAGCGTGCGGGCACGCTCGGCCAGCTTGGGCACGATTTGGTCGGCCACATCGCCCACCAGCACGGCCACGGAAATCGCCATGCAACGCTCACCGGCCGAACCGTAAGCGGCGCCGATCAGCGCATCGACGGCTTGTTCCACGTCCGCATCCGGCATCACCACCATGTGATTTTTGGCGCCGCCCAGGGCTTGCACGCGCTTGCCGTGGCGCGCGCCGGTTTCGTAGATGTATTGCGCAATCGGCGTCGAGCCGACGAAGCTGATGGCCTTCACATCCGGGTGTTCGAGCAGCGTGTCCACGGCGAGTTTGTCGCCCTGCACGACGTTGAACACGCCGTCCGGCAAACCGGCTTGCGTCAGCAGCTCGGCGATGAACAGGCTAGGCGACGGGTCGCGCTCGCTGGGCTTCAGCACAAAGGTGTTGCCCGTGGCCAGGGCCACCGGGAACATCCACATCGGCACCATGCACGGGAAATTGAACGGCGTGATGCCGGCCACCACACCCAGCGGCTGGCGCAGCAACCAGTTGTCGATGCCGGTGCCGACTTGGTCGGTGTAATCGGTCTTGAGCAACTGCGGCGCCGCGCACGCAAATTCAACGATCTCAATGCCGCGTGTCACCTCACCCTGCGCGTCGGTGAACACTTTGCCGTGTTCGGCGGTGATCATCGCTGCCAGCGTGTCCTTGTGCTGGTTCAGCAGGTGCAAAAACTGGGTGAGGATGCGGGCGCGGCGCAGCGGCGGGGTGTCTGCCCAGGCGGGGAAAGCGGCTTGGGCGGCGGCCACGGCGGCGTTCACCTCGTCCACCGAGGCCAGCGCCACCTGGCGCGCCACCGCACCGGTGGCCGGGTTGAACACCGCTTGGCGGCGGCCCGAGGTGCTCGCCACAGCTTGGCCAGCGATGAAATGGCCCACATCGGCCAACGAGGTGAAAGGCTGCGGTGCGTTCATGGTGCGATGTCTGGAAGAACCGGGATGGGCGCTGAGTCTAGGCAGCCGGCTGGCCGCGCACCAGCGCCCGGCGGTGGATTCATTGTTCGGCTGCGTGAACAATGCATCCCCATGAACACCCTCACCTGGTGGTCCCACATCCACGCCTTGACCATCTTGGCTGAAACCGGCCACTTCACCGCTGCCGCCCAGCGCCTGGGTTGCTCCAAAGCCAGCATGAGCCAGCGCATCGCCGAGTTGGAACGCCAAGCCGGTGTGCCGCTGGTGCAACGCACCACGCGCAGCGTGCGCCTCACCGAAGCCGGCGCGCAACTGGTGGAACGCACCCGCAGCGCCTTCACCCAAATCGACGACGCGCTGCACAGCGTGCGCGAACTCACCACCACCCCACGCGGCCTGCTGCGCCTGACCGCGCCGGTGGCCCTGGCCCGTCAACAACTGGTGCCGCGCCTGCCGGCGTTCCTGCGCCGTTACCCAGAATTGCGGCTGGAATTGGATCTGTCGGATCGCCTCTGCTCGCTGGCGCGGGAAGGGTTCGATCTGGCCCTGCGCCACACCACCACGCCGCCCGATACCCACGTCGCCTGGGCGCTGTGTCCGACACGCACTTGGTTGGTGGCCAGCCCGGCCTACCTGGCGCAACACGGCACGCCCACCCATCCCGACGAACTGGCCCAGCACGCCGCCTTGCACTATCCGCGCCCCGGCGAACAAGCGCTGTGGAACTTTGAGCCCGAAGGCGGCGGGGCGCGGGTGAGTGTCAAACTGCAAGGCCCGTTCGCCGCCAACAACAGCGAGGCCCTGCGCGAAGCCGCGCTGGCGGGCCTGGGCATCGCTCAACTGCCGGATTTCAGCGCGCAACACGCGCTGGCCCAGGGCGATTTGGTGACGCTGCTGCCTCACTGGCAACCCGTCGGCGCTTACGGCAGCCACTTGTGGGCGCTGCGCCCCTACGCGCCGCGTGTGCCGCTGGCGGTGCAAGTGCTGGTGAGTTGGCTGCGCGAGCAGTTTCATCCCGGTTTCACGCCTTGATGGGGAACAATGCAGCCATGTCTACCGCCCCGACCCCGATGCCGCTCGGCCCCGCCGATGTGGCCGAACTGGAACGCCTGCTCGACAGCGTCCCCGCCCCCCTCGAACCGCTCGATCTGATGATGCTGGACGGTTTTTTGTGCGGCGTGCTGCTGCAACCGCGCCGCATCCCGCCGGCGCAATGGCTGCCGCACATCACCGATGTGGATGAGGCCCGCGCCCTGCCGCGCAGTTTCCCCGCCCAAGCGCTGCACGATTTGGTGGCACGGCGTTTCGCCGAGCTGGATCGGGCCATCGAGCGCCGCCAGTGGTTCGACCCGTGGGTGCTCGAACCGGATGACGAGGGCGGCCCGTTGGATGCCGTCATGCCCTGGGTGGCCGGTTTGGCGACGGCCATCGACCTCTACCCCTCGGTGCTGCAAACCTCGGATGAGCGGGTGCTCGAAGGCCAGGCCCTGCTGTATCGCGCCTTCGATGCAGACGATCTGGAAGACGCCGAAGCGTTGTTGGCCGTCATGACCGAGATGGAGCCGCCCGAAGATTTGGACGAAGTCATCGAAGATTTGGTCACCGGGGTGTTCTTGCTCGCCGATGTCACCCGGCCAGCGAGTGAGGTGCCCCCTGCGCCCGTCGTGAAGCCCGCTGCCGCCCCCGTGGCGCCCCCCGCTCGGAAGGCCCCGACCTCACGCCCGGCGCGTCCAGCCCCGCCTGCGGCGAAAAAATCGGCCCCACCGCCGGCCCGCAAGAAAGCGCCTCGTTCACCCTCGGGTCGCTGAATCACCAGCCATCGGTTGGCGCGGGGTGGACAGCCACGTCAAAAGCGCTGCAAACAGACGCTCAGGGCTGACCGGCTTGGTGACAAAGTCATCCATGCCGGCATCCAAGCAGCGTTGCCGGTCGCTGGCGAAGGCATTGGCCGTCATGGCCAAAATCGGCACATCGAAGCCTCCAGGTTGCAAGCGGATGCGCTGCGTGGCCGCCAGGCCGTCCAAGCGGGGCATTTGCATGTCCATCAAGATCAGATCGACCGGCTGCTGACCCAAACTCTCCAACGCCTCCAGCCCGTCCTCGGCCAGCGCCACCACCAAACCGACGTTCTCCAACAGCAGTTGCAGGATTTCGCGGTTCACCGGTTCATCTTCCACCACCAACACCCGCCGCCCCGCAAAATGCCGCCGCAACAACGCCTCGACTTCGGCTTGGCAGGAAGCACCACTCAGGGTCGGGGATGAGGACACCTTGTCCAGCCAGGCCGTGAACCAGAAACAACTGCCCTGCCCCGCCGAGCTGCGTGCCCCCACCTCACCCCCCATCAACTCCGCGAGCTTGCGGGTGATGGCCAGCCCCAGCCCGGTGCCACCGTAGCGGCGTGTGGTGCTGTTGTCCGCCTGCTCAAAGGCGTCAAACAACCGCCCGAGAGCATCGGGCTCGATGCCAATGCCGGTGTCCTCCACCTCAAAACGGAGTTGGATGCGCTGGGCATCCTCCGCCAACATCCAAGCTCGCAGCGCCACCCAACCCTGTTCGGTGAACTTCACCGCGTTGGCCGCATAGTTGAGCAGTGCCTGTTGCAGCCGCGTCGCATCGCCCAGCACGCCACACGGCAATGGCGCCGCCTCCACATGCAAATGCAGCGCTTTGCCCGCTGCACGCTCATGCACCATGGACGCCACACCGGCCAGCAAATCTTGGATCAGCACCGGGTGCTGTTGCAATTCCAGTTTGCCGGCTTCGATTTTGGACAAGTCCAGCACCGCGTTGATGATGTTGAGCAGGTGCGCACTGGCGGCTTCGAGTTTTTCGATTTGGTCGGTTTGGCGGGACGAAAGCCCTCCGCGCCGAATCAGGTGGGCCATGCCGGAAATGGCGTTGAGCGGCGTGCGAATCTCGTGGCTGATGTTGGCCAAAAACGCACTTTTGGCCACGCTGGCGGCTTCGGCGGCCTCTTTGGCCACCGCCAGCTCGCGGGTGCGCTCCTCCACCAGCGCTTGCAACCATTGCCGGTCGCGCTCTTCGTTCAAGCGCAAAGTTTCACGCACCCGGCGACGCTCGGTGATGTCTTCTGACGTGCCCACACAGGTGATCGCCCGACCATCGGCGGAGAACTCCACCTCTGCCCGTTCGTGTACCCAGCGCACCCATCCGTGGCGCAGGATGCGATGCTCGATGTCATACCCCGCCCCCGGCACCGTTGTGGCCCGCGTCCACGCCTGGGCCACACGCTCATGGTCATCGGGGTGGATGCAGGCCCAGAACAATGCGGTGTCGATGCGCTGCTCAGGCGGCACGCCAAAGATGCGATAGGTTTCAGCCGACCACTCGGTGGCATCGGTCGGAACATCCACCAACCAACTGCCAATGCGCCCCACCGCCTGGGCCCGCCGCAACAGATCTTCGCTGCGTGCCAGGGCTTCTTGCGCTTGGCGGTTGGCCGTCACGTCCCGGCTGATGCCGCACAACCCGACGATCATCCCTTGCTCGTCACGCACCGGCCATTTGCTGGTGCTCACCCACGCCGGCCCGCCGTTGACCGCCGCATAAGGGTTGATTTTGTCGATCAACGGACGGCCTTCCCGCAGCACAGGCCCCTCCTCCTCCTCGTAGATGCGGGCCAACTCAGGGGAGTACAGGTCGGACACCCGCTTGCCGATGAGTTCACGCCAGTGGGTGTAGCCCGTCAGTTGGGCCACGTTTTGGCTGCAAAAACGGATGCGCCCTTGTGCATCTTTGAAATAGATGAAGTCGGTGGTGTTTTCCAACAACACCTGGAAATCACGAAACAAACTGCGCTCGGCCAGCATGGCCCGCTGACGGGCGTAAGCCCAGGCCAGCAACTGCGAAAAATGACCCAGCAGCCGTGGGGTTTCCGTGTCCAGCGTCCAGTGCTGGTCATGCGTTTCCAGCCACACCCCACCCAAACACGGTTTACCCCGCCCGGAGCGCATGGGCAGCAACATCCGGCTGCGCACACCACGGGCTTGCAAGGCGTCGCGCCAGGCCCCTGGGGGCAAAGCCGCCACATCCGCGATGAACAACGGCGACACCGCATGGTGCAGCAGCGCCCACTCCTCGGCAGCCAAATCGCCCTGTGGCGCCTCACCGCTTCCCGACGCGCCCCATTGCGCCGCCAAGCGGGTGTGACCCTGGCTGTCCCGGCACATCACGGCTGCGTGCTGCGCCCCCACCAACTGCGCCATGCGGGCCAAGACTTCCACCACGCCCACGTCCAACACTTCGGGGGGAACGTGAATCAAGGTCGCTGCCAGCACGCACAACTGTTCCCAAGGCTGCTGAGGACGTGGGTGCAGCCAGTCGCCCAAACACGTCACAGCCTCGGATTCCTGCGGGTGAATGTTGTCCACGAACCGCCCCAGTGTCTGATGATGATCCGCCAGCGTACAACGATCAGGATGGTGGCGCCTACCCAACGATCACAGATGGCCCGCGTGGTAGAAACCCGAGCCACGCCACACACGGCTTTTTTTGAGGAGTTCTCTCATGGGATGGTTAGACGCAATCGCTTCCACGGGCCTGAAAGAATTGGCCAGCTCACCCCAAGCTGCCCAATTGCTGGCGCAGTACTTGGGCCAACCCAGCATCGGGGGCTTGCCCAAACTGACCGAACTGTTCAATGCTCAGGGCTTGGGTGCGATCCTGCAATCGTGGTTGGGTCAAGGTGGCGCTTTGCCCATCAGTGCAGAACAACTGCAAGCCGTGCTCGGCTCCGACGTGATCCAAGCCATTGCCAGCAAGGTGGGCATCGACCCCGCCCAAGCGGTGCAAACCGTGATGACCCTGCTGCCGCAAGCCGTGCAACTGCTGGCCTCGGGCAAAGAGGGTGAGTCGGGCGTCGGCGGGCTGCTGGCGCAAGGGCTGTCCCTGTTCGGCAAGTCCTGATCCATCGGCGGCCTTGGCCCATGCGCATCCAGTTGCTGTCCGATCTTCACTTAGAGACGGAAACGTTCACCCCCGAACCCGCCCCCGATGCCGAGGTGCTGGTGCTGGCGGGGGACATCGACAGCACCTGGGCCGGTTTGTCCCACTTTGCGGACTGGCCGGTGCCCGTGCTCATGGTCGCCGGGAACCACGAATTTGACCGGCGTGAGCTGGCCGACGCCTGGGCCGGTTTGCACGAACGCTGCGCGGCCCTGGGCTTGATTTTGCTGGAGCACCGGGACATCGTCCTCACGGGAGACGATGGCCGGCGCGTGCGTTTCCTCGGCACCGTGCGCTGGAGCGACTTTGACCTGTTTGGCCCCGCCGAACGGCCACGGGCCATGCGTGCGGCCAGCTATTTTCAAAAAGTGCAACAAAGCACGGTGAACGGTGGTCAGCCGTTCGATGCCGCTGCGGTACGCGAGGCGGGTTTGGCCGATCGCGCTTGGTTGGCCGACGCTTTGCGCCCCACCGCCGCGCCTCCACCTTGGGATGCTCAAGTGGTCATCACCCACTTCGCGCCCAGCCTGCGCAGTGCCGATCCGCGCTTTGGCCGCCAACCTGGCACGGCCAGCTTTTGCAACGCAGACGACGATTTGCTGCCCCTGGCGGATCTGTGGCTGCACGGCCATGTGCATTGCCGCCACGACCACACCGTGCCACGCACGGCGGGCATGACCCCAACCCGCGTGGTTTGCAACGCTCGGGGCATGGTGCGTAAAGGCGAGGCCACAGGGTTTGAGGCCCTGCGCACCCTCAGAGTGTGACAATTTGAAACCAAGCTGACGCTGCTCTTGCATACAAACGCAGGGCCATCTTGGTAGTTGCACCGCATTGCCAAAGCATCCGCACTGCGACAACATGCGAGCAACAAACCACTGTTAGAAATCCCCTCGCCAACAACTGGTTACAAAACAGCAACAACAAAGGGGTTCCATGTCAAAGTCCGCTTCACGTCGTTTGCACCTTGTGGGCCTGCGTCCGTTGGACGCAGGGGTTGTGCGCGTTTTTCTGCGCCTGCTCGCCCAAGATGCCCGGTTGGATCACACCTGGCACCTCACTGACCATCCAGAGGCCGACGTGTGCCTGCTGGCCCCCGACGTGCCCACCCCGCCCCATGAGGCTGGCCTGTGCGTACGCATCCTGCCGGCTGAGGCGCCCGCCCCTGCACCAGGCCAGCACCATCTGCGCCGCCCTTTGCAGTTGGAAGATTTCATTGACTTGCTCAACGCCATTCCGTTGAGTGAGCCTGCCCCTGCCGATCTGTTGGCGCCCCAGTTTTTGGCCCATCAAATCCACATTGAGCTGAACACCCGCTTGCGTCTGCGGCGCTGGCCTGCGGCCCACACCCTGGCGGCTCGGAGTGAGTTTCGCCGCTTGGCCGCCTTCCTTTCCGCCCGCTACCTGACCATGCAAGAGCTGGCCACCCACAGCCAAGTGGACTGGCCGGTGTGCGTCGAATTCCTGCACGCCATGCACGGCTTGGGGTTGCTGGAGCGTCACGGCGGCAGCGCCATGCCGCACGCCCACAGCACCGCGCTTCCTATTGCCCCAGAAACGCCGCGTGTTCGCCTGGCCACCCCTGCGGCGAATGCGCCCTCGCAGACGGCGCCATCACGCGTGTTGGGTATGTTGGAACGCTTGCGTGGGCGCCTCGGCCTGACAGGGCACAGCGGCCATGCCGCTCACGCCGGCTGATATTCCAGGTGATAACTGGCACCATCGAACTGTGCCAACTGCTGGGTCAACCACGGCAGCACGGCTTCTAGCGTGGCGTGCAGCGTCCACGGCGGGTTGAGGATGAACATGCCACTGCCGCTCAACCCAAACCCTTGGCGGTTTGGCTGCGCCACGGTCATGCGGACGTGCAGCCACCCCTTCGGTGCCAACGCCGACAAGCGCTTGGGCAACTGCACCGCCTCCACCCGGCTGACTTGCGGATACCACACCATATACACCCCTTCAGCAAACCGCGTCATGGCGTCGCGCAGGGCGGCCACGGTTTTGCCGTAATCCCCCACCAGCTCGTAAGACGGGTCCATGAGCACCACCGCCCGGCGCGGCGTCGGCGGCAATTGGGATTTCAAACCCGCAAAACCATCCTCGTTCAAGATTTGGGCGTTGCGCCGCCCGCCGAAGTGGGTCATCAGCGTGCGTGCGTCGGCGGGGTGCAGCTCGAACAAGCGCAGGGCATCACCCGGCGTCAACAAAGCCCGGGCGATCGACGGGGAACCGGGGTACAGCGCCAGCGGCGGCGTGTAACCTTTCTCGATCACGGGCGGGTTGCCCTGTTCATCGGGGCCGGGCAGGTTGAAATCGTGAACCAAGCGCACGTAATCGGCCACGGGGGCTGGCATGTCGGCCCGACTCCAGAGTCGGCCAATGCCTTCGCGGTACTCGGCATTTTTCTGCGCCTGCGCGCCCTTGAGCAAATAACCGCCGGCCCCGGCGTGGGTGTCGATGTACCGAAAGGGTTTGCCTTTGTCCACCATGTACTGCAACACCTGCGCCAACACCAGGTGTTTGAGGACATCGGCGTGGTTGCCGGCGTGGAAAGCGTGACGGTAAGCCAGCATGACAACAATTCTCCAGAGCGTGAGGGCCCCGCACTGTAGCCAAAGCCTCCGAACCCCGCGAAGTGGGATAGGCTCGCGCACCTTGTTCCCTCACCGTACCGGGCCCAGATCCGTTGGCGTATGAGTTTTGTTTCCCCCGAATTTGCGCTGCTGGCGCTGCTGTTTTTCCCGCTGTATTGGGCCTTGGCACGCTGGCCACGCTGGCAACTGGCCGGGCTGACGCTGTGCGGTTACGGTTTGTATGCCACTTGGTCGCTGTCTTTGGCGGGGGTGCTGTTGGGCTACAGCGTGGCGGTGTGGGCGCTGGGGCGCTGGATCGCCCCGCCCGCCGACTTGATCGGCCCGCCGTCACGGCGACGCCTGGCCCTGGGGGTGGGTTTGGTGCTGGCCGTGCTGTTCTTGGTGCTGGCCAAGTATTACGAGTTTTTGCGCGCCAGCCTGGCCACGCTGCTGGCCGCCTGGGGCAGCCACTTGCCCCTGCCGGTGTTGGACATGGTGACCCCCGTGGGCGTGTCCTTTTTCACCTTCCAGGCCATCACGTATTTGGTGAGCATGGCCCAGCCTGGCGCCACGCCGCGCCCGCCGGGTCAGGTGCTGTTGTTCCTGGGGTTTTGGCCGACGTTGTTTGCCGGGCCCATCTTGCGGGCCGAGCCCTTTTTCGCCCAGGTGGATGCGGGCCGCTTTGGCCGTCCGCACGAGGCTTGGCGCGCCCTGTACCTGATCCTGCTGGGGTTGGCGCAAAAACTGGTGTGCGCCTCGTGGCTGGCAGAAACCTTCGCCGACCCGGTGTTTCGTTACCCCGAACAACACGCTGGCCTGGCGGTGTTGGCCGGCATGGTGGGTTATGCCTTGCAGATTTTTTTGGATTTCAGCGGCTACACCCTCATCGTCACCGGGCTGGGGCTGCTGCTGGGGTTTGAGCTGCCGCTCAACTTCCAGCAACCCTATTTGGCCCGCAACCTCCAGGGGTTTTGGCAGCGCTGGCACATGTCCTTGTCCAGTTTCATCCGCGATTACATCTACATCCCGCTCGGGGGGCGGCACGGCAGTTGGGCTCGCACCCAATGGCATGTGATGGCCGCCATGCTCATCAGCGGTGCCTGGCATGGGGCGAACTGGACGTTCATCGTCTGGGGGGCTTTGCACGGGCTGGGCATGGTGGCGTTCAACTTGTGGCGCGACCGGGCTTGGCCGGTGTGGCCAGCATGGCTGGCTCGGGGGCTGACGCTGAGTTTTGTCACCCTGGCCTGGCTGTTTTTCCGCGCCGACTCGCTGGATCAAGCCTGGCTGTTGCTGACCCAATTGCCGGCAACGCTCCCGCAGTGGGCCCGCGCTGGGGACATGCCCGTGCATGGCCTGGTGCTGTTCGCGTGCCTCTTTTTCTGGTTCAGCCGCCACGCCCAGACGCTGGAACACTGGGCGGTGCGCCTGCTGCAAACCCTGGGGCCGATCGGGGCGGTGCCGGTGCTGAGTGCGCTGCTCTGGCTGCTCATCCAACTCGGGCCCGACGGGGTGCCCAGTTTTATTTACTACCGTTTCTGAGCCATCCATGAGCGATTCGAGCGCCCCGGGCGCACCGCAACTCAGCGCCATGCTGCTGTGCATCGGCCTGCTCACCGGCTGGGCCGGGCAAGACTCGTTGGAGCGCTATTTCGATGCGCGCTACCACCTCACCCTGGCCGACGGGTGGCGGGCTTGGCTTTCCCACGACGAAGACGCCGACACCGAAGACCCCAGTGCCGACGCCAGCACTCCCTCCGCTTCCTCGGCCCTGGACGGGCTGCCGACCCCACCCCAACCCATGACCGCCCCTTCGGACTTGGTCGCCGCCAGCGGCCCGCCGCCCAGCCTGGGCAGCAAGAAAAAAAGCCGGCAGGTGTACGTTGTGCGCGCTTTGCCGATGGGGATGTTCCTGCCGTCGCTCCAACAGCAAAAACTCTCCCCGGGCCCGCAGCGCATCTTGTTTGCGGGCGATTCACTCATGCAAGGGGTGGCGCCCTTGGTGATCCGCACCCTGAGCCAGCGCCATCCCGATTGGGAGAGTTTTGATTTGAGTCGCCAAAGCACGGGCCTGACGGTCAAGCGCTACTTTGATTGGCCGGCACGCATCATCGAGGAAATCGATGCCAAGAAACTCACCTTGGTGGTCGTCTTCCTCGGCCCGAACGATCCCTGGGACATTTACGAGCCGGGCCGCCATCTGGTTTTTCCCTCACCGCAGTGGGCCGAACACTACGCCAGCCGGGTCGATGAGGTGCTGAACCACGCCAAAACGCGGGGCGTGCGGGTGATCTGGGTCGGGCTGCCATCGATGCGCGACGGTCGGGTGCGCGATGGGGCCATCGTGCAAAACTATGTGTTCTCCGAACGCGCCCGCGCCCACGGCACCGACTATCTGGCCACCGAAGGGCTGATCGGCCCGTTGTCCCTGCCCTTCAAACGCACGTTGGACGACACGCCCCCCGTGCTCGACTTGCGCGCCGCCGATGGCATTCACTTCACCGCCGCCGGTTTGCGCAAAATTTCGACCGCGCTGCTGGCCCACATCGCCGCAGCCACCCCCTCGCCATGATGAAACCGTCTCTCCTTCGATGGGCCTCTGCCGCGTTGGCAGGGGTCTGGATGGCCGCGTCGAATGCGGCGCTGTCGGCCCCCACTGCGCCGTCCTTGCTGCCACTGGCTCGGGTTCAGGTGCGTTTACCCAGCGGGCCGACCCACAGCACGGTCGTGGCCGATCTGAGCTGCCCCAGCGTGGCCACGCCCAGCGCGGTGGCCAGCCGCGCCGCCCGCCCGGCAGCGCCCCCGGCGTCCGATCCGCTCGACATTCCGGACGCGGACAGCGTCGCCGCCTCCTTGCGCGATCTGGCCCGCGACGCTGCCAACGGCAATCCGCTGGCCTTCGCCCCCGCGCAAGACCGGCTGGACGACGTGCTGCGCGGCCTGACTGCGGGCCGTCGCACCCCCTTGCGCGTGGCGATCTGGGGCGACAGCCACTTGGCCGCCGGATTTTTCACCGACACCTTGGTGCGTCAAACGGGGCTGCCGCCTGAGCGGGTGCAGGCTTCTTTCCTGCCGGGCAGCATCAACCGACCGGGGATTCGCCTGCCGTTGCGGCGCAGTTGTTTGTCTGCTGGTTGGCGGCATGAGCCGGGTTATCTCAGCGGCAACGGCACCGCACCGGGGCCGGGTTTGGTCAACCTCAGCACCAGTGAGGCGGGATCGTGGCTGGCGCTGGACTTGCGCAACGCCGCCGGGCAACCCGAACGCCGCCCGCTGCGCTTGCTGTACCAGCAAACGCCCACCCCGATTCAACTCGCCATCAGCCTGGATGGGGGGCAGGAGTACATGATCGAACTGCCCGGTGGCCCCGCCGGCCCCGCCGCACTCGATCTGCTGCGCGACACCCCTGTGACGCAACTGCGCTTGCGCCTTCTGCAAGGGGCCTTGCGTTGGCACGGACTGGCGTTCGGGGCGGCCCCGGCAGGCGCGTCCCCGGCGCTGATCTTGGATGTGTTTGGCTACCCCGGGGCCACCGCCAACGCTTGGCGCCAAGCCGACCTGGCCTATCTGGGCAACTGGTTCCAAGACACCCGCTACGACGTGGTGATGCTCGAATATGGCACCAACGAAGGCAATGTGCGCAGCCTCGACGGCCCCACGTACCAACAGAACCTGCGTCAAGCCGTGGGCAAGCTGCGCACGCTGTTTCCCCAGGCGGCCTGTGTGCTGATTGCCCCCGGTGATCGCGGCACGCTGGTGCGGCGCGGCAGTGCCGGTTCGGAGGATTTGCTGCGCTTTTCACGCATCCACGCCGACATCGGGCGCTTGCAGCACCAAGTGGCACAGGACTTCGGTTGCAAAGTCTGGAGCATGCAAACCGCCATGGGCGGCCTGGGCAGTGCCTATCAGTGGGTGCGCCAAACCCCAGCGTTGATGGCCCGCGATTTGATCCACTTCAGCGTGCCGGGTTACCAGCAGTTGGCCCGGCAGTTTTTCAGCGAACTGGGTTGGGATCGGGTGGACTGGGCGCGTGTCGGCATCGCTGCCCCTGCACTGGCCGAGGTCGAGGCCACCGACGCGGTGGCCCTGAGCGCCTCCCAAGCCGCCTCCGGACTGACCCCAGAGGGCACCTCGGCATCGCAGGTGCAGTAGGCTTCTCGCCATGAACCTCACCCTTGATACCCCTTGCCAGGTCGGCGACATCGCCCTGGCCTCGCGCCTGGTGATGGCGCCGCTGACCCGCAACCGCGCTTTCGGCCAAGTGCCCACGCCGATGATGGCCACCTACTACCGCCAGCGCGCCAACCCGGCCACCGGCGCCGGCCTCATCGTCACCGAAGCCACGCCCATCAGCCCGATGGCGCATGGCTATCTGGACACCCCCGGCCTGCACACGCCCGAACAGATCGCCGCTTGGCGGGAGGTGACGGACGCCATCCACGCCGAAGGCGGCAAGGTGGTGGTGCAGTTGTGGCACGTGGGGCGCATTTCGCACACGTCGCTGTTGCCGGACGGGGCGGCCCCGGTGTCCGCCAGCGCCCGGCGGGCGAACAGCAAGACCTACATCCAAGGCGGTTTCGCCGATGTGTCGGCGCCGCGTGCGTTGGCCACCGAGGAATTGCCTGGCATCGTGGCCGATTACGCCCAAGCCGCCCGCAACGCCATCGAAGCGGGTTTTGACGGTGTCGAAATCCACGCCGCCAACGGTTACTTGCTCGAACAGTTCCTGCGCGACAGCGTCAACGACCGCACCGATGCCTATGGCGGCACCATCGACCACCGCGCCCGCTTGTTGGTCGAAGTCACCGAAGCGATCGTGGCGGCCATCGGGGGCGGGCGCACGGGTCTGCGCCTGTCGCCCATCAGCCCCGCCAACGACATCGGCCAAGACTCGAACCCGCAAGCGCTGTTCGAACACGTTGCCCGCCAATTGGCGCCGCTGCAACTGGCTTATGTCCACGTCGTGGAAGGTGCCACGGGCGGCCCGCGTGACTTGTCGGCGCAAGGTCTCACCTTTGATTACGCTGCGTTGCGCGCCGCTTTCCGCAGTGCCCAGGGTCACGCGCCGGCTTGGATGGTGAACAACGGCTACACCGCCGCCCTGGCCGCCCAGGTGCTGGCCGACGGAAGCGCCGATCTGGTGGCCTTTGGCAAGCCCTTCATCGCCAACCCGGATTTGGGCCGGCGCCTGCGCGAAGGCGCTGCCCTGAACGCCTTGGACGTGCGCACGCTCTACGGCGGCGGCGAAGCCGGCTACCTCACTTATCCGACCTTGGCGTGACATGAACGGTTGGGATCGGTTGAACGGGCACCTGGCCCGTGCTTCCCAGCCGGCCCGCATCTCGATCACCCTCGCGCTGGCCGGCGCGGCGGGGGCGCTGGCAGCGCTGCTGCATTTGCCCTTGCCGTGGATGCTCGGCCCCTTGTTGCTGAGTGCGGGCCTGAGCATGAACGGCGTGGCGCTGGCGGCCTCGCGCCGGCTGCGGGACGTGGGGCAGTGGGCCATCGGCACCACGCTGGGCCTGTACTTCACCCCGACGATGCTGCACGCCATGGCGCAGGTGAGTTGGGCCATCGCGCTGGGGGTGGTGTGGGCGCTGGGGCTGAGTTACGGCTTCTACCGTTTTTTGCTGTGGCGTCACGCGGCGGAGGCTGCGACGGGCGGGTTTCACCCTTCGTCGGCGTTTTTTGCGGCGGCCACGGGCGGGGCGTCGGAGATGGCTTTGCTGGCGGAACGCCACGGCGCCCAAGTGGATCGGGTGGCGGCGGCGCATTCGCTGCGGGTGTTGCTGGTGGTGACGCTCATCCCGCTGGCGTTTCAGTTCTCAGGTTTGCACGGGCTGGATGCGGTGCCCCCAGCGGTGCGGGATGTGCGCCCCACCGGCCTGCTGTGGCTGATCGTCCTGACGGCCAGCGCCTGCTGGGTGATGCTCAAACTGGATCGGCCCAGCCCTTTTGTGCTGGGTTCGCTGCTGGTGACGGTGCTGCTCACCGCCAATGAGGTGACGCTGTCGGCACTGCCGCTGGCGTTCACCAACCTCGGGCAGGTGTTCATCGGGGTGGCGCTGGGCACCCGTTTCACGCCCACGTTTTTGCGCAGTGGGCCGCGCTGGTTGTTGAGCGTGGCCGTGGGCACGCTGGGGATGATCGGGCTGTCGGCGCTGTTCGCGGTGGGCCTGGGGGCGCTGGCTGGATTGCATCCGGCCACGGTGGTGCTGGGCACCTCTCCCGGGGGCATTGCCGAGATGAGCCTCACAGCGCGCACCTTGCAGCTGGGGGTGCCGATGGTGACGGCTTTCCATGTCGTGCGCTACTTGGTGGTGTTGATGCTGACAGGCTGGCTGTGGCGGCTCGAAGCGTGGCGGCTGGCCCGCCGATAATTCGCGGTTTTGCTTGACCCACCCCGGTTCCCGCTCGGAATCGGGACGCCGCCCATGTCTGCCGAACTCGCCCAACAGGTGCGCCAGCGCCGCACCTTCGCCATCATTTCCCACCCTGACGCCGGTAAAACCACGCTGACGGAAAAGCTGCTGCTGTTCTCCGGCGCGATTCAAATTGCCGGCTCGGTCAAGGCGCGCAAGGCCAGCCGCCACGCCACCTCCGACTGGATGGAAATCGAAAAGCAGCGCGGCATCTCGGTGGCCTCCAGCGTGATGCAGATGGAATATCGGGGCTGCACCATCAACCTGCTGGACACCCCAGGCCACCAGGACTTCTCCGAAGACACCTACCGCGTGCTCACGGCTGTGGATGCGGCGCTGATGGTGATCGACGCGGCCAACGGTGTCGAACCGCAAACGCGGCGCTTGTTGCAGGTGTGCCGGGCGCGTAACACGCCGATCCTCACCTTCGTCAACAAGATGGACCGCGAGGTGCAAGAGCCTTTGGCCTTGATGGACGAGATCGAGCGCGAGCTGGGCATGACGGTGGTGCCCTTCACCTGGCCGGTCGGCATGGCCAAATTCTTCGGCGGTGTGCTGGACTTGCGCAAGGATCAGATGCGCGTCTTCACCCCCGGTGAAGACCGCGTGGCGGGCACCGAGGAAATCGTGGACGGCCTTGAGAACCCGGTGCTGTCCGAACGCTTCGGGGATGTGTATGAGCAGGCCGCCGGCGAAATCGAGCTGGTGCGCGAAGCCGCTCCGGCTTTCGACGAAGCTGAGTTTTTGGCCGGCCACCAAACGCCGATGTTCTTCGGTTCTGCGGTGAACAACTTCGGGGTGCAAGAGGTGCTGGATGCGCTGGTCGATCTGGCACCAGCGCCGGGCGAGCGGGCGGCGATCCAGCGCGTGGTCAAGCCGGAAGAACCGAAGTTCACGGGGGTGGTGTTCAAAATCCAAGCCAACATGGACCCGGCGCACCGCGACCGCATCGCTTTTGTGCGTGTGGCTTCGGGCAAATTCACCCGGGGCATGAATTTGAAGGTGGTGCGCTCGGGCAAGGCGATTCGCCCGAACACGGTGGTGACCTTCATGAGCCAGAAGCGCGAATTGCTGGAAGAAGCGTACGCGGGGGACATCATCGGCATCCCGAACCACGGCGTGCTGCAACTGGGCGACACGCTCACCGAAGGCGAAGCGCTGCAATACACGGGGCTGCCGTTTTTTGCGCCCGAGCTGTTCCGCTCGGTGGAAGTGGCCGACCCGCTGAAAACCAAGCAATTGCGCGCAGGTTTGACGCAATTGGGTGAAGAAGGCGCGATTCAGGTGTTCCGCCCGATGGCTGGCAGCGTGCTGCTGCTGGGCGCTGTGGGCCAGCTTCAGTTTGAAGTGGTGGCGCACCGGCTGGAGCATGAATATGGGGTGAAGGCGCGCATCATGCCGGCGCGTTTTAATGTGGCGCGCTGGGTGACCTGCGATCCGGCCGATGGTGGTGACGTCGAGTTGAAGCGTTTCGTTGACCACAACAGCCACCGCCTGGCGCTGGATGCCGTCGATGCCCCGACGCTGCTGCTGGAATATGCCGGGGAGTTGCGTGCGATTCAGGAGAATTGGCCGAAGATCAAGTTCCACGCGCTGCGCGAGCATGCGGGGTTGGTGTTTCAGAGGCAGTTGGAAGGGTGAGTTGGCCGGGCCGCGCCCGGCTTCACAAGGAGATCGTGATGGGACATGCACTGCGTCAACCGGGGTTTTCTTTGGAAGACTTCCTCGCCTGGGAAGAAACCCAGCCCGAACGCCATGAATACTTGCATGGCGAGACTTTCGCCATGGTCGGGGCGCGGCGGGTTCACAACTTGGTGGCAGGCAATCTGTACATGGTTTTCCGCCAGCACCTGCGCGGCACGCCGTGCGCGGTGCTCATGGAGACCATGAAACTGCGCGTGGCTGACGATGCGCTGTTCTACCCCGATGTGTTCGTGACTTGCGACCGGCAAGACCTGCGCACGGAACGGGAGTTCACCGCCCCGACCCTCATCGCCGAAGTCCTCTCCCCCTCGACGGAAGCCTACGACCGAGGCCAAAAATTCGCCCAATACCGCCGCCTGCCCAGCCTGCGCGAATATGTCTTGGTCAGCCCGGAAACCCGCGAGGTGCTGCTGTTTCGCCGCGACTCCGCCCATGGGTTGTTCACGCTGCACGACTTCAGCACCGCCCCCGCGCTCGAATGCGCCAGCATCGGCTGCACGGTGCCCCTGGTCGATGTGTTTGAAGGCATCGATCCGCTGCCGGACGAGCCCTCAGCCGAAATGCCGCCCAGCGGTGCGTGAACGGAACAAGTCCACCAACGACAGCTCACGCGGGCCCGGCTCCAACGTGACCTCATCGCCGGCTTGAATGTCCCCCGGCGTCAGCACCGCCAAGTACACGCCGCAAAACCCAGACTCCACCATCAGCTTGGACGCCTTGGCAAAACCCATCGCCTCGTTGAATTTGTAGCAGGGCCGGCGCGGCTCACTCACCACCAGGGTGCAGCCGCTGGGCAAGTGCCATCGATCACCGATCCACATTTGGCGCTCGCTCACCCCGGCGAGGGTGAGGTTCTCCCCCATCAAACCCGCTGGCACTTCGGTATCCCACGCCGCCACACGCGCCTGCGCCCGCACGGTGCGCCAAAACGCCAAATGCTCACTCGGGTAAGCGTAGACCGCTTTGGCCAACCCACCATGCACCGTCAAGTCGGCTTGCTCGTCGCCCGCCAGACCCAACGCTCGGCAGGCCACGGGGCCGCTCACAGGGCGCTTGTGCATGCCCGTCATCACCCGCCGGCCCGCGATCTCCATCGCTTGCACGGCCCCCACATTCACGCTCAGAACTTTGATCATGGCGCCGATTGTGCCGACCCCTCCAGCACCGGCGGCAACCACCGCAACAAGGTGGCGTACAGCGTCGGGGGATCCACCGGCTTGGTGATGAAATCGTTCATGCCCGCACGCAGGCAGGCTTCCCGGTCTTGCGTGAACGCATTGGCCGTCATCGCCAGAATGGGCAAACCCAACGTGCCCGGCAGGGCGCGGATGCGGCGCGTGGCCTCCAAACCATCCATCTCGGGCATTTGCATGTCCATCAACACCCAGTCGTAGCGGGTGTGCTGCACGCGCTCCACGGCCTCGGCCCCGTTGTCGGCCACACTGACCCGCAAACCCACCGCCTCCAGCAGCGCCTGCGACACCAGTTGGTTGACCACGTTGTCCTCGCACAGCAGCACATGACCCCCCAACGCACGGCGCCGCAGTTGCACCTCCACCGCCTCCGGCGCGTGTTGCACCAGCAAGGGCGCTGGCGGCTGGGCCGAACGAGTCAACCAGGCGGTGAACCAAAACCGGCTGCCCTGCCCCGGCACGCTCTCCACCCCGACACGTCCACCCATCAGCGACGCCAAATGGCGGGTGATGGCCAACCCCAAACCGGTGCCACCGTGCAGGCGGGTGGTGGAGTTGTCGGCCTGCTCAAACGCCGTGAACAGGCGCGTTTGCACATCGGGCGCGAGGCCGGGGCCCGTGTCCTGCACCTCGATGCGGATTTCCACGCGCTGCCCATCGTCACTGTGGGCCCCGCTGTGGCAGCTCAAACGCACAAACCCCCGTTCGGTGAACTTCACCGCGTTGCCCAAGTAGTTGAGGATGGCTTGGCTCAAGCGGGTCGGATCCCCCAGAAACGGCCCCTGCAACTGCGCAGGCAGCACCTCCACCACCAAGTCCAGCGACTGCGCCTGGGCACGCTCCCTCACCAGCGCGGCGGTGCGCTCCAGCAAGGGTGCCAGCTCAAACACCGTCATCTCCAGCGCCAGCTTGCCAGCTTCGATTTTGGACAGATCGAGGATGTCGCTGATCACCGCCAGCAAGTGGTCGGCGGAATCTCGAATGCGCTGGAGCTGGTGCTGCTGCTGTGGCTCGCGCAAGCTGCGTTGCAGCAAATGGGTGAAACCGACGATGGCGTTCATCGGCGTGCGTATCTCGTGGCTCATGTTGGCCAGAAAAGCACTCTTGGCTTGGCTGGCCACCTCGGCGGCCTGTTTGGCCGTCGCCAGCTCCTGGGTGCGCTGGGCCACCAAGGCTTCCAGGTGCTCGTGGTGATGCTGCAATTCTTGGATCAAGCGCTGGTGCTCGGTGATGTCCTCCGAACTGATGATGACTCCACCCACACGACCTTCCACGTCCCACCAAGGCCGCACCTCCCAGCGCAACCACACCACCCGCCCGTCGGCTCGCTCGTAGCGATCCTCCTCGCGCCGTGTGACCACCCCTTCGGTCAGCGCCAGCGCGTGAACCTGGCGCCAGTGCGCCGGAACGTCTGGCGATACCTCGTAGTGACAACGCCCCAGCACCGGTGTGTCCAAACTCACAAAATCACGCAGCCAACGCCGACTCACCGCCAGATAACACATCTGCGTGTCGAACATCGCCAGGGCCGCCGGGGCGTGGCAGATGAACAGATCCAACATTTCCCGCTGCTGCCGCAGGGCGCGTTCGGTGGCTTGCTGCTCGGTCACCTTGCGCGCCAGCGCATCACGCGCTTCGGTGGTCTGCGTCAACAGATCATCCACTTGGGCTTTGGCGTCGATCGTGGCTTGATGGGCGGCTTGTAAATCAGCCGTCTTGCGCGCCACTTGGCGCCGCAGCGACAGGTTCCACAGCAGCAGCATCCCGCCCAACAGCGAGCCGCCCGCCAGCCCGTAGGCGAACCAGCGCCCCCAAACCGACAGCATCACCACAGGCTGCCCCATCCACTTTTGCTGCAAACGCTCACGCTCGATCGCCGGGATGGCCGCAAACCCCGTCTCCACCTGTCGCAAAACCGCTGCGCGAGACTGGAGCACCGCACGGTGAAACTGCCCTTGGTACAGCGTGAACGCCTCGCGGAAATCCTCCAACGCACCATGACGGGCCAGCAGAAAATGCGCTGGCGGGGCATCCAGACAGAACACCCGCACCTCGGCACGCAACGCTGCTTGAATCAACGCCTCGTAGCTGGGTCGGGTTTCGATGGCCGTGACACCCTGCGCTTGCAACTGCTCAATGCAGGCGTCTCCAGCTTTGGCGCCCACGGTAAAGCCGCGCAGCGCCGCCAAACCCTCGATGTTTTGAACACTGCGATGCGCAAAGATGGGCACGCGAATTTCTGCGTAGGGCGCCGAAAACGCCATCCACGCCTGCCGGGCGGGGGTGATGAACGCGGTGTCCAACACATCGGCGTGGCCCGATTTGAAGTCGGACTGGGCTTGCACCCAATCCGAGGCCCGCAACGTCACGCTCACACCGGTTTGGCGTGACCACAGCGCCCACCAATCGACCAGATAACCCTGGAGATGCCCCGCTTCGTCCCGAAACACATAGGGCGGATAGTTGTCGTCCAACGCCACCACCAAGCGTTGGGTCGGCTTGGGCACGACCGGGGGTTCTTGCGCCCACACCGCCGCCCCACAGGCGACCACCAGCAAGCCCCCAATGGCCCCCAAAGACCAGCAATACCGGCTGCGACGGGCAAGGTTCATGCGCGATTTCTGGCGATTACCACAGGAGCACCTGATTCTGCGCCAGGTGACCCGCGTTGGATCGTCAGGTTTTAGGTGGCTGGCGATGGAAGCGGATCACCGCCACGGCCCCGGCGCGGGCAGGTGAACCCGCGTCGCACCCTGCGCAGCCACAGCCACCGCTGACCTCGCCATGCCGGCGCAGCCAGGGCCGCCCAATGGCCAGACAGCGGTTTTCGGCCACGATGGGCTGGGCCAACAGCCAGCGCGCCAGCGCCCGCCGCGTCCGAGCTGGCATGAGCGTCCACAGCACATGCACCCAGGCCCCCCCCACAATGAGGCCGACCGCCACGGTTTGCATGTTCAGGCTCCCACCGCATTGGCCACCCGAAACGCCACCCAGGCCGAGGCATACGCCAAGCCGAACAAGTAGGCGCTCATGATGAGCGGGTAACGCCACGAATTGGTTTCTCGTTTGACCGTGGCCAACGTCGAGAGGCACTGCGGCGCGAACACGAACCACGCCAGCAGCGCCCAGGCCGTGGCAGGGTGCCATTGCTGGGTGAGCATGGGCAACAGCGCGTCGGCCACCTCATCGCCAGCGGCGGAGAGCGAATACACCGTGCCCAGCGCCCCGACCACCACTTCACGCGCCGCCATACCCGGCACCAAAGCGATGCAAATTTGCCAGTTGAACCCCACCGGCTCGAACACCACGTTCATCGCCTGACCAATGCGCCCGGCAAAGCTGTGCAAGATGGCTGGCTCGGTGTATCCGGCAGGTGCTTCGGGGTAACTTGCCAAGAACCACAGCACCACCGTGAGCGCAAAAATGATCGTGCCCACCCGCACCATGAAAATGCGCGCCCGCTCCCACAGCCCCAGCGCCAGGTTGCGCACGCTGGGCACGCGGTACGGGGGCAACTCCAGCATCAGCGGCTGGTAGCGGCTTTTCATCCAAATGCGCTTGAAGCTCCACGCCACCAAGCAAGCCGACAGCACCCCGGCGACATACAACCCAAACAGCGTCAGCCCACGCAAATTGAAGGGGCCGACCGCCCGGTCTGGGATGAAGGCCCCGATCAACAAGGCATACACCGGCAGGCGGGCCGAGCAAGTCATGAGTGGGGCGATCATGATCGTCGCCAGCCGATCGCGCCAATTGACGATGCTGCGCGTGGCCATGATGCCCGGCACCGCACACGCAAAACTCGACAGCAAGGGAATGAACGCCCGGCCCGACAGGCCCACCTTGCCCATCAAGGTGTCCAGCAAAAACGCCGCACGCGGCAGGTAGCCCGAATCCTCCAACACCAAAATGAAGAAGAACAAGATGAGGATCTGCGGCAAAAACACCAGCACGCCCCCGGCCCCGGCCACCGCGCCATCGACCAGCAAACTGCGCAGCGGCCCTTCGTCCATGTGGGCGGTCAGCCATTGGCCGAGCCAGCCCATGCCGGCTTCGATGGCGTCCATGGGCACGCTGGCCCAGGCAAACACCGCCTGAAACACCACGAACAACAACGCCGCCAAAATCAATGGCCCGACCACGGGGTGCATCACCCAAGCATCGAGGCGTTGATCGAAGCGCGGTTGTTGCATCGCGTTGGGCGCCACCCGGGCCAAGATGCGCCGCACCTCGCGCTGCAAGCTCAACACATCGGCATCGGGGCCGGCCAGGGCCACGCCGTGGCTGGGAGAATCCAGCATTGAGGGCTCGTCGGGCAGGCGGGCCAGGGCGTGGGTCAACGCCGCACGCAAGGCATCAGCGCCACCCGACTGCACAGCGATGGTCTCGACCACCGGGCAGCCCAACTCGTCCGACAGGGCTTGCACATCGATGCTCAGCCCGCGTGCCCGGGCCACGTCGGCCATGTTGAGCGCCACCAGCATGGGTCGCCCCAGGCGCTTGAGTTCGAGCACCAAACGCAGGTTCATGCGCAAGTTGGTGGCATCGGCGACGGCCACGAGCAGATCGGGCACATCTTCACCGGCCCGCCGACCTTCGAGCACCTCCAGCGTCACCTCTTCGTCGGCGGTGGCGGGGTGCAGGCTGTAGGTGCCGGGCAAGTCGATCACGGCGACATGGCGGCCATTCTCCAGCTTGGCGTGGCCGACTTTGCGCTCCACCGTCACGCCCGCGTAGTTGGCCACTTTTTGGCGCGCACCGGTCAGCAGGTTGAACAGCGCGGTTTTGCCGCAGTTCGGGTTGCCGACCAGGGCCACACTCAGCGGATGCGTGGCCAAGCCCGGTTGCAAAACAGCGGCGTTCATGCGGACGCCCCTTGCACGCTCACCGTGATGCAACGCGCTTCCAGCAAGCGCAGGGCGAACATGGTGTCACCGACTTGCACCGCCAGCGGTTCACGCCCGCCGGGGCCGCGCTGCACCACGCGCACGGGTTCCCCGGGCAAGAAACCGAGTTCGGCCAAGCGGCGCAGCACGGCGGCGTCAATGTCCGCACTGGCGGGCGTGACCTGCTCGACCGTGGCAGGCGTCCCCAAAGGCAGTTCAGCTAACAGCATGGCAAGTCCGTGGCGATGAGGTGTGAGTTGGCTTTAAACAAGAATAACTCTCATTATCTGCCGCCGTATTGAGTTGGACGAAGAAACTCGCCTATTGCGCAATTCCTGTGGCTTGCCCACAATCCGCGCTCGCTCCGGGGTGCCCCGGGTGGTGCGGTTGAAGAAAATCGCCCCGTCCGCTGCGCTGAGATGGCCGAATGGCCAAACCCGCTGTACTTGATCCGGTTCGTACCGGCGTAAGAAGAGCCCGCCCGCTTGGGTGTTGCGTGCCCTGCCTCCTTGCCAGCAAGGTGGGCCGCATCGCATCCCCGGGGCACCTTCGGAGCACACACCGTCCCCCCGTGCCCCAGGAGATCGCCCCGATGAACGCCCCCGACAAGCTCGAACAGCTCCTCACGCTGACCCGTGAGCCGTTCCCCGCTTCCACCAAGGTTTACGTCGAAGGCAGCCGCGCTGACATCCGCGTGCCGATGCGTGAAATCGCCCTGACCAGCGGCGAGCGCGTCACCGTTTACGACACCTCCGGCCCCTACACCGATCCGAACGTGGCGATTGATGTGCGCCAAGGTCTGGCCTCGGTGCGCGCCGACTGGATCGAAGCGCGTGGCGACACCGAGCCCTACACCGGCCGCCAGCGCGTGGCGCTGGACGACGGCGGCAAGCACGAAGACCGCGACGCCAGCCGCATCGAACAACTGCGCGCCCAAGCCGCCAGCCTGCAACGCGCACCGCGTCGCGCCAAGGCCGGTGCCAACCTCAGCGGCAACGTAACGCAGATGCACTACGCCCGTCAGGGCATCGTCACGCCGGAGATGGAATACATCGCCATCCGCGAAAACGGCAAGCGCGAGTGGATGCGCGAGTACCTGCAAGACGCCGAACGCGAAGCGCGCTTGAAGGGCAACGCCATGGGTGCCCGTATTCCCGAGATCATCACCCCCGAGTTCGTGCGTGACGAGGTGGCCCATGGCCGCGCTGTGATTCCGGCCAACATCAACCACCCGGAAGTCGAACCGATGATCATCGGGCGCAATTTCCTGGTGAAAATCAACTCGAACATCGGCAATTCGGCGGTCACGTCTTCGATTGAAGAGGAAGTGGAAAAGCTGGTGTGGTCGATCCGCTGGGGCGGCGACACGGTGATGGACTTGTCCACCGGCAAAAACATCCACACCACCCGCGACTGGATCTTGCGCAACTCGCCCGTGCCCATCGGCACCGTGCCGATTTACCAGGCGCTGGAAAAGGTCGGTGGCATTGCTGAAGACCTGACCTGGGACATCTTCCGCGACACGCTGATCGAACAAGCCGAACAGGGCGTGGACTACTTCACCATCCACGCCGGGGTGCGCTTGCCCTTCATCCCGATGACCACGAAGCGCCGCACGGGCATCGTCTCGCGGGGCGGTTCGATCCTGGCGAAGTGGATGATCACGCACCACAAGGAGAACTTCCTCTACACGCACTTTGAGGAAATCTGCGAGATCATGAAGGCCTACGACGTCACCTTCTCGCTGGGTGATGGCCTGCGCCCCGGCTCCGGCGCTGACGCCAACGACGAGGCCCAATTCGCCGAACTGCGCACCCTGGGTGAACTCACCGAGATCGCCTGGAAGCACGACGTGCAAACCATGATCGAAGGCCCCGGCCATGTGCCCATGCACATGATCCAGGCCAACATGGACGAGCAGTTGAAGCACTGCAAGGAAGCACCGTTCTACACCCTGGGCCCGCTCACCATCGACATCGCGCCGGGTTATGACCACATCGCCAGCGCCATCGGTGCCGCGATGATTGGCTGGATGGGCACGGCGATGCTGTGTTACGTCACACCGAAGGAACACCTGGGCTTGCCGGATCGGGACGACGTGAAGGCCGGCATCATTGCCTACAAGATCGCGGCGCACGCGGCGGACGTGGCCAAGGGCCACCCCGGCCAGCGCGCCCGCGACGATGCGATGAGCAAGGCGCGTTTTGAATTCCGCTGGCGCGATCAGTTCGCGCTGGGCCTGGACCCGCAAACCGCCGAGGCGTATCACGACGAAACGCTGCCCAAGGATTCGAGCAAGGAAGCGCATTTCTGCTCGATGTGCGGGCCGAAGTTCTGCTCGATGAAGATCACGCAGGATGTGCGCGATTACGCCGAGAAGGGCATGGCCGAAAAATCTGCCGAGTTCAAGGCGGCGGGCGGCGAGTTCTACATCCCCATCACCCCGGCTGAAAAGGCTTGACGATGAGCACGCCACTGCACATCGGCATCGCCGGTGCGGGCGTGCTGGGCCGCTTGGCGGCCTGGGCGCTGGCACGCGCCGGGCATCGGGTGAGTGTGTGGGATCCGGCCAGCGGCCCCGAGCCACGCAGCGATGGGCGCGGCCCGGCGGGTTTCACCGCCGCCGGGATGTTGAGCCCGCTGGCGGAGCTGGATCACGCCGAACCGGCCATCGCCCTGGCCGGCTGGCAAGGCTTGGCGCTGTGGGATACGGTGGCGGCGCAACTCGCCGCCCGAGGCGAGAACGGCCACCCGCTGGTGCGCCGCCACGGCAGCCTGTTGCTGGCCCACGGGCCGGACGCGGGCGCCGCCGAGCGCGTGCTGGCCCGCCTGCGTGCCGCCCCGGCTTTGCACGCCGTGCTGCCGGTACCGGAAAGCCTGAGCCGCGCCCAGCTCGCCGAGCTGGAGCCGGACGTGCTACCCGGCCTGCGCGCCTGGTACTTGCCCAGCGAAGGCCAGGTGCTGCCAGCGGACATGCTGCGCGCCCTCGCCGATGAAGCGCCCGGCGTAGCCTGGCACTGGGGCCACCGCGTCACGGCGGTGGAACCGGGCGCCGTGCGCACCGCCGACGGCCAACGCCACCCCTGCGACTGGGCTTTGGATCTGCGCGGCCTGGGCGCCCGTCAAGCCGATGCCGCCAAGCTGCACGCCGAACCGGGCGAGCCTTTCACCGAAACCCTGCGCGGCGTGCGCGGTGAGGTGGTGACGCTGCACGCGCCCGGTGTGGTACTGCGCCGGCCCATGCGCCTGTTGCACGCACGGCATCGGGTGTATGTGGTGCCGAGGCCGGGGGAGCGCATCGTCATCGGCGCCAGCGAGGTGGAAAGCGAGGATCGCTCGCCCGTCAGCCTGCGCAGCGCCGTGGAGCTGATGGCTGCGGCGCACAGCGTCCTGCCTGGGTTGGCGGAGGCGCGCATCCTGCACCTCGAAACCAACCTGCGCCCGGCGCTGCCGGACAACAACCCGCGCTGCGAAGTCGAACCCGGTTTGTTGCGGCTGAATGGTTTGTATCGCCACGGCTGGTTGCTCTCGCCTGCGCTGTTGGTGGATGCGCTGGCGCGAACGGGGCTGGCCCATGCGCTGCCCCCTCTCCCCAGCCCTCTCCCACGAGGGGAGAGGGAGCCAACTTCCGCAACGCAAAGCCCCTCTCCCCTCGTGGGAGAGGGGTTGGGGAGAGGGGGCGCCACCCATGTCTAACCCCCTCATCACCCTGAATGGCGAGCCCCACCCCTGGCGCCCCGGCCTGACCGTGCAGCAGTTGCTCACCGAAGCCGGCCTGGCCGAAGGCGAGGCCACCCGCATCGCCACCGCGCTCAACGCGCAGTTCCTGCCGCGCACCTTGCGCGCCAGCACCGAACTCCAGCCCGGTGACGCGCTCACCACTTTTGCCGCCATCGTCGGCGGTTGAACGCCATGACTTGCGATTCCCTTTCCTCCGCAGCGCCCACGCCGTGGACGCTCTACGGCGTCACGCTCACCAGCCGGCTGTTGCTGGGCACGGCGGGTTATCCGTCGCCCGCCGTGCTGGCCGAAGCCATCCGCGTCAGCCGCACCCAGGTGGTGACGGTGGGCCTCAAACGCACCCTGGCCGCTGGCGGCGACAACGGTTTCATCGCCAGCCTCGGCCCGGTGTTGAAGGCCCAAGGGGCGCGTCTGCTGCCCAACACCGCCGGCTGCCGCACCGCGCAAGAGGCCATCACCCTGGCCCACATGGCGCGTGAGTTGTACGACACGCCCTGGCTCAAGCTCGAAGTGGTGGGCGATGAACACACCCTGCAACCCGACCCCTGGGAGCTGGTGGCCGCCGCCGAACGCTTGATGAAAGACGGTTTCCACGTCTTCCCCTACTGCACCGACGATTTGGTGACCTGCCAGCGCCTGCTGGATGTGGGTTGCCAAGTGTTGATGCCCTGGGGCGCGCCCATCGGCTCCGGCCAAGGGCTGCTCAACCCCTTTGCCTTGAAGACGCTGCGCGAACGCCTGCCGGACGTGCCGCTGATCGTCGATGCCGGCATCGGCGAGCCGGCGCATGCGGTGCAAGCGCTGGCGCTGGGCTTGGATGGCGTGCTGCTGAACTCCGCCGTGGCGCAAGCCCGCGACCCGGTGCGCATGGCCGATGCCTTCGGGCGTGCCGTGGATGCTGGGCGCTTGGGTTACGAGGCCGGTGTGATGGCCCCCCAATCCATGGCCGTGGCCACCACACCGGTGGGTGGGCGGCCCTTCCTGATCGGTTGACAATCGGCGGATGAATCTGACGACGTGCATCACCGACACACACGAGGGCGCTTGGCCCGTTCTTTGGGCCATCGCAGGGACGGACAGCGGCGGCGGCGCCGGCCTGGCCGCTGACCAACGGGCTGCGGATGCGTGCGGCGTCCACCTGGCTCCCATCGTGGCGGCGGTGACGGCGCAAAACACCCGCGCCGTGCAGCGCATCGACGTGCAACCGCTGGCCAGTTTGGGTGCCCAAATGGCCGCATTAGCCGACGATCTGCCGCCCTGCGTCATCAAAACGGGTTTGCTGGGCCATGCGGATACGGTGATCGCGGTGGCGCGTCAGGTCGATGCGCTGCGTGAGCGGGGGCCGGTGGCGTTGGTGGTGGATCCGGTGCTGCGCGCCAGCACGGGCGCGGGTTTTGCCGATGAGGCCACGCTTCAAGCCTACCGTGAATGGTTGTTGCCCCGCGCCACCGTGCTGACCCCGAATCGCCGCGAAGCCGCCCAACTGCTGGGCCGCCCCGATCCGTTGGACGCCGGCACCCTGCCCGCCATGGCCGAGGCTTTGCGGGCGTTGGGGGTGGAAAGCGTGTGCATCACCGGCGGCGACTCGCCCGAAACCGGCTTGTGCCACGACTGGCTCGCCACCCCCGAAGCGTGTGGCTGGTTGACCGCCCCGCGTGTGGCCACCGCCCACACCCATGGCACGGGGTGTACGTTTGCATCGGGGCTGGCTTCCGCGCTGGCCCGGGGGTTTTGCGCCGCTGACGCCGCCGTTTTGGCCAAGATGTTGACCACCGATGCATTGCGCCGGGCACGCCCCATCGGTGCGGGTGCGGGCCCTGGCCCGGTGCGAGCCGATGCGCGTTTTGTGCTCGACCCGTCCTTGCTGCCGGTGTTGTGGGATGAACGCCAACCCCCCACCCGCACTGCCCTGGGTTTACCGCCTTTAGAGACAGGTGTCGCTGACCATGCGGTGTCTTGGCCAGTGCCGGGTGTCCCTCATGTGCCGGGGCTGTATGCCATCGTGGACAGTTCACAGCGCGCCCATGCCGTGCTGCAAGCAGCGACTGCTTCGAATGCCCCCGCCCCCACGATCCAACTTCGCATCAAGGCGGCGCCGGGCCAAGCCCCTGACGATGCCGCTTGGCATGCCACGCTGGCACTGGAGATTCGCGCTGCACAAGCCGCCACCGATGCGGCTGGCGCTGCGCTGTACATCAACGATCACTGGCAATTGGCCTTGCGACTGGGCGCGCCGGGGCTGCACCTGGGGCAATCCGACTTACTCGCCCTCAGCGCCGAAGACCGACAGACGCTGCGCCAAGCACAAGCCAACGGCATTCGCCTGGGCTTGAGCAGCCACAGCCTGTGGGAATTGGCCCGGGCAGCCGGCTGGCGTCCCAGCTACATCGCGTGTGGCCCCGTGTGGCCCACGGTCACCAAGGACATGCCTTGGCATCCCCAAGGCTTGGGCAACTTGGCTTGGTGGGTGCGCATGGCCCCCGCGCCGGTGGTGGCGATTGGCGGTATTTTGTCCGGCGCCCAAATGCAAGCGGTGGCAGCCACAGGCGCGGCGAGTGCCTGTGTGGTGCGGGGGCTCGGCCCGGAACCAAGCCGCACCCTGCCGGAGTGGCTCAGCGCTTGGCAATGCGGCCAGCAAAGCGCCAATGGCCCGATGCGCCGTGCCGCGCCGGCTTGGCCACAGCCGTGTTTGCCTTCCCTTTATGCAGGGCCGACACAGCGCTAAGGCATGACGCACCAAAGAAAAAAGGCGCCCATGGGCGCCTTTGCTTCAGGTCGAATCGCGCTCCCTAGAGAGCTGCGATCAAGATCCCGTTGAATCAGCCTCCAAGCTGGCCAACTGCGCCGAAGCCAACTCCTGCGCTTCTTCCAAAGCGATGCGGCGGCGCTCGGTGTCGTCCATCTCTTCCTTGGCCTTGCGGGCTTGGTGGAAAGCCATGCCAGTACCGGCCGGGATCAGGCGACCCACGATGACGTTTTCCTTCAAGCCGCGCAGCTCGTCGCGCTTGCCCATGATGGCCGCTTCGGTCAGCACGCGGGTGGTTTCCTGGAAGGAAGCCGCCGAGATGAACGAGTCGGTGGACAGCGACGCCTTGGTGATCCCCAACAGCACGTCGGCGTAGGTGGCAGGCACCTTGCCTTCCTTGCGCAGGCGCTCGTTGGTGTTGAGCAGCTCAGAACGCTCCACCTGTTCGCCAGCGATGTAGGTCGATTCGCCCGGGTTGACGATCTGCACGCGGCGCAGCATCTGGCGAACGATCACCTCGATGTGCTTGTCGTTGATCTTCACGCCCTGCAAGCGATACACGTCCTGCACTTCGTCGACGATGTAACGTGCCAGCTCTTCGATGCCCAGCAGACGCAGGATGTCCTGCGGATCGGCGGCGCCGTCGACGATCAGTTCGCCACGGTTGACCACCTGGCCTTCGTGAACCAAGATGTTCTTTTCCTTGGGCACCAGCTCTTCCCAGACCTTGCCGTCCGGGTCGGTGATCTGCAAGCGCACCTTGCCCTTGGTTTCCTTGCCGAAGGACACCGTGCCGGTCTGCTCGGCCAGCACACCCTTGTCCTTGGGCGAACGGGCTTCGAACAGCTCGGCCACACGCGGCAGACCGCCGGTAATGTCACGGGTTTTCTGGCCTTCGACCGGAATCCGTGCCAGCACTTCACCCGGCAGCAGGTTTTGGCCGTCGCGCACCTGGATCAGCGCCCCGACTTGGAAGCCGATGGTCACCGAGTGATCCGTGCCCGGAATCTTGATTTCCTGACCGTTGGCGTCCAGCAGCTTGACCTGCGGGCGCACGATCTTGGCCGCGCCACGGCGCTTCGGATCGATCACCACCAGGGTGGACAAGCCGGTGACTTCGTCCACCTGCTTGGCCACGGTCACACCTTCCTCGACGTTCTCGAACTTCGCCAAGCCAGCGAATTCCGTGATGATCGGGCGGGTCAGCGGATCCCAGTTCGCCAGCACGGTGCCAGCCTTGATCTGCTGGTCGGCCTTGATGCTCAGGATCGCGCCGTACGGCACCTTGTGACGCTCACGCTCGCGGCCATGCTGGTCGGAGATGATGATTTCGCCCGAACGCGAGATCACCACCAGCTCGCTCTTGCCGCTGGTGACGTAACGCATGGTGCTGTTGAAGCTGATGAAACCATCCGACTTCGCATCCACGCTGGAAGCCACCGCCGCACGCGAAGCCGCACCACCGATGTGGAACGTCCGCATCGTCAACTGCGTGCCCGGTTCACCGATGGACTGCGCGGCGATCACACCGACGGCCTCGCCGGTGTTGACTTGGCCGCCTCGGCCCAGATCGCGGCCATAGCACTTGGCGCACAGGCCGTAGCGGGTTTCGCAGGTGAGCGGGGTGCGCACCTTGACTTCGTCCACGCCAGCGGCTTCCAGCACGTCGAGTTTGTCTTCGTCCAGCATGGTGCCAGCCGGAAACACGACTTCCTGGGTTTCCGGGCTGACGATTTCCACCGCCGCCACCCGACCCAAGATGCGGTCGCGCAGCGATTCGATGACTTCACCGCCCTCGACCAGCGCACGCATGGCAAAGCCGTGCTCGGTGCCGCAGTCGTCTTCCACCACCACCAGGTCTTGCGTCACGTCCACCAGACGGCGGGTGAGGTAGCCGGAGTTGGCGGTCTTCAGTGCCGTATCCGCCAGGCCCTTACGAGCACCGTGGGTGGAAATGAAGTACTGCAACACGTTGAGGCCTTCACGGAAGTTCGCCGTGATGGGGGTCTCAATGATCGAGCCGTCCGGCTTGGCCATCAGGCCGCGCATCCCGGCGAGCTGGCGGATCTGAGCGGCAGAACCCCGGGCGCCCGAGTCGGCCATCATGTAGATGGAGTTGAAGGACTCCTGATCCACTTCCTTGCCGTGGCGGTCGATGACCTTTTGCTTGGAGAGCTGCGACATCATGACCTTGCCGACTTCGTCGCCGGTCTTGCCCCAGATGTCCACCACCTTGTTGTAGCGCTCACCCGCCGTCACCAAGCCCGAGGTGTACTGCTGTTCGATTTCCTTCACCTCGGCTTCGGCCTTGGCGATCAGCTCGTACTTCTTGGGCGGCACCAGCATGTCATCAATGGCGATCGAGATGCCCGCACGTGTGGCCAGACGGAAGCCGCTTTGCAGCAACTTGTCGGCGAACACCACGGTTTCCTTCAGGCCGCACTTGCGGAAGGACGCGTTGATCAAACGCGAGATTTCCTTCTTCTTCAGCGCCTTGTTGATGTTGGAGAACGGCAAACCCTTGGGCAGAATTTCGCTCAACAGCGCCCGGCCCACGGTCGTGTCCACCAGCTTCATGGTGGCGTGGAATTGGCCGCGTTCGTCCTTGTTCCACTCGGGCAGGCGCACGCTGATCTTGGCGGTCAGCTCGACGGCACCGTTATCGAGCGCACGTTGCAGCTCGACGGTGTCGGAGAAGATCATGCCTTCGCCCTTGCCGTTGGTGCGCTCGCGGGTGGCGTAGTACAGGCCCAGCACCACGTCTTGCGACGGCACGATCGACGGCTCACCCGAAGCCGGGAACAGCACGTTGTTGGAGGCCAGCATCAGCGCACGGGCTTCCATCTGCGCTTCGATGGACAGCGGCACGTGAACGGCCATCTGGTCACCGTCGAAGTCGGCGTTGAAGGCCGAGCAAACGAGCGGGTGCAGTTGGATGGCCTTGCCTTCGATCAGCACCGGCTCGAACGCCTGGATGCCCAGGCGGTGCAGCGTCGGCGCCCGGTTCAGCATGATCGGGTGTTCCTTGATGACTTCTTCAAGGATGTCCCACACCACCGGCGTGCCCGATTCCACTTCCTTCTTCGCCGCCTTGATGGTGGTGGCGATGCCCATCGCCTCCAGACGCGAGAAGATGAAGGGCTTGAACAACTCCAGCGCCATCAGCTTGGGCAGACCGCACTGGTGCAGCTTGAGGGTCGGGCCGACGGTGATCACCGAACGACCCGAGTAGTCCACGCGCTTGCCCAGCAAGTTCTGACGGAAGCGACCGCTCTTGCCCTTGATCATGTCGGCCAGCGACTTCAGAGCCCGCTTGTTGGCGCCCGTCATGGCCTTGCCACGGCGACCGTTGTCCAGCAGCGAATCGACCGCCTCTTGCAACATGCGCTTTTCGTTGCGCACGATGATCTCGGGCGCCTTCAACTCCAACAGACGCGCCAAGCGGTTGTTGCGGTTGATGACACGGCGATACAAGTCGTTCAAGTCCGACGTGGCGAAGCGGCCACCGTCCAGCGGAACGAGCGGACGCAGATCCGGCGGCAGCACCGGCAGCACGTCCATCACCATCCAGTTCGGCTTGATGCCGGACTTCTTGAAGGCTTCCATCACCTTCAGGCGCTTGGAATTCTTCTTGACCTTCAGCTCGGAGCCGGTCATGTCGTTGCGCAGGCGGTCGATCTCAACGTCGAGATCCATGTCCGCCAGCAGCTTCTGGATGCCTTCGGCGCCCATCAGCGCGACGAATTCGTCGCCGAATTCGACCCGCTTTTGCTCGTAATCGTCCTCGGTCATGATGCCGAATTTCTTCAGCGGGGTCATGCCGGGATCAACGACCACATAAGCTTCAAAGTACAGCACGCGCTCGATGTCGCGCAGCGTCATGTCCAGCACCAGGCCCAGACGCGACGGCAGCGACTTCAAGAACCAAATGTGCGCGCACGGAGCCGCCAGGTCGATGTGACCCATGCGGTCGCGACGCACCTTGGTCTGCGTCACTTCCACGCCGCACTTTTCGCAGATCACGCCACGGTGCTTCAGGCGCTTGTACTTGCCGCACAGGCACTCATAGTCCTTGATCGGGCCGAAGATCTTGGCGCAGAACAAGCCGTCACGTTCGGGCTTGAAGGTGCGGTAGTTGATCGTCTCGGGCTTTTTCACCTCGCCGAACGACCACGAGCGGATCTTCTCGGGCGAAGCCAGCCCGATTTTGATCGCGTCGAAGTGTTCATCCGGGGTGAACTGCTTGAACAGGTCCAGCAAACCTTTCATGTGTTTCTCCTGGCCTTGCCTTAGTTGCGTTCCAGCTCGATGTCGATACCGAGCGAACGGATTTCCTTCACCAGCACGTTGAACGACTCCGGCATGCCGGCGTCGATGGCGTGCTCGCCCTTGACGATGTTTTCGTACACCTTGGTGCGACCGTTCACGTCATCGGACTTCACGGTCAGCATTTCTTGCAGCACGTAGGCCGCGCCGTACGCTTCCAACGCCCACACTTCCATTTCACCGAAGCGCTGGCCACCGAACTGGGCCTTACCGCCCAACGGTTGCTGCGTCACCAGCGAGTACGGGCCGGTGGAGCGGGCGTGCATCTTGTCGTCCACCAAGTGGTGCAGCTTGAGCACGTGCATGTAGCCGACGGTGGTCGGACGCTCGAAGCGCTCGCCGGTGCGACCGTCATGCAGGTAAGCCTGGGTGCGCGACTCGGTCAGGCCCTTGCGCTTGGCGATGTCGTCCGGATACGCCAGCTTGAGCATGGCGCGGATTTCTTCTTCCTTGGCGCCGTCAAACACCGGGGTGGCGAACGGCACGCCCTTGGTCAGCTCGCGGCACATGGCGATGACTTCGTCGTCCGAGAGTTCTTCCAGGCGTTCGGTCTTGCCGCCCGACTGGTTGTACAGCTCGTCCAAGAACTTGCGCAGCTCGACCACGGCGGTTTGCTGGCGCAGCATCTCATCGATGCGCTGGCCCAGGCCCTTGCCAGCCCAACCCAAATGCACCTCCAGCACCTGACCCACGTTCATCCGCGAAGGCACGCCCAGCGGGTTGAGCACGATGTCAGCCGGGGTACCGTCGGCCATGTACGGCAGATCTTCCACCGGCACGATCTTCGACACCACACCCTTGTTGCCGTGACGACCGGCCATCTTGTCGCCCGGTTGCAGGCGGCGCTTGACGGCCAGGTAGACCTTCACCATCTTCAGCACGCCAGCGGGCAGTTCGTCGCCTTGAGTCAGCTTCTTGCGCTTTTCTTCAAAAGCGAGGTCGAAGCCGTGGCGGGTTTGCTCCAGCGAGTTCTTGATGGATTCGAGCTGGTTGGCCACCTCGTCTTCAGCCGGACGCACATCGAACCAGTGGTACTTGTCCACACCGGCCAGGTAGTCCTTGCTGATGACCGTGCCCTTGGTCAGCTTGTGCGGGCCGCCGTTGGCCACGCGGCCCACCAGCAGCTTCTCGATCCGGTCGAACGCATCGATTTCCACAATGCGCAACTGGTCGTTCAAATCCAGGCGGTAGCGCTTCAGCTCGTCGTCGATGATCTGCTGGGCGCGCTTGTCACGCTGGATGCCTTCACGGGTGAAGACTTGCACGTCAATGACGGTGCCGCTGGTGCCTTGATCGACGCGCAGCGAGGTGTCCTTCACGTCGGACGCCTTCTCACCGAAGATGGCGCGCAGCAGCTTTTCTTCCGGCGTCAGCGTGGTTTCGCCCTTCGGCGTCACCTTACCGACCAGCACGTCACCCGGGCTGACTTCCGCACCGATGTACACGATGCCCGACTCGTCCAGACGCGCCAGTTGCTGTTCGCTCAGGTTCGGAATGTCGCGGGTGATTTCTTCCGAGCCCAGCTTGGTGTCACGCGCCATGACCACCAGTTCCTCGATGTGAATCGAGGTGTAGCGGTCTTCGGCCACCACGCGCTCCGAGATCAGGATCGAATCTTCGAAGTTGTAGCCGTTCCAGGGCATGAAGGCCACCAGCATGTTCTGGCCGAGGGCCAGTTCGCCCAGGTCGGTCGAAGCGCCGTCGGCCACCACGTCACCCGAAGCCACACGGTCCCCGCGCTTGACGATCGGGCGTTGGTGGATGTTGGTGTTCTGGTTGGAACGCTGATACTTGATCAGGTTGTAGATGTCCACACCGACTTCACCGGCAGCGGTTTCCGCGTCGTTGACGCGAATCACCACGCGGTTGGTATCGACGTAGTCCACCACGCCCCCGCGACGGGCCACCACCACGGTACCCGAGTCCACCGCCGCAACGCGCTCAACGCCCGTCCCGACCATGGCTTTTTCCGGGCGCAGCGTCGGCACGGCCTGGCGCTGCATGTTGGCGCCCATCAATGCGCGGTTCGCATCATCGTGTTCGAGGAACGGCACCAGCGAGGCCGCCACCGACACGATCTGCGTCGGCGCCACGTCCATGTACTGCACGCGCTCCGGGCTGACGAACATCGATTCGCCCTTTTCACGCGCGCTCACCAGCTCGTCCGAGAGACGGCCTTGGGCGTCCAGCGTGGCGTTGGCCTGGGCGATGACGTACTTGCCTTCCTCAATGGCCGACAGGTAGTCGATCTGGTCGGTCACTTGGCCGTCCACCACGCGGCGGTACGGCGTTTCCAGGAAGCCGTACTCGTTCAGGCGAGCATACAGAGCCAGCGAGTTGATCAGGCCGATGTTCGGGCCTTCCGGCGTTTCAATCGGGCAGACGCGGCCATAGTGGGTGACGTGAACGTCACGCACTTCGAAGCCGGCGCGTTCGCGGGTCAGACCGCCCGGGCCCAGGGCGGACACGCGACGCTTGTGCGTGATTTCCGACAGCGGGTTGGTCTGATCCATGAACTGCGACAACTGCGACGCCCCGAAGAACTCCTTCAGTGCCGCAGAGATCGGCTTGGAGTTGATCAGGTCGTGCGGCATCAGGCTTTCGGTTTCAGCCTGGCCCAGACGCTCCTTCACCGCCTTTTCGATGCGGGCCAGGCCCGAGCGGTATTGGTTTTCGGCCAGTTCACCCACGCAGCGCACGCGGCGGTTGCCCAAGTGGTCGATGTCATCGACTTCGCCGCGACCGTTGCGCAGATCCACCAGGATCTTGACCACGTCGAGGATGTCCTCGTTCGACAGCGTCATCGCGCCTTCCGGCACGTTGCGGCCCACGCGGGCGTTGAACTTCATCCGGCCCACGCGCGACAGATCGTAGGTGTCGGCGCTGTAGAACAGGCGCTGGAACAGGGCTTCGACGGCGTCTTCGGTCGGCGGCTCGCCGGGGCGCATCATGCGGTAGATGGCCACGCGGGCAGCGAACTGGTCGGCGGTTTCATCTTGGGCCAGGGTCTGGCTGATGTAGGCGCCTTGATCCAGCTCGTTGGTGAAGATGCACTGGATGTCGCGGATACCAGCCGAGCGCAGCTTCTTCAGCAGCGATTCGGTCAGTTCATCGTTGGCCTTGGCGATGATTTCGCCGGTGTCCGGGTCGATCTGGTTGCGCGCCAACACGCGGCCCACCAGGAACTCTTCCGGCACGGTGACGAAGTGCGTGCCCGACTGGTCGAGCTGGCGCACATGGCGCGCCGTGATGCGCTTGTCCTTCTCGACGATGACGGCACCCGACTTGTCGGTGATGTCAAAGCGCGCCACCTCGCCCTTCAGGCGCTCGGGCACCAGCTCCATTTGAGCGCCGGTGTCCATCAGGCGGATGCTGTCGTTCTTGAAGAAGTGCGCCAGGATTTGCTCAGGGTTCAGGCCGATGGCCTTGAGCAGAATCGTCACCGGCATCTTGCGACGACGGTCGACGCGGAAGTAGAGGATGTCCTTCGGGTCGAACTCGAAGTCCAGCCACGAGCCACGGTAGGGGATGATCCGGGCCGAGAACAGCAGCTTGCCCGAGCTGTGGGTCTTGCCCTTGTCGTGCTCGAAGAACACGCCCGGCGAGCGGTGCAACTGCGACACGATCACGCGCTCGGTGCCGTTGACGATGAAGGAGCCGTAGTCGGTCATCAGGGGCACTTCGCCCATGTAGACCTCTTGCTCCTTGATCTCCTTGACCACCTTGGCGGGATGCGCCTCACGGTCATAGATGATCATTTGCAGCTTGGCACGCACGGCCGAGGCAAAGGTCAGGCCACGCTGTTGGCACTCGCGCACATCGAACGTCGGACGGGCGATGTTGTATTCGAGAAACTTCATTTCCACGAACCCGTTGTGCGAAACAATCGGGAACGCAGACAAGAACGCCGCTTGCAGACCTTCGGGCTTGCGCTGGGTCGGCGGCACCTCTTTTTGCAGGAACGCGACATAAGAATCGCGCTGCATGGTCAGCAGATAAGGGACGTTGAGAACGCTCTCACGCTTGCCGAAGCTCTTGCGGATGCGCTTGCGCTCGGTGTAGCTGTAGGGGGTTGCTTGCGCCATGGAACACTCCGTAGCGATGATGCGGGCTGGCCGATGCTCGCATCACGTCGGCGACTGGCTTTGGCAGACGCATCTCACCCGGGGAAACATCAACGCGCCGGGCAAGGGTCTGTGAAAGCTTGGTGGCTGGCCACTACCAACCGCTGGCGGACAACCTCGGCCTTGCACCGAAGTCCGACCAAACCTGGTTCCCTGCAGTCGGATCAGAGAACACTTGAAAAACGCCGCATTATCGTCTAGGCGCTTTTCAACTGCTCTCAAGCGAGAAAAGGCCGGGCGCCCTTGCGGACACCCAGCCTTCTCAGGCAAGCAGCAATTACTTGACTTCGGCCTTGGCGCCAGCGTCGGTGAGCTTCTTGACAGCAGCTTCGGCGTCGGCCTTGGGGATGGCTTCCTTGACGTTCTTCGGAGCGCCGTCCACCAGATCCTTGGCTTCCTTCAGGCCCAGACCGGTGATTTCGCGCACGGCCTTGATCACCGACACCTTTTGGGCGCCAGCTTCCAGCAGCACGACGTTGAATTCGGTCTTCTCTTCAGCGGCCGGGGCAGCAGCGCCGCCAGCAGCGCCGCCAGCAGCGCCACCAGCGGCGACAGCCATCGAAGCGGCGGACACGCCGAACTTCTCTTCAATGGCCTTCACCAGGTCATTGAGTTCCATGACGGACATGGTGTCCAGAGCGGCCAGGAAGGCGTCTTTATCGAATGCCATTTTGTGTACCTCGAAATCAGAAATTCAGTGATGGGGTGCGGGGGATCAGGCGGCCGGAGCTTCGGCGCCACCAGCACGCTTTTCGGACAGGGCAGCCAGCACGGCGGCCATGCCTTGCATCGGCGACTTGAGCAAGCCAGCCAATTGCGACAGCAGGACTTCCTTGCTCGGCACCGAGGCCAGGGCCTTGACGCCTTCGACGTCCAGAGCCTTGCCAGCGTAAGCGCCGCCCTTGATGACCAGCTTGTCGTTGGTCTTGGCGAAGTCGGCGATCACCTTGGCTGCGGCCACGGCGTCTTCAGAAAAGCCGTAGATCAGCGGGCCGACCAGGCTCTCCGACGCCACCTCGAACTGCGAGCCAGCGACGGCGCGACGAGCCAGCGTGTTCTTCAGCACGTGAAGGTACACGCCCTTGGCCCGCGCATCGACGCGCAGCTTGTTCAGGGCTTCGACGGTGAGACCACGGTACTCGGCCACCGCCAGGGTCTGGGACTTGGCAACTTGCGCTGCCACTTCCTCGATCACGGCCGCCTTTTCGTTGCGGTTGAGACTCAAGGTCTACTCCTCACTAGACGTGTCGTTTCGGCCTTGCGACCGTCTCGACACAACGGATTGCAGCGACCAAGCCGATACCGAAGCCGAAGCGCCATCACAGCAAACTTCTGTTTTCTTCTCGGCGGGGACGCCATCTGCGCTGGCTACCACAGTGCAGCGGACTGCATCGCAGCGATTAAGGCAAGCGCCAGCGGTCTTGGATGGCCCGAGCCTAAAACCTAGGTTTCAGACTCAGCCCACCAAATTCAGCGTGAATGCGTCAAGACAGCCGCATTCACGGGAGATTGCTCTCGAAGGGCCGACAGGCGGCGGTGGCAGCAGCCACCGAGCCCACGTCCACGCGGGCACCCACGCCCATGGTCGAGGACACAGCCAGCTTGCGCAGGTAAACACCCTTGCTCGAAGCCGGCTTGGCCTTGTTCAGGGCTTCCAGCAGAGCGGCCAAGTTGCCGATCAGCTTGGCGTCGTCGAACGAGCGACGGCCAATGGTGCCGTGGATGATGCCAGCCTTGTCCACGCGGAACTGCACTTGACCAGCCTTGGCGTTGCGCACAGCGGTGGCCACGTCCGGGGTCACGGTGCCGACCTTCGGGTTCGGCATCAGGCCACGCGGACCCAGGATTTGACCCAGGGTACCGACGATGCGCATGGTGTCCGGCGAAGCGATCACCACGTCAAAGTTCAAGTTGCCGGCCTTGACTTCAGCGGCCAAGTCTTCCAGACCGACCACATCGGCGCCAGCGGCGCGGGCTTCTTCAGCCTTGGCGCCTTGGGCGAACACGGCTACGCGCTTGGTCTTGCCGGTGCCGTTGGGCATCACGACGGCGCCGCGCACCACTTGATCCGACTTGCGAGCGTCCACGCCCAGTTGCACGGCCACGTCGATGGACTCGTCAAACTTGGCGGTTGCGCAGCCCTTCACCAGTTCCAGGGCTTCCTGGATACCGTACAGCTTGAGGCTGTCCACCTTGCCTTGCAGGGCCTTGGCTTTTTTGGTCAGCTTTGCCATCTCACACGCCCTCCACGATGATGCCCATCGAACGGGCCGAACCTGCGATCGTCTTCACAGCTGCGTCCATGTTGGCAGCGGTGAGGTCAGCCATCTTGGTGGTTGCAATGGCTTCGAGCTGGGCGCGGCTGATCTTGCCGACCTTCATCGAGTTGGCCTTGGGCGAACCCTTGTCCAGACCCACAGCCTTCTTGATCAGCACGGTCGCTGGGGGCGACTTCAGCACGAAGGTGAAGGACTTGTCAGCGTAGGCGGTGATCACCACCGGCAGCTTCAGGCCCGGCTCCATCCCTTGGGTCTTGGCGTTGAATTCCTTGCAGAACGCCATGATGTTCAGACCACGCTGACCCAGCGCCGGGCCAATCGGGGGAGACGGGTTGGCCTTACCGGCCGGCACTTGCAGCTTGATAAAGCCGACAATCTTCTTTGCCATGATGGCTCCTCACGAGTTCTTGCGCCTGAAGATCGCTGGCGGCGCTGTGTGGCGCGAGCCAGTGGAGCTTCAGACTCCTCGAATGTGTCCGCCCGGAAACAACAAAGGCCGCAACGCCGGGCAGGTACCCGCTGCGACCTCGAACCTTAGACTTTCTCGACTTGCGAGAAATCGAGCTCCACAGGCGTGGCGCGACCAAAAATCGTGACCGAAACGCGCACCTTGGACTTCTCGTAATTGACTTCTTCGATGGCACCGTTGAAATCTGTGAACGGGCCTTCCTTGACCCGCACCAGCTCGCCCACCTGCCACTCGACCTTGGGCCGGGGCTTTTCGATGCCTTCTTTCATCTGGTTGACGATCTTCATCACCTCGGCTTCGGAGATGGGGGCGGGACGGTTTTTAGCCCCACCCACAAAACCCGTGACCTTGCTGGTGTGCTTGACCAAGTGCCAGGACTCATCGTCCATCACCATCTCAACCAGCACATAGCCGGGGAAGAAGCGTCGCTCTGTGACCGACTTTTTACCGTTCTTCAGCTCAACCACTTCTTCGGTCGGTACCAGAATGCGACCGAACTTGGCGTGCATGCCCGAACGCTCGATGCGCTCACGAATGTTGCGCTCAACAGCTTTTTCCATGCCAGAGTAGGCATGCACCACGTACCAGCGCATCGGCACGGCAGCGGTAGAGGGAGCAGCGGGGGCGAGGTTGTCGCTCATGTCAGATCAATCGTGCAATCGTGAAGGGGATGTGCGACGCGCCAATCAGCGCTTCCAGCCCAGGATCAAGTCGTACAGTACCCACTCCAGCGTCTTGTCGGTGAGCCACAGGAACAACCCCATGAGGAACACGAAGGCGAACACGTAAGCGGTCATTTGGCCGGCTTCCTTGCGGGTCGGCCAAACCACTTTCTTGACTTCGCGCACCGACTCGTGTCCGTAGGCGATCAACTGCCGACCGGTGTCGGTCTGGAAGAACAGCGCGACCGCACCGCCCAAAACCAACAGAAAAGCCAGTACACGCAACCACATGGATTGCTGGTTCAGCAGGTAGAACGCCACCACCGCACCGATCACCAGCACGCCGGAAGTCACCAGCTTGGCTTTGTCGCCGCCAGAGGACACAGTTTCGATGGGTTGAGGAGTGGACATTGCTTAAAGACAAAACAGCAGCAAAGCCCGCCGGGCTTGACGCCTGCGGGCTGCTGGGGCCGGTCAGCACGATGCACCGACCGGTGCAGGGCTCAACGCCCTATGAAGATTCTGCCGGTGGCAGGGGCAGTAGGAATCGAACCTACAACCTTCGGTTTTGGAGACCGACGCTCTGCCAATTGAGCTATACCCCTACAGCAGACCTTGCGGTTTACTCGATGATCTTGGCAACGACGCCGGCGCCGACGGTGCGGCCACCTTCACGGATGGCGAAGCGCAGACCTTCTTCCATGGCGATCGGGGCGATCAGCTTGACGGTCATCTGCACGTTGTCACCCGGCATCACCATTTCTTTGTCCTTGGGCAGCTCAACGGCGCCGGTGACATCGGTGGTGCGGAAGTAGAACTGCGGGCGGTAGTTGTTGAAGAACGGGGTGTGACGGCCACCTTCGTCCTTGGACAACACGTACACCTCGGCGGTGAAGTGGGTGTGCGGCTTGATGGAGCCCGGCTTGCACAGCACTTGGCCGCGCTCGACGTCTTCACGCTTGGTGCCGCGCAGCAGGATACCGACGTTGTCGCCGGCTTGACCTTGATCCAGCAGCTTGCGGAACATTTCCACGCCGGTGCAGGTGGTCTTGACGGTGGCGCGGATACCGACGATTTCGATTTCTTCGCCGACCTTGACGATGCCACGCTCAACACGGCCAGTCACCACGGTGCCACGACCGGAGATCGAGAACACGTCTTCCACAGGCATCAGGAAGGTGCCATCCACGGCGCGCTCAGGCGTCGGGATGTAGCTGTCCAGTGCATCGGCCAAGCGCATGATGGCGGCTTCGCCCAGTTCGCTTTGGTCGCCTTCGAGTGCCAGCTTGGCCGAGCCCTTGACGATCGGGGTGTCGTCGCCGGGGAAGTCGTACTTGGAGAGCAGCTCGCGCACTTCCATTTCGACCAGTTCCAGCAGTTCCTCGTCGTCCACCATGTCGCACTTGTTCAGGAACACGATGATGTAGGGAACGCCCACTTGGCGGGCCAGCAGGATGTGCTCACGGGTTTGGGGCATCGGGCCGTCAGCGGCCGAGCACACCAGGATGGCGCCGTCCATCTGGGCGGCACCCGTGATCATGTTCTTCACATAGTCGGCGTGACCCGGGCAGTCCACGTGAGCGTAGTGGCGGTTGGCCGTTTCGTACTCAACGTGCGCGGTGTTGATGGTGATGCCGCGAGCCTTCTCTTCCGGAGCGGCGTCGATCTGGTCGTAGGCCTTGGCTTCGCCGCCGAACTTCTTGGACAGGATCGTGGTGATCGCAGCCGTCAGGGTGGTCTTGCCGTGGTCAACGTGACCGATGGTGCCCACGTTCACGTGCGGCTTGGTCCGTTCGAACTTTTCCTTTGCCATCTTGCACTCCTTGGAGCGTTCGATTCAGAACGACGATCTGGGGAAGAAATGAGGGTGGTGCCCATGGCGCGGATCGAACGCGCGACCTCTCCCTTACCAAGGGAGTGCTCTACCACTGAGCCACATGGGCATCGGCACAAGATTGAATCCGCGCTTTGTGACGCTGGCACCAATCTTGTGCCGACTTTGCAACAACGACCTTGAGCACCTTCGCTGGAGCGGGAAACGGGAATCGAACCCGTGTCATTAGCTTGGAAGGCTAAGGTTCTACCATTGAACTACTCCCGCCAGGGAATGGCTCTCTGGCCGATGAATGTTCTGCTTGGTGGAGGAGGCTGGATTCGAACCAGCGTAGGCGTAAGCCAACAGATTTACAGTCTGCCCCCTTTAGCCACTCGGGCACCCCTCCGTAGCAGAGTCATCTACTATAGCAGCAATGGATTTCAAATCGCAAGTGCTGCCCGCGAAATATCCTAGCTTTTTACTCGCCAATCCATCGGTGTGACAGCTTGAACGGCACGGAAATGCCCACACCCGATGAAGGGCACCGGCAGCCGACGCGCCGACAGCGGCGACGGGTGATTGGCTTGCAACAGCACGTGCCGCCCCGATGCCATCGCTTCAATCAGCGGGGCCTTGGCTTGGGCGTGTGCGCCCCAGAGCATGAACACCACCGGTTCGGGTTTGGCGGCCACGGCTTGGATGAGCACATCGGTAAGTGCTTCCCAGCCGCGTTTGGCGTGGCTGGCGGGTTGGCCGTCTTCCACCGTCAAGCTGGTGTTGAGCAGCAGCACGCCTTGTGCGGCCCAGTCGCCTAAGTGGCCATGGGTAGGCAGCGGCAGGCCCAAGTCGCGCTCCAGCTCGACGAAGATGTTGCGCAAGCTGGGCGGCAGCTTCACGCCTCGGGGCACCGAGAACGCCAGCCCTTCGGCTTGCCCCGGCCCGTGGTACGGGTCTTGGCCCAGGATCACCACCCGCACCGCTTCCAGCGGCGTCAATTCCAACGCTTTGAACGGTGTGGCCGGGTAGATCATGGCGCCCGCCGCTTGGCGCTCGGCAACGAAACGCAGCAGCCGCTGGCCTTCGGCACTGGCTCGCCACGCCTCGGTCACGCTGTGCCACGCGCCGCTGATGCGATCCAGGCAAGCGTCCAGCGGCTCGCTCAGTCGATTGCTCATGCGAACAACTCAGCCAGCGCGGCGCCGGGGTCGGCGGCGCGCATGAAGGCTTCGCCGACGAGGAAGGCATTCACGTCGGCAGCGCGCATCTGCTGCACGTCGGCGCGGCTGAGGATGCCGGATTCGGTCACCAGCAGCCGATCCGCTGGCACACGCGGCAGCAAGCCCAGCGTGGTGTTCAGCGTGACGTCAAACGTCCGCAGGTTGCGGTTGTTGATGCCCAGCAGCGGCGTTCTCAGCTTCAGCGCCCGCTCCAGCTCCTCACCGTCGTGGACTTCCACCAGCACGTCCAAGCCCAGCGCCAGAGCGGTGGCTTCCAAGTCGGCCATCTGCGCATCGTCCAGACAGGCAGCGATGAGGAGGATGGCGTCGGCGCCCATCGCCCGGGCGTCGAACACTTGGTACGGGTCGACGATGAAGTCTTTGCGGATCACCGGCAGGCTGCACGCGGCGCGGGCTTCGCGCAGATAGGCTTCGCTGCCTTGGAAGAAGCGCTCGTCGGTCAGCACACTCAGGCAGGCCGCGCCGTGGCGGGCGTAGCTGGCGGCGATCTCGGCAGGCACGAAGTGCTCACGCAGCACGCCTTTGCTCGGGCTGGCCTTCTTCACTTCGGCGATCACGGCGGGCAGGCCAGCGGCCACCTTGGCGCGCAGGGCGGCGGCAAAACCGCGCGTCGGCTCGGTACGGCTTTCGGCTTCGGCCCGCAGGCTGGCGAGTGAACGGCGTACGCTGGCGGCGGCCACTTCCTCGTGCTTGACGGTGACGATGCGTTGCAGGATGTCGGGAGTGGACATCGGGGTCTCTCTTTCGCTCAAGAAGGCTCAGGCCGCCGTCGGGCGCAGGCGGTTCGTGACTTCCACAAACTGGCTCAGCTTGGCCAGCGCCGCGCCCGAAGCCACGGCTTCACGCGCCCGCTTCACGCCTTCTTCAATGCTCGCGGCCACGCCGCCGGCGTAAATCGCCGCGCCAGCGTTCAGCAGCACGATGTCGCGCACGGGGCCGTCCTCATTGCTGAGGGCGCGGCGCACGCAGTCCACCGACTCTTGTTGATTCGCCACGCGCAACACACGGGTGTCGTACACCGGCAGGCCGAAGTCGCTGGGGTGGACGCGGTATTCGCTCACCTGGCCGTTTTTCAGCTCGCCGACCAGCGTTTCGCCCGAGAGCGAAATTTCATCCATGCCGTTCATGCCGTGGACGATGAGCACATGCTCGGAGCCCAAGCGTTGCAGCACGCGCACCTGGATGCCCACCAGATCGGGGTGGAACACGCCCATCACTTGGTTCGGCGCGCCGGCCGGGTTGGTCAGCGGCCCCAGGATGTTGAAGATGGTGCGCACGCCCAGCTCACGGCGCACAGGCGCGGCGTGTTTCATCGACGGGTGGTGGTTCGGCGCGAACATGAAGCCGATGCCGCACTCCGCCAAACACTGCGCCACCTGCGCGGGCGGCAGGTTGATGTTGGCGCCCAGGGCTTCCAGCACATCGGCTGAACCGCTGGTGGAGGACACACTGCGCCCGCCGTGCTTGGCCACTTTGGCGCCCGCCGCAGCGGCCACAAAGGTGGCAGTGGTGGAAATGTTGAAGGTGTGGGCACCGTCACCGCCGGTGCCGCACATGTCCACCAGGCCAGTGCGATCGGCCAGCGGCACGGGCGTGGCGAACTCGCGCATCACCTGCGCGGCGGCGGTGATTTCGCCGATGCTTTCCTTCTTCACGCGCAGGCCCACGGCCAACGCGGCGATCATCACCGGCGACATCTCGCCGCTCATGATGCGGCGCATCAGCGTCAGCATCTCGTCGTGGAAGATTTCGCGGTGTTCGATGACGCGGCTCAGCGCGTCCACATTGCTGATGCTCATGGGCACGTCCTTGGGTTCAGAGCAGAAATTCGGCGGCAGCGGCGAGGGCGCGATCCACGCCCGCCGCGTCCACATCCAGATGGGTGACGAAACGCAGGCCGATGAGGCCCGTGGCCAGCACGCCGCGTGTGCGCAGGTGTTCCAGCAGCGCGGCGCCGCACCCATCGGCCACCTCGGCGAACACGATGTTGGTTTGCGGCGGCGTCACCGTGATGCCAGGCAGCGCGGCCAGCCCTTCGGCCAAACGGCGCGCCAGGGCATGATCGTCCGCCAAGCGGTGAACGTGGTGTTCCAGCGCGTGCAGCGCACCTGCGGCCAGCAAACCGACTTGGCGCATCCCGCCGCCCGTCATCTTGCGGGCGCGTTTGGCCTGTTCGATGAAAGCGCGTGAGCCGCACAGCGCCGAGCCGACCGGCGCGCCCAGCCCTTTGCTGAAGCAAACGGAGACGCTGTCGAAGTGGCTGGCGATCTGGCGTGCGGCGGCGTACGGGTCACCGCCCGCACCGGCGGTGGCAACAGCGGCGTTGAACAGCCGTGCTCCGTCCAGATGGGTGTTGAGGCCGCGCTGGCGTGCCAGCGCCGTGGCTTCGGCCAGGTAATCCAAGCCCAGCACCTTGCCGTTCCAGGTGTTCTCCAGGCACAGCAAGCGGCTTCGGGCGAAATGCACATCGTCGGGTTTGATGGCCGCAGCGATGTCGGCCAGCGCCAGCTCGCCGCCTGGCTGCTGCACGAGCGGCTGCGGCTGGATGCCGCCCAGCACCGCCGCGCCACCGCCTTCGTAGCGGTAGGTGTGCGCCAGTTGGCCGACGAGGTATTCGTCCCCGCGTCCGCAGTGCGTCAGCAGCGCGCACAGGTTGCTGGCAGTGCCGCTGGGCATGAAGAGCGCCGCCTCGAAGCCCAGCAACTCGGCGATGCGGGCTTGCAGCGCGTTCACCGTCGGGTCATCGCCGAACACATCGTCGCCCAGCTCGGCGGCGAGCATGGCTTGGCGCATCGCGGGCGTGGGGCGGGTAACGGTGTCGCTGCGCAAGTCCACCAGCGGCAGGCCGGATGCGGGGGCCGGCGCAGCGGCGCTGGCGTAGTTCACGCTGCTCATGGTTTCAACGCCCCATCTTCACGAAGTTGCGCAGCATGGCGTGGCCGTGCTCGCTCAGAATCGATTCGGGGTGGAACTGCACACCCTCCAGCGGCGTGGCCGTGCCGGCCAGCTCGCGGTGGCGCACGCCCATGATTTCGCCGTCTTCCGAGCGCGAAGTCACCACCAGCTCCTTCGGCATGGTGGACTCTTCGATGGCCAGCGAGTGATAGCGAATCACCGTGAAGTTCGTCGGCAAATCGGCGTAAACGCCTTGGCCGTCGGTGGTGAGGACGCTGGTTTTGCCGTGCATCTGCGTCTTGGCGCGGATGATGCGTCCGCCCAGCGCCGCGCCAATGCTTTGATGCCCCAGGCACACGCCCAGGATGGGCAGCTTGCCGGTGAAGTGTTGGATGGCCGGCACGCAGATGCCCGCCTCCGCCGGCGAGCACGGGCCGGGCGACAGCACCAGCCGATCCGGGCGCAAATCGGCGATGCCTTCCAGGGTGATTTCGTCGTTGCGCACCACGCGCACCTCCTCGCCCAGCTCACCGAAGTACTGCACGAGGTTGAAGGTGAACGAGTCGTAGTTGTCGATCATCAGCAGCATGATGGCTCTAACCTTTTGATGTCAGCGGATGTGCTTCTGCACACCCCAATTCAGTTTTCGACCGGTGTCGCGTTGCGGGACAGGTTCAGCAACGCATCGTGAAACGTCTTTGCACTTTGGCAAGCCGGGTGAGTGGCCGCATTGGCGATCTGGAAGTTCAACGCCTCGCAAAACCGCTTGGCAAAAATCACCTTGCTGGGGCCGGGGCCGCGTGCGCCCTGTTGTCGCGCCACCTCTTTGAGCCAGTCCCACGGCATGCCTGGGCGTTTGCTCTGGCGAAGCCTCCACAAAAGCGGGTTGCTTCAGCCAAGCGCGCATGGCCTCGGTATCGGCCAAAAACCAAGCTTCCAACGCTTTGACGGCCACAAAGATCAGCGAGGTATGGGTGTCCGTGATGCGCACCTTCACCGTTTCAATGTCCGGGGCCGTCTCCAAGTCGGTGAGCACCACCACATGATCGGGCTGGCTTTTGGTCAAGGTCGCCACCATCGACGCCATGTGCTGAGGCAACAAGTTGCCCCCTCCTCTGGCGTTGATGACCGGACGGCAAATCTCCAACCCCTGCGCATTGGCCCAGCGTTTGAAGTTGGCGGACTCGACCATGATTTTTTCCGAGTCCCCTTCGACGATGAAACCGAGCCTCACCATGGCAGCCCTCCATCGAACAGGTTCATCAGCCAAGCCGTGTCCAGGTTGATTGGCCCCAGACCTGCGCTGCTTTTGGCGGCGTTTTTGGCCACCGTCTTGCCGTCTACCTTGTTCATCAACCACAGCTCGTCTTCGCGGCAGGCGCGCACCAGGGATTCGCTGTGCGTCGTCACGAAAACCGGGTGTTCGATGCTGGCACTCTGGCGCATCAAATCGACCAGCGCCTCGATGCCCTTCGGATGCAACCCGCGCTCGGGCTCTTCGATCAGGGTGATGCCGACGCTTTTGGCCCGGCTCAACACCGCCGTCATGATGCACAGCGCATAGATGGTGCCGTCGGAAATGAGGTGGGCGGGAAAGTGCGCCTTCGTCCCCTCCTCCTTGAACTTGATGACCGTGCCCCCACTGAGGCGATCCGGCTCGGCCCGCACCTGCTCCATGCCCGGCACCAGCAAGCTCATCCAATCCAGCACCTGGGTTCGGAACTCGTCGTCCTTCTCCAGCGCGGCCAGCATGGTGGCGACGTTGTGCCCGTTGGGATGCAGCGCGGTGGTGTCGGCACTGGAACCATCCGGCTCCTTAGCCCCCAACGGATCAAAGCGAAAAACCTCGATATTCGTCAGGAAGTTGTACAAACTCAGCTCACCTTGGGTGAACAGCAAGGCCGACATGTCCGACGGAAACCTCTCGATCGTCGTCGGGCTGACGGTCTCGTCACCTACCGTGTAAAGCTGCGGAAATCCCCCCTTTTTGCGTTCCAGCCGCTTGTGGCCCTCGACTTCCAGCAGCTCTTCCACCTTCGGTTCCGAATCCATATCGTGAACCTTCAGGGTGTAAGCCACACATCGCTCGCTCATTCGCGCTTGCAAAGCGAAAGTGAACGTGCGGGCATTGGCCTTGCGCAGTTTGTAGCAATGCACCTGGGCAAAGCCACGGAATTGCCGCAGGGCCTTGATGGCCCCAAGCTCCACCACCGCGCCGGCAAACGTCAGCGCATCCATCCAGTTGCTTTTGCCCGAGCCGTTCGGGCCGGCAAATGCGCTGAAAGGCGTCAGCCCGTCAAATTCGAGACCTGCAACGCTCTTGAAGCCGGAAATTTTGATGCGCTCGATGTTCATTGCGTCATCCTTCTTCCCAGGCGAGCCTGATTTCAGAATCCTTCTTCCACCAGCTCAGCCGCCCGAATCACCGCCCGCGCCTTCTGCTCGGTTTCTTTCCACTCCAGCTCGGGCACCGAATCGGCCACCACGCCGGCGCCGGCCTGCACGTAAAGCACGTTGTCCTTGACGATGCCGGTACGGATGGCAATGGCCACATCCATGTCCCCTGCAAAACTCAGGTAACCCACCGCACCGCCATAGATGCCGCGCTGGCTGATTTCCAGCTCGTCGATGATTTCCATCGCGTGAATCTTGGGCGCGCCGCTCAGCGTGCCGGCAGGGAAGCTGGCTTTGAGCACATCCAAGCTCGTCAAGCCGTCCTTCAGCCGTCCCTCGACGTTGCTGACGATGTGCATCACATGCGAATAACGCTCGATGCCAAACGCCTCCGTCACCTTCACCGAACCGGTCTGGGCGATGCGGCCCACGTCGTTGCGCGCCAGGTCAATCAGCATGACGTGCTCGGCGCGCTCCTTGGCGTCGGCCAGCAAATCGGCTTCGAGCTGGCGATCGGCGTCCGGCGTGGTGCCGCGTGGGCGGGTGCCGGCAATCGGGCGAATGGTGACGATTTCGCCTTCCTCGCCGCGATGCTCCTGGCGCACCAAAATTTCCGGGCTGGAGCCGACGATCTGGAAGTCCCCCATGTCGTAGTAATACATGTAGGGCGAGGGGTTGAGCGAACGCAGCGCACGGTACAGGCTGAGCGGCGATTCGGTGTAACGCTTCTTCAAGCGCTGCCCGATGACGATCTGCATGCAATCCCCAGCGGCGATGTACTCCTTGGCCTTGAGCACCGCACGCTCGAAATCCGCCTTGGCGAACTCACGCTCCACCGGGTAACTCGGCCCGCGTTTCACCTGCGGGGCGGTGACGCTGTAGCGCAGCTTGTCCGCCAACTCGGCCAGGCGACGCTTGGCGCTGAAGTAGGCTTCCGGCGTCTTCGGGTTGGCCCAGACGATGAGGTAGAGCCGGCCCGAGAGGTTGTCGATCACCGCCAGTTCTTCGGTTTGCAAGAGCTGGATGTCCGGCGTGCCAATGCCGCCCGGTTTCACCACCCCGGCGAGCTTCTTCTCGATGAAACGCACGGTTTCGTAGCCGAAGTAACCGGCCAAGCCACCGCAAAAACGCGGCAGCCCCGGTGGCAGCAGCGGCTTGAAGCGCGCTTGGTAGGCGGCGATGAAGTCCAGCGGGTTGCCTTCGTTCACTTCCACCACCTGGCCGTCGGTGACGACTTCGGACTTCATGCCCGTGGCCCGCACCAGCGTGCGCGCCGGCAGGCCAATGAAGGAGTAGCGCCCGAAGCGCTCGCCGCCGACCACGGATTCGAGCAAGAAGGAGTTCTTCTGCCCGCCCGCCAGCTTCAGATAGAGCGAGAGCGGGGTTTCCAGATCGGCAAACGCCTCGGCAATGAGCGGGATGCGGTTGTAGCCCTGCTCGGCCAGGCTCTTGAATTCAAGTTCGGTGATCACGGTGCAATCCTTTCGCAAACCCGCTCGGGCTGCGCCCAGGCACGCCGCAGCGCAACCGAAGACGCAGGCCCGCCCACGGGCCAGACAATTCGAGGGGAATCAAAAGAGAAGACCGACGCCAGACGGTGGCGGCGGCAAACGGACGCAACGAGCCGCAGTGGGCTCAAACCAGCGACCAGCGACGCCAGGGCCAGGCTCCCCGGTCGTGTGTCGACGCCATCCGTTTGCGAGAGGTGAACATAGGCCGGCGAGTGTAGCAGCGGCCTCCCGGCTTCAGGCAAGCGGCACGAGTTGATCCAGCCGTGCGCACACCCCATCCGCCCCCAGATCGTCCACCGACCGACCGTGGTTGTAGCCATACGGCACCAGCACCACGGCACAGCCAGCGGCGCGGGCGGCCTGTAAATCGTTGCTGGAATCACCCACCATCAGCGTGCGTGCCGGCGTCACGCCCAGGGCTTCACAGGTTTTGAGCAAGGGCATCGGATCGGGCTTTTTGCGCGGGTGCGCGTCGCCGCCCACGGTCAGGGTGAAAAATGCGCTCAAGCCTTTGCGTTCCAGCAAGCCGGTGGCGAATGCGCCGGGCTTGTTGGTCAGGCACGCAAGTTGAAAACCCGCCTGCTGCCACAAGGTCAGCGCTTCGACCACCCCGTCGTACACCCGCGCATGCTCGCCGTTGATCGCCAAGTAAATGCGCTGGTAACGCTCCCACGCCTCATCGAAACGCTCGGCCAGCGCCCCCACCTGCGCCAGCGTGCTGCGAATCAGGTGCTCGGAGCCTTTGCCCACGGTGTGTTCGATGAAAGCACGCGGCACCGCCGGCAACGCCATCTCCGCCAGCATGGCGTTGAGGACGGCGTCGAAGTCCCCCAAGGTGTCCACCATCGTGCCGTCCAGATCGACCAGCACGGCATCGAAACGGGCACGACTCAGCGAAAACGGCGGGGGGGTCATGCCGCCAGCTCGGCACGCATGGCGTCGATCACCGCCTTGTAATCGGGCTTGCCGAAAATGGCGCTGCCGGCCACAAAGGTGTCGGCGCCAGCGTCGGCGATGCGGCGAATGTTGTCCGTCTTCACCCCGCCGTCGATTTCCAAGCGGATGTCCCGGCCCGACGCATCGATGATTTTGCGCACCTTCTCCGCCTTGCGCAGGGTGCTTTCAATGAAGCTTTGGCCGCCGAAACCGGGGTTGACGCTCATCAGCAGCACCACATCCACCTTGTCGATCACCCATTCGAGCACGTCCACCGGCATGGCCGGGTTGAACACCAAACCGGCTTGCACGCCTTCCGCCTTGATGAGTTGCAGGGTGCGGTCTACATGGGTGGACGCATCCGGGTGGAAGGTGATGATGTCGGCGCCGGCCTTGCAGAACGCTTGGGCCAGGGCATCCACCGGCTGCACCATCAAGTGGACGTCGATGGGCGCGGGCGTGCCGTCGGGTTTGACGGCGTGCTTTTTGAGCGCTTCACACACCATCGGGCCGAAGGTCAGGTTGGGCACGTAATGGTTGTCCATCACGTCGAAGTGAATCCAATCTGCGCCAGCGGCGAGCACGTTGCGCACCTCCTCGCCCAAGCGGGCAAAGTCGGCCGAGAGGATGCTGGGGGCAATGCGGTAAGTGGTGCTCATGGCGCAGGAGGACGGGCGTCCAAAAGAGGAAAGGTCGGGAATTCTAAAAAACCCCGCACCGCCTTCACTGACCCAGGGATTCCCCTATGCCATGATTTCAGGTTTTGACATCCGACTCCATAAACCGAAAAGAGGGACAACGCATGACCGATTCTGCGCACCTTTCGCGTCGCCAATGGCTGGCGGCCACGGCACTGGCTGGCTGGGCAGCCCCCAGCGCAGCACAAAACAACAGCGTTGCCATCGGCATGGTGCGCCCGTTAACCGGGCCGCTCAAAGAGGTCGCACAAGGTTATTTGGAAACGGTGCGCGCCACCCTGAATGTGGTCAACGCCCAAGGCGGCGTCCACGGCACACGCCTCGACCTCGTCGCTTTGGACGACATGGGCGATCCCAAACGCACCACCGAGCAAGCCCGTGCCTTGGTGAGCAATCCGAGCGTGGTGGCCGTGGCAGGCATCGCCGGCACGGGCAACGTGATGGGTGCGGCCCCCGTGCTGCAAGCCGGTGGCTTGGCACTGGTGGGCCCCTTCACCGGCTCGGAGCTGCTGCACGATGTCACGAAGTACCGCAACATCTTCCACATCCGCGCCAGCTACCGCGACGAAATCGACGTCCTGGGTGAAACCATCGTGGCTCGCCATGCCCGGGGGCAAGTCGTCGTGTTTTACCAAGAGGACACGTTTGGCCAGGGGGCGTACACCACGTTAGGCCACTACATCGCCCGCACGGCCCCCCACATGAAAGTGAGTGCGTTCAAGTTCGACCGCAACACCGGGCGGGTGGCCAACCCGCAAGCCGCTTCCCTGGCCCTGCAAAGTGCCGACGGCGTGCTGCTGCTGGCGGCCCCGCGCTCTGCGGTTCAACTGCTGGAAATGACGCGCCAGCAACGCAGCAGCGCCACGGTGTACACCCTGTCGGTGGTGGACGCGCTGGCGCTGGTAAAGGGAGCGGGGGCCAAAGCGGCCTCTGGCACCCTCATCAGCCAGGTGGTGCCCAATCCCAAAAAGAGCCCATTGCCGCTGGTGCGGGAGTACCGCCATCTGGCGGAAACGTCGCAACTGCCGTTGAGTTACGCTGGGTTGGAGGGTTACATCAGCATCCGCGTCATCATCGAAGCGCTGCGCCGCACCAAAGCGCCCATCACGCGGGACAAAGTCATGACAGCGCTGGAAGACTTTGGCAAGGTGGACTTGGCCGGCTTCGCCTTGCAATTCACGCGCAAGTCTCACAGCGGCTCCCGGTTCGTGGACACGGCCATGATCAACCCCACGGGCTCGATCATCGACTGACGAAACACACAAGCCGCCGTGCATGCGAGGGTCATCAAGCTGTTGCTAGCATGGGGCGATGCACACCGCTCTTCTCGCTTGCTCCGTCGTAACGCACTACCTGCCCGAACAGTCCTCGGCGGCTGAAGGGTTGTACGCGTTTGCCTACACCCTGACCCTGCGTAACACCGGCCCCGCGGCCGCCCAAGTGATCGCCCGGCACTGGGTGATTCAAGACGGCGCGGGCCATGTGGAAAACGTGCGTGGGCTGGCCGTGGTGGGCCAACAGCCCCTGATCAAACCTGGCGGCCAGTTTGAGTACACCAGTTGGACGCGCATCGCCACTCCACGCGGCACGATGCGCGGCACCTTGTTCTGCATCACCGAGAACGCACACTGGTTCGAGCTGCCGATTCCAGCGTTTGAGCTGTCTCAGAGTCAGGCGCTGCACTGATGCACCGGCAGTTGCCTCGCACCACGTTGATCGAACTCCTGACCGCCGCAGACGCCCAGGCGCCAGCCCCTGAGCGCCATTTGTGGCTCATTCGTCTGCTGGGTTGGTTGCAGCAACCCGGCCCCCCCAGCGCCTACGCCCCCGGTGACTTGCCCGCACCTTGTGAGCGTCTGCCGTGGCCCACCCGGCGGCTCATCCATCTGCTCAACGTGTTGGATGAACGCCCGGAAGATCGTCAGCGCATCACCACCTTGCTGCGCAGCATTTTTGGCCGCCTCGACGCCACGGGCCTGCTGGCCGATTACGGTTTCCCCCCGCGCCAAGGCTTTTTGAGTGAACTGGCCGAGCGCCTGCGTTTGATGTGCCTGCCCGGCACGCCGCAAACCCAAGACCTGGGCGAGCTGTTTCACCTGCTGTTCCGCCATCCCTACGACTTCTCTTGGTTGCACACGCTGGACACAGCCACCACACGCCGCTTGCTTCAGCTCTACGCCGGCTCCGTGGAGGTCACCGAGCCCCCACCCTGGCAGCCAGCCCTGATCGAATCGATTCAACTGCTGGCCAGCCAGTTGCGCGCCGCTGGGCTGTCGGCGGCGCTGCGCCAGCGCATGTCGGCCCGGCTGCTGGTGGATCGACCCTTTCACCGCATCGTCCAGACGGCAGAAACCCTGCGCGACGGCCCTCATCCCTTGCAAGCCGCACTGGCACTGCACGAAGTGCTAGACACTTGCTGTGCCGCCGCCGACAGCGTGCGCCATCACCTGGATGAACACGGCATCTCCGTTGACTTGGTGTTCCAGGTCGAGCAGATCCATGCCCGAGCCCAGCGCATCCGCGCTTTACTCGCCTGCTTGGCGGCCCCCGAGCCGGCCGAGGGGCTGACTCCGCTGCTGCTGCATTTGGTGCAAGCCGGGATGGAGCGCCACGGCATCACCCCGCTGTTTTCGCGTCACTACAGCCTGCTGGCTCGCAAAGTCACCGAACGCAGCGCCGAAACCGGTGCCCACTACATCACCCGCACCCTGGACGAATACCGCACCATGCTGCGCCAGGCTGCTGGGGGCGGCGCCATCATCGGCCTGACCACATTGATGAAATTCGCCATTTCGGCCCTGAGTTTGTCGGTGTTTTGGGCGGGTTTTTGGGCAGGGATGAACTACGCCGCCAGTTTTGTGCTGGTGCAATTGCTGCACTTCACCGTTGCCACCAAACAACCCGCCATGACCGCCCCGACGTTGGCCGCCAAACTCGAAGGCATCAGCGCCAACGACGCCGCCGTCGAAGATTTTGTGGACGAAGTGACCCACCTGCTGCGCTCGCAGATCGCGGGCATCATCGGCAATCTGGCCATGGTGGTGCCTGTGGTGCTGCTCATCCAAGGCTGGAGCAACGCCACCGTCGGCGCCCCCGTGGTCGGTGCGGACAGCGCCGCCTACGTCCTGCACACACTGCACCTGCAAGGCCCGACGGTGCTGTTTGCGGCCTTCACCGGGGTGCTGCTGTTCGTGTCCAGCTTGGTGGCGGGTTGGGTGGAGAACTGGTTTGTTTTCCATCGGCTGGACAGCGCCATCGCCTGGAACCCGCGTTTCCTGCACACCCTGGGCACACAGCGGGCGCAGTATTGGGCTCAGTGGTGGCGCCAGCACATTTCGGGCATTGCTGCCAACGTCTCCCTGGGTCTGATGCTGGGCATCGTGCCAGCGCTGGGCACGTTCTTTGGTTTGCCCTTGGAAGTGCGTCACGTGACCCTGGCTGCCGGCCAGTTGGCCGCCGCCCTGGGTGCGTTGGGCGCCGACGTGCTGCACGACCCCGCATTCTGGTGGTGCGTGGCGGCCATTCCTTGCATTGGCCTGCTGAACGTGGGCGTGAGTTTTTACCTGGCGTTCCGTGTGGCGCTAGCCTCACGCGGGCTGCGCGTCCAAGATCGGGGGCGGCTCTACACTGCGATGCGGCGACGCTGGCGCCAGCGCCCCGCCACGTTCTTCTTCCCTCCCCGCACTTGAATCGCTTGCTGGTCGTTCATGCCTCGTCCTGCTTTCTTTTTTTTGGCCAGCACTTGGCGCCGGACGCTGGCGGCAGGGTGGGTGGCCCTGGGCCTGGTCGCCTGTACCCCGCTCCCCTCCCCTCCGCCCGCAACGGGACTCCCCCCCGACTTGCAACCCGATCCCACGCCCGAAGTGTTAGAGCGCCCCAAAGCGCGCTGGGTACCCACAGGTTTTGACGCCCTGCCGGGTTGGGGCGAGGACGCCTTGGCCGAGTGGTGGCCCGCACTGCGCCAGAGTTGCAGCCGCCCCGCCGTGGGCTGGCAACGGGTGTGTGAGCATGTGCTGTCGCGCCCCACCATCGACGGGGATGCGGCCTGGCTGCGCCCATGGGTTGAACGCACCTTTCAGGTGTACCGAGTCGAATCCCCCCAAGGGCAAGACAGTGGCTTGCTCACCGGCTACTACGAGCCCCAACTGCGTGCCAGCCGAACCCCCACGGCCCAATACAGAGTGCCGCTCTACGCCCCGCCAGCCGATCTGAACAAGCGCCAGCCTTATTGGACGCGCCGCGAACTCGACACCGTCCCCGCCGCCCAAGCCGCCCTCAAAGGCCGAGAGATCGCTTGGCTGGAAGATCCGCTGGACGCACTCGTGGTGCAAATCCAAGGCTCCGGGCAGTTGCTGTTTCAAGATGCCGATGGCCGGCTCAGTGCCGCCCGCCTGGCATTTGCGGGACACAACGGCCAGCCTTATCGCTCGGTGGGTGCCTGGCTCATCAGCCAAGGCCAGCTCAAAGCCAGCGAAGCCTCTTGGCCCGGCATCAAGGACTGGGTACGCCGCAACCCGCGCCGACTGCAAGAAATGCTCTGGCAAAACCCCCGCATGGTGTTTTTTGCACTGGAACCCCTCCCTGAACCAATCCAGGGGCCACGGGGTGCCCAGGCGGTGCCGCTGACACCGGCTCGCTCCATCGCGGTCGATCCGGGCAGCGTGCCTTACGGCACCCCCGTCTGGCTGGCCAGCACCGATCCGACGTTGGCCACGCCTCTGCACCGTTTGGTGATGGCCCAAGACACCGGCAGCGCCATCACCGGAGCGGTGCGCGCCGACTACTTCTGGGGCTGGGGTGACACCGCTGCTACCCAGGCTGGACGCACCCGGCAAAACTTGCGCATGTGGGTGCTGTGGCCGCGCTAAGCGCCGCCAGCACAATGTCGCGCGAATACCCGGCGGCCACCTCGGTCAGAAAGCTGGGGAAATCGACGTGGGCTTGATCGTCCGCTCGGTCAGAAATGGTGCGCAGCACGGCAAACGGCCGATCAAAATCGGCGCACACCTGGGCCACGGCCGCACCTTCCATTTCGACCGCCAGCGCATCCGGTAACGCCGTGCGCAACGCTGTGGACGCTGCCGCCGACGCAATGAACTGATCTCCGCTGATGATCAGCCCCTGATGCAAACCAGGTACCGAACGGATACCGAAGTGCATCAACGCCTCATGCGGCTGGGCCAGCACCAGGCGAGCGCCAGCCGCCAATCGCTCCGACCAAGCCACGTCCGCCATGAAGCGTGCGTGCCCCGTTCCAGGCACCTCCCAGCGCGGAAACAGCGGAGAGGCATCCATGTCGTGCTGGAGCAGCGACGTGCCAACCACCACATCCCCCACACGCACCGCTGCCCCCAATCCACCGGCGACGCCCGTGAACAGCACGGCGCGCACTTGGTAACGGTCCAGCAGCAAGGCGGTGGTGGTGGCTGCGGCCACTTTGCCAATGCCGCAGAGCGTCAGCACCACCGCTTCCTCACCGAGTCGCCCCCATCGGAAGTGACGCCCCGCCACCGAGTCGGTGCGCTCCACATGAAGCACCGCCTCCAACGCGGACAACTCTTGCGGCATCGCCGCGATGATGGCCACGGTCATGCCTCACCTCCCTGAACTGAATCCACACCGAACCCCGTCGTTTTGGCGCATCTGCAAAGTTCCTTTGCAGAAAGAGCCATTGCCCGCAAAACTGCGGGAACTTAGGATGAGAACCAAGGGTTATTCCTGATTCATCATGCCAACCACTGCCTTTTCCCCCGCCTCGCTGGACTTGCTGCCCGGTGAGTGCGAACACCCCCCGCTGCGCCTGCTGGAACCGATGCGCCAGCCAGCCCCGCTGCGCTTGCCCAGGATCCGCCCAACGCCTGGCACCCCGGCAAGTTCAGCGCTGCGCGCCCTGGGCCTCGGGCTGCTCGACATCGTCAAACTGGGTCGGAGCAAACGAGTTGGCTGAAATGAACGAGCCTTCCTTGGCCGCCGCAGCGATGCGCGACAACTGATCCTTCAGCCGCCGCAGCTCCTCTTCGAACCCCGCTTTTTCCAGTGCATGGTCTTTGCGCTGCACCTCGAGGCGGTGCTCGTAGTCTTTGCGCGTGGCGATCATGGCACTCTCGTGCTGCTGCACGGCGTGGTTGAACTTCGCCGTCAGGGTTGCATGGGCATCCCGCAAACGGTGGATGGTTTCATGCTGCTGCTGAATCTCGCTGCTGGAGGCCAGCACACGAACCGCCTCAGGGCGTGGATCTCCCACGCTGCGCTTGCCTAGCACCAGTGCCGCCGCCGCCCCTCCTGCCACAGCCCCCATGCACCCGACCAATCCCACAATCCATACGTCCATGCGTGTCTTTCACCATTGCTGATCTTCAGTGGACATCCGAACTGGCAGCACTGCGCAGACGCTCCACATCCTGCTCCAAAGACTTGATGCGCGCCCCGTAACTCTGGTGTAGCGTATCCACCTGTTCCACCATGGTGCTCATCAAGCGTCCCAATTCGGTGCTGTGCTCTTGGCGCAAGGCTTCTAGGGCGCTTTCATGGCGTCGCCGCTCGGTTTGCAGCAGGCTCAGCCGTTCTTGGGCGTCTTGAGCCTGCGTGGCTTGCAGCGCCTTGAGCTGTGCCTGTAGTTCGGCGTTTTGGGCTTGTAAAACCATCAATGCTTCTTGCGCTGCCGCCTGAGCCGCCTGCGTGTCAGCACTGGCTGGCGCTGGATTAACCTGGGGAGACAAAGCCGCAGGCACCGTCACGGGAGACACGGTGCGCTCGGCTCCGTTGCGCCGAATCCCCGCAGGCTCCGGTGCCAACGGCTTGCCGCGCACCCGCCCGCCCGCATCCTGGGAACGCCCCACGCTGGCCACTCCAGTCGCATGAACCCGTTCGGGTGGACGCGCCTTGGCCGCATCTGCGTCGCGTTGACGCCGCTGGCGAATTGCTCCCAGCCCGATTCCCAAGGCCAAGCCGCACAAGGCACCCAGAATCTGCCAATACAACGCGGGTATGTCCGCCAGTCCATTCACTCCATGATCTCCAAGCCCGAAGGGCCATTGTGGGGGCTGTTCAAACTTCATGCCATCCCAGAGTGGGGGGGCCATCCACCTAGAATTTGACCATGCCACATCCCACCCGCCCCCCCGCCGCTCATCCCCCACCGGCGTGGACACGCGGATCGGCACTCGGCTGGTGGCTGTGGGTCAGCATTCTGGGCTTTGCCTCTGGGCTGCCACTGGCTCTGACCGGTCAAGCGTTGCAAGCTTGGCTCAGTATGGAAGGGTTGGACGTCGCCACCATCGGTTTTTTGAGCCTGGTTGGCCTGCCCTACACGTTCAAATTCCTGTGGGCCCCACTGATGGATCGTTTCGATCCACCAGGATGGGGCCGCCGCCGAGGTTGGCTGGTGCTGGTGCAACTGCTGCTGGCGGGTTGTCTTTGGGGGATGGGACAAACTTCACCGCATACCTCACTGGGCGCCTTGACCGCCCTGGCCGTGGCCGTGGCTTTCCTGTCGGCGTCGCAAGACGTGGTGTGCGACGCCTACCGCACCGACGCCCTGGCCCCACGCCAGCGAGGGCTCGGGGCTTCACTGAACGTCATGGGCTACCGGCTGGCCATGATCGTGTCGGGAGGGCTCACCCTGATCTGGACGGATCCACAGCAGGGCGGCGGCTGGTCTTGGCCGGCGGTTTACCGTGGCATGGCGGGGGTGATGCTCGGTTTGGCCGTCTTCAGTGCCGTGATCTTGCCCCGACTGCCAACCCCCCCCACCCGCGACCATGCCCCCATCCGTCAGGACTTGCAAGGTTTCGTGGCCGTTTTACTGGCTGTGGCCCTCGGTTATGGCATCACGCAATCGCTCATCGCTCCGGCGGTGCAGGCGCTGCTGTCCCCTTGGATGGCCCAAAGCACACTGGCGCCCTTGCTGCGCCAACGCTGGCTCGATTTGTTGACCCTGCTGCTCGGCCTGGGGGGCACCTTGCCGCTGGTGGTGTTCGCCGCACGCCAAGCCCGCTTCCAAACATTGTTGACGGGTTTATCGACTTATTTTGAACAGCCCGGGGCACGGGCCTTCCTCGCGTTCATCGTGCTCTACAAATTGGGGGACGCATTCGCAGGCACGCTGCTGACACCCTTCCTGCTCCAAGGCATGGGTTACAGCCCCGCCGAAGTGGGGGTGGTCAACAAGGTGATGGGGCTGTGGCTCACCCTGGCCGGCGCCCTCCTGGGAGGTGCCTTGATGCTGCGGCTGGGGCTGTGGCGCTCCTTTCTGGCGTTCGGGCTGCTGCAAATGCTCAGCAACCTGGGGTTCTGGGCGCTGGCCCTCGCGGGGCGCGGCCAGTGGGCGAGCTGGGTCGTTCCGGCGCTGGATTGGGGCTTTGTCCAGCTCCACCAACCTGTGGCTGTGGACGTTGGACTGCTGCTGGCCATCGCCTGCGAAAACCTCAGTGGTGGCATGGGCACAGCCGCCTTTGTGGCTTTCTTGATGAGCTTGACGCACCAGCGTTTCAGCGCCACACAATTTGCCTTGCTGAGTGCCCTGTCGGCCATCGGGCGCGTGTGGGTGGGGCCACTGGCGGGGGTGCTGTCAGCGTCAATGGGATGGCCTGCGTTCTTTGTGATTTCCACGGGCTTGGCCGTGCCTGGCCTGGGCATGCTGTGGTGGCTGCGAACCGACGTGCAACGCTTGGATCTGCCCCCTCCTTCAGGCACGCCCCCCGACGATTAACCGGCCCCGTGCCGCCTCAGGAACTGCCATGACCTCGCGCCCCTCGTTTTGCACCGATGCCGATGTGCCCCTGCCCCCCATGGTGCGCGCCATGCGCTGCACCTGCGCCCGCCACGCCCGGCGGCGTTTCGGGCAAGCCTTGCTGGTCGGCAGTTGCCTGCCCCTCGACGCGTTGGCCGCAGACGGTGGTGTGCGCGACATGGTGGGCAGCGAGTCCAGCTTCGCCAAGTTGGTGCCCGCCGAACAGATTGAAGGGGCTGCGGCCCAGCAGTATCTCCAGCTCAAGCGCGATGCCACCTCCAAAAACGCATTGCTGCCCGAGCAACACCCCCAAGTCCAGCGCCTGCGCAGCATCGCTCAGCGCATCATTCCCTACACCGCCGACTGGAACGCTCGGGCCCGCCAATGGAAATGGGAAGTTCAACTGCTGGGCTCTAAGGAGCTGAACGCGTTTTGCATGCCTGGCGGCAAGATCGCGTTCTACTTTGGCATCCTGCGCCAACTGCAACTCACCGATGACGAGGTGGCCATGATCATGGGCCACGAAATGGCCCACGCTTTGCGCGAGCACGCCCGCGAGCGCATGGGCAAGTCAACCGCCACACGCATGGGCACGGGTTTGATCAGCTCACTGCTGGGCTTGGGCTCTCTGGGTGACGCCGCCCTCAACATGGGCGCTCAACTGTTAACACTCAAGTTCAGCCGCCAAGACGAATCCGAAGCAGACTTGGTGGGCCTCGACTTGGCCGCCCGGGCCGGTTACAACCCACAAGCCGGTGTGAGCCTGTGGGAAAAAATGATGAAGGCCAACGCCAACGCCCCGATGGAGTTTTTTTCAACCCATCCTGCGGGCAACACCCGGATCCGGGACATCCAAGCGGTACTGCCCAAGGTCACGCCACTGTACGAGCGTGCAGGCAAACCCACTCAGCGTTTCGAGCCGCCACGCGCTTGACGCCATGGTGCTGTCATGTCACCACCCGGGTGGCAAGCTGCGCAGCACCTCAATACCAGCGGGATGGCGTCGAATGAATCCGCCCAGCTCCAGATCTTTGAGCAAGCGACTGACCATCTCGCGTGAACAGCCGATGCGGCAAGCCAAGTCTTTCTGGGTCAAGCGCACCCAAGCACGGCTGGCCAATCCATGGCTCGATCCACCCTCCTCTGGAGACGCAGGAGCGTCAAGCACTCTCCGCAAGCGGGTGTACACATCGTCCAATCCCAATTGGTGCGACAGCACTGCCAGGGCACGGATGCGAGCCAAGCTCTTTTCGAGCATCATGGCGCACAACTCAGGCCGGGTCGCTACGTGGTGCGCCAAGCGTTGCCGGCTGATGACCGCACAGTAGCAGCTTTCCAGGGTAACGACGCTGTAAGGGTGTGGATCGCCATCCAAACACAACTCCCCCACGTAGTCTCCAGGCCCGTATTCTCCGTAAGTCAGCTCTTTGCCCGCGTTGTTGGTGGAAAACCAGCGCAGCCGCCCAGAAAAAATAATGAACAACCCCCCGCCCCGATGACCCTCTTGGACAAGAACAGCCCCCTTGCGATAAGACCGCATCTCTCCGGACTGTGACAACTGCCACAAAAGCGGTGACACCACTTCGGCCAAATGTTCAGGCGGATGCTTAGACAGCGCACCCGGCCTCACCGACGAAAACCAGGGGTTCGGAACTGCTGTACCAATCAATTGGTGCCCCCTTGGGGCGATGACGCCCGGGTGGCTTGTTGTCGCAACGCGCCGATCAGGGGCGGCAGCATGGACATGTGGTGTACCAAGTCACGGATGCTGTCAGTGCCGGTTTTGGTGCGAATATTGGTGATCTGGGTTCGAACCGTAGACAGCGCCACCCCATGCTGACGCGCAATTTCAGCCGGATCTTGTGCCAAACACAACGCCTGCAACACCTGCTCTTCTCCCGGGGACAAACGGCACAAACGCGCAAACCCCTGCACTGTCAGATGCGCACAGGCTTGGGTACGCTCCACTGCCAGCATGACCGCCGGCGAACGCCATCCGCCTCCGACGGGCAACGGCACCACGGAAACGCGCATGCGCTGCTCCCCGTCCCCCAGACAAATCAGCCGACGAATGCCACGCCGCACTGCCGCCAACAAGGCCTCCTCCAAGACGCGCTGGTCGGCTGCTGTGCCCACGCGCAGAGCGGTTCCGTCCAAAGTCAGCACCATCCCAGGACACAGCGCCACACGCGCTTGGTGGTTGGCATGCAGCACTTGGAAGGACTCGTCCAATAACACGACGCCATAGTCCATTTCGTCCAGTGCCAAGGCCAAGACACTGGCTTGTGGGAGGGGGATTGGTGGAATACCCAACATCCGGGGGCGCAAGGCCCCGCCATCGGAAGGGTGGCGTCCGCACAGAGCCCCCGCATCGGTGACACGGGGGGAAGGCGACGATTCAAGCATGAGATGGCTCCCTGAAAACACAGTGCAGCTCGCCCAGAACTCAGCGGCCAAGCTGTTCAACTACACCTCACAGCGTAAGCTCATCTCTTTGTGGATAGGGGACAAACATCTCCCTAGTAAAGTGTGGAAAATTCACTCAACCTCAGGAATTACTCTCTTTCCATCCCAAGAATCAGAACCCATTGACGTAGGGATTGAAGCGCCGCTCCCGCCCAAACGTACTTTCTGGGCCGTGGCCGGGAATGAACACGGTGTCATCGCCCATTGGCCAGAGGCGTTCGGTGATGCTGGTGATCAGGGTGTCGTGGTCGCCACCGGGGAAATCGGTGCGGCCAATGGAACCGGCAAACAGCACGTCACCCACAAAGCAGCGCCGGGCCTCGGCGTTGTGAAACACCACATGCCCCGGGGTGTGGCCGGGGCAGTGGCGCACCGTCACTGAACAACGGCCCAAGGTCAGCGTGTCGCCATCCACCAGCCAGCGGGTGGGGGTGAACATTTCGGCCTTCGGGAACCCAAACATCTGGCTCTGCTGCGGCAAGCCATCGATCCAGTATTGATCCCCCGTGTGCGGGCCGATGATGGGTAAATTCAGCTCCCGGGCCAGGGTGCCGGTGCCGCCGGCGTGGTCGATGTGGGCATGGGTCAGCCACAGCGCCACCAGTTTCACGCCCAGGCGAGCGACTTCGGCCTTGAGCGTCGGCAGGTCACCGCCCGGATCGACGATCGCGCCCTCCATCGTTTCATCGCACCAAACGATGGAAGCGTTCTGCTGAAAAGCGGTCACCGGGACGGTGTGGTATCGAAACATGGCGGGCCAACTCCGGGTCAAGTGTGAAAGTCAGAGGGTGAAGTCGTAGTCAATCGTCAGCGGGGCGTGATCCGAAAAACGTTCGGCCAGGTGGATCGATTCGCGCTGTGCTGTGGCCGCCAGGGCGGGCGTCGCCAAGTGGTAATCCAACCGCCAACCCACGTTTTTGGCCCACGCCTGCCCTCGGTTGCTCCACCAGGTGTACTGCTCGGGGTGGGGGTTCAAGCGGCGAAACACATCCACCAATCCGCCGCCGCTGGGGCCATCGGCCAGCAAGTTCGTCATCCAGGCGCGTTCTTCGGGCAAGAAGCCGGAGTTTTTGAGGTTGCCCTTCCAGTTCTTGAGGTCGATTTCTTGGTGGGCGATGTTCACATCGCCGACGAGGATGAACTCACGCTCCGTGCGCAACGCTTGCAGGTGCGGCAGCATGGCCGCCAAGAATTGGAACTTCACCTGCTGGCGCTCCTCCCCCGACGAGCCACTCGGAAAGTAACAACTGATGAGGGACAGCTTGCGCCCCGGCTTGTCAAACCGCAGTTCGATGTAGCGGCCTTCGGCGTCGAACGCCTCGATGCCGAGGCCGCGAATCACGTCGCTGGGCTCGTGCCGGCTGTACAGGCCCACGCCGGAGTAGCCTTTCTTTTGCGCATGATGGAAATACCCCGCCATGCCGGCGACCGTCTCAAAGCGCCCGGCCACGTCTTCGGCCTGGGCTTTGAGTTCTTGCACCCCCATACAATCCGGCGCGGCCGCTTCGGCCCATGCCTGAAACCCCTTGGTCGCGGCTGAACGGATGCCGTTCAGATTCAGCGTCACCAGCCTGAAACCCATTTGAACTCCATGATGAACACGCCCCCCATCGACTCCCTCGCCCAAGACTTTGTGCGGTTCTCGGTTGAAGCAGGGGTGCTGCGATTCGGCGATTTCACGACCAAAGCCGGCCGCGCTTCGCCCTATTTTTTCAATACCGGTCTGTTCGACGACGGCGCCAAGCTGATGAAGCTCGGCGAATTCTATGCACGCCGTTTGCTGGCCTCCGGGCTGGAATTCGACATGCTGTTCGGCCCGGCCTACAAAGGCATCACCCTGGCGGCTGCCGTGGCCATCGGCCTGGCGCGTGAGGGCAAAAGCGTGCCCTACGCCTACAACCGCAAGGAAGCCAAGGATCACGGCGAAGGCGGCACCCTGGTGGGCGCCCCGGTGCGCGGGCGCGTGCTCATCATCGATGACGTGATCACCGATGGCGCCTCCAAGCGTGAAGCCGCCGACATGATCCGCGCCGCTGGTGCCACCCCGGTGGGCGTGGCCATCACCATGGATCGGCAGGAACGCGCATCGGACGATCCGGCCAATCGGCGCTCGGGCGTGCAGTACGTCGAACAAGAATTGGGGCTGAAGGTGCTGTCCATCGCCACCTTGGCCGACCTGATGCAATTCCTCGACACGGCGGGCGACCCAGTGTTGGCCGCCAACCGCGCCCGCGTCGCGGCGTACCGCGAACGCTACGGCATCTGACGCGGCGCGTCAGAGTTTCTTCTTCAGCAACTCGCTGGCTTGGGCGGGGTTGGCCTTGCCCTTGGACGCCTTCATCACCTGACCGACCAAGGCGTTGAACGCCTTGTCCTTACCGGCGCGGTATTCCTCGACCGACTTCGGGTTCTTGGCGATCACCTCATCGACGATGGCTTCGAGCGCACCGGTGTCGTTCATCTGCTTCAGGCCCTTGGCCTCGATGAGGGCATCCACATCGGAGCCTTCACCCGTCCACAGCGCGTCGAACACCTGCTTGGCAGCGTTGTTGCTGATCGTGCCATCCTGAATCCGGCCAATCAGCCGGGCCAGCGTGGCCGGCACCACCGGGGCCGCGTCGATCTCGCGGCCTTCGGTGTTCAAGCGCTTGCTCACCTCGCCCATCAACCAGTTGGCCACGAGCTTGGCTTGCCCGCAGGCGTCGCGTGCAGCTTCGTAGTAGCGGGCGAAAGCCAGGCTTTGCGTCATCATCGTCGCGTCGTAGGCCGGCAGGCCGTCGGTTTCGACGAAACGCGCCGCCATCGCACGCGGCAGCTCGGGCATCTCACCCTTGACGCGCTCCACCCACTCAGGCGCGATTACCAGCGGTGGTAAATCCGGGTCGGGGAAGTAGCGGTAATCGGCTGAATCTTCCTTGCTGCGCATGGCGCGGGTCTCGCCCCGGTCGGGGTTGTAGAGCACCGTGGCTTGCTGGATGTCGAAGCCGTCTTCGATCTGGTCGATCTGCCAGTTCACCTCGTAGTTCACCGCGTCCACCAGGTAGCGGAAGCTGTTGAGGTTCTTGATCTCGCGGCGCGTGCCATACGGCTCGCCGGGTTTGCGCACCGACACGTTCACGTCGCAGCGGAACGAGCCTTCCTGCATGTTGCCGTCGCAGATGCCCAGCCACATCACCAGCGCGTGCAGCGTCTTGGCGTATTCGGCGGCTTCCTGGGCCGAGCGCATGTCCGGCTCGGAGACGATTTCCAGCAGCGGCGTGCCGGCGCGGTTCAGGTCGATGCCCGACTGGCCGTGGAAGTCCTCATGCAAGCTCTTGCCCGCATCCTCTTCCAAATGGGCACGGGTGAGCTGCACGGTTTTCTTCTCGTCACCGACGAAGAATTCCACCTGGCCGCCTTGCACCACCGGGATTTCAAACTGGCTGATCTGGTAGCCCTTGGGCAGATCCGGGTAGAAATAATTCTTGCGGGCGAAGATGGACAGCGGCGCCACCTTGGCCCCCACGGCCAGCCCGAAGCGAATGGCGCGCTCCACGGCAGCGCGGTTCAGCACTGGCAGCGTGCCGGGCAGCGCCAGATCGACGGCGCAAGCCTGGGTGTTGGGTTCAGCGCCAAACGCGGTCGAAGCGCCGCTGAAAATTTTGGATGCCGTTGAGAGCTGGACGTGGTTTTCCAGGCCGATCACGACCTCGTAACCCCGCACCAACTTAGAGGAAGACTTGTTGGAAGTTGCCATGGTGTCGGTGCCTCAGATGCCAGCCGGAGCGCGGGTGTGCCAATCGGTGGCCGCCTGGAAGGCGTGGGCCGTGTGCAGCAGCGTGCCTTCCTGGAAATAGTTGCCGATGAGCTGCACGCCCACGGGCAGACCTTCGGCGCCAAAGCCAGCGGGCACGCTCATGCCGGGCAAGCCGGCCAGGCTGGCGGGCAGGGTGAAGATGTCGGCGAGGTAGTCGGCCAGCGGGTCGGTGCTGTGGCCGTTCAGGGGCCACGCCACGGTCGGCGCCACCGGGCCGGCGATCACGTCGCACTGCTGGAAGACTTGCTGGAAATCGTCCGCGATCATGCGGCGCAGCTTTTGCGCTTGCAGGTAGTAGGCGTCGTAGTAGCCGTGGCTCAGCACGTAGGTGCCAGTCATGATGCGACGCTTGACTTCGGTGCCGAAGGCTTCGCTGCGCGACTTTTTGTACATGTCGAGCAGGTCGGTGTACTGCGCGGCGCGGTGGCCGAACTTCACACCGTCAAAACGGCTCAGGTTCGAGCTGGCTTCAGCCGGGGCAATGATGTAGTACACCGGAATCGCCAGCTCGGTGCGCGGCAGGCTCACTTCCACCAGCGTGGCGCCGAGCTTTTCCAATTCAGCCAGCGCGGCACGCACCACGCCGTTCACGTCGGCAGCCAAAGCCGCTGGGAAGAACTCTTTGGGCAGACCGACGCGCAAACCCGCCAGCGGCTTGTCGGCACTGGCGCCGGTGCGTGGGGCGAGCATTTGCGCGTGGAAGTCTTGCGCCGGGCGCTGGGCGCTGGTGGCATCCCGCGAATCGAACCCGCTCATGGCCGAAAGCAGCAACGCGCAGTCTTCAGCCGAACGGGCCATCGGGCCGGCTTGGTCGAGGCTGGAGGCGTAGGCAATCATCCCGTAGCGCGAGCACACGCCGTAAGTCGGCTTGATGCCGGTGATGCCGGTGAAGCTGGCCGGCTGGCGGATGGAGCCGCCGGTGTCCGTGCCCGTGGCTGCCGGCACCAAACGCGCCGCCACCGCCGCAGCCGAACCGCCCGAGGAGCCACCGGGCACACGCTCGCGGTTCCACGGGTTCTTCACCACGCCATAAGCGGAATTGGTGTTGGCCGAACCCATGGCGAACTCATCGCAATTGAGCTTGCCCAACATCACCATGCCAGCACCGGTCACGCCATCGGCGCCCGCACCCAGACGCGCCACCACGGTGGCATCAAACGGGCTGCGGTAGCCGTCCAGAATCTTGGAGCCGGCGGTGGTGGGGGCGTCCTTGGTGACAAAGATGTCCTTGTGCGCGATCGGCACACCAGTGAGCGCGCCTGCCGTACCGGTAGCGCGGGCCGCATCGGCGGCGGCGGCGGCAGCCAGCGCGGTTTCCTCGTTCACATGCAGGAAAGCGCCCAAATCAGCCTGTGCTTGCACGCGGCCCAGCAGGCTCTGCGTGACTTCGACGCTGGAAACTTCTTTTTCAGCCAGAGCGCGGGCCAGCGCGGCCACGCCCATCTCATGCAACGCTGCACTCATTCGATCACCTTGGGCACGAGGAACAAGCCGGCTTCCACCGCCGGGGCGCTGCGCTGGTTGGCTTCGCGCTGGTTCGATTCGGTGACGGCGTCATCCCGCAGGCGCAGTTGCACCTCTTGAATCGCCGACAGCGGCGTGTAGAGCGGCTCGACGCCAGCGGTGTCCACCGCGCTCATTTGTTCGACGATGCCAAAAAAGCCGTTAAGTTGGGCCAGCAAAGCCTCGCTTTCCGCAGCGGAAAACTCCAGCCGCGAAAGGTGGGCGATGCGGCTTACATCCGCAAGAGTGAGTGCCATGGGGAGAACGAGATCGAAAACCGAGGGGCCGGCCAAGCCTTTGACAGCCCGTCAAAGGGCCCCCGAGGCGGCCAGAGAAAACCTTGCGGTATTATCCCCCGCCATTCGAGGCCACCCTTTGTGCGCCGCCGACAGATTTCTGCGCCGTTGATGGCGCTGCACCCCTTTTCTGGCTGACCATGTTTTCCATCCTGCGTCGTTACATGTCCACCGATCTGGCGATCGACTTGGGCACGGCCAACACCCTGATCTACGTTCGAGGCAAAGGCATCGCGTTGGATGAGCCCTCTGTGGTGTCGATCCGCCACGAAGGCGGCCCCAACGGTAAAAAAGTCATCCAAGCGGTCGGTAAGGAAGCCAAGGCGATGCTGGGCAAAGTGCCCGGCAACATCGAAGCCATCCGCCCGATGAAGGACGGCGTCATCGCCGATTTCATCATCACCGAGCAGATGATCAAGCAGTTCATCAAGATGGTGCATCCGCGCTCGGTGCTCAAGCCCAGCCCGCGCATCATCATCGGCGTGCCCTGCGGCTCCACCCAAGTGGAAAAACGCGCCATCCGAGACGCCGCCCTGAGCGCCGGCGCCTCCGAGGTGCAGTTGATCGAAGAACCGATGGCCGCCGCCATTGGTGCGGGCCTACCGGTGTCCGAAGCGTCGGGGTCGATGGTGATCGACATCGGCGGCGGTACCACCGAAGTGGGTGTGATCTCGCTGGGCGGCATGGTCTACAAGGGCAGCGTCCGCGTCGGTGGGGACAAGTTCGATGAAGCCATCATCAACTACATCCGCCGCAACTACGGCATGTTGATCGGCGAACCTACCGCCGAAATGATCAAAAAGAGCATTGGCTCGGCCTTCCCGGGCTCGGAAGTCAAAGAGCTGGAAGTCAAGGGGCGCAACCTCTCGGAAGGCGTGCCGCGCAGCTTCACCATCAGCTCCAACGAGATTCTGGAAGCCTTGACCGATCCGCTCAACCAGATCGTTTCGGCTGTGAAAAATGCCCTGGAACACACACCCCCCGAGCTGGGCGCAGACATCGCCGATCGCGGCATGATGCTCACCGGCGGTGGCGCACTGCTGCGCGACTTGGATCGCCTGCTGGCCGAAGAAACCGGCCTGCCGGTGCTGGTGGCCGAAGAACCGCTGACCTGTGTGGTGCGCGGCTGCGGCATGGCCTTGGAGCGCATGGAACGCCTGGGCTCGATCTTCACTTCCGAGTGAGCCGCGCTGTCGCTGTCGGTTCACGCTGACACCGCACCATGCCACTGGGAACGGTTGACTGCACCCCGCCACCGCTGTTTCGTCAGGGGATTTCAGCCCTCACCAAACTGGGGCTGTACTCGGCTGCCGCCATCTTTTTGATGGTGGCGGATACGCGCTTGGCGCTCACTGGCCCGTTGCGTAACGTGCTGGTGACGGCTTTGCTGCCCGTCCAACAGGTGGTCGCGTGGCCTGGGGGCTGGGTTGACAAGGTTGCAACGCACTTCGGTGGGCTGGAACGTGCGCTGGCCCGTGAGAAAGCGGCCCACTTGGCGTTGGCACACCAATCCCTGCAAGAAGCCCGCCTCAAAGAGCTGCAACGTGAAAATGACCGCTTGCGCACTTTGCTGGAGCTGCGCCCCAGCATCCAAGTGAAATCGCTGGCCGCCGAAGTGCTCTATGAAGCAGCCGACCCTTACTCGCGCAAAGTCATCATCGACCGGGGCAGTCAGCACGGCGTGGTCACGGGCTCGCCCGTCATCACTGAAGCAGGGGTCCTGGGGCAAGTGGGCCGGGTGTACCTCCTGACCTCCGAAGTGATTTTGTTGGTGGATCGGGACGCCGCCATTCCCGTCCTCAATGCACGCACAGGCCACCGTGCGGCGGCCTTTGGGGGCGCAGATCCCGATTTGCTGGAACTGCGCTTCGTTGCCGCCAACGACGATGTTCATGTGGGCGACGCGCTGACGACCAGCGGTGTGGACGGGGTCTACCCAGCCGGGCTGGCCGTCGGCAAGATTCTGACTCTGGATCGGCGCGGGGACAGTGGCTTTGCCCGCATCCTGCTCAGTCCGGCGGTGGTGCCGGATTCGGTACGCCACGCCCTGGTGCTGGAGCCCATCGGGCACCAGTTGCCTGAGCGTCCGTCCACCACGGAGGCCTTGAGCCGCAAAGAGAAGCCTTGATGCTGCCCTCCCACCACAGCAATCAACTGCTCCTGCCCGTCAACCCGCTGTTCCTGTGGATCACGCTGGTGGTGGCACTGCTGCTCAATTTCCTGCCGCTGGGCCGCCAGTTGGCCATGCCCGATTTTGTGGCTTTGGTGGTGGCGTTTTGGAACATCCATCAACCCCGCCGCATCGGCGTGGGCGTGGGTTTTTCGCTGGGCCTGGTCATGGATGTTCATCAGGGGGCCTTGCTGGGTCAACATGCGTTGGCCTACACCTTGCTGAGTTACCTGGCCATCATGATCCACCGGCGTGTCCTGTGGTTTGGCTGGTGGGGGCAACTGATCCAGGTGGCACCGCTGTTTCTGGCGGCGCACCTGGTTTCTTTGGGCATTCGCATCATCGTAGGGGATGGTTTCCCGGGATGGGCCCTGCTGCTCGCGCCGGTATTTGAAACCCTGTTGTGGCCCCTGACAGGGTGGCTGCTGCTCGCCCCGCAGCGCCGCGCCCCCGATCCCGACGAAGACCGGCCTTTGTAACGGGCACCATGACCGAACTGCGTGACATTGAGCGAGAACTCGGACAGTTTCGCCTGCGAATTTTGGCGGCTGCACTGTTCGTTTTCATTGGCTTTGCTTTGCTGGTCACCCGCATGGTTCACCTGCAAGTCAATCGCCACGAAGAGCTGTTGACGCGGGCCGAGGCCAACCGCATCGCGGTGTCTCCGATCGTTCCGAACCGAGGGCGGATTGTGGATCGCAACGGGGTGGTGTTGGCCACCAATTACACCGCCTACACCTTGGAAATTACCCCATCCAAGGTAGAAAACCTAGAAGATACCATTTCGGAACTGTCTAAAATCCTCGAAATTCAAGTCAAGGATCGCCGTCGATTCAAACGGCAGATGGAGGAAAGTAAAAGCTTCGAATCCCTGCCGATTCGAACACGGTTGACCGATGAAGAGGTCGCAAAATTCATTGCCCAGCGCTATCGTTTTCCAGGGGTGGAAATCAAGGCCCGTTTATTCCGGCATTACCCATTGGGGGAAGTGGGCAGCCACTTAATAGGATACATTGGCCGCATCAACCAACGCGAAAAAGAAGCGATGGAAGATTGGGATGACGAAGACATCGCCAATTATCGTGGCACCGAGTACATCGGGAAAATCGGTCTTGAGCAGCACTACGAGCGCGAACTGCATGGCATCACGGGCTTTGAGGAAGTCGAAACGACCGCCGGTGGCCGGGCGGTGCGCCGGCTTCGCAGCCGTCCACCGACCCCAGGCAATACCCTGGTTTTGTCGATCGACATTCGTTTGCAATACCTGATTGAACAATTGTTTGGGGATCGTCGGGGGGCATTGGTGGCCATTGACCCTCGCAACGGTGAAGTTTTGGCCTTTGTGTCCAAACCGACGTTCGACCCCAATTTGTTCGTGGAAGGCATTGACGTCGAAAACTGGCGTGAGCTGAATGAATCGATTGACAAACCCCTGCTGAACCGTGCCCTTCGCGGCACCTACCCGCCCGGCTCGACCTACAAACCTTTCATGGCCATGGCCGCGCTGAACGCCGGCAAACGGTCGCCCAAAACCATCATCCACGACGGTGGATTTTTCATGTTTGGTGGCCACCGCTACGGCAGCCCCGAGAACGAGCGTGGTGGCGCCATGGACATGCGGCGCTCGATCGTCGAATCCAGCAACGTGTATTACTACACACTCGCCAACGAAATGGGCGTGGATTTGATTCATGACCAACTTCAACCTTTTGGATTTGGCCGAAAAACTGGCATTGATCTGGACAGCGAAAGCATTGGCATTTTGCCCTCCACCGACTGGAAACGCCGCACCTACCGCCGCCCCGAATTGAAAAAGTGGTACGCCGGGGAAACCATTTCTTTGGGCATTGGCCAAGGGTATAACAGCTTTACCATGCTGCAACTGGCCAGCGCCATGGCCACCTTGTCATCCGGTGGGTTGCGTTTTGAGCCTCGCTTGGTGCGCGAAATTGAAGACACCTTGAATAGCCAGCGCCGCCGCATTTCGTCCCAAGCGGTCGATCCTCTGCCGCTCAACCCTGCCCATGTGGCGGTGATTCGCGATGCCATGTGGGGGGTGACGGTCGGCGGCACTTCCACCCGGGTTTTCGCTGGCACACCGTATGCCAGTGGTGGGAAAACCGGTACCGCCCAGGCCGTGGGCATCAAACCCAATGCAAAATACACCCCTGCCCGCATGGCCGAACACCTGCGCGACCACTCGCTGTACGTCGCCTTTGCACCGCGTGACGAGCCGAGTATTGCGCTGGCCCTGATCGTCGAGAACGCAGGCTGGGGGGCCGCCGCTGCGGCCCCCATCGCACGGCGGGTCTTCGACATGGTGCTTCTGGGCAACTACCCCAGCCCAGAAGACATGGCACAGACCCGCATCGGACAATCGGCTGCACCGATCGGCCCCTCGCGGCCCGCATCTGGGATTCCGCTGCCGTGGGCCACCTCCGTGCAAGGCATGGCCACCATGGGGCTGCCTAACGGTGAAGCAGCAGCAGCGTCGGCGACCGCGCCTTCTCCGCCCTCTCCGCCGCCCGCACGCGCCGCCGCCTCGGCAGCCCGGCGTGCGCCTGCCTCCGCACCATCAGGAGTCGCCCCATGACGGGTGTTGTGGTTCAGGGCCCTACGCTGTGGCAGCGTTGCCGGCCCGTGCTGAGCAATTTCGATATTCCCCTGCTGCTGGGCTTGGCCGTGCTGGCCACGCTGGGCATGGTCACCATGTATTCGGCGGGGTTTGACCATGGTTCACGCTTTGTTGACCATGGCCGCAACATGCTGTTGGCTGCGCTGATTTTGTTCACCGTGGCCCAGCTTCCTCCCCAACGCTTAGTGCAACTGGCGGTGCCGTTGTACACCGTCGGAGTGGTTTTGCTGGTGGCCACGGCGCTGTTTGGCATCACCAAGAAAGGCTCCACCCGCTGGCTGAACGTAGGAATTGTGATTCAGCCCAGCGAAATCCTCAAAATCGCCATGCCACTGATGCTGGCCTGGTGGTTCCAAAAACGCGAAGGACAATTACGCCCGCTGGATTTTGGCGTCGCAGGGGCGCTGCTGCTGATTCCGGTCGGGCTGGTGATGAAACAGCCCGATCTGGGCACATCCTTGCTGATTCTCTCGGGCGGGTTGTATGTGATTTTCTTTGCGGGACTGAGCTGGCGCATCATTCTGCCGGTGGTCACACTGGGAGCAGCCGGCATCGGTCTGATTGTGATCATGGGAGATCGGTTGTGCGAACCCGACGTGGACTGGCGGGTGCTGCATGATTACCAAAAGCACCGGGTTTGCACTTTGCTAGATCCCACCAAAGACCCCCTGGGCAAAGGGTTTCACATCATCCAGGGGATGATTGCCATTGGCTCGGGTGGATTGTCTGGCAAAGGATTCATGCAAGGAACACAAACCCACCTTGAATTTATCCCCGAGCGCACCACCGATTTCATTTTTGCCGCGTACTCAGAAGAGTTTGGGTTGGCGGGCGTCCTGACGCTGATTGCCACTTTCACATTCGTCCTCATGCGGGGCTTGATGATTGCGGCTGAAGCCCCCAGCGTGTTTTCTCGCCTGTTAGCCGGCTCCTTGACGCTGAGTTTTTTCACCTATGCCATGGTGAACATGGGCATGGTCAGCGGCATTTTGCCGGTGGTTGGGATTCCCCTGCCCTTTATCAGTTACGGCGGCACTGCCATGGTGACACTGGGTTTGGCATTGGGCATGTTGATGTCCATCGCTCGCTCGCGCCGCATCATGCAGACTTGACATCCCCTTCCGCTCCATCGGCAGGCAACGTCGCTGCCGATGGAAAGCGCACCGTGAATACCGCGCCCACCTCAGGCGCTAACTGCGCAGCACTCACACCGATATCGGCTCCGTGCCGATCGGCAATCTCCTTGACGATGGCCAAGCCTAAACCACTGCCATCCACATTCGTGCCCAATGCGCGGTAAAACGGCTGGAACACCAGCTCCCGCTCAGCCTCCGGGATGCCTGGGCCGTTGTCTTCGACCTGCAACGTCACGCAGGCGCTTTCACCCAATGCCCCCCCCCGCACACGCACGGTCACCGTGCCGCCCGCCGGGGTGTATTGGAGCGCGTTGTCCACCAAATTGCGCACCAGTTCCCGCACCAAAAAAGGCTGCCCGACCAGCGGCGGCAACGTCTGCGCGTCATCTGGCCCTTCGTAGCCAAGGTCAATGCGCTTTTCCATGGCTTTGGGGACAAAGTCATGCACAGTTTCGGTGGCCAGTTCCACCAAATCAAATGCCTGCTGACGCCGGGCCTGCTCCTCGTCTTCAGCGCGTGCCATGGCCAGCAACTGGTTCACCATGTGCGCCGCCCGTTGACTCGACAGCGCAATCTGTTGCAGCGAGCGCCTGACCGATTGCGCATCCCCCCCCGCGTCAATCTCACGCTGCGCCAATTCGGCTTGCATGCGCAGCCCCGCCAGCGGGGTTTTGAGCTGATGGGCCGCATCCGCCAAAAAATGCTTTTGCGTGCTCATGCTCTGATCGAGCCGGGCCAGCAAATCATTGATGGAACGCACCAGGGGCGCCACTTCCTCGGGCGCATCGTGTTCATCGATGGGGCTGAGATCGTGGTTTTCTCGCCGCCGGATGCGCTGCTGCAACTGATTCAGCGGCGCAATGCCACGGGCCAAGGCAAACCACACCAGCAGCACCGCCAACGGCAAGATCACAAACTGCGGCAGGATCACGCCTTTGATGATTTCCGTGGCCAACCGAGACCGTTTGTCCAAGGTTTCTGCCACTTGCACCATGCCGATGCGCACGGTACCGACCAGCTCAGGATGCGCATCGTCCTCATTGGGCAAGCGCAGCAACGCCACCCGCACCGCCTCGCCCTGGATTTGATCGTCGCGAAAAACCACCTCACCCGCCACGGGCAGATCACCCTCGGGCGTGGCAATCTCACGATCACCAATCAACAACCCGCCTTCGCGATCCAACACCTGAACGTACACCCGATCGACATCGTCGCTGCGCAGCAGCGCTGCGGCCGACTCGGGCAGTCTGAGGCCGCGCTGCTGCTTGCCCGCCGCCGCCGCACTGACCACCTGCTGCGCCACCATGCGCGTGAGTTGCCCCAGGTCGCGGTCGTAGGGGCGGGCGGCGATGTTCTGCGCCACCAACCACGTTAGCGCCACACTCATCGGCCACAGCAACAACAGGGGGGCGAGCATCCAATCGAGGATTTCGCCGAACAGCGAGCGCTGCTCGCGCACGGACGCCCCCGCCGACGTGGACGGTGGCTCAGGAGCGGACGTCATGGTGGCGCTTTCAAGCGGCAATCTTCTCCAAGCAGTATCCCAACCCCCGCACGGTGGCGATGCGGATCGGCCCTTGCTCGATCTTCTTGCGCAAGCGGTGGATGTACACCTCAATGGCGTTGTTGCTCACTTCTTCGCCCCACTCGCACAGCCGGGCGACCAATTGATCCTTGCTGACCAAGCGGCCTGCACGCTGCAACAACACCTCCAACAAGCTGATCTCGCGTGCCGACAGCTCCACCATCTGCTCATTGATGTAGGCCACGCGCCCTGTCGCATCAAAAGTCAGCGGGCCGTGCTTGATGACATTGCTGGCGGTGCCCAGACCGCGCCGGGTCAAGGCTCGCACACGCGCTTCCAGCTCTTGCAAGGAAAAGGGCTTGGCCATGAAGTCATCGGCCCCGAGATCCAAGCCTTTGACGCGCTGCTCGACCGAGTCCGCCGCTGTGAGGATCAACACGGGCACGGCGCTGCCACGCGCACGCAGACGCCGCAACACTTCCAAGCCGTGCAATCGCGGCAGGCCCAAATCTAGGATGAGCAAGTCAAATTCGTGGGATGCCAAGGCGGCATCGGCCTCGCTGCCACTGCTGACCTGGTCGACCGCATAGCCCGAGCTGCGCAGCGAGCGCAGCAGGCCATCGGCCAGCACCTGGTCATCTTCAGCAATCAGGATTCGCATGGGGGGTCTCCTCGCGAACCGGCTTTGCGGGCCAGTTCCAGCCGGTTCTTAGAACCGTTGATTTTAGGCAGAGCCCTGACCCCTGACAGTTGACGGGAACGCCATACTGTACGAATATACAGCTTGATCATTGCCGTTTATCGCCATCTCAGGAGCTTCGATGGATCCCAAGACCCTCAACCCCGACAAAGCCAAAGCCCTGCAAGCCGCATTGGCGCAAATCGAAAAGCAGTTTGGCAAGGGCTCGATCATGCGGCTGGGCGCGGGTGAGCAGGTGGAGGACATCCAAGTCGTCTCTACCGGCTCGCTCGGGCTGGACATTGCATTGGGCGTGGGGGGCCTACCGCGTGGGCGCGTCATCGAGATCTACGGCCCAGAGTCGTCGGGCAAAACCACGCTCACCCTGCAAGTGGTGGCCGAGATGCAAAAAATCGGCGGGGTGGCTGCTTTCATCGACGCGGAACACGCACTGGACGCGCAATACGCCCAAAAGCTGGGTGTGAACCTGCAAGAACTGCTCATCAGCCAGCCGGACACGGGCGAACAAGCACTGGAGATTGTGGATTCGCTGGTGCGTTCGGGGGCGGTCGATCTGGTGGTCGTGGACTCGGTGGCGGCCCTCACGCCCAAGGCCGAAATCGAGGGGGAAATGGGCGACCAGTTGCCCGGCTTGCAGGCCCGCCTCATGAGCCAGGCCCTGCGCAAACTCACCGCGACGATCAAAAAATCGAACTGCACCGTCATTTTCATCAACCAGATCCGCATGAAGATCGGTGTGATGTTTGGCAGCCCGGAGACCACCACGGGCGGCAATGCGCTCAAGTTCTACGCGTCGGTGCGGCTGGACATCCGCCGCATCGGTTCGATCAAAAAGGGCGAGGACATCATCGGCAACGAAACCCGCGTGAAGGTGGTGAAAAACAAAGTGTCCCCACCTTTCAAGGAAGCGGAATTCGACATCCTGTACGGTGAAGGCACCAGTCGCGAAGGGGAGATCATCGACCTGGGCGTGCAAGCCAAAATCGTGGACAAAGCGGGGGCTTGGTACTCCTACAAAGGCGAAAAAATCGGCCAAGGCAAGGACAACTCCCGCGAATTCCTGAAAGAAAACCCCGAGCTGGCACGCGAAATCGAAAACCGGGTGCGCGCCCACTTCGGGGTGCCGCTGCTCAACGAAGCCCCCGCCGAGTGAACCCTCGACCGCCCCGCCAACGTCCTGCCCTGAGCCTCAAAGGCCAGGCTCTGGCATTGCTGGCGCGGCGCGAGCACAGCCGCCACGAGCTGAGCACCAAGCTGTGGGCCCACGCTCGCAAAATCGGGGCCGCCGATCCCGATGGCTCCGGCGAGGACACCGATTGGCAACGCGCCATCGACACCCTGCTGGACGAGTTGGAAGCCCAGCGTTATCTGAGCGATGCCCGTTTCGCTGAATCTCGGGTTCACACTCGGGCAGCAGGGCAAGGCCAGGCCCGCATTCGCCAAGAGTTGGCCCGCCACGGGGTCGAACTCCCCGACGATTTGGCCCAGACGTTGCGCAGCACCGAGCTGGATCGGGCGCGGGCGCTGTGGCAACGCCGCTTCGGCACCCCCGCGCAGGACGTGCGTGAACAAGCCCGCCAGATGCGTTTTTTGGCCGCCCGAGGGTTTTCAGGCGACGTGATCCGCCGCGTTCTCCATGACCCAGCAGGGGACGAAGATCCAGGAAAACCCTAGGTTTGGCGTGCCTATGTTGCGTTGCAGCACGGTGATACAGTCCCGGGCTGTTTCAACCCAGCAACGAACGGTCGTTCGTTTTTGCGTTTGCCAGCCCATGCCGCTGCCGCCTTCCGACCCTTCACGCCAATTCCGCCACCGCCGCACCCTGGAGGTGCAAGCGTTCGAGCGCGCCGATGGCCTGTGGGAAATCGACGCCCGCGTCACCGATGTCAAAGGCCGTTCGGTGTTCGTTGGCCGAGGCATCCACCCGGCGGGTGAGCCGGTGCATGATCTGATGCTGCGCTTGGTGGTGGATCTGAATTTCAACATCTTGCAAGCCGGCTCCGAGTCTCGCAGCGTGCCCTATCCCGGCCACTGTGAAGCGCATGGTGACGTCTACGCCCGCTTGGTCGGCCTGAACCTGATGCAAGGCTTCCGCCACGCCGTGCGCGAACGCGTGGGCGGCGCCCAAGGCTGCACCCACCTCACCGAGCTGGCCACCGTGCTGCCCACCGCCGTGGTGCAGTCCATGGTGGGCGAAGTGATCCACCCTGTGGGCGACGGTGACGAAAAACCCTTCCAGCTTGACCGCTGCCACGCCCTGGTGACCACCGGCGAAGTCGTGCGCTTGCACTACCCGCGCTGGTTCCGTCAGCCCGGCGCCAACAATCTGTCGCAGAATCTCCCGCCGGTGAATTCACCCTCTTCGGCGGGCGTCCCCGAGACGGCTCCCGCCGCTCCTCCTCTTTCGTCCTGACCTCACGAAAAGACCCCCATGAAGATTCACGAGTACCAAGGCAAGGAAATCCTGCGCCAATTCGACGTGCCGGTGCCGCGCGGCTATCCGGCATTCAACGTGCAAGAGGCGGTCGAAGCCGCTCAGAAGCTGGGCGGGCCGGTCTGGGTCGTGAAGGCTCAAATCCACGCTGGCGGCCGTGGCAAGGGCGGTGGCGTGAAGGTCACCAAAACCCTGGACGGCGTGAAGGATCTGGCCGGCCAAATCCTGGGCATGCAGCTCAAGACCCACCAAACCGGCCCCGAAGGCCAGAAGGTGCGTCGCCTGTACATCGAAGAAGGCGCTGACATCGGCAAGGAGTTCTACGTCTCCCTGGTGACCGACCGCGCTTCGCAAAAGGTGGCCTTCATCGCTTCCTCCGAAGGCGGCATGGACATCGAAGAGGTGGCCCACTCCACCCCGGAAAAGATCGTCACCGAAGTGATCGATCCGCTGACCGGCCTGACCGACGAACTGGCCGCCAAGATCGCCACCGCGATCGGCATGGAAGGCCACACCGTTGAACAAGCCGTCACGCTGTTCAAGAACCTGTACCGCTGCTACATGGAGACGGATGCTTCCCTGGTGGAAATCAACCCGCTCAACCGTGACAGCAAGGGCAACCTGATCGCCCTGGACGCGAAGTTCAACTTCGACGCCAACGCCCTGTTCCGCCTGCCCAACATCGTGGCCTACCGCGATCTGGACGAAGAAGATCCGGCCGAAGTCGAAGCCTCGAAGTTCGACCTGGCTTACATCTCGCTGGACGGCAACATCGGCTGCCTGGTGAACGGTGCCGGCCTGGCCATGGCCACCATGGACACCATCAAGCTGTTCGGCGGCGAGCCGGCCAACTTCCTGGACGTGGGCGGCGGTGCCACCGCTGAGAAGGTCACCGAAGCCTTCAAGCTCATGCTGAAGAACCCGGAAGTCAAGGGCATCCTGGTGAACATCTTCGGCGGCATCATGAAGTGCGACACCATCGCCACCGGTGTGGTCACCGCCTCGCGCGCTGTGAACCTGACCGTGCCGCTGGTCGTGCGCATGAAGGGCACCAACGAAGAGCTGGGCAAGCAGATCCTGAAGGACTCCGGTCTGCCCATCATCGCTGCTGACACGATGGCCGAAGCGGCCACCAAGATCGTCGAAGCCGTCAAGTAAGCCCTGCCCGAGCCAAGGAACACGAACATGTCGATCTTCATCAACAAGGACACCAAGGTCATCACCCAGGGCATCACGGGCAAGACCGGTCAATTCCACACCCTGGGCTGCCAGGCTTACGCCAACGGCAAGAACTGCTTTGTTGCCGGCGTGAACCCCAAGAAGGCCGGTGAGAAGTTCTCCGAAATTCCCATCTACGCTTCGGTCAAGGAAGCGGCTTCTGAAACCGGCGCCACCGTGTCGGTGATCTACGTGCCGCCCGCTGGCGCTGCTGCCGCCATCTGGGAAGCCGTGGAAGCCGATCTGGATCTGGCCATCTGCATCACCGAAGGCATCCCCGTCCGGGACATGCTGATGGTGCGCAACAAGATGAAGGCCAAGGAAGCCGCCGGCGGCAAGAAGACCCTGCTGCTGGGCCCGAACTGCCCCGGCCTGATCACCCCGGAAGAAATCAAGATCGGCATCATGCCCGGTCACATCCACCGCAAGGGCCGCATCGGTGTCGTGTCGCGCTCGGGCACGCTGACCTATGAAGCCGTGGCACAGCTGACCGAAATCGGCCTGGGCCAATCGTCCGCCGTCGGCATCGGTGGTGACCCGATCAACGGTCTGAAGCACATCGACGTGATGAAGGCTTTCAACGACGATCCGGACACCGACGCCGTGATCATGATCGGTGAAATCGGTGGCCCGGACGAAGCCGAAGCCGCACGTTGGGTCAAAGACAACATGAAGAAGCCGGTCGTCGGCTTCATCGCTGGCGTCACCGCCCCTCCGGGCAAGCGCATGGGCCACGCTGGCGCGCTGATCTCCGGCGGCGCTGACACCGCCGACGCCAAGCTCGCCATCATGGAAGAGTGCGGCTTCAAGGTGACGCGCAACCCGTCGGAAATGGCCCGTCTGCTGAAGGCCATGCTCTGATGCACGTCTGACGCCTCGCCCGCCGTCTCCGGTGGGCTTGCACCGTCTCCCCACACAGGCCGCCTCGTGCGGCCTGTTTGCTTGGCGGGCTCCTTGCTGAACCAAGGGTAAACACGAATGGGTTTGCCGGAGTGCTGACAGCTTGTGCTGTCAGGATTTGTAATTGTCCTTCGGCATCCAACCGAGTGGGCTTCTACACTCGCCCCCTGCTTCATCCACCAACACACAGTTTTACCCTATGGAACAGTTCATGCACGCCGAGTTCTGGCTGGCGGTCGGTCAGATCATCATGATCGACATCCTGCTGGGCGGCGACAACGCCGTGGTCATCGCCCTGGCCTGCCGCAAGCTGCCGGATTCGCAACGCACCAAAGGCATTCTTTGGGGCACGGCGGGTGCCATCGTGCTGCGCGTGATCTTGATCTTTTTTGCGCTCACCCTGCTGGCGATTCCCTTCCTCAAATTGGCCGGTGCAGCGCTGCTGGTGTGGATTGGCGTCAAACTGCTTGCCCCCGATGATGAGGATGAACACGGCAACATCGCGTCCTCCGACAAACTGTGGGGCGCTGTCAAAACCGTGATCGTGGCCGACTTGGTGATGAGTGTGGACAACGTCATCGCCATCGCCGGAGCCGCGCAAGGCGCCGGCGGTGACCACCAAATGCCGCTGGTGGTGTTTGGCCTGTTGGTGAGCATTCCCATCATTGTTTGGGGCAGCCAGTTGGTGATCAAGCTCATGGACCGCTTCCCGATGATCATCGTCTTGGGCGGCATGTTGCTGGGCTGGATTGCCGGCACCATGGCCGTGAGCGACCCCGCCATTTTGGGCCACCTGCCCACGCTGCCAGCCACCCGAGAGGGCGCCGCACCGGAAGTGCTGTCCAGCGTGCGCTACGGTGCAGGTGTGGTGGGTGCGTTGCTGGTGCTGATCATCGGCAAGGTGGTGATGATGCGCCGTCCCAGCGCGGACGCCTCCAAAGCTTCCTGACAGCGCCCACCCCCAAGGCCGGATGGGAGAAGCCTCCGCAGCGGTGACATAAAACACGGACAATCGCCAGCACGTCCGCGAGGCCAGACTCCGGCCAGGCATGTGTCTGGCGACCCCGCGCCGCGTCACTTCGCCGCCGCTGTGTACCATGCTTGACTTCCTGTCCCTGACCCCCTTTTTCAAAGCGCCCACGGACATCAGCCTCGAATACTTCAGCTTCCTCGATCCCGGCAAAACCCGCCAAAACAACGAGGACGCGGCGTTGATTGACGAGTCCCTGGCACTGTGCATCTTGGCCGACGGCATGGGGGGTTACAACGCCGGTGAAGTCGCCAGTGAGATGACCGTGCGGGAAGTGCGGGATGAGTTTGCGCGCTGGGTCGCAGCCGGGCAGGTCAGCACCCGCGATCAAGACATCCGCCGGGCGCTGATCGCCAGCGCACAACGAGCCAATCAGGTGGTCTACACCGCCGCCCAGCGCGTGCCAGAGTATGCGGGCATGGGCACCACCTTGGTGGTCGCGCTGTACGGCATGGATCGGTTCTGGATCGGCCACATCGGGGACTCGCGTGGCTACCGTTACCGCGAAGGCAAACTCGAACAGATCACCCGGGATCACTCCTTGTTGCAGGATCAGATCGACGCGGGGCTGCTCACGCCCGAAGAAGCCAAGTTTTCGATCCATCGCAACCTGGTCACCCGGGCGCTGGGTGTGGAGCCGATGGTCAGCCTCGACGTGAGCGGGCACGATCTGCGCGCCGGTGATGTCGTGCTGTTATGTTCTGATGGCTTGTCCGACATGCTGCCGGATGCCCAAATCGCGGCCTTGCTAAGTACAGCAGCCCCCCTATCGGCGCAAGGCCGCGCTTTGGTGGATGCCGCCAACGCCGCAGGGGGGCGCGATAACATCGCTGTCGTGCTAACAAAAGCACATGGTGTGCCCTCGGCACCCAAGCGCTCTGGGTGGCTCTTCAAGCGCTGACATCCCGCCATCCCGGCAGTTTTTGAGGGAAGACATGGGCAAGCTGGTAGTTTCGCTCGACAACGTTGTGGTGAAAGAAGCCCCGCTCCTGAAGGATCGGGTCACGGTGGGCCGCCGCCCCTACAACGACGTCGTTATCGACAATCTCGCCGTCAGCGGCGAGCACGCAGTGCTGCACTCGGTGGGCGGCGATGTGTTCATTGAAGATCTCAACAGCACCAATGGCACCTACATCAATGGGAAAGCCGTCAAAAAACAACTGCTGGCTCACAATGACCTGATTGAGATCGGCAAGTACCGCATCCGCTACATGGCCGAGTCACCCGACTACGAGCGCACGATGATTCTGCGCCCCAGCGGAGCCCACTCAGCCGCCCCCCCGCCACCAGCCCCCCAGCTACCGGCCTCACTCAAAGTGCTCAACGGTGGTGCTGCCGGCCGGGAAGTGGTACTCAACAAGGCTGTGACGACGGTCGGAAAACCCGGCACGCAGGTGGCTTCGATCGCCAAGCGTCCTACGGGCTATGTTCTAGCGCACGTCGAAGGCCCTGTGCGTCCCAGGGTGAATGGACAGGACGTTGCGGATGGTGTCACCCCGCTGAAGAACGGCGACTTGATTGAGCTGGCCGGCACCCGGATGCAGTTCATCCAGTGCTGAACCTGACGTTTTTTGTCACGCCACTCCCTCTGACAGAAAATGTCAATCCGACCGCGCTGAATTGTTACGGCACTGTCTCATCACGTCATTCTTCGCCAGCGACAAGGCAGATCGGCGCCGGCATGATATCTGCTTAACCTTGCGCGTCGTCGGTTTTTTCTTCTCCCCAGCCTCGACAGCTGGTTTCTCAAGGAGTTTGTTATGCAACGCGTTCAGAAGGGCTTCACCCTGATCGAACTGATGATCGTGGTGGCGATCATCGGTATTCTGGCTGCCGTGGGCCTGCCCGCTTACCAAGACTACACCATCAAGGCCCAAGCGACTTCGGCTTTGAAGGAAATCACCCCGGCCAAGGAGCAAGTTGAGGTGTTCATCGCCAAGGGCGTTGTGTCGCAGAACACCGCCTCGAACAACGATGGTTACATCGGTATTGGTACCACCACCACCTATTGCACCGTCTCGGTCGTGGGAACTCTGACCACCAACCAGACTGTCTCCTGCGCCCTGAACCGCCCCGGTGCCAATGCCAAGTTGGCGACCTCCAGCTTGGTGTGGACGCGCTCTGTAACTGAAGGCACCTGGCGCTGTACCGCTCCTGGCATGAACGCCAAGTACCTGCCGGGCCAATGCGCCACCTCTTGATTTGAGTCCGCGCTCTGCGCGGGTTCGCTCATCTCATCAAAGCCGGTGCTATGCACCGGCTTTTTTATTGAATTTTTGCAATGAAACTCAACGCCAGCAACACGGCCATGTGGCCCATGATATGGATCATGGGCATTTGGTGGCTATCTCGGGAGTTTCTTGGGCCCGCCGATCACGATGGCATTTTTTATTCAGGTGAAGCTCTCCGCCATCTGCTGGTTTTGAATTTTAGCCGTGATATCTTTTTTGATAGTTTTACCCAAGGAAACTACAGCATTTTTGGCAGCTTATATGCCCATGCAATTCAATTCATGGGGATAAAGCACGCTGCTTGGTTGATGAGTTTCGGGGGCCGCAGCGTATGGGCGATTGGCGCCTTGGCTCTGGCATATAACCTAACGCAAAACCAACCTACCTCATTCCGAGTGGCCACCTTGGCTTTGGTGATGCTCTTGCCTAGCACTTACGATGGTGTAGGGTTTTTCAAGTTTGGTGAGGCCATCGTCACCCCTCGATGCTGGGCTGAAGGTTTATCGCTGCTAGCGATCAGCCAATCCATCAAAAATAAAAACCTCACCGCTTGGATACTGGGCGGTACAGCCTTGCTGTTTCACCCGCTGATGGCGCTACCCACTTTGGTGATTGTGTGGGGAATGACACCCCCACGCATACGCAACCTCACGGGTGGAATCGGTTGCCTGCTCATCTCTTTGGCTGTTTTTTTGAACATTGATCCTTTTGGTCGGATACTGACGGTGCTTGATGCACCGTGGTGGGATGTCATTAGCAGTCGCAATATTTACATCACCCCGCTGACTTGGCCGCCCTACCGTATCACCGGCACCATCGGTCTGTTAATTCTCTGCTGGCATGTGGTTCGGGTTGAAAACCGCCCGATATTGCGGCGTTTGGCACAGGTCACGGGATACCTGATTGTGATTGATCTCTGCCTCTGGGCACTGGGGATTTACGCTCGAAATGCATTGCTGGTGCAGCTTCAATTGTGGCGGGTGTTGTGGGTGGGTCAAATTCTCATCCCTGCGCTGTGGGTACAAACTCTGCATGCCCCAGCCAATTGGAAAACACCCGACCTCATCCACACCATGATGGTCATTGCTATGTTGGTCAGCCAGAGTTGGTCAATTCATCTCTGCCTGCCTCTTGCACTGTGGATCACAACCCCCCAAGGGCGGGAGTTTTTCAACAATCATCCGCGAATAAAATATCCCAGCATCCTCGTTGCTGCTGGAATTTTTGCACTCACACTACCTGCCATTTATCCGGATATTGTTGTTCACATTTTCATTTTTAGCCAAACCACGGCTGCATTCCCGGTTTTATTTGCTTTAAGCCAAGAACCTGTCATCACTCTGCCCCTTATTGCAGGCTCACTGTGGTTGACCCAAAAACTACCCAAACCCACAATTCCGCAAGCGTTGGTCGCCGCCATCGTCACCGTGTGCAGCGGCTATGCGATCTATGCGCAATGGAAAACAATGGATGAAGCCCCTCCTGACGTTCGTTCGATCCAAGCGATCGTGCCGCCCGGCGCCGTCGTCTACTGGGATCAGGGATTGACGCACACCTGGCTGGTTCTCAATCGTGCAAGCTACGCCAGTTTTCAGCAGGGCGCGGGTGCTATTTTTTCACGTCAATTAACGCTTGAAATTAGCAGGCGGTTAAATCTTATCGCGGAGATGGGCATTCAGGAGTCAGGAGGCCGCCGCCTGGATGCCACCATGGCAACCAACCCCGCTGGCTTGTGCGCTGATGTTGAACTGGATTTCTTGTTGCTTCAGGGCCAATACCCAGATGCCACTCATCAAATCCCCCATCCGTACGCGCCTTATACCGATCCGACGCTGTCCATTTTCGATTGCGCTCAACTCAGGCGCACCGCTACACCACCTCGACTGGATTGAACATCTGCCGTGAGCTCCTCTACTCCCACTTGGACACTCGACCCCGAACCGTCTGAGCCCCTCCCCAAACCCCCGCCGATTTTTCGGATTCGCGAATTCCTCCGCTATTTCGGCGTCAGCCTCCTGGCCTTGCTGGTGGACGCTGGCGGGTTGTTTTTGCTGGTCGAAAAAGCCCACTGGCATTACCTGCCGGCTGCCGTGCTGTGTTTCACCTTGGGTTCACTCGTGGCTTTTGTGCTCAGCACCGTGTGGGTGTTCGAAGAACACTCGTTTCGCCGCTGGCATGACGGTTTCTTGGCTTTCACTTTGATCGGGCTGGTCGGTTTGGTGATCAACACCAGCTTGCTGTGGAGCTGCACCGAGTGGGGCGGGCTGCCTTACATGGCATCTAAGGGGGTGGCTGCCCTCGGCAGCTTCGGCATCAACTTCATCTTGCGCAAAATGGCCCTGTTCACCACTCGCGCTTCCTCTGCATGAATTCCGTTCTGGTCATCGGGGCCGGGCCTGCCGGATTGACGGCTGCCACCGAGCTTCAACGCGCTGGGGTTCCCCAGATCACCGTCCTTGAAGCCACCGATTACATCGGTGGTCTCTCGCGCACGGTCAACCACAAAGGCAACCGCATCGACATCGGGGGCCATCGCTTCTTCTCAAAATCCGACTGGGTGATGGACTGGTGGCGCAACACCCTGCCCATCGCCCTGCCCGAGCAAACCTCGGACGAAACCTCGTTCCGTCTGGCGTACCAAGGCGCACAGCGTCTGCTCGGCGCCCAAGACATCCGTGCCCACGAGCAGGATGCGGACGTGATGCTGGTTCGCAACCGCCTCTCCCGCATCCTGTTCAGCGGTGAGTTTTTTGACTATCCGCTGCGCCCCGGCCTGGACACCGCCCGCAAGCTCGGCGCTGTGAAGTGCGCCCGCTTTGCGGCCAGCTACGCGCTGTCTTCGCTGCGCCCCATCCAGCCGGAGCGTTCGCTGGAAGATTTTTTCATCAACCGCTTCGGGCGTTCGCTCTATCTCCAGTTTTTCAAGGAGTACACCGAAAAGGTCTGGGGGGTTCCGTGCGATCAGATCAGCGCCGATTGGGGCGCGCAGCGCGTCAAGAGTTTGTCGGTGTCCAAGATGCTGCTGCACGCCCTGCGCAAGCGGCTGAACGGCCAAGCCAGCGCGCAGCAAACGTCCCTCATCGAACATTTTCTCTATCCGAAACTGGGCCCGGGTCAGATGTGGGAGACGGTGGCCGAGCGCTTTACCCGCCGAGGTGGTGAGCTGCTGATGCAAGCCCAGGTGCAACAACTGCACCGGGGGGAGCGGGGCATTGAGGCGGTGAGCTTCCGTCGGCCCGATGGTTCGGTGCAAAAGCGGGCGGTCTCCCATGTGATTTCCACCATGCCCGTGCGCGACCTGACCCTGGCGCTGACCCCCGCCTTGCCGGCAGAAGTCACCCGCATCGGGGAGCAGCTGCTGTACCGCGATTTCATCACCGTCGGCGTGCTGTACCGCAAGCTGCGCCCCACGCGAGCGTCCATCCACCCACGCACCCACCTCGTTCCTGACAACTGGATTTACATCCAAGAACCCGGTGTCAAGGTCGGACGTTTGCAGATTTTCAACAACTGGAGCCCCTATTTGGTGGCCGATCCGGACACCGTGTGGGTGGGCTTGGAGTTCTTCGCCCGCGAAGACGATGCACTGTGGGCACAGTCGGACGACGCACTCAAGGCCCTGGCCCTGCGCGAAATGGAGCAAATTGGCATGGCCGACGCGGCCGATGCGCTGGACATCACGGTCATTCGCATGCCTAAGGCCTATCCGGGCTACTTTGGTTCGGCCTACGCTCAGTTTGATCACCTGCGGGCGGCGCTGGACACCCTGCCCAACCTGTACTTGGTGGGGAGAAACGGCATGCACCGCTACAACAACCAAGACCATTCGATGCTCTCGGCCAAATTGGCGGTCGAAGCCATCGTGCAGGGCCGATCCGACAAGTCCGCCATCTGGGCCGTCAACATCGACGACGAGTACCACGAAGAAACCGGCAAGGACACCCCCGCGAGTCGGGCCTGACGGGGCCGGTAAGATTGCCGCCCATGCTGAGTCCCTCCCGCCAAGCTTCTGGGCGCCTGTTGATCGCGGCGGCGCTTCTGGCCAGTCCGTACCTGTTGGCCATCAGTTTCAGCCCGTCGTCCACACTGCTCAACCAACTGCTGTCGGTGGCGGTTTGGGGGATGCTGCTCGGCGTGAGCACGCCGATGGTGCAACCGCTGTCCAGTTCGGCTGCCGCTTCGGCGGTGCGCTGGCCCTTGCTGGCGCTGGCCAGCTTGGTGGTCGCGGCAGGGTTGTCGTGGGGTTGGGCATCGGTGCCTCTGTCCATGACCTTGTCCACCGTGCTCATGCTGGTGTGCGCGGTGCTGGTGATGCGAGGGGCCGTCACCGCCCCAGCGGGTTTGGCCGAACACGGCGGTATCTTTTGGGCAGCCCTGCTGCTGGCGGGTGGGCTGTCCAGCCTCATCGCATTGATCCAGGTGTTCTGGCCGCACTGGGCCGATGGCGTGCTGATTGCCCGCTCAGGGCTGCCTGGCCGAGCCGTTGGCAACGTTCGCCAACCCAATCACCTCAGCACCTTGCTGCTGTGGAGCCTGATCGCCCTGGTGCCCGTGGCCCGCAGTGGTCAGTTGCTGGGCTGGCGTGTCTCCGGGCGAACCCTGCTCGGTCTGGGCAGCCTCTTGACTTTGGGCGTGGTGTTGACCGCTTCACGCACCGGGGTGGTGGGCATCTTGATGTTGAGCGTGTGGGGGGCATTCGACCGGCGCTTGAATCGCCCGATCCGCCACGCGCTCATGGCCGCGCCCCTGGTGTACCTGCTGGGCTGGTTGGTCATGGCCGGTTGGTCACACCTGACCCACGCCACGTTCGGCGGCGAGGCACGTTTGGCCGAGGCCGATCTGTCGGCCTCCCGTTTTGGCATCTGGCGCAACGCCTGGGATTTGATACTGGCTCAGCCTTGGACGGGGGTGGGCATCGGCAACTTTAACTATGCTTGGTCGCTGACTCCCTTCCCGGGCCGGCCCGTGGCCTTCTTTGACCACGCCCACAACCTGCCGCTGCATGTGGCCGTCGAGATGGGCCTGCCCGCTGCGGTTGCCCTGACGCTCGCTTTGTGCTGGGGCCTGTGGCAAGCTTGGCAGCGCAGCTTCGCGCAGACCGACGAAGACATCAGCGCCACCAGTCGGGCGGCCACCATGGTGGTGATGATCGCCGGGGTTCACAGCTTGCTGGAGTACCCTCTGTGGTACGGCTATTTCTTGCTGCCCACCGCCTGGGCGTTTGGTTTGGCACTGCGGCCTCATCCGCTGTGGGTCACGGCGCCGCCACCAGCCCCCACGGCGGGGACATGGTCTCCGCCGCCAGCCTCCGTGTTGTACGAACCTTGGCGCATGGTGTTGGCGCTGCTGATGATTTTGGGGGCCGTGCTGGCAGCCATCGACTACCAGCGTGTGGTCATCATTTACCAGCCGGGCAACACCACCCTGTCACTGGAGGAGCGCATTGAACAGGGCCAGCAGAGTTTGCTGTTTGCCCACCACGCCGACTATGCCGCCGCCACCGTCAACGACCCTTCGCCAGCAGCCCTGCTCGGATTAACACGCACCACCCACTCGCTGCTCGACACCCGGCTCATGACCGCCTGGGCCGACGCCCTGGCCCAAGCCGGCCAAGTCGATCAGGCGCGCTACTTGGCCGCCCGCATCCGCGAATTCCGCAATCCCGCCACGGCGGACTACTTTGCCCCTTGCAAGCAGCCCCCCGAAGCCAGCGCTGCCGACTTGCCCTATCAGTGCCAACTCGCCAGCCGAACCTGGCGCTGGCAAGACTTCCTCGATCAACCCGCGCCTTGAGCCCCTGCCGTGGCGTGCCAGTCTCCCGACTTGCCGCCACGCTTCTCCAGCAACTGAATGCCCTCCATCACCATGCCTCGGTCGATGGCCTTGCACATGTCGTAAATGGTCAGCAAGCCGACTTGCACAGCGGTCAGGGCTTCCATCTCCACACCGGTGCGGCCCAGCGTTTCGGCTTGCACGGTGCAATGGATGCTGCTCTGGGCCTCGTCGAGGATGAACTCGGCGGCCACGTGCGTCAGTGGCAGGGGATGGCACAGCGGAATGAGGTCGCTGGTGCGCTTGGCCGCCTGGATCGCCGCGATGCGGGCAATCCCAATCACATCGCCTTTTTTCGCGTTGCCGGCAGCCACCCGCGCCAAAGTGTCGGGCTGCATGCGAATGCGCCCTGTGGCACGGGCCACGCGATGGGTTGCCGACTTGGCAGCCACATCCACCATGTGGGCTTGCCCCTGGGCATCAAAATGGGTCAAAACAGCGTCGCTCATGAGAAACCGGGACTTGACAACGGGGTGCGATGATACGGGCCACGCCCCGAGGAGATACCGTGTTCGTTCCTGCTGAGTTGCGTCGTCCGTGGTTGCGCCTGTCCTCTTGGCTGCTGGGTGCGACGCTGCTCAGCGTGGCCCCGGGAGGGACAGCACCCGTGTGGGCACAGAGTCCCACCTCCACCTTGCCCAGCCTGGGTGACCAGGACATTGAGGCCCTCGATCTGCCAGCCGAACGCAAACTCGGTGATCAGATCATGCGCAGCGTGCGCCGCGATCCGGCTTATCTGGACGACCCCCTGCTCGGTGAGTACCTCGACCGGCTGTGGCAGCCCCTGCTCCAATCGGCCCGTGTACGCGGCGACATCTCTCCAGACTTGGAACGCATCGACGCATGGGAGCTGTTCCAAGTGCGTGACCGCAGTGTCAACGCCTTTGCTTTGCCGGGGGGGTTTGTGGGCGTGCATCTGGGCCTGATCGCGTTGACCACCCGCCCGGATGAACTGGCTTCGGTGCTGGCCCACGAGCTGACCCACGTCACCCAGCGCCACATTGTGCGCAGCATGATCAACAGCCAGCGCCAGAGTTTGGCTTCGACCGCCGCGCTGATCGTGGGTTTGCTGCTGGCCACGCGCAGCAACGTGTCCCCCAACGCCGCCCAGGCGGTGATCACCACCGGACAGGCCGCCGCCATCCAAGGCCAACTCAATTTCTCGCGTGACATGGAGCGCGAAGCCGACCGCATCGGCTGGCAAATCTTGACCCAGGCGGGCTTCGCCCCCAACGGCATGGCCGCGATGTTCGAAAAGCTCGACAGCAGCCACCATCTCAACGACAGCAACCAGTACCCCTACCTGCGCAGCCACCCGCTGACCATTGAACGCATCGCCGATGCACGCCTGCGGGCTGGCGACGTCCCCACGGCGGGATCGACGGAGGCGTTGCGCCAACATCCCAGCCCTGCCGAACACCTTCTCATGCAAGTGCGCAGCCGTGTGCTGATGGACACCAGCGAGCCCAGCTTGCGCCGCGCCCAGATGTTGGGCGCACCGGGCTCGCCCGATGTGACCGCCACACGACTGGGTGCTTTGTACGGTGCGGCTTTGGCCTCCTCGCTGCTGAGAGAACCGACGACCGCCGAACAGGCCCTGGCCGCCGGGCGACAACTGATCCGCTCGCACCACGGAGACGCACCCGCGCTGCACCGGGTGTTCGAGCTGCTGCACCTGGAAATACTGGCGCAACGCAACGCTTTGCAAGCGCTGGCCCAGCTCCAAACCTCGCCCCTTCTGGCTCAGGAGGACACCCGCCCCACCCTGCTGCTGCGGGCCCAGGTGGCCTTGGCGGCTTGGCGAGCTGCACCCGACGCCACCGCCGCCCACACGGCGCTGCGGCAAAGCACGCAGGCTTTGCAAACTCGGGTGGTGCTGCATCGCCAAGACGTGCTGGCTTGGCAGACCCTGGCACAAACCGCCCAAGCCAGCGGCCAAGCCCTGCGAGCCGCCCGTGCATCGGCTGAAGCGGTGGCCATCCAAGGTGACCTGCCCGGTGCCATCGACCGGCTGCGCACCGCACAGCAAAGCGTCCGGGGCGATGCGTCGGCGGATTACGTCGAGCTGAGTGTCATCCAGTCCCGGCTGCGCGAACTGGAGGCTGAACGGCGGCACCAAGCCGCCCAAGCCAAAGGGGAAGATTAACTGTCGAAACGACATGCGCGTGACATTCCGCTTCGCGACGAAGTACCATCCTCCCACGATCAGCCACCCGGCTTGATACGACGCTCCCATACGACCGATTTCGACGGAGAACAACCACATGGCAACTGCGAAAAAGGCGGCTGCGACCTCACAAGACGCTGAGGTCACCCCAAAGACCCCGGCCAAAAAGGCCGCTGCCGCCCCGGTGCCTGCCGAGGCTCCCGCTGCGACGGAGGCTCCGGCCAAAAAGCGCAGCAGCAAAAAGACAGAGGAAGCCGCTCCGACCAAGGGGTTCATGAAGGCGCTCACGCCTTCCAAGGAACTCGCCGCTGTCGTCGGCAAGAAAGCCCTGCCGCGCACGGAAGTCACCAAGAAGCTCTGGGAATACATCAAGAAGCACAAGCTTCAAGACGAAACCAAGCGCACCGTGATCAACGCCGACGCCAAGCTCAAGGCCGTGTTCGGCCAAGACCAAGTCACGATGTTCGAAATGGCCAAGCTCATCAGCCCCCATCTCAAGGGCTGAGGCTGGACGGTGGCCCCGGCTGTGGGTCACCCCGCCATGCATCGCATGAAACTTTCCCGCACAGCCAGCTTCTAGCCGGCTGTGTGCTTTTCGTTGCGGGCCTGGGGCCTGCCAAAAGAGGAATTTTGCCGTGATGAACCGTCGTCAATTCGCCCTGTTGTCCACCGCTGTGGCTTGGGGCAGCCTGGCCACTGTGGCCCAGGCCCAATCCACTCCCGAAATGAAGGTCAGCCCCGAGGAGGCTTACAAGCTGGCCACGGGCGGCCAAGGTTTCACCGTCGGGCCGATGATGGCGGCCAACACGGTGTATGTGTTCTTCGACACCACCTGTCCGCACTGCGCCCATCTGTGGACCAGCTCGGCCCCGCTGCGCACCAAAATCAAAATGGTGTGGATGCCGGTGGGTTTCCTGCGCCCGATCTCCACCAAACAAGGCGCCACCATCCTGAGCGCAGCCGATCCCGTGGCCGCCATGACCACCCACGAAACCCGCCTCATGAACCGCCAAGGTGGCATCGCTGTGGCAGACAACCTGTCAGAAGCCGCCCTGGCCAAGGTGAAGACCAACACCGCGATCTTCGAGAAGATCGGCTCCACCAGCGTGCCCGTGGTGCTGTTCCGCAACGCCCGCAGCGGCACCTACGCCGCCCACGCCGGTTCGGCAGAAACCGCCCAACTGGCGGCAATGTTCGGCATCTGAGCCCCCCGGCTCACCCGGCCTGGGTGATGATGCCGCCGCCCAGGCACACCTCGCCGTCGTAAAGCACTGCGGATTGGCCGGGTGTCACCGCCCACTGCGCCTGCTCCGGGAACGCCAATCGGAAGGTGGCTCCGGCGTCCGGCCCCAGCACACACGGCGCATCGGCCTGACGGTAACGCGCTTTCGAACCGATGGCTCCCGCCGCTGGCGCGGCACCGGCCACCCAGCTTGTGTCGCCCGCTTCCAGCCAGCGGTATTGCAGCCACGGATGGTCGTGGCCTTGCACAACGATCAGCGCGTTGCGCGCCATGTCCTTGCGCGCCACGAACCACGGGGCGTGATCCCCGCCACCACGCGGCGCTTTTTTGTCCTTCACGCCGCCGATGCCCAACCCTTGGCGCTGCCCCAAGGTGTAGAAACTCAAGCCCAGGTGCTCGCCCAGTTTGCGCCCTCGGTCGTCGAGGATCGGGCCGGGCTGGTGGCTCAGATAGCGGTTGAGGAACTCGCGGAATGGCCGCTCACCGATGAAACAAATCCCGGTCGAGTCCTTCTTTTTGGCGTTGGGCAGGCCGATGTCTTCAGCGATGCGCCGCACCTCGGTTTTAGGCAACTCGCCCACCGGAAACAGCGTTTGACGGAGCTGCGCTTGGTTCAAACGGTGCAGAAAATAACTCTGATCTTTGAGAGGATCGAGGCCCTTGAGCAGCTCCACGCGCCCACCCCGTTCGCGCACCCGCGCATAGTGACCGGTGGCGATTTTTTCTGCACCCAAGCGCATGGCGTGGTCTAAAAACGCCTTGAACTTGATCTCGGCGTTGCACAACACGTCCGGGTTGGGGGTGCGCCCGGCCTGGTACTCGCGCAGGAACTCGGCGAAGACCCGATCCTTGTACTCGGCCGCAAAGTTCACGTGCTCGATCTCGATGCCGATCACGTCGGCCACGCTGGCCGCATCCAAAAAGTCTTGGCGGGACGAACAATATTCGCTGTCGTCATCATCCTCCCAGTTCTTCATGAAGATGCCGACGACCTCGTGCCCCTGCTGCTTCAACAGCCACGCCGACACCGCCGAATCCACGCCGCCGGACAGCCCGACGACCACACGCTGTGGTTTCATTTTCCAGATGATGAAATAAAGCCGACGCTCAACGGCGCCCTTCAGACCGCTGCTGAGTTTTGGAGCAGCGTCACACTCGGGTGAGTGTGCAGCAGATCGAGCGGGAAGCGCTGACCCGCTTGGTGATCGGTGATGCACTGCGCCACCCACGGGCTGCGGTGCGAGTTACGAGCGAGGTACACCTCCTCCGGTGTCAGCCAGAGGGTGCGCACGATGGGCGTGTCCAACGCCCGCCCGGGCTGCGGCTCGCCCACGCTGCCGCAGAAGGTGAAGCGCAGATACGTGATGTCCTCACCCGTGCGCGGGTGTTCGCTGCGCGACAGGTACACGCCCACCAACGCTTCGGGGGTGAAAGCGCAGGCCGTTTCCTCCAGCACTTCGCGGATGACAGCGTTCACCAGCGACTCACCCGGCTCCAAATGCCCCGCCGGGTTGTTGAGGCGCAAGCCCACCGAGGTGTGCTCTTCGACCAGCAAATAACGCCCGTCGCGCTCAATGATGGCGGCCACGGTTACGCTCGGTTTCCAACGAATTTCAGCCATTCGGGCATCTTAGCCCGCCCATCGCCGCCCCAGGACACCTCGGGTTGACCCGTCAAAACCCGGGTTTTTCCGAAGAAGGGGCAGGGTCTGCCCCGGGTGCGCTGTGACAGTGCCTCTCCGCTAAGCTCATCCGACTGACCCACTGGGAGATGCGCCGCAGCGCGCACTCCCGTCCCAACCGGGCGTTCAAGAGGAGAAACCCATGCTGATCGGTGTTCCGCTGGAAACGGCGGCCGGGGAGACGCGCGTCGCCGTCACCCCTGAGACGGCAAAAAAATACGTGGCCCAGGGCCACAGCGTGCGCGTGGCCAGCGGTGCGGGCTTGCGCGCAGCGGTCACCGATGCGGCTTACCAAGCCGCCGGGGCGCAGATCGTCAGCCAGGCTGAGGCGCTGGCCACCGAACTGGTGCTCAAGGTGCGCCGCCCCAGCGCCGAGGAACTCGCGCAGATGAAACCGGGCGCGGTGCTCGTCGGCATGCTCGATCCGTTTGATCGTGCCGGCCTGGATGCGCTGGCCGCCGCCCAGCTCACCAGCTTCGCGCTGGAAGCCGCGCCGCGCACCACGCGAGCCCAGAGCATGGACGTGCTGTCCTCCCAAGCCAACATCGCCGGCTACAAGGCGGTGATCATGGCGGCGGATCGCTACCAAAAATTCTTCCCCATGCTGATGACCGCCGCCGGCACCGTGAAGGCCGCCCGCGTGGTCATCTTGGGCGTGGGCGTGGCGGGTTTGCAGGCCATCGCCACCGCCAAGCGCTTGGGCGCGGTGATCGAGGCGTCGGATGTGCGCCCTTCGGTGAAAGAACAGGTCGAATCGCTGGGCGCCAAGTTCATCGACGTGCCCTATGAAACCGCCGAGGAAAAAGCAGCCGCCGAAGGCGTGGGCGGCTACGCCCGACCGATGCCGCAAAGCTGGCTGGATCGGCAAAAAATCGAAGTGGCCAAGCGCGTGGCGCAAGCCGATGTGGTGATTTCCACCGCGCTGATCCCGGGCCGCGCTGCGCCGGTGCTCATCACCGAAGACATGGTGAAAGCGATGAAACCGGGCGCGGTCATCATCGACATCGCGGCTGGCAAAGGCGCCCACGGCACCGATGGCAACTGCCCGCTCACGGAAGCGGGCAAAACCGTGGTCAAGCACAACGTCATCCTGGTGGGGGAAACCAACCTGCCGGCGCTGGTGGCGGCCGATGCATCGGCGCTCTACGCCCGCAACGTGCTGGACTTTTTGAAGCTGGTGCTGGCCAAAGACGGCTCGTTCAGCGTGCCGATGGACGACGACATCGTCGCCGCCTGCCTCATGACGCAGGGCGGCGAGGTCAAGCGCAAGTAAGCGGCCATCCCCGATCACAGGAGCGTTCTCATGGATGTTGTGTCCCCCACCCTCATCAACCTCGTTATTTTTGTGCTGGCCATTTACGTGGGCTACCACGTCGTCTGGACGGTCACGCCCGCACTGCACACGCCGCTGATGGCGGTGACGAATGCCGTGTCGGCCATCGTCATCGTGGGCGCCATGCTGGCCGCCGCCCTGACCGAAACCGGCCTGGGCAAAACCATGGGCGTGCTCGCCGTGGCGCTGGCCGCTGTGAACGTCTTTGGTGGCTTCTTGGTCACGCGCCGGATGCTGGAAATGTTCAAAAAGAAAGAGAAGAAGCCGGCAGCCGTTGCGGCTGAAGGCAAAGCATGAAGGCGCTGGTCAACCTCGTCCTCTTTGTCTTCGCGTTGCTCAACGCCAGTTTCATCGCGGTGGTGTTGGCCGAAATGGTGTCCTTGCCTGTGGGCATCGGCGCGGGGCTGGTCACGATGGTGATCGAAGCCCTCGGCATTCACTTCGTTCGCAAAGCCATGGCCGCCAGCGCTGCACAACAGCCGGCTGGGGCCGCTGACTCGAAGGGTCAAGCATGAGTCTGAACCTCGTCACACTGCTGTACCTCATCGCCAGCGTGTGTTTCATCCAGGCCTTAAAGGGCCTGTCGCACCCCACGACCTCCATCCGGGGCAACCTCTTTGGCATGACCGGCATGACGATTGCCGTGCTCACCACGGCGGCGCTCATCGTCAAGCTGGCGGGCTCGCCCATCGGCTTGGGGTATGTGCTGGCCGGGCTGGTGATCGGCGGCGGCGCCGGCGCCTACATGGCCAACAAGGTCGAAATGACCAAGATGCCCGAGCTGGTGGCCTTCATGCACAGCATGATCGGCCTGGCGGCGGTGTTCATCGCCATTGCCGCTGTGGCCGAGCCTTACGCCTTCGGCATCGCGCCCAAGGGCATGGAGATTCCGGCAGGCAACCGGCTGGAGCTGTTCTTGGGCGCAGCCATCGGGGCCATCACCTTCTCGGGGTCGGTGATCGCATTTGGCAAGCTCTCGGGCAAGTACAAGTTCCGCCTGTTCCAAGGCGCCCCGGTGACGTTCGCCGGCCAACACATGCTGAACTTGGTGCTGGGCCTGGCCACGCTGGGCCTGGGTTTGGCCTTCATGGCCACGGAAAGCTGGCCGGCGTTCTTCGCTATGCTGGCCTTGGCCTTTGTGATGGGCGTGCTCATCATCATCCCCATCGGCGGGGCGGACATGCCGGTGGTGGTGTCCATGCTGAACAGCTACTCGGGCTGGGCAGCGGCGGGCATTGGCTTCAGCTTGAACAACTCGATGCTCATCATTGCCGGCTCGCTGGTGGGCTCGTCGGGTGCGATCCTCAGCTACATCATGTGCAAGGCGATGAACCGCTCGTTCTTCAGCGTGATTTTGGGTGGCTTTGGCGCCGAAGTTGGCCCCGGTGAAGCGGGCGGCAAGGAGCAGCGCCATGTGAAAAGCGGCAGCGCCGACGATGCCGCTTACATCCTGGCCAACGCTGAGACCGTCATCATCGTGCCAGGCTACGGCTTGGCGGTGGCACGCGCCCAACATGCGGTGAACGAACTGGCCGAGAAGCTCATCCACAAGGGCATCACGGTGAAGTACGCCATTCACCCGGTGGCGGGCCGCATGCCCGGCCACATGAACGTGCTGCTGGCCGAAGCCGAAGTGCCTTACGACCAGGTGTTCGAGATGGAGGACATCAACGGCGAATTCGGCCAAGCCGACGTGGCCATCATCCTGGGCGCCAACGACGTGGTGAACCCCGCCGCGCTGCAAAAAGGCACTCCCATTTACGGCATGCCGATTTTGGAAGCCTACAAGGCCAAAACCATCATCGTGAACAAGCGCTCGATGGCGGCGGGCTACGCTGGCCTGGACAACGAGCTGTTCTACATGGACAAAACCATGATGGTGTTCGGCGATGCCAAAAAGGTGGTGGAAGACATGGTGAAAGCCGTCGAGTAGCCAACGCGACGACACGTTTTCATCACTTGTCATCACATCAGCCGGCTTTGCCGGCTTTTTAATGGATCGGCAGTAACAATTCGTTAATTCCCTCGAGTTAAAAGCGAGCCCCCTCCCTCTCTCATTGCCGACAACATGCCACGCCTCTCCCGAATTCCACTGCTCCTCGGCGTTTGCGGACTCGCTTTGACGCCGAGCCTCTATGCCGGCGCCGTGGATCTTTCGCATCCCAAAGTCGTGTGTACTCAGCAGCCCAAAGAAAAGTGGATACCCGTCAAGGACATGTACCGCATTGCCGAATCCAAGGGCTACCGCATCTCGATTTTCAAGATCTCGAATGACAGTTGTTATGAGATCTACGGCTTCAAAGATGGCACTGTGGTCGAAGCCTACTTCGACCCGACGACGGCCACCTTGATCAAACAAAACATCGCGAAGTAACGCCGCACAATCGCCCCTCACCACAACGAGGAGGCACCGCACACCATGGCCGGATTGGATTGGAGCGATCTGCGCTACGCACTGGCCATCGGCCATGGCGGTTCTCTCACCGCCGCTGCGCAGCGGCTGGGGGTGAATCACAGCACCGTGCTGCGCCGGCTGGATGCGCTCGAAGCCCGCCTCGGTGCCCGGCTCTTTGACCGTCAACGCAGCGGCTACACCCCCACGGAAGCGGGCCAACTGGTGCTCGAACAAGCCCAGCGCATGGCCGATCAAGCCGATGAAATCGAGCGCCGCGTGCTGGGCCGCGACCGTGAACACACCGGGCCGTTGCGCGTCACCACCGCCTTCGTGTTGATGGAACATCTGTTGCCGCAGCCGCTGGCGCAGTTTGCGCGGGCGTATCCGGGCATTGAGGTGGAAGTGGTGGAAAACGCCTTCCTCGTCGATCTGGCGCGGCGCAACCACGATTCGGCCCAAAGTTGGGCCCAGCGCGAAGCCGATGTGGCCGTGCGCATCTCGGCCAACGTCGCTGAACATCTGGTCGGGCGACCGCTGGGGCCGGCTCGCTGCAAGGTCTACGCCCTGCGCGGTGCGGCCCATTTGCCGCAGGATGTCACCCCTCTGTCCACCCTGCTGCGCGACGCGCCCTGGGTGGCGTTCGAGCGCGACGGCCAATCCCGCGTCTACGACCGTTGGATGCGTCAGCACTTGCCACCTCAGCAAATCCGCCTGCGGGTGGACATCTTCAACGCCGTGGCCGCCATGCTGCACACCGGCATCGGCGTGGGCATCTTGCCGACGTTCATGGAAGATAGACACCCCAACTTGGTGGCCATCTCGGAGCCCATTCCCGAGCTGGAGGTGCCGGTGTGGATGCTGACCCACCCCGATCTGCGCAACACCGCCCGCGTGCGGGTGTTCATGCAGCATGTCGGCGACGCGATTCGCCAACGGCTGGAGCGCGGTTGACGCAGTGGGGCCTCAGGAGCGCACCACGTCCACATGGTCCCACCAGCGCTGCCAAAACACCGGGCGACGGTAGCCCTGCACCCACGGGTGCAGCAAATCGGTGACGTAGCGGTGCAAGTGCGTCTTGCAAGGCATCAGCGCGATGGCCAAGCGCTGGGCTTGGCGCAGCCGGGCGGCACGCTCTGGCCCATCCGGCAGCGCTTGCATCTGGGCGTACAGCGTGTCAAACGCTGGCCAGCGAAAGTGCGCCAAATTGCCGCCATCCACCATCGGCCCATACAGCCACGCCAGTGACTCCGCCCCATCGACCGACTCTGCCGACGACGCCACCCCCCACAGCATGAATTGCCCGGCTTGCGCGGCCTTCAAGTTCTCCGGCCACTGCGCGACCTTGAATTGCAAGCGCAGGCCCAGCGCCGTCATGTCGCGGCGCCACAGCTCGTCGAGCTGGCGCGAGGTTTGGTCGGCCTGGGTGGACTTCAGCAAGGTGAGTGGGCGCCCGTCGGGCAGCTCGCGCCAGCCATCGCCATCGCGATCGAGGTAGCCGTACAGGTCGAGCAAAGCCTGGGCGCGGGCGGGGTCGTGATCGCTCATCTCCGTTTTGAAACGCGGATCGAATCCCCAGGTGAACGGCTGCACCAAGGAGTTGGCCGGCACGCCCTGGCCTTGGCGCACATCGCGGATTTCCCGCTGCACATCCAGCCCCAAACTGATGGCGCGGCGCAGCGCCACCTTCTCGGGTGTGTAGCCGCCGACCACGGGATCGTCCATGTTGAAAATCGTCGTCACCACATCGGGCGTCAGGCTGCGCTGGGCCTGGATGCCGCGCCGCGCCAAATGCGGGCCGAGCCGACCGCCCGGCAGGGCCGCTGGGATGAACGCTTCCGGCACATGGGCAATGAGGTCATGCGAGCCGTCGAGGAACGACAACCAGCGCGGCTGGTTCTCCTCGATCACCGACAACTCCACCCGGTCGATCATCGGCAAGCGCCGCCCCTTGAAGCGAGCCAACAGGGCTTGGCCTTCCGCGTCATCGGCGGCAGGTTCGGCGTCGTAAACGTGCTCGCGGTAACGCGGATTGCGCTCCAGCACGATGTGCGAACTGCGCCGCCAAGCCGCCAAACGAAACGGCCCCGTGCCCACCGGATGCTCCCCACTGCGCCCGGGATAACCGTCGATCACTTCTCGGGCCACGGCCACAAATCCACCCACCAACTTTTGCACCAGGCGCGGGCGGGGCTCGCGCAGCGTGATGCGCAAGGTGTACCGATCCAACGCCCGCAGGCCCGGGATGTCGTGGTCGTACGCCAGTGCGCGGCGCTGTTGCAGGGCTTGCGCTCGCAGCTCGGCCAAGCCGACGATGCCCAGCTCGTCCACGCTGCTCCAGTTCGGACTTTTGTTCACCGGATCGGCGTAGCGTTTGATGCTGTACACGTAGTCGGCGGCCACCAGCTCACGCGGCTGGCCGCGAAACACGGGGTCGTCGGCGAAGAAAATCCCGGGCCGCACCCGGATCGTGAACACCCGAAAGTCCGCCGACACTTCCGGCATCCCCGCTGCTGTCAACGGTTTGAGACGCACGGGCCGGGCGAGGTGATCGTAGGTGTACAGGCCCTCCAGCATGTGTTCCAGCGGGATGGCCGAATACACATCCTGCACCTGCACGGGGTCGAACGTGGTTTCGGCCACGCGCAGGGCATAGCGCAGCACTTTGAGGTGTTCTCCCGCGTGGGCGGACGGGCCGTTGCCCACCACCACCGCAGCACCACCACCGACCCCCGCCCAGGTCAGCCAATGACGTCGCGTGCAGGCCGCCATTGTCAAGCCCGTGCGGCGGGTTGGCGGTTTGGATCGACATCCACATACCGCCCGAAATCCCGATTGAACGGATGCTCTTGGTAGCCCACCAGCCACGGCTGCACCGCCAGCAAACGGATGCGGTGGCTGTGCGCTTTCACCGGCATCCAAGCCACCATCAGCCGACGCGCTTGGGCGAACAGGGCCAAGCGCTCGGGGCCATCGGGCAAGCGCCCCATGCGGTCAAACACTTGATTGAACGCCGGCAGGTCAAAACCGCTGAAGTTGCCCGCCCCTTTGAGCGGGCCGTACACCATGCTCAACGGATCTTGCCCATCGGGCGTGCTGGCGGCACTGCCCAGCGTCCACATCATGAGCGTCCCGGCCTGGGCCTGCTTGAGCTGCGCGCCCCACTGCCCATACTCGAACACCATGTTCAGCCCCACCTCTTTCATGCACTTGCGCCACAGCTCGGTGAACGGACGGTTGCCCTCGTCGCTTTGCGTGGGGTAACGCAGCACCAACGGACGCCCATCGGGCAACTCGCGCCACCCGTCGCCATTGCGGTCGAGGTAGCCATAGAGGTCGAGCAGGGCTTTGGCCCGTGCGGGGTCGTAATCGCTCATGCCAGAGCGCGTGCGGTCGTCGAACCCATACGTCTGCGGCGGCACCACGCCTTGCGCCGCGATGGCCAACCCTCGGCGCACCTGGCGAATCTCACGCTCCACGTCGTAGGCCAGCGAAATCGCCCGGCGCAGCGCGACCTTCTCCGGCGTGTAGCCCCCCACCACCGGATCGGCCATATTGAAGTAGGTGTAGGCCACATCAGCACGGGGCACACGCTGCACCGTGATGCCTTGGCGCGCCAAGTTGGGCGCCGTGTGGCCGTTCTGCATCGCGCTGGCGGCGTAGTCGGGCGGCACGCTGGTCATGTCCAGATCACCGGCCAAAAAGGCCAACCAACCCGGCTGCACACCTTCGATGATGGAAAACTCGATCCGATCCACCAACGGCAGCCGCTGCCCACCCAGTTTTTGCAGAATCGCTTGCCCGGCGGCATCGTCAGGCGCCGGGTGGGCCTCGTAACGCATCTCACGAAACGTCGGGTTGCGCTCCAATGCAATGAGCGAACTGCGCCGCCATTGCACCAACCGAAACGGGCCGGTGCCCACGGGGTGGGCCATGATGTCGTCGCCGTAGCGCTCCACCACCTCACGCGCCACCGCCCCCATGAGCGACGCCGAAGTCAGCATGTGAATGAAACGCGGGTCGGGCTTGCCCAAGCGGATGCGCAACGTGTACCGATCCAGCACCTCCACGCCGGGCACCGGGCGGTCATAGTCGAACGGCTGGCGCGTTTTCAGCGCCTCCTCGTACAGCGCTTGCAGCCCGAGGATTTGCGCGTCGGCCAAGCCAGCGCGGTTCGGGCTTTTGTAGCGCGGGTCGAAATGGCGGCGCAGCGCGTAAGCGTAGTCGGCTGCGACGAGTTCACGCGGCTGGCCGTTGAACGCCGGATCGTCGGCAAAAAAAATCCCGGGCCGAATGCGCAACGTGTGGCTGAGAAAGTCCGCCGACGATTCCAACGGCCCCGCCGCTGTGAGCGGGCGCACTTGCACCGGACGGGCCAAGTGATCGTAGGTGTAGGGCGGCTCGATGATGTGGGCAATCACCGTGGCCGAATACAGGTCGGAGATTTGCGCCGGGTCGAAGCCGGTTTCCGCCGTGTTGAAGGCCACACGCAAACGCTTGAGCGCCCGGGCTGCGCTTCCTTGCGCGAACGCCCCATCGGGCAGGGCCGTACTGGCGGCCAAGGTGGCGGTGTGCGCCAAAAACGCGCGGCGACTCATGCTGATGTTTCCCCCTCGGTGGCAACTTCAAACGCCACGATGTTGCGCGTGGTGCGGCTGAATTCCACGCCAATCAGGCGAATCGGTTCGCCACGCGCCCGGTATTTTTCGGCGTAGCCGCGTGCTTGTAACTGGGCCAACGCTTTGCCTTCGGGCACCAGCTCCACCACTTTGAATTCGAACAGCCACACCGTGCCGTTGAACAACACCGCCATGTCGATGCGGCCATGGTTGGTGGTGTCTTCGAGCCGAATATCGAGGCCAAGCGAGGCAAAGTAGCTGTAGAAAATACTGGCGTAGTAACCCTCGAACCCCGCCAACTCGTTCTTCCGATACCAATCGTGCGGGATCGTGGCGTAAAACGCATGGAACAAACACCTCAGCCCCTCTAAATCTGTCGCCGCCAACAAGCGGTAGAGCTGCCCCACTTGACGCCCCGTGGTCGTGCGGGAACCACACAACTGCCCCAACAAACTTTCGTTCAAACTGCCTTGAACCTCCAGGTTCGGATACTTGAGCGTCAGTTCGGTGCGCCCGGGAATGTGCCAGACCGAGTCCACCGTCAGGTAGCCCGTCTGGAACAGCAGCGCCTCGGTGGCCATGTCGTTCACATCGAACGAGGACAGCAGTTTTTCTTCCGCCAACACCTGGCCCAAATCCGGCGTGAAAAACTGCCGTTCGGTCAGCAGTTTCACCAAAAACGTCGGCGTACCGGTTTCAAACCAGTAGGGCCGAAACGCCCGCCGATCAAACAACAGCAGCATGTCAAACGGGTTGTAAACGCCTTGCCCGAGCCAGTTGTAGCCGTTGTACCAACGCCGGATTTCTTCGCGATCCAAGCCCGGCAACTCGGGCGCGAACACCGTATCGACATCCTCATCGGTGTAGCCGCAAATGGCGCTGTAGCGGGCATCCAGCGTGATGTCTTGCAGGTGGTTCAGCCCGGAAAACAAACTCACTTTGCTGAATTTGGACACGCCCGTGAGGAACACAAATTTCAGATGCGCGTCGCTGTCTTTCAGCACGCTGTAGAGGTTTTTGAGCGCCTCGCGCATGGCGATGGCGCGGGCGCTGTCGGTGATGTTGTCCAGAATGGGTTTGTCGTACTCATCGATCAGCACCACCACGCGCTCGCCCGTGCGGACGTGGGGTCAACACCACCGGCCCTGTGGCGCGCTGAGCCACCACGCGCTCGCCCGTGCGGACGTGGGCCTGCTCGATCAACTGCGCAAACCGCCCAGTCAGGCTGGTGTGGGTGAGGTGGACGCCCAGGCGCTGGGCGTGTTCTCCCAGCATCTCGTGCAAGCGCAGCTCCAACTCCGCCGGTTGTGGCCAGACGCCACCGCCAAAGCTGATGCGAATCACCGGATAACGCCGCGTCCAGTCCCAGTGCGTGTCGGCGTACAGCCCAGTGAACAAGGCGCGGTTGCCTTCGAACAGCTCTTTGAGCGTGTCCAGAAACAAGCGCTTGCCGAAGCGGCGCGGGCGGCTCAGGAAGTAACACTTGCCGGTATGCTGCAACGCCACGGCGTAGCTGGTTTTGTCAACGTAATAGGCCCCATCCTCGCGAATTTCGCGGAAGGTCTGAATGCCAATCGGCAGCTTGCGGCGTGACAAAGGTGAGGCGCTCATGCCTGGCATTCTGCGGCACGCCGGGGAGCGCCCTAAACTCTGCCCATGCTTGCCTACCTGATTCGTCGCCTCTGGCAGATGGTGCCCACGCTGTTGGGCGTGGTGCTGCTGGTGTTCGCCCTGTTCAAAGGGTTTGGGGCCGATCCGGCCGTGCTCTTAGCCGGGCAAAACGCCACCCAAGCGCAGATCGCCGCCATCCGCCAAGAGCTGGGGCTGGATCAGCCCTGGTGGTTCCAGCTCGGCATCTTCCTCAAGCAGATCATCACCTTCGATTGGGGCAAGAGCTGGGCCACCGGCGAAACCGTCGCCCACCTGTTCGCCACCCGTCTGCCTGCCACGCTGACGGTCATGACGCCGATGTTTGTGCTCGATGCGCTGCTGGCCATTCCGCTGGCGCTGGCCGTGGCGCGGGTGCGCGGCTCGCTCACCGACCGGGTGTTGATGGTGGTGACGACGGTGGCGCTGTCCATCTCCTTCCTCGTGTATGTCATCGTGGGGCAGTACCTGTTTGGCTACCAGCTCGGCTGGTTCCCGGTGCAAGGCTGGAGCGACAGCGTCTGGACGAACCTCACCACCTACGTGCCGTTGCCGGTGCTGCTGGTGGTGTTGGTGGGACTGTCGCCGCAAACGCGGCTGTACCGCAGTTTCTTCCTCGATGAACTCGGCCAAGACTACGTGCGCACCGCCCGCGCCAAAGGTTTGAGCGAAGGCGCCGTGTTCTACCGCCATGTGCTGAGGAACGCCATGATCCCCATCTTGACGAACATCGGCATGGCGCTGCCGGGCATCTTCATCGGCTCGTTCTTGATCGAGGTGTTTTTCTCCATCCCGGGGCTGGGCCGCGAGGTGTTGTTGGCGGTCAACCGCAGCGACTATCCGGTGATCCAAGCCACCACGGTGTACCTCGCCGTGCTCACCATGCTCATCAACTTGGGCACCGACCTGCTTTACAAGGTCGTCGATCCACGGGTGGTGCTGAAATGATGCCGACAACAACCGCAACCCCACCCGCCACCGTGTCTCCCCCCCGCTCCGACAGCGTTTGGCGTGCCGCGTGGCGCCGTTTTCGGCGGGATCGCGTCGGCTTGGTGAGCCTGGGCGTGGTGCTGGCGTTCCTGCTGCTCATCGTGGCCTCGGCCAGCGGGCTGGTGGCGCGGCAGTGGCAACAAGAAGTCGGCGTGCCCAGCGCACCACCTCACGTTCTCGGCCCCCGCCCGCCCGACGCCGCCGAAGGAGCGATTCAACCCAGCGGGCCCAACGTCGATTTGACCGACATCGACCCACTGGCGCCGCGCTACGCCGAATGGGCCGAACGCGCCAAGCACTACCGCAGCGCCGACCCGGTGCGCGCCGACACCCTGCCCCTGGGCGGCGACCGCATGGGCCGCGATGTGCTGGCCAAGGCCGTCAAAGGCACGGAGATTTCGGTGTTCGTCGGGGTGTTGGCAGCGGTGCTGGCCACGGGCATCGGCACGCTGCTGGGCGCGTTGGCGGGCTTTTTCGGCCGCTGGGTGGATGACGTGCTGGAGTGGGTCTACAACGTCTTCACCGCTGTGCCGGACATTTTGTTGATCTTCGCCTTCGCCGCCGTGTTCGGCCGGGGCTTGACGACGGTGGTGGTGATCCTCGGGCTGGTGGGCTGGACGGGCCTGTACCGCCAAGTGCGCGCCGAATTCATGAAACACCGCTCACGCGACTACGTGCGCGCCGCTGAGGCCATCGGTGCCAGCCCCAGCGCCCGCATGTTCCAGCACATCTTGCCCAACATCAGCCACGTCATCCTGGTGCGCATGAGTTTGATGGTGGTGGGGTTCATCAAGAGTGAAGTCATCCTGTCCTACCTGGGCCTGGGGGTGCCCATCGACCAAGTGAGCTGGGGCACGATGTTGGCCGAAGCCCAAAGCGAGCTGATCCTCGGCCACTGGTGGCAACTGGCCACCGCCACGGTGTTCATGGCCGTGTTCGTCACCGCGTTTTCGCTCATGGCCGACGCCTGGCGCGATGCGCTCGATCCCAAGCTGAAGGGTCAGGCATGAATCTCCCCGAAATGGAACTCCCCGCCCCGCTGATTTGGTCGGGCGCCTCGCCCGACGCAACGGTCTGGACACCTCCGCCCACGCTGTTGGACGTGCAAGAACTGCGCGTGGGTTTCGAGCTGGAGCGGGATGAGCGCGGCCAGCCGCAGCACGTCGAAGCCGTGGGCCGGGGTTTGCAGGGGGTGAGCTTCACGGTGCCGGTGAACACCACGGTGGCGCTGGTGGGTGAGTCCGGTTCGGGAAAAAGCGTGACGGCGATGTCCATCGTCGGCCTGCTGCCGGACAACGCCCGCTGCCAAGGCCGCATCCTCTGGCAACCGCCGGGCGGCGCGGCGCGGGATCTGCTGCAAACCGCCCCGGCGACCCTGCGCGCACTGCGCGGGCGGGACATCGCTTGCGTCTTCCAAGACCCGATATCCTCCCTCAACCCGGTGTTCACCATCGGCGAACAGCTCATCGAACCGCTGCGGCTGCACCTGAAGATGGGTCGGCGGGCGGCACTGGCGCGGGCGGCTGAACTGCTGGCCGAGGTGGGCATTCCGGAACCGGCGCGGCGCTTGAACAGTTATCCCCATGAGTTGTCTGGCGGGCAGCAGCAGCGGGTGATGATCGCCATGGCGCTGGCCTGCGAACCCAAACTGTTGATCGCCGATGAGCCGACCACGGCGCTGGACGTGACGATCCAACGCCAAATCATCGAACTGTTGGCGCGCTTGAAGGCCAAGCTCGGGCTGTCGATGCTGTTCATCAGCCACGATCTGGCGCTGGTGGGCGAGATCGCCGACAGCGTGGTGGTGATGCGCCACGGCACGGTGCGCGAATCGGGCTGGGCCGGGGCGGTGTTCACGCGCCCGCAGGATGCCTACACGCAAGCGCTGTTGGCCTGCCGCCCTTCGCTGCACGAGCGGCCAGCGCGGCTGCCGGTGATTGAGGCGCACATGGCTGGGGCGTCCCCCTCTCCCCAACCCCTCTCCCACGAGGGGAGAGGGGCTTCCTTACTCCCTCTCCCCTCGTGGGAGAGGGTCGGGGAGAGGGGGACTCCTCCCAAAGACGCCAACGCGCCCGTGGTGCTGGAAGCTCGGGCGCTGGCCAAGCGTTTTTTCATCAAAACGGGGCTGTGGGGCCAGCGTGAATTCAAGGCCGTGCAAGGGGTGAACTTCACGCTGCGCCGGGGGCACACGCTGGGCGTGGTGGGCGAATCCGGCTCAGGCAAAACGACGATGGGGTTGACGCTGCTGCGCCTGCACGAACCGAGCGGTGGGGAGGTGTTTTTCCACGACCGCAACCTGTTGACCCTGAGCCCAAGCGAGCGCCAAGCGATGCGCCAGCGCATCCAGATCGTGTTTCAAAACCCGTATGCCTCGCTCAACCCGCGCTTCACGGTGGCGCAAACGCTGTTGGAGCCGATGCGCATCCACCGCATCGGTGCCGATGAAGCCGAGCGTTTGGCGCGAGCGCGGGCGCTGCTGCACAAAGTGGGGTTGCCGGAGGAAGCGCTGGAGCAGTACCCGCACGAGTTTTCGGGCGGGCAACGCCAGCGCATCGCCATTGCGCGCTGTTTGACGCTCAACCCCGAAGTGCTGGTGTTGGACGAGGCGGTGAGTGCATTGGATGTGTCCGTGCAAGCCCAGGTGCTGAATCTGCTGCGAGACTTGCAAGACGAGTTGGGTTTGGCCTACGTTTTCATCAGCCACGATTTGGCCGTGGTGCGTTTCATGGCCGACGAAGTGCTGGTGATGAAAGAAGGCGAGGTGGTCGAGCAGGCGTCGGCAGAAGACATTTTGCTGAACCCGCAGCAGGAGTACACGCGGCGCTTGATGGGGGCGGTGGCAAAAGGGTGGCGGCACAACGCCACCCCGAAAGTGACACCGCCTATTTTAACCAACGAACGTTTTCCTTGATTTCGTTGAAAAACAGCCGGAGCGCCTTTGCACTCATCAAATAAGGATTGAATTCGTGCGTTGTGGAGTATTTTAAAAACAGCTCTTGATTCTCATTTGTTGCGACCATGAACCCCATGCCCCAGCCCGTAAAATCACGGCAATCCATCTCCGAATAATCAACGATAACGGCCTCTGCATGGCGGGCGTCGCTTTGTATTTTGTGATAAACACGGCTGACAAATCGTCGATCACCTTCCAGTTTTTGAAGGAAAATCCCATTCGAATAACACAAGGCACCGGTAATACCAACCGCTGAATTGTTTTTCTGCGATTTTTCTGCAATATCGCGAACCACTTGAGGCGTCACCTCAACAGAGGCGCGGCTTGCATATGTGAGTTGAATTAGCATCACGGGATCCTTCCACTGGATTGGCCATCATATCCAATGTGAGCGTCCGTTTTAACCCTCATGATCACCGCGTTATGCCGCCTCAACCTCGGACACGGTTGGAACCGATGCGGCGACGCGCTTGGCGCGGGCCTGGGTTTAGCATTCACACAAAGCGCGTAGAGTTGTACAGACAACACGGGGAGTAGCGTGATGAAACAAGCTGTGCGGCAGTGGTTGTTGGGGTGTGTGCTGGCCGGGCCGGGGGTGGCGCTGGCGGCGGCGGTGCTGCAAGGCATCGTGGTGCAGAACGAGGAGCGCGGGCAGCCGTTGGCGAATGTGGCGGTGAGTGCGCCGGGCACCAACGACACGGTCAGCCGGAACGATGGCACGTTTGCGCTGGCGTTCCCGAATGCCAAGCCCGGTGGGTCTGTAACGCTGGCCCTCCAGCGCAGCGGGTGGGAGGTGGTGAACCACATCGAATCCACGCTCAACCTGCCTGCCGAGTCCGCAGCTCAACGGGTTCGTTTCATCTGGCGCACACAAGCGGGATTTTAGGTTGCCACCGTTCGTCACCAACGGAAAATCAGATTTAGTAAAGGTAGGGCGCTTGTTTTAGACCGATCGTCTCACATTTTCTTAAGGCAGGCATATCCAACCTCAGCTCATCAGAAGGCTCAAACTCCAAAGTTCGTATCAATAAACTATATACCTGACCTGAGGAGTTCTCTACTTCAAAAAAAACGCCACTACCGGGGGCGGTGGTTTTAATAATCCGTCGCAGCTCAGAGGGTTTATTAACGGGGCAACCTCGAACAATTTTTATTCTGCTGCCAAGTTTGAGGCCGGCGTCAAGTGCAGGAGATACCCCATTTATCATGTAAAAGCCAACAATGTAAACTCCTGGATCGCCACTACTGGAAAAGCATCTATTAACCTCTACACCAAAGAAGGCTCTGCGCCCGTCAGGGCTGATGGGGTGATCTTGGCATGCCGGAATTGTAACCCCACCAGCTTCCGGAAAATCACGCACAACAGGAGGAAGCTGCGCTACCGCGCATACAGAAAATATAGTGGCTACCAAGCCGCACCAGCTCTTCTTGCACATCCAAGAACGTGATTAAGCCATTCGGTTCATAACAAGTGCGTCAACTTGGTTTTCTCGATTAGCAAAAAGAACTGTTTGGATATCCCACCCGTCAGACGTTGGACTTCTTGCAGACGAGTACGGTCTGACTGCAACCACGTTGCTGGACGATGGGAGCTGCAAAGCGGCCTTAATGTCATCGTGCTGTTTCGTAGACGGTGTCAAATAACCGTCTCCAACCGGAACGGGCATGGTTCGCCCCTGCCATACTCCCCTGGAAAGTCGAGACGCCTCAGCAGTCGACATGGTGCCGCGATACTGACCGCGAGCGACACCAACTTGACCGCGAGCAACACCAGCATAAGTACCGAACCCGTCAAGATTGTCTGTCCAAGCGACAGAACCAAGCTGACCACTGCGTGTAACAGCAATCTCTTGCAAAACAGCAGCATCTCCCATCTGGAAGCGCGCCATCTTAAAAGCATGTTCTTGGCGTAAGCGCTCTAGCAAAACTTGGTTTTCAGAGGCTATGGCAGCACTATCTCTCATCCCGTCTGCTCCTTGTCGAGAAGCCAAAACAGCCGAGGCTGCCCCGATTAGACTGAGTAGAATTGTTACGCTCACAGGATCGAAAGCCATGGCAGATGCGAAGGGATAGCTCGTAAGCGAGCTGGCTGTCATTTGCAATATAGCACGTCGTTTCATATCTCCCCCGACAAGAGTTACGAGTGTATGCTCAAGTATTTACATACCACCCGAATACCAGATAAAAAAACTCAGCATTGACACAACTTACATCGTGCGTAATACTTTGAGCCTGACTTTAGCAGGAGTAAACCATGAAGCTCTCGTTGCTCGGAATTTCTGCAGTGGTGCTTACTATCTCCGGAGGGGGCGCCTCTGCGCAGCAGTACGGCTACGGTAGCACCCTTCAGCCAAGTCAGCAGTACCTGGCGCAACAACAGCGAATGGCGAGCGAGCGAGAGGCTCAGCGCAATGCCTCTTACTATCAAAGAGCTCAGCAGCCCACAAGCACAAGTCAGTCTAGATTTATGTATCCGGACTCTGGTTTGCGCAGCATGGGTTTTTCACCACAACCTGTTTATCTTTCAAATCAGGCGATCACCGCAATTGGTAATTGTGCTCAAAGGGGTTTGGCACCTGCTGTCATTGACTCAGTTGGTGGTCGTCTTGAGGGTAGTTCACGTGGTGCCGCAGTGGGTGCCGCAGTAGGGTTCGTGAAAGGGTGTTTAGGATACTAGGGCGTGTCATAAATCAAGCCAGCCAGATGAGAGATGAAGCTAAGAGAACTCCCCTAAAAAAGTTACAGGTGGTCTTTTTGTAGCGTGTGGCAATGGCGCGGTACTGCTTGAACTTGGCAAAGAAGTTCTCCACCGCACGACGTGCGCGATACAGGTGCTTGTCATAGCCACGTGGCTGCTTGGCCCTGGGGGGAATGATCACCGTGCTGCCACGATTGATCAAGGACTCCGGTGTGCTGTGTGAAAGCTGATGCGCACAGGCTCGACTTAGGCGTGCTAGGCCATGCCATCGTCGGCGTGTTGCGCAGCGTGCATCTGGCGCGCTCAGGTGCTATCCAACGGCGTTCCAGCTCACCGAGGGACAAGCCCGCGACTTGGTTGGGGCCGATGCACTGCTGGGTGATGTGCCCGAAGGCTCCACGCTCATCGCCGACAAGGGCTACGACGCCCAGCAGCGTGTGGTGGAGCCCGCCCGCTCACCGAGCGGACGACTCCGATCCGCCCACGACCGGCTGGCCTTCCTCCTGCCCCCGTGTCTTCCACAAGGACACCACCACGCCACCCGCAATCAAGCCCAGCGTCACACTCAGCGAGATCCAGGCCGGCGTCTTGCCGATGATGTTCACCAGGAAAATCTTGCTGCCAATGAACACCAGCACCAAGGCCAGGGCGTACTTCAGATAAGCGAAGCGGTGAATCATCGCCGCCAGCGCAAAGTACAGCGCCCGCAGGCCCAAGATCGCAAAAATGTTGCTCGTGTAGACGATGAACGGATCGCTGGTGATCGCAAAAATCGCCGGCACCGAGTCCACCGCGAACACCAAGTCCACGAACTCCACCAAACACAGCGCCAGGAACAGCGGCGTCACCCAGCGCACGGATTGGCCGGTCACCGGATCGGGGCGGGTGACGAAGAAGGCCTTGCCTTCCAGCGTCGGCGTCACCCGCAGGTGGCGGCGCAAAAACTTCAGCAGCGGGTTGTTGGCGATGTCCGGCTCATGGTCGGCCATCCACCACATTTTGAAACCCGTGATGATCAGGAACGCCCCGAACAGGTACAGCACCCACGAAAACTGATGCACCAGCGCCGCGCCCAAGCCAATCAAAATGGCCCGCAGCACGATCACGCCCAGGATGCCCCAGAACAACACCCGGTGCTGGTACACACGCGGCACGGCAAAGAAACTGAACACCAGGGCGATGACGAAAACGTTGTCCATCGACAGCGACTTCTCAATCAAAAAGCCCGTGAAAAACTCCGTGCCCGCTTGGGCGCCCAACAGCCACCACACCCAGGTGCCAAACAGCGACGCCATGCCGATGTAACCCGCCGAAAGCAGGAGGCTTTCACGCACGCCGATTTCGCGCTCCTCCTTGTGCAACACGCCCAAATCCAGCGCCAGCAGCGTGACCACCACGCCTGCAAACGCCAACCACAGCCACACCGGTGTGCCCCACAAGGGGCTGGTGAGCGATGCCATCATCCATTCCACGACGCTGTCCTCCGATTCAATGCGGATGGGAGCCCAGCGTACGCCGGGCTCCCTGGGTTGGTTTGTCTTGTGGGTAATGCCTTACGCAGCGCGCAGCCACGTTTCGGGTTCGGGGGCGAGGGCCTCGCGCAACACCCCCCAGTGGGCACACGCGACGGCCATCACGCGGGATTCGCCTTCGGTCACACGGCCATCGGCTTCAACGATTTGGGCGCACAACCGTAATACCACCAGCCGCAGCGTGGGGTCGCTGACGTCGGCCAACAAACCTTGCAACACCCCGTCTTCCAGCGCTTCCGCTCCCGACCAGTGCAGGCGTTCGCTTTGCTGCATGTCTTCGCAGAACTCGCGCACCACATGCTGCAAGCGAATCGGGGTCAGGCCGAGCTGGCTGGCCACGTCCCAGCGGTTGAGCACGCTCATTTCACGGTCACACAGATGCCCGTCGGCCAGCAAGGCCAGCGCGACGATGCGGGCGGCGGCTTCGGGGCTGTTGCGGGGATAACTGCGCATGGGGATCACTCCTGGCCACTTGGGCCGATGGGGTTGAATGAGCCTCTACGATAAGACGATCGTCCCTGCGAAAAAACCAGAAAATCACGAAACTTCAGTTCGGAAAAACCGCAGTTTTACCCCATGATCACCGCTCAAACGCCAAGCTTCAGCTATCGCCATCTGCACTACTTCTGGCTGGTGGCCAAGGAAGGGGGCATGGCACGCGCAGCAGAGCGCTTGGGCCTGGCGGTGCAAACCGTCAGCGCCCAGGTGCGAGAGTTGGAACAGTCTCTGGGCCACGCGCTGTTCAAACCCGCCGGGCGCGGGCTGGCTTTGACGGAAGCCGGGCAAGCCGCGTTCGAACAAGCGGAGCTGATTTTCCAACTCGGCCAGCAATTGCCCGACCGGGTGCGCGACGCCGCCACCACGCCCGTGGTTCGCCTGGCCGTGGGCGTGGCCGACAGCCTGCCCAAACTCGTGGTGCATCGCCTGATGCTGCCGGTGTTGGCCGAACCGCACCTGCGGCTGCTCTGCCACGAAGATGCCTTCGACGGCCTGTTGGCGCAACTGGCGCTGCACCGCTTGGATGTCGTCTTGGCGGATCGGCCCGCCCCGCCGCCGCACGGCACGCTGCGGCTCTACAGCCACCGGCTCGGCGCATCGGCCCTGGCGTGGTACGGCACGCCCACGCTGGTGGACGCTGCCGCGCAAGCCGATTTCCCCCACAGCCTGCAACGCCTGCCCGTGCTGCTGCCCAGCGCCCACGCCACCACCCGCGCCGCACTGGACGCTTGGTTCGAGCGCCACAACCTGCGCCCGCAAGTCGTCGGTGAATTTCAGGACAGCGCGTTGCTCAAAACCTTCGGCGCAGGCGGCCTGGGGGTGTTTCCCGCCGCCGAGCTGGTGGGCGATGAACTGTGCGACACCTACGGCGTGCGCCTGCTCGGGCGTTGCACGGGTGTGGAAGAAGCGTTCTGGGCCATCGGCACCGAAAAGCGCGTCATGCATCCGCTGGTGCAGCGCCTGCTGCAAGGCGTCAACGCTCCCGCAGGGACTCGTCCATGACGCGCCAGATCGGGTACGTGAAGAAGGACAGCACCGAGCGCTGGCCCGTCACCACTTCACCCGACAGGGTCATGCCCGGCAGCAGCGTGGGCGCAGCCGGCAACTGCTCTAGCTTCACGTGGGTGAACGCCACCCGGGCCATGTAGTAGGAGATGTTTTCCCCCATGGCCCCTTGGCGCGTCAGCGCGTCCGGGGTCAGGGCGATGATCTTGCCTTGGGCGGCGCCGTGTTTTTGGAACGGATAGGCGTCCAGTTTGAGGCGCACCGTATCGCCTACCCGCACGTCGGCGATTTCCGACGGGGTGATTTCCACCTCCGCTTCCAGCGTCTGGTTTTGCGGCACGAGGGAAAACAACGGTTCCGCCTCTTTCATCACCGAGCCAATCGAGCGGTTTTCGATCGCCAGCACGATGGCGTCTTCCGGCGCTGTCAGCGTCACCAAGCGGGCGCGCAGTTGGGCTTTGGCGAGTTGCTCGTCGGTCTCACGGCGCTGCTGGGTCACGCTGGTGAGCTGCTCCATCGCATCTTGGCGGAAGGTCTTTTGGAAGGCCAGCAGCTCGGCGCGGGTCGAGGCCAACTCACGCCCCAACTCTTGGGCGCGGTTGACCGCTTGGCGGTGCTCGCGTTCCACGTCAATGCGTCGCTCTTCCATCGACAGCTTTTGCGCCGGGGCGATGTAACGCTCATCTGCCAGCTCGCGGTGCATGTCTTCGAGCTGTTGCAACGCCTTGAGGCGCCGGGCCAGCACTTCTTGATCCTGGCGGTTGGTTTCCTGCGAAGCCTGAAGGCGCCGAATCGTTTCCTCGTACTGCAACACTTTGGCGGCGTACATGGCGCGGCGTTCGTCCAACAACTGGCGTTGCAATTGCGCTTCGGGCCCATCGCCGGGCGCGGAGGCGCGGAACGCGGTGCGGTCGCTGTGCGCTTCGGCGTTCAGGCGTTGCACTTGCCAGCCCAAGGCTTGGCTGCGCGAGGTCAGGGCGTTGGCGTCGGCGGTGGCGAAGGTCGGGTCGAGGGTGGCCAGCACCGTGCCCTTGGCCACCTTTTGCCCGATGTGGACGTCGATGGAACGCAGCACGCCGGTCTCCAGCGGCTGCACCACCAAGTTGCGCGTGGGCACGACGATGCGCCCTCGACCAATGACCATTTTGTCGATTTGCGCCAGCGCCGACCACAGCACACTCACCAACACCAAGGCCACCAAGGTGTAGAGCACGGCACGGCTGCGCGGGCTGGGGCCGTCGAGTTCCAGGGCTTGCGCGGGGGGAAGAAAGGGCACCAGCCAAGCCGGTGGGGTCGAAGGGGAGGACATGCTCACGCTCCTTGCTGCTGTTGCCACAGTTGCTGGTAGGCGCCACAGCGCTTGAGCAGCTCCTCATGCCGCCCGGCATCGACGATGCCGCCCCGGTGCATCACCATGATGGCGTCGGCCTTCACCAAGGTGGCCAGGCGGTGCGACACGCTGATCACCGTGCGCCCCGCCGCCAACTGGCTCAGGTTGCGCAGAAAAATGGCTTCGGTTTCGGGGTCGAGTGCGCTGGCGGCTTCGTCGAGGATGAGGATGCGCGGGCGCGTCAAGATGGCGCGGGCGATGGCCAAACGCTGGCGCTGCCCGCCTGAGAGGTTGGCGCCGTTTTCCTCCAACAGCGTGTCATAACCCTGGGGCAGACGCTCGATGAACTCGTCGGCGCCGGCCACGCGGGCGGCTTCGACGATGGCGTCGAACCCGGCGTGCGGCTGCGCCATGGCGATGTTCTCGCGCACCGTGCCCCGGAAAATGAAGTTGTCTTGCAGCACCACACCGATTTGTTGGCGCAAGTGGGTGAGGTCGATTTCGCGGATGTCCACGCCATCGAAGCGGATCACGCCTTCTTGGGCGGTGTAGAGCCCTTGGATGAGGCGCGTCAGCGTTGATTTGCCCGAGCCGCTGCGCCCCACGATGCCCAAAAATTTGCCAGGGGGCAGGTGGAAATTGAGTTTGTCCAGCGCCGGGGTCATGCCCTGGCGATAGCGGAAGGTGACGTTTTCGAACTCGATGCGCCCCTGCAAAGTCGGCATCAGCCCGGCGCTGCTGCGGGCGTTTTCTTGGGGGTGGTTCATGATCTCCCCCAGCATGCGCACCGACAGGGCCGATTCTTGGTACTCATGCACCAAGGCCACCATCTGCACCAGCGGAGACACCACCCGGTTGGCGATCATCTGAAACGCGATCAGCGCACCCACCGACAAACTCTGGTCAAACACCGCGTGGGTGCCCACGGCCACCACGGTCACGCCCATGGCTTTTTCCAGAAAACTCATGGTGGTGTTGGCCGTCATGGCGATGCTGCCCACGCCGAAGTGCAGGCGGATGGCCTGGGCGGAGCGTTCCTCCCAATCGCGCCGCTTGGCGCCTTCGATGGCCAGCGCCTTGACGGTTTTCATGCCCTGGAGGGTCTCCACCAGCACCGCCTGACGATCGGCCTCGGCGCTGTACAACGCTTGCAGCCGTTTCTGATAGGTCGGCACCAAGGCAAACACCACCGCCGCGATCACCGCCGTGAAACCCAGCACGATCAGCGCCAAGCGCGTCGAATAAAAAAACAAAATCGGCAAGAACACCACCAGCACCGATGCATCCAGCAGCGTCGTGAACAAGCGCCCGGTGAGGAACTGGCGGATTTTTTCCGCCTGCTGCATGTGGCGTGTCAGGACGCCCGCCGTGCGCGTTTCGAAAAACCCGACCGGCAGTTGCAACAAGCGGCCAAAGGTGGCTTTGGCCAGGCGAATGTCGATGCGGTTGGTCGCACTCAGCAGATGCCGTTGCCGCAGGTACGAAAACGCCGCTTCAAACAGCAGCGCAATGAGAACGCCACTGGTGAGCACATAGAGCGTCGCGTAGCCCTGGTGGACGATGACCTTGTCGATCACCAATTGCATGAAGATCGGCACCGCCAAGCTCAACAGGTGCAGCATGAGGGCGGCCACGGCCACGTCGCGCAGCAGCGAACCTTGGCGCAGCAGCTCCGGCACAAACCAGCGCAGGCCAAACGGCTGCTGTGGATCGTTGAGCGCGTACACGCGACTCAGCAGCAGCACTTCGCCCGCCCATTGGGCGCACAGCTCGGCTTCGGGCAGCAAAAACACCGCGTTGGCTGGAGTGGATAAGGGGTCGAGCAATGCCACCAACCGGCCTTCGGGGGTTTCTTTGACACCCACCAGCACCACGCAATGGCCGTTGTTCAGGAGGGCGATGGCGGGCAGCGCATCGCGCAACACGGGCAGGGTCTCAGGCGCGACGGTTTTGAACAAGGCACGCAGCCCCAGCGCTTGGGCCGCGCCGCGCAAGGCAGCGGGCAGGCTTTCGGGGAAGCGCGGCATGTGTTCGGTGCGCACGCGGTGGGGCGTCACCGACAGCCCGTGGTGACGGCAGATCGCCACCAAACAATCCACGCCCGTGGCCAGTTGGGCCTCGGTGGGCCCGGGGGGAGAAGAAGCGATCATGGCAGGAAGAAAACGGCCGGCGCGAAGCCGGCCGAAGAACGGGGGGAGTGTCGATCGTCAGCCGTTGACGACGAAGATGTCCGACGCACGCAGCGTGCGAGCGCCCGTGAGTTGGGCGATTTGCACGGCGGCCCCTGCCCCGATGCCATCGGCGTCGAAGGCGAGTGCGCCTGTGGTGTTGTCGTAGAGGAAAACGGCGGCGCGGCTGGTGAGCGTCGAACCCGCCGCTTGGAAATTGGCAGCGGACAGCGCCCCCACCTTCAGCCCGCCGAAGTTGCTGCTGGTGACTTCGATCCGATCCGTGCCGGTGTCAAAGTCGCGGATCGTGGTCACCTCGCTGCGGGTAGCGGTGAAGCTGAACACCTCGGCGTCTGGGGTGGACGTGGACGTCTCGCTGGCAGCCTGGGCCAAACTCGCAGCCCCACTGGACACAACCGCAATCGTGTAAGCCCCCGTGCTGTTGTACCCCTGGGCCGACAGGTAGTAGGTGCCCGTGGCCGATGCCGTGTACGTGATGCGCGAGTTCTTGTTGCTGTCGTTGATGTCGTCGTTGGAGGTCAGTTTGGTGCCGGCGCTGTTCAGCAGGCGCAAGGTGGGATCCAAAGTCGAATCGACATCTGCCGAGAGGGTGAAAACGTAGGTCACCCCCACCTTCAGACGCACCTTCCACCAATCCTGATCCCCGGTCGAATCGATCGCACTGCTGCCCGCCTCGCCGTTGACCGTGAGTGTGGCCGTGGTCGAAGCGCTGCCCGGGATGGTGTCAGCCGCATTGGCGGTGGCCGTCAGCGAATAAGCGCCGGTCGAAGAACCGTAACCCTGGGCCGACAGGTAGAACGTGCCACTCTTGGTCGCCGTGTAGATGATTTGCGCATCGTCGGCTCCGTTGTTGTCATCGTTGTAGGTGAGGAGCACGCCGTTGCTGTCGAGCAGGCGCAGGTAGCTGTCCAACGACGAGTCTGCTGCCGCCTTCAGGTCAAAGGTGTACGTGGTGCCCGACACCAGGGTGACCTTCCACCAGTCTTGGTCGGAGGTGGCGTCCACCGTGCTGCTGCCCGCATCCCCACCGACGGTGAGCACCGCCCGGGTGGCGCGGGTGCCTGGGATGCTGTCGGACGCCGTTGAGGTGGCCGAGATCACATACGCCCCTGTCGAGGCCCCATAACCCTGAGCCGACAGGTAGAACACCCCCGTGGTCTTGGCCGTGTAGGAGATGACCGAGTTTTTGCTGCTGCCACTGTCATCGTTGGAGGCCACTGCGGTGCCATCGCTGTTGAGCAAGCGCAGGTAGGCATCCAGCGGGGAGTCTGCGGCCGCGCTGAGGCGGAAGGTGTAGGCCGTGCCAGCCGTCAGTTCTACTTTCCACCAATCTTGGTCGGTGCTGCTGTCGATCATGCTGGAGCCCTCGGCCCCGCTGATCACCAGCACCGACGTGGTGGTATTGGCGCCGTCGATGATGTCCACCGAGTTGGCTTTGATGGTGTACAACCCGGCCAGCGCATCCCCCGAAGCACCGCTGTTGGACTGCGCCGCCAAGAAATACGTGCCGCTGGTGGTCGCGGTGTAGGTGATGTAAGCGTTGACGGTGCTGCCGTTGCGGTCGTTGTTACTGGCCAGCTCTTGCCCTTCGCTGTTCATCAGCCGCAGGTAGGGATCCAGCGTCGATCCGGTCTGCGGCTTCATCAGGAAGGTGTAGGTGGCCCCAGCGGTCAGGGTGATCTTCCACCAGTCTTGGTCGGTGGCCAAATCGACCACGCTGGCCCCGGCCACACCATTCACATCCAGCGTGACGGTCGATTCGATCGTGCCCGGAATCGCATCCGAAGCCATCGCCGAAATCACGTAATCCCCGGTGACGTCCCGGCTCTGCGCCGACAGGTAGTAGGTGCCGGACGTCGTCGGGGTGTAGATCAACAGCGAATCGCGCAAGGAACCGTTGTCATCGTTGAACGTCACCAAGTTGCCCGATGCGTTCAGCAAGCGCAAGTAGGCATCAATGGACGAACCATCCGCCGCTTGCAGTTGGAATTCGTAGGCCGTGCCGGCAGTCAGGGTCACCTTCCACCAGTCTTGATCGCCCACGGTGTCGATGGTGCTGGTGCCCGTGGTGTTCATGGTCAGCACGGCGGTGGTGTCGGTGGAGCCGGCGATGGCATCCCCGAACGCCTGGATGTTGTAGCTGCCAAACGTGGTGCCAGCCCCCTGGGCAGACAGGTAGTACACCCCAGTGGCCGTGGCCGTGAACGAGATGAGCGAATCTTGTGTGGACGATCCGCTGTCATCGTTGACCACCAACTCCACACCCGTGCTGTTGAGCAAACGCAGGTACGGATCCAAACTGGAGCCCGAGGGGGCTGTGAGCCGGAAGGTGTAGGACGAGCCCGCCGACAGGCGAATGCGCCACCAATCTTGGTCGGCTGACTCGTCAATGTCGCTGGAGCCAGCCGCTCCGTTGACCGTCAGGGATGCCGTGGTGTTGACCGAACCGTCGATGGCGTCCGAACCCACCGACATCACATAGTTCCCCTCCGACCCGCTGTAGCCCTGCGCTGAAACATAGTAAGTGCCGCTGTAGGTCGCGGTGTAGGTCACACGCGCATCCTTGGAGGCCACCGATCCATTGGTGCTGTCATTGCCCGCAGCCAATTGGGTGCCGTCTTGGTCGACCAGGCGCAAGTAGGCGTCGAGCGGAGAGTCCACATCGGCCCCCAAGCGGAAGGTGTAGGTGCGCCCGGCCACCAGGGTGATTTTCCACCAGTCTTGGTCGGTGCCGTAATCGATGGTGCCCGAGCTGGCTGCCCCCGGCGCTGTGCTGAGTTCCGAGGTGGTGGCGGTGGAGCCAGGCACGGCATCGACGATGGTGAACACGTCGTAGGCCCCGAGCGATCCACTGACCCCCTGTGCCGACAGGTAGTAGGTGCCGCTCTGCGTGGCCTCGTAGACAACGCGGGCATTGGCCGTGTCCGATGACTGGTTGTTGTTGGTTTCCAGCACCGCCCCGTTGCCATCAAGCAACCGCAGGTAGGCATCCAAGGACGAGTCCGTCGATGCGGACAGGTAGAACACATAGGTGGTGCCGGCGGTCAGGGTGGCGGTCCACCAGTCTTGGTCGCCGGCATAGTCGATGACGTCGGTGCTGGCCGTGCCATCGAGTCCCACCGTGGACGTGGTTTCCGTCGATCCTGCGATCAAGTCGGTGGTGGCGAACACGGTGTAGTCCCCCGTGGTGCCATCAGCCCCCTGCGCCGACAGGTAGTAGGTGCCACTGGTGGTCGCGGTGTAGGTGATTTTGGCGTCCGTCCCGGAGCTGAACCCACCGTCTCGGGCGCCGACTTGGCTGCCGCTGTCATCGATGAGGCGCAGGAAAGCGTCCAGAGACGAGCCCGCCGAGGCCTTCAGTTCGAACACATAGGTGGTTCCGGCCACCAGGGAGACTTTCCACCAGTCTTGGTCGCCCCTGAAGTCGATGGCGCTGTCGCTGGCGGAGGCGTTGACCGCTTGGATCGATGCGGTCGAGGACGAAGCCACGATGGTGTCGGTGGTGGCGAACAGGGTGTAAGCCCCCGTGGAGGTGCCATTGCCCTGGGCCGAGAGGTAATACGTGCCGCTGCTGCCCGCCGTGAACGTGATCTCGGCATCCGTTGTCGAAGAGGAGGCGTCATTGTTGACGCTGAGCAACGCCCCCGTGCTGCTGAGCACCCGCAGGTACGCATCCAGCGTCGAATCCGTCCCGGCACCGAGCTTAAACGTGTACGTCGTGCCTGCTGTGAGGGTGACTTTCCACCAGTCCTGATCCCCTGCAAAGTCCACGGTGCTTTCGACGGCGGTGGCGTTGAGGGTCACGCTGTCGGTGGTGGCGGTGGAGCCTTTGACCGCATCGAGGGCCTGCACAGACAGCACGTAAGCGCCACTCGTCCCGCTAGCCCCTTGGGCGGACAGGTGGTAAGTGCCGTTGCGGGTCGCGGTGAAGGTGATTTGGGCATCCAGGGCGCCATCGGACGCGGCGTCATTGACCTTCAGTTGCACACCGTTGCTGTCCAACAAGCGCAAGTACGCATCCAACAGCGATCCGCTGCGGGCTTTCAGGTCGAAGGTGTAGGTGGTACCGGCCGAGAGAGTCACCTTCCACCAGTCCTGCTCACCTGCATAGTCCACGGTGCTGTTGGCCGAGTCGTTGATGCCCACGCTGGCGGTCGTGGCGGTAGAGCCCAGGATGGTGTCGGTGGCCAGCACGTCGAGCACGTAGGCGCCGGTTGTGCTGCCGCTGCCTTGGGCTGCAAGGTAGTACGTTCCGTTGGCCGTGGCCGTGAAAGTGATCTGTGCGCTGGATGTGCCACTGGTGGCGTTGTCGTTGCTGGCCACCTGGGTGCCGCTGCTGTTGAGCACCCGCAGGTACGCATCCAGCACCGAACCTGTGCCCGCGTTCAGCTTGAATGTGTACGTCGTCCCCGCTGAGAGGGTGACCTTCCACCAGTCTTGATCGCCCGCAAAATCCACCGTGCTGCCGGATGAACCGTTCACCGCAACGCTGGCGGTTGTGGCAGTGGAGCCTAGGATGGTGTCTGTGGCCAGCACGTCAAGCACGTAGGCGCCGGTTGTGCCGCCGCTGCCTTGGGCTGCAAGGTAGTACGTTCCGTTCGCAGTGGCCGTGACGGTGATCTGCGCGCTGGATGTGCCGCTGGTGGCGTTGTCGTTGCTGGCCACCTGGGTGCCGCTGCTGTTGAGCAACCGCAGGTAGGCATCCAACGTCGAACCCGTGCCCGCGTTCAGCTTGAACGTGTACGTCGTGCCCGCCGACAGCGTCACCTTCCACCAGTCTTGATCGCCCGCAAAATCCACCGTGCTGCTGGCCGTGCCATTGATGACCGCGCTTGATGTCGTCGCCGTCGTGCCCAGCACCGTGTCTGTGGCCACCACCGACAGCGCATAAGCCCCCGTCGATGTGCCGTTGCCTTGTGCGGACAGGTAATAGGTGCCGCTGGTCGTCGCCGTGACCGTGATCTGCGCGTTCTTGTCACCCGTGGCCGCGTCGTTGTTCGCTCCCACCTGGGTACCGCTGCTGTTGAGCAACCGCAGGTAGGCATCCAACGTCGAACCCGTGCCCGCGTTCAGCTTGAATGTGTACGTCGTCCCCGCCGAGAGGGTGACCTTCCACCAGTCTTGATCGCCCGCAAAATCCACCGTGCTGCTGGCCGTGCCATTGATGACCGCGCTTGATGTCGTCGCCGTCGTGCCCAGCACCGTGTCTGTGGCCACCACCGACAGCGCGTAAGCCCCCGTCGATGTGCCGTTGCCTTGTGCGGACAGGTAATAGGTGCCGCTGGTCGTCGCCGTGACCGTGATCTGCGCGTTCTTATCACCCGTGGCCGCGTCGTTGTTCGCTCCCACCTGGGTACCGCTGCTGTTGAGCAACCGCAGGTAGGCATCCAACGTCGAACCCGTGCCCGCGTTCAGCTTGAATGTGTACGTCGTCCCCGCCGAGAGGGTGACCTTCCACCAGTCTTGATCGCCCGCAAAATCCACCGTGCTGCTGGCCGTGCCATTGATGACCGCGCTTGATGTCGTCGCCGTCGTGCCCAGCACCGTGTCTGTGGCCACCACCGACAGCGCGTAAGCCCCCGTCGATGTGCCGTTGCCTTGTGCGGACAGGTAATAGGTGCCGCTGGTCGTCGCCGTGACCGTGATCTGCGCGTTCTTATCACCCGTGGCCGCGTCGTTGTTCGCTCCCACCTGGGTACCGCTGCTGTTGAGCAACCGCAGGTAGGCATCCAACGTCGAACCCGTGCCCGCGTTCAGCTTGAATGTGTACGTCGTCCCCGCCGAGAGGGTGACCTTCCACCAGTCTTGATCGCCCGCAAAATCCACCGTGCTGCTGGCCGTGCCATTGATGACCGCGCTTGATGTCGTCGCCGTCGTGCCCAGCACCGTGTCTGTGGCCACCACCGACAGCGCGTAAGCCCCTGTCGATGTGCCGTTGCCTTGCGCCGACAGGTAATAGGTGCCGCTGGTCGTCGCCGTGACCGTGATCTGCGCGTTCTTATCACCCGTGGCCGCGTCGTTGTTCGCTCCCACCTGGGTACCGCTGCTGTTGAGCAACCGCAGGTAGGCATCCAACGTCGAACCCGTGCCCGCGTTCAGCTTGAATGTGTACGTCGTCCCCGCCGAGAGGGTGACCTTCCACCAGTCTTGATCGCCCGCAAAATCCACCGTGCTGCTGGCCGTGCCATTGATGACCGCGCTTGATGTCGTCGCCGTCGTGCCCAGCACCGTGTCTGTGGCCACCACCGACAGCGCATAAGCCCCCGTCGATGTGCCGTTGCCTTGTGCGGACAGGTAATAGGTGCCGCTGGTCGTCGCCGTGACCGTGATCTGCGCGTTCTTATCACCCGTGGCCGCGTCGTTGTTCGCTCCCACCTGGGTACCGCTGCTGTTGAGCAACCGCAGGTAGGCATCCAACGTCGAACCCGTGCCCGCGTTCAGCTTGAATGTGTACGTCGTCCCCGCCGAGAGGGTGACCTTCCACCAGTCTTGATCGCCCGCAAAATCCACCGTGCTGCTGGCCGTGCCATTGATGACCGCGCTTGATGTCGTCGCCGTCGTGCCCAGCACCGTGTCTGTGGCCACCACCGACAGCGCATAAGCCCCCGTCGATGTGCCGTTGCCTTGTGCGGACAGGTAATAGGTGCCGCTGGTCGTCGCCGTGAATGTGATCTGCGCGTTTTTGGTGCCCGTGGCTGCGTCGTTGTTCGACAGCATCTGGGTGCCGCTGCTGTTGAGCAACCGCAGGTAGGCATCCAACGTCGAGCCCGTGCCCGCGTTCAGCTTGAACGTGTACGTCGTGCCCGCCGACAGCGTCACCTTCCACCAGTCTTGATCGCCCGCAAAATCCACCGTGCTGCTGGCTGAACCGTTCACCGCCACGCTGGCGGTCGTCGCCTTCGTTCCCAGCACCGTGTCCGTCGCCGCCACCGACAGCGCGTAAGCTCCCGTGGTGCTGTTGTAACCCTGCGCCGACAGGTAATACGTGCCACTAACTGTGGCTTTGACCGTGATCTGTGCGTTCTTGGTGCCCGTAGCCGCGTCGTTGTTCACCCCCACTTGGGTGCCGCTGCTGTTGAGCAACCGCAGGTAGGCATCCAGCGTCGAGCCCGTGCCCGCGTTCAGCTTGAACGTGTACGTCGTGCCCGCCGACAGCGTCACCTTCCACCAGTCTTGATCGCCCGCAAAATCCACCGTGCTGCTGGCTGAACCGTTCACCGCCACGCTGGCGGTCGTCGCCTTCGTTCCCAGCACCGTGTCCGTCGCCGCCACCGACAGCGCGTAAGCTCCCGTGGTGCTGTTGTAACCCTGCGCCGACAGGTAATACGTGCCACTAACTGTGGCTTTGACCGTGATCTGTGCGTTCTTGGTGCCCGTAGCCGCGTCGTTGTTCACCCCCACTTGGGTGCCGCTGCTGTTGAGCAACCGCAGGTAGGCATCCAACGTCGAACCCGTGCCCGCGTTCAGCTTGAACGTGTACGTCGTGCCCGCCGACAGCGTCACCTTCCACCAATCCTGATCACCTGCTGTATTGACCGCACTGGAAGCCGACCCCGTCACACTCACACTCGCCGTCGTGGCGGTCGAGCCGAGGATGGTGTCGGAGGACGCTTGTGCCAGCTCAGCCTGGGCAACTTTCCAACCCGCGATGGACATCATGAACCTTTCGATCTTTTGCTGAACTTAATGGCAAATGACCGCATCGGGTGGATTCGCCAAACCTTAGAAACATTTCTCACAAAATCAGACATTTGATTTACAAACCACGTCTGACATAACAGGCACCAAAGTCCCGCCCCATTTTCCGATTCTCATCCAGACCAAGCAAGCCAAGGCTTCCGGCTCACGCGGCCTCAAGTGTGGGGCACACCGAACCTACACTGCCGCCCGCACCAACCCGGTGCCTTTGCAGGAGTCTGTCATGAGCTTCATCCCTCATTGGCGCGAAGTCCCGGCCGAGCCGGGCCGCGTCGTCGCCCCCGACGAACGGCTGGCCTGGCCACAAACCGTGGCCTTGGGCTTTCAGCACGTCATCGCCATGTTCGGCGCCACCGTCTTGGCACCGCTGTTGATGGGGTTTGACCCCAACGTCGCCATCCTCACCTCTGGCGTGGGGACGCTGATTTTCTTCGCCTTGGTCGGTGGCCAAGTGCCCAGTTACCTCGGCTCCAGTTTCGCCTTCATCGGCGTGGTGATCGCTGCCACCGGCTATGCGGGCCAGAGCGGCCCCAACCCCCACATCGGCCTGGCCTTGGGCGGCATCATGGCCTGCGGCGCGCTCTACACCTTGTTCGGTGTGCTGGTGAAGTTTGCAGGCACTCGCTGGATCGAGCGCCTCATGCCCCCCGTCGTGACCGGCACCGTGGTGGCGGTGATCGGCTTGAACTTGGCCAGCGTTCCCATCAAAAACATGGCCCCGACGGACTTTGACAAGTGGATGCAAGCCCTGACCTTCCTGTGCGTCGGCTGGGTGGCCGTGCGCACATCGGGCATGGTGCAACGGCTGCTGATTTTGGTCGGCCTGCTGCTGGCCAGCGTCCTCTATGCGGTGCTGACCAACGGGCTGGGCCTGGGCAAACCCATCGACCTCGGTGCCCTGGCCGCCGCACCCTGGCTGGGTATGCCGAATTTTGCGGCCCCCGTGTTCGATGGCAACGCCATGCTGCTCATCGCCCCCGTGGCGCTGATTTTGGTGGCGGAAAACCTCGGCCACATCAAGGCCGTCAGCGCCATGACCGGGCGCAACTTGGACGACAAGATCGGCTGCGCGTTTGTCGGCGACGGGGTGGCCACCATGGTGTCGGGCGCCATCGGTGGCTCGGGCGTCACCACCTACGCGGAAAACATCGGCGTGATGGCCGCCACGCGCATCTATTCGAGTGCGATGTTCGTGGTGGCAGCGGGTGTGGCCATCGTGCTGGGCTTTTCGCCCAAGTTCGGCGCGCTGATCCAGACCATCCCGCTGGCGGTGATGGGGGGCGTGTCCATCGTGGTGTTCGGCCTGATTGCCGTGGCCGGCGCCAAAATCTGGGTGGACAACCGCGTGGACTTCCGCGAAAACGCCAATTTGCTGGTGGCCGCCATCCCCCTGATCCTGGGCACCGGGGACTACACGCTGCAATTCGGCAGCTTCGCGCTGGGCGGCATCGGCACCGCGACGTTCGGCGCCGTGCTGCTGCACGCCCTACTGGGGCGCAAGCCCTGAGCGCGGCGCCCGAGCCCCAAAAATAGCGGTGCCCACGCGCACCCAGGTCGCGCCCTCCAACACGGCGGCTTCCAAGTCGGCACTCATGCCCATCGACAGGGTATCGAGCGCCAGACCCTGGGCCTGAAGTTGCATCAGACACGCATGGAGCCGCCGGTGGGGCTCGCGCTGCGCGGCCTCAGAATCCGCAGGTTCCGGAATGGCCATCAGCCCACGCAGTTGCAAACGCGGCAGCACGGCCACCGCTTGTGCCAACGCGGCCACTTCATGAAGCGGCACGCCGCTTTTGCTCAACTCACCACTGACGTTGACTTGCAAACACACCTGGAGCGGCGGCAACCACACGGGCCGCTGCTCACTCAGACGCTGAGCAATCTTGAGCCGATCGACGCTGTGAACCCAGTCGAACGCTTCGGCCACGACACGGGTCTTGTTGCTTTGCAGCGGGCCAATGAGGTGCCACGCCAATTCGGAGCGCACATCGGCCAAAGCGTGGATTTTGTCCAACGCTTCTTGAACGTAGTTTTCACCAAAAGCCCGCTGCCCTGCGGCATACGCCGCCCGCACAGCCTCAGCCGAACAAGTTTTGCTCACCGCCAGCAAGCCAACCGCTTGCGGGGCACGCCCAGCACAGGTCGCCGCACGCGCCAGGCGCTGGCGCACGGCCTCAAGGTTCTCAGCGATACTCAACATGATTTCCCGAGCATAAGCCAGCGCCCGCTGGCGCCACTGTGTTGGAACGCATTCATGGACATCACGCAACTGCTTGCTTTTTCTGTCAAGAACAAAGCCTCCGACTTGCACCTCTCCGCTGGCTTGCCGCCGCTGATTCGCGTCCACGGAGACGTGCGGCGCATCAACGTCGAGCCCCTGGATCACAAGCAGGTGCATGCGCTGATCTACGACATCATGAACGACACCCAGCGCAAGGAGTACGAAGAAAACCTGGAGTGTGACTTCAGTTTCGAAATCCAAGGGCTGGCGCGCTTTCGGGTCAACGCATTCCACCAGCAGCGCGGTGCCGCAGCGGTGTTGCGGACAATCCCGTCCAAGATCCTGTCGCTCGAACAGCTCAACTCGCCGCCGATTTTCTCCAAAATCGCTCTGTCGCCACGCGGCGTGGTGCTGGTCACGGGGCCGACGGGCTCCGGCAAATCGACCACGATGGCGGCCATCCTCGACTATCTGAACACCAACGAGTATGGTCACATCCTCACCCTCGAAGACCCGATCGAGTTTGTGCATGAGCCCAAAAAGTGCCTGGTGAATCAGCGCGAAGTCGGGCCCCACACGCACAGCTTCGCCAACGCGCTCAAATCCGCCCTGCGCGAAGACCCGGATGCGATTCTGGTGGGGGAAATGCGGGACTTGGAAACCATCCGCCTGGCCCTGACCGGCGCCGAAACCGGCCACTTGGTGTTCGGCACACTGCACACCTCCAGCGCCGCCAAAACCATTGACCGGATCGTGGACGTGTTCCCCGCCGAAGAAAAAGCGATGGTGCGCTCGATGCTCTCCGAATCGCTGGTGGCCATCATTTCCCAGACGCTGTGCAAAACCAAGGACGGCAATGGCCGTGCCGCCGCGCACGAAATCATGGTGGGCACGCCCGCCCTGCGCAACCTGATCCGCGAGGGCAAGATCGCCCAGATGTATTCGGCCATCCAAACCGGCCAAAGCCTGGGCATGCAGACCCTGGATCAAGCGCTGGCCGACTTGGTGCGGCGCAACAAAATTTCCGTCGAGGAAGCGCGCTCCAAAGCCAAATTCCCGGAAAACTTCCCCGGTTAACCCCTTTCCACGGATGACGCATGGAACGCGACCAGGCTTCAAAATTCATCAATGATTTGCTGCGGCTGATGATCAGCCGAGGCGGCTCGGACTTGTTCATCACCGCCGACTTCCCGCCGGCCATGAAGTTGGACGGCAAGGTTACGCGGGTGTCCCCCACGCCGCTGACCGGGGCGCACACCATGATGCTGGCCCGCGCCATCATGAACGACAAGCAAGCCAGCGAGTTCGAAAGCACCAAGGAGTGCAACTTCGCCATTTCGCCGGGCGGCATTGGCCGTTTTCGCGTGAACGCCTTTGTGCAACAAGGGCAAGTGGCGATGGTGTTGCGTGTCATCCCGACCAAGTTGCCCAACTTGGAGGACATGAAACTGCCGCCGATCATCAAAGAAGTGTCAATGACCAAGCGCGGCTTGATCATCTTGGTGGGCGGCACGGGTTCGGGCAAATCCACCACCTTGGCGGCCATGGTGGACTGGCGCAACGAGCACGCTTGCGACCACATTTTTACGATCGAAGATCCGATTGAATTTGTGCATCCGCACAAGAATTCGATCGTCTCGCAGCGCGAAGTGGGCATTGACACAGCCAACTGGGAAGCCGCGCTGAAGAATGCCCTGCGCCAAGCCCCCAACGTGGTGCTGATGGGCGAAATCCGCGACCGCGAAACCATGGAAATGGCGGTGGGTTTTGCCGAAACCGGCCACTTGTGCATGGCCACGCTGCACGCCAACAGCGCCAACCAAGCGCTGGATCGCATCATCAACTTCTTCTCCGAAGAACGGCGCGAGCAGTTGCTGATGGATTTGTCGCTCAACATGAAGGCCCTGATTTCACAGCGCCTGGTGCCACGCGAAGATGGTCGGGGGCGGATGGCCGCGATCGAAATTTTGCTCAACACCCCGCTGGCGTCGGACTTGATTTTCCGGGGGCAAATCGGCGATCTCAAGGATTTGATGAAGCGCTCGCGTGAGGTAGGCATGCAAACCTTCGACCAAGCGCTGTTCGACCTGTACGAAAACCACAACATCAGCTACGAAGAAGCTTTGCGCAACGCCGACTCGGTCAACGATCTGCGCTTGCAGCTCAAGCTCAATGGCAAACGCAACCGCAGCAGTGACCTGAATTCGGGCACGGAACACCTGAAAATCGTTTGAGATCGGGCATCGTCATGAACATTCCCCCGCGCACATACGCCCCAGTGACACCGCACCGTGTGGCCTTCCTGGGGCTGGGTGTGATGGGTGGCCCGATGGCTGCTCATCTGCACCGGGCTGGGCACGAGGTCTGCGTCTACAACCGCACAGCGGCCAAGGCCCAGGCTTGGGTGGCGGCCTTCGGTGGTCGCTGTGCGGCCACGCCTGGCGAAGCGGCGCAGGGTGCCCAAATCGTGTTCGCCTGTGTCGGCAACGACGACGATCTGCGCGCCGTCACCCTCGGGCCGCAGGGGGCGTTCGCCGGCATGGCGCCCGGGGCGATTTTTGTGGATCACACCACGGCGTCGGCTGAGGTGGCGCGTGAGTTGTCGGCCCAGGCGCAGGCCCTTGGTTTGCACTTCATCGATGCCCCTGTTTCCGGTGGGCAAGCGGGGGCCGTCAACGGCATGCTCACGGTGATGTGCGGTGGCAACGCCGAACCCTTCGACGCCATGAAACCCGTGGCCTTGGCGTTTGCTCGCGCAGTCACCCATGTGGGCGCCAGCGGGGCCGGGCAACTGGCCAAGATGGTGAATCAGATTTGCATCGCTGGTCTGGTGCAGGGCCTGTCCGAAGCGATTGCGTTCGGCGAGCGGGCGGGGCTGGACATGCACCAAGTGCTCGACGTCATCGGCCAAGGCGCCGCGCAAAGCTGGCAACTCGACAACCGAGGCCACACCATGGTCGATGACCGCTTCGACTTCGGTTTTGCCGTGGACTGGATGCGCAAAGACCTGGGCCTGGTGCTGCAAGAAGCCCGACGCAACGGCGCTCGCTTGCCGGTCACCGCTCTGGTGGATCAGTTTTACGCCGACGTGCAAACCCTGGGCGGCGGACGCTGGGACACCTCCAGCCTCATCAAACGCCTGCGCTGATCGGCGCCACCGGGCGCCGCTGGCTCACGGGTTCTGGGTTTGGCCGGAACCCAGACGCAGGTTGAGCACATCGTCCGTGCTCAGAATCTCCACCGCCTGCACCACCTTGCGCACCCCCGACACATTGCGCGCCAGCGCCACGGCCCGGTCGGCCTCGGCTTGGGTGGCCAGCCCCATCAGGTACACCACCCCGCGTTCCGTCACCACCTTGAACGCGCCTGGGTTGACGTTCTGCGACTCCAGCAGCGCAGCGCGCACCCGAGTGGTCAGCAGTGCGTCTTGAGAGCGTTCTCCCAGCGAGCTGGGAAAGCCGACCACCGATTCGTTGATGACCGAGCGCACTTGCTCAACCGAGGCCACCAACTCGGCCACGGCGTCGCGCTCGGGCGCCGTCATCACCTCACCGGTGATGAGCACCACCCGGTTGAACGAGGTGACGTTCAGATGGTACGACCGGCCATTCATGAAGGTGCGCACCCGCCCCGACGCCTTGAGTTCAATCGACTCATCCTCCAATTGGGTGCCTGCCGAGCGGCGATCGGCATTGACCATCACCCCCCCAGCGGCCATGCCACCCACCACCAACAGCGGCGCCACGCACCCGCTGTTCAAGGCACTGGCCAGCAGCAAGGAGGAAATCCAGAAACGACGCGGGAACATCATGGCTATCACTCATCAGAACGTGAACACGATGAGGCGTTGGCACCGACGCTTGCGCGCCCGCTCAACCCGCCTCGCCCAGAAGTTGCAGATCAATGGCGTCACACAGCGCGTGCATGACCAGCCCATGCAGCTCACGCACACGCAGCGGACGCTCGTGCGCAACGGGAATCCAGACATCGGTTTCGGCCAGCGCATCCGGCCAGTGTCCGGGCTCACCCCCTGTCAGCAAGATGACGCTGAGATCGCGGGCGTGGGCCTCCGCCACCGCCGCCAGCAAGCGGACGTCGTCCCCCACGGTGCCGGCGAACACCACCAGCAAGTCGCCCGGCTGCCCCAGGGTGCGGATCTGGGTGGCCAGCTCGTCCTCGGGCGCCACCGCCGTGGTCCAGCGCGAGCCCTCCAACAGCAGCGCCGGCAGCCCCGGGCGCTCACGCTCGAATCCGTGCATCAACGCGGCGCACAGCCCTTGGGCCAGCGAAACGTCGACGCGCTGGGCACACACCAGCAGCTTGCCGCCGGCGGTCAAGCAGGCCACAGCGGCCTCAGCCGCCTCGGTCACCGGGCCAGCCAGGATGTCGGCCACCTGGTTGATCAGGTCGGCGGATTCAAAGAAAAAGTGCTGCACATGGGCTTCGAGCATGGCCGGGATCATAAGCGGCCCACTCCCTGCACCTCGAAGGCCGCTGGCAGCCACTCCAACACGCCAGCCGTGATCGCCACCACATCGAAGCGACACGGCGGCCAGCACGGCACCCCTCGCAGGTAGTGCTGCGCGGTCCAAATCAAGCGCCGCTGCTTGGCGGCGTTCACGCTGGCCGCCGCTCCGCCGTACCCGGCCTGCACACGTGCCCGCACCTCGACAAACACCAGCGTGCCGTCGCGGTCCCGCATGATCAAGTCGATCTCGCCCCCCAGCCGGCCAGGCCCCCGCGCCACCTGATAATGCCGCCGCACCAGCGACAGCCCCTGGTGCTCTAGGTAGGCCAGCGCCCGATCTTCGGCTTGTTGTCCCGTGGCTTGTCGCCGCGCTGCGGCCTCTGTTTGCTTTTTGTCCATGATTGCTCCCACCTCGGCCCCCACAGGCTTTTCGCTGGTGCAGGCTGCCGCCGCAGCGGCGGCGCACCAGAACTTCCCGCCAGCCACGCTGTACATGGTGGCCACGCCCATCGGCAACTTGGCAGACTTCAGTTTGCGGGCCATCCACGTTTTGGCTTTGGTGGACGCCATCGCTTGTGAGGACACACGTGTCAGCGCCGGATTGCTGCGCCATTTGGGGGTGGACAAACCGCTCTTGGCCCTCCACGAGCACAACGAGTCCAGCGCGGCCCCTCGGGTGCTGGAGCGGCTGGGGCGGGGTGAGCGCGTCGCCTATGTCAGCGACGCGGGCACCCCCGCCATTTCCGACCCGGGTGCCGCCTTGTGCGCCCAAGCCCAGGCCGCTGGTTTTCGGGTGATGCCCCTGCCCGGAGCCAGCAGCGGCGTGACACTGCTGAGTGCCGCCGGGGACGCGCACGCCGCCACCCAGGGGCTGGGGTTCAGTTTTGTGGGTTTCTTGCCGGCCAAAGGCGCGTCACGACAAGCGCAGTTGGAGGCGGCCCTGCAACGCTCGGGCAGTGTGCTGCTGCTGGAAGCTCCCCACCGCATCGAAGACTTGGCCCAGCGCCTGGCCGACACCGCCCCCCAACGCCGCGTCACGTTGGGGCGCGAGCTGACCAAGCAGTTTGAGCAAATCCACACCCTGCTGGCGGTCGATCTGCCGGCTTGGCTGGGGGCCGATGCACAGCGGCTCAAGGGGGAATTCACCCAGGCCATTCATGCGGAAGCGCCGCCCGATGTGGCCGATGCGCCGCCCGCCGTCCCCGACACCGCCTTGCACGTCCTGCGTGTGCTGCTGGCGGAACTGCCACTCAAGCAAGCGGTCAGTTTGGCGACCCAAATCACCGGGGTGGCGCGCAATCCGCTCTACCAAGCGGCGCTGCAACTGCGTGAAGCCCCAGAGGCGCCCGCCCCGTGACGCGCCACCCCCCATGCAACAATGAACCACCGCCCAGAGGATCGCCCCGGATCGCCCATGAGCCACACTGAATCGCCCCCACCTCGCGCCTTTCGGACCACCAGCGGCCCCGCGTTGCCCCGAACGCGGCTGATCGATCCCCGGGAGGAAACCCCCAGCCCCGCCAACCGGCGCCTGATGGGCCGGCGAGGCACCGACACCCCAGGCACCTACCCGGCGGCCCACCTGTTGGTCGAGCACTGCTTGCCCCTGCATGCCCGCTTGGCCTTGGTGCAGGGGTGGTTGGTCGATCCCGCACGCCAGATCGCAGCTTTACAGGCCACTGGGGAAGCGCCTGCCTCTGACGCGCCTCCCATCCCCCTGGCCCCGAGCCCCAGCACCCACACCCGCCTGGATGTGGACGCCGGCATGCGCACCCACTATGCCCAAAGCGGGTACGTTCTGGCCGAAGGCACGGCCATGGGGTTTTGCGCCTTGGTGCCTCTGGCGTCCGACCGCACCACGGTGTCGCTGCAAGCGCTGCGGGTGGCAGGCCCTCCTCTGAGCTGGGAGTTGCCCGTGTGCGACAACCCCCAGGCTTTGCAGACCTTGTTGACGCCCCACATGCTGCAAAGCTGGCTGTTGCCCGCCCTGGGTGATTTGCTGCACGACGACGAGCTGCGCACCGACTTGGCCCCCCTGCTGGCCCGGGTGCCTCCCGAAGTGATGACCATCACGCCCACGCCAGCGCGTTTGAAAATTGAACACGCCGTGCGCATCGGGTCGGGGTTGTTCATTTCGGGTTGGAGTTTTGACGCCCATGGTCGTCCCACCCCCGGCGGTCTGCTGGTGCAAGCCCAAGCGGCGGGCGCCCCGCTGCTGATGGCCGCCACCAGCCGCATGAGCCGGCCCGACGTGGTCGCCTCCCTCAGCCAAGAGCGCCATTTGCCGGATCCCAACGTCGGCTTCATCGCCTGGCTGCCGGACACCCAAGACAGCCCCACGGCCACCACTTGGCGTTTCTGGCATCTGGACGGCCAAGGTGGCTTGGCCGGCTGCACCGCCGAAGTCACCCCCGACACCGATCCCGACGTGGCCGCTCGCTTGCTGCACCTGGTGCCCGTCACGGCACCGCACATGCGCCAGTTGTATGACCTGCATTTGGGCCCGGCCCTGGAGCAGTTGTTCACCCGCCAGCGGCGCACCTCGCGCCCGCAAGTGCAGACCTTGCAGTTCGGGCCTGTGGTGGCCGACCCGCCGGTGAGCCTCATCATCCCGCTGTATGGCCGCTGGGACTTCATCGAATACCAACTCGCGCTGTTCCGCCAAGACCCCGAACTGCGCCAGCACGAGCTGATTTATTTTGTGGACGATCCCTCGATCCACGATGCCATCGTGGATTACTGGCGCAGCACCTGGCCGCTCTACGAGGTGCCCTTCACCTTGGCTTATGCCGGTGAAAACTTGGGCTTTGCGGGGGCCAACAATGCGGCCATCTCGGTGGCGAGGGGGCGCGAAGTGCTGCTGCTCAACTCGGACATCATCCCCACCACCCCGGGTTGGCTGGGTCGGCTGCGCGAGGTGCTGGCGTCCCAGCCTGACATCGGCATGGTCGGGCCGGCGCTGCTGTACAGCGACGAGTCGGTGCAGCACGCTGGCATGGTGTTCGAGCGCTACCCGCACTGGGGTGGGTTGTGGACCAACCTGCACCCCGGCAAGGGCTGGCCCGCCGCCTGGATGCTGGACGGCCCCACCCGCGAAGTGCAAGCCCTCACCGGCGCGTGTGTGCTGATGGCGCGTGAGCTCTACCAGCGCGTCGGGGGATTGGATGAAGGGTACATCCGGGGGGATTTCGAGGATTCGGATCTGTGCCTCAAGGTGCGCGCCTTGGGCTTGAAACCCTACTTGGTGCCGGATGCACGGCTTTACCACCTGGAACGCCAATCCCAGGGATTGCGCGCACAAGTCACCACCCGCATGCTGCTGACGCTTTTCAACTGCTGGCGCCACAGCCGTCGCTGGGACGACGCCATCACCCGCCTGACCCAGGAGCTGCCCGCATGAAGCCGACCCGTGTCTTGATCATCGCGCACGGCCACCCCGACTTCAGCCGTGGCGGGGCCGAACAAGCCGCTTACGATGAATTCCGGACGCTTCAGCAAGTGCCGGGCGTCGAACCCTTTTTGCTGGCGCGGGCCCCGTTGCACATGGGCCATGGTGGCACGCCATTTTCTGTTCACCGAGAACCCGGCGAGTATTTGTTCCACTCCGACATGGGGGATTATTTTCGCCTGTCCCAGCCCATCAAACACATGGTGTGGTCGGGTTTCCGGCGTTTCTTGGAGCATTTGAAACCGGATGTGGTGCATTTTCACCACTATATGCAGCTCGGCGTGGAATTGCTAAGCGAAGCCCGGCGCACCCTGCCCCAAGCGCAAATCCTGCTGACCCTGCACGAATTCTGGGCGCTGTGCCACCGTGAGGGCCTGATGGTGCGCACCAACCAGCAGCTCTGCGAAGAATCCTCGCCCCGGCGCTGCCACCAGTGCTTCCCGGAATATTCACCTGAGGATTTTCTGCTGCGCCAGCGTTTCATCCAAGCCCATTTGGCTGGGGTGGATCATTTTATTGCGCCGAGTGAATTCCTGCGGCAGCGTTATATCCAATGGGGTTTGCCCGCCGACCGCCTGCACATGATCGAAAATGGCCAAGCGTTCGCCCTGCACGCCGCCGACGATCGCCCCGGCAGTCGCCCGGCGCACAACTTTGCGTTTTTCGGCCAAATCAACCGCTGGAAAGGCTTGGATGTGCTGCTGGAAGCCATGCGCATCGTGCTGGAGCGCCGCCCCGAGGACGCACCGTTGCCGATGCTCAATGTCCACGGCGCCAACCTGGAACACCAAGCGCCCGAGGTGCGCCAAGCCATCGAAGCGAAACTCGAAGCCTTGCAGCCGCATGTGCAATTCCACGGCCCCTACCGCAAGGAGGACTTGCAAACGCTCATGGACGGGATTGGCTGGGTCATCGTGCCGTCCATCTGGTGGGAGAACAGTCCCTTGGTGATCCAGGAGGCGTTCAGCCTGGGCCGGCCCGTGATCGCAGCCAACATCGGAGGCATGGCCGAAAAGGTTCGCCACAACGTGGACGGCTTGCATTTCCGCGCCCGCGATCCAGCGGCGCTGGCCTCGACGCTGGAGCAGGCCCTGGACGATCCCGCCCTGTGGCCACGCCTGCGCGCCGGCATCCGTCCGCCACCGGACATCCGCACCCAAGTGGCCCAGGTGTTGCGCTTGACTGGCGTGCCAGCGGCGTCTCCCTGACCCCTGGCCTGCGAACAGCCCGCCCCCCATGGATCTGCCTGCCCCGCGTTCACAGCGCATCGGTGATTGGCTGGTCGCGCACGGTGCGCTTCAACCCGATGACATCCCCCGGGTGCTGACCTACCAAGCCACGCACCCCGTGCGTTTCGGCGAAGCGGCCCTGGCCCTGGGCCTGGTGACCCCCCAGGGGATACAGCAAGCGTTGGCTTGCCAGTTTGGCCATGTCGTGGCCAGCCCCGAACGGTGCCAGCGCAGCCCCGAGTTGACCCTGTTGCACCAGCCCCACGGCCTGCACGCCGAATCGATCCGGGCGACCCGGGCGCAGTTGCTGCTGCGCATGGCCACGGGCCCCCAAGACGTGAGCACACACTTACGAACCTTGGCGGTGGTGAGTGCCGAATCTGGCGAAGGGCGTACCCGGTTGGCGGCCAACCTCGCGGTGTCGCTGGCCCAACTGGGCCGGCGCACCTTGCTCATCGACGCCGACTTGCGCCGGCCACGCCAACACCAGGTGTTCGACCTCCCTGGACCCCATGGCGGGTTGGCCGCGCTGTTGGCCGATCCGAGCGCTGCCGAGGCCATTCAAGCCGTGGATGACATGGCACCGTTGTTCGTCCTGCCCAGTGGCACGGTGCCTGTTCATCCGTTGGAGCTGCTGGAGAGTCCGGGTTTCACGGCCCTGTTGGCCGAGCTGAGTCAACGCTTCGACCACATCGTGTTGGACACCCCCGCCTACACCACCGGCTCCGACGTGCTGGCCATCTGCGCACGCTGCCAGGCTTCGCTGTTGGTGGTGCGCCCGCAGCACACCCGCACCCGCCATGCCCGGGCGCTGATCGACGCCTTGCGCCACAGCGGCACTTTGATGTTAGGGACGGTGATCCATGATTTCTGAATCCAAATGGCAGAAATATCCGAGCCACGTGGCTACAATTTTTCCAGCCATGCCCGTGGATCACGGCGCCGAAAAAATCGCTCATTCACCTCAACGAGGAATACTCATGCAACAGCAATCTTCACGGCACAACGGGCGGATCTCCGGGATGTGGGCCACCACCGTGCTGCTGGCCACCACTTTTGCCCTGACAGGCTGTGGCGGCGGGGAAGAGAAAAATGATCCCACCCAAGTCGCTGCCCGGGTCAACGGCCAAGACGTCACCGTTCACCAACTGAATTTCCGGCTGCAACAGGCCCGCCTGCGCCCCGAAGATACCGAAGAGGCCAGCAAAGTGTTCCTGAATCAGCTCATCGACCAAGAGCTGGTGGTGCAAAAAGCCCTGGATCAAAAACTCGATAAAACCCCGCGTGTTTTACAAGCCCTGGAAGCAGCCCGGCGCGAGGTGCTGGCACGAGCGTATGTCGAGCAGGTGACGGCCAATCCGCTGCGCCCGCAGGAAAATCAAATCAAGCAGTATTATCAAGACCATCCTGAGCTGTTCTCTAAGCGTCAGATTTATTTGTTGCAAGAGTTTGTGCTGCCCAACGTTCCGCAGGAAAAAATCGAGGAAGTGCGCCGGCAAGCGCTCAGCGCCAAATCCCCCAGTGAGTTCGCCAACTGGGTGAAATCCTCGGATCTGCGGGCCAACAGCAGCGCCGCCCAGCGACCCGCCGAACAAATCCCCATGGATCTGCTGACCAAACTGGCCGCCCTCGGCGATGGCTCGGCCCTGGTCGTGCAGGACAAGGGCCCGGCCATGCGCATCCTGTTCCGTTCGGCCAGCCGCCCCGACCCGGTGGACTTCGAGCGCGCACGCCCCGCCGTCGAGCAGTTCTTGGTCAACATGGCCCGCCGGGACACCCTGAACAACGACCTGCGCCTGCTGCGCGAATCGGCCAAGGTCGAATACCAAGGCAAGTTTTCGGGCATGAAATTCCAGGTGGAATCCGCGTCGTCCCCCGCCTCTGGCGTGACGCTGCAACCCACCACGGAAGCCGCTTCCCAAGTGCAACTGTCCAACCCCACCACGGGGGGCACCACCGTCAGCCTGCCCGGGCAGACCAGCCCCAGCATCCAAGTGTCTTTGCCGGACGTGGCCTCACAGCCGCAGAAGTGATCCACTTCTTCCAGCCCTGAATGCCCATGAACCCCTGCCGTTCCCCTTTCCCCTCCCGCGTCGTCCCCCGGCTCCGGCCCTTGCTGGGCGCCGGGCTGCTGGGCCTGGCCTTGTCTGGCGGGTGGGCCACCTCCGCCTGGGCGGCAGGGACGGCTTTGCCGGCTGCCGCCCCCGCGCCAGCCACCCTGGCTGGCACCGAGGGTTACCGCCTCGGCGCTGGCGACATGATCCGCATCACCGTCTACCAAAGCACCGACTTGTCGCTGGAGACCCGGCTCACCGAGGCGGGCACCATTTCCTATCCGCTGCTGGGCACGGTTCACTTGGGCGGGCTCACCCTGCCGGAAGCCGAAACCCGCCTCAGCAAGGCTCTGCAACAGGGCGGACTGCTGCGTAACCCCCAGGTGTCGATCCTGGTGACCCAGGTGCGTGCCAACCAAGTCAACGTGCTGGGCATGGTCGGGCGGCCAGGGCGCTACCCGCTGGACGTCGCCGGCATGCGTCTGACCGAGGTGCTCGCCTTGGTCGGCGGGGTGCTGGAAAGCGGCAGTGACACCCTGGTGTTGCTGGGCAAACGCAACGGCCAGCTTCAGCGCCAAGAAATCGACGTGCCGACGTTGTTTTCAGGTGTCGGCCTGCCGCAAGATCCAGAGATCATGCCGGGGGATGTCGTTTGGGTGGATCGGGCGCCCCAGTTGTACCTGACCGGGGAGATCGGGCGCCCCGGCCCCCTGCGCCTGACCCGCAACATGACCCTGCGTCACGCGCTGGCCGCCGGTGGCGGTATCACCCAACGGGGCACGCTGCGTGGCTTGACCATCCACCGCACCACGCCACAGGGAACCATCACCCTCACCAACCCCTCCATGGACGAGTTGCCACAGGATGGCGACGTGATCGTCATTCAAGAGAGCCTGTTCTGACGCCATGTCCCTGGTGAACTTGCCCCGTCTGCTCGCCGTGCTGCGAGCCCGTTGGGTGCTGCTGGTGCTGCCCCTGGTGGCAGCGCTGTGCGTCACGGCCGCTGTGGTCGCGACGCGCCAGCCCATCTACAAGGCCACAGCCTCCATCATCATCAATGGTCGCCAAGACCCGGTCGCCATGCTGACTGGCGGCGGGCCCAACATTTTCACGGTCGAACTGGACATCCTCGGCAGTGACAAAGTCGCCCAGCGTGTGGTGAGGAACCTGAAACTCACCGAAAGTGGGTTGCGCCAAATCTGGCAGAACGACCCCAGCGCTGCCACCGTGCCGCCCGAGGTGTGGATCGCCAATTTCCTGCGCGTGGGCCTGGAGATCGTCCCGCCGAAGACGACCACCAGCAACATCATCAACATCAGCTACACCGCTGGCGATCCGAAGTTTGCCGCCCAGGTGGCCAACGCCTTCGTGCGGGCCTACATGGAAACCTCGATCGAACTCAAGATCGAACCCGCCAACCAGTACAGCCGTTTTTTCACCGCCCAACTGAACGACGCCCGCAGCACCCTGGAACAGGCCCAAGCGCGACTCTCCCGCTTCCAGCAAGAAAAAGGCTTGGTGTTCACCGACGAACGCATGGACGTGGAAACCGCCCGCCTGACCTCGTTGGGCCAGGAATTGGCCAGCATCCAAACCGCCCGCACCGACTCGATGAGCCGGGAAAACCAGGCGTTCAACAACACCGCCCACTCGCAGGACGTGCAGAACAACGGGCTGGTGTCCTCGCTCAAAACCCAACTGAACCAAGCCGAGGCCCGCGTCAACGAGCTGACCCAGCGTTACGGCGAAAACTACCCGCAACTCCAAGAAGCCCGCGCCACCGTGCGTGATCTGCGTAAGCGTCTGGAGACCGAGAGCCGCAACGTCGCGGGCACGCTCAGCAGCAACGTGGCGGTGCAAGCGTCACGCGAAGCCGAAGTGCGCGCCCAACTGGAGGCCCAGCGCCAGCGCGTCATGCAACTCAAAGAGGTGCGTGACGAAGGCTCGGTGCTGGCGCGTGATGTCGAAAACGCCCAGCGCAGTTACGACGCTTTGTTCAACCGCACCCGGCAAAACGAATTGGAGAGCAAAAACCAGCTCAGCACCGTCACCTTCCTGACCGAAGCCACGCCTTCTCCGGTGCCGGTCAAGCCGACCAAAACGTTGGTCAAAGGGGTGGCGGTCGGTCTGAGTTGCGGGCTGTTCCTCATTCTGCTGATGGAGTACTACGACCGGCGGCTACGCACTACGTCGGACGTGATTTTCGATCTGGGGCTGCCCGTGGTCGGACTGATTCCCTCGGCTGTGCCCCGGGCGCAGTGGTACCAGCGGCTGACTGGCCCCACCTCGCCCCCCCCACCGCCCGATGACCCGCAGAGGCCCGGATGAGTTCAGCGCCTCAGCCCTTGGTGCTGCTGTCCGAGCCTGAGCGCGATGCCGCAGAACCGGGACTGGCAGCGGAGGCGCTTCTCCAGGAGGTTTGCGCCCTGTCGCCAACCCAGTGGGCCCACATTCGCCAACACCGGCAGGCCCACGACAGCACACCAGAAGCGGCGGCCCTGGCCCTCGGGCTGATCCGCCCTGAAGAGGCGCTGCAAGTCCAAGCGTGGCAACAGCGCCACGCCCATTGGCAGGTTGCTGCCCAGCGCCCCCACGCGGATTGGGTGATGCGCACCCAACCCCAAGGGCCGCAAGCTGAAGCGTTCCGCCGAGTGCGCAGCCATTATTTGCTCCACGTTCGGCAGCGTGGTGGGCGCCGGCCATTGGCCGTGGTCAGCCCCGATGTTCAGGATGGGCGCTCGTTCTTTTGTGCCAACCTGGCGGCTTCGCTGGCCCAGCTCGATGGCCGGGTGCTGTTGATCGACGCCAACCTGCGCCGCCCCCGGCTGCACGAGGTGCTGGCGGTCAGCGATCACACCGGCTTGTCGGATGTGCTGGCGGGTCGCCATCACCGGCGCGTGGTGCAAGCGGCACCAGGCTGGGCGCAACTGTTCGTTGTGCCCGTGGGCCCGACCCCACCCAACCCCGCAGAATTGATCGAAAGTCCAACGTTCGCACGGCTGCTGCAAGAAGCCAACGAACGCTTTGACCATGTGCTGGTCGACACCCCCGCCTGTGCCATGGGCATGGACGCCATCGTCACGGCGGCCCGCTGCGGCTCGGCCTTGATCGTCTCGCGCTGTGGTGCCAACAAAACCAGCGACCTGCAAGACCTGAGCGCCGCCCTCAAAGCCGCGCAAGTGGACACTGTCGGCGTCGTCCTCAACGATCACTGAAACCCCGCCTCGCCATGACCGATCCCACCGCTGCCCGCTGGCACCCACGGTTTGCCCCCCATCACACCCTTTGGTGGATCGTCGTGGCCGGCATGGCTGCGCTGTACATCCCGACGCTGATCGACTTGTTCCGCACCGTGTGGGCCACCGACGAACAAGGCCACGGCCCCATTGTGTTGGCCATCAGCGTGTGGTTGCTGTGGCGCGACTGGCCGCACATCACCGCTGCCACCCACACCCCACCCCGCCGCGCCACCTGGGGCTGGGTGTTGTTGGGCCTGAGCCTCTTGGTTTACGTGTTCGCCCGCTCGCAGCGTGTGCAAAGCCTGCAAGTGCTCTCTAGCATTGGCACCCTCAGTGCCTGCCTGTTTTTGCTGAGGGGACGCGGGGCGTTGCGTGCGGCCTGGTTCCCGTTGTTTTTCATGATTTTCATGGTGCCGCTGCCCGCCATCTTGGTGGACACGGTGACACAGCCGATGAAACTGGCCGTGTCCTCCGTGGCCATGACGGTGCTGGACATGGCGAATTACCCGATCGCCCGCAGCGGGGTGATCCTGCAACTGGGCCCGTACCAATTGCTGGTGGCCGACGCCTGCGCGGGCTTGCACACCTTGTTCACACTGGAAGCGATGGGTTTGCTCTACCTGAACGTGGTGCGCTCGGCCTCGGCGTTCCGCAACATCACCTTGGCCATCTTGATCGTGCCGATCTCGTTTGTGGTCAACGTGATTCGGGTGATCGTGCTGGCCCTCATCACGTTCTACTTGGGGGACGCGGCAGGCCAAGGCTTCCTGCACGGCTTTGCTGGCATGGTGCTGTTCATGACGGCGCTGCTGCTCATCATGAGCTTGGACGGCACGCTGCATTGGCTGGATCGCCGCTTCGGCCAAGCCGCATCCCCGGCCTCTCCCTCGACCGATTCTGAGAAAGCGTCCCATGAGTGATCTTGAACGCCGTCGGGCCTGGCTGGCTGCGGCGGCCATGGGGCTGGCTGCCGTGGGTGGCCAGGCCTTGGTGCCGACCAAACGCCTGTCCGAGCTGCGCGGCCCGATCGAGCTGAAGCGCAACACCCCGCTGAGTTTTGCCGATTGGCGCGTGGACACCGCTGCCGCCGGGGTGCTGGTCAACCCACAGACCCAAGCCTTGCTGGATCGGCTGTACACCGAAATCCTGGAGCGCACCTACGTCAATTCGAAGGGCCAACGCATCATGCTGTCCATGGCCTACGGGGCGGATCAGTCCGACCCGAGCGTGCAGCTCCACTATCCCGAAGTGTGCTATCCGGCGCAAGGCTTCAAGGTCGAGCGGATGCACGAAGGCTGGATCGCGCTGCCGCCGGGTCGGTTGCACGTCAAACGGGTTGAAACCCAATACGCCAATCAGCGGTTTGAGCCCGTCACCTACTGGACGATGATGGGCGACATGCAATCCTTGGATCTGTTCGCCAAGCGGTTGGCGGAGTTGCGCCACGGGCTGCGCGGTGAAATCGTCGATGGCGTGCTGATCCGCGTGTCGTCGATCAACACGGACAGCGCCGCCGCTTTCGCCCTGCAAGACCGTTTTATCACCGATTTGGTGGCCGCCCTGGCCCCCGCCTTCCGCCACCGTTTGACGGGGTTTTAATGCGCATGACGACGCCGTTCCACATCCCCGCACCGCCGGCTGCGTGGCCACGCCATCCGCTGCTCAACGTCTGGGCCGACGATCCCGAGCCCGGCGCGCTGCTCGATCATCTGTGCCACCAAGGCGGTCTGGTGTTCACCATCAACCCCGATCACCTGTACCACCTGCAACGCAACCGCGAGTTCTTGCGCGCCTACCGCCAGGCCGATGTGATCACGGTGGACAGCCATTACGTGCGCATGGCGCTTAACCGCATGGGCCGGCCCATCCACCACCACATCACCGGCTCGGACTTGGTGCCCCGGCTCATCGCGCACGCCAGCACGCATGACGTGGATTTGCGAGTCTTCCTGCTGGGTGCCCAACCGGGCGTGGCCCAGCGGGCGCTGGAACGCATCAACGCCCGGCACGGCAAGCGTTTGGTGGTTGGCGCGTTCGGGCCATCGATGAACTTCATCCGCGATGCCGAGGAAACCGCCCACGCCCTGCGCTTGATCCGCGACAGCGGCGCCAACGCGCTGATGGTGGGGCTGGGCGCGCCCAAGCAGGAAATCTGGTTGGCGCGCTGGCGCGAGGCGCTGCCTGACGTCAAGCTGCTGATGGGGGTGGGCGCCACCATCGACTACGAAGCCGGCGAAGTGGTGCGGGCCCCCGTGTGGATGCGCCAAATGCGCATGGAATGGCTCTACCGGGTGTTGAGCGAACCGAGGCGCTACCTCATGCGCTACGTGCGCAACACCGAGTTTCTCCACCTGATGTGGCAAGACCGCCGGGGCCGTTACCGCGACCCGCTGGCCTGACGCGGTGCGCCCTCAACGGCGGTCGGTGCGAATCCAGCGGGTTTGCCGCCGCAGCACAAAGCCCAAGTAGATGGGGACTTTGGCCAGGATGAACAGCGGCACCAGCAGCAGCTCTCGCCCAGCCATGACCTCGCGCCCCCAGCCCCGCCAGGCCCGGGTGATGGCGGTCAGCAAGCCGATCAGGCTCACGGTGGCCACGCCCAGTGGCAACCACGATCCACCCAGCCACCCCAGGGCCAGCGCCACCCACCAGCCCAGCCCCAGCAAGGCAGTGAACAACGCCAATGGCGGCACGCACAGATCGAGTGCCAACCCCATGGCCGCCCGATCTCTGCGGCGCCAGCCTTCGCGCCACAGTGCGGGGGCTTGATGCAACAGCATGTCCAAGTGACCATGCTCCCAGCGTGTGCGCTGGGTGCGTGTGGCCGCTTGCGTGGTGGGGAAGGTGCTGGTCACCAGCGCGGTCGGTAAGAACAGCGGGGCGTGGCCGGCCAGGGCCAAATCGATGCCCAGTTTCATGTCTTCGGTGATGTGGCCGTGGGCCAGCAGGGCATCGTCCAGCAGCGCGAGCGGGAACGCCATGCCCGTGCCCATGAGCTGACACGGCCAACCCAAACGCTGCGCCCCCAGCGGACGCACCCAATTGCGCACCCGCCACGCAAATTCGGCCAGATGCGGGCGCCAGCCGTGGGCCTGACCGGGCGCGGCGGGCGGCTGTTGCATCAGGTACAGCGCCTGCACGGGCCGCTGCTCGCGCTGGCACGCTTGGGCCAGACGATCCAGGGTGTGGGGATGCACTTGGCAATCGGCATCGAAGAACACCACCCAGCGCGGGGGCACCGGCTGCGCTCGCAGCAGCGCCACACCGTGGGCCAGAGCGAAACTCTTGCCTCGGCGCACCGTGTCGAATCGCTCGGTGACCTGGGCGCCGCAAGCGCGGGCCAGGGCGGCGGTGTCGTCGGTGCAGTTGTCTGCCACCACCCAGACGACATCACCGGGCCGCAGTTGTGGCATCAGGCTGCGCAGCGTTGATTCGATCACCGCCGATTCGTTGTGCGCTGGAATCAGCACCGCCACGGGCTCACGCGGCGCGGCGTCATCGGTGGGGGACGGCAGTGTGTCACGCCCTTGGCAGGCTGCATGCACCTGCCGCCACAGCACCCACGCCGGTACGGCCAAGGCCAGCACGCCCAGCAGCACCAGCACAGACAGCAGTCCGAACAGCATCGTCAGCACCACTCCCGCCCTCCCAGCGTCAAGGTCTTTGCGTGTCCTGCCGAATCGGCGGCCCCACATTCGCGGAACAGCGTCGCCAGCCGGGCGGCTTCATGATCCGCATCGTGGCGCACCCGCACCCGCTGGGCCGCCCCCTCACTCATGCGCGCCAATTCAGCCGCTGGGGTGTTGAGGCAAGCGGCCATGGCATCGCGCACGGCTTCGACCGAACCCGCCGTCAACAACCAGCCATCTTGGCCGTGGCGCACCAGCTCAGGAATGCCCGCCACCGCTGTGGTGATCACGGGCCGGCCACGGGCCATGGCTTCCATGACCACCACGGGCAGACCTTCGGCAAAACTCGGCAGCACCAGAGCGCGGCTGGCGTCGATCCAATCGCGCACCTGGGTGCCGCTGATCCATCCCGTGATGCGCACGCAATCCGCCACCCCCAAGGCCGCGATGGCGCGTTCGACATCGGCCCGCATCGGCCCGTCACCCGCCAAAATCAGCTCGAACGCCAAGCCCTGGGCCTTGAGCGCGGCAGCGGCTTGCACCAGCAGCAACTGTCCCTTTTGTTCACACAGCCGCCCGACGCACACCAAGCGCGGCACATCGGGCACGGGCTGGCGCGGCACGTCGAAAAACTCGGCATCCAAGCCGCAATGCACCTCGACCACCTTGGGCCAATGCGCCAGCGGCACCCAGCGCCACAACTGCGAACGGCCAAAACTGCTGATGGCCACCACAGCGCGGGCGGCAGCGATTTTGTCGGCCAGGTGCAGGGCTTCGGGTTTGTCGAACTCCTCGGGCCCATGCACGGTGAAGGAATAACCCGGCCCACCCAGCGCGTGCAGCAGCAGCGCGACTTCGGTGGCGTTGGTGCCAAAGTGCGCGTGGACATGGGCCACCGGCGCCTCTTGCAACCACAGCCACAACTGGCAGGCTTCAAGGAAGTAAACGATGTGCAGCGGCAGAGGCCGATCCGCCCGCCGCCCCAGGCGCACCGCCTGCTGCAAGGCGTGCCACCACGCTCCAGGCCGGCGGCGAAGCACCGCCCAGCCGGCCTGCAACAAAGCGACCACGCCCCCTTGCACCAAGTAGCGGGTGCGGGCTTGTTCGGCGAGGTCGAGGGGGTCGGCCGGTGCGTCGTCCCAGCCGCGCAGGGCGTAACGATCGACGGTGAGACCTTGACGCTCCAGCGCGGCAATTTCGCGCCGGATGAAGGTGTGGCTCACCTTCGGGTATTGGTTGATGAGGTAGGCAACGCGCAAGCGGATGTCTCGGCAACAGGCAACATGGTGAACGGTTCAGCATAGCAGGGCATGTACGATGAACACCCCGTGTCTGAGACCCGACTCGCCGCCTCTCCCACACATGATGCCTCTTTGCGACACCGTCCGCCGCCGCCTGAGCGTCCTGCTGGTGAGCTACAACACCTGCCACTTGCTGGACGAGTGCCTGGCCAAACTGCACCAGGCCCTGGCCCAGACCCCAGACGCTGCGGACACCCGCATCATCGCGGTCGATAACGCCTCGCGTGATGACTCGGTGGCACACCTGCGCGCCCACCACCCGGAGGTGCTGCTGCTGACGTCGCCGCGCAACGTCGGCTTCGGGCGAGCCAATAACTTGGCGCTGCCGCAGGTGGACAGTGAGTTTCTCCTGCTCATCAACACCGATGCGTTTTTGGCGCCCGAATCGATTCGGGTGGCGCTGGATCACATGGCCGCGCACCCACGCTGCGGGGTGCTGGGCGTGCGTTTGGTCGGTCGAGATGGCACGTTGCAGCCCAGTTGCCGCTATTTTCCGACCCCGGCGAACCAGTTTGCCGAGCGCACGGGCGCCTACCGTTGGCCTCTGGCGCACCTGTGGGGCCGCCCCGTGGACGACATGGCCTGGGATCACGCCAGCGAACGCCGTTGCGATTGGGTACCGGGCTGCTTTTACTTGGTGCGCCGCGAGGTGCTGCAACAAGTGGGGTTGTTCGATCCGCGCTTCTTTTTGTACTTTGAGGAGGTCGATCACTGCCGACGGGTGCAAGCAGCGGGATGGACGATCGATTACAGCCCACGCACGTCGGTGGTTCACATCGGTGGCGAGAGTGCGCGCAGTGACGGGCCGATCAGCAGCACCAGCCGGCAGGTGGAAGCGCTCCAAATTGAGAGTGCGCTGCTGTACTTCCGCAAGCACCACGGCTTGGGCGGGCTGGTGCTGCATCTTGGTTTGGATGGGGCGGCAGCCGGTCTGCTGGCGCTCAAAGCGGCGCTGCGCGGGCGTGGCTGGGCGGCGATCCAGCACACCCTCCGTCTACACGCACTGGCATGGCGTTTGCTGTGGCGCACCAAGTTGGGCACGCAGCCCACGCTGTGACAAAAGCAGAAGGGGAGGTTGACCATGTTCGAGAACATTCGTGCCGACTTACGCGCCCACGGTGGTCATTGGGGCGCCCAGGGGTTTTGGGCCTTGGTGGTGTACCGCTTTGGGCGCTGGCGTTATGGCATCCGTTCGCCGTGGTTGCGCAAGCCGTTGTCGGTGCTGTACCGGGTGGCCTACAAGCTGGTGCAGATCCTCACCGGCATTGAGCTGCCATGCGAAGCGGTGATTGGGCGCAATTTCGTCATCGATCACTTTGGCGGCATCGTCATAAGTGGCTATGCTCGGTTCGGGGACAACTGCCGCATCCGTAATGGTGTGGTAGTAGGCTTGAGCCGCGTTGAAGACCCAATTGCGCCAGTGATCGGCAACAACGTGGACATCGGCACCGGTGCCACGCTGCTGGGTCGCATCACGATTGGGGACAACGTGCTCATCGGCGCCAACGCTGTGGTGGTGCGGGATGTGCCGGCGAATCACATCGCGGTGGGGGTGCCGGCGCAGGTCAAGCCGCGTAGGGACGCCACGTGAATGAGGTACGGACGGATTAAGCGCCATTTCATAAAATCCACACTTCTTCCTTATGTTGTGACACGTGGTGTCGCCCCGATATGAAAAAACTCTTGTGCATCATCGGCTCCCAACGTTCCGGCACCACAGCTTTGCAGACGGCCTTGAGCGACACCGGGGTGTTTTATAACTTCAGCGAGATCTTTCACACCACGCCCAACCCGCAGATTAATGGCGCATTTTTGCCCTGGTGCAAAACCAACGTGATTGACATCCAGGCCATGTCCACCGACGCTGGCGCGGTCGGCTTGGCCGAGCGTTACCTCAACGACCTTGACCAGCTCGCAGGTGAGCGCTACGCCTTGATTGATGTCAAGCTCAACTCCTGGCAGGTGCTGGGGCCGTTCTGGCGCTATGCGCACGAGGCCCCATTTTTCATGCGCATGCTGGAGCAGCGCGGCGCCGCGTTTGTATTCTTGAGCCGTCGCAATCTGCTTGAGCAGGTGCTCAGCGGACAGATCGCCCAGCACACTCAGAAGTGGCACGACTTGGAGATCCAGGATCTGCCAGAGGCCATCACTACCAACTGGATTGAGGTGCGGGAGCAGGCACGTAACATCCTGCTGGGTGAGCGCCACCTCTACAACGCTTTTTTGCCCAGTACCCCGGTCTATCCGGTGAGCTACGAAGACTTGTTTGATGAACAGGGCTCGGTTCAACAGCCCTTGATACAGTGGCTGGCCCAGCGCTTCCCAGCGCTAGAGCCCACCCAAACCGTGAAACCAAGCATCAACAATAACCAGGGCGACAAGCGCACGCTGGTGACCAACTACGCCGAGATGCAGACCATGGTGGACGAGCTGGTAGCCGAACTTGGCCGGGTGTTTTGAGCTGCCGGTGCCGCGTACAAGCCGCACTAGAAGTGCCTTCCGCTATCTCGCGCTTTTCGCTATCCCGAGTCTTATTATCTCCACACAGAGAAGGGGGGAACCCCCTTTTCCTGCATCCTGCATCCTGCATTGACGAGGGGCATTAGCTATGCCCCCAATGGCGTAATCGACGGGTGGACCGTGCTACTGTGCTGCCAAACCCTTATCAGCAAGCAATGTCACTGAGTAGAACGATGCCGCCAGTACTCTCTGATCTCGTTCGGGCTGCACGCTAATGCTCGAAATGAAGGTGATCAACGCACTACCTGCTGAATCTAGCAGCTCAGGACTAAACTCCAAGATATGCTCGGCGCGCAATGTACTAAGTTGAATCTCACCAATCGATATTTCATTGATGAGAACTGCGAGCCTGCCGTTGCGCACCTCGACATCACCCAGTGTAAGTACATCCAATTTCAGCTGAATAGCAGAAACCCCTTGAAAACTAGCCATGTTAACAGCTAGAGTAGCCTTAGGGCCCAGCATCCACACATGATCCGGTTCGTCGTAACTCCAACCATCCTTCATGTAGGGTCGTGCATCGCTACCAGTAAATTTAATAATTCCATTCTCTGGTGCACGAACCGCCTCGGGAACAGTAAAAGCAGAACCTAGTGCCGCCACGGTTGAATCGATTGTAATATCAGATTCTAGAACTGGGCAAGCATAGGGCGGGCCATACAATGTGATGCCATTTTCATCCGGTGTTAAGTGAACGAAAACCAGGGTAGCTCGGTGACCACCACTGCGCACCACAGTGGCCGGCACATGCCACACCACCAGCAAACGCTCAGGGCTAAGGGCACTAACACTCTGGGCTGCCTGTACGCCATTCACGCTGCATTGCAACGATCGCACCGACGACGCACTGACACTGACTTCCGCACACACATGCAGCGCACGAGTAGGATCCACCGCAACGTTGGCTGCAGCCCACTCCTTCACCGTATAGCCTACATCCGCCTGATCCACAGTGCGCAAGGTGCCGCCATCCACGAATTCCACCAAAGGATGCCCCACCACTATCCGCGAAGAACCTTCAGCGCTACGCATAAAGCGCATTGGAGCACTGAATAGGACACCCAATTCGCGAACGTCCACTCCTCCATCCGGACGACGAACGTAGGGAAGCTTCATTACTATCCGGGTAGTTGCACTAGATGTACGAGATGGCCCCAGCAAACCCTGGATTCGCCAGCGCGGATTACTGCCAGCCGGCATCAATTGTGCCACCAGCTCACTTACCGTCCGCCCATCTCCGGTGATTGAAGCACGAGTAATCTGGTCGTCACCCATCATACTCAAGCCCTCAAACGTAAACCGCCAAGAAGCGTTAGGATCCAATCTAACATCTGACACAATCTGCTGTTGTGTCCAGCGTACGATGGTTCCCTCGTAAGACTCATAAGGATGCCAGCCGTTACTGTTTAGATGGGTATCCAGAGGCACAACCACTTCGGTAGCAAATGTTTTTGATACCATACTCAGCGACATACGCCTCATCCATACATCGCTGAGTTGATTAATCAACAAGCGCAGCGTATTGCGACGGCGGAATGCCTTACTAGCGACTTCTGCATTGTGGGTTGCAAAATCCAAACGGTTAACAAGACGATGAACGGCATCTTCGATATCAGAGGCCGTCCATTCGTCGTAGCATTCACCATCCCCGTCCCAAAGACCCAACTCTAATTCCAGCCACGTTTTTCTAGGAACAACCACAGGGACGCCACACCAGATGGCTTCCCAAACCACGCCAGAAGACTTACGCCAGTACTCCTGGGGCGAATAAGGTGCAACCACCAAATCAGCCTGAGATAACAACTCCGCATACTCATCAGAAGTCACGAATTTATCGTGCAGCTCGAAGTTTTCTAGTGAGTTATTCAGCCCCACCAATACCTTGTGAATATCTAAGCAAATACCCCAAGCTCGCTGACAATTAGCGTGAACAACAAAGTGCCAGTCGGGATACTTCCGCGTCAGCGCCTCTACCAATGCCGGCAAATAGTGAAATCCCTTGTCCTCTTTGGCATCACCCATAAAGAGCAACGCCGTACGGAATTCACCAGCAGCACGCTCATTTTTTTTGTCTAACTCAGTCATTCCACTGAGTACCACAGGGTGGGCGTCGATTGTCTGGCGCGATAGCAAACTGAACTCGCGAGAGTGACTCAACCCAGTACCAAAAAAATGAATACGTGAACCAGCTTGACGAGCCAAATCGAAAGCCAAGCGATACTGCAATGCAGTCATTGCATCGATTACATCGAAATCGTCAGCATCAAATGCCTTCAGCTCAATACCAGAAGGCAGCATTAAGTACACAACAAAGGTGGGGGCCTGCTCTGCTGGAAAATCTTTCATCCACCGAACAGCCCCGTACAGATGCCGCTGGTTGATGGTAGGAAAAAGCACTAACGTGTCAGTGCCAAAAAGTGCAAGTGGCAGCTGTAGAAGATCTTCGTACAACGAATCGTTGAAGTAACAAAAGTCATCGTGCTCACCGCTCACAGGATCACACGAACGGCGCTCGTAGCAACTGTGGTGGAATATATTAATTACTTCAGCGGACCCAACGCGTCCAGCTTGAAACTTGTAGTTTGCTAGAATAGTGACCTGGATGCCACGTGCTGCTGCCCCTTCAGCAATAGATAAATCGAAAAACCAATGATGCCCACTGGTACTTTCAAGATTAGGATCACAAATGACAAGTTTCATAATATTAGTTTCTACTGCCAGAACCAAGATGCGCCATGAGATCAATCAACCCATCAGGTGTACAGTTGTAGGCTACTCGAGCGAGCAACTGTAGTATCTGTAAGCGGCAAACGTTAGAAGAATCGTTAACTAACAGTGCCCGGGCAATGTTCTCTATTAATGCGGGATCAGAGGCATCGAGAGTCATCGCGAGAAGGTCATCAACGCTCAATGGTGACGACACAACTGCCGCTGTCGATCGCCGAGCGCATGGCAAGGTCTCGCTACTAACACCGTGACCACCACGTACAACATGCACATAAGTAACTAGCGGCGGATTCTTAGCTTTTACCCTCAGCACAAGTATCACCGGAGTTCCTGAACTCGGCTCCAGTGGAATCGAACCTTGGAGCATTTGGATTCCGGACCATTGAGTCAGTTCACCATGGGTACTGGCCGAACTCCAGCTCAAGCGCTGAATACCACCAAGTAAACTCAGTCGCAGACGCTGGCCGGTAGGCAACCGAGCCAAAGCAGAACCGAGATCAATCTGCCAAGTGTCTTCGCAAGAGGGAGACGCAGTCCAATCAGTATCAGCTAGAAGCAGCGTCAATGAATCAACGTCCAGCATGGCGGCGCTCCTTGCAAGTGATTGCCTCGTGATAGACGGCCTCGAGCTGACGGGCTACCCTGCTCCAGTTCAAACTCTGAGCACGCTTCAAACCAGCCTGTATCATTTCTTGGCGGATTTTCGGATGGTAAGCTGCATGATGGATACCCAAAGCCAGGGCCTGGGCATCACCCGCAGGCGCCAAAAAGGCAGCACCATCTGTCATTTCTGCAATACCACCCACATCGGTGGTAAAAACCGGCAGTCCTGAAGCCATGGATTCTAAAACTGCGTTGTTGGCAGTAGCACTGCGCATAGGCAGCAGCAGCGCATCGGCCTGATGGTAACTGGCCAGCAACGCATCGTCCGAAAGACCCGACACCACTCGCACATTGGAAGGCAGTTCCAGTCCAGCCGGGAAGTTGTGGCAAATGATCGTGTACTCACAAGGCATGCCCAAAGCATTAAGCTGTGCAACCGCCTTCAAAGCCATGGGATAGTCACGCAACCAATGGCCTACCCCCAACAGTCGGAAGGGGCGCTCATTCGGTGTGAGAAATTCGCGGGCACGTGCCAATTCGGGTGTGAAGAATTCAGTGGAAACGCCGTGAGGCACTATCCGTACCTGCACGCTAGGAGCATATTCACGCAAAAAATTGGCTTGGTCGTCGCACAAAGCCAGCACTATGTCAATATCTGCTAAGCGCTCTAAGGTAATCATGCGACTCAGCAAATCAGGCGGTTGATGCAGAGGCTCATCACTACAGCCGGAGCTTTATCGCCCAGCAGTTGCCGCGCTGCGCGTGGTAGCAGCCAACCACACAACTCACCATCAAGGAAGTGGACTACATCGTAACGCGTACTCAGCAAGTCAACCAGCATGTCGAATTCAGTGAGCATTGCATTGGGTTGATTGGCGTAGCCTTCTAAGCCCAATATGTGACCAAACTTGCGCGCTCGCTCAGCCGCAGAGTTCGAGCCCACGAGGCCATCGCCCAATGGCGTACGGTAGTGCCGCAACTCAAAACGCTCACAATCCAGGTGCCGCGCAAACTGATAAGGCCCAGCATACCCAGCATGGTGAGCATGCAACGATGATGCCAGTGCCACCGAGACTCTACCTTCGCGGGTTGGCGAAGGTGCCATCTTCTGGGTGGTGGCCAGCACCACATCCGCGGTAGCCTGCTCGACTTGTGCCAACTGAGCTATTCGGCGGTTGAGCGGGTGGCGCAAGAAGTCGGCGCCTACTTGAGGACTGACACGAACGGTAGAAAGCTGATACACGGCCTTGGCCGTAGCACTGATGCCCCCGGTAGATGAAGTGCCTTGGGGCGTAATCAGCGGCGACGGAGCAATACCCTTTGCCGCCAATGCTTGCTCGTAGACGATGCCAAATCGCCTACCCACCGTAACTGGTGCATTACGCAATTCGCACTGCGCACGACAGCTCTGGCGCATGCCAACGTCGGAAAAGTGGTTCTCAACGAAATGGTCGATGGCTGCGGCAAGCGCACGAGCATCACCCACCTGGTCGACCACCAGACCAGTGCGACCATGCTCCACCATAGCAGCCATACCACCCGTTCGAAACACGATGGAGGGTGTGCCACAAGCGGCAGCTTCCACCACCGTGTTGGGATAGTTGTCTTCCAACGAAGGAAAGCACAGCACATCAGCCACGTTAAACAAGTCAACCAGCACCTTATCATCACGCACGCTATCAAGCGACATCGTTTTAATGCTGTGAGTGGCGACACCCAAATCAATCGGCGTGCCAAAGGTCAGCATGGCTGGTTGCAGTCCCCGAGCCCGCCAACGCGCCATAACCTCCTCTGATTCCAGCAGCTCGGCCAACGCTTTGCGCAGCACGTCCCCACCTTTGCGGATTTCTTCGTTCAGATGATTGCCAAACAGCAGTACAACATCGGCATCGGTAAATCCCAGCTCAGCCCGCAGTTGGGATCGATTATCACGGGGAACAAATACATCTAACTCGATGGGATTTTCGATGTGGTGAACCGGTGTTTGAGCGAAAATACGGCTGTGTCGGGCTTCGTCAGCCAACCATTGAGATGGAGCAATGATCTGCAAACGTGGATCGTTACCGTACTGGTGAAGCTTATCAGCAAAGGCGTTGGGCACTACACTGTAGGCATCGCTAAGCTGCGGACAAACAATGCATTCACTCAGGTATTGCTTGCAACCCGAGGGGTAGTGGCAACCACCAGTCATGGGCCAGGCATCATGCAGAGTCCACACCAGGGCGCGCCCAGCATCTAGCCATCGGCGAATGTCGGGCGGCGTGACCGTCCAAGTCGTCCAGTGCATGTGCAACACATCAAAAGTGTTGAGCGCGTTGAGCGACAACACATCCATGCCCGGATACGGCTGCGACAGTAATGTGTTCGAAGTGCCACGCCGGTGTGCAGCAATGTCACCCCACTGCACTTGGTTAAACATGAAATCTTGGTAGCGGCTGGTCGAATCAGGACTGTTGCGCAGCCACTTCGGCTGAATCAATTCCGGGTTCTTTTCAGCACCGTCTACACAGAAAACCTCGCTTACCATGCCAGCGGCCCGGCAAGCGTCGCGAGCGCGCAAGGCCGCACGTCCGGCACCACCTTGCGCGTTGTGGGTTAGATGCGCTACACGAATGGTCATATTAGTTTATTAGGATCGCTCAACTCAACCAACTTTGGAAGATTTAATACTACTGCTGGTTTTTTTAAGATGCACCGAACAGTTTTGTATTGGCGCAACAACGCCAAGCTGTACTACTTACTCCAATAGCTGATCGTTAAATTTAATACTATATACTTACTTTGGATGTTCTGCTGAAGCGGGAGCTTTTCAGAGCATCACTCATAAATTTCAGCAAATACCATATTGGTGGTGGAGTGAATGCTAGGCCATTGATCTAGCATATCAGATATTATTTCACTTACTTCTAAATTTACCCTGATGGGCCAGAAACCACGCGTAGGTATCACGCAAACCATCTTCTAGGCCGATGCTTGCCTGCCACCCCATAGCGGTTAGACGGGAGACATCCATCAGCTTGCGTGGCGTGCCATCAGGTTTAGTAACATCAAACACCACTTCACCCTGGAAGCCGGTGACTTTGGCTACGGTGAGCGCTAATTCGCGAATCGTACAATCTACACCGATACCCACGTTGATATGCGAAAGCATAGGTGTGGTGTTGGCACGGTAAGTAACCCCATCAAGCTCGTGAACGAACACACTGGCGGCGGCCATATCGTCTACATGCAAGAACTCGCGCTTTGGGGTTCCGCTCCCCCACACGACCACCTGGGCATCGCCGGCTTGAACGGCATCGTGAAAACGCCTTAATAGCGCCGGGACGACGTGCGAATTATCAGGGTGAAAGTTATCGCCCGGTCCATAGAGATTGGTGGGCATGACGCTGCGGTAATCACGTCCATACTGCCGGTTGAAGCTTTCGCACAGCTTGATACCAGCTATCTTAGCCATCGCATAAGGCTCGTTAGTCGGCTCCAAAACTCCAGTAAGCAGCGCTGCTTCAGTGAGAGGTTGCTGCGCTATTTTAGGGTAAATACAAGAAGAACCGAGAAAAAGCAATCGTTGCACACCTGCTTGGTGCGAAGCAGATACCACATTGCATGCAATTTGGAGATTTTGCAGTATGAATTCTGCTGGATAAGTGGCGTTGGCATAAATCCCACCCACTTTTGCTGCTGCTAATATGACAGCTTGAATATGCTCTTGGGCAAAAAAAGACTCCACTTCAGCTTGACGAGTCAAATCCAGCTCAGCATGGCTGCGAGTAACTACTTGCGTGTAGCCCATTTTTTGCAGCCGACGCACGATGGCTTGCCCTACCATCCCGCGGTGACCAGCCACGAAGATACGCTGATGACGAATATCAACACTCATGGGCTAAATCTCCTTGGGTACAGGCGTAGCGTAGCCATGCTGGCGCAAAAGTGCTTCGCGGCGAGCGATCTCCAGATCGGCCGCCACCATTTCATTCACCATACTAGCCAAGGTAATCTGAGGGATCCAACCCAGATTTTCACGTGCTTTCGTAGGATCTCCCAATAGAGTATCTACTTCAGTGGGACGGTAATACCGTGGATCGACCCTCACCACCACTTGACCGAGCTTAATAGCCGGCGCTTTGTTGCCACACACGTCGGCTACCACAGCAACTTCGTCTGCACCTTGCCCTTTAAACTCTAGGGAGATACCTAACTCAGCCGCACTCATGCGCACAAAATCGCGTACAGAATACTGCACACCAGTCGCAATTACATAGTCTTCAGGGCGATCCTGTTGCAACATCATCCACTGCATGCGCACATAGTCTTTGGCATGGCCCCAATCGCGCAAAGCACTCATATTACCTAAATAAAGGCACTCTTCTAGGCCAACGGCAATATTAGCCAGACCGCGCGTAATCTTGCGTGTAACAAAAGTCTCCCCCCGGCGGGCAGATTCATGGTTAAACAATACGCCGTTACAAGCGTACATGCCATAGACCTCGCGATAGTTAACTGTGATCCAGTAAGCGTAGAGTTTGGCCACAGCGTAAGGGCTGCGTGGATAAAAGGGGGTGCTTTCTTTTTGTGGAGTCTCTTGCACCAACCCATACAGCTCAGAAGTAGACGCTTGGTAAAACCGCGTCTTGTTGCTGAGACCCAAGAATCGAATCCCTTCTAGCAGGCGCAGCGTACCTAATGCACAGACATCGGCTGTGTAATCTGGCGAAGCAAAGCTCACAGCGACATGGCTTTGTGCCCCTAAGTTATAAACTTCGTCAGGCTGTACTTCTGCAAGCGTACGAATAAGATTGGATGCGTCCGTTAAATCACCGTAATGAAGTTTAAACCGAGCGTGTGGCTGATGAGGGTCTTGGTAAATATGATCTATGCGAGCCGTATTAAATCCGGAGGTACGGCGCTTAATACCATGCACCTGATACCCTTTTTCTAGCAAGAATTCTGCTAAATAAGAGCCGTCCTGCCCAGTAATACCAGTGATCAATGCTCGCTTGGTCAAGATGAACCTCCTGCTGCCTTGGCACTCACAGCAGGAGCGCCCCCTTAGATTTAGGTGTACGTTTAGCCAGTCGATAAGGTTAGCACACTTGCGCTAGGGCACTCCACCGCCACGTATCCCAGCCCCCAGCCAGTGATGCGATCGTTAGTTACCTGAAGATGCTTTTAGAGAACCCGGAAGGCCATGGAACGGGCCAGTGTGGTTACCTAATGGGGTACCGCACGGTCAACTTGGGCCCAGGAGGGCCCCACTCAGCATGACCTCACGCAAACCAAGGTGCAGGCATACGGCACCCAGAGTTGTACGCTGCGAGCGTCCCGACAGACGGAGATCATCACAGATAGCAGTATTCGATGGCCTATCACTAAGTTGTTGATTTGTATTGTTCTTATCCGTGGCAATGTGTGGTCGCATGAGATTTTGAAGAGTCTCCTTCGGCACCGGCTAGGGCGGGCTGCAGCGGCTGCAAGCCTGCGGGCTGCGGGCTGCGGGCTGCGGGCTGCGGGCTGCGGGCTGCGGGCTGCGGGCTGCGGGCTGCGGGCTGCGGGCTGAGCCACTCCTCAACGCGGAGCAACTAACGTAAGGCAGCTTTGTGGTTCACACTGTCAAAACGTTGACTTTAAATTCTGTGGCGGGGGCGCTAAATACGAACACTTTCCCACATGCAACTCGATATTCCACCCCTGCGCCCCCAACACCCCCACCCCCGCCAACGCCCGCAACCGGCTGCGCAGCTTCAGCACCATCTTGTCCCGGCTGACCAGCCAGCGCACCCGCCGGGCCACCGCCAATTCGATGAACTTCTGGTCGTCCCGATCCCGGCAACGCGGCGCACCCACGCTGCCCGCTTCGGGCGCATCCACCACGATGATGCGGGCATCAAAATCGGCCAGCACCTGCGCGTTGCGTTCGGCGCTGCTGTCGGGCAAAAACATCCGCCCTAAAACATGCGCCAGCTCGGCACGCATCGCCGCGCTGGCCACGCCACGCCACTGACCCGCTTGGCGAGCCGCTTCCCAGCCAGCACACGCAGGATCGTGGAAATAAAGCCAATCCAGCACAGATTGGGTGTCAATCACCGCTTCGGGCACGGTGGGGGCATCGGTCAATGTCATGGGGTGGATTGTCCAGCGGCGGCTTGAGCCAGACAGTCCAACAGCACGTCCCGCGCCGGATGCACCTCTTCTTCGCGCCAAAACACCCGGATCTCGGCCAGCAAATTGGCCGTGTCCAGTGGCAACACCGCCACACGTCCTTCGTTCACACACTGCCGCGCAAAATCACGCGGCAACAGTCCGATGAAGGATTGGCGCGTCAACAGCGCCAAATTCAGCGCCAACGAAATCGACTCCACCGCCCCCGGCGGCACGCTGCAACCATGTCGCGCCAGCAGCGCCTCCAACGCCCCATGCGCCGGTGAACCCGCACGCGGCACGATCCACGGAAACGCCATGGCCTCCGCCCAAGCCAGGCGCCGCCGTCGCGCCAAGGGATGGCGCGCCCCCACGACAATCACCATCGGCTCCTCCATCAACACCCGCTGCGCCAGCCCCTGATGCGCCAGCGGCTGCCACATGCGCACCACCGCCGCGTCCAGCCGGCCATCGAGCACACCGGGCAGCAAGCGGTCGGCGGTGTCTTCCTCCAGCGCGACACTGAGCTGCGGCGCCCGCTGGCGCAACCCCCCCAGCGCCTCGGGCACCAGCATGGCATTGGCCGCCGTCACCGAACCCAGCACCACACGCCCGCACAGGCCATCCCGCAGCAGCGCGATGTCGTGGCGGGTGCGGTCGAGTTGGTGCAGCACCTCTTGGGCACGCTGGGCCAAACACGCACCAATGGCGGTGAACACCACCGCGTTGCCCTCGCGCCGCACCACGGCCTGACCCAAACCCGCTTCAATTTCCGCCAACTGCTTGGAGATGGCCGACTGGGTGACACAAAACGCCTCCGCCACACGCCTCACCTGGCCCAGCCGCGCCAACGCAGCCAAGGTGCGCAGGTGCGACAGGCGCAGCGTGGCGTCGAAAAAACGGTCGAGGCAATCGCGGGGGACATTCATGGCCAGGCAAGGTCGAGTCATCGGGAACAAGCAGCGGGACATGAGCCCCCCCTCATCCTCCCCCGAAATTTCCTCACTCGCCAAGGTGGAAACGACGGCCTATCGTCCTCCCCACACACCACAAGACTGGAGACATCGACATGGCCGACCTGTTTGACAACCCCATGGGCCTCACCGGCTTCGAGTTTGTCGAGTTTGCCTCGCCCACGGCTGGCATCGTCGAACCGCTGCTGGCCCAACTGGGCTTCACCCTCGTGGCCAAGCACCGCTCCAAGGACGTGCTGCTCTACCGCCAAGGCGGCATCAATTTCATCGTCAACCGCGAGCCCAAAAGCCCCGCTGCCTACTTTGCCGCCGAACACGGCCCCTGCGCCTGCGGCTTGGCTTTCCGGGTGAAAGATGCCCACCAAGCCTACTACCGTGCCCTGGCGCTGGGCGCACAACCCATCGAGATGCCCACCGGCCCGATGGAGCTGCGCCTGCCGGCCATCAAAGGCATCGGTGGCGCCCCGCTCTACCTCATCGACCGCTTTGAAGACGGCGCCTCCATCTACGACATCGATTTTGAATTCCTCCCCGGCGTGGAACGCCACCCCGTCGGCCACGGCTTCACCACCATCGACCACCTGACGCACAACGTCTACCGGGGCCGCATGCACTACTGGGCGCAGTTTTATGAGCGCATCTTCGGCTTCCGCGAGCTGCGTTACTTTGACATCCAGGGCGAGTACACCGGCTTGGCCTCCAAAGCGATGACGGCGCCGGATGGCCTGATCCGCATCCCGCTGAACGAGGAGGCCAAACAAGGCGGTGGGCAGATCGAAGAATTCCTGATGCAGTTCAACGGCGAAGGCATCCAACACGTGGCGCTGCTGTGTGATGACCTGCTGGCGGCGGTGGACAAACTGCAACTGGCCGGCGTCCCCCTCATGACGGCGCCCAATGACGTGTATTACGACATGCTCGCCGAACGTCTGCCCGGCCACGGCCAGCCGGTGGCGGAATTGCAAACACGCGGCATCCTGCTCGATGGCAGCACGCAAGACGGCCAACCGCGCTTGCTGCTGCAAATTTTCAGCCAAACGCTGCTCGGGCCGGTGTTCTTCGAGTTCATCCAGCGCCGGGGCGATCAGGGCTTTGGGGAGGGCAACTTCAAGGCCCTGTTTGAGTCAATGGAGAGAGACCAGGTGCGCCGAGGCGCCCTGCAAAATGCCTGACCCACAGGAGGTGCCCCATGCGCACAAGCCCCCCACCTGGGCCCGATGGGCTGATTGAACAGCGTTGGGCCGATTACAGCGCCATCGAACATGCCACCTGGCGCACGCTGTTCGAACGCCAAACACGCTTGCTGCAAGGCCGTGCGTGCGATGCGTTTCTGGACGGCCTGGCCCGGCTGCCCCTCAGCGCCGAACACATCCCCGACTTCGCGCAGCTCAACCGTGTGCTGCGCCCGCGCACCGGCTGGGAGGTGGTGGCGGTGCCCGGTTTGGTGAGTGATGAGGTGTTCTTCGCGCATCTGGCGGCGCGGCGCTTTCCGGCGGGGCACTTCATCCGCGAACCGCACCAGCTCGACTACCTCGAAGCGCCCGATGTGTTCCACGACGTGTTCGGCCACCTGCCCATGCTGATGCATCCGGTGATGGCCGACTTCATCCAAGCGTATGGCGAAGGCGGCTTGCGCGCCCAACGCCTGGGCTGCTTGCCGATGCTGGCGCGGGTGTACTGGTACACGGTGGAATTCGGGCTGGTGCAGCAGGCGGATGGGCTGCGGCTGTTTGGCGCGGGCATTGCGTCTTCGGCGACGGAAACGGTGTACTGCTTGGATGACCCCGCGCCGCACCGCCTGCGCTTTGAGCTGCCCCGCGTGCTGCGCACACGCTACCGCATCGACGATGTTCAAGCCGCCTATTTCGTGCTGAACGATCTGGACGAGCTGCTGGCCCTGGCGCACACCGACTTTGCGCCGTTTTACGCCGCCGCTCAAACGCAGCCCGAACTGGCCCCAGGCGAATTGCTGCCCACGGACACTGTGCTGCACCGGGGCCACGTCCGGCGCAACGCACTGGCCATCTGACACCGCCCCGCGCTGAGGCCAGCGCGGCTGTCGGTGCGAGTGTTGAAGCCGCGCGCGATAAATCCAGCCCACCGCGCGCGATAAATAACAGGCCAGAGTAGTTGCAGCCTGTGCAATAGATTTGCAGAGCTACGGCAGCGCATCCGCCGCACGCGGGGAAATCCACAGCACCTCGGTGCGTGGTTGTCGCAAAACTCCCACAGCAAAATGCGCCCGCTCCACCCGCCGCCACCCCACCAGCATCTCGTCGTACAGCGCGGACGGGTATCCGGCCAGCACCACCATCCCCTTGCAGCCCAGTAGCACCTCCAGCAGCTCGACATGCTGTTGCGTGGTCAGCTCATGCCGGTAGCCTGTGTCGGATCGAGTGGAGGGGACGTAGGGGGGATCGACGAAATGCAGCGTCTGGGGCGTGTCCTGGGCTTTGATCACGGCCAGCGCATCACGGCACTCGATCACCACGCCTTGCAGCCGACGCCGGACAGCCACCAAGCTGCGCGGGTACGTGACCCATTCGCCGGCCTTGCCCCTGCCTGACCCCGTGCGGTGCCGCGCGTCGGCAAACGACCGCTTGCGCGGATCGAACACCGATGCGTGGTGAAACGACAAATAGGCGCGAATGATCGTGCGCTGAGCCGTCACCACCGGATCGGTAGACGACATGAAACGCCTGGTCAAACTCGGCGCGGGCGTAGGGTGTGCGGCGCAGCTTGCGCATCAGCGCTGCGCATTGCATCGGGTCTTGGATGACGCGGAACAGCGACACGATCTCACTGTCGAGGTCGTTGTAGACCTCAATCTCGCTGCGGGTCTTGCGCATCAGCACGCTGGCCGCGCCACCAAACGGCTCGACGTAAATGCGGTGGGGTGGAAGGTGCCGAAGCACCCACGGGGCAATCGCCCACTTGCCTCCAAAGTAGCGCAGCACCGCCCGCTTGGGGCCATCAGCGGCCAAGCTGGCCGGTTTGGTTGTCGTCTGGTTCACAGAGCCGTCCTCGTTGATGAGTCGCTCTGTGGCGATCGGGGGATTGCGGGATCGTGTCCCTGGTCACGTCGCACATGGTGCCGCATCGCGGGCATTTGATTTGCACTCGGCCGATAAACCGTGCACGCGCCAGCAGCTTGTTACAGCCGCACCTGATTTCCTCATTCATTTTGCAAGCCTGTTGCAATTTCTGCCACGTAGGCTCCACCTGCTGCGCGCGCAGTAGTGGGGCCTTGGCCGGCTTGCAGCTCCTTCTGCATGACGGGGCCGCCACCGGTGCTCCAGCACCGGTGGCAGTCGCCCCACTCTTTAAATGTCGATTTCGACGTAGGTCATCCCTGGCGCGCTGCCTTCGATGACGCCGGCGCGCACGAACACCGTAGCGCCGGCAGCAGGCGCATCGCCTCGGGCCGTGATCCGATCGCCGCCAGGCAGCTCCACCACGGCCACACCTTGGCTCACGCTGACCACCGTACCCACTTGCACCGGCACATCCAGTCCCAGCGCGTCGCGCAGGGCGCGATACAGGTTAGGGCTGCTCATAGGTCTGCACTCCAATCGTCTGCCACACGCTGGCCCGCCCAGCTTGAATTGACAAGCTGCGCGTCATCCCCAGGCGAGTCAAATCGCCGTCCACGTACTGCACCAGCTTGCCGGGGACGATGGCGCCGGTTTGGGCGAGTACCGGCAGACGAAGTTGCACCAGCGCTTGTCGCCCCACGTCCGACAGCACCGGCAACGCCCTGGCACGGGCTGCCTGCACATCCGTACACAGAGCGTCCGTGATCATCGGCGCCACCAAATCGCCCGCCGTGCCGCCACGGGTGACGCGCCCGAGAACGCCCCCCGCCGTAGTCCCTGAGACAAACACCCGGCTGTAGATGGCCTTCGACGTCCACTCGATCCCCTCTTGGCGCACCACGGCGGCAGGCAGCTCGATGTCAGGCACCAGGCTGTCCCAGGCCCATGGCGCAGCCAGGTAGCGCGGCAGAACCATCAATTCGTTCCCGGCGGGGGAAGATTGGACATACCCACCCGCCGCCTCGGCAATGCGACAGATCGCACTGATCGGCGTGCCTTGGTGGCTCCACACGCCTGCTGGAACCAGCCAATCTGGCACCTGCCAATCAATGGCCCAGTCGCTTGGCACGCCATTGGTGGCCAGTGTGTCGAGCGCCAACTGTTGCGTCATTGCCGCCACGACGGCGTTGTTGAACGTGCGCTTGGCTGCATAAGGAGCGTCCCAAATGGCCGAGGCGCTGCGCCCACCGATCGACAGCGACGACTTGCTCCACTCACGGTCGCGCTGCGCCGACTCCACGATCACCCGCCACACCTGCCCATTGACATGTGCCAGCAGTTCGCAGGCCGCTGCGCCTGCTGCCGGCGCCAGTTTGGCCTGATCGCTGGCCGCAATCGACGCGCTCCAGCGCCATGCCCAGCTATCTACATCCGCACTGAGGGTCAGTGAGGTGCAGTTGATGGCGGTGCCGTCGTCCGCCCGAACCAGTTGAACGTCATTGATCACGAGGTACACCCTCCGCGCCGGGACGATGATCCCTGGCAATAGCTGTCGATCACAGCGGAAAATCAGATGCGGACTGGCCGGCGCTGGAACAAAAAACCGCAGGTCAGGCGTGCGCGGCCCGCAGCAGGTGTTGACGGGGATCACCGACCCCGGCATCACGCTGACGCCAGGCGGTGGCCTGACCGCATCCCGGCTCGACGCCTGCCACACCAGCGGCATCGGGGTCGCCACCTGCCACTGATCCGGTCGCGCGGTATGTCGCGGCGCGGCCGGGCGCGCTCGAACGTCCAACCACGGGCGGGCTGTGCGCAGCAAATCACGCTGTTTGAAGGCCGCGCCGCTGCCCATCTGCCGTGCATCCGCGTGCGTCACCTGCGCCGCCACCTGGCAGCGTTGGTGATCCCGGTGCCTGTACCGCGCACCAGCGGACAGCCGCCGGGCGTCTATTTGTCGCATCGTGGCTGTGCTGCCGAGGCGGGCGGTATCGACCTGCATCAGGCGGGCACCTTGGTGCATGGTTCGAAGCGGCGCATACGTCACCGCTGCTTGCACGGCCACCGGGGCGGATGGGGCCATCACAGCCACCACAGCCGCATCCAGTGTCACGGCGCGCTGGTGGCTTACGCCGATATCACGGGCCGGCCCCCGCGACACATCGGCGTCGTACACCCCCACCCCAGCCGGCACGACAGGCCCGCCCACTTGCACGGCAGCCACGGCGGTCACGGCATTGGCCTGCAAGGTGGCCACGGGCACCACACTCGGCAGCGTCACTGCCGCCTGCACCGCGACACCCAGCACCGCCGCACCCGCAGGCGCAACCGTTGGCAGCGTCACCGCTGCTTGAACAGCCACCCCAACAACGCCCGCGCCGGCAGGCACGACACGCGGAAGGATCACCGCCGCCTGCGCCGCCACACCAAGCACTACCGCACCCGCAGGCGTGACCGCCGGCAGCGTCACGGCGACTTGCGCCAGCCGCCCCAGCGCCTCGTACGTGACCCCTGCGGTCAGCGTCACCCCCGGCAACCCCACCGCCATCTGCGCCGCAAACACCGGCGCGGTGCCGTCGTCGCCGAACAGCAGCGCCGACGATGCGGGCAACCCCGCCGCAAATCGCAGGTCGGTGGTGGCCACGAGCGGCTTACGTCAGCGTCAGGCTGGTCAGGCGGACAAAACCGCCGGCATACAGCGCCACCGCCGACAGGATGACTTCATGTCCACTCCCAGCGATCCCGACGGACATGTCCAACAGGGCCGCGCCCGCTGACGTGGACAGCCGCGCCCATCCCGCCGTGCCCGACGCGGCCACCGTCGCATCAGCCGTTGCAGAGACCGTCAACACGCCCGCCACTGGCGCCGCCACGGTGGCCGACATCACCAGATCAGCCAGCAGCGTGCCCGTGGCCGCCGTCTGGGGCGTTGCCGGTGCGGCGCCCGTGTAAATTTTGAGCCGAGCTGGGCCGGCGGTGAGCAGCGAGCGCAGGGCTTCTGCCCGCGCCGCAATGAGAACGTCTGATTGATTGGCCATGGTTACTCCAAGGTGGGCGCGAGCCCGTCGGCGATCAGGGCGCGGTACGTCCCGGCGTTGTCGTGGCACACCACCGAGTACGTGTCGGCCACGGAGAGCCCATCGAACCGGTACAGCCCATCCGTGCCCGACCACGTCTCACGCACCACGCGCCTCAGCCGCTCCGAGATCAGCAGCACCCGCCGCGCCAGCGGTGTCACTGGCGGCCCCAGCACGGCCACGGAACCCGCGATCACGCCGGGCCCACCATCAATGTCTCGGGCCGATGGCGCCAAATCAGGCAACACCGATGCCACCGCACCGCCGGGCGCACCGCTGGCTGTCAGGCCGCGCGTCAGGTCGTACAGCACTGACCTGACCGGGACGATGATGCCGACCTTCCACGCCAAATCTGTGCTGGATGTGGGTGACGGGAGCGCGGCGTAGCCGTACTGCACCCATGTCGTGCCGTCGTCCGACCACTCCACGAGGGCTCCGATCCAATAGTGATCGCCGCCACCCGGAAGCTGCTGCACAGCAATCTGCGCGACATCGACCGCTGCGGGCCACTGGTAGCCGATCCATCGATCCGGGGCGTGCCCTTCGTACATGTAGGCCTGCCAATAGGTGGCGGCGGCGCCGTCGTATGCACGTTCTGGGGCGTTGTCGACGTACTGCGACGACGCAATCGCCGTGCCACCCGCGACCAAATTGCTACCCGCCGCGCTGCGAAATTGCAGCTCGCCCACCAAGACCTGGCCGCTCAGCGTGGCGATGCACCTGCATCGCCACCAACGATGGGCACTCATGTCCACGGCCCCGTCAGATCAATGGCCATGGTCACGCCGTCACCCTCGCTGTACCCCTGCCACGCCACCGCCATCATCCGGCGGGTGGTGTTTCTGACGACCTGGTCGAACACAGCGCCGTGCCCGACCGGCTTGTATTGAGGCATCCAATACAACCCCCGGAACGTCCCCCTGACGGAGTTCATCCCCTCTTGCACGCACAGCGTCGGCGTCAGCCACAGCCCGTTGTCCGGGCCGTGTGGGTACTGCATTGGCCCTCGCCCCGATGTCAGCACCCCATTGGCCATGTGCAGTGCCGGCGTGGCCGCGCACTTGACGGGGAGCCCCTGTTGCGTGTGGTTGCGCAGCAGCCATTTGCCGGCATAGGCCAGCGACTCGCCCAGGCCAAAGCTGTTGCCGGAACCGGGCTGATCCTCGTTGGCGCTCTCAGTTGCCACCAGCACCGTCCCCGTCGCGTCACCTGCGGCCACGTAAGACGACACATCCCCAAACGCGTACTGCGCGAACCCACCCCAGCCCGTTGACACCTTGACCCACAGGTAGAACATCACGCCATCACCGACCAGCAGCCAATCCCGATTACCGGCGCCGCCGTCCCCCTCATTCAGCCACCCGTACTGCCGCGCGTGAATCCACTTCGCCCACCCCCAATCCCCACCGGTGCCCGCCGTCGTCCAGTTGCGCGCAGGGTTGGTGGGGTCATACGGCGCTTGGATGCCCGTGACCACGATCGGATTGATCCCGCTGATCGCCGATGCGATCCCCACTGACGCCCATTTGGCCCACGCTGAGTCGTACCCCGCCCGCTGGGAGTTGTCCACCACCAGCAGGTTGCGGTTACCCGTGGGGGCCCGGTAGGCGCCCCGGTTTGTACCCGTGTTGGGCTTGCTCCACCCCAGGCTGGGCGTTTTGGCGGTGATCGATGTGGTGGTGGTCGCCGTGCGGATCGACCCCGGATCGTCGAGCTGAAAAGTAAAACTCGTGGCCTGCGCGCTCAGCACCGTCCAGCGGCCGTTGTAGTTGGCCTGCGCGCAGCCGGCAATCTCCACGACCTGCCCGGCCACGAATGCATGCCCGCCGGTGACCGTGGCCGTGGCCACCCCCGCGACGGTCGATGTCAGCGTGGCGATCGTCTTGACCCCGTACCCATTGACCAAGCAGGCGTCCAACAGCGCCGTCAAACTCCCCCAGGCGTTGGTGAGCTGCGGCGCCCCTGCCAAGTAGTTCGCATGCCAAAAAAACCGATGCGGCCATGTGATCTCCTCAATTTAAGCGTCCACGTCGCCACGCAGCGACAGTTCAAATTGATCCGGTGTGTCATACGCTGCGCCCGGATTGATCGTGCGAACGACCCAAATCGGTGCCATCGCACCGATGGTGTTGATCCGCAGGATCGCGCCCACCGACCACCCACCGCCGCCCCAGCCAGCCGCTGGAATGTGCATATAGGGCGCCCCAGATGGCCCGAGCGGCTCGAAGTCCTGGCCGGTGTTACCCACGGCCACGACACCCACATGCTCGCCAATCAGCTCGTAGCTCGTCGTCGTGGTGAACCGGGCAATCCAGCGCTCCGTGATGCCCCCCCGGTTTGTGATCAGGATGGGATGGTCGGCGTTGTTGTAGGCCGCCAGGGTGCTTGAACCCGGTTCGGGGCTGTCAGACCACGCGCCGAACCAACTCGATTGGTCAAACACGCGCTCCACGCGGGCAAACAGATCCCCGAGCACCAGCGCCGTCGAGACGTAACTTCCAGGCGCCGAGTAGTCGTGGGTGATGGGCCGAGACAGCCCGATCTCCCCATTGATCTGCACGTCGCGGATCATCGCCATGTCTTCCACGCGCCCTTCGATTCGCACGGGCTGGGCGTAGGCCGAAACGTCGCTGAAGGTTGCCGTCCCAGCGTCCAAATCGGTGGTGTAGCCGGTGCTGATCACCGCACCGTTGGCCCCCACCACGCGCAATCGAGACAGCCGCTCGCGCCCAGCAAACACCGTCTGCCCATTGGCCACGGTGGCCGTGACGGCTGTTTTGGCACCGACCACAACGAACCCACCCGCTCTGAAAATCGGCACCCGCCCGTCACTTGGAAGCCGCACGGGATCCATGCCCAGGATGCTGGCATCGAGCGGCAGGTAGCTGTAGGCCACCGCGCTGTAGCGCAGCGTGGTCATGACGATCGGATCGGGCCGCCAGATGCGCCCATCCGACTCCACCCGGCTGGCCGAATACCACGGCTGGGATTCATTTCCCGCCGCCGTGACCATCGCCCCGAACCGCACCCGCACCAGCCCGGTCTCGTAATCCACGCTGCCCGCCACGCCGGTGCCACTGATCACGCCATCCACCCCCGCCGTGACCGATTTGGGGCCCCCGGTCGTGCGCGTCCACTGGATCGACAGCGATCCCGGTCGCAAGGGCGCCGAGGAAGCCCTGAACACAAACTCGCTGGACAGCGCATTGCCCAAGGTGGTGACGCACGACACCCGGCTGAGTGCATTGGTCGCCCCCGTGGCCCAGGACGACAGGGCAATGACGCCCGTGGTGTAGTCGATGGTGCCCCGCGTCAGCCAGCCAGACGCCACGGTGTTTTCGCGCAGCACACCCGTGCCACTGTCCCCCCACGGCTGCGATCCGGGGATCGTCAGCACCACCGTGCCAGGCACCACTGGCGCCACAACGCCCGGCACCAGTTGCACCTTCGGGGTGAACGTCACCGTCTCGGTGCGGGTGCTCGTCGAGCCGGGCGAGTTGTACCGCAGGGTCACCGCCCCGGATTCATCGGCTGGGTAAATGGACGGCGCATCCACATACTCCAGCCCGGTATAGGTCAAGCGCCAGCGGTATAAATCGTCGTCCAATGCGGCGCTGTATTTCGGCCTCGGTAATTTGATCGTGACATCTGGATTCCAGGTAATCGCTCCCGTCGCATACGTCACTGTGCCAATTTGCACACCTTCCCGCATGATTTTTCCGCCGCCGTCGTCCCGCGCATATTGCGTCGGATCGACCCACGTCGAAACGCCCATTTCGGTCAACTGGCCCAGGGTATAGGTGCCCAGCACAGCAGTGTCTGTGACGGTGTTCCACTCAACCTCCAAGCTCCCCGGCGTGATGGCCGCCGAAGCTGTCACCGCCAGCCGCCCATCGCCCTGCCGCGACGGATGTGCAAATGCGTCGGACGTCTTGGGGCCGGCCACATAGCCGATCGTCAACTGCGCCCCTACGGCGGGCAGGGTCGCGGGCGCGAACGCCTCGATCACCCCCTGCGCCACGCGCACCGTGCCCGTGGCATGGCCGGACAGCACCCCATCCGCGCCAGCGGTGGCGCTCTTGGACACGCCCGCTTGCAGCCAAGACACCGTCACTGAGCCCGGCTGTACCGATGTTCCAGCCGGCGGCGCCAACGCGATCGTCTGCGTCGCCTTGAGCGTCACAGCGGTGGGGTGCCGGGTCTCTTGCGTCGGTGCGCCCCAGCTCAGGATGACCGAACTACCCACATCCGGCAGCACACCCAGCGTCAGGATGTAGCCGCCCGTCGCGGGGTTGAACGTGCCGGCGCCGTAGCTGGCATCGCTGCCCTTGAGCGCGCCGGTGCCATCGTCCGACAGCACATACCACCGCCCGCCCGCGCGGTAGCTGGCCGAGAGCGTGCCGGGCTGGGGCTGAGGATCGATCACCCCCACGTAGGACTGACTGCGGGACGCCGCCGTGATCTCGATTTCGGCGCTCTGCGGAACCCGCAGCACCTGCGCTGCGGGGGTGTAGGTGATGACCTTGCTGGCCGAGTAGTCCCCTGCGGCGGATGTCAGCAGCCCGTTGGCGTAGTCGATGGTGCCCACATCGGCCCCGGCTGATCGCAACATCCCGCCAGCGTCGGTGATCGTGACACCGGCCACTTGGATCGACAGTGATCCTGGAAGGCACCCTCCCGGCAGAGCCAGCTTGGTGGTGGGTGTCCACGCATGGGTGGCGGTGTAGGTGACACTGCCCGCGCCCGGGATCGGCAGCCCAGCAGCCGCATAGGGCGGCATGACCGACAGCGGCGCCTCGGTCTGGGCGCTGGGCACCAGTTGCGAGTAGATCGACTCTGCCTTGATCTTCATCGCCCCCATGCTGACCGACTCGGCCAGGGGCGACACCCCAGCGTAGGTGCCCGCATCGGCCACCACGGTATCGCGCACCGCAGCAGCGGTGCTGAGGCGGGCGAACGTCTCGGAGGCGGGGCTGCCGGGGCAATCGAACCGCAGGGCATCGCTCAGGAAAACGGACACGATAGCCGCTTGGTACTCCGACCCATCGCCGGCGGTGAAGGTGCGGGTGACGCTGGACACCGTGATGGCGCGGATGTACTGCTCCACCTGCGTGGACAGGCCCTCGTCTTTGACCAACACCAACGTCTGCCCCACCGTGGGCGGGGCCTCGGACGGACGTTGAAACAGTTGCACCACACGTTGCCCGGTGATGTGGCCCTCGTACAGATACCCCGGCCACAGCGGCCCCTTGTTGAGGTACGCCTCCACGCGTGATTGCGCCTCCGACCGCGTGTCGAACGTCGCGTCGCGGGCAAACAGCGTGACGGCCGTATTGGCGTCCGTGGGTGGCTGCGCCACGATCACGTTGGAGCCGAAGTAGGTGTCGGTGTCGTCAGAGCGGATCGCCACAAACGTTTTGCGCAGATTGACCCGCCCCCCTGCACGATCCAACTCTGAAATATCCGGGAACAGCGCGTTTTCAGCATCGCTGATCACCGTCCCCGTGGGAGCACCGCCGCCTTCGGCCACATCAGCCATGACCGCCGATGCCAGCAATACCACGTCGCCTGAGAGGATGGGCATGTGGTGTCTCTCCTTTAAATGACCATGAGCTTGGCCGTCACGACATACATGTCGCCAGCCTGCTGATCGTCGTAAAACGTATAGGGATCGGCCGTGATCGCCGGGGCGTCGTGGTGGCGCCAGATCACCTCGCGCACCCCGTCCGGGGTGGTCAGCGTCATGACCTGGCCGGGCTCTGCGGCCCATCCGCGCAGCGTCTGCACGTCGGTCAGGCTGACCAGCCCGGCGCCCTGCTCGACACCTTGCAGGGTCACCGGTCGGCCCGCTTCGGCGGGCGCGCTGGCCGATTGCACGATCAGCGCCCCGGTCAATGACCGCTCGACGGTCTGCCCCACAGGGCTCCAACTGTGCTCATCGCTCCAGGCACAGCCCGAGCCGAACACCACCACCAGGCCATTGGCACTCAACTGGATCATGCTCAACCTCCTCCTACTCGTGCGGCGTCAGATTCGAGGCGGCGCAGCATCGCCACCAGGGCCTGAGCGTCATCCTGCGAGGCCATCTCCACGGCCTCTTCGCGGCCCCGATTGATCGTGATGGCCACGGCGTACACCGTGCGCGATGTGGTGGGCGCAGCAGATGGCGCAGGCGCAGGCGCCGCCACCTGGCCCGACGCTGCGGGCGCTGGTGCGGGGGCCGCAGCGGCAGCGGCACGCCGGGCCATTTCGCCGCCGTGGCCGTCCTTGCCGTAGAGGTACTGACTGGCGGCAGTTTGCAGGGCTGACGACAGCGTCCCCCCCCCGGCCCGCCGTACTTCCGTTGGCCGGGGTTGTTCATGTAGGGGACGTTGCCGCTTGCATCCACAAACTCGCGGGCGATCTGCTGCGCCGCTTCGTCGTCCAAGCCATAGCCCTTGAGGTCATTGATCACGCTCATCAGCGTGTTGCCGCCAGCGGTGGTGCCGTCTCCGGTGCGCTTGCGGTAATCGTCATCGAACAGTGACTTCACTTCACCGTTGCGTTTCTCCACAGCACTGTTTTTCACCACAGCGACCACTGCTGAGGCGGTTTTCTCAGCTTCTTCACGGGTCTTCCGCATTGCCTCAGTCGCGGCATCAGCAGCGGCGGGAATGGCCGACAGCGACTTGACCACAGCGTGCCCCGCCTCATCCACTGCAACACCCATCCCCTGCGCCGCAGCCTGCGCCCGCAGTTCAGCGGTGACCACACCACCATTGGCAGCGATGGCCGCCGACGCATATTTCTCAAACGCAGCTTGCTTGTCTCGTGCTGCTGTGGTGCCCGCATCGCGGATGATTTGGTAATCCCGCTTGGCCGCATCCGCCATCATCGTGAGCCGATCGACGCTCGTGATCCCCAGGCGCTCAAACGCCCCTTCAACCACCTTGGCCGCTGCGGCACTCTCTTTCGTGGCTGCTGTCGTCCCTTGCAGCGCCGCTGTCAACTGCCGCTGAATTTCCGCCGCCCGCTGCCATTCGCCCGCGTCCACAGCCTTTTCGTACTCGGCCCGCAACGTGGCCACCTTTTCGCGCGCCGCCTCCGCCGCCGCTTGTTGGGCCTGCGATCCAGTCTTGGCTGCTTCGCCCGCCGCACTGGCCGCTGCACCCGCAGCGCTTGCCGCCGAGCTGGTGGCCTCCACCGCCGCCTTCACATCAGCCTGCGCCTGCACCACCTTCGGTGCCTGGGCCGCAGCCTGCGTCTGCGATTGCGTCAGACCATCCCAACCCGATTGGGCACTCTCAGCCGCTGTGGCAGCGTCATCCATTGCCTGGCGGGCCTTGGCCATGAATGCATCCGTGGCCGCCCCAGAGGCCGCTGCACTGACGCGCACCTCGTCGGCCGCCAGTTTGTACCGGGCACTGACTTCGCCAAATGTCACCTTGGACATCATGTCCAGGTACAACGCGTACCAGGCCTGCGCCGACTGAACCAAGCTGGAGAACCCCGCACCCAGCACATACACGCCCGCCAGTACTGTGTTGCCCCCGGCGCTCATCACCCCATACGCGGTCTGCACCACGTTGCCGGCGTTCTTGGCTTTGGCGCCGAGGTCGTCCAGAGTCACCGATAGGTTGGTGGCAAACGTCTGCAACTGCACCGACACGGCCTCAAAATCCACCGCGCCTACAAACCGGGTGCCCCACTCAATGGCCGCCTTGAACGCAGCAGCCAAGGCATCCCCGAACTTCCCCACCGTCCCATTACTGACCGCCGCAGACAGCGCCGCAGCCAGTTGGTTCACACCGTCTTTCAGGATGGGCAGCGTCGGTGTGCCCAGGGCATTCATCACCGTTTCCCACGCGCTGCTCAACCCACCCAGCGCCCCGCGCAGGTTGTCGCCCATCACAGCAGCCGTCTCGGCGGCGCTGCCTTTGGCATTTTTGAGCTTCCCCGTCAGCTCATCCAGTGCCCCGATGCCCTGATTCAACAGTGACCGCAGCGCCGGCCCCGCCTCCGTCCCAACCGCCAAGATGGCGCGCTCACCCACGGCGCCCTTGGTGCCCAACTGGCGCAGCGCCTCGCCGAAGTCGTTGGTGATGATCCCGATCGTGCCCAGCTCCGTGCGGAACTTGCTGGCCGGGTCGCTGAACTGGCTCAGGATCGCATTCAGTGCCGTGCCCGCCCGGCTGGCATCGATCCCCGCATCGGCGAACTTGCCAATGATGGCGACGGTCTGTTCCAGGCTCAGACCCACCGACTTGGCAATGGGGGCTGTGTAGCTCAGCGCCTCAGCCAACCCCGTCACACTGGTGTTGCTGGCGTTGGCGCCTTTGGCCAGTACATCAGCCACGCGGCCCGCATCGCCAAACGCCAGCCCCATCCCCATCACCGCCTTGGTGATGAACTCGGCGGCTTGACCCAGATCCACGCCACCCGCTTGCGCCAACTGCAACGTGGCAGGCAGGGCCTGCATTGCCTGATCGGCGCTCAGCCCCGCACGGGTCAGGTTACCCAGCGCTGTGGCCGCTTCAGTTGCCGAGTATTTGGTGGTTGCACCCGCATCCTCAGCCGCTTTGCGCAGGGCCTGCATTTCCTGGGCGCTGGCACCCGATACCGCCTTGACCTCGGAGAGTTTGGCCTCCAAATCGGCCGCGCTGCTCACCGCGCCGGCAAACAGCTTGCTCGTAAAGTACGTGGTGACTGCTGCCGCCACCGCCGTCACTTTCGCGCCAATGCCACTCAGGCCGGACATCACACCGTCAGCCAGGAGGCGCAGTCTCAGGATGATGTCAATGGGGCCTGCCATGCAGCGTCCTTTTTGCCGAACCGTTCGGCATTCCTCCGCACGGTGCGGAGTAAAAACAAAGCTAAGTTATTGATTTATATAGGCAGTCACACCGCACGGTGCGGTATCACTGCCCAGAATGCCGAACCGTTCGGCATCACACCTGGGCGCGCAGGCTGTAGAACGCGCTGAGGCCTTGGCCCTTCGTTGTGTCGGCCAGCAGTTCGGCTTTGAGCTTCAGGCTTTGCAGCTTTTCGCCCATCAGTGCAATCTTGTCGGTCGGCGGCACGTACAAGCGATGGAAGTCAGCCGTCACCAACTTGTTGCCATCGTTCTCGTTTTCGCCGACGTAAAAGCACTCCAGCTCGGCATCCAAGCGCGTGCAGGCCTGGTAGTTGATGTACGCGGCCTTGGTGTAACTGACCTTGATGGCCTCCCCATCGGCAATGCTGCCGCCTTCCAAGGGGATCAGGCCACCCGGCACCAGCTTGTAGTCCGTCCCTTCAATGCACGCAGCATTGGATGCATCCTTGACACCGGTGATCGCCGACGCGACATGGTTCAACCGCACCATGCCGCCCACATACGCAACATGGGCCTCATCGACCACCGGGGCGGTGTCCACGATGGCGCTTTCCGGCGCCCCCAACGCCAGCGCCCAGTTCCGCTTGTCCCAACGCCACAGCTCCAGCTCCACCTTGACGTCTTTCACGCGGGAGAGGATTTGATCCTTGCCACCGCCTGTGCGGCCGTAGTTCGGTACGTCCTGGGTGTCCAGGCTGTGGGTAATTTCCGCCTTGCCATTCAGCAAAGGGAAGAAGGCGCCCGTGGTACCCACCGCGCGGGCGTACAGACTGCCAACCAGGAGCAATGATTTCGAGTTCATGGGAAGCCTTTCTCAGCGAATCAAACTGAAAACTGAGTTGAAAACAGCAGCGGAAACATCACGGTGCCATCTTGGAAATACTTCGGTGTGGGGGCACCAGGCGCCCATGCCAGATTGCGGCTTGTGCCAGGCACACGCCATCCGTGCAGGCATTGGACAATTTGCGGCAGCAACGGCCCCACCTTTTCACCACCTCGGTCAGCGGTATTGCGCCCGGTTTTATCGACCAGGAACACCAGCCATTGCTGCCTGACCACAGACACGTCCGAATACCCATCCCCCCCGCCGTCTGGGGATTGGTCATGCAGCATCACCAAAGCCGCAGGAACTTGGCGCGTCCTGGTGGCTGTCGGTTCGATTTCATCCACCATCAAACTCTCACGCAGCGCAGGGACACTCGCAGCCAGCCGCGCCGCCATGGCACGTCCTACAAAAAGGAAGTCCGCCGCCCATGCCGAGTTGTTCGGGGCGCCCATCAATAACCCCGTTTGAAGTTGCGCCCGTCAGAAACCACGGCTGGCAAATTGCTGCTGGTATCCACCAGCGGCGCACCCACTGCATCGACACCCAATTGCAATTCACCTCGGCGGATGAAACCCAGGTTCTTTTGCGCCGTGTCGTAGCGGGTTTTGATGTGCTCGGGCGGCGTGCCCAGGTGCAAATAGAAATACGCCAGATCCTGCGCGATGTAGCGCAGCAGCACCGGCACCGATGAGAGTGGCAGCGTGTAGCGCCCCATCAGCACCGCATCCACCTCCGAATTGGCCCGGTCGCAAGCGCGTTGGGCCACAGCGGTATCCACAGCGTGGGTGCGGGGCGTGGCGCGGTCGGTGAGGTCGATCATCTCGTCCTCGCCAAACTCGGCCAACAAATCCGCTGGGGTGATGTAGCTCATGGGGCGGGCTCCCTTCGGCTGCGCTCAGGGAGCGCGGTTACTTGCTGCCCTTGGCGGGCTTGGCCGGCGCGGGATCTTCAGCGGGCGGTGCGGCACCAGCAGCCGATGCAGCAGCGGGGGATTCAGCCGGGGCTTTGGCAGCATCGGGCACCTCGATTTCCATCGTGGTGTCCACCACCACCAAACCCTTGCCGGCTTCATCGCGCAGGGCGGCCAGTTGCGCTTCGGTGAATTCACCCACCGGCACCTTTTGGGTGCCCGGCCCCCAGAAACGACCGGCGCGGCGAAAACCCTTTTCAGACGTGGCCGCAATCGCCAGCGCCTGCACTTGCTTGATACCCATGACGTGGTTTCCTTGATGTTCAGTAAAGGCCGGCTCAGGACAGCCAGGGGCAAACCACCACCTTGGCGGTGTCCCGCATGGTGTTGCTCTGGCCGTTGGCCAGACGCTCGGCGGTGAGGATGTCCAGCGCTTGGCGCTCCAGCGAGGGAGGCACCAGCAACACGGAGGGGCGCACCACCAGGGGTTTCCCGGCGTCACTGCGCACATTCATCATTGCGGCGCGGCTGGCGGCGTAGTTGCTCACGTCCAGCGTCTGGCGGCTGGCACGGGCCAGTTGCCACAGGCCAAAACCCACATTCACCCGTGCATCAGCGCCCCAAACGAACTCGTTCATTTCGAAAACGCGCTCGCTGTTGATGTTGGTGATCGCGTTGAAGGCGTAGTCCCGGCGCTTTTGAAACACGAGCGGCTTGATGTAGCGCGAGGTGTCCAGCAAATACCACGCCGTGCCCGAGCCGCCGTCGTAGTTCGAGAAACTGGACTGGTTGCCGGCCAAACCCACCGGGTGATCGGTGTCGAAAAAGTACTGGCCATCAAAACACTTGGTGTCGAACCCAGATTGCAGCAGGCCAAACAGCAGTTCATCCGGGTGCAGCGCAGCATCTTGGCCGAGCTGGCGCGACACCGGGGCGTAAACACCGTGCTGGTCATCTTCGATGGCCGTGCGCTTGACCTTGAACGAGTTTTCAAACTCCTTGTTTTTGATCGTGTAGCCGTGCTCTTCCAGGCTTTGGTACTGCCGGGAACCCAGCCATTCCCGGAAACTCGTGGTCGAGCCCAGCCAGGCGTATTCCTCTTCGGCTGTGGTGCTGGGCACCGGGGTGGCGAACTGCAAACCCATCGCCGGGGCAGCGCCCAGGCCTTCGGCAAACGCCGCGCTGTAGCCCACGTTGAGCGTGCGCAGGTTGTGGGTGGTGACTTGCATGGTGCGTGTGTCCTTGAGACTGTTGGTTGCGTGGCTTCAGTGCTGCATCAGCACTCGTCGCCGCCCCAGAAGATCCAGACGGTGCCGTCGTCGTCCACATCCCAGATCTGGCCGCCCGTGGTGCTGCGGGTGGAGCTGCCCGAGGTCAGGGCCACGGTCTGGTCATCCACGATGTAGGGCGTCATGCCGATGTGGGCGCGGGTGATCTGGTCGGTGCTGGTGCTGTTCTTGAACGGCCAGCAGCCCGCCGACACCTCGGCCTTCACATCGCCATTGGCACCGGTGGAGTTGTCCACGCGGCGGGTGATGACGCCCACGCCGCGCAGCGTGGTGCTGGTGCTGCCCTTGACGAGGTAGCCGCTGGCATTTATGGCGGCCAGCGCGCCGGCGTACAGCAACATGCTGGCGCCGACGGGGAACACACGCGGGCCACAGCCCTTCGTGCGGACGTTGCGATCAGAGGTGAGAGCAGTCATGGGTGCGCCTCGGTGCGGTCAGGAGGGTGGGTCAGGCGTTGGCCGCAGCCATCGCCACTTTTTGCTTCTTGTAGGCCTCGGGGGTGAGACCCATCGCGCGGCACACGCCCAGCTCGGTCGCATTCAGCTCAGCATTGGGGTCGCCCGGCGGCGGGCTCTTGCCGCCGTTCTGGCCATCCAGCAGCGGGGCGTTCATCGCAGGCTGGGCCTCCACCATCGCGCGCAGTTGGGCGATGTCCGTCTTGCCCAGCTTTTCCAGCGCGGCGCGCATGGCCGGTACGAACTTGGTGGGGATGGCAGCGGCCAGCAGTTCATCCAGCTCCCGCTGTTGGGCGCTTGCCTTGAGCGTGGCCAGCTCGCTCTGGGTCGTGGCCAACATGCCGCGCAGGGCCTCCATGCCGGCGGCATCGCCCGTGCCGCCATTCAGCTTGGTCTTGAGCGCCGCCAGCGGGGCGGTGATGTCGCCTTCGGTTGGCAGGCCCAGGTCGGTCTTGAGCTGGGTCAGCGCCGTCTTGAGCGCAGCGGCAGCAGTGGCCGTGGCGGCGTCTTGCTCGGCTTTGGCTTTCAGGGTGGTGATGTGGCTGTGCATCTGCTCGGCCGTGGCCTGGGGCAGGTTGAACAGGGCTTGCAGCAGCTTGAGCAAATCCATGTCGGTGGGCTCCTGGGGGTGGAGCTGGGCGCGCAGGCGTGCCTCAACGGCAGCCATGCCCAGCAGTGCGGGGTAATTGGTGAGGGCGGCCATCTCCAGGCCCACCACGTCGCCGGTGGCCGGGTCGTAGCGCAGCACGGGGCTGATGTAGAGGTACTCGCGCGCTGCGATGTACCCCTTGGCGGCCTCCGTCCAGTCAGTGGTGGCCCACAGGCCTTGCCTATCGCGCCAGGCGAAGGCCTTCATCCAGCCCGCAGCAGGGGCCGGCTTGCCGTTTTCCTCGGCTTGGAGGGTTTGGTGTTCGTAGTCGATTACCAGCGGCGTCTTGGCCGCCGTGGCGTTCAGCTTGGCAGCCAGGGCGCGGCCCTGAGCGTCGGTGAGCTTCCAGGTCTTGCCTGGGCCTGGCCTGCCGTCACGCGCAGCAAACTCGCCAAACGGCAGCACCTGCACCTGGGAGGTATCAGCACTGCCCGACAGGGCCAGGGTGGAGGAGAGGAGGGCGAGCAAGTAGCGCATGGCCACATGCTCGGGCCAGCGCCTGAAAGCTCATATCTCAGGTTGGATTGGTAAATGAGGCCGCAAGCCAGTGCGCCACCTCATCCGAAATAGCGTCCCGATCTACCGGCGCCAGCTCACCCTGCTCCGGGTCAGCAGTGAACAACCCACGTCGCGGCATGCGGTGGGTGCCGTATTCGTGCAACAGGGGGATGCTCCACTCACCGCCCAGTGGCCCCGTCTTTCCGCCGTGTGACCGACGGGACATGAGCACCTCCAGCGTCGGTGCGGTCTTGTCGCGGTTATCCACTTGAGACGCCAACGAGTCCCGCATCGTCCCCGTGCGTTCCAGCAAAGTGCCCTGGCTGCGGCCCTTATCTTCAGCGTCGTACCGCTTCTGCGTAGCGGGGGACAACCCCGTCCACGCACTGCCGTCTGGCGCTTGCTTGGTGCTGAACCGCTCTCGGATGCGCCCTTCCCAGTCTGCTCCGATGTTTTCCAACATCGGTTGGAGGTTGTCCAGTCGCTGAACCGCTTGGCGCAACAGCGCCAGCAGCCGCTCTTCACCAATCAAATCCCCGACCAATCCGGCGTCGTTGCTCATTTTTTAACCTTGAACAACCGCTCCGCTACATCCACCGGTACGCCCCCGTCAATCGCACGGGCGCGGTTTGCCGCCATCAACTCCTCATCGACCTCAGCGGGGCCGCCGTCGAGGATGGAGTGGTGCAGCGCCGCATTGGTCGGCCTACCTCCCACCATTTGGTACATGGCATCACCGCGAGGCCGCAGGGCATCGCCTGCAAACGGGTCAAAGTCACTTGGTAGAGGCATGGACATAACTCCAGAAGTGGCGCATCGCCAGCGCATCATCAAAGGGCAGCATGCCCTCCCAGGCGCTGCCCATCAGCAGAGCCTTCATGAGTGTGACACCCCCCGGCATGTGGGCGTATTCCGGCACACCCGCCAGGATGACATTCAGCGCAGGCGTGTCCACTGACAGCAGGTCGCGCACCCAGCGATTGTCGTCTTGCAGCGCGTCAAACGCGCTCTGGAAGTCGGCCAGCTCTTGGCGCGCCACAGCAGGCAGCGTCTGCTGTGCCAACAGGGCCAGCGGATCAACCCCTCGTGAATAGGCAAACGTGCCCGTCTTGGGCACGGGGGCGAACCCGTAGCGTGCCCAGGCGTAGCCGCCCACGTCCAGGTTGGCAATCAACTCGATGCGCCGCATCCCCATGCGCTGGTACTCGGGCACCAACGCCGACATCAACCGCTTGACAACACCTGCGCCTTGCATGGCCTCGGGCAGTTCCAGCAAATCCAGCCGGGCCGTGCCCGTGTTGAAGTCGAACGTCTGCGTGAGCATCGTGGCTGTCCCGCCTGGCATTGGCACGTTGTGCCCGCGCACCGTCACACCCGGCCCATTGCGCTCTTTCATCACCACCATCCACGATGCGTTTTCCCCACCCATCACAGGTGGTGGCAATTGATCTGTGCCAGTGATGGCGCGCACCAGGGCCTGCGGATCCAGTCGCCCGTCTGTGAGGGCATGCAGTTGGGCAGGGGTGATTTCGTAGGGCTCCAGCCGCGCATCCTTCAGCCCCTGAGCAAACTGGTGCGGCGTCAGTGGCGTGCTGAGCTGAGGCGCCAAGTCGGGCATGGCGCGCACGATGTCAGCCAATACCACCTGCGCCACCTGGGGAGGCAACAGTGGCGCCGTGGCTTTGATGGCATCCACCAGCCCCTTGTCCCGCATCCCAGCCCTGCCAGGGTTGTAGGCAAAGTTCGGGTGCACGCCGATGGGCACTTGCATCACCTCGCCTGTGCCGGGGTGGATGTACTCGATGTCGGGCTCAGCCGGCGCAGTCCGCTTGATCGTTTGCCCGGCATCCTGGCGCCTTTGCAACTCTTTTTCGTCGAGTGAAAACGCCTGGCAGCGGCAGCGGTAGCGGCACGGTGGGTAGTGTGTGTTCCACCATGGGTCGTCCAACGGCAGGCAGACCCCGTCATACAACGCATGCTGGGCACTCACCCGCCCATCGTGCATCGTCTGGTACAGCCCCAGGGGCTTGCGGGCCTTCTGCTGTTCCATGCGCTGCCAGCGCGCCGCCGCATGGGTCATGCGGGTGTTGGTGTCGAGGATGAGGTTCAGGCGACGGTCATCAAACCGCGTCGTGCGAACCTCCCCCGTTTCAGGGTCGGTGATCTCGATGTCACCCCACCATCCCTTGGCCACCAGCTCGCCCCGCATGGCCTCGCGGAACCATTTGTCGCCCCGCCCCTCCTGGATGGCCTGGTCGAGCGTGCCCTGGAACAAGTTCAGGATGTCCAGCCGCGCTACGCCAGCCACGGCCACGCCGCGCGCGTGTTCGTCCTGGAACACATCCTGCCATCGGAACGACGGCAGCAGATCGCCGCGCTCTGCAAACACACGCACGGCATCGCGGGGTGTCATCTGGCCCAGGTTCAGCATGGGCATGTCACACCCCCGGTTGGGTCAGATTGACATCCGCTGCTCCCAACACAGCGCCCTTCTGCCCCGCACGAGCAATGGCCTCACCCAGGGGACGTGTATCCATGCGCGCAGCCATTTGCGCCATACGTGCCCGCAAGCTCTCCAACGATTCGCCCGATGCCGCCGCTTTGTCAATCTCATCCAGCAGCGGCTGCACCAGCGGCGCCATGAGCGGCTTCCAGTGCGTCAGCTCGGCCTCGATCACATCATCCAGCACATCATGCGGCCCATGGGCTGGGGTGGGCGGCAGGGCACCGCGTGCGGCAGCGGCCTTGGGGGCCGGGGCAGGCGCCGGCTGCGGGGGCGGAACGAGCAACGGTGCGGGGGCGGGAGCACCCAACACCGCCTGACCTTCCGCCGCCATCGGAATTTTGAGCCGATCGTGCGCCCACGACACGGCAATGCGCATTCCCCCGGCGGCCAGCTTCGGCAGGTTTTCGGCAAACGTCTTCAGGTCTTCGGCCTGGTCGGTGAGCCACTTCCAGCGCGGGGCGCGGCGTGGGTCAACACCGGGTTTGTTGAGCGCGACCATCGGCCAGAGCAACTGCTGGGTCAGCGTGGTGGCGAGCTGGGCCAGATCGGCATCGCGGATGTCCATGCGCACCTCGTTGTGCACATTGCCCAGCGCCTGGGTGCCGTGCTGGCCCTCGCCACTGGTGAGCGTTTGCCCCACGATCACTTTACTTTGCACCGCGTCCATGCGCTGCGCCATCGACAGGTAGGGCCCCTCGGTGCCCTCAGCCCCCTTGATGAGATCGATCTTCATGCCAGCAGGCATGATCCCCGCCGCATTGCGCCCCAGGCTCACCACAGCCTGCATCAGGCGGCTTTTCTCCGTGTCGCTCGCACCCACCGGAAAGGTGCCGATGCGCATGGGAATACCCAGAATTTCCAAAATCTCCATCAGGTCGGTGTCACTGGCCCATTTGAAAAGATGCGGCCAGGCCAGCACCCGCACCAGCCCGTCACGGGTCATGTAGCCGTTCAAGCTGCGGTGACGGTGCAGCAGCCAACAACCCGGCAGCAACGGTTGGCCGTAGGCGCTGGAACCATCGCGCAGGTTCCAGCGGGTGCCGCGCTCGTCCGGGCACAGCCAGCGCGTGGGACGCGCTTCAAAGCTGACGGGCAGCAGCGCCCCGCCTTGCATCTCCCAGCGGATTTCCTGGGCTGAAACACTCTTCAAAACGGCATCCATCGCCGCTTTCTTGATCTGCGCCAGCGGCAGCTCCTCCACCCATTCAGCCACTTCCTCGGCCAACGCTTTCTCGGCAGCGCTGGCGTTGGGTGGCGGGGCGATCTGGTGCGGCGTGGCCACCACCACGGCAGCGCGCTTGTCCAGCTCGGCATAAACGTGGCCATCGCGCTCCAGCATGTCGTCGGCCAGGTCGAGCTGGGCCATTGGCTGACCCTGCTCGGCGTCTTGCAGGATGCTGGCCAGTCGTGCTGGGGTCAGCCCTTTGGCCGGGTGGGTGGCCCAGTCGCGCTGCAACATCGCCACGCGGGCGGTCTGCTGCTCTTGCATCGGAGCCACCTCAAACGGGCGGCCGTGCTGATCAACGATGGTGCTGGCAGGCATGGTCAGGCTTTCGCGGTTTTAAGCCCATTGGCAGGGCTGGTGCCTCCAACCCCCTGCCGCGCGCCTGACAACGGCCTGTAAACGTTTATAAACAGTTTAGGCGGGCTATTGCGGCGCACGATTGGGATGCGGCGGCGGGTGTTGTGGAGGGAGCGGGCTAAATCCGCTCTCGGTCAAGATCAAAGGCGTGCCAGTCGTCTTCATTGCCTGGGCCATCGCGGCGGCGCTCTTCGGGCTGTTCTGCCCAGGCGCTAGCGGTAGCCGGCAGCGGGATGAAGTCGATCTCGCCCACCTCGCGGGCAAAGGCGTACACCAGCAGCAGCAGCGCAATGGCAAAGTCGCCGTGACGCTTTTGGCCCTTGCCACCGCCTTCGGCCGCAGCGGCGCGGGCGCCGGCGCTTTGCATCGTTTCCTCGGGCAACACGGGCACGCCGCGTTTGTCCAGCGCGAAGCTGCGCAGGTCATCGCGCAGGTGCTCATCGCGGGGGATGCCGTCCAGCGTCCCATCCTCCAGGCCCGCTTTGAGCTTAGGCATGTTGGCCAGGTAGAACTGGGCGGTGAACTTCACACCCTCCACCAACATGGCGCCGTAACGCTGCGCAGCGGCCTCGGCGTGCTCCGAGCCGTTGCCCGAGGCATCCAGCGCCGCACCGCGCCAGCGCGGCAGGTGGTCGATGATGTGCCAGAGGATTTGCCGTTGCACCGAAAACGGCGCGTTGCCCAGCTCCAGCACCAGGCGCACGCGCTTGATGAGGTCGGCGCCCTCTTCACCCACCGCGATGACGCTCAAGTGACCACTGCGCGCAAAGTCTTGCCCCAGGGCATGGGGGCGTTGCGGATTCAGGCGGCGTAGGTGCGGGGTGACAAACTCGGCCAGCCAGCCGGCCACTGCGTGGGTGCGCACATCCTCGGGGAGGAAGGCAAACCCATCGCCCCAGCGTTTGCGGATGATCACCGGGCCGGTGGGCGCAGCGGGCCACGGTGCGGTCATGCGCTGGCTGATGAGTTCCAGACTGAGGTAGCGGCTGCCGCTGTTGCTGGGGATCACGTCCAGCTCCTCGGCGGCGCCATCGCCGTACAGCTTGCGGGCTCCATCGGCCCACGCCTTTTCGGCCTCTGGGGTGTAGGTCAGGCCTTTGCGCAGGCACACGCGCTTGTATAGGCCCGCTTCCACTGCCTCGTCAAACGTGACGCGGTGGACATTGGCTTGTGTGGGGGGCCCACGCTTGCCCGCGCGGATGTCTTGGATCAACTCGTTGAACGGGTTATCTGCCCCGTCATGCGTGCTGATGATGCGCACCTTATCGCCCCACAACAGCATGGCCAGCGCGGCTTTGAGCAGTGCGGCCAGGTCGGGGGCAAATGCGGCCTCATCGATGACGATCACGCCCTGCTTACCGCGTAGGTTGTTGGGGCGGCTGGACAGCGCCACGATGCGCCGCCCGGTGGCCGGGAAGCTCACCTCATAGGTTTTGATCAGTCGCTGCTGGCCGGAAGTGGGGTCTTTGCCGTCGTCAAAGATGCCCTCGCCGATTTGGCTGGCCACATAGCTGAACGCCTTGGCCCACATGGCCACGGCTTCGATGTACTCCCGCGCCATGTCGTGGTTGGCGGAGATGTAAAACACGTTGCTCCCCCCCTCGCTGGCAGCAATCAGCACGTTGTCGGCCGCTTCTGCCCAGGTCATCCCCGTGCGGCGGCTTTTCTCCATGACCTTGAGCTGCGCCGAGTCTTCCAGCCAGCGCTGCTGGTAGGCCAGCAGCACGGGTGGTGGGGCATCATCAGCGGCGCCGGGGGCGAGCAGGGACAGCGGGGCGGGGATCTGGGCGGGATGGGTCATGCTGCAAATCTCGGTCAACACACACCGGGAGGTAAAAGCCGTACTCGTCGTCGTAATCTTCCGGCGGCAAGAACTTCATGGCGTGGCCTTTGGTGCATGGGTTGTAGGTGTCGGGGCACTCTTTGCGCGGCATGGGGTGCTGGTCGTACCACGTCACAAAGTGAGTGCATTCATGGCACCAATGCTCCGGCTTGTTCGTCGGTTGTTCATTGGCGCGCCGGGCAAGCTCCTCGATCAACTGCTGGGTCGAGTACTCCCTCAAGTTCCAGGCGTCGCCGCTCATGGATGCCTCACGCCCCAGCCGTCTTGGCCGGCACTTTGGTGATGCCCAGGATGCGGGCGCGGATCTCGTTTTGCTGCTCCGGCGTCAGCCCACCGGTCTTGGTGATCTTGGCCACGGCATCGGCGGCGGCCTTGGCGCGCTCTTCAACCTCCTGCCGCCAGCGGGCCTGCGCTACCCGTGCACGGCTTGTGCGCGTGAGCGTCAACGCCGCTTTGTCCAACAGCTTGAGCCGGGCCGCTGGGTCTTTCTCGGCTTCGCTTTCGCGCACAACCATCAACGTTTCAAAGACATCGGTTTGCACCAGTGCCAACGCAGCCTCTGAGCGCGTGTCCTCGTCATCACGGGCCGTCTCTGCAATCAGCCGGGTGGCTTCGGTGGCGGCCTTGATGGCCTCGGCAGCTCGCTTGATCCGGGCGCTTTCATCCCCCACTGTGCTGCGGCCGATGCTCATGCTGATGCCGGCCTGCTTGAGCATATCGCGCAGCTCATCGGTCACGCCGGTGATGTCGCCAAAGGCGCGATCCACCAGCGTCTGGTGCAGCCACTTGCGGATGTCACCGGGCAGCTTGGCAATCTTCCCCACGGGCGGCATGGCTCACGCCCCCGGCATTGGTGCGGCCACGCCGGGCACTTTGGCCCGGCCTTCGGCCACATCCAGCCCGCGCTGGGTGAGTGTCGCCACCAGCACGCCCTGGGGCTGCTCGGTGGTGGCCAGGCCTTGCTCAGCCAGCCATGCCAGATCGGTGGCCACGGCATCGGCGCTGACGGTGTGTCCCACCGCGTCACAGTAACGGCGCAGCAGCAGCGCGTTGGCGCGGTACTGAGAGGCCGCAGCCAGGGCGCGCAGCAGCACCAGGCGGCGGTCTTCGGTTTGCACTTGGGCGTAGGGTTTCATGGCGATTCAGCCCCGGTTGGTCAAGAGGTAGGTCTCGATGCGGGCCAGCACCTGACCATTACGGTCAGTCGCCTGGCGCAGGGCATCCACGTCACCGCGCACCTCGGCCACATCCCCCTTGGTCGCTAGGTTGACCAGCTTGGTCTCAACCACCACCACACGTTCCACGAGGGTGCGGTGTTCTTTGTCGGCGGCCACATGCTGTTCGGCGTGGCGGGTTTCAAAGGCGGCCAGCGCACCGAGCGCTTGTTCGCCCGGTTTGCGCAGCCACACCGCCGCCGCAGTGGCCAGGCTGACCAGCGTAGAGCCGGCACTGAGCCAAAAGCTCGGGTTGCTGAAATCATCCATGCGTCGCTCTCTGGGGGCTGTGGTGGTGTGAAGGGGCAGGCCCATGGTTCACCCTCCCGCAGGGGGGGTATTGGCCTGCTGGATGGCGGGGCGGCGGAATGTGATGCCGCTGGCCGTGGCGCAGCGCAGCAGCGCATTGGCGCCGGCCAAAGCCGCCAGCACTGTGGCGTAACTGGATGGGGACAGCAGGTCGTGCAGCAGCCCGAGGTTGGGCTCGATGACCTGCATCAGTTCAGCCGTTCCGGCCAAGGCAACCACCACACCATTGAGCAGCATGGTGCGCGATTGCATCCACCATTTGGGAGGCTCAGCGGCCACCTCCACCGACGCGGGCAGCTCCTGTGTCGGCGTCATCACCTGAGCCAACGCTGCGCGCAGAGCGGCCTTGTCCTGGTCGGGCATATTCATGCGCTCCAGGGCACTGGCCAGCGGATCGGGCAGGTGTTTTTCTGGTGGAGTGGCGGCGGTATTCATAGCGGCCCATTTTGGTGGAGGCCGCTAGATGGTTGTTACTCAGATAGGTTTGATAGTTTTATTGCCTATCTTTGAATCCACCCAGCCCGCCCGGCGGGGATGCGAGTCTAATCATTTATTCGTGTCGCCCGTAGTTTTTTGATGTCAAACTCTTTCCAGCGACTACGCATTGCAATATCTTCAATTTTCACTATCTCTAAAATTAATACAAAAACGCTTCGCATAAATTCCGGCTGCCTCTGCCTTTCTTTCCACAACACCTCAATAACACTGTCATGAATTTTTACCGTGGTAATTTCCATGGCGATCTGCATAATATGCGATAGCTGAGGGTTTATTTCATGATTTTGGTTTAATTTATCACAAAAATATTGTGCAAGCGCTTGTAATTTATTTGGCCGCTCCCCCAGAGCCTCTAACGTTTCGGCAGCCGGAAATCGTACGTACATCAATTCACCATTAGTTCCTCCCCATAAAATTTCACCCAAAGGGCCTGCTGGAAACATACGTCTTCTATTCCTAACTTTTTCTCCTCTCACCCCTTTCATATAAGCATCAATTGTGGCATCTCGCCCGCGACTTGCAATACCACAAACACACTGATCAATTAGAGTGCTTTTGGTGTATGGGCGCTTACATGGATCTAGTGCTCGTGCAAAGTGCTGCGTCACAAGAGTTTTTTCGAATGTGCTCATTTTATTTTTCAGATACTTTCGCCCGCCGCCGTATAGGCGTCGGAGCTGTATGGCTTATTACCACATTGCTACTCCCTTGGATGACATGGCCACCGTTAGATTGCCCGCTCATACCGCCTGATGGAACTCCTGCAATAAAAGCCTTGACGCTCAATCGTCCCCTTGCATCCAGCGCCCTATAACCCTCAAGCAGTTCTGCTTCACCATCACGCAGAACAGGGCCGGCAACAGATGGCGTTCCTCGCCTCCCTGTCAGCACATAGAGCACATCGACACCAAGCTCCGCTGCTGCGATGAGGTACGCACCGCCTGGCAGGTTGTCATCGTTCTCAAAGTTGAACTGCGCCTTCTTTGACACCCCACAAGCCTCATAAAACGCTACTTGAGACATCCCAAGGCGTTTTCGCTCTTCGATCAAACGACTTCCAACACTCATCAAAAAAATCCTTGCATAGGGTAGTTAACTACCCCACAATCACACCAACGCCGCACAACGCACACCCAGCGAAGCGGGTTAGCCCTTAGGAGAGAACGCATGCACAAGACACTTTCCCTCTATGCCGCCAAGGTGGTGCTGAGGTACTTGCGGTTACGCGGCCAGGTGGCGGCGTGGGCCAAACACACCGTCAACGGGCCGGCGCCCCTTTACGTGCCAATTTCGACTTCAGAGCGGGAGAAAGCACGTCAAGAACGCCAGCAAGTTGTTGCAGCCGCTCTTGCCACTCTGGCTCGCCCGGCTGGGTCTCAGCCAGTTGGCGAGTCTCCTGAACCAACTGGCCGACGCTGATCACCCCTTCTGCCCCCAGCAGACGAACTAGCAGCGTCAACACACCTTGTAGCGCTGCATGGTCGGTTTCCAGATCACGAATCTGGGCCTGCATCGCATCCAGCGCAGTCACCAGCGCCCGCCGGTCGGCTTCTGTAAAAACGTTTTCCATCTTTCTCCCTTTCGACACAACACCACTTCACACCATTTTGCACCCATGAGCACCGCCACCAAAACCACCCAATGGCTCAAGCCGCCCCAGGCGGCGCGCGCCGAATTTGAGGCCAAGGGCGTCTCCATTTCCGCCTGGGCTGCTGAGCACAAAGTCAGCCGTAGCTTGGTTTACGAAATCCTGGCAGGACGCAAGCCCTGCCACCGGGGCCAAAGCCACCGCATTGCCGTGTTGCTGGGTATGAAGGCCGGCGAGCTGACGCGCAGCGTGTGTGCCGTCAACGCCCCGGCCTACCAACGCCCTGCCACGGCGTCGGGCCGCCAAGCCACGACGTAGCCGCGCCGCTGGCGCCCTGGAAGCCGCGCCTAACCCCCTGATTTATTCGTTATTTTTGGAGCCAATGCCATGAACGACCTCTCCATCCTCAACACCGCGATCCGCCGCGATAGCGCCGGGCGCTACTGCCTGAACGACTTGCACAAGGCGGCAGGCAACAACAACCGGCATCGCCCTTCGCTGTGGCTGGCGAACAAGGCGACGAAAGCACAGCTTGCTGTGCTGGAAAGTGAAGCCCGAATTCCTGCTTTACGTGCAGAAGATGTTTCGCAAGGTGATACCCAAATTTCGGGTGTCACTTTCCAAAGTAAAGCAGGAATTCCTGCTTTACCCATCAGCGACCAACGAGGTGGGCAATACGAGTCACGCGGCACGTTTGTGTGCAAAGAGCTGGTCTACAGCTACGCCATGTGGATCAGCCCCGAGTTCTTCCTCAAGGTGGTGCGCGCCTACGACGCCCTGATGACCGGCAACTACGTCAAGCCACTGACGCAAGCCGAGAAGTATTGGTTCAGCCGCCGCCCGCACTGGCAAGACGTGCGCCGCCTGGTGTTCGACGGCCACACCTACGCCCAGGTGGGGCAGATGCTCAAACGCAGCGCCACCAGCGTGGGCTACGCCATCCGCCGAATGATCGCTGTGGGCCTCATCAACCCGGTGGAGTTCATCCGCCTGCGCTACTTCCCTGAAACCGCCGAGCGCCTGATTGCCGGTAACAAGCAGATGTGCCTGAATTGGGGAGTGGCGCAATGACCCACCCCACCGAACCGATCAACGTCTACAGCGTGCTGTGGCGCGCTCGTGTCAATCGCGTGGACGAACCCCTGGCCCGCACCTTGTGGGCCTTCGCCGAACTGAACGAGAACTTCAGTGCCGAAACCGTCCGGCTGATCCTGCGCCAACGCGCAGCGGCTCAACTGAACGTGCCCGGCTGGGCCCTGCAACTGAGCGACGTGCAAGACGCCCGTGCCATGCACACCCGCCGCGCAGGTGACGGCACAGCGTGGCTGTCTCCCACCCGCTGCTGGCTGGAAGTCGGTACACCCGGCACCCCTTGGGAATTCATCAGCCCGGATCGCGCCCTGTTGTGCTTCACCTCCAACGTGACGCACCAGATGTTCACCGAGCTGCTGCACGACGTGGGGAGGGACGACGCATGAGCCCCGTCTCTGCCTCCTCCGCTCGCATGCCCACCTCGGTGGATAAAACCCTGCGTGCCCTGCAAGCCCTGGCCGGCCACGAAGTGCATGGCCTCTCTCCCGCCGACCTGGCCGAGCGCCTGAAGGTGGCGCCGAGCTGGATCAGCCAAGTGATGCCGGCCCTCGAAGCCGAGCACTGGGTCGAGCGCATCCCTGACACCGGCCGCTGGCGCCTGGGTGTGGCCCCGGTACGCATCGGCCTGACCGCAGCGCAACACCTGCAACGCGCTCGCACCGAGCTGGACAGCCTGACCAGCCGTTACCTGGGGAGCGCGCAATGATGGCCGTCCCTCATCACCCCATGACCCCGACCAGCCGCGCCGCGCTGGTGGTGCTGGCCACCATGGCCTCGGGCGCCAGCCTGACGATGGCCGCTCTGGCGGCCGTCGAACGCGGCAGCACCGCGACGGACAAGGGCCTGCACGTCGTCACCGCTGCGGTGTTGGCCCTGGGCTGCAACCTGCTGCCTGGGCTGGCCCTGCGAGGTTGGCGCATGGCGTGGCTGGTCGCGGGCCTGTGTCTGGTGGCCACGCTCTACAACCAGGCGCACTGGTACGCCAGCGCCGGACACCGGGCGGGCGATGCTCGGGCCACGGCAGAGGTAACGCTCAGCCAATCCGCCCAAGTGGCCCGCGACGAACTGGCCTCATTGGCTGGCACGCCGACCCTGGCTCAGGCGGGCGACGCGCTGGCCAAGGCGCAAGCCAAGGCCGAGCGTGCCCAAGCGGCCCAACGCTTGTGTGACAGCACCACGCCTGGCCGCTGCACCGCTGCTGCCACGGGGGCCAGTGCCGCAGTGGCCCACCTGCGAGCGGCTGAGCAGACGGCGCAACAAGCCCAGCGCGTGGGCGAGCTGCGCCGCCAACTCGCAGCCGACGCCCAAACCGCTGACACGCAACGCCAGCGGGCAGCCACCGACCCGGTGGACGCCCGACTGGCCGAGCTGACGGGGTGGAGCCCCGCCGTCATCGGGTTGGGTGGCTCGCTGCTGCAAGGCGCGCTGCTCGAAGGTGTTGCCGCCCTGCTGTGGGCGGTGGCACTGGCAAGCCCTGCGGCTGCCCCGTCCCGCAATCCCCACGTCTCGACTGATACCCATCCACATCTGCAAGGAGCGCACCGTGAGCACACCCGCATTCCCTCTGCCATCCGGCAGCGTTTCGCCAACGCCTGGCGGCATGTGCGCCAAGCCGTTGGGAGAGATTCCTCTGGGCGCCGCGCAGTTGGCGTTCATCAGCCTGGAGATGTCCAACCGAGTCCCACGGGCCGATCAGCGGTTGGAGTTGAGTCTGTCCACGCTGCTGTGTTTGGCGCTGTCTCACCGGGCGGTGGAGGTGTTTGGCAAGGAGCAGGTGCATTGCCTGGATGTGATGGCGGGCATCACGGTGTTCGCCAACCGCCTGGCCGAGACAGCACTGGAGGGCATGGCCACCACCCTGCGCCTGTTCGACGACGGGGCCGGGAGCGGCGGGGACTCCTTTCTTGAGGCCATGCGCGGCATGCAGCCGCCTTCCGCTCCCCCTTCAACCACTCCCACCCTTGATTGAAAGACCCTGCGATGAGCCGCACCCCTACCCCCCGCAGTGAAACCCGCCTGGTTGAACTCGCCCCCGGCGCCCTGGATGCCGACCGCGCCGCCGCCGACACGCTGGCCGCGTTGCAAGCCGGCACCAGTGCAGAACGTGACTTGCTGAACCAGCTTCTTGGGCAAGCCCAGATGGCGGATGCCATTGCCAAATTTAGCCGAACGGTTCGGCTGACTAAGCTGGCATTCGTCCGAGAAAACAAGCTTTATCAACAACTTGCGGGGAAGCAAATGCCGAACGGTTCGGCATTACGCGGAACTTGGGAGGAGTTTTGCGAGTTGTTGGGTTATTCCAAAGACAAGGTCGATCTCGACTTGCAAAACCTGCAAAGCTTTGGCGAAGAGGCTCTGGAAAGCATGTCCCGCATGGGCATCGGCTACCGGGACATGAAGCAGTACCGCCGCCTGCCCGAAGACGCCAAGACCCTGCTGATCGAGACAGCCAAGACGGGTGACAAAGCCGCCTTCCTCGACCTGGCCGAAGAACTGGTGGAACGACACGCCAAGCAAAAGGCGGATCTCGAAGCCAAGCTGGACGACGCCACGAAGACCCTGCAAGCCAAGGACGCCGTGCTGGCCCAGGTGAGCACCGACCTGAACGCCGCCAAAGAAAAGCTGGCCCGCCCCTGGACGCCCAACCCCGAACTGGGCACCCGCAGCGCCACCGAAGACGCCGCCCTGGAAGAGCTGGCCAAGGCCGCCGACGCCAGCGCCCAAAGCGCCCGCCGCCTGGGCGTGGTGGTGGCTGACATCTGCGCCAACCAGACCAACCAAGCCCTGCGCACCAAAGCCCTGCAAGCCCTGACCTACGTGGTGGTCACGCTGCGCGAAGTGGTGATTGAACACGGCCTGGAAGTGGAAGTGAGCGACGACGCCCTGGGCACCCGCCCCGCCTGGATGAACGCCGCCTGGCAGCAACCCAGTGATGACACCACCGCGTGAGGAGAACCACGATGAGCCTGAACCCCACCACCGTTGACATCCGCTCCCTCAACGAACAACAGCGCCGGGCGCTGCTGGACTGCACCGGCCTGAGCCGCCGGCAATCGGCCTACCGCAACTCATTTGTGGTGCGCAAAGGAGGTGCCGATGCGCAGTTGGCCCAGCAACTGGAAGCCAAGGGCCTGATGTGCTGCAAGCCGTATTTGAACGACCACAGCCTGCTCTACCAAGTGACCCAGGCCGGAATGGATGCAGCGCTGGCCATTGGCGCCCTGAAGCAGGGCCGCGCCTGGGTGCCCTGCCACGTCACCCCCGCCCAAGCCTGACAACCCTCGCCCAAGGAAACGACCATGTTCAAGAACCTGATTTTGTACGCCATCACCGGCACCAACCCTGCCCGGTGCGCCGACCTGATTCCTGCGCTGGTGCGCGAGGAGTTCCGCCCCTGCGAGCCGGCCAAGGAACATTCGGCTGGTTGGGTTGATCCGGCCGACCCGAGCGCGACCCGAGGCGCTTTGGTGCAGCCGTTGTTCTGCCACGGCTGGATGCTGGCCTACAAGACCGAAACCAAGAAGGTGCCCACCCAGGCGCTGAAGGCGCGGGTGGCAGAGATGGCCGAGGCCATCTACAAGGAAACCGGGCGCCGCCCCGGCAAGACGGCTGCCAAGGATTTGGCCGAAGCAGCCAAGTTTGAGCTGTTGCCCCGTGCGTTTGCCCTCCAAGAAACCACGCTGGTGTGGCTGGACACGGACAACGGCTGGCTGGCATTGGACTGCGCCAGCGCCAAGCGCGGCGCGGACATCGTGACGGCGCTGGTGCGGATGATCCCCGGCCTTGTGGTGACGCCAGTGCAGACGCAGGTTTCCCCGGCTGCGGCCATGTCCACCTGGCTGGGCAGCGGTGATGCACCCTGGTCGTTTGGCCTGTGCCTGGGCCGCTCCGCCGAGCTGCACCGTCAGGACGAAACCCGCGCCAAGGTGCGCTACGTCAACCACTCGCTGGTGACGGACGAAGTGCGTGCCCATGTGCGTGAGGGCTACACCGCCAAGCAACTGGCGTTGGAGTGGGATACCCGGATGACCTTTGTGCTCACCGATGCCTGGACGCTGCGGAACGTGGCCCTCACCGATGTGGTGCTGGAAGAGAACAAGACGGCGGGCGGCCCCGGCTGGCCTGACGCCGAGGAGGTTTGGCGCACCGATGCGGTGCTGATGACCGCCGAGCTGCAACGCATGTTGGCCGACTTGATGAACGCCCTGGGCGGCAAGTTGGCGATCGGGCAACCCGCTGCCACCGCCCAGGCGTAACCCCCACACAAGGAGCGGGCACCATGCCTCCGAGCCATCAAATTTCAGCCGATCAAGTGCTGTACCTGCACGAGGTACGCACCCGGCTGGACAAGGCCGCGCACGGCGAGTGCGGCGCCATTGCGGATGAGGCGGCGGCGCAGCTTGGCGTGACGCGCAGCACCATCCACCGCCTACTGGCCGAGCAGCTCGGCCGGGACACGGGGCGCAAGCGCCGCAGCGATGCGGGCAAGCGTGGCGTGACCCACGATGAGCTGATGAAGATCAGCGCGGCGCTGATGGGCACCTTCCGACGCAAAGGCATCAACCGCATGACCGCCGATGACGCGGTGGAGCTGCTGCGCCACGACACGGTGGGGCTCATCAGCACCCAGCTTTCCACCAGCAGGCTGCTGGTGCTGCTGCGCGAAGCCGGGCTGCACCCCGACCAGTTGCGCCTGCCGGAGCCGGCGATTCAGGTGGCCACGGAGCACCCGAACCAGTTCTGGCAAGTGGATGCATCGGTGTGCGTTGTTTATTACCTCAGCAACGCCACCGGGTTGCAGGTGATGGACGAAAAGAAGTTCTACAAGAATAAGCCGGCGAATATCACCCGCGTCCAGGAAGAACGGTTGATTCGGTATACCGCCGCCGATGTGAACTCCCATGATTTCCTGACCCGGTATTACCTGGGCAGTGAATCAGCGGCCAACCTGGGTGAGTTTCTGATCTGGGCGTTTGGTGACAAGGGCGGACGCCACCCGATGCACGGGGTGCCGCTGCATCTGGAGTTCGACCCAGGTGCGGCCAACACCTCGGCGCCGGTGCTCAACCTGTGCGAGCGCCTGAAGTCCAAGGTGCTGGTGCATGAGCGTCACCGCTCACGCTCCAACGGCAGCGTGGAGAAGGCCCACCACCTGGTGGAAATCCACTTCGAGCTGGCCAGCCTGCGCTTTGCCAAAGTGGCCAGCCTGGACGACTTGAACGACAAGGCGCTGCTGTGGAGCCACTGGTACTGCGGCACGAAGAACCACAGCCGCTACGGGCGCCCGCGCCATGCGCAATGGTTGACGATCACCGCTGACCAACTGCGCATCGCTCCCCCGGCGGATGTGATGCGCCGCCTGATGCGGGCGCACCCGATCAAGCGCAAGGTGGACACGAATCTGGAGATCACCTTCGCCTTGCGTGGGGCCGATGGCAAGGTGAGCCGCCACAGCTACCGCGTGCGCCACTTGCCGGGCGTGAAGGCTGGGGACATGGTGCCGGTGGTGGCCGACCCGTACCACCCGCCCAGCGTCGAGGTTGGCTATGTGGACGGCAGCACCGGGCGCCTGGCGTGGATGCCGTTCGAGGCGGTGACGTTCACCAGTGCCGGATACGCCACCGACGCACCGCAGCGCGGCCAGGAACTGCGCGCCGCGCCGCGTGGCTTGCTGGACGTGAACCGGGATGCGGTGGTGCAAACCGCCTACGGCGGCGACACGCTGGACGAAGCCAAGGAACGCCAAGAAAAGGGTGGCCTTGTGTTTGCCGGGCAGGTTGACCCGTTTGCCATGCACAAGGCGGATGCCGCCCAACTGCCCACTTACATGCCCAAGCGCGGGCACCAAGTGGCGGTGGAAGACCGGGCGGTATCCACCCGCCGCCTGACGGTGCCCGAGGCGTGCCAAGAGCTGAAGCGCCGCCTGGGCGAGCGCTACACGCCCCAGGTGTACGGCTGGGTGCAAGCCCGGTTCGGCGCCGACGGCGTGCCCGAAGACCAACTCGAAACCCTGGCCGAGCAACTGGCGCCAAGCGCACCCGCTGCCCAGCCCGTGGCCCCGATGCCGCTGCGTGCGGTGGGAGGTTTGTGATGAGCAAGAGCATCAAAGAAATTACCCGTGCCGTGAAGGCCGCGACCGGTAAAACGCCGGCTGAGCTGCTGCTGGAGCGGTTTGAAGAACAGCAAACTTCGACCCTCAAGACCGACGAAACCACCCCAGAAGAGCGGGCCGCGATTGGTGCTCTGGAGGATGCAATCCGCGCCCTGCCGCGCAGCTTGTTCATTGAAACCAGCGAGCACGAAGGCCGCGCAGCCATCTACAAGCGCACGGGGCCTGGGGAAATGGTGCTGGTGGGAACCGTCTACCGCAAACGCACGTTTTCACAGGTTTGAGGGGTTCAAGTCATGACCCCCAACACCCACCCCCTGCGCCTGCACACCGTGCTGACCGCCTCGCGGTTGAGCCTGCGCCAAGTGGCTGAACCGGCGGGCATTTCACCGGCAGGTTTGTCACAACTGGCGCTGCATGGGCAGTGGCCCAAGCGCCGCGATCAGGCCGAACTGCGCCAGGCCGTCACCCGCTCGCTCGCTGACCTGGGCGTGCCAACCGAGCAGCTTGATCACCTGTTCGAGCCGCTACCGGATGCCACCCAAACCGCCCCCAGCACCACCGACAAGCCCTCTCTGTTGCCCCCGCTGCGCCGCGCCCATCGGGCTGGCACCCACCCCAACACCCGCACCACACCCAACCAGGAAGACACCATGCTGATCGCCAAACAGAGCCTGACCACCGACGCTCGCAAGCACTTCAAGTTGTTCACCGGCCCGTTCGACGACGAGGTGACACAAGACGCTCACCTGTTCGCCAATGCCGAAATCCGGTTCGTGCGCGAAATGGTGTGGCAAGCCGCACTCAACGCCCGCATGTTGGCCCTGGTAGGCGAGAGTGGCTCAGGCAAGACCACCATCCTGGGCGACCTGAAAGAGCGCATCCAGCGCGAGAACAAACTGCTCAAGATCATCGCCCCCAGCGTGGTGGGCATGGCCGACAAAGACACCAAGGGCAAGCCGCTCAAGAGCAGCGACATCCTGGCGGCCATCGTGCTCGACCTCGACCCCAAAGCCACCGTGGCCCAAACCTCCGAGGCGCGCACCCGCCAAGTGTTGAAACTGCTGGAAGAACATCGCAAGGCGGGCTGGGCGCATGTACTGGTTCTGGAAGAGGCGCACGACTCACCCTCCACCACCCTCAACCAGTTCAAGCGTTTGCATGAGCGCATGCGCGTGGGTCGGGCTCCACTGCTGGGCATCCTGATGGTGGGCCACCAGGAGCTGGCCGACAAACTGCAAAAGAACGATGTGCGCGAAGTGCTGCAACGCACCGAGATCGTCGAACTGCGCCCGCTGGGTGTGAAGTCGGGCGACCTGGCCGCCTACATGGCCCACCGCGTCAAAGCCTACTGTGGTCGGGAGTTGGGCGAACTGTTCGAGCTGGACGCTATCGCGGCCCTGGCCACGCGGCTGCAAGGCGACATCTACCCGCTGGCCATCAACAATTTGTCCAACCGGGCGCTGAATCAGGCCGCCGAGCTGGGCGCCCCGGTGGTGACTGCTGACGTGGTGCGGATGGCATGAACACCGCCACCTCCCTGGCCTGGGCTGTGCGCTCCTGGCTGTATCGCCTGGAAGTGGTGTGGCTGCGACACCAACTGGCCACGCTGGCCCGCCGTGAAGCGGTGTACCGCACGCACATCCAGACCGAGCTGAACTACAGCGCAGCACTGCGCATCGAGCTGGCCCAGATGCTGTCCGAGACCACCATCCAGCGCACTCGACTGCGCGCCAGGCTCAGACGCATCTGGCGCGTGTGATCCCCGGCGCCCATGCGCCCCGTTGCCGGTCGGCTACCGGCGAAGTTTCCCTCGACAACAACCGCAACATCATGAGCACGCAACAAACCTCCACCATCCCCGCCGGCTACATGCAAGACCCGCAGGGCCGACTGATCCCCGAAGCCATGGTCGAAGACATCGACAAGCTGCGCGATCAAACGGTGCGCGAAATCGTGGCCGAGTTGAAAGAACTGCAAGCCCTGACCCAAGCCAAAAAACGCAAGACGTTTGATGCCGTTCAGGCGTTCTGCGAGATCAGCGCTGAGAAGTACGAGATCACCTGGGGCGGCAACAAGGGCAATGTGAGCCTGCGCTCGTTCGATGGTCAGTACAAAGTCGAACGGGCCATTCAGGACTGCATCGTGTTTGATGAGCGTCTGCAAGTCGCCAAGAACCTGATCAGCGAATGCATCGACGAGTGGATCGCTGAGGGCGTGCGCCCGGAGCTGGCGGCCATCGCGCAAGACGCCTTCCAGGTGGACAAAGAGGGGCGGGTGTCGGTGGCCAAGGTGTTGAGCCTGCGCCGCTTCAATTTCCCCGACCCGCGCTGGCAACGCGCCATGCATGTCATCGCCGAATGCATCATGGTCACGGGCAGCCGCAGCTACATCCGGGTCTATGAGCGCGTGGGGGCCACGAACAAATACGTGCCCATCGTGTTGGACTGGTCGGCCATTTGATCTGGGGGGCTGTCATGTACACAACATCTGCCCGCTACACCCCGGCGCCCAACTCCAAACGCGCATCTGTGCTGTCGGTACTGCGCCAAGCCGGCAAACCGCTGTACTCCTGCGAGCTGATTGCCCGCATGATTGAGCTTGGTTCCCCCATCAACGTACACCAACTGGCTTGCCTCTTTCGGCCTCTGTTGGCAGCTAAGTTGGTTTACCAAATAGAACCCGAACCAAAATCAGTGTGGGTCGCCGCCGATGCACCAGTTCAAACCCGGCCCGTCTGCCTGCTGACTCATGAGGGCAGCGTGTTGGACAAAGCGCTGACGTTTCTTATGGGGTGCCCTGATCTGACATCGTCATTGGCCCGCATTCACACTGCCATTGGTCATTCACGTCACGATGTCCAACGCGAGTTGACCCGCGCCTGTGCCAAGGGGTGTGCGCTCCATTCGTCCGGTATGTGGCAGTTGGTGCCAGATCGCTGGTTATCGTCCAACGTCAAAACGCGAGCGGCCGCTGCTGCCGTGGCCGCGCCACTGCGGTCGGTTCCCCCCTCCGACTTTCGCTCAACCATGACCCTGGACGAGACCGATGAACCCCCATTCGTGCATCGCGTTATCCCATCTTGGTTCTGGCAAGCCAAGGTGCCGATCCGCGCAGTGCGCAGTGTGTTTCACCTGGGAGGACTGTGATGGCAACCGCAGCCACAGCTACAACCAAGGCCTCAAAGGCCGCGCCGCTGACGCAACTGTTGGGCATTGCACGCACCTGGGCTGATGCGTCGGGCGTGATGACCGAGGCCGAATATCGCCAACGGATGGCGCGCATGTTTGGTGGCCGCACGTCGGCTACCCAACTCACGCGGGCTGAGCAGTACCACCTGCTGACCACGTTGTTTGAGCGTGAGCTGGGGTGGAAGCGCACGGGCAAGGGGGGCACCCCAGCGCCAGGCTCCGGGCGGCGCAAGCTGGAGCGCTCGCCAGCGTCCACAAAAATCCGGGCGCTGTGGCTGTTTTTATACGTGCTGGGCGAAGTGCGTGATTCAAGCGAGCGCGCCTTGGCGCATTACATCAAGCGTCAAGTCGGGGTCGAAGATCTGCACTGGCTCACGTCACAGCAAAAGTCCGACGTGATTGAAGCGCTGAAGTTCTGGGCTGTGCGCCCGATGAGCGCCGATGTTGCCAAGATGCGTGCCGCCTTGGAAAACCCGACGATGCGCCAAGACCCTCCCGCCTACCGTGATGCATTGGTGTTCGCCGAACGTGCGGCTAACAGCGCCAGTTGGGCGCCGTGGTGGCGCGCATGGCAAAGCGCCAGCGCAGCGCTGGGGCGCAAGGTGGATGAGGCGATTGCTAAGCCACTGGCAACGCCCATCCGCAAGGCCAAGCCGATTGAGGTGGCGGCATGACTCGCAAAAAGCCGTATCTGTTCATTGAGAACTTGACGGCCGTGGCAGCCCGAGTACTGACTGATCGCGGTATGGCGCCAGACACTGCTACGACCATTGGGCGAGAAATCGCAGTGGGGATGTGCAACATGTACGCTCGCACTCACCTGTACATCCCCGCAGCCATCGACCTGACCAAGCCTCTCAGCGCACGGAATCGCGCCATTCTCAATGCGTACAGTCAACCAAGCCCTACCGCTCGCCCGTTCTCGTCGCGCCGGGTCGAAGAGCTGGCACAAGAGTACGGTCTGACCGAAACCTACCTGTATGAACTGCTGAGCGACACCATGGACGCAGTGCGCAAAGAGCAAGGATTGCCGCCGATGGATGAACGGCAAGGGCAGTTCCCGTTGTAATGCTCAGGCGGGCAAAGCAAAAGGGCGGCAAAGTTGGCCGCCCTTTTTCATTTTCACCGGCTGAAAGTTATTTCACACACTCCATCCGAGAACTGCCAATTTCATCCGAGGTCATCCGGATTTATCGCGTGCCGTTTGGTGGTTTATCTCATCTCTCTTCACTTGTGGGTCGCCTGGTGCTGCTTGATGCGGGTATCCAGTTCGGCATCGCTCAGGCTGGCCACGTCACCGCCGGGGTCGCCGTTGGAGAACGAGGCGGCGGGCGTGCCCTGGGGCTTGTACTCCCCGAAGCTGACCCGCACCGGCAGCGCGCCGAACGCATCGCGCACGAACTTCACCGCGTCGAACTCCACGCGCTTGTCGCCCTCGGCGAAGCTCACGCGCTTGATGGTGGCGGCATCGCCCAGGGCGTCCAGCACAGCCACCAGCTTGGGCATGTCGGCCGGGCTGATGCGGGCACCGGTCTGGCCCTTGCCGCACATGCCCTCGGCGAAGCTCACATGCTCGGCATGGCGGGATTCAGCTTGGGCCTTGAGCACGGCCGCGTTCGCGTCGCGGGCGGCCTTGGCATCGGCTTCGGCCTTGATGCGGGCAGCTTCGGCGTCTTCGGCCTTCTTTTTGTCAGCGGCAGCCTGAGCCTTCAGTGCTGCGATTTCTTCTTCGGTCATGGTGGTGCTCCGTGGTGCGGTGGCGGTGGATGAGGCCTCAGCAAAACTCACCCGGCGGGTGGGAGCCTCGGCAAAACGTGCGGCGGTCGGGGTGGTGGTGCGAGCGGACAGCGGCGGGATGCGGGGGATGTCTTTGAGCCCCTTCACGGCTGGGGGCTGTCCACCCAGGGCGCCGATGTGGCGCGGATACCAGATGCCCGGCTTGGGGTTCACCGGGTCTTGCGGGTGGTAGAACTCGATGGAGCGCTTCTTGAGCTGGCCGCCATCGGTGGCTTGCAGGGCGTACTCGGGCACCACCTGATGTGCCCTGGCCAACAACTTGCCGTCATCGCTCACCGCGAACTTGAGCGCGTAGCCGTACGCCGGGTCGCTGGTCTCGGGGTGGCCGATGGTGAACGGTGCTTCGTGCAGCTTTGGGTCGTAGGCGGCGGCGGTCTTGAGCAGGTCGTCACGGGTGATCGTGAACACGTCGCCTTGCTCCGACGGCCGGGTGCCTGCCGCAAATACCTCGATCAACTGCGATTCCATCGCCTGCTTGGCGGCGAGTGCTGCGGCTGTCGGTTTGCTTGTTGCGGTGCTCATGGGACGACATGGTGCGCAACGGGACGGCATAACTCCAGTGAGCACGCGCTCCAGAATTGCCTGCATCCACTTGATTCCCCGGGCCAACCGCACCAATCCAATCAACCCATACCCAACAAACCCCGTTCCAAAACGTTCCCAAGGCCCATAGGAGCGCCTAATCCGATGCGGGACATACATCGGCACCATCAAGACGAAAAAAAGCCCCATTTCTGGGGCTTTGTTGTTTCGTCAGTAGTGCATATCAGGGGCCATCAAGCGCTAGCGGAGGCTGGTGTTTGGCGTGGTACTCCTGACGCCACATTCGCACAATGCGCCGCACCTGTGGCTCACTCAGCTCGTATTCGCGCGCCAGCGCAGCAATGTTCCGACCTGTATATCGGGCCATCATTTCGCGGTCGCGCTGTGTCAGCCTGTATGCGTGACCAACCATCATGTAGAACGTCTCGCCACCGTGCTCCATGCACAAGCTCTCAACAACCGCAAACGCCAGCCACGCAATCCGATGCATAGCTGGCGAATCTGCGGGGGGCATTTCTTCGAGCAGTCTGGCGTACACCGTGAGCGCCATACTTTTCAGGCGCGCTGGGTACCGTGACGGCAAAAGGCCCTCTAAGGGCCTCCGCTGCTCTGGTGTGAGCCGCGCGCTGTCAGCCATCGACGTTCAGCGGCACGTTCTTGCGAGCCGCCCACTTTTTGAGTGCCTCGATGATCCGGTGGCACTGGTAGGCATTGAGCCATCGCCAGTGATCCACGCCAGTTTGGCGCTTGACGTAGGCCAACAGCGCATCATCCGTGTTGTTGCGCACCTCGCCAGCAGCGGCCAGCGCATGCCAGATGCAGCGCGCCTTGAGCCACAGCGGTGAGCGCGCCCATGCATCGCTGCTGGGCTGCGAGCGCCCGGCGCCGTAGCCCAGGGCGACAAAGTGCGCGAAAACTTCCGCCTGCTTGGCCTTGGGCACCAGTTTGAGCGAGCGCACGCCGTAGCGATCTTGGAGCATGTCGTAGTAGGCCTCATCGGTCTCCAGCCCTGGGATGCGCTGATCCATAGCCCATTTGCGGGCCATGCCGACCTTGGCGTAGATGTTGGGCTCCATCGGCTTGGTGGCGCGTGGGGCTGGGCGGTGGACTTCCGCCGGTGGCGGCGCAGCGCGGCGGCGTTCGGATGCGGTGAGCGGTTCCATTTGCGGGTCTCCTTGTGTCAGAGCTTGGCGATGTCCAGCGGCACCGATTCGTACTTGTCAAAGCGGCCTTCCACCCGACGGTGCAACCGCACATAGCTGCGCACACCGCCCACCCGCATGGCCTCGTTGATGATGTCCATCGCCTGGGCCCACTTGGGATGTTTGATGCCGTAGGTCAGCAGCTCAGTGAGCCGTTGCACGCTCAGCCGCCCGTCTTCCCCACGCCGGAAGGTGCGATCCAGTACCACCACCAAATCGGGATCAACTCCGTCAGTTTTCTCTTCGACGAACTCCTCCAGCAATTGCTTGGCCGCCATGACGTTCTCGTCGAACACGAGGAACTCCTGCGCCGAACGCTCGACCTTGAACTTTCCGTTGTAGGTGCGGATGGTCATGTTCCCCTTGTCGCCGCCCAGCGTCACCTTGTGCTGGCTGGCGGCCACCTCGGCCAGGGCGGCCATCTCTGCAAAGATGCGACGCTTGAGCGCGCGGGTGCGGGCCTGCAAATCCAGCCACTCGGCGGCGATGCTGCCGGTCAGCTCATCGCCCAGCTTCTCGATTTCGGTCATGCCCGATTCGCGCACCAGTTGGCCGCGTGCGTTCTCGCGGTATCCGGGTTCAATGGGTTGGCCTGTTTGGGTGTGGAAGTTCGTCACGGCTGTTGCTCCTGTTGTGCGGTGTGGGGTTTGCGCCCAAGTTGCTGGCGGGCGCGTTCGATGGCGTCTTTGGGTGGCACGTAGGGCACCGCTGGCGGCATGGCCCGTGGCATGGCTGGCGCAGCCGCCACGGCTGGCACCGGTGCCTGTTGCCCCACGGCAGGCCGGTGGCGCTGCTGCTCTTGCTGGGCTCTTTCGGACTTGGCCTCGAAGTCGTTGGCCTTGTTGACCAAGATGCTGTAGAGGTAGGCATTACCCTTGAGCGGCAGCGTCAGCGAGCCGGCATCGGCTTGGTCGAACAAGGCGCGCAGCGCCGCGAACCAGAGCGCTTCGGGTGCCTGCCATTCGCGCCCATGGCGCGTGATGCGGTTGCGGCGCATGTCGGGAACCAGCTCGGCCAGCAGGGCGCGGGCATCGGGCAGGCGGATGCGCTGCTTGGGCGGAACATGCAAATCCAGATACCGGATCACCAGCCCGCCCAGCGGGATGCTGTGCGCCAGGATGTCGGCGGTGTAGCGGCGCACTTCGTCGTCGTTGATCATGTCCGCGATGACGGCGCTCAGGCTCTGCACCGCCGAGCAGCAGGGGCAGACGTGCAGGCCCAGCACCGGGGCGGTGGTGTGCGTCACGGCGGCGGTGGCGCTGTCGGCGGTGGCGTGGGTGGCTTTCATTGGCTCAACTCCTGGCGCACTTGGCGCAGCTCGGTGGTCAGTTCGTCGCGCAGGTGGTGCAGGTCGGCCAGCTCATCGGCATGCCAGCGGTCGCGGTACGCGGCCACCAGCCGATCCGATTCGCGCTCCTCGGTGGTGCGTTCGATCAACTGGCCGACGGACACCAGGCGCAAGGCCAGCGCCTCGCGGCGCAGCATCAGCCGGGCGCGGTGGGCCAGCCTGAAGGGGCGCACCAAGGCGCGGGTCATCAGGGGCAGCATCGTCAGACTCCCGTGATGACGTTGCCATCGACCTTGGCCATGCCCGCCAATGCGGCGGCATTCATCGCGCGGGCCACCAAGTTGTTGACCACCAGCGGGTGGCAGATGCTCACGCGCTCACTGGGGCGGCCACGCTCGGGCACGCGGATCAAGCGGGCGCGGATGGCGTCGTAGGCATCCGGGGCCAGCACGTCATCCACCTGGGCGCCGGCGCGGGCGAACTTGTGGCGCAGGTAGGCCTCCAGGTCGCCATCGAGCGCGGGCAGATGCACCAGCTCGCAGCGCTGCACCACTTCGCGCACCTCGCCGCTGCGCTCGCTCAGGCGGGTGGCCAGTTCGGGCTGGCCGATCAGCGCGATGCCAATGAGGCGCGAGAGGCCGTCCTTCAACTCCGCAAAACGCTTGAGATGCTTGAGCGTGGGCACGGGCAGGCTGTGGGCCTCCTCGATCAGCAGCAGGTGGCTCTGGCCGGCGCGGCGGCTGGTGCGCAGCACCTCATGCACCTGGGCGAATCGGGCCTCGGGGCTGCTCTTGCAATGCGCCGTGGGCGTGAGGGTGCGGATGATGGCCTCGGCGATGGCCGGGGCGCGCAGAGGCTTGCCGCGTGATTCACTCTCTTCCATCGCCAGCACGTAGGGACGGATGACGCTCACCGGCTTGTTTTCGTCGATGACCCGCTGTTCCAAGTCTTCGGCCAGGGTGCTCTTGCCCGAGCCGCTTTCGCCAACGATGGCCACGAACGCGTGATGCAGCGCGGCATCCAGCAGCACGTTGCGCACGTAGCGGATGGCGCCGCTGGCGAACACGTCATCGCGGGTTTGCACGTCGTCGCGGAAGGGGTCGCGTGCCAAGCGGAACGCCATCTTGGTTTTCTGGTTCAGGTTTTCGCATCGCAGCAGCATGGTGGTGTCCTCGGGATCGGTGGGGGTGGCAGTGGGTTGGCTGGCGTCTTCGCCAGCGGTAAATAGGGGGCGCAGGTCTTCAGGCTTTGCGCCGTGGTCGGTCAGGAACTTGGCGGCAGCGGCGCGCACTGCCGGGGCGTTGCGGGTGGGCCACTGGCCCTTGCTGACCAGCCGGCTGGTGGTGGCCTTGCCCAGGCACAGGGCGCGAGCCATGTCGGCCTGGCTGGTGCCGAGGCGGGCGAGGAGGGGTTGCAGGCTCATGGCTTCACCGCCTTCCAGGGTTCCGCGCTGTGATGCGCGATGAACTCCATCCGGTTGGAAAAAACCGCTTCACGATCTGGCGGCAGTGCATGCTCTTTGGGCTGCCGCTTCGCTGTGTTTGCCCTGTAAATGGCCAAACCTGCGCACCTGCTGCCAGCATGAACGTGGCACTCCACAACATGATCTGAGTGGCACAGCCGGGCGTATTCCTCCGGGGTGCTACCCCCGAGCCAACCATTCAGCGAACTGCGCAGCAGCGGGCAATCACTGCATGCTTTCGTCAGTTGACTGCTGGCCGGGCTGGCCTCACCTCTGGTGATCAGCTTGCGCATCACACACCTCCATTCACAATCCGCAGGGCCGGCGGTGCCGGGCGCTCCAGGCGGGCTTTAAGGTCATCGAGCTGGCTCTCGGGCACACCTTGCGGGTGCCACTGGTTCACCAGGGCGTTGCGCTCGGGCGTCATCTCCACGCCCTTGCTCACCAGCCAGCGGGCCGCTTCGAACGTGTTCAGCAGCCGGTCATCCGTGGGCGGCTGGTACAGCGGACGCAGCGGCGTGGGCGGCGGCGGGGCCACGGTCACGGGGTCGGGCATGTGCTCGCCACGGCGCGGCAGGAAGTCCACCGCCCCGGCCTCCACCCCGTCGAAGGGGTTGATGCGGCCACCGAACGGCGTGTAGTCCTTGCGGCGGCGCAGCTTGTCGGCGTCCTCCAGCGTCTTGGCACCGGTGGCCAGGTAGGCCAGCTCTTTGCGGTGCTTGTCGGCGACGGTGTCGGCGGGGCGCCCGTAGTCCTCGAAGAACACGTTGCCGCCACGCACAAACCGCCCGCCGTCGTCCATGCGCTCCACCAGTTGGCAGGGGTAGAGGGTTTCGTGCCCGTCCTGGTCGGCATCCACCACGAACACCTGGGCGGTGTCGTAGGGGTTCCAGGTGACGGCCAGCTTTTCGCCCACCATCACCCCAGGCACACCCGACACATCCCACGACTTGCCGCCGAACTCGACCCACAGCCGATCCGTCACGGTGCGCCGCTCCGGAGCGTGGGTCAGCAGCGTGCGGCACATCTCCACGCTTGGCGGGATGCGCAACTGCTCTGGCTGGATGCCCTGCCACACGGCAAACCGTGTCTTGCCCGTGCGGCTGTGGATGTGAGTGCTGTTGTAGCTGGCCATCCAGATGCCGGCCAGTGCGTTCAACTCCTCCAAGCTCTCCACCTTCGGTGCAAAGCGCAACCAGGCTTCAAATTGCGTTTCGACAATGTTCTGGGCGTTCTCCACCTGGCCAGTGGCCCGCGCTTGCCGGGGGGCGTGCGCCTCGATCCGCACATCCAACCGGCGCAGCAGGTTCTTGGTGGTGCCGGCGGTGTTGGCACTGCCGGGGTCGCAATAGATGCCCACAGGCACGCCATGCATGGGGATGCGGTTGCCCTTGGGCTGCATCGCCCAGATGAGCGCCTCGGCCAGGTTGATGCCGCTCTCAGCCCCGAGCACGTAGAACACCAGCACCGCGCCGCTGTAGTGATCGGTGATGACGTAGCGCCACACGCGGGACTGGGCAATGCGATCCAGGTTGGCCGGCTTGTTCTTGTAGAACTCGTCGTGATCCGCCACGCGCAGGCCGGAATCCTTGCCCTTAGCACCCTTCAGGTAGAACAGCACACACAAGCTGGCATCCACCTGCCACACATGGTTCGGATGCAGGCTGCGCATGGACACCGCCGGGGCGGGCCGCAGCATCTGATCCGGGTGGAGCTTGTAGGTGCGCAGTGCCCGAGCAATCGCCGAGATCGACAGCTCGCGGATCACGCCATCGGCATCCACGAACTCAGCGCGGATGTTCCCCGTGCGGCGCAGTGTGGTGACGGCCTCCAGCACCGACACCAGGCGCTTCTCGTTCTTCCGCATTCCCTCCAAGATGAACGCCGAGATCAACGCGGCCTCATCGCGCTTGAGCGATGTCTCCCCCGCATCAGATCGGCGCTTGCGTTCCGGTTTCACAGTGACCTCCTTCAGTGCTCTCAAGAGGGTGGCTCTGGACATCCCCAGCTCGGTGCAAGCGGCTGCGTAGACCGCTTCTTTCCCACCGTGCTGGGCCTGGGCTGCTGCCTGGGCGATCTGCACCAGGCGCTCAATCAGTGCGGGGCTGCGTGTGGCCATGACGGCATCCCCCTAGGCATCCGTGCGGCCAGCCATTGCCCGGCCTGGCGCCAGCCCGACCGGGCCGCAGCAGGCGGCGGCGCAGCCCTCACTCCCTGACCCGCAGCGGGGGGCATGGCCGATGTCGCGGGGAACCCCGCCGGACGCACAGCCGTCAAGCGGCCAGCCGCAGGGCGCCGGCTGGTCTCGATGGGCATGACGCGCACCGGCTCGCCCAATTCGGCAGCGGCATCGCGCACCGACTCCGATTGCGCCTCGGCGCGGGGCTGCGATGGGATCGCCACCGTCCATGCCACGATGCCCAGCACCTCCAGCAGCAGGCCCTGCGCCAAGGTGGCCAGCAGCCCCACCGCGCCCACCGGCAGACCGGTGACGGATGCGATTTGTGCATCCATCGGGTCAACCCGGCGCGCGCTGGCGGCGCTGTCCGCAGCGGCGGACAGGGTCAGCAAGCGGGCTTCCAACCCGGCGCGGCGGTCGGCCTGTTGGCGCTCCACGGCCAGGGCGTCGATGCGTGCCTGTGCTGCTGTCACGCTGGCTTGCTGGCTGGTGCAGCGTCCTCCGCACCGGCTGGCGGCAGCGGTGGCGCGGGCCGCATCGGCGGTGGCCTTGGCCTGTTCAGCGGCCACGTCGGCCAGCGGTCTGGCCTTGATGGCGTCGATCTGCCGGCGGATGAGCGTCTGCTGTTCGCCCTGGCCGGTGCTGGCCTGTGTGGCGCGCTGGTGGCCTGCACGGTCAGCCGCAGCCCCGAAGTAGTGGCCGAGGTGGTACAGCGTGGCAACCAGGCACAGGGCCGACAGCAGCCACATGCCCGGGCGCCGGCTGGACAGGGCGGGCAGCACATGCGAGCCGACCACAAACGCGCCCGCCACGGCGGTGTACAGCGCCTGATCGGCCACGCCTGCACCTCGGTCTGACGCGGCAGCAGCGGCCATCGTGACGCACACCCCGGTGATGCCCAGGGCCAGCGCCAGGGCTGCACGCTGTTGCAGCGGGGTGGGTTGAGCGGTAGCAGCCATGCTCAAGCCTCCCCGCCCTGCGCGGCCTGAATCCAGTCGGGGATTTGCTCGGCGCCCAGGGTGGGCAGGCCAAACTCATCGCGCAGCGTCTCAAGCTCCACGATGAGCTTTGCAACCGTGGCGGCCATGCGCAAGGTGTGGTCGCCAGCATCGGCCTGCATGGCTTCCAAGGCGGGGCGCAGGGTGCCGGCAACTGTCATCGTGCAGGTGGCCTCAGCCTTCGCGAACTCAATCAGCAGCGCTTCGGTGGCCTCGTCTTTCGTGCGCACCTTGATGCGGGCCGTTTCATCCTCCAGCGCTTCGATGCGCTCTTGCTTTTTGGCAATGCGCTCGTCTTTGGCCAGCAATTCGGCTTTTGCATCACGCACCGCCTTGCGCAGCTCGGTCGGTGCCATGCGATCCACATCGTCAATTTCGGCGATGCGTTCGATCACATCGTCGTCTTCGGTGACCAGTTCGAGGAACAGGCTTTGTTGCTTCACCTGCTTCGCCAAAAGTGCCAAATTGGCACTTTTGGCCGTCTTGGCAGCGGCCCCCATGAACCGGTAGGCCGAGCGCTTGGCAAACCCGAGCAGTTCCAGGCGAGCCGTGAAATCTCCATGCGGGGTGGCTTCCTTGAGCAACAGCAGGCGTTTGCCCAGCTCCAGGCACGCCTCCACGGTGCGGCGCTGCCAGAACCGGATGCCGTCCTCCAGTGCGCCGATACTCAGCTCATCGGTGTAGCCCAGCTCGCGGGCCAGGGCCACGGCGCGCTGCTGGGTTTCGGTGACTTCGGCCCGCATGTCCACCATCGCGCCGCCGAACTTGGCTTCATCCACCTCGGGATGCACGAGCAGGGCGGTTGCTTTCTTGTTTGCCATGTTGATTTTTCCCAGTTGAAAAGCGTCAAAAAGTCGCTTTTGCGGTGTCAGTCGGGGGTGCGGGTGAAGCGGTTGCGAGCCTGCTCGACCCTGGCCGCGTGCAAGTCGATGGCGCTGAACACCTTGACGGCCTGCTGCGGCAGGCGAGGCGTCAGGCGCCACAGGCCCGTTCCCTCGTCGCGCTCGGCGATGCCGGCGAGGCGCAAGTTGTCCAAATCACGCGTGACGTTGTAGGCACTGGAGCCGGTGGCCTTGGCGATGGCGGCGTTGCTCACGCCCTGCACCACGTCGGAGAACAGGGCCAAGATCACTTGGATCAGCCGCTGTTGGGCGTCGTTGCGGTAGCTGCTCATCGCACCACCCCTTCACCCAGGCTTTCGCGCACCAGTTGCAGGTAGCCCCGCAAGTCATCGGGCACCAGGTCGTAGCAGGTCATGGCCTCGGGCCAGAGGTGGGGGCCGAACGTGCCGTCGGAGTACTCCCACAGGTAGGCCAGTGGGGCGCCGGGCAGGCGGGTGGTGAGGCGGCATTCGTCCAGCAGGGCCACTTCCACCACCTCAATGCAATCGGCATCCAACTCCCAATGGCGGGCCAGGATGCTGGGCAGGCCTTCGGCCACCCCGTCGCAGTCCCAGTGCGGCGTCAACAGGTTGGTCAGGTGGGTGCCCACCGGCACCATCCACCGGCGCACGTCCCCGCCATCCTCCAGTTGATCCACCACCGCCCTGAACGGCACGCGGCCATCGACCTGACCCTGCATCACACCCGCATGCATCTGGCCAAACATCTGCACGCTGCGGGGGTTGTCAAACGCGTAGTAAGTCAACTCGGGGGCGATGTAACGGGGGAATCCAAGCCAGCCCTCTGACTCCAGCAAGCGGTGAGCCGCAATGGGCGACACCCCGCGCTCGTGCAACTGCGCATGGGTCAGCAGTTTGGCCACACGCACGCTGGCGGCGTCGGTGTGGTGGATGTCCAGCTTGAGGATCACCTTGGCCTTGATGACTTCGGCGGCCTGGTTGGCCGGGTAGTAGCCCGGCAGCTCATCAATGGCGAACAGCTCGCCGCCGGGGTACGGCGGGACGACCAGATTGCCCAGGGTGATGTGGGCGCGGTAGAGGGTGGTTTCGGTGTTCATACCGCTTCCCCTTGAGTTGTCAGATGGCTCAGCCGGCGCTGAATTCGATCCACCATGTCGCGCAAAACAATCAGGTCGGCGACGATGTCTGCCAAGTCAGACGTCCTTCCGGGTTGGGATGCCGCACTTGTCGGCGTCTGCCGTTCCCCCGTCAGCACGTAGGCCACGTCGATCTTCAGATCGGGCCGATGCAGGGCTAAAACGGCGACTTTTTCCGCTGGGAACGAATCTCTTTCTTTGCGGGCATGGAATGCAGTTTTTGTCATGCCAAGTGCATCGGCAATTTCCACGTCCTTGCTTTTTCCAAGGCTCTCTTTTAAGCGGGCGAGGACTGCACCAAATTTTTCTGGTGGGGCTTTCATGGCATCTCCTGTACGATTCAGCCCGGTTGATGCGGGCCTTTGACGCCGGGCTTGATGCCCAGAGCCACAGCGATTCGGTGCGGCAAACCACGCTTGCAAGGCGTGTAGCCGTTCAGCACGCGATAGACGGATTCACGCGGAAAGCCGTTCTTGTCAGCCCACTCGGACACGGGCGTGCCAGAGGCGGCGAACTGGGCTTTAACTTGGGCTGGGGTCACTTGATGGCTCCTTTCTTTGGCTCTGTTGAATGACATTTAACATGTCAAAAGACACTTTAAGTGTCATTAGAAACCAAGTCAAGGGAACCAATGAACTTTTTTGAAGAGGCCACGCTGCGCCTAAAGCAGCAACTCAAGGTCACTGAAGACAAGCAGGTAGCGGAAGCTCTCGGACTGACATCGAATGCATGGACGCTTAGGAAGCGTCGATTTGCATTCCCAAAGACAGAGCTGTACGCCTTGGCTGCCAAGCGCTCCGATCTGAAGATCGACGTGGCCTATGTGCTGACGGGCATCACCTCAGAGGCCACAGCACTGCTGGAGGCTAAGCAGGCTCGCATCGCCCGCGCGGTGGACGCTGGCCTGTCGCCGGAAGAAGTGCGGGCGCAGGAGCGCGTCCAGGGGCCGGGGCCGTCTCCCGAACGCATCCGGCTGCTAGCGGAAATGCTGCCCGGCCTGCGTGCTGCGGAATTCGAGGCCGTATTCACGCAGGTGGAATCAATCACGCAGTTGCGCGAAGCACTGCAAGAGGCCAAAAAACCGCAATGACTGGGTTTGCGGCCTGCCCGTATCAGGCCGCTAAGGTAAAGGGAGTGGTATGCCGCAGTGGATCGACTCGCACGGTGTCCAGCTTGGGAACCTGCACACCTACGGAAAGCTATGGGTGTTTGACCGCTTACCGTATTTCAGCGGGAGCAGTGACAACGGTGCCACTGTTTTTCAAACTCAGGCGACCCAAGGAGATGGGGTCACTGATTTGGTTATTCGATGGTGGCTAGCTCTCGATATTGGCCCACCCGCTAATGGTGACCAAGCGCTGTTCGCACAATTCAATGCTGTCTTGTGCAAAGTGGCTCAACCTGTTGCACTCATCGTCCGAGATGCACACCTCTTGCGCGGGTCTGTGTTGAACAGTTTGCGGCTGCTAACTGAGTGGAAGGGCGCACGCATCGCCGTTTTATTGGAGGGCGATGTAAGCGCCATCGATATGGCTACGCGAGATTTCCCATCGTTCTATCAACGCGCAACGTATTGTGTGGAAGTTCAGAAGCTGTTTTAGGCCTCTGGCCTCAACCTCTCACGGCCTCCCGGCGTCAGTGGTTGCGGAATAGACGGCTTATGACTGTGCCTCACACGCTGGAAGCGCCGCATCGGCTGCACGCAGCAATGCTGTTTTTCCAGTATCAAATGAAGCTGCCGTTTCCACTGCAACCCGCAAGCAATCCACTATGGCCCGACGGATTGACACCGGCCAGTTTGCGGCAGCATTAAACGCAGCGATGTAGCAGGTGGCGTGTGCTTCGTCCCAGTCCATGGGTGGCTCCTGATTGGATGACCACCTGCCGGTGGCGTGAGGGGTGGAGCCGGTGCTCTGGGCGCTCTGGCGTGCGGTGACGCTCGGACACTCGTGGCACTCGAAGTGGCCCCGTTGATCGTTACAGTTAATTTATTCTATCCACAGACTGCGGCATCAAATAGTATCAGGCGCCACCCGGCGCCTTTTTTTACGGGCCCGCCGATATTGAGCATCCGTTAGCTAGTATCCCGGTCGCCCGCCCCTAAAAATCCTCGCATTGCCTGTGAGGATTTTTTATGTGCCAGTCATCCGCACTGTCGAGCACCACGAAATCGTGGATATCGTCCAACACCATCCTGCTTAATTTGATGATGCTGGTGGCCGTGTTCTTGGCGGGATTTGTGGCCCAGGCCGCTCCCGACATCATCCCCCCGACCATCCCGACGCATCAGGTGGGGGCCCTCGTGGTGGCGGTGTGCGTCATCAACATCATTGCCCGCCTTTTTGTCAGCACGCCCATCCTCAACAGGGGCGAGCCATTACCGTCCATCGACGGTCGGTGGTAACCGGCGCAATGCCGCTGTGGATGAGGAGCCCCCCGATGGCCGATGTACTGCAAGCCCTGCGCGATTGGCTGTCGCCCGTGGTGCTGCCGATCCTGGGTGTCATCTACACCTGGATCAAAACCAATGACCGCGATAACGCCGAGCAAATCAAGGCCGTGGCCAGTGACCTCGGCGACAAGATCAGCGCCCACGATGACCGGCTGAACCAGCTATCCGGTCGGGTTGAATCGATCGCTGCCAATCAGGCGCACCTGCCGAACCACGGCGAAGTCACCGACATCAAAGAGCGCCTGGCCCGGCTCGAAAGCACCGCCGAATCGCAAGGCCGCAGCCTCGAATCTCTGGCCACAGACGTCAGGGCCACACGCGGCGCCATTGAGACCGTGCGTGATTTTTTGCTGCACCACCCCATCCCCAAAGGAAAGTCATGAACAGCTTCGCCGACCACATGGCCGAACACCGGCGCTTGAAGATGCTGCATGTGCTGCTCTCCAGCAACGGCTACACCACCAACACGCACGCACTCAATGGCATGACGGCCCGCCTGGGCTACCCGGTGGAGATGGATCGCACCCGCACCGATGTGGCTTGGCTGGCCGAGCAAGGGCTGGTGGCGGTGGAGGACGTGGCGGGCCTGCAAATCGTCACGCTGACCGAACGTGGCCAGGACGCAGCCAACGGCCTGGCCCAAGTGCCCGGCGTCGCCCGCCCGCGCGCCGGGGAGGTGTGAGCACATGGCCCGCCGTTCATCCATCGAAGACCTGCCCAAGGAAACCCAGGAGCGGCTGGCCGACCTGATCCGAGAAGGCTGGACGCTGGACGAAATCACCCAGGTGCTCACCGACATGGGCGCCCAGGTGAGCCGCTCGGCGGTGGGCCGGTACGTGCAGAAGCAGAGCATGGCGATGCTGCGATACCAAGAGGCGCAGCAGGTGGCCAAGGTGTGGGTGGATCGAATCGAAGCCGAGCCGGATGGCGATGTGGCGCGCTTGCTGCCGCAGATGCTGAGTGCCGTGGCGTTCACTACCATTGATGCCATGAGCGATGCGGAGGATGGGGCTGGATCGATGGATGTGGCCTTGATGGCTCGCGCAATCAAGGACATGAGCAGCGCCAAGATCAACCACGCCAACCTGGAACTGAAGATGCGCGAGGTGCGCGAGCAGGAGCGTCGGAAGGCGCTGGAAGATGCCGCCAAGGTGGTGGGTGAAGCGGCCCGCGCCCAGGGCATGGATGAAGAGCAAGTGGACTTCTGGCGCCGCAAGGTTCTGGGGGTGAAGTGATGGCCGCTCCAGCCTCAGCACTGGCCCCACGTGCCGACACCACCCGCTATGTGGAGTGGGACGAGCTGCCGGACACCGTCAAATCCATCCCGCAGGGCTTCAACCCGTTGGCCGATGGTGTGCTGATGCGGCACCAGGCCGAGTGGGTCAGCATTGATGCGCCGATCAAAGTGTGCCCCAAGGGGCGCCGCACCGGAATCACGTTTTCCGAGGCGCTTGCCGACACCCTGATTGCAGCCTCCCGCCGCTCTGCCGGCGGCCAGAACATCTATTACATCGGCGACACGAAGGAGAAGGGCCTGGAGTTCGTGGGCTACGTGGCCCACCTTGCCCGCGTGATCGCCGAAGCCCAGGGCACCGGATGCAGCCGCATCGAAGAGTTCATCTTCAAAGACCAGCAGCCCGACGGCAGCACCAAAGACATCACAGCCTACCGCATCCGCTTTGCCTCTGGGTTTGCTGTGGTGGCGCTGTCTGCCAAACCGGCCAGCATCCGGGGCCTGCAAGGCATCGTGGTGATCGACGAAGCGGCGTTCCACGCCAAGGTGGCCGCCGTGCTGGAGGCCGCGACGGCGTTGCTCATCTGGGGCGGCAAGATTCGGGTCATCAGCTCGCACAACGGGAAGAAAAACCCGTTCAACCAGTTGGTGCGCGACATCGAAATGGGCCAGTACGGCCCCGATGCCAAGGTGTACACGGCCACGTTTGACGATGCCGTGCGCAATGGCCTGTACGAGCGCGTGTGCCTCATGACGCGGCAGCAGCCGACCGACGAAGGCAAGAAGAAGTGGTACACGCAGATTCGCCAGCTCTACGGCCCCCGCAAAGCCGCGATGCGCGAGGAGCTGGACGCCATCCCGCGCGACGGTGCCGGCGCATCCATCCCTGGCGTGTGGATCGACCGGGCGATGCGCGAGCCGCGCACCGTGCTGCGCCTGACGCTGGATGACGATTTCGTGCGCTTGCCCGACCAGGTGCGCCGCGACTACGCCAAGAGCTGGATCAAGCAGCACCTGCTGCCCGAGCTGGCCAAGCTGGACAAGAGCCAACAGCACGTTTTCGGGCAGGACTACGCGCGCCACCGCAACTTCACCGAGTTCACACCGATGGCGCTGACGCAGCAGCTCAAGCGCGTGGTTCCGTTCGTGGTGGAGCTGCACAACGTGCCGTCCCGGCAGCAAGAGCAGGTGCTGTGGGCGCTGATCGACGGCCTGCCCCGGTTTGCTGGCGGCTCGATGGATGCCACCGGCCCCGGCCAGCAGATGGCCGAGTACACGGCCGACCGCTACGGGCACCAGATGATCCACCAGATCACCCTCAACGTCGGGTGGTACGCCGCCTGGATGCCCAAGCTGGTGCAGCGCTTTGAGGATGACCACATCGACCTTCCCCGTGATGCCACGCTGGAGGCCGATCTGCGCTGTGTGGAGGATGTGGACGGTGTGCCGCGTGTGCCCGATGCCAACACGCGCGACCTGAAAGACCCGGAACTTTTCCGCCACGGCGATTTCGCCATCTCGCTGGCCCTGGCCGAGCACGCCGCCCTGAACCTGTGCGCCGAATTTGCGTTCGAGAGCGGCGGTGCGCGCTCTGACCCCAATGACATGGGAGCTTTCATTCATGGCTGACACGACGACCCGGCGCCGCGTGCGCGCCATCACCGAGCCGCTGCTCCCCACTGACACCCTGCCCACCGGCGGCGCCATGCCCCCGGCGGTGCTGGACACCGAGATCGGCCACCGGCTGCGCGACCCTTACGAACCGCTTTTCATGGGCATCATCCGGCCCAACGACAGCGTGCTGCGCGAGAAGGGCGGCTACCACGACTGGCGCATCTACCGCGACCTGAAGCGCGACGGCAAAGTCAGCAGCGGCATGAGCAAGTTCGTGGGCACGTTGCTGCGCTACCCCTACCAGATCACCCCGATCGACGACTCAGCCAAGGGCAAGGCGGATGCCGCGACGCTCAAGCGCATCCTCGACAACACACCGTTCAATCGCGCGTGCCGCAACTTGCTGGAGGCCGAGCTGGTGGGCTGGTCGGTGCTGGAGGTGGTGCCGACCTGGCGTGATGGGCTCATCGTGCCTGCTCAGATGGTGCAGCGCCCGCAGCGCCGCTTCGTGTACGTGCAAGACGACCCCACCCGTCCGCCCGAACTGCGGATGCTGTCCACCGTTGACATGATCCGGGGAGAAGCCATCCCACCCAAGCAATTTGTGGTTCACAAAGTGGGGGATGAGGACGACAACCCCTATGGGCTGGGCCGTGGGCATCAGCTTTACTGGCCCGTCTTTTTTAAGCGCAAGAGCATCGCGGCGTGGTCGAAATTGGTGGATCGATTCGGCTCGCCGACCCCGTGGGGCAAGTACCCCAACGGCGCCACGGGGCCGCAACGAGCCACGCTGCGCGACGCGCTGACCGCATTCAGCAACGATGGATTTGTGATGACGCCCGATGGCAACACCATCGAGCTGATCGAGAGCAAGCTCACTGGCAGCATCACCACGCAAGAAGCGCTGTGCCAGTACATGGATGACTGGATCGCTGAGGTGTGGTGCCAGCCCCCATCGCACGGCGCGGGCGGCGCCCAGGCGGCGGCGGCGGTGGAGCGGGAGCGCTTGCTGCTCGACCAGGTTCAGGCCGCCGACGAGCTGCTGAGCGACACGCTGAATGAAACCCTGCTGCGTTGGTTGTGCGAATGGAACAGCCTCACGCCGTGCAAGATCAGCCGCCAGATCAAGCCATCTGACGACCGCAAAGCGCGCGCCGATGCTGATTCGCAGGTGTACAGCATGGGCTACGAGCCCCAGCAGGAGTACATCGACGAGCATTACGGCACCGGCTGGCGCCCCAAGCAGCAACCGGCGCCCACCGGCCCGCAACCGGCGCCCGGCAACCCCACCCCGAGCGACAAGCCGCCCACGGACGGTGGCCCCGGCCTAAGCCTGGCCACAAAGCTGAGCCAGTTGATGGCGCGGCGCAACCCGGCCAGCTTTGCCGAGGGCCAGCCGGCCAAGCTGCCCGCCGACCAACTGGCGCTGGACAAGGCCGTGCAGGACTTGCCGCCCGAGATGCTGGCCAAAGTGGCCCGCGAGATGCTCACACCGCTGATGCAGGCGGTAGAGGAGGCCCAGAGCTTTGAGGAGCTGCTGGCCAAGCTGGAGACGGCGTTCCCCGGCGTGCCCACGGCAGAGCTGCAATCCACGCTCGCCGAGGCGATGTTCAGCGCCGAGCTGCACGGTGTGGCCAGCGTGGACGCTGAGGCCGCCTGACCATGCCCACGCTCGCCCTTGACCTGACCCAGCCCCCGGCGGATGCCGTCGAGTTCTTCGACGGCAAAGGCAACCGCCTGACCTGGGACTGGCGCGACATGCTGCGCCAGGATCACGACCTGGCGTTCGCCGTGGCCAAGGCCACCAGCGAGGAGGTGCTGGGCACCATCCGCACCCAGGTGGCCACGGCCATCGGCCAGGGCATGACGTTTGCCGAGTTCAAGCGCACCCTCAAGCCGCAACTGCAAGACCTGGGCTGGTGGGGACGCCAAGAGCTGCTGGATGGCGACACCGGCGAGGTGACCACGGTGCAACTGGGCAGCGACCGGCGCTTGCGCACCATCTACCAGACCAACCTCCAGACCGCCTACATGGCCGGGCGCTACCAGCGCATGGTGGGCAATGCGACTGACCGGCCCTATTGGCGTTACGTGGCGATCATGGACGGGCGCACGCGGCCCAGACACCGCGAGCTGCACGGGCGTGTTTTCCGCTGGGATGACCCGATCTGGAAGATCATCTACCCACCCAACGGGTTTGGCTGCCGGTGCCGTGTGGTGGCGATGACCGAGGACGAATTCCAAGGGCTGGGCATCGAGCTGAGCAACGGCGAGGGGATGATCGTCACCAAGACAGTGACGATGCCAGACGGCCGCAAGGTCAAGGTGACGGGTCTCAAGGGCATCCTGCCCGGCGGTGGCGACTTCTTCCCAGACGTGGGGTGGGACTACAACCCCGGCGACTACCGGGCCGCAAAAACTCGGCTGGAAAGCGTCGCGGAAGAGAAGGCAGCGATGGCCAAGCGGGCGAAGAAGGCTGCGCGCGCCAAGGTGGATGCAACGCCGCCTGAGCCTCTCAAGCCCGCCGAGCCGCCGCCGTTTGACGCCAGCACCGAGGCCGGTACGTGGCATCAGCCAGCTTGGGCAGGCGCGCCGGCGTGGCTGCGGGATGTGGTGCTGCGCGAGCAGGCGGTGTCTGTGCAGCGCCTCGACAAAAACGGCGCCTGGGCTTTCGTTGGTAGGCTCATCGACATGGATGGGCACAGCCCCACGGCGGCGCGCTCCCAATCCACGTGGCGGCATGAGTTTGGGCACATCCTGGATTACCGGCTGGGTCAAGGCAAGGGCTACATCAGCAGCACCGACCCGTTCACATCCGCCGCCGATCGGGACGCCGCCGCACTGACCGCCGCCGTTGTTCAGCGGGCGCAAAACATGGCGGCATACGCCTCGGACGCCGCACAAATAGCCGCTGCGCCCGAGCGTGCCCTTCTCGACGCATGCGCTGCCATGGGCATGACGCCGGACGACCTGCGCCGGGTCATGCAAAGCACTCCACACGACATCAGCGCCCCAGCCACCGCATGGCCCACGACGCTACGGCGTGATGTTTTCATCATGGTTGATGCCCTCAAAGCCCGCGATGTAGAGCGCTTCTTGCGCCGCGCCGTGGGGACGACAGGCGCAGCATCCAGGGCTGCATATGCCATTGACGGCGCCCTGGTCAGTCTGGCCGACCTGGTCGGCGCCCTGACGCGCAACGCGGTGTGCTCTCCCAGCATGGGATACCCCGGGCACTCGGACGCGTATTACGCAGGCCACAGCCACCGATCTGCCACCGAGGCATTTGCCAATCTGACGGCGCTGGCAGGCCACAGCGCCGGCTGGTGGAAAATCGTCACCCATCTGATGCCCAATTTGGCCGCACTGTATGAGCGCACCATCACTGCCCGTTGATCCCTCTGCCGCCCGCCTGTTCGCGGCGGCTGACGCCTACGCGCAGCGCTTTGGCCAAGAGCCAAATGTGTGGATCGTCGGGGTTTCTGACCAGCGCATGGCCGCAACGCTGGAGCAGGCCGTTGCCACTGGCCAGCCCATCCCCGCCGACTACGACTGGTACACCCACCTACAGCCTGATGCGGTGGCCTGACCGTGCTGGAGGTCATCGCCAACGGGTTTGGCCAGAGCCAGCAATGGCTCGAAGGGATGCACACCCGGCTGACCAACCTCACACCGCTGTACAAGCGCCTGGCTGGGACGCTGGAGGCGGCAGCCGAGGCCAATTTCTCTGCCGAGGGGCGCCCCAAGTGGCAACCGCTGGCCGCATCGACGCTGGCACGGCGCCTCAAAAGCAACAAGGGCAGCTCTGTCCTGATGATGTTGCAGGATCACGGCTTGCTGGCCGCGTCCGTGTCCTCGGATTACGGCCCCGATTTTGTGGTGATCGGAGCGGGCGGGGCTGCTTCAGCCTACGCCGCCGCCCAACAGTTTGGCGCGACCATCAACCGTGCCCCGTATTCCATTAAGGTACGCCTGCGCACCGACGCAAAGGGCAACCTGCTGCGCCAAGGCAAAAGCGGCAATTTGGCCGTTTTCGCCAAGGACAAGCACAAGCGGGCTCGGGAGAGCTGGCATGAGGTCAAGCCGTTCACGATCCGCATCCCAGCGCGCCCGTACCTGCCATTCACCGGCACCGCAGAGGCCCCAGAGCTACAACCTCAGGCCGAAACGAGCCTGCTGGCCACCATCACCCGGTACATCTACGACACCACGGATTGATTGCACAGGCTGCAACTGATTTGCAGAGGCATCCCAGAGGCATCCCGTCATATCCCATCAAATCCCGGATTTATCGCGCCTTCATCTCTCTGGATATCTCACTCCCCCTTACCTAGGAGCTTCCCATGAGCACGCCGCTTTACGCCATTCCTGGCCAAACCGTGGCCCGCGCTGCGGTGCCGGCACCGGTGGTGGTTGATCCGCTGGCCAGCGCCCGCACCGTGGCCGATGTGCTGGCACACAGCCAAGTCGAGCCGGTGATGGCGCTGCTGGAGCGCGATCTGGTGGGTTTGGCGCCAGTCAAGCAGCGCATCCGAGACATTGCTGCGCTGCTGGTGATCGACAAACTGCGCCACAACTTCGGTCTGGCCGCGCAGTCTCCCAGCCTGCACATGTGTTTCACCGGCAACCCCGGCACGGGCAAAACCACGGTGGCGCTGCGCATGGCCGAAATCCTGCACCGCCTGGGCTACTGCCGCCAGGGTCATTTGGTGGCGGTGACGCGGGACGATCTGGTGGGCCAGTACATCGGCCACACCGCGCCCAAGACCAAGGAGATCCTGAAAAAAGCGATGGGCGGTGTGCTGTTCATCGACGAGGCTTACTACCTCTACAAACCCGACAACGAACGCGATTACGGCCAAGAAGCCATCGAGATCCTGCTCCAAGTGATGGAGAACCAGCGTGACGACTTGGTGGTGATCCTGGCGGGCTACAAGAACCGGATGGACACCTTTTTCCAGTCCAACCCCGGCATGAGCAGCCGCATCGCGCATCACCTCGATTTTCCGGATTACGCGGTGGACGAGCTGCTCCACATCTCCGACCACATGCTGGCCCAGCAGCACTACCGCTACGGCGAAGGCGCCCGCGAGGTGTTTCTGGCTTACCTGGAGCGGCGTCTTCAGCAGCCGCACTTTGCCAATGCGCGCAGCGTGCGCAATGCACTGGAGCGCGCTCGCTTGCGCCAGGCCAGCCGGCTGTTCGCCGATCGTGAGCGCGTGCTCACCGAAGCGGATCTCACCACGCTCGAAGGGGCAGACATCCGCGCCAGTCGCGTCTTTGCCGCCGCTGGTTGAGCTGCCATTCCAGCAAATTCCGGCCCAAAACCACAACAACAAACCACAACGAGACACCACCATGCCCCTGAGCAACCGCAGCACCCTCACGCAGTACCTGATCGAACAGCGCCGACGTTTCCCTGCCGCCAGCGGTGAGTTGAACGCGCTGATCCTGGATGTGGCACTGGCCTGCAAATCCATCGCCCAGGCGGTGGCCTTTGGTGAACTGGGCGGTGTGCTGGGTGACCACCAGCTCAACACCGCCGAAGGCGGCGCCGTCAACGTGCAAGGCGAGGTGCAAAAAAAGCTGGACGTGCTGTCCAACGACGTTTTTTGCAAACTCAACGAATGGGGCGGCCACCTGGCTGGGCTGGCGTCCGAGGAGATGGCGCACCCGAGTCAGATCCCGGCGGGTTACCCACGCGGCAAGTATTTGCTGGTGTTCGACCCGCTGGATGGCAGCAGCAACATTGATGTGAACGTGTCGGTGGGCAGTATTTTTTCCATCCTGCGGGCGCCTGAGGACGTGATCGCCAGCGGGCGTGATGTGGTGGAGGCCGATTTTTGCAGCCTGGCACCACCCAAGTGGCCGCCGGTTATGCGCTCTATGGGCCCACAACGATGCTGGTGCTTTCGGTGGGCAATGGCGTGGTGGGTTTCACCTTGCACCCCAATTTGCGCGAATTTTTCCTCACCCATCCGAACATCCAGGTGCCGGTGGACACGCAGGAATTTGCCATCAATGCCAGCAACCGGCGTTTCTGGGAGCCGCCGGTTAAGCGCTACGTCGATGAGTGCTTGGCTGGGCGCACGGGGCCACGTGGCAAGGATTTCAACATGCGCTGGATCGCCAGCATGGTGGCCGAGGCGCACCGTATCTTGATGCGCGGTGGCGTGTTCCTCTACCCGCGTGACACCAAGGATGCGACCAAACCAGGCCGTCTGCGCCTGCTCTACGAGGCCAACCCGGTGGGCTTTTTGATGGAACAAGCGGGCGGGCGTGCTTCCACCGGGCGCCAACCGGTGCTGGGCGTGGGGCCTTCGGCGCTGCACCAGCGCATTGGGTTGGTGTTCGGCTCGAAGAACGAGGTTGAGCGCATTGAGCGTTACCACCGCGAGCCGGCTGAGTCTGAGCACGTGGAGCCGCTGTTTCGGGAGCGCAGTTTGTTCCGCGATTGAGGTGCCCCCTCTCCCCGGCCCTCTCCCACAAGGGGAGAGGGAGAAATGCCTTTAAAGCCCCTCTCCCCTCGTGGGAGAGGGGTTGGGGTGAGGGGGATGCCTCGCCCAACACGCTCGCTTTTCACAACATCAGGAGACATCGGCATGTCCGCCAAACATCCCATCATTGCTATCACGGGTTCATCCGGCGCGGGCACCAGTTCGGTGACGCGCACCTTCGAAAACATCTTCCGGCGCGAGAAGATCAACGCCGCCCTCATCGAGGGCGACAGCTTCCACCGCTACGACCGCCAAGAGATGCGCCAGCGCCAGCAAGACGCCGAGCGCGACGGCGACAAACATTTCAGCCACTTCGGCCCCGAAAACAATCTGTTCTCCGAGCTGGAGCGGCTGTTTGCCAGTTACAGCGAAACAGGCTCCGGCCAGCGCCGCAAGTACCTGCACGATCCGGTGGAGGCCGCGCCCTACCAGCAGCCGCCCGGCACGTTCACCCCCTGGGAAACCTTGCCCCCAGGCACCGACCTGCTGTTTTACGAAGGTCTGCATGGCGCGGTGGTGACGCCCGAGGTCAACATCGCTCGCCACCCGGATTTGCTGGTGGGTGTGGTGCCCGTCATCAACCTGGAGTGGATTCAGAAGCTCTATCGCGACAAAAACGTGCGCGGCTACTCCGCCGAAGCGGTCACGGACACCATCTTGCGTCGCATGCCCGACTACGTGCATTACATCTGCCCGCAGTTCACCCACACGCATGTGAACTTCCAGCGCGTGCCGGTGGTGGACACCAGCAACCCCTTCATCGCCCGCGACATCCCGACGGCCGATGAAAGCATTTGTGTCATTCGCTTTGCCAACCCCAAGGGCATCGATTTTTCTTACCTGCTGAACATGATCCACGACTCGTGGATGAGCCGCGCCAACACCCTGGTGGTGCCCGGCGGCAAGATGGAGCTGGCGATGCAGCTCATCTTCACCCCGTTCATCTGGCGAATGATGGAGCGCCGCCAACGTGCGCTGGGAGCCCTCTGACATGGCTTCGAACTCCAATGACCGCGTGATCCGCGATGACAACGGCCAGCGCAACATCCTGGCCAACGCCCTGCGTGCCCTGGCGATGGATGCCGTGCAGCAAGCGAACTCCGGCCATCCCGGCGCACCGATGGGCATGGCCGAGATGGCGGTGGCGCTGTGGCACCGTCACTTGAAGCACAACCCGGCCAACCCGCGCTGGTGGGATCGAGACCGTTTCGTGCTGTCCAACGGCCACGCCAGCATGCTGCTGTACGCGCTGCTGCACCTCACCGGCTACGACCTGCCGATGGCCGAGCTGAAGCGCTTTCGCCAGCGCGGCAGCCTCACCCCTGGTCACCCGGAGGTGGATCACACCCCCGGCGTGGAAACCACCACCGGCCCGCTGGGTCAGGGCCTGACCAACGCGGTGGGCATGGCGCTGGCCGAAAAGCTGCTGGCCGATGAATTCAACCGCGACGGCCACAGCGTCATCGACCACCGCACCTACGTCTTCCTGGGCGATGGCTGTTTGATGGAAGGCATCAGCCAAGAGGCAATCTCGCTGGCGGGGACGCTGGGCCTGGGCAAGCTGGTGGCGTTGTATGACGACAACGGCATCAGCATCGACGGTGCCGTGCAAGGCTGGTTTGCCGACAACACCGCGATGCGCTTTGAAGCCTGCGGCTGGCAGGTGATCGGCCCGGTGGATGGCCACGATGGGGCGGCGCTGGATGCGGCCCTCACCCAAGCGCGTTCGCAAACGGCGCAGCCGGTGCTCATCATCTGCCGCACCACCATTGGCAAGGGTTCACCGGCGCGAGAAGGCACGGCCAAGGCGCACGGCGAACCGCTGGGGGCGGCTGAGATTGCCGCGACCCGCGCCGCCCTGGGCTGGACAGCCGCGCCGTTTGAAGTGCCCGCCGACGTGGCCCAAACCTGGGACGCTCGTCCAGCCGGCCAAGCCGCTGAAGAGGCTTGGCAAGCGTGCTGGAACGCCTACGCTGTCGCCCACCCCGCGCTGGCTGCCGAGCTGGCCCGCCGCATGGCCGGTGAACTTCCCGAGGGGTTTGTCGCAGAAATGGAATGGCAAACCGCACTGGCCCAGGTGCGGCAATCCAGCGTAGCCAGCCGCAAAGCCTCGCAGTTGGCGCTTGCCGCGCTGGCGCCGCAATGCCCCGAGCTGCTCGGAGGTTCAGCCGATCTCACCGCCTCCAACCTCACCGATTGGCCGGGCTGCGGCACAGTGCGTGCCGGGCAGCCTGGCGGGCGCCACATCCACTACGGGGTGCGTGAGTTCGGTATGGCGGCGATCATGAACGGCATCGCGCTGCACGGTGGGTTCATCCCGTTTGGCGGCACTTTCATGACCTTCAGCGATTACAGCCGCAACGCCATTCGCATGGCCGCGCTGATGCGCCGCCAAGTCATCCATGTGCTGACGCACGACTCCATCGCCCTGGGTGAAGACGGCCCGACGCACCAACCGGTGGAGCATGCCGCCAGCTTGCGCCTCATCCCGCATCTGGACGTGTGGCGGCCATGTGATGAGACCGAAACCTTTGCAGCCTGGGCCAGCGCGTTGGAAGAACGCCAGCGTCCCACCGTGCTGCTGTTGAGCCGCCAAAACCTGGCACCGCAGGCGCGTGATGCCCAACAGGTGGCCGACATCCGCCGGGGCGCTTATGTGCTGAGCGAGCGTGAGGACGCACAGGCCGTGCTCATCGCCACCGGCTCGGAAGTGGCGCTGGCCCTGGCCGCACAAGCCTTGCTGGACGCAGCGGGCGTGCCGGTGCGGGTGGTGTCCATGCCCAGCACCACGGTGTTTGATCGGCAAGACGCCGCCTGGCGCCGCCATGTGCTGCCCGCTGGCCTGCCGCGTGTGGCGGTGGAGGCCGGTGCCACCCGACTCTGGTACGCCTACGGCTGCGCCAACGTGTTGGGGCTGGATGACTTCGGCGCGTCGGCACCGGGGCCGCAGTTGCTGCGGGATTTCGGCTTCACGCCTGAAAACCTCGCTGCCAAGGTGCAGCACGTGTTGGCCTGCGCCTGAGCCCAAGGAGTCGCCATGCACTACCGGGTTCTTTCTTTCGATTTGGACGGTACTTTGGTGGACACCGCCGAAGAAATCGCCCTGTCCGCCAACCGAGCTTTAGCAGATGTCGGTTTGCCGCCGCAGCCGCTGGCCCGCATTGAGCGCTGCATCGGCCACGGGGCGCGGCAAATGATGCTGCGGCTGCTGGCAGAGTTGTTCCTCGAACAGCCATCCTGGGTCGAGCGTGTGCGAGTGGAGCAGGTGTTGGCGCGTTTGGAGCACCACTACGCCGACTGTGCGGGCACCTGCGTCCGCCCTTACCCCGGCGCCTTGGCGACGTTGGCTCAACTGAACGAACACGGTGTGCGCGTGGCCTGCCTGACCAACAAAGAAGAACGTTTTGCACGGCGCGTGCTGGAAGCGGCAGGGCTGAGCCAGGCCCTGGCTTTGCTGGTCGGCGGCGACAGCTTGCCGCAGCGAAAACCCAGTCCACAACCTTTGCGCCACCTCATCCAGCGCCTGGGTGGTGAACCCTACCAAGCTGCGCATGTGGGCGATTCAGCGGTGGACGTGCAAACCGCCCGCGCCGCCGGGGTGGCTGCTTGGGCGGTACCTTGGGGCTACAACGGTGGCGAACCGGTGACGCTGGCGCAGCCCGATCGGTTGTTCGAGAGTTTGCCTGCTGTTGCGGCCCACGTTTTGGCTGGCCACCGGGTTCACGTCGCTACCTGCCCGGTGGTTTGACAGAGCCTGCCTGCCGGTGGCAGGGGGGTCTGCTCCCCGGCAGGTGGGCTCTCTTTTTTGATTTTTGTTTTGGGAGACAAACCGATGGCCCTGATTGCCTTGCGCCAACTGTTGGATCACGCCGCCGAACATGGCTACGGTGTCCCGGCCTTCAACGTCAACAACTTGGAGCAGATCCACGCCATCATGCGGGCGGCCCAGGCCAGCGACAGCCCGGTCATCCTGCAAGCCAGCGCCGGAGCGCGCCAATATGCCGGGGAGGCTTATCTGCGCCACATGGTGCTGGCCGCCATCGAAACCCACCCGGACATTCCGGTGTGTTTGCACCAGGATCATGGCGCCTCGCCGGCGGTGTGCATCCAGGCCATTCGCTCGGGGTTCTCCAGCGTGATGATGGACGGCTCGCTGCTGGCCGATGCCAAGACGCCGGCCAGCTACGACTACAACGTAGCCGTCACCGCCGAGGTGTGCAAGCTGGCCCACGCCGTGGGTGTGAGTGTGGAGGGTGAGCTGGGCTGCCTGGGTTCGCTGGAAACCGGCGACGCAGGCGAGGAAGACGGCGTGGGCGCCGTCGGCAAACTCAGCCACGCGCAGATGCTCACCGATCCGAACGAGGCCCGCGATTTTGTGGCCCGCACCGGCGTGGATGCACTGGCCATTGCGATTGGCACCAGTCACGGCGCCTACAAGTTCACCCGTCCGCCCACCGGTGAGGTGCTGGCCATCGACCGCATTGGGCAAATCCAGGCGGCCGTGCCCAACACCCATTTGGTGATGCACGGTTCCAGCAGCGTGCCGCAGGAGTGGCTGGCCATCATTCGCCAGTACGGCGGCGATCTGAAAGAAACCTATGGCGTGCCCGTCGAAGAGATCGTGCGTGGCATTGCCAGCGGGGTGCGCAAAGTCAACATCGATACCGACATCCGCTTGGCGATGTTCGGTGCCATGCGCCAGCTCATGGCCACCCAACCCGCCGAGTTTGATCCACGTAAGGCGCTGACTGCCGCCACCAAGGCAGCACAAGCCATTTGCCAAGCGCGGTTTGAGGCGTTTGGTTGTGCAGGCCAGGCCAGCCGCATCCGGCCACTGCCTTTGGAAGCCATGATCCCGTGCTATGCCTCAAGCCACCACGCCTGAGGATGGCCTCCCAAACTTGGCATCGGGTGTGGCGTGTAATGAACACACTGGCCTTTTAAAAATAAGCAAATGGTTATATTTGCGTTCCTTTTCCCATGACCTGTTTCCAGGAGACACATGATGACTGCGTTGATGTTGCGTACCGCTGCCGTTGCCGCCATGCTGGCGGCGCCGATGCTCGCCCAAGCCAATCTGGCGCTGGCCCAGAAGAACGCCTGCATGGCCTGCCATGGGGTGGATAAGAAAGTGGTGGGCCCGGCCTACCAAGACGTGGCCAAAAAGTACGCCGGCCAAGCTGATGCCCAGGCGAAGGTCGAGGCCAGCATCCGCGCTGGTGGTTCGGGCAAGTGGGGCGCAGTGCCCATGCCCGCACAGGCGCAACTGAGTGACGCCGACGTGAAAACGCTGGCGGCTTGGATCCTGTCCGGCGCTAAGTGATCGGCGGCTGCGAGCGTTGTTCAGGCCTTCGACCACCAGTGTTCGATGGCTTCAGCTACCTGGGCATCCGATGGCGGCAGCAAGAAATTGTGATGCTGTCGCTGTGGCAGCAACCGCCAGCGTAAGGCTGGCGCGGGCCACCAGCGCTGCCAATCCGCTCGCTTTTGTTCAGCGCGGCGCCCCACCAGCACGGCCAGCAGAGGTGTCTCATCCACCGCTGGATGCAGGTGCGGTTGCATCAAACAATGTGCGAACACACGGCGGAAGTCGAGCGCGTGGCGCACGCTGGACGTGGGGTTACCTTCGCCGTGGCGAGGCTGCATCCATGTCTCCAATTCTTCCCGTGGCGTGGCTTGGTTGGGCACTGGGGCGTCCAGTACCACCAAGCCCGACACGCGCCGGCCCAGTTGTCGCAGCGCATCACGCAACGGTAGCAGCAGGGCGACACCCGCAGAAAAACCGCCCAGCACCACGCTGGCGGCTGTGTGAAGGCGGCTCTCGCGTTGAATCGCCTGGGCATAAAACAGCGCCATGGCTTCCAGTGAGGGAAACAGTTGTGCCAGTTGCTCCGGCGACACCGGTTGCGGCCCTTGCAGGGCGTACACCGGACGGCTGGAGGGGAACTGTTTCACCAGATGCGTGAAAATTTGGCTGCCCCCGTCGATGCCATGGATCAAGACCAAAGGGACGTGGGGTGATTCCCCGATTTGCAAGCACGCCAAGGGCGAGCGCAGCCGCCCTGTGGGGGCGGTGGCCGATGTCAAGAGCCAGCGAGTCAGGTCGGCGGGCGTTGGGTGGCGGTAGACCTCGGCCATGGGCACAGGACGCTGCACATGCGGCTGGAGCGCTGCGCACAGCCGCGCTACCCCCAGGGAGCTGCCACCCAGTTCCATGAAATGGTCGTCGGCAGAACAACTGGGCAACTCCAACATTTGCGCCCAGAGTCGCTGCAAGTGCGCGCACAACGCCGCAGCGGTCTCGGAGGCCCAGGGCATCGTGTGGGTCGGCGCGGCGGATGCTTCGATCCAGTGCAGCAACGCACGGCGATGGAGTTTGCCGTTGGCATCGAGCGGCCAATCGGGCACCGACACCCAGCGCCTGGGCAGCATGTAGCTGGGCAGCCGTTGTGCCGCTTCGCTGGCCAAGCGATGGGGTTGCAGGGTTCGGCCAGGATGGGGGCGCACACAGGCCACCAACTGCGGGCCTTGCGCAGCGGCTTGTGCCAGCACCGCTGCGTTGAGCACGCCGTCCAAGCTTTGCAGGGTGGCTTCGATCTCGGCCAGTTCCACCCGGTGGCCGCGAATTTTGACTTGGGCGTCACGCCGTCCGAAAAACTCCAAAACGCCGTCGGGACGCCAAGCACCCAAGTCACCGCTGCGGTACATGCGAGCATCTGGGCGGGCGGGATCGGGGATGAAATGTGCTGCACTCAAGGTCGCATCACCGACATACCCGAGCGCCACACCGTCCCCAGCAATGCAGATCTCACCCACATGGCCCGGGGGAACCGGGCGCAGGGCCTCATCCAGCACATGGAGCGTGGTATTGCCGATCGGGCGGCCAATGGGCAAGGGCTGGCCCCCAGCGGTGTCGGCCAGGGTGATGGGGTGCAGGGTGGCGAAGGTGGTGGTTTCGGTGGGGCCGTACCCATTGAACAGTCGCACCTGCGGGTGTGCCTGTTGTACCCGCCGAACGCCGGCGGGTGACAGGACGTCACCGCCCGCCAACAGTTGGCGCACTCCGACCAAACTGGCCAGATGCTGGCGGGTGAACTGCTCAAACAGGGCAGCGGTGAGCCAGAGGGTGGTGATGCGCTCGTGCGCAATGCAGTGGGCCAACGCCGCTGGATCGATGGGGCCCGCCGGTGCGATCACCAACGTGGCACCGTGCAGCAAAGCGCCCCAGATCTCGAACGTACTGGCGTCGAACCCCAAGGGAGCAGCGTGCAGCATCCGTTCCTCCGGGCCAAGATGCACCGGGGCCAGCCCATGTACCAGCCGCAGCACTTGGCGGTGACCCACAGCCACGGCCTTGGGGGTGCCAGTGGAGCCAGAGGTGAAAAGCACATACGCTGCCTGCGCTGAACTGACCGGGCTGGGTGGGGGGCAGGCCGGTGGGGTTGGACTGGGCAAGGCATCCAGGTGCAGCACTTCCAGCGATTGGCCTTCCAGTGCTTGTGCGGCGCCATGGGCGCGCAGGCTCAGCACCAAGGACACGCCACCGAGTTGCACCAGGCGTTGTAACCGTTCAGGTGGATCGTCGGGTGAGAGCGGCAAGTAAGCGCCACCTGCCCGCAAAATCGCCAGCAAGGCCACGATGGCGTGGCTGGATCGGGCGATCAACAGCCCCACCGGGTGACCTGGGGGCATCCGGTGCCGCTCCATGGCATGGGCGACATGGGATGCCAAAGTTTCGACCCGCGCTGCCAGATCGGCGTAACACCAAGCGTGCCCAGCCATTTGCAGGGCGATCGCCTGAGGCGTGCGGGCGGCCTGGGCGGCAAAAGCGTGGGCCAGTGACGTGTCCGGTGCAGGCAAAGGCTGGGTTGTGGCATTCCACGCGGCCAAGCGGGCGTGCTCTTGCGGGGTCAACCGGTGAGTGCGAAACCAATCGCCCAGCGGCTGGTGGGCCGTTTCGGGGAGTCGGTGGGCGGCGTCGAGCCAGTGGTCGAGCAAGCCCTGTGCCAGTGGGGCAGGCACATGGGCCGTGGCGTAATTCAAGCTGCCGGCGCAGTGTCCAGCATCGGCGCTCCAAACCCATTGCAAGTGCTCTTGGGTGTCCAGTGGCGGCAGGGGCCAAGCGTGGCTGTCGGGCAGGATGCCGGCTTCGCGGGTGCGTCGATTGGGCGCCAACAGCAGGCTGGCCCAAGGAATGCGCCCAGGCTCACGCATGGGCTGAAGCGCTTCGATCAGCACCTCCATTGGCAAGTCGGCGAAGGGCAAGTCCTCATTCAGACGTTGTTGGGCCTGACGCAGCACATCCATAAAACTTTGGTGAGGCGCGAAATCCAAGCGCAGCAGGGCCAGGTTGACCAGATGACCCACGCTGCGCGCCCACGCTCGCTGGCGGCGTTGACTGACCGGGTAGGCCAACACCACGTCCGGCTGCATGTGGATGCGGTACATCGACCAAGCCGCCAGCGTGGCCACCAAACAAAAATCCGAGGCTTCGACGTGTCGAGCCAGTTGCCGCAGGGCTTGCCAGCGTGTGTCATCCAAGCGCCACGCCAGGCTGCGTGTGCGAGGCTGGGCGTCCCCTTGGGCACCATGGGGGGGGCTCCATGGCCATGCTTTTCGTGTCGGCACGCCGGTCAGGCGCTGTTGCCAATGGGCCAGTGCGCGTTCACGGTCTGGGCCACCCGGTTGCCAGCGCTGCTGCTCGGACAACACCCATTCGCAAAACGGGCGAGCGGGGCGCCGTGGCCGGCCTGCCAAATGGTCGGCCAGGGCCCGCAGGACGTGCAGGATGCTCTCGCCATCGGCCACGCTGTGATGCAGGCTGAGCATGAACAGCAGGCGGCCCGGGATCTGTGCATCGGGCGCGGCGGCAGCGCGGATCAGGGGGCCACGCAACAGATCGAAGGGAGCCCACGCCAAGGAGGTCAGTGCTGCCACCGCCTGCTCAGGCGGCATGGGAGGCAGTTCTTGGAAGGGCAGGACAAACCCCGAAGCGGGAACCGTGTGCCACATCGGCACCAAGGCACCTTCGGGCAGGTGCATGTGCCCACGCAGCACCGGGTGGGCGTTGACGACCGCCTCCAAGGCGGCACGCAGCCCAGCGCAGCCCACGGCATGGTGCAGTGTCTGGATCGACACGACCTGCATGGCCGTGCTGTCGGGACACTGCCGATCGAACCACCAGAGCATGCGCTGTCCAGCGCTCAGGGGGAAAAGGTCAAAACAAGGCGTGGACAAGGACATGCAAACAAGCGCGGGTGAAGCCTCAAGCGGCGAGCAGCTCTTCGATCAAGGTGTGCAAGGCGGTGAAGTCCGGCTCCCCAACGTAGCGCTTGACGATGCGGCCACGCTTGTCGATCAGGATCGACGTGGGGGTGAGACGGATGTCCCCAAAGCCTCGGGCCAGTGATGCATCCCGATCCAAGGCAACGGCGAAGGGCAACTGGCGTGTCTGAGCGAAGTTGGACACATAGTCCGGGGGATCGTAGCTCATGGCGACGGCCAGGGTGTCGTAGCCCCGGGATTGGTATTTTTGGTAAGTGCTGACCAGATGTGGCATTTCGCGTACGCAGGTGCTGCAACTGGTGGCCCAAAAATTGACCAGCAGCACCCGTCCCTGGTGGGCACCGATGCGGCGGCTTTGCCCATTGAGTAAGGTGTAAGGCAGGTCGGGGGCCGTGTCCTGGGATCCGCATGCACTCAAGGACGCGGCCAGCGGGGGCAGCCACAAACCTGCGGTGAGGGCCAGATGTTGGCGGCGATTCATCTCAAACTCCTGCAAATGAGGGGGGGCGTCAGGTGGCGGTGCGCTGCGCGCAGCGCAGCAACGCGGCCAAAGTGGCTGGGGCGTTGCTGATCATGCCGTCGTGTCCCGTGGCGATGGCCTCGACGTTCCAGCCCGGTTCACGCCGCACCCGTTGACGGCTGGCTTCGATGGTGCCGAGCGCGGGTTGGGTGAAGTCGATGAAGGTGCGCGGCACGTGTGCGAACGCTGCGGGGTCAAAAGACAGCGGGTCGTCGTACAGCCGTCCGGGTTGGGGCACTTGGCGGCGGCGCACCCACGCATGATCGGCCCCCAGCAGACCGAGGACGGTCGGATCAGCCGGTTCGATCATGCCGCTGCGGGCGATTTGCTCGCGGCGAGCGGCCTGCACAGCCGGGGCATGGGTGCTCGACCAGCTTTCGCCCGGACGAGGCACGACAGCGTCCAAGTACACCAAATGCGCCAGGCGCTGCGCACAACGCGCCGCCACGCCAGTGATGATCAGACCGCCATAGCTGTGTCCGACCAAGATCACCCGGTTCAGTTCCTCGGCTTCGAGCAGCGCCACCACATCGGTCACATGATCTTGCACCGATACATCGGGGCGTGTCTCATGGGCACGGGCACCCAACCCTGTCAGATCCAGGGTGAAGGCCCGATGCCCCGCTTGCCACAGCCCCGGCACGATGCGTTGCCAGCACCAGGCCCCATGCCAGGCCCCGTGCACCAAAACGAAGTCCGCCATGTGCGCTCCTTGGTTTCTTGTCCACTGCGTCATGAGATTGTGGCGTGGCTGTGCCGATAATCCGCCCATGCCTGCTTTGCTGATCGTTGCCCATGTGCCCTTGGCCTCTGCCCTCAAGGCGGCGGCGGCGCACGTTTATCCGGCCGAATGTGCCACCCGTGTCCAGGCGCTGGACGTTTTGCCGGATTGGTCGGCAGAGGAGGTTGAGACTCGCATCAACGGGCTGCTGGCCGCTGGAGCCGAGCCTTCAACGCTGATCTTCACCGACGTGTTTGGCGCCACCCCCTGCAATGGAGCGCAACGCGTAGCCGATGGGCTGTCGGTACGGCTGATTGCTGGCGTCAATGTGCCCATGCTGTGGCGCACGCTGTGCTACGCCGATGAATCACTGGAGGCGCTGGTCAACCGAGCCGTTTCTGGCGGCAACTTGGGGGTGATCCAGGTGCCCGTGCTGCGCCCGCAAAATCAAACACAGACCACTCGACGCCATGATCAAAACCACGCTCACCATCAGCAATAAGCTTGGATTGCACGCCCGTGCCTCAGCCAAACTCACCAAACTGGCGGGCCGTTTCAAGTGTGAAGTGTTCCTGACCCGTAACAGTCGGCGCGTCAACGCCAAAAGCATCATGGGCGTCATGATGCTGGCGGCGGGTTTGGGCAGCACGGTTGAGCTGGAAACCGATGGCGTGGACGAAGAACATGCCACCGAGGCCATCACCGAGCTTATCAACGACAAGTTCGGCGAGGGCCAGTGAGCGACGGGCTCACACCTCGTTGAGAAAGTGGCGCCGATAGCGCGTGGGCATATCGCCCATGCGCAGCAGCATCGGCAAATCGGCGGTGTGAAAATCAGGATCCCAAGCCGGGGCGCCCAGCACTTTGGCGCCGCAGCGCAAGTACCCTTTGATCAGCGCAGGGGGCTCGACCACCAACGTTTGGTTCAAAGCCTCGATCGGCAAGGGCAAGCGCGGACGCACTTGATGCTCAATGGGGGCCAGGTGGGTTTGGCTCAAGCGCTGCCACAAGCTGGCCGCTGAGTGTCCGCCGTCGCACATGCTGACGCTGGCGCAGCCCACGACGCTGTCCAAACCGTTGTCGTGCATGAAACGCGCCAGCGCAGTCCACAGCGTCAAAATCACCGCTCCGCTGCGGTGTGCCGGATGAACGCACGATCGCCCCAGTTCCGCCATGCGAGGGCGCAGGGCGCGCAGCCGAGTCAAATCGAACTCGGTGTCGCTGTAGTAACCCCCTGCCCTGCGGGCGGCGCTGGGCGTTAGCACACGGTAGGTGCCAACCACCTGAGCCGGCGTGTCGTGGTGGGCCACCGTGCGCACCAAGAGATGTTCGCAGTAAGGGTCGAACACATCGGCATCGTGGCCCGCAGGGACGTTGGGCAAGCTGGGCAGCCGGGCACCCATCTCATCGGCAAAAACGGCATGGCGCAGCCGTTGAGCGGCGCGCACATCCTCGTCATGCCGTGCCCAAAGGGCCTCGTACGCCAGCGGTGCCGGCGCGGTTGGGCGCACATCGGCAGTGATGACAGACCTTGCCAAGCCTGCCGGCCACAAAAATGGCGCCTCGCGCATCACACTCTCTCCAAGAAGAAGCCATGCAGCCGATGGTCTGAGGCTGTCGTGACCCCGGCGTGACGTTGAAATGACCTCTATATGACGCACATGCCCCCGCTCCTGTCAGAAATGACTGGTTCTCCCTGGGCGTGCCCCCTGATCCTGACTGCTACATTGCAGCCATGAGCATCCAAGTTTTTGGTTTGCCCGTCTCGCGGGGCGTGGCGATTGGTCGCGCCGTGCTGGTCGCATCCAGCCGGGTGGACGTGGCGCATTACTTCATCGAACCTCATCAAGCCGAGCGCGAGGTGGATCGCCTGCGCTGTGCCCGCGACGAAGTGGCCGCCGAGCTGATGGCCCTGAAGCAAGACGTGCCGGAAGAGGCACATGCCGAGCTGGTCGCCTTACTCGACGTTCATTTGATGATGCTCCACGACGAGATGCTCATCGAGGCCGTCAAGCAGTGGGTGGTCGAGCGCCACTACAACGCCGAGTGGGCCATCACGGCGCAGCTCGAAGTCGTGGCACGCCAGTTCGACGAAATGGAAGACGAGTACCTGCGCGAGCGCAAAGCCGATTTAGAGCAGGTGGTTGAGCGCATGTTGCGCGCTTTGTCCAACGACGTGGGGGTAATGGGCGCGGCCCACGCCAGCCTGCAAGCCGCGTCGCGTGAAGATCCGCTGGTGCTGATCGCCAGCGACATCGCGCCTGCTGACATGATGCATTTCAAGCGCAGCGTCTTCACCGGCTTTGTGACCGACGTGGGTGGGCGGACATCGCACACCGCCATCGTTGCACGCAGCATGGACATTCCAGCGGTGGTCGGTACACGCGAGGCCAGTCGGTTGGTGCGCCAAGACGATTGGGTCGTGATCGATGGTGATGCCGGCGTGCTGATCGTGAATCCTCCGCCCATTGTGTTGGAGGAGTACCGCTTCCGTCAGCGTCAGAGTGAGTTGGAACGCGCCCGGTTGCACCGGTTGCGCCACGCGCCGTGCGTCACCCTGGATGGGCAGCACATCGATCTGCTGGCCAACATCGAGCTGCCCTCGGATGCGCAAGTGGCGCTAGAGGCCGGGGCGGTCGGCGTGGGGCTGTTCCGCAGCGAGTTCATGTTCATGAATCGGGGGGGGCGTTTGCCGGACGAGGAAGAGCAATTCCGAGGTTACCGAACGGCAGTTCAAGCCCTCAACGGGTTACCGGTGACGATCCGCACCATTGATGTGGGTGCCGACAAGCCGTTGGATCGCATGTCGACCCACGAGCTGCGCCACGAGCACACCCTCAACCCGGCGCTGGGCTTGCGGGCGATTCGGTGGAGCCTGTCAGAGCCCGAGATGTTTGGCGAACAATTGCGGGCCATTTTGCGTGCCAGCACCCATGGCAAGGTGCGGCTGCTGATTCCGATGGTGGCGCACCTGCGTGAGATTTTGCAAGTGAGGCAAGCCTTGGAGCAGGCATGCCGTGAGCTTGACGAAGCCGGACATGCCTATGCGCAGGTTGAATTGGGCGCCATGATCGAAGTGCCGGCTGCGGCGTTGATGTTGCCGCTGTTTCTTAGGCACTTTGATTTTGTGTCGATTGGCACGAACGATCTGATTCAGTACACCTTGGCGATCGATCGCGCCGATGAAGCAGTGGCGCACCTGTATGACGCATGGCATCCCGCCGTGTTGCAGTTGGTCGCGCAGACCATTGCGCAGGCGAACGCGGCGGGCAAGCCAGTGTCCGTCTGTGGAGAGATGGCGGGGGATCCGGCTTTTACCGAGTTGTTGCTGGCGATGGGTTTGCGCAGCTTCTCCATGCACCCGGCCCAAATCAGCTCGATCAAACAGCGCATTTTGCGCACAGATGCGCGGCAGCTTGCGGGGCTGGTCGAGCACGTTCTGGCATCTGACGAACCGCAAGACGCCTGTGTGGCGTGGCTAAGCCGGGCACGGCGTCTCACGCATTGAGTCTTTTTGCGAAAAGACTTGCGATTGAAGTTCATGTTGATGCATAATTCGCCCCTCGGTTGCAGCGCCGGGGCGGCAGAAGTCGTTTCAAGTTGCGATCGAAAAGAGCAGCAAATAAGTTGTTGACAAGTTTGAAAAAACAAATCACAATCTCGCTTCTCTGCTGAATTAGATCAGCGCGCTCTTTAACAAGTAACAGCCGATAAGCGTGGGTGTTTGAAGGCGAGTGACAGAAGTGTTTGGCTTCCTTGGGAGTCAAATGCAAGTCGCAAGACTTTAAATGCTCATGGAAGTGAAGAGTTCACTTCAATTCTTTGAGCAAAACAAGATCGAACTCAAGAGTTTGATCCTGGCTCAGATTGAACGCTGGCGGCATGCCTTACACATGCAAGTCGAACGGTAGAGGGGGCAACCCCTTGAGAGTGGCGAACGGGTGAGTAATGCATCGGAACGTGCCCAGTTGTGGGGGATAACACTTCGAAAGAAGTGCTAATACCGCATACGACCTGAGGGTGAAAGCGGGGGACTCGCAAGAGCCTCGCGCAATTGGAGCGGCCGATGTCAGATTAGGTAGTTGGTGGGGTAAAGGCCTACCAAGCCGACGATCTGTAGCTGGTCTGAGAGGACGACCAGCCACACTGGGACTGAGACACGGCCCAGACTCCTACGGGAGGCAGCAGTGGGGAATTTTGGACAATGGACGCAAGTCTGATCCAGCCATGCCGCGTGCAGGAAGAAGGCCTTCGGGTTGTAAACTGCTTTTGTCAGGGAAGAAATCCCTTGGGTTAATACCTCGGGGGGATGACGGTACCTGAAGAATAAGCACCGGCTAACTACGTGCCAGCAGCCGCGGTAATACGTAGGGTGCAAGCGTTAATCGGAATTACTGGGCGTAAAGCGTGCGCAGGCGGTTTTGTAAGACAGAGGTGAAATCCCCGGGCTCAACCTGGGAACTGCCTTTGTGACTGCAAAGCTTGAGTGCGGCAGAGGGGGATGGAATTCCGCGTGTAGCAGTGAAATGCGTAGATATGCGGAGGAACACCGATGGCGAAGGCAATCCCCTGGGCCTGCACTGACGCTCATGCACGAAAGCGTGGGGAGCAAACAGGATTAGATACCCTGGTAGTCCACGCCCTAAACGATGTCAACTGGTTGTTGGGAGGGTTTCTTCTCAGTAACGAAGCTAACGCGTGAAGTTGACCGCCTGGGGAGTACGGCCGCAAGGTTGAAACTCAAAGGAATTGACGGGGACCCGCACAAGCGGTGGATGATGTGGTTTAATTCGATGCAACGCGAAAAACCTTACCTACCCTTGACATGGCAGGAATCTTGCAGAGATGTGAGAGTGCTCGAAAGAGAACCTGCACACAGGTGCTGCATGGCCGTCGTCAGCTCGTGTCGTGAGATGTTGGGTTAAGTCCCGCAACGAGCGCAACCCTTGTCATTAGTTGCTACGAAAGGGCACTCTAATGAGACTGCCGGTGACAAACCGGAGGAAGGTGGGGATGACGTCAGGTCCTCATGGCCCTTATGGGTAGGGCTACACACGTCATACAATGGCCGGGACAGAGGGCTGCCAAAGCGCGAGCTGGAGCCAATCCCAGAAACCCGGTCGTAGTCCGGATCGCAGTCTGCAACTCGACTGCGTGAAGTCGGAATCGCTAGTAATCGCGGATCAGCATGTCGCGGTGAATACGTTCCCGGGTCTTGTACACACCGCCCGTCACACCATGGGAGCGGGTTCTGCCAGAAGTAGTTAGCCTAACCGCAAGGAGGGCGATTACCACGGCAGGGTTCGTGACTGGGGTGAAGTCGTAACAAGGTAGCCGTATCGGAAGGTGCGGCTGGATCACCTCCTTTCTGGAAAAATCACTTCAGCGCTTCAAGCACTCACACTTATCGGCTGTGAAAAACGTCTAAGACAGCACAAAAGAGCAAGCTTTTAAGAGCAGCCGCGATTTTGATTAAAACCGAAATGCGGGTCTGTAGCTCAGTCGGTTAGAGCACCGTCTTGATAAGGCGGGGGTCGTTGGTTCGAATCCAACCAGACCCACCACTTTGCACTGGTTAGCGGGTTGGTACTTCTTCTTTGTTTGAAAGGAAAAGTCTCAAGTCGGTAGCGGTTAGAGGTGTATGGGGGATTAGCTCAGCTGGGAGAGCACCTGCTTTGCAAGCAGGGGGTCGTCGGTTCGATCCCGTCATCCTCCACCAAATCAGTCGGTTGTTGATGATCAGGTTGCTTTTGTGTTGTTTACTGTAGATGTACCGAGTGCGTGAGCTCAAGAGCTTGCGCACTTTTGCGTTTACAGTGTAGAATCGATGGTTCTCGCTGATGCAACGGTTCGTTGTTTGAGGTGAGTTGGCCGCAAGCCAAAGTGTTCGGGATTTAGGTTCACGAGCTTTTTGGCTTGCAAGGCTAAGCCCTTGTGGATGTTCTTTAACAATTCAAAGAGTCGAATCAGCGTTGTCGCAAAGCTGCTGCAAAGCACTTGTGCGATGACAATAGATGATTGCGTCACCAGACAGATTACTTTGGGTTTTGCGCAAGCGAAGCTTACAAAGAGGATGTGAAGACGGCAAACGCGTAAATACTCACTGATTCAGTCCTTGGAATACCGAAGCTTTGACAGTCTGAGCAATTGGCGTCAAAGTTATAGGGTCAAGTGACTAAGTGCATGTGGTGGATGCCTTGGCGATTACAGGCGATGAAGGACGTGGTAGCCTGCGATAAGCTTCGGGGAGCTGGCAAATAAGCTTTGATCCGGAGATTTCCGAATGGGGAAACCCACCCGCAAGGGTATTGCATGCTGAATACATAGGCGTGCAAGGCGAACCCGGTGAACTGAAACATCTCAGTAGCCGGAGGAACAGACATCAACCGAGATTCCGAAAGTAGTGGCGAGCGAAATCGGAGGAGCCTGTGCTCTTTAGCCATCGACTTATCAAAACAGTCTGGAAAGGCTGGCCATAGTGGGTGATAGCCCCGTATGAGAAAAGTGGGTGGTGGAACTAAGTGCACGACAAGTAGGGCGGGACACGTGGAATCCTGTCTGAACATGGGGGGACCATCCTCCAAGGCTAAATACTCGTAATCGACCGATAGTGAACAAGTACCGTGAGGGAAAGGCGAAAAGAACCCCGGGAGGGGAGTGAAATAGATCCTGAAACCGCATGCATACAAAAAGTCGGAGCCTAAGGGTGACGGCGTACCTTTTGTATAATGGGTCAGCGACTTACATTCAGTGGCAAGCTTAACCGAGTAGGGTAGGCGAAGGGAAACCGAGTCCGAATAGGGCGTTCGAGTCGCTGGGTGTAGACCCGAAACCAGGTGATCTATCCATGGCCAGGATGAAGGTGCGGTAACACGCACTGGAGGTCCGAACCGACTAGTGTTGCAAAACTAGCGGATGAGCTGTGGATAGGGGTGAAAGGCTAAACAAACCTGGAGATAGCTGGTTCTCTCCGAAAACTATTTAGGTAGTGCCTCAAGTATTACCGTCGGGGGTAGAGCACTGTTTAGGCTAGGGGGTCATGGCGACTTACCAAACCTTGGCAAACTCCGAATACCGATGAGTACAGCTTGGGAGACAGAGCACCGGGTGCTAACGTCCGGACTCAAGAGGGAAACAACCCAGACCGCCAGCTAAGGTCCCCAAAATTGGCTAAGTGGGAAACGAAGTGGGAAGGCTAAAACAGTCAGGATGTTGGCTTAGAAGCAGCCACCATTTAAAGAAAGCGTAATAGCTCACTGATCGAGTCGTCCTGCGCGGAAGATGTAACGGGGCTCAAGCCAGTTACCGAAGCTGCGGATGTGTCGTAAGACACGTGGTAGGAGAGCGTTCTGTAAGCCAGTGAAGGTGTCTCGTGAGGGATGCTGGAGGTATCAGAAGTGCGAATGCTGACATGAGTAGCGTTAAAGGGGGTGAAAAGCCCCCTCGCCGTAAGCGCAAGGTTTTCTACGCAACGTTCATCGGCGTAGAGTGAGTCGGCCCCTAAGGCGAGGCAGAGATGCGTAGCTGATGGGAAACAGGTCAATATTCCTGTACCGATCTATGGTGCGATGTGGGGACGAAGAAGGTTAGCTCAGCCGGGTGTTGGATGTCCCGGTTCAAGCCTGTAGTCGTGCTCGGTAGGCAAATCCGCCGAGCTGAGATGAGGGGTGATAACGAGCAAGCATGCTTGCGAAGTGAGTGATACCCAGCTTCCAGGAAAAGCCACTAAGCTTCAGCCATAGATTGACCGTACCGCAAACCGACACTGGTGCGCGTGATGAGTATTCTCAGGCGCTTGAGAGAACTCTGGAGAAGGAACTCGGCAAATTGACACCGTAACTTCGGAAGAAGGTGTGCCTTTAGTCAGTGAACCATTTGCTTGGGGAGCTAAACGAGGCCGCAGAGAATCGGTGGCTGCGACTGTTTACTAAAAACACAGCACTCTGCAAAGACGAAAGTCGACGTATAGGGTGTGACGCCTGCCCGGTGCTGGAAGATTAATTGATGGGGTGCAAGCTCTTGATCGAAGTCCCAGTAAACGGCGGCCGTAACTATAACGGTCCTAAGGTAGCGAAATTCCTTGTCGGGTAAGTTCCGACCTGCACGAATGGCGTAACGATGGCCACACTGTCTCCTCCAGAGACTCAGCGAAGTTGAAATGTTTGTGATGATGCAATCTCCCCGCGGAAAGACGGAAAGACCCCATGAACCTTTACTGTAGCTTTACATTGGACTTTGAACAGATCTGTGTAGGATAGGTGGGAGGCTTTGAAGTGAGGACGCTAGTTCTCATGGAGCCAACGTTGAAATACCACCCTGGTGTGTTTGAGGTTCTAACCTTGGTCCCTTATCGGGATTGGGGACAGTGTATGGTGGGCAGTTTGACTGGGGCGGTCTCCTCCCAAAGTGTAACGGAGGAGTTCGAAGGTACGCTAGGCACGGTCGGAAATCGTGCTGATAGTGCATAGGCATAAGCGTGCTTGACTGCGAGACTGACAAGTCGAGCAGGTACGAAAGTAGGACTAAGTGATCCGGTGGTTCTGTATGGAAGGGCCATCGCTCAACGGATAAAAGGTACTCTGGGGATAACAGGCTGATACCGCCCAAGAGTTCATATCGACGGCGGTGTTTGGCACCTCGATGTCGGCTCATCTCATCCTGGGGCTGTAGCCGGTCCCAAGGGTATGGCTGTTCGCCATTTAAAGAGGTACGTGAGCTGGGTTTAAAACGTCGTGAGACAGTTTGGTCCCTATCTTCCGTGGGCGCTGCAAGATTGAGAGAGCCTGCTCCTAGTACGAGAGGACCGGAGTGGACGCACCGCTGGTGTATCGGTTGTCATGCCAATGGCATTGCCGAGTAGCTAAGTGCGGAAGAGATAACCGCTGAAAGCATCTAAGCGGGAAACTCGTCTCAAGATGAGTCTTGCCCAGGCCTTGAGCCTGCTAAAGGGTCGTTGTAGACCACGACGTTGATAGGCTGGGTGTGGAAGCGCAGTAATGCGTTAAGCTAACCAGTACTAATTGCCCGTGCGGCTTGACCCTATAACTTTGAAGCTCGTTGCTTTAGAAATTAACTCAAAAGAGTTGGTTTTAGGCGCAGATCAAATGCTTATAGTGTGGCCAAGTTGATTGATACAGTGAAGTTGAAGTCAGTCGTTTGCCAAAAACGTCTTTGCATTCAACTGTTTGGTACAGTAATCATCTATTGTGAAAATACCGCTGATTCGAAGCTTTGAATTAAAGGCGCTTTGTTCATTCAAAACGCCTGAGCCAGTCAAAGCCTGATGACCATAGCAAGGTGGTCCCACTCCTTCCCATCCCGAACAGGACAGTGAAACGCCTTAGCGCCGATGATAGTGCGGTTCTCCCGTGTGAAAGTAGGACATCGTCAGGCTGGTTATTCCGAGTAAAACGCCCGGTTATTCCGGGCGTTTTTATCTCTGAAGCATAGATTTTGTGTTATGATCCTATGCTTCAGCGATAAGTTGATCGGATGCAAAACAAAGAAATTTGTGGCGCGCCAAGTGCTCTTTAACAAGTAACAGCCGATAAGCGTGGGTGTTTGAAGGCGAGTGACAGAAGTGTTTGGCTTCCTTGGGAGTCAAATGCAAGTCGCAAGACTTTTAAATGCTCATGGAAGTGAAGAGTTCACTTCAATTCTTTGAGCAAAACAAGATCGAACTCAAGAGTTTGATCCTGGCTCAGATTGAACGCTGGCGGCATGCCTTACACATGCAAGTCGAACGGTAGAGGGGGCAACCCCTTGAGAGTGGCGAACGGGTGAGTAATGCATCGGAACGTGCCCAGTTGTGGGGGATAACACTTCGAAAGAAGTGCTAATACCGCATACGACCTGAGGGTGAAAGCGGGGGACTCGCAAGAGCCTCGCGCAATTGGAGCGGCCGATGTCAGATTAGGTAGTTGGTGGGGTAAAGGCCTACCAAGCCGACGATCTGTAGCTGGTCTGAGAGGACGACCAGCCACACTGGGACTGAGACACGGCCCAGACTCCTACGGGAGGCAGCAGTGGGGAATTTTGGACAATGGACGCAAGTCTGATCCAGCCATGCCGCGTGCAGGAAGAAGGCCTTCGGGTTGTAAACTGCTTTTGTCAGGGAAGAAATCCCTTGGGTTAATACCTCGGGGGGATGACGGTACCTGAAGAATAAGCACCGGCTAACTACGTGCCAGCAGCCGCGGTAATACGTAGGGTGCAAGCGTTAATCGGAATTACTGGGCGTAAAGCGTGCGCAGGGCGGTTTTTGTAAGACAGAGGTGAAATCCCCGGGCTCAACCTGGGAACTGCCTTTGTGACTGCAAAGCTTGAGTGCGGCAGAGGGGGATGGAATTCCGCGTGTAGCAGTGAAATGCGTAGATATGCGGAGGAACACCGATGGCGAAGGCAATCCCCTGGGCCTGCACTGACGCTCATGCACGAAAGCGTGGGGAGCAAACAGGATTAGATACCCCTGGTAGTCCACGCCCTAAACGATGTCAACTGGTTGTTGGGAGGGTTTCTTCTCAGTAACGAAGCTAACGCGTGAAGTTGACCGCCTGGGGAGTACGGCCGCAAGGTTGAAACTCAAAGGAATTGACGGGGACCCGCACAAGCGGTGGATGATGTGGTTTAATTCGATGCAACGCGAAAAACCTTACCTACCCTTGACATGGCAGGAATCTTGCAGAGATGTGAGAGTGCTCGAAAGAGAACCTGCACACAGGTGCTGCATGGCCGTCGTCAGCTCGTGTCGTGAGATGTTGGGTTAAGTCCCGCAACGAGCGCAACCCTTGTCATTAGTTGCTACGAAAGGGCACTCTAATGAGACTGCCGGTGACAAACCGGAGGAAGGTGGGGATGACGTCAGGTCCTCATGGCCCTTATGGGTAGGGCTACACACGTCATACAATGGCCGGGACAGAGGGCTGCCAAAGCGCGAGCTGGAGCCAATCCCAGAAACCCGGTCGTAGTCCGGATCGCAGTCTGCAACTCGACTGCGTGAAGTCGGAATCGCTAGTAATCGCGGATCAGCATGTCGCGGTGAATACGTTCCCGGGTCTTGTACACACCGCCCGTCACACCATGGGAGCGGGTTCTGCCAGAAGTAGTTAGCCTAACCGCAAGGAGGGCGATTACCACGGCAGGGTTCGTGACTGGGGTGAAGTCGTAACAAGGTAGCCGTATCGGAAGGTGCGGCTGGATCACCTCCTTTCTGGAAAAATCACTTCAGCGCTTCAAGCACTCACACTTATCGGCTGTGAAAAACGTCTAAGACAGCACAAAAGAGCAAGCTTTTAAGAGCAGCCGCGATTTTGATTAAAACCGAAATGCGGGTCTGTAGCTCAGTCGGTTAGAGCACCGTCTTGATAAGGCGGGGGTCGTTGGTTCGAATCCAACCAGACCCACCACTTTGCACTGGTTAGCGGGTTGGTACTTCTTCTTTGTTTGAAAGGAAAAGTCTCAAGTCGGTAGCGGTTAGAGGTGTATGGGGGATTAGCTCAGCTGGGAGAGCACCTGCTTTGCAAGCAGGGGGTCGTCGGTTCGATCCCGTCATCCTCCACCAAATCAGTCGGTTGTTGATGATCAGGTTGCTTTTGTGTTGTTTACTGTAGATGTACCGAGTGCGTGAGCTCAAGAGCTTGCGCACTTTTGCGTTTACAGTGTAGAATCGATGGTTCTCGCTGATGCAACGGTTCGTTGTTTGAGGTGAGTTGGCCGCAAGCCAAAGTGTTCGGGATTTAGGTTCACGAGCTTTTTGGCTTGCAAGGCTAAGCCCTTGTGGATGTTCTTTAACAATTCAAAGAGTCGAATCAGCGTTGTCGCAAAGCTGCTGCAAAGCACTTGTGCGATGACAATAGATGATTGCGTCACCAGACAGATTACTTTGGGTTTTGCGCAAGCGAAGCTTACAAAGAGGATGTGAAGACGGCAAACGCGTAAATACTCACTGATTCAGTCCTTGGAATACCGAAGCTTTGACAGTCTGAGCAATTGGCGTCAAAGTTATAGGGTCAAGTGACTAAGTGCATGTGGTGGATGCCTTGGCGATTACAGGCGATGAAGGACGTGGTAGCCTGCGATAAGCTTCGGGGAGCTGGCAAATAAGCTTTGATCCGGAGATTTCCGAATGGGGAAACCCACCCGCAAGGGTATTGCATGCTGAATACATAGGCGTGCAAGGCGAACCCGGTGAACTGAAACATCTCAGTAGCCGGAGGAACAGACATCAACCGAGATTCCGAAAGTAGTGGCGAGCGAAATCGGAGGAGCCTGTGCTCTTTAGCCATCGACTTATCAAAACAGTCTGGAAAGGCTGGCCATAGTGGGTGATAGCCCCGTATGAGAAAAGTGGGTGGTGGAACTAAGTGCACGACAAGTAGGGCGGGACACGTGGAATCCTGTCTGAACATGGGGGGACCATCCTCCAAGGCTAAATACTCGTAATCGACCGATAGTGAACAAGTACCGTGAGGGAAAGGCGAAAAGAACCCCGGGAGGGGAGTGAAATAGATCCTGAAACCGCATGCATACAAAAAGTCGGAGCCTAAGGGTGACGGCGTACCTTTTGTATAATGGGTCAGCGACTTACATTCAGTGGCAAGCTTAACCGAGTAGGGTAGGCGAAGGGAAACCGAGTCCGAATAGGGCGTTCGAGTCGCTGGGTGTAGACCCGAAACCAGGTGATCTATCCATGGCCAGGATGAAGGTGCGGTAACACGCACTGGAGGTCCGAACCGACTAGTGTTGCAAAACTAGCGGATGAGCTGTGGATAGGGGTGAAAGGCTAAACAAACCTGGAGATAGCTGGTTCTCTCCGAAAACTATTTAGGTAGTGCCTCAAGTATTACCGTCGGGGGTAGAGCACTGTTTAGGCTAGGGGGTCATGGCGACTTACCAAACCTTGGCAAACTCCGAATACCGATGAGTACAGCTTGGGAGACAGAGCACCGGGTGCTAACGTCCGGACTCAAGAGGGAAACAACCCAGACCGCCAGCTAAGGTCCCCAAAATTGGCTAAGTGGGAAACGAAGTGGGAAGGCTAAAACAGTCAGGATGTTGGCTTAGAAGCAGCCACCATTTAAAGAAAGCGTAATAGCTCACTGATCGAGTCGTCCTGCGCGGAAGATGTAACGGGGCTCAAGCCAGTTACCGAAGCTGCGGATGTGTCGTAAGACACGTGGTAGGAGAGCGTTCTGTAAGCCAGTGAAGGTGTCTCGTGAGGGATGCTGGAGGTATCAGAAGTGCGAATGCTGACATGAGTAGCGTTAAAGGGGGTGAAAAGCCCCCTCGCCGTAAGCGCAAGGTTTTCTACGCAACGTTCATCGGCGTAGAGTGAGTCGGCCCCTAAGGCGAGGCAGAGATGCGTAGCTGATGGGAAACAGGTCAATATTCCTGTACCGATCTATGGTGCGATGTGGGGACGAAGAAGGTTAGCTCAGCCGGGTGTTGGATGTCCCGGTTCAAGCCTGTAGTCGTGCTCGGTAGGCAAATCCGCCGAGCTGAGATGAGGGGTGATAACGAGCAAGCATGCTTGCGAAGTGAGTGATACCCAGCTTCCAGGAAAAGCCACTAAGCTTCAGCCATAGATTGACCGTACCGCAAACCGACACTGGTGCGCGTGATGAGTATTCTCAGGCGCTTGAGAGAACTCTGGGAGAAGGAACTCGGCAAATTGACACCGTAACTTCGGAAGAAGGTGTGCCTTTAGTCAGTGAACCATTTGCTTGGGGAGCTAAACGAGGCCGCAGAGAATCGGTGGCTGCGACTGTTTACTAAAAACACAGCACTCTGCAAAGACGAAAGTCGACGTATAGGGTGTGACGCCTGCCCGGTGCTGGAAGATTAATTGATGGGGTGCAAGCTCTTGATCGAAGTCCCAGTAAACGGCGGCCGTAACTATAACGGTCCTAAGGTAGCGAAATTCCTTGTCGGGGTAAGTTCCGACCTGCACGAATGGCGTAACGATGGCCACACTGTCTCCTCCAGAGACTCAGCGAAGTTGAAATGTTTGTGATGATGCAATCTCCCCGCGGAAAGACGGAAAGACCCCATGAACCTTTACTGTAGCTTTACATTGGACTTTGAACAGATCTGTGTAGGATAGGTGGGAGGCTTTGAAGTGAGGACGCTAGTTCTCATGGAGCCAACGTTGAAAATACCACCCTGGTGGTGTTTGAAGGTTCTAACCTTGGTCCCTTATCGGGATTGGGGACAGTGTATGGTGGGCAGTTTGACTGGGGCGGTCTCCTCCCAAAGTGTAACGGAGGAGTTCGAAGGTACGCTAGGCACGGTCGGAAATCGTGCTGATAGTGCATAGGCATAAGCGTGCTTGACTGCGAGACTGACAAGTCGAGCAGGTACGAAAGTAGGACTAAGTGATCCGGTGGTTCTGTATGGAAGGGCCATCGCTCAACGGATAAAAGGTACTCTGGGGATAACAGGCTGATACCGCCCAAGAGTTCATATCGACGGCGGTGTTTGGCACCTCGATGTCGGCTCATCTCATCCTGGGGCTGTAGCCGGTCCCAAGGGTATGGCTGTTCGCCATTTAAAGAGGTACGTGAGCTGGGTTTTAAAACGTCGTTGAGACAGTTTGGTCCCTATCTTCCGTGGGCGCTGCAAGATTGAGAGAGCCTGCTCCTAGTACGAGAGGACCGGAGTGGACGCACCGCTGGTGTATCGGTTGTCATGCCAATGGCATTGCCGAGTAGCTAAGTGCGGAAGAGATAACCGCTGAAAGCATCTAAGCGGGAAACTCGTCTCAAGATGAGTCTTGCCCAGGCCTTGAGCCTGCTAAAGGGTCGTTGTAGACCACGACGTTGATAGGCTGGGTGTGGAAGCGCAGTAATGCGTTAAGCTAACCAGTACTAATTGCCCGTGCGGCTTGACCCTATAACTTTGAAGCTCGTTGCTTTAAGAATTAACTCCCAAAAGTTGATTTTTGAAGCACAGTTCAAATGCTTATCGTGTGATCAAGTTGATTGATGATGTGAAGTTGAAGTCAGTCGTTTGCCAAAAACGTCTTTGCGTTCAGCTGTTTGGTAATCGTGATCATCTATTAAAATAAACGCTGATTCGACGCTTTGAATTTAGGGCGGGGTTGTTCAAAAAACAAACCCGTCCGAGCCAGTCAAAGCCTGATGACCATAGCAAGGTGGTCCCACTCCTTCCCATCCCGAACAGGACAGTGAAACGCCTTAGCGCCGATGATAGTGCGGTTCTCCCGTGTGAAAGTAGGACATCGTCAGGCTCATTCTTCAAAACCCGGTAGCTTTAAAGGCTATCGGGTTTTTTGCTTTGGTGCGTCGTGCGCTTGTCATGATGCTAGGCCATGCTGTGCCGTAAAACACGCGGGTTTCCGTCTTACACAACGCATTGTCTGTCGGTGGAGCGTTCAGCGTGGGGGCGATTGCGCTGTCAATCCACTGTGAATGCGGTACTTGAAAGCCGGGTACACCAATTGCATGGTTTCAAGTGTGCAGCAGAGACGGCGTTCCGTCTGTCGGAGCTGATCTGTACACCTTCTCATACCGTTTCATTTGCTTTCGCCATCCGCCATGAACAAATGTGCTCTCTTTGCCGCTTTTGCGGGCTCCCTTTTTTGGGCCTTGGCCACGCCGGCGCAGGCCGGCCCCGTGACTGAGAAACTGCTCAAAGGGGAAGCTCTGATCTTGGCGCATCGAGAGGCGTCGCTGCCATTTTCTTTCGTGGATGAGAGCAAACAGCCCGTCGGGTATGCGGTGGACTTGTGCATGAAAGTCGCTGAGATCGTGCGTCAGCAGTTGGGGCTCAAACAGCTACCTGTTCGCTATAAGCTGGTCAATAGCACTACACGCATCGAAACCATCCGTTCCCATCAAGCTGATTTGGAGTGCGGTTCTACCACCAATACGCCTGAACGGCGTCAGTTGGTCGCGTTCACTGTGCCCCATTACATTGCATCGGCGCGAATTTTGGTGCGTGCGGACAGTACGGCCCAGGATATGTTTGATTTTTCTGGAAAGCGCTTGGTCGGTACCCGCAACACCACAGGTCTGGCGCGTGCCAAGCAGGCCAATCAGCAACAGGCTTTGCGCATCAACATCCTTGAAGTGGTGGACGATCCGAAGGGTGTTGAGATGGTGGAGAAAAAAGAAGCCGATGGTTTCATCATGGACGACATCGTGCTGCAAGCTTTGTTAGCTACGCGTCCTGATCCGAGCCAGCTCAAAGTGGTCGGCAAGCCATTGACGGTGGAACCCTTGGCCATCATGTTGCCCAAGGATGATCCAGAATTCAAAAAGCTCGTTGATGAGGCCATGAAGCAATTAATTCGCACTCGCGAAGCGCACGCGCTGTATCACCAGTGGTTCACCCAGCCCAAATTGCCAGGGCACGTCAGTTTGGCATGGCCAATGCCAGCCATGCTGCGCGAGTTTTGGAAACACCCTAGCGACATGGTGCCATTTTGATCGTGCCACGCCCGGCCACGTTTGGAACGTACCGGGCTTTTTGACGGTTACACCGGGCGGTTTTCGTAAATATTGCGAATCGGCCCCATGGTTTTCAGGCCTTCCTCGTAGCTGATGCTTGGGAAGGTTTCATCAAACGTCAATGCTTTATCAGCTACGGCATCGGTTTTACCGGCAGTGTCGAGTTTCTTCAGCTCGGTTTTTTCGATGTAAAGCAAGGACAGCAATTCGTTGTACACCGTCGATTCATCAATCGGCAGAATGTAAAACGTCGCACCACCGTACTCACATTGGTATTTTTTGCTGATGTCGATGTTATCGACAAACAGAAAATACTTGCCTTGGGGTGACAGGGCGTCCCCCAACACCTCGGCCAGCAATTTGAGATATTCAAAGCTGAGCAGGAAACCGGTCATGAACTCGATGTGGGTTTCGCCAGCCTTGGCCGTCATGATCACCTGATCCGAGCTGATTTCCGGCGGGCGGGCTTCGTCGGCCAGCTTTGCTGGGAACTTCAGGGCGATGTCGCCACGGAAGCCAAAGCGGCCCGGCTTCTTGGTGGTGCTCTTGAGCACGCTGTTGAGCAGGCGACCTTCGGCTTCCAGGCGGCCCAGGGCGGTTTCGGTGATGGCGGTCATGACAGTGACTCCGGTTGGTGAGGTGGGGAAGAAACAGCAGAAGCGTGGGTGAGCGGCGTGGCGTGGGGGTGAACTTCCATTGGCCGCCCCGGATGGGGGCGACGCTCGCCGTGGGTTTCGGTGTTGCGGATGAAATCGGCGATCTTCCAGAACGCCGTCTCTAATTCGGCACGCAGCCCCTCATCGGTGACCACTTCGGTCAGGGCTTGACGCATACAAGCCATCCAGGCATCGCGTGCGCTGGCGTCAATGTCAAAGGGCTGGTGCCGTCGGCGCAGCATGGGTGCGCCACGCTGGGCGCTGTAAGCCTTGGGGCCCCCTGTCCATTCGCACAAGTAGTCCACCAACACACGTCGAGTGTGTGTCAAGTCGGGTTCGTGCATGGCACGGATGACGCGGGCATCGGGCCGGGTGTCCATCGCGCGGTAAAACGCATCGACCAGCCGCACGATGGCTTCGCGACCACCCAAACGACCGAAGTGGGGGTTGGCCGGCGCAGCAGCCAGGGGCAAGGCAGAAGGGCTCATGCTCAGCCTGTCTGCAAATCGCATACCACCCCACAAAAGGTCGGCCAGCAGCGGTGATACCGACGAAATACTTCAGATTCAATCCATCTCAGCGCGCCTGTGATACGCGCGCGCGTTGGTTATTGGGGCGAATGTCCGGAAGCCTTGAAAAACCCCAGCTCATTACTTGGGGATAAATCCACCCAACGGGCAGGGTTGGGTTTGTCATGCTTGTGACGTGTGGGGTGTTCAACGTCGATTCAACCCGGCTTTGTCACGTTTCAAACAAATTCCACGGTGGGGTCGATATGGGATCGGTTCGGTAAAAAATCCAATCAAATCAACAAGTTAAGAGAATTTTTCAAACCTGGCACACCCGTTGCAATAAGCTGGCTGCGCGGCACCCGAGTCTGTCCAACAGGCGCTTCAGAAGAAGACCATAGAAGCACTCAAGGCTGTATCGAGATGCGCTCTTTCTCGTCTGTGTCATCAACCCCAGTCAAACACCTCTTTACTTGGATTGGAGAACTGAAATGGCTGCACTCCGGCAAATCGCTTTCTATGGCAAGGGTGGTATCGGTAAGTCCACCACCTCCCAAAACACCCTGGCCGCTCTGGCCGAAATGGGTCAAAAAATCCTGATCGTCGGCTGTGACCCCAAGGCCGACTCCACCCGCCTGATCCTGCACGCCAAGGCCCAGGACACCATCCTGTCGCTGGCCGCTGAAGCCGGTTCGGTGGAGGATCTGGAACTCGAAGACGTGATGAAGATCGGTTACCGCGACATCCGTTGCGTGGAATCCGGTGGCCCGGAACCCGGCGTCGGCTGCGCTGGCCGTGGCGTGATCACCTCGATCAACTTCCTGGAAGAAAACGGCGCTTACGACGGCGTGGACTATGTGTCCTACGACGTGCTGGGTGACGTGGTGTGCGGCGGTTTCGCCATGCCCATCCGCGAAAACAAGGCCCAAGAAATCTACATCGTGATGTCCGGCGAAATGATGGCCATGTACGCCGCCAACAACATCTCGAAGGGCATTCTGAAGTACGCCAACTCGGGTGGCGTGCGTCTGGGTGGCCTGGTCTGCAACGAGCGCAAGACCGACAAGGAATGGGAACTGGCCGACTCCCTGGCCAAGATGCTGGGCTCCAAGCTGATCCACTTCGTGCCGCGCGACAACATCGTGCAACACGCTGAACTGCGTCGCATGACCGTTCTGGAATACGCCGCCGACAGCAAGCAAGCCGGCGAGTACCGCACCCTGGCTCAAAAGGTTCACGCCAACGCTGGCAACGGCACCATCCCCACCCCCATCACCATGGATCAGCTGGAAGACCTGCTGATGGAGCACGGGATCATGCAAGCCATTGACGAAAGCCAAGTCGGCAAGACCGCCGCCGAAGCGGTCGCCTGATCGGCCGCTCAGGGCTGACACACCGCCTGTCAGCCCGTCCCCTTGGGAGCGGTGCTCTCGAGGGGCTGGCCTTGCGCCAACCACTGTCCACCGAACCCCTGACGCCATTGGAGCCCACCATGAGCATGACCGTTGAAGAGCGCAAGGCCTCGAACAAGGCCTTGATCGACGAAGTCCTGAAGGCCTATCCCGAGAAGATGGCCAAGCGCCGCGCCAAGCACCTGAACGCCTACAGCGAAGGCAAGCCGGATTGCGGCGTGAAGTCCAACATCAAGTCGCTGCCGGGCGTGATGACCATTCGCGGTTGCGCCTACGCCGGTTCCAAGGGCGTGGTCTGGGGCCCGATCAAGGACATGGTGCATATCTCCCACGGCCCGGTGGGTTGCGGTCAGTATTCTTGGTCGTCGCGCCGCAACTACTACATCGGCATCACCGGTGTGGACACCTTCGTCACCATGCAGTTCACCTCGGACTTCCAAGAGAAGGACATCGTGTTCGGCGGTGACAAGAAGCTCGACAAAATCATCGACGAAATTCAAGACCTGTTCCCGCTGAACAAGGGCATCTCGGTGCAGTCGGAATGCCCGATCGGCCTGATCGGCGACGACATCGAAGCCGTGTCCAAGAAGAAGAGCAAGCAGTACGACGGCCACACCATCGTGCCGGTGCGCTGCGAAGGTTTCCGGGGCGTGTCGCAATCGCTGGGCCACCACATCGCCAACGACGCGATCCGCGATTGGGTGTTCGACAAGATGGATCCGGCCAAGAACGCCGAATTCGAGTCCACCCCGTATGACGTGGCCATCATCGGCGACTACAACATCGGTGGTGACGCTTGGTCGTCGCGCATCCTGCTGGAAGAAATCGGTCTGCGCGTCATTGCCCAATGGTCGGGTGACGGCACCATCGCCGAGCTGGAAAACACCCCCAAGGCCAAGCTGAACGTCCTCCACTGCTACCGCTCGATGAACTACATCAGCCGGCACATGGAAGAGAAGTACGGCATTCCTTGGGTCGAATACAACTTCTTCGGCCCGAGCCAAATCGAGAAGAGCCTGCGCGAAATCGCCGCGCACTTCGACGACACCATCAAGGCCAAGGCCGAGGAAGTCATCGCCCGCTATCGCCCGATGGTGGATGCGGTGATCGCCAAGTACAAGCCGCGCCTGGAAGGCAAGAAGGTCATGCTGTATGTGGGCGGCTTGCGTCCGCGTCACGTCATCGGCGCCTACGAAGATTTGGGCATGGAAATCGTCGGCACGGGCTACGAGTTCGCCCACAACGACGACTACCAACGCACCACCCACTACATCAAGGATTCGACCCTGGTCTACGACGACGTGACCGGCTACGAATTCGAGAAGTTTGCCGAAAAGATCCAGCCGGATCTGGTGGGCTCGGGCATCAAGGAAAAGTACGTCTTCCAGAAGATGGGCGTGCCCTTCCGTCAGATGCACAGCTGGGATTACTCAGGCCCGTACCACGGCTATGACGGCTTCGCCATCTTCGCCCGTGACATGGACATGGCCATCAGCTCGCCGATCTGGAAGCTGGCCAAGTCCGCCCCGTGGAAGAAGGCCGCCTGAAGCTGCCTCGCCCTCTGAATTCTTAGCCTGTCTGGAGAGCCACCATGCCTCAGAACGCCGACAAGATCATCGACCACGAAATGCTCTTTCGTGAGCCCGAGTACCAAGAGCTGTTCGCCAACAAGAAGCAGTTCGAGTTCAAGCACCCCGAAGCCAAGGTGCAAGAAATCCGCGACTGGACCAAGAGCAAGGACTACCTCGACAAGAACTTCGCCCGCGAAGCGCTGGTCGTGAACCCGGCCAAGGCTTGCCAGCCGCTGGGTGCCGTGTACGTCGCCAACGGTTTTGCCAAGACGCTGAGCTTCGTGCACGGCTCGCAAGGCTGCGTGGCTTACTACCGCTCGCACTTCAGCCGCCACTTCAAGGAGCCGACCAGCTGCGTGTCTTCGTCGATGACGGAAGACGCCGCCGTGTTCGGTGGCTTGAACAACATGATCGACGGCCTGGCCAACGCCTACAACCTGTACAAGCCCGAGATGATCGCCGTCTCGACGACGTGCATGGCCGAAGTGATCGGTGACGACTTGGACGCCTTCATCAAGAACTCCAAGCAAAAGGGCAGCGTCCCGGCTGAGTTCGATGTGCCGTTCGCCCACACCCCGGCCTTCGTCGGCAGCCACATCACTGGCTACGACAACGCGCTGCTGGGCGTGCTCAAGCACTTCTGGGACGGCAAGGCCGGCACCACCACCCCGCTGACCCGCGTGCCGAACGACTCGATCAACTTCATCGGTGGCTTCGACGGCTTCGTCGTGGGCAACATGAAGGAAATCAAGCGCATCCTGAACCTGTTCGGGGTGGACTACACCATCCTCTGCGACCCGTCTGCCGTGTGGAACACCCCCACCGATGGCGAGTTCCGCATGTACGAAGGTGGCACCACCAAGGAAGAAGTGGAAAAGGCGCTCAACGCCAAGGCCACCATCGTCTTCCAAGAGTACTGCACCGAGAAGACGGCCAAGTACATCAAGGAAAAGGGCCAGCAAGTCGTGACGCTGAACTGCCCGGTGGGCGTGGCCGGCACGGATCGCTTCATCATGGCCATCAGCGAACTCACCGGCAAGCCGGTGCCGGCCGAGCTGGAAGCCGAGCGCGGCCAACTGGTGGATGCCATGGCCGACAGCCAAGCCCACCTGCACGGCAAGAAGTTCGCCCTGTACGGGGATCCGGACCAAATGCTGGGCCTGACCGAGTTCCTGCTGGAACTGGGCGCCGAGCCGACGCACGTCTTGGCCACCAACGGCGACAAGGACTGGGCCGCCAAGGTGGAAGCCCTGCTGGCCAGCTCGCCCTACGGCGCCGGCGGCAAGGCCTACCCGAAGCGTGACCTGTGGCACATGCGCAGCCTGCTGAACGTGGAACCGGTGGACTTCCTCATCGGCAACACCTACGGCAAGTACCTGGAGCGCGACACCGGCACCCCGCTGATCCGCATGGTGTTCCCGATCTTCGACCGCCATCACTACCACCGTTACCCCACCTGGGGCTACGACGGCGCGATGCGCACCCTGATCATGCTGCTGGACGAGTTCTTCGAGACGCTCGACGCCAACACCATCATCCCGGGCAAGACCGACTACAGCTACGACATCATCCGCTGATCCCCAGCGTTTGATGTTTCCCCGAGGGCCGTGGCTTGGCAAAGCCCGGCCTTTTTTTTCGCCAGGAGAACCAAGATGGCAAATGTGACCTTCAGCTCCCCCAGCATGAAAAAAGACCTGACGGTCTACGCTGTGGCCGGAGACACCAAAACCTTGCTGGCCGTGGCCAAGGCGAACAGCGTGCCGGTGCATTTTGAGTGCGAGAACGGCGAGTGTGGTTCGTGCGCGGTGCAAATCGACATCCTGTCGGACAAAGCGCCCTACGGCGTGGCCCTGACCGAAAAGGAAAAAGCCGTGCTGCGCTATGCCGGCAAGATCACCCAAGCGCAGATCGACGCCGCTGAAAACAGCGATGTGCCGCCGCCGTGGCGCCTGGCGTGCCAGTTCATCGTGCGCAACGAAGACATCCTGGTGAAGTTCTGAGCTGGCGTTGAGCGGTGTGAACAGGGTCGCGGTGTCGCGGCCCTGTTTTTGCTTGAAACGGCTGGCCCGGTGGGAAACCCGACAAACCCATCGCCCTGTGTCACCAAGGAACGCGACATGCCAGCCACCTACGTCAAAACCACCCTGGACGGCCGCCAGGTCGAAGTCATCAACGGTTGGATTTGCCTCGATGGCAAGCCGGAAACCGACCACGTCGTCGTGCTGGAAGAGCACCCGAACCGTCAGGCCATCTTGCGTGTGGTGCCCAAAGCCACGCACATGGCGGGGCGCCTGCCCTTGACCTTGGCCGAAGCCTCGGTGGCCCAGTCGGCGCTGCGGCGCCACAACGACACGTTCGACGGCTCCCCCTTGGCCATCGCCGAGCGTTTGCGCAAAGCCGCATGGCAAAAAGTCTTTGCCGAGGGGGCCGAATGATTTACCTGCTCGAACTGCCCGAAGGGCAAGCGCCCTACGCTTGGTTTGCCTACGATGCGGCGGATTTGTCGGCCAAACTCGACGCCCGAGGCGGCCCGCCCGCGTGTGAGATGCGCCTGTGGCCCGACGAAGAAAGCGCCGTGCTGGCGCTGGAAGACGACACCGAACCGCTGTGGCACGGCCCTGGCTGGCGCGCCCGCATGGCGCTGCGTGAGCAGCTCATTGCCACCGAGGTGCTGGCCGACGAGGTGTGAGCGGGGTCAGGACTCGCAGGCCTGCCACTTGATGGCGGTGCTGGATTCGCGCACTTTGGCGGCTTGCGATTCGGTCAACGCATCGATGCGCAAGCGGTGCTCAACGCGCTGGGGTTTGATTTCCACCACCCGTGCGCCGCGCACGCCTTGTTTGGCCACCTCATTCAAGCGCTTTTCGGCGTCGCTGGGGTCTTTGTAGCGTCCGAGCATCACGCCTGGGCTCACATCGGGCTGGGACTTGATTTCCTCGGCATCGATCTTGAGCTTGCGCAGGGCGGCGATGCGCTGCGGCAATTCTTGGTCGCTCAAGGGGCCGAGCACCACTTCCCAGCGGCCAGGGTATTCGCGCCGGCGATCTTCCCAATCGGTGCGGGTGAAGCCGTTCTTTTGTAGCTCTTGCGTGAGCTGGCCAAACTCTTCATCGCTGAGGGTGGCGCTTTCCAGGCACAGCAGGGCATCGGTGGCCGCACCCGAGGCCCGCCGCGCTTCTGCACGCGGGGAGCTGCGCGGACGGGCGATGATGCCCATCGAACGTGCTTCCGACGTGGTCAGAATGCGCGCTTTTTCCGGGTGGATTTGCTGTTGCAGCCGCTCCGGTTCGCGCCCTGGTTCGGGCCCAGGGCTGCGCCAGGCCACGACTTCGGGGCGGTTCCAAGCCCAGTAACCCATATTCGCCAAAATCAGCACCATCAGCAGATAACGCACAGCTCAGGTTCTCCCGTCAATCGGCATGAAACGATGTCGAACCCGCCACCGCTGCGGCCGGGCGCACGCTGACTTCTCCACTGACGATTCGCATGTGTTGATCGCCCTGACGCACGCACAATGCACCATCGGCGGCCACCCCTTCGGCGATGCCCTGGGGGCACTGCGCGTCGGTGGTGACGACGGGGTGGCCGCGCAACAGATCGTAGCGGGCGAAGTCATCCACCATGGCGGCAAAGCCCTGGGCTTCAAACATGTGAATGGTGCGCACCAGCTCGGGCATGACGCGGTGCAAGGCTTGCGGGGCGGTCAGGTCGGGCCAAAGCTCACTCAGCGAGGCGACAGGCTCAGCCATGCGCAAAGGCAGGATGTTGAGCCCCACCCCGATGATCGCCATGCGCCGACCGCTGACGCCCAACCCTTCAATCAAGATGCCACCGAGCTTGCGCCCTTGACCATCGGGGCCGTCCTTGATCCACAAATCGTTCGGCCACTTCAAGCCGAGACGCTGGGCCGTGGGGTCAAACGCCCGCGCCACGGCCAGCCCCACCGCCAGCGACAGCCCTGACCAATCCGAGCGCTCCAGCGCCAGTTGCAGCGAAAACGTCAGCGACGCACCGTGGCGCGACATCCAGTTGCGCCCCAGCCGGCCCCGCCCAGCGATCTGCCGCTGGGCCACCAGCAACGAGGGGCTGAGGTCTTGGGCGCGCAAGTCCCGGCCTTGGGCGTTGCGCACGGCGCCGTGCAGGCGTTGCACCAAGGTCTGGTTGGTGGAGTCCACCTGATCGACGACTTCGATCGACAAATCGGGCAGGTTCGGGCGCAGCACTTCCCACAGGGCTTGCACGTTCCAGGGGCTGGGCGGTGGCAGCTCATCCGAGGAGGAGAGCAGATGGTAGGAAGACATCATGGCTTCGGGCCGTACCGAACCGCACGGCGACGTTGAGGAGCAAGCATGGTGCCTCGGCAGGTCGGGGCACCGCAGTGGCAGGCGTACAAGCGCTTGAGCGCCGGCGTGCGGCGTTCGTCACAGAGCAAAGCGTAGTCAAACAGCAGTTCTTCCCCGACCGCAATGTCGCGCAGCGCATGCAGGAACACGCGGCCATCATTCTCCACGGCTTCACAGTTCGGGTCACACCCATGATTGAACCAGCGCGAGCTGTTGCCGCCTCGGTGGCCGTCGATGACCAGGCCGCTGTCCAAGTCAAAGTAGAACGTGTGGGTGGGTTGGGTGGGGTCGTGGGGGTGGCGGGCCACTGCTTCCTCCCAGGTGATGCGCTCGCCGGTGTATTCGATCAAACGCTCCCCGGCTGGCAGCGGTCGCAGGGCAAACACCCCTCGGCCATGTACCGCACTGCGACGCACCTGAAAGCGCCGCCCTCCCTGACGTGCTGCGCCAGTGTCAACAGCTTCAAAAACGCGGGAATCGGAGGCGGGGGGCTTCATTGGGTACATTGAAGGTCATGGGCACGCGCATGCATGTGTGCGATGTGCGTGCCCGCGAACCCGAGCGATTGTAGGCATGGGGCTTTTGTCGCCCACCCACCCCACCAGAATTCACATGAGCAAGTCATTGATCATCGCGGAGAAGCCCAGCGTCGCGCAGGACATCGTGCGGGCCCTCACCCCCGTGGCCGGCAAGTTTGAAAAAGCGGCCGATCATTTTGAGAACGACCGTTACGTCGTCACCAGCGCTGTGGGCCACTTGGTCGAGATCAAAGCGCCGGAAGCCTACGACGTCAAGCGCGGCAAGTGGAGTTTTGCCCACCTGCCCGTGCTGCCGCCGCATTTCGACCTGGCGCCCATCGACAAGAACAAAGCGCGTTTGCTGGCCGTGGCCAAGCTGGTCAAGCGCAAGGACGTGACCGAACTCATCAACGCTTGCGACGCGGGCCGCGAGGGGGAGTTGATTTTCCGCCTCATCGTGCAGTACGCCGGGGGCAGCAAGCCGGTCAACAAACCCGTGCAGCGCCTCTGGCTGCAAAGCATGACGCCGCAAGCCATCCGCGATGGCTTCAACCGTCTGCGCTCGGATGCGCAGATGCAAGGCTTGGCCGATGCGGCCCGCAGCCGCTCCGAAGCCGATTGGCTGGTGGGCATCAACGGCACCCGCGCCATGACGGCGTTCAACTCGCGGGACGGCGGTTTCTTCCTCACCACCGTGGGGCGGGTGCAGACGCCGACGCTGTCCATCGTTGTGGAGCGCGAGGAAAAAATCCGCAAGCACGTTGCCCGACCCTATTGGGAGGTGAAGGCCGCATTCGAGGCGGCTGCCGGCACCTACGAAGGCAAGTGGTTCGACCCGGCTTTCAAGAAAAACGACGACGCCGAGCGCCGCGCCGACCGGGTGTGGGACGAAGCCACCGCCCGCGCCGTGGCCGAGGCGGTGCGCGGCCAGACGGGCGTGGTGAGTGATGAGTCCAAGCCCACGACGCAAGCCTGCCCGGCGTTGTACGACTTGACGACCTTGCAGCGTGAAGCCAACTCGCGTTTTGGGTTTTCGGCGAAAACGACGCTGTCCCTGGCGCAAAGCCTGTACGAAAAGCACAAGGCGCTGACCTACCCGCGTACCGACTCGCGCCATCTGCCGGAAGACTACGTCAGCACCGTGCAGCAAACCTTCCAGATGCTGGCCGATGAGGCGCTGCCAGGGCCGTTGGCTGCGCTGGCGGTGCATGCGCGCAAAGGGCTGTCCGCTGGCTATGTGAAGCCGATTCGCAAGGTGTTCGACAACGCCAAGGTGTCCGATCACTTCGCCATCATCCCGACGTTGCAAGCGCCCAAGTCCCTCACGGAGCTGGAGGCCAAACTCTACGAGTTGGTGGTCAAGCGCTTCATTGCGGTGTTCTTCCCGGTGGCCGAATTTTTGGTGACGACGCGCATCACCCAAGTCGCGACGGCAGCCGGGGCGCAGCACTTCCAAACCAACGGCAAGGTGTTGGTGAACCCCGGCTGGCTGGCGGTGTACGGCAAAGAAGCACAGGACGAGGATGCCAACCTCGTGCCCGTTCAGCCGTCCGAGCGGGTGCAGACGCAGCAAGCCACCTCGGCGGCGCTCGTCACCAAGCCACCGGCACGCTACAACGAAGCGACGCTGCTCTCTGCCATGGAAGGCGCGGGCAAGTTGATCGACGATGACGAGCTGCGCGAAGCCATGGCCGAAAAAGGCTTGGGCACGCCGGCCACGCGGGCGGCCATCATCGAAGGGCTGATCACCGAAAAATACCTGCTGCGCGATGGGCGGGATCTGATCGCCACCGCCAAAGCCTTCCAGCTCATGACGCTGTTGCGCGGCCTGGGCGTGGAGGATCTCACCAAACCGGAGCTCACCGGCCATTGGGAGCACGAGCTGGCCGAGATGGAGCAGGGCAAGCTCTCACGCGAAGCGTTCATGCAGGGCATCGCGCAGATGGCCGAGCGCATCGTGCGCAAAGCCAAGGAATACGACCGGGACACGATTCCGGGCGATTACGCCACCCTGAAGGCCCACTGCCCGGATTGCGGCGGCGTGGTGAAAGAAAACTACCGCCGTTTCACCTGCACCGGCCCGACGGGTGAGAGTGAGGGCTGCGGCTTTTCCATCACCAAAATCCCGGGCGGGCGCAGTTTTGAGCTGCACGAGGTGGAGCAATTCCTGAGCACGGGGCAGATCGGGCCGCTGGAGGGCTTCCGCTCCAAGGCGGGTTGGCCGTTCACGGCGGAACTGAAACTGGTGCGCGAAGCCGGCGCCAGCTCGAAACTCGAATTCGACTTTGGCGACGATGCCCAGCCCGAAGAAGGCGAGGCCGAAGCGCCAAGTTTTGCCGACCAAATCGCCCTCGGCCATTGCCCCAAGTGCGGCGGCAAGGTGTACGAGCACGGCAGCAACTATGTGTGCGAACACTCGGTTGCGGTGCCAGCGAAGTGCGATTTCAAGACGGGCATCGTCATCCTGCAACAGCCGGTGTCGGGTGAGCAACTTGTCAAGCTGCTGAGCACGGGGCGCACGGATTTGCTGGAAAACTTCGTCTCCAACAAAACGCGGCGCAAGTTCAAAGCCTTCTTGGTGTGGGACAAAAAAGAGGGCAAAGTCGGCTTCGAGTTCGAACCGCGTGCGGCCAAGCCGGCTGCGAAAAGCGCAGGCCGTCGGGCAGCAGCCAGCGCCGAGTCCTGACGCATGACCCTGGCCCTGTTCTCCAAGCTGCTGGCCATCGTGCTGGTGGTGGTGTTGGGCTGGGTGGTGGGCCGGCTGCGTTGGTTGGGGGATGAGCAGGCCGACCCAGCGCGTGTGCTGGCGCACGCCGCGTTCTACCTGTTTGCGCCAGCGCTGCTGTTTCGCACCACGGCGCGCATCGAGCTGGCGACGCTGCCTTGGCACATGCTCGCCGCGTTTTTTGTGCCGACCGTGGGCTTGCTGCTGCTCGTTTACGCCTGGAACCGCTGGCAGCGCACGCGCCACCCGGAACGCCCCGCCGCTTTGGCGGCCACACGGGCCATTACGGTGAGTTTTGGCAACTCGGTGCAGATTGGCATCCCCCTGGCGGCGGCTTTGTTTGGCGAAGCCGGTCTCGGGTTGCATCTGACGCTCGTCAGCTTGCACGCCCTGGTGTTGTTGACGGTGCTGACGGCCTTGGTGGAGTCCGACTTGGCGCGTGAGCAAGGCGGCGCCAACCGCTGGGCGATGCTGCGTTTGACACTGCGCAATACGGTGGTGCATCCCGTCGTCCTGCCGGTGCTGGCGGGGTTGCTGTGGAACGTCACAGGCTGGGCCTTGCCGGGGCCGGTGGACGAGGTCTTGCACGTCCTGGGTTCGGCTGTGGTGCCGCTGTGTTTGACGTTGATCGGGATGTCCCTGGCTTACCTGGGCTGGCCGCGTTCGTTGCGGGGGGCGCTGAGTTTGGTGCTGCTCAAAATGGTGCTGCATCCGCTCGGGGTGCTGGCCGTGGCATATGGCGTGTTTGGGCTGAGAGGGCTGGCGCTGAATGTGGTCGTCATGATGGCCAGCCTGCCATCGGGCAGCAATGCCTTGCTGTTCGCGCAGCGTTACCGCGTGGCCGAAGCCGAGGTGACGGCGGCCACCGTGGTCTCCACCCTGCTGGTGGCTGGGAGTGTGCCGCTGTGGATGAGCTTGCTGGCGATAATCCCCCCATGAGCACCGCCACCCCGCACGACATCCCCACTTACATGGCTGCGTTGGGCGCCCAAGCCCGCGCCGCTGCCACCGTCATGGCCCGCGCCAGCACGCGTGCCAAAAACGCCGCTTTGCTGGCGCTGGCTCGCCGGTTGCGCGAAGCTGGCGAGCCCCTGCAAGCCGCCAATGCCAAGGACATCGCCGCCGCCGAGCTGGCCGGCCTGGCCGCTCCGATGGTCGATCGCCTGCGCTTGACGCTCAAGGTGGTGGCCACCGTCGCCGAAGGCTGCGAGCAACTCGCCGCCATGCCCGATCCCATCGGCGAAATCACCGGTGTGAAGCGCCGGCCAACCGGCATCAGCGTCGGCCAGATGCGCGTGCCGCTGGGTGTGTTCGGCATGATTTACGAGAGCCGCCCGAACGTGACGATCGAGGCCGCCTCGTTGGCCATCAAGAGCGGTAACGCCTGCATCCTGCGCGGCGGCTCGGAAGCGATCCACTCGAACTTGGCGCTGTGGCAGTTGGTTCAGGCCGCGTTGGTGGAAGCTGGCTTGCCAGCCGAGGCCGTGCAGTTGGTGGAAACCACCGACCGCGCCGCTGTGGGCCGACTCATCGCCATGCCCGAGTACGTGGATGTGATCATCCCGCGTGGCGGCAAGGGGCTGATCGAGCGCATCAGCGCCGAAGCGCGTGTGCCCGTCATCAAACACCTGGACGGCAATTGCCACACCTACATCGATGCCGAGGTGGACATCGAACAAGCGTTGATCGTCACCGACAACGCCAAGACCCAAAAGTACAGCCCCTGCAACGCCACCGAAAGCCTCCTGGTGCATGCGCGCAGCGCGGCGGCGTTCCTGCCCAAGATCGGCGCGATCTTTGCGGCCAAGGGCGTGGAGATGCGCTGCTGCCCGGCGGCCAAATCGATGCTGAGCGACGTGCCCGGCGCCCAGTTGGCGGATGCCACTGAGTCCGATTGGTTCGAGGAATACCTCGCGCCCATCATCAGCGTGAAAGTGGTGAGCGGCTTGGATGAAGCCATCGCCCACATCAACCGCTACGGCTCGCACCACACCGACGCCATCCTCACCACCAACCACCCGAACGCCATGCGGTTTTTGCGCGAGGTCGATTCGAGCAGCGTGATGGTCAACGCCAGCACGCGGTTTGCGGACGGTTTTGAGTACGGCCTCGGCGCCGAAATCGGCATTTCCACCGACAAGTTCCACGCCCGTGGCCCCGTCGGCCTGGAAGGGCTGACCTCGATGAAATGGGTGGTGCTGGGCCAAGGCGAGGTGCGTTCGTGAGCGTGAGCCCGCGTGGCGCGCTGGTGCTGTTTTCAGGCGGGCAGGATTCCACCGCTTGCTTGGCCTGGGCGCTGGAGCGCTTCAGCCGGGTCGAAACGCTGGGGTTTGATTACGGCCAGCGCCACCGCATCGAGCTGGATTGCCGGTTGACCGTGCGCACTGAGCTGGCGCGCCAGTTCCCGGCCTGGGCGGCGCGCTTGGGTGAAGATCACCTGTTGGATTTGAGCGTGCTTGGCCAAATCAGCGATTGCGCGCTGACCGCCGAACGGGCCATCGAGATGCAAGCCAATGGTTTGCCCAACACGTTTGTGCCGGGACGCAACCTCCTGTTTTTGACGTTTGCGGCCACGTTGGCGTATCGCCGGGGTTTGTCCGTGCTCGTGGGCGGCATGTGCGAGACCGACTATTCGGGCTACCCGGACTGCCGCGACAACACCCTCAAAGCGCTGCAAGTGGCCCTTTCGCTCGGTTTGGACGGCCCGATGACGGTGGAAACGCCGCTGATGTTCCTCGACAAGGCAGACACCTGGGCACTCACCCAGCAACTGGGCGGCGAGGCACTGAACCGCTTGATCGTGGAGCACACCCACACCTGCTACTTGGGCGAGCGCGGCACGCTGCACCCGTGGGGCCATGGGTGCGGCCATTGCCCGGCGTGTGAGCTGCGCGCCAAAGGGTGGGACGCTTGGCAGCAGCGCTGTAGGCCCTGAGCCATTTTTTTCAAAGTGTTACTTGTATTCTTGGCGGTGGGGGTGGGCGCATCCTATCTCTGCGTTATACTGCGGCGGATTTTATCCAAACCACTCTCCAAAAACCCGCCAATCGAAATTGGCATCCAGGAGCAGACATGGGCCGCGTTGATACGTTGATCGTTGGGGCTGGAATCAATGGCCTCGCCACGGCAATTATGTTGGCCCGTCGCGGTCAGCGTGTGAAGATCATTGATAAGGGTTTGCCCGCACGCGAGTCCTCTTGGGCGGGTAGTGGAATTTTGGCGCCGTTGCCTCCGTGGCGTTTTAACGAAGAAGTCAATGCCATCGCCAGCCGGGGCATGCAGTTGTACGAAGAATTCAATGAAACCATTGAAGGAATTTCGGGGCTGTCTACTGAATACCGTCGCTGCGGGATGGCGGTGCTGCAAGCCGACACCCAAAAGGGTGTCGAGTGGTGCCAAAAAAACCAGCAGTTTGGTGAAGCCCGTGATCTGCATGAGTTTTCCCCCCACTTAACGGGCGGAAGCTGTGTGTGGATGCGTGATGTGGCTTCCATTCGCAACCCACGTGTCGGCTCTGCGGCGATTCGTGCGGCGGAACTGTTGGGGGTGGAAATTGTGCCGCACACCCCAGCGTTGTCGGTGCTGACAGCGAATAATCGGGTTACCGGTATTTCAACCCCCCAAGGCATTTTGGAAGCGGATCAGTATGTGATCGCTGCCGGCGCCTGGAGCACCAAGTTATTGGGCCCTGAATTGACGGGCAACATGGATGTTTGGCCCCTGCGCGGGCAAATCCTGCTGTTCCGCACCCGCCCGGATGTGCTGCCCATTGTGGTATTGACGGAAGATCAGTTCTACTTGGTGCCCCGTCAGGATGGGTTGATTTTGGCTGGCACCACCCGCGAAGCCGTGGGTTTTGACAAGTCCACCACAGAAGCCGCCCGCACCGCCATCCACCATCGGGCAGGGGACATTCTGCCACTGCTGCATCGGTTGGAGCCTGAAGTGCATTGGGCTGGTTTGCGCCCGGCTTCGCCTGATTATCTGCCGACGATTGGCCGTCATCCCGAATTGGAAAATCTGTGGGCCAATGCAGGCCACCGGGCTTATGGTTTGACCGAGGCACCTTCTTCGGCGGAACTGCTGGGGCAGTTGATGTACGGCGAAACCCCAAAATTGAATCCCGCCCCCCACGCTTGGCGCACGCAAAACCCAGACCGCCCCATTTTGTAATCTCATGGCATGGGCAGATTATTCGGTCATGGCGGCGGGCTTGTTGCTCGCCTATGTGATCCGGGGCATCGTCGGGTTTGGTTCGGCCATGGTGGCTGTGCCCATTTTGAGCCGGTATTTTCCAGTCTCCGAAGTGGTGCCGGGGGTGATGCTGATTGATTATGTGGCAGCCCTGCAACTCTCGTGGGGCAAACGCAGCTCAGGGGTGGATAAACAGGAGATTCTTCGCCTCCTGCCCTACAGCCTCGTGGGGTGTGTGACGGGGGTTTGCCTGCTGGCAACCACCGATAACACCCTCATGATGCAAGCTTTGAGTGTCGTGGTGATCGTGTTTGGCGCTTACTACGCAATCAAGCCAGATGCCATTTCCGTGCTGTCTGAACGCTGGGCGCCGCTGGCGGGGTTTTCTGGCGGTGCCACGGGGGCCATGTTTGGTGTCAGTGCGCCGCCTTACATCATTTACTTGGCTGGGCGCCTGCGGGATGTCACGGCACTGCGCAGCACATTTTCATTTCTTGCTCGTTTCGACGGGGCGTTTCGCATTGTTTTCATGGTCATTTTGGGCTTGATGCTCAAACTCATCGTGCTCAAAGTGTTTCTGCTGGGCCTGGTGTGCTGTGTGGCCGGGCTTTGGTTGGGTGACAAATTGCATGGTCGCCTGCCCGCCCAAAGTGCCATGCGTTGCGTTGGCGGGGTGATTGCCCTGCTCGGCGTGGCTTTGTTGCTGAACGGGCGGCCACCGTTCATCTGATGGGCTTCAGCCCTGGCCCACGATGGCGGCGCAGCCCAACCATTCCTCAAACAGCCGCAGCATGGCGGGGCCAGACAGGGCATAAGGATCGAGCGAGGTGCCCTCCGAGTACTTCAGCAGCAACGCCGGGTTGACGCGTGACAGTTGCACCTGCCCCATCGTCCAATTGGCAAAACGCCGTTCGCTGATTTCCGTGTAGTGCAGGAGTAGCACATCGGTGTGGCGGGGGTCGCGGCTGATGCGCTGGAACAGCGCATTGACCGCGCTGCGCCCGCCTTCGATGAGCTGCAAGAACGTGCCATCCGAAAAACACAGCGCGCCGGTGATGCCTTGCGCCGGGTTGTGCTGGCGCGCCTGGCGCAGGATGGTGCCCAGTTCCTCGGCGTCCAGCTGCACGGCGGCCCGGCTGGCGTACAACAGGCGAACCAGCATGCTGTCGGCTCCCCGGCTCAGGCCCGCTCGCGGCGGCCAGGCAGCAGCGAGAGAAACTCGCGCCGCAAGTTGGCATCCTGCAAGAACGCGCCACGCATGACGCTGTTGGTCATGGCCGAATCGCTGTCCTTGACGCCGCGCCAGTGCATGCAAAAGTGATCGGCTTCCATGACGATGGCCAGCCCGTCCGGTTTGACACGCGCTTGCAGCGTGTCCGCGAGCATGATCACGGCTTCTTCTTGGATCTGCGGGCGGGACATGATCCAGTCCGCCACCCGCGCATATTTGCTCAGGCCGATGAGGTTGGAGTGTTCGTTGGGCAGGATGCCGATCCAAATCTTGCCCAAAATCGGGCACATGTGATGAGAGCAAGCCGAACGCACACTGATGGGCCCGACGATCATCAACTCGTTCAGGCGCGAGACGTTGGGGAATTCGGTCACGCTCGGCATCGGCTGGTAGCGGCCCCGGAACACTTCCTCGATGAACATCTTGGCCACGCGCTTGGCGGTGTCCTGGGTGTTGTGGTCGCTTTGGGTGTCGATGACCAGGGCCTTGAGCACTTCGGCCATCTTGGCTTGCACTTCGGCTTTGAGCTCTTCGAGCTCGCCGGCTTGGATGAATTCGGCGATGTTGTCGTTGGCGTGGTAGCGCCGCTCGGCGCCCACCAAGCGGTAACGAATGCGTTCAGACGCGGGCAGCCGGGCCAAGTCTTCTTCACGCAAGATGAGCGAAGCGGGAACGGTGGCGGAAGAAGGCATCATGGGGGTCTCCTGCACGTTAGGGGGGAGTTCGATTGTGCGAGACGATGCCGCAAGCGTCATGACCCCATGGCGCGTGCTGGTTAGACTCCCCGCGTGAACGCACCTTCTTCCCCCTCTTCTCCTTCGCCCGCCCTAGCCCGCTTGTTGGCCAGCACCGCCGATGCCGTGTCGGCCGTGCGTGCGGGCCGCTCCCTCACCGAAGCCCTGACCCGAACCCCGGCCGCCCTGCGCCCTGGCACCCAGGCATTGGCTTTTACCGTGCTGCGGCGTTTGGGCACAGCCCAGGCGCTGCGCCAGCGTTTGGCGCCGCGTCAACCGCCCCCTGAAGTTGAGGGGCTGCTGCTGTGCGCGCTGGCGCTGCTGTGGCCCGCCGACGAGGCCCCGCCTTACGCTGATCACACCTTGGTCAACCAAGCGGTGAGCGCCGTGCAACGTGTGGCCCCTGCGTCGGCAGGTTTTGTGAATGCGGTGTTGCGCCGGTTCATCCGTGAGCGCGACACCTGGGTCAGCACCTTGACCACCGGGCCGAAAGCCGATCCGGTTGCCTGTTGGAATCACCCCCGCTGGTGGATCGACCAGTTGCGCCGCGATTGGCCCGACCATTGGGCCACGCTGTTGGCGCAGGCCCAGCGCCATCCGCCGATGGTGTTGCGCGTCAATCGCCAGCGCAGCACGGTGGCGGCTTACCTGGAAGCACTGGCGGCGGTGGGGTTGTCGGCGGTGCCGTTGGAGGCTGCGCTGTGGCCGGACGCGTTGTGCCTCACCCAGCCCTGTCCGGTCGAACGGTTGCCGGGTTTTGCGGAGGGGTGGGTGTCGGTACAAGATGCCTCGGCGCAGCGGGCAGCCGCCCTCGTGCTGGGCCACGATGGGCAAGCCTTGCCGCCCGGCGCTCGCGTGCTGGACGCCTGCGCCGCTCCCGGTGGCAAAACCGCGCATTTGCTGGAATGGCGCCCGGATCTGGACGTGCTGGCGCTGGACGCTGACGCCCAGCGTTTGCGCCGCGTCGAGGACACGTTGGCGCGCTTGGGCCTGCGGGCCCGCACCCACGCTGCCGACGCCCGCCGCGTGGCCGATTGGTGGGACGGTCGGCCCTTCGATGCCATCTTGCTGGATGCACCGTGCAGTGCGTCGGGCATCGTGCGGCGCCATCCGGACATCGCTTGGCTGCGCCGCGCGCAGGACATCACCGCCCTGGCGCACATCCAAGCCGAGCTGTTGGAGGCGCTGTGGCCGTTGCTCAAGCCGGGTGGGCGTTTGGTGTATGCCACGTGTTCGGTGTTCCGGGCGGAAGGGGCGGCGCAAGTTGAGGCGTTTGTGCAACGCCAAAGCCCCGGCACGGTGCAGGTCGATCCGGTCGCGCCAGGGCATGTGTTGATGCTGCCGGACAATCCCACCGCAGCGGTGGCCGACGGGTTTTATTACGCCCTGCTGCATTCGCCAGCGCCGAGCAGCGCTGTCCCTGGTTCAGCCTGAGTGATTTGCCTGTGAAGCCCGCCTGCGTGTTTGTGTCATCGCCAGTGCCCGTGGATGCCGTTCGGCGGCGGTGGGGGCGAGCGCTGATGGGGGCCGCCTGCTTGGGCCTGAGTGGGTCTGTCTGGGCGTCCATGGGGGGCGGTGCGCCTGGGATCGACGTCCACCGCTTGGACGTCTCCCGGCAAGATGGCGCCTTACTGCTGAGTGTGGCCGTGCGGCCCACCTTGGGTCGCTCCATTGAGGAGGTGCTGCAACGCGGCATCCCTCTGTACTTTGAGGCACAGGCCACCTTGTACCGGCCACGCTGGTACTGGCGCGATGAACGCCTGGCCCGCGTGAACCGCACCTGGCGTTTGGCGTACCAGCCACTGACCTCGTCTTGGCGCGTCAGCCAGGGCGGGGCGCTGCACCAGACTGTGGCCACCTTGAGTGAAGCGTTGGCCATGGCCTCACGCATCACCGACTGGCGCGTGAGCGATGCCGACGCGGTGACGCCCGGGGACAAGTCCTACATCGAGTTCAGTTATCGGCTGGACAACAGCCAGTTGCCCCGCCCGATGCAAATCGATTTGGTGTCGATGGGGGATTGGCGCTTGGAGGTCGAACGCACCGTGCGCGTCGATCCTGGGCGTGACGCACCATGAAATCGGGCACTCGCTGGGGTTGGGGCGTGGCCTTGTTGGCCATGGCGGGCATGGGGCTGTTGCTGAGTTTCATGCTGCCGCTGTTGCAGCAAGGGCCGTTGGACATCGACCGGCATTTTCTCTGGCTGTTCTGGGTGAACGTGCTGGTGGCCATGGCGCTGGCGGGCACGTTGGTGTTCATCGTTGGGCGCATTTGGCTGCGCATGCGGCGGGGTTTTTTTGGCACCAAACTGCTGCTCAAACTCGCCGGTATTTTTGCCCTGGTGGGGGTACTGCCGGGGGCGCTGATTTACACGGTGAGTTACCAGTTCGTCTCCAGCAGCATCGAAGCGTGGTTCGATGAGAAAGTCGAGCGCGCTTTGGATGCCGGCTTGGCCCTGGGCAAAGGCACCCTCGAAGCCCTGAACAGTGACTTCACCGCCAAAACTCGCACCGCCGCTGCACGCATCGGTGAAGTCTCCAGCGTGGACACACTCATGACGCTGGAGCGCCTGCGCGAGCAAATGGGCATGGAGTCCCTCACGCTGCTGGATCACCACGGCACACCCGTGGTCAGCACCCTGACGCAAACCGATTGGGCGGTGGATCGCCCCCAAGCCCAATTGCTCAAGCAAGCTCGCCAAGCCCGTGTGGCCACGCACATCGAAGGATTGGACGACGAAAGCCTGGCGCCCGAGAACATCCAGGGGCGTTTGCGGGGTGTGGCTCCCGTGCCCAGCACGCGACTGAGCCTGCGGGCCGACGACGTGCGTTACCTGATGACGGTGCAGGCCCTGCCCCGGGCACTGACGGGCAATGCCTTGTTGGTACAAGCTGCCTACCGGGAATACCAGCAACGTGACTTGGCGCGTGACGGGTTGCGGCGCATGTACACCGGTACCTTGACGCTGTCGCTGGCGCTGTCGGTGTTTGCGGCGGTGGCGCTGGCCGTGGTGCTGGGGCGTGAGTTGGTGCGGCCCTTGCTGCTGTTGGCTGAGGGCATGCGTCAAGTGGCGCGGGGGGATTTGGGCGCCAAGCCCGTGTTTGCCTCGCGGGACGAGCTGGGCGGCTTGACGCGCAGTTTCGCCCTCATGACCGAGCAATTGGGCAGCGCCCGCGAGCAAGCCGAGCGCAGCTTGCGCGAGCTGGAGCGGGCACGCACTTGGTTGCAAACCATCTTGGACAACTTGACGGCTGGGGTGATCGTGTTCGACGCTTGGCAGCGGGTGGACACCGTCAACCCAGGAGCGGCGCGCATTCTGCGGGTGCCGCTGAACGATTGGACAGGCCACGATTGGGCCGAGCGCCCCGAGCTGGCCGATTTCGCCCGCATGATCTGGCAACGTTTCGATGCCGAGCTGCAACAGAGCGACGTGGGGGAGCCGACCACCTGGCAAGACTCCCTGCAACTGCCGGTGACGGGCAGCCTCGACCATCACCTGACGTTGCTGGTGCGCGGGGCTGTCCTGCCCGGTGGCGCTCGGCTGGTGGTGTTTGACGACATCACCGAAGTGGTGTCCGCCCAGCGCAGCGAAGCTTGGGCGGAGGTGGCGCGGCGTGTGGCGCACGAAATCAAGAATCCGTTGACGCCGATTCAGTTGTCGGCGGAGCGCATGCAGCACAAGCTCGAAGCCAAACTCGAAGGCCCCGATCAGGCCATGCTGGTGCGTTCGGTGGCGACCATCGTCACCCAAGTGCAGGCCATGAAGAAGCTGGTGAATGAATTCCGCGACTTTGCCCGCTTGCCGCCGGCCCGCATGCAGCCGCTCGATTTGAATGCTTTGGTGCAAGAGGTGCTGGGCCTGTACGGTGAAGCGCAGGAGCGCGGGCGCTTGCAGGTGCAGTACGGTGCGCCCTTGCCGCCCATTCCGGGAGATGCGACGCAGTTGCGCCAAGTCATCCACAACTTGGTGCAAAACGCGCTGGAGGCCATTGAGGATCAGGCCCATGGAAGCGTGTCGGTGTGTACCGAGTTGGCTCCAAGTGAGGGAAGTGGGGTACGGGTTCGCCTGAAAGTGACCGACAATGGCCCCGGTTTCAGCGACAAAGTGCTCAAACGCGCTTTTGAGCCCTACATCACCACCAAAAGCAAAGGCACGGGCCTGGGGTTGGCGGTGGTGAAAAAGATCGCTGAAGAACATGGTGCGCGGGTGCGCCTGACAAACTTGCCTGCGGCGGGAGGGGCCGATGGGGTGAGTGGCGCTTCGGTTTCGTTATCATTTCCCAGCTTCACAGAACAAAGGACTCCGCCAGCCTCTGAGCCACCCCCTCTCGCGGTGGTTTGAGGGCGTTGGTGTGGACATGCATGGCCACCATCCTTGTTGTCGATGACGAAATGGGCATTCGTGCCCTTCTGTCCGAAATCCTGTCCGATGAGGGGCACACGGTCGAGCTGGCCGAGAACGCAGCGCAGGCGCGGTACATGCGCGAGCGCATGCATCCTGACTTGGTGCTGCTGGACATCTGGATGCCCGACGAAGATGGGGTGACTTTGCTCAAAGAATGGGCATCGGCGGGGCAGTTGGACATGCCCGTGATCATGATGAGCGGCCACGGCACGATCGACACCGCCGTGGAGGCCACCAAGTTTGGCGCCACGGCATTTTTGGAAAAGCCCATCACGCTGCAAAAGTTGCTGCGGGCGGTTGAGCAATCGCTCACCCGTGTGACGGTGCGTCCTGCATCGGGAGCTGCGCCGTTGAGCCCGGCGCATCCGGCCCCGCCGTTTGGTTCTGAGACGCCCCATGCTACGGGAGCCGCGATCGGGACGACGACAGCCCTGGAGCCGATGGGGTTGCGCTCGGAGCAGAGTTTTGATCTGGATCGACCGCTGCGTGAGGCGCGGGATGCTTTCGAGAAAAGTTACTTCGAGTTCCATCTGGCCCGAGAAAACGGCTCCATGACCCGTGTGGCGGAGAAGACTGGGTTAGAGCGCACGCACCTGTACCGCAAGCTCAAGCAACTCGGGGTTGATCTTTCGCGCACGAAACGCAACCCGCTTGCGTGATTCAAAAAAGCTGTGCTAGAATCGAATTCTTCGCTCAGCAAGCAATTCACGCAAGTTGATCGACGGCCTGGTAGCTCAGTTGGTAGAGCAGCGGATTGAAAATCCGCGTGTCGGTGGTTCGATTCCGCCCCAGGCCACCAAGTTTTAGAAACGCCCGCTGCTTGCAGTGGGCGTTTTGCTTTGTGGCGTCAGTGCGGCAAAAGGCATCAAGGGTGGTATGAAATCGGTTCTCTACCTCGTCGACGTGGATCGGCTGGAATCCTGGACACGCTACCGTAATGGCCTGTGTGACACCTGCGTGGCCCACTGCTGCACCATGCCAACAGACGTTCGTTTGCCTGATTTGGTGCGTTTGGGATTGGTCGATCCCTTCGAGGCTGAGCACGAAGCGCCCAAACAGATCGCCAAACGCTTGACGAAAGCTGGTGTGATTGAGCACTTCAACTTTCGGCATGAGCTGTTCACGTTGGCGCGGCGCTCCAGCGGAGATTGCCATTTGCTCGATGCCAAAACTCGCCGCTGCACTGTGTACGCGCAGCGACCAGACACGTGCCGGAAGCACCCGCAAGTCAGTTCGCGCCCCGGTTATTGCCCTTACCAAGCGCGGGATCGTAGCTGATAAGATCCAACGAAAAAGCCCAAACAACTTGCGCTGTTTGGGCTTTAATTTGAAGGAGGACATCGAAAAACAGGCGTAACTTGTTGATTTTCATTTGATAATCTCTGGTTTTTTCGCAGTTGTTCCCCGATTTGTTCCCCGGTTTCTTTTTGCTGCCCCTCAAAATGTGCCGTTTGGGCCGGTGAAGTTGACCGACCCGACCTAAAAAATGCACGCCTGCCGCTGGGCACCTTGCCGGGGAATGCTTTACGCCTTCGGCTTGCATCCCCCGGCAAGGGCCAGGAGCGTTGGGCACTGTTCCAGGCATCAAGGGGCCGTGTGTCGCCTGACGGTCTTCCCGTCCCTTTCCGTGCCCCTGCGCTTGCTCAAGCTCCACCCGGCTACAAGCGACACACAACCCCTTGACCCCTTCCACAGCGCAAACAGCCGCGCCGCTCGTTGGCGGCGGGTGCCACTTGCACCAGCTTGCCTTTGTCGCAGCGTCGGGTGTGGTGTCGGTTTACAAGGGGGTTTACAGGGTGGTTTACAGGGTGGTTTACAGGGTGGTTTACAGGGTGGTTTACAGGGTGGTTTACAGGGTGGTTACCAGTGCTTTGGGTGTGGCGTGGTGTCGGTATCCAGGGCGGTATCCACCGGGATGCAGTGTGCGCGTGTGGATACCTTGCGGCTGTTCGGCAGGGTGTTGGCTTTTGATGGACGCGGGGCCGGTCTGAGCTTGTCGCAGTGTGTGCCACGCGCCGCCATCGGGTTACCCCACGCTGTGCATCCCCACGGGTGAGGATGGGCCACACCCTTCTGGATTGCCCGGCAGGTACGCTGCGAGCTTCTCCCTGTCCCCCTCATGGGGGGAGCTTTGCGCCGGGTGTGCCCTTCCACGTCCCGGCGCTTCTTTGGGTGCGGCGTGGTGTCGGTATCCATGGCGGTTCCACTGGAATGCCGCATGTGCGTGTGGATACCTCGCCCGCCCCTTGGGGCGGTGGGTCAGTGGTGGGTCAGGCAGTGGGGTTCACGGGTTCGTCAGTGGGGCGCAGTTGCCAGGAACGCCCGTCCGGGGTTTCGGTGATGACGCCCTCGCGGATCATTTCGGCGATGTAGCCGCGCACCGTGTCGGCACTGCCACCCTCTGCGGCTTGAATGGCGCGGATGCTGGGGCGCAGCTTGCCAGCCTTCACCGCTGCACGCACACGGCGGTATCGGTAGCCATCCAGGGGGCCGGTGCCGGTGTCCACCTTGGCGCCCACGCTGGCCGATGTGCGGCGCTGCATGGTGCGCTTGGTCTTGGGCGGGTTCAGCTTGAGCAGGGGCTGTGCTGGCGCTGGTGTCGGGGCTGCTGGCGCTGCTGGGGCCGCTGGGGTGCTGGCGTTCCAGCGGGTAATGGCTTCCAGTAGCGCGCCGTGCTCTGTATCTGGCAGGTCTTGCGGTTTCAGGCTGATGTCATGGCCGTAATCCGGGTTATGGCGACAGTCATCACAAACCAAGCTCATCAAGTGCTTTGCACTCCCGTCAGACAGCTTGAACGCGCGGTGTTCAATGTTGGCCCTTCGCGTGCTTTGGCACACCGGGCATGGCTTGGGGATGGGGATTTGCATGTGTGAAAGCATCTCCTCCGTCGTCGGCTCTTCCGGCTGTTTTGGCTGCTGTTTTGGCTGCTGTTTTGGCTGCTGTTCTGGCTGGGGTTGCGGCTCAGGCTGTGCCGGCTGTTCAGGCTGTGCGGGTGCGCTGGCCTGGGCCCGGGTCTTGGGCTTGAGCAGTTGCCACCATGGGGAGCGCTTGCCCGTGCTGCGGCCCATGCTGGGCGCTTCACCGGTGAAGACGGCGCGCCACATCGCACCGGCCACACCGAAGAACACCAGCCCGGCCACGGACACCAGCACACCACGCGCCACCACGTAGGCCAGGGCGTAGCCTTCGCCGATCATTCCGATGATGGTGGGGCGCTTGTCGCTCTCGGTCTTGCCCAGCTCGGCATACAGCGCGGCGGTGCTTTCGTCCAACCGGGCCGCATCGCGTGCCGCTGCGCCAGCCTCGGAAGCGGCCAGCACCCGCGCCCACGCGCTTTTCGCTGCCTCGGCTTGCTTGGTCTGGTTCTCGGCATTGGCGCGCAACTGCGCGGCGTTGGCTTCGATCTTGGCGATCTGGGCGCGCAGGTCTTGGGCGCGGGTGGTGGCGGCTTGCTGGCTCATGTCTGCCCCCTTGGTGATCGACATTTGCACGACCACGATGGTGCAAACCTCCAACACCAGCACGGCACCGGCCAGCGAAAACAGCTTCCAGCGCTGCGCCCACATCTTGCGCACGGGCAGGAACGCGGCCATGCCGAAGCCGGCCATTTCGGACGCTACAAACATCCAGGCAGCGGCCAGCGCCAGCGCGCGGGCGGCTTCGTCGGCTTCCAGGGCTTGGGCGCCGTGCTCGAAGTACCTCAGCGTGATGACCGAGGCCCAAAACCCAAACCCGCCCGCCACCACGCCCAGCAGGGCATAGATGGGGCGGGGTAAATCGGCGTCACTGCCGGGGGCGTATGTCTTGAAAAGCATGGTGCTTTCTCCTTCGCTCAAGGCTTGCGGGGGCTGGCGCTGGGGGCGGGGCCATCCATCAAGGTGATTCGATAGACCGCCCACGCCAAACCGCTGAGGCCTTCGCCTTGGTAGGTCACGGCCAGCTCTCCCGATGCCACCAGAGCAAACAGCAGCGCCTGCACATGGGTCGGGTTCGTGCGGCACTTCTTGGCCAGGGTGTCCAGGGTCTGCGGGCTGACGCGCACGGTGCCGGTGTCGTCTGCCTGGTCAGCCAGGGCCAGCAGCATGAGCAGGCGGGCGCCGGTTTGGTGGCTGTGCTCCCAAACGGCAGCGGCAGCGCGGGGGCGGTTGGTTTCTGGGGTGTTCATGGGGCAGTTCCTCAAGGCTGGGCGGCCAGCACGGGGGCGCTGTTGCGCTGGCGGGCGGTGTCTTTGCAGAAGCGCTTCCACGCTTCCAGGGTCGGGGCGGTGGCGTGGGCGCGGATGAAGTCGCGGGCCACGTCCTGGGCACTCAGGGCCGGGGCGTTGGCCTTGCACCATGCGGCCCAAGGGATGGGCAGCTTCCAGGTGTCAGGCGCGGTCTCGGTGGCTGCTGGCGCTGGGGGTGGCGTGGGTGCGTCGCTGCGGGCTTGGGCTTGGGCTGGGGCTGGGGCTTGGGCTTGGGCTTGGGCTTGGGCTTGGGCTTGGGCCAACGCTTCGGGCTCTGGCTGCGGGGGTTCGCCAGCCATCGGAACAGACCCGTTCATGACGGTGATCTTGAAGACGTTGCACCCGTGCGGGCCTTCGCCTTCGATCACCTCCAGCTCCCGGTCGTCTCGCAAGGATGAAATCAAGATTCGCGCATTCCTGACCGTCATTCGGCACTTGCTGGCCAGCGTTTCCATGAGTGCCCACGCCATGCCGGTCTCGTCGGCAAAGTCCGCTAGGGCCAGCAGTATGAGCAGGCGTGAACCTGATTGGCGGCTGTTCGCCCACACCGCCGTAGTTGCTTCACGGCTCATGGGGCACAGCCCTCTAAGGCTTCGACCCCTCGCGCTTGATCCACCACAGCCAGCACGCTCCACAACGTGGCGTCGCAGGGTTGCCGGGCGTCGTTGCTCTCGGTCATACCCATGAAGGGGTGCAACTGGCAAGGCTTCGCCTGTCCGGCAGCGCTGGGGCCGGTTTTCTTCTTGTCGTTCATGGGTTCAGCCCTTCGCGTTGGCTTTTTGCTGGCGGGCGCGATACCCGCGAACCTTGGCGCCTACTGGCTGGCGTGAGTCATCAATGACTTCAACCACGGCAGTGCCCACAACCCAAGCCACGGCGCCCACCAGCGCCAGCCAGCCCCAGCCCAAACCCGTCAGGCAGACGGTCAGCACCCCCCCGGCCAACACAGCCAAAGCAGCCCACGGGCGGATGATCAGTTCTTTCATGCCGCCACCCCCCACACTTCGGCGCCAGTGCTGGCGCTGGTCTGGGGCTCAGGCTCAAAGCCCGAAAGGTGCTCGGGCTGGAAGTCAGACAGCAAGGCGTCCAAGTCCAGCACCGGCAAGCTCGGGATGCGGTCAGGGTTGGCCATCATCAGGCGCGTGGTGCGGATGGCGTGGGCAAGCTGCTGGCGCTCGGTCTTGTGGAGCGGTGCAAGCGGTGCGCGCAGTTGCTCTGCGGCCTCCTTCAGCATCTTGACGGCTTGGCAAGCATCGCCAGCGCGCAGGGCCTGGGTGGCTTGATACAAGGAACCATCGTCCCGTGTGCTGTGCCAAGGGCTGGGGGTGGGGGTGGGGGTAGACAGGAAGTCTTCCAGCCAGCACGCGGCAGGGGCCAAACGCGCCACACGTTGGGCGCTGTCTTCGGCGCGGTGGGCGCGCTTGACGCTGGCGCGGTCAGCCAGGCGGCGGGCCAGCCGAAGCATGAAAGCCCGGGCGTATTCAGGCGCGGGGCGGATCGAACGGGGGGAGGTTTGCGCAGAACGGCGCAGCGTTACACGCCCAGCCTTGGGCGCGGTGAGGGTGTCAGCCATGACATGGCTCCTAAGCGACAGGTTTGAACCTGCCTCCCTCGTCGCCAAACGGGGGCGGCAGACCGTGCGGGGTTGGCGAACCGGGCTTAGGAACCGGCACACCCTTTCGGGTGTCCCCACACGGCCCACCATGGAAGCGGAACCATGCGCGCAGCTCAGGCCCCATGAGGACATGAAAAAGCCGCGTCGGGCGCGGCTGCTGCGCCTAAGACTCCGGGTCGCCAAACCCAGAACCGCCGGATGTGCGACGGTTGAGCGCAGTGTACGCGCCCCGCCCCGCGTCATGTCAAGCGCTTTCGTTGCGTGTCGCGGGTGCGTCGGTTTCAGCACACCCGGGTGCGTCGCGGGGTGCGTCGGTGGTGTGTCGGTTTCAGCACACCTGGGTGCGTCGTGGGGTGCGTCGGTGGTGCGTCGGTTTCAGCACACCTGGGTGCGTCGTGGGGTGCGTCGGTGGTGTGTCGGTTTCAGCACACCTGGGTGCGTCGTGGGGTGCGTCGGTGGTGCGTCGGTGGTGCATAAAAGCAGCGCCAACACCTGCCACACCCGACCCCGCAGCGCCCACACCTGCCCCGGGCTCTTTTTCTGCCCGGCAGGGCCACTTTTTCCCCCTCTGGCTGTTCCCCTTCGCCTGGGCGTGCGGGTGCGCTCGCGCTGTATTTGTATTTGTTCAATACATAGTTATTTAGGCCCCGGAAACGCCTTTCCTCCCCACACCGGAAACACCTTTCCTCCCCCTCCGGAAGCGCCTTTCCTCCCCTCCGGAAATGCCTTTCCTCCCCCGAACGGCTGAGGTTCGGCGCGTTTCTGTGCCGGTGCCGCGCCTTGCTGGCGCTGGTGGGGTTGGCGCTGTGGCCTTTTTCCATCCCACGGCATCGGACGCCGCCACAATCCGCCCTCACTCCCGACGGCCTCAACAAAACAACATCATGAGCACTGCACTGACAAACCTGCTGGACACCTTCCGCCTCGCCGCTGTCACTGAACGCGAGAAGGGCACGTACTTTGAAGAACTGGTCATCTGCTACCTGCGCCATGAACCGGCGTACCGTGACCACTACAGCGCCGTGTGGACGTATGCCCAATGGGCAGAACTGCAAGGCTTGGACAAGCGCGATGCGGGCATCGATCTGGTGGCGCGCACCGCAGGAACCGGCGAGTTCCACGCCATCCAATGCAAGTTCTACGCGGCTGACTACAAGGTGCAGAAGGCGGACATTGATAGCTTCTTCACCGCTTCGGGCAAAAAGCCGTTTGTGCATCGGATCATTGTTTGCACCACGAACCATTGGAGCGAACACGCGGAAAACGCGCTGGCAGACCAACAGCCCCCGGTTAACAAAATTGACCTGACGGCGCTGGAAGAAAGCCAGATTGACTGGGCGCAGTACGCGCCCAAAACGGCACCAGTGCTCAAGGCAAAGAAGACCCCCAGGGAACACCAACAAAGGGCGCTGGAAGCGGTTTTGAACGGTTTGCAGACGGCAGACCGGGGCAAGCTCATCATGGCGTGTGGCACGGGCAAGACCTTCACCAGCCTGAAGATTGCTGAAGCGCTGGCCGGGGCTGGCAAGCGCGTGCTGTTCTTGGTGCCCAGCCTTTCGCTGTTGTCGCAGACCTTGACCGAGTGGACGCAGGAAAGCGCCACGCCTCTGCACAGCTTTGCCGTTTGCTCTGACAGCGACGTAGGGAAGAAGCGGGCCAAAGATGACGACGTGGTGCAGACCTTCACCCATGAACTGCGCTACCCCGCCACCACGAACCCCGAGCGGCTGGCGCTGGAAATGACGCAGCGCCACGACGCTGACCACATGAGCGTGGTGTTTTCCACTTATCACTCGATTGATGTCATCAGCCGGGCGCAGAAGGGCCACGGGCTGGCAGATTTCGATTTGATCGTGTGCGATGAAGCGCACCGCACCACGGGGGCGACGTTTGCCGACGAAGACGAAAGCGCGTTCGTCAAGGTGCATGACGCGGGCTTCATCCGGGCCAGCAAACGCCTGTACATGACCGCCACCCCTCGCATTTATGGGGACAGTGCCAAGCTCAAGGCAGAGCAAGGCACGGTGGCGCTGTGCTCTATGGATGACGCAAAGCTCTACGGGCCTGAGCTGTTCGTCATCACCTTTTCTGAAGCGGTGCGGCGCGGGTTGCTGGTGGACTACAAGGTGATTGTGCTTTCGGTGGAAGAAAGCCACGTCAGCCGGCGGATTCAGAGTCTTCTGAAAGACGCAGATAACCAGCTCAAGGTGGATGACGCGGCCAAGATTGTGGGGTGCTGGAAAGCCCTAGCCAAGCAAGGGCTAGACACTGAGCTGACGGGGGACGCTGACCCGATGAAGCGGGCCGTGGCTTTCTGCCAGGTGATCGAACCGAGCAAGAAAGCCAAAACGCACAAGGTCAGTTCGAAGACCATTGCCGGCATGTTCCAAGACGTGGTGAAAGCCTATCAAGACAGTGAGGAAGCCGATGCGGGCGAGGAAGCCGACGCGGGCAAGAAAGCTGACGCGAGCGAGGTTGCCACGCGGCTGGCCTGCGAGGCTGAACACGTTGATGGGAGCATGAATGCCAGCGAGAAGGAACGCAAGCTAGCATGGCTCAAGGCTGAACCGCCTAAAGACACCTGCCGGATTTTGAGCAATGTTCGGTGTTTGTCCGAAGGGGTGGACGTGCCCGCGTTGGATGCGGTGCTGTTTCTGACGCCACGCAATTCTCAGGTGGATGTGGTGCAGTCCGTGGGGCGCGTCATGCGCAACGCACCGGGCAAGAAACGTGGTTATGTGGTGCTGCCGGTGGTGATTCCTGCCGGGATGGAACCGCACGAAGCCCTGAACGACAACAAAACTTATGCCGTGGTGTGGCAGGTTTTGCAGGCGCTGCGCTCGCATGATGACCGTTTTGATGCGATGGTGAACAAGCTGGATTTGATCGGTCGGGACACCAGCAAAATGGAAGTGATCATCACCACGGACAATGTGCCGCGCAAGCCCCAAAACCCACAAGGTGGCAAGCCTAAGAAGACGGGAAAAGGGGGCTCAACCATCGGCAAGCCAACGGCCCCCAAGGGTGGGGCAGGTTCCCAAGTCCAGCTAGATTTTGAAATCGGTGAAATCGAAAAGGCGATTTATGCCAAACTGGTGCAAAAAGTCGGTAACCGGCACCACTGGGAAGACTGGGCGAATGACATCGCCAAAATTGCACGCACCCATATTGACCGGATCAATGGAATTCTAGAAAACCCAGAAAATCAGGTGGAGCGGGCCGCGTTTGATGCTTTTGCAGCGGAATTGCGGGATGACCTGAACAACAGCATTACGGATGGTGAGGTGGTGGAAATGCTGGCGCAGCACCTCATCACAAAACCGGTGTTTGATGCGCTGTTCAAGGATTACAGTTTCGCCCAGCACAACCCGATTTCCAAGGCGATGCAAAAGGTGTTGGATGTTCTGAACGAACACCACTTGGAAAAAGAGGCTGACACGCTGCAACGCTTTTATGACAGCGTGAAAATGAGAGTTGAAGGCATCGAAACTGCTACGGCCAAGCAAAAAATCATCAAGGAGCTGTATGAGCGATTTTTCGAAAAAGCCTTTCCATTGCTGAAGATTCGGATGGGGATCGTTTACACGCCTGTGGAAGTGGTGGATTTCATCATTCATAGCGTGAACCACATTTTGCAAACTGAGTTCGGGCAAACGCTTGGGAGTGAGGGGGTTCACATCATTGATCCGTTCGTGGGGACGGGAACATTCATCACGCGCCTTTTGCAGAGTGGGCTGATTACGCCTGAGCAACTACCCCACAAATACAAGAAAGAGATTCACGCCAATGAGTTGGTGTTGCTGGCGTATTACATCGCGGCGATCAACATTGAAGCGGTTTATCACAGCATCGTAGGCGGGGAGTATGTACCGTTTGAAGGCATTTGCCTGACGGATACTTTCCAGATGTACGAACAAGAGGACATGGTGGATGCGCTGCTGGAAGACAACAGCGCACGGCGCAAGCGTCAAAAGGCGCTGGATATTCGCGTCATCATGGGCAACCCACCATACTCGATTGGGCAAAAAAGCGAAAACGACAATAATGATAATCTGTCCTATCCATTTTTGGATGGAAGGATTCGCAGCACCTATGCGGCTAAATCTAAAGCCACGCTTGCCAAGGGTTTGTATGATAGTTATGTTCGCGCTATTCGGTGGGCGTCTGACCGTGTGGGTAAAAGCGGTGTCATTGGCTTTGTCACCAATGCGGGATTTATTGATTCCAATACGGCGGATGGGTTGCGAAAGTGTTTGACTGAGGAATTTAGTAGCATCTATGTTTTCCACTTGCGAGGCAATGCGCGAACTTCTGGTGAACTTCGGAGGAAAGAGAAAGATAATATCTTTGGCTTGGGTAGTCGTGCGCCTATTGCGGTTTCATTATTGGTAAAAAATCCCAAATTAAGAGAGGCTGGAAAAATTTTCTTTCATGATATTGGGGATTATTTGAGCCGTGAAGAAAAGCTGGCAAAAGTGGCGGCTTTTGGAAGTGTGGCAGGTGTTGTTAATTCCGTCGATCAACCGGGGTGGGTGCCGATAACCCCCGATGCGCATGGGGATTGGCTTTCGCAGCGAGATGATGGTTTTTTGGCTCACATTCCTTTAGGGGATAAGAAAAGTAATTCGATTGGGTTGTTTGAGAATTTTTCTCAGGGTATTTTGACGGCGCGCGATACTTGGTGTTGCAACTTTAGCAAAGGGCTTTTGATTGAGAATATGAGGGGGATGGTTGATTTTTACAACAAAGAAGTTGATCGATTTTATTTTTGCGACAAGGATAGAAGTGTTAGGGCGGCTATGGTCGATGAATTCGTCAATACTGACCCGTCGTGTATTAGCTGGACAAGGGCGCTTAAGCAGCGGTTGGTGAAGGCGGAAAAACTTCAATTTCAAGTTATTAGTGTGGTTTCGAGTGTTTATCGGCCTTATACAAAGAGCTGGGTTTATTTTAGCCGTAGATTGAATGAGATGGTTTATCAGATGCCGAGAATATTCCCGGATTTTTCATCTTGCAACTTAATGATATGCGTTAATGGTGCTGGCGGGAAAAATGGGGCAACAGCTTTAATTGTTGATAGACCTATAGATTTCAACTCTTTGGAGGCTGGGGCGCAGTGTTTTCCAATGTATTTGTACGCTGAAAATACTGAGTTTGACGCAGACCGCCCCAGTGGAGCGCCTGAGCAAGCCAGCTTGTTTGCCCAAGACAGCCAAGACCTGTTCGAAGCCGCAGCAGCCCAGCCAGCGCCCCCGAAGTACACCCGACGCGACGCCATCACCGACGAAGGTTTAGCCCACTTCCAAGAGGCTTACCCCGGCGAAGACATCAGCAAAGAAGACCTGTTTTATTACGTCTATGGGCTGTTGCACTCCCCCGACTACCGCGAACGCTACGCCGACAACCTGAGCAAAGAACTGCCCCGCATCCCCCGCGTGAAGACGGCGGCGGATTTCTGGGCGTTCTCCCAGGCTGGGCGCGATCTGGCCCATTGGCATCTGAACTACGAAACCGTGGCGCCGTACCCCGTCACCCTCCAAACCAACGGTAAGCCCTTGGCACCGATTGACTACCGCGTGGAGAAGATGAAGTACGGCAAAAACGGCAAGGAAAAAGACCGCACCACGCTGCATTACAACGAACGAATCACCCTGACGGGCATTCCCCTTGAAGCCTATGACTACGTGGTGAACGGCAAACCCGCCCTGGATTGGGTGGTGGAGCGCCAGTGCGTCAAGGTGGACAAAGACAGCGGCATCGTGAACGACGCCAATGATTGGGCGCTGGAAACCATGAAGAACCCGCGTTACCCGTTGGAGCTGTTCCAGCAAGTCATCACCGTGAGTTTGGAAACGATGAAGATCGTGAAGGCGCTGCCCCCGCTGGACATCTGAGCCCAAACGCCACCAGCGCCAGCCAGAGACAACCCGGCCGCGTGGTGGCGTACAGAAAACAGACTTTGCCGGCGCTGCACTGGCGCAAGGCCGGGCGTTGCGCGTTACCCCCGGCCCTTGTCTGTGGGAAGAACCTAGGCGTTCGGCTCTAGGTCAGCAAAGCCCCCACAGCGTTGCCAAAGGGCGGCCAGATCGGGGGCCAGCTCCCCACTGTTCAGCCCTGCGGCGCGATGGTTCCGGCAGCGCCCTGGGCTGTGGTGCTGGCACTCCACGCACAAGCGGCGGTCATCCCCCGAGCGGTCACGCTGGGTGAGCTTTTCGGCCACCCCTTCGGCCGCTTTGGCAGACAGCCCCCGCAGTCGTTGAAGCCACACCATGCGGCGCATGAAGCGGCGCATGTCTGCATCCGTCCACGCCACCAGCGCCAGCAAACCCGCATCGGCCCTCCCCGGCGGGGGCGTGTCGTTGGCAGGGCAAGGGGGGATGATTTCCACGTCCCCCCCAGAAGCCTGCCCTACGAAACCTACAAAACTGCCCACATCCAGCAGGGGCAGGGGTTCCATAGGTTTTGTAGGGTGCTGGCGCTGGGCTTCGTAGCTTTTCAGTCGTGCAAGCCAACTCATGCCGTGCCCTCCCAAACTGCCGGGTTCACCAGGAAGACATCCCCGGCCGGGCGCCCCCCCGACGGGTTGGGCGAGGGGGTGAACTTCACCAGCCAGCCAAAATCGGCCAGCAGTTCGGACGCCTTGCGGGCATCCTCTGAAGAAGTCAGCCCCGCCCAGCCCTTGACCGCCACCTGACGCGGCGCGAACTGAGACAAGCGGGCGCCATCGGTGCCCGTGAGCTTGCCGGCTTTGATCTTGTTCAGCAGGGCGTGGGCGGTGCCACTGGCGGGCGTCACCGCTACGGCATAAAGCCGTTCTGCATGAGTGCGCAGGTACTCTGCCCAGCTCAAGGCCCGGATCAGTTCACGCACGCCAATTTTGCGGGCGTTGTTGGGCGTATCCACCAAGGCGAAGATCAGCGCCAGCGCGGGCACCAGCTTTCGATACTTGGACAGGTGCGACACCAAAGCCGGGTGGAGTTCATCCCCTCGGATTTCCGTTTCGAAGGGTTCCAGCCACTGCGCGAACAACGCTTGAGCGTCCGGAGTGAAGCTCCACACCTGGGGGCTGTTGTCGTCTGCTTCCAAGGTGGCGAGCCGTTCAAACACGGCCCAGGCTTGCTGGCGGGCTTGGGTGTTCGGCCATTCGTCCACCAGTTTGAATTCACGGATGATGTCAGGCCACACCAACAGGCCAAAGCGTTGCAGCAAACCATCATCCGCAGCACCGCCCCCTACCGCTTCCCTCACATAGCTTTGGATGCGCCCAGGTTGAATGCCCCCGAGCATCGCCAGGCAGACCCGTGGAATGCGTACCGTGCCCCGGCCGATGCGGTCAAAGGTGTAACCCTTGTCCCCGTCATAGGCTTGCAGGTAGAAAGCGCGGGCGCTTTCCTGTCCTTGCTTGTCCATGTCACGCAGCAAGCCGTAAAGCTCATCCCGAAAGCTCAGAAGCCCCCAGGGGTGGCGCTCCAACATTTCCCCCAGCTTCTCCACGGTCGTGTCATTGGCGATGAAGCGGCGGGCTGTGGGTTCGGTTGGCGTATCCGTGGACTCTGCCTGTTCCAACAGGTGGCGGGCTTTGGCGGTGTCTTTGGCGGCGGCGGCCTTGGCTTCCTTGCGCTTCTGTTCGCTTTGGAGTTCGATCAGTTGTGTGTCAATGCGCCAGTTCTGGTGCTCTGCCTGCCAACACTCAGTCGCTTGTGATTCCAGTCTGGTCAGTGGTGCCAGCACCTGTGCCAAAGCGGGCGACTTCATCACCCCAGGGCGCCCCACCACGGCGCCCCAGACATTGGGCGTGACCTGCCAATCGTCGCGGGTTTTGGGGCGCATGACAGCACGCGCGCCCATCAGGCTAGAAAGTGCCACCACAGCCCCGACGGCTGGGAAGTCTGGCGGGCACTGCATCCGGTGGGCGATGTCTTCCACCCAGGGGCGCAAAGCGTCGGGCAACAAAGCGAAGGCAAACGCCTTGACCGGCGGCAGTTCACAAGGCAAGGGTGACGGGTGCGGCCAGGGGGTGCCGTCTGGCTGAGTGGTGTCGGGTGACGTTGCAGCCAGTTGCAGGCGCGTCAGATCATCGGGAGGATTGCGGCTCATGCTTGCACCGCCTTTGCTGCGCGCTGCGCCCAGACATCGCACCAATCTTGCCCAGGTGTGCTGGGTGTCAGGATGCTGGCTTGCAGCCCAGCTCCCAGGGCACGCCCCAGCAGTGTTTGGGCGGCTTTCTGACCGGCCGGGTCATGATCGGCAAACACCAGAAGGCGGCGGGTTTGTTCAGGCCAGCACCAAGCGGCCAGATTGCTGGCGCTGTAGGCCGCGCACACCGGCACCCCCGCCCCCAGGCTGGCGGCCAAGGCGGTTTCGATGCCTTCGGCAATGCCGATGACGCCTTGCTCATCCGGGCCACTGAACAACACGATGCCAGCGCCAGCCAAGGGGCCACACGTCGAAGTCAGTTTCTTCACCGGGCCGGGCACATGGGCCTTTTGCCCGTCTGGGGTCAGCCACGTTCGATGAATCGCCACCAGCTCGCCTTGGGGACTGGTGAGTGCTGCCAGCATGGCTGGGTGGGAGCCGCACGGCTGGCCGTCTTCATCGAAGTAGGGCAAAGCCGGCGCGTAGCGGATCACCTGCTGTTGCCACCCAGGCACGAATCCGCCCAGGGCACGCAAGCCTAGGCGCCGCGTCAGGTAGTAGGCCACTGGGCTGCCAGGCTCGACCGGCAAAGACTCTGCCATCATTCGCCGCAATTTGTAGGCGTTACAGGCCCATTGCTGGCGCTGCTGACGTTCCCGCTGTGCTCGCACTTGTTGCAGTGCCTGACGAACGCGCTCGCTTTGCTGTGGCGTGAGGGGGTGGGTTTGTGCCTGCCACACATGGGTGCTGTTGTCGCGCCAGTCCCCAGCAATGCCCCCTTGACCGTCTTCAAACAGCAGGGCCCACATGGGCTTGCTGGTGCCGCCGAAACGGCAGAACTTGCCAGGTGTCGGCAGGTGTTTGGATGGCACTTCCCCGAGTGTGGCGCGCAGAAAATCCAGAAACCGATCCGATGAACCCAAGTGGGAACACCGGCGGCTCACCTGTGCGGTGATCGTATGCATGGTGTGTCCCTTCGTTTAGGCTGTGGGGGATGTATCAGCGCCAGTCAGCAGGGCCACAAGGGCGCGGCGCGGCCCAGGGCTTCGCAGCATTTTTTGCTTGCATGTGCCCGCCTTGGTGGCGACAATCCCGCCCGTGGCGCTGTCAAAGACAAAGCCCCCTGACTCAGCAGCCGTTGGCGCGGCTTGTTGGTCTGTAATAGCCCATTCATTACCAGTTAGTTGGCCCTGTTCGACCGTTGGCGCGGTTGTCAGGGCTTTCTTTTTGGTGCCGTCAGGTGCGGAGGTCGGGGGGGAGTACGGGGTTTTCATCGCATCCCCTCACACGTTGGCGCTTTGCGCTTGAAGGAACGCCCGCACATCGCCAGAACGCCAGCGGGTGCAACGTGCGCCCATCTTCACCGGCTTGGGAAAGCCGGGCATGCCCTCGCGGGCTTGGCGATAGACCCACGAAACCGAAGTGCCCGCCAGTTCAGCAAAGACGGCGGTTCTCAGCAGTGCGTCGGGGTCGTGGGCGGTTGCGGCGGTTTGCCGGCTGTCCTGGGATGGCTTACGGGCTTGAGCGGTCAGGGCCGCAATGTTGGCGGCGTGAGCACCGTTGTTCTGTGTCAGATGGGAGACAGCTTTTTGATGGCGCATAGAGCACTTTCGTTACAACGAAAGTGCATGGTAGCGCACAACGGGCGTTGTTGCGCATTCGTCACACATAAAACTTGCCTCTCAATTCTATTACGGTACTGTAATACAACACCAGAAAATTTCTAAAGACCATGTTCGTTTGTATGTCAATAATTTCATTTAACCCCCTCAGTATCCATAAGCCTAAATGTCTCATTAAAGCAACAAAGTACCGAAAAGACCCCGTAATTTCACTTTTCAGGCATGGGTGGCACTGGTGCGCGGGCTTTGTCGGGGTGCTGGTGTGGCGTGGCAGGGGGCCGCGAAAGACCCGAAAAGCCACCAAAAACCCCCAGAATTTCACTTTTAGGGCTCTCACGCCCTGCGGAATTGCAGAACCTGCGCCCCTTCGCGCAGTGTGTCCAGGTAGTCCGCCCATGCTTGCATCATTTGCCGGCGCTGCGCCATGAACTCGGCTCTGTCATAGGCCATCCCGAGCGGGCCTGATTTGCCGTGCGCCAGTTGCGCTTCCAGCACGTCCGGGCTCATGTTCAGGCGCTCTGCCATCAAAGTTCTGGCTGTCGCTCGGAAACCGTGGGGCGTCATGTCGTTGTTGCTGTAACCCATGTTTCGCAGCGCTGCGCGAATCGTGTTTTCACTCATGGGCGCGTTACCCATGCGCAAGCTCGGGAACACGTACCGCCCCCCGCCTGTCAGTAGTCGCAGCTCTGCCAGGATCGCCAGCGCTTGCCGGCTCAGGGGCACCATGTGGGGCCGTCCGCTTCTCTTGGCCTGAACGGTGCGTTTCATCTTGGCCGATGGGATCGCCCACATTGCCCCGTCAAAATCGATTTCGGCCCATTCCATCGCTCGCATGTTGCCGGGGCGTTGAAACAACAGGGCGGACAACACCAGCGCAGCGCGGGTGACGGGCTGGCCCATGTAGACATCGCACGCCCTCAGCAGCGCGCCCACCTGCGCCGGCTCCAACAATGCGGCCATGTGTTTGACGGTGCGCGGCTTGAGGGCGCCGCGTAGGTCTGGCACCGGGTTTCTCTCGCATCGTCCCGTGGCGATGCCGTACCGGAACACCTGCCCGATGCACTCCGAGAGTTTGCGGGCGGTTTCGACCACACCTCGGGCTTCGACTTTGCGCAACACGTCCAACACCATCGGCGCCGTGATGTCTGACAGCGGTAGGGCGCCCATGCGGGGGGTGGCGTCTTTGTCCACCAGGCGAAGCCATCGCGCCGCATGTGTCGGGCTCCACCCGTCTGCCTTGCTTTCGTAGAACTCACGGGCTACGGCCTCAAACGTCACCGCTTTGTTGGCGCTGCCTGCGAGTTTTTCGGCTCTGCGCTGTTGAACTGGGTTGGCGCCTTCGTCCCTGAGCTTGCGCGCAGTGTCGCGGGCTTGGCGTGCCGCCTTGAGTGTCACGGCGGGATAAACCCCCAGGGCTAACCGCGATTCTTTGCCGTCCGGGTAGAACTTCCAGAACCAACGTTTAGAACCCGATGGGCTCACCTCCAAGTAAAGCCCCCCGGAATCGGTCAGGCGGTGGCGCTTCTTTTCTGGTGGACAGGTGGCATTACGGCAATCAGCGTCGGTCAGCATGGCAAGGGCTCCGGTATGTGGGCAGCGTCTTCGCCTGGGGGCGTTCCCCGGTGGTGTCCCGGTTCCCCGGCTTTGTGCCCCGGTTTGTTCCCCGGAATCCTATGCGCTGCACAGCACCAAACCGCACCAACGTGACAAGAAAAAAGCCCCTAGGCGCTTGATTTGCCTAGGGGCTTGATTCGTTGTGAAGCATGGTGCTTCACTGATTTGGCGGAGAAGGAGGGATTCGAACCCTCGATACGGAATAACCGTATACCGGATTTCGAGTCCGGCGCATTCGACCACTCTGCCACCTCTCCTGGTTCGGTGCCACCCGTGGTCTACTGGGTGAAGCTGCGCATTCTAGTGGAATTTCCACCCCAAAATCAAGCACCCAGCCGTGAAAAGTTGAGTTTCAAGACTCGTCATTGCGCATCAGCGCCAGCAGCGCTTGGGCATCGGGGATCACAGCGGTCTCCTGACCTTCCAACAGCAAGTCGGCCAGCTCGCGCTTTTGCTGGTGCAGTGCAATGATTTTGTCCTCCAGCGTGCCTTGGTTGACCAGGCGGTACACCGTCACTGGCCGCTGCTGGCCCATGCGGTGAGCCCGCCCCGTGGCTTGATCCTCCGCAGCAGGGTTCCACCAAGGATCTGCAATCACCACATAGTCGGCCACGGTCAGGTTCAGGCCAAAGCCACCGGCTTTCAAACTGATGAGGAAAAAATCACCTTGTCCGGCCTGGAACGCTTCCACACGGCGGGTGCGCTCCGCAGCGGGTGTGCTGCCGTCCAAGTATTGGTAGGGAATGCCGGCTGCGTCCAGCGGCGCTTTGAGCAAGGCCAGAAAGTCCACAAACTGGCTGAACACCAGGGCCTTGTGTCCATTCGCCACCAGCTCGGCCGCCAGCTCCCCAAACGCACGCACTTTGGCCCCTGCCGCACTGAGCTGCGAGTTCACGAGGCGCGGATCGCACGCCGCCCGCCGCAACTTGGTCAGGCCGGCCAGCACATTGAAATGCGCTTGCCCAACCGGGGCCGTGGCCAGGCTGGCTTCGGTGGCGGCCAGTACTTCTCGGCGCAAAGCTTCGTAGTGCGCTTGCTCGATCGCTTCGGGCTCGACTTTGTGAATCAGTTCGGTGCGCGGGGGCAGGTCGGTGAGCACCTGCGACTTGGTTCGTCGCAGAACAAAGGGGGCGATCAACCGGCGCAAACGTCGCTGGGCGCCTCGGTCGCGCTGGCGCTCAATGGGGCCGGCGAAACGCTCGTTGAATTGCTGTGGCGTGCCCAACAAACCCGGGTTGCAGGCCCGCATGATCGACCACAACTCGGCCAGCCGGTTCTCGATCGGCGTGCCCGACAGCGCCAGACGGAAGTCTGCCTGCAACTCGAAAACCGCTTGGCTGCGTTTGGCGGAGGCATTTTTGATGGCCTGCGCTTCGTCCAGCACCAGGGTGGCCCACGACTTGGCCGCGAACACCGTTTGGTCGATTTGCAGCATGGGGTAAGACACCAGCAGCACGCGCCCCGGGCCCAAGGTGCCAACTTGCGCCGCCCGCTCGGGGCCCCCTTCGGCGTAGATGCTCACCCGCAGGGTGGGGGCGAACTTGCGCGCCTCCGACCGCCAGTTGCCTAACAGCGATGTCGGCGCCACCACCAAAGCCGGCCCCTGGGAGGAGCGCGCCAGCAAGACGGCCAGCGCTTGCACGGTTTTGCCCAGGCCCATGTCGTCCGCCAAACAGGCCCCCAGGCCGGCGTGGGCCAGGCGCATGGCCCATTCAAAACCTTCTTCTTGATAAGGGCGCAGGCTGGCTTGAAGGGTGTGCGGCACCACCGGCACCACCGCTTGCGCCGTTTCGAATCGCTCCAGACGCTGCTGGAACCCCGCATCGGTGACGAGCTGGGTGCCCGCTGCGGCTTGTTCCAACCACGGCGCGGCCACTGCCGGCACGCGCAGTGTGGTGCCGCTGCCTTCTTCGCGCTTGCCCACCTCGCCGACGGCGGCCAAATCTTCCAGCCGTTCGCGCAGGTCTTGCGTCAGGGCCAGGTAGCGGCCCTCGCCCATGGGCACAAAACGGCTGTGCTGTTGCGCCAGTTGGAAAAGCTGCTGGAGGCCGAGCACCAGTTGCTCATCGACCTTCAATCGGCCATCCAGTTCGAACCACTCGCTGCTGGTGCGCAGGTTCAAACGCAGTTGAGGGAGTGAAGCGCTGTCCACCCGCAGTGGCCGGCCTTTGGGCCAGTCCATCCCCTGCAAGGCGTTCAACGTGGGCAGGCGCTCCAGCAGGGCCAGGGCGTCTTCGGGCGTGTCCAGCACCCATTCGCAGGGCGCGCCGGGTGACACTGGGGACAGCATCGGGCAGGCATCGAGCACCGTTTCCAGGTTCGCCAGCTCGGCCTCCAAGTGGCGTTGTACGCCCAGGGTTTCGCCGCCCAGCGCGACCACGAGGCGGGTGCGGCCTTGCCCGGGGATCGGACGGGGCCCGGCGGGGTAGTCGGGGCCAAACGGTGCCGCCACCAGACGCAACAGCACGCCGTCCCCCTGGGGTTGCAACTCGGCGCGCAGGCGCACATTGGCCGGCAGTTCCCGGCCCGCTTGCACGGGGGAGGCGTCCGAGTGGATTTGGAAATGGGCCCCCAGTCCGGCCAGAATGGGTTCCAGTTGAGCCAGCCCCTCAGCGGGCAAGGTCAGCCCTTGCATGCCGAGCAGCAACGCCACCCGGCGCTGCGCCACGTTCAGCCGATACAACCGGGCCCGCTGCGGGGTTTTGGGCAGGATGCGCATGCTCTTGAGCGTGTCCAGTTCCCGCTGATGGCTGGCGCTGACCGCCGCCACCCCTTGCAGCGCCGAACCGCCTGTGGGATCAATGTAAGGCACCATGCGCACGCGCACCGCTTGGAGCTCACCGGGCCGGGCCGGTTGGTGGGTGACGTCCAGTTCGGGAATGGCTTCGACGATGTCCACCAAGGTGTCCAACGCTGGGGCGATCACCACGCGGGGGTGTCCCACCAGGGCCGGCAGGGCTTCGCTCAGGTCGAGCCTGAAAATACGGGTGTTGGTGTCTTGGCGCAGCGTGGCGACGATTTTGGCGTCGTCGGCATCCAGAGGGGCGGGATTGCGGTGAAAACGACTCAGGGCCACCCCCTTGGGGCGGCTCCAACCGCGTGCGCTGCGCCGCTGCTCATAGGGCGCGAGCTCCCGAACGCTGCCATCAGAGGCCAGGTCCAAGCCCCAGAGCAGACGGGTATCGGGATCGGTGGCCGTCGGCTTGGTGCGGGTTTGATCGTCCCCGCCGATCAGGGCCTGCAAAGCCTCCAGCGTGCTTTGCCAGCTCGTTTGCACCGATTGGATGAAAAAGTCGGGCGGCAAGGCCTGAACTTCCAGGGCGGCGCGGGCGCTTTCTAACCACCGGGCAGGTGCATGCAGGCCGGCTTCGGTGAGCCGCTCGTGCAGCACGGCGTAGGCGTCCAGGTCGCGTGCGCTCAGGGGGGTGGGTTCGGTGCCTGTTTTCAGCCAAGCGCGCATCAGCCAGCGCCACAAATCCAGCGAGGACAGCCAACTTGGCGAACGCATGCTGTTGGGCCAGAACATGCGGTCGTTGGCTGGGGCGTCCCCTTGGCGCACTTGGATGGCCAGAGCCATCACGCCTTCGGCGATGTCGGCCACGGGCTCGCGCTTGCCACCTTCATTGAGACAGAACTTGAGCGCCCGAGCCTGGCGTTCCGCACCGCCCAGGCGCAGCAGGGTCATGACGTACAGCGTGGCCCCCCAAGTGCTGCCCAGCCCGTGTTTGGCGCGGGCGTTGTGGGCGGCTCGATGGGCTTTGAGCGCTTCTTCGAAACGGGTTTCGGCGTTCGTCCAACGACCGGCCTGGGCGTCCTGCATGGCGCGGGTGGCCTGGGCGATCACGGCCAAGTCGAGTGTGTCCAGCCCCATCGTGGCGGCCTGCTCGGGGTCGGGCAGGGGCGCGAGGACACTCTCTAAGCCATCGGACACACCACTCAACACTTGGCACAAGCCCCAAGCGAGGCGCAACCGCCAGCTGTCGGGGCCCGTTTCGGCTTCGAGGAATTCCGTCACCACCGGTGCCAGCGCAAAGGGGGGCGGCTGCAATGCCGTGATTTGGGCCGATACCAAACTGGTCAACAAACTGCTTTGCACACTGACGTCGAGCATGGGCAGCAGATCGACGTCGATGATGTCCCCCACCGCCGAGGCCAGCATTTCGCTGGTGCTCATCGAGAAGGCAAAGCGCTGGGTCAGGCCGAGCAACGTGGCTTCGTCGCTGCCGGCCAGGGCTTCCAGCCGCGCCAGGGCGATCGCGGCGGTCGGTGAGTACAGCATGCCTTGGCCGTGGCGGTTGGCGTAGCCATCGGCTTCGGCCAACCACTGGCGCCAGTGTTGCACCGAGGCCCGCACAAACATCATGGGGTACACGACGGCCACAGCGGACGGGCGCAAGCGCCACAGCTCGGCGGTGTTGTAGCGCGAGGCCTCCAGCTCAACCCAGCCCGATTTTTGCAAGGCAAGCAGCGCGATGCGTACATCGTCCGGCGGGTAACGCTGGGGCAGTTGCAGCACGTCGGCCCGGGCCTGGGTGTTGAGTTGCTGGGCCACCCAGGTACGGGGCCGAAACCCGGCGCCCAGTGCCAGCACCAGGGTCACGGCGCGGTGCAGCACCGGCAACGCCATCCATGCGGAGAGATCGAATGTCGGGGGAGGCGTGGGGCTGGCAGTGGGGGGGTCATGGGGATGCCTCAGGCGCGCAGCTCGGTGAGCCCGCCCAGGTAGGGTTGCAGGGCGGCGGGAATGGCGATGGAACCATCGGCACGCTGGTGGTTTTCCAACAGCGCCACCAAGGTGCGGCCCACGGCCAGGCCGGAACCGTTCAGGGTGTGCAACAGCTCGGTTTTGCCTTGGGCGTTCTTGAAACGTGCTTGCATCCGGCGGGCTTGGAAACTCTCGCAGTTGGAGCAGGAGCTGATCTCGCGGTAGGTGTTTTGCGCCGGCACCCACACTTCCAGGTCGTAGGTTTTGGTCGAACCAAAACCCATGTCGCCGGTACACAGCAGCATCACGCGGTAGGGCAGTTCCAGCGCTTGCAGGATGGCTTCGGCATGCCCCGTCATTTCTTCCAGCGCTTCGTAGCTCTTTTCTGGCTGGACGATTTGCACCATTTCCACCTTGTCAAACTGGTGCTGGCGGATCAGGCCGCGTGTGTCGCGCCCAGCAGAGCCCGCTTCGGAGCGGAAGCACGGGCTGTGGGCGGTGAGTTTGATCGGCAGATCGGCCAGGGCCTGAATGGTGTCCGCCACGGTGTTGGTGAGCGGGACTTCGGCGGTGGGGATCATGTACCACTTGTTGCCGGCTTCGTCCGCGTCGCCGGAAGTGACGTGGAAGAGATCTTGCGCGAACTTGGGCAACTGGCCGGTGCCTTGCATCGTCTTGCCTTGGACGATGTAGGGCGTATAAGCCTCGGTGTAACCGTGGCGGGTGGTGTGCATGTCCAGCATGAACTGGGAGAGGGCGCGGTGCAGGCGTGCCACTTGCCCTTTCATGAAGGTGAAACGTGCGCCGGCGAGTTTGGTGCCGATTTCAAAATCCAGCCCCAGCGGTGCGCCCAGATCGACGTGGTCTTTCACCGCGAAATCAAAGGCCGCCGGCGTGCCCCAGCGGCGCACCTCAACGTTGCCGTGCTCGTCGGCGCCTTGCGGAACGGTCTCATGCGGCAGGTTGGGCACGCCCAGCAGCAGGGCGGACATCTCGCCTTGCAGCGCGTCCAGCCGCTCGGCGCTGGCTTTGAGCATATTATTTATGCCCACAACTTCTTGCATTAATGCTTCAGTAGTGTTTTGTGAATTGGCGGTGACATAGTTATTTGTTGCTATAAAGTTATTTAACTTTTCTGTATTTTGAGGGGTGTTGAATTCTGGTTTGCTTGCAACAATATTTAATTTACTGATTGTTTTTGCGCGTGCTTTCTCTGCCGCTATTTTTTTGGACAAGCTGTTGCGCTTGGCCTGCAATTCCTCGGTGCGCACTTGCAGGGATTTGCGTTCGGCTTCCAGCGCCGAGAAGCGCGCCACGTCCAAATACGGCTGGGGCGACTTGCGGGATTCCAAGCGGGTGATGACGGCGTTCAAATCGCGCCGCAGCAGGCTGATGTCGAGCATGGAAAAACCTCGTGTGTAAAAAGAGGGAGAAGCCGGTTCAGAAACCTGCTTCGGCCATGGATTTGTCGCCCAAACCTTTGGGCAGCGGAAACTCAATGGTTTCCTCCACTCCCGGCAGGCTGCGCACCGACACCGACCCCAGCGCCTTCAAGCGGGCGATGACGGCTTGCACCAGCACATCCGGTGCCGAAGCGCCGGCTGTCAGCCCGACACGTGGCCGACCATCCAGCCATTCGGGTTGCAGATCGGTGGCCGAGTCCACCATGTAGGCGGGCGTGCCCAAGCGGGCAGCGAGTTCGCGCAAGCGGTTGCTGTTCGAGCTGGTCGGGCTGCCGACCACGATCACCACATCCACCTTCGGCGCCAGCACCTTGACGGCATCTTGGCGGTTTTGCGTGGCGTAGCAAATGTCTTGTTTCTTGGGCTCGCGCACCAGCGGGAAGCGGGCTTTGACGGCGGCGAGAATGTCGGCGGCGTCGTCCACGCTCAGGGTGGTTTGGGTCACCACGGCGAGTTTGTCCGGGCGGGTGACGGGCGCATGGGCCACGTCCGCTGCGTCTTCCACCAGAAAAATGCCGTCGGAAAGCTGGCCCATCGTGCCTTCGACTTCCGGGTGCCCTTTGTGGCCGATCATGAGAAATTCGTAGCCCTCGCGTGCCAGCTTGGCCACTTCCACATGCACTTTGGACACCAGCGGGCAAGTGGCGTCGAACACCTGGAAGCCGCGCACGGCGGCCTCGTGTTCCACCGCTTTGGGCACGCCGTGGGCCGAAAACACCAGCGTCGCGCCGGGCGGCACTTCGGCCAAGTCTTCGATGAAGATGGCGCCTTTTTGCTTCAGATCGTTCACCACATAGGTGTTATGAACGATCTCGTGGCGCACATAGATGGGCGCGCCAAACTTGCGCAGCGCCCGCTCCACGATTTCAATCGCCCGATCCACCCCCGCGCAAAAACCACGCGGCGAGGCCATGAGGATTTCACCCGGCTGGGCGCGTTCGGCTTCGGTCATCACAGCACCCCGATGATCTGGACTTCAAACGTTACCGCTTGGCCGGCCAGCGGGTGGTTGAAGTCGAACTCCAACCAGCCCTCACCCACCGCCCGCACGACACCGGCGAAACGCCCGGTGTTGTCCGGCGTCGGGAATTCGACCACGTCGCCGATGTGGTACTCCGCTTGCGGGTCGCCCATGTCGTCCAGCACTTGGCGGGCGAGGCGCTGCACCATGTCCGGGTTGCGCGGCCCGAAGGCTTCGCCGGGTTCCAGCGTGAATTGGGTGCGGGTGCCTTCTTCCAACCCGATCAGGCGGGCCTCAATGGCTGGCGTCAGTTGGCCGGCGCCCAGGGTGAGCGTGGCGGGGTTGTCTTCGAAAGTGGTGACGACGTCCGCCCCATCCGGGCCGACGAGCCGGTAGTGCAAAGTGAGGAAGGAGCCCGGCTGGATGGTGTTCACGGTGAAGCGGGCGCACGCGGCGCCAAGGAGCCAAGAAGAGCCGCTGATTTTAGGCGGCCCCCCTTGCAAACGGCCTTCACCAGCTCAGCGGCTGTGCCCAGCCGGCATAGGGTTTGGGCAGGGGCAGGGCGTAGTCCCCCACGGCGCTGGTGGTGAGCTTCAGGCCCACCAGCGCTTCGGCCAGCTTGACGGCGGCTGAAACGCCATCGATCACCGGCACCCCCAGGCGCACTTGCAGCGCGGCACACAGCCCCGCCATGCCGGCGCAACCCAGCACGATGGCACCGCTGCGATCCTGCGCCAGCGCTGCCCGTGCGGCGGCTTCAATCTGTGGCAGGCACAGCGGCTGGCCTTGGGCGTCGCAGTGTTCCAGTGCCAACACGGGAATGTCCGTGCCGTGGACGCCCCGACAGCGGCGCTCAAACCCATATTTGTGCAGCAAGTGCTCGGCGATGACACAGGTGCGGGTCATCGTCGTCACCACCGAAAACCCGGTGCTGACGAAACTGGCGGCGTGGAACGCCGCTTCCGCGATGCCCAGCACGGGGGCGCGTGTGGCTTCGCGGGCGGCATCCAAGCCGGGATCACCGAAGCAGGCGATCAGCACCGCATCGTGCGCTGGCGCGTGGCGCATCTGTTCAGCCACACCGGCGGCGGCGATGGTTTCATCAAAAAACCCCTCGATCGATGCCGGGCCAAAGCTGGGTTGACAGGCCGTGATGCAGGTGCCCGGTGCGGCGGCAGCGCGGGCGGCGGTGGCCAGGGCATCTGTCATGCGCTGGGTGGTGTTGGGGTTGATCAACAGCAGGTTCATCGTGGTCGGTCGTGGTGCGTTTTGTATGCAAAGTGACGCTCGGGTGAGCGCTGTTGGTGCGTGGGTCACCGGTGAGGTGCGGCCTATTGAACCGCGTCACCTGGGGTGAATCGCGGGGGTTCTGGTGCAAGAGCTGGGCCGTCGATGTGGCACAGCGATTGCATACAAAAATCCGCATGAGCACACGCACCGATTTGGCGCTGAACCAACTCAGCAAGTTCTACGGGGACACCCTGGCGGTGAACCGCATCGATCTGACCGTCGCCGCTGGCAGTTACTGTTGTTTGCTGGGGCCGTCGGGCTGCGGCAAAACCTCGACGCTGCGCATGATTGCCGGCCACGAGCTGCCCAGCAGCGGCCACATCGTGCTGGGCGGGCGGGACATCACCGAGCTGACCCCCGCCGAGCGCGGCACGGCGATGATGTTCCAGAGTTACGCGCTGTTTCCGCACCTCACCGTGCTGCAAAACGTCGCTTTCAGTGCGCAGATGAAGGGGGTTTCCAAAATCGAGCGCGAAAAACGCGCCATGGAGCTGCTGGCGCTGGTGGCCATGCAGCCGTTGGCGCAACGCCTGCCGGCTGCGCTTTCTGGCGGCCAGCAGCAGCGCGTGGCGCTGGCGCGGGCGCTGATGATGCAGCCCCAAGTGCTGTTGCTGGATGAGCCGTTGTCCGCGCTCGATCCTTTTTTGCGCATCAAGATGCGCGCCGAGCTGCAACGCTGGCACCGCGAGTTGGGCATGACGTTTGTTCACGTCACACACTCGCAGGAAGAAGCCATGGCGCTGGCCGACTTGGTGGTGGTGATGAACCATGGCCACATCGAGCAGGCCGGCCCGGCGCGGGAGGTGTTCGAGCGCCCGCGCACCGAGTTTGTGGCGCGGTTCATCGGCTCGCACAACGTGTTTGACACGCCGTCCGGCAAAGTGGCGGTGCGCAGCGACAAGCTGCAACTGGCCACCCCCAGCGCCAGCGGCCTGCCCGCCTTGGTGCGCGCTGTGGAATACCAAGGCCAGCAAGTGCAGATTCACCTCATCCCGCCCAGCGCCGCCAGCGCAGGCGATGACGCCGACGACGAGGCGCCGCTGGCCGCTTGGATCGCCGCTGTGCCCGATCACCAGTTTGACCGCCAGCCGCTGACCCCCGGTCAGGCTTTGAGCCTGCAATGGGCTGAGGCCGACGCCCACCGTCTGGCAGCCTAAAGGCCCGCGTGGCCGCACGGCTTTTTCCGTCTTCCCCCGACCCTCGACTCTTTCTTGCAGGAGTTCCCTGATGAGTGCGTTCGATTTGACCCCCGACACCCCCGCCGCAGCCAACCGCCGTGGTTTTTTGAAAACCGCTGCCGGTGCGGGCGTGGCGGCCACGGGCATCACGGGTTTTCCGTTCGTGCATGCGAGCGAAAAACTCACGCTGCGTTACCTGGGCACGGCGGTGAACCAGGACAAGAAAATCGCCGAAAAATTCGAGGCGGACACGGGCATCAAAATCCAATACATCCCCGTCACCACCGATGACGTGACCAAACGCGCCGTCACCGCGCCCAACTCCTTCGATCTGATCGACACCGAATACTTCAGCCTGAAAAAAATCATCCCCACCGGCAACCTGCAAGGGATGGATGTCAAGCGCATCAAGAACGCGGACAAGATCACCTCGCTGTTCACCAAGGGCGAAGTCGCCGGCAAGAAGGTGGGCGATCAAGGCACCGCCCCCAAAAAGGTGATGTACCTGGAAAAGCCGGACAGCAAAACCTTCAGCGCCCAGCCCACCCAGTTCATGACGCTGATTCCCACCGTCTACAACGCCGACACGCTGGGCATCCGCCCCGATTTGATCAAGCGCCCGATCAGCTCGTGGGCCGAGCTGCTGAATCCGGAGTTCAAGGGCAAGGCGGCGATTTTGAACATTCCGTCCATTGGCATCATGGACGCGGCGATGGTGGTCGAGGCCCTGGGCAAGTACAAGTACCCGGACAAGGGCAACATGACCAAGAAGGAAATCGACCTCACCATCGCCACGTTGATCGAAGCCAAGAAGGCCGGCCAGTTCCGCGCCTTGTGGAAGGACTTCAACGAAAGCGTGAACCTCATGGCCTCGGGTGAAGTGGTGATCCAGTCGATGTGGTCACCGGCTGTCACGGCGGTGCGCACCAAGGGGCTGGCTTGCACCTTCCAGCCGCTGAAAGAGGGTTATCGCGCCTGGGCGGCGGGTTTTGGGGTGCCCAAGTCGCTCAAAGGCAAACAACTCGATGCGGCCTACGAGTTCATCAACTGGTTCCTGGATGGCTGGGCCGGTGCCTATCTGAATCGCCAGGGCTACTACAGCGCCGTTTTGGACACCGCCAAGGCCAAGATGGAAGCCTACGAGTGGGCCTACTGGATGGAAGGCAAACCGGCAGCGCAAGACATCAAGAGCCCCAACGGGGACGTTCTGGCCAAAAAGGGCGAAGTGCGCGACGGCGGCAGTTACGAGCAGCGCATGGGCGGCATCGCTTGCTGGAACGCCATCATGGATGAGAACGCCTACATGGTGCAAAAGTGGAACGAGTTCGTTGCTGCGTAAGTTGAAGGGTTCAGAGCGATGAAACCGACTGCGCGCACCGCCGCTCTCGCTTGGCTGCAAGCCGCGCCCTTGGCGGCGGTGTTCGCGGTCTTCTTTTTGATTCCGCTGGGGCTGATCGGCATGGTCAGTTTCTGGCAGGCCACGGACTATGAACTGATCCCGGCCTTCAGCGCCGAGAACTACCTCAGCATCTTTCAAGGCTGTGGCGACAGCCTCGTCACCGCCGGGCAAGACACCTGCGTGACCCTCAAAACCTACGCCTCCACCCTGAAGTTCAGCCTCATCACCTGGGCGGTGACGGCGGTGCTGGGGTTTGCCATCGCCTGGTTTTTGGCCTTCCATGTCAAAACCCAAGGCATGCAGACGCTGCTGTTCATCGTCTGCACCGTGCCGTTTTGGACGAGCAACGTCATCCGCATGATTTCCTGGGTGCCGCTGCTGGGCCGCAACGGCCTGGTGAACCAGACGCTGCTCGGCCTGGGGCTGGTGCAGGAGCCGGTGGAGTGGTTGCTGTTTTCGGAGTTCTCGGTGGTGCTGGCGTTCGTTCACCTCTACACCATGTTCATGATCGTGCCCATCTTCAACGCCATGATGCGCATCGACCGCAGCCTGCTGGAAGCTGCACGCGACTGTGGTGCAAGTCCCTGGCAGACGCTGTGGCACGTCGTGCTGCCGCTCACGCGCACGGGGCTCATCATTGGGTCGATTTTCGTGCTGGCGCTGGTGATGGGGGACTTTGTCACCGTCGGCGTGATGGGCGGGCAGCAGATCGCCTCGGTGGGCAAGGTGATTCAGGTGCAGACGAGTTACCTGCAATTCCCGCTGGCGGCGGCCAATGCGGTCATCCTGCTGGCGGTGGTGCTGATGATGATTGTGGCGCTGATGCGCTTGGTGAACCTGCGCAAGGAGCTGTGATGAGCCTGCTGGCCACTTCCCCCGTCTTGCGCCGCGAGCGCCGCCCCTTGAGTTTCTGGTTGCTGGGTGCTGTGTTCGCCGCTTTCGTGCTGTTCCTTTACGGCCCGATGTTCGCCATCTTTGTGCTGAGTTTCCAAGGCCCCGAAGGCGGCCTGACCTTTCCGATGCGCGGCTGGAGCTTGCATTGGTTTGCCCAGCTCTGGGAGGGGATTGGCGTCATCGACATCGGTGCCGCGCTGCGCCGCTCGCTGCTGCTGGGCACGGTGGTGATGGGGCTCACGGTGCTGTTCTCGCTGCTGGCGGGCTTGGCTTACCGCAAGAAACTCCCCGGCGGCACGCTGCTGTTTTACGTGGTGGTGGCCAGCCTCATCATGCCCAGCATCATCGTTTCGCTGGGCGTGGGGCTGATGTTCCGCCTGCTGGATGGCGGCGTGAAACTCTGGCTCGAAGCCCACTGGCCCGAGGCGCTGGACACCTTCACCACCACGCTGGGCATGTTCAGCTCCGGGTTGGGGGCACAGCTCACCTGGACGCTGCCGTTTGGTCTCTTGATCATGTTCGCCGTCTTCAACCGTTTCAACCCCGCTTACGAGGAGGCCGCCCGCGATCTGGGTGCCACGCGCTGGCAGACACTGCGCCACGTGGTGTTGCCGCTCATTGGCCCGAGTTTGGTGGGCATCGGCATGTTCGGTTTCACCCTGAGTTGGGACGAAATTGCCCGCAGCTCGCAGGTGATGGGCGACGTCAACACCCTGCCGCTGGAATTGCAGGGGCTCACCACCACCGTCACCACCCCGGTGATCTACGCGCTGGGCACGGTGACCACGCTGGTGTCCTTCGCCGTGATGGGGCTGACGATGGTGCTCATGGCGGTGTGGCGCCGGCGGCAGGGTCGGCGTTAAGCTTCGCCCCCCATGCTTGCCCGTCACCCGCCTGTTGTCCCGCCCGCCCCTGCCGACACCGCCACCCAGCGTGTGTACGACGGTATTTATGGCGCCATCGTCGAACACCGGTTGCCGCCCGGCACGCGGCTGCGTGAGCAGGAGCTGGCCGAAGGGTTTGGGGTCTCGCGCACCGTGGTACGCCAGGCGCTGCAACGCTTGGCCGCCGATCAGGTGATCGCGCTGGAACACAACAAAGGCGCCACCGTTCCCCAGCCCGACCGAGCCCAGGCCGCACAAGTGTTCGAAGCGCGGCAGGTGATCGAAGGAGACATCGCCCGACGTTTGGCCGGCCAGCTCAGTGCCGCACAGGTGGCGTCACTGCGCGCCCTGGTGGCGGCTGAACAAGCCGCCCAGGCCCGTGCCGACAAGGCGGCTGCCGTGCGGCTGTCGGGCCAGTTTCATCGGGAGTTGGCGGTTTTGGCGGGCAACCCGCTGTTCGTGCGCTGGATCGATGAGCTGTTGCCGCTGACCTCGTTGCTGATCTTGCAGTACCAGCGCGGTGGGCATCCCGGTTGCGTCACCCACCGCCACGATGAGCTGATCGAAGCGTTGGCCAGTGGCTCACCCGCCCGGGCGGCAGCGGAGATGCGCAAGCATTTGCAGGAACTGGCGCGTTCGCTGCGTGAAGGCCCGGCGCGTCCGGTCGCGCCGTTGCGTGATGTGTTTGCGGCCTATCGGGAGCCCACGCATCCCATCCCGTGAGGAATGGGCGTCGGCACAAGCCAGCGGGAGTTGTTACACCCTCTCCCTATGTCGATTAAAGCCCTTCCTGCGGCGCTGAGGCCGCGTGAAAAACTCCTCAGCCATGGCCCCGCCGCCTTGGCTGACACCGAATTGCTGGCGCTGTTGCTGCGCACCGGCCTGCGCGGGCGCAGCGTGTTGGAACTGGCCGGGGATGTGCTCACGCACTGCCAGGGTTTCGGCGGGTTGATGCAGGCCCAGCCGCAGCAGCTCGGCCAGGTGCGGGGGTTGGGGCCGGCGCGCTGTGCGGAGCTGATTGCCGTCATGGAAGTGGCGCGGCGGGCGCTGGCGCAGCAACTGCGTTCCGCGCCAGTGTTTGACAGCCCGAACCGCGTCAAAGACTACGTGGCGCTGCACCTGGGCCGGCTGGAACGCGAGATTTTCGCGGTGCTGTACCTGGATGCGCAGCATCGGCTCATCGACATGCACAAACTCTTTCTGGGCACCCTGACACAAACCAGCGTCTACCCGCGTGAAGTGGTGCGCCAAGCCATGACGCTGAATGCCGCAGCGGTGATCCTGGTTCACAACCACCCTTCCGGTGTGGCCGAGCCCAGTCGAGCGGATGAAACGCTGACCCAGTCGCTCAAAACCTCGCTGCAACTGGTGGATGTGCGCGTCCTAGACCACTTGGTGGTGGGCACCGGCCAGGTGGTCAGTTTTGCCGAACGAGGATTGATCTGAGGGTAAGCTCGCACTTTCCCTGTTCTGAGGATGAGCTCCATGTTCACTGGCATCGTGCAAGGTGTGGCTGACATCGTCGCGTTGGCGGATCGGCCAGGGCTGCGCACCTTCCGCCTGCGTTTTCCGGCTGGTTTCGCCGAGGGGCTGGCCATTGGCGCCAGCGTGGCGTGTGATGGCGTGTGCCTGACCGTCACCGCCCTGCACGGCGACGACGAAGCTGACTTCGATGTCATGCAACAAAGTCTGAACCTGACGACGCTGGGTCGCTTCGCAGTGGGCGATCGGCTCAACGTCGAACGTGCGGCGCGGGATGGGGCGGAGATCGGGGGGCATCCGCTGTCCGGCCATGTGGATTTCACGGCGACATTGGCCTGCGTGCGCCAACCCGAGAACAACCACGTCATGCGCATTCACGTGCCCGAACCGTGGATGCGCTACGTGTTCGCCAAGGGCTATATCGCCATCAATGGCGCCAGCCTGACGGTGGCGGAAGCGGATCGGCGCGAAGGTTGGTTCGAGGTCTGGCTGATTCCCGAAACCCTGCGTCAAACCACGTTTGGCGCCAAACAGCCAGGTGATGCACTGAACGTCGAAATCGAGCGCTCCACCCAGGTGTTTGTGGACACCGTGCGCGATGCGTTAGAAGAACGCCTCGGCCCGCTGCTGCCGGCGTTGGAGGCGCTGCTGCGCCAACAAGGGCTGTCCACCGAAGCCCTCAGCGGTGGTTTACCGCCACTGCCGCGCACCTGAGAGGCAGGAGTGGGCGGTTCATGACCTGTCTCGGCACTCGGTTGGCGCGCATCACCCAGCAATGGGGAGAGGGGCCCCACAAAGTCATTTGCCTGCACGACTGGTTTTGCGCCGCCGACAGCTGGCAGCCCCTGCACCCCTGGCTGGATGGGGACTCGTTCACCTACGCCTTCATGGACAGCCGAGGCTATGGCGCCCGCTTGACCGAGGGCGGGGACTACCACGTCGCCGAAATCGCACAAGACGCACTGGCGCTGGCCGATGCGCTGGGCTGGGCGCAGTTTTCGCTGGTGGGCCACGCCATGGGTTCGATGGCCGGGCAGCGGGTGTTGGTGGAGGCGCCGGATCGGGTGCTCAAGCTGGTGGGCATCAACCCAGTGCCGGCGTCGGGGGTGCCGTTTGACGAAGCGACGTGGGAGTTTTTCAGCAGTGCCATCCACAGCGCCGAGGTGCGCCGTGCCATCCTGGATTTGCTCACCGGCAACCGCCTGAGCGGCATTTGGCTGGAAGCGATGTTGCGGCGTTCCCTGTCCAGCACCTCGCCAGCGGCCCTGCAAGCGTATTTGGCCAGTTGGGTGGGCACGGATTTTTCAGCCGATGTGTCTGGTTTCAACCATCCCGTGCAAGTGCTGGTGGGCGTACACGATCCCGCCTTGACCGAAGCCCTGACACGGGCGACGTGGATGGAAACCTATCCGCACGCCCACATCGAAATTCTGCTCAACGCCGGGCACTATCCGATGTACGAAATTCCAGTGGCACTGGCAACCTCCATCGAGGGTTTTTTGTCGGTTTGAGTGGATGCGTCGGCGGCAACGCACAATCCGCCCCATGACCAAGGCTCCTCTTCGTTCATTGCCCCTGAGTGCTGGGGGCGTCCACCGTCAAACCCCGGCAGCGCAGCCGGCGCCCTCGCACCGAGGCCACAGCTTGAAAGATCTGGGCCAGTTGCGAACAGCCCTGCGCCAGAAAGCCGCCGAAGAGGCTGCCCACCGCGCCCGGGTGGCCGCCGCTGCCCAGCAGTGCGAGCGGGAGCGGGTGTTGTTCGCGCAGGCGGTCGGCCCGGTGACCCGGCTGCGTGATCGCGGTTTGGCCGATGTTCAAACGCCTCGCCCCGAGCCGGAGGCACGTCAACGCTTGTTAGACGAACAAGCCGCGCTGCGCGAAGCCCTGAGCGACGAGGTGGATGTTGAGACGCTGCTGCTGACCGACGACGGGTTGAGCTTTCGCCGCGCCAGCATCGGCTTGGATGTGTTGACCAAGCTTCGGCGTGGCCATTGGGCCATTCAGGGGGAGTTGGATTTACACGGCTTGCGTCGCGACGAGGCGCGAGACACCCTGAGTGCCTTTATCCTTCAAGCGCATCAACATCACCGCCGCTGCTTGCGCGTTGTCCATGGCAAGGGATTGGGCTCACCGGGGCGAGAGCCCGTCTTGAAAGCCAAGGTGCAGCGCTGGTTGGCGCAGCGTCAGGAGGTGATTGCTTTTACCCAGGCCAGCGGCCCGCAAGGGGGGGCTGGGGCGTTGATTGTGTTGCTGGGCAGCCGGGTGCATGGACATCCACAGGCACGCCCGGCGTTTCGCCATCCAGCAGGTGTATGACGCCTGCGAGCGTGGGGGAGTGCGTTCATCGCGCTCAAGATGAGACATGCTTGCACCCATGACGCATTTCTTCCGTTGTTTCTGGGCTGTCGTGTTGGCACTCGGGCTGCCGATGGCAGGGGCACAGACCCGCACCGTGCCCCGGGTGGTGCCCAAACCGGCCGTTGCCGAACCACGCACCCAGCCCAGCGCAGCCTTGCCCGTGCCGATTGGCAGTGGTTTCACCTTGCGGGGGTTGACCTTGCAGGGGCAGGTGTTTGGCTTGAGCCTGCTGCGTGGCCGGGTGGTGCTGATCCATTACTGGGCCACCGATTGCGCCGTGTGCCTCGACAAAATGGCCGATTTGCGCCGGCGTGCGGAGGCTTGGCAGGGCCAGCGCTTTTCCGTGGTGTACGTGCAGATGGACAAGCAGCTTGCCAGCGCCCAAAGTTACTGGCAGATGGTGGGCATGACCCAGCGCGGGGGCTCCCCCGCCACCGTGCTGTGGCGGCGTGATGCGGCTTATCGAGACAGCTTGCCGTTGTCGCGCCCGACCACCTTGCCGTTCTCCGTGCTGCTCAACCCGGAGGGGCGTGTGGTGACCAGCGTGGAAGGGCGCATCCCACCTCAAATTTGGGCGCAGGTGGCCGAGCAGTTGCGCTGAAGCGGTTTCAGCCGGCGCGGTTGCGCATCCAGTCGGCGGTGTCGAAGAACGAGCGCTCCAGGCGGGCGCGCAGTTCGGGATCGACCTGAACCTCCTCCATCGCTTGGTACATGCAAGCCAGCCACTGGTCACGCTCCACCGAGGCGATGGGAAACGGCAAATGCCGCGCCCGCAAACGCGGATGACCAAAACGCTCGATGTAGTGGTTCGGGCCTCCGAGCCAGCCGCAGAGGAACCAGAACAGTTTGTCCCGTGCATCGTCCAGCGTGCTGCCGTGGACTTCGCGCAGCCGGGCATACGCGGGTTCCAAATCCATCAGATCGTAAAAACGATCCACCAGGGTGCGCACGCCTGGCTCGCCTCCCAAACGTTCAAACGGAGTGGGGGTGGTCACGGGGGCTTGGAGGTCGGTTGAGCTCATGGGTGACGGGCATCAAAGAAAAATTTCCTGCAAGTCGCTGAGGAAATCGAAGCCCCGAGCGGTGGGGCGAATCTGGCGGCCAGTGGGGGTTTCGCACACTTCGAGCAAGCCTTTGTCTTGCGCCGTGCGCACGCCCGCCGCGATGGCCGAGGGGGGCAGGCCGGTGCGTTCGGTGAACAGCGCGACGTCGAAACCGTCCTTCAGACGCAGCGTGTTGAGCATGAACTCGAACGGCAACGCTTTGCGGCTGACTTCTTCCTCATTGGAGCAAGCGTTGCCGGCGAGCGCTTCACGCATGTAGCTGGCCGGTTCGCGCCACTTCACTTGTCGGATGACACGGTGCGGAAAACTCAGCTTGCCATGCGCCCCAGCACCCAGGCCGAGATAGTCCCCAAACTGCCAGTAATTGAGGTTGTGCGTGCAGCGATGCCCCGCCCGTGCGTAAGCCGACACCTCGTAGCGCTCCAGCCCAGTTTCGGCGGTGAGGGCCACCAGGGCATCGAGCATCTCGGCGCTTTGGTCGTCATCGGGCAGGGCCGGCGGTGGCTGCCGGGCGAAGCGTGTGTTCGGCTCCAGCGTCAGGTGGTACAGCGACAGGTGCGGCGGCGCGAACGCCAGCGCGGTGCGCACATCCTCGGTCAACTCGGCCAGGCTTTGGCCGGGCAAGGCGTACATCAGATCGAGGTTGAAGGTGTCGAAGGTGCGGGCGGCTTCCTCCACGGCGGCGATGGCTTGGGCCCGATCATGGACACGGCCCAAAGCGCGCAGCTTGGCATCGTCAAAACTTTGGACGCCGATGGACAAGCGTGTCACCCCCGCCGCATGGAAAGCGCGGAAGCGCTCGCGCTCGAACGTGCCAGGGTTGGCTTCCAGCGTGACTTCGCAGCCGGGTTGCAGCGGCAGCAGCAAGCGCAGGTCGGAGATCAGCCGGCCAATGCCTTCGGGCGAAAACAAACTCGGCGTGCCGCCCCCGATGAACACCGAATGCACGCTGCGCCCCCACACCAGTGGCAGGCTGGTTTCGAGGTCGGCGCGCAGGGCGTCCAGATAGCGGGCTTCCACATCGCTTGGCAGTGCGCGTTCGGTGCTGTTGCGGGTGAATTCATGCGAGTTGAAGTCGCAATACGGGCACTTTTGTAAGCACCACGGCAAATGCACGTACACCGACAGCGGCGGTGGTGCGCCCAATTGCAGCGTGCCGGGGCGCAGGTAACGTTCGTTCAGGTTCATCGTGATGAAGGAGGGGGGGTTGAATCATCACAAATTTCAGCTGAGGCGAGGTGCTCTCGGTTTAATCCGTGCAGTTTTTCCCGCAGAGCAGTCATGCCGCCAGCCAGATAAATAAAACGTCCGTTGGCAGCGCGAACCACATCAACGGACTTATGGCTGATGAAGTCAGTCATAAAAATCACACGATCATTGCTCTTTGAAAGCGCTGTGAGTTGGCTGCTGTTGCCAGAATTGGATGCGACAAAATTTAACTGAATCAGTTTAAAGTCATTTTTTATCATGTGGGCTTGCCCGGGCTTTAAACCGACCACCGTGATTTTCAAACGACTCTTCTTAGGTGATGAGGGCACAACAGCCACTACACCCGCCCCACCCGACGCCGGGCGACTTTCGCGAAGCGGGGGGTCTTCCCACGCGGGTTCTGAGACGGTTTCAGCGTCGTTCGGGCGTGCCTGCGCGGTGGGCGTGCTGACCGCCTCCAGCGGCACGGGCGGATCTTCAGTTTCCTGCTCTGTCATCACCGGCAGCACCTTGGGTGCCGTCGGAGCGGGAGGTTCCGCGCTGACACTGACAGGCAGATGGGGAGTCGAAGCCGGGCCCGCGTCCACCACTGGAGGAGGTGACACCGGGGCGGGGTTCTGAAGCAGCGTCGAAGGTTGAACCAGCAAGTTGATGGGAATCGCAACCGGCTGGATTTGCCCCATTGCCATTGCGATGCGGGCATGAATGGTTCTTGCCGCCTCGTTGGTCACTTCCTGGATTCGAGACTCAATTTCTGCTCGCAACCTCGCTTCTAGTATGCCGACCACCGCTTGCGTGATTGAGGCAAATGCACTTTCTATCTCCGGCATCACAGATGATAAATTGATCTCGGAGTCGGTATCCGTGTCTTTTCCAGATGAAAAAGAAGAAAGGCGCTGCATATTTGGGTTCTCCATGGTGTAGGTTTTTAGTTAAACCATTGCCGCTGCATCAACGCCAGCATCTGCGCCGCTGCGAGGGCGCGGTGGCTGTGGGCGTTTTTGATCTCAGCGGATAATTCGGCGGCGGTGGCGCCCAGGGTTGGGATGAACATCAACGGGTCATAGCCAAAGCCGCCTGCGCCCCGGCGTTCGGCCAGAATTTCACCCGGCCAACGCCCGAAAGCGATGAGCGGCTCCGGGTCATCCGCCGAGCGCAGCGCCACCAGAGCGCAAACGAAAGCGGCGCGGCGATCCGCCACCCCGGCCAAGCGTTCCAACAACAGGCGGTTGTTGGCCTCGTCTTGCGCGGCGCGTTGGGCTTCTCGGTCGGCCCAAGTGGTGCCGTCGGGCAACACCGCAAACCGGGCGCTGTGAACGCCAGGATGGCCGCCCAGCGCATCGACACACAGCCCGGAATCGTCCGCAATCACCGGCAACCCCGTGGCCGCCGCCGCGTGGCGCGCTTTGGCCAGCGCGTTTTCCACGAAAGTGATGTGCGGCTCCTCCGCTTCACCCACGCCAAGCGAACCTTGGGTGACGATGGAAAGCGCCAGCGGCGCGAAAAGCGCGTTCAGCTCCTTGAGCTTTTTGGCGTTGTTCGAAGCCAGCACGAGTTGCATGCGCAGGTCCTTTCCGGTTCGAGTTCGGTCGCAGAGGCTCAGGCCAACGGCTGGGCCAGCGCGTCTTTTTGCGCTTGCACCAGGGTTTGGATGCCGGCTTCGGCCAGTTGCAGCAGTTGATCCATTTCAGTGCGAGTAAACGCCACGCCTTCGGCGGTGCCTTGCACTTCGACGAAATGGCCGGCGCCGGTCATCACCACGTTCATGTCGGTGTCGCAGGCCGAGTCTTCGGTGTATTCCAAATCGAGCAGCGGCGTGCCCTGCACGATGCCCACCGACACCGCTGCCACATGGTCGCGGATCGGGTTGGTTTTCAGCAGGCCCTTGGCGAGCAACTGGTTCACCGCGTCTTGGGCAGCCACGAAGGCCCCGGTGATGGCCGCAGTGCGCGTGCCGCCGTCGGCTTGGAGCACGTCGCAATCGAGGGTGAGGGTGCGTTCGCCCAGGGCTTTCAGGTCGAACACGGCGCGCAGCGAACGGCCGATGAGGCGCTGGATTTCCTGCGTGCGCCCGGTTTGTTTGCCCTTGGCGGCTTCGCGGCTACTGCGCGTGTGGGTGGCGCGCGGCAGCATGCCGTATTCAGCCGTGACCCAACCTTCTCCCGTGCCCTTTTGGTGCGGCGGCACGCGCTCTTCCACCGATGCCGTACACAGCACGCGGGTGGCACCAAACTCAATCAGCACCGAACCTTCGGCATGGCAGGTGAAACCCCGGGTGATGCGCACCGGGCGCAAAGCGTGGGCGGCGCGCACGCCGCTGCGTTCAAAACTCATGGGAAGACTTTCTAAAAAGGGGGAAGGGAAACGCCAATTAGCGGGGCTTGCGGGCCGCACGCTGGATCGCTTCGTTGATTTCGCGGATCGAGCGTTCGATTTCCGCTTCGTCCAGATCGATGGGCGCAGTGTCGGCCATCGTCGCTTGGATGGTGGAGGCGAACACGTCCTCGCTCAGCGTCTGGGTGGAGATGCCCGAGGCGCCTTCTTGCTCGGCCAGCTCTTCCCACTCCAAGCTGAGCACGGTGACATTGTCCCCATGTGGGCCGCCATTGCGCAGCGCTTGCTCGACCAGATCGGGCACCGCCTCGGCCAGCGGGCGGCTGGACAGCACATCGACAATGGTGGCGTCCGTCACCACACTCCACAGCCCGTCTGAGCAGACCAAAATGCGGTCGCGGGCGTAGAGCGGCACCGGGCCGACGATGTCCACCACCGGTTTGCCGGGGCTGCCCAGGCAGGTGAACAGCACCGAGCGGTTGTAGCGCGCGTCCAGCGGCACGACGTGGGACAGCGCTTGCTGCAACTCGGTGTAAGAGTGATCGCGTGTGCGTACCACCAAGTTGCGGCCACGCACCAAGTACAGCCGCGAGTCCCCGCAGTGCGCCCAGTAGGCCATGCCGGACTGGATCACACAGGCCACGATGGTGGTGCGGGGGGTGTCCACCATGGCGCGCTCGGTGGCGTAGCGCAGCAGGGCGTGGTGTGCGGCTTGGATGCCGTCTTGCAGAAAGCGGGCGGGGTTGCGCAGCGCGGGTTTGGCTTCGGTTTGAAACAGCGAGGCCAGGGTTTGCAGCGCCATTTGCGAGGCCACTTCGCCTTCGGGGTGGCCGCCCATGCCGTCGGCCAGGGCGAACAACCCGGCGTCGCGGGTGTAGCAATACCCCATGCGATCCTCGTTCTTTTCCCGCCCGCCTTTGCGGCTGACTTGGAAAACGGAAAACCTCATGGCCACGTGCGCTGCCTTGCTTGCTCAGTTGCCCCGCACCGCTCAGGTGCGGGTACTGGACTTGAGGTTGTCGATCTGCAATTTCAGCCGTTCGGTGAAACTCAGCGCCGAATAGCGCCGTTCGGTTTCCTGAGACAGCTCTTTTTGCAGGGCGAACACACTTTGCGGTCGCGCCAGCGGATCCAGCGCCATGCACCACTCGGCCACCTCGATGAGGTTGTCCGAGTACACATTGCGCATGCGCGACAGCGACAGCCGATCTTTTTCCAGCCGCTGCGGCGCATCCGTGGGCGGATAACCTTGCATGGACGCGTAAATGCAGGCGCCGATGGCGTAGATGTCCGTCCAGGGGCCGAGCGAGCCATCGCGGCGGTACATCTCGGGGGCTGCAAAGCCGGGCGTGTACATCGGCCGGATGAAGTTACCCTCTTTGCTTAGCACTTCGCGGGCGGCACCAAAATCCAACAACACCGCTTTGTTATCGTTGGTGATGATGATGTTGGCGGGTTTGATGTCCAAATGCAGCATTTTGTGCTGATGGACGATGCGCAACCCGCGCAAGACTTCATCGAACAGGCTGCGGATGGTGGACTCGCGAAATACCTTATCCCGCTTCAAATCTCGGGCGGTGACGATGAAATCTTGCAAGGTATCCCCTTGCAAATAATTCATCACCATGTAGACGGTTTCATTTTCCCGGAAGAAATTGAGCACCGACACCACACTCGGATGCGCGATCTGCGCCAGCGAACGCCCTTCCTCGAAGAAGCTCTTCAGGCCGAGGCGGTACAACGGCAGCTTGTCCGGTTTGACGCGGGGAATCAGCTCGCCGGGCACCCGTTCTGCCAGGGAGGCCGGTAAGTATTCCTTGAGGGCGACCAGATGGCGCTCTCCATCCTCAGCCAAGTACACCACGCCGAAACCCCCGGCGGCGAGCTTGCGAATGATGGTGTAGCCGCCAACCACGGTGCCCGCTGGCAACGGGGAGGGTTTGGGCTTTGACATAATCGAGTTTTTGCCTTTCGCAGCAAGCTCATGCCAGTTTACAGCATGACCGGGTTCGCCAGCGCCAGCGCCCACCCGGCCTCCGAGGGCGAAAACGCCCGTGTTGGCGTTACCGTCGAATTCCGTTCAGTCAACAGCCGTTTCCTCGATCTGGCCTTTCGCCTGCCCGACGAACTGCGCCACCTAGAACCCCCTTTGCGCGAGCTGCTGACGAGCAGCCTCAAACGCGGCAAGGTCGAAGTCCGGGCCCAGATGGGCCGCCAAGCCGATGAGGGGCTGAACACCCCCAGCGCCGAACAACTCAGCCGTTTGGCACGCATTGAGTCGGCTGTACAGGGCTGGCTGCCCAAGGCCGCACCGCTGTCGGTGAATGAGGCGCTGTTGTGGTGCCGGGGCGGTGGTTCGGCGCCGAGCAGCGTGCCGTTTGACGAGCTGACCCTGCAAGCCGCTCGGCAAGGCCTGCAAGCGCTCAAGGACGCCCGCGCACGTGAGGGCGAGCGCCTGGTGGCCATTTTGATGGAGCGCGTGGTGCGTTTGCGCGAACTGGCGGCTCAGGCAGTGCCTTTGGTGCCGGCGGTGGTGGCGCGTCAGCAGCAGCGTTTTTTGGAACGCTGGAGCGAAGCGTTACAAACGGCGGGCGCCAGCGGCGCCACGGTGTCAGCCGACGCGGCGCGTGACCGGGCTTTGGCCGAGGCCACGGCGCTGGCCATCCGCATCGACGTGGCAGAAGAACTGTCGCGCTTGGGCGCCCATCTGGACGAAATCGAGCGCCTGCTCACACGTGGCGGCGAGCAAGGCAAACGCCTGGACTTTTTGATCCAAGAATTGCATCGCGAAGCCAACACCTTGGGGTCGAAGTCGGCGGCGCTGGAGCTGACCGGCATTTCGGTCGAGATGAAAGTGTTGATCGAGCAACTGCGCGAGCAGGTGCAAAACATCGAGTGAAGAACGAGGGAACACAGCCGATGGAAACCCCAGGCAATCTGTTCGTGGTGGCCGCGCCCAGTGGTGCGGGCAAGTCCAGCTTGGTCAAGGCGCTGCTGGAGCTGGATTCGCACCTGCAAGTCTCCGTGTCGCACACCACGCGGGCGCCGCGTGGGCAGGAGCAAAACGGACGCGAATACTGGTTCATCCGCCCGGATGAATTCCAGTCCATGATCGATCGCGGGGACTTTTTCGAGTGGGCCGAAGTCCACGGCAACCGCTACGGTACCAGCCGCGAGGGCATTGAAGCCCGGCTCATGGCGGGTGAAGACGTGGTGCTGGAGATCGACTACCAAGGCGCCTTGCAGATCAAACAAATGTTTGTGCATGCGGTGCTGATCTTCATCCTGCCGCCGAGCTGGGCGGAGCTGGAGCAGCGTTTGCGCCGTCGGGGTGAGGATCACCCGGATGTGATTGCACAACGCCTGGTGAATGCCCGCGTCGAAGTGGCCCAAGCTCAGCACTTTGACTATGTGATAATCAATGGTTTGTTCGAGACGGCGCTCTTTGACCTCAAGACCGTGGTTCACTCCCAGCGCCTGAAGTACGTGGCGCAACGCCGCGTCAAATCTGGCGTGTTTGCTGCGCTGGATCTGCTCTGACACCGCTCGCTTCTTCTCTTTTCAGGAACGCCCCATGGCCCGCATCACCGTTGAAGACTGCCTGAACAAGATCCCCAACCGCTTCCAGCTCGTGCTGGCCGCGACCTACCGCGCTCGCATGCTCAGCCAAGGCCACACGCCCAAGGTTGAGTCGAAGAACAAGCCGGGGGTGACTGCGCTGCGTGAAATCGCCGCCGGTGAAGTGGGTGTCGAAATGCTGCGCCGCGTGCCGACCTGATCGGCCCTTTCGCACTCGCATCCCGGACAACGGGCGCCCTCTGGGCGCCCGTTGTGCTTTCTGGGCTAAATTCCGCCCATGGGTATTCGCTCTTACGCCGATGAATTGTTGCTCTCCGACTTCAAAGGTCGGGCGCGTCCGTCTGCTGCGGCATCACAGATGCAGCCAGAAATCTCCACCTTTGCCGAGTTGATCGACAAACTCGGCTACTTGAGTAAAGAGGATTTGCGCCTGGTGCGCGAAGCCTACAAGTTTGCCGACGAGGCCCATTTGGGCCAATTCCGCGCCAGTGGTGAGCCGTACATCACCCACCCGTTGGCGGTGGCCGGCTTGGTGGCCGATTGGAACTTGGACGCCCAAGCCATCATGGCCGCCTTGATGCACGATGCCATGGAAGACTGCGGCATCACCAAACACGCCCTGGTCGAACGCTTCGGCGCCCCCACCGCTGAGTTGGTGGACGGCTTGACCAAGCTGGACAAACTCCAGTTCCAAACACGCGAAGAAGGCCAAGCCGAGTCGTTTCGCAAGATGCTGATGGCCATGTCACGCGATGTGCGTGTCATCTTGGTCAAACTGGCGGATCGCACGCACAACATGCGCACCATGGGGGCGATGGCCCCACATAAACGCGCCCGCATCGCCCGCGAAACGCTGGATATTTACGCGCCCATTGCCCACCGCCTGGGGTTGAATCAGGTGTACCGGGAATTGCAGGAGCTGTCCTTTGCCTGTGTTCACCCGTGGCGCCAGAGCGTGCTGCACAGGGCCGTGGTGCGCGCACGCGGCACCCGGCGGGATTTGATCACCCAGGTGCAAAACGATGTGATCAAAGCCTTTGAGGATGCCCAGGTGCCCATCACCTTGGCAGCGCGTGAAAAAACGGTGTTCTCCATCTACCGCAAGATGCGTGTACAGCACAGCAGCTTTGCGGGGGTCAACGATGTGTTTGGGCTGCGCATCATCGTCAACTCTTGGCAGGAGTGCTACTTGGCGCTGGGGGTGCTGCACCGGCTCTACAAACCCATGCCAGGCAAGTTCAAAGACTACATCGCCCTGCCCAAGGCCAACGGCTATAAGTCGCTGCACACGGTGCTGGCCAGCCCATTGGGGACGCCGGTGGAGTTTCAAATCCGCACCGAAGACATGCACGCAGTGGCTGAGACAGGCATTGCCGCCCATTGGCGCTACAAAATGAACGGCGGCAAGGTGCCGAACCCAGGGGATGTGGCGCAGCGCTTGGGCTCGATGTGGCTCAAATCGCTGATGGACATCCAAAACGAAACCCGCGATTCGGCAGAGTTTCTGGAGCACGTCAAGATCGATTTGGTGCCGGAATCGATTTATGTGCTGACGCCGCAGGGCAAGATTCTGTCCCTGCCACCCGGGGCCACGCCGTTGGATTTCGCTTACGCCATTCACTCCGATGTGGGTGATCGTTGCGTGGCGGCCAAGGTCAACGGCACCCAAGTCAGCCTGCGCACGGAGCTGCGTTCCAGCGATGTGGTGGAGATCGTCACGGCGCAAGGTGCCCGTCCAGACCCTTCATGGCTCAGCATTGTGCGCACTGGCCGGGCGCGCTCCAAAATTCGGCACTACCTCAAACAGCTGACCCATGAGGATTCCCAAATCTTGGGTGAACGCTTGCTCACCCAAGCCATGCGAGCCGAGGGCCTGACCCTGCCTGAGCACGAAATTGGCAGCCATCAGCACGGCGCTATCTGGCCGGCGTTGTTGCGCTGGAGTGGCAATCGCACGCCGGGCGAGTTGATGCTGGACATCGGCTTGGGGCGAAAAATCGCCAGCGTGGTGGCCAAGCGCATCGCCCAATTGATGCGCGAACAAGGGCAACGGCCAGACGCGGTCATGCTCACGTTGGGGCGCTACGGCGATCCGGAGGGTCAGGCCAGCAGCCACAGTTTGGTCATCATCGATGGTTCCGACGATGCGGCCATCAGCCTGGCGACTTGCTGCCGCCCGATTCCTGGCGATGAAATCCGTGGCTACCTGGGGCGGGGTGAAGGCTTGATTGTTCACACGGCAGACTGTCGGACGGGCAAGCGCTTGTTCGAACGTGAACGTGAGCGTTGGATACCTGTTGAATGGGCAGAAGCGCCCACACGCACCTTCGAGACGGCGTTGCGCATGACGTTGCGCAACGGTCGGGGAGCGTTGGCGCAAGTGGCCGAGGCCATCAGCACCGCCGATGGGGACATCACCCACATCGACATGGGCCAAGAGGCCATCGGTATCGTGGCTGATTTGACCCTCACGGTGAGCGTGCGCGATCGCCAGCATTTGGCCGACGTGTTGCGGGTGTTGCACCGCACGCCAGTGGTGCTCAAGGTCGAGCGCATCAAGCCTTGATGCAACCGTGTGACAATCGCCCCCGTGGAGTCAGCCAGACCGCCGCTGGGGCAAGCACCGAAAGGTGGCCTTGGAGGAAGGTCCGGACTGCAAAGAGCAGCGTAGCGGGTAACGCCCGTCCACCGCGAGGTGCGGATCAGAGCCACAGAGACGAGCCGGTTCAGTCCGGAGTGAAACGCGGCAATCTCTACGCGCAGCAACACCAAATAGGCCAGCATTGACGCGGCTCGCTGAGCTGGCGGGTAGGTGGCATCGAGCCAGGTTGGCAACAACCCGGCCCAGAGGAATGGCGGTCACGATCGACAGCCGCAAGGGGGTCGATCGCACAGAATCCGGCCTATCGGTTGACTCCACACTTTCATCGTTCATGAACACTTCCTTTTCTCGCAAGGCTTGGCGTCGGGCTGCATCGGCGTGGGTGATGTTGGCGGGCCTGAGCACGTCGGCCACCGCCGCAGGGGTGGTCATCAGCCAAATTTATGGCGGTGGCGGCAATGCGGGCGCGCTGTATCGCCAAGACTTTGTGGAGCTGTTTAACGCGGGCTCGGCCCCGGTGTCGCTCAAGGGCTGGTCGGTGCAGTACGCCTCCGCCAACGGGCAGAGCTGGGACGTGGTGCCTTTGGGCAACGTGACCTTGCCGCCCGGTCGCTACGCGCTGGTGCAGTTGGAGGCAGGCGCCAAAGGCAGCCAAGATGTGCCCCAGCCCGAAGTGGTGGGCACGGTCGGTTTGGCGGGTGCTTCGGGCAAAGTGGCTTTGGTGCGCACCACGCAGGCGCTGTCGGGGGCTTCGCCGGTGGGGCAGAGCGGGGTGATGGACTTCGTGGGCTACGGCAGTGCTTCGGGCTACAAAGGTCGCGGAGCGGCGGCATCGCCGGGCAACAACATCACGGCGTTGCATCGGCGTGAGGGGGGGTGCGTGGACACCGCCAACAACCAAGCCGACTTTGAGCTCGCTGGCCCCATTCCCCGCAATGGGCGGGTGCCGGCTGTGACCTGTCCGACCAGCGGTGCTGCGGCCTCATCGGGGGGCGCGGCGGGTGCCAAGGCGCTGAAAATCGCCCAAATCCAGGGCACAGGGGCCACCAGCCCGGTGGTCGGCCAGGCGGTTCAGACGCAGGGGGTGGTCACCGTGCTGACCAACACCGGCTTCTTCCTGCAAGACCCCGCAGGGGATGGCGACGCAGCCACCTCGGAGGGCTTGTATGTGGCCTTGGGCCAAGCGCCCACGGTCAAGCCGGGGCAGCGTGTGCAGGTGGAGGGGACGGTGGTGGAGCACAACGTCGGTGCCCCGAGCAATGCCCGCTCGGCCGCCCAGACGGTGACGCAACTGACCCAGGTCAGCGGCGTCAGCGTGTTGGGCAGCGATCGTGCGCCCGTGGCGGTGCCGGTGCAGTTGCCTCTGGCGCCAGAAGCCGGGTTGGAACGTTACGAAGGCATGTTGGTCACGTTGGCCGGCCCCCTGGTGGTGACCGACAACCACTACCTGGCCCGCACCGGCCAGTTGACGCTGGCGGTGGGTGAGCGTCAGTTCGTGCCCACCAACTTACACCGTCCGGGGACGCCGCAGGCGCAGGCGTTGGCCCAGCAACAAGCGCGCAGCCGCATCGTGTTGGATGACGCATCCAGTGTGCAAAACCCCGATCCGACGCCGCATCTGGGGCCAGAGCGTACGGTGCGCTTGGGCGACCGTACCGCCAGCCTCACGGGGGTGTTGGACTACGGGTTGAGTGGTGCCCACCCCAATGGGCCCAGCGAATGGCGCCTCCATCCGACACAGGCTGTGCAGTGGACGCGCCCCGTCCCGCGCAGCGCCACACCACCGGCTGTGGGCGGCAGCGTGCGCGTGGCCAGCATGAACGTGCTCAACTATTTCACGACCTTCGCCGATGGCAGCAGCATCAGCGGGTCGAAAGGGCAGGGGTGCCGGCAAGGGGCATCCACGTCGGTGGAAAACTGCCGGGGCGCCGACTCTACCGCCGAGTTCAGCCGCCAGCGCACCAAAATCATCGCCGCGTTGCGCGCCTTGGATGCCGATGTGGTGGGGCTGATGGAAATGCAAAACAACGGCACCACCGCCATCACCGATTTGGTCAACGGACTCAACGCCGTGGCGGGGGCGAGCACCTACGCCGCCGTGCCCGATCCAGCCAGCGGTGCGGGCAGCGATGCCGTTAAGGTGGCGATGATCTACAAGCCGGCCCGCTTGCGTCGCGTGGGGGAGGCGCTGAGTGATGTGGATGGCATCCACAACCGCCCACCACTGGCGCAGATGTTCCAGACCGCGCAGGGCGAGCGCTTGATGGTGGTGGTGAATCACTTCAAATCCAAGGGCAGTTGCCCGAGTACGGATCGCGCCCGCGCCGAGGGCAACGCCGATGCCGGTGACGGACAAGGCTGCTGGAACGGCCAGCGTGTGCGCCAAGCCAAGCGCTTGCGCCAGTGGGTGGACGGCACGCTGGTGCCGCAAACGCCACAGGTGCTGCTGCTGGGAGACTTCAACGCCCATGCCCAGGAAGATCCCATTCATGAACTGACGAGCCGGGGTTGGGTCGATGTGGTGGGGCAGCGCGATCCGCGTGCCTACTCCTATGCCTTTGAGGGGCTGACGGGTCGGCTGGATCATGCGCTGGCGACGCCCGCATTGGCAGCCCGCGTCACCGGGGCCGCCGAGTGGCACATCAATGCGGACGAACCCCCCGCGTTGGACTACAACCAAGAGTACCGTCAACCCGCGTGCGCCCGCTGTGGCCCGGATCTGTACACCCCGAGTGTGTTCCGCGCATCGGATCACGATCCGGTGCTGATCGGGTTGGATTGGGCGTCGCCACCCGCGCCGGCCCGCGCTGCGCGCTGATTCATGCATCCTCAAGCCCTCACCCTCTGGCGTGGCCCGCGCTGGGCCTTGGCCGCGCTGCTGGCCTGTTTGGCCTCGCTCGGCCCGTTTTCCATCGACACCTACTTGCCCGCCTTCACCGGCATGGCCCAAGCCCTGGGCGCCACGCCCATGCAGATGCAGCAAACGCTGTCGGCGTACTTGCTGGGGTTTGCGGTGATGAACCTGTTCCACGGTGCGCTGTCCGACAGCGCCGGGCGGCGGCCCGTGGTGATGGTGGGGCTGGCGGTGTTCACCTTGGCCTCCGCCGGGTGCGCGCTCAGTACCGACATCACGATGCTCGTGGCCTGTCGGGCGTTGCAAGGCATGTCATCGGGGGCGGGCATGGTGGTGTCGCGTGCGGTGATCCGCGATCTGTTCCCCCAGGAAGCGGCCCAGCGGGTGATGTCCCAGGTGACGCTGTTTTTCGGCATTGCCCCTGCCATCGCCCCTTGGATCGGCGGGTTGCTGTTCGTCCACATCAGTTGGCAAGCGGTGTTTTGGTTTTTGGCCGGCGTGGGGGCTGTGCTGTGGGCGTTGATGTGGCGCCATTTGCCGGAGTCGCTGCACGCCAGCCAGCGCCAGCCTTTTGATGTTCACCACCTGATGCAGGGTTATCGGGAGCTGCTGGCCAACCGGTGTTTCATTCCGCTGGCGCTGGCCAGCGGCGTGCCGTTCAACGGTATGTTTTTGTATGTGCTGTCGGCGCCAGTGTTTTTGGGGGAAATTCTGGGGCTGCCGCCGCAGCATTTCTTCTGGCTGTTCTTGATGAACATCGGCGGCATCATGGGGGGCGCTTGGCTGTCCGGTCGATTGGCGGGGCGGGTGGCGCAGGCTCGCCAAATCCGGTACGGTTTTTCAGTGATGCTGGGGATGATGCTGCTCAATCTGGCACTCACCCTGGGCGTGGGCGCGCAGGCGGTGTGGTTCATCCCCGTGATTTCGCTGTTCTCCCTGGGGTGGGCCTTGGTGGTGCCCGTGGTGACGTTGATGCTGTTGGATCAGGCACCGACCCGGCGTGGCATGGCCTCCTCCTTGCAAGCCTGCATCGGCAGTGTGACCAACGCCATGGTGGCGGGGGTGCTGGCGCCCCTGGTCATGCATTCGGCCATGGCGCTGGCGTTCACGGCCTTGGGCCTGAGCTTGCTGGGGGGGATCGCCTGGTTTTGGGTGCGTGGAAAAATCGCAAGTCCTTGATTTTGCTTGTTTTTTGCAGTGCGCTTCGTTGACGGTGGTTGTGTGCGTCGGCTATAGTGGCGGGTTGTGGTGAAAAGTGGATCCCCCATCGTGCTGCCTTTGTTGAATCGGTCTGAACCCTGCGAGCTGCTCGCTTCTTTGTCGCAGGAGCGGGCGCGCAGCGCTTGAAGGGTTTTCATGCACCCCCAGTTTGAACACCGCACCGTGCTGCTGGCGGAAACGGTTGAGGCCGTTTTCACCCGTCCCGATGGTTGTTATGTGGATGGCACGTTCGGTCGCGGCGGGCACTCGCGTGCGCTGCTGGCCCGCCTGGGCCCGCAAGGGCGGCTGATCGCGTTTGACAAAGACCCGCAAGCCATCGCGGCGGCGCAGGCGATCGAAGACCCCCGTTTCACCATCTGCCACGCGGATTTCGCCCAGGCGCCCGCGCAATTGGCGGCGTTGGGCATCGCGCATGTGGATGGGGTGATGCTCGACCTGGGCGTCTCCTCGCCGCAGATCGACGACGCCCGCCGGGGCTTCAGTTTTCGCTTTGACGGCCCCCTGGACATGCGCATGGACACCACGCGTGGCCTCACCGCCGCCGACTTTCTCGCCAGCGCGGACGAACGGCACATCGCCCAAATCATCCGCGACCATGGCGAGGAGCGTTTCGCCGGGCCCATTGCACGGGCCATCGTGGCACGCCGGGCGCAAGCGCCGCTGTCCAGCACGGCGGAGCTGGCGCAATTGGTGGCCAAGGTGATCAAGCGGCGCGAGCCGGGGCAAGATCCGGCCACGCGCACCTTCCAGGCGTTGCGCATCCACATCAACGGCGAGCTGGATTCGCTTTCCCAAGGGCTGACGGCGGCATTGACGCTGCTGGCCCCCGGCGGCCATCTGGCGGTGATCAGCTTCCATTCGCTGGAAGACCGCATGGTCAAGCAGTTCATCGCGCATGAGAGCCGTGTCGAGTTTGATCGGCGGGCGCCTTTTGCCCCGCCCACGCGGGTGGAGCGGCTCAAGGCGTTGGGGCGCATCAAGCCTTCGGAGGCTGAGGTGAGTGCCAATCCGCGCTCACGTTCGGCGGTGTTGCGGGTGGCGGAGCGCTTGGGTGCGGCGGGGCAGGGCGCTGGTGCATGAACCGTCTGGCCGTGCTGCTGCTGTTGTTGTTGATTCCTTCCGCGCTTTACTTGGTGAAGGTGCGGCACGAGTCACGCCAGTTGTTCGCGGCCGTTGAACGGGCCAAACAAGAGCAGCGCAAACTCAACGACGAAGCCATGCGGCTGCAAGCGCGGCGCACCGAGTTGACATCGGCCACAGCGGCGGAGCGTGGGGCCGAGCGCTTGGGCATGCGGTTGGTGACGCCTGAACACACCTGGTACGTCACCGAATCCCAGCCGCCAGCGAGCAAAAACACCAGCAAGCCCCCCCAGCCCCGCAAGCCGAGGACGACGCCATGATGCAGCGCCTGCGTCAGTGGGTGGTTCAGCACTGGCCCCGGGGTGGGATGGGAGGTGCCCGTCCGTCGGTGCGGCCTTCGGTGCGGGATTTGAACTACTCAACCAACCCGCTGCTGGCTTCCAAAACGCCGCCGTGGCGCAGTCAGTTGGTGGTGGCGTTGGTGGGGTTGTCCTTTTTGGGCATGGTGTTCAAGGCGGTGTACGTTCAGGCCATCAACCCCGAGTTTTTCCAGGCCAAGAGCGAAAAACAACACGCCATGACGGAGCGGGTGCAGGCGGGTCGGGGTCGCATCTTGGATCGCAATGGGCGTTTGCTGGCCATCAGCGTTTATGCGCCCACGATCTACTTGGCGCCGCAGCAGTTTCGCAACAAGCCGCCTTCTGAGGAAAAACTGCGCCAGTTGCAAGAACTGTTGGGCCTGAAACCCGCCGAGTTCGAAGCCAAGATCAACGGGCGACGTTCTGGCGGCTATGTGCCGTTGCGGCGTGAAGCGCCCACCGAACTGGTGCGCCAAGTGCGCGCTTTGCGCATTGAAGGCGTGGGCGTGGAGCCGCGCTACGTGCGCAGTTACCCGGAAGGCGAAGCCGCTGCCCACCTGATCGGCTGGGTCGATTCCGGTGACAAAGGGGTGGACGGCCTGGAGTGGGCCTTCAACGATGTGCTCGAAGGCACAGCCGGGGTGCGGGTGGTGGTGCGCGATCGCCTGGGCCAGATCATCGACGAGTTGGAGCAAATCTCCGACCCGCATCCCGGCGAGGACTTGCAACTGTCCATCGATTCGCAGCTCCAGTCGTTGGCCTATCAGCACCTGCGGGACGCGGTGACGACCCACAAGGCCAAATCCGGCAGCGTGGTGGTGCTGGACGTGCGCAGCGGCGACATCCTCGCCATGACGAACTACCCCAGCTACGCCCCCGCCAACCGGCGCCAGCTCAATGACCTGACCGGGCGCAACCGAGCGTTGACCGACGCCAACGAGCCCGGCTCGACCATGAAACCCTTTGTGGTGGCCGAAGCCATCGAGAACGGTTTGGTTCAGCCGGAGACGGTGATTGACACCACGGCGTTTCGCATTTCGGATCGTTTGGTGTCCGACCACGATCACAGCTTCCGTGCGCTGACCGTGGCACAAATCGTGCAGCAATCCAGCAACCCGGGGACGGCCCGCTTGGCCCTGCGTTTGTCCGATCGCACCTTGCATGAAACCTTTTCCAACCTGGGGTTTGGCCACAAGCCCGACATGGGGTTGCCCGACACCCTCGTGGGACGGCGCACCTTGGGCTCGGCCACCGGGCGGTTGCGTCCATGGCAAAAGTGGCAGGACGTGGAAAAGGCGTCCATGAGCTACGGCTACGGCATTTCGGTTTCTCTCATCCAATTGGCCCGGGCCTACACCGCATTGGCCAACGATGGGGCCGCGCAACCGCTGTCGCTGGTGAAGGGGTTTCGCGGGGGCGAGCCTGTGCGGGTGTATCGCCCGGACACCGCCCGCACCATGCGCACCATGCTGCGCGGCACGATCAGCGAAGGCACCGGTTTTCGGGCCCAGCCGGCGGGGTATTCCGCCGCAGGCAAAACCGGCACGGCGCAAAAGCTCGAAGGACGGGGTTACAGCAATTCACGCCACTGTGCCTGGTTCGTGGGTTTTTCGCCGGCGGACAAACCGCGTGTCGTCGTGGCCGTTTTGGTCGATGAGCCGCAAGGGACGGCCTACTACGGTGGGCAGGTGGCGGCCCCGGTGTTCAAAGCGGTGGTCGAAAACGCCCTGCGCATGATGGCGGTTCCACCCGATCTGGAGGTTCCGCTGCCCTCTTCTGCCTCCGGTGTCGCTGCGGCGTCGTCCTCGGCTGCCGGCAAGGCCAATTCCAATCGGAAAGCGCGTCCCACGTCTCCCAAGGTGGAGCCCTGATTGACCATGGCACTCACAACGTTCACAACGCCTCAAGAGGCAGCGCGCTGGTTGCGCACCCACATCACCGGTGAACTGCGCACCGACAGCCGCCACATCCGCCCGGGAGACGGTTTCATCGCCTGGCCCGGGGCGGCGCATGATGGCCGGCGGTTTGTGTCTGCCGCCCTGGCCGCCGGGGCCACGGCCTGTTTGGTCGAGGCTGAGGGGGCCGAGGCTTTCCCCGAATGTCAAGATCCGCGTGTGGCGGCATGGTCGGGCCTCAAAGCCGCGACGGGCCCGATCGCCGATGCCTTTTATGCCCACCCCAGCCGCAGCTTGCGGTTGGTGGCCAGCACCGGTACCAACGGCAAAACCTCCACGTCGTGGTGGACGGCCCAAGCTTTGAGTTTGCTGGGTTTGCGCTGCGGGGTGGTGGGCACCTTGGGCATTGGTACCCCGCCGGTCAAAGGGCAGGGTGCTGGGCAATTGCACTACACCGGCCTGACCACGCCCGACCCCGTGGCCTTGCACGCCGGGCTGCTGGGCATGAAACAGCAGCGCTTTGGCGCGTGTGCGATCGAGGCGTCATCGATTGGCATCGTTGAACAGCGCTTGGCGGGCACGCACATTGAGGTGGCGTTGTTCACCAATTTCACCCGCGATCACCTCGACTACCACGGCACCATGGAAGCCTACTGGCAGGCCAAGCGCCAGTTGTTTTCGTGGCCAGGGCTCAAGTCGGTGGTGTTGAATGTGGACGATCCGCAGGGCGCCGAGCTGGTGGCGGCGCTGGCTGGGCGCCGCACCCAGTTGTGGACGTGCTCCATGGTGGGCGAAGCGCGGCTCATGGCGCAGGACGTGACTTACCACGAGTCCGGGTTGAGTTTCACCGCCGTGGAGGGGGGGCATCGGGTGCCCATCAGCACCAGTTTGGTGGGCGATTACAACGTCTCCAATTTGCTGGTGGTGATGGCAGGTTTGCGTGCCATGGGGTTCGCGCTGCTGGACATCGCCCGGGTGATCCCGTGGCTCACGCCAGTGCCGGGGCGGCTGCAACGCGCCAACGTGGGACGCACGCCGGGCCTGCCGGAAGTCATCATCGATTACGCCCACACGCCCGATGCGTTGGACAAAGCCTTGGCCGCCTTGCAGCCGCTGGCCCAGGCCCGTGGCGGCTGGTTGTGGTGTGTGTTCGGCTGCGGGGGCAACCGCGATGCCACCAAGCGGCCCGTGATGGGCAACATCGCGGCGCGTCGGGCCGATCGGGTCATCGTCACCAGTGACAATCCGCGCGACGAGGCGGCGCAAACCATCATCAACCAAGTCATGGCGGGCGTTCCACCGGGGCCGGCGGTGCGCACCGTGACCATCCAACCCGACCGGCGCCTGGCGATTTTTGAGGCCATCTCCAGTGCCGACACCAAAGATGTCATCTTGCTGGCCGGCAAGGGTCACGAGGACTACCAAGAGATCGCTGGCGTGCGCCATCCGTTTTCAGACATTGAGGAAGCCACCAAAGCGCTGGCCGCCAGGAGCCCTGCATGACCGATTTTTCACCCCCTCCACCGCTCACGCTGGGGCAGGCCCACGCTTGGCTGCCTGGCAGTGAGCGGGTGGGGGATGCCGATGTGCCATTGCGGCGCGTCCACACCGACACGCGCAGTTTGGCACCGGGCGATTTGTTCGTCGCCTTGCGCGGTGAGCGTTTCGACGGCCATGATTTTTTGCTCCAAGCCCAGGCGGCGGGGGCTGTGGCGGCCTTGGCCAGCCACGGTCTGAGCGTCACCGGCATGCCGGGGCTGCGGGTGGACGATCCACTGGCTGCCTTGCAAACCTTGGCCACGGCTTGGCGGGCAGCGCATCGCCTGCCGCTGATCGGCGTGACGGGCAGCAATGGCAAGACCACCGTCACCCAGATGATCGCCAGCATCTTGCGGGCGGCGCAAGGCGAAGCGGCATTGGCCACCTCGGGCAACCTGAACAACCACATCGGCGTGCCGTTGACGGTGCTCCGCCTGAACGCGGCCCATCGGTTGGCGGTGGTGGAGTTGGGCATGAACCATCCGGGTGAGATCGCGCAGTTGGCGGCCATCGCCCAGCCGACGGTGGCGGTGGTGAACAACGCCCAGCGCGAGCACCAAGAATTCATGCACAGCGTCGAAGCCGTGGCGCGGGAGAACGGAGCTGTGATCCACGCCCTGCCCGCCGATGGCGTGGCGGTCTTCCCCGCAGACGATGCGTTCACCCCGCTGTGGCGCACTTGGGCGGGAACGCGGCGTGTGTTGACCTTTGCTTTGCAAGGCCCGGCCGATGTCACCGCCCAGGCGCAGTGGCAAGACGACCACTGGCAGCTCACCTTGCACACACCCGCAGGTGAGGCATCGTTGGCACTGCGCAGCGCAGGCTGGCACAACGTCAAGAACGCGCTGGCGGCGACGGCGGCTGCGTTGGGTGCTGGCGTTGCGCTGACTGACGTGGCCGCAGGGCTGACGGCGTTCACACCGGTGGCGGGGCGTTCGCAAGTCGAGCGGCTGCGCTGGGGCACGGGTCTGCGCACGCTGATCGATGACAGCTACAACGCCAACCCCGATTCCGTGCGCGCCGCCATCGACGTGCTCGCCAGCCTGCCCGGCCCGCGCTGGCTGCTGTTGGGGGACATGGGCGAAGTCGGTGCCCAAGGGCCGCTGTTTCATGCCGAGGTCGGGGCTTATGCGCACGAACGGGGCATTGAGCATCTGTGGTGCGTCGGCAGTTTGGCGCGCCATGCGGCGGAAGCCTATGGTGCGTCGGCGCGGCATTTCGTCAGCACGGCCGATGCGGTGGTGAGTTTGGCCCATGCCACGCTACCGGCATTCGGTGTGGCCTTGGTCAAAGGCTCGCGCTTCATGAAGATGGAACACGTGGCAGCGGCATTGCGCACGGCTGCCACCATCGCCACGGCGGCGGGGGGAACACATGCTGCTTAGTTTGTCGCAGTGGTTGCAGGCGATGGCGCCTGAGCACCTGGGCTTTTTGCGCGTCTTCCAGTACCTGACATTCCGCGCCGTGATGGCCGCCATGACGGCGCTCATCATCGGCTTGATGTTCGGCCCGTGGGTGATCCGCCGGCTGACGGAACTCAAAATCGGCCAACCCATCCGCGAATACGGGGTGCAATCCCATTTGGCCAAGCGTGGCACGCCGACCATGGGCGGGGTGCTGGTGCTGATTGGCATCGGCATTTCCACCTTGCTGTGGAGTGACTGGAGCAACCGCTTCGTGTGGGTGGTGATCCTCGTCACCTTTGGCTTCGGCGCCATTGGCTGGACGGACGATTGGCGCAAGGTGGTTCACAAAAACCCTGAGGGCATGAGTTCGCGTGAGAAATTCATGTGGCAAACCGTGGTGGGTCTGATTGCATCGGCCTACCTGGCTTTTGCGGTGGCCGAGCCGACCAGCGCCCGCGTCTGGGATGCCATGGGCCAATGGGTGAGCCAGGGTTTTGAATACGCCCTGCCGGCGCGGGCCGATTTGTTGGTGCCCTTCTTCAAGGCGGTGCGTTATCCGCTGGGCGTGCTGGGTTTCATGGCGATGAGCTGGTTTGTCATCGTCGGCGTCAGCAACGCCGTCAACCTGACCGATGGGTTGGACGGCTTGGCGATCATGCCGGTGGTGTTGGTGTCCGGCTCGCTGGGGATCTTTGCTTACGTGGTGGGCAATGCGGTGTACTCGCGTTACTTGCTGTTCCCGCACATTCCTGGGGCCGGTGAGTTGATGATTTTTTGTGCCGCCATCGCCGGGGCGGGTTTGGCCTTCTTGTGGTTCAACGCTCATCCGGCGCAGGTGTTCATGGGGGACGTGGGCGCGCTGGCGCTGGGCGGTGCCCTGGGCACGATCGCGGTGATCACCCGGCAAGAAATCCTGCTGGGCGTGATGGGTGGGGTGTTCATTGCCGAAGCGGCTTCGGTGATGCTGCAAGTGGGCTGGTTCAAGTACACCAAGAAGAAGTTTGGCGAGGGCCGGCGTTTGTTCCGCATGGCGCCGTTGCACCACCACTTCGAAAAATCGGGCTGGACGGAAACGCAAGTCGTCATCCGTTTTTGGATCATCACCATGCTGCTGTGCTTGGTTGGCTTGGCCAGCCTGAAACTGCGCTGAGACACGAAGGAACGCCAACGCCATGACGACCACCGTCGATTTACAAGCCACCGTTTCGACCGATTGGGCCGGGGTGCCAGTGTTGATCCTGGGGCTGGGGGATTCGGGTTTGGCCATGGCGCGGTGGTGCGTCCGCGCTGGCGCCCGGGTGCGCGTGTGGGATTCGCGCCCGCAACCGCCCCAGGCCGCCGCGTTGGCGGCAGAAGCGCCGCAGGTGCAGTTTTTCACCGGCCCCCTCGGTGCAGAGGCCCTGGCGGACGCGCAGCGCGTGCTCAAAAGCCCGGGCCTGTCGCCGTTGGATGCGCGTTTGGTGCCCTTGCTGCAAGCCGCGCAGGCGGCGGGCGTGCCGGTGCAAGGCGAGCTGGGGGTGTTCGCCCAAGCCTTGGCGGCGCTGCGTGCGGGGGCCGGTTACGCCCCGCAGGTGCTGGCCATCACCGGGACGAACGGCAAAACCACCACGACGTCGCTCACCGCCCGCTTGGTCGAGCGGTGTGACCGGCGCGTCGGCTTGGCGGGCAACATCGGCCCGTCGATGCTGGACACCCTCGGCACCGCGCTGCGCGAGGCCACCTTGCCGGAGGTGTGGGTGCTGGAGCTGTCCAGCTTCCAGTTGGACGAGGTGGTGGGGTTCGAGCCCAGCGCCGGCGCGGTGCTCAACATCACCCAAGACCATTTGGACTGGCACGGCAGCATGGACGCCTACGCCCAAGCCAAGGCCCACGTTTTTGGCGCCCAGGGCGTGATGGTGATCAACCGGGACGATCCGTTGGTGGAAGCTTTGGTGCCGGCGCCGCAAACCGTGTCGATGGGGCGGGGCAAACCTCGGCAGACCGTGGGGCGCTCGGTGTGCCGGTTTGGGTTGAATCCGCCGCAGCGCCCGGGTGATTTCGGCTTGGTGGACGACAACGGCATGGCCTGGCTGGTGCGCGCCCTGCCCGAAGACGACACGCCGCTCAAACGCGGTGCCGAAGCCGAACCGCTGCACCTGCAACGCCTGATGCCCGCCGATGCGCTGCGCATTCGGGGGCGTCACAACGCTGCCAACGCGCTGGCCGCGCTGGCGCTGGCCACGGCGATTGGCTGCCCGTTGGCGCCGATGCTGCACGGCCTGCGCGAGTACACCGGTGAGCCGCACCGTGTCGAGCTGGTGGGCCAAGTCGGCGGCATGGAGGCATTTGACGACAGCAAGGGCACCAACGTTGGCGCCACGGTGGCGGCCTTGACCGGGCTGGGCGCCGATCGGCTCACCTCCAAGCTGGTGGTGATCCTTGGCGGCGACGGCAAGGGGCAGGACTTCGCCCCGTTGGCCGCGCCTGTGGCGGCGCATGTGCGTGCCGTGGCCTTGATAGGACGCGATGCACCCGCCATCGAAGCCGCCCTCGCCGACACTGGCGTGCCGATGCAGCACCACGAGCGTTTGGAAGCCGCCGTGCCCTGGTGCTTCGAGCAAGCGCAACCCGGGGATGCCGTTTTGTTGAGCCCGGCTTGCGCCAGTTTGGACATGTTCCGCAACTACGCCCACCGGGCGCAGGTGTTCATCGATGCGGTGCGTGAATACGCGCACGAGCGCGGAGAGTTGGGCGCATGAACACCGATGGTCGCGCCGCCGAACGCCTCAGCCGCTGGGCACAGGGCTGGCAGGCGCGTGCCCAAAGCTGGTTCAATCGATCCAAGGCGCCGAGTGACGGGCGGGTGTCCCTGCCGATCCGCGAGTGGATGCCAACGCGGGACGCCAACCTCAGCCCCCTGAGCACCCACGGTTTTGACAGCGCGCTGATTTGGGTCGTGATGGGCCTGGTGCTGCTGGGCGTGGTGATGGTGTTTTCCGCGTCCGTGGCGTTGCCGGACAACCCGCGTTTTCGCAACTACGAACCGACGCACTTTCTGATGCGCCAAAGCATCGCGCTGGTGCTGGGGGTGATCGTTGCGGCTTTGACGCTGCAAGTGCCCATCGCCACTTGGGAGAAGTGGGCGCCGTGGCTGTTTGGCGCGTCCATCGTGGCCTTGGTGTTGGTGCTGGTGGTCGGCACGCAGGTGAACGGCTCGCGGCGTTGGATTCGCTTTGCGGGCTTCAACCTCCAGCCCAGTGAGATCACCAAACTCACCATGGCCATGTACGCCGCCAGTTACATGGTGCGCAAGATGGATGTGAAGGAACGTTTCTTCAAAGCCGTTTGGCCGATGGCTGTGGCTTTGGGGGTGGTGGGCATCTTGCTGCTGGCCGAGCCGGACATGGGGGCGTTCATCGTCATCGCCGCTGTGGCGCTGGGCATTTTGTTTCTCGGTGGCGTCAATGGCCGCATGTTCATGCTCAGTGTGGCGGTGCTGCTGGGCGTGTTCATGCTGATGATTGTGTTCAGCGAGTTCCGCCGCAAACGCATTTTTGCCTACCTCGACCCTTGGGCGGAGGAAAACGCCAAAGGCGCGGCCTACCAGTTGACGCACTCGCTCATGGCCTTTGGTCGGGGGGAGTGGTTCGGGCAAGGTTTGGGCTTGTCGCTGGAAAAGCTGAGTTACCTGCCGGAAGCGCACACCGACTTTTTGCTGGCCGTGATCGGTGAAGAACTGGGTTTGGTGACGGTGACAGCGGTGATCGTCGCCTTCTTCTGGCTGACGCGGCGCATCTTCATCATTGGCCGCCAGGCCATCATGCTGGATCGGGTGTTCGCGGGTTTGATGGCCCAGGGCATCGGGCTGTGGATCGCCAGCCAAGCGGTGATCAACATCGGCGTGAACTTGGGCGCGCTGCCCACCAAAGGGCTGACCCTGCCGCTGTTGAGTTATGGCGGGTCGGGTTTGATTTTGAACTTGGTGGCGTTGTCGATCGTGTTGCGTGTGGATCAGGAAAATCGCCAGTTGATGCGAGGAGGACGTTCATGAGCGCAGCACCGACCCGGTCGCGCCATTTGGTGATCATGGCGGCGGGCACAGGGGGGCACGTCATGCCCGGCCTGGCCGTGGCGCGGGAGATGCAGCAGCGCGGTTGGCGCGTGAGCTGGCTGGGCACGACCACAGGCATGGAAAACCGCCTGGTGCCGCCCAGCGGCATCCCGATGGACACGCTGGACTTCAGCGGCCTGCGCGGCAAAGGCTGGAAGCACAGCCTGACCGGCGGCTTCAAGCTGTTGGGGGCGTTGTGGCGTTCGTGGCGCATCCTGGGGGCGCGTCAGGCCGACGCCGTGCTGGGCATGGGGGGCTACGTGTGTTTCCCCGGCGGCGTGGCGGCGGCGCTGCGGGGGCGCCCGTTGGTGCTGGTCAACGCCGACGCGGCTTTGTTGATGAGCAATCGCGCTTTGCTGCCCTTGACCCGGCGCATCGCGTTCGGGTTTGACGGCCCCGCCGCCCGCGCCACCGCCAAAGCCTGGGTGACGGGCAACCCGGTGCGTGCCGAGATCGAGAACCTGCCGTCGCCCGAACAACGCTGGGCTGGGCGCAGCGGCCCGCTGCGGGTGCTGGTGGTGGGGGGCAGTTTGGGCGCGCAAGTGCTCAACGAAACGGTGCCGGCAGCGTTGGCCCGCCTGCCCGCTGCGCAGCGGCCCTGGGTGACCCACCAAACTGGCCTGGCGCACTTCGACACCGTGCGGGCGCGCTATGCCCAGCAGGGGGTGGACGCCGAAGTCCTGCCTTTCATTGATGACATGGCCGCCCGGCTGGCGGCGTGTGACCTCATCATTTGCCGGGCCGGGGCCATCACCGTCAGCGAGTTGTGCGCGGCGGGGGTGCCGTCCGTGCTGGTGCCCCTGGTGGTGAGCACGACCTCGCACCAGCGCGACAACGCCGCCCTCATGGCCGCGCAAGGCGCCGCCCTGCACCTGCCACAACCCGACTGCACCCCCGAGCGCTTGGCCGAACTGCTGTCCAGCCTGGATCGGGGGCGTTTGCTGACGCTGGCCCAGGCGGCGCGACGCCAAGCCCGGGCCCAGGCCGCCGCCCGCGTGGCCGATGAAATTGAGAAAGTCTCTGCATGAAGCACGCTGTCAAGCACATTCACTTTGTTGGCGTCGGTGGCGCGGGCATGAGTGGGATCGCCGAGATCCTGCACAACCTGGGTTACACCGTTTCCGGCTCCGATCAGGCGGACAACACCGTCACCCGGCGCCTGGCGGGCCTCGGCATTCGCGTGTTTGTGGGGCACGACGCGGCCCACATCGCCGGCGCACAAGCCGTCGTCACCTCCACAGCGGTGAAGGGGGACAACCCCGAAGTCATCGCCGCCCGCACCGGGCGCATTCCCGTGGTGCCACGCGCCGTGATGTTGGCCGAGCTGATGCGTCTGCGCAAAGGCATTGCCATCGCCGGCACGCACGGCAAAACCACCACGACGTCGCTGGTGACGAGTGTGCTGGCCGAAGCGGGGGTCGATCCGACCTTCGTCATCGGCGGCAAGCTCAACTCAGCGGGGGCCAATTCGGCCTTAGGGAAGGGCGAATTCATCGTCGTCGAGGCGGATGAGTCCGATGCTTCGTTCCTGAACCTCATGCCGGTGCTGTCCGTCGTCACCAACATCGACGCGGATCACATGGACACCTATGGGCATGACTTTGCCCGTCTCAAACAAGCGTTTGTCGATTTTCTGCACCGCATGCCGTTTTACGGCGCAGCGGTGTTGTGCGACGACGATCCCGGCGTGCGCAGCATCATCCCGCTGATTTCGCGCCCGGTGACGACCTACGGCTTCAACCCCGAGGCCCAGGTGCGGGCCGTCAACGTCCAAGCGCTCGAAGGCGGGCAGATGCGCTTCACCTGCCAGCGGCGCAACGGGGAAGCGCTGCCCGACTTGGACATCACCCTGAATTTGCCGGGTGAGCACAACGTACGCAACGCCTTGGCCACCATCGCCGTGGCCACCGAGTTGGAGTTGCCGGACGAGCCCATCGTGCGTGCCCTGGCCCAATTCAGCGGCGTGGGGCGGCGCTTTCAGCGCTACGGCGAGTTGCCGGCCCAAGACGGCGGTCGGTTCACCCTGATCGACGACTATGGCCACCATCCGGTGGAGATGGCGGCGGTGATCGCGGCGGCGCGGGGTGCTTTCCCAGGGCGGCGTTTGGTGCTGGCCTTCCAGCCGCACCGCTACACCCGCACGCGGGATTGTTTTGAAGACTTCGTCAACGTCATGGGCCGGGCCGACGCGGTGTTGCTCACCGAGGTGTACGCCGCCGGCGAAGCGCCCATCGTCGCAGCCGATGGGCGGGCGTTGGCGCGGGCGTTGCGCGTGTCGGGCCGGGTCGATCCGGTGTTCGTCGATGACATCGCCGATCTGCCGGGCCGCATCGCCGAGCTGGCGCACGGCGGCGACGTGGTGATTTCCATGGGGGCCGGCTCCATCGGGGGTGTACCGGCCAAGGTGGTCGAGCGGATCGGAGGGGCGTGATGGAACAGATGGCGATTGATGTGGGCGCGCTGGGCAAAGTGGCGGTGCTCATGGGGGGCAGTTCGGCGGAGCGACCGGTGTCGCTGATGTCCGGCCAAGGCGTGCTGGAGGCGCTGTGTGGGCAGGGTGTGGACGCGCATGCGTTCGACCCGTCCGAACGGGATTTGTCCGACCTGAAGCGCGAGGGCTTTGAGCGCTGTTTCATCGCCCTGCATGGCCGCCACGGCGAAGACGGCACGATGCAAGGGGCGCTGGAGATGCTCGGCATCCCCTACACCGGTTCGGGTGTGATGGCCAGTGCCATTGCCATGGACAAGGTCATGACCAAGCGCCTGTGGCAAAGCGCCGGCCTGCCGGTGCCGCGTGGCGTGGTGCTGCATCGCGGCGCGCTGGCGGTCGATCACCTGCCGGACGAGTTGGGGTTGCCGCTGATCGTCAAACCGGCGCGTGAGGGGTCGTCGTTTGGGGTGACGCGTGTCACCGAGCCGGGCCAACTGGCGGCTGCCGTGGCCCTGGCGGCCCAGTACGACAGCGCCGTGGTGTGCGAAGAATGCATCGTCGGCGAGGAAGTCACCTGCGCGGTGCTGGGTGAAGGCGCGGCGGCGCGGTCGCTGCCGGTGATCCGCATCCAAGCCCCCGGCGGCAACTACGACTTCGAACACAAATACCACTCGGACGATACGCGTTACCTCTGTCCGAGCGGTCTGCCCGAGGCCGAGGAAACGAACATCCAGCACTTGGTGGTGCAGGCGTATCGTGTGCTGGGCTGCCGAGGCTGGGGCCGGGCCGACATCATGATCCGTGCCCGCGACCGCCAGCCCTTCTTGCTGGAAATGAACACCTCGCCGGGCATGACCAGCCATTCACTCGTGCCCAAATCCGCCCAAGCCGTGGGGCTGAGTTATGAGGCGCTGTGCCTGCGCCTGCTGGCAGCGGCCACGCTGGACACGCCACCTCGCCTCTTGGCCTGAAACGGGTGATGGCGAGCCCGTCCCGTCGTGCATCGATGGTGGCCCCGCTGGGGCCGCTGTGGCGGCGCGTGCGCCAGTGGTCGCAGCGGCGTGGCGGTTGGTGGTTGTTGTCACTGCCACTGGCCATCTTGGTGGTGTATGGCGTGTATCGTTTCATTCACCTGCCGGTGTTTGCCATTGAGCAAGTGTTGGTTGAAGGCGAACTCAAGCGTTGCAGCGTTGAAGATTTGCGCGCCGGGGTGTTTGCCAACTTGCCGGGGAATTTCTTCACCCTGGATTTGGCCGAAACCCGCGAGGCTTTGGAAAAAGTCGCGTGGGTGCGCCAGGCCCGTGTGCGGCGGGTTTGGCCGGATCGGCTGGTGGTTCACATTGAGGAACACCAACCCGTGGCCATCTGGCGCGAGCAGGGGGTGACGGATCGGTTGGTGAATCGTTTCGGGGAAATTTTCGAGGCCAACCTCGGAGACGTGGACAATCTGCCCGAATTGGAAGGCTTGCGCAGCCAGCTCGGGCAAGTCATTGACATGCACGGCAAGCTGCTCACGCTGCTGCGGCCCTTTGGCATGGAGGTGGTGCGTGTGAGTTTGAGCCCCCGGGGTTCCTGGGAAATCGAGCTCAAGCGAGGCGAAGTGATCGAGCTGGGCCGTGGCAGCGCGGAAGACGTGCTGGCGCGGCTGGAGCGTTTTGCGCACGCCATTCAGCGCCCCGGGGCCCAATGGGCGGGCCGAAACTGGGATCGTGCCGATTTGCGGCACATGGATGGGTTTGCACTGCACCTGAAAGCAACGGCGCCAAGCCAAGCGGCGCAGTGAAGGACAAAGATGGTGGGCAAGGACAACAAGGATCTGATCGTCGGCTTGGATGTGGGCACATCCAAGGTGATGGTCGTCGTCGGCGAGCTGGTCGAGGGGGACATCCGCCTGGCCGGCCTGGGCGTGGCCGACGCCAATGGTCTGAAACGCGGCGTGGTGGTGAACATTGAGGCCACGGTGCAGTCGATCCAGCAGGCGCTCAAGGAAGCCGAGATGATGGCGGCCTGCAAAATCGACCGGGTCTGCCTCAACATCAGCGGCAGCCACATCCGGGGCCAAAACTCCACCGGCATGGTGATCGTGCGGGACAACCGCGAAGTCACCGCCCTGGACGTGTCCCGGGTGATCGAAACCGCCAAAGCGATCAACATCCCGCACGATCAGCGCATGTTGTTGGTCGAGCCGCAAGAATTCATCATCGACGGCCAGGAAGTCAAAGAGCCGATTGGCATGAGCGGCAGCCGGCTGGAGGTCAAAGTTCACATTGCCACCGGGGCGCAGAGCGCGGCGGAAAACCTCATCAAATGCGTGCGGCGCTGTGGGTTGGAGGTGGAATCGCTGTCGTTGAGCCCGGTGGCCACGGCGGCGGCGGTGTTGTCGGCTGACGAGCGCGCCTTGGGCGTGGCGGTGGTGGACGTGGGCGCGGGCACCACCGACGTGTCGATCTACACCGACAGCTCCATTCGCCACACCGCTGTCATTCCCATCGCCGGCGACCTCATCACCAGCGACATCGCCATGGCCTTGCGCACCCCGACCAAGGATGCCGAGGAGATCAAGGTCAGCCATGGTGTGGCGAAATTGCTACTGGCCGATCCGAACGGTCAAGTCGAAGTGCCTGCCCTGGGCGATCGTGTGCCGCGCATGATCAACCGCCAGGTGCTGGCGGGGGTGGTGGAGCCCCGGGTGGAGGAAATTTTCCATCTGGTACACCAGGTTATTCGTGAATCTGGTTACGAAGAGTTGCTGTCGTCGGGCATTGTGCTGACTGGGGGTTCTGCCGTCATGCCAGGTATGGTCGAATTGGCGGAGGATATTTTCATGAAGCCGGTGCGCATTGGCGTGCCTGTGTACGCCGGCCCGCTGTATGAGATGGTGGCTGTTCCGCGAGCGTCCACCGTCATGGGTTTGTTGGAACAGGCCCGGCAGGCGCGTCTGCGCGGCCAGAACATCGTGCAACAGGGGGGATCGGTCACGGCATGGCTGGCAAAAGTCCGTGATTGGTTCCTGGGCAATTTCTGACCATCGACAAACGCTCCAAGCACAGGGTCAGGAATGAAATAATGACGCCGGCGCGTCGACGTACACGTCGGCAACAGGAGCTTGCAAATGCCAATTGAAATGATTGAGGACTTTGACCGGGGGACGCAGATCAAGGTGATCGGCGTTGGCGGTGGCGGTGGCAACGCCGTGGAGCACATGATTGCCCAAGGCGTGCAGGGCGTGGAATTCATCTGTGCCAATACCGATGCGCAAGCTCTGAACCGCAGCCGCGCCAAGAGCTTGGTGCAATTGGGCGAGACCGGCTTGGGTGCAGGCTCCCGGCCCGAAGTTGGACGCCAGTCGGCGGAGCAAGCCGAGGGGCGCATTCGTGAGGCCATCCAGGGGGCGAACATGCTGTTCGTCACGGCGGGCATGGGCGGCGGCACCGGCACGGGGGCCGCGCCGGTGATTGCTCGCTTGGCCAAGGAGATGGGCATTCTCACGGTGGGTGTGGTCACCAAGCCGTTCTCGTTCGAAGGTGGGCGCCGTTGCAAGCAAGCCGAAGCCGGGGTGACGGAGCTGGAGGCCAACGTCGATTCGTTGATTGTGGTGCTCAATGACAAGTTGCTGGAAGTCCTCGGCGACGATGTCACCCAAGACGAAGCCTTCGCCCACGCCAACGATGTGCTGAAGAACGCCGTCGGCGGCATCAGCGACATCATCCACATTCCCGGTCTGGTGAACGTGGACTTCGAAGACGTCAAGACGGTGATGAGCGAGCCCGGCAAAGCCATGATGGGCACCGCCATGGCCGCAGGCCCAGATCGCGCATCGAAGGCGGCTGAAGCGGCGGTGACCTCCAAGCTGCTGGAAGGCATTGACCTGTCCGGCGCCCGGGGGGTGTTGGTGCTGATTGCGGCCTCGCGGGCCAACTTCCGGCTGTCCGAAGTGCGCAGCGCCATGGCCACCATTGGCCGCTACGCGGCACCGGACGCGCACATCATCTACGGCACGGCCTACGAGGAGTCGCTCAATGACCAGTTGCGCGTCACCGTGATCGCGACTGGCCTGACCAGCGGTAAACGCGCCCAAGCGCCGCTGACCGTGGTGCAGAGCCAGCCTGCCATGCCGCCCGTGCAGCCGCAGGTGAACGTGCCGCAACCCCAGCCGGTGCAACATGCGGCTGTGCATCCGACCCATGTGGCACATGCCATGCCGGCGCAGATGCATCCCCAGCAGCAGATGCGCACCGGCACGGACAACCTGCCTTACCCGGGAACGCACGCGCCACATCACCACGTGCCGCACCCATCGGTGCATGCTTCGCCGCACCATGCCGCAGCCCCTGCGGGGATGGTGCCGCCGCCAGCAGCGCCCGTCCACCATGAGCCGCATGTGCCCAGCGTGTGGCGCACGGGGCGGATGCAAGCGGCAGCCAAGGTGGAGGCACTCAGCTCAAATGGCATGGAAGAGATCGAGATTCCAGCCTTTTTGCGCAAGCAAGCAGACTGATACGGCGGGGGGCTGTACCTTCTCGGTGCGACAAGTCCCCGCTTCCGTGGTTCCTGCACGTGTTTGTGACCCGTGGGACGTGGGTGCTCATCTAAACTGCCCCGATGGCACAAGGTCTGTCGGTGGTGATCGTCGAAGACGACGAAAGATTTCGGGGGGCGTTTGCCTCGGTGGTTGCGGGGGCGCCCGATATGGCGCTGGTCGGCACAGCAGCCGATCTACCCCAGGGCTTGCAGTTGCTGCGGGAGCGGCGGCCCGATGTGGTGCTGGTCGATTTGGGGCTGCCCAGCGGCAGTGGGATTGAGTTGATCCGCTTTGCCCACGAGCACCTTCCAGAGACGGATGTCATGGTCGTGACCGTGTTCGGCGACGAACCCCACGTCATGGCTTCGCTGGAAGCGGGGGCCACCGGGTACTTGCTCAAAGACTCGTGCGCCGAGGATTTGACCGACCAAATCCGCACCTTGCATGCTGGTGGCAGCCCCATCAGCCCCGTCATTGCGCGGCAGTTGTTGGTGCGCCTGGGGCCGTTGCCGCAACCTTCTCCCAGCGGTGAAGCCCTCTTGTCGCCCCAAGAGCGCCAAGTGCTGACCTACAGCGCCAAAGGTTTCAACTTTGAAGAAATCGCCCGCATGATGGGCGTGTCGCGTCACACGGTCATGACCTACGTGAAACGCAGTTACCGCAAACTGCAAGTGCATTCCAAAACAGAAGCCATCTACGAAGCCCGCAAGCTGGGCTTGGTGCGTGACTGACTCCCCCCTGGCGGTCCCGCCGCCGCCATCGTCGGGGCAGGTGCCCGGGGCGCGTGGCGTGTGGATGCGGCTGCTGGGGCTGTTGCTCCTGGGCATGTTGGTGTGGGTGACTTGGCTGCTCAACCAGAGTGACGACGTGGGCGTCGTGCGCTTTGAGCGTGCTTGGCGCCACCACCTGTTTGTGCAGAGCTTGCCAGGCCCCCGTCGGGGTGGCCTGGAGCCTCGGGTCGCGCCGCCTGCGCCGCAGGATGAAGCGGCGTGGGCGGAAGTGTCATTGCTGCGTGAGGAAGATGCGCCCGTGTCATCCCAAACGCCGCCGATTGGGCTGTGGTGGTATCGCCTCAGTTACACGGTGCCGACGGGGATCAAGGGGCCGCTGGCGCTCTACATCCCACGTGTGGTGGGGGCGGCGGTGCAGGTGGTCAGTTACGAGGGGGGGCGCTGGCTGGTGCGTTGGGATGGCAGCGAGCAGCGGCAGGATCAGTGGAACCACCCCATCATGGTGCAACTGGGCGAGGTCGGGGTGCCGGGCAGCGTGGTGGACATTGCCATCCGCCTCACCCGGGACAGCCGTGATTCCCACCGGATGACGGCGGTACACGTCGGCCCCTTGGTGTCTCTGGAGGAGCAGCGGCATCGACGCGAATTGCTGCAACTGGTGGTCCCGCAAGTGGGGAGCCTGGCTTTTGCCGCCTTGGGATTGTTGGCGCTGTTGTATTGGTCGAGCCGGCGGCATCAGCATGCGTATTTGCTGTTTGCCTTGACGGCCATGGCCTGGGTGCTGCACAACCTGCACTACTACATAGCCACCCCGACGCACCCTTCTGCGGTGGTGTGGTTTCGGTGGATGACCGATGCGTCCATTGCCTGGGTGTTGCTGCTGACTTGCTTGTTCGCCATGCGCTTTCGCACCCACCGGTGGGTGCCGCAGGAGAAGTGGCTGGGTTTGGGGGTGCTGCTGGGCAGCGCCCTGACGCTGCCTTTCTGGCCGCTGCCGAACGATTGGCGCAGTACCATGAGCCATTTGCCCACCCTGACTGCGTTGCCGTGCCTGGTCTGGTTGAGCTGGGAAGCTTGGCGTGGGCGTGAACGCGAGTTGCACATCATCACCCTGGCGTTGTGGATCGTGGCCTTCACCATCGGCCATGACGCTTTGTTGAGCGATGGCAGCATCAATCCCGAGTCGGTATACCTGTTGCCGCTGTCCACGATGGTGATTTTTCTGGCGCTGCTGCAAGCCGCACAGATTCGCTATTCGCACGCTTTGTGGCAGGTAGAACATGCCAATGCCGTGCTGGAGCAACGGCTCACCGAGCGAGAGGCCGAGCTGCGCGCCAACCACGAACGCCTGCGGGGGGTTGAGCGGGAGCAGGCGCTGCTGCTGGAGCGCCAGCGCTTGATGCGGGACATGCACGATGGCCTGGGTTCGACGCTCATGTCCACCTTGGTGCTGGTGGAGCGTGATCAGTTGGGCAATCGGGCGGTGGCTGGGCTGTTGCGTGAGTGCGTGGACGATTTGCGCTTGGTGATCGATTCACTGGAGCCCATCGATCACGACTTGGTGACACTGCTGGCCGCTCTGCGCCACCGATTGGGGCGCCGTTTGGAGAGTGCCGGGTTGGTGCTGGACTGGCAGGTCGAAGACGTGCCGCCCCTGCCGTGGCTGAATCCGCCGGACGCGCTGCAAATCCTGCGGGTGGTGCAAGAGGCGCTGACCAACATCCTCAAACATGCGCAGGCGCATCGCATTGGCATTCGGGTGCATCAGCAAGGCGAAGCGATCCATGTGGTGATTGCGGACGATGGGGTCGGGTTCGATCTGGCGCATGTCACGTGGGGGCGGGGGTTGCGACATTTGTCGCAGCGGGCCGCCCGTTTGGGCAGCACCGTGGATGTTCACAGCGAACTGGGGCACGGAACCCAGGTGAGCCTGGTTTTGCCGCTGTGGCGCAGCGCCTGAGCCCTGCTTGGCCGACAATCGGGGCTCTCCCCCTTGACTGCCAGCCAGGCCGATCATGCTCAAGCAACGCACCCTCAAATCCCTGACCCGCGCCGTGGGCGTGGGCCTGCACAGCGGCCAGAAGGTGGAACTGACGCTGCGCCCGGCTGCGCCGGACACGGGCATTGTGTTTCGCCGCGTCGATTTGCCGCAGCCGGTGGACATCCCCGTGCGCTTCGATTCGGTGAGTGACACGCGCATGGCCTCCACCATCACCCCCGGCGGCGTGCCGGGCGGGCCGCGTGTGCAAACCATTGAGCACCTGATGTCGGCCTGCGCCGGCCTGGGGTTGGACAACGTCTACATCGACATCACCGCCGATGAGGTGCCCATCCTCGATGGTTCGTCGGCCAGTTTCGTGTTTTTGCTGCAAAGTGCGGGCATTGCGCTGCAAAACGCGCCAAAGCGGTTTCTCAAAATCAAGAAAACGGTGGAAGTGCGCGAAGGCGAAGGGGCACGCTTGATGTGGGCCCGGCTGGAACCGTTCCACGGCTACAAACTCACCTTCAAAATCGATTTCAACCACCCGGCGGTGGACGCGACCGGCCAAGAGGTTAGCTTCGACATGGGCTCCGGCCAGTACAAACGCGACATCGCCCGCGCCCGCACCTTCGGTTTCACCAAGGATGTGGAGGCGATGCGCTCACGCGGCCTGACCCTGGGCGGCAGCATGGACAACGCCATCGTCGTGGACGATTACCGCGTGCTCAACGCCGAAGGTTTGCGTTACGACGATGAGTTCGTCAAACACAAAATCCTCGATGCCATCGGCGATTTGTTCGTGTGCGGGCACCACTTGCTGGCGTCCTACACCTCGTTCAAGGGTGGGCATGCGTTGAACAACAAGCTGTTGCGGGCGGTGTTTGCCGACGCCTCGGCCTACGAGTTCGTCACGTTTGAGGACGAATCGCGTGCGCCCGTGGGGTTTGCGCAACTGGCGCCGGCGTGGTGATCGGCTGACCAAGCAGGAGTGCAGGGATGTTGCTGTTTCGACTGGTGATCGGCCTGCTGTTGGTGGCCGGCATCCTGTGCTTTGCGTTTTACATCGGCACACGCGACGTGCGCTGGCGCTACCGGGGCCAGTTGATCATCAAATGGACGGTGCTGGCGCTGATGGGTTTTGCGGCGGTGTTGGTGCTGGAGCGCCTGGTGTTGCTGCTCTGAGCCCGCGCAAAAAATGCCCGATGGTCTGCTCACCCACGGCGACCAGATCGAAACTCTCGGGTGAGAGCGTCCAGTGGTACATCAAGCCATCGACGATGGCGAACAGCCCCAAGGCACTGACACGCGCCGGAGGCATTGACGCCAAGGCCCCGGCCCGCTGGGCGCGGGCCAACAACGCTTCCAACTGATCCAGGTAGTGGGACACGCTCTGGCGGTGGCGTTCCTGCTCGGAAGCCATGTCGCCGGTGTACTCCGTCAGGTGCATGGCGATGGTGAAGACGCGGCGCATTTGCGCGTCGGTGGCCAAATCGCGCAGGGGGGACATGGCGAGCAACGCCAGCGCGTCCAACACCGCTTCGGGCGGGCCGGCCATGACATCGGCCAGCGCGGCCTCGCACGGCAGGATGACACGATCCATCATGGCGTGGAACAGCGCGGCTTTGTCGGCGAAGTGCCAGTAGATGGCACCCCGCGTCACGCCAGCGGCGCTGGCCACCTCTTGCAGCGAGGTGCGCGACACGCCCTGGCGCAAAAACACCTGTTCAGCAGCGTCCAAGATTTGTTGCCGGGTTTCTTCGGCCTCGGCTTTGGTTTTGCGGGCCATGGCAAGTCAAACACGCGAATTCATGGGGACATTGTCGCTCATGAAACATACATTCAAGGCTGTATGTATACTGCGATGCATCATTTTCCCCCCATCCTTTCCCCCATCCGACCCATGGCAGATCAACATTTCAGCGCCGCTGCGGCGGCTCGGCCCGCTGTGGCAGCGGTGGCCCTGGCCTTGATGCTGGCCGGCTGCGGCCCCAGCGGCAGCGGCCCAACCGGCCCCGGTGGCCCTGGCGGTGGCATGCCACCCCCGTCCGTTGGCGTGCTGACGGTGCAACCGCAAAGCCTCAACCTCAGCACCGAACTGCCGGGGCGCTTGGAGCCTGTGCGCACGGCGCAAGTGCGCGCCCGCGTCACGGGGTGGTGAAGAAGCGTTTGTTCACCGAAGGCGCCGTCGTCAAAGCCGGGCAGAGCTTGTTTGAGATCGACGCGGCTCCCTACCGTGCCACGCTGGACAGCGCCCAAGCCACCCAAGCCAAGGCCGAAGCCGCCCTGGCCCAAGCCGCTGCCACCCTGGAGCGCAACCGTCCGTTGTTCGCCGCCAAGGCCATCAGCCAGCAAGAATGGATCGCCACCGAAGCCGCGTTCAAAGCCGCGCAGGCCGACGTGGGGGCCGCCAAGGCCGCCGTGGAACAGGCGCGACTCAACGTCGAATACGCCTCGGTGCTGGCGCCGATCACGGGCCGCATTGGCCGGGCGCAGATCACCGAAGGCGCGCTGGTCAGCCAAGGTGAGGCCACGTTGTTGGCGACGATCCAGCAAGTCGATGCCCTGTACGTCAATTTCACCCAATCGGCGGCGGAGTTGATGAAACTGCGCCGGGCCTTGGCCTCGGGCAAATTGGGGCGCAGTGATTCGGCGGTGGTGCAGGTCGTGCTGGAAGATGGCAGCGTCTACGCCCACCCCGGCAAGCTGCTGTTCTCGGACATCAGCGTGGACACCACTTCCGGCCAAGTGCTGCTGCGCGCCGAAGTGCCCAACCCGCAAGGTGAGTTGTTGCCGGGTTTGTTCGTCAAGGTGCGCATCGAAGAAGCGCGCAGCGACAGCGCCATGCTGGTGCCCCAACAAGCCGTCACCCGGGGCGTGAGTGGGGACACGGTGTTGGTGGTGGGTGCTGACAAACAAGTCGCCCCGCGCCCCGTCAAGCTCGGGGGCTCGCAGAGCACGAACTGGGTGGTGCTGGATGGGCTCAAGGCGGGCGAACAAGTCGTCGTCGAGGGCTTCCAGAAAATCCGGCCCAAAACACCGGTGACGCCGGTGCCATGGTCGCCCGCCGGGGCGGCATCGGGTGCGGCGGCAGCGGCCTCGGCGCCGGCCAGCCGCTGATCGGGAGAACATCAAATGTCCTCACGTTTTTTCATTGATCGGCCGATTTTTGCCTGGGTGATCGATCGCCTTGTTCATCCTGGTGATCGGCGCGGCAGCCATCACCCGGCTGCCGGTGGCGCAGTATCCGACGGTGGCGCCGCCGTCCATTGTCATCACGGCCACGTATCCGGGCGCCTCGGCGCAGGTGTTGGAGGATTCGGTGCTGGCCGTCATTGAGCAAGAGCTCAACGGCGCGCCGGGGCTGATTTACATGGAATCAGCCGCCGAAGCCACCGGCGCCGGCACGCTGACGGTGACGTTCGAGCCAGGCACCGATGTGGCCATCGCCCAAATTGAGGTGCAAAACCGCCTGAGCCGCGCCACGCCGCGCCTGCCCAGCGCGGTGACACAGCAAGGCGTGCGCGTGGACAAGGCGCGTTCGAACTTCCTGATGTTCGTGATGCTGACCTCGACCAATCCGGCCTATGACCCGGTGGCCTTGGGCGATTACGCCGCACGCAACATCCAGCCCGAATTGCTGCGCGTGCCGGGTGTCGGTCAGGCGCAACTGTTCGGCACGGAAAAAGCCATGCGGGTGTGGATCGACCCGCACAAGCTGGCGGGCCTGAACCTCAGCCCAGCGGACGTGAGCAGCGCCATCCGCGCCCAAAACCTGCAAATCTCGGCGGGCAGCATTGGCGGGTTGCCCAATCTGAAGGAGCAGACGCAGTTCGCGTCGATCAACGTCAACGGCCAACTGACGACGATTGAGCAGTTCGGCAACATCCTGGTGCGCGCCAACACCGATGGCTCCAGCGTGCGCTTGAAGGACGTGGCCCGCATCGAGCTGGCCGGGCAGGCTTACAACTCCTCGGCGCGGCTCAATGGGGTGAGTGCCACCGGGATTGGGATTCAGTTGTCGCCCACCGGCAACGCCCTGGCCACCGCCGACGGCGTGCGCCAGCGCATGGCCCAGCTCAAGCAGTTCATGCCCGAAGGCGTGAGCTTCGACGTGCCTTACGACAGCTCCAAGTTCGTGCGCATCTCCATCCACGAAGTCATTAAGACGCTGGTGGAAGCCATCGCCTTGGTGTTTGTGGTGATGCTGCTGTTCTTGCAGAACATCCGCTACACGCTGATTCCGACCATCGTTGTGCCCGTGGCGCTGACCGGCACTTTTGCCGTGATGCTGATGCTGGGTTTTTCCATCAACGTGTTGACGCTGTTCGGCATGGTGCTGGCCATCGGCATCTTGGTGGACGACGCCATCGTGGTGGTGGAAAACGTCGAGCGCATCATGGCCGAAGAGGGTTTGAGCCCGCGTGAGGCCACGGTCAAGGCGATGGGCCAGATCACCGGCGCCATCATCGGCATCACCGTGGTGCTGATTTCGGTGTTCGTGCCGATGGCGTTTTTCAGCGGCTCGGTGGGCAACATCTACCGCCAGTTCTCGCTGGCGATGGTGGCTTCGATGGTGTTTTCGGCGGCCATGGCGCTGTCGCTCACGCCGGCGCTGTGTGCCACGCTGCTGCAACCCATCTCAGCGGATCATCACGAGAAAACCGGCTTCTTCGGCTGGTTCAACCGCAGTTTCAAGCGCACCGCCAAGGGGTATGAATCGGTGGTGGCGCGCATCCTGCCGCGTGCGGGGCGGTTCTTGGTGATTTATGCCGCCATCCTGGCCGCCGTTGGGCTGATGTACCAGAAGCTGCCGACCTCGTTCCTGCCGAACGAAGACCAGGGTTATTTGATCGTCAACGTGCAATTGCCGCCGGGGGCTGCGCAGGGGCGCACCGAAGCGGTGATGGGGCAGGTCGAGAAGTTCTTCCTGGCCCAGCCGGAGGTGGACAAGGTCGTGGGCGTGCTGGGTTTCAGCTTCTCGGGTTCGGGGCAAAACGCCGCGCTGGCCTTCGTGCCGCTCAAGCCGTGGGAGGAGCGCCAAGGCCCACAACACACCGCGCAAGCCCTGGCCGGGCGGGCGTTTGGGGCGCTGATGGGCATCCGGGATGCGTTCATCTTCCCGCTGTCCCCGCCGCCGATTCCGGAGCTGGGCAACGCCACGGGGTTCAGCTTCCGCTTGCAAGATCGCACCGGCCAAGGCCACGACGCCTTGTTGGCAGCGCGCAACCAGTTGCTGGGCATGGCTTCGCAAAGCAAGCTGTTGACCGGCGTGCGCCCGGACGGCCTGGAAGACGCGCCGCAGTTGCAGCTCGACATCGACCGCGAACGCGCCGCTGCCATGGGGGTGAGTTTTGATGCGATCGGCGCGGTGCTCTCCACCGCCTTGGGCTCCAGCTACATCAATGACTTCCCGAACGCCGGGCGGCTCCAGCGCGTGATCGTGCAGGCTGAAGCCAAGGCCCGCATGCAGCCGGAGGATGTGCTCAAACTCTACGTGCCCAACACCAAGGGCCAGCAGGTGCCGTTTTCGGCATTTGCCAGCACGCGCTGGGTGAAGGGGCCGATCCAGACCATCCGTTACAACGGCTACCCGGCCATGAAAATCAGCGGTGACGCGGCCCCCGGCCACTCCACCGGCGAGGCCATGGCCGAGATGGAACGCTTGGCCGGTCAGTTGCCTTCGGGCTTTGGGTTTGAGTGGACGGGCCAATCTCGCGAGGAAAAACTCTCGGGCTCGCAAGCCATGGTGCTGCTGGCGTTTTCCATGCTGGCGGTGTTCCTGTGCTTGGCGGCGCTGTACGAGAGCTGGAGCATCCCGGTGGCGGTGCTGCTGGTGGTGCCGTTGGGCATCGTCGGTTCGCTGGGCGGGGTGTGGCTGCGGGACATGCCCAATGACGTGTATTTCAAAGTCGGGCTGATCACCATCATTGGCTTGTCGGCGAAGAACGCGATCTTGATCATCGAGTTCGCCAAGGATCTGCAAGCCGAAGGCAAGGGTCTGATCGAGGCCACGCTCGAAGCCTGCCACCTGCGCTTCCGTCCGATCATCATGACCTCGTTTGCCTTCATCCTGGGCGTGGTGCCGTTGGCCATTGCGTCCGGGGCGGGTTCGGCGAGCCAGCGGGCCATCGGCACCGGGGTGATGGGCGGGATGATCACGGCCACGGTGCTGGCGGTGCTGCTGGTGCCGGTGTTTTTCGTGGTGATTCGCCGTTTGTTCCCGTCCAGCGGCCACGAGGCGCCGCATGGCACCACCATCGGTTCGGCTGCCAGCGACGCCGCCTTGGCCGCCGCGTTGCATCACAAGGAGGATCGCGCATGACGACGCGCATCGGCACAACCTGGGCAGCCGTGGCGCTGCTCACCCTGGGCGGGTGCGTGAACCTGGCGCCGCCCCATGAACGGCCTGAGGTGGCGCTGTCGCCCGCTGCGGGTCTGAGCACGGCGGCGGGCACCCCGACGGCTGCGCCAGTGGCCTTGCCCGGCTGGCGCGAATTGGTGCGGGATGAACGCCTGCGCCGCGTGGTCGAGCTGGCGCTGGCCCACAACCCGGATGGGCGCATCGCTGCTCTGAGCGTCGAAAAAACCCGCGCCCAACTGCGCCTGACCGACGCCGACCGCTGGCCCACGGTCAACGCGGCCTTCATCGGCAGCCGAGCGCCCAACAGCTCGGGCGTACAAACCACGACCTTGCAAGCTGGGCTGCAAGTGTCCGCCTGGGAGCTGGATTTGTTCGGGCGCCTGGCCAACGCCAGCGATGCAGCCAACGCCGCGTGGCTGGCCAGCGAAGCCGCCGAGCGTTCCACGCGGCTGGCGCTGGTGGCGCAAACCATCACTGCCTGGCTCACCTTGGCGGCGGACACCGAGCAACTCACCCTGGCCCAGCGCACCCTGAGCGACCGGGAGAAGACGCACGAACTGTCGGCGTTGCGCTTCCAGGTGGGGCCAGGCCCAGCGCGTGCAACTCGTGGCCGAGCGCGACCGCCACCGCCTGACCCGCTTGAAGGTAGACGCCGGCGCCCTGAGCCAACTCGATTGGTTCGATGCCGAGCGCTCCCTCGCCACTGCCGAACAGGCGCTGGTGCAGGTGCGGCTGGCGGAGATGCTCAACCGCGTGGCGCTTTACAAAGCGCTGGGCGGGGATGAGCGCGTTGGCCTCAACGTGTCACCAACACCTTGAGGGTGCGCAGCAGCACGCCCACATCGGTGACGAAGGAGGCGTGCTGGGCGTAGTCGGCAGCGCAAGCGAGTTTGGCCGGCAAGATGACCTCGATGTATTCGCGCTCCGGATCCGCTGCCGCCGCCAATTGTTCGGACTCGTTGCGAAAGCGCAGCGAAGCCGGATCGGTGATGCCCGGTCGCACCGACAGCACCACGTCCCGCAGCGCCGCCGGGTAATGGGCGACGTACCGCGGCACTTCGGGGCGCGGGCCGACCAAACTCATGTCGCCCAGGAACACATCGATGAGCTGAGGCAGCTCGTCCAAACGATGGGCGCGCAAAAACGCCCCGATGCGGGTGATGCGCGCATCGGCGCCGACGGTGAGTTGGCCCGCCTGTTCGGCGTTCACCCGCATGGTGCGGAACTTGTGGATGCGAAACGGTCGCCCGAATCGCCCCACGCGTTCTTGACGAAAAAATACCGGCCCGGGTGAGTCCCAGCGAATCAGCGCCGCCACCACCAACCCCGGCAGCCACAGCAGCGCCAGCCCCAGGGCCGACGCGAGCACGTCAAATGCGCGTTTCATCCGACACACAGCGCCCGGCGCACGGCCAGGGCGACGCGCTCCACATCCTCCAACGTCATGCGCGTGTAGAGCGGCAGCGTGGCGGTGCGCTCGAAGGCACGCTGGCTGTGCGGGAAGTCCTCGGCCTGGAGCTGGTAGCGCTCGCGCCAGTAGGGCTGCTGGTGCAGCGGGATGTAGTGGACGCTGCACCCGATGCCCGCCTCAAACAGCGCTTCGATGAAAGCATCGCGGTGGAGGCAAGCGCCGTCGGCCAAACGCACCACGTACAGGTGCCACGAGTGCAGCTCGCCCGGTGCCGGCTGCGGCGGCAGGATCAGCGGCAGATCGGCCAGCAATTCGTTGTAGTGCGCGGCCAGGGCGGCGCGCTGGCGCTGGAACGCATGCGCCCGTTGCAACTGGTGAATCCCGAGGGCGGACGCGATGTCCGTCAGGTTGTACTTGAAACCCGGCGCGACGATTTCGTAATACCAGCTCGGCACCTTGGCGGTGAAGCGGTCAAACGCATCGCGGTTGATGCCGTGCAGGCGCATCACTTTGGCGCGTTGGGCCAGTGCGGCGTCCCGCGTCACCAACATACCGCCCTCGCCGGTGGTGATGGTTTTGTTGGCGTAGAAGCTGAACACCGTGGCGTCGCTGTCCAGCGTGCCGATGAGGCGGCCGGCGTGGGTGCTTGGCAGGGCGTGGGCGGCGTCTTCCACCACCTTCAGGCCATGCTTTTGGGCGATGGCGAGGATGGCCGTCATGTCCGCTGCCAAACCGCCGAAATGCACCGGCACGATGCACTTGGTGCGTGGGGTGATGGCCGCCTCGATGGCCGCTGGATCGATGCACAGCGTGGCCGGGTCGATGTCCACCAGCTTCACATCGGCGCCCAGGTAGCGGGCCACTTCGGCGCTGGCGGTGAAGGTGTGGGTGGTGGTGATGACCTCATCGCCCGGCCCCACGCCCACGGCTTCCAGCGCCAGGTGCAGCCCTGCGGTGGCCGAATTCACGGCGATGGCATGCAACCCCGGGTCGCCCAGGAAGGCCGAAAAATCCTGCTCAAAGCGGCGGGTTTTGGGGCCGGTGGTGACCCAGCCTGAGCGCAGGGCATCCACCACTTCGGCGATTTCTTCTTCGCCAATTTCCGGCAGGGCAAAGGGGAGGAAGGGCGGTCGGTTTTCGGAGGAGGGGGTGTTCATGGGGTGTCAATCCGCTTTCTGAATCCAAATCAACCGGTGCGTGCGCAGCCACGGCACGGCGTTGAACACGGTGTAGAGGCTCGGGTGCAGTGCGCACAGCCGCCGCGCCAGCGGTGGGGCCAGGGTCAAGCGGTGGGCGTCCCACGTCACGGCTTGGGGAAAGAGCTGGTGCACCCGGGCCAGTGGCACGCCGCGCACGTCGGGGTTGCGCGGGTTGTTGACGGTGAAGTCGTACCAGAGCACCGCGCCGCCAGGCTTGAGCCAGCGCCACATGGCGTTCGCCAAGTGCTGCTGCACGGCATCGTCCAACAGCGAGGAAAACACCGTGGCTTGCAACACGATGTCTTGGCTGCCAGGCGGGATGGCCACGGCGCTGGCGTCCCCGGCTTCCAAGCGCACCGCAGGGGGCAGCAGCTCACGCGCTTGCGCCAGGCGTTCGGGCAGCAGCTCGCAGCCGGTCAGGTGCTCAGGGCGGCAACCCAGGCGCAAAAAATCCAGCAAATTACCACCAGCGCCGCAGCCCACTTCGGTCAGGTGCAGCGATGCGGGTTCCCACTGGCGGGCGGCCAAACCTTGGCAGATGGCCCGTTGGCGCTCGTGCAGCATTTGCCAGACTTCGGGGCGCAACAGGCTGTAGCGGTCAGCGGGCAAGGTGTGGGTGCGGTGCGCGTAGCGCTGCACCACTTGTTGCAGTTCTTGCCGAAGAGGATCATGCGGCACGGTGCATCATCCCTTCGCGGGCGCGTTGGCACGCCGCTAAAAAACGCCGCGCCAGCACCGGGTACGTGTGGTGAGCTTCGACGAATTGGCGACCGGCTTGCCCGAGCTGTTCGCGCTCGGCGTGTGGCATTTCGGCCAGCAGCAGCAGGCCATCGGCGATGGCTTGCGGGGATTCGGGCGCCACACTCAGGCCGCCACCGCTTTCCACCACCGGATCGTTACCGGCTTCGACGGCGTGCAGCACCGCACAACCGGCCATCATGTAATCCATCAGTTTGTTGGGTGCGATGCCAAAACGGTAGATCGGCACGCGCTGCCAGCCGATGTAGGCCACGTCCAACTCGGCCAGAAAGCTAGGGATTTGCGGTTTGGGGATCGGCGCGAACCAATGCACCCGGTCGAGCTGCTCGTCCTGAAGGCGCTGCACCAAGCGCCGGCGCTCGTGCCCATCGCCCACCAGCACGAAGGTGATGGGCTGTTGGCGCAGCAATGCAGCGGCGTCCAGCAAGTGATCCAGCGCGTTCGGTAAACCCATCGAACCCGCGTAGCCCACCACGACATGACCACGCGCCCGCGCCACGGCCACCAGCGCGGCCACGTCTTGGCGCAGCGGGGCGGGTTCGTTCTGCCAATCTTCGGGGGCGATGCCGTTGGGCACGATGGTAAGTTTGCGCACATCCAGCCCGCGTGACGCCATGTAATCCTGCACCTTGGGCAGCATGGAGATGACCACATCCGCGTCCCGGTAGGCGGTTTTTTCCGCCCACGCGCACAGCCGCGCAAACGGGTGGTTCGGCGACATGCCCGACAGCTCAATCGGCGACAGCGGCCACAAATCATGCACCTCGAACACCAGCACGGCACCGGCCTTGCGGGCGATGCGGCGGGCCACCCAAATGTCCATCGGGTAGGTGCTGGAGGCGATGACCACGTCCGGGCGCTGCTCGGCGATCAGCGCATCGGCCCGGGCCCAAACTTGGCGACAGTAAGCCCAGATGTTGCGCACCCGGCCCAAGCCGTTGCCTTGGTAGCGCGGGGTGGGCAACCAGAGGTAGTCGATGCCGTCGATGCGTTCGCGTCCGGTCTGGGGTTGGCGGGCGCGGACGTGGGAAAAATCCGCCGCCACCATGCGCACCGCATGCCCCATGCGCACCCATTCACGCGCCAGGTAGTAAGGGCGGTATTCCATGCCCAGCGCGGGGCTGCCAGCGTAATGGTTGAGGTAGAGGATGTTCATGCGTCAGCGGGGGCCCCAACGGGGGGGCGGGGCGTCAATTCGACCAGACGTTGCACATAAACCTGGACACTGGCCGGAAACAGCGCATGTTGCCCGACCCACTGGTGCAGCTCCGCCGACACCGCTTTGGCCCGTGCCTGCAACGGCCCGAGCCGTTCGCGGGTGGGGCGTTCGCTGGCGCTGAGGATCAGGCCGTTGTGGCCGTCGCTCACCAGTTCGCGGTTGGCGGGCACGTCCGAGAGGATGGGGATGGCGCCGTGCGCCATCGCTTCCAGCACCGACACGGACACCGAATCACTCTGCGGCAAACTCAGATACCAGCGAGCACGGCTGTACCAAGTGGCTTGCGTGGTCGCATCCAGCCGACCGACGAACTGCACCCGGCCCGCCAAAGCCGGGTCGGCTTGCACCCGGGCTTCCAGCTCGGCGCGAAGTGAGCCGTCGTTGGCCACCACCAGCCGGGCTTCGGGCCAACCGGCGCTGAGGGCGGCAAACACATCGAGCACCCGTTGCGGGGCGTAAATCGGCTCCAGCCCTCGGTTGGCGAAGAACAGTGCTTCGTCTTTGCGGTTGGGCAGCGGGGGCATGGTTTCCAGGCCGAAGGGGAAGGTCAGCACCTCGGCGGCGCCCAGCTCTTTCATGCGGCGGGCCATGTGTTGGGAGTCGCTGGTGGTCAGGGTGCAGGCGCCCAGCACCCGGGTGGTGACCCAGCGCATCATCCGGCTGCGTTGCGGGGCGACGAGGATGTCCGAGCCCCACGCCGAACCAGCGATGCGCGCTTTGACCCCGCCAAAACGCACCGCCAACCACGCCAGCGTGCCGTGTGAGCTGAGGTAATGCGGGGCGATCCAATCGGGCCGCACCGCTTGCAAGAAACGCAGCACCTCCGGCAAGGCGCGCAACAGTTCGATGTTGCCGCCTTCAAAGCGGGGGCGGGTGCCCAGGGCCAGACGGCGTTCAGCGGGCAAAAAAGCGTCAAACGCTGGTGCAAAACCTCGGCTGGAAATCACCCACACATCGAGACGCGGCGCCAAGGCGCGGGCCCATTTGAGCAAATGCGGGCTTTCCGCGTCGCCGATCAGCACCAGGCGCAGCGCGGCGGGGCGCACCGTGGCGCCGACCGAGCGCGGCCCCGTGGCCGTGCGCAGTGCCGCACTGGCCGCCAGCGGCTGCGACGGGATGAACTTACCCTTGTGGCGACTCATGTTCGACTCTCCTGCAACACCCCGCCTGCCCGCTGCCGATCCGCATGGGCGACCCGCGCCGCCCGCACCAACCACAGCCCGAAGGCGAGGAAATACCCACTCATCACCAGTGACACGGCGGCGCACCCCCATGCCAAACCGCCTTGCGCCAACCCGACCCACAGCGCCAGCACATACAGCACATTGCCGCTCAAGCTGAAGGCCAGCGCGGTGGCTTGGCGCTCCAAAATCATGGGGAGCACGGTGAGCGGGCCGACGATCATGCGCCCGGCCATGCAGGGGGCGAGCCAACGCGCCCATTCTCCCGCCTCGCGCCAGGGCTCACCGAACAGGCTGGCAAACAAGGTCGGCCCAGCCAGCGCCAGCACCAGGGCGGACGGCACCGCGAACGCACTCAAAATGGCCACGCTGCGGTGGATCGTTGGCACCAAATCGCCGCCTTCGCGCCACGTTTGCGCGGCCCGTCCGAGCAGCACTTCGGACAGGGCGCCGCCGATCAAGCTGGTCGGTGCCATCACCACCCGCACCATCAAACCGAAAAAACCTGCCGCCGCTGGGCCGGCGCTGGACAGCACCAGGGCCAGCGCCACCGTGTCTTGCAGGCCGTTGATGAACGCATGGGGCGTGTTCACCAGCGGAAATTGCCGATAGCGCCGCGCCAGCACCCACCAGCGGCGACGCTGCCAGCGCCAGCGGGCCAGCCGGTGCAGCCGGCGCACATCGGCCCGCGCTTTCCAGCCCAGCCACGCGGCGCCAAGGGCTTGGCCGGCGACCTGCCCGCCGCTGAGAACGTGGGCGCCACCCCCGGCGGGGCCGCTCACGGCGCCAAGCGCTTGCACCGCTGCGGCCATCGCCGGATTGGCCACCCGCGCTTGGCCGATGACCGCAAAACGCCCCCCCCGGTTGTGCCACAGCGTGAGCGCTTGAATCACCCCGGCCAAGGTGACAGCCAGCGGCAGCCACCCCAACACCCCCCCCAGCGAAGCCCAGCGCACCAGCGTGGCCGACGTGCCGCAGAGCGCTTCCACCCACGGCCACAGTGCCGCCAGCGCCAACAGGGCACCCGCCAAACCCAGCCCCCAAGCCAGCGCCAGGGTCAAACACAGCCCCAGCACCGAACGCGCCCCGGCGAGGCTGCGCGGCAGCACCAAGGCGTATTCGTAGCGCAGGCAAGCGACGATGGCGAAATTGGAGGCCAGCGCGGCAAACAGCGTCCAGCGGCCAATGTCCTCAGCCGGCAGGGTGCGGGTGAGCCAAGGCAGCACCAACAGCGGCACCAGTTGGGCCAACACCGCCGCACTGGCCAGGCGGGCCAAATCGTGACGCCAAGCGCTCATCCGGTGATCTCGGGGGGCGTTTGGGCCAGGCGGCGCAGACCTTGCCACTGGCGCTGGCTCAAGCGGGCGTGCAACCCCAGCGGCAGGTTGACGATGCAGCGCGCCAGGCGCTCGCCGTTCGGACAATCGCCCTCGGTGTAGCCGTGGCGCAGGCTGCCGGCTGGGTGAACCACGTCGTCAAACCAGATGCCCGGTTCGATGTCCAGCGCCCGCAGGCCGGCGTGCAGGGCCTCACGCTGCGCCGGATGCGCCACCCGCAGCGGGAAGCGCAGCAGCGTGGCCGGTTCGGCGGCACCAAGCGGGGTCAGCCAGGGCGAACCCGCCAGCGCCTCGGTGTAGTGGCGTGCTTGTTGGCGCCGCAGCGCCAGCACCTGCGGCATCCGTGCCAACTGCGGCAGCGCCAGGCGGGCCAGGCAGTCGGGCAGGGCTTGCAGATAGTCGGGCTGAGCTTGGCCGCTCAACTCGGCGGGGCGGGTGGCCGCCACCAGTCCAAGCGCCCGCGACGGGGCACGCAGCAACGCCGTCAATCCGCTCGCCAGCGTGCTGGGCCACGTCGCCAACATCAGGTGATAGGCCAAGGTCATCAGCACTTTGACCTGGGTTTTGAGCGACAGCGCGTGCTGCGGCGCCAACGCCTCGGCCACCGCTGGGCGCAACGCCGGCTCGTTCACCAGCAACGCGCCGCCCAAGCCGGTGGTGAGGCACTTCGAATACTCAAAGCTGAAAAACGCGGCATGCCCGTGGGTGCCGACGGGCGAGCCGTCCGCATGGCACGAGCCCCAAGCGTGGGCGGCGTCCTCGATGAAAAGCACCTGGGGGAAACGCGCCCGCAAAGCGGCGATGCCGGCGCTGGGCACCCCGAAGTTGTGTGGCCACACCACCCAGCGCGTGCGGGGGGTGATGGCCTGGGCCCAGGCGTCGGGCGAGGGGTTCACGCCTTCGGCGGCGATGTCCACGTAACGCACCGACACGCCGACATGCAAAAACACATTCGGCACGACGACGCAGGTGTAGCCGGGCAACAGCGCTTCGTCATCGGGCTGGCGCTGGGTGGCTCGCACGAAGGCGTGCAGGGCGCCACGGCCAGCGCCGGTCAACCACAGGGCTTCGGGCGGGCGGTGCAAGGCGGTGGCGAGGGCTTGGCGCAGCGCCAATGCGGCCCCGCTGCTGCCCCACAGGGTGCCGACGAGGTCACACCCGTGCAGGGCGCTGACGGTGTGGCGTTTCATGAGGGATCGGGCCTTTCTGCCGGTCGGAGCGGGTGCAGCGCTCGCGCCGGCACCCCGCCATAAACGAAGCCCGACGCCAACCGACCCCGCACCACCGCATGGGCAGCCACCACCACATCACGCTCGATGACGGCGCCGGGCAGCACGGTGACACGGGCACCGAGAAAGACGTTGTCGCCAATGTGAACCGGGGCGGACACATGCTGTTCGACGAAGGGCACGCCCGCACGGGCGCCGTTGGCTTCACAAAAAATCGCCACCTGAGGCCCGATGGCCACGCCGGCCCCGATGTGCAACCGGCTTGCGCCCACCAGCAAATAGCCCCCCGGCGCGATGTGGGAGCGTGCCCCCAAGTGAAACCGCCCCGCGCCGGTACACAGCACCTGCACATCGCGATACAGCTCGGCCCCGGCACCCAGTTCGCCATGACCCCAGGCGCAGCGCACGCGGCTACCGGCGTGGGCTTTGGCGTGCGTCGCACTGCGCACGCCCAGGGCCCGCCAGGCCAGGGCGCGCAGGCGGGCCAGCGCGGCATCCAGCGTGTAGCCGATCAAGGCCATGTCGCGCCCGACGTCAAACGCGGTGGCCCACAGCAGCGGCCAGGGCGGCCACCACACGATCTTGGTCGGCTTCGCGCAGATCGGGGCTCATGGGCAGGCTCATCACGTCCTGCGCCACGCGCTCGGCCACCGGGCAGCCGCCCGCCGGGGCGAACGCGGCATAAGCGGCTTGTTGATGCAGCGGGCGCGGGTAATGCACGGCGGTGGGGATGCCGGCGTCCTTCAAGGCAGCTTGCACCCGTTCGCGCTCTTCGACAAAAACGGTGTACTGGCCCCAGACGCAATTCCGGTCAGGTCGCACCGCCAACAACCTCACGTTCAGTTCGGCCAACAGCGCGGCGTAGCGGGCGCCCAGCGCGGCGCGGCGGGCCAGTTCCCATTCAAAGCGCGGCAGCTTGGCCAGCACCACGGCACATTGCAGCGTGTCCATGCGCCCACCGACGCCCACGCGGGTGTGGGTGTAACGCGCACTTTGGCCATGCACGCGGATTTCGCGCGCCACTTGGGCCAACGCGGCGTCGGCGGTGAACAGCGCGCCGCCGTCGCCATAACAACCCAGGGGTTTGCTGGGGAAAAAACTCGTCGCGCCGAAGGTGGACAGCCCGCAACTGCGTCCGCTCTGGTAACTGGCGCCGAAGCTCTGCGCCGCATCCTCAATCACCGGCAGCTGGTGGCGGGCGGCGATGGCGTTGATCTCCGCCATGTCAGCCACTTGGCCGTAGAGACTCACCGGCATGATGGCTTTGGTGCGCGGTGTGATCGCAGCTTCGATCAGCGCGGCGTTGAGGTTGCAAGTGTCCGGCTCGACATCAACGAACACCGGCACGGCGCCCAGCAGCGCAATCACTTCCGCCGTGGCCGCGAAGGTGAAGGGCGAGGTGATGACCTCATCGCCCGCCCGAACGCCCAGCGCCATCAACGCGATGAGCAGCGCCTCGGTGCCGCTGGCCACGGTGATGCAATGCGGCACGCCGACGAATTCGGCCAGCTTGCCTTCGAGCTGCGCCACCTCGGGGCCCATGATGTATTGGCCGTGCTCCAGCACGCGTTGGAGGGCGGCGTCGATCTCGGGTTTGAGGGCGGTGTATTGCGATTTCAGGTCGATGAATTGCATAGAAAGTGGAATCAAAGCGCTGAATTCAACCGGTTGGACACTTCGGCCCAGACTTCGGGGTGGTTTTGATGCAGTTCGCTGAACGGGGCCAGCGTTCGGCCAATGTCACCCCAACACCAAGGCAGCAACCCTCGGACGTCTTGGTCTTGGAGGTTTTGCCAGAAATGGTCGAGGGTGTCCGGTGCCGCCAGAAAGTCGGCCACGCAGCGTTGCAGGTGCCGGAACGTGCGCCGATGGCCATCTTGCACCGCTTCTGCTGTCAGTTGAAACAGGCGGACGGTTTCTTGTCCTTTGAGCGCTGCTGCGGATGCACCGTCACCAATGGCCTTGGGAAGCAAGGTGCCAACTTCGGGATCCAAGTCCAAATGGCACCAGGGATCCTCGCGTGAGGGATTGATGAGCAACGGGTGCCCGTTGGCGTCCAGTGGGAATCGGTCGCCTTTGAGCCGGCCGCAGCGCGCGCAGCACAGCAGCAAATTGGGCCAGTGGAACGCCTGTTCCGGATAGGGCGTTTTCGGCCAGAAGTGCTCAATATCGCTGCCGAGGGAGTCGGAGCAATACATGCACCGTTGGGCAGGTCCCGCCATCTGCCGCAGTGTGCTGAAAATACTGTGGTGAGGAGCTGAAATCTTGTCGGTTTGGCGGGCGTCTTTCCAACGGGCTTCGATGTCGAGCGTGCCTTGCTCGCGCTGGGCGTTGGCGTGAGTTTGACGGTCTTCGAGGTACTGAGCGGCGGTGTCTGACAGGGGCAGACGCTGGATGCGGCGCATGGCGTTTCAGTCTTCGTCCAAGTTGATGAACGGAGCCAGTGCGGCCAATTCGGTTGATTCTTCAGGCGACAAATTGTTCAGACGCCGTTGCCGGGTTTTCAATTCGGCATACCGGATCCGTTTTTCGGCTACAGGGTCGGAGCGGGTGTTGGATAAACCAAAGGCGGGCGAACGCAAAATGGTGTCAGGCCGAGATGAAATGATTGTTTGGTATTCGTCAGGGGTGAGCGCCCGGGGTGTTTCGTCACTGCCCGGATCGGGTAACCAAAAAAGGCCATTTGGATCGGCTGCTTGACAAACTAAAGGGCTGTGGCTGGTGACGAGAAATTGAACTTTCGGAAACCGTTTTTTAAGCCAAAACCCGATTTGACGTTGCCATGAGGGATGCAAATGGGCATCGACCTCGTCGATCAAAATCACACCGCTGCGGGTGATGTAGAGATGCCCTTGGTCGTTGCGGGCCACCAAACCGTCGATGCCGTAAAAATTGATCATGTGCCGCAGGATATCGGCCAGCATGGCCAGGGCCGAACGGTAGCCGTCGCTCATGTCATGCCACGAAAGATGGGCACCGTTGCGATCTCTCAGCCATAGTCCCTCAGAATCCACACGATCCACGGTGATCTGGTTGGGCAAAAACTCGTCACGCAAAACATCCATGACAACTGACAATGTTTCTGCCGCTTGTGGCCGACCTTCTAGCTTTTTGTAATTAAGTTGACGCAACCAGATATCGGCTTCAGCTAAAGAAGCCGAATCCTGAAACATCGTCACAAATCGTTCTGCTACGGGGGCTGACATGACTTTTTGCACGTCTTGAGCTGCACCTGAAACCCGGCGAAATGGGCCATACCCGCAAGCAAACCAGCTTTCCTGCCAAAAATCGAAGGTGCCTCCCCATGTTGGAGAAATGGCTGGATTTTGATGCACCCGAAACCCAAGCCGCTCACGCTTCGAATCAGTCAACGAGGCCTTTGAACCCGTTTCGAGAGAAAAATCATCATCTGCGACTCGCAGGATATGCATGCTGATAATGGCTTCTCCACAGTCTTCCCGAAGCCACTCATGAAATGAGGGGGTGAGCATCCCGGATATTCCAGATGGTAACTGTGCCATAGCGATGGCTTTCAGGAGGGTGCTTTTTCCGGAGCCATTTCCACCCACAAAAACCGTCCATCCTGCGTATTCATTAGAACTGCGCTCTAGCGAGAAGTGCAGCGATTGAAATCCTCGCACGTTGGTGAGATGAACGTCTTGTATGTACATGACAGCCTCTTAGCTCCCCAACTTAATCAGGTTCACACCACTAAACCGATACCGCTCCCCCGTCACCGGGCAAACTGCCTCTGCTCCTTCAACTGGCCGCACCGCCAACGCCAGCTTCTCGCCGTGCTGGCTCATCCACCCAGTTTGCTTCGCCGGCACCCCGGTCATCAAAGCAAAAGCAGGCACATCCTTCGTTACCACCGCCCCGGCGCCGATGAAAGCATAGGCCCCCACCTCGGTGCCGCAGACGATGGTGCAGTTCGCTCCCAACGTCGCGCCTCGGCGGATCACCGTGCGGCGGTATTCCGCCTTGCGCGGCACAGCGGAACGCGGGTTGAACACGTTGGTGAACACCGCGCTGGGGCCGCAAAACACGTCATCCTCCAGCGTCACCGCGTCATAAACCGACACGTTGTTCTGAATTTTGACGTTGGCCCCGATCACCACATCGTTGCCCACAAACACGTTTTGCCCCAGCGAGCACCCCGGCCCAATGCGCGCCCCGGCGCACACATGGCTGAAGTGCCAGACCTTGGTGTTGTCGCCCAGTTGCGCGCCCTCATCGACGATGGCGCTGGCGTGTGCCCAGGCCGCCACGCTCATGCCCGCCGCGCCAGGATGAAGGGGTGAACCTCGCTGCCCGTGGCCGCCGCCGGCCGCGCCGAGCGGATGACGTTCACGGTTTCCACGCAATGGCGTGCATCGTCCAGGCCGTAGCCTCGTCCTTCGAGGATTTCGCGGTAACTCACCGTGTGCAAATCGGTGAAACCTTCGGAAAACTCCAGTTGTTCGCCCGAGATGTCGATGTTGCGGAAGGTGGGTTTCTTGCCCCGCACGCCGTCAGGCAGATCGTTGGCGTCGATGCTGAGGAACCAGCGCACGCGGGCGCGTTCGTATTCCAAGAAACCGGCGGCGCTGGTCTCGGCGTTGTGATGCACCACGTTGGTTTGCAGCTTGCCGAAGATGAAGTGCAGCATGTCGAAGAAATGCACGCCGATGTTGGTGGCCACACCGAAGGACTTGCGCGGGTCGCCCTTCCAGCTCTGCGCGTACCACTTACCGCGTGAGGTGATGTAGGTCAGCTCCACGTCGAACTTGGTGTCGGCGGGCGCGGCAGCCACTTTGTCGCGCAGTTTCAGGATGGCGTCGTGGTGGCGCAGTTGCAGGATGTTGAAGACGCGCTGGCCGGTTTCACGCTCCACCCGCGCCAGTTCGTCCAGCAGCTCGGGCGTGGGCACCAGCGGTTTTTCGCAGATCACATCACAACCCAAGCGCAGGCCGGCGGCGATGTGCGGATGGTGCAGGTGGTTCGGGGTGCAAATGGAAACGATGTCCAGCTTCGTGGCCGCGTCGCGCTTGGCACGCTGGGCAAATTCTTGGAAGCATTCGAACTCGGTGAAAAACTCGGCATCGGGCGAAATGCTGTCGATGATGCCGACCGAGTCGTTGATGTCATACGCCACCGCCAGGCGATGGCCCAGATCCTTGATGGCACGCATGTGGCGCGGGGCGATGTAACCGGCGGCGCCGATCAGAGCAAAATTTTTCATGGCAACTCAGAACACGTTCACAGGCGGAAGACGCTGAAGCCGGCGGCTTCCAGCTCGGCGCGGGGGTACAGCGCTTTCACATCGGCCACCACGGGCTGGCCCCCGGTGGCGGGTGTGCGCACCCAGGCGCGCAGGTCGGCGGCACTCATGGCGCGGTATTCGCGGTGCGCCACGGCCACCACCAAGGCGTCAAACGGCGCTTGGTCTTCCAACCGGGCCAGCTCGATGCCGTATTCGTGCCGCACTTCTTCGGCGTCCGCGTGCGGGTCGATCACCACCACCGTGGTGCCGTGGTCTTGCAGCTCGCGCACCAAATCCACCACCTTGGAGTTGCGGATGTCCGGGCAGTTTTCCTTGAACGTCAGGCCCAGCACGCCGACGCGGCAGCGCGGCACATCCATACCCTGTTGCAACATGCGCTTGATGGTGTTGCGGGCGACGTAGCGGCCCATGTTGTCGTTGATGCGCCGCCCGGCCAAGATCACCTGCGGGATGTACCCCAACTGCTCGGCCTTGTAGGTCAGGTAATAAGGATCGACGCCGATGCAGTGCCCACCCACCAAACCCGGTCGGAAGGGCAAGAAATTCCACTTGGTGCCGGCGGCGGCCAGCACATCTGAGGTGTCGATGCCCATGCGGGCGAACACCACCGACAGTTCGTTCATCAGCGCGATGTTCAGATCGCGCTGGGTGTTCTCGATCACCTTGGCGGCTTCGGCCACTTTGATGGTCGCGGCTTTGTGGACACCCGCCGTCACCACGCTGGCGTAAACCTCGGCCACCACGTCCAGCGTTGCCGCATCACAGCCGGACACGACTTTTTTGATCGTCTCGAAACGGTGTTCTTTGTCGCCGGGGTTGATGCGCTCCGGGCTGTAGCCGCAGAAGAAATCCACACCATGCTTCAGGCCGGAGACGCGCTCCAGCACCGGCACGCAATCTTCCTCGGTGGCGCCGGGGTAAACGGTGGATTCATAGACAACGATGTCCCCCTTCTTCAACGCTTGGCCCACGGTGCGCGAAGCAGCGATCAGCGGCGAGAGATCGGGTTTGTTGGCCGTGTCCACCGGCGTCGGCACGGCGACGATGAAGAAATCCGCCGTGCGCAGGTCGTCGAGCTGGTGGGTGTAGAGGATCTGCGTGGCGGCCAGGTCGGCGTCCGTCACCTCGTCGGTGCGATCGTGGCCGGCTTGCAGCTCGGCGATGCGCGCAGCGTTGATGTCAAAACCGATGATGCGGCGTTGGCGGCCAAAGGCCACGGCCACCGGCAGGCCCACATATCCCAGGCCGACAACGGCAATTTGGCGGTTCATAGCAGGAATGCGCCCCCAGCAAAGGGCAAGCAAAAGGGGGCTGATTTTAGGGTGCGCCCTTAGAATCAAAGGTTCTTTTGAGCCCACCTCACCCATTCAACATGAGCCACGCCCCGCACCCCGCCCCCGCCGCCGACGACAACCAACTCATCGCCGAGCGCCGCGAAAAACTGGCCGCCCTGCGCGCCAAGGCGGCCGCCTCGGGCGAGGCCGTGTTCCCGAACGACTTCAAGCCTGAGCATCGCGCCGCCGACTTGCACCACGCCCACGACGCGCAAAGCAACGAGGAGCTGGAAACCGATCCGGTCACGGTCAGCGTCGCTGGGCGCATGATGTTGAAGCGCGTGATGGGCAAAGCGTGTTTTGCCACGCTGCAAGACGCCACTGGCCGCATCCAGCTCTACGTCACCCAAGACAACGTCGGCGCCGAGGTGCTGGCCGCGTTCAAGCACTGGGATTTGGGCGACATCCTCGGCTGCGAGGGCGTGCTGTTCAAGACCAAGACGGGCGAGCTGTCGATCAAGGCCACGTCGGTGCGGCTGCTCACCAAGAGCCTGCGCCCGCTGCCGGACAAGTTCCACGGCATGACCGACCAGGAACAAAAGTACCGCCAACGCTACGTCGATCTGATGACCGACGACGATGCGCGCAAGCGTTTCATCGCCCGCAGCAAGGGCGTGGCCTCGATCCGCAATTTCATGGTCGAGCACGGTTTCCTGGAAGTGGAAACGCCGATGCTGCACCCGATCCCCGGCGGCGCCAACGCCAAGCCCTTCATCACGCACCACAACGCGCTGGATCAAGAGATGTTCCTGCGCATCGCGCCCGAGCTGTATTTGAAGCGCCTGGTGGTGGGCGGTTTTGAGCGCGTGTTCGAGATCAACCGCAACTTCCGCAACGAAGGCATCAGCGTTCGGCACAACCCCGAATTCACGATGATGGAGTTCTACGCGGCCTACTGGAACCACCATGATCTGATGGACTTCACCGAAGCCCTGCTGCGCCACGCCGCCCGCCAAGCCACGGGCTCGGCGCGTGTGAGCTACGCCGGCAAGGAAGTGCATCTGGACGAGCCGTTCATCCGCCTGTCGGTGCGGGATTCGCTGGTGGCCCACGCCGGCCTCACCGAAGCCGAAGCCGATGACGCCGCCGTGATCCACGCCAAGCTGTGCGCTCTGGGCGAAGAGCCGCCCAAGCACTGGGGCCTGGCCGCGTTGCAATTCGGTTTGTTTGAAGCGGCGGTGGAAGAAAAGCTCTGGCAGCCGACGTTCATCATCGACTACCCGGTGGAAGTCAGCCCGCTGGCGCGTGCGTCGGACAAGAACCCGACCATCACCGAGCGCTTCGAGCTGTTCATCACCGGGCGCGAGTTCGGCAACGGTTTCTCGGAACTGAACGACGCCGAAGACCAAGCCGCCCGCTTCCACGCCCAAGTGGCCAACAAAGAAGCCGGCGACGATGAAGCGATGTTCTACGACGCCGATTTCATCCGCGCCCTGGAATACGGCATGCCCCCGACGGGCGGCTGCGGCATCGGCATCGACCGCCTGATGATGCTGTTGACCGACTCGCCCAGCATCCGCGACGTGATCTTGTTCCCGGCACTGCGCCGCGAAGCCTGATCACCCCATCGAACTCCGGCAGAACCCGAGGGGCTCTTGAAAGCCGTTCGGGCGTCCATATAATTGCTGTTAGCACTCGGACACCTTGAGTGCTAACAGAGCCCCAGGTGTCCGGTGAACCTCAAGTCTGAAGACTGACTGCTTACCGTATTGGAGATACAATGAACCTTCGTCCCCTGCACGATCGCGTGATCGTCAAGCGTCTGGAAAACGAAACCAAGACCGCCCTGGGCATCATCATCCCCGACAACGCTGCTGAGAAGCCGGATCAAGGCGAAGTGCTGGCCGTCGGCCCTGGCAAGCGCAATGACAAGGGCGAATTCGTCGCCCTGAACGTGCAAGTCGGCGATCGCGTGCTGTTCGGCAAGTACAGCGGCCAGGCCGTGAAGGTCGATGGCCAAGAGCTGCTGGTGATGCGCGAAGAAGACCTCTTCGCCGTGGTTGAGAAGTGATCGGCTGAACGCCCTTCTCCCCCACCCAAGCAACTTTCACAGAGTATTCGGAGTTAGAACATGGCAGCTAAAGACGTCATTTTCGGCGCAGACGCCCGTCACCGCATGGTTGAAGGCGTGAACATCCTGGCCAACGCCGTCAAGACCACCCTGGGCCCCAAGGGTCGCAACGTGGTGCTGGAGCGCTCCTTCGGCGCCCCGACCGTGACCAAGGACGGTGTGTCCGTGGCCAAGGAAATCGAGCTGAAAGACAAGCTTCAGAACATGGGCGCCCAGATGGTCAAGGAAGTCGCTTCCAAGACGTCTGACAACGCTGGCGACGGCACCACCACCGCCACCGTGCTGGCTCAAGCCATCGTGCGCGAAGGCATGAAGTACGTGGCCGCCGGCATGAACCCGATGGACCTGAAGCGCGGCATCGACAAGGCGGTTGCCGCCCTGGTCATCCAACTGCGCGCCGCTTCGAAGGCCACCACGACTTCGAAGGAAATCGCCCAAGTCGGCACCATTTCCGCTAACTCGGACGCTGACGTCGGTCAAATCATCGCCAACGCGATGGACAAGGTGGGCAAGGAAGGCGTGATCACCGTTGAAGACGGCAAGAGCCTGAACAACGAGCTGGACGTCGTCGAAGGCATGCAGTTCGACCGTGGCTACCTGTCGCCGTACTTCATCAACAACCAGGAAAAGCAAGCCGCCATCCTGGACAACCCGTTCGTGCTGCTGTACGACAAGAAAATCAGCAACATCCGCGATCTGCTGCCGACGCTGGAACAAGTCGCCAAGGCTGGCCGCCCGCTGCTGATCATCGCTGAAGACGTGGACGGCGAAGCGCTGGCCACTCTGGTGGTGAACACCATCCGTGGCATCCTGAAGGTTGTGGCCGTCAAGGCTCCGGGCTTTGGCGATCGTCGCAAGGCCATGCTGGAAGACATCGCCATCCTGACCGGTGGCAAGGTCATCGCCGAAGAAGTGGGCATGGCCCTCGACAAGGTGACCCTGGCCGACCTGGGCCAAGCCAAGCGCGTCGAAGTCGCCAAGGAAAACACCACCATCATCGATGGCGCTGGTTCCGCTGCCGACATCGAAGCCCGCGTGAAGCAAATCCGCATCCAGATCGAGGAAGCCACCTCCGACTACGACCGCGAAAAGCTGCAAGAGCGCGTGGCCAAGCTGGCTGGCGGCGTGGCCGTGATCAAGGTGGGTGCTGCCACCGAAGTCGAAATGAAGGAAAAGAAGGCACGCGTGGAAGACGCGCTGCACGCCACCCGCGCTGCCGTGGAAGAAGGCATCGTGGCTGGCGGCGGTGTGGCTCTGCTGCGTGCTCGCCAAACCGCTGGCGCCATCAAGGGCGACAACGCTGACCAAGACGCCGGCATCAAGCTGGTGTTGAAGGCCATCGAAGCCCCGCTGCGCGAAATCGTGGCCAACGCCGGTGGCGAACCGAGCGTGGTGGTGAACGCTGTGCTGAACGGTTCGGGCAACTACGGCTTCAACGCTGCCAACGACACCTACGGCGACATGATCGAAATGGGCATCCTGGATCCGACCAAGGTGACCCGCACCGCGCTGCAAAACGCCGCTTCCGTGGCTTCGCTGATGCTGACCACCGAATGCATGGTCGCTGAAGCCCCGAAGGATGACGCTCCGGCCATGCCGGGTGGCGGCATGGGTGGCATGGGCGGCATGGGCATGGACATGTAAATCCCGCCCGGTCGGTTCACACCTTCCGAAAAACCCCGCAGCGCGCAAGCCCTGCGGGGTTTTTTTCAGCTGGCTCACAATGAGCATCACAAAGTTTCACGTTTTGCCATGAGCCCCGCCCAACCCACCATCAGCGTGATCGACTTGACGGCCCAGCTGGGGCTGTTTGCCTTGGCACAACTGGCCGCAGAGCGCCCCGTGGGGCACGGTTTTTGGCCGCAAGTGGCATTACAAGGCGCCGCCTGGGGGCCACGTTTTGACTGGCAGCGCCCCAGTTCGGTGGCAGCTTTGGTGCCCCCATCGGCCACAGCCAGCCTGGTCGTGGTGATTGTCGGGCCGGGTTCTGTGGGTTTGGTGCGTGCAGCTTTGGCCATGTTGGCCAGCATGGTGGAGCGGCCAGCGGTCTATGTGTACCTCATGCCCAATGCGCTGATGGAGGAGGTGGCGCTGCAATCCAGCGCGGTGAACTCATTGGCCCACATGGAGGTCTATCGCCTTCCCGACAGCAGCCCGCAAACCCTGTGGCTGGTGCTGCTGGAGCAGTTGCACCAATTCGGTTTCCGGGATGCGGCTTCGTCGTCAAACGACGGCTCACTTCACGATCACACTGCGATGAATTCCAACTTGCAACAATCCATGGATGCCGCCATGACCATCAACGGCGCGCTGGCCGTGGCCTTGGTGGATTACCGCAGCGGCATGTGTCTGGCCCAAGCGGGCGGCGGTTTCAACCTCGATCTGGCGGCGGCTGGCAACACCGAAGTGGTGCGCGCCAAGCTCAAAACCATCGAGTCACTCGGCCTGCGCAAGGGCATTGAGGACATCCTCATCACCCTGGCCGACCAATACCACTTGATCCGCCTGGTGCCCAACGCCCAGGGCCTGTTCCTCTACTTGGTGCTGGACAAGGAAAAAGGCAACCTCGCCCTGGCACGCTTCAAGCTGACGGACATCGAGCGCTCGTTGCGCGTTTGACGCTGTTCAGTCGCCGTCACCGCAGGCGTCGGATGCGTCGTCGCAAGCAGGCTCTTCGGCGGATGACGAGGTGTCTGGCGGCACTGTCACCGGTGCCAAGCGCGGATGGGCTTGCATCCAGGCGTGCAGCGTTTCGGCCAAGTCCTCCAGCCCCGTGCGCTGCGTGGCAGAGAACAGCAGCACGCCGATATCGGCTTCGTCGGTGGCCAAACTGGCCAAGCGGTTTTGCGCCGCTTGCATCGAGGCTTGGGCTTCGCGTTTGGTGAGTTTGTCGGCCTTGGTCAACAGCACCAGCAGTTTGATTTCGCCGTTGCTTACGCGGGGCGTGATGAAGTCCAGCAGGCGTTCGTCCAGGGCGGTGAAGCCGTGGCGGCTGTCCACCAGCAACACCACGCCGGCGAGGTTGCGGCGCACTTCCAAATAGTCCGCCATCACCTTTTGCCAGCGCAGTTTGGCGCCGCGCTCGACAGTGGCGTAACCGTAGCCGGGCAGGTCGGCCAAGTAGGCATCTGGCGCGTCTTTGGGGCCGATGGCAAACAGGTTGATGTGCTGGGTGCGCCCCGGCGTTTTGGAGGCAAACGCCAGTTGGCGGCGCTGCGCCAAGGTGTTGATCGAGGACGATTTGCCCGCGTTGCTGCGGCCAACGAACGCCAGTTCGGGCAAATCGCCAGCGGGCAATTGGTTGAGCTGGCTCGCTGTGGTGAAAAAGCGAGCGGTGTGCGCCCAGGCCAACGCCTGGGCTGGAGCGTCCGAGTGCGGCATGGGGGCGATGTCAGGAGAGTGAAGCATGGAGCATTGTAAAATCCCGGGGTTTTGGGCATTCAGCCGTTGCCTTAGCGTTTTTCAGCAGGTGCGTCAGAGTGCTCTCAAAAATACCCACAATCTCCTGAGGCCCTTCGAGATGAAGTTCCCTGTCGCCTTCGCCACCTCCGCTCTGCTGGCCGCCATTCTGGCCGCTCCCGCCATCGCCGCCGAAACGGGCAAGGCTGCCGCCAAGCCGGATCTGGCACGCGGCCAGGAGCTGTCCACCACGGTGTGCGCGGCTTGCCACACCAGTGATGGCTCGCGTGGCGCTTCTGCCAACCCGATTTTGCAAGGCCAGCACGCTGAGTACATCGTCAAGCAACTGACCGAGTTCAAGGCCAACAAGCGTGTCAACGCCGTGATGAACGGCATGGCCGCCCCCTTGAGCGAGGCTGACATGCGCAACGTCGCCGCCTTCTACGCCAGCAAGCCGCCTGTGAACGGCGTGGCCAAGAACAAAGACACGGTGGCGCTGGGCGAGAAAATCTACCGTGGCGGCATCCCCGACAAGGGCGTGCCCGCTTGCTCGGCCTGCCACAGCCCGAATGGCGCAGGTTTGCCGGTGCAGTACCCGCGCTTGGGAGGCCAACACGCGGAGTACCTGGAATCGCAGATGAATGCATTCCGTGCAGGCACCCGTACCAACAGCGCTCAAATGTTGGGCGTTGCCGCCAAGATGAGCGACAAGGAAATCAAGGCCGTCACCGACTACATCGCCGGCCTGCGCTGATTCACTTGCGCACCGTCGTTTCGTCGGGAAACTGAATCCCGTCTTATCACACATCAAGGGGCCGGTCATTGACCGGCCCTTGTTCATTCTGGCTTTGCCCTCCGGATAATCCGCGCCATGTCAACGTCTCCCCCTGTTTCCTCCTCTGCGCCTGAGGGTCGTGGCCGTGCGTGGCTGCAAGACAGCATCGAGCTGTTGGCCTCCATGCGTTTCGCCATCGCGCTGCTGACGCTGATTTGCATCGCCTCGGTCATTGGTACGGTGGTCAAGCAGGGCGAGCCGTTCAACAACTACGTCAATCAGTTCGGGCCATTCTGGGCCGAGGTGTTCAACCAATTCGGCCTCTATACCGTGTACAGCGCCGGCTGGTTCCTCACCATCTTGGCGTTTCTGGTGCTCTCCACCAGCCTGTGCATTGCACGCAATACCCCCAAAATCCTGGCGGATCTGCGCAGTTTCAAGGAGAACGTGCGCGAGAACTCGCTGCGAGCCTTCCATCATCATGCAGAAGGGGCCTTGGCGCTGGATCGTGCAGCCACCTTGCAGCGCATCTCCGATCTGTTAGGCCAGAAAGGTTGGCAGGCCAAGGCCCAAGTGCGGGATGGCGGCACCATGGTGGCGGCCCGTGCTGGGCGCGTGAATAAATTAGGCTACATCGCGGCACACAGCGCCATCGTGCTGATTTGCCTGGGCGGTTTGTTCGATGGCGATTTGATCGTCCGTTTGCAGATGTGGTTGGGTGGCAAAACCAGCTACAACGGCGGCGGCTTCATCAAAGACGTGCCCGAACAGCACCGCCTCGCCCCCAGCAACCCGACGTTTCGGGGCAATCTGCTGGTGCCCGAGGGGGGGCGGGCGGGCACGGCCCTCTTGACCCAGTCCGACGGGGTGGTGTTGCAGGATTTGCCCTTCGATGTGGAACTCAAAAAGTTCATCGTCGAGTACTACAACACCGGCATGCCCAAGCTGTTTGCCAGCCAAATCGTGGTGCATGACAGGGACACCGGCCAAGCCACAGCGGCCACGGTCAAAGTCAACGAGCCCTTCATCCATCGCGGCATTGCGATCTACCAAAGCAGTTTTGACGATGGCGGTTCCACCGTGACCCTCAAAGGGCTGCCCATACGGGGCACCGGCCAGCCTTTTAAGGTCAGCGGCGTCATCGGCAGCAGCAGTCAACTGAGCAACGGCGCACAAAAATTCAGCCTGGAGTTCACGGGGCTCAAAGTCATCAACGTGGAAAACCTCGGGGCGGGCAGCAGCGCTCAGACCGATGTGCGCAAGGTCGACCTCACCGACACCCTGAACAAACACATGGGCAGCGGCGCCCCCAACGCCAAGGACAAAACGCTGCGCAACGTGGGCCCGGCGATCACCTACAAACTGCGCGACGCCAGCGGCCAGGCGCGTGAGTTCCACAACTACATGGTGCCGATGGTGTTGGACGGCCAATCGGTGTTCATCGCCGGCGTCCGCGACAGTTCAGCGGAAAGCTTCCGTTATTTGCGCATTCCCGCCGACGACCAAGGCGCCATCGACGGCTGGGCCCGGCTGCGCTCAGCGCTCAACGATGCCCAGATGCGTGAACAAGCCGCACGGCGTTACGCCGCCATGGCCACCCCACCAGACAAACCCGAAATGGCCGAGCAACTGCGGGTGACCAGCTTGCGGGCCTTGCTGCTGTTTGCCGGTGAAGAAAAAGCGGTCGAAGGCCCGGCCACCGACGTGGCGCCCGGGGGCTTGATGGCTTTGAGCCAATTCGTCGAACGCAATGTGCCTGAAGCGGAGCGCAGCCGCATCGCCGAGGTGCTGTTGCGCGTTCTGAACGGCAGTTTGTTTGAATTGAACCAGTTGGCGCGTGAGCGGGCCGGTTTGGCGGTGTTGGAGGCCAACGAGGCCAGCCGCCAGTTCATGACCCAAGCCGTGATGTCGCTGTCGGACAGCTTCTTCTACCCTGCGCCGGTGATGTTCCAACTCGATGGCTTCGAGCAGGTTCAGGCCAGCGTGTTCCAAGTGGCGCGGGCACCGGGCAAGACGCTGGTTTACCTGGGGGCCGTGCTGCTCATCATCGGTGTGTTCGCCATGCTGTACGTGCGCGAGCGCCGCTTGTGGATTTGGTTGAGTGATACCCCGGGGGGAACTGAAGGCACCGAGTCTGCATCGAACCCCAGCACTGCGGGCACCCGGGTGCTGATGGCGCTGTCCACCCCGCGCCGCAGCTTGGATGCGGATGCCGAATTTGAGACCTTGCGCGCCCACCTGCTGGGGGCGCCGACACCGAACGCCGCTGGAGACACCACACCATGAACACCACCACGCTGACCTTGGGCCGTCCTGGCCTCATGAGCCGGCGCACGCCTTGGGATTGGGCCTTTGCCCTCTTGATCGTGCTCGGCGCGGGCTACGCCTTCAGCCGCTACGGCGGCGCGATGGATGAGTATGAAAAAGGCATCCTGTTGGGCAGCGTGCCGACACTGATCGCACTGGGTTGGTTTTGGGCGCCGTTGCGGGTGTTGAGCGTGGGCGTCGGGGCGGCAACGTTGCTGGCCATCGGCCTGTATCTGCGGCAAACCGATGGCTTTGGCGCCGATCTGGCGGCAGCGGAGCAGGTGTTTCTGCTGAAGTATTTCCTCTCCAGCCAAAGCGCCATTCTTTGGATGAGCGTGCTGTTTTTCATGAGCACGGTGTTCTACTGGATTGGGTTTTTCAGCAAGAACGGCAGCGAAGATGCGACGGCCCTCAAGCTGGGTTCACGCATCACCTGGGCGGCTGTGTTCATGGCGCTGACCGGCACCATGGTGCGTTGGTTCGAGAGCCACCAGATCGGCCCGGACATCGGCCACATCCCCGTGAGCAACCTCTACGAAGTGTTCGTGATGTTCTGCTGGATGACGGCGGTGTTTTACCTCTACTACGAACAGCAGTACCGTGTGCGCTCGCTGGGCGGTTTTGTGATGCTGATCGTCAGCGCGGCGGTGGGGTTTTTGCTCTGGTACACCGTGGTGCGCGAAGCCCACGCCATTCAGCCGCTGGTGCCTGCGCTGCAAAGCTGGTGGATGAAGGTGCATGTGCCCGCCAACTTCATCGGTTATGGCACGTTCGCCCTGGCAGCGATGGTGGCGTTTGCTTACCTCATCAAGCAGAACGCTGCTGAAACGCGCTGGTGGAAACTGGCACCGCTGTGGCTGCTGGGGGTGGTGCTGTGTTTTGAGCCCATCGTGTTCCGGCAGAGTGCGCAGAGCACGTCGGTGGGGTATTGGGCGGTGTACTTTGGCATCAGCGCCCTGATCGTCGGGGCACTGCTGAGTGTGCGTGGACGCATTGCAGCGCGCCTGCCCGCCTTCGAGGTGCTGGACGATGTGATGTACAAGTCCATTGCCGTGGGGTTTGCGTTCTTCACCATCGCGACGGTGCTGGGGGCATTTTGGGCCGCAGAAGCTTGGGGCGGCTACTGGAGCTGGGATCCGAAGGAAACCTGGGCGCTCATCGTGTGGCTGAACTATGCCGCTTGGCTGCACATGCGTTTGATGAAGGGTCTGCGCGGCGCACCGTCGGCTTGGTGGGCGCTGACCGGTTTGGTGGTGACGACGTTCGCTTTCCTGGGGGTGAACATGTTCCTCACGGGTTTGCATTCCTACGGCACGCTGTAACCTTGCACGCCGTTTGACCCGCTGAAGGAGATACGCATGGGACAGCTCATCACCTACACCCGCCCCGATGGCCAGAGCGCACAAGCCTGGCTGGATGCCCCGGACGATGCCACCCCCGCCACCCCCGGTTTGGTGGTGATTCAAGAATGGTGGGGCTTGAACGAGCAGATCAAGGGGGCGGCGCGGCGTTGGGCGCAAGCGGGTTACCGCGTGTTGGTGCCGGATTTGTACCGGGGCCGCATGACACTCGAAGCCCAAGAAGCCGAGCACCTGATGACGGGCCTGAACTTCGGGGATGCTGCCAGCCAAGACGTGCGCGGCGCCGTGCAACACCTCAAGGCCCAGGGCGCCGCCAAGGTGGGCGTGACGGGTTATTGCATGGGCGGGGCGCTGACACTGCTGGCCGCTACGATGGCGCCAGAAGCCGATGCGGCGGTGGCGTGGTATGGTTTCCCGCCGCTGGAGTACGTCGATGCCAGCCAAATCCGCGCCCCGCTGATGGGCCATTTCTCGCAGCACGATGCGTTTTTCCCCCATGCCAACGTCGCGGCCTTGGCGGAGAAACTTGGAGCGGCGGGCGTGAACTTCGAGTTTCACAGCTACGACACGCTGCACGCCTTCGCCAACGAAACCATGCTGCCGCCGGACTGTCCGCCGACCAACCGTTACGACCCGGCTGCCGCCGAGTTGGCTTGGCAGCGTTCGCTCGATTTTTTCGCACGCACCCTGGCCTGACGAAAAAACCACCCCCAGCGCGTAAGCTGGGGCGTGTTTCAGCGACTCAAGGAGATGCGCCGTGAGGCGTCGGCTCAAGGAGTTCACCATGCCCCTGTTTCGCTTCCATGACCCTGCGGCGCCTGCTGCTTCCGAGATCACCCCGCGTGCGCTGTGGCTGCGCCGGCGCGAGTGGCTGGCAACCACCGCTCTGGCGGGCGGTGCCTTGGGCGCTTGGGCCAGCCGCGACGCGCTGGCCGCCACGCCCGGCCCAGGGCGTTTGGCCAAGTTGCCGGCAGAGCGCAGCACCGTGGCGGGGGCGATGGTCGAAGATCGGCTCACCCGTTACGCCGATGTCACGGGGTACAACAACTTCTACGAGTTCGGCACGGACAAAACCGACCCCGCTCGCCTGGCTCACACCCTCAAGCCCCGGCCGTGGACGTTGACCATCGAAGGGGAGGTGCGTCGCACCCGTACCTTCGACTTGGACGAGTTGCTCAAACTGGCCCCCATGGAGGAACGCATTTACCGGCTGCGCTGCGTCGAGGGTTGGTCGATGGTGATCCCGTGGGTGGGGTTTTCGTTGGCGGCGTTGCTCAAGCAGGTGGAGCCCAAGGGCAACGCCAAATTCGTCGAGTTTGTCAGCTTGGCCGACCCGACGCAAATGCCGGATGTGCGCTCCAGCGTGCAAGATTGGGTGCGGGACAACAACAGCATTGGCCGCCGCCCAGCCGTCAGCCCGGGGGTGTTGGACTGGCCTTACCGCGAAGGCCTGCGCTTGGACGAAGCGATGCATCCACTCACCTTGCTGGCTTTTGGACTGTACGGCGAGGTGCTGCCGAACCAAAACGGCGCCCCGCTGCGCTTGGTGGTGCCGTGGAAGTACGGCTTCAAAAGCGCCAAATCCATCGTGCGCATTCGTTTGTTGGAGAAACAACCCGTCAGCAGTTGGGAACGGGCGAATGCGCGGGAGTACGGGTTTTATTCCAACGTCAACCCGACGGTCGATCATCCGCGCTGGAGCCAGGCCAGCGAGCGTCGCATCGGTGAGGACGGGTTGTTCAGCAAAAAACGCCCGACGTTGATGTTCAACGGTTACGAAGCCCAGGTGGCGTCGCTTTACGCGGGCATGGATTTGCGGAGGTTTTATTGAACCGCTGGTTGTTGCATCCGTGGGCCAAACCCCTGCTGTGGCTGCTGTTGGCCGCCCCCTTGGCGTGGTTGACCTGGGCGGCTTGGCAGGATCAACTGGGCGCCAACCCAGCCGAAGCCCTGCTGCGCAGTTTGGGCGATTGGACGCTGCGCATGCTGTGCCTGACCCTGGCCATCAGCCCGCTGCGTGATTGGACGGGCGCCAGCGGTTGGTTACGCCTGCGCCGCAACCTGGGGGTGGCGACGTTCATTTACGCCACCTTGCACTGGCTGGCCTATGCGTGGTTCGACCAAGGTTTGGATCTGCCGGCGCTGTGGGCGGATGTGACGAAACGCCCGTTCATCTTGGTTGGCACCGCCGCGTGGTTGGCGATGGTGCCGCTGGCCGCCACCTCGTTCAATGCCGCGATCCGCTGGTTGGGTGGCCGGGCGTGGAAGGATTTGCACAAAGTCACCTACGCCCTGGGCCCGCTGGCGCTGCTGCATTTTTTCTGGATGCGCGCAGGCAAGCAGGACTTTTTGGAGGTGGCCCTTTACGCCCTCGTCATCGGGGCGTTGTTGGGCTGGCGGCGCTTCAAGCCTCAGGGATGAGGGGCAGCACGTCGTCCACGCCGGCTTGTGGGCCGGCGATCTCGCTGCACACTTCGCGGATGCGGTTGTGCTCGTCGGGGAAAACCAGCTTGGGTTCGCACGCATCCAGCTTGTCCTCGGGCACCAGGCCGAAGGCGGCGATGATCACCAAATCGCCCACGCTGGCGCGGCGGGCCGCCGAGCCGTTGAGCGAAATCACCCCACTGCCACGCGGCGACTTGATGGCATAGGTGATGAACCGTTCGCCGTTGTTCACGTTCCAGATGTGAACCTGCTCGTTGGGGCGGATGTTGGAGGCTTCGAGCAAATCCTCATCGATCCCACAGGAGCCTTCGTAATGCAGCTCGCAGTGGGTGACGGTGGCACGGTGGATTTTGGACTTCAGGAGGGTGCGAAACATGGGAAAGCTTCCTTGACTGCTGCGGCCTGATCAGCCGCCGAGAACGTGACGCGGCTTGAGACCCAGCCGCTTGAGCAAGGCGCGGTCGCGTTCCACATCGGGGTTGCCGGTGGTCAGCAGTTTGTCGCCGTAGAAGATGGAGTTGGCACCGGCCAGGAAACACAGCGCCTGCACGCCCTCCGGCATGGTTTGACGCCCCGCCGACAGCCGCACCCGCGCCTTGGGCATGGTGATGCGGGCCACGGCGATGGTGCGCACGAACTCGAAGGGGTCGAGTTTGTCGGTGCCGTGCAGCGGCGTGCCTTCGACTTGCACCAGCTCGTTGATGGGCACGGAATCCGGGTACGGATCCATGTTGGCCAGTTGGCCGATCAGGCCGGCGCGCTCGGCCCGGCTTTCGCCCATGCCGATGATGCCGCCGCTGCACACCGACATGCCGGTGCGGCGCACACGCTCCAGGGTGTCGAGGCGATCCTGATAGTCCCGCGTGGAGATGATCTTGCCGTAGGTTTCTGGGGCGGTGTCGAGGTTGTGGTTGTAGTAATCCAGGCCGGCTTCTTTGAGCTGAACGGCTTGGGTGTCGGTGAGCATGCCCAGGGTGCAGCAGGCTTCCAGGCCCAGGGATTTGACCTCGCGGATCAGGGTGCTGACCTTTTCGATGTCCCGATCCTTGGGCGCCCGCCAGGCGGCCCCCATGCAAAAGCGCGTGGCCCCGGCTTCCCGGGCGGCCAAAGCGGCTTCGCGCACGGCCCCGACTTCCATCATCTTGCTGGCTTCCACGCCGGTGTCGTAATGCACCGACTGCGGGCAGTAGCCGCAATCTTCCGGGCAGCCACCGGTTTTGATCGACACCAGCGTGGCCAGCTCCACCTCAGCGGGGTTGAAATGCTCGCGGTGCGCCACCTGGGCGCGGTACAGCAGTTCAGGCAGGGGCAGTTCGAACAGGGCTTCGATGTCGGCCACGGCCCAGCGGGTGTCGGGCGTGGCGATGGGCGCCAGGGGTTTGTGGAACTGAATCGGCGCGGTGGCGCAGGCGGTATCGGTCATGGCAAGGGGTCTCCGGCCTTCGGGCAAGCAGGGGGATGCTGGTGCTGTGAGGGGTCAGCACTCGAGGTTGTCGATCAGCCGGGTTGCCCCCAGCCGAGCGGCGCCCAGGGCCACCAAGGGTTCGCCGGCGACGCGCTGGGCGTCGGTCGGCGGCAGCAGATCGCTGCGGCGGCGCAGGGTGAGGTAATCAGGCGCCCAGCCACGCGAGCGCAGCGCCTGATCGGCCGCAGCTTCCAGCTCGGCCAAGGATTGGGTGACATCGCGGGCTCCATGGGCCAGCTCGCGCAGCGCGGTGGACAGGGCGATGGCCTCCTCGCGTTCTTGCGCACCGAGGTAGCCGTTGCGCGAGGACAGTGCCAGGCCGTCTTCCGCCCGCACCGTCGGGGCGCCCACCACGCGGATCGGCATGGCGAATTGCTCGACCATGCCTTGGATGACTTGGAGCTGCTGGTAATCCTTCTGCCCGAACACCGCCACCGAGGGCTGGACGCACTGGAACAGTTTCATCACCACCGTACACACGCCGGTGAAGAAACCAGGGCGGAAGTGGCCTTCGAGCAAATCGGCCAGCGCGGGCGGCGGGGCAACTTTGTAGCTTTGCGGCTGCGGGTACAGCTCGCGCTCGGACGGGGCGAAAACGATGTCGCAGCCTTCGGGTTCGAGCAGGGCGCAATCGCGCTCCAGGGTGCGGGGGTATTGGTCGAAGTCTTCGTGCGGCAGGAATTGCAACCGGTTGACGAAGATGCTCACCACCACCGGGCCACCGTGGCGCCGGGCTTCACGCACCAGCGACAGGTGGCCAGCGTGCAGGTTGCCCATGGTGGGCACGAACACCGGGCGAGGTTGATCGGCCAGGGCTGCACGCAGCTCGGCCAGGGTGTGAATCACGCGCATGGGGAACTCCTCACCGGACACGGCAGGGCCCTGCCGGGGTGTCTGGTTGTGTCGATTGAGAACACTCAAAAGCGCCGCACGATGGGCGCTTGTTCTGTCAGTAACCGTGCAGAGACTCGTCTGGGAAGGTGCCAGCCTTGACGTCCGCCACGTAGCGCGCCGCTGCTTGGGCGATGGACAGTCCGGGCGCATCGGCTGACGAACCTGGCTCACGGGTGAAGTCCCGCACAAAACGCGGGCGCTTGCCAGTGGTGATGCCCAGCATGTCGTGCAGCACCAGCACCTGGCCGCTGCATTGCGCCCCGGCGCCGATGCCGATGGTCATCAACTCCGGGTGAGCGTGGGTGATTTCCGCAGCCAAAGACGAGGGCACCAACTCCAGCACCAACATGGCCGCACCGGCAGCGGACAGGGCCGCCGCATCGTTGCGCAGTGCGGCAGCGGCGGCATCATCTCGGCCTTGGACGCGGAAGCCGCCCAGGGCGTGAACCCGCTGCGGTGTCAGTCCGAGGTGGGCGCACACGGGGATGCCGCGTTCGGTCAGAAAGCGCACCGTCTCGGCCATGGCGCCACCGCCTTCGAGCTTGACCATTTGCGCCCCGGCGCGCATCAGCGCCACCGCCGATTCGAACGCTTGCTGCGGGCTGGCCTCGTAGCTGCCAAAGGGCAGATCGGTGATCAGCCACGCACTGCGCTTGCCAGCGGCCACGCAGCGGGTGTGATAGGCCATGTGCTCCAGCGTCACCGGCAGGGTGCTGGTTTGGCCTTGCATGACATTGCCCAGCGAATCCCCGACCAATAGCACATCCACCCCCGCATCGTCGAGGACGCGGGCGAAGGTGGCGTCATAGGCGGTGAGCATGGCGATCTTCTCGCCGCGCCGCGCCATCTCGCGCAGCTTGGGCAGGCTCAGCAGGCCCCGCTGGGTGGCGGTGGCGGAGGCTTCAACAAAATGGACGCTCATGGTGGTCGGCAAGGAACGCAGGGGACGGACGCGAGAACAAGGCCCCGTGGCTGCTGCAACGCAGCACGGAGGCGCCATTCTGCCTGTTTCGTCCGACAGGGTCTGACAACAGACGCCCCCGTTTTCCCGGTGGCGCTGTGGCGGTCAGCGCACGGGCGACAGGTTGCGCAGCGTTTGTACGGCCCCCGCACCGATGGAGGCACCGAAACGCTTGGCCAAGCGCGAGGCCACATCCTCTTGCGGGGTGTAATCGACGATGTTGTCGGCCTTGACAATCTCACGGGCCACATAGTCGAGGTTGGCCAAACCGTCGGCCAAGCCCATGCGCACGGCTTCTTCGCCTGTCCAGAACAGGCCGGAGAAGGTTTCCGGGGTTTCCTTCAGGCGGCTGCCCCGGCCTTCGCGCACCACCTTGATGAATTGCTGGTGGATTTGGTTGAGCATGGTTTTGGCCAGCGCGGTTTGTTTCTCGCTGGCGGGCAGGAAGGGGTCAAGCATGCCCTTGTTCTCACCGGCGGTCAGCAAGCGGCGTTCGACGCCGAGTTTGTCCATCAAACCGGTGAAACCAAAACCATCCATGCGCACGCCGATGGAGCCAACGATGCTGGCCTTATCGACATAAATCGCGTCGGCTGCCGCTGCGATGTAGTAAGCCCCCGAGGCGCACATCTCTTCGACGACCACGTACAGCTTCTTCTTGTGCAGAGCTTTGAGGCGCAAGATTTCGTCGTTGATCATCCCCGCCTGCACGGGGCTGCCACCGGGCGAGTTCATGCGCAACACCACGGCTTTGGCACTCTCGTCCTCAAAAGCGCTGCGAATCGAGGCGGTGAGGTTTTCGGCGCTGGCTTCGGTGTCCATCGCCAGTTCGCCACGCACTTCGACCAAAGCTGTGTGGGGAGTGGTGGGCGAGCTGGGGTGAATGCCACTTTGGCTGAACGTGGCCCAGGCCACGGCCAACACCAAACCGAACCAAGCCAAGCTGAGCAAGCGGCGCCAGCGGCGTTCGATGCGGCGTTCGCGCAGCAGCTCCACGGACACATCGCGCAGCAGCGTCTCCAGCCCATCGAGCCGCTGGCTCAGGCTGAGCAAGGGCGAGGACGGAGGGGCCACAGGCGCTGGGCTCGGTTCAGCCACGGGGGGCGGCGGGGGAGATTGGGAGTCGGATGTCATGGCAGAGCTTCGGGAGGGGGCGCCACGCACGTCGGCACAGGACGCGTCGCGGAGGGGGATTCTGACCGAGTCGGCCTTGCCAGCGGGGCTTGGGGCCACCAGAACACGGAACCGTCGTGTTCCATGACACGCACCGCCTGCAACCGCCGCCCAGCGCAAGGCCCGGCAACGCAGTGACCATCGGCGGGTTCGTAGGCCGCGCCGTGGATGGCACACACAATCCAGCGGCCATCTTGATCCAAGAACTGGCCGGGTTGCCAGTCCATTTCGACGGGCACGTGGGCGCAGCGGTTCAGATAGGCCACGACGCGGCCCTCAAAGCGCAACGCAAATGCGGGGACGGTTTGGCCGTTCCATGTCAGATCGAACCCATGGGCGCGGCCACGCTCGATCAAATCGGCGCTGGCGCACAAGCGCTGGGGTGGGGTGTCGATGGCGCTGGGGGGCACGGGTTGCATGGGGGCGCTGGGCTCAACCGTGTTGGCGCAGCCAGTCGTGCAGCTCAGGCACGGATCGGGCGATGAACAAGGGGGCATGGGTTTGCAGCGCGTCGGAAGGATGGGCGCCATAACTCACCGCCACGGCGGGCGTGCCGGCGTTGGCGGCCAGTTGCAAATCGTGGGTGGTGTCGCCAATCATCAGCGTGCGTTCGGGCTCGACGCCGAATTCGGCCATCAACTCCAACAACATGCGCGGGTGCGGCTTGGAAAAGGTTTCTTCGGCCGTGCGGCTGGCGTCGAACAGGCCGTGCAGTTCGGTGCTGGTGAGGGCTTCGTCCAAACCCCGGCGGCTCTTGCCAGTGGCGACGGTCAGGATGTGCTGGCGTTCGCGCAGCGCGTGCAGCATCTCCAGCGTGCCTTTGAACAAGCTGACCTCGTGCTGCGCCGCGAAGTAGTGGCGGCGATACGCCTGCACCAAGTCGTGATAACGCTCGGCGGGCAGGCCGGGCACGGCGTGTTTCAGGGCATCGTGCAGGCTCAGGCCGATGACGTAGGCGGCTTGTTCGTCGCTCGGCACCGGCACGCCCAGGTCGCGGCAGGCGCGCTGGATGCTGTGGACGATGAAGGCGGTGGAGTCGAACAGGGTGCCATCCCAGTCGAAGGCGATCAAATCAAAACGGCGGGGGCGAACGCTCATGGCGGGGGCACTCGGCATCAGGTGAGGGTGGCCGGCAGAGAGAGCCGGGACAGGAGTGTCTCGCATTCCGGTGGCAGCGGGGCCAGCAGTTCGATGCGCTGGCCGGTGGCCGGGTGGTCAAAAGCCAAGCGCCGGGCGTGCAAAAACATGCGTTCGAAGCGCACACCGGCCACGCCCCGGCCAGCCGCCAGGGTTTTGTTGAAGCCGAAATCGCCGTATTTTTCATCGCCGACGATGGGGTGGCCCTCGTGTGCCAGGTGGACGCGGATTTGGTGCGTGCGCCCCGTCTTGATCGTCACATCCAACAACGACAGCGTGTGCGCCCCCAACGTCCCCTGCTGCACGACATGCACCAGCGAGATCGAACGCCGACCCTCATCGGCATCGTCGGCCACGGCGCGCACGCGGCGCTCACCGTCGGCGGTGAGGTACTTGTGCAGCGCCACGTCCACCACTTTTTTGTTGCGCGGCCAGGCACCGATGACCAAAGCGGCGTAGGTTTTGCCCGTTTCGCGCTGGCGGAATTGGTCTTGCAGCGCGGTGAGGGCGCTGCGTTTTTTCGCCACCAGCAGCAAGCCGGAGGTTTCCTTGTCCAGCCTATGCACCAGCTCCAAGAACTTGGCTTGTGGGCGAGCGCGACGCAGTTGTTCGATCACACCGTAGCTCACGCCCGAACCGCCATGAACCGCCACGCCAGCGGGTTTGTTCACCACCAACAGGTGGTCGTCTTCGAACAGCACCGGGAATTCGCGTGCGGGCACCGCTGCGGCGGCGCTGGCGAGGGCGGCCTCGCTGCTGCGTTCAGGCAGGCGCACGGGTGGAATGCGAACTTCGTCGCCCAAGTTGAGGCGGGTGTCGGCGCTGGCGCGGCCCTTGTTCACCCGCACCTCGCCGGCCCGGATGATGCGGTAGACGTGCGTTTTGGGCACGCCCTTGAGTTCCCTCAGCAAAAAATTGTCCAACCGCTGGCCGGCGCTGCCTTCGTCCACCACGGCATGACGCACCTGCGCGGTGCTGGCCGTGGGGGTGGCGGCTGGGGTTTTGGGTTTCACCTTTATAATGGTTTGAGCCACGTCTGACAGCCCTAAGTGCTTGATTTTCCAGAGTTTACCGGGCACTGAAAGCCCAGATGCGGCAGGAGGCGCGAAAAATGCGCGCCCCACCAGGTTGATGCAGCGCCGCTGGCCATGTCGGAGGGGCCCCGTTCCCGAGCAACGGGGTGGCCGATCGCCAGCGACGCGAGAGAGACAAAAGTTTGTGCCGCTCCGTCCTGTGACGGGGCAACCCCAAGGTTTTTGAGGGCACGCCGGGTCGCATGGTCGATGCGGCGGGCCCAGTGTTACCGCGCAGTGTGCTGCGCCAGCCAGCCCCGATGTTCCATTGTCTGTCCCACCCTGTTGTAGACCCCGGCGAATGCGCCGGCGCGGTCGATGGGCGTGCCGCTGAGACAGCTTCCGCATCCTCCCCCTGGCTGGCCCACGCGCTGCGCTGCGACGCGCGCGCCAACGTCACGACCCCCGAGCGCCCCGCTGGCGCCGGGCAGCCGCTTGTCGGTCATCCCGCTGCAATGGGGATGCGTGGCCCAGGGCGATTCCTTCTGCCGGCCGTCTTGCGTTTCTCGTGCATCGGTTGATGCGTCTACTGGCGCCGCCTTGGGGTGGTGCTGGTGGGCACTTGCACGTGCGTGCCTGTGCCGTCATGCCCGTCATGACCCAGGTGCGAGACAGGAGTACACATGAAACGCATGCTGATCAACGCGACGCAGCCCGAAGAACGGCGCCTCGCCATCGTTGACGGACAAAAGCTGCTCGATTTCGAAACCGAAATCGAGGGCCGCGAACAACGCAAAGGCAACATCTACAAGGCCGTTGTCACCCGGGTGGAACCGTCGCTGGAGGCGTGTTTCGTCGATTACGGCGAGGATCGCCACGGCTTCCTGCCGTTCAAAGAAATCTCCAAGCAGTATTTCAAGGAAGGCGTCTCGGTGCGCGAGGCGCGCATCCAAGACGTGATCTCCCACGGCCAAGAGCTGTTGGTGCAGGTCGAAAAAGAAGAGCGCGGCAACAAGGGTGCGGCGCTGACCACCTTCATCAGCTTGGCTGGACGCTATCTGGTGTTGATGCCCAACAACCCGCGTGGCGGTGGCGTCAGCCGCCGCATCGAGGGCGAGCAGCGCGAAGAGCTGAAGGAAAACCTCGATCAGCTCGAATACCCCAAGGGCATGAGTTTGATTGCCCGCACCGCCGGCATTGGCCGCACCGCTGCCGAGCTGCAATGGGACTTGAACTACCTGCTCAAGCTCTGGGACGCCATCGACGGCGCCAGCAAAGCGGGCAAGGGCGCGTTCCTGATTTACCAAGAATCGTCGCTGGTGATCCGTGCGATTCGGGACTATTTCACCGCCGACATCGGCGAAATCCTGATCGACACGGACGACATCTACGATCAGGCCCAACAATTCATGAATCACGTGATGCCGGATTCGGCCAATCGCGTGAAGCGCTACCGCGACGCGGCCCCGCTGTTCAGCCGGTTCCAGATTGAGCACCAGATCGAAACCGCGTTCAGCCGCACGGTGAATTTGCCTTCGGGTGGCGCCATCGTCATCGACCACACCGAAGCGCTGGTGGCGGTGGATGTGAACTCGGCCCGCGCCACGCGTGGCGGGGACATCGAAGAAACCGCGTTGCGCACCAACCTCGAAGCCGCCGACGAAATCGCCCGCCAGTGCCGTTTGCGCGACCTGGGCGGCCTGATCGTGGTGGACTTCATCGACATGGAAGAGTCGAAGAACCGCCGCGAAGTCGAACAGCGCCTGAAGGACGCACTGCGCTACGACCGCGCACGCGTGCAGTTCAGCAGCATCAGCAAATTCGGCTTGCTGGAGTTGAGCCGCCAGCGCCTGCGCCCGGCCTTGAGCGAAGGCAGCCACATCACCTGCCCGCGCTGCAACGGCACCGGCCACATCCGCGACACAGAATCGTCGGCGCTGCAAATCCTGCGCATCATCCAAGAAGAAGCGCTGAAGGAAAACACCGCCGCTGTGCATGTGCAAGTGCCGGTGGAAGTGACCTCGTTCTTGCTGAACGAGAAGCGCACCGAAATCACCAAGATCGAGCTGAAGCAGCGCACCACCGTGCTGCTGGTGCCGAACAAGCACCTGGAGACGCCCAACTACAAGCTGGAGCGCCTGCGCCACGACGATCCGCGCTTGGAAAACCTGCAAGCCAGCTACACCATGATCGAGGAGCCTGAAGAGGAAGTCTCGATCTCGCGGCGCGAAAAGAGCAAGCCCAAGCAAGAGCCAATCATCAAGGGCGTGTTGCCGGATCAGCCCGCACCCGTGGTGCCGCCGCCGCCCCCGCCAGCTCCCGCACCGGTGCCGGTGGCCCCGCCGCCTGCGCCCACGCCGGCCCCGGCGGCTGAGCCCCCGGCTTCGGGTGGTGGTTTGCTGGGTTGGCTCAAGCGCTTGTTTGGTTTGACGCCGCCGCCCGCACCTGTCGCAGCGCCGGTGGCACCGGCGGCTGGGGTTGCCCCTGCGCCCGCACCCGTGGCCCCTGCGCCTGAAGCGCCGCGTTCGGGTGAGCGTTCCAACCGCTACAACGGCAACCGTCGCAACGAGCGCGGTGAGCGCTCGGGTGAGCGCACCAACGGTGAACGCACCGAACGTGCCCCGCGTGAAGGGCGGGACACCCGTTCGAACGTGCCTGCCGGCACCCCGGCCAACGCTGCGGGCACGGCGCCGACACGCAGCGAGCGGAACGATCGGAACGAGCGCCGCGAAGGGCGTGAAGGCCGTGACAACGGCAGCCGCCGCGATGGCCGCGACAACCGCCGCGAACGCTTCGAGGAGCCGCAAGACGCCGCGCTGACCGCGCCGTTGGTGGACGCCAGCGACAAGACGATCGAGCGCCAAGAACGCCAGGAGCGGCAGGAACGCCGTCTGCGCCAGCAAGAGCGTGACATGGCCGCGTTGACGCCCGAGACCCCGGCGGTCGTGGCGGCGGAAAGCAGCGATGCCGCACCGGGTGCCGCGCTCAATGGGCCGATCACCGATGCGGTGGACGGGGCGGACAGCGGTGAAGGCCGTCGTCGTCGCCGTCGTCGCAGCGGTCGCCGTGATGAGGCGGGAGCCGAGGGCCAGGAAGGCGCCGACGCGCTGAATCCAGCAGAGGGCACCGAGCCTGCCGTCGCCGATGCGGCACCGATCGCTACCCCGGTGGAAACGCCGGCGGTTGAAACCAGCGCCACCGAGTCCAACGCCCCAGCCGGTGAGGACGGCGAAGCTGCGGAATCCCGCGAAGGCGGTCGCCGCCGTCGTCGTCCGCGCCGTGGTGAGCGTCGTGACGAGGAAACGGGGGAAGGCGTGGCCGAAACCGCTGCGTCCGAAGACCGTTCCGACGGGGTGGTCGAAGCTACCGTTGCGGCCACCGAGCCCGTCGCGGCACCGGTGGCCCCGGTTGAGGTGCCGGTGGACGCGGTGGTCACGGCCACGCCGGACGTGGCGCCCGCGCCCGTTGCAGCAGCCCCAGCCGAGCCCGCAGGCCCCTACGTGCTGCCGGTGGTCGAGCTCACCCAGTTGGCCGAAGCCGTTGGCTTGGTGTGGGTGAACTCGGATGCGGACAAGATCCGCGCCGCCCAAGAAGCCATTGCCGCCGAGCCTCCGCCCGTGCGAGTGCCGCGTGAGCGCAAGCCCGTGGTGATCATCGACGAAGGCCCGCTGGTGCTGGTCGAAACGCGCAAGGATCTGAGCCAAGTCGCCTTGCCGTTCGACCCGCCGGCTTCAGCCGGGTAAACGCATCCGCGCCCGCTGGTAGGGCGCGTGTTGCATCAACTCATCCCACGGCAGGGGCTCGACCTGGGGCAGCAGCTCCAGGCGTCGCGCCTCGCTGTGGGCATCGTGCTGCCAGCGCCCCTGCTCGGAGGCTTGCAGCAAGCCATCGAGCAAGGCATCGACCTCGGCGCCATCCTGAGCCGCCGACTGGTTGCACAACAACACCATGTCGCAACCAGCGTTGAGAGCGGCCACGGCGGCGGTGGTCACGTCCACCGGTTGGCCGTCGAGGTGGCGGGCGCCTTCCATGCTCAGATCGTCGCTGAAGATGGCGCCGCTGAAGCCGAGCTGCCCCCGCAGGATGTCTTTCAGCCAGCGTGAGGAAAAACCAGCCGGGCGCGTGTCCACCTCCGGGTAGATGACGTGTGCCGGCATGACGCTGGCCAGGGCGATGCCCAGGTGCTCATACGGCTGCGCATCGTCTCCCAGGATGACGGACAGCGCACGCGTGTCCACTGGCACATCCACATGGCTGTCGGCGCCCACAAACCCGTGGCCGGGGAAGTGTTTGCCGCAGTTGGCCATGCCGGCCAAGAGCAAACCGTGCATCAGGCTGTTGGCCAGGGTGGTGACGATGTGTGAATCCCGGTGAAACGCCCGATCCCCGATCACCCCACTGGGGCCGTGATCCAAATCGAGCACCGGCGTGAAGCTCAAATCGACCCCGCAGGCGCGCAGTTCACTGGCCAGCACGTAGCCGGTGGCCAGGGCGGCCTCGCTGGCGCGTTCCGGGTCACGATCCCACAGCGCGCCCAGGGTGCGCATGGGGGGCAGGTGGGTGAAACCATCGGTTTTGAAGCGCTGCACCCGCCCGCCTTCGTGATCGACGCACACCAACACATCCGGGCGGATGTCTTTGATTTGCGCGATCAAGTCAGTGAGCTGGGGGCGGCTGTGTTGCCAATGGCGCGTGAACAAAATCAGGCCGCCGGTCAGCGGATGCGCCAGGCGGCGGCGGTCATCGGCGTTGAGTTGCGGGCCGGCGATGTCGAGGACAACGGGAGCGTGGTGGTACATGGTGACCTCCTCTGGTTGAAGGCCGACCAATAATGCCAGCTTCGTCACTTCGATTGGCAAGCCGTCATGTTGATGCGCCCGTCCTTTGCTCTCCCAGCCTTGGGGCTGGCCTTGTTGGCGTCTTCGGTCTGGGCCACTCCAGCCGCCGAGTTGAGCCGGTTGCATGCATTCCAAGACTGGTATTTGGCCTGTGACAACACCTTGGCTTGCGAGGCCCAAGGTTATTCACCTGAAGACGCAGCGGCTTGGCCGATCCTGTTGCAATTGCGCCGCGTGGCGGGGCCGGGCACGCCGGTGACGGCCACCTTCCGGCTGGGCAACTTTTCTTCCAATGGGCAGGACATGGCCCGCGTCCGCCCCGCCGCCGATGGACCGCTGCACCTCAGCTTGGGCCCCACCACCTTGACCTTGGGCCCGTTGAATGCCGATGGCAGCGTGGTGCTGAACGACGAGCAAACCGCCCGCTTGCTACCGTGGTTGAACCGTGCGGACACGCTGGTGTTGAGCGCCGGTGCCCAGCGCTGGACGGTGTCGCTCAAAGGCGCGAGCGCGGCTTTGCTGAAAATGGACGATTTGCAGGATCGGCTGGACACCCCCGGCGCCTTGGTGGGTGTGGGTCAGCGTCCAGAAACCCAGGTGCCTTTGCCCTTGCCGCTGCCCGATGTGCTGGGGCAGGCGGTGCCCGAGCCGCACAGAGAAGATGCGCTGTTGTTGCCTTTGTTGCGCCGCAGTATTTCGGAAGTCCCCGAGAGCTGCCCGTTGCTGACCGAAGGGCGAGGCCAAGTGTGGCGTCTGGGAAGTGGCCAGGTGATGGCGGTGTTGGACTGCTGGCAAGCGGTGTACAACAGCGGTTCGGGCGCGTGGACTTCCAGCATTCTCCCGCCCTATGCACCGCAGGCGGTACGCTTCGCCACGCCGGTGAGTGAAAGCGGCGCGGCATGGGCCTACACCCCGACTTTTTTGAGTTTGACCCGCACAGAGTCCGGCGCCCTGATGGCCGACTCGGTCGCCAAAGGCCGGGGGACGGGAGACTGCGTCCACCATCAAACCTGGGTCTGGAATGGTCAATTCTTCGCCCTGACGGGGGTGGAGGTGTCGCCGTGCCGGCAGTTCAGTCTGGGCGGTCAGCCGCTGACGCTGTGGCGTGCGCAAGTGCGCTGAAGGAGTTTGGATGCGCAGGTATCGTGTGTCGATGGTGATGGTGCTGCTGGGCGGGTTGAGCGTGGCGGCGCAGGCTGACACGGTGACGATGCCGCCTGCACCGCCCGCAGGGCTGAGTCAGGATCACCCTTTTCAGGACTGGGTGGTTGCTTGTGACAACGTACGCCGTTGTGAAGCGCAGGGTTATCCGACCCAGGAAAGCGACGATCCGCCGGTGATGTTGCGCTTGCGACGCGACGCCGGCCCCGACGCTCCGGCGCGGTTGAGTTTGGTGTGGGGCAACCTCACCGCCGACCCGCGCCAAAAACCCCCGCCGCAACCGCGTGCCAGTCAGCCCTTGACCCTGAAGGCCGGAACGCTGACCTTTTCGTGGCCCGTGCCGGCGGGGTATGTCGCGGGCGGTGATGTGGCTTTGCCGGTGGATCAGGGCGGGCCGTTGCTTGCCGCCATGCGCCAAGCCGATGCTTTGGTGTTGACGCAGGGGGCGCTGCGCTGGCGCATTTCGCTCAAGGGTGCGAGTGCCGCGCTGCTGAAAATCGATGACTTGCAGGGCCGCGTCGGCACCGTGGGCGCCCTGGCCCGCCCCGGCCCACAGGCTGAAGATCGTGTGCCGGTGGCACCCGCGCTGCCGCAGATCGAGGCTGTGCGCATCCCCGCCGGCATGAAAACGCCCGAGGGTTTGAAGGCCAGTTTGCTCAAAGCCGTGTTGGCGCTGCCCGCTGTGGGTGAGCGCTGCGACCGGATGCATCCGGAGAACCTCGATGCCAAAGCGCTGCTGGCCAGCACCGAGGTATGGCCTGTGTCGGACAGCCAGGTGATGGTGACGCTCCCGTGTTGGTTGGCGGCCTACAACGGTGGTTCGGCGGCGTGGGTGGCGCACATCAAGCCCCCGCATGCGCTCAAAGACGTGCGTTTTGCGGCGTTGCCCGCCGAAGGCGCGGGGCGAGGGCGTGCGTGGGCATGGGAGGACAGCGCGTCCGACCTGACCCTGAAGCGTCAACCCGACGGGGTGTTGCTGGCCAGCGCGATGGCCAAGGGCCGGGGGGATTGTGTGAGCCGCAGCCGTTGGGTGTGGAACGGGCAGGCGTTCGTTTTGCTGGACAGTGAACTGTCGGCCTGCAAGTTCTTTTCAAGCGGTGGGGAGCCGCTGCGCTTGTGGCGCGCCCAGGTGCGTTGAGCCGCTGTCGGGTCGTTGCTCCACCACGCAAAAGGTGGCGACGTACTCGGTTTCATCACTCAGCGTGACGTGGGCCTGAAGGTGGCGCTGTGCGAACCACTGCGCCAACGCGCCGTGCAAGCGCACGAACGGTCGGCCGCTGGGCTCGTTGAGGATTTCGCAATCCTGCCACGTCATCGGCGCATGAATACCCAGGCCAATGGCTTTGGAAAACGCCTCTTTGGCCGAAAACCGCGTGGCCAGATAGGCCAAGCCGCGTGCCGCGTGCCGCATTTTGCGGTGCTGGTAGACCCGCCACTCGCTCGGCCCCAGCACTTTTTCGGCGAAGCGCTCGCCGCGTCGTTCCAGCGTGGCGCGGATGCGGCGTAGATCGCACACATCCGTGCCGATGCCGTAGATCACGCCAGCCCCTCGGGCGCGAAGGCAGCGCGGATGCAACGCTGGTAGGCCCGCACGGTTTCGCTGTAGCCCAATTCCAGCGCATCGGCGATGAGCGCGTGACCAATCGACACTTCCAACACCCCCGGCACATGCTGCAAGAAGGCGGTGAGGTTGTCGCGGTTCAAATCGTGGCCGGCGTTGACCTCCAGCCCCACGGCCAGCGCCGCTTGGGCAGCGGCGGTGTAGCGGGCGCGCACCTCGGCTTCCTGCGGCGTGCCGTAAGCGCTGGCGTAGGCTTCGGTGTACAGCTCAACCCGGTCGGCCCCGATGGCGCGGGCGTGTGCCATGGCTTCGGGCTGCGGGTCCATGAACAGGCTGACCCGCACGCCCAGCGCGTGGCATTCAGCGATGAGCGGGCGCAGTGTGTTGGCGTCGGCGGGCAGGTTCCAGCCGTGGTCGGAGGTGAACTGGCCCACTGTGTCCGGCACGAAGGTGGCTTGGTGCGGACGCACGCGGCGCACACAGTCCATCAGGTTGTGCAACGGGTTGCCTTCGATGTTGAACTCCACCTGGGGCCAGCTTTGCAACAGTGCCGCCAGGTCATCGACATCGTGGGCGCGGATGTGGCGCTCGTCGGGGCGCGGGTGGAGGGTGATGCCGTCGGCACCCGCTTCCAGCACCAGCGTGGCCGCCCGGGTCACACTGGGAATGCCCAGATGCCGCGTGTTGCGCAGCAGCGCCACTTTGTTGAGATTGACGGACAAGGCGGTCTGTGCCGCGCCACGGTGGCCGGCTTCGGGAGCGATCAAGGGATTCATGGGCGTTGTTCCATCCATTGCTGGGCGTCGAGCATAACCTCGCGGGTGCGCAGGCGGGCGTGGCCCAGGTGGTCATGCAACAGGGTGCGCAACACGGCTTTGAGCACCGGCAAATCGTCGGCGCAGGCGCGTTGCACATCGGCCAAGTGGCCGTCGTCGAGGGCGGTTTGCACCCGCTGCCAGCGTTGCCCAGCCATTACCGGCACCTCGGCCAGACCAGGCGGGGCCACCAGGCCGACGGCGGGGCGCAGGGTGTAGGGGGCGTCGGGCTGGACGGGGCTGGCGGTGGTGGTTTCCATGTCCAACCGAGGCAGCAGGCCCATTTCGCGCAGCAGCACCAGTTCGAACGCCCGCAGCGCGGCTTGCGTCAGGGTGTCGTCGCCTTGGGCGAGGGCGGGTAGGGTGGCGGCGTAGGTGTCGAACAGCGCGGCGTGCGGGTCGTTGCGCGCCAGCAGGCGCATCAACAATTCGTTCAGATAAAAACCGGCAAACAGCGCCCGCGCCGGCAACAAGGCCGTGCCGCCGGCCCATTCGGCACTGCGCAGGGTGAGCACTTCGGCGTGTGGGTCGGCCTTGGGGCGGCTGAACGCGGTGTGCAGCTTTTGAAACGGCAGCAACACGGGCCGCAACTGCGAATAAGGTCGCTTGGCGCCTTTAGCGGCCACCACCACGCGCCCTTGATCGCGGGTGAACAGATCGAGGATCAGGCTGGTTTCGCTCCAGTCGTAGCGGTGCAGCAAGAAGGCCGCCGAAGGCAGGGCCGGCCCGCGTCGCGCCATGGTGCGGCCCGGGGCTTATTCGTAGCCGTAGGAGCGCAGGTGCTCTTCGGTGGCCGCCCAGCCTGAGCGCACCTTGACCCACAGCTCCAAAAACACGCGGCACTCCATGAGGCGCTCCAGCTCGACGCGGGCGTCGCTGCCGATGCGCTTCAGGCGTTCGCCGCCCGCGCCGATGATCATGCCCTTGTGGGCGTCGCGCTCCACCACGATGGACGCGCTGATGCGCCGGCGCAGCCCACCTTCTTCCTCCTCCCACTTGTCGATGACGACGGTGGAGGTGTAAGGCAGCTCATCGCCGGTGAGGCGGAACAGCTTTTCGCGGATGATTTCGCTGGTGAGGAATTTTTCGCTGCGATCCGTGAGCGCGTCTTCCTCGTAAAACCATTCTTGCTCGGGCAGGTAGGGTTTGAGGATGCCGAACAGCCGATCCACGTCCGCCCGCTTGGTGGCCGACATGGGCACGAACTCGGCGAAGGCGTGGCGCTGCTGCATTTGTTGCAGCCAGGGCAGCAAGTCGGCGCGGCGGTGGATGTTGTCCAGCTTGTTGGCGATCAGCACCACCGGTTTGTGGGCTGGCATGAGGGCCAGCACCTTGGCATCTGCGGGGCTGAAACGCCCGGCCTCGACGAGGAACAGCACGATGTCCACGTCCCCCAGCGTCGATTGCACCGTGCGGTTCAGGGTGCGGTTCAGCGCCGTGGCGTGTTTCATCTGGAAGCCCGGCGTGTCCACGAACACGAACTGCGCTTCGTCCACCGTGCGCACGCCGGTGATGCGGTGGCGCGTGGTTTGGGCTTTTTTCGAGGTGATGCTGATCTTCTGCCCCACCAGCGCATTCATGAGGGTCGATTTGCCGACGTTGGGCTGCCCGACGATGGCGATCAGGCCGCAGCGTTGGGGCACGGCGGGCGCCTCGGGGGTATCGGGCGTGGGGGCGGGAGCGGGCAGAAGATCGTCAGGGTTCACGGTGGTGGGGGGCAAGAGAGGAGGCGGCGCACACGTTCAGGAGCGAAGCGTGTCGGCGCCGTGGTCGGTTTGCAGCAGGGCGAGCACCTGGCGGGCGGCTTCCTGCTCGGCAGTGCGGCGCGAACGGCCCTCACCGCTGGCCTGCACGGACAACTGAGGCACGGCGCACAGCACCTCAAACGTCTGGGCATGGGCTTGGCCGCGTGTGGCCGCAATGCTGTAAGTGGGCACGGGGATGCGCCGGGCTTGCAGCCATTCTTGGAGTTCGGTTTTGGCGTCTTTGCGCCAGGCGTCGGCGCTGGTGCTGTCGATCAGCTCGCCGAAGAGTTGACGCACCAAAGTCATGGCTGGCGCCAGTCCACCATCCAGATAGATGGCGCCGAGGATGGCTTCCAGCGCATCCGCCAAGATGGAGGGGCGCCGTGCGCCGCCGCCTTTGGCTTCGCCTTCCGAGAGCCGCAGCACGTCGGGCAGGTTCAGCATCAGCGCGGCGCGATGCAGGCTTTCTTCGCGCACCAAGCTGGCGCGCACGCGGGTGAGGTCCCCCTCGTCGGAGCCTGCAAAGCGGTCGTACAGCAAGCTGGAGACGGCCAGGCCGAGTACGGCATCGCCGAGAAACTCCAGCCGTTCGTTGTGGGCATAGCCGAAGCTGCGGTGCGTCAGGGCACGGGCCAGCAGCTCGGGTTGTTCAAAGGTGTAACCCAGTCGCTGTTGCAGCGACTGGAAGCGAGGATCTCGCAGGGTCATATCAACGCGTTTTGGCCTGGAACTTGATCAGCAGGTAGACGGCTCCGAACAGCGGGATTTCTTTGTCGTAGGCAAAGCTGATGGCCGTCACTGTGCCGTTGACTTCGACCTGCAAATCTTTGGCTGCGATCGATTGAATCGAGTACTCGATTTTTTGCCGGTTTTCGAAGGCTTGGCGCACTTCCAGCGCGTTGACAGGGCCTTCGTTCTTGATCGACTGGATGGTGTTACGCAGCGTCAAGTACTCGGTGACGGGGGTGAATACCTTCAGGCCCAGCATGAACACCATGGCCAGAAAGATGCCCAGAAACGCCATGCTGATGGCCGACAGACCTGACTGCCGCCGACGCACACCATGCACAAACTTGGAACTTTCCATCTTCACACTCCTTCAGCTCATTGAAAGCCGCCGATGCGACCGGGATCGCGGAAATTCATCCACACGAAGAACGCTTTACCGACCAAATTTTCGTCGGGTACAAAGCCCCAGTAACGTGAATCTTCCGAGTTATCGCGGTTATCCCCCATAACGAAGTAGTGTCCAGCCGGTACGGTGCAGACAAAACCCTTCAAATCAAACGTGCAGCGGTCGCGAAAGCGCTGGAAGTTTTGTGTGGCATCCGGGTTGAAGGGCAGCACTTGAGGGTAGCGCTGGATGCGGTGTACGTTGGTGCCAAAGTCTTCGGTGAAGCGCGCCATGTAACGCTGGCTTTCATCGTCGAAGGTTTCGCCCAGGGCGGTGGTGGGCACGGGTGTGCCATTGACCGTCAGCACCGCATCCCGGTAAGACACCACGTCTCCCGGCAGGCCGACCACCCGCTTGATGTAGTCCAGCGCGGGGTTGACCGGGTAGCGGAACACCACCACATCACCCCGCACGGGGTCGTGGTTGGACACGATCTTGCGGTTGATCACCGGCAATCGCACGCCGTACCGGAATTTGTTCACCAAGATCAGATCGCCGACTTCGAGCGTCGGAATCATCGAGCCCGAGGGGATCTTGAACGGCTCGACCACAAAGGATCGCACCATGAACACCACCACGATCACCGGGAACAGGCCAGCCGTCCAGTCCAGCCACCAGGGTTGGCGCAGCAAGGCGTCGCGGGCTTCGTGCGTGGCGGTGCCATCCACGAAGTCAACGCCTTGGCGGGCCAGCTCGGCGCGGCGCTCGGCATCTTGGGCGTCGAAGTTTTGCGCGGCGGCCAACCGCTCAGGGCGGAACTTGAACCGCTCCGCCAGCCAGTACAGCCCCGTGACCACCGACAGCAGAAACAGCAGCAGCGAAAAGTTGCCAGTCCATCGACCGATGTACCAGCCGCCCATGTAGACACACAGCGCGCCGTACAGCAGCGCGGTCACCAGGCTCATGAGACGAAAATCATTCATCGACTTGCAGGATGGCCAGGAATGCTTCTTGGGGTACTTCCACCGTACCGATTTGCTTCATGCGTTTCTTGCCTGCCTTCTGCTTTTCGAGCAGCTTGCGCTTGCGGGTGATGTCCCCGCCGTAGCACTTGGCCAGCACGTTTTTACGCAACGCTTTGATGTTCTCACGTGCGATGATATTGGCGCCGATGGCTGCCTGAATTGCCACGTCATACATCTGGCGCGGGATCTGCTCACGCATTTTTGCTGCCACCGCACGGCCTCGGTACTGGCTTTGGCTGCGATGCACGATCATGGCCAGCGGATCGACCTTGTCGCCGTTGATGAGAATGTCCACCTTCACGACGTCGGCGGCGCGGTACTCCTTGAACTCGTAGTCCATGCTGGCATACCCGCGTGACACGGATTTGAGCTTGTCAAAGAAGTCGAGCACGATTTCGGCCAGCGGCAGTTCATAGGTGAGCATCACCTGCTTGCCGTGGAACGCCATGTTGAGCTGCACGCCGCGCTTTTGGTTGGCCAGCGTCATCACCGCGCCGACATAGTCCTGCGGCATGTACAGATGCACGGTGACGATGGGCTCGCGGATTTCCTTGATGCGCCCTTGCTCCGGCATCTTGCTGGGGTTTTCGACCTCCAGCACTTCGCCGTCGTTCATCTCGACTTCGTAGACTACGCTGGGTGCGGTGGTCACCAAGTCTTGGTCGAACTCACGCTCCAGGCGTTCCTGCACGATTTCCATGTGCAGCAAGCCCAAGAAGCCGCAGCGGAAGCCGAAGCCCAGCGCCTGGCTGACTTCGGGTTCGTAGCGCAACGAGCTGTCGTTGAGTTTGAGTTTTTCCAGGGCGTCGCGCAGTTGGTCGTACTCGCTGGCTTCGCTTGGGTACAGGCCGGCGAACACCTGCGGCTGGATTTCCTTGAAACCCGGCAGGGCTTCGGTGGCGGGGCCGGCGTTGTTGGGCAGCTTCTTTTCCAGGGTGACGGTATCGCCCACCTTGGCCGCCGCCAGCTCCTTGATGCCGCAAATGACGAAACCCACTTCGCCGGCACGCAGCACATCGCGGTTTTCGCTCTTGGGGGTGAACACGCCCAGGTGCTCGATGCCGTACACCGAGTTGGTGGCCATCAGGCGGATGCGTTCGCCCTTGCCAATCCGGCCATCCACCACGCGCACCAGCATCACCACGCCGACGTAGTTGTCGAACCAGGCGTCGATGATCATGGCGCGGGGAGGGCCGTCCGGGTTGCCCTTGGGCGGGGGCATTTTGGTGATGACGGCTTCCAAAATCTCGTCAATGCCCATGCCCGTCTTGGCCGAGCAAGGGATGCCTTCGGAGGCGTCAATGCCGATCACGTCCTCGATTTCGGCCTTGGCGTTGTCCGGATCGGCCTGCGGCAGATCCATTTTGTTCAGCACCGGCACCACTTCCACGCCCAGTTCGAGGGCGGTGTAGCAGTTGGCGACGGTTTGTGCTTCCACGCCTTGGCTGGCGTCCACCACCAACAACGCGCCTTCGCAGGCCGAGAGCGAGCGGCTGACTTCATAAGAGAAGTCCACGTGCCCGGGGGTGTCGATGAGGTTGAGGTTGTAGACCTGGCCGTTTCGCGCTTTGTATTGCAGCGCGGCGGTTTGGGCCTTGATCGTGATGCCGCGCTCGCGTTCGATGTCCATCGAGTCGAGCACCTGCGCTTCCATTTCGCGGTCGGAGAGGCCACCGCACCGCTGGATCAAGCGATCCGCCAGGGTGCTTTTGCCGTGGTCGATGTGGGCGATGATGGAAAAATTTCTGATGTGATCCATGAACAATGCGGCGCAGCTGCAAAAAAAAGGCACGTCTCGGGACGCGCCTTCCAACGTGGCAACAACTTGCGTTGGGCCACCCATTGTAGTTCGGGCGCTCAGGCCCGGGTCAGCGCTCGGGCGTGATCACCACGTAATTGGCCCATTCGCCCCGGCGCACCAGCAGGGTGACCCGCTTGTTGCGATCCAGCCTGCTCACCAAGGCGGCGAACTGTCGCGCATCGGTGACGTCGGTGTTGTTCACCGATAGCACGATGTCTCCTTCGCGCAAGCCCGCCCGGGCCGCCGCACCTTCAACGGCTTCAACCTTCACGCCACCTGGCACGCGCAGCTCACGCCGCGTGGCTTCGGGCAAGGTGGAGACGCTCAATCCCAGCGGGGTCTTTTGCGCGGCGTCGGGGGTGCTGGCGGCGGGGCTGGCTTCGCTTTCGGATTCGGCCACGGTGAGCGCTACGTCGCGGTAAGCGCCCTTGCGGAACACGTTCAGCGTGATGCGGGTGCCGGGCGGCACGGCTGCGATGATGCGGGGCAAGTCGCCGAACTTCTCCACGGTTTTGCCGTTGACTTTGACGATGATGTCACCCGCTTGCAACCCGGCTTTGTCGGCAGGGGTGCCGGGTTCGGTGCCACGCACCAGGGCACCCACGGCTTGGCCCAACCCGAGCGACTCGGCCACCTCTTTGGTGACAGGGGCGATGCTGACGCCGATGCGCCCCCGGATGACGCGCCCGTGCTGGCGCAGTTGATCCGACACGCGCATCGCCTCGTCGATCGGGATGGCAAACGAGATGCCCGCGTAGCCCCCCGACGTGCTGTAAATCTGCGAGTTGATGCCGACCACCTCACCGCGCAGGTTGATCAGTGGCCCGCCGGAGTTGCCAGGGTTGATGGCCACGTCGGTTTGGATCAGGGGCAGCAGTTCGCCCGTGTCGCGCTGCTTGGCGCTGACGATGCCGGCGGTGACGGTGTTGTCCAAACCGAAGGGCGAGCCGATGGCCATCACCCATTCCCCGACCTTGAGCCGGTTCACATCGCCGATTTTGACGGCGGGCAGGCTTTGGGCGTCGATTTTGACCACGGCCACATCGCTGCGTTTGTCAGCGCCGATGACGCGGGCTTTGAACTCGCGCTTGTCGGCCAGCGTCACGATCAATTCATCGGCTCCGTCCACGACGTGGGCGTTGGTCATGATGAAACCGTCGGCGCTGAGGATGAAACCCGACCCGATGCCCCGGCGTTGTGCCGCGTCATCGTCGTTGTCCGACGGCGAGCGGTTGTTGGGCAGCGGGATGCCAAAACGGCGGAAGAACTCCTCCAGATTCGGCACGTTGCCACGCGCATCGCGGGTTTTTTCCAAAGTGCGGATGTTCACCACGGAGGGGCCGGTTTGTTCGACCAGTTCCGTGAAATCTGGCAAACCCCGCACGGCTTGTGCGTGTGCCGATGTCCAACCACCTGCGGTGGCCAGGGTGGCGGCCAGTGCCACCGACGAAACCCACTTCAACATATGAGCCGGTCTCCTGAGAGCGTCGAAAACAGAGGTCATCGCGGTTTGCGCTCTAGCGCTGTGACAAAACGCCGCAAAGTCTCGGGCGGAACATCCCCCACCACGGTGAGCCAGTGCCCTTCGACGTGCGTGCGCAGCATGTGGGTGGCTCCGAGGACGTGCCGGGATTCTTGCGCAGGCCCGGGAGGGGCACCGGATTCAACAAACAGTGAAACATGCGCCAGACCATCCGAAAACATCGCCTGTAACACAGGATGAGGATGGGCGCTGCCGCCAGGTGTCAAGGTGCGCCGGCTGCAACTGACTTGGCGAAACCCCGGGGGAAGGGCTTTCAAGGCCCAGCCTTCTTGGGCCAATTGGGTGTCTTGGTGGACAGAGCGCACCACGCGGTAGTGCCGCCAAGCGGCAGGCCAGTCACCGGGGCGAGAGGAAGGGGTGGGGCGCACATCCAGGGTCAAATCGCTGAAAGCGGTGCTTTCGAGGGTTTGGCTGTTGGCGTCCAAGGTGTCGAGGCGCAGCAGCAGGTGGCTGTGGCGCTCGACCCAAAGCCGAAAGCTGAAACGCAGCGGGTCGCGTGCTTGCAGCGACAGCACGATGGCATCGTGACCCGCCACCCGGTCGGTGCCAACGGGCCGCAGTTCATACCAAGTCAGCACACGCTCATCGGCTTCGTCGGGCAGGCCGGGGAACAGCACTTGGCGGTCGTGGGCTTCCTCGATCACCATCTGTTTGTGGGGCCAGACGCTGCGTGTGATGCCATCTTGGCGCACCAAGCTGTGGGCTTCGCCGGCCAGGGCATCGATGCGTTCGGTGCGGCGCGAGCCCTGCACGACGTGGGCGACGCGACTGCTGGACACGCCCCCACTGCCCGTGACCACCAGCGTGCCTTGGTAGCTGCGTTGGATCGCAGCTTGGCGAATGCGGTGCAGCCACTCAGAGGCTTCGGGGACACGTTCAGCGCTGGCGCTGCTGGGTGATCGGGCCGTGCTGGCAGCGGAGGGTTCAGCCCAAGCGGGCGAGCCACACACCAAGCTGGTGACCAGCAAGCCCCCGAGGGAAACGCTTGACCACAGGGGCCTCAGGGTCGGTTCACGGTGCGGTGCCATTGTGGGGGAGGGAGTCAGCGGCTGGTGCCGGTGGTCGCCACCACGGGCTGAAAACCATCTGGCGTGGCCAGCCCAGGAACATGGGCGTATTGGCGGTGTGCCTGGACGTAGTCTGCGGTTTTCCAACCGTCGGCTGACGAGGCGGAGGCCGCTGCGCGGACGACGTCCTGTGCCGACGGGCCGCGCAGGGCCTGCCAAACCTCGGGCAAATCAGCCGGTTGAGAGGACACCCACAAAGCGCCCACCACCATGGCACATCCCGCAGCCATGGCGGCTGGCATGCGCCAGCCCAACCGGTGCGAGAGCCCAGGTGCTGCCTGGGGGGCCAGCACCACGGGTTCTTGCGCCAAACGGGCTTGGATGGCCGCCAGCAGGGGGCGATCACGCGGCACAGCGGCGGCCAGCTCCTGAGAGCGCATCACATCGCTCACCACCGACCAAGCGTGCCACGCCTCTTGCAGCTCGGCATCGTCGCGCCAGTCCTGACACAGCCGGGCCACGTCCTCGCGTGCCAGCTCGCCATCGATCAAGGCCGACAACTGCTGCCTGGATGGCACCGGATCACTTGCAGAAGACTGAGCATTCATCCCATCACCCCACCATTCCCAGAGATCTGACATTGCGGCGCTGGTCTGGGATCGAGAGTCCACGACCCCCCCTGGCGCTCACCACCGCTCACCCTCACGTGTGTTCAGCAACGGACGCAGCCGCTGAGCGACCGCCTCACGGGCACGGAAAATGCGCGAACGCACCGTCCCAATGGGGCAGTTCATCACCTCAGCGATCTCCTCGTAGCTCAAGCCCTCAATCTCTCGCAAGGTGAGGGCTTGTCGCAAATCCTCCGACAACGCATCAATGGCTGCGTTCACGGTGGCTGCGATCTGCTTGCTGGCCAGCACGGCATCTGGCGTGGCGGTGTCGGTTGGTTCCGGACGGCGGCGGGAAGTTTCCTCATCCTCGTCTTCGGTGTTCAAAGCCGATTCGGTTAACACCGGATCGCGCCCCAGCTCAACCGCCGCCTTCTTGGCTGTGTTGACAGCAATGCGGTACAGCCAGGTGTAGAAAGCGCTCTCGCCTCGGAACTGAGGCAAGGCGCGGTAGGCCCGGATGAAGGTTTCCTGGGCCAAGTCGAACACCAGATCGGTGTCCCGCACGATGCGGCCAATCAGGCGTTCGATGCGCCGCTGGTACTTCACGACCAACAGCTCAAACGCCCGCTGGTCTCCCTGCTTGACGCGCTCGACCAGCAGGGCGTCGGCCTGCGCGTCCGGCGAGAGCGGCGGCGGCGATGGCGGCGCGGAGTCGGTCAAACCCGGGGGCCCGTGCGCTCAGATGCGACGGAACACCAGCGTGCCGTTGGTGCCACCGAAGCCGAAGTTGTTTTTCACCGCGATGTCGATCTTCATCTCGCGGGCGGTGTTGGCACAGTAGTCCAAATCGCAGGCGGGATCTTGGTTGAAGAGGTTGATCGTCGGCGGCGAAACTTGGTGGTGCAGCGCCAGCACCGTGAACAGCGATTCGACACCGCCTGCACCGCCCAGCAAGTGGCCGGTCATGGACTTGGTCGAGTTCACCACCAGCTTGTGGGCGTGATCACCGAACGCCAACTTGATGGCATTGGTTTCGTTCACGTCCCCCAGCGGGGTGGAGGTGCCATGCGCGTTCAGGTACTGCACCTGATCGGCGTTGATGCCAGCATTGCGCAGGGCCGCTTTCATCGAACGCTTGGGGCCGTCCACGTTCGGCGCGGTCATGTGGTAGGCATCGGCGCCCATGCCGAAACCGATCAGTTCAGCATAGATTTTGGCGCCACGCTTCTTGGCGTGTTCGTACTCTTCCAGCACCAGCACGCCGGAGCCTTCGCCGAGGACAAAGCCGTCGCGGTCTTTGTCCCACGGACGCGAGGCGGTGGCCGGGTCGTCGTTGCGGGTCGAGAGGGCACGGGCCGAGGCGAAACCGCCCACGCCGAGCATGGACACCGTGGCTTCTGCGCCACCGGCCACCATGACATCGGCGTCGCCGTATTCGATCAACCGGCCGGCTTCACCGATGCAGTGCAAGCCCGTGGTGCAAGCCGTGACCACGGCCATGTTCGGGCCGGTGAAACCGAAGCGGATGGAAACGTGCCCGGAGATCATGTTGATGATCGAGGCCGGCACGAAGAAGGGGGAAATGCGTCGCGGGCCACGGTCAACGACCATGCGCGCGGTGGATTCGATTTCCGGCAGACCACCGATGCCAGAGCCGATCATGCAGCCAATGCGTTCGGCGGCTTCTTCGGACAGCTCCGCACCTGTGGGCAGACCGGCGTCCTGCACAGCCTGAACCGCCGCTGCGATGCCGTAATGGATGAAGGTGTCCATCGTCTTGACTTCTTTGGCGGGGATGTAATCCCCGACATTGAAGCCCTTGACTTCACCCGCAATGCGGCACGTGATGCCCGAGGCATCAAACTTGGTGATCGGGCCAATACCAGAACGACCCGCAAGCAGGTTGCTCCAGCCTTCAGCCACCGTGTTACCGACCGGGCTGATGAGCCCCAGGCCGGTGATGACGACACGTCGACGGGTCATGCGTTCAGACAGTCAGGATCGTGGAAAACAAAGCGGGCGCCGCATCCCAAGGCCGACCGAAGCGGCTGGGGGGTGCAGCGCTGCCCGCTGATTAAGCCGCAGCCGAGTTGGCGACGGCGTAGTCGATGGCAGCCTTGACGGTGGTGATCTTCTCAGCCTCTTCGTCAGGAATTTCGATGCCGAATTCGTCTTCCAGGGCCATCACCAGCTCGACGGTGTCCAGCGAGTCGGCGCCCAGATCGGCCACGAAGGACTTTTCAGCGGTGACTTCTTCTTCGGCAACACCCAGTTGCTCGGCAATGATCTTCTTGACGCGTGCTTCGATACTCATGACTTTGACTCCTCCAGACGAGGGGGTTGGCGTGAAAACGGGCCGGATTCTACGCCGGGGCTCCCGGCGCAAGGTCTCCGGCCATGACCTCAGTTCATGAACATGCCGCCGTTGACGTGCAGTTCAGAACCGGTGATGTAACCCGCTTCCGGGGAAGCGAGGAAGGCGACCGCATGAGCGATCTCTTGCGGTTGGCCCAGGCGTTGCAGCGGAATCTGCGACATCAGGGCTTTTTTCTGATCTTCGGGCAGGACTTCCGTCATGTCGGTGGCGATGAAACCCGGCGCGACGCAGTTGACGGTGATGCCCCGACTGCCCAGTTCACGCGCCAGGGCGCGTGTCATGCCGGCCAGTCCGGCCTTGGCGGCAGCATAGTTGGCCTGCCCCGGGTTGCCCGAAGCGCCCACCACCGACGTGATGCTGACGATGCGGCCATAGCGCTGTTTCATCATCGGGCGGATCACGGCGCGGCTCAGGCGGAAGACGGCTTTGAGGTTGGTGTCCAGCACCGCATCCCAGTCCTCGTCCTTCATGCGCATGGCCAGGGTGTCGCGGGTGATGCCGGCGTTGTTCACCAGCACATGCAGGCCACCGTTTTCTTTGGCCACGGTGTCGATGAGGGCGTCGCAGGCGGCGGCGTCGTTCACGTTCAGCACCACACCTTTGCAGCCAGGAAATTCAGCCAGGGCATCGGTGATGGCGTTGGCACCCGCTTCGCTGGTGGCGGTGCCGATCACTTTCATGCCTTTGGCGGCCAGGGCCAGGGCGATGGCGCGGCCAATGCCACGGGTGGCACCCGTCACGAGGGCGACTTGACCTTGGGTCGAAACGGCGCTCATGCGAGGGCTCCCTTCACGTCGGCCAGCGTGGCCGGATCAAACACACAGGCGGTGATGGCTTCAGCGTCGATGCGCTTGACCATGCCCGACAGCACCTTGCCCGGGCCACACTCGTAAATGTGGCTGAGGCCCCGCGCACACAGCGCTTGCACCACTTCGACCCAACGCACCGGGCCGAAAGCTTGGCGGTAGAGCGCATCGCGGATGGCGTCGGCGTCGGTTTGCACGGCCACGTCGATGTTGTTCACCACCGGGATTTGCGGGGCAGCCAGGGTGATTTCGGCCAGACGGGCCTTCAGGCGCTCGGCAGCCGGCTTCATCAAGCTGGAGTGGAACGGCGCGGACACCGGCAGTGGCAGTGCGCGCTTGGCGCCCTTGGCCTTCAGCACCTCGCAGCCCTTGGCCACGCCGGCTTTGCTACCCGCGATCACGGTTTGCTTCGGATCGTTGAAGTTCACCGCTTCGACGACTTCACCCGGCGCCGCAGCGCTGGCTTCGGCGCAACCGACGCGCACGGCTTCAGCGTCCAGGCCGAGGATGGCCGCCATTGCGCCCACGCCCACCGGCACAGCTTCTTGCATGGCTTGGGCACGCAGGCGCACCAGGGGCAGCGCGTCGGCCAGGGTCAGCACGCCGGAGGCCACCAGGGCGGTGTACTCGCCGAGCGAGTGACCAGCTACGGCGGCGGGCACGGCGCCGCCTTCGGCCAACCAAGCGCGATAGCAGGCGATGCCCGCTGTCAGCATCACCGGCTGGGTGTTGGTGGTGAGGTCGAGTTGTTCTTTCGGGCCGGTTTTGATCAGGGCGCCGATGTCTTCGCCCAAAGCGGCCGAGGCTTCTGCCAACGTGGCGGCCACCGCCGGGTGATCGCCCCAGACGTCGAGCATGCCCACGGCCTGGGAGCCCTGGCCGGGGAAAACGAACGCAAACGCAGTCATGGTGTGAGGGTTGTCGGTTGAGGGGGAAGGGCCGAAGCGCGCTGCCGGAGCGGGCTTCAGAAGTCCAGCAGCACCGCGCCCCAGGTGAAGCCGCCGCCCACGCCTTCGAGCAGCAGGGTTTGGCCGCGCTGCACTTGGCCGGCGCGCACAGCCTGATCCAGGGCCAGCGGGATGGAGGCCGCCGAGGTGTTGCCGTGTTCTTGCACCGTCACCACCACTTTTTCCATCGGCAGTTTTAGTTTGCGGGCGGTGCCTTGCATGATCCGCACGTTGGCTTGGTGCGGGATCAGCCAATCCACGCTGGCGGCGCTGCGGCCTGCGGCTTCCAGCACTTCGTTGGCCACTTCACCCAGCACAGTCACGGCGAGTTTAAACACCGCTTGGCCGTCCATCGTCAACAGCGGCGAACCGATGACTTGGCCGCCCGACACGGTGCCCGGCACTTCGAGGATTTCGCGGTAACGCCCGTCGGCATGCAGTTTGGTGGCGAGGATGCCGGGTTCGGCCGAAGCTTCCAGCAGCACGGCGCCGGCGCCGTCACCGAACAACACGCAGGTGGTGCGGTCTTCAAAATTCAGGATGCGCGAGAACACTTCGGCACCGATCACCAGGGCGCAGTTGGCCGCGCCCGTGCGAATCATCGCGTCCGCCACCGACAGGGCGTAAATGAAACCCGAGCACACCGCCTGCACGTCAAACGCCGGGCAACCTTGGATGCCGAGCTTGCGTTGCACGATGGTGGCGGTGGAGGGGAAGACCATGTCCGGCGTGGACGTGGCGACGATGATCAGATCGACATCTTGTGCTTGACGTCCAGCGGCTTCGATGGCCCGGCGGGCGGCTTCGGCGCCCAGGTCACTCGACGTTTGGTCGGGGGCGGCGAAATGGCGCGCCCGGATGCCGGTGCGCTCGACGATCCACTCATCCGACGTTTCCAGCCCGCGTTGGGCCAGTTCAGCGGCCATGTCCGCATTGGTGACGCGGCGGGTCGGCAGCGCGCTGCCAGTGCCCGTGATGCGGGCGTAGCGGGAAGAAGGCTGGGACATCGGATTCAAAGCGAGTGTTGTTTTGTGCGTCCGAGCGCTCAAGCGGCTTGACGGGCGGTGTCCGGCGCAGCGGGCATGGCCTGCAAGGCGCTGACGACCCGGTCTCGCACTTGATCGAGCATGCGGTTGCGGGCGGCATCATAAGCGCGCTGCAAGGCGTTCTGGAAGGCGAACGCATCCGAGGAGCCGTGCGCTTTGAACACCAAGCCGCGCAGCCCCAGCAGGGTGGCGCCGCCGTAACGGCGGTAATCGACCCGGCCTTTGAAGCGGTTGAGCACCGGCAAGGCCACCAGCGCCACGATGCGCGTCCAGGCGTTGCGGGTGAATTCGGCCTTGATGAAGCCGGAAATCATGCTGGCGAGGCCTTCGGCGGTTTTGAGGGCGACGTTGCCGACGAAACCATCGCACACCACCAAATCGGTGGTGCCTTTGAAGATGTCGTTGCCTTCGACGTTGCCCTGGAAGTTGATCAACCCAGCGGCGCCAGCTTGACGCAGCAGTTCACCGGCACGCTTGATGACTTCGCTGCCCTTGATGTCTTCTTCGCCGATGTTGAGCAGGCCGACCGTGGGGGCGTTTTTGCCGTCCAGCGCTGCCACCAGGGCGCTGCCCATGATGGCAAATTGCAGCAGGTGTTCGGCCGAGCAATCGACGTTGGCGCCCAAATCCAGCACCTTGGTGAAGCCCCCGGTCGAGTTGGGCAACATGGCGGCGATGGCGGGGCGGTCGATACCGTCAAAGGTCTTGAGGATGTAGCGCGCCACTGCCATGAGCGCTCCGGTGTTACCGGCGGACACGCACGCATCGGCACGGGTGAGGCCCGTTGCATCGGGTTTGACCTGGGTGATGGCCACGCGCATCGACGAATCGCGCTTGCGCCGCAGGGCCACTTCCACTGGATCGTCCATGGCCACGACCTCGCTGGCTGTCACCAGCGTGCAGCGCGGCCACGCCGCCGCCGGGGCCAAGGCGTCGGCGGTACCGACCAGCACCAGTTCGACATCGGGGTGGGCCGTCAGGAATGCTTGACAGGCTGGCAGCGTCACGGAAGGGCCATGGTCACCGCCCATGCAATCCACGGCGATGCGCACACGCTCCAGCGGTTTCAGAGGAAGGGAGGAAGACACGACGGCACAGCTCTCGATGATTCAGCAGCCCCAGATGACAAAGCCCGCGTCACCCTGCCAACAAGCAGCCGGGAGGACACGGGCAGACAGGGGAATCACGGGCGCATCCGACGTGGGGATGCGCGCCTCAACCCAGACGATCAGGCGTCGGCCTTGGTCTTCAGAACCTTGCGGCCACGGTAGAAGCCGGTCGGGCTGATGTGGTGGCGCAGGTGGATTTCGCCGGTGGTGGCTTCGATCGCGGTGCCCGGTTGGGTCAGGGCGTTGTGCGAACGGTGCATGCCGCGCTTGGAAGGCGACTTTTTGTTTTGCTGAACAGCCATGGGATGCTCCTGGAGCGCCGGATTCCCCGGCGAGGCAGATGTTGGGTCGAAGACGACTTCACAGGCACCACCCGCGCACCCCAAAGGGCCAGGCACGGATCACGGCCACTGAAATCGGAAAAGCCGGCGATTATAGCACCCTGGGACTCAATTCGGTTTACGCAGTGCGGCCAGGGCGGCGAAGGGGTTGGCGGCTGGGGTTTCGTCGTTGGTTTCGTCCAAGTCGTCGGCGGGGCGGGGCAGGGGCTCTGGGCATTCGTCCTCGTGCGTCGGCACCAAGGGCAACTCCAGCAGCAGCTCGTCTTCGATCAACTCGCGCACGTCCAGCTCGCGGGACAGGGCCAGCACGTCATCCTCAGAATCGGCGTCCAAGGCGGCGGCCTGTGTTTCATCGGCGACGAAGCGCAACCAGCGATCCACCGTCACTTCGGTGGCCACCGGCCCGAGGCACAGTTGGCAGCACAGCGGCAGCGTCACTTCGGCAGCGATGTGCATCCAAATCTCGGCGGCGCCGCCCTTGACCGGGCGCGCATCCCCCGTCACCTGCCAGCGCACGACGCTGCTGGCGAACGTGGGCGCACTGGTGACAGCCGCGTCGGCGAGCCGTTCCAAATCGGCCAACGGCCATTCACCCGAGAGCTGTTCGGCGCGTTGCGCCAGCGCGGCCACGTCCAGCCGCCGAGGATCGAGGGGTTTGTGCTTCATCCCCGTCAGTGTACGGGCGCGGGGGACAATCGCCGCCATGACTGCTTCTGCTCTGCCTTCCGTTCCCGAACTCATTTTGGGCTCGACCTCCCGCTACCGGCGCGAATTGCTGGAGCGCCTGCGTGTGCCTTTTGCCGTCGCCTCGCCTCAGGTGGACGAAACTCCTCAGCCGGGTGAAATGCCTGCCTCCTTGGCCACCCGCCTGGCGTTGGCCAAGGCCCAGGCCGTGGCGGTGCTGCATCCGCAGGCGGTGGTGATTGGTGCCGACCAAGTGGCCGATCTGGACGGTGAGCCCATCGGCAAACCCGGTACGCATGAGCGCGCCGTGGCCCAGCTCCGCCGCATGAGCGGGCGGACGGTGGTGTTTCAAACTGCCATCGCCGTGGTGCGCGCCGACACCGGCTTCACCCGCAGCCACTTGGCGCCGGTGGGCGTCACGTTCCGCCCGCTGTCGGAGGAGGACATCGAGCGCTACCTGCGCCTGGAGCAACCCTATGACTGCGCCGGCAGCGCCAAATGCGAAACCTTGGGCATCGGCCTGCTGGACGCCATCGAGTCAGACGACCCGACGGCGCTCATCGGTCTGCCGCTGATCCACACCACCCGGTTGCTGCGCGAAGCGGGGTTGGACGTGCTGCGCTGCGCCCAATGAACCGCGCCGCCACACCCTTGGGCCGGCTGGTGCTGGTGCCCAACACCCTGGATTTGGGTGCTGCCCCCGAGCCCATCGAGCACATCCTCAGCGCTGGCGTGGTGCGCCGTGCAGCGGGCTTGCGGCATTGGGCGGTGGAAAACGCCAAAACCACCCGGGCCTTTCTGAAGCGGGTCGAAGCCGTGGTGCCGTTGGTGGCGCCGCTGCAAACCTTGTCCATTCGAGAACTGCCGCGCCCGCGCAAGGGGGCTACGGCGGCGCCCGGCGCGTCGGGGGACGACAGCGCTGCTTGGCGCGAGCTGCTGGCGCCGGCGCTGGCGGGCGAGGACGTCGGGCTGCTGTCCGAAGCCGGTCTGCCCGCCGTGGCCGACCCGGGGGCGGTGTTGGTGCAGCAGGCGCACGCGCTGGGGGTGGTGGTGGAGCCGCTGCCTGGGCCCAGCTCGCTCACCTTGGGCTTGGCGGCCAGTGGGCTCAACGGCCAGCGGTTCGCGTTTGAGGGCTATTTGCCGCAGGACGCCGCCAGCCGCGCCAAGCGCATCCGCGAGTTGGAGCAGCGTTCGCGCCAAGAAGGGCAAACGCAACTGGTGATCGAAACGCCTTATCGCAACACGCCCGTGCTGGCTGCGTTGTTGCAGCACTTGCAACCGGGCACGCGCCTGAGCGTGGCGTGCGGCTTGACCAGCGCCGACGGCTGGTGCCGCACCCTCAAGGTGGCGGATTGGCGCCGTTTGCCCGAGCCTCAGCGGAACTTGCCCGACAAACTACCAGCGGTCTTCATGTGGTTGGCAACCTGATGCCCCAACGCCAAGCCCAGGGCGTCGGCGATCCAGTCGGCAAAAGATGCATCACGATCTGTCGTGAGCAGGCCCTGCCCGATTTCGATGGCCGCGCCGTACCCCAGCAACCCCCCGGCCAGCCACAGCCAGCGTGATCGCGCAAATCCGGGGGCGCCCACGCACCAAAAGATGAAAAACGCGCCGGCATGACGCACCTTGTCAGCGTTTTCAAACCAATCCGGTGCGTGGGAAGTCACGGGGGCCAGCGCGATTTGCCAGCCCACCAGCAACAGCAGCAGGAGCACGGCCCGCCACAGCCAGGGCCGGATGCGTCGGGGCATCACGCTTTCGGGCCACCGCCCAGCAGCGCGGCCAGTTTGCGCTTCGGGCGGATGTTGGGGGACATCCGGGCGTGCGACGGCGTGGGCACCACCGGGTCGGTGTTTTCCCAGGCAGCGGGCGCGTTCGACGCCTGCGGGACGTAGGGCTGGTCGAAGAACGGGTCACGCGGGGAGTAAGACGAACGGCGTGGGCCGCTGCTGCGCGGCGGGGGCGGCGACGCGTAGCTGGTACCGGCGGCGGCGTCGTAGGGGCGTTCGTCTTCGTCCTCACGGCGGCGCCAGGTGTTGCGGCGCGGTCGATCGTCGTCCAGCTCCACGGCTTGCAGCTCGATTTTCTTTTTGATGAGCTTTTCGACCTCGCCGATGAGGCGGGCGTCCTCGTGCGTCACCAAAGTGATCGCCACCCCCGATGCCCCTGCCCGACCGGTGCGGCCAATGCGGTGTACATAGTCCTCGGCGTTGAACGGCACGTCGAAGTTGAACACGGCGGGCAGGTCGGCGATGTCGATGCCGCGTGCGGCCACGTCGGTGGCCACCAGCACATCCACTTCGCCAGCTTTGAAGGCGGCGAGGGACTTCAGCCGTTCGTCTTGACTCTTATCGCCGTGCAGGGCGGCGGTGCGCAGGTTGTCGCGCTCGAAGGAACGGGCCAGCCGCGCTGCGCCGAGCTTGGAGTTGACGAACACAATCGCTTGCGGAATGTTGCGCTCACGCAACTGTTTGACGATCACGCGGCGCTTGTCGTCCTCGCTGACGCTCAGGAACACCTGCTCAACGTTGGTGGCCGTGGCGTTGGGCCGGGCGACTTCGACCAGCTCAGGGTTTTGCAAGTAACTGCCCGCCAGCTTTTTGATCTCGGGCGAGAACGTGGCCGAAAACAGCAGCGTTTGGCGGTTGCCTTGGGGCAGGTAACTGAGGATGCGTTGCAGGTCGGGCAAAAAGCCGATGTCCAACATGCGGTCGGCCTCGTCGAGCACGACGTATTCGACTTGGTTGAGCACGCAGTTCTTGGCTTCAATGTGATCCAACAGCCGGCCCGGCGTGGCGATCAGCACCTCGACGCCGCCTTTCAATTCAGCCGCTTGCGGTTTCATGTCCACCCCGCCGAACACCACGGCCACCCGCAGGTTGCTGTGCTTGGCGTAGGCCTTGACGTTGTTGGCAACTTGGTCGGCCAGCTCACGCGTTGGGGCCAGCACCAGGGCGCGTACGGGATGGCGGGCGGGCGAAGCGCTGGCGTTTTCGTGCCGCATCATCTTTTGCAGCAGCGGGATGGAGAACGCGGCGGTTTTGCCCGTGCCGGTTTGGGCAGCGCCCATCACATCGCGCCCAGCCAGCACCACAGGAATGGCCTTGGCTTGGATCGGCGTCATGAAGGCATAGCCCTGATCGGCCACCGCACGCAACAACTTGGCGTCGAGCGGCAGGGTGTCAAAACGCGCGGGTGCCGCAGGGGGAGAAGATGCGGCAGCGGAGTCTGCCTGGGCCGCACAGGCTAGGGATTCGATCGTCATTGGCCAGCATTATCGTTGCCGCGCATCATCGGTACACTGCCGCTGCTGGGGAGATTGCTCCGGCAGTTTCAAATGAGCGGCGGTTTGGGGCCGCGTTTTTCGAGGGAATTTGACATGATTCTGGTCACCGGCGGCGCTGGTTTCATCGGCAGCAATTTCGTCCTGGATTGGCTCGCCCAGTCCGATGAACCCGTCATCAACCTGGATGCCCTGACCTACGCTGGCAACCTGCGCAACTTGGTGTCGCTCGAAGGCGATGCGCGCCATGTGTTCGTCAAAGGGGACATCTGTGACCGGGCGCTCATCGATCAGTTGCTGACCACCCATCGCCCGCGAGCCATCGTTCACTTCGCGGCGGAGAGCCATGTGGATCGCTCCATCCACGGCCCGGGCGAGTTCATCAAAACCAACGTCGAAGGCACGTTCACGCTGCTGGAAGCGGCCCGGGCGTTCTGGAACACGCTGCAAGGCGACGAGAAAACAGCCTTTCGTTTCCACCACGTCAGCACGGACGAGGTGTACGGCTCGCTCAAACCCACCGATCCGCCGTTCGCCGAAACCAATCCGTTCGAGCCGAACAGCCCGTATTCGGCCAGCAAAGCCGCCAGCGACCATTTGGTGCGCGCTTGGCACCACACCTACGGCCTGCCCGTGGTGACGACCAACTGTTCGAACAACTACGGCCCTTATCACTTCCCCGAGAAGCTGATCCCGCTGATGATCGTCAACGCCCTGGCCGGCAAGCCGCTGCCGGTGTACGGCGACGGCCAGCAAATCCGCGATTGGCTGTACGTGAAGGATCATTGCAGCGCCATTCGCGCCGTGCTGGCCGGTGGCCGCCTGGGTGAAACCTACAACATCGGGGGCTGGAACGAGAAGGCCAACATCGACATCGTCAAGACGGTGTGCGCGCTGTTGGACGAACTCAAGCCCGATGCCGCCGGCCCTTACAGCCGCCTCATCACCTACGTGACCGACCGCCCGGGCCACGACCGTCGTTATGCCATCGACGCCCGCAAGGTCGAGCGCGAGCTGGGTTGGCGTCCGGCGGAGACGTTTGAAACCGGCATCCGCAAGACCGTCGAGTGGTACTTGGCCAACGCCGAATGGGTGGCCGAGGTGCAAAGCGGCGCCTACAAGGACTGGGTCAGCACCAACTACGCCGCCCGCAGCTGAGAGGTTTCACCATGAAAATTCTTCTGCTGGGCAAGGGCGGGCAAGTCGGCTGGGAGTTGCAGCGGGCGTTGGCCCCGCTGGGCGAGATCGTCGCCCTGGATCACGACAGCACCGAGCTGGCCGGGGACTTCAGCCGCCCTGAGTCCCTCGCTGCCACCGTGCAAGCGGTGCGGCCAACGGTGATCGTCAATGCCGCCGCCCACACTGCGGTGGACAAAGCCGAAAGCGAGCCCGAGCTGGCCCGGGCCATCAACGCCTTGGCGCCGGGCGTGCTGGCGCGTGAAGCCGCTGCCATCGGGGCGCTGCTGATTCACTACAGCACCGATTACGTGTTTGACGGCTCCGGCCAAGCACCGCGTGCCGAAGACGCGCCCACCGCGCCGTTGAGCGCCTATGGCCGCACCAAACTCGAAGGCGAAGAGCTGATCCGTGCCAGCAGCTGCCGCCATGCCATTTTCCGCACGAGCTGGGTGTTTGCGGCACGCGGCGGCAACTTCGCCCGCACCATGCTGCGTTTGGCTGCCGAGCGCGATGCGCTCAACGTCATCGACGACCAGATCGGTGCCCCCACCGGGGCCGATTTGCTGGCCGACGTGACGGCCCATGCCATCCGCCGCTTGCTGGTCGATCCGACGCTGAGCGGCACCTATCACCTTGTGGCGGGTGGTGAAACCAGTTGGTACGGTTACGCCCGGCACGTCATTGAATGGGCGCGGGCGCATGGCAAGCCGATCAAGGTGGCACCGGAGGCGATTCGCCCCATTCCGACCAGCGCTTACCCAACGCCCGCCGCTCGGCCACTGAATTCGCGCCTGGACACCGCCAAACTGTGCCACGCCTTCGACCTGACGCTGCCGCACTGGCAGGCGGGCGTCGATCGCATGTTGACCGAGGTGTTCCAGTAACCCGCCGCCCATTGGCCGTTTCACATTCCGCATTTCTGCAAGGTTTCCCTATGCAACGCAAAGGCATCATCCTCGCTGGGGGCTCGGGCACCCGGCTGCACCCGGCCACGCTGGCCATCAGCAAGCAACTGATCCCGGTGTACGACAAGCCGATGATTTACTACCCGCTCAGCACCCTGTTGCTGGCGGGCATCAACGACATCCTCATCATCAGCACCCCGCAAGACACGCCGCGCTTCGAGCAGTTGCTGGGCGACGGCTCGCGCTGGGGCATCAAGCTGACCTACGCCGTACAGCCCAGCCCGGACGGTCTGGCACAAGCCTTCCTGATCGGTGAAGAATTCCTCGCCGGTGCGCCCAGCGCCCTGGTGTTGGGTGACAACATTTTTTACGGCCACGAGCTGGGCAAGCGTCTGGAAGCCGCTGCCGCCCGGCCCAACGGAGCGTCGGTGTTCGCGTACCCGGTCACCGATCCAGAGCGTTATGGCGTCGTTGAGTTTGATGCCCACGGCCACGCCATCAGCTTGGAAGAAAAACCCAAGGCGCCCAAGAGCCGTTATGCCGTGACAGGGTTGTATTTTTACGACCAACAAGTCGTCGAGCGTGCCAAGGCCATCAAACCCAGCCCGCGTGGTGAACTGGAAATCACCGATCTGAACCGCGTTTACCTGGAAGCAGGTGAGCTGGATGTGCAGATTTTTGGCCGGGGCGACGCTTGGCTCGATACCGGCACCCACGACAGCCTGCTCGAAGCCAGTGCCTTTGTGCAAACGCTGGAAAAGCGCCAGGGCCTCAAGGTGTGCTGCCCCGAGGAAATCTGCTGGCGCAAGGGCTGGATCGATGATGCGCAATTGGAAGCGCTGGCCAAGCCGCTGTCCAAGAGCGGGTATGGCCAGTATTTACAGCAGGTGTTGCGCGAACGGGTGTTTTGACCCCGGGCCCTGATCCGGTCAGATGGGGCGGCCGCAGTCTTGGGCCAGAATCGGGCACGGTTTGCCAAGTGGAGGACATCATGCGTACATCTCTGCCCGTCGGCCTGCTGGTGGCTTGTTTGGGAATGAGTGGTCTGGCGTTGGCCCAGACGGCCCCGCTGAGGAATCCGAGCGTCCAAGAGCTGAAAGCGGCACTGTCCGCGTCTCCAGCGGGGGGCGGATTGACGCGTGGTTTTGCCCGTACCCAGCCGCCCACGCAAGACGGTTTGTGTACACAAACCGCCCCTTCAGCAGCACGCAGCACCGGAACACGCAACTTGGAGGTGGTGGCCTACGCTCCTCAGGCCGCCCACGTCGATCTGGCGGTGACGTTTGGCAATGACTCGGACGCCCTGGGCGCGTCGAGCCGCCAGATGTTGCGCACACTGGCGCAAGCACTCAAGAGCCCGGATTTGGCGAACCGACGTTTCATCATCGCCGGGCACACCAGTGACACGGGTGCGCGTGAGCGCAACATGGAGTTGTCGTGCGCTCGGGCGATTGCGGTGCGGCGCTATCTGCTGCAAGCTGGCGTGGCCCCCGAGCGCATCAGCGCCTATGGTTTCGGGCCGGACAAACCTTTGCTGCCCCATGATCCCGCTGCCGATGACAACCGGCGTGTCGAAATTCGCGTCGGTGAATGAGCGGCCACAATCCTACTTTTCTGACCACACCATGAAAGTTGAAAAAACGGCCATTGCCGATGTTCTGATTTTTGAGCCCAAAGTGTTTGGGGATGCGCGAGGCTTCTTCATGGAAAGCTTCAACCAGCGCATTTTCCGGGAGGCAGTGGGCGGGGCGCTGGAGTTTGTTCAGGACAACCATTCACGTTCGTCCAAAGGCGTGTTGCGCGGCCTGCACTTCCAGAAAGCCCCCCACGCTCAGGGCAAGCTGGTGCGTGTGGCAGCCGGCGCTGTGTTTGACGTGGCGGTGGACATTCGCCGGGACAGCCCGACGTTCGGTCGCTGGGTGGGGGTCGAATTGACGGCGGAGAACCACCGCCAGTTGTGGATTCCGCCGGGTTTGGCGCACGGTTTCTTGGTGCTGTCCGACAGTGCAGACTTTCTCTACAAGACCACCGACTACTACGCCCCAAGCGCCGAAGGCGCTGTGCGTTGGGACGATCCAGACTTGAACATCCAGTGGCCGGATGTGGGCATGGCCCCGCAACTGTCGGCCAAGGACGCTGCGGCCAGTTGGCTGCGCGACCTGTGATTCCATTCGATTGAAGTGAATAACATGACCGAAAAAGTCTCGGTGCTGCCCGTCATCATGGCGGGGGGCAGTGGTTCGCGCTTGTGGCCGCTGTCGCGGGCGGGTTTTCCGAAGCAATTTTTGATTCTGTCGGGTGATTCCTCGCTGTTTCAGCAAGCTGCGCAGCGCATCAACGGACTCGATTCCCCGGAGTTTCGCGTGCAAGCGCCGCTGGTGGTGGGGAATTCTGAACACCGGTTCTTGGCGCTGGAACAGTTGCATGAAATCCAAGTCGAGCCGGGTTCGATCGTGTTGGAGCCCATGGGGCGCAACACGGCGCCTGCCGTGACCCTGGCGGCGCTGTATGCCTTGGAGCAGGGTGCCGATCCTGTCATGGTGGTCACACCTGCGGATCAGACCGTGGCGGACTTGGCGGTTTTCACCACAGCGCTGCAACAGGCGGTGCGCGTGGCTGCCCACGGATCGCTGGTGGTGCTGGGCATCACGCCCGATCGGCCAGAAACGGGCTACGGCTACATCCGTTCGGAGCCGGATGCCGGGGCGCAGGCGTCGGCGGCGCGTGTCACCCAGTTTGTGGAGAAACCGGATCTGGCCACAGCCGAGCGCTACGTGGCCGACGGGCATTACCACTGGAACAGCGGCATGTTCGTGTTGCGGGCATCGGTGTGGCTTCAGGCCCTGGAGACGTTCCGGCCAGACATCGCCCGGGCCACCCGCCATGCTTGGGCAGGTCGCCAAATCGACGCCCGATTTGTGCGGCCAGACCGCGAGGCATTCGCGGCTGTGCCATCCGAATCGGTGGACTATGCGGTGATGGAGCATTGCCCTGGCAGCGACTTTGACATTCGCATGGTGCCGCTGAACGCCGGTTGGAACGACCTGGGCGCTTGGGATGCCGTGTGGCAAGTGGCCAGCAAGGATGCGCAAGGCAACAGCGCCGTCGGGGATGTGATGCTGCAAGACAGCCGCAACACCCTGGTGCATGCGACGAGTCGGTTGGTGTCAACGCTGGGCGTGGACGACTTGGTGGTGATCGAAACCCCGGACGCGGTGCTGGTGGCCGATCGCAATCGCAGCCAAGACGTGAAAAAAATCGTGTCTCGCCTGGACACGGCCACCCGCAGCGAGCATGCCTTGCACCGCAAAGTGCATCGCCCGTGGGGCTGGTACGACAGCATCGACATGGGCCCACGTTTCCAAGTCAAGCGAATCATGGTGCATCCGGGGGCCAGCCTGAGCCTGCAAATGCACCATCATCGCGCCGAGCACTGGATCGTGGTCAGCGGCACGGCCGAGGTGACTTGTGGGCAGCGCAAGATGCTGCTGACCGAGAACCAGAGCACGTACATCCCGTTGGGTGAGGTTCACCGTTTGGCCAATCCCGGCAAGGTCGAGCTGGAGATCATCGAGATCCAGTCCGGCAGCTATTTGGGTGAGGATGACATCGTGCGTTTCGAGGACACCTACGGCCGCACGAGCTGACGGATTCGATCCATTTTTTAGCGCGACGGCTCCTGTGGTGGGTGCCGTCTCCGACGCAATTCAGGCATGTTCGAAGACCACAGCAGCGCGCGCAAGCTCTTTCTCAGCGCTCCCCCGAGTGTTCCCGTGGTGGTTGCATCCATCATGGAGCCGGCCCTGGCGGCGGGGATTTTGGTGGCTTGCCAGCAGGTGGCCGGGCGGCCCCTCGATACCCAGGTCATTGCCCAGCTTTTGCTGTTGGTGGTGTTGATGTTCCCTGGCGCGAACCGGTTTGGTAAAGCCGGTCGATGGCGCACGCTGGTGAACATCATGATCTCGTGGATCGGGGTGCTCTGCACGTTTTTACTGTTGGGGTACATCACCCACACACAAAGCGTTTTTCCCCGTGAGGTGCTGATTCAATGGGCTGTCTTCACCCCGGTGGTGCAGTGGTTGGCGGTACTGCTGGGGTCATGGGGCATCCGCCGGGCGGCGTCGAGGCCAGAGGCACGCCGCCCGGCGGTGGTGATCGGTGGCGGACGTGTGGGGCAGCGGGTCGCGGCAGCGCTGATCCGGCGGCGCGAGTACGGGCACGACTTCTTGGGCATTTTTGATGACCGCTCCGCCGAGCGTCTCGGAGGGGTTCCCTCCGACATGCCCATGCTGGGTTTGTTGGATGATCTGCCGGCTTACATGGAGTCCCATGGCGTCAAGGATGTGTACCTGACCCTGCCATTGAACCCCCAGCCCCGCATCACCCGCTTGCTGGAGTCTTTGCAAAACTCCACGGCCTCGCTGCACTTCGTTCCCGACCTCTACGGGGTGGACATCATCCAAGGGCGTTTGGAAGACATGGACGGCGTGCCCGTCGTTGGCCTGCTGCTGACGCCTTTTACCGGCCTCAATGGCTTGCTCAAGCGTGCCAGCGACATTGTGTTGTCCTTGTGCATCCTGACCGCCATTACACCGATCATGCTGGTGGTGGCATTGGGGGTGAAATTCAGCTCACCGGGGCCGGTCATCTTTCGCCAAAAGCGCACGGGGCTGGACGGCGAAATCATCGAAGTCTACAAATTTCGCTCCATGCGGGCCATGGACAACGGCCCTGTCGTGCAGCAAGCCACGCGTGGCGATCCTCGCATCACCCCGTTTGGCGCGTTCATCCGGCGCACGTCTTTGGATGAACTGCCGCAGTTCATCAACGTGTTGCAGGGGCGCATGAGCATCGTCGGCCCACGACCTCACGCCGTGGCGCACAACGAGCAGTACCGCAAACTCGTCAAGTCGTACATGGCGCGGCACAAAGTCAAGCCGGGCATCACGGGTTGGGCACAAGTCAACGGTTTTCGGGGTGAAACCGACACGGTGGACAAAATGGCCCGCCGCGTCGAATACGACTTGGAATACTTGCGCAACTGGTCACTTGGGCTCGATCTGCTCATCATCGCCCGCACCATCAAACTGGTCTTCCGTGACCAAACCGCTTACTGACTTGCATGAACTATCCCGATTACCAACCCAGCGTCGCCACCGACCCCTTGAGCGACGATGAACTCGATGCCCTGGACGCCCAACTCGCCGAACTGCCCGCCGACGGGGCGATGAACCTCGAAGCCCTGGACGGTTTTCTCACCGGATTGGTGGTCGGCCCCGGCCTGGGGCGCACCCTCAAAGGTGGGGACTGGTTGCCGCTGGTCTGGGGCGGTGATGGTGCGGACGGCCTGTTCCCATTTGAGAGCCAACGCCAGCGCAAAAAAGTGGTGGTGCAGGTGCTGCGCCACCTGCGCACCCTTGATGTGGCACTGCGGGAGCATCCGGACGCTTGGCAACCCGTGGTCAGCGTGGCTGAGGACGAGGCCGCCGAAGAGGAATGGGTGGACGCTGGCGACTGGTGTACCGGCTTCCTCCAAGCCATGGACTTGAACCGCGAGGCGTGGGCGCCGTGGCTGGATCAGCCGGCGCTGAGTGCGCAGTTCGTGCCGTTGCTGCTGCTGGGGGGTGAGCCTGAGGAACGTCCCGCTGGCGCCACCCAGGCGCTGGACGATCTCGAAGTGCGCGACCAACTCAGCCGCGCCTTTTTCGACACCGTGCTGGTGCTGGCACGGCCCGAAGCGCTCAACGGTTGACGTCCACCACGGTGCGCCCGCGCACCTGACCGGCGAGCAACGCGGCGCTGGTTTGCGGCACTTCGCTCAGGCCAATGTCGTGCGTCATGCGGGCGAGTTGATCGGGGCGCAGGTGCTGGGCCAACAGCGCCCACGCTTGTTCGCGTGTGGCCTTGCTCTCCAGCACGCAGTTGATGCCGTACAGCGTCACCCCGCGCAGGATGAAGGGCATGACCGTGGTCGGCAAATCGGCGCCTTGGGCCAGGCCGCACGCGGCCACCGCGCCGTGGTGGCGCGTCGCTGCCAGGGCGTTGGCAAGGCTGGTACTGCCGACCGTGTCCACCACACCGGCCCAGCGTTCGCTCTGCAATGGCCGGCCCGGGGTGCTGAATTCCGCCCGATCGACGATGTCTTGGGCGCCGAGGAATTGCAGGTATTCGGCTTCTTGCGGGCGCCCAGTCGAAGCGACAACGCGGTAACCCAAACTCGCCAACAGCGCCACCGCCACCGAACCGACGCCGCCAGCGGCACCAGTCACCAGCACGTCACCCTGACCGGGTTGCAAGCCGTGGCGTTGCAAAGCCATCACACACAGCGCGGCGGTGTAGCCGGCGGTGCCGATGGCCATGGTGTCGCGCAGGCTGAAGGCGCTCGGGCAGCGCAGCAGCCATTCAGCGCGCACCCGCGCTTTTTGCGACAGCCCGCCCCAGTGGTTTTCGCCCAAACCCCAACCGTTGATGACGACAGCATCTCCCGGCTGCCAATCCGGGTGCTCGGAGGTTTCAACGGTGCCCGCCAAATCGATGCCCGGCACCATGGGCCAGCGCCGCACGATCAGGCCCTTGCCGGTGACAGCCAGCGCGTCCTTGTAGTTGAGCGCCGAGTGGGTGACGCGCACCGTGACCTCGCCCGGTGGCAGGTCGGCATCGTCCAGATCGCACAGTTCGGCGTGGGTGGTTTTGTCTGCGGCTTGAGTGAGCAGCCAGGCTTTGAACATCGAAACGTCTCCAGTTGAATCGTGAACCGTACGAGCGGTCTGAGGTTGAAACGGTAGCACCAGAGCCCAGGGGTGGGTGTCTCCGGCAGGATAATCCCGTGCCGTGAATGCGCTGTCCCCCTCCTTTTTGGCCGCCCGCTGGGCGCTTTACCTCGATTTGATCCGCTGGAGCCGCCCCGCCGGCTGGTTGCTGCTGCTGTGGCCGACGCTGGCTGCTTTGTGGATTGCTGCGGGTGGTTTTCCCGGTTGGCACCTGTTGACGGTGTTCACCTTGGGCACCATCTTGATGCGCTCCGCAGGCTGTTGCATCAACGATGTGGCCGACCGGCGCTTCGATCGCCATGTCAAACGCACGGCGCAGCGCCCGGTGACTTCCGGGGCCGTGAGTGTCAAAGAAGCGCTGATCGTCGGGGCGGTGTTGGCGCTGCTGGCGTTCGCCTTGGTGCTCACCACCAACGCGCCGACCATCTGGTTGAGCGTGCCAGCGGTGGCGGTGGCGGCGCTCTACCCGTATGCCAAGCGCGTGGTGGCGATGCCGCAGGCCGTGTTGGGTGTGGCGTTCAGTTTTGGCATCCCGATGGCCTTCACGGCGGTGCAGGGTGAATTGACGGCGCCGGGTTTGGTGTGGGGCTTGGTGCTCGGCAACCTGTGCTGGGTGCTGGCCTACGACACCGAATACGCCATGGTGGACCGCGATGACGATTTGAAAATCGGCATCAAAACCTCCGCCATCACCCTCGGGCGCTGGGACGTGGCCGGGGTGATGGGGTTTTATGGCCTCTATCTGCTGCTGTGGGGCGGCTTGGGTCTGACTTTGGGGCTGGGCCTGGTGTACGAGGCAGGCATCGGCTTGGCGTTCGGGCAGGTGCTGTGGCATTACCACTTGATCCACACCCGCACGCGAGAAGGCTGCTTCCGTGCGTTTCGCCTGAACCATTGGGTCGGTGCAGCGGTGTTCGCTGGCACCGTGTTGGCGTACTGGCGCTGACTCAGGCGCGGCCAAACTCATCGCCCAAGGCTTGGGCGCGTTGCGCAGCGGCGTGCATGGCCTCCACAAAAGCGGGTTTGACGCCGGCGGCTTCCATGGACGTGATCGCCGCGTACGTCGTCCCGCCCTTGGAGGTGACGCGCTGGCGCAGCACCTCGGGCGCTTCGCTGGACGCCCCCGCCAACGCCGCCGCACCGCTGAACGTACCCACCGCCAGGCGCCGGGCTTGTTCGGCCGACAAACCCAGCTCGGTGCCAGCTTGCATCATGGCTTCGATGAAGAAGAACACGTAGGCCGGGCCCGAGCCCGACAGGGCGGTGACGGCATCCAACTGGGCTTCGGCCTCCACCCACAGCAGTGCGCCTGTGGGCGCTAACAGTTGTTCGACCTGGGCACGTTCGGCGGCGCTGACGGCGGCGGTGGCGCACAACCCGGTCATGCCCTGTCCGACCAAGGCGGGGGTGTTGGGCATGGTGCGCACCACGCGGGCGGCACCGGTGGCGTTCACGATGGCGTCGCTGCGGATGCCGGCCATCACCGACAGTTGCAGTGCCTGGCCGATGAACGGCGCACACGCCGCAGCGGCCTGGGCAAACATCTGCGGCTTGACGGCCCAGACGACCACGGCAGCGTCGGCCAAACGCGCATCGGCGGTTTCGAGGACACACACGCCTTGCGCTTCCCGCAGACGCTGGGCTTGTTCGGCCCACGGTTCCAGCACGGTGATGGCCTCAGCCGGCCAACCGGCTTGGCGCAGCCCACCGATGATGGCACTGGCCATGTTGCCCCCGCCGATGAAGGCGACACGGAAAAAAGAAGAAGATGAAGTGATGGTGTTCATGGGCGGCAGTGTAGAGAGTCGCTGTGTTGTCAGGTTATGTTGGCATCATGCAAAAAACGCATGATGTGTGCGCAGGGATTTGGCTCCCTCTAGAGTTGCATCACCAACAACCCAGGAGACGCCGCCATGAACGACGCCCTTTCTTTCGCTCCCCACCAAGCTGACAGTGCTTGGGCCACCTACCTTTCGCAAGTGGATCGCGTGGTGCCCTATCTGGGCCGCCTGGCCCGTTGGGCTGACACGCTCAAGCGTCCGAAGCGCGTGTTGATCGTCGATGTGCCCATCGAGTTGGACAACGGCACCGTCGCCCACTTCGAGGGCTACCGCGTGCAGCACAACCTCTCACGTGGCCCCGGCAAGGGAGGGGTGCGTTATCACCCGGACGTGACGTTGCAGGAAGTGATGGCCCTGTCCGCCTGGATGAGCATCAAGAATGCGGCGGTGAATTTGCCCTACGGTGGCGCCAAGGGCGGGATTCGGGTGAATCCCAAAGCCTTGTCCCACAAAGAGCTGGAAAAACTCACCCGGCGTTACACCAGTGAAATCGGCCTCATCATCGGCCCGCAGCAGGACATCCCGGCGCCCGACGTCAACACCAACGCCCAGATCATGGCGTGGATGATGGACACCTACTCGATGAACGTCGGTGCCACCGCCACCGGCGTGGTCACGGGCAAGCCGATTCACCTGGGCGGCTCGCTGGGGCGCGTCAAGGCCACGGGGCGCGGGGTGTTCGTCACGGGGCGCGAGGCGGCGCAACGCATCGGCCTGTCGCTCGAAGGGGCGCGGGTGGCGGTGCAAGGGCTGGGCAACGTCGGTTCAGCCGCAGCCGAGCTGTTTGTGCAGGCGGGGGCCAAGTTGGTGGCGGCCCAAGACCACACGGGCAGCCTCATCAACACGCGGGGTTTGGATGTGGCGGCGCTGCTGGCCCATGTGAAGGAGCGCGGCGGCGTGGCTGATTTCCCGGGCGGTGAGCCGATGGCCGACGAAGCCTTCTGGGATGTGGACTGCGACATCCTCATCCCCGCTGCCTTGGAAGGCCAAATCACGCCTGAACGCGCCCAGCGCCTGCGCGCCCGCTTGGTGCTCGAAGGCGCCAACGGCCCGACGCTGCCGGTGGCCGATGACGTGCTGGCCGATCGCGGCATCCTCGTGGTGCCGGATGTGATTTGCAACGCTGGCGGCGTGACCGTGAGTTACTTCGAGTGGGTGCAGGACTTTTCGAGCTTCTTCTGGACGGAAGACGAAATCAACGCCCGGCTCGACAAAATCATGGTCGGCGCCTTCAACCGCATTTGGGACACGTCCGAGCAACACCGCATCAGCCTGCGCACCGCCACGTTTGCCGTGGCGTGTGAGCGCATTTTGATGGCGCGGGAGGATCGCGGGTTGTATCCCTGACCCAGGGTGAGGGCGGCTCAGGGATATCCGTGGCTCAAGCCGTTCGTGTGTGCCGAGCGGGGCGAACTTCCTTCACCTCTGCAAGGATGAATGCTCGGGTTTGGGACGAAAAGTCCCACTGCTCGATCTGGCAGGTGCCCGGTGTTGAAGCCCGATCCCAGCGCAGCAGGTTCACGGAGTTGGGCACGCCCGAGCGCACACGGGTCGAGACCGCCGTCCCGGCCTGAACCGCCCACATTGGACGCGCCAGTGCTGGCAACGCGACGACGTACGGCAGGTGGATGTGGCCGCCCATGACGAGGTCTGCACCTGCCGCAGCCCAGCGCTGCATCGCGGGCTGATGGCCGTGCAGCCGATGTGGCAGATCTTCGTCACGGCTCACGGCAATGGGCTGATGCACCACCACCACCCGCAGTTGCGTCGTTGCGGCGCTTTCGAGGAGCCCCGCCACGCGCTCGATCTGCGGCGGGGCGATCTGCCCGTTCTTGTGACGCCATGCCCGTGTGGTGTTCACGCCCACCACGAGCAAGCCCGGTGAGCGATGCACCGGTTCGAGGTCGGCCCCGAAGGCGGCGCTGTAGCGCACATAGGGGCATCGCAGGCGTGTCCAAAGATCGAACAGCGGGATGTCATGGTTGCCCGGCACGGCCAGTACCGGTGCGCCCAGACGGTCTGTGAAGGTGCGTGCAGCGCGGAACTGCGCCGACCGGGCACGCTGTGTGATGTCGCCCGACAGCACGACCAAGTCGGGCCTTTGTTGGCGAGCCAGTGCGACCAGCGCATCGACAACGACTGCCCGCTCGGTGCCGAAGTGTGGATCGGAGATCTGAAGCAGAAGCGTCATCCAGCGGCCTCCCCGCGACGCGGTGCCAGCAGGTACAGCGGCGTGTCGAGCACGCGAAAATGCAGCGGTGCGCGCAGCGTTGACACCTCGCCGTCGAAGGCGACCTTCACCCCGCGTCGCCCATGCACCCGTGTCGGCTTGACGACCATGTGCTGGAACTCAAAGCGCTCCACGCCAGCGGCCTCACCCAAGCGGCCCAGCGCACCGTGCAGCATCAGCCCGATCATCGACAGCGTGCCGATGGGTCGCAGCATCAACGCAGCCATGCTGCCGTCGCCAGGCGTGCCGTCGATGGTGTCCTCTGGTTCGGCGCCGAGCTGCTGCAATTGCAACCGGTTGTTGCCGACAAAGAGCGTCAAGGTCTGCACGTCGCGCACCGTGTCACCCATCTCGATACGCACGCGCAGCCGGCGCTGCGCACGCAGCAGCGTCGCACACCCCGCCAGGAACGCCACCCAGCGGCTGCGGCCAAAGCGGGCCTTGTAGGCTTCGCGATCTTCCAGCAAGTTCGGGTAGAGCCCGAGGCTGGCGTTGACGAGGAACACGCGGTCGTTGATGCCGGCCACCTGAACCGGCGTCGGCGTCGCCCGCAGCAGCAGCCGGACAGCGTCTGCCGGATCAGTGGGGATGCCGTGCGTGCGGGCAAAGTAATTGAACGTGCCCTGGGGCACAACGCCCATGGCACAACCCGTGGCGTGCGCTGCTTGCGCCACGGTGTTGAGCGTGCCGTCACCCCCGACGGCGACCACAGCCGTGCGGTGGGCGAGTGCCTTGGCAGCCGCTTGCTGCGCCATGCCGGGCAGCTCGGCAGGATGATGGCAAAACAGCAAGTCACCCCGCCGTCTGTCAGCCCGCAGCGCGGCTTCGATGATGTCGCGCTTGGTCTGGGCGTCGCGGCCACCGGCGGCCACGTTGACGACGAACTGGAGCGGTGACGCCAAGTCGATGTCGGGGAAGGTGGCCATGATCCCGAGGGCGATCAGTGCGTCTCCCGCGTCAAGCGCTCCGCAAAGGAAATGCCGATGGCAGAGAGCACGAACATAAAGTGGATGACCGCCACCACCGCCACGATCTCGATGTTCTCCAGCGTCAGATTGCCACTCAGGTAGGTCTTCAAGGCGTGTACCCCGGAGATCGAGATGATGGCGAATGCCAGCTTCAGCTTGAGGTTGTAGGTGTTGACGTGATCCAGCCAGTCGGGCTTTTTCATGTCCTTCTTGTCAAAGTGCCCGGTGGTCACGAAGAGCGATACACCGGCGAGGGCCACCACCCAAACCAGTTGCGCCACCATCGTCATGTCCACCAGCTCCAGCACCTTGATGATCAGGTCGATCTTCTCAAGTTCGCCAAACACCAAAGTGTTCATCAGCTTGTAGGTTTCCTGTAGGAACTTGCCCAGGATGCCAAAAATGATCGCGACCAGACCTGCGTAGAAGAACAGCATGGTGAATCGCATGCCGTAAAGCAATGACCCGATCCCTGAGAGCACTTTTTCCATACGCACAGACCTCTCTTGATACTGAATCGATGGTGACGTTTCCCCCTCTCCCTAACCCCTCTTCCGTCAGGGGAGAGGGCCGGGGTGAGGGGGAGACATTCCAGGAATGACACCCCCTAGTCGCGGTGCAGCAGATCGCCGAAGACGGTGTGCGAGCCTTCCCGGCGATCGGCCCCCGGAGCGTCGTACAGCACAAGCCAGCGCGTTTGGCCGCCGGACAGCGCTGGCGGCAGTTCGCATATCGCTTCGGCACGATTGGTGCCGTGGCCATGTGGCAGGGGCATCGACTCGCTCAACGCTGACTCGAAACGCACCGGCTCGCGATTGGCCGCCAGCAGGGGTCGAGCGGCGGGCCACTTGAAGACGCGGATGTCACCGTTCAGCACCATCGTTGGGCCGGCCAGGATGTAAAGATCATCGCCTGAGAAATGCAGATCCCGCACGCCCAGGCCGTCGAGCTGCAAGAAATGCTTTCGGATCAGCGTCCCGCTGTCGTCGAGGGGGATCAGTCGCAACTGATCGCCGCGCCCTTCCACCGCGATCTCCAGCACGGCCGACCAGCCGCGCAGCACCGGGCCGCGCAGGCCGAGCAGCAGCCGACGACCGTCCACAGCCAGGCCTTCGATGTCGAATCCGTTGTCCTTGCCCGGGATGGCCATGTACGGCCCGAAGTGAGGGTCATCGGCCAGCACACGGGTGAGGAGGTTCGTCTGCGCATCCCCCTTCAAGCGCTGCGCCCGACGACCATCCTGAGCCTGACGCACCAAGCAGGGCTCGCCTTGGGCGTCGGGCTCGATCGGCAGGCAGGCCAGCAGGCGACGATTGCCATCCAGCACCACCTTCGCCAGCCGCTTGGCGTTGTCGGCGTGGCCTCGATCCAGCTTGGCATTTTTGCGCTTCAAGCCATGCGAGCCGACCACCCAGAGGAAACCGTCGGCCACGGCCATTCCTTCCAGGTCGGCCTCGTCGTCGGCTGCGCCAGGCAGATCCAGCAGGTCGGCGAGCGCGAAGTCGCGCACCTCACCGAAGCGCAAAGTCTCGCGTCCCACCGGGTTGAGTTGGCGCAGGCGATCCAGGCCGCAGGCTTCGTCGCCGGCCACCCAGAGCCAGTCGCCCGTGAAGGCCGCGCCGGACAGGTTGGATTGAACCAGGGCGTCGGAAGCGAACTCCAGACGGACGGCGTTGGCGATTCGAGCGTTGGGCATCGGGTGCATCTCCAAAGGGTGGCGTGCCAGCCGGCGCTGCCAAGCCCCGGAGTTTGCGACCGATGCGCCGTCTGATGTTCAGATTTATCCGATGTTTTTGTTCTTGAAAGACTGCTTTTTCAGAACTGCCAGGCGATTCACACTTTGTCCGTTTCTCAACCGATGGAGATCCGTGATGCAAGTGCTCTTCAAGTCTCGTCATCCGCACGCCACTGACTTGCGCGACCTGACGGAACGCCGTGTGCGTTTCGTGCTGCGGCGCCTGGTCTGGCTGGTGCCACGCGCCGAGGTGCAGATGTCGGACGTGAACGGCCCGCGTGGTGGCATTGACAAGCGCTGCCAAGTGGAACTCCGAACCGACGGCGCCGGGTCGGTGGTCGTCGCCTCTGTGGCGAGCGACTGGCGCACGGCACTGGACAACGCACTGGCGCGTGCCGCCCGTTTTCTGACGCGTTTATGGCACCGAGGCCACGACACCCGCCGCATGCGCCAACGCTTCGTCGGTCACGAACGCTGAACTCAAACTGTTGACGCTGGTACGTTGCGAGGGCTTGCGTCCCCGACGCTCAGAGGATGAAGTCCGACGCCACCAAAGCGGTGGCGTTGGCCAGCGTCACTTGCAGGCTGAACTCGGCGGCGCTGTCCGCGTCGGTGCTGCCGTAGAGCGTGGCGACGTGGGTGGTGGCGTTGTAGTCAAAGCGCAACTGGCCGGTTGCATTGCTGCTGCTGAAGCCGGCGTGACCGATGAACGAAAACGCCTCGTTGCCAGCCGTTGCCGCCCGAGCGTCCAGAGTGGAGACATCGATTCGATCCGCACCGTGCGTGAAGTCGGTGATGACGTCGCGTGTGGCCGTGGTGAGGCCGCTTTCGGTCAGGGCGTTGAAGTCGAAAATGTCGCTGCCCCCGCCGCCGGTTTGCACATCGCGGTCGGTGCCACCGATCAGCTTGTCGTTGCCGGCGCCGCCGATGAGCGTGTCTTGCCCCGCCAAACCGGTCAGCGTGTTCGCGCCGCCGTTACCCGTGAGGAGGTTGGCCAACTCGTTGCCCGTGCCCGCCAGCCCTTGGCTGCCTTGCAGCAGCAGGTTTTCCACATTCGCCGCCAGGGTGTAGTTGATGAGGCTGTTCACCTGATCGACGCCGCCATAGGTTGTTTCCAGCACCACGTCGTTCTTTCCATCGACGGTGTAGGTGTCGTGGGCCAAACCGCCGGCCAGGGGCTGGCTGCTGGCCAAGTTGTCGTCGTCGGCGATGAGCACGGTGGCGTTGGCATCGGCCAAGCCGGCCCCCACCGCATTGGACAGGGTGACAAACACCGTTTCGGTGGCCGCTTCTGCACCGCTGTCTTGATCGTTCAGCTCGAAGCGCAGAATTTTGCTGGTCTCGCCGGCGCGGAACACCAGGGTGCCATCCGCTGCCGCGAAGTCGCCATACGAACCGATCGACTCGTAGGCCGTGCCGCCCGAGAAGCTGTAGTTCACCGACACGTTGCCGCTGGCCGGGGCACTGAGTTGCACCAGCACATCGGCATACCCTTGGCCTTCGATGGCCACGGCATCCTGCACACTCAAGTTGGGCAGTGCGGCGGTCATTTGGTCATTGGCACCGATGAGGGCGGTGCCTGTCGCGTCGGCTTTTTGCACCTGGCTGGCTGCACCGCCGCTGAGGGTGCCCAGGCTCAGGTTGAAGCGCTCGTTGCCTTCGAGGGTCCCGTCATCGATCAAGCTGACGCGGACATGCTGCACGGTTTGCCCCGCCGCAAAGCCCACGCTGCCCTGGGTGGCGAGGTAGTCTTGGCCGGCGGTCGCGCCACCCGCTACATTCGCCGTGGCATATGCGACGCTGAAAGCGCTGGTGGTGGCTTTGTTCAGCACCAAATCGAACGTGGCGAAGCCGGCCTTCTCGTCGATGATGACGTCGCGCACACTCAGGTTGGCTTTTTCGCTGCTGTCGAGTTGACCATTGGCGTTGGTATCACCGACCGTGAGGTCGCTGTCCACGATCGAGGCCAGCACTTGGTTGTTGGCGAACAGCGTGGTGTCCAGGGGGTTGGCTTTGGACAAACTCAGGTAAAGCGATTCGATCGGTTCCACTCCCGCCGAACCGTTCAGCTCCCAGCGGATGGTTTGCGTGGTGACGCCCGGCGCAAACGTCAGCGTGCCATCCACTGCCGAAAAGTCCCCCGAGCTGCCGATCGATTCATAAGCCGTCAACCCGCTGATTTGGTAGTTCACCGACACCACGCTGGCGCTGGTGGCGTTCAGTTGAACGGTAAATTCCGCATAGCCCTCGGCCTCGCTGACGACGATCGGCCCTGCACTGACCACCGGTTGCGGTGTGTTGAACGTGCTGTCGCTGACGCCGATCAACGCTTGCCCTTGCCCGTCCGCCACCACCACTTGGGTGGCCGCATGACCCCCCAGCGCCCCCAGCGACAGGTTGAACGATTCCTGCCCCTCGGCGGTGAAGTCGTCCATGAGCGCCACGCTCACGTGCTGCACGGTTTGCCCCGCCGCAAAACCCACGCTGCCCGACGCTGCCGTGAAGTCCACCCCAGCGATGGCGGTGCCGGGCGCGGTGGCGGTGCTGTAGGCCACGCTGAAGCTGTCCGTGGTGGCTTTGTCCAACACCAGGTCGAAGGTGGCGATGCCGGCCTTTTCATCCACCACCACATCGCGCACCGAGAGGTTGGCTTTCTCGTTGGCATCCAGGATGCCGCTGGCGTTGGTGTCACCCACGACGGTATCGTTGTCCACAATCGTGGCCAGCACCCGGTTGTTGGCGAAGTTGACGGTGTTGCTGTAACCCGCGTTGGACAGCGAGAGGTAGAGCGACGCCATGTCCTCCGCCACATTCGCACCCGGATTGATCTCGAAACGCACGGTCTGCGTGGTGCTGCCCGGCGCGAAGTTCACCACGCCCGAAGTGCCCGCAAAGTCGCCCGAATCACCGATCGACTCATAGGCCCGCAAACCGCTGACGTCGTAGTTCACGGCGATCGTGCCCCAGGTGTTGCTGGGGGCGTTCAGTTGCAGGGTGAATTCACCATAACCTTGGCTTTCGTCGATGAGCAGCGCGCTGCACGTCAAGGTCGGTGTGCTGAGGGCGTTGGCATCGTTGGCACCGATCAGGCCCTGCCCTTGGGCGTCCACCACTTGCACCTGGGCGGCACCGCTGCCCCCCAAGGCCCCCAGGGTCAGGTTGAAAAACTCGTGGCCTTCAGCGGTGCTGTCGTTGCTGATGCCGACGGTGATGTGCTGCACCGTTTGCCCCGCAGCAAACCCAACGCTGCCGATGGCATGGGTGAAATCCAGCCCGGCGGAGGCACTGCCAGGCAGGGTGGCGGTCGAGTAGGCCACCGTGAAAGCTTCGGTGGTGGCCCGATCCAACACCAGGTCGAAGGTGATCAGGCCGGCGCCTTCGTCCACCACCGCATCGCGGATCGTCAGTTGGGCTTGTTCTGTGCTGTTCAGGGTGCCGTTGCCGTTGGTGTCGCCGACCCCATGGTCGTCATCCACGATGGTGCCGAGCACCTGGGTGTTGCCGAGGGTGGCCCCGCTCGGGTTGCTGAGCGACAGCACGAGCGACTCCATCGCTTCGATGCTGTTCTGCCCCGCATTGAGTTCAAAACGCACGGTTTGGGTGGTGACCCCCGCCGCAAATTGCAGCGTGCCGCCGTAGCCGCAAAAATCCCCGCTGCTGCCGATGCTTTCGTAGGCGGTGAGGCCGCCGACGTTGTAGTCCACCGCCACCGTGCTCAAACTCGGTGAACTCAGTTGCACGGTGAACTCGCCGTAACCCTCGCCTTCGCTGACGACGATGGGGCTGCACGTCACAGTGGGGGTCGAGATGGCGCCCACATCGTTGCGGCCAATGAGGGCGGTGCCTTGGGCGTCGGCGATGATGACTTGGTTGCTGGCGCTGCCACCGGGGGTGGATTGCAACGCCAGATGGAAAAACTCGGCCCCTTCGCTGGTGAGATCGTCGCTCAGGCTGACGGTGACATGCTGCACGGTTTGCCCCGCCGCAAACGTCACACTGCCGGTTTTGGCGGTGAAATCTTCACCGGCGCGAGCGGTGCCATCGCTGGTGCCGTAGACGACGCTGAAACTGCCGGTGGTGGCTTTGTCCAGCACCAAGTCAAAGGTGGCGGTGCGGGATTTTTCATCCACCGCCACGTCGCGCACGCACAACTGGGCTTTTTCGGCGCCGCTCAGGTTGCTGTTGCCGTCCCAATCGGCAACGATGCGGTCGTTGTCCACGATGGACACCAGCACTTGGTTGTTGCCCAGCGTCAGGTTGTTGGCGTTGGACAGCCAGAGGTAAAGCGACTCCGTCGGTTCGACGCTGGCATCGTTGTTCAGGCTGAAGGTGATGGACTGACTGTCTTGCCCGACAGCGAACGTTACCGTGCCGTCGCTGCCCCAGAAATCCCCGTAGCTGCCACTGGACTCATACGCCATCAGCCCGTTGAGCGAGTAAGCGAACGAGGCGCTGCTGGTGGCGGCGGTCAGCAGCGAAAACGTGATCGTGGCAGTGCCGCTGAATTCGTCAACGGTCAGGGCAGAGGTCATCAAGGAGGCGGCCATGGCGTGTCTCTCGGGTACTTGTGATGTTTCCCATTCATGCGTCGGATGTGAAGCTGCATGAATGGGCCCGAGAGAATAGCAATGGCCGGTGTCTACCTCACCCCGGTCGGCGCAAGCTTTGCGCTTGAGCGGCCAACTCGGTGATGCGTGCCCAGTCCCCTGCCTTCACCGCATCCGCTGGGGTGAGCCACGAACCGCCGCACACTTTGACGTTGGGCAGCGCCAAAAAGTCCGGCGCCGTGGCCAAACTGATGCCGCCCGTGGGGCAAAACACCACATCGGGGAAGGGGCCGGCCAGGGCTTTGAGCATCGGAATCCCACCCGCTGCCGTGGCCGGGAAGAACTTGAGGAAACTCAGCCCGTCGGCCTGCGCTGCCATGACTTCGCTGGCTGTGGCCACCCCCGGCAACAGCGGCAAGCCAACCTCGCGGCACGCCGCGCCCACTTCAGCGGTGTAACCCGGGCTGACGCCAAACACCGCGCCCGCTGCGTGGGCGGCGCGGGCATCGGCAGCGCTGCGGATCGTGCCAGCCCCGACGATGGCACCTTCCACCGCCGTCATGGCGCGGATGGCGTCCAGCGCCACGGGGGTGCGCAGCGTCACTTCGAGCACCCGCACGCCGCCTGCCACCAAGGCTTGGGCCAAGGGCACGGCGTCTTCCAGCCGGTCGATGACGATGACCGGGATCACCGGGCCGTGTTGAACGAGATCCAGCGTGTTCATCCTGCGAAATCCTTCCTGAGAATCGAGTGGCACCGGGCGTTCACAGCCAAGTGCAAGCGCCTTGTTCGGCGCTGTTGACGTTGCGGCGCAGGCCGGCAAACAAATCGCGGCCCAGACCGTGGGCATGTTGGGCGGCCAAGTCGGCGGAGCGGAGTTCTGCGTCGCGGGCGGCCCATTCTTCAGCGGGCACCAAGGCGTTCAGCGTGCCGGCCACGGCATCCAGGCGGATCACGTCACCGTTGCGTACCTTGCCCAGCGGGCCTCCGGCCAGCACTTCAGGGCTCATGTGGATGGCGGCGGGCACCTTGCCGCTGGCGCCGCTCATGCGGCCATCCGTCACCAGCGCGACCTTGAAACCCTGGCCCTGCAACACCGCCAGCGGTGGGGTGAGTTTGTGCAGCTCGGGCATGCCGTTGGCCTGCGGGCCTTGGAAACGCACCACGGCGACGAAATCGCGGTTCAACTCGCCGGCTTGGAAGGCGGTTTGCAGGGCGTCTTGGCTGTCGAACACGAGGGCCGGCGCTTCGATGATGTGTCGATCCTCCGGCACCGCCGACACCTTGATGACGGAACGCCCCAAATTGCCTTCGAGCAGTTTGAGTCCACCGCTGGGCGAGAACGGGGCGGCCACACCGCGCACCACACCCTCATCACCACTCGCATCGGGCAGCGCGTCCCAGGTGACGGCGCCGTGATCCGCCAACCGGGGCACCGTGCCGTAGGCGGACAGGCCGCCCGGCGCCACCGTGCCCACATCGGCGTGCATGAAACCGCCAGCGATCAATTCGCGAATCACAAACCCGGTGCCGCCCGCTGCGTGAAACTGGTTCACATCCGCCGCGCCGTTCGGATAGACCCGCGCCAGCAGCGGCACCACGGCAGACAGCTCCGAAAAATCCGTCCAATCGATGGTGATGCCCGCCGCCCGCGCCACCGCCACCCAGTGAATCAGGTGGTTCGTTGAGCCGCCCGTGGCCAGCAGCGCCACCATCGCGTTGACGATGCAACGCTCGTCCACCATCTCGCCAATGGAGGCCCCGCGCTGGCGCAGGGCCAGCGCCGAGCGCACCGCTTCGTCCGTCAGGGCGTGGCGCAGCGGGTCGTGTGGATGAACAAACGCCGCGCCGGGGACGTGCAACCCCATCGCTTCCAACAGCATTTGGTTGGAGTTGGCGGTGCCGTAGAACGTGCAAGTGCCGGCGCCGTGGTAGGCGGCTTGTTCGGCTTGCAGCAGCTCCTCGCGCCCGACCAAGCCTTGCGCCGCCTGCTCGCGCACCTTGGCCTTGGCGCTGTTCGACAACCCCGACGCCATCGGCCCCGCTGGCACGAACACGCACGGCAGGTGGCCAAAATGCAGCGCGCCGATGAGCAGGCCGGGCACGATCTTGTCGCAAATGCCCAGCAGCAGCACCGCGTCGAACACGTCGTGCGACAGGGCGATGGCGGTGCCCATGGCGATGGTGTCCCGCGAGAACAAACTCAGCTCCATGCCGGCGTAACCTTGGGTGACGCCGTCGCACATCGCTGGCACGCCGCCGGCCACTTGCACGGTGGCGCCGAGTTTCAGCGCGGTTTCACGGATCTGCGCGGGGTAACCCTCGTAAGGCTGATGGGCCGAGAGCAAATCGTTGTACGCCGTGACGATGCCGATGTTGGGCGCTTTTTCGGCCACGACCTTGAATTTCTCGCTGCCCGGCAACGCCGCGAAAGCATGCGCGACGTTGGCGCAGCCCAAACGTTCGGCCCCGCGTGTGCGCTGGCGCAGCGTGGCCACTTGCTGAAGGTAGGCGCGGCGGCTGGCAGCGCTGCGCGTGCGGATGCGCTCGGTGACGGCGGCCACCACGGGATGCAAGGTGTTCATGGCTGACACGGGAGGAGTAACTTGTCCTCAGATTATGAGGTAACAAAGTTACAAGGTCAAAACCATGACACCGCCCAGGCACGCCAAGGCCAGGGCGGAAAGGATCAAAAATCGACGGCCAAGTAGAAGCGAGCGTCGTGATGGCGGGCTTGGCGCAGTGCGTGGACGAAGTTGTCCAAGTCGGGCAGGGCGTCGGCGGCTTCGTGGCCGGGTTGCCAGCGCAGCACCGAACTCAGGGTGCCGAAGGACGACAACCCTTCGTCCGGGTCATGCCAGCACACCTCATCGGTGATGTCTTCTTCGGCGAAGAGCGAGTCGCCCTCGAAGGTTTGGCAGACGACCGAGCAGTCGGTGCTGAAGAAGCGCTCCAGCGGGGCCAGCCCGAGGTTGCGAGCCAGACCGTCCAGCTCAACATAGTGCCGTGCAAAGCTCCGGCCACCCGTGTCGGCACCCAAGCCGGGGACGGGCCGGTCAAAAGTGAGGTAGTAGGTGAAGTGGCTCATGGCAGTGGTGTGTGGCGGTCGTGGACGGGGGTGTTTTCTGGGACGGAACAGTAGCAGCCCAACCCCGGCCATGGTGCAGTCCAGGGCAGGGTTGCCACCATTTGGAAACATTTGCGCATGGGTCGCCCCAAAAAAGTGCGCTTGCACCAATTGAGGTTGCCCCCCGCTCGTTGGGCCTTTATTTGGTGCGAAATGGAGCTGCGAGGGTGAACGGAATTGCACCAAATGAGGAATGAAGTTTGCTTGTTTGGTGCGCTTTGTGTTTGCTTGGTGCGGGGTGGCGGTGGTGCGCCGAAGGTTCTGCACCGTTCTGGAGAATGCGCATGGATCAGGTCAAGCAGGGCACCGACGCTCTGTTCATTTTGTTGGGCGCCATCATGGTGCTGGCGATGCACGCGGGCTTTGCCTTTTTGGAGCTGGGCACGGTGCGCAAAAAGAACCAGGTGAACGCCCTGGTGAAAATTTTGGTGGACTTTGCCGTGTCCACCATCGCCTACTTCTTTGTGGGCTACACCGTGGCCTACGGGGTGGACTTCTTCAGCGGTGCCGGCGTGCTGGCGCAGAAAAACGGCTTTGAACTGGTGAAGTTTTTCTTCTTGCTGACGTTCGCCGCTGCGATCCCGGCCATCGTGTCAGGGGGCATTGCGGAGCGGGCGCGGTTCGGCCCGCAGTTGTGCGCCACGGCGGTGCTGGTCGGGGTGGTGTATCCGCTGTTTGAAGGCGTGGTGTGGGGCGGCAAGCTGGGCTTGCAGGGTTGGCTCAAGGATGTGGCGGGCGCCGAGTTCCATGACTTTGCCGGCAGCGTCGTGGTTCACGCCGTGGGGGGCTGGATCGGCTTGGCGGCTGTGCTGCTGATGGGCCCACGCGCCAATCGTTACCGCAAAGATGGTGCGATGAGTGCGCATCCGCCGTCATCCATTCCATTCCTGGCGTTGGGGGCGTGGATTTTGGCGGTGGGTTGGTTTGGCTTCAACGTCATGAGCGCGCAGACCATCGACAAAATCTCTGGCCTGGTGGCGGTGAACTCGCTGATGGCCATGGTGGGCGGCACCCTGGTGGCCGTGTTGATGGGCAAGAACGACCCGGGCTTTGCCTACAACGGCCCGTTGGCAGGTTTGGTGGCCGTGTGCGCCGGTTCGGACCTGATGCACCCGATGGGGGCACTGGTGGTCGGCGGGGTGGCCGGTGCCATCTTCGTCAGCCTGTTCACCCTGACCCAGAACCGCTGGAAGATCGACGACGTGCTGGGCGTCTGGCCGTTGCATGGGTTGTGCGGCGCCTGGGGCGGTGTGGCCTGCGGCATTTTTGGCCAAACCAGCTTGGGCGGCCTGGGCGGCGTGACCTTCGCAGCCCAACTGCTGGGCACGGTCATGGGCGTGGTATGGGCGCTGCTGGGCGGGCTGCTGGTGTATGGCGCGATCAAGCGGCTGGCAGGTGGGTTGCGCCTGAGCCAAGAAGATGAGTTTGAGGGCGCTGATTTGTCGATCCACAAGATCGGGGCCACGCCGGATCGGGAAGTGAGCTGGTAAGCGAGCACCGGGTTGCGGCGGCTTTTTACAATGTGCGAATGCTGCCGCGAGTTCTGCTCATCAATCTGGATCGTTCCGCTGACCGGCGTCAAGCCAGTGCGCGGGTTTTGGACGATCTGGGTCTGCACTGGCATCGCATTGCCGGTGTGGATGGAGCGGTGCTGTCCGAAGCCCAGCGTCGGCAGCTCAATCCACCCTGCGGCTGGCATGAGTGGTTCCGTCCACTGACGCCGGGCGAAGTGGGCTGTTTTCTGGGCCACATGCGCTGTTGGCAGCATGTGGTCGATCAGGGGTTGCCTTGGGCGCTCGTCTTGGAGGACGATTTCGCGCCTGAGTCGGGCGTCTCGCCTGCGCACTTGGAGGCACTGGCCCAAGCCCCGGGGGATTGGGATGTGATTCGTCTCAGCAATGCGTCGGCGCCATCGGCGGGCGTGCCCCGACCCCAGGCCCTGGATTTGCAGCCAGGGGCGGGCCGTTCCACCAACGGCACGGCTTACTGGGTTTCGAACGCTGGCGCCCGCAAGCTGTTGCACGCCCGTGCGACGCTGTGCCGACCGCTGGACTTTGATTTACGCCACCACTGGGAGCGCGATTTGCGCATGGCCGTCACAGCAGTGCGGCTGTTCCGCCAGCGCAGCCACGAGGAAGTGGCCTCGATCATTGGAGACCGGGCAGCGTATCGTCGCGCTCCCGTGGTGCAGCGCTGGGGGGTTTACACGCGCAAACACCTGTATCACCTGATGTTTTTTGCGGCCGAGCGTTTGCACTGGGGGCGCCGTCGGGTTTAGGTGGGGAGGTCGGCCAGGGGGATTTTCATTTCAACCACCCCAGCGCCCAAAGCCAAGCGCCCAGCCGGTCTTTGCGGCGGTAAAACGTGTAGTTTGTTCGCCATAACCAGCGTAATTTTTCCCATGAAGCGCCTGGGCGAATAAAAGCCTGGTGTTGCTTTAACAGGGCAGCGGTATCGGGGTGCCAGCGATCTTGCACCACACGCAAGGTGTGGTCGATGCGTTCAAAACCTTCCAGCCCAATGCGCAGCGTGTCCGATGGGCGTCGCCAATTTGGAGTGGATGGGATGGTGGCGCTGGTGGTGCTCGGGGCGCCCAAGGCGTTGCGTCCATGCTGGCGGTACAGCAGCAAGGCTTCATCTACGAATACGCGGTACCCCGTGGCTTCGGCGATCAGCGCCGCTTGGTAGTCGAAGTGCGTTTGGGGCGGGTGGCGCAGCAACAACTGGCGCAGCGCCGCGTTCATCATCAGCGTCGAGCCTTGCACTGGATTGGTGAACAACGCCGAAGCCAACCCGTGCCCCCGCGCCCAAGCCGCCACCAACCGCTCTTGGATGGGTTGGAAAGTCTCGTTGGTCACCGTGGAATCGCAGTGCGCGAGCACGGGCAGGCCGGGGGTGCGGGCCTCTTGGGCTTGCAACGCATCCCAGGTGCGTTCGATTTTGGTGTCCAGCCAGCGATCGTCCTGATCGCAAAACATCACGTAGGGTGCTTGCGCCAAACCGAGCAGGTGATGAAAGTTGGCGCTAAAGCCCAAGTTGCCCTGGCCATCGCGCACCAAGGTGATGCGCGGTTCGCGGGCGGCCCAACGTGCCAATAGGGTGGGAGTGTCGTCGGTCGAGCCATCGTCACGCACCAGCACGCGCCAGTCCGTGATGGTCTGGCGTTGCAAGGAGGCGAGCTGCTCGTCCAGATAAGCGGCACCGTTGTAGGTGCCTAGCAGGATGTCGATGGCGGCCATGATGTTGTGAAGCTCTGGTAACAGTTTGAAACACGGCCATTCCTACACTGAAGCCAGTTTCAGGAACTGCATTGCGAGGAGATTGCCATGTCAACGACCTTTTCCTTGGTGAGCCGTGGTCTGTTGGGTTTGGCGGGGATGGGTTTGGCAGCACTGGCTTTTTCGGCACAAGCAGCGAATTCTGTACCTTATCCCGAGCGGGAAACTGAGCTCGATACGTCTTATACGCTTCCTCATACCGGAGATACCCTGGCTTTCGGGCTGAAAAATAACACCTTGCATCAAGATTTATATTTTGATGCAACCCGGAGCGCCACGTATGATCGATTTGAGGATCCGCGTTTCCCCCACTCAGCCGACAACGATTTGAGTTTTGTTTTCACCAATGTGTCGGTGGCGATGAACGGTGCTGCGTCCCCGGTGCCCGAGCCGCAGAGCTTGGCGATGCTGGTGGCGGGTCTGGCCGCTGTGGTGGGCGCCACCGTGCGGCGGCGCCGAGCCGAATCGATGGGCGATCAGGCGCGTGCCTGACGCTGCATCCGATCCAGCCACACCCCCATGCCTTGGGCGTTGAGTTCCAGATCCAAGTCCATGAGGCGCTGGAACTCCGCGTCGCTCAGGGTGCTGCCCTGGCGGCGCAGGTCGGCCAAGTAGATCTGGCGCAGGCCATCGATCAAAGCGGCATGGCGGTTGTCCACCGTGGCCAAGCGCAGACCCATGGCGACGACCTCGTCCAGCAAGCGCAGTTGGGCGGCACCCAGCGTGGCCACGTCTCCGAGGCGGCTGTAATGCGTCAAGTAGACGCAGTCCGGCGCGAAGCTCAACATGCGCTCGACCGATGCGCGCAGCACCTCTGGTTCGAATTGCACGGGGGTGGTGGTCGGGAAAATCCACGGGCGGCCATCGGTGTCCATCTCGCGGTAAGAGATGCCGAACGTGTCCCCCGTGAACCACCCGCGTGACACGGGATCCCAAATCACATGATGGTGCCGCGCATGGCCAGGCGCATCGTGGATCAGCAGCTCGCGTCCACCCAGGGGCACGCGCTGGCCGTCGTGGCTGTTGAGCACCCGCTCGGCGGGGATGCTGTCCAGCGTGCCGTAGGAGCGTGCCATTTCCTCCGCGCCATAGACGGCCAGGGCGCCTTCGTACAAGGCGCTCGGGTCGATCATGTGGCGGGCGCCGCGTGGATGCACCAGGGCGCGGGCGTGGGGCAGCTCACGCATCAGCGTACCCACGCCGCCGGCGTGGTCGAGATGCACATGGGTGGGGATCACCCAATCAACGGCTGCGGCGTCCAAGCCCAGCGCCGCCAAGGTGCCCAGCAAACGGGGCACGGCGAAACGCGGGCCGGTGTCGATGAAGGCGGCGCGGCCCGCGTCGATGACCAGATAAGCGGCATCGAAGTTCGGGCGTTGAAAGCCGGTGTCGATGGCGTAAACGCCGTGGCCCAAGTCGCGGGCGTAGTCGGGAAGGGGCGGTGCGGAAAAAGTCATGCGTCCTCAGGGTGCAAACTGCTCATTGCCAGTGATGCCGATTTTGGTGACGCCCAGGCGCTGTGCTTCGGCCATCACCATGGCCACCTGCTTGTAAGCCACAGCCTTGTTCGGGCGCAAGTGGACTTCGGGTTGATCCGGACGCAAACTCAGGCGATACAGCCGTGCCTGCAAGTCCGCCCGGCCATTGACGATCTCACCGTTCCAGCCGATTTGGCCTTGGGCGTCGATGTCGATGCGCACGATTTCGGGGGGCTTGGGCGGGGTGCTCGGGGCGTTGACGGGCATGTTCATCTTCACCGCGTGCGTCTGCACCGGGATGGTGATGATGAACATGATGAGCAGCACCAGCATCACGTCGATGAGCGGGGTGGTGTTCATCTCGACCAGCATGTCATCGTCACCGGCGTTGCCGAGGTTCATGGCCATGGGGGATTCCTTCCGTGTCAGCGCCCGGCGGGTTCGGTGATGAACCCCACTTTGGCGATGCCCGCACGCTGGCACGCCGTGACCACTTGGCCGACGGCTTCGTAACGGGCGTTTTCGTCGCCCCGGATGTGGACTTCGGGTTGAGGCACTTTCACCGCTTCCTTTTTCAGCTCGGCCACGAGGGTGGGGATGTCCGGGATGCGGCGGGTGTTCCAGTACATCTGGCCGTCGTGGGTCACGGCCAGGAGGATGTTTTCGGGGCGGGTTTGCGTCGGCGCGTTGCTTTCCTTGGGCAAGGACAGTTGCACCGATTGCGTCACCACCGGGATGGTGATGAGGAAGATGATGAGCAGCACCAGCATCACGTCCACCAAGGGGGTGGTGTTGATGGTGGCGTTCATGGCGCCGTCTTCATCGTCCTCGGGGGAGCCCAGGTTCATGGCCATGGCGGCGCCCCGCGTTTTACTTTTTGCCAGCGATCAGCACGTTGTGCAGATCCCCGGCGAAGCTGCGCACGTGCTCCATCACCAGCTTGTTGCGGCGGATGAGGAGGTTGTAGCCCATGACGGCGGGCACAGCCACGCCCAAGCCGAAGGCGGTCATGATGAGGGCTTCGCCCACGGGGCCGGCGACTTTGTCGATGCTGGCTTGACCGGAAATGCCGATGGCGGTCAGGGCGTGGTAGATGCCCCAGACGGTGCCGAACAAGCCCACAAAAGGCGCGGTGGAGCCGACGGTGGCCAGGAAGGCCAGGCCGCCTTGCAACCGGCTTTGCACGCGCTCAACGGCGCGCTGGATGCTCATGCTGATCCAAGTGTGGAGGTCGATGCGTTCGACCAGCGTGCCTTCGTGGTGCTGGGCAGATTTCAGCCCTTGTTCGGCGATGTAGCGGAACACGCTGCCACCACTCAGCGCCTTGACGCCCTCATCGACGCTGGCGGCGCGCCAGAAGTCTTCGCTGGCGTCCTTGGCGTGGCGGAACAGGCGCTGCTGCTCGGCCAGTTTGGTGAATAGGATGTACCAACTGCCCATGGACATGAGGATCATGGCGATGAGGGTGCCTTTGGCGACAAAGTCACCTTGGGCCCACAAGGCGGCCAGGCCGTAGGGGTTGTCGATGGTTTCTTTGCGCACGTCGGAGGAGGCTGCGGGCGCGGCGGCGATGGCGGGCACCGAGGCCAGGGTGATTTCGGAGGCGGCGGGCTGGGTGGAGGCGGGGGCCGCTGCGGGCGTGGTTTGCGCCCAGCTCGGCGCGGCGACGGCGCCAACCGACAGCACCAGGGTCAGAACGGACGTGCGTAGCAGGTTCAACAAAGGCATCTGGATCTCCGCGAAAAGCAGGGCATCAAGTCAAGAAAGGCGGCGCTGGGGGCGCGTGTCAGTTGTTCAGCGTCCAACGATAACGAACGCGGCTGGACAAGCGTTCGGGCCGGCCATCCACGGTGCCGGGCCGCCCCTTGCAGGACAGCACGGCTTCGACGGTGGCGCGATCCAGTTGTTTGTGTTCGCGTGAGGGGCCGGCAGACTGTTCGACGTGGGCTTCGCTGATGTGGCCGTCGGTTTCCATGGTGAAGGCCACGACGACGACGCCTTCCACTTCGGCACGCATGGCGGCGGCGGGATAGTCGGGGCGGCAGCCGTCGAAGCTCAAGACGGGTGAAGTGCGCACCGTGGGCGCTGGGGGCGCGGGCGGGGCGTTCACGGCAGGTGGTGCGGTGTTGAGTTTGACCTCAGCGGGTGGTGGTGGGGTCGAGGTGGTGGTGATGGTGGGTGCCGGTGGTGTGGCCACGGCCACTTCGGGGGGAGGCACGTAGGCGGGCGGCGGCGGTGGAGTTTTGGGAGCGGCGGCGGCGGGCGGTGGCGGCGCTTTGGGAGGGGGGGGTGGTGGGGGCGGTTCGGGCGGACGCTCGGGGGCCAGCAGCGCGGTTTCGACGGGCGGGCGCATCACTTCGACCACTTTGCGTGCCAAGCCGCTGACGAGGGCCCAACCCAGGGCCAGGTGCAGCAGCAGCACGATGCCCAAGCCGGCCCAGCGGGGGCCGGTGGTGGGGAAATCGGTGGGGGAGGTGGCGGGGTCGGAAGGGTCGCGGAACATCATGCGCAGGCCAGGGGGACATGGCAGCCAGGGGCTGCATCATGCCAGCGTTCGGGCGGGGGGACGTTGGGGGAGGGATTCGCCCAGCCGCCTTTTCCAAAGGGGGAGCTTCCGGTGTAGCGGAGACACGGCTTGGATCGTGGTTCATCCCCACCCTCGTGGGGAACACTGGTGCTGGTGCCACTGCGCTCACGGTTGAGCTTGTTCGCTTCTCTGGCTCGCGCCCTGGACGTGATGAGCGGTCGCAGCGTAGATGAAGTGGTGAACCGTGGCGTGAACCCGCTGTACCACTTGCGCCGACTGGGCGACGCTGGCAGCGGGCACGCGCTGGTGGCTGAGAATGCCAAGGTGCAGAACCACAATCTGGAAAACTTCTTTTTCAACCGACCCGGTGCACCGGATCGGTTTGCCATCGCCAGCCTCACGGATGCCGACCGAGAACTCTTGCGAACCTCAGCCAAGACGGTATGGCTTTCCAGAACATCGCTGGATGAGCACATCGCCAAGCATCCAGAGGTCGGGGTGGCCGATTACGCCAAGGTGCCCGATTTGCTGCGTGACGGTGAGGTCTGGGCGGGGCCGCAGGAACGCCGTTTTGTGTTGCTCAAGATCGACGGCAAGCCTTACCGTGCGGCCCTAAAAATCGATGCGAGCGGAACCGAGGCGTGGTTTCTCTCGCTGATCTACAACGAAAAGCAAAAACCGCCCAAGGGGGCGGTTCGTATTCGGTAGAGCGCCGGTGGGCCAGGTTGGCGACCCTGGTCGGCTCATCCTCAGCCCGAGAGCTGGGGCCGAGTCAGCCTGATGACCCGCGCCGGCAGGCGGAGTCTACACCTTTCACCTGCGTACCATCACGCGTAGGGCCTGCAGCTTGTAGCTGGCCACGCGGTCTTCATCGGTGATGGTTTCTTGGCATAGGCAGATCATGCCGGGGCACTGGTAGCAGGCGTTGATGAGCGCTTTTTCCATCTCTGGCCATTGGCTGCAAACAGCTTCCAGGCCACCGGGGTCGGACTCGTTGGCCGGCTGGCCAAAGTAAATCAGCAGCTCGATGCGGCGGCGCGGTAACACCGTGTCGGGCGCCAGGCTGCTGGGCACCAGACGAACCAGGGGGTAATCGTCGGGCGTCATCCCCACCCCCGTGGGGAACACGCCTCCAAGTTTTTGATCTTGGCTTGCAGTTGCGGTTCATCCCCACCCCCGTGGGGAACACTCCACAAAAAGGAAAGTCCCGCGCCGACCGCCCGGTTCATCCCCACCCCCGTGGGGAACACGCGGCGCTGGGCGGCGCGTTGAGCCTCAAGAGCCGGTTCATCCCCACCCCCGTGGGGAACACAGCTGCGGCGAGCCGCGCTTGCAGTTCGCGGGCGGTTCATCCCCACCCCCGTGGGGAACACTGCTCGCGCTCGCGCATCAGCTCATCCAGCGTCGGTTCATCCCCACCCCCGTGGGGAACACAACCCGCCGCTCCATATTTCTCAGCGCGGTCACGGTTCATCCCCACCCCCGTGGGGAACACCGAGCTGCTATGTCCAGATCGATTTGAGGGGGCGGTTCATCCCCACCCCCGTGGGGAACACGCACTGCATCCATTTTCCGATTCCATTTTACTGCGGTTCATCCCCACCCCCGTGGGGAACACAAGCGGGACGGGTGGGCGAACGTGTCAGCCTGCGGTTCATCCCCACCCCCGTGGGGAACACACGATCCACAGCAGAGGGAGAAATCCACAGCACGGTTCATCCCCACCCCCGTGGGGAACACGGCGAGCGCTGGCCGTGAGCCCTCAACGCAACCGGTTCATCCCCACCCCCGTGGGGAACACCCGGCGTCTAGCTCGACAGTGAGCTGGATCGACGGTTCATCCCCACCCCCGTGGGGAACACAGTCGGCACCGGTGCCTGAGCCGGCTGGTGGGCGGTTCATCCCCACCCCCGTGGGGAACACGATCGATACTCGGTAAGCGTATTTGTTGGGGTCGGTTCATCCCCACCCCCGTGGGGAACACGGCGAGCTGCCCCGCAGTCATCGCCGCTGCGCCGGTTCATCCCCACCCCCGTGGGGAACACGTACCGCGACACTACACTGACGGGCACCAATGCGGTTCATCCCCACCCCCGTGGGGAACACTTGCGAGCGTCGCCCAGTTCGCGCTCCAAGGACGGTTCATCCCCACCCCCGTGGGGAACACGATGCTGACTTGAAATTCCCGGACGCACAGGACGGTTCATCCCCACCCCCGTGGGGAACACGATATTCGCCCTAGCCGCCACTCTGGGGGTGCTGGTTCATCCCCACCCCCGTGGGGAACACGATGCGAACTTGCTTGTCGGCATTGCCGAGGCCGGTTCATCCCCACCCCCGTGGGGAACACGCTGGCCTTGTCATCGGCTTGCTTCATCTTGGCGGTTCATCCCCACCCCCGTGGGGAACACGCAGCAACCGCCAAGTCAATGCGCCCTGTGGCCGGTTCATCCCCACCCCCGTGGGGAACACCTGCACTGCCGTGGCGTAAATGCCCATGCGGTCGGTTCATCCCCACCCCCGTGGGGAACACAAGTGCCATATGCCGGCGGAGGTTTCCATTTACGGTTCATCCCCACCCCCGTGGGGAACACTCAATGTCAAGAGGCGCAGGCTTGGCCGTCATCGGTTCATCCCCACCCCCGTGGGGAACACGCTTTTGGGGGCTGCCCGTTGTTTTGCTGGGACGGTTCATCCCCACCCCCGTGGGGAACACTCACCACAACCGCCATGCGAGACGCCCTGCGACGGTTCATCCCCACCCCCGTGGGGAACACATCCGCCCGGCGCGTGCCGTACCCGCAATGACCGGTTCATCCCCACCCCCGTGGGGAACACGGGCGTGGCGTTTGAGGATGCCCGACTGAGGACGGTTCATCCCCACCCCCGTGGGGAACACGACTCTTGCGGGATAAATCCGAGCAGTTTTGTCGGTTCATCCCCACCCCCGTGGGGAACACACATTTTCTCAGGCCGACGCAATCGCCGCCGGCGGTTCATCCCCACCCCCGTGGGGAACACGGGTTATTTTCCAGCATTTTGCAAACTGGCCTGGGTTCATCCCCACCCCCGTGGGGAACACACTGGTGTTGCGTTGCGGATTGCAGTCTTATTCGGTTCATCCCCACCCCCGTGGGGAACACTACAGCGGGATTGTCTCGCGCCCTGACGGCTACGGTTCATCCCCACCCCCGTGGGGAACACTTCACCGGACGCCAGCAGCGCAGCTTCAATCGCGGTTCATCCCCACCCCCGTGGGGAACACGCAATCCAGGGGCCACAAGATGCAGCGCGTGTCGGTTCATCCCCACCCCCGTGGGGAACACGTCCCTGCTTTTGATTTTACCCACTCATCCGGCGGTTCATCCCCACCCCCGTGGGGAACACTGGATAAGTTCGAGTTTCTTCGATCCTTCGACCGGTTCATCCCCACCCCCGTGGGGAACACCCCGCCGTTCAACCCGACAAGCCCGGCACGGGCGGTTCATCCCCACCCCCGTGGGGAACACCGCTGCCGGCGCGGCTGCGGCCAGAGCATCTGCGGTTCATCCCCACCCCCGTGGGGAACACGCCTGGGCCGATGCCTGGGTCGCTGCGACCTGCGGTTCATCCCCACCCCCGTGGGGAACACTCAGGGTCGCCCGGCTCGTCAATGACGATCGACGGTTCATCCCCACCCCCGTGGGGAACACCGGTATTCTCGCGCCGATGGCTGCGGTGCCGGCGGTTCATCCCCACCCCCGTGGGGAACACGCCGATCATCGCTACAACCCCAATCCGCCGAGCGGTTCATCCCCACCCCCGTGGGGAACACCTCAGACACGCCAGCCTGGGCGGCTCGGTACGCGGTTCATCCCCACCCCCGTGGGGAACACATGTTTAAGTAAATCGCTCATGACAACATATCCGGTTCATCCCCACCCCCGTGGGGAACACCGGCTTCAGCTCACTGAGCCAAGCTACCAGGGCGGTTCATCCCCACCCCCGTGGGGAACACGTGCCGAAATCGGCATGGGGACGCTTCAGGCGCGGTTCATCCCCACCCCCGTGGGGAACACGCGCCACCGGCACCGTCAGTGTCGTGCATGACCGGTTCATCCCCACCCCCGTGGGGAACACGAAGCCAAAGCGGCCATCAAGGCCGCGCTGACCGGTTCATCCCCACCCCCGTGGGGAACACTGCAGATGAATCGCCATTGGCGCCGCCGTAGGCGGTTCATCCCCACCCCCGTGGGGAACACGACCTGGTCGACATCCTCCTCGACTGTCCCGTCGGTTCATCCCCACCCCCGTGGGGAACACGTCGCCCTGCTTGACGCCACTGCCAGCACCGCCGGTTCATCCCCACCCCCGTGGGGAACACTTGGTCGATGTCGCGCCCGAACACCACCAGCACGGTTCATCCCCACCCCCGTGGGGAACACCCCTTGAGTCGATCATGAGCGAGTTTTTCCGGCGGTTCATCCCCACCCCCGTGGGGAACACGGGCATTCAAACGGTTTACGGCGGATCGTCGACGGTTCATCCCCACCCCCGTGGGGAACACTGCACGGCCCGCGCAGCCTTGAATTTTGAAGCCGGTTCATCCCCACCCCCGTGGGGAACACTCCTGGCGCTGGCTAATCGGGTAGCCGGGGGTCGGTTCATCCCCACCCCCGTGGGGAACACCAAGCACCCATCGACGGATATGCTCGCCGATCCGGTTCATCCCCACCCCCGTGGGGAACACTCCTTGTAAACAAACAGTAGATTTACGTATTGCGGTTCATCCCCACCCCCGTGGGGAACACACGCGGCACGCCAGGTGCGGCTGGCTCTTGAACGGTTCATCCCCACCCCCGTGGGGAACACACTGGTGTTGTTCATCGAAAGCAGGTCTAAGGCGGTTCATCCCCACCCCCGTGGGGAACACGTTGAGGCTGTCAAGTTTCCCGAACATGGTTGCGGTTCATCCCCACCCCCGTGGGGAACACTGCCGCCGTGCGTCATGCCGCCTCCAGCAATTCGGTTCATCCCCACCCCCGTGGGGAACACTACAGCGGGATCGCCGCCCGCCCTGCCGGATACGGTTCATCCCCACCCCCGTGGGGAACACATTCAAACGACCCGCTTGCACGCAGAGTCAGGCGGTTCATCCCCACCCCCGTGGGGAACACTCCGGGCGGTCTCGCGGGCCATATCGGTGGCCCGGTTCATCCCCACCCCCGTGGGGAACACCGCTGTCAGGCTGCGCGAAGCCAGCATTAACGCGGTTCATCCCCACCCCCGTGGGGAACACGCGATGATGAGTAATGCGGTTCAAGTTTTCAACGGTTCATCCCCACCCCCGTGGGGAACACAACTCGACCGCCGGATCGAGCAAGATCATGACCGGTTCATCCCCACCCCCGTGGGGAACACAGCCAAATCCTCAGGCTCCACGCTTGATTCAACGGTTCATCCCCACCCCCGTGGGGAACACTGACATCTGCGAATCGCTCATGACATTAAATCCGGTTCATCCCCACCCCCGTGGGGAACACATTGCAAGCCCGTCGCGCCCTTTGCAAGTCATCGGTTCATCCCCACCCCCGTGGGGAACACGGGCAAGCGGCCATGCAATGGCTGTACAACACCGGTTCATCCCCACCCCCGTGGGGAACACTTCGGTGTGGCTACAAGCCCAATTACTCCGGCCGGTTCATCCCCACCCCCGTGGGGAACACTTTCCATACGCCATTTAATGATGCCGCCGAAACGGTTCATCCCCACCCCCGTGGGGAACACCCGCCTTCGCGCAGGCGCTTGTCGTCTTCGCGCGGTTCATCCCCACCCCCGTGGGGAACACTAGCCACCGGCCTTGGCTTCGGCGATGATTTGCGGTTCATCCCCACCCCCGTGGGGAACACGGCCCGCGAGACCGCCCGGAACACATCCGCATCGGTTCATCCCCACCCCCGTGGGGAACACCCGGCCCCGTTTGCAAATGCATCCTTAATGGCCGGTTCATCCCCACCCCCGTGGGGAACACACCCCGTGCAGGTTGCGCATCGCTCGCGCCACCGGTTCATCCCCACCCCCGTGGGGAACACCGGGGCCTCCAGCGATCCAGACAGCTCCACGTCGGTTCATCCCCACCCCCGTGGGGAACACATGCGTTAGACAAATCAAGCATTAGTCCACGACGGTTCATCCCCACCCCCGTGGGGAACACCAGGTCAAACGGGGATCCGACGAGTATGATCGCGGTTCATCCCCACCCCCGTGGGGAACACGGTGGTCGAATTCGATTGCGTTGCATTTTCGAGCGGTTCATCCCCACCCCCGTGGGGAACACTTTGCGACCGCCTTGGCGCAAGCGCTTGTCGTCGGTTCATCCCCACCCCCGTGGGGAACACCGCATCATGCGCCTTGCGGATGGCGTCGCGCTCGGTTCATCCCCACCCCCGTGGGGAACACATTCCAGACCGTTTTTAATCATGGTTGCCGTCCGGTTCATCCCCACCCCCGTGGGGAACACGGCTCAAGGGTCAGCCTGTCGTGCTCCATAAGCGGTTCATCCCCACCCCCGTGGGGAACACCGGGTGGGCGGGGTTGAGCATGATGCGGACGGCGGTTCATCCCCACCCCCGTGGGGAACACGCATCTACGCCGGAGCCCGCCCCGTCCACTGTCGGTTCATCCCCACCCCCGTGGGGAACACAAGGCCGGTTACGTCAGCGTTGGGCATCAATGCGGTTCATCCCCACCCCCGTGGGGAACACGTCACCCAGCTCAAGTGATCTAGCCGCCCTCGCGGTTCATCCCCACCCCCGTGGGGAACACTCGTCCTTTGATCCTTTGGCGACGGTTGATAACGGTTCATCCCCACCCCCGTGGGGAACACCCCCAAGCGCATGCGCCAGATGCGCGCCCGGGCGGTTCATCCCCACCCCCGTGGGGAACACGAAACCGGCACGGTCTATTTTCCGCGTACGGGCGGTTCATCCCCACCCCCGTGGGGAACACGATAGCGGTGCGCCGCAAGCGGGCCGTAGAGAGCGGTTCATCCCCACCCCCGTGGGGAACACTGATATCAGAGTCTTGACAAACCTGTTGTTCACGGTTCATCCCCACCCCCGTGGGGAACACTGTCGGATGCTGAGGCGCTGGCGCTGGCTAATCGGTTCATCCCCACCCCCGTGGGGAACACCAAAGTGCAGCACTTATCATCAGGTGCAGCACCGGTTCATCCCCACCCCCGTGGGGAACACGTCAATCATCACTGGTGGGCGAACTCCTTGCCCGGTTCATCCCCACCCCCGTGGGGAACACGGTGCCGGATCATCGAACTGCACGACGTTCCGCGGTTCATCCCCACCCCCGTGGGGAACACCCGCGCTCCGTTTTGACAATGTACGACACCCCCGGTTCATCCCCACCCCCGTGGGGAACACGCAGCCGGCACTGAGCGGGTTTCTCGCTCAAACGGTTCATCCCCACCCCCGTGGGGAACACGGCAGCACAGCACGCAGGGCGTCGTTCAGCGTCGGTTCATCCCCACCCCCGTGGGGAACACTTGCTCAACCCGATTTATTTTGCGCGCCTGTGCGGTTCATCCCCACCCCCGTGGGGAACACTGACCCACTTCAGTCAGACGCAGTTTTTTTATCGGTTCATCCCCACCCCCGTGGGGAACACGGAAGAAGTGTCTGTCATGGCGGAGATTGTCACGGTTCATCCCCACCCCCGTGGGGAACACGCCGATGGCTGCGGCGCCTGCTTGGGCGGCTCCGGTTCATCCCCACCCCCGTGGGGAACACCGGCGTGGCCTGCGCCTCTTGCTGGCGCTGGGCGGTTCATCCCCACCCCCGTGGGGAACACACAGCAAAAACAGGCGAGAGCTTGGGCAAATACGGTTCATCCCCACCCCCGTGGGGAACACAGGCGATTCGCCCACCGGTACATGACCGGATGCGGTTCATCCCCACCCCCGTGGGGAACACTCCGGCGGGCCGGACGAGGTGAGCACGCCCTTCGGTTCATCCCCACCCCCGTGGGGAACACGGCACGCGGCGGCGCCGCAGTTCGGCACGGCGCGGTTCATCCCCACCCCCGTGGGGAACACAAATAGCCGCCGAAATTGAATTCCAGAATCGAAGGTTCATCCCCACCCCCGTGGGGAACACCAGACCTCGGGGCGTGCTACCCCCTGACGATTCGGTTCATCCCCACCCCCGTGGGGAACACCAGACCTCGGGGCGTGCTACCCCCTGACGATTCGGTTCATCCCCACCCCCGTGGGGAACACACCAATCCTATCTCAATGATTCCAAAGACAAATTTCACCCCTCAAAAATCTACCGATTTTTAGACCCTCCCAAACAGATTGTTAAAGAGCCGCATCAGGCGTCTGAATCCGGGGCGGTTGGGGGGAAGAAACTCACCAGTTGCACGCCGTCCAAGTCCACCGGCATGCGCCGGTTTGGGCCCAGCGTCAGAAACTCGTATCCAGCTTCTGCCGTGCTGCGCCACACCATCACCGCATTGCCATCTTCCAGCCCCTCTTCCACTTGCTCCCACAAGTATTCCCGCACCTTGCGGCCATAGTTGCCCACATACACCCCCGCACGCACCTCCAGCAACCACACCGCCATGCGCCCCCTCAACCGAGGCGGCACATTCTCAAGCACGATGACCAGCATCCCCCACGCCCTCCTGGTTCGGAATGGCCGGGCCAACCACCCCTTGCAGCGCCTGCGCCGGCACCACTTCACCCGCCGCCAAAATCGCTTCAATGTCAGGGATGATGCGATCCAGCAGGCGCGTTTGCCGGAACATGTCCCGGCACGCCAACCGCACCTCGCGCTCGGCATTGCCACGCGGCTGCGACGCCGCCACCTTGAACGCCACCGGCACCACCGTTTCAAATTTGTAGAGATCGGCGATGTCGTACACAAACGAAAGCGGCTTGCCCGTGTGAATGAACCCCACCGCCGGCGCATACCCCGCCGCCAGCACCGCCGCTTCCGTCACCCCGTACAAACATGCCGTGGCCGCCGATAAACACCGGTTCGGTAAATCACTCACATCCCAGGATTCGGGGTCATAGTCCCGCCCCTTCCAGTGGACACCAAACTTCTTGGCCAAGAGCTGGTAAGTCTGCCGAACCCGCGCACCCTCGATGCCGCGCAACTGCTCCACGCTGCGCCGCGCTGGCGGCTCCTCGTCAAAACGCAGGGCGTACATTTTGCGAACCACCTTGAGCCGCAGCGTTTCATCCAGCGCCAGCCGGGCCTGGTACAGCAGCCGATCCGAACGCGCCCCGCCCGGCTGCCCCGCCGAATAGAGCCGCACGCCCGCTTCCCCCACCCACACCAGCAGCGTGCCCACCCGCGCCGCCAGCGCCGCCGCCCGGTGCGACAGCCGCGACCCCGGCTCCAACATCACACACGCCACCCCACCGATGGGCAGTTGCGTGCGAACGCCCGTGGCATCGACGATGACAAACGCCCCGTCGATCACGTCCAGCTCGCCCAGCCCCACAAAGACGATGGAAATTCGCTCCTTGATCGGGATCGGCTTGAGCGATGGCAACAGCGTGCTCACAGTGCCCGCCGCACCAACATCAACCCACAGCCAAACGCCTTGGCGCTGCCCAGGCCGTGCGTCAGCATGTGGGTGAAAGCGCTGGGGTCTTGCACCGTCAGTTCGCCGCTGAGTTCCACGGTGCTGAATTGCAAGGGCGCCTCGTCGGCAGGCGCACTGCTGCGCCGCTGGCGCATCGGCTGATAGGCCGACACCACACAGCACGCCTCATCCAGCACAAACCCTGCGCGCTCCCCGCGCCGCGCCAGCCACGCTGTGCAGGTCGATTGCACCAGCGCGTACAAATCCGGGCGGCCATCGCTGGCTGGCCAATCTGCCCAGCGGCTCAGGCTGCGCTCGGCCAACAGGGTTTTCTTCGCTTCCATCACCACATCATGGCGGCGGGATTTGCCGTCTCGCGGGTCACGCCCATGGCGCACCGTTGGGCAGGCCAGCAGCTCGAACGCCAGCCGCTCGCCGGCTTCCAACTTCGGCGCATAAGGCCGCGTTTGTAGCAGCCAAGCCTCCCCCGGTGACTGCGGTGCCCGCTGCGACACCAAGTGATAACGCGGCAACCCGCCCACCTCTTGACGCCGAAACAGAAAATCCCGGGCCGTGCCCGCTTCGGCGGGGAACAGGCGCCACAACCATTGGTGATCGCCATAAGGGCCATCGGCCAAACGCTGCTGCGCCGCTTCGCGCTCGTGACCCGGACGCGGGGTGAGCAAACTCAAGAACATGGCGGCTCCTCTTCGGCCAGCCAGGCCGTGAACTCCGTGCGATCCCCAAACTGCCAGCCTCGGCGGCTCATCAGCCGATCCTTGCGTGGCACGTTGAGCCATGCCGGCACGCCGGCGGGAATGTGGGCATCAAAGTGCAACCGGGTGAGGCTGGGCAGCGGCTCCAGCACCTCGGGCACCCAGCGCTGGGGCCGTGCGGCCTGTGTGGCCGCCTGGGCTTGTTGACGCTGGGCTTCGAAACGCTCGCCAAACACCTGCATCGCCGCATGGGCCGACGCGGCCTCCACCACCTGCGGCCACAGCGGCGCGGCTGGGGCGCAGGTCTTGCGGCCCAGGTACAGATGAAAGCGGGGCGTGCGCAGCGCCTGTGCCAGCGCGGCCAGCGTGTGCGGGGCCGTGGCCCCTTCGCGCAGCGCGACGGCGATCAGGTAATGCACGTTCTGCCGGTAATCCCGGGTGGAAAGAATGGTGCCCAGCTCGCGTTTGGGCATCGCCAGCTCATCGCGGCGCGTGGCGTGTGGGCGGCCCTTGAGCGCACTGCGCGGGGGCACCTGGGCGGTGTGATAGTCACGCAGCAAGCGGCCATCCCCTTGGGCACCGAGCACGCCTACGGCGAAACCGTAGCCATCGCGCAGCGCCGCATGGGCGGCCTCGTCGGCCCGATCCAGCCCCAGCGCTGCGCCCAGCAACCCCACCAAGGCCGACTGCCCCGGATGCGGTGCCGAACCCCGATACTCCCCCACCGCCGCTTCCCCCCACGACGCCATCGGCGCCTGAAGTTGGAAAACCAGAAAGTCCATGGCGCTCATTCCGCCACGAAACGGATCAGCTCGGCCAGCGTGCCGGTGGGCGTTTCCACGTTGAGCGTGTAGCGTGCTTGGGCACACGCCCCATAGACCGCATCGAAGTTGGCGCAGCGGGTTTCCAGTGCTGTCACAGCCTGGGTGAACATGCCTTCGCCTTGGTCATGGACGGGTTTCAGAAAAGCTTGGGAAAGCGAGCGCGGCTGCTGATCGCCCTTTTCCGCCAGCACATAACCCGCATAGGCCCGCGAGGCAAAACTGTTTTGCATCCCCGTGGGCGACACCCGGGTGACAGCCTGCACCAACGCGGCCAAGGCGCGCTCCGCCAAGGCTTCATCCCCACCCAGGTTGTGGCGCAGCAATTCCCGGTTGATGGCGATGTAGAGGTAGAACAAACCCGCGCCGTAGCCGCGTTCGCCGATGTGGCCGGCGCCCGTGGTGTCGTTGCGGTTCAGGTCGTCCACGGCGCTGAAAAAATCGTCCTCCACCGCTGCGCGATGCACCGTGATGGCGTGTGCCACCTGCACCGCCGCCTCCATGTTGAACTCGGGTGAATCGGCCAACATCCGACCGAACATGGCGATGTCCACCGCCCGGCGAGGTTGTGTCAGCAGGCGCAGCTCGGCCTCAGTCGGGCCTTCCTTGCGGGCGATCAGCGCTTGCGCCAGCGCAAAAGTGGCCTCCCACTCCTCGGGGCTGAGGTGGGCGAGCTGCTCGATTTCCAGGTCGGAGTCGTTCACCGGTTTCTTGTCGGATTTCAGCTTGCCGAATTGTTTGGCGATGTCTTTGGCCCACTCGCGTGCCAGTTTGTCGCTCACACCGCCGGCGCACAGCGTCTTGAACACTTCCTTGCCGAGCTGGCGCGTGCGCCGGCCCAGGCAGCCGGCGAGATCGACGGCAAACGTTTCCGAGGTGCGCCAAGCGCGCTTTTGGCTTTGGGAGGAGACGCGCAACCGGGTGGCGTCCCCTACCAAGGCGGTTTTAGGGCGGCCCGTGTCGTCTCGGTTGAGGTTGGAGGGCGGGTAGTGCGTCAGCAGATGCAGTTGCACAAAACGGTGAGCAGAATGGGACATGACAAACCTCTCTGAATGTGTGAACGCTGAATCAGGCCGACGCCGCAGCACGGGCCGGAGACGCTTCGATGGGGGTGGATGTGGGGTCGTAGTAGGCGTAGGCCCAGCGTTTGCGCACGCCGTCGCCCCAGCCGAACACGTCCTGCGCCATTGAGCCCACATCGACCTGATGGTCGATGAGCGGCATCACCCGACGCAGCCCGGTGAACAAACTCTCGATGTCGGGTGACTCCAGCAGCCGCTTGAAGCGCAGCTCGCTGACGCTTGCCCGATCCGAGCCGCCCACCGTCTGGTGCATGGCGCGTGGCAACGAGAGCGCCCCAGCACCCCGAACATGCGCCGACAAAGCCACCAACGCCGCGATGCGCTCTTGCTGCCAAGGGGCCCACGCGGGGCCGGTGTGGGCGGCGTGCAACGTCCAGTAAACACGCTGAAAAGCGGCGCTGAGTGTCACGTCGGTGAGGTTTTCGCAGCGGCGCAGGATGGCGCGGTCTGCCTTGGGCTGACCCCGTGCCGCTTCATCCGACAAGGCGTGCCACCACGCCATGAACGCCGCCTTGACGGGGGGCGCGAGCCGGTAACGCTCGCTGGTCACAGATGCTGTCATCGCATCACTCCTTCCTAGTGTTGCGTCAAGTGGCAGATGTCGGAGTGTTCGGCGACGCGTTCCCCTCACCCCAACCCCTCTCCCCCGATGGGAGAGGGGCTTTGAAGTCATTTCTCCCTCTCCCCTTGGGGGAGAGGGCCGGGGTGAGGGGACGGCAGGCCAGCGATGACATGACACTAGAAGATGTTTTGGGTGTCTTTTTGACGGTTTTTTCCAGCGCTGGCAGTTCGAGCGCGGCGCGCAGCTTCGGGCCATAAAGGTTCTTGCGCAACTGCACCAGCGCCTCAGTCACCCGCCGGGGGTTTTGCCGCTCGATGGCCCCGGCGCCAACGAAATCCTCCTCAAACAGCCGGAACACCTCGCGCTGCAACTGCGCCAGCCAGCGGGTGGCCATGGCTTGGCCGTCCAGCGGGGTATCGCTGCGCAGGTGGGCCACGGTTGGGCGCAGCAAGCCGTAAAACGCGGCTTCGGTGGCGTGCCAGAACGCGGCGTCCACATGGCTGAAGTCGCCGCGTGCCTCGGCGCTGAACCACGCATCTTTGACGGCACCCCGCAGATAACTGGCGGCCAGCTCTGCCCCGGTCAGCCAGCGTTTGACCTCGTTGCGCAGCAGCGTTTGGGCCTCGGGTGAGCAGCCTTCCAAGTCGTAGAGCGGCAAATGGGCTTCGTACCAGCAGCGGGCTTTCATGTTGTCCATGTCGAAGCCGAAGGCCCACAACTGTGGGTGATCGGCGCTGCTGCCTGGGCTGGCAGCCAGTTGGCCACGCGCCGCGTGCAGCATGAATTCACCCACTACGGTGGCCGCTTCGATCTGGCGCTTTTCATCGCTCATCCCCAATACCAGCCCAAGCCAGTGGCGGTAGCCCAGGCCGCCAGGCTGTGGGTGCATCGGCAGCTTCTCGTCCTTGGCCGTGTAGTAGGGCGAGAGCGGATGCCGCCAAGCGCCCTTGTAGTTCATGCCGTAGTTGCGGGTGACGTAGTGGCGCACCTGTGGCAGCTCGGCGCGGTGACACACGTCGCACGTGCCGCTGGCCAGCGCCTCCAGATGCAGCCGGATGCGGCGCGGCATGGCCCAATACACCTGCAAAGGGTGGGTTTGCTGGGGGGCGGTTTCGCCGGTGGTGCTTTGGGTCACGTCCAAACTGGCGAGCCAGGGCATGCGGTGGTGGGGTTCATCCAGTGCCGCATCGCAGTTCGTGGCCGATTCGAAGGTGCTGGAGGGCAGCACGTTGAGCCAGAGTTGGTGCCACAAGCTGCGCGGGGCCTCGGGCGTGGACGGCGCAACCAGCAGCGTGGTGAGTGGCCCGCCGCCACGCAGCCCGGTGCGATGCCCCGCCCCACCCGATGGCGCGTTGACTTGCAGCGTGAACAGCGCCAGCGCCGCACAGTGCGGGCACATGGCTTCGACGGTGCCGCGTTTGATGAAGTGATCGGCGTTGTTGTCCTGGGTGTTTTCTCCTGGAGCTTCTAGCAACAAGTTTCCAATCGCAACAACTTTGGTGTCCCGGATTTGGTGAACCGTCAGGTCTTGCATGAAGCGCGGGCCGTGACCATCCAGCACGAAACGATCCGCCCAAGGGACGAGCCAGCTTTGCAACGTGGCCTCATCCGGCGGGGTTTGCCAGCGTGCTTTCCAAGCGGCTTTGCTGCTGGGCGGTGCCACGGTTTGCAGCAGCGCGATGCCGAATTGAGCCAAGGCGCCGTTGAAGTCAGCACGCGGGGCATCGAACGCTGCCACATCGGGGCGTGCCAGCGCGTGTGGGGCGATCCACCGTCGTTCACCGTTGTGCAGACGCACGGGCAACCAGGCTTCTTCGAGCAGGTTCATGGGGGGGCTCCCTTGTCGTTTGTTCTTCAGTTTAACCGCGCATGGCTTGCCGTGCAGCTTCTGCCAGAAAACCGCTGCGGGTGGCACCATGCGCCCGGGCGTATTCGTCAATGCGTGCCAGCAAACGGCGCGGAATGGTGATGTTGACTTTTTCGGCAGGCCCCAAGTACTTCTCGATCGGTACGTCCACCACCGCCCACACCCCCCCGGCGTAGTCGGGATTGGCTTGGTGGACGGTGATGGGTTGGCGTGGCGGAATGTCTACGCCATCGTCGAGCAGTGTTTCAACGTGCAGGTCAATGGCCTCTTGAACACTCGCAAGAGCGTCGTCAATGCCATGGCCGCCCGAAAAACACCCCGGCAAATCCGGGACGATGACGCCGTAATGCTGACCGTCATCGGTGTGCAAAACCACGGTGAATTTCATGGGGTGTCCTTTCACTTTCGCCAACCGGCTTGCCGTTCAATGCTGTAGAGGGTCGGGGTGGGGATGTCTCCGTCCGGGTGTTTGACCGTGACTAACCCGGGTTTGTTCGGATGCTTGAACTGGTGATGTGAACCCTTCACACGAGCCAGATACCAACCATCCGCCTCCAGTCGTTTGATGACCTGTTTGCTGTTCATGGTGTGGATTATCAACACCAAAATTCACCCTGTGACCAACCCCCGTCGCCCGTCATACACCCACGTTCGACACTCGGCGGGGCGGCGCTCCTTGGCTTGGCTTAACGCTTGACCTTGCCACTGCCCATTCACCATGGCCAGCACCAGCAACACCACCCAGCGCCCGCCGCCGGGCATGCTCGCCAATGCAGCTTCAACGGCGTGGGCCTGTTCGGGCGTGGCGGGTGGCACCGCCTGGTCGATCAGGCGCCGGGGCACCCGCAGCGTGCTATAGGCCCAGGCGTGTGCGGCCTTGTCGGCCCGCCACGGCTGCACCTGCCCGTTCACCCAACGGCCCAGCACCACATCCACGGTGTCTTCTCCCAGACGCGAGGGGGCCGAGGTGTCGGCCAACCATTCCAGCCCGGAACGCACGTAACCTTCATCCAGCTTGATGGTGTTGTCCTGCGCGTTGGAGCGGCTGCCATAACCCTTGCCCAGCGCCTTTAGATGGCTTTTTTCCAGGCCGGGCGGGATGTCCACATCGCCATACACCGCTTCCATCATGGGGCGCGCATCCTCCGGCATGGTGAACCGGCCCGCCTGCAACTGCTGCGCACTCAGCCAGAGCTGGGCGTGATCGTCATAAACGTAGGCCGCTTTCTTGAATGTTTGGCGGAACCAGTCCGCCCCTGGTTGCGGCGCCCAGGCCGGCCCGTACACCCACAACTGCGGTGCCCCTCGGCCATCGACGGCACCCAGCGGCAACCGCTCGCCTGCCTGATTTCGCACATGCCGGCACAGCCGCCCGGCGCGTTGAATCAGCCGATCGATGGGGGCCAGGTCACTCACCAGCACATCCAAATCCACATCCAGCGATTGCTCGGCCACCTGGGTAGCAATCAGCAACCGGCCACGTCGTTGTGTCGGGCCACTGCGAGCGCCCAAGTGCGCCAGCACCTCGGTTTCGATGTCCAGCCGATCCCCCAGCGTGAAACGGGCATGAAACAGCGTGATGCCCTCCGGTGCCACCCGCTCACACAGCAAAGCCTGGGCCGCCAGCGCGTCGCCGATGGTGTTGCGAATCCAGCCCACGCACTGCCCCTGCGCAAGCGCTTCGGTGATGTGGGCCAGCACCGCGTCAAGATCGGCGGTGTAACGAACCTGCACAGTGCGGCGCACATCGCGCTGCGCGTGGGCACGGCCACTTCCTCGCAGCGGTTGGATGAAACCGCGCCCGGTGCCCCTGGCCACGATGTGATGAGCGGATAAGCCCGTTCGATCAATGCAGGCCGTTGGGCACCACAGCCCTGGGCATACGCATCGAACAAGCGCTGTTTCATCCCCTGCGGCAAGGTGGCCGATAGCAGGATGGCACTGCCCCCACTGGCCGCATGGCAGCGCAGCAGTACCTCCAACGTGCGTTGCATGTAGGCATCGCAGGCGTGAACCTCATCCACGATCAACACCTTGCGGAACAAACCGAGCAACCGCAGCGATTGATGCTTGTTCTGCAACACCGCCAGCAGTGCCTGATCGACCGTGCCCACGCCCGCCGGTGCGAGCAGTGCCCGTTTGTTGTGGTCGGCCAGCCAGCGGGTGCAACGGGTGGTGGCGCTGTCGTCTTGCTGGGCCGGGTCGGCCTCAGCTTTGCCGGCACGCAATACCGAGGCGGCGAACATTTCCACCAGATCTTTGCGTCCATGGGCCAGCGTCAGGCTGGCGTCGCTGGCAAATAAACGCACGTGAACATCGACCAAGCGTTGGTACATCGCGTTGGCCGTGGCCATCGTTGGCAGGCCGATGAAGTAGCCGTCGGCGCTGCCGTTGGCCATCAAGCGATGGGCCAGCATCACCGCTGCTTCGGTTTTGCCCGCACCGGTCACGTCTTCCAAAAGGTGCAATTGCGGGCCCTGGCTCAGTGCTGTGTGTTGTGCCCAAGCTTGCAGCGCTGACGGTTGGTGGATGTGCGGAAACAACCGTGCCCAAGGCTGTTCTTGGGGGCACGCAGCGGGCAGCACGCCGGTTTGGTCCAGCGCCCGGTGCGCTCGGGCACACGCCTGCTGCCAGTAGCGGGCGAGTGACGTGTCCGGCTGGGCTTCGTAAGGGAAAAACTCGGTGTTGGAGCCAATCCAATCCGCCAGCACCGCCACGCCCGCGACCCACCAGGACAAGCGCTGGCTGCGCACTTCAAAATCCTCAGGCTCAGTGGCGCACACAGCGGCCATGACGCTCGGCGTGATGAACAAATGGCGCATGGCTTGGGCGAACGCGATCAAGCTGGTTTGATCGGCGGTGCTGAAGTAGCGTGTGACCGTTGCCAGATCGGGCCTGCCGGGCTGGCCGTGGTGCCCGGTGACGGCATGGGCCCAAGGCGCCATGTCGTGATCGGCGGCGGCTTCCCCCCACCAGCGCTCTTGCACAGCGAGCGGCGCCAGCCACTTTTGCCAGGCCGACAAACCCAGGCTGTCATGGCGCGGTGCGCCCAGCGCGGGTGCCGCCACGCTGCGGCCTTGCAGCGTCTGCACCAAATCAGGCCGCTGAGCCTGAAACGGCGTGGCGAATTTGCCGATGTCGTGCAGCGCGAGCCAAAACGTCAGCCAATCCAGCAAGGCCGGGGCGGGCAGACCGGCGGTTTGGGCCATCCAATGCAACAGATGCGCCGAACGCTCCAGCCAAGCGGCTCCAACAGCGGCGACATCCAAGCTGTGATAAACGAGCAAATGATGGGACGTGGCCGCTTCGGCCACTGGCCGGGCTTTGCCCCAGTGCTTGAAAAAGTCCATGGGGCGTGGCTCCTGTTATTTGCTCAATTCCCGCATCGCCCGCTCCAACCCCGCCAAGGTCAGCGGATACATGCGCTGTTGCACCATCTGCCGCACCATGCCCACGCTTTGGCGGTATTCCCACACCCCCTGCGGCTCCGGGTTGATCCAAGCGTATTTGGGGAAGGCCGCCAACAAACGCTGCAACCACACCGCCCCCGGCTCGGGGTTGTAAAACTCCACGCTGCCGCCGATTTGCGTCAGTTCATAGGGGCTCATGGTGGCGTCGCCGACGAAGATCAGGCGCCAGTCCTTGTTGTAGGTGCGGGTCAGATCCCAGGTTGAGGTTTTCTCGGCGTAGCGTCGGCCGTTGTGCTTCCACACAAAGTCGTACACGCAGTTGTGAAAGTAGTAGAACGCCAGGTGCTTGAACTCGCTGCGCGCCGCCGTGAAGAGTTGCTCGACTTGTTTGACGTGGTCGTCCATGCTGCCGCCCACGTCCATGAGCAGCAGCACCTTGGCCTTGTTGTGGCGCTCGGGCACCAAACGCAGGTCGAGGGAACCCCCGTTGGCGGCGGTGGCGCGCAGGGTGTCCGGGATGTCCAGCTCCAGCGCGGAGCCTTCCCGCGCAAAGCGCCGCAGCCGGCGCAGCGCGACTTGCATCGTGCGTGAGCCCAGTTCGGCGCTGTCGTCGTAGTCGCGGAAGGTGCGCTGTTCCCACACCTTGACGGCGCTGCGGTTTCGACCCGGCCCACCGATGCGGATGCCCTGCGGGTTGTAACCCCCATGCCCAAACGGGCTGGTGCCGTTGGTGCCGATCCACTTGCTGCCGCCCTCGTGGCGCTCTTTTTGTTCTTCCAGGCGCTTGGCGAGCGTTTTCATCAGCTCGTCCCAGTCCATTTTGGAGACGGCGGCGCGTTCCTCGGGCGTGAATTCGCGCTCCAGCAAGCGCTCCAGCCATTGCGCGGGCAGTTCTTGGGCGCTCAAGCCATCGGTCAGCAGTTCGACGCCTTGAAAATACGCGGCAAACGCCCGGTCGAACTTGTCAAAGCGCGCTTCGTCTTTCACCAGCGTCAGGCGGGCCAGGTGGTAAAACTCGTCCACCGAGGGGCCGATCACCCCGGCGCGCAACGCGCCCAGCAAGGTGAGAAATTCCCGCACCGACACGGGCAGCCCGGCGGCGCGCAAGGTCTGGAAAAAATCGATCAGCATGGCGGCGCCTCCTGCGGCGGATGAAGCGAGTTCAGCGCCGGGCGCGCTGCATGGCGATGAGTTTTTCGAACAGCGCAATGTCCTGCTCGTTCTTGAGCAGGGCACCGACCAGGGGCGGCAGTTGCGTCGGGCCATCGGCGTTGCCCAAGGTGGCGGGGGCGATATCGTGCGCCAGCAGCAAGCGCAGCCAGTCGATCAGCTCCGAGGTGGAGGGTTTTTTCTTCAAACCCGGCAGGTTGCGCACCTCGTAAAACGCTTTCAGCGCAGCGGCCAGCAGTTCTTTCTTCAAACCGGGGTAATGCACATCGACGATTTGTTGCATCGTCTGCGCGTTCGGGAACTGGATGTAATGGAAGAAACAACGGCGCAAAAACGCGTCCGGCAGTTCTTTTTCGTTGTTCGACGTGATGAACACCAGCGGCCGGTGCTTGGCACGGATGGTTTGGCGCGTCTCGTAGCAGTGGAATTCCATGCGATCGAGTTCACGCAGCAAGTCGTTGGGGAACTCGATGTCCGCTTTGTCGATTTCGTCGATCAGCAGCGCCACCGGCTGATCGGCCTCGAAAGCTTGCCACAGCACGCCTTTGACGATGTAGTTGCGGATGTCCTTCACCCGCTCGTCGCCGAGTTGGCCGTCGCGCAGGCGGCTCACCGCATCGTATTCGTACAGGCCCTGGTGGGCCTTGGTGGTGCTCTTGATGTGCCATTCGAGCAGCGGCAGGCCCAGGGCTTTGGCGGCTTCTTCGGCCAGCAGCGTCTTGCCGGTGCCCGGTTCACCCTTGACCAGCAACGGGCGTTGCAGGGTGATGGCGGCGTTGACGGCCAACGTCAAATCATCGGTGGCGACGTAGTGTTCGGAGCCTTGAAATTTCATGGGTGCCATCCAGCAAGTCTTGAGCAAGCTCAACCAAAGGTTGAGCCGATTTTAGGCACCGGCAACGCTTCAGCCTGGGGGGCTGGTGTGCAGGGGGCGAGGGGGGTTCCTACAATGCTTTGATGGATTTCCCGGACATCACCGCCTCCGCGCCGCCGCTGCGCGATGGTTCGGCGCTGCTGCGCGCTCTCAACCCGGAACAACTGGCAGCGGTGACGTTGCCGGATGAGTCGGCCCTCATCTTGGCGGGCGCTGGCTCGGGCAAAACCCGCGTGCTGACCACGCGCATCGCGTGGTTGCTGGCCCAAGGGCGCGTGTCGCCAGCGGGGGTGATGGCGGTGACGTTCACCAACAAAGCCGCCAAGGAAATGATGACCCGGCTGGGTGCCATGCTGCCGCTGAACGTGCGCAGCATGTGGATCGGCACGTTTCATGGCCTGTGCCACCGTTTTTTGCGCATGCATTGGAAGGCTGCGGGGCTGCCTGCGGCGTTCCAGATCATGGACAGCGGCGACACGCAAAGCGCCGTCAAGCGCGTCATCAAGTCCCTGGGGTTGGATGAGGAGCGCTTCCCGGCGCGGCAGCAGAGCTGGTTCATTGCCCATTGCAAAGAGGACGGCCAACGCCCGGGGGATGTCGAGGTGCGCGACGCGCACGCGCAAACCCAGGTGCGCATCTACCAAGCCTACGAAGAACAATGCGAACGCGAAGGCGTGGTGGACTTTGCCGAATTGCTGCTGCGCACCTACGAACTGTTGGCGCGGGATGAGGCGCTGCGCGAGCACTACCGCAACCGGTTCCGCCATATTTTGGTGGACGAGTTCCAAGACACCAACCGGCTGCAATACCTCTGGCTGAAGATGCTCACCGGCCCGCGCACGGCGGTGCTGGCGGTGGGCGACGATGACCAAAGCATCTACGCTTTCCGGGGTGCGCGGGTGGACAACATGCAGGACTTCTTGCACGAATTCCAAGTGCGCCACCAGATCAAACTGGAGCGGAATTACCGCTCCAGCGGCCACATCTTGGACGCGGCCAACCACCTCATCAGCCACAACACCCAGCGCCTGGGCAAAGAGCTGCGTACCGACGCGGGAGCGGGCGAGCCTGTGCGGGTGCGCGAATGTCCGGGCGATCAAGACGAAGCGCGCTGGATCGTCGAAGAATTGCAGCAACTGCACCGCGCTGGCACGCCTCGGCATGAAACGGCGATCCTGTACCGCAGCAACGCCCAGTCGCGGGTGATCGAGTCGGCGCTGTTCAATGTGGGTATGCCATACCGGGTGCATGGCGGACTGCGGTTTTTTGAACGCGCCGAAATCAAACACGCCCTGGCCTACCTGCGCTTGCTGGAAAACGCCGAGGACGACACCAGCTACTTGCGCGTCGTCAACTTCCCGACGCGGGGCATCGGCGCCCGGACGGTGGAGCAGTTGCAAGATGTGGCGCGTCAAAGCGGGCGCAGTTTGTGGCAGAGCGTGGGGGCGGTGGTCGGGCGCGGGGCGGCCCCGCTGCAAGCCTTCCATCGTTTGCTGGACGAGCTGCGCCGCGACACGCGCAACCTCTGCCTGAGTGACATCGTTCGGTTGGTGCTGGAGCGCTCAGGTTTGCAAGATCACTACCGCAGCGAGCGCGACGGCGCCGATCGGGTGGAAAACCTGGAGGAGTTGATCAACGCCGCCGAGGCCTTCGTCACCCAAGAAGGGTTTGGCCGTGATGCGGTGGCCCTGCCTGTGGATGAGTTGGCGCCGGACGGGGAGACGGGCGAAATCGTCAGCCCGTTGGCGGCGTTCCTGACCCATGCGTCGCTGGAGGCCGGCGAGCACCAAGCCCAGGCCGGGCAGGACGCGGTACAGCTCATGACCGTCCATGCCGCCAAGGGGCTGGAGTTCGACGCAGTGTTTCTCACCGGCTTGGAGGAAGGGCTGTTCCCGCATGAAAGTGCGCAATCCGATCCCAAAGCGCTGGAGGAGGAGCGGCGCTTGATGTACGTGGCCATCACCCGGGCCCGTCAGCGGTTGTATCTGAGCTTTTCGCAAACCCGCTTGCTGCACGGCCAGACGCGCTACAACATGGCCAGCCGGTTCATCGAGGAACTGCCGCCCGAGTCGCTCAAGTGGTTGGCGACCCGACCCGCTGTGGCCCATTGGAGCGTCCCGCCGGTTGCGGCGCCGCGTTCGTTCACCCGGCACGCGGGGAGGGCAACGGCGTCGGGTGGCGCGGAGCCCGTGGCCGCTGCATCCGCAGGTGGATGGCGCGTTGGGCAGGGGGTGTTCCACAACAAGTTCGGGGAAGGGGTGGTGCTGACCTTGGAGGGGCGTGGCAATGATGCGCGCATCCAAGTGCGCTTTGGTCGGCATGGTGTCAAGTGGCTGGCGCTGGGCGTGGCCAAATTGACCCCGTTGCCCTGACACGCGGGGTGGACGTCGCATCATGACCCGGTCGCTGGTTCTGTGGGTGTGGATGGGCCTGGCCGGGCTGGGCCCGGTTCAGGCTTCAGAGCGTCCCGACTGGCAGGTGTTGGAGCGCAATGTGCTGGCACAGCCCGGCCCCGCTGCCCAGGTGCTGCGGGCGTGGGCGGTGCGCTTGCCTGTGGGATCGGAGGAGCACGATGCCATCCAAGCCCTGATGGGCAGCGCCCAGTTGCGTCTGGGAGACGACGTCGGTTTGTCACACACCCTGGACACGCTGCGCCACGGCGGCCAACTGGCGCAGGCATTGGGAGATTGTTTGCAGGGGGAGCGCCTGTATGTTCAAGGTGATGCCGAACAGGCCGAGCGCTGGCTCAAACGGGCCATGGCCGGGTGGCCGGATGCCGCACTGAGAACGGCCATCCCCCGGTTGCGCTGTGTCGAATGGTTGGCGCGGGTCAAGACGGAGCGCCATCAGTTCATTGAGGCTGCTAACTTGTACCGCCGGGCCATCGGGGATGGCAAGACGTTGTCCTTGTGGCGCCAGAGTTTGCTGCTCAGTGGGTTGGCGCAGACGCTGTTGTACGTCGGGCAGTGGGAGCAGGCGCAGCGCCTCAACACGGAAGCAGCGGGCTTGCTCGACCAAATGCCAGACGCTTTGGCACAAAGTGAAGTGTCCCGCGTGGAATCCTTGCTGTACGCGATGGTGCCCAACCGGGCCGACGAAGACCGAAGCCTCCAGGCCATGGAAGATGCAGTCAGCCAGGCGCGTCTGGCCGATGTGGTGGCGCAGGAGGTCAAAACCTTGGCTGAACTGGCCGGTAAACACGTTCAGCGGGGCGATGTGGTGCGCGGGCAGCAACTGGCTGCCCAAGCGCTGGAGTTGGCACAGCGCGAGCGGGCTCCGTATCTGATCGATTTGGCGCAGGGTTATTTGGGGCTGTCGCTGGTGGTGATGAATCGCCAAGACGAGGGGCTGCGCTTGATGCAAGGGGTGTTGGATCGCTTGCAGAGCGCCGGGCGCCTGACGCCCATGCTCGAACTGTTGAAGCAGCAAGCGTGGGCGCTGGAACGTGTGAAAGCGCCCGAACTGGCTTTGAGGGCCCATCGACAGGCCCAAGCGCTGGCGGCAGAGATGACGCTCAACGAACAGCAGGCGCAGCTCTTGGCGTTGCAAGCGGAGTTGGATGCTGCGCAAATCGAGCACGACCGGCGTGAGTTGGAGGCACAGCGCCAGCTCAATGCACAGGCTTTGCAGGGACGGCAACTTCAGGTGCGTGTTTGGAGTGCTGGGCTTGTCATCCTGTTGCTGTTGCTGCCGTTGATGTGGCGTTGGTACGCTCGCAGCCGAGCGGCACAGCGGGCGCTGGCTGTCATCACATCGCAGTTGCAGCACCAGAGTTTGACCGATGCCTTGACGGGGCTGCCCAACCGTCGCCACTGGCACCAGCATGTGGCGCACCAGCCCCAGGCTTCGGGCGGGCTGTGCCTGATCGACCTGGATTTTTTCAAGCACATCAACGATCGCCATGGGCACGCCGTGGGCGACGAGGTGTTGGTGGCCGTGGCACAGCGGCTGCAAGCCTTGTTGCCCCCACCCCACACGGTGGTGCGCTGGGGCGGCGAGGAGTTTCTGATCCGCATCGTGGACACCGATGCCGAACGCATGCGGGTGTGGGTCACGCGGCTGTTGGATGTTTTGAGCCGCAAACCGGTGTTGACGCAGGCGGGGCCTTTGCACATCACGGGTTCCTTGGGATGGGGGGTGTTTCCAGTGGCGCCGCACGGGGTGGAGGTGCCTTGGGACACGGCGCTGGCGTGGGTGGATGCCTTGATGTACCACGCCAAGCAGCAAGGACGTCACCGGGCTTGGGGGCTGTGGAGCAGCCAGAGCACCGATGTGGACGCCATCGCCGCAGGCGTGAACGATCCAGGCCGAACGCCCGTGGCAGAGGGGTTGCGGCTGGTCGAGCAACGGGGGCCGGGAGCGGTGCAATGAGGCGGAAGATGCGTCGCTGGGGGGTGGCCGGAGGACTGTTGTGGGGTTTGCACGCAGGCAGCTTGGCACTGCAAGTGCCAACACCTGTGCCTCCGCAGGCGGCTGTGCAGTCAGCTTCGCCGGCCTCGGGTTCTGAAGTGCCGGTGCAGGCCGCAGGCAAGGCCCTGGAGCAGGGCCATCAGCTCGGACGTCTGGTCGATGCGTGGATTCATCAGGGGGACGAATCGCCTGCGGAGATACTGGATCTGCTGCAACGCATGGAGACCTCGGAGCCACCGCCAACGGGGGTATCGGCGGCTTTGTGGCGGCACACGTTGTGGCATGCCCAGGCGCTCATTGCTGCGCGGGCGGGCATGATTCCCTCCTTGCAGACGGCGTTGGGGCACTTGCGTGAACTCGATCCCGAGCGTCGAGAGGCGCGTGTGCGGGCCGATCAGGCGTTGGCGCTGGCGCAGTACGCCACGCTGTCGGGCGATGCGAACACGGCGCGCTCCCAGGCGCAAGCCGCCCAGCGGGACTACGCCTTGGTGTGCGAGGCCGCTGTGCCCAGCCCCCTGTGTAGCTTGCGGGCGTGGTGGTACAGCCTCGATTTGATGGCTGAACAAGCGCGTGTCGAAGGGCATTACGTGCAGGCCCAAGACTGGTCGTTACGCGCCCGGAAAATCGCCCAACGGGCTGCCGACGAAGGGTTGGAGGTGCGCAGCGCCCTGGGTGTGGCCTACGCGCAGCACGCATTGGGGCAGTACAACCAAGCCCAGCAGACCCTACAGCAGATGATCCGGCCTGTTCAGGGGGAAAGCCTGCAAGTGGCGCTGCTGCACTGGCGCGTGGCGGAAGCGGCTTTGGGGCAGGCGCAGTTGCCTCGAGAGACGCAACTGCTCAAGCTGACCGAAGCGTGGGAGTTGAGCCAGCAGATCGGGGCGCCGCGCTTATCGGCCCAAGTGCAATTGGCCCTGGCGCGTTATTGGCTGGAGAGCCGGCCACAGCGGGCGTTGACCCTGGTCGAAGACGCGTTGCGGGCCTTGCAGCGCACCCAGGATGTTCCGTTGCAGGCGCAGCTCCACCATGTCGATGGGCTGGCGCGTTTGCTGCTGCGCCGGCCCGTCGGGGAGGGTGAACAGGAACTGAAGCGGGCACAAAACTTGTGGCAAGCCAGCGGTGCTTGGGCACACCAAGCGGCGGGCTGGCGCGAGGCTTCCGTGATTTTTGAACGCCTGGGGCGGACGGCTGAAGCCTTGCAGTACTTTCACCAAGAGCGGGTCTTGCTGGAGCGCATCGAGCAGGACAACCGCCAAGCCTTCATGGCACAACTGCGGGAGCAGTTTGCCGTGGCGAAGAAGCAGCGTGAGCTGGATCAGTTGGGCCGGACGCATGCGCTCGAAACCGCCCAGTTGGATCACCAAGCCCTGGTGGTGCGGTTAGTGGTTCTGGCGGTGGCATTTTTGGTGCTGATCAGCGTGCTGGTGCTGCTACTGGCCATGCGTGCCCGCGATCTGACACGGCGCTTGAGCCACAGCGAAGGAGAATTGCGCCTGCAAAGCGAGCGGGACGCACTCACCGGCTTGGCGAATCGACGCCATGTGAGCAATCGATTACAAACGGCGCACCTGTATGAGGTGTTTCAGGGCGGGATCATGCTGCTGGACATCGACCACTTCAAGCACATCAACGACGAGCAGGGGCATGCGGCTGGCGATGCCGTACTGGTTGAGGTGGCCCAGCGGTTGGTGCGCGTGGTAGGGGAACAAGGCTTGGTGAGCCGCTGGGGCGGGGAGGAGTTTTTGGTGTGGGTGGACGACCCCGTGGCCTCCCTGGACGCACTGGCGCAACGTGTGCTGCACGCCATCGGTGATGTGCCCGTGGTGTTGGCGGATGGGCAGGCGCTGCGGGTCACGGTGTCGATGGGGCATGGCCTGTTCCCGCTGCTGGGTTCGAACGCCAAACTGGGGTGGGAGCGGGCGCTCAAGCTGGTGGACATGCTGCTGTACGCCGCCAAGCAACAGGGGCGCGACCGGGCCATTGGGTTGCAGACCCTCAGCCCCAGCGTCGGCCCACGGGAGGTGGATGCCCTGGGCTGCCACGCCGATGTGCAGGCCCTGGGCCCGGGCACGCAGTTGTCGGTGTACCGGCGCCAGACAGCAGATTTCAGCGTGCTCATGCCGTCGCCAACTTCGCCGCACTCGGGGACGTCGTTGGCGTTGGGGTCAACGGGGGGGTGAGGGGGCGGTCGATTCGGCCAAGAAACACCCCTGGAACGAGAAGAACAGCGAGGCGTAGTAAGCGCTGGTCACCGCCAAGCCGATGGGCATGATCACCAAGCTGGCCAATGTGCTGTTGCCCAGCAGGGCGCCGAGAACCGAGCTCAATCCCATGGCGGCCAAGGCCACGCCCATCCAGCCCAGTCCGTAGAGCACGAAAGCCCCCCGTGACCGCCACAGCGCCAGGGTGCTGGAGAACATCGCCTGCCCGACGCTTTGCCCCCCCCAGACAATCAGTGCCGGGGCATGCCACAGCGGCACGCCGAGCAGCATCGTCAGGCTCAAGCGGATCACGATGCCACTGAGCAGCCCAGGGGCGTTGCTCAGTTCTTCGACTTGCGCAGCGGTGCTGTCCGGGTCGTTCACGGCCACGATCAGTTCGGCAAAGGCCCCGTCATCGACCCACGTTCCCAGCGCCATGGCCACCCAGGACAGCACGGCGTAGATCAGGCACAGCGTCATCAAGGGTTGGCGGAGGTGGCGGTGCTGGTGGGTCCAAGGGGCGATGAACACCCCCGGCCCCGGGGTGTGGCCGTTCAAGCTGGCCCGCGTGGCCATCATGAACGCCAGGCTCAACAGCGGAACGGTCAGCAGCATCAGCAGCCCACCGCCGGGCAGCAGGGAGCCCAGCATCAAGACGAACATGAAGGTTAACAACAGGCTCATGTAAGGCCAGGGGCGGTGGCGCAGCTCGCGCAGGCCACTGCGCACCCATTCGAACCCTTGAGCGGCGGGGACGGTTTGCAGTTTGAATTTCATGGTGGAAGCGGTGGCATCAGAGCGCAGGATGCCAAGGGGTGTCGATGCACGCCCGCAGCACACGCTCAAAATGTTCGGGGGGTTTGGGTTGCAGCACGTGGGCGGGGCGGGGCAGGTGCCAGTCCGCCAAGCGCGACAGCCAAAAGCGCAGCGCCGCCGCCCGGCGCAACCCGGGCAACAGCAGCCATTCCGCCCCGTGGGGGGGGCGTTCTTGGCGGTAAGCGTCGATCAGGGCTTGGGCGCGGGTGGGGTCGAGCTGGCCGCTGTCGAGGTCGATGCACCAGTCGTTCAGCACCACGGCCAGGTCGTAGGCGAAATGGTCGTGGCCTGCGAAATAAAAGTCGAACACCCCGCTGAGGCGTTCGCGGTCAGGCAGGCCATCGAACAAGGCGTTGTCGCGGAACAAGTCGGCGTGGACGGCACCAGCGGGCAGGCCGTGCGCCACCGCCGAGGCGCTCAGATGCTGCTGAAACACCAGCTCGTCACGCAACAGGGTTTGGCGGGCGGCGTCCAAGTAGGGCAGCACGGCGGGGGCGATGTGTTCACGCCAAGCCGGGCCGCGCAGGTTGTCTTGATGCAGCGGGAAGTCGGCCACAGCTTGGTGCATCCGCGCCAGCGTGGCACCCAATTGGGCGACATGGTGAACGTCCGGGGCTTCGACACTGTGGCCCGGCAGGCGATTCACCAAGGCAGCCGGTTTGCCCGCCACGCGGTGCACCAGCGTTCCTTCGGCATTCGCACGCGGTTCGGGCACGGGCAGGCCGCGCTGGGCCAGGTGCTGCATCAGGCGCAGGTAGTAGGGCAACTGGTCGGTTTCCAGCCGCTCGAACAGGGTGAGCACCCAGGCGCCGTCCTCGGTGGTGACGAAGTAATTGGTGTTTTCGATGCCGCTGCCGATGGGCTCGCAGGCTTGCAGGGGGCCGAGTTGCAGGGCCGCTAGCAAAGGGGTCACGTCGTCGGGGGTGATGGGGGTGTAGACCGCCATGGGAAATCCATCGATGCAGGAGAGTTGAGATTGTCACCCGCTTGGCCGATGGGGGCAGCGGGTCACAATCCGCCCCCATGAGCGACAAGACCTTGCTGCTGGTGGACGGCTCCAGCTACCTTTACCGTGCTTATCACGCCATGCCCGACCTGCGCGGCCCCGGCGGCGTGCCCACCGGCGCCATCCACGGCATGGTGGCGATGCTGCGCCGCTTGCCCGAGCAAGTCGGGGCGGCGCATGCGGTGTGTGTGTTCGATGCGCCCGGCCCGACCTTCCGCGATGCGTGGTATCCGCAATACAAAGCGAACCGTTCGCCCATGCCGGACGATTTGCGGGCCCAAATCGAGCCGATTCACGAGGTGGTGCGCCTCATGGGCTGGCCCGTTTTGATGGTGCCGGGCATCGAAGCCGATGACGCCATCGGCACCCTGGCGCGTGTCGGGGCGGCCAGCGGCCACCCGGTGGTGATTTCCACGGGCGATAAGGACATGGCCCAGCTTGTCACCCCGCAGGTCAGCCTCATCAACACCATGACGAACGAGGCGCTGGATGAGGCGGGCGTTCTGGCCAAATTCGGCGTGCGCCCGGATCAAATCATCGATTACCTGACTTTGATCGGCGACACGGTGGACAACGTTCCCGGCGTGGCCAAAGTCGGCCCGAAGACGGCGGTGAAGTGGCTGGCTGAACACGGTTCGTTGGATGCCATCGTCGCAGCGGCGGGCAGTTTCAAGGGCGTGACGGGCCAAAACCTGCGCGATGCACTCGACTGGCTGCCCCAAGGCCGGCGCCTCATCACCATCAAAACCGATTGCGAGTTGGGCGAACACATCGCCGGCTGGCCGGAGCTGGAAGGCTTGGCGCTGCGCGAGGTCGATCGCGTCGGGTTGGTGCAGTTTTACGGGCGTTACGGTTTCCGAACCTGGGGGCGTGAGTTGCAGGCTGAACTGGTGGCCGAGGGCGTTGAGGTGCCCCCCTCTCCCCAACCCCTGTCCCATGAGGGGAGAGGGGCTTTGCCCAGCGCTCAGGCCGCTGCAACAGAGCAACCGGCCTTCCCCCCTCTCCCCTTGTGGGAGAGGGCCGGGGAGAGGGGGGCGGATGCCGGAGCAGACGCGGCCCCCCCGCCCATGACCTTGGCGCCCGCGTACGAAACCATCTTCACCCTGGCGCAGTTGGACACCTGGCTGACCCGCCTGCGCGCCGCGCCCTTGGTGGCGCTGGACACCGAAACCGATTCGCTCGATGCGATGCGCGCCCGGATCGTCGGCCTCAGTTTTGCGGTCGAGCCGGGACGGGCGGCCTACGTGCCCACCGGACACAACTACGCCGGTGCCCCCGAGCAATTGCCGTTGGACGAGGTGCTGGCCCGCCTGCGCCCATGGCTGGAGGACGCCAGCGCCCACAAAATCGGCCAGCACATCAAATACGACTTGCATGTGTTCGCCAACCACGGTGTGACGGTGCGCGGCTACGTTCACGACACGCTGTTGCAAAGTTATGTGCTCGAAGCTCACAAGCCGCACAACCTGGAAAGCCTGGCCCAGCGCCACCTCGACCGCCAAGGCCTGAGCTACGAAAGCCTGTGCGGCAAGGGCGTGAACCAGATCCCGTTCGCGCAGGTGGACATCGAGCGCGCCACCCCCTACAGCGGCGAAGACAGTGAAATGTGCTTGCACCTGCATGCCACGCTGTTCCCACAAATCACCGCCGATGCGGGGTTGCGCCGCGTCTACGAAGAGATCGAAATCCCCGCCACCGAGGTGCTGCTGCGCATGGAGCGTCATGGCGTGCTCATCGACCCGGCCAAACTGGCCGCGCAAAGCCAGCAACTGGCCCAGCGCATGATCCAGCTTGAGCAAGAGGTCTATCAGATCGCCGGCCAGCCCTTCAACTTGAACAGCCCGAAACAGGTGGGCGAAATCCTGTTCGGCAAACTCGGCCTGCCGGTGAAAAAGAAAACCGCCAGCGGCGCCCCGTCCACCGACGAAGAGGTGTTGCAGGAGTTGGCGGCGGACTATCCGCTGCCAGCCAAACTGCTGGAAAACCGCAGCCTGGCCAAACTCAAAGGCACCTACACGGACAAGCTGCCCGGCATGATCAACCCCACCACGGGCCGGGTACACACCCACTACGCGCAGGCGGTGGCGGTGACGGGGCGTTTGTCCAGCAACGACCCGAATTTGCAAAACATCCCCATCCGCACGGCGGAAGGGCGCCGGGTGCGCGAGGCTTTCATCGCCCCGCCAGGCTGGGTGATGGTGAGCGCGGACTACTCACAAATCGAGCTGCGCATCATGGCGCACCTGAGCGAAGACCCGGGCTTGCTGCGTGCCTTCGAACAGGGTTTGGATGTACACCGTGCCACCGCTGCCGAAGTGTTTGGCATCGCGCCCGAGGCCGTGTCGAGTGAGCAGCGCCGCTACGCCAAAACCATCAACTTCGGCCTGATTTATGGCATGGGTGCGTTCGGGCTGGCGCAAAACCTGGGCATCGACCAGAAAGCAGCGCGCAGCTACATCGAACGCTACTTTGACCGTTTTGCCGGCGTGAAGCGTTTCATGGAGGCCACAAAAGCGGCGGCGGTGGAACAAGGGTATGTCGAAACCGTGTTCGGGCGGCGCTTGTGGTTGCCGGAAATTCAAGGTGGCAGCGGCCCGCGCCGGGCAGCGGCCGAGCGCCAGGCCATCAACGCGCCGATGCAAGGCACGGCAGCCGATCTCATCAAACTGGCCATGATCGCCGTACAAAAAGCACTCGACGCCGAGCAACGCGCCACGCGCATGGTGATGCAAGTTCACGACGAACTGGTGTTCGAAGTGCCAGCCGCCGAAATCGACTGGGCGAAAGAAGCCGTGCCGCGCCTCATGGCCGGGGTGGCCGATTTGCGCGTGCCCTTGCTGGCCGAAGTGGGCATCGGCGCCAACTGGGACGAGGCGCACTGACCATGGCCAAGCTGACCAAGGACGAGGTCAAAGCCAAAATCAAAGCCAAGATGAAGCGGCTGGCGCCTGCTGGCCAACTCATGCTGGGGGACACGTCGGCGCGTCTGGTGGGCATGATGATGGGGCTGTATCACCACATCATTGGCCGTTGGTTCCCGCCCAAGCTGCGCATCTTGTTTTCACCGCACGAGCAGTGGCAGCCGATGCTGCAAAAAATGTTCAAGCGGTCGGGCTACAAAGTGTCGTTCGGGCCGATGACGCCGGAAAACGTGCGCAACAACGACCTGATCATGCCCCTCGACCAAGAGTCGCTGGAGAGTTTGGCGCCGCTCAGTGCGTACTTGGCCAGCAGTTTGCTGCCGCCGCCCAGCCCCGCCACCGTGGCGCTGTGCCACGACAAAGTGGCCAGTTGGAGCCTGCTGCACTCCTGCGGGTTCGACCGGAACTTGCCAGCCATCGGCGCCGATTTGGAGCCGCCGTTTTTCATCAAACCCCGGCGCGGCAGCAATCCCGACGATTACCACATCATCCACTCTCTGGAAGAGGCCGCAGAAGCGGCGGAGTTGATCAAGGATCGAGATCATTACTGCCAAGCGGCGCTGCCGGGCCGCCGACTCTATTCGGCCAACATCCTGTTCCGCGAAGGGCGCATCGCCTACATGGTCACGGTGGTGTACCACTTGGTGGACGATTTGGCGGTGCATGGCCAAGAGGGCGCGGTGCGGTTTCACCGGCTGGGCCTGAACCTCCACGCCACCGTTTTCACCGACATGCTGCGCTCACTGGGCTTCGAAGGCCTGTGCAGCATCGACTACAAAACCACCTTGCGCGGCCCACCTCGGGTGCTGGAAATCAACCCCTTCATCAGTGACGGCCTGGTGCGCTACTTTCCGTACTTGTTGCGGCACTTGGACTATGACGCTTGGCCGGGGGCGCATCCGGCTTTCCAGTCCAGTTCGGGGCGGGTCAGCGGGCGTTGAGGGGGCTGGCGCTGGCCGCTGTCGGGTGGCCGACAGCAGCGTGCAGGCCCGACAAGTGTTTGCGGCAGGCGCTCTGAAAGACCTCGTGGGCGCAGTCGTTGCATCGGCCGCATTGGGTGGCCACGCCGGTGTCGAATTGGAGGGCGTCGAAGGTCATGGCGCCGTCGCGCACGGCGGCGGAAATGTCGCGGTCGGAAACGCGGCGGCAGACACAAACGATCATGATGCGGCACCCTGTAACTGTGTGGACGCCGCGATTCTGAACTAAACGGGAATTATTCTCAATTGCCGTGCAAGTTCTGGGGCTTTCAGGAGCCCGTGCCCATTTGCGATTGCAGCCAATTCTGCTCGCCGACTTGCGCCACCAAATCGATCTGGGTTTCCAGGTCGTCGATGTGTTCTTCGGTGTCGTCGAGGATGTGCTGGAAGATGTCACGCGAGACGTAGTCACGCACGCTTTCGCAGTAGGCGATGGCTTCCTTGAGCAGCGGGTGGCCGGTCATCTCGATCTTCAGATCGCAGTGCAGCACCTCGATGGCGTTTTCGCCGATGTAGAGTTTGCCCAGGTCTTGCAGGTTGGGCAGGCCTTCGATCATGAGGATGCGCTCGATCAGCTTGTCGGCGTGTTTCATTTCCTCGATCGATTCTTCGTACTCGTGCTTGGCACGGTGCATCAGGCCCCAGTTTTTCAGCATGCGGGCGTGCAAAAAGTACTGGTTGATGGCGGTGAGTTCAAGCTTCAACTGGGCGTTGAGGTAGTCGATGACCTTGGCGTCGCCTTTCATGGCTGCTCCTTCGTATGCACCCAGGGTGCGGGGTTGAGGATGGAAGTGCGGCGATTGTGGCGGTGGGTTGCGTCGAACGACACCTCTGTCCGCCACAAACCCCGCTGCGGCGCTCGAATCGCGAATCAATGCTGTTTGCGCAGGTGGCTCCAGCGGGTGAGGCTCCATTGCACGGCGTCATCCACCACGATGAAGATCACGGGGATCACCAGCAAGCTCAAGAATGTCGAGGTGATGAGCCCGCCGATCACCACAATCGCCATCGGTGAGCGAAAACTCGGATCGACGCCAATGCCCAGCGCAATCGGCAGCATGCCCGCGCCCATCGCCAAGGTGGTCATGACGATGGGGCGGGCGCGTTTGCCGCAGCCGTCCAGCAGGGCGTCCCAGCGGCTCAGGCCGTGCTCGCGCCGCGCCAGGATGACGTAATCGACCAGCAGAATCGAGTTCTTGGTGGCGATGCCCATCAACATGATCATGCCGATCAGCGAGGGCATGGACAGCGCCGTGTGCGTGGCAAACAGCGCCAAAAACGCCCCCGGTACGGACAGCACCAGCGCCGCCAAAATCGTCACCGGCTGGACGAATTGCTTGAACAGCAGCACCAGCACCGCATAAATGCACAACACGCCAGCGGCCATCGCCAAGCCGAAGCCGTTGAACAGGTCGGCCATCGCTTCGGCGTCGCCCACGGAGGTGCGGCTGACGCCGGGCGGCAACTCGCGCAGGCTGGGCAAGGCCAGCGCAGCGGCTTCCACATCCCCCAGCGGCTGGCCGTTCAGCTCGATCTCAAAATTGACGTTGCGTTGCCGGTCATAGCGGCTGACTTCGGTCGGCCCGCTGGCCAAGGTGAGCGTGGCCACGCTGGACAAGGGCACCGGCCCGCGTGCCCCCGGCACGGGCAAACGCGCCAACAACGCCAGGTCTTGGCGCGCTTCGGGCGGCAAACTGACGACGATGGGCACTTGGCGCTGGGCCAGGTTCAGCTTGGCCAAGGCTTGGTCGTAGTCGCCGGCGGTGGCCACGCGCAGGGTGTCGGCGATGGCGGCGGTGGTGACGCCCGCGTCGGCCATGCGTGCAAAGTCGGGCCGAATGACGAGTTCCGGGCGTTGCAAGCTGGAGGTGGACGTGACCGCCCCAATGCCCGGCAGCGTGCGCAACTCGCGCTCGACCTGGGCGGCGTGGCGGATCAGGGCGTCGCCTTCCTCGCCGGCCAGCACCAGCACATATTTGTCGTTCGAGCCGCCCAGACCCACCTTCACCCGCGCCCCCGGGATGGCTTGCAGTGCCTCGCGCAGCTCGCCCTCAATGGCTTGTTTGGACAGGCCAGGGCGGTCATCACGGTGCGTCAGGTTGAGGGTGAGGACAGCTTTTTTCACATCGCCGCCCGTGCTGGGGGCAAAGGGATCACCGCCAGCGGCACCCCCGCCGATGGCGGTGTAAATCTGGCGCACTTGTTTGTGGCCCGCGACGATGTGCCGGGCTTGTTCGGCGCTGGCCAAGGTGTCGCGGAAGGTGCTGCCGGGGGGCAGTGTCAGCGTCACTTGGGTTTGTGAGAGGTCGTCCGGCGGAATGAACCCCGTGGGCAGCATCGGCACCAGCATGAAACTGCCGACGAAAAACACCGCCGTGGCCAACAAGGTGCGCCAGCGGTGGTGCAAGCAGGCGGCGGCCCAGCGCTCGTAAAGCTGCAACCAGCGCGGGCGCTCGTGCGGATGGGCCAGCGGTTGGAGCACATACGCCGCCATCATCGGCGTGAGCATGCGCGCCACAACGAGCGAGAAAAACACCGCCACCGCCGCTGTCCAACCGAATTGAACGAAAAAGCGCCCGACGATGCCCGTCATGAACGCCGTGGGCAGGAACACGGCAATCAGCGTGAACGTGGTGGCGATCACCGCCAGGCCAATTTCGTCGGCGGCCTCCATCGCCGCTTGGTAGGGCGTTTTGCCCATGCCCAGGTGGCGCACGATGTTCTCGATTTCGACGATGGCGTCGTCCACCAAAATCCCGACCACCAGCGAGAGCGAGATCAGCGTCACGCCATTCAGCGTGAAGCCCAGCAGGTGCATCAAGCCGAACGTCGGGATGATGGACAGGGGCAGCGCCGCTGCCGCCACCAGCGTGGCGCGCCAGTCGCGCATGAACAGCCACACCACCAGCACCGCCAGCAGGGCGCCTTCGTACATCAGCTTCATGGAGCCGTCGAAGTTCTCGGCCACCGGATCGACGAAGTTGAACACCTCGCTCACGGTGATGTCCGGGTGCTCGGCGCGCAACTGTTCGAGCGCGGCGCGCACGCCGGCGGCCACTTCCAGCTCCCCCGCGCCCCGCGAACGGCTGACCTCAAACGCCACCACCGGCTGGCCATTGTTCAGCGCGGCGGAACGCTGTTCGGCGACGGTGTCGGTGAGGGTGGCGATTTGATCGAGGCGCACATGGCGGCCATCGGGCAGGGCGATGTCCATCGCCGCCAGCTCGGCTACGCTGGCCACGGTGGCCAGGGTGCGCACGGCTTGTTCGGCGCCGCCCAGGTCGGCCCGGCCCCCGGCGGCATCTTGTTGAATTTGGCGCAACGGGCGGGACACGTCCGCCGCGCTGACGTTCAAAGCCAGCAGCCGCGCCGGGTCAAGCTGGATGTGAACCTGGCGCGTCACCCCGCCCACGCGGTTGACGGCGCCCACACCGCGCACCGCCAGCAGCGCTTTGTTCACGGTTTGATCGACGAACCAGCTCAGGGCCTCGTCGTCCATGCGCTGGGACGCCACCGTGTAAGTGAGGATCGGTTGGCCGGACAGATCGACCTTGGACACGATCGGGTCGCGCAGATCGCCCGGCAAATCGGAGCGCACGCGAGAGACGGCATCGCGCACATCGTTCACCGCTTCGGCGATGGGTTTTTCGAGGCGAAACTCCACCGAGATCGTCGCCATGCCGTCCACCAAAGTGGTGTAAATGTGCTTGACGCCTTGCAGGGTGGCGATGGAGTTTTCGAGTTTGCGTGCCACCTCGGTTTCGAGCTGGGCCGGTGCCGCGCCGGGCAAGCTGGCGCTGACCACGACCATCGGCAGTTCGATGTCCGGAAAGTTCTGCACCTTCATCGCCCGAAAGCCCAGCAAGCCGGCGAGCGTGAGCAGGACGAAAAACAGGATGGCGGGCGTCGGGTTGCGGATCGACCAAGCGGAGACGTTCATCGACCGGCTCCCGATGCGGCGTTGGGCACGACCTTGACCTTGTCGCCCTCGCTGAGGAAGGCGCCGCCGCTGGCGACGAGGCGCATCGTCGGGGTGACGCCGGCGAGGATTTCGATCCGATCTCCCACCCGGCGCCCGACGCGCACTTTGATGGCGTTGACGCGGCCATCGTCCCCTACGCGCAGCACGAGCGGGAAACCGTCGCGCAGCACCACGGCGCTTTGCGGCAGGGTGAGGGCGGCGGTGGGAGCGAACTCAAACTGACCTCGGGCGAACATGCCGGCCCGGGCGGGACTGCCGGGGGGCAGATCGACGTACACCAACCCCATGCGGTTGGCGGCATCGACCGTCGGGGCGACTTGGCGCAGCGTGCCGTTCAGGGTGTCGCCGGAGGGCAGGGTGAGGGTGGCGCGCACGCCGGGGGTCAAACGGGCCAGTTCGGCGGCGGGGACTTCGGCGCGCCATTCGAGCCGCTCGCGCCGGATCAAGCGCATCAACTCCTGCCCCGTGCCCGCGAAACTGCCGATGACGGCGGTGCGGGCGGAGATCACGCCATCGTCGGGCGCCACGACGCGGGTCTGGGCCAGGCGCAGCTCGTCGGACTGGATGCGAGCCTGCACAGCGGCCAAGCGCGCTTGAGCCGTTTGTTCGACGGTGTAGCTCTGCTGGGCTTGCTGGGCGCTGATGAGGCCGCTGGGCTGCAACTCACGGGCGCGCTGGGCGTTAGCGCGGGCTTCGGCGAGCACGGCCTGGGCTTCGGCGAGGTTGGCGCGGCTTTGGGCCAAGTCGGCTTGAACCGTGTCGGTGGCGAGGCGGGCGAGGAGCTGGCCTTTTTTCACCTTGTCCCCGACTTGCACCAGAACGTCGGTGAGCCGCCCGCCGGCGCCTTCCGCGCTGATGACGGCCTCTTGCCAAGCGCTGATGGTGCCCGTGGCGGGCAGTTGTTGCGGCCAGGTTTGGGCCAGCGGGGTGATGACGCTGACGCTGAGGGCGGCTCGGGTGGCGGTGGATGCGGCTGATTGCGCCCAAATGCTGGGGTTACTCCACCCCATCAACCCCAGCAAGAGGCTGAACGAAAGAAGACGGTGATGAACTCGCATGATGCTCCCTGTGTTGTGAGAATTATGGCCAGGGGGCACGTGTCCAACATGCTGTATGAAATTCCTGTCCTCATTGCTGGTGCTGCGATTTCTGCCAGTTTGTTGCTGCCTGAATTGCAGGCTGTGGTGCCTGTGATGTCCTGGGGGCTGGCAGCCAAGATGCTGTTCACTGCATGGGTGGTGTATGGGTTGGGGTTGGCGTGTTGGTTCAGCACGTTGATTCGCCATCGGGTGATTTTTGCGGGCTTGTGGGCGCTGAATGGGTATTCGCTGGTGGCCCTTGCGTTGAAATTGGCGGGTATCGGGTGGTGAGCGGGCAAGTGCCCTAGCATCGCCCGCATGACGTTGTTTGATTCATCGCTTCCCGATCTTCCTGCCGGTGTGCTGGCTCGGCTGGATGACCTCATCGCGCAAGGGGGCCGTCGTTTGCTTGGGCTGGTTGGGCCACCGGGGGCGGGTAAATCCACCTTGGCACTGGCATTGCACCGGGCTCGACCGCAGGCGACGTGCGTCGTGCCGATGGATGGTTTTCATCTGGCGCAATCCGAGTTGGTGCGGCTGGGCCGCGCTGATCGCAAAGGCGCGCCGGATACCTTCGACGCTGCCGGTTTCATCCACCTGCTGCGCCGCCTGCGAGCCCAGCCGCAAACGGGCGAAACCGTTTACACCCCCGAGTTCCGGCGCGATCTGGAAGAGCCCGTGGCAGGCGCGTTGGCGGTGGCGCCTGAGGTGCCCGTGTTGCTGGTCGAAGGCAACTACCTGTTGTTGGACGACCCCGCCTGGGTCGGCGTGCGCCCGTTGCTCGACGCTTGTTGGTGGGTGGCCGTGGATGACACCTTGCGGGTCGAACGGCTGGTGCGGCGCCACACCCAATTCGGGCGCAGCGTCGAAGCCGCACGGGCGTGGGTGGCGCGCAGCGACGAAGCGAATGCGCGCCTCATCCAAACCAGCGCCGGGCGGGCGGATTGGGCCGTGGCATGGGGCACCTGATCACGGCATCCACACCGTAAAACTCGCACCCGCCCCGGGCCGGTTCTCCACTTCGATGTGGCCGCCGAACCGCTCCACCAACGTGCGGCTCACCCACAACCCCAAACCCGTGCCGGCGCCGTGCTGTTTGGTGGTGAAGAACGGTTGAAACAGCTTGTCCAGATGCTCGGGGGGAATGCCCGGCCCGGTGTCGCTGATGGTGAAGGCCACGCCGGGGCGCCCGTCGGCGGCGGTTTGGTCGCGCACGTGTACGCTCAACACCCCTTGCTCGGGCATCGCTTGCAGGGCGTTGACCAACAAGTTCACCAGCACTTGCTGCAACTCGTTGCGGCTGGCGTGCAGGGTGCGCGTGGCGCTGCATTGCTGTTCCACCGCAATCCGGCTGCGGCGCAGCAAGTGGCCCACCAGCAGCAAACAATCTTGCACCACAGCGGCGGGCAAGATGGTGTCCACCTGGCCGGCGTACTCACTCGGGCGCGAAAACTGCAACAGCTTGGCCACGATCAAGCGAATGCGCTGCACCTGCTCACGGATCAGGCTGATCTCATCGCGCACCGGGCGCGCATGGTCGCCCAGGCGCTCGCGCATCAAATCCAGGTTGCCTTGAATCACCGCCACCGGGTTGTTGATCTCGTGCGCCACCCCGGCTGTGAGCTGGCCAATGGCGGCGAGCTGCTCTTGGCGAATCATTTGCCGTTGGGCGGTGCGCAGCTCGGTGAGCGCCGCTTCCAGCTCGCCGGTGCGGGTGGCCACTTCGGCATCCAACGTCGCCCCGCGCTGGCGCAGCTCGCGGGTTTGATCTTCGAGGCGCGTCAGCAGGCGGTCGAAGTGCTCGGCCAGGGCACCCAACTCGTCCGCCCGGCGCGGCAACTGCACCCGCGCCGACAGCGAACCCGCCTCCACCTCACTCATCACCTGGTGCATGCGCTCCACCGGTCGGATGAGCGAGAGCGACAAACGCCGCGCCAGCCACAGCCCCACCGCCAACATGCCGATGAACACCCCCAGCACCAAGGTCTGCGCCCCACGCCGGGCGCTGGCGAACGGCGCTTCCAAAAATCCCACGTACAACATGCCGACGCGCTGCTCACGGCTGTCCATCAACGGCAGGTAGCCGGAGACGTACCAATCCCGCACGACGAACGCCCGGTCGTGCCAGCGCTCGCCGCGTTCCAACACCGCCTCGCGCACCGCTGCGGACACGCGAGTGCCCATGGCCCGATCCCCTTCGGGCAGGCGCACGTTGGTGGCCACGCGCACATCGCCCAAAAACACCGTGGCGGTGCTGTGGCTGCCCCCCAACAACACCCCCGGCGGGTAGACGATTTCATTCAGATGATCCACAAACCCCGTGTTGCGGTTGAGCAGCACACCCCCGACCAACACCGCCTGCACGGTGCCGTGGGCGTCATGCACCGGCGCGGCGCTGTGAACCAGCAGGCCGCGTGCTTCTTCGGCGCGGGCATCGGGCACCGCATTGGCCGTGGGTTGCAGCGGGATGCGGGCGGTGTGCGCCAACGCCGGTGAAAGGGCGGCCAGTTGCGCTGCGCTGAACACGTCCAGCTCTGTGCGCGAGCCGCCCGCGCTGGCGGCATGCACCACGGCCCAAGCACCGTAGCTCTGCACCTGGGCCTGTGGATCGGTGCAGCGCAGCACCTGACCGTCAGGGGTCAGCAGGCAGACAAAGTCCAGCCGATGCTGGTGTTGATGGCGTTGCAGCAACTCGCCCAGGGCTTCAGGGGCTGTCGGGTGGGGCAACTGGCGCACCAGGGCCGCCGAATCGGCCAAGGCGCTGACGCTGCGCCCGGTCACGTCCATCACGCGCTCGAAGTAGTTGGCGGCGGTGGCCAGGTCGGCGCGGACTTTTTGGATCAGCAGGCGGTCGTAAGTCGTGGCGCTGAGGTAGAGCACCAGCACCAGCAGCGGCCCGGCGATCAGCACCGGCAACACCCCCAGCATCAACAGTTGGCGCCGAATCGACGCCCAGCGCAGCAGCGGCCAGCGTTGTTCGAGGCGCTCCCAGCCGGTGCGCCAGGCCGTCACTGCACGCCCCAGGCCAGGCACTTGCGCTCCAGCGTTTTGCGCGAAATGCCCAAGCGGCGCGCCGCCTCCGACTTGTTGCCCCCGCACACGCCCAGCACATGCAGGCAATGGCGCTTTTCCACTTGGTCGAGAGGTTCGTGGGTGTCGCTGCTGGGCGGAGTGGGGGCGGCAGGGGGCATGGTGGTGGCGCAACCGTCGTGGCAGAGGTAGCCCATGATGAGCGAGCGCTCCACCAGGTTTTTCAGCTCACGCACGTTGCCGGGCCAGTCGTAGGCTTGCAAGCGGTGCAGGCAGGCGGTGTTGATCTCGATGGGCGGCAAACCCAGTTGCTGCGCCAGCTCGCGCACATAGTGGTGAATCAACATCGGCACGTCTTCCGGGCGTTCGCGCAGTGGCGGCAGGCGGCACTCCACCACGCGCAGCCGGTGGTACAGATCGGGCCGGAAGCGCCCGGCGGCCACTTCTTCTTCCAGCGAACGGTTGGTGGCCGCCACCACGCGCACATCGACTTCCTGCTCCTGCTCGCTGCCCACCGGGCGAATGCGGCGTTCTTCCAGTACGCGCAGCAGCCGCGCTTGCAGGGCCAGCGGCATTTCGGCGATTTCGTCCAAAAACAGCGTGCCGCCACGGGCGTAGAGAAACAGCCCTTCGCGGGCGCTGGTGGCGCCGGTGTACGCGCCGCGCACATGGCCGAACAGTTCGCTTTCGATCAACTCGGGGGCGATGGCGGCGCAGTTCAGCGGCACAAACGGCCCGCGCCCGCGTGGGCTGAGGCCCTTTGCTATCACATGGAGGTGCCCGACCTACAAACGGCCCGCGCCCGCGTGGGCTGAGGCGGTGCAGGGCGCGGGCGGCCAGTTCCTTGCCGGTGCCAGACTCGCCCAACAGCAGCACCGTCGAAGGCAAGGGCGCGATGCGGCGCAGCAGCGTTTGCAACTGCTGGATCGCCGCCGATTCACCGACGTAACCCACCGCCTCCGCCGCCAGCCCCGGCACTTGGCGGCGCAGCAGGTAGTTTTCGCGCAGCAAGCGTGAGCGGTCCAAGCAACGCTGCACCGCGTTCAGCACTTGGGCGAGCGAGAACGGTTTGAGCAGGAAATCGGAGGCGCCGGCGCGCAGGGCGTCGATGGCGGTGTCCAAGTCGGCATAGGCGGTCATGAGGATGACTTCGCCGGTGTGGCCTTGCTCGCGCAGCTCGTGCAGCCACTCGATGCCGGAGCGGCCCGGCAGGGCGATGTCCAGCAAGATCAGGTCGTGGTGGCGCTGCGCGGCCAGCGGCACCGCTTGTTCGACGCTGCCGGCGGTGTCCACCCGCGCCCCCCGGTCACTCATGGCGCGTTGCAGGAAGCTGACCATGCCGGGCTCATCGTCCACCACCAACAGGTGGGTGCCTTGCCAGTCGCTGAACGGGGGGGCGGCGCAGTCGGGTCGGGTCATGGTGGACAGAATGTCTCGCTGGATGGGCGGCGGCTGGGCCACATGGGTCGAAATGACCCGTTATAAACTGAACTTTATTACGATATAAGTCATTGATTCTACTCATGAAATACGAAAGACCCTGAATGGCACAGGGTCTGCTAGACGGTGCGCTACGTTCTCCTACAACAAGGATGCACCGGAGATGGCTTCCCCCACCCACACCCCCCGCAGCGCGGAGCCTGCCCAGGTCAGCCGGCGGCAGTTTTTCAAGATCAGCGCCGCAGGCATCGGCGGCACCAGCATGGCTTTGCTGGGCGTGGCGCCGCAAATGGCCCACGCGGAGGTGCGTCAGTACAAACTGACCCGCGCCAAGGAAGTGCGCAACACCTGCACCTATTGCTCGGTGGGTTGCGGCCTACTGATGTACAGCTTGGGCGACGGCGCCAAGAACGCCAAGGCCGAAATCATCCACATCGAGGGCGACCCGGATCATCCGGTGAGCCGAGGTGCGCTGTGCCCCAAGGGCGCGGGTTTGCTGGACTTCATCCACAGCCCCGGTCGCCTGAAGTACCCCGAAGTGCGCGAAAAGGGCTCGAACGAGTGGAAGCGTATTTCCTGGCATGAGGCGGTGGAGCGCATCGCGCACCACATGAAGACCGACCGCGACGCCCACTTCGTCGAGAAGAACGACGCCGGCGTGCCGGTGAACCGCTGGCTCACCACGGCGATGCTGACGGCTTCGGCTTCGTCGAACGAAACCGGGATCATCACGCAGAAGTTCATGCGCTCGCTGGGCATCATCGCCACCGATGCGCAGGCCCGCGTGTGCCACGGCCCGACGGTGTCGGCACTGGCCTCGACCTTCGGGCGCGGCGCGATGACCAACTCCTGGGTGGACATCAAGAACGCCGACTTCATCCTGGTGATGGGCGGCAACGCGGCGGAAGCGCACCCGGTCGGTTTCCGCTGGGCGATCGAGGCCAAGAAGCAGCGCGGCGCCAAGTTGGTGGTGGTCGATCCGCGCTTCAACCGCACGGCGGCGGTGGCGGACATGTATTTGCCCATCCGCGCCGGGGCAGACATCCCCTTCCTGGGCGGCGTCATCAACTGGCTGGTGGCCAACGACAAAATCCAGTGGGACTACGTCAAGGCGTACACCAACGCCAGCGCGATCATCAACGAAGGTTTCAGCTTTGAGGAAGGCTTGTTCAGCGGCTACGACGCCGACAAAGGCAAGTACGACCGCGCAAGCTGGAGCTACGAGCTGGACGGCAAGGGCAACATCAAAACCGACCCGACGCTGGAGCACCCGCGCTGCGTCTGGAACCTGATGAAAGCCCACTACGCCCGCTACACGCCGGACGTGGTGGCCAACCTCACGGGCACGCCCAAAGAAGGTTTCCTCAAGGTCTGCGAGCTGCTGGGCGAGACGGCGGTGCCGGGCAAGGTTGGCACCATCCTGTATGCGCTGGGCTGGACGCAGCACACGGTGGGCGCGCAAAACATCCGCACCATGGCGATGATCCAGCTCTTGCTGGGCAACATCGGCATGCCGGGCGGCGGCGTGAACGCACTGCGCGGGCACTCGAACATCCAGGGTTTGTCGGATTTGGGGCTGCTGTCCACCGCGCTGCCGGGTTATTTGACGCTGCCCAACGAGGCCGCGCACCCGACCTACGCCGACTACATCGCCAAAACCACACCCAAGCCGCTGGCCGATGGCCAGTTCAACTACTGGGGCAACACGCCCAAGTTCTTCGTCAGCCTGATGAAGTGGTTCTGGGGCGACAAGGCCACCAAGAACAACCACTGGGGCTACGACTGGCTGCCCAAGTGGGACAAGCTCTACGACGTGCTGCACATCGTCGAGCTGATGCACCAGGGCAAGATCAACGGCTTCGTGGTGCAGGGCTTCAACCCGCTGGCCTCGTTCCCCGATGCCAACAAGGTGCGCGAAGCCTTCGCCAAGCTGAAGTACATGGTGATCATCGACCCGATTGCCACCGAAACGTCGAGCTTCTGGCGCAATGAAGGCGAGTCCAACCCGGTGGACACGGCCAAGATCGACACGGAAGTCTTCCGCCTGCCTTCGACCTGTTTTGCGGAGGAAGACGGCGCCATCGTCAGCTCCGCACGCTGGTTGCAGTGGCACTGGAAGGGCGCCGAGCCTCCCGGCGAAGCCAAGGGCGACCAAGAAATCATCGCCGAGCTGTTCCACGCCCTGCGCGAGCTGTACAAGAAGGACGCCGAAAAAGGCACGGCCAAGGGCGCCGAGCCCATCCTCAACCTGGCGTGGCCGTACCGCGACCCGAAGAACCCGACGCCCGAAGAACTGGCCAAGGAACTCAATGGCCGTGCGCTGGCGGACATCCCCGACCCGAAGGACAGCACCAAGTTCCTGGCGAAAAAGGGCGAGCAACTGCCCGGCTTTGCCACGCTGCAAGACGATGGCAGCACGATGTGCGCCTGCTGGATTTTCTCGGGCAGTTGGACGCAAGCCGGCAACCAAATGGCCCGGCGCGACAGCACCGACGTGGGCCTGGGCAACACCCCCGGCTGGGCCTGGAGCTGGCCGGCGAACCGGCGCATTCTTTACAACCGCGCCTCGTGTACGCCAGCGGGCAAGCCGTGGGACGCGAGCCGCAAGCTCATCGCTTGGAACGGCGAGAAGTGGGCCGGCATCGACGTGCCCGACTTCAAGGCCGATGCCGCGCCCGACACCGGCATGAACCCCTTCATCATGAACCCGGAGGGTGTGGGCCGGCTGTTCTGCGTGGACAAGCTGGTCGATGGCCCGTTCCCCGAGCACTACGAGCCGATGGAAAGCCCCATCGGCACCAACCCGCTGCACCCCAAGGTGGTGAGCAGCCCGGCAGTGCGCATCTTCAAGGGTGACAAGGCGCGCCTGGGCACGCACAAAGAGTTCCCCTACGTGGGCACCACCTACCGGCTGACGGAGCATTTCCAGTTCTGGACGAAGTCGGTCAAGCTGAACGCGATTGCCCAGCCAGAGCAGTTCGTGGAAATCAGCGAACAGTTGGCCAAGGAAAAGGGCGTGGTGCAGGGCGATTGGGTGAAGGTCAGCTCCAAGCGCGGTTTCATCAAGGCCAAGGCCGTGGTGACCAAGCGCGTGAAACCGCTGACGGTGAACAACCAAACCGTTCACCAAATCGGCATTCCGCTGCACTGGGGTTGGGAAGGCGTGGCCAAGAAGGGCCACCTCACCAACAACCTGCCCCCCGCCGTGGGCGACTGCAACACGCAGACGCCTGAGTACAAGGCCTTCTTGGTCAACCTCGAAAAAGCCTGACGAGGAGTCACATCGCCATGGCATTGCAATCTTTGGACATCCTGCGCCGCTCGGCCACCACCACGCCGACGCCGCAGGCCCGCACCACCACCGAAGTGGCCAAACTCATCGACGTGACCACCTGCATCGGCTGCAAAGCCTGCCAGGTGGCCTGCTCGGAGTGGAACGACATCCGCGAGGACGTGGGTTCCAACATCGGTGTGTATGACAACCCGACCGACCTCTCCGCCCAAGCCTGGACGGTGATGCGCTTCGCCGAAGTGGAAGACGAGGCCGGCAAACTCGAATGGCTGATCCGCAAGGACGGCTGCATGCACTGCGCCGACCCCGGTTGCTTGAAGGCTTGCCCGTCGCCGGGCGCGATCATTCAGTACAAGAACGGCATTGTGGACTTCCACGAAGAAAACTGCATCGGCTGCGGTTACTGCGTCACCGGCTGCCCGTTCAACGTGCCGCGCATCTCCAAGCAAGACAGCAAGGCCTACAAGTGCAGCCTGTGCTCGGATCGTGTCGCCGTGGGCCAGGAACCGGCTTGCGTGAAAACCTGCCCGACCGGCGCCATCACCTTCGGCTCCAAGGAGGACATGAAGGAAGTCGCCGCCACGCGCATCGAAGACCTGAAGAGCCGGGGCTACGCCCAAGCCGGTTTGTACGACCCGCAAGGCGTGGGCGGCACGCATGTGATGTACGTGCTGCACCACGCGGACAAGCCGCAGCTCTACAGCGGCCTGCCCAAAGACCCTGGCATCAGCCCGATGGTGTCGGTGTGGAAGGGCATCACCAAGCCGTTGGCGATGCTGGGCCTGGGCGCGCTGGCCGTGGGCAGTTTGTTCCACTACATCAGCAAGGGGCCGAATGAGGTCTCGAAGGACGTGGAAAAAGAGATCGAGGACGAAGACCGCGCCGAGGCATCCGCCCAGACAGGCAAGAACGGCAAGAAGGAGCAGCGAGCATGATCCGCGACCCGAAAGACCTCAAGCGCTACACCGCCAGCGAGCGCCTCAACCACTGGACGGTGGGCATGAGTTTCATCCTGCTGGCCATTTCGGGGCTGGCGTTCTTCCACCCGGCGTTCTTTCCGCTCAGCACGTTTTTGGGCGGGCCGGTGTGGGCGCGCATCCTGCATCCTTACATCGGCGTGCTAATGGCGGGTGCGTTCTTCATCATCTTCATGCGCTTCAAGCACCTGAACACGCTCACGCCCGTGGACAAGGAATGGCTGAAAAACGCCCACAAAATGGTGGACGGCAACGACCACGACATGCCCGAGCAAGGCAAGTACAACGGCGGCCAGAAGATGATGTTCTGGGGCTTGGCAGTGTGCATGCTGTTGATGACGCTGTCGGGCGTTCCGCTGTGGCGCGCATGGTTTCACTTTGACGTGACGATCGTGCGCTTGGCGGCGGTGGTTCATGCCGCAGCGGGCGTGACCATGATCGGTTTGATCATGGTGCATGTGTACGCGGCGATCTGGGTGAAGGGCACCATCCGCGCCATGTGGTACGGCACGGTGACCCGCGCTTGGGCCAAACAGCACCACCGGGCGTGGTATCGCCAAGTGACGGGCAAGTGAGCGTTGGTGTTGCGTGCCCCCTCTCCCCGGCCCTCTCCCACGAGGGGAGAGGGAGATCGGCTTGCAACAGTCAACGCTCACACCGACGGCCACCCTAAAGCCCCTCTCCCCTTGTGGGAGAGGGGTTGGGGAGAGGGAAACACCGCCCTCACACCCCAAACTCAACCCATGACTCCAGCCCTGTTCCCCCAACCCACCACCGAGCCCGACCTCTGCGCCGATGACGGCCTGCCCGCCACCCAACGCCTGCCCGTGCTGCGCCACAGCACGGCGGGCGGCCTGCTGGCGGTGCAGGATGCGGTGATCGAGGAAGTGCCGGTGGCGCTGGTGTTCAACGGCGTGTCGCATGCTGTGATGCTGGCCAGCCCGGTGGATTTGGCCGATCTGGCACTGGGCTTCGCTTTGAGCGAAGGCATCCTCACCCACCCGGCGCAGCTCTACGACCTGGACGTGTCCCCCAGTTGCGACGGCCTGAGCGTAGAAATGACGATTGCCACGCAACGCTTCGTCGCCCTGAAGGAGCGTCGGCGCAACCTGGCCGGGCGCACCGGCTGCGGGCTGTGCGGGGTGGACAGCCTCTCCGCCGTACACCGCATTCCAGCCGGCAGCGTGCCAGCTCCGCTGCTGCCCGCGCCGACCCCGCTGGCGCTGGATGCCGCGCTGCACCAGCTTCGCCCGCATCAAACCTTGCACCAGCAAACCGGGGCGGCGCACGGAGCAGCGTGGGTGTCGCCGGCTGGGGACATCCTTTGCCTGCGTGAAGACGTGGGCCGTCACAACGCGCTGGACAAACTCATCGGCGCCCTGGCGCGGGCGGGCACGTCGCTGCGCGAAGGCTTTGTGCTCGTCACCAGCCGCGCTTCTTACGAGATGGTGCAAAAGGTGGCGTGCGCGGGCGGGCACACGCTGGTGGCCGTGTCCGCGCCGACGGCGCTGGCCGTGCGCCAAGCCGAAGCGGCGGGCGTGCTGCTCATCGGTTTTGCCCGCCCCGGCCAGTGGAGCGCCTACACCCAAGCCGAACGGCTGGTGTTGGCGCAGCCTTCTAATTGACGAATGTTGAACGTTTCCGAACGGTTTTCCCCATGAGCGCACCCGCGAACTTTGTCCTGCCCTCCACCGTGGCGCCGCCCACTTGGCTGCCGCCGCGTGCCGGGCTGTTTGGCGAGCGTGCGGCGCGTCTGCGCCACTTGGCCGCCACGCATCCGATGGGCGCTTGGCTGCGCGCCGTGGCCCAGCTTTGTGACGCGCAACAGCACCTGGATGGCACCCTCGGCCCCGTCAGCGGTGCCTTGAGCGAGCTGCCGGTCGTCCATGCCGCGCTGGTGCAAACCTTGTCTGAGGGCGAAGGCCGCGCCTTGGCACAGGGCCTCACCCTGAGCTTGGATGCGTTGAGCGAGCGCGCCCAACGCCTGCTCGCCTACACCCACGCCGACCCCGACGCCAGCGGCCCGCAAGACCGCGCCGATCTGCTGTTGGGCGCCAGCCTGCAACTGCTGTTCACCGCCGTGGCGCGTGGCACGCCCGTCAACCCGGTGCAAAGCCCCGTGCCGGGCGAACAGCGTTGCCCGTGCTGCGGCAGCGTGGCCCATGCCGGGGTGGTGCTCACCGCCGATGGCAAAGCCGGCCTGCGTTACCTGGAGTGCAGCCTGTGCGCCACGCGCTGGCACGCCGTGCGTGCCCGCTGCTCGCTGTGTGACAGCCCGCGTGAAGTCGAATACCGGGGCCTGGAAGGCGCCCACCCCAGCGTGCAGGCCGAAACTTGCGACGCCTGCCACGGCTACGTCAAAACCCTGTTCCGCGACAAAGACCCACACGCCGACCCGCTGGCGGACGATCTGGCCACGCTGGTGCTGGACGTCTTGGTCGGCGAGGCCGGTTATGGGCGGGCGGCACCGTGCTTGCTGCTCATCTCTGGGGGCCCCACGCAGGTTTGACACCAGAACCCGCTGTTTTAGGGGGAGATTGTTGACAGTGTTGCCATGAGCTTGGTCTGTCTTTTTTAGGCGGTCAAGTCACAATCAAACGGCACTTCAGCTTGGTTGTGGACGCCCACGGGGTGGGCCGGCGAGGCTGAAGAGGCGTTTGAACATGTCGCCATCTAGCCGCTCGTTTTTCGTGAAGCCGGTCACCCGCCGGCAATGGCTCCAGCTGTCAACCGCAGCAGGCGCTGCGGGAGTGTGGGGCTTGGGTGGATGTGCGCCGTATCCGCTCATGCCCCTGCGCATTGGCGCGCATCCGTGGCCTGGGTATGAGCTGCTGTATTTGGCACGCCAGCGTGGCCAGTTGGATCCCCAGCAGGTGCGCCTGATCGAGTTTCCTTCGGCCTCGGCCAGTTTGCGGGCGTTGGCGGTGCGCTCCATCGAAGGGGCCGCGCTGACACTCGATGAAGTGCTGCTGGCCCGCTCACGGGGTATCGACCTCACCGTTGTGGCGGTGCTCAATGAGTCACGCGGGGCGGACGTGGTGCTGGTGCAGCCCGGATTGCAAGCACCAGGCGCTTTGCACGGCAAGCGTATCGGCGTGGAGTCCAGCGCCACCGGCGCCCTCATGCTGGATGCCTTCTGGCCCGTCAAGGCTTGGCCCCCCGAGACGTGCAGATGGTGGCGTTGAACATTGAAGTTCACCAAGACGCTTTTTTACGCGGCCAAGTCGATGCCCTTGTAACCTATGAGCCAGTGCGAACGCAGTTGCGTCAAACCGGTGCGGTGCAAGTGTTTTCCAGCGCGGACGTGCCCGGCACCATCATCGACACCCTGGCGATTCGCACCGCATGGTTGGCCAGCCATTCTGCTGCCGTAGGTCACGCGGTGTCGGCGCATTTCTGGGCATTGGCGCAGTGGCAGCGCCACCCCGAGCACTGTGCGCCCCAGATTGCACCGCGATTGGGCCTGAATCCGGAAGCGGTTCTGGCCAGTTATGCCGACATCGCCTTGCCCGATGTTCGGGCCAACCGAGCTTGGTTGGCGCCTGGGTTGGGGCGCATCCACCCGTTGGCCCGCCAGTTGGTGGCTACCATGCGGCGGGCCGACATCCTGAATGTTTCCCCAGAACTGAGTGGATGGGTCAGTGATGCGTTCCTGCCCGCTGTTCATGAACAAGATGGGTAATGCCGTGACCATGCCAGACCCTTTGCCACCTCCGACGGCTTCGCGAGCACCCTACCGGTCTTTGCGTTGGCAAATTCCCTTGGGAATGTTGGTGTTCGCCTTGGTGGGCATGGGCGTGCTGCTGTGGCAAGCACTGGGGCGAACCGAGCAGCATTTGTGGCACGAACTGCGTCAACAGGCTCAGCATGAGTTGGCGCGGTTGAGTGTGTTGTCTGAACGCATGGCGCCGGCCTCAGACAAACTGTTGGACGAGCTGCTGGTACACGCCATGGCCGACCCGCGTGTGGTGCATGCCGTGGTGCTGGATCCCCAGGATCGGGTGCGAACGTCCACGCAACTCAGCCAGCGCCTGGTGCCTGCGTCGCAACTGCCTGAGTGGTTCGACTTGAACTGGCTGCACACGCTGAAACCAGGAGGCGATGCGCAATGGCGTGAAGATGCCGACCGCCATGTTTTGGTGATTGCCCAGGCGTTTCCTTGGCCGGTGTCGGGTGCCGGGTTGCGCTCCAGTGAGGCGGGTCGCATCCAGATCACCTACGACGCCACCCTTCCTTTTGCTGTGGCCCGACGGGTGGCCTTGGTCGATCACCTCTACGACGCTGCGCTGCTGGTGATGATGGCGCTGTTGCTGTCGTGGGTGCTGGATCGGTGGGTGCTGAGGCCGCTGTCCACGCTGCGCCAAGCGGCCGATGCGCTCGCTCAGGGGGACTGGACGCACCGCGTGCCGAACATGCCCGTGGATGAATTGCAGTCGCTCGCGCTGGGTTTCAACAACATGGCCACCGAACTGGTGCGGCAGCTTCAGCAGCGCCAAGCCAGCGAGCAGCGCTTGGCCGAGTTGATCCAGTCGGCGCCAGACGCCATCGTGACCGTGCGCGAAGACGGCACGATCGACGGTTTTAACCAAGCTGCGGAAAACTTGTTTGGGTATCGGGCAGCGCACATTCGGGGGCAGCCCTTGGCGGTGCTGTTGCCCGAAGGGGCGGCCACCGCGCACGATCAGTATGTGCGTTGCTTCGCTGGGGAGCGTGAAAACCACCGCGCCCGGCGCATGAGTCGGGATCGTGTGGTTTCTGGGCGGCACCGCGACGGGCACTTGCTGATGCTGGAGGTTGGGATCTCACGCATCCGAGGGGAGGATGGTTCTTGGCGCTTCACCGCTGTGGCGCGTGATGTGTCTGAGCGGCACCGCATGGATGCCGAGCTGGCCCGCTACCGTTTCCATTTGGAAGAGCTGGTGGCCGAGCGCACCGAGGAGCTGGCGCGCTCACGCGATGTGGCGCAGTCGGCAGCACGGGCCAAGAGCGAGTTTTTGGCCAACATGAGCCATGAAATTCGCACGCCCATGAATGCGGTGCTGGGGTTGAGCCACCTGATTCGCCGGGGTTCGTCACCCCAGCAGCGCCAGTGGTTGGATCAACTGGATGGCGCCGCCCAACACCTGCTGACCCTGTTGAACGACATCTTGGATTTTTCCAAGATCGAGGCGGGCAAGTTCCGGTTGTCCCTGCACGATTTCGTGGTGCGCGAGTGGCTGGCGCAGTCTTGCCGAATCTTGGACGAGCGTGCGCACGCCAAAGGCGTGGAACTGACGTACCAACTCGATCCCGAACTGCCGCCCGCGTTGCACGGGGACGATGTGCGGCTGCGCCAAGTGCTCGTCAACCTGATGGGCAATGCGATCAAATTCACGGAAGTGGGGGCGGTGTCGGTGCGGGTGCTGCGCGGTCGGGGCGATGCAGCGGGCTCCAACAGGGTGACGCTGCGCTGCGAAGTCGAGGACACCGGCATTGGCATGACCGTCGAGCAGCAGACCCGGCTGTTTCAAGCGTTTGAGCAGGCCGATGGTTCAACCACGCGGCGTTTTGGCGGCACCGGTTTGGGGTTGGCCATCAGCCAGCAGTTGCTGCGCTTGATGGGCGGTGTGCTTCAGGTGCGCAGCACGCCGGGGCAGGGCAGTTGCTTTTGGTTTGAGGTGTCACTGGCCCTGGCTCAGGCGGAGGCGGTTCGGGAGGGCGTGAGGCCGGTATTGGTACCCCCGTTCCCTCAGGAGGCGCCGGATGCACCGCCGCCACCGCCGCCGCCCTGGGCGCAGGGGCGGCGTGTGCTGTTGGTGGAGGACAACCCCCTCAACCAAGAAATCAACGCCCAGCTTCTGGGGTTGCTGGGCTTGGCGGTTGAAGTGGCGGACGATGGCCAGCAAGCCGTGGCCTGTTTGCAAGCGAGTTCGGCGTTCGACGTTGTGCTGATGGATGTGCAGATGCCTCGCATGGATGGGTTGGAAGCGACCCGCCGCATCCGCCAACTGCCTGCGCACCGTCACACGCCGATCATCGCCTTGACGGCCAACGCTTTTACCGAGGATCGCCAGCACTGTTTGGAGGCCGGTATGGATGATTTCTTGGCCAAACCCGTCGATCCAGATGCACTGGCCCAGGCCCTGCAACGACAACTGACACGCGAACACCCTGCCGAGTTGGCACGGGTTTAGCTTTGTCAAAAACCCCGTGGGGTATTTGGCCTAAGATGCGCCGATCTTGACTTTTGTGCGCTCTGACGATGAAAACCGTGATCATTGGAGGGGTGGCCGGTGGTGCCACCGCCGCTGCCCGCCTGCGTCGCAACGACGAGCATGCCCACATTGTGTTGGTCGAGCGTGGCCCCTACGTCAGTTTTGCCAACTGTGGCCTGCCCTATCACCTGAGCGGTGTCATTGCTGAACGTGAGCGGTTGTTGGTGGCCACACCGGCGCTGTTTCGCCAGCGTTACCGGGTCGATGTGCGCACCGGATGTGAAGCGCTGCACATTGACCGCGCCCGGCGCTGCGTGCGTTTGCGCGACGTGGCCAGCGGCCAAGAACACGAGGAGTCTTACGACCGGTTGATCCTGTCGCCGGGGGCTGAGCCGGTGCGTCCGCCGCTGCCGGGTTTGCCGTCGGTGCGGGTTCACAGCTTGCGCAACATCCCCGATCTCGATCGGATGATGGCGCGTCTGCAAGGGGGGGATGTGCGCCGTGCCGTGGTGATCGGTGGGGGATTCATCGGGGTGGAGGTGGCGGAAAACCTGCGCCATCGCGGGCTGGCGGTCAGCTTGGTGGAGGGCAGTGCCCAGCTCATCGCGCCATTGGACGAGGAAATGGCCGCCTTGGTGCATCAGCAAGTGCGCGAGCAGGGGGTGCAGTTGGTGCTCAACGCCCGCATTGCCGAGTTTGAAGACCGCGAGCATGACACCGTGGCGTGGCTGGACAACGGCGTGGGCTTGGCGGCTGAACTGATCGTGCTGGCCATCGGGGTGCGCCCGGAAACCCAACTGGCGCGTGATGCGGGACTGGCGGTGGGACGCACGGGCGGCATCGCCGTGAACGAGTGGCTCCAGACCAGTGACCCGGACATTTACGCTTTGGGAGACGCCATCGAGGTGACGCACGCTGTGAGCGGCCAAGCATCGCTGATTCCTTTGGCGGGGCCGGCCAATCGGCAAGGGCGCCGGGTGGCGGACCACCTCACGGGGCGCACGGCCCCGGCGTACCCGGGGACGTTGGGCACCGCGATCCTCAAGGCGTTTGATTTGACCGTGGCCAGCACAGGGTTGAACGAACGCCAAGCGCGAGCGGCGGGCCTGGAGGTGGTGAGCACCATCACCCACAGCGGTTCACATGCGAGTTACTACCCGGGAGCGCAGCCCATCAGTTTGAAGCTGGTGTACACCCCGACCGGGCGCTTGTTGGGGGCGCAGGCCATTGGACGGGACGGGGTGGACAAGCGCATCGATGTCATCGCCACCGCTTTGCAAGCCGGCTGGCAAGCCCCGCAACTGGCCGATTTGGAACTGGCGTATGCCCCGCCGTTTGGTTCGGCCAAAGATCCGGTGAACATTGCCGGCTACGTAGCGGGCAATACGTTGGAGGGCAGCCATCCGGTGATCGCCTGGCACACCGTTCGTGAGTTGGATCGGGACGTGGTGCAGCTCATCGATGTGCGCACGGCTGCCGAAGTGGCCCAAGGCAGCATCCCGGGGGCGCGGCACCTGCCCTTGGACACGCTGCGCGATCACCTGAGTGAGCTGGACGCCTCGCGTGAGGTGGTGGTGTTTTGCCAAGTGGGGCTGCGCGGGTATCTGGCGTGCCGCATCCTGATGCAGCGCGGGTTCATGGTGCGCAACCTCACCGGGGGATATCGCACTTGGCTGGCCGCGACGGCGCACGCCGCTGCGTGAGCCTGAATGACAACGGCCACCCGAAGGTGGCCGTGTGGGGCAGGCGTCAGGCCCAGGAACTCAGTTCACAGAGAGTTTGACCTGATAACCCGGTGCGTTTTTCGGGTGGTTTTGGTTGACGAAGACGCTGCGGTCGGTCTTGAGCAGAATGACTTCGAAGAACGGGCGGAAGCGCTCTTCGCCCACACCGAAGGCTTGCATGAACTTGCCGAACAGGGCTTGTTCTTCCGGTTCCGGTTGACCGTCGGCGAAGGACGAATCGATCAGGTTCACCAGGATGCACATCTTTTGCGCATCGGTCAGCAGCGGTGTGGCTGCGGCCAAGAAGGTGTCCACCGAGTTTTTGCGGCGGTACTTCACGGCGTTGTCCAGCAGCGCTTGGTTTTGGGCGCCGACGCCCACCGTGCCATCACCTTGGTCTTGGCCACCCAGCACGGACAGCAAATGGCCGATCTCCTCGTGATCGATTTCGCCATCGGCCGACATCATGTACAGCAGCGACGTGGCAAACGCCAAGTGAGGCGTCATCTTTTCGCCGGAATCGCTCTTGAACATGTCGAACAGACCCATCTGTCATCTCCTTGGTCGGTCAGGGGAAGTGTGTGTTGCGCACGCTCTGACTCGATCTTTTGGGGGAAGTTCCATGTCTGAGCGTCAGCGAATGTCCTGAAGCTGCACGTCCTTGGGGTGGCTCACCAGGTAGTCGGCGGAGAAGCTGGCGGTCTGGCCGGGTTCCAGCGTGCGGCGCCACGCCACGATGCCCGGCTGTTGGCGCCAAGCCATCTCCTGCGGCTCGGGGGTGAATTGCCGGGTGACGCTGATGCGTTCATCTTGAGCCACGGGGCTGGATTCGAGCACTTGCAAATCGATGGGCGTGCGGTGCCGGTTTTCGATCTCGTAGACCCGTGTTTCTTGGCGCTCTTGACGGCTGCCGATGAACCCCCCGCTGGCGGTGCGCGGCGGGCTGGGCCGCACCCGCACCCGCACCAGCTCATCCCGGCCAAAGGGGAGGTCGATGCGTTCTTGATCGCCACTGCGCCACGTGGTGCGCCCGACCGCTTGCGTGCCGCGCAGCAATTGCAGTGGGCCTTCCGGCCAGACCCCGGCAGGGCGCTGAATGTCGGCCACAAACCAAGCGCTGGCCTCTTGCTGGGGCACCGTTTGCACCCGCAAGGTGGCGGGCAAGCGTTGGGTGTCCAGCGCCACGCTGACGCGCTGGCCACCGCTTTGCACATCCACGCCGTTGGGCAGCTCGAATTGGGTGGCGAATTCGTTGTTCACCTGCTGCACGGTGAAATCCGGTTCAGCGTCTTCGACTGCCCGTTCGGCCTTGCGTGAGCGTGCCACCATGGGGGCCGGTGCGGGCGCGGCAAGGGCCATCACCGGCATGGCGCGCTCCGCCGCGACGGGCGGACGCGGATGCACATGCCAAGGGCGCGGATCTGGGCCGGCTGTGGCGCTGGTCGGGGAGCCTGTGGACAAGGTCAGGCGCACCCCTTTCCAATCTTCCCCCGTGCGCTGGCTGACCTGGGCCAAGCGCTCCATCAGCACGGTGGTGGCCCGTCCCTGAGGGGGGGAGGTGTCGAGTGTGGCCCGGTAGCTGGGGCCCCAGCTCGGGCCAGCGACTTGGTAACGCAACGTCAGAGCCGTGTCTCGCGTGGCCCACAGGGCGATGCGCAACTGTCGCACCTCACCGCCTTGACCACGCAGGCGCTCGCGCTCGGCAGCCAAGGGTTGCAGTTCACGTTCCAGCGTTTGACGCTCGCGGGCCAAGCGGTTTTGCTGGCGGTAGGCCTCCTGCCCACTGCGTTGGATGCTGCCCACCAGAGGCGCTACCCCAGCCGCCTGCGGGGCCGCTCCGGGCACGCGCATCGGCGCCGATGCCGATTCGGGGGCGCCCAGGCCGCGCAGGTAGCCCAGGGCCAGGTCGTGGCCATCACTCTCGGCCTGCACGGCGGCGATGCGATCCTCCAACTGGCGGATGCGCTCATCCAGCGGGGTGACATCGCAAGCGGGCACCTCGCTGCGCGGTCGGGTGAGGGCGGACACCGGGCCGAGTTTGACGCCGTCGGCCCCATCGATTTGCAAACTCGCCATGTCGAACGAGGGGCTCAGGCAATCGAGCACCAACTCACGGGCCCCAGCGCTGACTTTGGCGCTGCGCTCCACTTGGGCCATGCCGGGGTAAACCGTCACCCGTTCAATGCGTGACCCACCCAAATCAACACCCGCCCCAGGCGCTGCGGTGGCGTTGACGGCCACCAGCGCCGTGAACGCTGTGAAAACTCCTGTTGCTCGCATGCGTTGCATGGTCATGTCCCTGAAAACGTGGAGATCCAATGGTTGTCCAGGCGCACGTCGGCTGGCAAGGCCGTGGTGTCGAGGGTGCCATCGGGCTGGGTGTGCAGGACGTGGTGGCGCCCACCGGCCCACCACCGACCCGCTTGGGTCGTGAGGCTACAACCTTCCTCTAGCGCATGCCAGCCGACCCAATCACCAGTGGGTGACCAGCAGGCGATGCCACCCGCACGTGGAGCGCCGACGGCAAAACCGCTGGCGATGGCCACAATGTCGCCGCCATAACCGGCCAGTGCTGGGGGCTGTGAGGCCAGCCGCAGGCCCTGTGCATCCAGTACGGCCAACAAGGGGGCAGTGCGACGGGTCGCCAAGTCGTCATGTTCGGCTTGCAGCGAGATGCCAACGACACCCGACGCATGGCGGGCCAGATGCCGCAGCGACAAACGTGGGTCGTTCAGGCGCCACTGCCCGCGCAGCGTGCCATCGCGGCCATCCAGGCGCACCAAGGAGGCGTCCATGCGCTGCATGTCGCGGCGGGTGCGACCGGTTTCAGGCAACGTCGGCACGCCACCGTTGGCCACCAGCACGCTGCCATCGGTGTCCCACAGGGCTTGGTGCGGGTCGATGCCATGGGTGGGCCAGCGGGTTTGCTCGGTCAGTTGGACGGCGTCGCGCCGCACCAGCCAGCCCTGCCCGTCGGCTTGATCGGCCTCGACGCTGAAAATCACCCGCGTGTCGCCGATCGGGGCCACCACATGGCCGGTGAAACGCCGGTCGGCGTTCATCCAACACCATTGGGGCGGTTGGGTGTGTTCGGGCCACCAGCGCAGCAACCATTCGCCTGGCCGACGTGCGCAGACCAGCACACTGCCATCGGCTTGGGCCAGCAGCCCGTGGGCACGGGTGGGCAATTCCAAGGCGCTGTCTGCTTGCCAACGATGCCCCTCCGTGTGGAGCACCAACCGGCCCACCCAATGCCGTCCTTGGGGGTCGTCCCAAGCGGCGATCAGCGCGGGGGCAGTGGGGTGGGTGGCCGCCAGCGTCCACCGGGGCCATCCTGAACCGAGGCCCAGCGCGCCCCAGCCCAGGGCGTGACGCAGCAGGGCACGGCGTGGGGGAATCTCAGTCGCCGTCGGCATCCGAGAAGCCCATCGACACGCCCAGCGCTTTCGCTACCTCGGTGCTGACCAGGCTGCCCAGCGTCGCCAGCGCTCGGCTGGCCGCTTGCAGGCTTTCGGGGGTGTTGGGCAGGCTTTCCTCCAAGGTGCGATCGACTTCCTTGGCGGCTTCTTCCAGCTTGTCGGCCAAGTCGATGCGGCCTTGGCTGCGCAGCAGGGTTTCGATGGAAATCAGCCCGGTGTCTGGCGCGGGCGTGGCCAGTCCTTCCGAGACGGCGAGGGTGCGCAGCGCCGACCAACGGGCTTGCCGATCCAGCGCACTCGCACCACTGAGCTGACGCGGCAGGCGCGGGCGGGCCCGGGGGTTGTTGGGCGCCATGTCCAGCACGGGGCGTTCCAGCGCTTGCATGCGCAGTTGTTCCAAACCGCCCACCCATTGGTTCAGGGATTCGGTCAGGCGTTCGGTCATCACCCGTTCATCCCCCGGCGCTTCGATGCGTTTGGCGAAGCCTTCGGCCAGGGCCATGGCTTCGGCATGCATGTCTGCCACGAGGGCCTGGGCGAAGCGGCAGGCCCCGGGCTGGGCGGTGCGTGAGGCGCCACTGGTGGCCCATCCGGGCGGCGGCGGGGCGGCCAGCACGCGGGCGGCGCGTCCTCGCGTGTTGCGGGCGCGGTTGGGTTTGGCAGCTCGCCGGGCGGCGGGTTTGGCGCTGGATTTCCCGGGCTTGGCGTTGGTTTTGGCAGCAGGCTTCTTGGTGGTCTTCAGGCTGACTTGCACAAACCCCTCGGGCAAGTGCAGCGCCAGTTGCTCCAGCATCTGGGCAGAGCCGGCAAACTGCGGCAGCTCGATCCATACCTCAGCCCGTTTGCCCTTGGCCGACGCTTTGGGCTTGCTCGGGCTCTTGGCGCTGGCTTTGGCCTTGGCTTTCGCACGGGCCGTGGCGCGGGCCGATGCTGCTGGCCGGCTGCGCCGGCTCTGACGCGCCGCTGGCTGGTAAGGCGAGCTCCAGAGCAGCCACTCCAGCGCCGGCAGCCCTCGGGCGGCACTGCCCACCTGATCCATGTCAAGCTGGTTTTGCGCGCTGGCGCCGATGGCCTGTTCGATCAGTTCGGCGCGGGCGGGTTGGAAGTCCAGGCGCCGAGCGGTGCGGCGCTCCACCAGCGGCCCGATGGCCACGGTGCCCAGACGATCCCAGGCGGTCAGGGTGTCACGCCAGGCTTGGCGGACGGGGATCACCAATTCATTGCCGTCGCAATGGGCATCCAGCGTTTGCTTGAGGGCCTCGACGCGCCGCACGAATTCCACCACGCGTGGCGCATACCAATGGGTATCCTGCATGCGAACGAAGGTCGGGACAGAGTACGCCGGGATCGCTTGGTTGCGCCAATCGGTCTGGGCCTGCGTTGACCAGGCCGTCACCAGCATCAGGGCGGCTGCCCCCACCTTTTTCCACATCACAAGGACTCCACAAAGGCTACCAACGCCTCACGATCAGCACGACTCCATTGGAGCACGTGCCGGCGTGACAGTTCCGCTTCACCACCGTGCCAGAGAATGGCCTCCAGCACGCCGTTGGCGCGTCCATCGTGCAACAGACGTTGATGGCCATTGACGTCCCGGATCAAGCCGACGCCCCACAGCGGCGGCGTTTTCCATTGCCGGCCGTTGGCGGCGAAGTCTGGACGGTGGTCTGCCAACGCTTCGCCCATGTCATGCAACAACAAGTCGGTGTAAGGCCAGATCCGCTGCTGGCGCAGTTTGTCGCTGCTCAGATGCGGGAATGGCCCCTCCTCGGTCACATAACTTGGGCGGTGGCAGGTGGCGCATTGTGCCTGTGCAAACAGTTGCTGGCCGCGCACAACCTGGGGATCAGCGGCTTGGCGGCGGGCCGCCGGGGCCAGCGTGGCTTGGTAAAACACCACGTCTCCCAAGGTGCGGTCGTCGATTTCCACCGCCACGCCGGACGCCGCTTGCGAAGCCGCAGCCCCCCCACGCGGGGCGGCCAGGCAGTCTTTTTGGCGGGGCGTACACGCTTCGTGCGGGTGGGTGCGCGAGGTGATACCAATGTCCCCTAGGAACGCGCCTGCCGTCTGGTGAGCCAAGGTGGCGACGTTGGCTTTCCAGCCGAAGCGCCCGATCATCATCTGCTGCGCAAACGCATCCCACACGCGGTTAGGCTGACCTTTGATGGGGCCGGGCTGCGCGGCTTGCTCGGCGGCGTTGCGTTCAATGTCGCGGGAGGGAATGGCCTCGATCAACCCCACCCCCGCCAGATGAGGCGCCACGCGGGGACTCAGCTTCACCCCCGGCGCCAAGGGGCCATACCCCAGGTCGGTCAAGCGGTAGTGCGGCTGTTGCAGGGTGTAGCGCGTGCCATCGGCGAAGCGGCCATGGACGGGTGTCCAGTGCATGGCCACCCGGCCTTCAGGGCGCACCCCCTGGATGGCGGCGTTGTTGAACTGATCGCCGTACACCGGATCGGGCACCACGCCTCCGTGCTCACCAACGCCGGGCACGGACAGGCGAATCAGCAGCCCCACCGTGGGATCGTGCGGCGGGCGCAGTCCGGCGCGAAAGTCCGGGGGCGCGCCTCGACCGTCTTGCACATGGCAGCCCCCGCAGGAACGGGCGATGAAGTGCGGGCCCAGCCCATCCCGCGCTGTAGTGGACGCGGGAGCCTCGACCCAGTTGCGCCGAAAAAACGAATTGCCGACGACGAAACGTGCCCGCTCATCGTCACTCAGGTTGGCCAAGGGAAACGAAAAAGCGTTGCGACCGTTGGCATGCACCGTGGTGGCGCCCCCGGTGCGTTCGCCCAGAGGGTCGCTGTCGTTCTCGGCTTGGGCCTGAAAATGGGCCAGGCCCAAGGCCACCACGGCGCCGAGGCCACCCAATGCGGTGATGAGGCGGCGCATCATGGATTCACCGTCAGCCGGGTGATGCCCAGGACGTTGGCCGAAGTCACCAGATGCTTGGATTGCTGCACCAAACTCTGGATGGTCTTGAGCACCCGTTGGCGGCCAGGGGCGCTGTCGGCGCCGATGATTTCGCGGTCGAACGGCGCTTGGATGGCTTGGGCGGCGGCCAGTGAGTTTTCGATGCTGCGGGTGGTGTGTTCGGCCACGGTGGCGTCCCGGCTGGCGACGAGTTGTTGCAGCGAAGGGCCACTCAGCACCGCCCCCGATGCGCGCTGGTAACGGCCCGTCCACACGTTGTGGATGCCTTGGGCGTTGGTGACGATGTCGCGGTGGGTGTTGTCCGAGAAGCAGGAGTGTTCGTCTTCTTGGTCTTGGGTGTTGAGGGCCACTTCCATGCGCTCGCCGGCCAATTCGCCGCGTGAGAGCGAACCCAGGCCGACGATGATTTTGCGCATCGACTCTTGGCCACCCCCCTCGAAGGCCGTGCGGTACGGTGCGCCGGGTTGCCAGGCTTGCACCAAGTAGCGCAGGTCGTCGATCAGCAAATCGGTGATGGTGGCCAGGGCTTGGCGGCGGCGGTCGGCGTGGGGGGTTTTGCCATCCACATAGTCTTCAAACGATCGATTGCCGGCCCCGGTGGGGCTTTGATCTTGGCCCCAGAGTAAAAACTCGATGGCGTGCCAGCCGGTGGAGATGTTCTCTTCGCCTCCCCGTTCGTTCATCTTGGCCAAGCTGGTTTTGCTGATGGCCAGGCGCCGGTTTTGCACCAACCCGGCATCGGCGCGACCCTTGACGTAATCGATGTAAGACTCGTCCAACGGCCAAGCATTGATGCGACCTTCGGGGCCTTTGGCGTCGTCGATTGGGCCACCGTAAAAGCGGAACGCTTCGGTTTGGCCGTACCACTCGCGGGCGGCCAACCAGGCTTGGCGTGCGGCGGTCAGCCCGTCGGCACTCGGAGCGGCCACGAAAGCTTGCACCTTTTGTTGCAGGGTGAGCGCGGCGCCCAAGGTGTCTTCATAGTTCGTCAGCACCAGGGTTGCATAGTGGCGCGCCACCGCGTTGGCGTCGATGGGGTGCTCCTGCGCGCCCACCGATGGGACGCTCAACGCCAGCGACAGCATGCCTACGCTCATCCACTGTTTCACTTTCATCACACATCCTCCAAAAAGCAAAGACCACATCGCGAAACAGTGTAAGCTTAATTGCGAATCGTTCCTATTAAGAAATTTGGAGTTTGGCATGTCCACCCTACCCGCCCGTTTGACTCTCCGCTTGGCCCCCGCGCTGGCCATGGGGGCTGCTTTGTTGGCTTCGTCGGCACACGCTGCGCCCGATGTGGCGCAACTCAGCCGCCAGGTCGAGCGCCTGACCGAGCGCTTGCAACAACTGGAGCAGCGCAATCGCCAACTCGAAGAGCGCTTGAGCGCGGCGGTGCCCGCGCCGTCGGCGCCGCCTGTGGCGGTGGTTGCGCCGGCGCCCGTCGCAGCGTCAGCGCCCGTCTCGCCGGCGGCCACGGGCACGGTGGCGGTGGTCGAACCGGAAGAAGAGGCCGGCGTGCAAATCGAAGGCAGCCTCGTGGGGGTGATGCAACGCACGGCCCGCGCCAGTGCCGCCGACCATGAGACGCTGTCGCGGGCCAACTACCGGGGAGACGTGACGCTGGCCTTGCCCATGGGCCAACTCAGCGGCTGGGGCGAAGCCAAGCTCGATGGCTTTGGCCATGTGCGTTTCGGACAGGGCACCGGTTTGGCGTTGCGCCCGACCTACACCGCCACGGGCAACTCGGTGGCCTTTGAAAGCGCCGGGGGGTCCGATGAAACCTACGCCATCGTCGCGCAAGCCTGGGTGCAGGCGACTTGGCCCATGGGTGGCAGTGGTTTGAACGATCAGCCGGGCAATCGGGTGGAGCTGACCGTCGGCAAAATGGACATGTTCGGGTTCTTCGACCAGAACAACGTCGCTGCTGATGAGGCCAGCCAGTTCCTCAACAACGCCTTTGTTCACAACCCATTGCTGGATTCGGGCGGGGACATCGCTGCCGATGCCTACGGGCTGGCGCCCGGGCTGCGCCTGGCGTGGATCGATGAGGGCGAGGATCGTGGCTGGGGCTGGGGTTTGTCGGCGGGGGTGTTCGGCTCCGGCGCGGGGGCCAATTTCAATGGCGGCCTGGGCCGGCCCATGGTGATCGTGCAGGCCGAGATCATCCCCAAGCAGATCAACGGGGTGAAGCCCGGGGCGCGTTTCGTTTGTACGGCTGGACGAACGGGCACACCACCGATTTGCTGGGCTCCGAGCAGCGGCACAGCGGCTGGGGCTTGAGTGTCGATCACAAGGTGGGGCGCGACTGGAACTTGTTCGGGCGCTACGGCCAACGCACGCAAGGCGACGCGGCGTTCAACAAAGCGCTGACCGTGGGTTTCGAGCACGGTGGCCGCGCCTGGGGACGTGGACATGATGCGCTGGGGGTGGCCGTGGGTTGGCTGCGCACGTCCTCCGCATGGCAAAGCGCGACGCTGGCCGACCCGACCCTGGTCGGCTACACCGCTTCGGGCAGCGAGCGTTTGGCCGAGCTGTACTACCGCATGAAACTGAGCGAAAAAATCGAACTGACGCCCGATGTGCAAATCATCCAGCGCCCAGGCGGGGACGATCAGGCACGCCGCGTGACGCTGTGGGGCTTGCGCGCCGCCATCGGTTTCTGATGTGCCGATCGAGGGGGACGCCCCTCGGCGCATCTGGACAGAGCGGGCAGGGGCCGGGAAGATGTAAACCGGGCATGCAGGGGATGCGTTCGCCCAACGTGCCCCGGCACGTTCTCACATCACGTGGCCCGTCCAGGGCCCAGGAGCCTGCTCATGATTCCTTCCCGTTCTTTTGCGTTGCGGCCCCTGGCCGCTGCGGTGTTCGCTGGTGCGTGTCTGGGTGTGGGAGGGACGGTTCATGCCGCCAACCACGCTTTGATCATGTGGATCGGCGATTACGGCAACCCACGCGCCAATTTGCCCGGCATTGATCTGGATGCGGCCATGGCGCGCAAAATCGCCCGCACCATGGGGGTACCGGATGCCAACATCCGCGAAATCAGCAATGCCACGCTGACCAAGAGCAACGTCAGCACCGAGTTCTCGCAGTTGGCGGGGCGCATTGCACCGGGGGACAACGTGTTCCTCTACTACTCGGGCCACGGTGGGCAGATTGAAGGCCGAGGCGGTGCGCGTTGCACCGAGGGGCTGATCACCCGCGATCCCATGCTGTACGAAGACAGCTTGATGGAGGAGCAGCTCAACCGCTTGGCCACCAAGGCCGGGCAAGTGGTGTTCATGAACGACTCCTGTTTCTCCGGCGGTGCCGCCACCAAAGCGTTGCGCAGCACGGACAGCGTGCCCAAATACTTTCCTGACACCGACAAAGTCGGCGCCGGCATCAGCGACAACTACCGCTGTGGCAACGCCGTCAACAAAATGGGGCGCAATCTGGAGGTGATTGGTGCCAAGCAAGATGCGCCCCGTGTGCTTTACGTGGCAGCCGCCTCGGCCACCGAGGTCGCGGGTGCCACGAACGAGGGCAGCGTGGCGACGTTGGCGTGGTCGTCCTGCTTGGGCTCGCAGGCCGACACCGACCGCAGCGGCAGCATCAATGGCGAGGAGCTGCGGCAATGTGCGCAGAGTTACATCAACCGCCGAGGGGGGCGGGCGCAAACGGTGACTTTGCAGGGCAACCCCAAACTGCCGGTGATTTTCCCCAGCGTGGCGGAGGCCAGTGGCGCCACCACGGGCGGCAACTCCGCTGCCGCACAGCAGGACGTTGACCCCGTCAGCACCCTGCGAGACTTGCGGGCGGCGGGCTCATCGTCTTACAAAGTGTCGATCAAGGGCAACACGTCGCTGGCGATTGGCAAGGACTTCTTGGATTTCAGCGTCACCACCAACCGGCCAGGCTACCTGTATGTGTTGCATGTGGGCAGCGATGGCAAAACATTCGACCTGCTGTTCCCCAACCAAATCGATGAGGACAACCGCATTGCCGCCGGCACCATCAAACTGCCGCGCTCCTCTTGGCGAGTGCGGGCGGCGGGGCCTGCGGGCACCAGCCACATCTTGGCCATCGTCTCGCCGACGAAGAAAGAAATTGGCAAGGGCATGAATTTCTCACAGACGTTCCCCACGGCCAAAGCCACCGCTGGCAATGCGCGCACCCTGGTGGTGGAGGCCAGCGATGGCCAAGGCAGCGGCCATGCGGCCTTCGGTGCCAGCGATGTGCTGGTGATCCAAGAGCGCTGAACCGGAGATAACAAGCATGGATCACTTCCAAATTTTCAAGCCTCGCGCCGTGGTGTTGTGTGTGGTCGCCCTGATGGGAGGGCAGGCGCAGGCGGGGGACACCGCGCTGGCGCATGCGTTGGGCGACGTGGGCTTCAAGCTGCTGAGGCACCAGACGCAAGCCGCAGGCACGACAGGCAATGCGGTGGTGTCGCCGCTGTCGCTGGGGGCGGCGTTGGGCTTGTTGCAGTCAGGCACCAGCGGTGCGACCCAGTCCGAGCTGGAGCACTGGGTGGCGGGATCTTCGCGCCGGGGCCAGCAGTTCTACGCCACACAATTGCCTGCTTGGCAGAGCGAGTTGCAAAAAACCGGGGCCGTCACGCTGGCCAACCGGCTGTGGGTCGATGCCACGCTGACGGCTGCGCTACAACCCCGTTATGCGGACGCGGTACGCACCCGCTATGGCGCCGAGCCCGGCAGTTTGGTGTTGACCGACCCGGAGCAAGCGCGCACAGGCATCAACGCCTGGGTGTCCGAGCAGACGCGCAAGCAGGTGCCTGAACTGTTGCCGGCGGGAGCGCTGTCCAGTGCATCCCGCCTGGTGGTGACCAACGCCGTTCACTTTGCCAGCCGCTGGGAGCAGCCGTTTGATCCGCTGCGCACTCAGGTGCGTCCGTTCACGCTCGAAGGGGGTGGCAAGGTGGAGGCCCGCACCATGCAAGCCGAACGAGAGGTGCGTTTGGCACAGGTGCCAGCCGATCAGGCGTTGGTGATGGAACTGCCCTTCGAGGGAGGAACGTTCAGCTTGCTGGTGGCGATGCCCACATCCGAGCGGCCTCTGGGGGCTTTCTTGGAGCGGCTCAAAGGCGCCGATCTGACGCGCTGGCGCTCCCAACTCAAGCCCCAGGCTTGCACGCTGAGCCTGCCGCGCTTCGAGCTGCTGCCCTCGCCACAGAGCTTGAAGGCGGCCCTGAAGGCATCGGGCGTGAAAACGATGTTCAGTCACCAGGCCAATTTCACGCCGATGCTCACGGCGGCGGCGGCCAAGGGCCTGCATGTGGAGAACGTGTTCCAGTCCGCTTCGTTGCGTGTGGACGAAGTGGGCGGCGTGGCGGCTGCGGCCACAGCGGCGGTGGTGTCGGTCAAGAGCATGCCGGCGCCACAACCGCCGTGCGCGGTGGTGGATCGCCCCTTCGTGTTCGCCCTCATCCACCAAGCCAGCGGCGCCCCGCTGTTTGTGGGGCGAGTGGTCAATCCGGCGCAGAACTGAGCATCACCGGGGGTTTCCAGCGGCCCAGCCACAGCGCACTGCTGACAACGCAAACGCTGGACAACGCCATGGCCGCCCCCGCCACCATCGGACTGAGCTGGCCCAGCATGGCCAGCGGAATCCCCACAATGTTGTAGGCAAAAGCCCAGAACAGGTTTTGGCGGATTTTGTCGCCCGTGGCCTTGGCCAAAGCCAGGGCCTCCACCACGCTCCAAGGGTCGCCGCGCAGCAGCGTGATGCCGGCGGTGTGCATGGCCACATCGGTGCCACCATCGGCATGGGCCATGGCCAGGCCCACGTCAGCGCCGGCGAGGGCAGGGGCGTCGTTGATCCCATCGCCCACCATCGCCACCGCGCCCGAGGTGCTGGCTTTGAGCTGCGCAATCAAGGCGGCTTTGCCTTCCGGGCGAGCGTCGGCATGCACTTCGCTGATCCCCACGGCGCGGCCCAGGTGCTCAGCGGCGGCTGGATGATCGCCGCTGATGAGCACACAGCGCACGCTTTGCGCTTGCAACGTGGCCACTGCCGCCGCCGCTGTGACTCGGGGCCGATCACCGAACGCCAAGCATCCCAGCAGCATGGGCGTGGGGCGAGGCGGCGGCGTGTCCGTGTCGGAGGTTGCAGCATGGCTTCCTGGGGGCACCAGCACCAGCCACGACACGGAATGACCCTGCACAGCATGGGCTTGGGCGGCGGCCTCCAAGGTTTGCAGATCCACCCCCAGCTCACGCATCCAGCGTGAGCTGCCCAAATGGAAGGTGTAGCGCGGGCTGTCCGGCCCGGCGGCATGAACGTCACCACGGAGGCCGTACCCCGGTTCTGCGCACACGCCGGTGGCATGCGGGAGGATCAACCCCTGTTCGCGGGCTTGTGCCAAGACGGCCCGTGCCAGGGGATGCTCGCTGCCCTGCTGCAAGGCCGCAGCCGTGGCCAGCACCGCTTGGGGGTCAATGCCGGGAGCTGCATGGACGCCGGTGATGTCGGGGTGGCCTTGTGTGAGGGTGCCGGTTTTGTCAAACGCCACCAAGCGAACCTCGCGCAGCCGCTCCAAGGTGCTGGCGTCGCGCACCAAAATTCCCCGTCGAGCCGCCAAGCCGCTGGCCACCATCAGCGTCGCCGGTGTGGCCAATCCCAGCGCACACGGGCAGGCAATCACCAGCACCGAGACGGCATGGATCGTGGCTTGGGCCAGCCCTTCCGTGGACAGGGTCAGCCATCCCACCCAAGTCACGACGGCCAGCACTAGGACCACGGGCACAAAAACGGCGGCGACCTTGTCCACTTGCTGCTGGATGGGCGCTTTGATGCCCTGCGCTTCCTCCACCAGACGCACGATGCGGGCGATTTGGCTTTCCGCCCCCAGGGCGGTGGCACGCACCTTCAACACCCCTTCGCCATTGACGCTGCCACCCGTGACATGCTCACCCGGCCCCCGTGCGACGGGCAGGCTCTCGCCCGTGATGAGGGACTCGTCAATGTGGCTGTGCCCCTCCAGCACCACCCCGTCAACGGGAAGGCGTTCGCCTGGACGCACCATCACTTCATCGCCCAACCGCAGTTTGTCGATGGGCAAGATTTTTTCCTGGCCATGGCGCAGCACACAGGCTTGGGCGGGACGCAGGGCTTGCAGCGCATCCAGCGCCGCCAGCGTGCGGCGTTTGGCCCGGGCTTCGAGCCACTTGCCCAGACGCACCAAGGTGATGACGGCTGCGGCGCTCTCGAAATAAAGGGCCGGCGGGGTGTCCTCGTCGGTGCTGAGCCACACGGCCATGGACAACGCCCACGCCGCGCCAGTGCCCAGGGCCACCAGCACATCCATGTTGGCGCTGCGTGCTTGGACGGCTTTCCAACCCGCTTTGAAGAAACGCCCTCCGAACACGAACAGCACCACGGAAGCGAGTACGGCTTGCCAGAACGGGGCCACCAAGTGGTGCCCATCCTCGCCGGCCAGCATCGGCAGCAGCAGGGGCAGGGTGAGCAAGGTGGCCCACAGCACGTCGCGGGCTTCGGGGTCTTGGGGCAGGTGGGCGCGCAGCCGATCCAGCCCACTGGCCGGCATGGCAGGATCGCTTGCCGAGGGGTCTGGGGGAGGATGCGTGGCTGGCGGGTCGGGCACTTCATAGCCGGCGCGCACGATGGCTTCCACCAGCACCGACCGATCCAGTGCAGGCGCATCGATCGTTGCAGTTTCCGTGGCCAGGTTGACGACGGCGGATTGCACGCCCGGCAACTTCTTGAGCGCTCGCTCGACACGGGCGGAACAGGAGGCACAGGTCATGCCTCGGATGGGCAGGGTGATCATGGGGGGCACTGTATCCACTCCGGCTGACGATCTGGCGCAATGGGGATTGTCCCGAGGCGGGTGATACTGACAGCATGTCAACCGTTGGGGCGTGGCTCCGGGAGTTTTGCCATGATCGAATTCGTTTTGCCCACCATGACGTGCGGCCACTGCGTCAAGTCCGTCACGGCCACAGTGCGCCAAGTGGACGCAACGGCCCAAGTCGCCATCGACTTGCCCACCCACAAAGTGGCGATTCACAGCGAGCTGCCAGCCGAAGCGTTCAAGGCCGCCTTGGCCGAAGAAGGCTACGAAGCCGCCTGAGGAATATTAATAGGGGGATGGGCGGCGCGTTCACAATGTCGTATGTTTCCGACACCGCATTGAGTTACGCTCAGAAACGTGCCAAACCGTAAAATCTGGCGTGTTGCTTGGTCATGTGATGTTCTGCGCGTGGCCTTTGGAGCGCCGGCTTGTTGTTTTGTTCAACCCACTCATTCACGCAGAAAGCCCGATATGAACCCTGTTGCCAACCACCGATTCGGCGCCAAGCCGATCCTGGGTTGTTTGCTGACGGCAACACTTTTGCTGGGGGCCGGGGCTGTTCAGGCGCAGGCGGGCCGTTTTACGGCCTCACCTGCGGGGGACACCGTGGCCGACAGCAAAACCAGCTTCACGTGGAGCCGTTGCAGTGTGGGTCAGGCGTGGGTCAACAACGCTTGCACCGGCACAGCCACGCTGTTCACCTACGATCAGGCGGTGGCCTATGCCAAAGCACAGCAGGCTGGCGGCTGGCGCTTGCCCGATGCCAAAGAGCTGATCAGTTTGGTCGATCGGGAGCGTACCAGTCCGGCGATTGATGTGGCCGTGTTTCCTGGCACCGTTCTGAACAACTACTGGACGTCATCACCGATGGTGGGCGATCCGGACGCCTTTTGGACCGTGAATTTCATCACGGGGGCGCTGGCCTACAGTTTCCGCGACAATGTTCATCCCATCCGACTCGTGAAGTGATGCGGGATGTCACCCCCCCAACTTGTCAGGCTGGCGGAGTTGCGTCCGAGTCTGTAGAGTTTTTCCACACAATCCGTTCCACATCAGAGAGCTTGCTATGAATCCTCCAGCTCCCCACCGCTTTGCGTCGAGTCTGGCTTCTGGATGCGTACTGGCGGCCATGCTGCTGGGTGGCGGTGCTGTACAAGCCCAGGCACCCGAGCAGAGTGAGGCTTCGCGCTTTGTGTATTCCGCCAGCGGGGATGCTGTGACGGACACCAAGACAGGCCGCACATGGCGTCGTTGCAGTGCGGGCCAGACTTGGAACGGCAACAGCTGCATCGGCAGCATGGCGCTGTTTACGCATGACCAGGCCATTGCCTACGCTCAAACCCAAGCCGGCTGGCGCCTGCCCACGGCACGTGAGCTGGGCAGTTTGGTGGATCGCACGCGCAGCAAGCCGGCCATCAACGTGACCGCTTTCCCGAACACGTCTTCGACCGGTTACTGGACGTCCTCGACCCTGGTGGGTTACCCCGACTACGCTTGGAGCGTTTACTTCTTCGTCGGGTATGTGAACGCCAGTGCGCGTTCCACCAACCGGCTGCACGTTCGTTTGGTGCGCTGAGTCCCTCGGCGGGCGTCGTCCAGCCAACAAAAAGCCCGCAAGCTGTTGAGCTTGCGGGCTTTTTGCGTTCGGGTCAGCCTTGCACCGGTTCCATCACCATCAGGCCCGAAGCGGTGTTGGAAATCGGGATGTGGTAATTCTGGTGAATTCGCCGGACTTGCTCACCCAGCGCAGCGCGGGTGGCCAGCCACATCAGCAGCTCCACCCCTTGGGTGCCCGTTTTTTCCACCAGTTGGTGAACGCTGAATTGGGTGGCCCACTTCGGGTCTTCGATCAGGCTGTTCATGAACTGGAGATCGAACGCCTTGTTGATGAAACCGGCCCGTTCGCCGTCCAGTTGATGGCTCAGTCCACCGGTGCCAAGGAACAGCACGCGGGGTTCACGACCGTCGTCGGTCTGCCATGTGCGGACAGCTTGGCCGATGGCCTCCCCCAATGCCCAGCAGCGCTTGGCCGACGGGAGCGGAAACTGCACGGTGTTGAAACACACCGGCACGACCTTGACCGGCCAATTCTGATCCGGCCAAAGCAGTGCCATCGGCAGGGTGAAAGCATGATCCACCAGCATTTCTTGGCAGGTGGTGAGGTCAAACTCAGCGTCGATGAGCTGGTTGATGAGGTGCCATGACAGGTGTTGCTCCCCTGGAAACGCCGGCACCTGCGGAATGCCCCAGCCTTCGTCGGCGTTGACATAACTGGGCGCAGCGCCCACGGCAAACGTGGGCATCTTGTCGAGGAAAAAATTCAGGCCGTGATCGTTGTAGAACACCACCACCACATCGGGGCGGGCTTGTTCCAGCCAGGTGTGAACGGGGGCGAAGCCATCAAAAAAGGGCTTCCAATAGGGATCCTGTTGCAGTTCTCGGGCGATGGCGCGACCGATCGCAGGAACGTGGGATGTGGTGATGCCACCGACGATGTGTGCCATGGGACGTGTCTCCTCAAACAATGAATTCGGTGGGTTAGATCACTGGCCAGCCGCCACGAGCATGGCTTTGAATGCGTCTTTGCTCATGCCCGTTTGCAGGGCACCCAGGTCTTGGACGTCCAACCCCAAGATGCCGGCGAACTTGGCCAAGTAATACACATTGCCCCCTGCGGCGATCAGGCCGAGCACATCACGGTTTCGGATGGCGTTGCGCTGTGCGTCGTTCAACTGATAGCGGGTGCAGTAAGCGTCTTCGTCTTGTTGAAACGCCACCCGGTTGGCGGCGGAATTGAACGAGTAGCACATCTTGTTCAGCGCGTACCCTTTCATGGCTTGGGTGCCATCGAACAGCGTGGTGCCAGGAATCGGGGTTTCGGTGGGCATGGGTGTCTCCGGTGGAGGCTGGGGTGGCCCAGTATTTCGCGGGGCGGGTCTGCGATAAAGCGGTGCATACTCATGCGATCCATGAAAAAAATCGATGCATCAACGCCTTCACCGGCTTATCTCGACTTGGATGGCCACTTGTTGCAACTGTTGCTGTGTGTTCACGAGTGCGGCAGCATCACGCGGGCGGCGCAACGGTTGGGGTTGACCCAATCGGCCGTCAGCCATGCCTTGGAGCGGTTGCGGGGGCTGGTGGGGGATGCGTTGTTCGTCAAGTCCGGGCGCGGCATCGTGCCGACGGCGCACGCCGATGTTCTGGCCGCCCGTGCGCGCACCCTGCTGGACGAACTGCGGGCTTTCAGTTGGGCCGGTGGGGTGGTTCCTGAGCAGCTCACGGCGTGTTTCACCATCGCCGCCAATGATTTGCAGCGGGATTTGCTCCTGCCCCCGCTGCTGCGTGCGCTGCGGGCGCAGGCACCTGGGGTGACGCTGCGCGTCATCCCTTCGGGCGCTCCACAGCCCGCGTTGCTGCGCGAAGGGGAGTGCCATCTGGTGTTGACCCCGCGTCCACCGGAAGGATCGGACATCGTGCAGCGCCGCTTGTTCGAGGACACCTACCGTGTGTTCTACGACCCCCAACAGCGTGTCGCCCCGCAAGGTTTGGCCGACTATCTGGCCGCCGAGCATGTCAGTGTGTTGTACGAACCCCGGCGCAGTTTGGAGCTGGATGATTGGCTGCTGGCCCAAGGCATACAGCGTCGCATCGTGGCCTTGGTGCCGGGGTTTGCCGGCTTGGCAGGCTTGCTGCGTGCGGGGCCGTGGGTGGCAACTGCCCCCGGTCTGCTCGGTGAGGGGGTACTGCGTGGATTGGCCCAGGCGCCTGTGCCCGTTTCGACGCCCACACTGGCCATGTACATGGTGTGGCACCTGCGCCATCAGCACGATCCGGTTCACACTTGGTTGCGTCAGACCTTGCTGGGCACAATGCCAACCCTTGTGCGTCCCCGACGCGATTCACCACAGAAAGACCTTGTATGAGCATCAAAACCGCTGTCGTGAACGGGGTGGCGACCCTGGAAATCGCCCGTCCTGAAAAGAAAAACGCCCTGACCTTGGCGATGTACCAAACCTTGGCCGATGCCTTGGTGGCCGCTCAAGCCAACCCGGAGGTGCGGGCGGTGTTGATCACGGGGCAGCCGGGCATCTTTACTTCGGGCAATGACATCGAAGATTTTGTCCAGCGTCCGCCTCAAGGGGAGGACTCGCCGGTGTTCGTGTTCATGCGCGCTTTGTTGGCGTGTGACAAACCGGTGGTGGCCGCCGTCACCGGGTCGGCCATCGGCATTGGCACAACGATGCTGTTGCACTGCGATTTCGTCTACATCAGTGACGAGGCCCGCTTGGCCATGCCGTTTGCCAGCCTGGGCTTGGTGCCGGAGTTTGGCGCCAGTTGGCTGGTGCCCCAACTCATGGGGCAGCGCCGTGCCGCCGAAAAGCTGCTGCTGGGCGATCCTTTCTCCGCCGCTGAAGCGCTGGAGTGTGGTTTGGCCAATGCCGTGCTGCCCCCTTCGGAAGTGCTGAACCACGCTCGGCGTGTGGCCGAGCGTTTCAACGAGCTGCCGCCGGGCGCGGTTCGCCAAATCAAGCAGTTGATGCACGCCGGCCAGGCCACGGCCCTGCGCGGCATCATGCGAAGCGAGGGTGAACTGTTCAGTCAACGTCTGCGCAGCCCGGAAGCGCAGGAGGCGTTCCAAGCCTTCTTCCAAAAGCGCAAGCCGGACTTTTCCAAGTTCGCTTGAACCCCGCGCTTCAGCGCAGCAGCTCGATTTGATCGACGTAGATCGTGCCTGAGCCTGCCGAAGCCAGTTGAATGTTCAAACGCTTGAGCCAGCTCGGATTCCCAAGCTGGCTCATGGACACCGACACCTGTTGCCACTGGCCCGCCAGGGTGCTGAAGTTGACGGAAGCGCTGTCTCCACCCCCATCGCTGCTTTGGGTGTACAGGCGCAACGGCGTGGCTTGTGGGCTGTACACCCAGAACCGGAGCGTGGTGCCGGTCGTGCTCCAGCCGCTGTCGTGGCGCAGGGACAGGCCGCCCCAGTTGCTCAAATCCACCCGGATCGCCTGTGTGCCCGTGTGGACGTGGGTGGTGTCATTGAACTGGCGCGTGGCGTTCCATGACCAATCGCTCCAACCGCTGCCCAAGGTGTCGGTGTACACCTCTTGGGCTTGGCAGGCCAGGGTGGATGTGGTCGTGGCCGGCCCGAACGCCGAGGTGTTGCCAGCGGCGTCCCGTGCGGTCAGGCGGAGGGTGAAGGGGCGGGCGCACGGTTGGTCGCTGAGGGTCACGCGGGTGTCGGTCAGGCCGGATCGCAGCAGCGTCGTGCCGGTGTACAGGTCGTAGGCCGTGACGCCGGTGTTGTCCGTGCTCGCCGCCCAGCTCAAGCTGAAACCCTGCGCGGTGCGCGCACTGACCACCGGTGCGCCCGGTGCGCTGGGAGGCTCGGTGTCGGTCACCACGGGCGTGCTGCCCTGGCTGGCGATGATGCGGCTCAACAGCATCACGTAGGCGGCTTGCGTGTAAATCGCCGGTTCGCTCAACTCCCACGAGTTTTCCGGCCAACCGGCATTCCAGTCCCGGTACGCTTTTGGGGGCGGCTGGTCGGTGATGCCAGCCACAGGGCCGCTGTAACCCTTGTTCGGCCCGCCGGTGACGTAACCCGGTGGCGGGCCTTTGGGGGAGGTTTGCGCGTCGTCCCACGCGCTGCCATCGGTGAACCAGGTGTGGTAAATCTGGCGCACCGACGACTCGGCTCCATGGGCGTTCATGTTCGACAGCATCACCAGCCCCAGCGGGTTGGCACCGTGTAGCCAGTGCAGGTGCTGCTCGGCAATGGCCCGGTATTGGGCGCGCTGGGTGGGGTTGAGCTGGAAGTGGATGAAGTCCAGGTTGAGGTTGCCCACGTTGGCGCGCACTTGGTTGTGGCCCCAGTGGTATTGCGCATCGGGCAGATGGGCGCGGTACAAGTCGGTGCCTGCTTGGTCATCATCGATCGACATCACGCCGTTCATCCCCTGTTTTTGCCGTCGGATGTTGGCCGCCACCGTCGCCGACACGCCCGGCAAACCCGCATACCGCAGCAGCGCCAGGTGTTGCGCGTGGCCGTAGGGCCCCCACCAGGTGTCGCTGTAGGGGGGCGCTTGGGTGTAGCGCTGTTCGACAAATTGCCGGTATTCCGCCTTGCCCGTGGCTTCATACAGATACACCGCTGCCGTCAGCGCGCTGGCCAGTTGGCCGGTGGCCGACACGTCGGCGTCGCCCGCACGGATGTGCCCATCGTCACACTGGGTTTGGTAGGTGCTGAAGTTTTGCGTGGTGACTTTGGCACGTTGCCAGGCCGCTTGAGCGCGGGTCAGCAACGCATTCCCATACGTTTGCTGGGACGCGATGCCCCGGTACACGACCGCCCCTGCCGCCAACATCGCACTGCCCGCCAGCGTGGCCGAGGTGCATTCGGGCAGGTAGTAGCGGGGGCGGGTGTCGCTGCTGGGCGGGCTGGCGCTGCCTTCGTCGGTGTCCACGCCGACTTTGAGCAACAACCCGTGGGTGCCTGTGGCGTCTTGCATGCGCTGAAGGAAGGCCAGTTCCCACTTGAGTTCGTCCAGTACATCGGGCAGACCGTTGCCGGACTCGGGAATGCCCAGTGCATCGGTGAACACCTGTGGGCTGAGTCGGTACGCTTCGAGCAACTGCAAGACCGCCGATTGGGCGAAAGTGGTGTACTTGTTGGTGTCGCCAGCGTCCATCCAGCCGCCGCGCAAGTCGCGGGCGGTGCGGGCGTCGCCTTTGGCGTAGCGGCTGGTGGCGAAGCGGTCTTGTTGAGCCCCCTGGTAGCTGGCAGCGTCGGCCCAGCGCGCCCCGGCGTAGCGGCTGGGATGCGCCACCCCCAAGCGCTGGTGATAAAACACCCGCAACGCTTGGCGCAACACCTCGTCATAGACCTTGGGCCCCACGTCGAAGCGCCCCGATCCGACGCGGCGAACGCTGTCATACAGGTAGTAGGCGCCCGGGGTTTTCACACTGGAAAAATCCAGCCACCAGCCCCGGTCGCCCGATTGGAAGTGAGTGGCGCCCGCCCGCCAAGCTTGCAGCGTGGCGCGAAGCACCACACGGTCGTCGTCCCAGCGGCGCACTTCGTACTGTCCCACGCCTGTGCCGGGCGCGAAGGCCGCCGCTGCGTTCGATCCAGCCTGCGGATCGACCACGATGGCCAGTTTGCGGCTGTCCGGCAGGTAGCCGAACTGATCCACTTTGAGAAATGGTGAAATCTGCGCCGGGGCCGCAGTGGCCACGCTGACCCCCGTGGCGATGGCCCCCGCCAGGCCCAAATGCCGAGCCCACACACCGATGGGCGCGATGCGGCGTGAGGCCATAGGGGGGTGGAGCTGGGGAGGTGCAGTGAGTGTGTGCATGTGAAGCCCTGACAATGGCAAGCGTGATCGGAAACAACAGGACATCATGAAACGATTTGCGCGTTTTGGACGCTCCTCCGTGGCGACGCGCTGGCGGCCACGGATCCCATGGGCGGCCCTGTTGCGCTGGGGGCTGTCGTTGCTGCTGGCGCTGGTGATCGTGGCGCCCTCCCGCCCGGTGCGTACAACGGCCAATGGCGCGAACATGCCATCCTGGGTGCCTGCGCTGCTGCCCACCAAGGAAGGCGAGCTGCAAGCCCAATTGCTGCAAACCAGCGCGGACATCAAAACCCTGAAAGACAGCCTCAGCGCCAAGGAAGTCCAACTGCAAGAGGCGCGTGTCCACGTGCAAGAAGCCCAGCGCAACGCCCTGGACGCCGGTCAGCGGGCCATGCGCCTGCAAGCGGAGTTGGACGCGGTTCGGTTGCTTGTCGATCCCAAGCAGGCGGCGGCCATGGAGCAGCGGGCGGCAGAGGCGAAAAATCAGCCGGTTTATGACTTGGCGGAGCTGTACGTGTCCGGCTGCACCAGCAAGGAAGCGTGTCCGACCTTCATCGTCATTCCCCGCGTTGGCACCGTGACGCTCGGGTCGGATCGAGAAGCGATCAGTGTGAGCTTCAGGCACCGTTTTGCCATGGCTCGCACCGAAGTCACTGTGGCGCAGTGGCGCGCCTTCTGGAACGCCCCCGACCGCGACTACCAGCCCACCGGCATGACGATCGATCCGTGTCGCTGGGACGATCCCGCCATGAGTGGCGACGAAACCGCGCCGATTCGCTGCGTCAGTGCCGTCGATGCCGAGGCATATGCCCGGTGGTTTGCCAAACGGTACGCCAATCGCCTGGGCGTGAAGGTCGAGTCGATAGGCTTACCCTCTGAAGCCGAGTGGGAGCTGAGCGCACGCGGGGGCCTCTACACCGAGCCCTACTTGTGGAAAAAAGATTTGCCGTTGCCCGAGCGCTGCTTGCAATCGCAGTTCGGCAAATGTTCGGGGGGCATTCGCTCGGTGGCGGGGCGGCGGCCCAACGGCTATGGCTTGTACGACATGATCGGCAACGTCAACGAATGGCTGGCCTCGCCTTGGCGTGAAAACCGCGCTGCGATTCCGTCCGATGCGCGGGATGTGTTCAGCCCGACGGCCAGCATGCGGGTGGTGCGTGGGGGCAGCTACGCCTCCATGACCGATGACGGGTTGAGCTTGATTGCCCGTTCTGGCAGCGTCAAGCAACGCCGTGACCCCTACATCGGTTTCCGGCTGGTGGTGCGTTTGGTGGGGACCGTGGATGCCGGGACACCCGCAGCCAAACCAGCCAGTGCGGGGGCTTGATGTGGGCTTTGGGTGGTGAGTCTCGTCGAGAGACTCCCCTGATCCAGAGTACAGTCCCCGGCGGCGCGGGGTTCCTCGTGCTTTTTTGTCGCGTTTTATTGTCATGACCGACCTTGCCGTTTTTCTACGCCAGCGCTTGCGTTGGCCCGCTTTGTTCAGCTTGGCCATCAATTTGGCCCTGTTGGCCCCTTCCATCTACATGCTCCAGGTGTACGACCGGGTGTTGGTGACGCGCAGCATCGAGACCTTGGTCATGCTGACGATCCTCACCGGGGTGACGCTGGCAGCTTTCGGTGCGCTGGATCAGGTGCGCAGCCGGTTGCTGTCGCTGGTGGGGATGTCGCTGGAGCAGCGTTTCGGGCCGACGTTGCTGTCTCACCTGATCGTCACCAACGCCCGCCAGACGACCACCGCCGCCGATGACGGTCTCAAAGACCTGAGCACGCTGCGCAACTTTTTGTCCGGCACGCCGGTGGTGGCCTTGTTCGACGCGCCTTGGGCCGTTGTTTACGTGCTGCTCATCGCGGCATTTGATTGGCGCTTGGGGTTGCTGGCCATCGTGTCCGTGCTGGTGCTGCTGTGGCTGACGTGGAGCAACAACCAGCGCACCCGGTCTGGCCTGGACGGCACCCTCAAAGAGATGCGTGCCGCAGGGCGCTGGGCGGATCGCTGCCTGGCCAACGCCGAAGTGGTGACGGCGCTGGGCATGAGTGACACCCTGTCGCGGCGCTGGGCCGAGCAAACGGCGTCGGTTCACGATCGGAACCTGACGATGGGGTCGCGCACTGGCGTGTTGTCGGCCAGCACGCGCACCCTGCGGCAAATGGTGCAGGTGCTGATGATGGCCCTCGGAGCTTGGCTGGTGATCCACGAGGGCGCTTCTTCCGGGGTGATGCTGGCCACCACCATCATCTTGGGGCGTGCGCTGGCGCCGATTGAGCAAATCATCGGCAGTTGGAGCGCCTTCACGGAAGCCCGACTGGCGTTTGGCCGGTTGGATGAGCTGCTGGCCAAGCCCCCCGAAGGCGTGGTGGCCACGACGCTGCCGCGCCCGCAGGGGCACCTCAAGGTCGAAGGGTTGACCCATGTCACGCCCGACAGCCAACGCATTTTGCTGCGCCAAGTCAGTTTCGACGCGGCACCGGGCGAGATCGTGGCCTTGGTGGGGGGCAGCGGCGCCGGCAAGACGACGCTGGCCCGTTTGCTGGTCGGGGTGCTGCGCCCCTCGGCTGGCGTGGTGCGGCTCGATGGGGCGGACATCCGACAATACGATCCCCGCGTGCTGGGCCCCGCCCTCGGGTATTTGCCGCAGGATGTGGAGCTGTTTTCCGGCACCGTGGCCGAAAACATCGCCCGGTTCACGCAAACGCCGGAGAACGACTGTGCCGAAGCCGTCATCGCTGCCGCCAAAGCGGCGGGGGTGCATGAGCTGATCTTGCGTTTCCCGCAGGGCTACGACACCCAAGTGGGTGAAGGTGGCCGGCGCTTGTCGGGCGGGCAGCGGCAGCGTGTGGCCTTGGCGCGGGCGCTGTACCAGGCTCCGGCGGTGGTCGTGCTCGACGAGCCCGACGCGAGCCTCGACTCCGAAGGCGAAGACGCCCTGATGCATGCCTTGCAAGGCCTCAAGCAGCGTGGTACCACCGTGGTGGCCGTGACCCAACGCCGTCGCCTGTTGGGCGTGGCGGACAAAGTCATCGTCATGCGGGACGGGCAAGTTGAACGCACCGCCACCCAGGCCCAATTGCAGGCCCAAGCCCAGCAGGCGCAGCAGTCCCAGGTCGCGGCCGCGCAGCGGTCGGCGGCTGTGGTGGCACATCCCCATCAATCACGAGGGCAAACCGCATGAGCTTGACGAGTGCTTCCCCAGTCTCTTTGCCCACCCTGGCGTCGCAAGGTTCCGTGGACGCTGTGGTGGTGCGCGTACCCTTGGCCGAGCGTGCGCGGATCATGCAGTTGCGTGGGCTGTGGGTCATCGGCCTGTGGGTGGGTTTGTTTGTGCTGTGGGCGTTGTTCGCACCCATTTCCGGGGGGGTGGTGGCACAGGGGTTGGTCAAAGTCGAGGCCAACCGTCGCACCGTCACCCACCGTGATGGGGGCACCGTGGCCCGCATCCCTGTGAAAGAAGGCCAGTTGGTGCAAAAGGGGGACGTGCTGCTGGAGCTGGAAGACGTGCGCGTCGAAGCCTCGGTGGACATGCTGCGGGCCCAGTTTCTGGCCGACCGGCTGCGCCAATCGCGTTTGGAGGCCGAGCTGGCGGGCCAAAAAACATGGCAACCTGCGCCCGCGCTGTTGGAGGAATTCAAGGGCGAAGCGCAGTTGTCCGAGCAAATTCGCAAGGAGCGCGCCAGTTTCCAGGCCCGCCAGGCGAATCTGGCCGCCCAGTTGCAGGGGGATGAGGCGCAAATGAGCAGCACCGAGGCCGAAATCCAAGCCCGTTTGCGTGAGCGTGACAACGCCGGCAACGCCATCGGGGCCATGCGTGAGGAGTTGGAGCTGAACCGCCAACTGGCCAAAGAGCAGTTCGTCAACCGCACGCGGGTGCTGGCGCTGGAGCGGGCGCTGAGTGACTACGAGTCCCGCCGGCTGAGCAACGAGGCCGAATTGGCACAAGCTCAACAGCGTTTGGGCAGCTTGCGGGCTCACGCGCAGATGCTGCGTGACAACCTGCGCCAAAGCGCCTCGGATGAATTGCGTGAGGTGGCGGGGCGCCTGTCCGACACGGGGCAGCGGTTGCGTTCCAGCCAAGACGACCATGCGCGGCAGAAAGTGACGGCGCCGGAGTCGGGGCGCTTGCTGAACTTGCGGGTGAACACACCGGGCTCGGCCTTGGGCGCCCGCGAGCCGATTGTGGACATCGTGCCCGTGGATGCACCACTGGTCATTGAAGCGCGCATTCCGTTGGAGACGGGGGCGGACGTGGTCGCGGGGGTTCAGGCCGAAGTGCGCATCAACACCGGTTACAGCCGCAGTGAAAAACTGTTGCCAGCCGAGGTGATTCGGGTGTCGGCTGACGCGGTGGAAGACCAGCGCAGCGGCGCACAGTTCCTGACGGCGGTGCTGCATGTGGCGCCTGAGGCGCTCAAGAGCAGCGGCATGCCGATGCAGCCCGGTTTGCCGGTGGAGGCGTACCTGAAAATTTCTGAGCGTACGCCCTTCGGGTTCCTGATGGAGCCGCTGACGGGTTATTTCCGCCGCTCGTTCCGAGAGCATTAAAGAGTGTCAGTGCGATGCGTTTTCTGTTCATTCATCAAAACCTGCCGGGCCAGTTCACCCATCTGATTCAAGCTTTGCTGCAAGCGGGGCATGAGGTGTTGGGCATCTGCGAGCGCCACACGCTGGCGCGGTGTCTCCAGTTGCATCCGGGCATCCGGGTGATGGCGTACACCGTGCCCCCAGCGCCGGATCGGGACAAGATCCACGGGTATTTGCGCGATGTCGATGCCCAAGTGCGTCGAGGCCAGCAAGTGGTGCGCTGCCTGCGCGAGTTGAAGAAAAATGGGTTGGTGCCGGATCTGATCGTGGCGCACCCCGGCTGGGGCGAGAGCCTGTTTGTCTGGGATGTGCTGCCCCACGTGCCGCTCATCAACTACTTCGAGTTCTTCTTCGCCAACCAAGGCGGCGACGTCAACTTCGACCCGGAGTTTCCGACCTCGCTGGACGGTTTGTGCCGCATGACCATGCGCAACAGCATGCACCTGTCGGCGCTGGAGAACTGCACGGCGGGGGTGTCGCCGACGCCGTGGCAGCGCTCGCGTTTCCCGGTGGCCCACCAGGCCAAAATCACGCTGCTGCACGAAGGGGTGGACACGGACGCCATCCGCCCCGATCCCAACGCCTGTTGGACGTGGCAGGGGCGTGAATACCGCAAGGGCCAGCCCATCGTTACCTACGTGGGACGGGGTTTGGAGCCGTATCGGGGGTTCCACATCTTCATGCGCATGTTGCCCAAGCTGCTGCGGCGCCACCCGGACGTGCGGGTGATCGTGGTGGGCGGCGACGATGTCAGCTACGGCCAGCGCCATGCCAGCGGACGCAGTTGGCGCGAAGTGCTGCTGGACGAAATCCGCACCGGCAGCCCCGCCACGCCAGGGCTGACCGACGCAGAACTGGAACGGGTGCATTTCACCGGCAAAGTGCCGCACAAGGATTTGCACGCCATCTTCCAAGTCACGACGGCGCACTTGTACCTGACGTACCCGTTTGTGCTGTCGTGGTCGCTGCTGGAGGCGATGAGCTGCGGTGCGTTGGTGGTGGCCAGCCGCACCGCCCCGGTCGAAGACGTGATCGTGGACGGTGGCAACGGCCTGCTGGTCAACTTCTTTGATCCGGAGGACATCTTGGCGCGCTTGGGCCAGGTGCTGGCCGATCCGGCGCGTTTCGAAGCTGTGCGACAGGCGGCGCGCACCAGTGTGGTCAACCGATTCGATCTGAAGCGGGTGTGTTTGCCAGCGGGGGTGAAGTTCTTGATGGAGACGGCGGGCCGCTCTGTGGCGCCTGCCTCATCGGTGTGAGCTTTCGGGCCGATGGGGTGGGTTTAGCACTCCCTCTGGGGGAGTGCTAATATCAAGGGAACCGTTCCCCTCTGGTGGACTCACAACCCCGCATGAACACACACACTCCCTCTTCTGCGCTGACGCTGCGTGACCCGTGGGCCCTGGTGCCGCCGGTTGGCAACTTGGATGCTTACATCAGCGCCGTCAACCGCCTGCCCATGCTGACGGCCGAGGAAGAAGCGGATCTGGCACGCAAGCTGCGCAGCCAGGCCGATGTGGAAGCTGCCGGGCGCTTGGTGTTGTCGCATCTGCGCTTGGTGGTGTCGATTTCGCGCCAATACCTGGGCTACGGCTTGCCGCAGAGCGATCTGATTCAAGAAGGCAACGTCGGGCTGATGAAAGCCGTCAAGCGCTTCGACCCGGATCAGGGCGTGCGCTTGGTGAGCTACGCCATGCACTGGATCAAGGCCGAGATCCACGAGTACATTTTGAAGAACTGGCGCATGGTCAAGGTCGCGACGACCAAGGCGCAGCGCAAGCTGTTCTTCAACCTGCGCTCGATGAAACAAGGTTTGAAGGGCCACGCCGCCGACCACGATACGTTCCGCAACACCCTGACCCCGGACGAAGTCGAGGTGGTGGCGCGTGAACTCAACGTCAAGCCGGAAGACGTGGTTGAAATGGAAACCCGTTTGTCGGGCGGGGACGTGGCACTGGAGCCGCAGACCGACGATGGCGAAGAAAGTTACGCCCCCATCGCCTATTTGGCCGACGACACGCACGAGCCGACCCGCGTGATCGAATCGCGCCGCCGCGATGCGTTGGCCAGCCACGGTGTGATCCAAGCACTGGAGTCGTTGGATGCGCGCAGCCGGCGCATCGTTGAAGAGCGCTGGCTCAAGGTCAACGATGACAACTCCGGCGGCATGACGCTGCACGAGTTGGCCGCCGAATACGGAGTCAGCGCCGAGCGCATCCGCCAAATCGAGGTGGCGGCGCTCAAAAAAATGCGCAAGGCGTTGGAAACGGCCTGAGCAGGCGCGTCACGGCTCTGCCAGCAACAACTTCAAGTCATGCGCCAGCGCTTCGGCGCCGCTGCCGTAGCGGGAAAACACCCGCACCTGGCCTTGTTTGTCGAACAAATACGAGCCGGCGGTGTGATCCACCGTGTAATTGCCGCTCGTTTTGCTCGGCACTTTGGCGTAATAAATCTTGAATTCCTTGGCCACGGCTTGGGTTTGGGCCGCGTCGCCCGAGAGCCCGAGAAAATCCGGGCCGAAGTTCGCCATGTAGGCTTTGAGCAACTCGCGTGTGTCCCGCTCGGGATCGACGGAAACAAACACCGGCTGCACCAACGCCCCTTGCGCGCCCAAATCACGTTTGACCGTGGCCAGCTCCATCAAGGTCGTCGGGCACACGTCCGGGCATTGGGTGTAGCCGAAAAACACCACCGCCACCTTGCCTTTGAAATCCGCCAAAGTGCGCGGCTGGCCGTTTTGGTCGGGCAGGCTGAGGCGGCGGGCGTAGTCGGCCCCGGTGATGTTCAAACCCTTGAAAGCCGGTTGCGGCGTGCCGCCCAGGCCGAGTTTGTCGCAGCCGCTCAAGGCGGCGGTGCCTGCCACAGCGAGCAGGTGGCGTCGAGTCAGAAGGTGTTGCATGGCCGCGCACCTTAGCGCAGCTCGCCAGCCTGAACGTGACGCCGATCACGCTCCGCCCGGTGGGCGACGGCGCAGCATGGATTTCATGTCGTCCAGCGCAATGCGCGTGTCGGCACTCACGGCGGGGCCTTTGTCCGGTGCGCGGAAGGCGTGGCCGTAAACCACTTCCAGCGTCAGGTGCAACCGGCCCTGGGCATCGGCCAGGCGGTGCAAACCGGCCAGCAACTCGGCCCGCCAGCGCGGCGTGCGCAAACCGGAGAACCGACCGGGCGCGGTGTTCGCCCCCAAGCCGCGCAGTTCCTCCAGCAAGGCTTCCGGCGAGGAATAGGTGAGGTGCAACTGCTCCTGATCCATCACTGGATCGGCAAACCCGGCCTCGACCATCATGTCGCCCAAATCGTGCATGTCCACCGGCAAGGCCAACGCCGGCCCCCAGCCTTGGCGGGCATACAGCGTCCGCAATTGCGGCAGCGAGCCCGGCCCCAGCGTGGCGTACATGACGAAACCGTCCGGCGCCAACGCCCGGCGCCACGCCGCCAGCAGCGCACGCGGGTCGGCCTCCCCATGCAGGCGCATCACCGACCACAACAGCGCCGTTTGCCCCGCCAACGCGGCTTCGGGGGCCAACTCACGCGGTGGCGCCTCACCCCGCCAGCGCGACCACCACGGTCGGCCATCCCCAGCGGGCGGGCGATGCTCCACCACCCGCTGGAACGTCGCAGCGGGGCAGGCGGCGCGCAGCTCGGGCGCCAGCGGCCCATCGTCGCCGGGCCACAACAGCACCGAGGCGGGGGTTTGGCGAATCACCGCCAGCCGCTCCACCATGCGCCGGCCAATTTCCTCATGCAGCCACGGTGCCGGCTGGGCTGCGAGCAGCCGTTGGCGCACGCGCTGGGCGGCGGCGGGGTCGAGCCGGTGGCTCAATTCGGCAGAGGATGAAACGTCGGACATGGGCACGGCCAGCAAAAACAGAGGCGCCAAGGCGCAGGGGCCGGCCAGTATATTGAGCCGATGCCCGCTCCGACCGACCCACTCCACAAGGCCCGTTTCCGCTTCGGGCCTTGGTGGCGCCAGGGCGTGGACCGGGTGTTGGCCGCGTGGCCGGGGGTGTGTCCGGTGTGCGATGCCTGGGCCAGCGGTGCGCGCTGCGAACCCTGCCGGCAACGCTACGCCGCGCCAAAGGCCCGCTGCCCGCGCTGCGCTGTGCCATGGGTTGGGGGGGGCGAGTGCCCGGCGTGTCAATACCAACCGCCTGGGCCAGCGGCCACGGTGGCGGCGGTGGATTACGTTGAACCGTGGCGCACGCTGATTCCGGCGCTCAAATTCCACGGTCGTTTGGACCATGTGCCCTGGCTGGCCGCGCTGTTGGTGGATGCGGTGCGGGCCGCGCCACCGTCACCCGCCGGGCCGGTGACGCGGGTGACGGCGGTGCCCTTGTCCGACGCCCGCCTGCGTGAGCGGGGTTTCAACCAAGCCGGGCAGATCGCCCGCCACGTCGCCCGAGCGCTGGATTTGCCCTATGACCCCGAGGCGCTGCTGCGTTGGCGCAGCACGGGCCAACAAACCGCGTTGGATCGGGCGCAGCGTTTGCAAAACCTCGGGCAAGCTTTCATGCCGCACCCGCTGGCACGGGCGCGTTTGCAAGGTCAGCACGTTGCCTTGGTGGACGATGTGCTCACCACCGGCGCAACGCTGCGGGCTGCCGGCCAAGCGTTGTTGGAGGGCGGGGCGCGGGCGGTGTCGTGGTGGGTGGTGGCGCGCACGCCCAGCCCGCGAGAGTTGGAAGACGCAGCGGCCCCGGCGTTGGGCGGCGACAATGCGCCGCATGTTCCGCATCGTCCTGGTTCAACCTGAAATCCCGCCGAACACCGGCAACATCATTCGGCTGTCGGCCAACACCGGCTGCGCCTTGCATCTGATCGAGCCCTTGGGCTTTTCGATGGATGACAAGCTGTTGCAGCGGGCGGGCCTCGACTATCACGAGTACGCCACCGTGCGGCGCCATGCGAGTTGGGCGGCGTTTATCGCCGCCGAGCAGCCGGCGCCAGAGCGCTGCTTTGCGTTCACCACCCACGGCAGCCGCCCACACACCGACATCACCTGGCAACCCGGCGACACGCTGGTGTTTGGCCGCGAAAGCGCCGGGCTCGATCCGGCCTTGCGCGAGACCTTCCCGCTGAGTCAGCGCGTGCGCCTGCCCATGCGGCCAGGGCAGCGCAGCCTCAACCTCAGCAATGCGGTGGCGGTGGCGGTGTTTGAGGCGTGGCGGCAGAACGGGTTTGGGTAGCCTCCGCCCGCGCATCCCGCCGCATCAGCCGCTCGACCGCCTGCCGAGGCGTTTCCCGCCCATCCAGCACCGCGTTCACCGCTGCTGTCAATGGCATGTCCACCCCCAGCGCGGCAGCGCGCTGGGCCACCGTCTTGGCGCTGTACACGCCTTCGGCCACATGCCCCAGACGCGCCAGCACGTCCGGCAAGGCCAGCCCTTCGGCCAGCAACAGGCCCACGCGGCGATTGCGTGACAAATCCCCCGTGGCGGTCAACACCAAATCTCCGAGCCCGGTCAGGCCCATGAAGGTGTCGAGCCGGGCGCCCATCGCCACGCCCAGGCGCGACATTTCCGCCAACCCCCGTGTGATGAGCGCCGCCCGGGCGTTCAACCCCAGATTCAGCCCATCGGAGATGCCCGTGGCGATGGCCAGCACGTTTTTCACCGCCCCACCGACTGCGACGCCCACGGGATCGTCCGAGGTGTAGATGCGCAGCGCGTCGCTGTGCAAGGCCGTCACCGCCAGGCGGGTGAGTTCGGCATCGAAGCTGGAAGCCACCAGCGCAGTCGGCTGCCCGGTGGCCACTTCCTGCGCAAAACTCGGCCCGGACAGCACACCCACCCGCCCATGCGGCAGCACCTGCGCGGCGATTTCATGCCCCAGCAAGCCCGTGCCCGCTTCAAACCCTTTGCACAGCCAGAAGACCCGGGCGTGCGTCGGCAAAGCGGCCAGCGTGGCGCGCAAGGCGGCCATCGGCGTGCCGATGATGAACAGCCCATCGTCGTGACTGGCGTGGCGCATGGCCGCGTCCCAGTCAGGGGTGGCGGTGAGTGGCGCCGGCCAGGCGAGGTCGGGCAAGTAACGCGGGTTGCTGCGGACGGCCTGCATGTGCGCCGCTTGGGCCGCGTCGCGTGCCCAGAGCTGCACAGGGTGATGGCGGGCAGCCGCCATGGCCAGTGCTGTGCCCCAGGCGCCGGCACCCAATACCGTGATTCGCATTGCTCAGAACAGCAAGGCGTGAGCGGCGATTCGCGTGATCAGGCAGCCAAGCCGTTGGCGGCTTGTTGCATGCGCGATTCGTACATGGCTTGGAAGTTGACTTCCGTCAGCAGGATCGGCGGGAAGCCAGCGCGGGTGCAGACGTCCGACACCACGGCGCGCAGATACGGGTAAATCATCTGCGGGCACACCACGTTCAGGATGCCTTCGACCTGCTCTTGCGGCAGGTTGCGGATCTCGAAAATGCCGGCTTGCTTGGCTTCGATCAGGAACAGGGTGCGGTCGCCGATCTTGGTGGTGACGGTGGCCGTGACGCACGATTCGTACACGCCATCCGCAATGGCTTCACCGCTCAGGCCGAGCTGGATGTCCACCTGCGGTTGTTGCTGTTCCAGCAGGATTTGCGGCGAGTTGGGTTGCTCCAGCGACATGTCCTTCAGGTACATGCGCTGAATCTGGAACACAGGGGTCAGGTCTTGATCGGCCATGGTCGTCTCGCAATGAAAAAAGCCCGTACCCGGAAGTGGGGGCGGGCTGCGAGGCGCATTATGTCGCAGGGCCGATGGCCCGAAAGGTGGGGCCTCAGGCGTTGAGCAAGGGCAGCAAGCCGCCGCGTTGATCGAGCGCGACCAAGTCGTCGCAGCCGCCAACGTGGGTGTCGCCGATGAAAATCTGCGGCACGGTGCGGCGGCCAGTGATCTCCATCATGTGACCCTTGGCCACCGGATCGAGATCCACGCGGATTTCTTGGATTTCGCTCACGCCGCGCTGCTTGAGCAGCGCCTTGGCGCGGATGCAGTAGGGGCAGACCTGGGTGGTGTACATCAGCACCTTGTTCATGGCGACAACTCTCAGCAAGACAACGATTCACGCACGACAACCGTCGGCAACGTGCGTAAATTGTCATCAAACCGCCATGGCGGCATGGGCGAGTGGCACGATGGCCCCCCGAAGCGACGGGTCAAAAGCCTGGTGTCAAGCAGCTTTGCTGGATTCGACGGGCAAATTGGCTTCACGCCAAGCCCGCATGCCGCCGGCCAACACGTGGACGTTCTCATAACCCTTGTCGCGCAGCACTTTGGCGCCACGCGCCGCCCGCACGCCCGCCGCACAGACGATCACCAACGGCAGTTGTTTGTTACCCGGCAACCCCTTGGCGCCGTCCAACGAACCCAGCGGCAGGTTGCGGGCGTTGCCGATGTGGCCAGCGGCGAACTCATCCGGTTCACACACATCGATCACCACGGCTTTTTCGCGGTTCATGAGGCGCACGGCCTCGCTGGGCGGCACGCCCTCGCCGCTGCCACCTTGCAGCAAGGGCCGCAGCAGCAGCCCTCCGGACACCACGGCCATCGTCACCAAAGGCCAGTTTTCAAGCAAGAAGTTCACGTTGTCATCCGTCAGGGTTGGCGCAAACCGCAAATTATAGAATTTGAGGCTTTGCTCCACTCTGCTGCGCCCTCGTGGCGCTTTTTGGCCATGTACAAGCTCGTGCTGATCCGCCACGGCGAATCGACCTGGAATCTGGAAAACCGTTTCACTGGCTGGACGGATGTCGAACTGACCGACACCGGCGTGGCCCAAGCCCGCGCCGCTGGTGCGTTGCTCAAGGCCGAAGGCTATGAGTTCGACGTGGCCTACACCTCGGTGCTGAAGCGCGCCGTTCACACCCTGAACCACTGCCTGGACACGATGGATCGGGATTGGCTGCCGGTGGTGAAAGATTGGCGCCTGAACGAACGTCACTACGGTGGCCTGCAAGGCTTGAACAAGGCCGACATGGCCAAGCAGTACGGCGACGCCCAGGTGCTGGTCTGGCGCCGCAGCTACGACACCCCGCCGCCCGCCCTGGAAGCGACCGACCCGCGTGGCCAACGCCAAGACGTGCGTTACGCCAAGCTCAACCCGGATCAAGTGCCGCTGACCGAGTGCCTGAAGGACACCGTGGCCCGCGTCATCCCCGCGTGGAATGACGCGCTGGCGCCGGCGATCAAGAGCGGCCAACGTGTGCTGATTGCCGCGCATGGCAACTCCATCCGTGCCCTGATCAAGTTCTTGGACAACATCGGTGACGATGCCATCGTTGGCGTGAACATCCCGAACGGCATTCCGCTGGTGTACGAGCTGGACGCCGATCTGAAGCCGATCAAGAGCTATTACCTGGGCGACGCCGAAGCAGCGGCCAAGGCTGCGGCGGCGGTGGCGAATCAGGGTAAGGCCTGACGCCTCCACGGCCCATTGGTGATGAGCACGCCACGGTTTGCATCATTTTCCGCCGCTATTTTCGCGTTGCTAGGACAGTTGGGCGACGTGCTGAAAGCTCGCGGAACGCCGGTGCATTCGGTGCGTGCGTACATTTTCGGGGGCTGTGCGGTTCACCTCTACGCAGCCTCTCGCGTGAGCAGTGATTTGGATGTCGATCTGCTCACGGCAGTGGTGCCTCGGCGCGATTTACATGCAGCCAAAGCACAGGTTGGCTACGTCTTGGTGCAATCGGATGCCGAGGATGCGCCAGATTTGCTGGAATTCGATCTGACTTACAACGCGACGCTGGGGCCTTTGCATGAGGATTTCGAATCCCGTGCGACAGAGCTTGAGCGTCTGGAAGGTTCACCGCTGGTCGTTTTTTTGCCCGCACGCGAAGATTTGGCCCTGACCAAATTGGGTCGTTTGTCAGAGGCGGACGTTGCTGACATCTTGACCTTGATGGACTTTCCGGGGGCATCCTGGGATTTTCTCCTCAAGTTGACGCAAGATGTCGAGCAGTATCACGTCGGGCGCCCCGGTGATCTGCTTTCAAAACTGGGGTACGTCCGCAAGTACCACGCGGGGTTGTCATGAACATTCGGGTTGAGGGAAGCGGGGCTGGGGTGGCGCTTTCAGCAGTCGCGCAGCAAGGGCTGTCGCGGGTCAGTGCTGATGTGGTGCATCGCGCTGCGTTGGCGATTTGGTACGGACATGGCGCCGTTGATCTGGCTTCCGTCCAGGGTGCGCCGCATGCAGGTGATGCGCTCAGTCTGGTGGAGCGGCTCAGTTTCTACAACTTGGTCGAACGGGGACGCAAGCGGGAGCTGCTTCGCCAAGTCGGCCAAGCCCGTGAAACATGGGCCGTGCCTTGCGACATGCAAGCTTTTGAGGCAGCTTACCGTCAGTTCTTACCGGGATTGCAGCCCATGCAAACACGGCATTTCATCGTGGGCGACGCGGGGGCTGAATCCTTGCCCCCGATGAATTGAACGGCGGTCATTGAAGGCCGGCCAGGCGCTCCACAGTCCCCACATCCGTCCACGCGCCGGCCCAGCGTTGGGCGCCGAGTCGCCCAGCGGCCAGCGCCTCGTCCAGCTTGGGACGCAGCGCCAAGCGGGTGCCAACGGGCACATCGGCAAACAGCGCCGGGCGAAACAACCCGACGCTCGCCCACGTCAGTTTCTCGGGCGCTTCACGCAAGGCCAAGCCCTCGTCGCTGAGGCCAAAGTCCCCTTGCGGATGGTGTGGCGCATTCGGCACCAGCCACAGTTGCCCCAGCCGCGCACGGGCCGCAAACGCTGCCACCGCTGCCGCCGGGAAATCAAAACCAGGCAAAAACACGTCCCCGGACACCACCCAAAACGGGCTGACGCCGTCCGGTGCCAGTTGCGGCAGGGCTTTGGCGATGCCACCGGCAGTTTCCAGCGCACCGCCATGATCCCGCTGCTCCATGCTGTAGTGCAGGCGCAGCCCCCAGCGTTGGCCGTCGCCCAGCGCAGCGGGGAATTGTTCTTCCAGCCAAGCGGTGTTGATCACCACATCCTGCACGCCCGCTGCGGCCAGCGCTTCCAAGTGATACACGATGAGCGGTTTGCCACGCACCGTCAGCAGCGGTTTGGGGCAGGCGTCGGTGAGCGGGCGCATGCGCTCGCCGCGACCAGCGGCCAGGATCAGTGCGCGGGGCGGCTGCGTCACGCTGCCGCTCCCAGCCCGATGGGTGCCGGCGCCAAGTTGACGATGCGGCTGAACACCGGAGCGTAATCCGTCAGCGAACCGTGGCCGGCCAGCGGATCACGGTTCTGGGCGAACGCTTGGTTCAGCTCGTCCCAATCCTCGGCGCTGAAGTGGGCCAGGGCCGCCGGCAGCAGGGTTTGTTCTTCGATGCCCATGTGCGTCAAGTAAAACTCCACGTAGCGCGACACGCCGACCTCAAACGCTTCCCGCCGCGCTTCGCCCATGACCTCGAAGGCCAAAAGCAGGTGCTCCAAGTGGCGGATCGCGGTTTCACCCTTGGCGTGTTCGGCATCCAGACGCGCCAAAATTTCCACCAAGCCCGGCACGCGCTGGCGCAACTTGGGAAACAACAAGCGCGACTCCTTGGTGTGGTGCAGGCGCTCCGGAAATTCGTCGATGTAGAACAGCATGGCGCGCAGCAGGCCAAAGTCGGGCAACTGCTCGGCGCGGCGGGCGTGTTCCAACAACTGCGGCAGCGAACGCAAGATGGCCGCCAGGGCGTTGTGTTCGTCACGGATGACGGTGTAGGCAAGCGGTCGCATGATCAGGGGGCTCCTTTGGAAGGGGCAGCAAGGTTCGCGCAAGATAGACAGCCCCTCGCTGTAAGGGCTTGACTGGCGTCAACGCCCAGTTGGCCACGTTGCAGGGCTTGGGTGTGAGCATGGGTCGGGGCGAAGGCAGTACACAAGTCGGCCAGCAACTGGCGGGCCCGCGCTTCGTTGTTCTGCCCCACGTTGCAAACGTAGACGTCCAGCGTCACCGCGCCCAACTCGGGCCATGTGTGAACCGCCACATGGGATTCGGCCAGCAGCACCACCCCCGTCACTCCCGATGGCCCGTGCTGCCCAGCTCGCACAGAAAAACCGTGGAACAGCTCGCCCACAGCCTGCAAACCCGCTGCGGCCACAGCGGTGCGACACAGCGCCCCCAGCGCGTCGGGCGACACCATGACGGGCTGTGTCGCGGGGCAGCCACGGAGATCGGCGGTCAAGTGCAGGCCATGCATGCTCGGGATTATCCGTACCCCCGCTAAAATCCCCGGTTCCCTTCCTCGGACTTTCTCGGGCGTCGCGTGGCGTCCGGCCAGCCAGCATGCCTTCTACTCGCAAAGCCGCCTCCACCAAGACCCCTGCCAAAGCCAAGGCCCCCAAGGCCGGCTCGGTCGCAGCGCCGGTCGTCCCGCATCCGCAAATGGCCAACGCCATCCGTGCGTTGACCATGGACGCCGTCCAGCAAGCCAACTCCGGCCACCCTGGCGCCCCCATGGGCATGGCCGACATGGCCCAAGCGCTGTGGAGTCGTCACCTCAAGCACAACCCGGCTGCGCCGAAGTGGTTTGACCGCGACCGCTTCGTGCTGTCCAACGGCCACGGCTCGATGCTGATTTACGCCCTGCTGCACCTCACCGGCTACGACCTCAGCATCGACGATCTGAAGGCCTTCCGCCAACTGCACAGCAAAACCCCAGGTCACCCCGAAGTGGACGTGACCCCCGGCGTGGAAACCACCACCGGCCCGCTGGGTCAAGGCATCACCAATGCCGTGGGTTTCGCGTTGGCCGAAAAGCTGCTGGCCGCTGAATTCAACCGCGATGGCCACACCGTGGTGGATCACCGCACCTACGTTTTCATGGGCGACGGCTGCCTGATGGAAGGCGTGAGCCACGAAGCTGTGGCCCTGGCCGGCGCGTGGAAGCTGAACAAGCTGATCGCCTTGTACGACGACAACGGCATCTCGATCGACGGCAACGTCGCGCCTTGGTTCGTGGACAACACCCCGCAGCGCTTCGAAGCCTGCGGCTGGAACGTCATCGGCCCGGTGGATGGCCACGATGTGAACGCGGTGGACGCGGCCATCGCCCAAGCCAAGACTTCGGCAGACAAGCCCACGCTGATCGTCTGCAAGACGGCCATCGGCAAAGGCTCGCCGAATCGCGCTGGCACCGCCAAGGCCCACGGCGAACCGCTGGGCGGCGCTGAAATCGCCCTCACCCGCGAAGCCCTGGGCTGGACGGCTGAGCCCTTCGTCATCCCCGCTGATGTGAAGGCCGCGTGGGACGCCACCGCCGCCGGCGCCGCCGTGCAAGCCGAGTGGGATGGCCGCTTCGCTGCCTACGCCGCTGCCTTCCCCGAGCTGGCTGCCGAGTTCACCCGCCGCATGAATGGCGAACTGCCGGCCAACTTCGCCGAAATCGCCGTGGAAGCCGTGGGCGGCGCCCACGACAAGGCCGAAACCGTCGCCAGCCGCAAGGCCAGCCAAATTGCGCTGGAAGTCTTCACCGCCAAGCTGCCCGAGCTGCTGGGCGGTTCAGCCGACCTGACCGGCTCCAACCTCACCAACACCAAGAGCACGCCCGCGCTGCGTGTTGACGCCACCGGCACCCCGGTGCGCAACGAAGCCGGCCAACTGGGCCGCCACATCAACTACGGTGTGCGTGAGTTCGGCATGGCGGCCATCATGAACGGCGTGGCGCTGCACGGCGGTTACATCCCCTACGGCGGCACCTTCCTGACGTTCAGCGACTACAGCCGCAACGCCATCCGCATGGCCGCGTTGATGAAGCAGCGCGTGATCCACGTCTTCACGCACGACTCCATCGGCCTGGGCGAAGACGGCCCGACGCACCAATCGGTCGAACACGCCGCTTGCTTGCGCCTCATCCCCGGCCTGGACGTGTGGCGCCCCGCTGACACCTGCGAAACCGCCGTGGCGTGGAGCATGGCACTGGCCAACAAGAACCGCCCGAGCGCGCTGTTGCTGTCGCGTCAAAACCTGCCGTACCTGGCCAAGGACGACGCCGACGTCATCACCAAGGGCGCTTACGTGCTGGCCGAACCGGAAAAAGCCGGCCTGAAGAAGAAGGCCAAGGCGGTCATCATTGCCACCGGCTCGGAAGTGCAGCTCGCGCTCAAGGCCCAGGCGCTGCTGGCAGCCGAGCAAATTCCGGTGCGCGTGGTGTCCATGCCCTCGACCACGGTGTTTGACCGCCAAGATGTCGAGTACAAAACCGAGGTGCTGCCGGCCAAGCTGCCGCGTGTGGCCATCGAAGCCGGCGTGACCGACTTCTGGTGGAAGTACCGCTGCGATGCCGTGATCGGCCTGGATCGCTATGGCGAATCTGCCCCAGCCGGCGTGTTGTTCGACCTGTTCCACTTCACCGCCGATAACCTGGCGGCCACGGTGAAGAAGGTGCTGGCCAAGTAAATCAAGAGAGGAGCTAACGTCCGTTGGCTCCTTTTTTTTGATCGTTCGTTCCGTTTCCGCTCATCCCCTTAGACAGAAGGAATAAGAGACATGACCATCAAAATCGGTATCAATGGTTTCGGTCGCATTGGCCGCATGGTGTTCCGCGCTGCGGTGCAAAACTTCTCCGACATCGAAGTCGTCGGCATCAACGACCTGCTGGAGCCGGACTACCTGGCCTACATGCTGAAGTACGACAGCGTGCATGGCCGTTTCAAGGGCGACGTGGCTGTCGAAGGTGGCAACCTGATCGTCAACGGCAAGACCATCCGTCTGACCGCTGTGAAGGATCCGGCCCAACTCGCTTGGGGCGACGTTGGCGCTGACATCGTCATCGAATCCACCGGCCTGTTCCTGACCAAGGAAACCGCCCAGAAGCACATCGACGCGGGCGCCAAGAAGGTGATCATGTCGGCCCCCTCGAAGGACGACACCCCGATGTTCGTCTACGGCGTGAACGACAAGACCTACGCCGGCCAAGCCATCATCTCCAACGCTTCGTGTACCACCAACTGCCTGGCCCCCGTGGCCAAGGTGTTGAACGACAGCTTCGGCATCAAGCGTGGCCTGATGACCACCGTTCACGCTGCCACCGCCACGCAAAAGACCGTGGATGGCCCGTCGAACAAAGACTGGCGCGGTGGCCGTGGCATCCTGGAAAACATCATCCCGTCGAGCACGGGCGCGGCCAAGGCCGTGGGCGTGGTGCTGCCGGAACTCAAGGGCAAGCTGACCGGTATGGCCTTCCGCGTGCCGACTTCGGACGTGTCCGTGGTGGATCTGACCATCGAGCTGAACGCCGAAGCGTCTTACGCTGACATCTGCGCTGCCATGAAGGCCGCCAGCGAAGGCGCCATGAAGGGCGTGCTGGGTTACACCGAAGACAAGGTCGTGGCCACCGATTTCCGTGGCGAGTCTTGCACCTCGGTGTTCGATGCCGAAGCCGGCATCGCCCTGGACAAGACCTTCGTCAAGGTCGTGTCCTGGTACGACAACGAGTGGGGCTACTCGAACAAGTGCCTGGAAATGGCCCGCGTCATCGCTGGCTGATGTCAGCCCTGCGCTGGTGAGGCTTGCGGGCCGAGCCAGCGCTCCACGAGCTTCACCCACAGCGTGGCGCCGATTGGCAGCAGCGCGTCGTTGAAGTCGTAATTCGGGTTGTGCAGCGTGCATGGCCCGAGGGTGTAGCCACCGCTGCCGCCGTCGTGTCCGGCGTAGGCGCTGCGGTGGGCCCCGTCCCCGTTGCCCAGCATGAAGTAGGCGCCGGGTTTGGCTTGCAGGAAGAAACTGAAATCTTCTGCTCCCATGGTGGGCTCAAATTCGAGCGTCTTGTCGGCGCCGACCACCTCGCGCATCACCTCCCGCAGCACCGCGACTTCTTGGCGATGGTTGATCGTCGGCGGGTAGTTGCGCTGAAACTCAAACGCCACCTGCGCCCCAAACGCGGCGGCCGTGTGCTGGGCGATGTCGCGCATGCGCTGTTCGATCATGTCCAGCACCCCGAGGGTGAAGGTGCGCACCGTGCCTTGGATTTCGCAGGTGTCCGGCACCACATTGGTGGCTTCGCCGGTGTGGATCATCGTCACGGAAATGACGGCGGCGTCCAACGGTTTGCGGTTGCGCGTGATGATGGTTTGAAACGCTTGCACCATCTGGCAGGCGATGGGCACCGGGTCGATGCTGGTGTGGGGCATCGCCGCATGGCCGCCCTTGCCGGTGATGACGATGCGGAACTCGTTGCTCGACGCCATGATCGGCCCATCGCACACCGCAAACTGCCCTTGTGGGATGCCGGGCCAGTTGTGCATGCCGAAGATGGCCTCCATCGGGCAGCGCTCGAACAGGCCATCGTTCATCATTTCGCGGGCGCCGCCGCCGCCTTCTTCTGCCGGTTGGAACACGAGGTAAGCCGTGCCGTCAAAGTGGCGGTGCGTGGCCAGGTGATGCGCCGCTGCCAGCAGCATGGCGGTGTGGCCGTCGTGGCCGCAAGCGTGCATGCGCCCAGGGAACTGGCTGGCGTGGGCGAAGCGGTTGTGCTCGGTCATGGGCAGGGCGTCCATGTCGGCGCGCAGGCCGATGGCGCGGTCGCTGGTGCCGGCTTTCACCACCCCGACGACCCCGGTTTTGCCCAACCCTCGGATGATGGGGATGCCCCATTCGGTGAGTTTGTCGGCCACGAGCTGCGCGGTGCGTTCCTCTTGGAAACACAGCTCGGGGTGGGCGTGGATGTCGCGTCGCAACGCGGTGAACGCAGGCAAGTGGGCCTGCAACGAATCGATCAGCGGCATGACGGAATTCCTGAAAGCGTTGGGCGAGACGGTCTGTCCATATTAGCGGCGCCGGCGTTGGCTGAGGGCCGCAAGCCCTGTGCCATCATCGCTGCCCATGAATGCCCTTGCTGTTGAGCGGCGCACCGTTCGCGCTGTTGGCGATGTCAGGAAAGCGCACATCACGGATGCCGAGCTGTGTGCCGCCGTGTTCAAGCAGCGGCTGAAAGACAACCAGTAGCGCGCTATCGTGTTGGCCGAGGGTGGGGAGCAGTGGTTTTATGCCTACCTGTTTGCGAAGAGCAATTGCAGCAACATCGGCGGTGTTGGCCTAAAATACACGTAGGAAAATATAAACTCATCCCCATGAAGTCGCGTTTAATTTGCAGCGGTCGGTGCGGTTTTGGTAATGCCAATCCCAAGTTATTGGGCCATTGGCTGGGGCTGCGATTGAAGTCTGTGTAGAGTTTGCAAAGCTATAATTTTATAGGATGAACTTGATGATCAGAGAAATTCAAAAATCCAAGAGGGCGGTGGATCGGGTGTTTCCTAAACTGCGCGCCTTGGGTGTGTGGTTTGTGCTCAATTTGACAAAAGCAAAATGCATTGGTGGCTAACTTGCATACCCATCAAAATCAATATTATGAGATCAGTGCTGGATTTGTTGTCCTATCGGTTGTTGCGTTGATTGCGGTAATGATTCCAGTGGTGATATTCGTGTTGTATGGATTTTCGCGTGCGGCAAGTAAGTTTGATAGGCGAGTGTCAATAATCACGGTGGTGATGTTGTTGGTGGTTGTGTGCGTGAGTTTTGTTTCGGAAAGTGATTCATTTGAGATGATGATGGTTTTTGTTTATGCTGCGTGGGCGTTTATTTTTTATGGTATTCTGGCGTTGTCTGTTTTTGTAAAATTAATTATTGCGATAATTAAAATGCTTGGTCGGGTATTTTGATTCAGTTATAAAACCCAATCGGGTAGCCGAGGGGCTTTAGCCCTCAACTCCCATACCACCCATGGCGTGGGTCAGCAGTGGGCGGTTCAACAAGTTGGCTCGCTCGACGAAGCTCGCTTTTCTCTTACGCCTACCTGTGCGTCTTGCGCGTGGTGACGTAAGGTGAAATATAAAAATCTCTTTTAAGAGTGATACCCTTTAAAATAGGATGTGCATCAAAATGGAATTTGAAGGTGTTTTAGTTCAGTGGAATGATGAGCGTGGGTTTGGTTTTCTGGAGCCTGTTCAAGGTGGTCAGCAGATTTTTGCGCATATAAAATCCTTTAGCACAAATGGTCGGCCCAAGCTGAACCAGAGGTATGTGTTCAAAGTGGAAACGAACCATCAAGGGAAGAAACGCGCATTCAATGTACGCCCCTGTCAGTCCGTGAGTAAAAGTAATTTAAACAGACCAAATAAAAGCAGAATAAATAACGACGCGCCCGCTCAGTGGGGGACTGCGACCTTGTTCGTTATACCTTTGTTTGTTGTGGTGTATGTGTTGTGTGCCTCATTATTTAAGGTTCCGAGATATACATTTGCCGTATATGTGGCCTCCAGTTTTTTACTGTTCATGATGTATGTTATGGATAAAGCTGCGGCCAAGTCGAATCAAAGAAGAATACCTGAGTCAAATTTGCACGCCATCGCCTTGCTGTCTGGGTGGCCGGGTGCGTTGATTGCACAACAATTTCTTCGGCACAAGTCTGTAAAAGCAGAGTTTAGGCAGGTGTTTTGGGCAACGGTTGTTTTGAATGTCATTGCTTTTGTTGGTATTTCAATATGGCTCAAATAAATGAAATGTGAACAAGGTGATTAACCTGGCGCGAGACTTGCGAAGATGCGCATTTCGCGTCTCAAATGAATGAAACGATGAGCTGGTCACCCACGACTTTCAGGTGATATGCCACGCTTCGCCCCAAACCCTGGCTTCCGAACAAATTAAGCGCATCCGCGAGCAAGCTCAGGTGAGCCAGCCCGTTGTGCCCGTCTCAGCCACGCCCCAACCTGCGATGTCACCATCACCATGAACACTCCCACCATCCAGCGCACCGTTCGCGCCGCCTGCCCGCACGATTGCCCCGACACCTGCGCCCTGCGCGTCACCGTTGAAGGGGAGCGCATCGTGCGCATTCAAGGTGAAACCGCGCATCCGCCCACCCAGGGCGTGCTGTGTACCAAGGTGTCGCGCTACGCCGAGCGCACCGACCACCCGGAGCGCGTGCTCACGCCCTTGAAGCGCATCGGCCCCAAAGGCGCCGGCCAGTTTCAGCCCGTGAGTTGGGACGAGGCGCTGGCCGACATCGCCGCCCGCCTGCGCACCATCGCGGCGCGTGATCCCGAAGCCATCCTGCCCTACAGCTACGCCGGCACGATGGGTTTGGTGCAGGGCGAAGGCATGGCCGCCCGCTTCTTCAACCGCTTGGGCGCCAGCCGGTTGCACCGCAGCATTTGCGCCGAAGCCGGCGGCGAAGCGCTGCTGCAAACCTATGGCGCCAAAATCGGCACCCACGTCGAGCGATTCGCCGAGAGCCGGTTGATTTTGATTTGGGGCAGCAACTCCATCACCGCCAACTTGCATTTCTGGGCCCACGCCCAAGCCGCCAAGCGTGCTGGCGCCAAACTCATCGCCATCGACCCGCGCCGCACCGAAACGGCAGAAAAATGCCATCAACACTTGGCCCTGCGCCCTGGCACCGATGGCGCGTTGGCGCTGGGGTTGATGCATGAACTCATCGTTCACGATTGGCTGGATCACGATTACATCGAACGCCACGTCGAAGGCTGGCCCGCGCTGCGTGAGCGGGCGCTGCAATGGCCGCCCGAACGTGCCGCCGAGGTCTGCGGCCTCACGCCGGAGGCGGTGCGCCAACTGGCGCACGATTACGGCACCACGGCGCCAGCCGCCATTCGTCTGAACTACGGCATGCAGCGCGTGCATGGCGGCGGCAACGCGGTGCGGTTGATCGCGCTGTTGCCGTGCCTGACGGGGGCGTGGCGCCATGCGGCGGGGGGGTTGTTGCTGTCGGCCTCGGGCTGGGCCAAAGCGGTGAAAAACCCCGATGCGCTGGAGCGCCCCGACCTGCTCGCGGGCCGCACCCCGCGCACGCTCAACATGACGACTTTGGGCGCCGACCTGTGCCACCCCGGTTCGCCGACGTTCGGGCCGAAAGTGGAGGCGCTCATCGTCTACAACAGCAACCCGGCGGCGATTGCGCCGGATTCCGCCCAAGTCATCGCCGGGTTGAAGCGTGAGGACTTGTTCACCGTGGTGCTGGAGCATTTCCTCACCGACACGGCCGATCATGCCGATTACGTCCTGCCCGCCACCACGCAATTGGAGCATTGGGACGTGGTGTGCAGCTACGGCCACACCTGGGTGACGCTGAACGAACCCGCCCTCGCGCCGCGTGGGCAGAGTTTGCCCAACAGCGACATTTTCCGGCGCCTGGCCGCCCACATGGGGTTGGACGACCCGTGTTTCGCCGACGATGACCGCACCCTCATCCGCCAAGCCTTTCACGAGGGGTTCGACATCGAAGCGTTGCTGCGTGACGGCTGGGTGCATCTGGACGTACCTGCGGCGCCTTTTGCCGAAGGCGGTTTCCCGACGCCCAGCGGCCAAGCGCGGGCATGTGCGCCGGGTTTGCCGCTGCCGGATCATGTGCCGAACTTGGAAAGCCCCGAGCGCACGCCCGCCTTGGCGGCGCGTTACCCGCTGGCCTTCATTTCGCCGCCGGCGCGGCATTTCATGAACTCGACTTTTGTGAACGTGGCCAGCCTGCGCGCCGCCGAGCGCGAACCGCTGCTGGAGCTGCACCCGCAGGACGCGGCGGCGCGTGGCATCGTCGATGGCCAACCGGTGCGCGTGTTCAACGACCGGGGCGAGTACCACTGCACCGCGCACGTTGGCGAGCGGGCACGGCCCGGTGTGGTGAACGGCCTGGGCGTGTGGTGGCGCAAACTGGGCCGCAACGGCACCAATGTGAACGAACTCACCAGCCAAGCCCTCACCGACTTGGGCGGCGGCGCGACGTTCTACGACTGTCTGGTGGACGTGGCGCCTTTGGCATGACCCCTTGCCGCCGCAAAGGGCTGTGGGCCGCGTTGACGGCCAGCACGCTGTTGCTCGGACTGGCGACGGGGTGTGCCGATTTGGGTTACTTGGTGCAATCCGCCAGCGGGCATGTGGGCGTGTTGTGGGCCAGCCGCCCCGTGGACGATTGGCTTGCCGATCCGGCCACCCCAGCGGCGTTACGTGAACGCTTGCAACTCAGCCAGCGCCTGCGAGACTTTGCGACCACCGAACTCGGCCTGCCGGACAACGCCAGTTACCGCCGCTACGCTGATTTGGGTCGCTCCGCCGTGGTGTGGAACGTGGCAGCGGCGCCGGAGTTTTCGCTCACGCTGCACACCTGGTGTTTTCCGGTGGCGGGGTGTGTGGGCTATCGCGGTTACTACCGCGAGGCCGACGCCCAAGCCCACGCCGAAACGCTGCGTGCTCAGGGGCTGGAAACCACGGTGTACCCGGTGCCGGCCTATTCCACGCTGGGCAAACTCAACGCGCTGGGGGGAGACCCGCTGCTCAACACCTTCATCCGTCGCAACGAGCCCGATCTGGCCGGTTTGCTCTTCCACGAACTGGCCCATCAGGTGGTGTACGTGCCGGGGGACACGACGTTCAACGAGTCTTACGCCACCACCGTGGAACGGCTGGGTGTGCGGCGCTGGATGCAGCACGCCCATGGCCTCCAGGCTGCCGTAGCGCAACAAGCACTGACGCAACAAATCGAACAGCGTCGGCAGGACTGGCATCAGTTGCTGGTGCGGCATCGCCAGCGGTTGGAGGCGCTGTATCGCCAACCGTTGCGGGCGCCGGCCATGCGTGCGGAAAAAACCCGCCTCATCGTTCTGCTGAGGGATGAATACGCCCAACTGCAACAGCGCTGGGGGGGTTACACCGGCTACGACGCCAGCCTGAACCGGCTCAACAACGCCACGCTGGGGATGCAGGCCACGTACACCCAACACGTCGGGGCCTTTGAACATTTGTTTCAGCAACAGGGGCAAGACTTCACACAGTTTCATACCCGAGTGCGTGAGCTGGCACAACTTCCCTCGATTGAGCGATCTCGCGTTTTGGAACAACTGGCATCATTACGCCCCGCGCTGGGCGCTTCAGTGGCCCAGCCCTGAATTCGTCATCCTCGACAGTTGTTGAAGAAGTACCCACCATGTCCGATATCACCATTCGCCGCTTGCATACTTTGGGGCTAGGGCGGGCCCGTCGCATCGAAAACGCTTGGGTCAGAAACGTGACCCAAAAGTTCGATATGAGCTGCTCCACCGTCACCGGCCTGGACAAAGACGTTGTGTCCTTCGAACGCATGGGCGTGAGGGGCGAAATGGAGATCGCCCCCGATTACATCGAGGTGCGTGCCTCCTTCAACATGCTGTTGGCGCCGCTCAAGGATCAGATTGCCAAGGGCGTGCAGCAGCAGCTTGAGGTGTCGATCAACAAGGAAATGAACCGCGCCGAGGCTTGAGTGCCCGGGCGCTGGCGGGGCTCACATCTGTTCGGGTGTGCGCACCGCCACCAACACCACCTCGCCGCGATCTTCGCGTGGCCGGTGGCGCAGCCACCACACACTGCCCTTTTTGATCGACCAGGGCCGCAACATCGGATCGTGCGGTGAGCCTGCCAAACGCGGGCCAGTCATCAAATAAGCCGCGGCCAAACCCAACGTTGGTTGGTGCCCCACCACCAAGACAGGGGTGCTGGCTTCCGGCCAGCGACTGGCCGCCAGCAAGCCGTCAACCGTGCCCTCGGGCCCAAGCGCTTCCACAATCTTGAAGGGGCGCTCCAGCGCTTGCGCCGTTTGCTGAGTGCGCAGCGCCGGACTAACCAACACACGCGTGCGCTCTGGCAGAAAGCGGTTCAGCCATTCGGCCACGCGCTGCGCTTGGCGCTCGCCCTTGGGGGTGAGGCCGCGAAGCGGGTCGTCCACGCCTTCGCTCAATTCTTCGGCGTCGGCATGGCGCCACAAGATCAGGTCCATACAACTCCAGGGTCAGGCGTGGCGGGCACGGTAGCGTGTCAGCAAGGCTTGCTGGGCGCTGGGGCCGTCCGTGTCGATGCGCACATAGCGCCCGTCGGATTGTTGAGCCCAAGCGTCGCAGGCGTCGTGCAGATAGGGTGTCAGGCACTCATCAATGACGCGCTGGCGCAAACCCTCATCTTGCACCGGCCACGCGATTTCAATGCGGCGGAACATGTTGCGGCTCATCCAATCCGCGCTGGACAGGTAGAGCACTTCGTCCGCCTCCCCCGTGCCCCAGCGGAAGTAGAGCACCCGCGAATGCTCCAAACAGCGTCCGACCACCGAGCGCACTCGGATGGAGTCGGTTTGTCCCGACAGCCCGGGCGGCAGCATGCAGGCTCCCCGCACGATCAGGTCGATTTCGGCCCCCGCCTGGCCCGCCGCGATCAGCTCCCGGATCAGCCCTTCATCGGTCACGGCGTTGCATTTGACGACGATGCGGGCCGATGTACCGGCCCGCGCCGCGTTCGCCACCCGCCGAATGCACGCCACGAGGCGAGCATGCATGGCGAATGGGGCCGTCATCAAATGGTGGGGCTGCTGCTGGCGGCTCAAGCTGGCAATCTGCTGGAACACCGCATCGGCTTCGGCGGTGATGCCTTCATCGGCGCTGAGGTAACCCACGTCGGTGTAGAGGCGTGCCGTCTTGGGGTTGTAGTTGCCGGTGGACAGGTGAACGTAGCGTCGCAACCGGGTGCGCCCGTCGGCTTCGGCCTCGCGCCGGGTGACGAGCAGCAGTTTGGCGTGCGTTTTGTGGCCAACGATGCCGTACACCACCTGCGCACCCACCGCTTCGAGTCGCTCGGCCCAGTTGATGTTCGCTTCTTCGTCGAAGCGTGCCTTCAACTCGACCACCACCATGACTTCCTTGCCTCGCCGCACCGCTTCCAGCAGCAAGTCCATCAGCACCGACTTGGCGCCGGTGCGGTAAATGGTTTGGCGGATCGCCAGCACGTCCGGGTCGTGGACGGCTTGGCGCAAGAATTCGACCACCGCATCGAAGCTCTCGAAGGGGTGATGCAACATCACGTCGCGTTCACGCAAGGTGGCAAAGATGCTGCGCTCACGCGGCAAACTGGCGGGCCAGCCCGGCTCAACGGGGCTGAAGAACAGCGAGGGCTGGCCGGGCACGTCGCTGGCTTGGTCGATGAGCTGGTTCAGGCGCACCAGCGTCACCGGGCCGTTGACGCGGTACAGCGCCGATTCGGTCAGTTCGAACTGTTCCAGCAGAAAATCGGACAACTCACGCGGGCACGTGTTCACCACTTCGAGGCGGGTGGCTTGGCCAAAATGGCGCGTCGTCAAACCGCTGCGCAGGGCTTGGCGCAGGTTGGTCACGTCGTCTTCGTCCACATCCAGATCCGAGTCGCGGGTGACGCGGAATTGGGAGAAGGCTTCGATGGTGCGATCGGGGAACAAGTCGCCCAAATGGGCCCGGATGACGCTGGACAGCAGCACAAAACCTTGCCGGCCAGGCCCGCAAATCTCAGCGGGCATGCGTAGCACACGCGGCAGCACACGCGGCACCTTGACGATGGCGATGGTGCTTTCGCGTCCAAAAGCGTCGCGTCCGCCCAAGCGGGCGATGAAGTTCAGCGATTTGTTGGCCACCAGCGGGAACGGGTGCGACGGATCCAGCCCCACCGGGGTGAGCAGAGGCCGCACCTCACGCTCGAAAAATTCGGCCACCCAGGCCCGTTGGGCGGGCGTGCGCTCGGCGTGGTTGATGACTTCGATGCCCAAACGGGCCAGCGCGGGCATCACCTCGTCGTTGAACACGGCATATTGTTCATCGACCAAGGCGTGCGCCTGGGTGGCTGCTTCGGCCAAGGCGGCGTGTTCGGGGCTATCGGATCCAGCGGCGCGTGCGGCTTCGAGGGCGTCGGCCACCCGCACTTCGAAAAACTCATCCAAATTGGATGACACGATGGTGATGTAACGCAGCCGCTCCAACAAGGGCACATCCGGGCGCTGCGCTTGGGCCAGCACCCGGCGGTTGAAGGCGAGAATGGCCTGCTCGCGGTTGAGCAAGGCCACCGGTTCAGCAGGGGTGGCGACGGCGCCAGTGGCGGCCACAGCGGGGTGATCGGCGGAGAAGGTCATCGCCCCAGTTTATGAAGCGGTGGTGACAAAGCTGTGACGTCAAAGCGTGAGCGTGCCGTGGACACAGGGGGTCACATCCCCGCCGATCCAGAAGGTGTTTTGCGCGTCGCGCTCCACATGCACCCGGCCTGCACGGCCCAGCGCGTGGCCTTGCGCTGCCACGTAACGCGCCGGGGCCACACCCGGGCCAATGAGCCACTGGGCCAAACTGGCGTTCAAGCTGCCTGTCACCGGGTCTTCAAACCCACCGCCTGAGCCGATGAGCGCCCGCACCTCAAACTGGGCAGCGGCACCGGGTTCGTGCGGGCCGATGACCCCGAGTTTGAGCCCGGCCAAAGCCGCCCAATCGGGTTGCAAGGCCAGCACCTGCGCCGCCGACGCCAGGCGGATGGCGCACCAGCCTGGGCCGTTGTCCACCCACTGGTGGGCCACGATGTCGCTGGGTGCCAAGCGCAAGGCGCGGCCAATTTGGGCCAGAACATCGGGTTCGAGCGGGCCGGTGCGTGTGCATGGCGGGGCAGCGAATGCCAGGCGGGCCCCATCGCGGCGGATGCTCACCAGGCCCGCGCCGCATTCCTGCACCACCACCCCTTCGCGTTGAGGCACGCCGCCGGCATCCAGCCAGGCGCGGCAACTGCCCAAGGTCGGATGACCGGCGAATGGAAACTCGGTGTGCGGCGTGAAGATGCGCACCCGGTAATCGGCAGCTGGATCGGTGGGGCGCAGCAGGAACGTGGTTTCGCTCAGGTTCGTCCAGCGGGCGAAGGCGGCCATGTCGGCCTCGCTCAGATCGTCGGCTGAATGGACGACGGCCAGCGGGTTGCCCCGCAGCGCGTCGGCACTGAACACATCCAGTTGCGTGAAGCGATGGGTGCTCATGGCGTGGGGGCTTGCAAGTCTTCGTTCAAATGGCGGCGCAGCACGTGGCCCAGCAAGGCCACCGCTTCATCGATTTGTGCGGGGGTCAGGGTGACGAAACTCAGGCGCACGGTGCGGCTGTCCGGCGCGTGGGCGTAGAACGGTTCCCCGGGCACATAGGCCACACCAGCCGCCACCGCTTGGGGCAGCAACGCCAGGGCCGGGCATCCTTCGGGCAAACGCAGCCAGAAGAACATCCCGCCTTGTGGCACGCGCCATTCGGTGCCAGCGGGCATGTGCTGGGCCAGGGCTTGCACCATGGCATCGCGCTGGGTTTTGTAGAGGGCGCGGATGGTGGGAACGTGCCGATCCAAGAAACCGTCTTTGATCACCTCGTACACCACCCGCTGGTTGAAGCCGGGGGTGTGCAAATCGGCGGCTTGTTTGGCTTGCAGCAGCTTGGGGAACAGCTCCGGCGGCGCCACCACGTAGCCCAGGCGCAGCCCCGGCGCCAGCACTTTGGAGAACGATCCCATGTACACCACCCCCTCCGGCCAACGTGCGGCCAGCGGGGGCGGGGGCGGGGCGTCGAACCACAGATCGCCGTAAGGGTTGTCTTCCACCAACGGCACGCGGGCCGCTTGAGCGGCGGCGATCACCGCTTGGCGTCGTGCTTCGGGCATGAGGCGCCCGGTGGGGTTTTGGAAATTGGGCAACACGTACAAAAAACGGGTGCCGGGGGCATCGTGGGGCAGGGCGCGGATGGCGTCGGGCAGGGGGCCGTCCAAGTCGCTGGCCACACTGGTGAACAAAGGTTCAAACGGGCTGAAGGCTTGCAGGGCACCCAAGTAAGTCGGGGTTTCGACGGCCACGGGCGCCCCGCTGTCCACCAGCACTTTGCCCACCAGATCCAGCCCTTGCTGTGAGCCCGTGGTGATGAGCACCTGATGGGCTTCGACCTTCAAGCCCATGCCGCGCAAGTGGGCGGCCACCCAATCGCGCAGCGGGCCGAAACCTTCGCTGGCGGCGTATTGCAGCGCTTCGCGTGGGGCGTCGGCCAACACTTTGGCGGTGGCTTCGCGCATGGCTTCGACCGGGAAGGTGTGCGGCGAGGGCAGCCCCCCCGCCAAAGAGAGCACGCCGGGCCGATCGGTGACCTTGAGAATTTCGCGCAGGATGGACGGGTTCATGCGCGCAGCGCGCGCGGCTTGGGTGAAGCAGCTCATGGCAGATCTCGAATGCAAGGCGGGTCAGTTTAGGAGGACGTGTCCCGCATCGGGCGGCACAGTGGTGTGCATTGCTGCCGGTTTTTTGTGCGGAATGGCCTGCGGGGTGGCGACAATCCAGCCTGCATTGCAGAAAGCCCACCATGACCCGCCAGCGCATTTTCATCAGCTACAAGCGCAACACCGAGTTCGACCAACCCTTGGCGGAGCGCCTGTTGGCGCGTTTGCACGCACAGGGCCACGATGTGTTCCTCGATCAAACCATGGTGGTGGGAGAAAACTGGGTCAAACGCATCCAGCAAGAGCTGGTCGCGGCGGACTTTTTGGTGCTGCTGCTGTCCGAACATTCGGTGCAAAGCCAGATGGTGGCCGAGGAAGTGCGCATGGCCATGGAGCAGCGCAAGCGCAGTGGCACCCGGCCCGTCATCCTGCCGGTGCGTGTGCGTTTTGAAGGGGCGTTGCCGTATGACTTGGGCGCGTGCCTGAACCAAGTGAACTACGCCTTGTGGCGTGACCCGTCCGACGATGAGCGTTTGCTGTCCGAACTGACCCGTGCGGTGACCGGTTTGGCCGATCTGCCCGCGCCTACGCTGAGTGGTGCGGGTCTGGCCGCCGATGTGCCGTTGCCCTCTGCCAACCCACGCGCTGCGCTGGGCACGGGGGCACCCCGGGGGCCGTTGGAAGCCCCAGAAGGCACGATTTCGCCCGAATCGCCGTTTTATGTCACGCGGCTGGCCGACGGGGTGGCGGAGGAAGAGCAGCAGCATGCGGGCTACACCCTCACCATCCAAGCCCCACGGCAGATGGGCAAGAGTTCGCTGTTGGGTCGGGTGATGCAACGCGCCCAGCACGCTGGCAAACAAGTGGCGTTTGTCGATTTCCAAGGATTTGGCACGGCAGAGTTGGCTGACCCGAATACGCTGTATCACCAGTTTTGCTATCTGGTGGAAGACGCCTTGGGGTTGGCGTCCGAGCTGGACAAACACTGGGCTGCGCCGTTGCCGCCACTGCAAAAAGCCACCCGTTTCATGGAGCGCCGCATCTTGCCCGCGTGTCAGCCTGGTGGCTTGCTGCTGGCGCTGGATGAGGCCGACGCCCTGCTCGACGCCCCCACCAGCTCGGACTTCTTCGGCATGTTGCGCAGTTGGCACAACATGCGGGCCATGCGCCCGGCGTGGAAGCTGTTCGCGCTGGCACAGGTGATCTCGACCGAACCGCACATGCTGATCGAGAACCTGAGCCAATCCCCGTTCAACGTCGGGACGAACCTGCGGTTGGAGGATTTCACGCGGGAGGAGGTCATGCAGATGAACGCTTCCCATGGGGCCCCGTTGGGCGCTGGCGAACTGGCGCAGTTGTACGAACTGCTGGCTGGACACCCCTACTTGATGCGCAAAGCGCTGTACTTGTTGAGCAAGCGGCGCCACACGCTGCTGGATCTGCTGCGCGAAGCCGATTCGGAAAGCGGCCCCTTTGGGGATCATCTGCGGGCCATGCTGGCGCGGTTGCACGCCCGTCCGGATTTGCTCATGGCCATGCGCAGCGCCCTGCGCACCGGCATGGCCGACACGGCACAGCGCCATCGTTTGATGGCGGGCGGGGTGTTGAAGGAGAGCGGGGGGCGTTTGGTGGCCCGCTGTCCGCTCTACAGCCTGTACCTGACCCGTGTGCTGTGACCTGGGGGCCGCACTGTGAGCGCCGTTCATGCCCCTGCTTTTCGCTACGTCACCGGGGGGACGTTGCCGCCCGACAGCCCCAGCTACATCACCCGCCCTTGTGATGCGGAGTTGCTGGCGCTGTGCCGCCAGGGTGAGTTTGCTTATGTGCTGTCCTCGCGGCAGATGGGCAAGTCCAGCCTCATGGCCCGCACCACAGCGGCTTTGTGGGCCGAGGGGCAGATCGTGGTGGCCATCGACCTCACCACCATCGGCAGCCAGCAAGTCAGTGCAGAGAGCTGGTATCTGGGGGTGCTGACGGAAATCGAGTCCGCCTGCATGCCGCAGACCGACGTGTTCAGTTGGTGGGAGGCCCATGCGCATCTGCCGCTGGCGCAGCGCATGTGGGCGTATGTCACCGAGGTGCTGCTGCCCGAGGTGCCGGGGCGCATCACGGTGCTGGTCGATGAAATTGACACCACCCTGGGGCTGGATTTCACCGATGATTTTTTTGCCCTCATCCGGGCCCTGCACAACCAGCGGGCGCAGCGGCCAGAGTTGGCGCGACTGTCGTTTGTGTTGCTGGGGGTGGCCACGCCGGGAGAGTTGATTCGGGATCCCAGCCGCACCCCTTTCAACATCGGGCAGCGTGTGGAGATCACCGACTTCTCTCCTGCTGAGGCGCGGCCCTTGCTGGCCGCACTGCAACAGCCCCCAGCCACCACCGACGCGCTGCTGGCCGCCGTGTTGCACTGGAGCGGCGGCCAGCCCTACCTGACGCAAAAATTGTGTGCGTTGCTCAGTGCCCAGGCCGTGACCGATCCGGCAGAGGTTCCTGCCTTGGTGGCGCATGAGCTGTTGAGCGAAAAGGGGCGCGGCGATCCGCACTTCCAGTTCGTGGCCGACTACCTGCTCCGAACCCCCGCCCCGTTGCAAACGGAACTGTTCGATGTGTGCGAGCGGGTGCTGCGCGGTCGGCGGGTGAGGGTGCAGGACACCTCGGTGGTTCACAACCGCTTGCGCTTGTCGGGGCTGATGCGGCGGGCCGATGGGTGTTTGCAGTGGCGCAATGGCCTGTATCGACAATTGTTCGGCATGGACTGGGTTCGCCTGCACCGCCCCACGTTCTGGACGCGAACCAACCAAATTTTGGTGGGCACCACGGTGCTGGCCAGTGGCGTGGCTGTGGGCTTCTTCAGTTTGTACGTGCAGGCGCAGGCGGCGATGCGCCAGGCCCGAGCGGGTGAGCTGGCCGCCGGGGTGACGGCCTCGCTGTTGCTGGGCGATCCCGACCGGGCCTTGTTGTTGGGTCACGCGGCGTTGAGGGTGAGTCAGCAAGGGGGCAACGTCAGTGCGGCGGCGTTCAAGGCCGCCGACGCCGCTCAAGCGGCCTTGCTGGGTTTGGTGGGCCACCAAGATCGGGTGTTCGCCGCAGCGTTCAGTGGGGACGGTACCCACATCGTGTCGGCCAGCGAGGACCACACGGCGCGTCTGTGGCATGCCCAGACTGGGCAAGAAATTCGGGCATTCCGGGGTCATCAGGGGCTGGTGCGCACGGTGGCGTTCAGCCAAGATGGTCAAGCAGTGGTGACGGCCAGTGACGATCGCAGCGCCCGGGTGTGGGCCGTGCCGACGGGTCAGGTGCTGGCGAATTTGACCGGCCACCATGGGCCGGTGACCACGGCGACGTTCCGCCCCGACGGCACGCAGGTGCTCACCAGCAGCACCGATGGCACCGCCCGGCTGTGGGATCGACGCACAGGGGCGCTGCTGGCCACCTTGAGCGGACATGCCGGTGGTGTCTGGGCCAGCACCTGGGATGCCCAAGGCCAACGGGTGCTGACCGCCAGCGACGACGCTACCGCCCGCATCTGGCAGTGGGATGGGCACACCGCCACGCTGGCGTTCGAACTCAAAGGGCATGCCGGGCCGATTCGTTCGGCGGTGTTCAGCCCAGACGGTCAATGGGTGGCCACCGCCAGCGATGACCGCACCGCTCGGCTGTGGCGGGCAGCCACCGGTGAGCTGGTCGGTGAGCTGCGCAGCCACCATGACATGGTGCGCTGGGTGGCTTTCAGTCCCGATGGCACGCGCTTGGTCACCGCCAGCGCGGACAAGTCCGCCCGGGTGTGGGATGTGAACCAGCTTCAGCGGCCTTTGCTGAAGCTCAAGGGCCACCAAGATTGGGTGCTGTCGGCGGTGTTCTCACCCGACAGCACCCAACTGGTGACCACCAGCGACGATCGCACCGCACGCTTGTGGGACATCCGCGAGACCAAAGGCAAAGGGGCATTGCTGACCGAGTTGCGTGGTCACGCGGCGGCGGTGCGTGGCGCGGCGTTCAGCCCGGACGGCACCCGTGTCGTCACGGCCAGCTCGGATCGCACCCTGAGGGTGTGGAGTGCGCGCAAGGACATGCCGCTGCGCACCATCGACGATCTGCGGGACTGGATCCGCAACGCGGCGTTCGACACCCAAGGCCACCGCCTCGTGACCACTGGGGCGGATGCGTTGACGCGGGTCTGGGATGTTCAGAATGAGAAGGTGTTGGCCGAATGGGTCAATCCGGCCAATGCTTCGACCCTGGTGGCGGCGTTCAACTTTGAGGGCAACCGGGTGGTGACAGGCAGCACCGACCGGCTGGTGCGGGTGTGGGACGTTGCCACCGGCCAGTTGAGTTTGACGCTGCCCCCACAGCGCGATTGGGTGCGCGTGGTCGCGTTCAACATCGACGGCTCCCGCATCCTGACGGCCAACGATGGCGGGCAGGTCAGCGTTTCCGACGGTTTGTTGGGTGGGCCGCCCCGCGTGACGATCGCCGCCCATGTGGGGGCCGTGTGGGCGGCGGCATTCAGCCTGGATGGTCGGCGCATCGTGACGGGGGGCGATGACCGCGTCGTGCGGATTTGGCAAGCATCGGACGGGGCGTTGCTGGCCGAGCTCAAAGGTCACCAAGACCGGGTGTTGTCGGTGGTGTTCAGCCCCGATGGTGGTTTGGTGGCCAGCAGCAGCCCCGATGGCACGACCAAGGTCTGGGATGTGGCACGAGGCGTTTTGCTGACCGAACTGACGGGGCACACGGGCACCGTGCGATCGGTGGTGTTCAGTGCGGACAGCCAACGCATCCTCACCGCCAGCGACGACGAAACGGCCCGCGTGTGGCGCGCTCGCGAAGGGGTGTTGTTGACCGAATTGAAAGGCCACCAAGAAGGCATCTTGGCCGCCAAATTCATGGCCGAGGGCCATCAGGTGATGACACTCGGCGTGGACAAAACCCTGCGCCTCTGGGACGTGACGCGCACCACCTACAGCCCCGCGCAGTTGTCGGCATGGATGGGGGCGCGGTTGCAGGCGCTGCACCGCCACACGCACCCGACCGAGTGTCAACTGTTCTTCCCGGCGGGCACATCCGATCGCCCCCCCGAGTGCGCTGGGCCTTGAGGTGCCTGAGGCGGGTGGGGGTCAGGCGGCTGCCGGCGTGCGGATCAGGTGATCGAAAGCCGACAGCGCCGCCTTGGCCCCTTCGCCCGTGGCGATGATGATTTGTTTGTAGGGCACCGTGGAGCAGTCCCCCGCCGCAAACACGCCCGGCACGCTGGTGTGGCACTTGGCGTCCACCATGATTTCGCCGAAGCGGTTCATCTCCACCACGCCCTTGGCGAATTCGGTGTTGGGCACCAGGCCGATCTGCACAAACACCCCCGCCAGTGCGGCTTCGTGTTCGGAGCCGCTCACGCGATCCTTCCAGCGCAGGCCGGTCATCTTCTGACCATCGCCGATGACTTCGGTGGTCTGGGCATTCACGTGGATGGTGACGTTGGGCAAGCTCTTCAACTTGTTCACCAGCACCTGATCGGCCTTCAGTTGGTCGGCGAATTCGAGCAAGGTCACGCTTTTGACGATGCCCGCCAAGTCGATCGCCGCTTCGACGCCGGAGTTACCGCCGCCGATCACCGCCACGTCCTTGCCCTTGAACAACGGGCCGTCGCAGTGCGGGCAGTAGGCCACGCCCTTGGTTTTGTACTCGGCTTCACCGGGCACATTCATGTTGCGCCAGCGGGCGCCCGTGGCCACGATCACCGTGCGGCCCTTCAACTCGCCGCCGTTGGCCAGTTTGACCGTGGTCAGCCCCCCGGTCTGTTCGGCGGGGATGAGCTGTTCGACACGCTGTTGTGTCATCACATCCACGTCGTAGGTGCGCACATGCGCTTCCAGGGCGGCGGCGAATTTCGGGCCTTGGGTTTCCGGCACCGAGATGAAGTTTTCGATGCCCAGCGTGTCCAGCGTTTGACCGCCGAAACGCTCGGCCAGCAAACCGGTGCGGATGCCCTTGCGCGCTGCGTACACCGCTGCCGCCGCGCCAGCCGGGCCACCGCCGACGATCAGCACATCGAAGGCCTCCTTCGCGTTCATGGCGGCGGCTTCGCGCTTGGCGGCGCCGGTGTCGATTTTGGCGAGGATGTCCTTCACCTCCATGCGGCCCGAGCCGAACGGCTGACCGTTCAGCGTGACGTAGGGCACGGCCATGATTTGTTTGGCTTCGACCTCGGCTTGGAACAGCCCACCATCCACCGCCACCGCTTGGATGCGCGGGTTGAAGGTGGCCATGAGGTGGAGGGCTTGCACCACGTCCGGGCAGTTGTGGCAGGTCAGGGACATGTAGACCTTGAAGCGGAAGTCCCCCTCCAACGCCTTGATCTGCTCGATCACCTCCGGCTCGACCTTGGGTGGATGACCACCGGCCCACAGCACCGCCAGAATCAGCGAGGTGAATTCATGGCCCATGGGGATGGCGGCGAAACGCACCTCGCCCCCCGCACCGTTGGCCCGGCGGATTTGGAACGAGGGACGGCGTTCGGCCTGGCCATCGACGCGCAAGCTGATCTTGCCGGGTGCTGCGGCGGCCACTTCGGTGAGCAGCTCGCGCATTTCAGCCGAAGCGGGGCGATCGTCCAAACTGGCCACCAGCTCCACGGGCTGGCTGATGCGCTGGAAATAGGCTTGCAGCTGGGCTTGGGTGTTGGTGTCCAACATGGTGTCGTGTCCTTTCGATGCAGGTCGGGTGTCTCAATGCCCTCATGGTAGGACGGGGGCGTGATTGGCGGGTTTGATTGATCCAATCTCACCCATATGCAAAACCTATCGGCTTGGCGGGAATGCTTCGGCCAGCGCTTGCACGTGTCCGGCCCGCCCAGCGTGGTAGCCCGGCAAGGCATCGACTTCCGCATGAAACGCCGCCGAGCGCAGCACCGTCAATACCGCGTGCAGCGCGGGGGTGTCCAAGGTCGAAGCCCGGCAGAGCAGGAAATAACGCTCGCTGGCCAAGGGCAAAAAATCAAGGCGGAAGTGGCGGGCGGGGGTTTCCAAGCCGAAGCCCACATCGGCCATGCCACTGGCCACGAACGCGGCCACGGCAGCATGGGTGAACTCGCCCTGTTCAAACCCCGGGATGCGTTGCGGCGAAACGCCCGCCTGCGCCAGCAGCCCTTCCAGCAAAAAGCGCGTGCCCGAACCCGCTTGGCGGTTGATGAAGCGCACGCCGGGGCGGGTGAGGTCGGCCAGTTCGTAGAGTTTGGCGGGGTTGCCGGCGGGCAGCATCAGACCCTGGCGGCGGGTGGCGATGTCGATGAGTTGCCAATCTGGCCGACCCAGCCAAGGCGCGTAGTGGGCCAGCGCGGCGGCTTGCAGAGGGCCTTCGGGCAGGTGAAGGCCGGCCAGATCGCAGGCGCCATCGTGCAGCGCGGCGGCGGCTTCGACGCTGCTGCCGTAGCGGCGCTCCACCGTCACCCCTTGGCGGCCCAGCGCTTGTACCAGCGCTTCGACGGCAAACCCATGGCTCGCGTGCAGCCGAAGCTGGGGCGGATCGGCGCCCAAGGCTTGGCTGAGTCCGGCGGCCAGTTCGCAGGCCAGCGAGTCCAGCACCGGGCCGAGTCGGGCGGTGATGCGGTGATCGGCCCACACCAACTGCGCGCCCAGCGGCGTGAGGGTCGAGCCCTTGCCGCGTGCCATGTGCAACAGCGGGGCATCGAGCGCGGCCTCGCCTTGGCGCACGAGATCCCAACCGTGGCGATAGCTCATGCCCAAACGCTCACAGGCGGCCAGCAGGCTGCCTTGGGCTTGTACCTGCACCAACAGGGCCAGCAGGCGTTCTGGCAGAGGCGGGCCGCCGTCCGCATCCTGAATCGACCACACCGGGCGGATGGTGACGCGGGTGGCGCGGAGGCTGCGCTTCACGCCTCCAGCACCTCAAAGCCGACGATGTTGCGATCCACCTTGCTGAACTCCACCCCGATGAGGCGGATGGGCTCGCCGCGTGCGCGGTATTTTTCGGCGTAGCCCCGGGCTTGCAGTTGCGCCAGGGCGCGGCCTTCGGGCACGAGTTCCACCACCTTGAACTCGAACAGCCAGACGGTGCCGAAGGCCAACACCGTCATGTCGATGCGACCGTGGTTGGTGGCATCTTCCAGCCGGATCTCCAACCCCGCCGCCGCAAAGTGGCTGTAAACGATGCTGGCGTAGTAGCCCTCGAAGCCCGCCAGCTCGTTGCGGCGATACCAGTCGTGCGGGATGCTGGCAAAAAAAGCGTGGAACAGTGCCCGCAGACTGGCCGCATCCCCGTTGCGCAGCAGTTTGAGCAATTGCAGACGGGTGGCCAGCGCGGGGCGATCCGGCACGCCGTAGCCTTTGAGCAGGGCGCCGTTCAGGCTGGTTTCGACCTCGCGGTTCGGATAGCCCAGGGTGTAGACCCACTGCGCCCGTGAGATTTCCTCGCGTCCGCGCAGCGTGAGGTAGCCGGTCTGGAACAGCAGCGCTTCAGGCGGGATTTCATCCACATCAAAGGAGCCGATGAGCTGCTCCATCGCCATCACCTGGCTCAGATCGGGGGTGAAGAACTGGCGCTCGGCCAGGAGCTTGACCAGAAACGTCGGCGTGCCGGTTTCAAACCAGTAGGGCTGGAACTCGCGCTTGTCCAACAACAGCAGCACGTCGAACGGGTTGTAAACGCCTTCGCCCAACCAGTTGTAGCCGTTGTACCAGCGGCGAATTTCCTCCGGATCCAGCCCAAGCAACTCGGGTGCAAACACCGTTTTCAGCTCGTGTTCGGTGTAACCGCACAGGGTGGCGCAGCGCTTGTCCAGGGTGATGTCCTGCAAGTGGTTCAGGCCCGAAAACAGGCTCACCTTGCTGAACTTGCTCACGCCCGTGAGGAAGACGAAGCGCAAATGTGCATCCGCTCCCTTGAGGACGGAGTAAAGGTTTTTCAGACCTTCACGCATCTGGCGGGCGGTGTCGGGCACGCTGAGGTTGTCGAGGATGGGTTTGTCGTACTCGTCGATCAGCACCACCACCGGGGCGCCATGTTGACGGTGGGCTTGGCGGATCAGATCGACGAAATTGCTCGTCACATCCCCAGGTGCAATGCGCTCTGGCAGCGGCAGGCCCAGCGCTTCGCGGTTGCCGTGCAGCAGCTCGGCGATGCGCCGATCCAGCTCGGCGCGGCTTTGCAACACACCATCTGAAAAACTGAGGTGAATGACGGGATGACGCTGCGCCCAGTCCCAGCGCGATTCGGCGGCCAATCCGGTGAACAGCGCCCGGTTGCCTTCGAACAGCTCTTTGAAGGTATCGACCAGCAGGCTTTTGCCGAAGCGCCGAGGGCGGCTCAGGAAGTAGGCCCGACCCCGTTCGGCCAGATCGACGGCCTGCCCGGTTTTGTCCACATAGTAGTAACCACCCTCGCGGATGATGCGGAAGGTTTGGATGCCAATCGGCAGCTTGCGGCGGAAGGGTAGGGCGCTCATGGAATCGCATTTTCAGGCGTGTGCGTCCCCTTCGGGTCAACCCTTTAGGAGCTGCACAGCACATGCCAGGCGCCGATGGGCTCATATTGCGCCGTTGCCGTTCTGGCGCCACCATGCGCGCCCACTGCCCCTGCCGTCGCCAAGGTGCCCGCCATGCCAGAAGCCCCGTTGCTCGCCGATTTGATCGTGCATCATCGCGCCACCCCCGGCGCCCTCCTGCCCTTGCTGCACGCCGTGCAAGACGCCTTCGGCCACATCCCGTCCGAAGCGGTGCCCGCCATCGCCGAGGCGCTCAACCTCTCGCGGGCCGAGGTGCATGGCGTCATCACCTATTACCACCACTTCCGCCAGTGGCCCGCCGGGCGGCATGTGGTTCAGGTGTGCCAAGCCGAGTCCTGCCAAGCCTGCGGCAGCCGGGCACTCACGGCGGCGGCTGAACGCATCTTCGGCTGCGCCCTGGGCCAAACCCGTGCCGACGGCGCCGTGACGCTGGAAGCGGTGTACTGCTTGGGCCTGTGCGCCCAATCGCCCGCCGTTCAGGTGGATGAGCGGCTGCACGCCCGTGTGAGTGAGGCCAAGCTGGCGCGCATCGCCCAACAACTGGGCGTGCAGGAGGTGGCAGCATGAGCACCGTTCAACTGTTTGTGCCCCGCGACGCCGCCGCCCTGGCCGCTGGCGCCGACGAGGTGGCCGAAGCCCTGCAAGCCGCCTGCGCCCAGCGCGGCGTGACGCTCAACCTCACCCGCAACGGCTCACGTGGCCTGTTGTGGCTGGAGCCGCTGGTGGAAGTGGTCACGCCGCACGGGCGCATCGCTTACGGCCCGGTGCAGCCGGAAGATGTGCCCGCGCTGCTGGACGACGCGCACTTGCTCACCGGTGGTTTCATGCCCGAGGGCGACGTATCCCCCTCTCCCCGACCCTCTCCCACGAGGGGAGAGGGAGCAATGCATTCAAAGCCCCTCTCCCCTTGTGGGAGAGGGGTTGGGGAGAGGGGGCAACACACCAGCGATGACATGACCGTAGTAGCGCATCCACTGCGCCACGGCGTCACCGAGCAGATGCCGTACTTGGTGATGCAAGAGCGCCTGACCTTCCGCCGCATTGGTGTCACCGACCCACTGAGCCTGGCGGACTACGAAGCACACGACGGCTGGGCCGGCCTGCGCAAGGCGCTCACCCTCACCAGCGCCGAGTTGCTGCATGAAGTCACCCACTCGGGCCTGCGCGGGCGTGGTGGCGCGGCGTTTCCGGCGGGCATCAAATGGAAGACGGTGGCGCACGCCCACGCGGCGCAAAAGTACGTGGTGTGCAACGCCGACGAGGGCGATTCCGGCACCTTCGCCGACCGCATGGTGATGGAGGGCGACCCGTTCATGCTGATCGAAGGCATGGCCATCGCTGCGCTGGCGGTGGGCGCTACGCAAGGTTTCATCTACATCCGCAGCGAGTACCCGCACGCGCTGGCGGTGATGAACGAAGCGATTGAGCGCGCCAGCGCTGCCGGTTTCCTCGGTGAGAACGTGTTGGGCAGCGGTCGAACCTTCCACCTGCACACCCGCAAGGCGGCGGGTGCCTACGTGTGTGGCGAGGAAACAGCGATGCTCGAAAGCCTCGAAGGCAAACGCGGCATCGTGCGGGCCAAGCCGCCGTTGCCGGCGCTGTCGGGGCTGTTCGGCCAGCCCACCGTCATCAATAACGTGCTGACGCTGGCGGCGGTACCGTTCATCTTGGCGCGGGGTGCGCAGGCGTATCGGGATTACGGCGTGGGTCGCTCACACGGCACGCTGCCGTTCCAACTGGCCGGCAACATCAAGCACGGCGGGCTGGTGGAAAAAGCGTTTGGCCTCAGCTTGCGAGAGCTCATCTACGGTTTTGGCGGCGGCACGCGCAGCGGTCGGCCAGTGAAAGCGGTCCAAGTGGGCGGCCCGCTGGGCGCCTATGTGCCCGAATCGCTCTGGGATGTGCCGCTCGATTACGAAGCCTACGCCGCTCACGGCGCGGTGCTGGGCCACGGCGGCATCGTGGTGCATGACGACACGGCCAACCTCGCCGAACTGGCGCGCTACGCCTTTGAGTTTTGCGCCGCCGAGAGCTGCGGCAAATGCACGCCCTGCCGCATCGGCTCAACGCGGGGCGTGGAGGTGATGCAGCGCATCGAACGCACTGCCCCGGCGGGCGCAGCGCCCAACGCTGCGCAGCACGCCCAGCAACTCACCCTGCTGCGCGATTTGTGCGACACGATGCAGCACGGCAGCCTGTGCGCCATGGGCGGCATGACACCCTACCCGGTGCTTTCCGCGCTGAATCACTATCCGCAGGATTTTGGGGTGGCGGCGGCCCCCTCTCCCCAGCCCTCTCCCACGAGGGGAGAGGGAGCCCAAACCCAGCGCACGTGAAGGCCAGGCTCGCCTGCCCCAAACGCGCAGGACTCGCGCATCACACAAAGCCCCTCTCCCCTTGTGGGAGAGGGGTTGGGGAGAGGGGAAACCTCCCCCACCACACCAGAAGGTCTGACATGAGCTGCTCCAACTGCACCTGCGCCAGCTTCTCCGCCACCACGCCGCTGCGTGAGGTGGATTTCGGCACCCCCGCCCGCACCTCTGACCAGACGGTGAACCTCCTCATCGACGGTCGTTCCGTGAGCGTACCCGCTGGTACTTCGCTGATGCGTGCCGCCGTGGACGCGGGAATCCAAGTGCCCAAGCTCTGCGCCACCGACATGCTGGAGCCCTTTGGCTCGTGCCGACTGTGTTTGGTGGAGATTGAGGGGCGACGCGGCTACCCCGCCTCCTGCACCACGCCCGCTGAAAACGGCATGGTGGTGCGCACCCAAACGCCGAAACTCCAACAACTGCGCCAGGGCGTGATGGAGCTGTACATCTCCGATCACCCATTGGATTGCCTGACGTGCAGCGCCAACGGCCACTGCGAGCTGCAAACCCAGGCCGGCGTGGTCGGCTTGCGTGCGGTGCGCTACGGCGTGGCCGGGCAGGCGGTGGCCGGCGTGTCCGGTGCCCACCACTGCGACGCGGCGGCGGACACCTCCAACCCCTATTTCACCTACGACGCCAGCAAGTGCATCGTCTGCAACCGCTGCGTGCGAGCCTGTGAGGAGGTGCAGGGCACGTTTGCGCTCACCATCGCTGGGCGCGGGTTTGAGAGCCGTGTTTCGCCCGGCCAGAGCCAGCCTTTCATGCAAAGCGAGTGCGTGAGCTGCGGTGCCTGCGTCGAAGCGTGCCCAACGGCCACGCTGCAAGAAAACTCGGTGATCCAGCTCGGCCAGCCCGAGCACGCCCTGCTGACTACCTGCGCTTATTGCGGTGTGGGCTGCGGCTTCAAGGCCGAAATGAAGGGCAACACCGTGGTGCGCATGGTGCCTTGGAAGGACGGCCAGGCCAACGAAGGCCACGCGTGCATCAAAGGTCGCTTCGCTTGGTGCTACGCCACGCACAAGGATCGCATCACGAAGCCGATGATCCGCGAGCGCATCACCGACCCGTGGCGGGAAGTGAGTTGGGACGAAGCCATCGGCTACGCTGCCCAGCGTTTCCAAGCCATTCAAGCCCAGCACGGGCGCGATGCCGTGGGCGGCCTCACCTCCAGCCGCTGCACCAACGAGGAAACCTACCTCGTGCAAAAGCTCATCCGCGCCGCGTTCGGCACCAACAACGTGGACACTTGCGCCCGCGTCTGCCATTCGCCCACCGGCTACGGCTTGGGGCAAACCTTTGGCACCTCCGCCGGCACGCAAACCTTCAAGAGCGTGGAACAGGCCGATGTGGTGCTGGTGATCGGCGCCAACCCCACCGACGCGCACCCGGTGTTCGGCTCACGCCTGAAAAAACGCCTGCGCCAAGGCGCCCAGCTCATCGTCATTGACCCGCGCCGCATCGAGTTGGTGAACGCGCCGCACATCCGCGCCGCGCACCATCTGGCGCTGCGGCCCGGCACCAACGTGGCGATGATCACCGCGCTGGCGCACGTCATCGTCACCGAAGATTTGGTGAACGAAGCCTATGTGGCCGAGCGCTGCGACGCCAAAAGCTTCAACGATTGGCGCGCATTCGTCGCCCGCCCGGAAAACTCGCCCGAAGCGTTTGAGGCTGAAACCGGCGTGCCCGCTGCCGAAGTGCGCGCCGCTGCCCGGCTCTACGCCAGCGGGCCGAACTCCGCCATCTATTACGGCTTGGGCGTGACGGAGCACGCACAAGGCTCCACCATGGTGATCGGCATTGCCAATTTGGCGATGGCTTGCGGCATGGTCGGGCGCGAGGGCGTGGGCGTGAACCCACTGCGCGGCCAGAACAACGTGCAAGGCAGTTGCGACATGGGCAGCTTCCCGCATGAGCTGCCCGGCTACCGCCACATCTCCGACACGACGGTGCGCAGCCAGTTTGAAGCCGTCTGGGGCGTGCCGCTCAACCCTGAGCCGGGCTTGCGCATCACCAACATGCTGGACGCGGCGCTGGATGGCAGCTTCAAAGGGCTGTACTGCCAGGGCGAAGACATCTTGCAGTCTGACCCGAACACCCAGCACGTCAGCGCGGCGCTGGCGGCGATGGAATGCGTGGTGGTGCAAGACCTGTTTTTGAACGAGACGGCGCAGTACGCCCATGTTTTCCTGCCCGGCGCCAGTTTTTTGGAGAAGGACGGCACCTTCACCAACGCCGAGCGCCGCATCAGCCGCGTGCGCCAGGCCATGCCGCCACTGGCTGGGCTGGCCGATTGGCAGGTGACGGTGAAACTCGCCAACGCCCTGGGCTACCCCATGCACTACGCCCACCCCGAGGAAGTGATGCAGGAGATTGCCGCGCTCACGCCCAGTTTTGCCGGCGTGAGCTACGCCAAGCTGGAGCGCCTGGGCAGCGTGCAATGGCCCTGCAACGACGGCACCGACGAAGCCGGTACCGCCACCATGCACCGCGAGCGGTTTGTGCGCGGACGGGGGCGTTTCCTCATCACCCAATACGTGGCCAGCGATGAGAAGGTGACGCGGCGCTTTCCGCTGCTGCTGACCACCGGGCGCATCCTCAGCCAGTACAACGTGGGCGCGCAGACGCGGCGCACCGAGAACTCCCGCTGGCACGACGAAGACCGGCTGGACATCCACCCTCACGACGCCCAAGAGCGCGGCATCGCCGACGGTGATTGGGTGGGCATCGCCAGCCGCGCCGGGGAAACGGTGCTGCGTGCCCGGCTCACCGAGAAAATGCAACCGGGGGTGGTTTACACCACCTTCCACCATCCGGGCTCGGGCGCCAACGTCATCACCACGGATTCGTCCGACTGGGCGACGAACTGCCCGGAATACAAGGTGACCGCCGTGCAAGTGAGCAAAGTGCCCGCTCACCAGCTTGCCCCGTGGCAGCGCGAGTACGCCGATTTTCACCGCCACCAGCTCGATTTGCTGGCCCAAGCCCACCCGACCGCCTGACGTTGGAGCCGCCATGGACATTCGCACACTGACACACATGGCCAACCGCATCGGCCAGTTTTACGAGGCCCAGCCGGATCGGGCCGAGGCGCTGGTCGGTATCGCCCAGCACATCGAAAAGTTCTGGGAGCCGAGGATGCGCCGCGCCTTGGCCGCCCATTTGGCCGCCGGGGGGGAAGGTGTTCATCTGTGGGTGCGCGAAGCCCTGCGCGGCTGAGGACGAAAAAAAACCGGCCCGTTGGGGGCCGGTTGGGCACATGCGGCGCGACGTTCGTCAGCGCCACACGCCGAACATCATCAGATCTTGCCGACCAGGTCCAGCGACGGAGCCAGGGTCTTGGCGCCTTCCTTCCACTTGGCCGGGCAGACTTGGCCAGGGTTGGCGGCGGTGTATTGGGCGGCCTTCAGCTTGCGCAGGGTTTCCGACACGTCACGGGCGATTTCGTTGCTGTGGATTTCAGCGGTCTTGATCACGCCTTCCGGGTTGATGATGAAGGTGCCGCGCAGCGACAGGCCTTCTTCCGGGATGTGAACGCCAAAAGCGTTGGTCAGGGTGTGGGTCGGGTCGCCGACCAGGGGGAACTTGGCCTTGCCCACGGCCGGCGAGGTCTCGTGCCACACCTTGTGCGAGAAGTGGGTGTCGGTGGTGACGATGTACACCTCAGCGCCAGCGGCTTGGAAGGCGGCGTAGTTGTCGGCAGCGTCTTCGATTTCGGTCGGGCAGTTGAAGGTGAAAGCCGCCGGCATGAAGATCAGCACGGACCACTTGCCCTTCAGGGATTCGTCGGACACGGCGATGAATTCGCCCTTGCCATCACGGTTGACGAAGGCGGTGGTCTTGAACGGCTGAACGGCGGTGTTGATGATCGACATGGAGCTGTTTCCTCGGTTGGTTGAAGCGGCCCATCTCAGGCCACGGGACGCATCTTAGGCGGCGCCGCTGATGTCGTGGATTGATTGATCAAAAGGCCGCGATAGCCTCAGCCTATTGCCCCGCCGCAGGCACGGGTGGGGCGATGTGCTCGGCGTAGTCGTACAGCGCTTCGAGCAGGGCTTGGCCGCGCTCGTCGGCGGTTTCTTGCAGGGTGTCCAGGCGCTCAAAGAACGCTGGCAGCGTCAGCGATCCGCCTGCGCCTTGATGCAGCCGGCGGGTGCAATGCTGCTGCCAGCGTTCGCGCTCGCCATCCAACAAGGTGTCCGGCGCGTTGCGGGCACGCCAGCGGAACACCAGCTCGCCGAGCCGGGGGTCGTCGAAACCGGCGCGGGGCCAAGCGGGGTCGTCTGCTGGGAGTTTGCGCAGGCGATCCAGGCGGGCACGATCGGGTTTATCGAGAAAACCGCCGTACAGGTTTTCATCCACATCCACCGGCTGACTCTGGGCCGATTCGGGGCGGGCGAACACGTCGGGCCACAGGCCAGCCAACCGAGCGCCGTGGCGGGCGCATTGTTCCGCGTGGCGCAGGGCTTGATCCAGATCGATCGACCAGCGCTGCAACACGGCGGGCGTCAACACCTTGAGGTTGCCCACCACGATGGGGGATTTGTTGATGTGCAGCGTCTTGATCGGCAACCGCGTGACGCCTTCGGGCAATTCATCGCTGCGGGTGAACAGGCGTTGGCGGATCTCATCCACACCCAGGCTGAACAGCTCGGCGGGGTTTTCCGCCAAATCCCACAGGATGATTTCGTTGCGGTTGCTCGGATGCGGCGCCAGCGGCCACACCAACGCCATGCACCCGCGCTGCGGGCCGTACATGCCGGAGATGTGAACGAATGGCCGGCCCACGCCCATTTCTTCCAACACGGCGGTTTTGTGGCGCAGCTTGAGGCAGAACGCCCAGAGCTTGGGTTGGGCTTGACGCATCCGCCGCGCCAGGGCAAGGGTGGCGCGCACGTCCGAGAGCGCATCGTGGGCCTGTTCGTGGCTCAGGCCGTTGGCCCGGCTGAGGTCTTCGAGTTTGAAGGACACGCGCCCGTCTTCATGCGTGGGCCATTCCATGCCTTCGGGGCGCAGGGCGTACATGCAGCGCACCACGTCCAGCACGTCCCAACGGCCACAGCCGTTTTGCCATTCGCGGGCGTAGGGGTCGATGAGGTTGCGCCAGAACAGGTGGCGCGTCACCTCGTCATCAAATCGGATGGTGTTGTAGCCCACCCCGACCGTCCCCGGCCGCCCCAGCTCGGCCTCGATGCGGGCGGCAAACTGGTGCTCGGGCACACCTTCGGCCAGACACTGTTGGGGCAGCAGGCCGGTCAACAAGCAGGCTTCGGGGTCGGGCAAATAATCCGGGGCGGGTTGGCAGAGCAGGCTCACCGGGTCGCCGATTTCGTTCAGATCGGCGTCGGTGCGGATGCCGGCAAACTGGGCCGGTCGGTCACGGCGAGGCACGCGGCCAAAGGTCTCGTAGTCGTGCCAGAAAAAGCTGAGGTCGGTCATGGCGTGACCATACCGCATCGCTGCCGCCCTGTTCACACGCCGGGGGGATCTTCGCGGTTGGGCGCCCGTGGTCTTGTCGAAGGGCAACGGTGCCTGAACCAGCGCAGAACCAGAAGCCCAGCCGCCCAGTAGAAGCAGAGGTTCAGAAGCATCGGCCCGGGGCGAATGGTGTCTTCTCCGAAGGAAAGCTGGTGTTCTACAGAGATTCCCGGAGCGTCGATGAGGTAGGCCAGAGGGAAGCCGCCTGCGAGCACGGGTTCGAGGCATTCGCCAGAGCCAGTGGGGCCGCAGAGGTTGCTGTATGAGACTTGCTCTGGCCCGATGCGCTCGACGACGGACGATGCAGCTGTGAGCACAACGGCGACGCCCAACGCAAGCAGCGTGCTGAACAGGGCGGAGCGAGCGGACATGTGCGCGGCCTAACCTCCGTGGGACGCTGGGCTGTGCTGGGCTTCACACTGCGCATCCAGTTCCGCGAACAGTTCCTTGGCGACGAACAGCGCATTGAGCGCCGCCGGGAAACCGGCATACACCGCCATTTGCATCAGCACCTCCACCAGCTCTTGGCGGGTGCAACCCACGTTCAAGCCGCCTTGCAGATGGGCTTTGAGTTCCGTTGGGGCATTGCCTTGCGTGGCCAGCGAGGCAATCGTGGCGATCTGCCGTTCGCGTGGGGACAGCACGCCGCGTGCGTAGATGTCACCGTATGGAAACTCGATGATGAGGCGGGCAAAGTCCGGGGCAATCTCTTGCAGGGCGCGCATCACGCCTTCACCCACATGGCCGTGGATGCTGGACAAGGTGGCCTGCCCCCGCAGGAAACGCTCGGACGGTTCGGTGGACGATGGATGCATGAACGACGAAACACTCAAAACCCAGGCAGCGGATGCGCCTGCAACCAGGCCGATTCTGCGTCCGTCCAGAGGCGCTGCGTGCCGGCGAAGTGCATGTTCTCGCCGTCTTCCAGCGAGAAGGTACCCAGCCCACCGGGTTTGGCATCGATGATGACTTGGCCGCCTTGCAAGTATTCGTACTGCGCACGGGCGGCGTAAAACGGCACACCGGCCAGCTCGCCCATGCGCACATCCTGCGGCGTGAGCGGCATCTCGCCCACCTTCAAGCACATTGGCGTGCTGCCATCGCAACAGCCGTGCGATTGGTAGAACATCAAATCGGGGCCGTGGCGCTTTTTCAGCGTGTCGATCAGCGCTTGCGCCGCCGGGGTGGGAATGACCCGTTCAACCATGATGTGTCTCCTCGTTGTTCAATCAGCGCTCCGGCGCGTCGATCATGTCATGTTGCCCCGGCACGCCCCCTCTCCCCAGCCCTCTCCCACAAGGGGAGAGGGAGCAAAACCGGGTGTTCTGGCGCAAAGACCTGCGCGCACATCAAGCCCCTCTCCCCTCGCGGAAGAGGGGTTGGGGAGAGGGGGAACCCTTCCGCCAAACGCAAAAAAGGGCGGTCGCCCGCCCTTTTCGTTCGCTCATCCAACCCAATCGATCAGAAGAAGCCCAGCTTGTTCTCGCTGTAGGAGACCAGCAGGTTCTTGGTCTGTTGGTAGTGATCCAGCATGACCTTGTGGGTTTCGCGACCGATGCCCGATTCCTTGTAGCCGCCGAAGGCAGCGTGCGCCGGGTAGGCGTGGTAGCAGTTCGTCCACACGCGGCCCGCCTTGATGGCGCGGCCCATGCGGTAAGCCACGTTGCCGTTGCGGCTCCACACGCCAGCGCCCAGACCGTACACGGTGTCGTTGGCGATGGCCAGGGCGTCGGCTTCGTCCTTGAAGGTCGTCACGGCCAGCACCGGGCCGAAGATTTCTTCTTGGAAGATGCGCATCTTGTTGTGGCCCTTGAACAGCGTCGGCTGCACGTAGTAACCACCACCCAGATCGCCACCCAGTTCAGCACGGGCGCCGCCGATCAGCACTTGCGCGCCTTCTTGCTTGCCCAACTCCAGGTAGCTGCTGATCTTGTCGATCTGCATTTGCGAGGCTTGGGCGCCGATCATGGTGTCGGTGTCCAGCGGGTTGCCTTGCTTGATGGCGGCCACGCGGGGCAGCACACGTTCCATGAAACGGTCGTAGATCGACTCTTGAATCACGGCGCGGCTCGGGCAAGTGCAAACTTCACCTTGGTTGAAGGCGAACAGCACCAGACCTTCGATGGCCTTGTCCAGGAAGCTGTCGTCCTTGTCCATCACATCCGCGAAGAAGATGTTGGGGGACTTGCCGCCCAGCTCCAGCGTGGCGGGGATCAGGTTCGAGGCAGCGGCTTGGGCGATGACCTTGCCGGTGGCGGTCGAGCCGGTGAAGGCGATCTTGGCGATGCGCTTGCTGGTGGCCAGCGGCATGCCGGCTTCGCGGCCAAAACCGTTGACGATGTTCAGCACGCCCGGCGGCAGCAGGTCAGCGATCAGTTCGACCAGCACCAGGATGGAGATCGGGGTCGATTCAGCGGGCTTGAGCACCACGCAGTTGCCAGCGCCCAGGGCCGGGGCCAGCTTCCAAGCGGCCATCAGGATCGGGAAGTTCCAGGGGATGATCTGGCCAACCACGCCCAGCGGCTCGTGGTAGTGGTAAGCGACGGTGTTTTCGTCCACTTCCGACAGCGAGCCTTCTTGGCCACGCAGGCAGCCGGCGAAGTAGCGGAAATGATCCACAGCCAGCGGGATGTCGGCGTTCAGCGTTTCGCGGATCGGCTTGCCGTTGTCCACGGTTTCAGCGTAAGCCAGCTTTTCCAGGTTTTGCTCAAGGCGATCCGCAATTTTCAGCAGGATGTTGGCGCGCTCGGCCACCGAGGTCTTGCCCCACTTGTCGGCAGCGGCGTGGGCGGCATCCAGGGCCAGATCCACGTCGGCAGCGGTCGAGCGGGCGGCTTGGGTGTAGACCTGGCCGCTGATCGGGGTGATCACATCGAAGTACTGGCCATCCAGCGGGGCAACAAACTTGCCGCCGATGAAGTTGTCGTAGCGGGCCTTGTATTGAATCGTGGCGCCTTCAGAACCGGGTGCTGCGTAGATCATCGCGTTTGTCTCCTGGAGCGAGTTCGGTGGATGGTAGGGCCCCGGTCGGTTGTGCAAGCCCGCCGGGTCGAGCTGCTCTAACGCACAGGCTGTGCCAGCTTTGCCGTGTCGGGATGATCGTGTGCAAAGCGGCTGAATCATGCAGAAAAACAGGCCCAATTCGTGCAAACTGCTGTATCACCACCGCCGCATGGGGCAGCGGTGTCTCACAACAACACAAGAAAGCCGGGCAAATCTGTTGGAACGCTCCGTTGTCACGCTGGGGTGTGGTGAAGACCCCCATGAACAGGTTTGCATAAGTGAGGCAAAGCGTAACACCCCCTCAGGAAGAACACCGATGCATCACGCCCTGACACCTCCTTCGTCGCCGGCCCAGGTTCGCCAGGCGCGTGAACAGTTGAACAACACCGGCACGGTTTCCGCCGAATTGATCGGGCCGGTGCTGGCCCGTTCGTGGCAGCGCAGCGCCGAAGCGGGGTTGTTGCCCAATGGCCGCACACCGGGCGCACCGCACGCCTCGGCCCGCCAGTTGGCGCGGGCGCTGGAGCAGCACCACGAGCTGGTGGCCCACGCCCGCCCAGCCATGGAACTGCTGCACGAACAAACCCGCGACACGGACAGCCTCGTCATCCTGGCCGATGCCGATGGCATGGTGCTGCACACCTTGGGTGACGCTGAATTCCTGCAACGCGCCGAACGGGTGGCGCTGCGCCCCGGCGCCAATTGGCACGAGCGCTGGCGCGGCACCAACGCCATCGGCACGGCGTTGGCCGAAGGCACCGCGCTGGTGGTGCATGGCGGCGAGCACTATTTGGAGCGCAACGGGTTTCTCACCTGCGCCGCCGCGCCGATCCACGATCCGGGCGGCAAGATCCTGGGGGTGCTGGATTTGTCCGGCGACCATCGCGGCTACCACCGCCACACCTTGGGGCTGGTGCGCTCGGCGGCGCGCATGATCGAACACCGCTTGTTTGACACCCGCCACGGCCAAGGCCTGCGCCTGCGTTTGCATCGCCAACCCGAAGGCATCGCCACCCTCACCGAAAGCCTGCTCGCCTTGTCCGAAGACGGCTGGGTGATCGGCGCCAACGACAGCGCGCTCAAACTGCTGGGCTTGCGCTGGTCGGATGTTGGGTCGATTCGCGTCGATCAACTGTTGGCCTTGCCCCCCGGCGCGCTGCGCCAGAGCCAGCCGCACCCGCAAGCCGTCACCGACCGCCAAGGCCAAACGCTGTGGATGCGGCTCGAATTGGGCCGGCAAAGCATCACCGTCAGCCCCCCGGCGACGCCGCGTGCGCCGCTCAGTGCCTTGGCCAGCGGCCAAGCCAGCCGCGCATTCGGCGCGCCCGGCGCGACGGTGCCGCCAGCGGTGGCCGCCGCGTTTCAACACCAGGCCCCACCGGTGACCCGCCCCGAACCCGCCGACCCTTTGGCGGCCCTCGACACGGGTGACCCGACCCTGCGCAACGCCCTGGAACGCGCCCGGCGCGTGCTGGACAAACCGATTGCCCTGCTGCTGCACGGCGAATCCGGCGTCGGCAAGGAAATTTTTGCCCGGGCCGTTCACGGCAGTGGCCCACGCAAGGCCGGCCCGCTGGTGGCGGTGAACTGTGCGGCGCTGCCTGAAAGCCTCATCGAAGCCGAGTTGTTCGGCTACCGCCCCGGCGCCTTCACGGGAGCCAGCCGCGACGGCGCTCCCGGGCGCATCCGCGAAGCCGATGGCGGCACGCTGTTTCTGGATGAAATCGGCGACATGCCCTTGGCGATGCAAGGCCGCCTGCTGCGCGTGCTGCAAGAGCGCCAAGTGCTGCCGCTGGGCGGAGGCAAGCCGGTGCCGGTGGACATTCAACTCATTTGCGCCACGCACCGCAACCTGCGCGACGAAATGCAGGCCGGACGTTTCCGCGAAGACCTCTATTACCGTTTGAACGGCCTGACGCTGGTGCTGCCCCCGCTGCGCGAGCGCCACGACCTGCCCGCGTTGATCGACCGGTTGTTGGACGACATCGCGCCCGAGCGCAGCGGCCAACTCCAACTCACACCCGAGTTGCTGGAGCGCTTCGCGGCCTACCGCTGGCCGGGCAACCTGCGCCAACTGGCCAACGCGCTGCGCACGGCGTGCGCCCTCATGGAAACGCACGAATGGCGCATCGACTGGGCCCACCTGCCCGACGATTTGGCCGACGATCTGCGGGCGGTGCGCCTGCCGAATCGCCGTCACCCTGGCAGCACGCCGAGCGACGACCCGTGTGATTTGCGTCGCGTTGAGCAGGAAACCACGCGGCGCGTGGTGGCCGAGGCGGGGGGCAATTTGTCCGAGGCGGCGCGGCGCTTGGGCATCAGCCGCAACACGCTGTACCGCAAGCTGCGTGAGCTGTGAGGCGCTGCGGGTGTGTCAGCTTGGGGTGACGTAGATGTCCGTGTCCGGCAGCCGACGGCGCAGTTCCAAGAAACAACGCTGCACCAACTGGGCCCCCGCACAGTGCGGCAGCGGATGCAGGGTCAGGCAAACCTCGTCAGCGGTGCAATGCAGCTGGCGGATGAATGGCAGCACCTCCTCCAGACCCGCCAGGGCGAGTGCCAACTGGGCCGGGTCTCCCTCTAACAGGGGCGGAGCGTGAGGCGGCGGCGTCGCAGTCGGTGGGCTGGCGCTGCTAGCACACATCTCGCATCCTTGAGTGGGGCAATCGGCGGGTGCTTCGGTACGAATGGGGATGACGGGTTGAGGATTCACATCCCGCAGTGTGCCTGTAGCCCAAGATCTGTCGAGTGGCCGGGCGAAAATTCCGGGTTTTCCCTCTGCTTGGAAGGTGCGCATGTCGCTGTTGCCGTCGGCCGATTTGGCCTTGCTTGCGTCGAATGGAGCGCGGGCGCGTTTGTTGTCGGACTGGTCTGCCACCGAAAGACCTTGGGCGCGCCGCGTGGCTTCGCTGCTGTTGGCGCAAGACGGCTCGGCCACCCGGCTGTGTGAAGAAGTGGCCGCTGGCCCGGTCGGGCTGACGGTGCATGTGCAGCGCGAGGTGCCTGCCGATGCCGCACCAGCCTTGGTGCGGGCGCAGTTGCCCGGCGAGGTGTTCATCGAGCGCTTGGTGAGTCTGCACGCCCACGGCCAGATCATGATGGACAACCTGTCTTGGCTGGCGCCAGCGGCCTTGCCCCCCGACATTCAAGTGGAATTGGCCCAAGGGCGCACACCGATTGGCCACCTGCTGGCGCGCATGTGGATTCGGCGCCGCACCCTGGCGGCCCCCGAAACGCTGTGGCCGGCGTTGTGGGCCCATGTCGGGCTGCCCGACCCGGAGGCGACGCGCAGTTATGCCATCGATGTCCCTGAACGCGGCACGGCCATGGTGATCACGGAATGCTTCCGGCGCGGCATGCTCGCGGCTTCTCCGCCAGAATACTGAGGATTCATCCAGCTTTCTGGAGATTTTTTCCACTTTTTGCCCTTGACGGATTGCCATGCATCACGTTCCTGCTGAGGCTTTTGAGCCGGTTTCGCCTTCGTTGTCGTCGCTGCCTCCGCAGCCGATCAGCTTGGAGGTGTTGTTGGAAAAATACGCCAAGGGCGACGAACAGACGCTGGAAGCGGTGCGCGAGCGCGTCGCGCAAGCGCTGGCCCAGGCGGAAGATCCGGCGATGCGGGCGCATTGGCAGGAACGCTTTTTGTGGGCGCAACGCCACGGTTTTGTGCCGGCAGGGCGCATCAATTCGGCGGCGGGCACCGACTTGACGGCCACGCTCATCAACTGTTTTGTGCAGCCGGTGGGGGATTCGATTTCCCATGTGGAAGAGGGCTTCCCGGGCATCTACACCGCGCTGACCGAAGCGGCGGAAACGATGCGGCGGGGTGGCGGTGTCGGGTATGACTTTTCGCGCATTCGACCCAAAGGCGGGTGGGTGGGCTCGACACAATCGAGTGCCTCCGGGCCGGTGAGTTACATGCGGGTGTTCGACCGTTCGTGTGAAACGGTCGAATCGGCGGGGGCGCGGCGCGGGGCGCAAATGGGCGTGTTGCGTTGCGATCACCCGGACATCGAAGAATTCATCCACGCCAAGGACGAGGGCGACCTGCGCAACTTCAACATTTCGGTGGGGGTGACGGATGCGTTCATGCACGCCGTGCTGACCGATGCCGAGATCGAACTGACGCACCGAGCCCCGCCGAGCCAAAAACTGCGCACCGAAGGTGCTCACCAGCGGGCGGACGGGTTGTGGGTGTACCGCACGGTGTCGGCGCGGGCGCTGTGGGATCAGATCATGCGTTCGACCTACGACCACGCCGAGCCGGGGGTGCTGTTTTTGGATCGCATCAACCAGGACAACAACCTGGGCTACTGCGAGACGATTGCGGCGACGAACCCGTGCGTCACCGCCGACACGCGCTTGGCGACGCAACACGGCTTGGTGCGCATCGGGGACTTGTGCGCGACCGGGGCGCCGTTGCAGGTCACGGTGGATGTGCGGGCTTTGCCGGAACGGGCCGATGCGCCCACCACTGGCCCCCAAGCGCCACGCGGCACCGTGACACGCCCGGCTGTGCCAGCGTTTCAGACGGCGCGTGAGGCGGAGGTGTTTCGGGTCACCACAGAGGCTGGGCACGAGATCAAGGCCACCGCTTGGCACGATTTCTACACCCAGCGCGGCAAACTTAAACTCAGCGAACTGCGCGAGGGCGACGAGCTGTGGGTGCAGTGTGGCAAAGGGCAGTTTGGCGAGCAGGGCAGTGCCGAGCTGGGGCGGGCGTGGGCGCACGCTGTGGACACAGCCAAGCCGCATGTGCCGGAAGCCGTGTGGCAGGGCACCGAAGCCTGTGTGCGAGCCTATTTGACGGGCGTGTTTGCGCGGGACGATCTGCTGGACGCCCCGGTGAGTGCCCGGTTGACGACGCCGCATCGGCCCTGGCTGCAAGCGCTTCAAACGCTGCTGACCAATTTCGGGGTGATGTCGCGCATCCGCTCGGAGGACGGCGGGCATGTGCTGACCGTGGAGGGCGACGCCAGCGCGTCATCGTTCACCACCCGCATCACCCGCATCGAACCCGCCGGGCGCGAGGCCGTGTTCGACACCACCCAGCCCGATGGCAACACCGTCATCTTCAACGGCTTGGTGACGGGGCAATGCGCCGAACAACCCCTCCCGCCCTACGGCTGCTGCTGCCTCGGCTCCATCAACCTGACCCACTTTGTGCGCACCCCCTTCGAGGCCGGCGCGACGTTTGACGCCGCCGCCTTCGCCGAAGTCGCCCAAGTGGCAGTGCGGATGCTGGACAACGTGCTGGATGTCACCGTCTGGCCACTGCCGCAGCAGCGCCAAGAGGCAGCGAACAAGCGGCGCATCGGCCTGGGGTTCACCGGGCTGGGTGATGCGCTGGTGATGCTCGGCCTGCGCTATGACACCGAACCCGCCCGCGCCATGGCCCGCCACATCAGCCAAGTGTTGCGTGATACGGCTTACGCCGCCAGCGTCGAACTGGCCGCCGAGCGCGGCGCCTTTCCGTTGTTCAACGCCGAAGGTTATCTGCGCCCCGATGGGTTTGCCGCTCGCTTGCCCGACGCCTTGCAAGCCCGCATCCGCGCTCAGGGCTTGCGCAACTCGCATCTGCTGTCGATTGCGCCGACGGGCACCATCAGCCTGGCCTTTGCCGACAACGCCAGCAACGGCATCGAACCCGCGTTCAGTTGGACGTACACGCGCAAAAAGCGCATGCCGGACAACCGCTTCAAGGAATATCCGGTGGAGGATCACGCCTGGCGCCTGTACCGCCACCTCAAAGGCGATACCGCCCCGCTGACCGACGCCTTCGTCACCGCGCTGGAAATGAGCGCCCAGGCCCACGCCCACATGGTGGCCGCTGTGGCGCCGTTCATCGATACGGCCATCTCCAAAACCGTCAACGTCCCAGCCGACTACCCTTACGCCGATTTCCAAGACCTCTACCTGCAAGCCTGGCGCGCCGGCCTCAAAGGGTTGGCCACGTACCGGCCCAACAGCGTGCTGGGGGCGGTGTTGAGCGTCAGCCCCACGCCCGCGCCGGCAGCACCGGCCACGGCGCCGACCGTTTCGGCGTTGAACCCGCGTTTGCACCTGTCCCGCCTACCCACCCCGGCGCCGAACTCGTTGCGCTGGCCCAGCCGCCCCGAGCTGCCCGGCGGCAACCCCGCGTGGAGTTACTTGATTCAGCATCCTTTGGGCGAGTTCGCGCTGTTCGTGGGCGAACTGCCCGCCGATGCCGGCCCCGACACCGGTTTGTTCGGCGCCACCTTACCGTTTGAAGTGTGGGTCAATGGTGCCGACCAACCGCGTGGCTTGAGCGCCCTGGCCAAAACCTTGTCGATGGACATGCGCGCCGGCGACGCGCACTGGCTGCGCCTCAAACTCGACGCCCTGGCGACGGTGGCCGACGACCACGCCTTCGAGATGGCCTTCCCGCCCATGGGCGAGCGTCGGCGCTTTCCGGGCGTGGTGGCGGCGACGGCGGCGGTGATTCGCTGGCGCTGCGAAACCCTGGGCACCTTCCACGACGCCGACGACAGCCCCACGCCCATGCTCGACGCCCTGTTCAGCCGCGACGAGCCCCGCACCGGCAGCGATGGCACCCTGGCCTGGGCGGTGGATGTGGACAACCCGGCCACCGGCGATCACTTCACCCTCACACTCAAGGAAGTGACCGTGCCCAGCCCAGATGCCCCCAACGGTTGGGTGACGCGGCCATGCGCCTTGGGTTTATCTGGCCACTATCCACAGGCGCTGGACGGGCTGGCGCGGCTGCTGTCGCTGGACATGCGGGTGATCGACCCGGCGTGGATCGGCCTGAAGCTGCGCGCCTTGCTCACCGTGGCGGCGCCGCTGGAGCACTTCATGGCGCCCGTGCCGGGGCAGGCCCGCCAACGCACATGGCCCAGCACGGTGGCGTACGTGGCGCAGCTCATCGTGCATCGTTACGTCATGCTGGGGGTGTTGGACGAAGCGGGGTTCCCGCTGCGCGAAGCTGGGCTCTTGATGGCCGCTCCCCCCACGCCGCAAAGTGCAACCCCCATCGCTCCGCGTGGCACCGACCCCGCACTGCAACCGGGTTCCCGTTGCTCCGAGTGTGGCAACGCCAGCGTCATCCACAAAGATGGGTGTGAGTTTTGTACGGCCTGCGGCCATGTGGGAGCCTGTGGTTGAGTGCGGATTGACAACAGCCCCGTCTCTACCGATAACCGGGGGCAGCCCCCTTTCGAAAGCCGTTCGATGTTGACCCGCTCACCGCTTGCCCTCACCTTGTCGCTGATTCCGTGGGGGAGCTTTGCAGCCCCCGCCGATTTTCTGCCCACCGTTTTCCGGCCCGAACCCCCAGCCTTGTCCAGCCCTTGCGCCAACCCGGCGCCCGGCAACCCCCAAGCGCAGTTGGCACGGGTTTGGTTTGCGCAGACGCACCTGATGGAGCCGACGTGGCCGTTCTTCAATCTGGTGCAGGATCGGGGTACGCTGCTCAAGGTGGATGTCAGTGCTCCAGCGGGCACGGGCCGGCCCCAGGTCAGCGTCACTGCACGTTGGGCCGATGGGCGCCAGCAGACGCGCTGCATGGTCGCGCCCAGCACCTTGCCGACGCGGGTGGACATGAACCCGCAACCGCAACGCCAATCCTTGGCGTCGAGTTATCGGCTCACCTTGCCATCCGCATGGATGACGCCGGATCTGAGTTTGACCATCCGTGTGGCCGGTGGCCCCAGCCGCACCTACAGCGCCGAGCAGTTGCGCTTGAACACCCGTCCGCAGTTGGAAATGGTGCTCACCAACGTCCTGCTGTTCGGTGACACCCGCACCCCCAACGGCGACGCCGTGCGGGCCGAGTTCGCTGCCCGCTTTCCGTTCACCTCGGTGGCGTTTTACCGCTGGCCGCAAGCGTTGCGTTTGCCGAAATTGGTGGTCGGGCCGCGCACCGATGCGTTGACGCCCTACGGCCAAGAGACCGCCTCTCCCGCCGTCTGGGCCGATCGCTTGCCAAGCTGCACCGAGGCCGAACAAAGCGCGGGCACTTGCACGCCATACAGTGGGTTTGGTGTGCTGTCGACCACTTACACCGTGATGAGTTGGCTCAAGCATGCCAATGGCATGGGCTGGACGTCGGTGTGGTACGGCGCCTTGGGGGCGGGCTCGGCCATCGGCGGTGGGTTGGGCGGCGGCCAACAAGCCACAGGGGATGGGTATGGTCAGGTGTTCAACCACGAAGTGGGACATGCGTTGAGCTTGCCGCATTTGGGAGGCGTCACCGGGGCGCATCAAACCGACCCGGACGATTTGCTCGATCCCTACACGGGGGACACCGCCGATGGCACCGATTTCCGGGGCGGCGGTTTCGGCAAAACCACGGCTTACGATCCGCTGGACAACACGCTGATGCACTGGGGTTGTCGAGGTACCTTGGTGGAAGCACAAGATCCCATGCAGCGCGAGTGCAACAACGTGGCCAAGGGGCGCCGCTTCGATCATTTTTCGGACTTTGCGACCGTGCAGATGCAACGCTACTGGACGGGCACGCGCAGCACCACCGGGGGCACCGTGCCGTATTGGAGCCGGTTCCTGCCCGGCAGCAGCGCGGCCAACCCGCAGGCGACGGCCTTCCGTTTCCCGCAAGAAGGCGGGACAGTTCAAGCCGAATGGGCGCCCGGCGCCACCGCGCCCACACTCACGCGCTACAACCCCGGCACCCGGACACAGCAAGTGGTGCTGCGTCCACCGGGGGACGATGGTTTTGTCAGAGCCTTGCCCAAGGCGCCCGCTGGGGCGGTGTACGACCGTTATTACGACTTCCGCTTCCCGCTGCAATTCAACGTGCCCGTGGTGACGGTGTTGGGGACGTTCAATGCGTCGGATCACCGGATGTCGTCGGTGCTGTCGGTGGTGAAAACGCGGGGCCACCTCAAACGGCTGTGGGATCCGGCCGATCGCGCCACCTTCGCCCTGATGAAACGCAGCATCTCCGGCGACACTTTCTGGTGGGGATGGAACCTGCACTTACGGGTCGAATACGCGGACGGCAGCCTGCGGCATGTGGCCATGGACTCGGATGTCGAAGCGAGCACCGACCCGATGGAGGGCTTTACCTACTGGGCCGTGAACCTGCCAGACGATGGCCGCACAATCCGGCGCCTGACCCTGATGCACCGCCCGCTGTGCGTGCGCAACGGTGCGGCCTCTGACCGCCAGTGCGACATCGGCTTGAGCAGCAATGGCCTGACCGCCGCCAACCTCTACGACGCAGCCACCTCGGCCGCGACTTGGACGCCCTGATGCCGCCCCTGGCTCCCCCTTTCATCGCTCCCGTGAAACCGACCGCTCCCGAACTGCTCCTGCCCGCCGGCTCGCTCGCCAAGATGCGCGCCGCTTACGACTTTGGCGCCGACGCCGTCTACGCCGGTCAGCCGCGCTACAGCCTGCGCGCTCGCAACAACGAGTTCAAACTCGAACAAATTGCCCAGGGCATTCAAGAAGCCCACGCACGCGGCAAAAAATTCTTTGTCACCAGCAACCTGCTGCCGCACAACGACAAGGTGCGCACCTACCTGCGGGACATTGAACCGGTCATCGCGCTCAAGCCCGACGCCCTCATCATGGCCGACCCCGGTCTGATCATGATGGTGCGCGAGCGTTGGCCCGAAGTGCCCGTTCACCTCTCCGTGCAGGCCAACACGGTGAACTGGGCGTCGGTGAAGTTTTGGCAGAAGATGGGGGTGGCGCGCATCATCCTCTCGCGTGAACTCAGCTTGGAAGAGGTGGAGGTCATCCGCAACGAATGCCCGGACATCGAGCTGGAAGTGTTCGTGCATGGTGCGCTGTGCATCGCTTACTCGGGGCGCTGTTTGCTGTCGGGCTACTTCAACCGCCGTGACCCGAACCAAGGCACCTGCACCAACGCCTGCCGCTGGGACTATAAAACCAGCGCCGCCACCGATGACACCGATGCCGGTGACGTTCAGCCTGTCAAGCTGGAAGGCGATTTCAACTTCGCTCAGGCCCAGCAAGAAGCCGAAAGCGCCTTCGCGGCTTGCGGTGGCAGCCCCCGCCATACGCTGGCGGACAAGGTTTATTTGTTGGAGGAGGCGCAGCGCCCCGGCCAGCTCATGCCCATCATGGAAGATGAGCACGGCACCTACATCATGAACAGCAAGGACTTGCGTGCCGTTGAGCATGTGGCCCGGCTGACCCAGATCGGGGTGGATTCGCTGAAGGTCGAAGGCCGCACCAAGAGCCTCTACTATGTGGCGCGCACCGCCCAGGTGTACCGCCGCGCCATCGATGATGCGGTGGCTGGACGCCCGTTCAATCCCGAGCTGCTGCTGGAGCTGGAAGGGCTGGCGAACCGGGGTTACACCTCGGGCTTTTTGGAGCGCCGGCCCATGCAGGACTACCAAAATTACATCAACGGCCATTCCGAAATCCACCGCAGCCACTTTGTGGCCGAAGTGCGCAGCGTGCGTGAGGACGGTTGGGTGGAAGTGGAAACCAAGAACCGCTTCTCGGTCGGGGACACCTTGGAAATCATCCACCCCAACGGCAACCGCCGCGTCAAGCTTGATGCCATGCAAGGCGCGCAAGGCGAGGCGTTGAGCGTGGCCCCGGGCAGCCCGTTGCGTGTCTGGCTGCCTTTGGGCGACGGGCCCGTCACAGGGGCTTTGATCGCACGCATGCTGTGATGGCGGTCGAGGCGGTGCCGGTGGCGTTGATCACTGGGGCGAATTCCGGCATCGGTCGGGTGACGGCGGAGGTGTTGGCGCGGCAGGGTTATCGCGTGGTGTTGGCTTGCCGCAGCCAGGCGCGAACACAGCCGGTGTTGGAAGCCATCTTGGCAGCCAACCCGGCGGCCCCGCCGCAGTGGCTGGCGCTGGATTTGGGTTGCTTCGACTCGGTGCAGGCCTGCGCTGCGCAGTTTCTGGCGTCGGGGTGGCCGCTGCATCGGCTCATCTTGAATGCGGGTCAAGGTGGGGGGCGGGGCTTGAGCGCATCCGGCTTTGAGCGGGCGTTTGGCATCAACCACCTGGGGCATTTTTTGCTCGCGCAGTTGTTGCGTGAGCGACTTTGCCAGAGCGCCCCGGCCCGGGTGGTGACGGTGGCCAGCGCTTTGCATCACCGGGCGAACGGGTTGGATTTCGACGCGGTACGCCAACCCACCCGCAGCCTGACGGGCTTGCCGGAGTACGCCGTTTCCAAGTTGTCCAATGTGCTGTTCAGCGCCGAGCTGGCACGGCAATGGGCCGGTACGGGGGTGGACAGCTACTGTGTCCACCCGGGCATGGTGGACACCGCTGTGTGGCGCCGTGTGCCACGCCCATTGCGGCCCCTGTTGCGCTGGGCGTGGGGGTGGGTGCCCGCCGAACAAGGGGCGCGCACCACGCTGATGTGTGCCACCGATCCCGCCTTGGTGGGGCAAACGGGGCGCTACTACGCCCGCGAGCGGGAAGCCACTCCGTCTGCGCTGGGCCAAGACGAGGCACTGGCCCGGGCGCTGTGGGCCCACAGCGCCGCTTGGACGGGCACCGCTGGCCTCACTTCTTGAGCCAGACGGCCAGGGCCAACAGAGCGTTTTCGTCGTAAGGTTCAAAGCCGCTGTAGCGGATCGACGCTAAACGTTGGCGCCCTTCGGGAGAGGTGTCCAGTTTCAGCAGGTACTCCCGCACCAGGGTTTGCTGCTGGGCACTCAGGGCCGGGCTGGCGATGACGTGTTTGATGGGGACAGGGCGTGAAGTGGTCAGCACGCGCCCGCCTTGATCCGTCCACGCTTTGATCACTTTGGCGGAGGCGGTGGCGCCGGCTTGGGTGAGTCCACTGTCGATGAAGAAGGGGACGGCATCTTGGAATCGGGTGTACGTCAGTTTCACGTCTTGGGGGCGGATCCCGGCATCGCGCAGAGAGACGTGCGCTGGATGCACCAGTGCCAGCCCGAAGCGGCGCTCGGCCAACCCTTTGCGCAGTGCAGCGTAGTCGCTCACCACTTCCACCGTCACGGCCTGCCCGAGCAAGCGGGACAAGTCGGCGGCGACTTCGCTGTACCGCGCAGCGACCTCCGCCGGCTGATGTTGGTAGCTCACCCCCTCATTGATCGCCAGCACCCAGCCCCAAGCCGAGGACGCCAGCCACAGCCCGCTCACCAGCCATCCCAGCACCACACGCCCACACGCACGCACCCACATGACGTTCACCTGCCATCTTCACGCTTTGGCCGGCGAGTGTGGGCCGATGGGGACGGTCACGACACAGGGTTTTCCGCAGCCACGCCCAGTTCAGGGACGTGGTGCGCTGGGTGGCGGGCTGGCCGTCGATGGACTGGCTTGGGTGCCCGATGGCGTGGGCAACACCAGTGGCCCCCGCTGTCCGCAACCGGCCAGCGCGAGGCACAGCAGCACACCGCCGCTTAGCCACGCCAGCCCAGTCAGGAACGGGTGTGCTTCTACACTGGCCCACGTTTGTGGCTGATTGGGGGATGTTTTCATCATGAGTTCTCACACGCTGTCGGATGCGCAGTATCACAGCCAGGCCAGTGCCGTTTTGGCCCGGATCGAGGCCCAGGTAGATGCGTGGCTAGAGGCCGACATCATCGACATCGACACGCACCGCACCGGTGGCCTGCTGGAGTTGGTTTTTCCCAATGCCAGCAAAATCATCATCAACCTCCAGCCGCCCTTGCACGAGCTGTGGATGGCGGCCAAGGCGGGCGGGTTTCATTTTCATTGGCGCAACGGCCTGTGGCAGGATACCCGTGACGGTTCAGAGTTCTTCGCCTGTTTGTCAGCGCACGCTTCGCAACAGGGCGGCCAAGCGCTGACGTTCCAGCCCTGAGGGGGTCAGTGGAAAAAGTCGAACCAACCCCTGCGTGGCTGAATCAGCACGGGGCTGCTCACAGGGAGGTTGGGGGGGCGCGCTGCCGCAGGTTTGGCCCCACCAGGTGCTGGCCCAGATGCAGGTTTGACCGCAGAAGCAGCCACCGCTGCTGAGGCCGCAGCGGCGCGTGCTTGCGCGGCTTCCTCGTACATCCAGTCGTCCTCAAATCGCACCACACCCGGGGGCGGTTTGATGTCTTGCACAGGCGTATCACGCAGGGCGTGGCGCATGTAGTCGATCCAAATCGGTAGGGCCAAGCCCCCACCGGTTTCTCGATCACCGAGTTTGCGCGGGGTGTCATAGCCCACCCAGACCACCGTGGTCAAGCTGGGGTGGAAACCCGCAAACCAGGCATCCATGGCGTCATTGGTGGTGCCGGTTTTGCCATACAGGTCGGCGCGTTTGAGCTGGGCTTGCGCCTTGGCTGCCGTGCCGGTGCGGGTCACTTCCTGTAACAAGCTGCTCATGAGAAACGCGTTGCGGGCGCTCAAGGTGCGCATGGACTCGTCGGGCAGCCGAATCCGGGCTTTGTTCAGCACATTGCCGTGGGTGTCGGTGATTTTGGAAATCAGCACGGGCTGGATGAGAAAACCCTGGTTCGCAAAAACACTGTAAGCCACGGCCATTTGCATCGGGGTCACGGAGCCCGCGCCCAGAGCCATGGTCAGATAAGGCGCATGCTTTTCTTTTTCAAAACCGAATCGGGTGATCCATTCACGCTCGTTTCGGACGCCCACCGCCTGCAACAACCGAATTGACACCATGTTTTTTGATTTTGCCAAAGCGCGGCGCAAGGGCATGGGGCCATCGAACGTGCCGTCGTAATTTTTCGGTTCCCAGGGTTGGCTGCCGGTGACACTGGCATCAAAAAACAAAGGGGAATCGTCCACGATGGTGGCCGGAGAAAACCCACGCTCCAAGGCCGCCGAATAAATGAATGGTTTGAAACTCGATCCGGGTTGACGCCACGCTTGGGTGACGCGGTTGAACATGCTGTAACCCGGGTTGAATCCACCGACCAGGGCGCGGATTTCTCCAGTTTTGGCGTCCAACGAAACGAAAGCGCCTTCGACCTCAGGGCGCTGCGTCAAGAGCCAAACCGGTTTGCCGGCCTCGTCCTCTGTGCGCCACACGCGCACCACCGCACCCCGTCGGATGCGCTGTTTGGCGCTGGCCTGCGCGGACAGCCCCACCCAAGCGTGGCGCAAACCCTCCCCCGTCAGCGACAAGGTTTCGCCCGATTGCAGCAACATCGCCACCACTTTGCGCGGCGAGGCTTCCAGCACCACGGCGGCCCGGAGGTCGTCCAGATCGGGGTATTCGTTGGCGGCTTCGGTCAGCAGCGCATCCGAGGGTTCACCGCTTTCCCGCAAACTGAGCGTGCCTTCGGGGCCCCGGTAAGGCTGGCGGCGCTCGTAGTCCATCAACCCCTTGCGCAACGCCTTGTAGGCGGCGGTTTGATCGCCAGTCGCCACCGTGAGGTACACCTGAAGCCCGCGTGTGTACGCCTGGGTGCCGTACTGGGCGAACACCAACTGCCGGGCGGCTTCTGCGATGTCCTCGGCGTGCATCGGCATTTCTGCTTGCTGGCGGTACACCAGCCGCTGTTCCAGCGCTTGCTGGTGCTGCTGGGCGCTGATGAAGCCGTTTTCCCACATGCGGTCGATGATGTAACGCTGGCGGGCTTTGGCGCGCCGAGGATTGGCGAACGGGTTGTAAGCCGAAGGCGCCTTGGGCAAACCTGCCAGCATGGCAGCTTCCGCCACAGTGATGTCTTTCAGGGGTTTGCCGAAATAGGTTTCGCAGGCGGCTGCAAATCCGTAGGCCCGTTGCCCCAAAAAGATTTGGTTCATGTAAACCTCAAGGATCTGATCCTTGCTGAGATAATGCTCGATTTTGAGAGCGAGCAAAACCTCATAGAATTTTCGGGTCAGGGTTTTTTCTTTGGAGAGATAAAAATTGCGGGCCACCTGCATGGTGATGGTCGATGCCCCTTGGCTGCCAGCGGCGGCAAATTGTGCCAAACCCGCACGAATCACCCCGATGTAATCCACCCCGCCATGTTGGTAAAACCGTGCATCCTCAATGGCCAGCACGGCTTGTTTCATCACGTCGGGGATGTCTTGAATGGGGGTGTACAAACGGCGCTCGTCTCCATATTCACCGATCATCACGCCGTCTTGTGAATAGACCCGCATCGGTAGTTTGGGCTGGTAACTGGTGATGGCGTCCAATTCGGGCAAGTTCGGATAGGCCAGCACCAAAGCAATGCCCAAGGCCATCACCCCAATCACCAGGCCGACCACCACACTCACCAGCACCCCCATCATGACGCGCAGCACGATCCACCCGGGCGTGATGTCCTGGGTGGGGGTGGCCAAAACGGCAGTGGACGTGCTGGGCGAAGACGGTGCGGGATCGTTGGGAGTGAGGTGACTCATGGCGGCGCAGTGTAGGTTCCTGAGTCGAGTGCGGGGCTGTGCGTGTCCCCGGCATCTGTTCACAGTCCTTGCATCTGTTTACCAAACGGCGCGGGCGCGAGACAAAGGGCGAGCAACTTGGGGACGTGGGGACAGATTGCAAGCGGGGGGGAGGGGGCTTGCTGCTAGCATTCCGGGGTTTTTGTAACTTCGAGCGTCCGACGGCGCTGGAGCCATCTCGTGGGCCTGCTAGATCGTTTTTTTGTTCGCAAGCCACCCGCTTTGGTGGGGCTAGACATCAGCAGCAGCGGCGTCAAGCTGGTGGAGCTGGGCCGTCTGCCCACGGGTGAGCTGCTGATAGAGCGCATGGCCAGCGAGCCGTTCGAAAAAGGCTGGGTCGTTGACGGACAGGTCGAAAAGTTTGAGGAGGTCTGCGAGGCCGTCAAACGTGCCCTGGTGCGCAGCGCGACCAAGACCAAATCCGTGGCGCTGGCGATGCCCGCTTCGGCGGTGATCACCAAGCGCATTTTGCTGCCCGACGGACTGCGTGAGGATGAGCTGGAGCAGCAGGTGCAAGCCGAAGCGCACCAGTACATCCCGTTCCCATTGGACGAAGTGGCGCTGGATTTTTGTGTGATCGGCCCCAGCGTGTCTGCACCCGGCGACTTGGACGTTTTGCTGGCAGCCTCCCGCCGTGACAAGGTGCAAGATCGCCAAAGCTTGGCCGAAGCGGTTGGGCTGACTCCGGTGATTTTGGACGTCGAGTCTTATGCTGCACGGCTGGCCATGTCGCGGCTGGTGGCGGCGCTGCCGGATGAAGGCAAAGGCATGCTGGTGGCGCTGTTTGAAATTGGTGCCGAATCGACCAGCCTGAAAGTGCTGTTGGATGATGATTTGCTCTACGACCGAGACCAACCTTTCGGGGGCGGGCAATTGACGCAATTGATTTCCCAGCAGTACGGGTTATCTTTCGAAGAAGCAGAGCAGAAAAAGCTGAACAACGAGCTGCCAGAAGATTATGAAGAATCTTTGCTGGTGCCGTTTGTTGGCAGTTTGGCGCAGGAAATTGACCGTGCTTTGCAATACTTCTTCACCAGCACACCCCATCACAAGGTGGATTACGTCATGCTGGCGGGGGGGTCTGCATGCCTGCCGGGCATTGATGACAAGGTGCGAGAGATCACGGAGTTTCCTTGCCGTGTGATCAATCCCTTCGAGGGAATGGCCATCGGATCCAACATCCGTGAGACCAAACTGGCCAAGGAAGCGCCCGCGTACCTGACGGCCTGTGGCTTGGCCATGAGGAGGTTTTTCCAGTGATTCTGATCAACCTCTTGCCCCATCGCGAAGCGCGACGCGAGCAGAAAAAGAAAGATTTCACCACGGCGACGGCGGGGGCATTCTTCGTCGGGGCGGCCATTGCTGCGCTGTGGTACATGAGTGCTGTGCGGGCCGTGAGTGACCAAACGGCACGCAACGACCGCATCAAGGAAGCCAACGCGGTCCTGGCCAAAAAAATCGAAGAGGTGAAGAACCTCGAAGAAGAGATTTATGCATTGAAGCTGCGGCGTGATGCAGTTGAAAAATTGCAGACCGATCGGAACATGCCCACGCAATTGCTGAATGAGTTGGTGGAGCACACGCCGGAGGGCGTTCGGTTGTTGACACTCAAGCAAGTGGATGCCGCAGTGACGCTGACTGGAATCGCACAAACCAACGAGCGCATTTCGGTGTTTTTGAACAACTTGTCAACTAAAACGGCGTGGCTGACCAAGCCGGACTTGGTGGAAATCCAATCAAGCTTGGAAGCCAGGAACAAAGAACAGATCAAGCTGTATCGATTTTCGATCAACTTGACGCTGAAGAAACCCGAGCCGCCAGCGCCCGCTGATGGGGCGTCGTCTCCACCGGCGAATTGACCTGCTGTCATGAACATCCCCAATCTCAAAAATATCGACTGGCAGGCCCTCTCCAACGAGGTCGTGGCGCAGTTCAAAAATCTGGATCCACAAAATCCGGGATTGTGGCCGTTGCTGCCTAGGCTCGGGGTTTGGCTGGCGGCTGCTTCGGCGGCTGTGGCTCTGATATGGTATGTCTGGATTACGGCAGAGCAAGAAGCAGTCGTCACGCTTAAAAATGAAGAATTGCAACTGCGTGAAGAATTTCGGAAAAAAACGCGGGATTCAATCAATTTAGGCGAGTTGAAAAAGCAGAAACAGCAGGTTCAGGAATATGTGAGCCAACTGGAAAACCAGTTGCCTGGTAAAGCTGAAATGGCCAAACTGCTGTCCGATGTGAATCAGGCAGGGGTCTCGCAAGGGTTACAGTTTGAGCTCTTTAAACCGTCGCCAGAAGTGGTCAAAGATTACTATGCGGAGCGATCGGTCAACGTTGTGGTCACTGGGCGTTTCCATGATATCGGCGAATTTTCTGCCAGCATTGCACGGTTGCCAAGAATTGTGAGCCTCAGCCATCTGGGTTTGGTACTCGATCCGGTCAAGGACATTCTGCGGATGGAGGCCATTGTTCACACCTATCGCTACCTTGATGACACCGAAGCTGCGGAAGCCAAGAAGAAAGAAGCCGAAAAGAAAGCAGGAGGGACTCCGAAGTGATGATGGAGCACACATGTGATCGGTCTTGGTGGCGCCTCTGTACAAAAGGGGTGATGGTGGTGGCTGTTTTGGGTAGCCTGTCTGGCTGTGCGCCAGAAGAGGATGATTTGCAGGCGTGGATGGATGAGCAGACACGCAAGACATACCCTTCCGTGAAGAAAATTCCAGCTCCAGCAGAGTTTGCTCCTTTACCTTACCCGCACGCTTCGGACGTCGATCCCTTCAATGCGCAGAAAATGGCCCAAGGAGGCGCAGTCGAGGTAGAGAAAAGCGCGTTGATGGCTGTTGAGCAAGCCAGAAAAAAGGAGCCGCTGGAGAATTTTCCGCTGGACGCTTTCACCATGATTGGCAGTGTGCGCCGGCCCAATGGGGTTTATGCACTGCTGAGGGTGGAGGGCAAGGTGTATTCCGTCACCGCTGGAAGTTACATGGGTCAGAATTATGGCCGAATCATGGCCATTACGGAAAACGAGCTGGTCTTGCGTGAGGTGATCCGCAACGCACTGGGTACTCCGGTCGAGCGTACCGTCACGTTACAATTACAGGAAGCCGCCAAATGACGTTTTTTTCTCTTTTCGGACAGCGAAAGAAAGCTGCGGCCCGTTTGGTTCTGTGCGCGACGGCGATGGCTTTCTCCGCCGCCGATGTGATGGCAGACAGTGCAATTACTTCCGTGTCGACCTTGCAGCAGTCGCATGGAGAGGTGGTGCGGGTTGAATTGTCTGAACCCCTGGCAAAGTTGCCTGAGGGTTTCTCAATTCAAACGCCACCACGCATCGTGATTGATTTGCCCGGAGTGACGGTGGCCAGCCGTGCCCCGCAGGATGTCAATCAGGGCAACGTCCGCTCCATCACCCAAGTGCAGGGGCAGGGTCGGGCGCGGTTGGTGATCAACCTGAAGAATCCAACCGCCTATCGGACTGAATTACAGGGGCGGACACTGCTGGTGGTCATGGACGGCCCGGCAGTCGCCTCCAGCCGGGCTGAATCGTCGATTGCCCAAATCACCACACCGACCACCACGGACGCCCAGTCGATCAAGGACATTGACTTCAAACGCAATACCGATGGCACAGCGCGCATTGTGGTGAGTTTGTCCAACCCTGAGGTGGGCATTGATGTTCGCCAGCAAGGGCAGTTGCTGGTTGCTGAGTTTCTCAAGTCGACGCTTCCCTCCCATTTGCGCCGCAAGCTGGATGTTTCGGATTTTGGAACGCCAGTCCATTCCATGACGGCATCGCAAAACGGGGACAAAGTTCGGCTCTCGATTGATCCGCGTGGTGCATGGGAACACAGTGCCTATCAAACCGATGGTCAGTTCGTGATCGAGGTGCGTCCCACGCAAGTGGATGCCAGCCGGGTTGCACAAGATGGCAGTGCCTCCTACCAGGGGGAAAAACTGTCGTTGAATTTCCAGAACATTGAAGTCCGTTCGTTGCTTCAGGTGATTGCGGACTTCACGAATTTCAACGTCGTGACCAGTGACACGGTGGCCGGTAGTTTGACGCTGCGTCTCAAAGATGTGCCCTGGGATCACGCACTGGACATCATTTTGCAGGCCAAAGGCTTGGGCATGCGCAAGTCTGGCAATGTGATGTGGATTGCGCCGAAAGAAGAACTGGCAGCCAAGGAGCAAGTGGATCTGGAGTCGCGTAAAAAGATCGTCGATTTAGAGCAGGTTCGCACCCAGTCTTTCCAACTCAACTACACCAAGGCCGAAGACGTGGCCAAAGCCCTGATGTCCACGTCGGGGACGGGTGCGCAGGCCACGAGGATTTTGTCGTCCCGGGGTTCGGTGCTGTTTGACTCTCGAACCAATCAGATTTTCATCTCCGACATTTCCAGCAAGCTGGAAGAAGCCGCGATGATGATTGCCAAGATTGACGTTCCTGTGCGTCAGGTTTTGATTGAAGCTCGCATTGTGGAAGCGGAAGACTCCTTTGGCCGCGCTTTGGGCGTCAAACTGGGTAGCACCGATTTGCGGGGGGTGAACGGTGGCATTCCAGGGTACAGCGTCGGTGGGGGAAATTACCTGTCGCTGGGTAATAACTACAGCGCGGTGGGTTACCAGACCAAACAGGGGGGGAGTTTAGATTATGCCAACTCCCAATTTGTGTCTTTGCCGGCCAACACGGCGGGGGCCGGAAGCAGTTCTTCTGCGGCGACCATCGGGTTTTCGCTGTTCAGCCCGACGGCCAGCCGGTTTTTGAATTTGGAAATCTCCGCGTTGGAAGCCGAAGGGAAAGGCAAGATTGTGTCCAGCCCCCGGGTGGTTACTGCGGATCAAACCAAGGCGCTGATTGAGCAGGGGACGCAGATCCCCTACGCGATTGCATCTTCCAGCGGTGCGACGGCGGTTCAATTCAAGACAGCCGCTTTGAAACTGGAAGTGACACCCCAAATCACCCCCGAAGGCAGTGTGACGCTGGACTTGGACGTTAGCAAAGACAGCCAAGGGGTTTCAACGACAGCCGGGCCTGCCATCAACACCAAGCATGTGCGCACACAGGTGTTGGTTGAAAACGGTGGCACTGTGGCCATTGGCGGTATCTTCACGCAAGATGAGCGGGAAGATATTGAGAAAGTGCCGTTGTTGGGGGACATCCCGTTCCTTGGGTTTTTCTTCCGTAATACAACCAAGTACAGCAAGCGCACGGAGCTGCTGATTTTCATCACCCCCAAAATTGTCACCGACCGCACGGCCGTTCGTTGATCGAGCGAGGAGCCTTTTATGTTGAAACTTTTCCAGTGGATATTTTCTTGGATGCTCGTCATGAGCTTGGCTGCCTGTGGCGGTGGCGGTGGTAGCTCGGGGGATTCTATTTTTGACGGTGGGGGTGATGGAACCACGAGCACCGTCAAAATTTCCCTGGCGTTGAGCAGCACCACGGTATCGTCGGCTTCTCCGGTGACGGTGACGGCCAAGGTGACCAAAGGCTCATCGGCGGTCAGTGGTGCCGTGGTGAAGTTTTCCGTGGAAGATGGTTTGGGTGAGTTGAGTGCATCGTCGGCTCTGACGGACAGCAACGGTGAAGCTTCCGTGACCTTGAGCCCGGCGGACAGCACCGTGGGCGGTGCTGACATCGTCACGGCTTCCGTGACGGTGAGTGACACCACGGCCACGGCATCACAAGGCTTCCAGTTGACGGCCACCGAAGTGGCGCTGGTCAGTGTGTCCCCGACGTCGGGCAATGGCTCCAGTGCGGCCAAGCCGGTCAGCGCTTACGGGCAAACCGTGCTGACCGTGGTGCTGGACGGGGTGACCGACAGCACGCCGGCCACGGTGTCGCTGGCGTCTTCGTGTACTGCGGCGAGCAAGGGTTCGATTTCGCCGTCTTCGACCACGACCACGAGCAGCCCGATCACTTTTGTGTACACCGATGCTGGTTGCGGTTCGCTGCTGGAAAAAGACATCGTGACGGCCACCCTGTCTGGCAGTGGCAAAACCGTGCAAGGTTATGTCTATCTGGAGGCACCGGCTTCGCGTTCGCTGGCATTTGACAGTGACAGCCTCACGGAAGATCAGATTTACCTGAAGGGTTCGGGGTTGACCGAAGCATCGAGCGTGGCGTTCCTGGTGAATGACCAAGCAGGTAACCCGCTGGCTGGCAAGAAAGTCGATCTGACCTTGACGACCTACGTGGGCGGCATCACGCTGGATGGCCAGGGCAAGGGGACGACCATCACCAAAACCACGGACAGCGAGGGTCGGGTTTCTGTGATTGTGAATGCGGGCACGGTGCCAACCCCGGTGCGGGTCAAAGCGGTGCTGCACGACGATGCATCGACCTCGGCGGTTTCGAGTGTGCTGTCCATCGGCGTCGGGTTGCCGTCGCAGTTGAACTTCTCCTTGTCTCAGGAAACGATCAACCTGGAAGGGGGCCAGTTGGATGGCACGGACAACACCTACGTGATTTATGCAGCCGACCGCAGCGGTAACCCCGTGCCGGCAGGAACCGCCATCACGTTCTGGGCGGAAGGCGGACAAATCACCACCAGCCGACAAACGACGCTGGACAGCAACGGCATCGCCTCGGCGTCTGCCGCGTTTGTCACGCAGTCTCCGCGCCCGGCGGATGGCCGTGTGACGATCACGGCCTACGCCATCGGTGAAGAGTCGTTCTTCGACAGCAATGGCAACAACGTCTACGACAAGGGCGAACCGTTCCAAGACTTGGGTGATGTGGTCAAAGACACCAAACATGATGGTGTGTATGACGCCAGCTATGACGAGTTCGTCTCTCTGGACAACAGCACCAGCACGTGTGTGACCAAGTTTGTATCGGCTTACCCGCAGTTTGCAACCGGGGCTTCTGTGCGTACCATTCCGACTCGCAAGAACACCTGCGATGGCGTCTGGTCGCAGCGGACGTATGTGCGGCGTTCGGTGGAAACCGTGCTGTCCACATCGGAAGCCGGTTTGCTGTGGGGTACGGCAAGCAGTGTGTCGCAGTACTTTGATGCATCCAGCACAGCGTGTATGAAGCCGGTGTCCTTGCGTACCGGTGCCAGCGCCAGTTCGGCCCAATCGTTTTTCAAAATCTATGGTGGCGACACGTACTACACCGGCGGTAGCGCCTCGGGTGCCATGTCGTTCATCATTGCCGATGCCAACGAGGTGCGTGTGAATCCGATGCCCAAGGGCACGGCCGTGACAGTGACCAACGTTTCGGATGGCCTGACGATCGAAGTGCTGGCCGGTGGCGTTCCCAACACGGCGGAAGCTCCGAAGGGCGCGCTGTCTTACGTGTTTGACGATGGTGTCAAGTCGGGCCGGTTCACCCTGACCACCACCACGCCGGGCGGGACGGTGACCAAACAAGTCATCGTGCTGAAGCCGACCGAACCGGAGACCACCTGCCAATGACGCTTTGCCTCGTCGGTATGCCCGGTTCGGGCAAATCCACCGTCGGGCGGCAACTGGCACGCAGCCTGAACTGGCGCTTCGTCGACAGCGATGTCGAAATCGAGCGCCAGCTCGGGCACTCCATCCGCGAGCACTTCGAGCGCTTCGGCGAGGCCAGTTTTCGGGATGTGGAGCAAGCGGTGATCGTGCAGCTCATCGCCAGCACCGAATCCTTGGTGCTGGCCACCGGTGGTGGTGCTGTGCTGCGCCCCGCCAACCGGGCGGCGCTGCACAGCCCGGGGTGCCAAGTGGTCTACCTGCGCACCCAAGTCGAAGACTTGCTGCGCCGCCTGCGCCACGACACCCAGCGACCCCTGCTCCAAGGCACCGACCCCGGTGCCCGCCTGCGCGAGCTGTTCACGGTGCGCGATCCGCTGTACCGCGAGGTGGCGCACCACACGGTGGACACGGGTCGCCTGCCTGTTCACACCGTGGTCAACCTGATCCTGATGCAACTGGAGCTGGGCGGCACCGTGTGTCCGGCGGTTTGACCCACGCTTGCATCGTCTCCCCTTCATTTCTTTTTCGGAATTGCCATGACCGAGTCCGTCCACATTGACCTCGGCGATCGCAGCTATGACGTGGTGATCGGCCCGGATGTGCTGGCCACGCCGGAGGTCTGGGCCGGTTTGCCCAAGGCCGCTGTGGCCGTGATCGTCACCAACACCACCGTGGCGCCGCTTTACGCGGAGCGTCTGCACGCCCGCCTGGCCCCGTTGTACAAAACGGTGCAAGTTTTGGCCTTGCCGGATGGTGAGTCCTACAAAGATTTGGCGACGCTGGAAACCATCTTCGACCACCTGCTGACCCAAGGTTGCGACCGCAAAACCGTGCTGTTCGCGCTGGGCGGCGGCGTCATCGGGGACATGACGGGCTTCGCTGCCGCCTGCTACATGCGCGGCGTGCCCTTCGTGCAGGTGCCGACCACGTTGCTGTCGCAGGTGGATTCGTCCGTGGGGGGCAAGACGGCGGTCAACCACCCGCGTGGCAAAAACATGATCGGGGCGTTCTACCAACCCCAGCGTGTGCTGTGCGATTTGGGCACCTTGCGCACGCTGCCGCCGCGTGAAATTGCCGCCGGTTTGGCCGAGGTCATCAAATACGGCCCCATCGCTGATGCAGCGTTTTTCGAATGGCTCGAAACCCACATCGATGCTTTGGTCGCGCTCGAACCGGCGGCGCTGGCGCATGCGGTGCGCCGTTCGTGCGAGATCAAGGCGGCTGTCGTGGGCGCGGATGAGCGAGAGTCGGGCTTACGCGCCATCCTCAACTTCGGCCACACCTTCGGCCACGCCATTGAAGCGGGGCTGGGGTTTGGTGTCTGGCTGCACGGTGAGGCCGTGGGTGCCGGCATGGTGATGGCCGCCGATCTGTCCGAACGTCTGGGCTTGATGCCGGTGGGTTTCAAAGCGCGCCTGTCGGCCTTGTTGCTGCGGGCGGGCTTGCCGGTGGTGGGGCCGGCGCTCGGTGGCGTGGAAGACTACCTGCACCACATGCGTGTGGACAAAAAAGCCGAAGGCGGCGAAATTCGCTTCGTGCTGATCGAGGCCATGGGCCGTGCCACGGTGCGCAGCGCGCCCGATGCCGTGGTGGCCGACACCCTGCGCGCCTGCTGCGCTCCAGCCGCCTGAGTCGCTGCGCATGGCGCGTCAGGCCCGGGTGAGCGTGCCTCACCTGCCGCATCTGCTCAGCCAGAGCGGCCACAACGGCGCGGTGGTGTTCATCGACGATGAAGACCGCCAGCGTTACCTTCACGCCCTGCTCGAAGTCAGTCGCCCCCTCAAAGTGGCCATCCATGGCTACTGCTTGCGACCCGAGCGCATCGATTTGCTCGCCACGCCTCCCGAACCCCAGGCCCTCAGCCTGATGATGCAGGCCCTGGGGCGGCGTTACGTGGGCTATTTCAACCAGCGCCACGGGCGCAGCGGTACGCTCTGGGAAGGGCGCTTTCGTTCTTGCGTCGTCGAACCGGGTGAACCTCTGCTGCACGCCATGCGCTGGCTCGACCTGGCCGCGTGGCACACAGGGCTGGCCCCGGATTTGCTTGACCCCCCCTGGTCGAGTACAGCGCACCATCTGGGTGCGCACCGTGACGCCCTGATCACCGATCCGCCCGCATTCTGGGCGCTGGGCAACACCCCGTTCGAGCGCGAGCTGTCCTACCGCCGTCAACTCGAACAGGAACCTCCCCCCGAGGAATTCGATGCCTTGGTGCGCTGCCTGCGCAGCGGCCATGCGTTCGGCTCGGCGGCCTTCATTGAGCGCATGCAAAAAGTCACTGGCCTGTCCCTCCAGGCTCGCCGGCGCGGTCGGCCTGTGCGCACCGATGCTTGACTGTGTCCCTATTTAAATAGCCTGCAAAATTCTTCGCTTTTTAAATTGACTCTGACCCTAATTTATTTTGCTTGAACCTCGCTAGAGCCGGCGCTATCCTCGCGGAATCCCTAGTTACGATCGAGGAGTGCGCCATGTCCACGGCTGCATCGGGGTCTGCTTCCCCCCAAGAAATCGAGGCGCTGGCCCAGAACGGGCTGTACAGCGCCGCCAACGAGCACGATGCCTGCGGCGTCGGTTTTGTGGCGCACATCAAAGGCCAGAAGGCGCACAGCATCGTTGAGCAAGGCCTCAAGATTCTGGAAAACCTCGATCACCGGGGCGCCGTCGGTGCCGATGCCCTGATGGGCGACGGCGCAGGCATCCTGATCCAAATCCCGGACGAGTTCTTCCGCGCCGAAATGGCCCAGCAGGGCGTGACCCTGCCCCCGCCGGGTGAGTACGGCGTGGGCATGATCTTCCTGCCCAAGGAACACGCATCGCGCCTGGCTTGCGAACAAGAAATCGAACGCGCCATCAAGGCCGAAGGCCAAGTGCTGCTGGGCTGGCGCGAGGTGCCGGTGGACAAGGCCATGCCGATGTCCCCCACCGTGCGTGAAACCGAGCCCGTCATCAAGCAGGTGTTCATCGGGCGGGGTGCCGATGTCATCGTGCCGGACGCGCTGGAGCGCAAGCTGTACGTCATCCGCAAGACCGCTTCGGGTGCCATCCTGCGCTTGAAGCTGACCCACAGCGGTGAGTACTACGTGCCCAGCATGAGCTGCCGCACCATCATCTACAAGGGTTTGTTGCTGGCCGACCAAGTGGGCAAGTACTACCTGGACCTGCAAGATCCGCGTTGCGTTTCGGCCCTGGCCCTGGTGCATCAGCGCTTCTCCACCAACACCTTCCCGAAGTGGCCGCTGGCTCACCCGTATCGCATGGTGGCGCACAACGGGGAAATCAACACCGTCAAGGGCAACTTCAACTGGATGCGCGCCCGCGAAGGCGTGATGAAGTCCCCGGTGTTGGGCGACGACCTGCACAAGCTCTACCCGATCAGCCTCTACGGCCAGTCGGACACGGCGGTGTTCGACAACGCCCTGGAGCTGCTGACCATGAGCGGCTACCCGCTCGCTCATGCCGCGATGATGATGATTCCCGAGGCGTGGGAACAGCACGAGATGATGGACGAGCGTCGCCGTGCGTTCTATGAGTACCACGCCGCCATGATCGAGCCGTGGGATGGCCCCGCCGCCATGGTGTTCACCGACGGCAAGCAAATCGGCGCGACGCTGGATCGCAATGGTCTGCGCCCGGCCCGCTACATCGTCACGGATGATGATTTGGTAGTGATGGCATCGGAAACGGGCGTGCTGCCGATTCCTGAGAACCGCATCATCAAGAAGTGGCGCCTCCAGCCCGGCAAGATGTTCCTGATCGACTTCGAACAGGGCCGCATCATTGACGACGCCGAGCTGAAAGCCTTGTTCGCCAGCGCACGCCCCTACCGTCAGTGGATCGACAACGTGCGCGTGCGCCTGGACGATGTGCCGGTGGTCGCTGCCGGCCCGGCGGTCTTTGGCGAATCGCTGCTGGATCGCCAACAAGCCTTCGGCTTCACGCAAGAAGACATCAAATTCCTGATGGCGCCGATGGCCATCAACGGCGAAGAAGGCATCGGTTCGATGGGCAATGACAGCCCGTTGGCCGTGCTCTCGGACAAGAACAAGCCGCTGTACAGCTACTTCAAGCAGCTTTTCGCCCAGGTGACGAACCCGCCGATCGACCCGATCCGCGAAGCCATCGTCATGAGCTTGAACAGCTTCATCGGCCCCAAGCCCAACCTGCTGGACATCAACGCGGTGAATCCGCCGATGCGCCTCGAAGTGGGCCAGCCGATCCTGGACTTCAAGGGCATGGCCCGCCTGCGCAACATCGAAGCGCACACCAACGGCAAGTTCAAGTGCCACGAGCTGAACATCACCTACCCGTTCGCGTGGGGCAAGGAAGGCGTCGAAGCCAAGCTGGCCTCGCTGTGTGCTGAGGCCGTGGACGCCATCCAAGGCGGCCACAACATCCTCATCATCACCGACCGTTCGATGGATCGCGCCAACGTCGCCATCCCGGCGCTGCTGGCGTTGTCGGCCATTCACCACCATCTGGTGCGGGAAGGGCTGCGTACCTCGGCGGGCTTGGTGGTGGAAACCGGCTCGGCGCGTGAAGTGCATCACTTCGCTGTGCTGGCGGGCTACGGTGCCGAAGCGGTGCATCCGTACCTGGCCATGGAAACCCTGGCTTCCATGCACGCCGAACTGCCGGCCGACCTCTCGACCGACAAGGCCATTTACAACTATGTGAAGGCCATCGGCAAGGGTCTGTCGAAGATCATGTCGAAGATGGGCGTGTCCACCTACATGTCCTACTGCGGTGCGCAGTTGTTTGAAGCCATTGGTCTGAACAAGGCCACGGTGGACAAGTACTTCCGGGGCACTGCCACGCAAGTCGAAGGCATCGGCGTGTTCGATGTGGCCGAAGAAGGTCTGCGCAACCACGTTGCCGCTTTCGGCAACGACCCGGTGCTGGCCCACATGCTGGACGCCGGCGGCGAGTACGCCTGGCGCACCCGTGGCGAAGAACACATGTGGACGCCGGACGCCATCGCCAAGCTGCAACACAGCACGCGCTCGGGCAAGTTTGACACCTACAAGGAATACGCCCAGATCATCAACGACCAGAACAAGCGCCACATGACGCTGCGCGGCTTGTTCGAGTTCAAGATCGATCCGAGCAAGGCGATTTCGCTCGACGAAGTCGAACCCGCAGCCGAAATCGTCAAGCGGTTTGCCACTGGCGCCATGTCGCTGGGTTCGATCTCGACCGAAGCCCACAGCACGCTGGCCCTGGCGATGAACCGCATCGGCGGCAAGTCCAACACGGGTGAAGGCGGCGAAGACCAAGCGCGTTATCGCAACGAGCTGAAGGGCATCAAGATCACCGATGGCACCAAGGTGTCGGACGTGATCGGCGCCAAGCAGATCGAAACCGATTACGCGATGAAGGACGGCGACAGCCTGCGCTCGAAGATCAAGCAAGTGGCTTCCGGCCGCTTTGGCGTGACGACTGAGTATTTGGTGTCGGCCGATCAAATCCAGATCAAGATGGCCCAAGGTGCCAAGCCGGGTGAAGGCGGCCAGTTGCCGGGTGGCAAGGTGTCCGAATACATCGGTCGCCTGCGCCACTCGGTGCCGGGCGTGGGCCTGATCTCGCCCCCGCCGCACCATGACATCTACTCGATCGAGGACCTGGCCCAGCTCATCCACGATCTGAAGAACGTCAACCCGAAGGCGGACATCTCGGTCAAACTCGTGTCCGAAGTGGGCGTGGGCACCGTGGCAGCGGGTGTGGCCAAGTGCAAGGCCGACCACATCGTGATCGCCGGTTTTGACGGTGGCACGGGCGCTTCGCCCTGGTCGTCCATCAAGCACTGCGGCACGCCGTGGGAACTCGGCCTGGCCGAAACCCAGCAAACCCTGGTGCTGAACCGCCTGCGTGGCCGCGTGCGCGTTCAAGCCGATGGTCAGATGAAGACCGGCCGCGACGTGGTGATCGCCGCGCTGCTGGGCGCCGACGAAGTGGGCTTTGCCACCGCGCCGCTGGTGGTCGAAGGCTGCATCATGATGCGCAAGTGCCACCTGAACACCTGCCCGGTGGGCGTGGCCACGCAAGATCCGGTGCTGCGCAAGAAGTTCTCGGGTAAGCCGGAGCACGTCGTCAACTACTTCTTCTTCGTGGCCGAGGAAGCGCGTCAAATCATGGCGCAACTGGGCATCAAGAAGTTCGACGAGCTGATTGGCCGCGCCGACCTGCTGGACACCAAGAAGGCCATCAGCCACTGGAAAGCCAAGGGCCTGGACTTCAGCCGCGTGCTGCACGCGCCGGTGGTGGCCGCTGGCGTGCCGCGCCTGCACAGCGATGTGCAAGACCACGGCCTGGGCAAGGCGCTGGACGTGACCCTGATCGAGAAGGCCAAGGCCGCGATCGAAAAGGGCGAGAAGGTGCAGTTCATGCAGGACGTGTGCAACGTCAACCGCTCGGTGGGCGCGATGCTCTCCGGCGAGGTGATCAAGCACCATCCGGACGGTTTGCCCGATCAAACCATCTTCGCGCAGATGGAAGGCACGGGCGGTCAGAGCTTCGGCGCCTTCCTGGCCAACGGCATCACCTTCTACCTCATCGGTGAAGCCAACGACTACACCGGCAAGGGCCTGTCGGGTGGCCGCATCGTGGTGCGTCCGTCGATCGAGTTCCGGGGCGATGCCTCGAAGAACATCATCGTCGGCAACACCGGCATGTTCGGTGCGACCAGCGGTGAAGCCTTCTTCCGTGGCGTGGCCGGCGAGCGTTTCGCGGTGCGTCTGTCGGGCGCCACCGCCGTGGTGGAAGGCACCGGCGATCACGGTTGCGAATACATGACCGGCGGCACCGTGGTGGTGTTGGGTCAGACGGGTCGTAACTTCGCGGCGGGCATGTCCGGCGGCGTGGCCTACGTTTATGACGAAGACGGCCTGTTCGCCAAGCGTTGCAACACCGCGCAAGTCTCGCTGGACAAAATCCTGCCGGCGGCGGAGCAAGAACAAGCGGTCAGCCCGGCCATCTGGCACAAGGGTCAAACCGACGAAGCCCTGCTCAAGAAGCTGGTCGAAGACCACCACAAGTGGACCGGCTCCCTGCGTGCGCGCGAAATCCTCGACAACTGGTCGGCCTCGCTGCCCAAGTTCGTCAAGGTCTTCCCGAACGAGTACAAGCGCGCCCTGGGCGAGCTGTACGCCAAGGCGCAAGCCGAACAAGCGGTGGACAAGGCCAAGGCGGACGCCGCCGTGGCTGCCAAGTAATCACTCCCGGGCGAAAAGCATCAAGGAACACGCACCATGGGAAAAGTCACTGGCTTTCTGGAATTTGAACGTCTCGAAGAGGGCTACGAGCCGGTCGAGCAGCGTCTGAAGAGCTACAAGGAATTCGTCATCGGCCTGACCCCGGCCGAGGCGAAGATCCAGGGCGCTCGTTGCATGGACTGCGGCACGCCGTTCTGCAACAACGGCTGCCCGGTCAACAACATCATTCCGGACTTCAACGATCTGGTTTACAAGCAGGATTGGCAAAACGCCATCACCGTCCTGCACAGCACGAACAACTTCCCCGAGTTCACCGGGCGCATCTGCCCGGCCCCGTGTGAAGCGGCGTGCGTCATCAACGTCAATGGCGACGCGGTGGGCATCAAGTCCATCGAGCACGCGATCATCGACAAGGCGTGGGCCGAAGGCTGGGTGCAGCCGCAACCCGCCGCCGTGAAGACGGGCAAGAAGGTGGCCATCGTCGGCGGTGGCCCCGCTGGCCTGGCGGCGGCGCAGCAACTGGCCCGCGCTGGCCACGACGTGACCGTGTTCGAAAAGAACGACAAGGTCGGCGGCCTGCTGCGCTACGGCATTCCCGACTTCAAGATGGACAAGTCGCACATCGACCGTCGCATGGCGCAGTTGGCGGCTGAAGGCGTGGTGTTCCGCACCAACGTGGTGGTGGGCGAGTGGCCGCAAGGCTCCAAGGTCACCAACTGGGCCAAGGAGCAAGTGAGTGCCGAGAGCCTGAAGGCCGAGTTCGACGCCATCGTGTTGACCGGTGGTTCCGAGCAAAGCCGCGATCTGCCGGTGCCGGGCCGTGACTTGGCCGGCATCCACTTCGCCATGGAATTGCTGCCGCAGCAAAACCGCGTGAACCACGGCGGCCAAGTGGAAAACGCCATTTCGGCCACGGGCAAGCACGTCATCGTCATCGGTGGCGGCGACACGGGTTCGGACTGCGTGGGCACCTCCAACCGCCACGGCGCCCTGAGCGTCACCCAGTTTGAGGTGATGCCCCAGCCGCCGGTGGAAGAAAACCGCCCGCTCACCTGGCCCTACTGGCCGATGAAGTTGCGCACCTCGTCCAGCCACGAAGAGGGCTGCGTGCGCGAGTTCGCCATTTCCACCAAGGAATTCATCGGTGAAAACGGCAAAGTCACGGGCTTGAAGACCGTGCGCGTCGAGTTCAAGGATGGCAAGCTGGTCGAAGTGCCCGGTTCCGAGCAAGACTACAAGGCCGACCTCGTGCTGCTGGCCATGGGTTTTGTGAATCCGGTGGCGTCGGTGCTGGAATCGTTTGGCGTGAGCAAGGACGCTCGCGGCAACGCCAAAGCCACGACCGAGGCCGAGGGCGGCTACAAAACCAACGTTGCCAAGGTGTTCACGGCGGGTGACATGCGCCGGGGCCAGTCCCTGGTGGTGTGGGCGATCCGCGAAGGTCGCCAAGCCGCCCGTGCAGTGGACGAGTTCCTGATGGGCGCGACCTCGCTGCCACGTTAACCTCCCCGGGCGTGTGAACGCCCACCACACTGGGGCCTTCACCTCTGCCTGAAGCGGAGGTAAAGGCCCTGTCCTTTGGGGTAGGAGGTTTTCGGGCCCATGCGACAATTTCCGCAGAAACCCTGACCTTTGCCCCATGCCCGACATCTTCATCGAGATCGATCACGTCAGCTTTGGGTATGACGCTTCGCGTCTGATCCTGAACGATGTGTCGCTGCGCTTCGAGCGCGGCAAAGTCACCGCCATTTTGGGTGGGTCGGGCTGCGGCAAGACCACGCTGTTGCGCCTCATCGGCGGAGTTCACGCGGCCACCCAGGGCCGCGTGGTGTTTGATGGCCAGACGGTGAATGTGCAGAATAAAGCGCAGCTCTACCGCCTGCGCCGCCGGCTGGGCATGCTGTTCCAGTTCGGCGCCTTGTTCACCGACCTGACGGTGTTCGAAAACGTGGCCTTCCCGCTGCGCGAACACACCGAGCTGCCCGAAGCGCTCATCCGCGACATCGTGCTGATGAAACTGCACGCTGTGGGCTTGCGCGGAGCCGCGCCGCTGCGCATCAACCAAATTTCAGGCGGCATGGCGCGGCGGGTGGCGTTGGCTCGCGCCGTGGCCCTCGATCCCGAGTTGCTGATGTACGACGAGCCCTTCACCGGCCTCGACCCCATCGCCATGGGGGTGACCGCCAACTTGATCCGCCGCTTGAACGACACCACGGGCGCCACCTCGCTGCTGGTGTCGCACGACGTGACCGAGTGCTTCTCCATCGCCGATTACGCCTATTTGCTCACCGCTGGCGGGCGGGTGGTGGCGCACGGCACACCGGCTGAACTCGTGGCGTCGGACGATCCGGAAGTGCGCCAGTTCATCCGGGGTGAGCCGGATGGGCCGGTGCCGTTTCACTATCCCGCGCCACCGCTGGCGCTCGACTTGGGGTTGCGCGCATGACCGACTTGCTCGCCCGCCTGGGCGCCGTCACGCTCGACAGGCTGCGCATCCTGGGCCATGCAGCGTTCTTTTTGGTGGATTTGCTGCGTTTCATGCCGGCTGCGTTGCGACGCTTCGGCTTGGTGGTGACGCAAATCCACGCCATTGGCAACCGATCGCTGGCCATCATCGTGGCCTCGGGGTTGGCGGTGGGTTTTGTGCTCGCCTTGCAGATGTACTACGCCCTCGTGACCTACGGCGCAGCCGAGTCCCTGGGGTTGGTGGTGAATTTGGCGCTGGTGCGGGAGTTGGGGCCCGTGGTGGCTGCGCTGCTGTTTGCCGGGCGGGCGGGCACGTCCTTGACGGCTGAAATCGGCCTGATGAAAGCCGGTGAGCAACTCGCCGCCATGGAGCTGATGGCGGTCGATCCGCGTTCGCGGGTGTTGGCGCCGCGTTTCATTGGCGGGGTGGTGTCCATGCCGCTGCTGGCGGCCTTGTTTTCCACCGTGGGCATTCTGGGCGCCTATGTGGTGGCGGTGTTGCTCATCGGCGTGGATGCGGGCAACTTCTGGTCGCTCATGCAGGCCAAAGTGGATGTGTGGCGCGATGTGGGCAACGGGCTGGTCAAAGCCTTTGTGTTTGGCGTGATCTGCACCTTCGTCGCTCTGTTCCAAGGCTACGAAACCCAGCCCACCCCCGAAGGCGTGGCCTACGCGACCACACGCACCGCCGTGATCTCCTCGCTGTTGGTGTTGGCGATGGATTTCATCCTCACCGCCCTGATGTTTTCCACCCCTTGAACCGGGTTGTTCCGGTTGTGCCAGAAAGCCATCCATGAGCAAGAAGAATGTTGAAATCCTCGTCGGGCTGTTTGTGCTGCTGGGGGCGCTGAGTCTGGCGTTCCTGGCGCTCAAGGCCGCCAATTTGGCGAGCTTTTCCACGGGGGAGGTCTACGTGCTGCAAGCGCGCTTTGACAACATCGGTGGCCTCAAACCCCGTGCGCCGGTGCGTTCGGCGGGCGTGGCCGTGGGCCGGGTAACCTCCATCAACCTCGACCCCAAAACTTACCTGGGCGTGGTCACGATGGAGATCAGCCAAGGGTTTGCGTTCCCGAAGGATTCGTCGGCCAAGATCCTCACCGCTGGGCTGTTGGGGGATCAATACATCGGCATCGAGCCGGGCGCCGCCGAAAACAACCTCGTGGAAGGGGACGTGATCAAACAAACCCAATCCGCCATCGTTTTGGAAAACCTGATCGGCCAGTTCTTGTTCAACAAGGCGGAAGAGGCCGGCACACAAGGAGGTAACAAGTGATGCGTCAAACCGTGGCTCGCCTGGTGCTGGGCGGGGTGTTGCTGGCCAGTGGGCCTGCCGTGGTGCAGGCGGCACCGGCCAACGATCCGTTCGAGGGGTTCAACCGCAGCGTGACGCGGTTCAACGACACCGTGGATGAGTGGGCGCTGCGCCCCTTGGCCGAGGGCTACCGCAAGGTGGTGCCCGAGGTGATCCGGATCGGTGTGGACAACGTGTTCAACAACCTCAGCGACGTGTGGTCGGTGGTGAACAACGCGCTACAAGGCAAGGGCGAAGCCACTGTGGTGATGACGATGCGGGTGATCGTGAACACCACATTCGGTTTTGGCGGTTTGCTCGATTGGGCCACGCCCATGGGCATGGAGCGTCAGACCGAGGACTTCGGCCAAACTTTGGGGGCTTGGGGGGTGTCCGCTGGCCCGTACATCGTGCTGCCTCTGTTGGGGCCTTCGACCCTGCGCGATACCGCTGCCCTGCCGATCGATTGGCAGGCCGGCCCGACCCAGTTGGCGCACAACAGCGATCAGCAGTTGGCCATCACGGCGCTCAAGGTGGTGAGCACGCGGGCGGGGTTGCTCAGCGCCACCAAGATGCTGGACGACCTGGCGCTGGACAAATACACCTTCGTGCGCGACGCCTATTTGGCGCGCCGCCTGAACCAGGTCTACGACGGCAACCCGCCCGACACCCCGGAGGAAACCACGCCCGAGGAAGCCCCACCAGCGCCCGAGGCCGTACCGGCTGCGCCAGCCGCTTCTGCGGTTTCGGCGGCTCCCGAGTCTGGGGCGCCTGCCAGCGCGGCGGCGTTGTGAACCAGGGTGCAGGCTCATGCGTTGAGCCGCACGACACGCCGCTTGATGCGGCGGCGCTTTGAAAGGAATGAATTCATGTGGAATCCGATGGTGGAACGTGCGGCCTGGGTGGTGATGGCCGCTTCGAGCGCCTTGGCCAGCCCGGCGCTGTACGCTCAAGCGCAGGTGCAAGCGCCTGATGTGCTGATCAAGCAGTTGTCAACCGAGGTCATTGACACGGTCAAGTCCGACAAAGCGATCCAGGCCGGCGATCTGGCCAAAGTGCATCAACTGGTGGAAGCCAAGGTCATTCCCAACGTCAACTTCCAGCGCATGACGTCGGCCACGGTCGGGCGCTACTGGCGTTCGGCCACGCCGGAGCAACAAAAGCGGCTGCAAGAGGAATTCAAGGCGTTGCTGCTGCGCACCTACGCCGGCGCTCTGACCCAGGTGAAGGAGCACACCGTGTCGATCAAACCGATGCGTGCGTCGCCGGGGGACACGGAAGTGGTCGTGCGCACCGAAGTCAAGGGCCGTGGCGATCCGATTCAGCTCGACTATCGGCTCGAAAGCACCGCCAGCGGCTGGAAGATTTACGACATGAACGTGTTGGGCGTCTGGCTGGTGGAGCAGTACAAAAACAGCTTTGCCCAAGAAATCAACGCATCCGGCATCGATGGGCTGATTGCCAAGCTGGCGGAGCGCAACAAAGCGGCGGCGGCCAAGAACGCCTCCTCGGCCAAAACCTGAGCGCTGCCATGCTCTGCCTGCCCGACCGCCTGACGTTGGACAACGCCCCGCAGGTCTTGCAAGACCTGCAAGCGCAGATCGCCGCTGCCCCGTCTGCTGCGACGGCGGTGGACGTGGACGCGGGAGCGCTGCGTGAAGTCGATTCCGTGGTGTTGGCCGTGCTGCTGGCGTGCCGGCGTGGCGCGGATGCGCGCCGGCAACCGTTCAGTGTGCGACGTGCCCCGGCCCGGCTGGTCGATCTGGCCGACCTCTACGGCGTGCAAGAACTGCTCGCCCTGCGCACCGACTGACAGGCGCCTACCTCACGCCCCCGCGTTGCTGACGTAACGCCGGGTGCGCAGATTGCGCTTGATGTCTTGCAACACCGGACGCATTTCTTGGCCCAGGCGCAGGGCGACGCCGGTGGTCAAAATGTCGATGATCATCAGGTGCAACATGCGCGAGACCATCGGGCTGTAGCGCTCGTGGTCTTCCGGGTGATCCGCCGCGAGCAGGATTTGGCCCGATTCCAACGTCAGCCGCGCCAACGGTGAGCCGCTGGCGGTGATGGCAATCAGCGTCGCGCCTTTTTTGAGCACGATCTCGGCCACATCGATCAAATCCCGGCTGCGGCCCGAGTTGCTGATGATGATGGCGCAGTCCTTCTCCCCCAGCATGGTGGCGCTCATCACCTGAACGTGACCGTCGCTCAAAGCCACCGAGTTCACCCCCAGGCGAAACAGCTTGAGCTGCGCGTCCTGCGCCACAAAGCCCGAATTGCCCACGCCGTAAAACTCCACCCGACCGTGCTGTTGGCCGCTGGTGGTCATGGCGGCCATGGCCCGCTCGAAAGCGTGGCTGGCGGCGTCGTTGCGGTACTTGAGCAGGGCGCTGACGGCGTTGTCGATCACCTTGACGATGATGTCCGAAGGTTTATCGTCCTCGTCCACTGCGCGATGCACGAAGGGCACACCTTCGTTGACCACACCGGCCAGCTTCAGCTTGAAGTCGGCCAGCCCGTCGTAACCGACGCTGCGGCAGAAGCGCACCACCGTCGGTTTGCTGACGTGGGCGCGTTCAGCCAAGTCACCCACGGGCATGGAGGCGAAGCCGCGTGGATCCTGCAACACCAGCTTGGCCACGCGCTGCTCCGCAGGGGGCAGCGCTGGAATGGAAGCGCGAATGCGGTCAAGCATGGTGAAAAGCTCCATCGAGCCCGCACGGGGCCGAATGTTGTGAGGAAAGACGAGTCATCCTCTCATTGTTCCTCAGCCCAGGCAAATCCTTCGCGGGCCACCAACGCGCTGGCCGCTGGCGGCCCCCACGAACCGGCGGCGTACAGCTTGAGGCTGCTCGGGTCACGCTGCCAAGCGTCCAAAATCGGTTCGACCCAACGCCAAGCTTGTTCTTGCTCGTCGCTGCGCACAAACAGGTTGAGGCGCCCGGCGATGGCATCCAATAACAGGCGCTCGTAGGCACCGACGCGGTCGGCGGCAAACGCTTTGTCAAAATCCAGGTCGAGCGACACGGGCGTGAGCGCGTCCGTCTGGCGCGAACCTTTGGCGGCCAGCAGGTGCAGCTCCAGCCCGTCTTCGGGTTGCAGTTTGATCACCAGCTTGTTGGCGTGGCTCATGCCGGGGAAGATCGGGTGCGGCACCTGGCGGAAGTTCACCACGATCTGCGCATCGCGTGCCGCCAACCGCTTGCCGGTGCGCAGGTAAAACGGCACGCCGGCCCAGCGCCAGTTCTGGATTTCGGTGCGCAGCGCCACATAGGTTTCGCAGGTGCTGTCGGCGGGGACTTTGACCTCATCGCGGTAGCCGGGCACGGCCTGGCCCCCGACCATGCCGGCTTTGTATTGGCCGCGCAGCACGTCGCGGGCGACGCTCTCCGGCGTGAAGGGCTTGAGCGACTTCAGCACTTTGAGCTTTTCATCGCGGATGGCGTCGGCGTCGCTGCTGGAGGGCGGCTCCATGGCGATCATGGTCAGCAGTTGCAGGGCGTGGTTTTGCACCATGTCGCGCAGGGCGCCGGTGCGGTCATAAAAATCGCCGCGTGTGCCCACGCCCAGGCTCTCGGCCAGGGTGATTTGGATGTTGGCGATGCTTTCGCGCCGCCACAGCGGTTCGAACAGCGCGTTGGCAAACCGCAGCGCCATCAGGTTTTGCACGCTGGGTTTGCCCAAGTAGTGATCGATGCGGAACGCTTGGCGCTCGCTGAACACCGAGCGCACCACGCGGTTGATTTCCTGTGCGCTGGCCAGGTCGTGGCCCAGCGGCTTTTCCAGCACCACGCGCACGCGCTCGCCGTTCAGGCCGGCGGCGCCCAGTTGCTCGCAGATCACGGGGAACAGATGTGGGCTGGTGGCCAGGTAGAGCACCACGGTGTCCGCGCCACGCTCGTCCAACCAGGCTTTGAGGCCGGCATAGTCGGCGGGTCGGGACAAATCCATGCGCCGGTAGTGCAACAAGGCGGCAAAGCGGGCGAACTCGTCATCGCTCGGACGCTTGGACGGCTCGACTTCGGCGAAACGTTCGCGGATGAACTCGCGGTAACTTTCGTCGCTGCGTTCGTCACGCGCCACCGCCAAAATCCGCCCATCACCCGGCAGCTTGCCGTGGCGGAAGGCTTGGAAGAGGGCGGGCATCAGCTTGCGCCAAGTCAGGTCGCCGGTGCCGCCGAAGAAAACGAGGTCGAAAGACATGGTGCTGAATATGTAATTAAGTTACATTAATCATCATGCATGAGTTTCTTGCGGCGGTCAATTACATTGCTTGACTGTGCTTTCGTTACGGGCTTTGTGCCCGGTGCTTCTTTGTGCCCTTTGGCCTTTTGGCCCTTCGACCATGAACCAGCTCGACCAACTCAAGGCCTTCACCACCGTTGTTGCTGACACGGGCAACTTCAAGCAGATGGCGCAGTTCGCCCCACGCGATGCGACGACCAACCCGTCCCTCATCCTCAAAGCCGTGCAGCAGCCGGACTACGCGCCGCTGCTCACCGACACCGTGGCCGCCCACCGTGGCAAGCCGCTGGATCAGATCGTGGACGAGGTGCTGGTGCGCTTCGGCCTGGAAATTCTGAAAGTGGTGCCGGGGCGCGTCTCCACCGAGGTGGATGCGCGTTTGTCTTTCGACACGGCGGCCACCATCGCCCGCGCCCATCGCTTGATTGCGTTGTACGAGGATGCCGGTATCTCGCGGGAGCGCGTGCTGATCAAAATCGCCGCGACCTGGGAAGGCATCCAGGCTGCGCACGCGCTGGAACAAGAAGGCATCCACTGCAACCTGACGTTGCTGTTCTCCTTCTGCCAAGCCGTGGCGTGCGGCGAGGCGGGCGTGCGGCTCATCAGCCCCTTCGTCGGCCGGATTTACGACTGGTACAAAAAACAAGCCGGCGCCGCGTGGGATGAAGCAGCGATGGCGGGTGCCAACGATCCGGGCGTGAAATCGGTGACGCAGATCTTCAATTACTACAAGAAGTTCGGCATCGACACCGAGGTGATGGGGGCGAGCTTCCGCAACGTCGGCCAAATCGTGGCGCTGGCGGGCTGCGACTTGCTGACCATCAGCCCCGATCTGCTGGCCAAACTGCAAGCCGACGACACGCCGATGACGCGTGCGCTGGACGCCACTGCGGCCCAAGCCCTGCCGCTGCACGCTGTGATCTACAACGAAGCCAGCTTCCGCTACGCTCTGAACGAAGACGCGATGGCCACCGAAAAACTGGCCGAAGGCATCCGCCTGTTCGCTGTGGACGCCGCCAAACTCGACGCCCTGATCCAAGGAGCCTGACGCCATGCCCACCGCCCCGCGTTGTGACGACACCATCGCTTGGTCGGCCCTGCAAGGCCACTTCCAAGGCCACGGCCGCACGCTCGACCTGCGCGAAGCCTTCGCGCGCGATGCGGGGCGGTTCGAGGCCCTGGCGGTGCAAGCGCCCGAGGTGTTCGCTGATTTGTCGAAAAACCTGTGGGATGGCACCACGCTGCGTTTGCTGATCGAGCTGGCCCAAGCGTGTGACCTGCCCGCCCGGCGTGACGCCCTGTTGGCCGGCGAGCCGATCAACAGCACCGAAGGCCGCGCCGTGCTGCACACCGCGCTGCGTGCGCCGCGTGGTGCCGGCCCGTTCAGCGACGAGGTTCACGGCGTGCTGGACGCGCTGCTGGCCTACGCCGAAACGGTGCGCGACGGGGCGGCGAGTGGCATCACCGACGTGGTGAACATCGGCATCGGCGGTTCGGATTTGGGGCCGCAAATGGCGGTGCCAGCGCTGCAAGCGTTCAGCCAGCCGGGCCTGCGCTTGCACTTCGTCTCCAATGTGGATGGGCATGACATCGTGCCGGTACTGGCCAAACTGAAGCCCGAAAGCACGCTGTTCATCGTCGCCTCCAAAACCTTCACCACGCAGGAAACCATGGCCAACGCCCACGCGGCACGCGCCTGGTTCTTGGCGGCGGGTGGCACCGACACGGCTCGGCACTTCGTCGGCGTGACGACGAACTTGGAAGCAGCGGCGCGCTTCGGCATCACCCGCACCTTCGGGTTTTGGGATTGGGTGGGCGGGCGTTATTCGTTGTGGAGCGCCATCGGGTTGCCGCTGGCCATCGCCATCGGGGCGGAGAACTTCCGCGCTTTCTTGGCCGGTGCGCGGGCGATGGACGAACACTTCGCCACCGCGCCGCTGGACGCGAATTTACCGGTGCTGCTGGGTTTGTTGGATGTGTGGTATCGCAACTTCCACGGCTTTGGCAGCCGCTCGGTGGCGCCATATCACCAAGGGTTGAAGCGTTTTCCGGCCTATTTGCAGCAGTTGGAGATGGAATCCAACGGCAAGTGCGTGGACGCCGAAGGCCGGGCGCTGGGCTTGGGCACCAGCCCGGTGGTCTGGGGCGAAGCGGGCACCAACGGCCAGCACGCCTACTTCCAAATGCTGCACCAGGGCACGGACGTGATTCCGGTGGAGTTCATCGCCGTCAAACACACCACGCACGAACGTGCCGGGTTGGCGCCCGAGGTGGCGGCGCAACTGGCCGATCAGCATGTGAAGCTGCTGGCCAACTGCCTGGCACAAAGCCAAGCGCTGATGTTGGGCAAAACCGCCGATGAAGCGGCCACCGAATCCGCCCCCACCGCCAGCAAGACGCTGGATCCAGCGGTGCTGGCGCGTCACCGCAGCTTCCCTGGCAACCGCCCGAGCACCACGCTGGTGCTGGAGGCGCTCACCCCGCGCTCGCTGGGGGCGCTGATTGCGCTCTACGAACACCGCGTGTTCACCAGCGGCGCCATCTGGGGCATCAACAGTTTTGACCAGTGGGGCGTGGAGCTGGGCAAAGCGTTGTGCAACCAGCTTTTGCCGCGTTTTGCCAGTGGCGATGCAGCGGGCTTGGATGCCTCAACCGCTGGCTTGCTGGCTCGGCTGCGCTGAACCCGGTGCTGTCGCGCGGGCTCGCTGCCACGCCCGCATCGAACTGAAACCTGCCTGCGCCAGGGCCTGCCCACGCGGCAGGCCGCTGGCCAACGCGGCGTCCACCAGCGCCAAACGCACCTGCGCCACGTAATCGCGTGGTGACAGCCCCGCGTGCTGTTGAAACAAACGCCCCAAATGGCGCGGCGTGACGTGGGCGACCTCGGCCAAGGCGTCGGCTGACCAATCGCGCGTGGGGTCGGCGTGAACGGCGTTTTGCACTTTGTGAACCGCCGGGTGTAAATGGCTGCGGCAGGCCAGCAAGGGGGAGCGCTCGGGGGCGTCACCGGCGCGGCGTTGGAACACCACCATCACTTGCGCCACGGCGGCGGCCATCGCTTCACCTGCGATGTGGGCGATGCTGTGCAAGGCCAAGTCGATCCCCGCCGTGATGCCGGCGCTGCTGAACAACGGCCCATCCTGCACAAACACCCGGTTGCCGACGACTTGCGCGGCAGGGGCCATCTGCCGCAATTCGTCCAGCAATTCGTGGTGGGTGGTGATGCAGCGCGTGCCCACCAGCCCCGCATCCGCTGCCAACAAGGCGCCGGAGCACACCGTCATCAAGCGCAGTGCGGGGGTGGGCGCCGTCAAAGCCGGGGCCACCACACGCGCCAGCCAATGCCGTGCGGCGAGCCACGGTGGCGCGGCGCGTACCACGTCCCCGGCCTCACCGGGGCGGCCAAGCAGGAACAGCCAGCTTGACGCCGGCAACACCTCGGGCAGCGCTTCCAAATTCGCCAAGCCCAAACCCACCGACGACATCGACGCCGCTTCCGGCCCGATGTAATGCAACGCGAACAGCGGCGGCGCCCCACGCCGGGCGCGTTGCTGGTTCGCCAGACGGAAGGCTTCGGCGGGGCCAGCGATGTCCAACAGCAAGGTGTTGGGCAGCACCAGGAACCAGATGGGCAGCGGCTCAGGCATCGCGCCAGGCATAGTCCATTTGCCGGGCGGTGGCCAGGGCCAGTTCGCGCCCGGCCAGGCGTTCCACCAGATGCAAACTCATGTCGATCCCCGCCGAAATGCCGGCGCTGGTGACGAGCGCGCCGTTGTCCACCCAACGCGCCTCGGGGTACACGTCCAGGTGCGGGTGACGCTGGCGCAGGTCGGCCACATCTTCCCAATGCGTGGTGCAGGGCGCGGCGTGCAACAGCCCGGCATCGGCCAAGATGAACGCGCCCGTACACACCGACGCCACCAGCGATGCCTGTCGCGCACAGCGCCCGATCTGCGCCAACAACGCCGCATCGGCCAGCACGCCATCGACCACTCCGCCGGGCACGAGGAACACATCGGCGGCGGGCGCTTCGGCCAGAGCGTGCTCGGCGTGCAGCGTCAGCCCGGCGCGGGCGCGCACCGGGGCGCCGCTGGGTGAGGCGGTGCTCACCGTCCACGGCACCGGCTGGCCGCGCTTGCCAGCCACGCGCACGGCGGTGGTGAAGACTTCAAACGGGCCGGCGAAGTCCAACAGCTCCACGTCATCAAACATCAAGAGCAGCACGCGGCGCGGGGCGAGGGCGGCGGCGCTCATGCGGCGGCCTCCGTAGCGCGTTGCAGCGCCTGTTCGGGCGTGCAAATCGTGGCGAAGCGCCCGGCCAGCACGGTGACGGTGCGTTCCACGATCTGCGCGGCGCTCAGGCGCTCACCGGTGGGGGTGGTCATGTCGAAGGTGAGGGTGGCGTCGGGCACGTAATCCACCGTCCAGCCTTCGTCGCTGGCGTGGCGGGTGGTGGTTTCGCAGCATTGCTCGGTGCGGATGCCCGTCACCACCAGCCGGCGAATGCCTTGCTGGTGCAACCAGATGCCCAGTTCGGTGCCCACCAGCGCGCTGTGGCGGTGCTTCAACACCGTCAAGGCGGGGGTGAACTCACGCAGGCCGTCCAGCGGGCGCACCAGGCCGCTGAGGGTGCTGAAGGGGTTGTCGGTGCGGGCCGGCCCGTCTTCGTGCAGCACGCGCACGATGGGCAGGCCCGCTGCCTCAAAGCCCGCAATCAGTTGGTTGGTTGCCGCCAAGAAGGTGGGCGCCCCCTCCGCCCGCCAGTAAGGGCGAGCGGGGAAGGAGGCTTGAACGTCGATCACCAGCAGCGCGGTGCTGGGATGGCGAAGGGAGGGCGTGGCGGTGTTCGTCATGGCAAGCAAGGCAAGTGGAAGGAACGGATGTCATCTTCCGACTTGGCTCGCTGCCAGCCTAGCCCGTATTCCGACCCATGTGCGTCAGAAACGGACATCCTATCGCATTCACCCCAGTCGAGCCGTGACGGCAGCGATGCGCTCGCCAAACGCCTTGGCGGTGGCCAGATCGCCCGGCACCATTTCGTCCACCGAAGCGTCGGACGGGGTGGCCGTCATCAGGCCAGCGGACATGCCCAGGTTGTTCAGATCGTCGCGTGTCGAAGCCTTGGTGTTGGCCGGCAGCGCGCCGGTGCCCACCCACAACATGCCTTGCTGCATCGCCAAGGTCATCAGGTAGCTCAGCGTGCTGGCCTTGTCGCCATACAGCGAGGCCGAGTTGGTGAAGCCCGCCGCCAGCTTGTCTTTCCAAGCGCGGGTGAACCAGGCTTTGGAGCTGGCGTCCGCAAACTTCTTGAACTGCCAACTCACGCTGCCCATGTAGGTCGGCGAGCCGAAGACGATGGTCTTGGCGGCGTTCAGCAGATCCCAACCGCCTTCGGGCAGGTTGCCTTCGGCGTCGATGGGCAGCAGCGTGGCGGTGTTGCCGGCACCAGCGGCCACGGCTTCGGCGATCTTGTGGGTGTGGCCGTAGCCGCTGTGGTAGACGATGACGATGGAGGACATGCGAAGCACCTTTCTTTCAGTCACTCTGAAGGGGATGAGATGCATTGTTCAAGCGCTGGCCTCGCTTCGGGTTCAGCAGCTTCGCTGCCAGCATTCGATTCGCCAGAATGCCCAGGCTGGCGAGGGATTTGGCCGGCAGGCAGAGCGGGGCCATTAGCGTGGTGTTACCGAGCCACCAGAGTCGCTTTCGTCGGCAGGTCGGCTGTGGGGTCCGTATGTTGGCGGATCGTAAAACCATCGCCATGGCGCCGGTGGAACAGTTCTTTCGGGAAGAGGGTGGGTTTTTAAAGCAATAGAAACAGAGAGGGGAGTTTTCTGTATACATTCACGCATGCAGAAGTACAAGTGCGTGAATGCCCAATGCTTACCCCTCCTGTTTTGATCGTCGATGACGATGCGAGTGACGTTCGACTGATTTCGCGCATGCTGCGCCAGGGCGGCCACCGTGTGGTGGCTGCGCTCAATGGACGAGATGGTTTGAAGCGTGCCCTAGAGCACCAGCCTGGTGCAGTGCTGATGGATTTGCGGATGCCCGGCCAAAGTGGGCTGGATGTGGCGCGGTTGATGTCAGCCGATCCTCGGTTATGTGAAATTCCTATTTTATTTTTGAGCGCCGCTGATGATTTGAAAAGCAAACTGGGTGCATTCAGCAGTGGGGCTGTCGATTATATTACCAAGCCTTTTAGCATTGATGAGTTGACAGCTCGCTTGCATGTACACATGCGAAAGCGAGTGCATCTTCCAGATCCATCGCACCAGACGCCGCCGTGTGCAGAATTAAATGACGAAATTCGTCGAGACACATTTGAAAAAAGAATACTCGAGAGAGTTCAAAACGAGATTCATGCACGGTTGGCTGAACCACTGACCGTGGTCAATCTGGCGCGGTCGGCGGGTGTATCTGTTCGTCGATTGAATGAAATTTTCCAAATCAGCCAAAGCATGACAACATTTGAGTATGTGCGTGCAGAGCGTTTTCGGCGAGCTTGTGAATTGTTGTTGCAATCAGACTTGTCAATTGGATCGGTGGCCGACCAAGCTGGGTTCGCGAGCCAAGCTGCTTTCACCTATGCTTTTCGTCAAAGGCATGGAATCACGCCCAGTGAATACCGTCTTATGGGCGGGGTTGAGCTAGATTCTCAAATCCATGCCGATTAATTCGAGGGGAATATTACTGGCCTTGGCAACACTGTGCTGTGGTTTGCTGTGTGCAGGGTTAGATTGGGTTCTGCGGGCGCAGGTTCAGCTGTTCTCTAAGAGTGAGTTCCTGAGGGTACTGAGCTTGCTGACACTCGGCTGCGGCGGGATGTTGGGGGTCATCAGCTTGGGGATCGGGGTGTTGAGTCGACAGTGGCCCTGCGTCCCGCTCGGAGTGTTGATGCTGCTGAGGTCAGGATGGTTGTGGCAGGCGGAGCTAGGAGGTGGGTCGCTGATCGCCCCGTCCTACTGGGAGCAAACGCTGATGCTGTTGATTCATCAAGCACTGTTGGTGGCGGCGGCGTGGGTGTTTTTTCAGCGAGAAGTGTGGTCACAAAAAGAGCACCTACAGGGCATCATCGTTTTGCTGACCCTTGTTGCGATGATGTTGTTGCTCTTGTTATCTGACCCTCAACGAGAGCCTTCCGCACATCTGGTGTTCAGTGTTTTGTGGGTGACACCGACATGGCTTGGCTATCTCTCGGGTAAAGCTTTGTGGCGGGGTTGGACGTGGGCCGTGGTGTGGTTGTTCGTGGCGCTATGTGAGGGGTGGCGGTGGGGGCTGGAGTGGCTCATGCCAGAAAAATTGCCCCCATCGCGAATGCATGATGCACTGCACTGTTCGTTGCACGCCATGGTTGAAGTGATGCTGCTGTTCATGGTGGTGGTGATCCACATGCATTGGCGACATCGGCAGGCTCACGCACACGCTTTGAACGTCGAGCGGCAGCTGGCGCATCGACTGGAAGTTCAAGTTGCTGAACGCACGGCCCAGTTGGCGAGATCCGCCTATTTGGCGGAGCGAGAAAGCCAAGTCAAATCCAGCTTTTTGGCCAAGCTGGCTCACGAGACAAGGACGCCTCTGCATCTCATCTTGGGCTATCTCGGGCTATTGCTCAATCGGTCGGATCTGCCCGATTCCGCCCGCGAAATGGCAAAAACTGCACACGATGCCGGGCTGCAACTGGCGACTCGCGTGGGTGAGCTATTGGATTTCACGCAACTTGGGCGCGAGCTGCTGAGGATCGAATCTCATCCACTGATGGTGGATGATTTGTACCGTCGATTGTGCGGGGCTGCCCGACTGTTGGTTCAGCAAAACGGGCACACCTTGGATGCTCAGCTGGACCCCTTGCTGCCACAACGGGTCTTGGGTGATCTGTCTCGATTAGAGCAAGTGGTGATGGTGTTCCTGAACAATGCAGCACGCTACACCCCAAGGGGGGGACGCATTGGGCTGAGTTTGAACTTGGTTGGACGCCGGCCCCGCCATGTTGCTGAAGGACGAGATGAGGTTGGGGCGATGAAAAGTTCTGTCCAGCAGGAAGTGGGTCTGCGGTTCGAGGTGCGTGATACGGGAAGGGGGTTCTCTGCGTACAACTTGATGGCCTTGCGTGAGGCGCTCGAACATGGCACCCTTTGGGATGGCTGCGAGGGGTTGGGGTTGGGACTGAACATTGCCCACCAACTGCTGGCACTCATGCGCAGTCGATTGGAAATTGAAACGAGTGAGTGGCAAGGCAGTTGTGTTGCATGCACCGTTTGGCTGCCTGAGTTGCCGAGCCTGCCCACAGCACATGGACAGCATCTGAAATCGCAAGATGCTGTTGTTGTGGTTCCACCCTCGCGCCCTGAGAGGCCGGGCGTTGATGAGTGGCACAAGCTGGCAACAATCGCACGCTGTGCCGACTTGAGTGGGCTAGAGGATTGGTTAGAAACGCACCCCTATTGGGTGGCGTACGACTTGGAACTGCGAAGTTTGACGGATGCGTTGGCGTTCGATGCGCTCGCAGACTACGCTCTCCGCCAAGGGCGTCCCCTGAAAATGCGGTGAGCGTCAGCGAGTCACAAGCCTAGGCGTTGGCGCATTCGTCCAAGGATGTTCAGCAGTGCGTTGCCTGGTGTCCCGGGTTGAGTGGCTGGAGCCAGCAGCGCTGCTTGTCTTGGGACGGGCCGGATTTCTAGCGCATTGAGGTGATGCATTGCTCCCAAAAAAGCGGCGCAGGCGTTCCACGGTACACCGCTGCGCTGGGCCAGTTCACGCGGCGTGATGGGCTGATTCAGTAGAAAAACGGCGAGTCGCCTGAAGGTGGGGTTGGCATTCAGCACCAACTCTGGTGGCCAGCGATGCAGTTTGAGGACGACGGCCCACGTCGACAGATCCTCCGGTGGATGACGAGAGGTGTGATCCTCAGCTGGAACGAAGGTTCCTGTGGTGGAGCGAGTGGCCGTTGGATGGTTGGGCGACGGATTGTCAATGACAGCTTCAGCCGTGCTGTGCTTAAGCAGTGTGATGAAGTCTTCGAGTTGGAGCGGTCGCCGTAGCACTGGGCGGCCATCTTGGGGGGCGGGTTCGTGGCGGGCCAACACCCACGCCAGCGGCAGCCCTTTGCGTGTGATTGCGCCTGCTTGACATTCGTGAGGATGAGTGAGCACCAAGTGGGCGGGCTCTTGGGGGTGCATCACCCATCGATGCAAAGTAGATGGGTTTTTTTCAAGCAGATGAAGAAAAACCCGGATGACTGCACTGTCCAGGTTACGTAAACCCACGACGTGCAGATTGAAGACATCGGTTGCGGGACTCATATGAATGCGGTCTTGACATGGTTCCGAACGCCGATTCCACCGAGCTTTTATTGTGTTAATAAAAAGCCAGGTGATAATCTACCATGAACTGAAGAGGTCAGTATTTCCTGGTTTCTCGCCTTGTTTGGCGATGAACGAGTTCATTCTTGAGCTCTTTGAGTAAAAAAGCCAACTGCGTCGAAGCATGTTGATAGCCACCATTCAGCAACTGAATGGCCTTAACAGGCTCTCCAGCCTGTGCCAGCGATGCAACGGTGGATGCTTGCAAATGGAAGTGCTTGTGCCGCGCAACCACCAAGCTGAAAGCAGGAAATTTGCCTAATCGATTTTGACCTGAACCATGAAGCCATTTTCCCAAGTCACATAAATCATCACGACAAACGTGCTCAGGGCGGAAAATTTCCGTTGATGATCCTTGAATGACGCTTTCCAGTCGGATTTTCCAGTTCTCGTGGGCAGCCAGGGCTGTGTCGATGTCAATTTCGTCAAGAACCGCAGCGGCTGTCCGGGAGTCAATGCCAGACTCGCTTTCTGATGCGTCTCGATGATCCACCAAAGAACGGTTTTCCCCCGACCTTTCGGGATCTTGTCCGAACAGTCTGCTGAAGAATCCCATATCAACCTCCTTGATTGTTGCTGGATTGTTGCTGTTACGGTGGTTCAGCGTTGATGGCACGCTTTTGCACAACCCACGAAACTGGCCGTATTAGCCTAACTCATGAGAGGGTGAGGGAAACGATGGTTTTTTAGAAAGATTGTTGGCAGTCAAAGCACAGCAGGTTTGACCACATTTCAACAAAGAATTAAAAAAATTCGATAGCACCCGATGCGGTTTTAGGTTTAAGTACGCATCGCTGCGTAAATATCGCAAGAAAAATCCATCCGCCCCGTAGACGGAGATATGCGCGACGCGCACGGTCTTGGGTATGCCTGGGTGTCTGAAGCGGTTGGGCACCGTACACGTCGCACGTTTCCCGAACCCGACGCGCAGACGTGTGCACCATCTACGCGCGTGCAATAGCTTGCGTTGTGGGGCGCCTCATGGCGCATTGGCATGGTGCAGCGGTAGCTGAAATACGCTGTGCCAGTGAACGGCCTTAAACGTCAAGGTCGTGGGGTGAGTTGCTCAATCGGTTAAGAAATCCAGCCCCTCATCCCCCTGCACAATTGCCTTGAGCTTGTGGCTCGCATGAAACGTCACGACGTTGCGGGCCTCGATCGGGATCGATTCCCCAGTGCGCGGGTTGCGTCCCGGGCGAGGCGCTTTGCGGCGGATGGTGAAGTTGCCGAACCCCGACAACTTCACATCACACCCGCTGATCAAGGTTTGGCTGAGCACGTCGAAAAACGCATCGGTCACGTCCTTGGACTCGCGTTTGCTCAGGCCCAACCGCTCGAACAGCAGTTCGGACAGCTCCGCCTTGGTCAACGTGGGCGTTTCCGAGGCGCGCTGGCGGCCAGCGGGGCGGATGGGATCATCAGCGTCGTGCATGGCCGCTCTCTCCTTAAGCGCGCAAACGGGCGTTCAAACCCGCACCCACTCGCTGCACCGCCGCCGCCACCGCCGCTTCGATGCGCTCTTCCGTGAGCGGCGCAGCATCGTCCAGCAGCTCCAGGCGCACGGCCAAGCTGCGCTCGCCGGCTTGGATGTCGGCGGTGGGCGCTTTCGGGCGGTAGATGTCAAACAGCGTGGCATTGCGCACCAAGCCGCTGTCGTCCGCCTTCAGGCTGGCCACCAGGGCGTCGTGGCTGACGCTGTCGGCCACCACCAGCGCCAAATCGCGCAGCACGGCTTGTTGGCGCGGCACAGCTTGCGCTTCGGGCACAACGCGGGTTTGCACCGCGTCCAGATCCAGCTCGAACAGCACCGGGGCGCTGGGCAGGTCGTAGCCTTGGCGCCACTTGGGGTGCAGCTCGCCGATGTGGCCGATGGTCACACCGTCCAGCACCACCGCCGCGCAGCGGCCCGGATGCAGCGCCGGGTGCTCAGCCGGCACAAACTGCGCCTTGCGCGGCGCCAGCAGCGCTTCCACGTCGCCCTTCACGTCGAAGAAATCGGTGGCTCGCTCGGCCACGCCCCATTGTTGCTGCGCCGACGGCCCCCAAGCCAGCCCGGCCACCTTCATCGGTTGGTACACACCGGCCACGCTGCGGTCGGTGGACTGCACCGAGGCATCGCGCTTGAAGACGCGGCCCAGCTCAAACACGCGCACACGCGGCGCCTTGCGCGCCAGGTTGTACTTCAGCACGTTCACCAGGCTGCCCAGCAAGCTGGAGCGCATCACCGCCAGCGGCGCGGCAATCGGGTTCAGCACACGAATCGGGTCGGCGTTGCCGGCCAGCTCGGTCTCCCAGCGCGCTTCCACGAAGCTGAAGTTGATGGTTTCTTGGTAATCCAGCGCCGCCAGGGCGTGGCGCACGGTGTGGCGGCTGCGCTGCGCTTCCACACGCACACGGGCCGTCACCGGCGCCAGCGGCGGGGTGTTGGGCAGGCGGGCAAAACCCAGCACCCGCGCCACTTCTTCGATCAGGTCTTCTTCGATGGTGATGTCGAAGCGCCAGCTCGGCGGTGTCACCGTCAGCACACCCTCAGACTCGGTGAAAGGCAAGCCCAGGCGGGTGAAAACCCCGGCGCACTCGGCCTGCGTCACCGGCATGCCGATCACCTTGGCGGCACGCGCTACGCGCAGGCTCACCGGCGGACGCTCCGGCATAGCAGGGCGCTGGTCGTCCATCGGGCCGGCTTCACCGCCGCAGATGCTCTGCACCAGCGCGGTGATGCGCTCGATGTGCTCCACGGTTTGTTCGGCATCCACACCCCGCTCGAAACGGTGCCCGGCATCGGTCGAGAAGTTGAACCGGCGCGAACGCCCGGCCACGGCCTTGGGCCACCAGAACGCCGCTTCGATGTAGATGTTGCGCGTGTCGTCCGACACGGCGGTGGCATCCCCACCCATGATGCCGGCCAGCGATTCCACCGCTTGCGCATCGGCAATCACGCCCACTTCGCCATCCAGCTCGATGGTGTTGCCGTTCAGCAGCTTGAGGGTTTCGCCCGGCTGGGCCCAGCGCACCGTCAGGCCGTCGTGGATTTTGTCGAGGTCAAAAATGTGGCTGGGGCGGCCGTACTCGAACATCACGTAGTTCGAGATGTCCACCAGCGGCGACACCGAACGCTGCCCGCAGCGCGCCAGGCGCTCCACCATCCAGGCTGGTGTCGCGGCTTTCGTGTTCACGCCCTTCACCACGCGGCCCGAGAAGCGCCCGCACAAGTCGGTGGCCTCCACCTTCACCGGCAGCACATCGGCCACCGTGGGCGTGACGGCGGGGAAGGCGGGCGTCAACAACGGCGAACCCGTCAGCGCCGAAACTTCGCGTGCAATGCCGTACACGCTCAGGCAGTGCGCCAGGTTGGGCGTGAGTTTGAGGGTGAACAGCGTGTCGTCGAGGTTCAGGTAGGTGCGGATGTCCGTGCCCACCGGGGCGTCGGCGGGCAGCTCCAGCAGGCCGCCGTGGTCTTCCGAGAGCTTCAGCTCACGCGCCGAGCACAGCATGCCGAAGCTTTCCACCCCGCGCAGCTTGCCCTTGCCGATCTTGAAGGGTTTGCCATCCTCACCGGGCGGCAGTTCAGCGCCAATCGTGGCCAGCGGAATCTTGATGCCGGCACGCGCATTCGGGGCGCCGCAGACGATTTGTAGCGGGCCCTCCGGGCTGAAGGTGCCGGCGTTCACCTTGCAGACGCGCAGTTTGTCCGCGTTCGGGTGCTGTTCGGCTTCGAGAATTTCCGCCACCACGATGCCGGTGAACGGCGGCGCAGCCGGATGTTGTTCTTCGACTTCCAAGCCGGCCATCGTCAGCAAATCGGCCAGTTCTTGGGTGGAGATCGGCGGGTTGCAGAACTCGCGCAACCAGGATTCAGGGAATTGCATGTTGGGTTACTCCGCGCTGAGGTTCACTTGAATTGCGACAGGAAACGCAAGTCACCGTCGAAGAACAAGCGCAAGTCATTCACGCCGTAGCGCAGCATGGTCAGGCGATCCGGCCCCATGCCGAAGGCAAAGCCGATGTACCGCTCGGGGTCGAGGCCAAAGTTGCGCACCACGTTCGGGTGGACTTGGCCGGAGCCGGCCACTTCCAGCCAGCGCCCTTTGAGCGGGCCGGAACCGAAGGCGATGTCCACCTCCGCCGAAGGTTCGGTGAAGGGGAAGAAGGACGGGCGGAAGCGGATGTCCAGCTCGTCGGTTTCAAAGAAGGTGCGGAAAAAGTCCGCGAACACCACGCGCAAGTCCTTGAAGCTCACGTTCTCGCCGATCCACAGGCCTTCGCACTGGTGGAACATGGGCGAATGGGTGGCGTCCGAGTCCACGCGGTAGGTACGGCCCGGCGCGATGACGCGAATTTCGGGCATCGCCTCGCCGGCGGCGATCTTGGCGGCATGCTTTTTCACATGCTGCACGGCGTAGCGCACCTGCATCGGGCTGGTGTGCGTGCGCAGCAGGTGGCCGGAGCCGTCCGGTGCCTTGGTATCGACGTAAAACGTGTCGTGCATCGAACGCGCTGGGTGATCGGCGGGCGTGTTCAGTGCAGTGAAGTTGAACCAGTCTTCTTCGATCTCGGGGCCGTCGGCCACATCGAAGCCCATCGAGCCAAAAATGGCTTCGATGCGCTCCATCGTGCGCGAAACCGGGTGCAGGCCACCCGTGCCACGCTGGCGACCGGGCAGGGTCACATCCAGCGCTTCGGCCTTGAGCTGCACTTCCAGCTCGGCATCGGCCAGCGCTTGGCGGCGGGCCGTCAGCAGGGCTTCGATCTTCTGCTTGGTCTGGTTGATCTCGGCGCCCCGGGTTTTCTTTTCTTCGGGCGTCAGCTTGGCCAGACCTTTGAGCAGCTCGGTGACTTGGCCGGCCTTGCCCAGAAAACGCGCCTTGGCGTTTTCCAGATCAGCAGGGGTGACGGCGGCGGCGAAGTCGGCCTCGGCGCGGCCAACCAGTTCTTCGAGATCGTTCATGGGACAGCAGGAGCAAACAATGAAAAAAGGCCGCACCAAACGGTGACGGCCTTTGAGTCTGGAGCTGGGCGGGGCCTGACGGCCCGCTTCAAAGTGTGCCCACCGCAGCGGGCACACACATCGCGGCACCCAGCGCCGCGACAGGCATCAAGCCAGCTGGGCCTTCACCTTGTCGACCAGGCCAGCAAAAGCGGCCGGATCGTGGATGGCCATGTCCGACAGCACCTTGCGGTCGAGTTCGATCTGGGCCTTCTTCAGACCGGCGATGAACTTGCTGTAGGTCAGACCCAGACCACGCGCAGCGGCGTTGATACGGGCGATCCACAGTTGACGGAAGACACGCTTCTTGGCGCGGCGGTCACGGTAGGCGTATTGGCCAGCCTTCATCACCGCCTGTTTGGCGATGCGGAAGACGTTCTTACGGCGACCACGGAAGCCCTTGGCCAGAGCCAAGATTTTCTTGTGACGAGCGCGAGCGGTAACACCACGTTTGACGCGAGGCATGTGATTTCTCCTTGAGTCTTGAGTGGATTACAGGCCAGCGAACGGCAACATTTGAGCCATGTGGCCCATGTTGGTTTCGTGGACGTTGGCGGCGCCGCGCAGCTGACGCTTGGTCTTGGTGCTCTTCTTGGTCAGGATGTGACGCTTGAAGGCTTGGCCGCGCTTGACGGTACCACCCGGACGCACGCGGAAGCGCTTCTTGGCGCTGCTCTTGGTCTTCATCTTGGGCATGAAATGCTCCTGAATTGCACCCTTGCAGGCGGCGCTGAACCTTCAACGCGCTTGTTGGCCTGCAACGGCTTGTGGGCCAAGGTGGTTGCCCACCCTGACGGCAAGCCCCGAAGGGACTTGAATCGGTTACTTCTTGCGGGGCGCCAGCACCATGATCATCTGGCGACCTTCCAGCTTGGGCATGTGCTCGACGATGGCCACATCGGCCAGCTCGTCGCGGATGCGCTCCAGCATGCGCATGCCGATTTCCTGGTGGGTGATTTCCCGGCCCCGGAAACGCAGCGTGACCTTGCCCTTGTCGCCGTCTTCGGCGATGAAGCGGCGCAGGTTGCGCATTTTGATGTCGTAGTCGTTGTCATCGGTGCCAGGACGGAATTTGACTTCCTTGACTTCGATGACCTTCTGCTTGGCCTTGGCTTCCGCAGCGCGCTTTTGTTCTTGGTATTTGAACTTGCCGTAGTCCATCAGCCGGCACACCGGCGGATCGGCCTGGGCGGCAATTTCAACCAAGTCCACATCGGCCTCGGCCGACAGGCGCAAGGCTTCCTGGATGCTGACGATGCCCAGCGGCTCGTTGTTCACGCCATTCAGGCGCACGACGGGCACATTGATCTCGCGGTTGAGTCGGTGCTTGCGCTCAACATTGGGCATCCGACGGTCGGCAAAGGTAGCGATGGTGCAAACCCCTCAAGCAGGCCCGAGGCAAGACGGGCCTGAAACAATGATTCGGCGCGACAAAAGCCCGTGGCCGTCAGCGCTTGGCGGTGATGTCGGCGGCGACTTTCGCTTGGAAGTCTGCCAGCGCCATCACGCCAAGATCTTGATTACCCCGGGCGCGCACCGCAACGGCTCCGTTTGCCTTCTCCTTGTCACCTACGACAAGGATGTACGGAACCTTCTGCAAGGAAAACTCGCGGATTTTATACGTGATTTTATCGCTGCGTAAATCTGCGACGGCCCTAACTCCTTGTTTTTGCAGCGCCTGAACCACATCGCGCACGTAATCGCTTTGGGCATCGGTGATGCTGGCCACGCCGACCTGCACTGGCGCCAGCCAAGCCGGCAGCGCACCGGCGTGCTGCTCGATCAAAATCCCGATGAAACGCTCCAAGCTGCCCACGATGGCGCGGTGCAACATCACCGGGCGATGGCGCGTGCCGTCTTCGCCCACAAACTCCGCATCCAGGCGCTCAGGCAGGTTCGGATCGACCTGAATCGTGCCGCATTGCCATGGCCGGCCCAAGGCGTCTTTCAGGGTGTATTCGATCTTCGGGCCATAGAACGCACCTTCTCCCGGCAGGTATTCGAACTCGCAGCCCGAGGCGCGCAGACCCTCGGCCAGGGCGTTTTCGGCCTTGTCCCAGCTTTCTTCGGAGCCAATGCGCTTTTCCGGGCGGGTGGAGAGTTTGTAGATGATCTCGGTAAAACCGAAATCCTTGTAGACCTTTTGCAGCAGCGAGGTGAAAGCCGTCACTTCGGCTTGAATTTGGCTTTCGGTGCAGAAGATGTGGCCATCATCTTGAGTGAAGCCACGCACGCGCATGATGCCGTGCAGGCCGCCCGTGGGCTCGTTGCGGTGGCATTGGCCGAACTCACCGTAGCGCAGCGGCAGGTCGCGGTAGCTCTTGATGCCTTGCTTGTAGATGAGGATGTGCCCCGGGCAGTTCATCGGCTTCAGGGCGTAATCACGCTTTTCTGATTCCGTGGTGAACATGTTTTCGCGGTACTTGTCCCAGTGGCCGGTTTTTTCCCACAGGCTCTTGTCGAGGATCTGCGGGCCTTTCACCTCCTGGTAGCCGTTCTCGCGGTAGACGCGGCGCATGTACTGCTCCACCTCTTGCCACAGCGTCCAGCCCTTGGGGTGCCAGAACACGGTGCCGGGGGAGTGCTCATCCAGGTGGAACAAGTCCAGCTCGCGGCCCAGGCGGCGGTGGTCGCGCTTCTCGGCTTCTTCGAGCATGGTCAGGTACTTTTGCAAGTCGTCCTTGCTTGTCCAGGCGGTGCCGTAGATGCGCTGCAACTGTTCGTTGCGATGATCGCCACGCCAGTAAGCGCCGGCCACCTTCATCAGTTTGAAGTGCTTGAGTTTGCCGGTGCTGGGCACGTGCGGGCCACGGCACAAGTCTTCGAACGCACCTTCGCGGTACAGGGACACGTCTTGATCCGCCGGAATGGCTTCGATCAGCTCGGCTTTGTAGGCTTCACCCAAGCTCTTGAAGTAGGCGACGGCCTCGTCACGCGGCAGCACGCGGCGCACCACGCGCTCGTCCTTCTTGGCCAGCTCCTGCATCTTCTTTTCGATGGCGGCCAGATCGTCCGGGGTGAAGGGACGCTTGTAGGCGAAGTCGTAATAAAAGCCGTGTTCGATCACCGGGCCGATGGTGACTTGCGCTTCGGGGAACAGCTCTTTCACCGCATAGGCCAGCAAGTGCGCGGTGGAGTGGCGGACCAGCTCCAAACCCGCCGCATCCTTGTCGGTGACGATGGCCAAGGCGGTGTCGGTGTCGATCAAGTGGCTGGTGTCCACGAGGCGAGCGGCGTCGCCGGTGCCCACGCGGCCCCCCAAGGCGGCTTTGGCCAAACCGGGGGCGATGGAAGCAGCGATCTCGGCGACAGTGAGCGGGCCGGGGTATTCGCGCTGGGCGCCATCCGGCAGGGTGATCGTGAGCATGGACAACTCCTTGGGGTGCCGGGCATCCGGCAAGGGCGAAAAAGGGTGAGCAGAAAAGCAAAACGCGGCCAAGGGGCCGCGTTCGATGCAACAAAAGGGGACGACGAACGGAGGCCGACTAAAACTCTTCCAAGGTGAAGGTCGTCGTTCGCGGTGTCATAACCCGTGCTGCCTTTCTCGGTTCTGCTGTGATGAATGAACCGGCGAGTATAGGCGCTGGGCCAGCACCTCCCGCAACAGTTCCCGCCGAATCGTCCGATTGCTGACCGTGGCGGGCTGTGTCCACCACCAGCCATCGTGGCGCATGGCGTGGGCAGCGGCAACGAAACGATCGGCCACAGCGGCGAAATCATCGTCGGTGTAATTCAGGCTGAAGATGAAACGGCCACTGCCGACCCAACTCAGCAGCAAACCCTGGTCGCGCAGATAAAACTGCAACAGCCAGTTGTAGCGGCTTGGGTGGGTGTAAATCACCGTCCAGATGCTGGACAAGTTGGCCACGCGCACCGGCAAATCGGCGGCTTCCAAGCGTGCGTTGAGCTGGGCGGCGCGGGCGTTCCAGCGTTCATCCAAACCGTCGTAGAGCGCACGCACTTCGGGACGCTCCATCTGGTCGAGGAAAGCCGCCATGCTGGCCATGACGTAAGGGTGTGCGTTGAAGGTGCCTCGGGCAAAACAAATGTCCGCTGGGCGCTCCGGACGGAAGCGCCGCATCAGCGCAGCCCGGCCACAGACGACCCCCACCGGCAAGCCACCGCCCAGGGTTTTGCCGTAGGTCACCATGTCCGCTTGCACACCGAAGTAGGCCTGTGCCCCGCCCGGTGCCAAGCGAAACCCGACAAACACCTCGTCAAAAATCAGCACGATGCCGCGTTCGGTGCAAACCTCGCGCAACTGTTGGAGCCAGGCGGTGTAAGCCGCACGGTCAAAACCGGCTCGCCGACTGGAGTCTACGAGGGACGAATCCCCCGGCGCGGGGCTGTTGGGGTGCAGCGCTTGCAGGGGGTTGATGAGCACGCAGGCGATGTCGGTGCGGGTGCGCAGCACATGCAGGCTGCGCGGGTTCATGTCGGACAGGGTGTAGGTTTCGCGTGGCGGCAAAGGGTTGCCGGGGCCGGGCTGCACGTCTTCCCACCAGCCGTGGTACGCCCCGCAAAAGCGCACCAGATAACGCCGTCGGGTGTGGTAACGCGCCAAACGCACCGCTTGCATCACGGCTTCTGTGCCAGACATGTGGAAAGACACCTCGTCCAACCCCGAGATGGCCTTCAGGCGCCGCACGTTGTCCAGCACGCAGGGGTGGTAGCTGCCCAGCACGGGGCCCAGCGCTTCGGCGCGGCGGGCGCCTTCGGCGATGCAGTGTTTGTAGGCGTCGTAACCCAGGACGTTGACGCCGTAGGAGCCCGTCAAATCGTAGAACCACTGGCCGTCCAGGTCTTGCACCTGCACGCCCTGGCTGGCTTGCACGACGTTGCCCAGCGGCAGCCGCTCGCTCACCAGCGCACTGAATTGGAACGGCACCCGATAACGGCGGGTGAATTGCGCATCGGCCAGCCCTGCGCGCACGTCGGCGGTGGCGGCGATGCTGAGAGGGTGGCGCGCTGCCAAGCGTTGCCCGAGCGCAGTCAAGCCGGCACGACGCTGCGCTACCAACTCGGCGGGGGCGGCATCGGCGTTGAAGAACGGGGCATCGTCATAGCTGTAGCCGGGCAACCAGCGTGCCACCCGTTGCGCCCAGCGTGAATGGCCCGCCAAGCCCGGCTGTTTGGCCAGCGACAGTTCCAGCCGGCGCTTGGCACGCGGCAGCAGCACCACCAGCGCAGCCAAAGCCAGGGCGGTCAAAGGGGAGGTGAAAGCATCCATGCCGGCGGTGTACCGGCCCGGGGTGACAGCGCTGTGACGTGTCCAGCGGGCACCCTGCCCGTGGATGGCTGCCGGAGGTCAGAGCCGATCGGCGCCCGCACTTTTGACCGTCGCCACATAGCCCCGGTCATGCACGCGGATGTGGCTGAACAGCCAGTTTTCCAACAGTGCCAACAAGCTGGTTAGCGTATCCGCGCCGCGCCGGTACTGTTCGTGAATGGTGTGGAGCTTGTCGATGAACCCCCGGTGTATCCCTTGGTGGGTTTCGAGCAAACGGTAGCCTGCTCGCTCCAGCATCTTTTCTTCTTCAGAGAAGTGGTAACGGGTATAGGCAATCAGGCGCCCCATCACGTCAGAAACGCTGTCGCGTGTGCCGCTGGCCCGATCCACGGCGTGCAAGTCGTTGATGCAATCGACGATTTTGCGGTGCTGCTCGTCCACCCAACCGATGCCTGTGTCCAGGTCGCTGGTCCACTCGATGAAAGCCATGGCTACCCGATCTCTTGTGAGTCTAAGAGCCGGGATCGTATCCCCCGAAAGCTGTATGGACATTGACATGCAACCTCCGGATTTCTACTGAGTCACCGCTTGCTGTTGGTGCTGGTGCCACAGCGTCATGGCCCTGACATGCGCATGCCGTGTCATGGACAGCCCATCGTCACCGCAGGGCCTTGCCGTTGAAATCGCTGATCCAAGCCATCACCCAGCAGGAAGACCTTAACTTCCTCCTCACCAACCGCGTCCCGCGCCAAGCACTGACCCATTTCATGGGTTGGTTCAGCCAGATCGAATCGCCCGTGCTCACCCGGGCCGCGATTGCCGTGTGGCGTTTGTTTTCCGATCTTGATGTGAGTGAGTCGCGCCAGACCCACTTTCGCAGCTTGATGGAATGCTTCACACGGGAACTGCGGCCCGGCGCCCGCCCGATCGACCCCGACCCAACGGTGTTGAGCAGCCCTTGTGACGCCATCGTCGGCGCTTGTGGCCCCGTGCGGGGCACGGAGGTGTTTCAGGCCAAGGGCTTCCCGTACACCCTGGCCGAGCTGTTCGGCCCGACGCAGGACACCACGCCATTTCACGACGGTGAGTTCATCACCCTGCGCCTGACCTCCAGCATGTACCACCGCTTCCATGCGCCTTTTGAGGGGCAGATGGAGCACGTCACCTACCTCAGCGGGGACACCTGGAACGTCAACCCCATCGCCTTGAAGCGGGTGGAAAAACTCTACTGCCGCAACGAACGCGCCGTGCTGAGGATGCGCCTGGCCTCAGGCCATCCCATTGCGCTGGTGCCGGTGGCGGCGATTTTGGTGGCCAGCATCCGTTTGCACTGCCTGGATGTGTTGTTGCATCTGCGCTACCGAGGTCCGAACGAAATGCCCACCCAAGCGCGCTTCACCAAGGGCCAAGAATTGGGCTGGTTCCAGCACGGCTCGACCATCATCGTGTTCGTGCCGCCGGGGTTTACGCGGTGTGCGGGCATTGAGACGGGAGCACGCCTTCGCATGGGTCAGGCACTGGCGCGGCTGCCGGCGCACTGCGATCGATGATCTCCAGCCGACCGTCGGGGTGTTCCACCAAGGCGGTCAGGCTTTCCACCCAGTCGCCGTCGTTGCAGTAGAGGATGCCGTCGATCTCGCGTATCTCCGCGTGGTGGATGTGGCCGCACACCACGCCCTGCACGCCACGCTTGTGCGCTTCGCGGGCCACGGCCACTTCGAAATCACTGACGTAACTCACCGCCCGCTTGACTTTGAGCTTGAGGTACTTGGACAGGCTCCAATACGGCAACCCTGCCCGCGCCCGCGCCCGGTTCAACCAGCGGTTGACTTTGAGGGTGAATTCGTATGCACTGTCGCCCACGTAGGCCAGCCACTTGGCGCACTGGATCACGCCGTCGAACAAGTCGCCGTGCAGCACCCAGAGGCGCCGACCATCCGCCGTGGTGTGAACCACCTCGTTGAGCACTTCGACGCCGCCAAAGTGGTGGGTGGCGTAACGGCGTGCAAACTCATCGTGATTGCCCGGTACGAACACCACCCGCGTGCCCTTGCGCGCTTTGCGCAGGATTTTTTGCACCACATCGTTGTGCGCTTGAGGCCAGTACCAACTGCGGCGCAGTTGCCAGCCATCGATGATGTCGCCCACCAAATAGAGGGTGTCGCATTCCACATCGCGCAAAAACTGCAACAGTGCTTCGGCTTGGCAGCCCGGCGTGCCCAGGTGCAAATCGGAGATCCAAACCGTCCGCACCTGCAAAGGGGTGGGTGTCGGGGCGGGCAGGGAAGCGTCTTCTGGGCGCATGAGGGGACATCCTGAAAAGGGGGGCAGTCCCCCGCGAGGATGCGCAGCGCCCGTGACGCAGCGATGAAGTCAGTCCCGTGCCCAGGCCCAGCGTGCGGCCATCCAACGCTGCAACCATGGCATCAGGGACATCCACAGCGGATTGAGCGCGATCGACAGCAATGCGCCCGCCACGATCAGGCTTTGAGCTTCGGGTGGCAGCACCCCCAAGCTGCCCCCCAACCCGACCAAAATGAACGAAAACTCGCCCACTTGGGCCAAACTGGCAGCAATCCCCAGGGCTTGGCTCAATGGCCGGCGCAGCGCCAGCACCCACGCGGCTGCCACCACGGACTTGCCCAGCACGATCACCCCCGTGACCCCGAGCACTTGCACCGGTCGCTCCAGCAGCACCAGCGGGTCGAACAGCATCCCCACCGAGACGAAAAACAACACCGCGAAAGCATCCCGAAAGGGCAAGGATTCTTCGGCGGCGCGATGGCCAAAATCCGATTCACGCAGCACCAAGCCAGCAAAAAAAGCCCCCAGCGCCACCGACACGCCAAACAACGCCGCCGCGCCCGAGGCGATGCCCACGGCCACAGCAACCACGCACAGGTTGAACAATTCGCGTGAGTTGGTGCGGGCGATTTGCTGCAACAGCCAAGGCAGGGCTCGCCGACCGACCAGCAACATCACCGCCACGAAAGCCCCCACCGTGAGCAGCGTACGTGCCAGGGTGAGCAGCACAGTGTGGGTGTCGGGCGGGGTGGTGTGGCCTGGCGCGGTGACCAAAGCGGGCAACAGCACCAACACCAGCACCATGGCCAAGTCTTCCACCACCAGCCAACCGATGGCGATGCGGCCATGCTCAGACGCCAGTTCTCCCCGGGCCTCCAAAGCGCGCAGCAACACCACCGTGCTGGCCACGGACAGCGCCAACCCAAACACCACCGCCCCCGCCCACGACCAGCCCCAGTGCCACGCCAACCACGCGCCCAGCGCCGTGGCTACGCCGATTTGCACCACCGCGCCGGGCACTGCGACGCGCCGCACCGCCAGCAGGTCGGTCAGCGAAAAATGCAGGCCCACGCCGAACATCAGCAGCATCACCCCGATTTCGGCCAACTGCGCTGCCAGGCCCACATCGGCCACGTATCCGGGGGTGTGTGGCCCCAGCAACACGCCAGCCAACAAATAACCCACCAAAGCGGGCAGTTGCAGCCGCGCTGCGATGAAACCCAGCACCAGCGACAACCCAAGGGCAGAGGCCAAGGTGGTGATCAAGGGCATGTCGGTGTGCATGGCGATGGGGGCTCCTTTCTGGGGCTGCGGGGCGTCAAATAGGTAAATGTGAGGTGGAACGGCACCCCTGGCGGAAGTTCCCCTCCTTGGAGCGACAGAATCTCATCCCATGAACATCATCATTTTGGGTGCTGGCCGCGTGGGCCAAAGCGTCGCGGAGAGCTTGGTCTCTGAGCACAACGACATCACCGTCATCGACACCGACCCGCAGCGCCTGCGCCTGCTGCAAGACCGGTTGGATCTGCGCGGCGTGGTGGGTAACGGCATCCAGCCCTCGGTGTTGGCCCAAGCGGGAGCGCACGATGCAGACATGGTGATCGGTTGTGCTGCCGCCGACGAAACCAACCTCGTGGTCTGCAAGGTGGCGCACGACGTGTTCAACGTGCCCACCCGCATTGCGCGCCTGCGCTCCCCCGAGTTTGAGCAGCATGTCGAGATGATGGGCGCGACGGGTTTTGCCGTCGATCAAGTGATTTGCCCAGAGGCGTCGGTGACGGCCTCGATTCGCCAGCTCATCGAATTTCCGGAAGCGTTGCAGGCGGTGACGTTTGCACGCGGGCTGGTGAGTTTGATCGTGGTGCGAGCGTCGGAAGGGGGCTTGCTGGTGGGGCATCGCTTGGACGAAATTCCCGCCCTGCTGCCCGACTTGGATGCCCGCGTGGTGGCGATTTACCGCCAAGAGCAAGCCCTGCCGCGTTTGGAGGGACAGACGCGCATCGCCATCGGGGATGAGGTGTTTGTGCTGGCCCCGACGGCGCAGATCCGCGCCACGCTGGCGGCTTTGCATGAAGCTGAGGGCCGCCCCGTGCGGCGTTTGATGCTGGCCGGTGGCGGCAAAGTGGGGCTGCGCCTGGCGCGTGAGCTGTGTCAGACCCATGAACTCAAGCTGATTGAGCACGATCGAGCCCGCTGCGATTACCTCGCCACCCAACTGCCGGCGGCCACCTTGGTGCTGCACGGCGACTGCACGGACGAAGATTTGCTGGAGGACGAAAACGTCGGTGACATGGACTTGTTCGCCGCCCTCACCGACGACGACGAGGACAACATCATGGCTTGCCTGCTGGCCAAACGCATGGGCGCACGCCGGGTGCTGGCCCTGATCAACCGCAGTGCCTATGCCGACTTGGTGCAGGGCACGAAGATCGACATTGCCATTTCGCCGGCGTCGGCGGTGATCGGTGAGTTGCTCGCCTACGTGCGGCGCGGCGACGTGGAGGCCGTTCATAGTTTGCGCCGAGGCGCCGCCGAAGCGCTGGAAGCGGTGGTGCGTGGCGACGCCAAAAGCTCCCGTTTGGCTGGACGCCGCATCGGGCAACTCAAACTGCCGCCCGGGGTGCAAGTCGGCGCGTTGGTGCGCGGCCTGCACACCGAAGACGGCGCCGAAACCCCAGACACCCACGATGCCCAGGTGCTCATGGCCCACCATGACACGCTCATCGAACCCCTCGATCACGTCATCGTGTTCGTGCCGAAAAAGCGCATGGTGCGCGACGTTGAAAAGCTGTTCCAAGTCAGCCCGACCTTTTTCTGATCGAGACGCTCGCCATGCGCCATTACTTTCCGGTCTTCACCGTGCTGGGCGGTGTGTTGATGCTGTTCGCCCTCACCATGATCGTGCCGCTGGGGTTTGCCTGGTTTGGGCACGATGCGGGTTTGTCGGCCTACGCCACGGCGCTGCCGGTGACGTTTGTGTGCGGTTTGGGTTTATGGGCCGCGTGTGTCAAAGAACGCCGCGAGCTGCGCCCGCGTGATGGTTTTTTGCTCGTCACCCTGGTGTGGACGGTGTTGCCAGCGTTTGGCATGTTGCCGTTGTGGCTGCACATCCCGGGCCTGAGCGTCACGGATGCTTACTTTGAAGCGATGTCTGGCCTCACCACCACTGGCGCCACCGTGTTGACGGGGCTGGACACGCTGCCTGCTTCGATCAACGTCTGGCGTTGTTTCATGGTGCTGCTGGGCGGCATGGGGATTTTGGTGCTGGTGGTGGCGATTTTGCCGATGCTGGGGGTCGGGGGGAGCCAAGTGCTCAAAGCCGAAACGCCCGGCCCGATGAAGGATGAAAAGCTCACCCCCCGCATCGCGGAAACGGCGCGTGGGCTGTGGACGGTGTATTTCGTGCTGGCCACGTCGTGCATGTTGGCGCTGCGCTGGGCGGGCTTGAGCTGGACGGACGCCTTCATGCACATGTGTTCGATCATGGGCTTGGGTGGTTTTGCCGCCTACGACGCCAGTTTTGGTGCATTCAACTCGGGGCGGGTTGAATTGGTGGCCATTGTGTTCATGCTGCTGGCCGGGGTGAATTTTGGGCTGTACTTCCTGGCGTGGCGGCAACAATCGCTGCGGGTGGTGTGGCGTGATCTGGAAGCCCGGTTGTTTTGGGCTTTGATGGCGGGCAGCGTGCTGTTGGTGGCGGTTTTTCTGTACGCTCACCAGGTGTATCCGGACTTTTTCACGGGCTTGCGCCACGCGGCGTTCAGTGTGGTGTCGATCGCCACCACGACCGGATTTGCCACGGTCGATTACGCCCAATGGCCGATTTTTGCCCCGGTGCTGATGCTGGGTTTGTGTGGTTTTGCCACGTGTGCGGGCTCGACGGGCGGCGGCATCAAACTGGTGAGAAGCCTGCTGTTGTGGAAGCAAGCGCAGCGAGAATTCACGCGCATCGTGCATCCGCGTGCGGTGGTGCCGGTGACGTGGGGCGGGAGTGTCGTGGCGCCGGAAGTGTTGGCCTCGGTGCAGGCGTTCATGCTGATTTACGGCGCGGTGATGACCGTGGCCACCATGCTGCTGCTGCTCACCGGGTTGGATGTGGTGACCGCATTCACCGCTGTGGTGGCCTGTTTGAACAACACCGGCCCTGGGCTGGGCCAAGTGGGGCCTTCCGGCAACTACCAGGGTTTGAGCGACGTGCAAACCTGGATTTGCACCCTCTCCATGCTGCTCGGGCGTTTGGAGTTGCTCTCGGTGCTGGTGCTGCTGACGCCGGGGTTTTGGCGTAAATGAGGTTTGGCTGGTGGCCTCTCACGGGCGGCGTGAGCGAGCCACCCAGCCAAACAGCGCCAGTCCGAGCAGAAACAGAGCTTGCGTGCTCGGTTCGGGCACCACGGAAATGGCCCCAGGCGTGGTGTAGTGGTAAGTGACGTCCAAGGCCGCATCGGCGGACTGCGCGAACGTCACCACCGCTGCGCCCGTGCCGGTGTAGGACGACCCACCCACCACGTTCACCCCGAACGCCAGTTGCCCGCTGCCGATGAAAGCTTCCAGCCCGGATGTCAACGTGATGCTGTTGGCGTAAGCCCCGGTGGCGTTGGTGAAAGTAGCACCCGACGCGCCGCCGTAATCCACGCTGCCGTCAAACCCTGCCGCGTTGAAAACATGCGCAGCGGTGGCCGATCCTGTGAGGTTCCACACCGTGCTGTTCAGGTTGTAAGTGGCCGTGCCGGCCAAGTTGAGGGTGCCGGCGGAGGCCAGATTTTCTGCGGCCAGCGTGCCGGTGTTGTGTCCGGAAAAACTCAGCGTCACGCTGGTCAGGGTGCCCAGGCTGCTGTCGAATTGGGAGATGAACAGCGTGTCCTGCCAGTTGGGCACCTGGGTGGCGGCGCTGTCGCTGAACGACAGCGAGGCCGCATCACCTGGCCCCGCGACCGCTGCCGCGCTCCCCGCCACAGCCGACACAACCGCCAAACGGCGCAGCCAACGATGCGATGCAGACAAGAGGTTCATGGTGGGCTCTCAGAAGAAAGGTTGTTACGTTTGTTACTGGCCTCTATTCTGAAAAACACCGGGGGGGCAATCGTGTCGAAGTCGTGCCGGGTTTGTGGCACCGATGACCCAGTTGGCCGTGTGCGCCCAGCATGGGCATCGCCGCGAGACGCGCCGGCACTGGATGGTGATCCGATGGTCTAGGGTAGATGTGGCGCTTGTGGATCGACCGCCCACTGCGGGCCAGCATGGTGGGTGGTGTGGGAGTTGGGGGCTAAAGACCCCCGGCTACCCGATTAGCGTTATGCCTTTTTGACAAATTCAGATTTCAATTGCATGGCACCAACGCCATCAATTTTGCAATCAATGTCGTGATCGCCTTCAATAATCCTGATATTTTTTGCTTTGGTGCCAACTTTGATTACAAGTGATGATCCTTTCACTTTTAAATCTTTAATCAAAGTTACCGTGTCACCATCAGTCAGGATATTTCCATTCGCATCACGAACAACTTTCTCTTTTTCTGTTGGTTCTTCTGTCGATTGATTTGTCCATTCGTGCGAACATTCTGGACAAATGAAAAGACCACCATCTTCATATCCGTATTCAGAACCACATTTCGGGCATTTGGGGATTGTGCTCATTATGTATGCCAATGACAGCTAAAAAATACAAACAACGAGAAGGCTTTGTCCATCTCGTCCTGTTCGGTACGCCAGTATACAATAAAACTGGTACAAAGCCCCTCAATTTCACTGCATTGTGAAAAATATTCGAATATCTATAAAATAGAATCGCTGTGAGTTGTTGATTTATATATGGGGTTCGATGGTGGTGTGAAGCTTATTTTGCGTAAGTACTAAACAAATTGCAATGGCTTTTGGGTGTGATATGAATTTTTCGGTTTTTTCTTAGTGGTTCTCACACTGCATACGAGCCATTCGATTGCTGACTTCTGGATCATTGTATGGACTCCAGTCAGAAGTATATGGAAGTCCGAGCCATGTGGAAACAAATGCCCATATTTGCTCGTCGATCTCTACTGATTCCATTTCTGAGCATTGATCAGCACAAAAATATATCCGCGCAATGAACTCGTAGAGATCTTTTGGCAACGCCTTTTTTTGCTCTGATCCCACCGTGATGATTTCAATTGCGGTTGGCCACAAAGTCTTAGATGCTGGGTTTTTTAATAATTCGTACGCGAATGTCATTAACGCAGGCCATCCGATTTCTTTGGCAACTGCATTTGTGGCTGCATAAAAGTCTTCGTGTGATTCGTTGATTAACTGCGGAAGATTGTGTGGAGCGTAACTCATGCTGTAAGGTGTATCATCGATTATCTGTGGATGATATCTTGTATTGTGGCTAGCGAATCAGTTAAGGCCGTACGAGATGCTATTTCGTATTTTTGCTAACGCAAAGTTAGCCAGCGGGCATTTTGGGGCGTCAGGTGCAACGGCCTGTGTGCGCCCAGCATGGGCGTGAGCCTTATGGGGTGGAAGTCCCCTGCGGGAGTACCGGCCTGGACTCGAAGAGCGAGCAGGACAACCACGAGTCGAGGGCAAGGGCGTCGCCGCGAGGCGGGCTAGAGGAAAAAGGTGCGAGGCGACGAGAAACCACACAAAGGGGGGCCTCAGACGCGAGACGAGCCGGCACTGGATGGTGAAGTACCCGTGGTACAGCGTCTAGGCTGGATGTGGCGCTTGTGTATCGACAGTCCACGTTCTTACCTGTTGCACAAGTCGGGCCTGGTGAGCGTGGTGGCCTTATGGAAGAAGGCTCAGGGGTATATCTAAACCAGAGAGAAGCGAGCTTCGTCGAGCGAGCCGACTTGTTGAACCACCCACTGCGGGCCCGCATGGTGGGTGGTGTGGGAGCTGGGGGTTAAAGACCCCCGGCTACCCGATTAGCACTTCGCGAAGCGCCAGCTGATGGAAGAAATATTCCAAAATTTGCAGCTTCATGTAACTAAATTTCGTCCGGGTTGTGTTTTTAAACTATGAGCAATAATTTATCTTTAAATAAGTTAACGGATCAATCCGAAATGGAATAATAAATATTTGCTACTTTAGAATCGGCCAACAGAAGAAAACGAAGCCGACTAGAGTCAGTCCGGTTGAGCAGCTGATTTAGACCCGAACTGCCACCTCGCGCCCGCAATAGCGACACACCTTGGCATCAGGCTTGATGAGCTCGGCGCAATGAGGGCACTTCTTCAGACCTTCCGCAAGTTGCTGCTGCTCAATGGCTGCATTGTTTGCCTTCATGATTAAGGCGTGAGGCAATGCGATAATGAATAGCGCCGCCCCGTAGAACCACCAGAGACCGAAGGATCTACCCTTCCCGTTTGCAATTACAGCAGGAGTTCAGCCGATGAGAATTGCGATAATCAAAACTCCATATTTTCTCCAGAGCTTGGGCTAACGATCGTAGCTCTTACCACCGGTCGAAATGCTGTAAAGCCACGAGCTGTACGGCAGCCTCACCAGGATAGTGGCCTTGCCCACGACGGCGCTCATTACCATGGCTCTGCATAGTAGGCTAACGCCACTTTGTATCCTATCGCACATTGCGTCGGGACTGTCAATGAACTCGGTTTTGTTCAGGCGCATGATTACAACGGTGCGGCCCTCGGGTAATGCGCCGATTGGCGGTATCACGAAAAGCGTTAGCTGCGTGTAGATGACGATCATTGTCACCGCGAAGACGACAAGGCCGATTATTGGTTTCTGTTTCATCTCGGATTCTTCCTAGCGTCTTTGGTAGTGCTTTTTTGAAGGCTAAGTTTATTTAGCGCAATTTGTTATTGCTGCCATAAAGTGCCGTAGCTGGGTCTTATTATGCCTGCCGCAGCACCGTGTAGTCGGAATTGGTTATCGCTGTGTTACCACTTGCAGGCTTCCCGAAGTGGCTTGAGCGCCACACCAAGACCTGAAATCTGGAAAGTTGTCATCTGCGGTGAAGAATTAAATGGAACAAACTCAAATAGCAGTGTTGAACCCTCTGCCATTTTCTTCAAATTATTAATCGCTGATGGAAGAAAAAGGGCTTCTCCGTCAGTTGACTTGCTAGTCCGCAGCTTGAATGCAGGAGCTTTGTCGACGCGAAGTGTGATGGTTGCTCCGTCGATGCCGTACTCGACCGCAGGGGACATTCCAGTAACGAAGTAGGCTTCTGTTTGGCGTTCTTTGCAGCGAATTATTAGTGATGGTACGTGAGTCTTGCTGGGCCAGCCTGTGATCGCTGATTCAGCTGATAACCGAAGAACTACAGTCTTTGAATCGTCGATCTTTGAAGTTTCCGTCGAGATAACCCACTTTGAGCTTGGCGGTATGGTAGTACTTGTTGAGGGCGATGTATGCTTGGCCGCTAGCGAGTCAAAGCAAGCAAGTCTGGACGTTGGAGTCTTGTCTTTCGCGCAGGCTGCGAGGGAAGGTACTAAATCCTGCGATGCAACGCTTGTTGCAGAAAGAACAAACAGCAGTGGTAGAGCGTGCTTCATGATGGAGGTTGTCATGGCTACTGAGTTTAATTTTTTAGGGTTGTACGTTGATGATTTTTGTATTTTGCTAACGTGAAAATCACCTGCGTCGCGCAAAGCACGCGCCGGAGGTGCGGACTTTGCGTGACGTCAATTTGACCGACCTGTGCGCGCCCAGCATAGGCGTGAGCTTATAGGGTGAAATTCCCCTGTGGGAGTACCGGCCTGGACTCGAAGAGCGAGCAGGACAACCACGAGTCGAGGGCAAGGGCGTCGCCGCGAAGCGGGGTCTGGAGGAAACCGTAGACAAGAGGTGCGAGGCGACGAACAGAAACCACATCAAGGAGGCCCAGGACGCCAGACGAGCCGGCACTAAATGGTGAATTCGATGGTACAGCGTCTAGGGTAGATGTGGCGCTTGTGCATCAACAGTGTTCACGTTCTTACCTGTTGCACAAGACGGGCATGGTGAGCGTGGTGGCCCTCAGCGCCGATCGAGGTAAATCCGATCCGAGTAGGTCGCCAGCCATTGAGGCCGCAGCGCCACGAAGATGGCCGTGAACATGCCGGTGAGAAAGGCGTCACCCCAGGCGGCGAGCCAACGGCCAATCATCATGTCCCCGCCATCGCTGCCGGCGGGAACCCCTTCGACCCACAAGCCGATCCAGCCTGCCAACGAGCCTGCCAGCACCGAGCCTAAAAAGCCTCGGCCCAAAATGAACACGAACACATGATTCGGTAGCCAGCGCCGAATCAACAAGCCGATGCCAAACGCCAGCGTTCCCGGCAGCAACCCCAGCCACACCAAGCGCGACAGCCCCTCCCACCAGCTCAAATCGGCCACCACCGTGGTGAACACACTGACCGCCACCATCCCCAGCACCGCCAACGGCCAGCCCGCCAGCAGCACCAGCAAACACGCCCCCGACAAAGGCTGGATGATGGGCATGTGGGCGTATTGATCGGCGCCCCACATCAGCGGCATGACGGCCAACCAAAACAACCACGGCCACGGTGGCCCCTCAGCCTCGACAGCCCGCCAGGGCTGCAAAGCCAGCGCCAAACCAACGGCCAGCAAGGTCAACAACAAGTAGATGACGAACATCGGCGCATGCTAGCGGCCATGGGGGCACCCCGCGTGCGTTGGGTCAATCGACGGTGTATCGTCCAGCGCATGAGCACGCCCACCGCCATCGATTTTTGGTTCGATTTTTCCTCCCCCTACGCCTACATCGCCAACGAGTGGATTGACGCGCTGGCTGCGCGTCACGGACGCCCCGTGCGACGCCATGCCATCCTGCTGGGCGTGACGTTCCAAGCGGCGGAGTTGAAAAGCCCCGTCTCCTACCCCCTCAAGCGCGATTACGCCTGGCGGGACTTCGACCGCTCAGCGCGGTTCGCGGGGGTGCCGTTTCATCGCCCGGAGCCATTTCCGCTGGCCACGCACTTGGCGGCGAGGGTGTTTTGGTGGTTGCAGGACACACATGGCGAAGCCGCTGCCACAGCGTGGACGCACACCGCATTCCGTGCGGTGTTCACCCGCAACGTGCCCATCAACGACCCGGTGGCACTGCGCCAGTTGGTCAGCGAGGCGGGTTTGGACGCGGCGCAAGCACAAGCCGCGTGGAACGATCCGCTGTGGAAAGACCGCTTGCGTGCCGAAAACGATGCAGCCATCGCGCTGGGGGTGTTCGGCGCCCCGTTTTTCCGTGTGGACGGCGAACCGTTCTGGGGGAACGACCGGCAAGAGCAGTTGGCACGCTGGTTGCAGACCGGTGGTTTTTGACAGACGCTGGGCCCCTAGAATGCCCAGGTTTCTCTCGGGGCAGTTTGCATGAGCATCAAGAGTGACAAGTGGATCCGCCGCATGGCCGAACAGCACGGCATGATCGAGCCGTTCGAGCCAGGGCAAGTGCGCCACGCAGCCGATGGCCAGAAGATCGTCAGCTATGGCACGTCCAGCTACGGCTACGACATCCGCTGTGCCCGCGAATTCAAGATCTTCACCAACATCCACTCAACGGTGGTGGATCCCAAGAACTTCGACGAGAAAAGTTTTGTCTCGATCGAAAGTGACGTCTGCATCATTCCGCCCAACAGTTTTGCGCTGGCCCGCACGGTGGAATACTTCCGCATCCCGCGCAATGTGCTGACGATCTGCCTAGGGAAAAGCACGTATGCGCGCTGCGGCATCATCGTGAACGTCACGCCGTTTGAACCCGAATGGGAGGGGTATGTGACGCTGGAGTTTTCCAACACCACCCCGCTGCCTGCCAAGATCTATGCGGGAGAAGGTTGCGCCCAGGTGCTGTTCTTCGAGTCCGACGAAGTGTGTGAGACCAGCTACCGCGATCGGGGTGGCAAGTACCAAGGGCAACGCGGTGTCACCCTGCCCAAGACGTGACGGCGGCAGAAGACGCACAATGGCCACTTTCTTGTAGCTGACAAAGGAGTCCGCACCGACATGAGATCCGCTGCCCGCCCCAAAGCCCTGGTCGCTGCCTGGTTCGATTTTCTGACGCCTGGGCAGCGCCCAACCTGCGAGGCGTTGCAGGCCGCCATCCGCAACGCTGCGCCCGACGTGATGGAGGCCGTCAAGTGGGGCAACTTGGTGTTTTCGGTGCATGACGTGGTGTTCGCAGCCATCGTGCCGCACAAGGCGCACGCCAACTTGCAGATTTTCAACGGCAGCCAATTACCCCCCGGTTTGCCGCCGCTGGATGGCGTCGGGCGGGGGCCACGCACCTTGCGCTGTCGCTTCACCCAGCCTGTGGATCGGGTGGCGGTTGAAATGGTGATTAGCGCCAGTGCCGCCCTGGCCCGACGGCTGGGGCAAAGTCGCCCACCGCGTGGCGGTGGGTTTTTCTCATCCTCTGAGGGATCGCCGGATTCGATGTGAACCCGGCGGGCTGGCGCACCTGCGGCGTTAAGGCAGCAAATCGGTGTCGATGAGCAATTGGGCGGCCGAGCTGTTGTGGTTGTAGAGGGTGTAACTCTGCCCACCATAGGACAAACTGCCCGCCACACTCCAATTGCCGCTGTCTGACAGCGTCACCGAGTCCCCAGCGTCACCGGACACCATCAGTTGTTGCCGGCCAGCCGTGCTGAAGGTATTGGCTGCGCCCAGTTGCAGCACATCCAGCACCGACAGCGTCAAGACGTTGTTGCCAGAGCCTGTCAGATCGACGATGTCGATGTTCTGAATGACGGGGGTCTTGAGGGGGGTGAGGTTGAGGGTGATGCCCGCCCCGTCGATGCGCAGCGTATCGATGCCCGTGCCGCCATCCACCCGCATGACCGCTTGGCTGCCGCCCGTCTGCCCGAGGGCGGTGACGTTGCTGGCGTTGAGCACGATCACGTCATTGCCGGCGCCGCCGTAAAGCACGTCGGCCCCGCCGGCGCCGGTCAGGGTGTCATCACCCGCCCCGGCGACGATCTGGTTGTTGCCGCTGGTGCCGGTCAGCGATTCGGCGGATGAGGTGCCGATGGCGTCGCCGTCTCGGGAGTCGAACACCCACTGCGTCATGGCATCGGCACCGCCGAAGACGATGTAGCTGACGCCCGCATCGCTGCCTGCCGAGGTATCGGCATAGGGCGAGCTGACGATCAAATCATCAAAGCCGTCCCCGTCCCCGTTCACGTCGCCGGCGGTCGAAACCGAATAGCCGCTCCAATCCGCACTGGCTCCACCGCTGATCACAAACCCCGCGCTGCTCATGCCGGATGTCAGGGACGACAGTTCGACCACCGCCCCCCCAGTTTTGCCGTAAACCACGTAGCTGGTGCCGGCTTCGGCGTCTGCGCCATGCGCACCAACGATGAGGTCGTCCAAGCCATCGCCGTTCACGTCGCCGGCAGAGGACACGGCATAACCCGTCCAGTCGCCCGTGGTTTCCCCTCGGATGACGAAGCCGCCGCTGCCAGTGCCCGCCGTGAGATCCGACAGTTCTACGATGGCCCCCCCCGTTTTCCCGAACACCACATAACTGCGCCCCGTTTGGGTGCTGTTCACGGGGTCGCACGAGGCGCTGACGATCAGGTCGGCGAGGCCGTCACCGTTGACATCCCCGGCATCCGACACCGCCCAGCCGCTGAGTTCGCTGCTGGAGGCACCATCGATCACGAAGCCGGCGGTGCTGTTCCCGGTCGCCAGGTCGCTGGCATTGACCACCGATCCGTCCGTTTTGCCGAACACCACGTAGCTCCGTCCTGCGTCGGCGCCCGTGGCATCGGTGGAATGGCCGCCGATGATCAGATCGGCCAGGCCGTCGCCGTTCACATCGCCGGCAGCCGAGACCGAGAACCCGCTCTTGTCATCGGCAGCTTCGCCGTTGATGACAAACCCGGTTGTACTGGTGCCCGCCGTGAGGCTGGAGACTTCCACCACACTGCCACCGGTCTTGCCGAACACCACGTAGCTGCGCCCGGCGCCCGACTGACCATTGGGGTCACTTTGGTACGCGCCAACGATCAGGTCATCCAACCCATCGCCGTTCACATCACCCGCCGATGAGACCGAGTAGCCGCTCAGGTCACCGGTGGTTTGTCCGTTGATCACGAAACCCTGGGTGCTGCTGCCTGCTGTCAGGACGGACAAATCCAGTGCAGAACTCGCTGTTGTGCCAAACACCACATAGCTGCGCCCGGCGCCAATGCGCGAAAAACTGGGGGCTCCCCCTGGCGATCCGACGATGACATCGGCCAAGCCATCCCCATTGACATCTCCTGCATCGGAAACCGACCATCCCGCAGCCGAAGACAGTGCCTGCCCATTGATGACGAAGCCTTCGCTGTTGGTGCCCGAAGTCAACGTTGAAACATTGACCGCTGTGCTGTTCGTTTTGCCGAACACCACATAGCTGCGTCCGGCGCCATCGCCCCCGCTGGGGTCGCTGGCTGGCGCGCCGACGATCAAATCGGCCAACCCATCGCCATTGACATCCCCCGCCGAGGACACCGACCAGCCGTTCTTCTCGCCAGCCGACAAACCACGGATAACGAACCCGCCGCTGGTGGCCTCTAGGGCCGACAGCGTCACCGTCGCCGGAGTGATGTGAACCAGTCCACTGTTGAACTGCACGGCAGCGTTCACGATGATCTGGGCGGTGCCTCCCACATCGTTGTAGACGTCGTAGGTGGTGCCTCCTTGATTCAAGGTACCCACAAACGCCCATTCGCCGTTACTGCTGCTGTCCAGCGTGCTCTTGAGCACTTCGTCCTGTGCGGAGCCTTCAATCACAAGCTGGTAGCGGCTTTCGCTGGCCGACAGGCTGTAGCTGCCATTACTCCATCCCAAACTGCTGGCGTTGCCACTGTTCAGCACATTGCTGCTGGCCAAGGACACCACATCCTGCGCTTGCAGGGCCAGTTGCTGCGCGCCGCTGGCCCCCAAGTTCACTGTTTGGATGTTTTGCAACCGTGCCGTTCCCGAGCCAGTGGCATCGGTGATGGCCACCAAATCCAGCAAAGTGGCGGTGGTGGTGGCGAGGGTCAAGGTGTCCCAATCGGCGCCCCCGTCGATGGACATGGCGGCGCCGCTGCTGGTGGTCAGGGCAGTCAAATCGCTGTCCACGAGGGTGAAAACATCGGCACCGGCGGCACCCACCAGCGTGTCGACGCCCCCACCGCTCGCCAGGGTGTTGGCACCGGCGTTGCCGGTGATCACGTTGGCGCTGGTGTTGCCCGTGCCGTTCAGGGCAGAGGTCCCGGTCAGGGTGAGGTTTTCGACGCCGTTGGCGGTCAGCGTGTAGGACACCGACGCTTGGATCAGATCGACGCCTTCGCCCGCCACTTCGGTGACGATATCGCTGGTGGAATCCACCGAATAAGTGTCGTTGCCCGCACCGCCGATCAGGGTGTCCGTGCCAGCAGCGCCGGACAGGCTGTCGTTACCGGCCCCCCCCTCCAGGCGGTTGGCACCCGTGTTGCCGGTGATTACGTTGGCGCTGGCGTTGCCCGTGCCGTTCAGATCTGTGACACCGGTCAGGGTGAGGTTTTCGACGCCGTTGGTGGCCAGCGTGTAGGACACCGACGCTTGAATCAGATCTGTGCCCCCGGCCTCGGTCACGACATCGGAGAGGGAATCGACAACGTAGGTGTCATTACCGGTGCCACCGATGAGGGTGTCACTGCCGGCACCACCGTCCAAGCGGTTGGCAGCGGTGTTCCCGGTGATGACGTTAGCGCTGGTGTTGCCCGTGCCGTTCAGGGCGGAGATTCCGGTCAGGGTGAGGTTTTCGACGCCGTTGGCGGCCAGCGTGTAGGACACCGACGCTTGAATCAGATCTGTGCCCCCGGCCTCGGTCACGACATCGGAGAGGGAATCGACAACGTAGGTGTCATTACCCAGGCCACCGATGAGGGTGTCTTGGCCGCCATTGCCATTGAGCTGATTGGCTGCCGCATTTCCGGTAAGAACATTATTGGCACTGTTGCCGCTACCCTTGATGGCCTTCGTGCCTGTTAATGTCAGGTTTTCGACGTAGTTGGTCAGGGTAAATGACTGACTACTGAGCACCAAATCAATGCCTGCGTTGCGTTTTTCTATCACCCGGTCGGCGGAAGTGTCCACCACATAGGTGTCATTGCCCAATCCACCGAACAGGGTATCGATACCCCCGTTGCCATTGAGTTCATTGGCGCCAGAGTTACCGTAAATGATATTTTTGGCGTTGTTGCCAATCCCTTTGATGTTGGCAGTACCCCACAGTGCCAGGTTTTCAAAATTGCTGCCCAGTTGCCACGATACGGTGCTGCGCACGAGATCCGTGCCTTGATTGAGCCGTTCAGTTAGGCGATCAGCGGTTGAATCCACCACATAAGTGTCATTACCGAAACCACCGATCAGGGTATCTGCACCCACATTGCCGTTGAGTAAATCATGGCCCGCCAAGCCGATCAACGAATCGTTGCCTGTACTTCCTTGTAAGGTGTTGTTGCCAGCGGTACCGTACACAGTGATGCCCATGAGGTGGCTCCTCGATCAATTGGATGCATCGAATGGTAAACCGCTCCATCTTGGGGGGCATCAAAAGCTTGGGGTGACCGCGAACACCCCCCTAGCATGACGGCCTGATGGGGCTTGACCTGTCATTTTTTGAAGAGGCCGAACTGCTTAGACGAAAAAAAGCCCAAGTGAATCAACAACTTGGGCTTTTTTGTGGCGGAGGCTGTGAGATTCGAACTCACGGACGGTTGCCCGTCGACAGTTTTCAAGACTGTTGGGTTAAACCACTCCCCCAAGCCTCCGGATGTCTGGGCTCGCCAGTGCGAGCAGGGCAGGATTATGACGCAATTTTCACGCCGTCCCCCCCGGACGCTGGGCTTGCGTGCAGGCCACCTGCACCACCTCGCGCCGTCCGCCATCGATCCGCACCGCCGTCAGCGTGCCGCCCCAGACACAACCGGTGTCGATGGTCAGCAAATCCGGCCGGTTGATCAGCCCCAGGGTGGACCAGTGCCCAAACGCCACCGGTTGCCCTCGGCTGGCCCGTTCGGGGTGCTCAAACCATGGCGCAAAACCCGCTGGTGCGGCGTCGGCGCCGTCCTTGGTGGTGAACTCCAGCGTGCCATCGGCGGCGCAGAAGCGCAGGCGCGTCAGCACATTGACGATGAAACGCCAGCGCGACACCCCCATCAACCCCTCATCCCAGCGGCTGGGTTCGTTGCCGTACATCACTTCGAGGAAATGCGGCAGCGCGTCGCTGCGCAGCATGGTTTCCACTTCAGCCGCCAAACGCAGGGTGCGTGCCACATCCCACTGCGGGACGATCCCTGCGTGAACGGTGAGCCAGCCGCACGCACTGTCCGCGAGTTTGTGCTGGCGCAGCCACTCCAACCAGCCGTCGCGGGCGGGGCTGGTGAGGATGGCTTCCAGCGTGTCACTGCGGTGCGGGCGGCGCACGCCATGGGCCACCGCCAGCAGGTGCAGATCGTGGTTGCCCAGCAGGCACGTCACCGCGTCGCCCAGCCCACGCAGCCGCTCCAGCGTGGGCAGCGACGCCGGCCCTCGGTTCACCAAATCACCCAGCACATGCAGCCGATCACGGGAAGGCGAAAAATCGATTTCCGCCAAAAGTCGCTCGAAAGCGTCGCAACAGCCTTGTAAATCGCCAATCAGGTAATGCATGGGTGGGATTCTGCTACGCTCGCCCCCCATCTTTTTACCCACGAGCGGCACGGTCAACCGGGGCCGCCTGTCATGGACGTTGCCCTACTGACCTTCCTCATTTTCCTCAACGGCGTCTTCGCCATGTCTGAGATGGCGCTGTCGGCCAGCCGAAAAGCGCGGCTTCAAGTGATGATGGAAGCGGGCAGCGGTGGCGCTCAAGCCGCCATCATGCTGCACGACAACCCCACCAAGTTCCTCTCCACGGTGCAGATTGGCATCACGTCCATCGGGGTGCTCAACGGCATCGTGGGGGATGCAGCGTTTTCCGGGCCGCTGTCGACGTGGTTCCAAGCGCAAATGCCCACCGTGTCCGTCGATGCTATCGAAGTGGCTTCGACCGCTGTTGTGGTGGTGATCATCACCATCCTCAGCATCATTTTTGGCGAGCTGGTGCCCAAGCGTTTGGGCCAGATGTACCCAGAAACCGTGGCCGCTCTGGTGGCGCGGCCCATGCAGTGGCTCTCCGTGGCCACGCGTCCGGTGGTGTTCGTGTTGGCGGCGTGTACCGATGCGATCCTGCGTTTGCTGGGCATCCGAGGCGGCCCCAGCCGCAGTGTGACCGAGGAGGAAATCGCCGCCAGCCTCGAAGAAGGGCTGGATGCCGGTGTGATCGAGGCGCAAGAGCACCAGATGGTGCGCAACGTGTTCCGGCTGGACGATCGGCAGATCGGTTCCATGATGTTGCCGCGTGCTGAAATCCGCTGGCTCGACGCCAACGCGCCCATCGAAGAAGTGCTGCACGTCATCGCCGAAGAAGAACATGCACGCTACCCGGTGTGCCGGGGAGGGTTGGACGACGTCATTGGCGTGGTGGCCTCGCACAGCCTCATCAAGCCAATGGCCGAACAGCGTTTCACCAGCTTGATCGAGTTGATTGCGCCGCCGGTGTTTGTTCCGGAAACCCTGTCGGGCATGGAGCTGCTGGAGAACCTGCGCGCTTCGGGCGCCGAGCTGGTGTTTGTGGTGGATGAGTATGGTGCCGTGCAAGGCATGATCACCGTGCGCGACGTGCTCGAAGCCATCGCCGGTGAATTCGGCAACGAAAGCAGCGAGGATGCTTGGGCGGTGCAGCGCGAGGATGGCTCGTGGCTCATCGACGGCCTCATGCCCGTGCCAGAGCTGAAAGACCGCTTGGACATCAAAGAACTGCCCGAAGAAGACCGGGGCCGTTACAACACCCTGGCCGGCATGGTGATGCTGTTGCTGGGGCGCCTGCCCAAAACCACGGACACCGTGGAATGGGCGGGCTGGCGTTTTGAAGTCGTGGACATGGACGGCAAGCGCATCGACAAGGTGCTGGCCAGCCGACATCCTCCACTTGCAGGAGAACCTCAATGATCAATGCTGAACTGCATCGCCAGCCGGTGATGCTCGACCGGAAAAAACACCAACACCTCAAGCTGCGCCGCGACGTCAACCCGTTGGCGGCGGGCGCAGGCTTGAACGCTTTTTTCATCGCGGGCTCCGAGTTTGCGGACGCCTGCAAGACGTACCCCATCGTGTTCCTGCCGTCTGGCAAGGACGCGAACGGCCAAGCCCAAGCCCTGCCGGTGGCCGTGTTCGGCCTGAACCCTGGCGAGAACCTGTTCTGGCAGGATGGCCGCTGGGATGCGGCGTATGTGCCGGCGATGCTGCGCGCCTATCCCTTCACGCTGTCTAAGGTTGAGGGCGATCAGTACGCCATGTGTTTTGACGAGGCGGCACCGAACCTGTCCACCGAACAGGGCGAGCCGTTGTTCGACGCTGCCGGCGAGCCCGTGCCGATGCTCAAAGAGTTGCACGAGTTCGTGAAGCAGTTGGAGATCGAAATCGAGCGCACCCGTTTGGGCTGTGTGCGTTTGCTGGAGCTGGGCCTGTTGGTGCCGCGTCGCTTTGACGCGACGCTGTCGGATGGCTCGTCGTTCTCGGTGGATGGTTTCCTGATGCTGGACGAGGACAAGCTCAACAAGCTGTCCGACACCGAGTTGGCCACCCTGCAACGCTCCGGCCTGCTGGGCTTGTTGCATGCGCACCAAATTTCCCTGGGCAACATGCGCAACCTCATCAACCGCCGTTTGAGCCGCGCCCAAGCGGCCACGGACAACGCGCTGGCCTCTGCGGCCAGCGCCTGATTCAGCCGCGACGTTCGCTGGCGCCACCAGCGCGCCAGCCCAATTGCACCGACAAACCTTCGGCTGCCAGCCGCAGGGCGCTGCACACCGGGCCACTCGGCTCGGCATCAAACATCGCAGCGGGGCCGATGGCCGTGAGGCTCAACACCAGCCGCCCGCTGCCATCGAACACCGGCACCGCCACGGCGCTCACGCCCGGCACGGCGGTGCCCACCACCCGCGCCACGCCTTCGCGGCGAATCTGCACCAGCTCGGCCTCTAGCGCCGCATCACGCGGGGCTTCGTCCGCCGGCCACGCGGCAGCGACGTCGGCGGCGGGCATCAAGGCAGCGAATAAGCGGCCCGAAGCCGTGTCCCGCAGGCTCATCACCGTGCCGTGGCGCATGCTTACATGCACCGGCGTCGGCGCTTCGGCGATGCGCACCAGCGTCGGCCCCCGGTTGCCCCAAACGGCAATCGCCACCGTGGCTTGCGTGCTGAGGGCCAGCTCCTCAATCAAGGGCGTGGCCAGGCGCACTGGGTCGTACTGCTGAAGGCTGATGAGGCCCAGTTGCAGCGCCAGCGGCCCGAGGCCGTAGTGGCCGCTGCCGCCGTCCTGCGCCACCAGGCCGATTTTCTGGAAGCTCACCAAGTACGGGTGCGCTTTGGCTGCGGCCATGCCAGCTTCCCGCGCCAAGTCCTTCAGCGGCAGGGGCCGCCCGGCGTGCGCCAGGGCCAGCAAGAGCTGCCCGCCCACTTCAATGCTCTGAATGCCGCGTGGGCTGCGCGGTTCGGCTTCAAGTTCATCGCTCATGTGAGGTTCCCGGCAAAACCCTGCCTCGGGTTTGCACTATGTTGAATGGCTTAGACATTAGCGAACGCAGTGATTAAGATCAAGCCTGCGTTCGTCAATAGCGAACTTGTTTGCATCAGTTGAATTTTGCGCTGCATTGAACGGGACATCACCATGAGCACCAAGACCTTCGCTTCACAAGCCGATCTGGAAGAAAAGCGCGTGAGTTTCACCCAGCTCTCTGAGCACGCCTGGGCGTACACCGCCGAGGGCGACCCGAACACCGGCGTCATCATCGGGGACGACGCGGTGATGGTGATCGACACCCAGGCCACGCCGGTGATGGCCGCCGATGTGATCCGCCGCATCCGCGAGATCACCGACAAGCCGATCAAGTACGTGGTGATGAGCCATTACCACGCCGTGCGCGTGCTGGGCGCCAGCGCCTACATGGCCGAAGGCGGCGAGCAGATCATCGCCAGCCAAGACACCTATGACCTGATCGTCGAACGCGGTGAGCAAGACAAGGCGAGTGAGATTGGCCGCTTCCCGCGCCTGTTTCAAAACGTGGAAAGCGTGCCGCCCGGCCTGACCTGGCCGACGCTGACCTTCACCGGCAAGATGACGCTGTGGCTGGGCAAGCTGGAAGTGCAACTGCTGCAACTTGGCCGGGGCCACACCAAGGGGGACACCGTGGTGTGGTTGCCGCAGGAAAAAACGCTGTTCTCCGGCGATTTGGTGGAGTTCGACGCCACGCCCTACGCTGGCGATGCCTACTTCCAAGACTGGCCGCAGACGCTCACCAACATTGCCGCGCTGCAACCCGCTGCGCTGGTGCCGGGGCGCGGTGCGGCGCTCACCACGCCCGAGCAGGTGCAAGCGGGGTTGGATGGCACGCGGGCCTTCGTCTCCGAACTCTTTGCCAGCGTGAAGGCGGGGGCCGCCGAAGGCAAAGAGCTGCGTGCGGTGTACGAGCAAACGATGGCCACGCTGGAGCCGCGCTACGGCCAGTGGGTGATCTTCAAGCACTGCATGCCGTTTGATGTGACCCGTGCGTATGACGAGGCCACGGGCCATGCCGATCCGCGCATCTGGACGGCGGAGCGGGACATTGAAATGTGGAAGGCGCTGGAGGGCTGACCCCCTCTCCCCGGCCCTCTCCCACAAGGGGAGAGGGAGAAAGACAAAAAGCCCCCGGCTCTTTTCCACAAAGGGGAAGAAGAAGCACGAGAGCCCCTCTCCCCTCGTGGGAGAGGGGTTGGGGAGAGGGGGCCGCCGCGCCCACAACCAACCCCGCCCAAAGCACAGGAGACACCCCATGCTGTCCACCTACACCTACCCAAAATACAGCTACCAACGCCCGCCCGAGCTGGACACCCCCGACACCGTGCAGCGCCACCCCGTCGTCGTGGTGGGCGCCGGCCCGGTGGGCCTGTCGGCGGCCATCGACTTGGCGCGCCAAGGCGTGCCCGTCCTGCTGCTGGACGATGACGACACGGTGAGCATCGGCTCACGCGGCGTGTGCTACGCCAAACGCGCACTGGAAGTGCTCGATCGCCTCGGCTGCGGCCAGCCGATGGTGGACAAGGGTGTGACCTGGAACGTTGGCCGCACCTTCTTTGACACCGAAGAAGTTTTCAACTTCAACCTCCTGCCCGAAGCCGGCCACGAGCGCCCCGGCATGATCAACCTTCAGCAGTACTACCTGGAGGAATTTCTGGTGCGGCGTGCCCAGGAGCTGCCCGCGCTGGCCCTGCGCTGGAAGCACAAGGTGACGAAGGTGGAGCGCGCCGGCGACGGTGCCCGCGTGGAAGTCGCCACACCGGATGGCGCCTTCACCCTGCACGCCGATTGGCTGATCGTGGCCGATGGCGCACGCAGCCCGATCCGCAACCTGCTGGGGCTGGAGATCGACGGCAAAGTGTTCCAAGACCGGTTTCTCATCGCCGATGTGGTGATGAAGGCCGATTTCCCGGCTGAACGCTGGTTCTGGTTCGAGCCACCGTTCCATCGTTTTGAAGGCGCTTCGGCGGGCAAACCCAGCAGCGTGTTGCTGCACCGCCAGGCAGACAACGTCTGGCGTATCGACTTCCAGCTCGGCTGGGACGCTGACCCGGAAGCGGAAAAGAAGCCCGAAAAAGTGCTGCCGCGCATCAAAGCCATGCTGGGCGACGAGCGTGAATTCGAGCTGGAATGGGTGAGTGTGTACACCTTCCAATGCCGGCGCATGGGCAGCTTCCGCCACGGGCGCGTGCTGTTTGTGGGCGACGCGGCGCACCAAGTTTCGCCCTTTGGCGCACGCGGCGCGAATTCCGGCATTCAGGATGTGGACAACCTGGGCTGGAAGCTCAAAGCCGTGTTGGATGGCGTCGCCCCCGAGGCGCTGATGGACAGCTACAGCGAGGAACGCACCTTCGCCGCCGATGAAAACCTGCTGAACTCCACCCGCTCCACGGACTTCATCACGCCCAAATCCCCCACCTCCAAGCTGTTCCGCAACGCGGTGCTGGGGCTGGCGCGGGAGTTTCCGTTTGCGCGCAAGCTGGTGAATTCGGGGCGGTTGTCGGTGCCGGCGTACCTGACCGAATCGACGTTGAACACGCCGGATGCCGACGCCTTCGACGGCTGGATGGTGCCCGGTGCGCCGATGGACGACGCGCCGGTGTCGGTGGACGGTGCCGCCGGTTGGTTGTTGCGCCATGTGGCCGACCAATTCACCCTGCTGGTGTTTGGCGATGCCGCCATCGACCTGCCCGCCCTGCCGGTGCCCGTGCGGGTGCTGCGCGTGAAAACCCCCGGCGCCACCCTGCAAGCCGGCGACGTGGTGGACACCGAAGGCCACCTCACCCGCCGCTACGACGGCCAGCCGGGCACCTGCTACCTGCTGCGCCCCGATCAGCACGTCGCTGCTCGCTGGCGGGCGTTTGACGCTGCCGCGCTGCACGCCGCCCTGGGCCGTGCGCTGTGTTTGCAATGACGCCTGCAATGAGCCGGAGAACCCCCATGCCCGCCACGTTCCAACACCTCAACCTCCAGCCGAATTTCGGCCTGCCCGGCCAGCGTTTTGTGCGTGACTTCACGCCCGGCGATGACTTTTACGAAGCCCTGATCCAGACCCACCAGGGCTTGAGCGACGAGCAAAGCCAGCTCGTCAACGCCCGGTTGGTGCTGCTGCTGGCGAACCATATCGGTGACTTGCGCGTGCTGCGCGAGGCGCTGGCCGCTGCCCGCCAAGGCGTGGCCGCTTGAACCCTCTTCCTGTTTTTGAGGAGCTGCGCTCATGAAGATCGAACGCATCCACCACGTCGCTTACCGCTGCAAGGACGCCAAACAAACCGTCGAGTGGTATCAGCAGATGTTGAAGATGAACTTCTTGCTGGCCATCGCTGAGGATCAGGTGCCGTCCACCAAGGAGCCGGATCCGTACATGCACATCTTTTTGGACGCGGGCGGCGGCAACGTGCTGGCCTTCTTCGAGCTGCCCACCCAGCCCGAGATGGGCCGCGACCCGAACACGCCCGCTTGGGTGCAACACATCGCCTTCAAGGTGAAGGATCGGGCGACGCTGCTGGACTACAAAGCCCACCTCGAAGCCAACGGTGTGGACGTGCTGGGCGTGACGGATCACGGCGCCTTCCACTCCATCTATTTCTTTGACCCGAGCGGCCACCGCATCGAGCTGGCCTGCCCCGATCCAGACGAAACCGACATGCTGCGCCGCATGGACGAAGTCAAATGGAAGATGCTGGAAGACTGGGACAAAACCAAACGCGCCCCCAAGCACGCAGCTTTCTTCCACGAGCGGGAATTCAAACAATGAGCGCCGCGTTGTTGGACGCCACGCACGACCCGGCGTTGACGAGCTGGGTGGCCTCGGCCCAAGCACCGTGTACGGATTTCCCGCTGCAAAACCTGCCGTTGGGGCGCTTTCGCCCGGCGGGCTCAAACGAGGCGCTGCGCGTGGGCGTGGCCATCGGCGATGACATCCTCGACCTGAAACGCGCCGCTGAGGCGTCGGGCGCGGGCTGGTCGGCGCAAGTGCTGGCGTGGCTGGCGCCGTTGGCAGCGGGAGATTTGAACGCCTTCATGGCCCTGGGCGCCCCGGCGCGGCGTGGCTTGCGCCAAGCGTTGAGCGCGGCGTTGCGCACCGGCAGCGCGCAGCAAACGGCCTTGCAAGCGTGCCTGTTGCCGCAAGCCCAGGCAGAGATGGCGCTGCCGTGTTTCATCCACGATTACACGGACTTTTACACCGGCATCCACCACGCCACCACGGTGGGCAAGCTGTTTCGCCCGGACAACCCACTGCTGCCAAACTACAAATGGGTGCCGATTGGCTACCACGGGCGGGCGTCGTCCATCGGGGTGAGCGGGCAGGCGTTTCGCCGTCCGCTGGGCCAGTTCAAGGCGCCGGACGCCGAAGTGCCGAGCTTCGGCCCCTGCCGTCGGCTGGATTGGGAGCTGGAGGTCGGCATCCTCGTGGGCGCGGGCAACGCGCAGGGCGCGCCGCTGGGCATGGCGCAGGCCGAGGACGATTGGTTCGGGCTGGTGCTGCTGAACGATTGGTCGGCGCGTGACGTGCAAGCCTGGGAATACCAGCCGCTGGGGCCGTTTTTGGCGAAAAACTTCGCCAGCACGATCTCGCCTTGGGTGGTGACGCAAGAAGCCTTGGCGCCCTTTCGCCGCCCCTTCACCCGGCCCGAAGGCGACCCGCAACCGCTGCCCTATCTGGACAGCCCTGCCAACCGCGAGCGCGGCGCGCTGGACGTGCGGCTCTCGGTGGCGCTGCAAACCCCGGCGATGCGTGCGGCCAGCCAGCCGGCGCAGGAACTCATGCACAGCTCCATGCAAGACGCTTACTGGACGGTGGCGCAGCTTCTCACCCACCACAGCAGCAACGGCTGCAACCTTCAGCCGGGGGATTTGCTGGGATCGGGCACGCTTTCTGGCCCGGCGCCGGCGCAAGGCGGCTCGCTGCTGGAGCTGACGCTGGGCGGCAAGCAGCCGCTCACGCTGGCGAATGGCGAAACCCGCACCTTTTTGCAGGACGGGGACACGGTGGTGTTGCGTGGCCGCTGTGAAGCGCCGGGCGTGGCGGCCATTGGGTTCGGCGCGTGTGTGGGGACGGTGTTGCCGGCCTTGGCTTGAGGCCGGACGCAGCGCGGTACTGGTAGGCGTCGCCCTGAATCACCTGCACTCACCTGCACGCGGGCGCAGCGTGCATGGTAGCGGGCGTTTCGTTGGAGGGTGAAAGGCGCGAGTGGGTCAGGGTCACTTGTTCAGGCGCGTCACTTGCACGCACGCCGCGCACAAGGCGGCAAACAAACCCAGACTCCAGAAAGCGTAGGGCACGCCCAGCAGGTTCACAGCCGCATCGGCACACGAAGCGGTGGGCTCGAACACCGCTGGCAGCAGCTCCATCAAACCCAGGGCGCTCAGGATGCGATCGGCCAGCGTGAGGTTGCACGAGGCGCTGGCCGCCGCCACAAAGTGCTGCCACAACGCACACACCATGCCCAGAATGGCCAGCAACGCCGCTCCGCCGGCCAGCACGCGCCGCGCCACGATCGACGCCAGCACGGCTCCCAACCCGGTGAGTGTGCCGATGAGCAGGTAAATCAAGCGCTGCAAGGTACACCACGGGCATGGTTGCATGCCGAACTGGTGTTGCGTCACCAAAGCGATGCCCACGGCGGTGAAACACAGCGCCGAAATGCGCCACAGCCACCAGCCGCTGGCTGGACTCAACTGCCAGCGCATGGCCTCAATCCTTCAGTTCGGCGATCAGCTCGATTTCCACGCAGGCGCCCAGCGGGATCTGCGCCACGCCAAAGGCGCTGCGGGCGTGGGCGCCGACCGTCGGGCCGAACACCTCGCCCAGCAGGTTCGAGCAGCCGTTGGTGACGAGGTGCTGTTCGGTGAAGGTCGGCGTGGAGTTCACCAGGCTCATCACTTTGACGATGCGTGCCACCCGATCCAGGTTGCCCCCGCAGGCGGCTTGCAGCGTGCCCAGCAGATCGATGGCGACGGCGCGGGCGGCGGCTTGGCCTTCTTCCGTGCCCATGGTGGCGCCGAGCTGGCCGACCCACACTTGGCCGTTTTTCTTGGCGATGTGGCCCGAGAGAAACACCAGCGAGCCGCTTTGCACATACGGCACATAAGCCGCCGCCGGGACGGCCACGGCGGGCAATTGGAGGCCCAGGGATTGGAGTCGTTCAGCAACAGTGCTCATGGCAGGCAGCGACAGGGTCGTGAAGAAACAGGATGGCCCGGGATGCTACACCCCACGCCGCGCCGCCGTGGCTGCCTAGACTGGCCCGATGCGGTGTCCTTCTCCCAGCGTGCGCTACGGTGGTGCGGCCCTGGCGGTGCTGCTGGGCACGGCCTGGCAGGTGATGCAACCGGCACTCTGGCCGGCGTGGGCCTATTTCGCCATGGTCGGCGGTGCTGTAGGGCTGTGGGTGGTGAGCCTGCCCATGGCCCCAGGCGTGCGTTCGACCGTCAGCTTGGCACTGGCGTGGGGGCTGCTCGCTGCCGGACAGGCAGGTTGGCGTGCCGGGGAACGCCTGGCCCAGCAGCTCGACCCGGCGTTGGAGGATCGCGTCTTGTGGGTGACCGGTGAGGTCGAGGGGCTGCCGCGTGCGGGGCCGGATGGGGTGAGTTTCACCTGGCGCATCGAGCAAGGCTGGGATGTCGAACGGGCGCAGGCGGTGACGTTGCCTGAACGGGTGTGGCTGCACTGGCCCACCGCCACCCCAGGGGAAGGGCTGGCCGCCCTGCCGCCGCCGTGGGTGCAAGCGGGTGAGCGCTGGCGCCTGCCGCTGCGGTTGCGGCGGGTGCATGGCCAGGCCAATCCGGGTGGTTTTGATGCGGAAGGCTGGATGTTCGGCCAGGGCTGGGGCGCTTTGGGCACCGTTCGTACGGGGGCGGCTGGAGCGGTGCCGCAACGTCTCGGGCGGGCGGTTTCGTTGGGGGCTGTGTGGGATCGCTGGCGCCAACGCTGGCGCGATGAGGTGCTGTTGCGTGTCGCTGATCCCCAAGCCGCTGGGCTGTTGGCCGCGCTGGCGGTGGGCGATCAAGCCGCCATCGCCCCAGCGGATTGGCAGACGTTTCGGGACACGGGCATTTCTCACCTCGTCAGCATCAGCGGGTTGCACATCACCCTGTTTGCGTGGTTGGTGACGGGGGTGTTGCGTCGCGCTCAACCTTGGCTGCCGCTGCACACGCTGGCGCGTTGGGGCTGGCCAGCGGCTTGGGTGGCGAGCGTCGGCGGATTGGCGTTGGCGACGGCCTACGCGGTGCTGGCCGGTTGGGGCGTGCCCGCCCGCCGCACGGTGTGGATGCTGGCGCTGGTGACGCTGCTGCACCTCTTGGGGCGACGTTGGCCGGGCGGGCTGGTGTGCAGCGTGAGCGGCGCCGCCGTGCTGCTGTGTGACCCGTGGGCGGTGGAGCAGGCGGGGTTTTGGTTGTCCTTCGTCGCCGTGATGTTGCTCATCGCCAGCGATGCGCCGCCCGTGCGTGACGCAGCCAACCCCCCGCCTGCCCGCTCTGCTTGGCGGGAGGGGTTGCGAGCGCAGTGGGTCGCCTCGCTGGGGTTGGCGCCGTTGACGTTGTTGCTGTTCAACCAAGTCTCGGTCATCGGCTTTGGGGTCAACTGGGTGGCCGTGCCGCTGGTGACTTTCGTGCTGACACCGCTGGCGCTGGGCGGTTTGCTGCTGCCCGGTTGTTGGACGTTGGCGGGTTGGATCGTGTCGCCGTGTTTGCAGGCGCTGGCCTGGCTGGCGGCGTGGCCCGGTGCGGTGTGGGAGTGGCCCAGCGTCTCCCCCTGGGCGGGGTTGAGTTTGCTGCTGGCCGGTGTGGTGGCGGTTTGGCCGGGGTTGGGGTGGCGTCGCTGGGGGGCGGTGCTGTTGGCTTGGCCCTTGCTGGGCCCGGGGGGCGCCGCACGTCCCCTCGTCGGATCGTTCGACTTGCTGGCCGCCGACGTGGGGCAGGGCAGTGCCGTGCTGCTGCGCACCGCCCAGCACAGCCTGTTGTTTGACGCCGGCCCCATCAGCCCTTCCGGGCGCGATGCGGGTACGCAGGTGCTGATCCCCCTGTTGCGCCACCTGGGCGAACCCCAGCTCGACGCCTTGGTGTTGAGCCATGAGGACAGCGACCACATCGGCGGCGCTCCCGCCTTGCTGGCCGCCCGGCGAGTCCAACAGATGTGGGTCTCGCTGCCGGCAGGGCATCGTTTGTGGGCCGCATCGGTGCCGGTCAAAGCCTGTGCGGCGGGGGCGTCTTGGGTGTGGGAGGGGGTGACGTTTCGCTTCCTCCACCCCCCTGCCGAATCGGCGCCTCGGCCCGCTGCGAAGGGCGGCGGCAACGCCCACAGTTGTGTGCTGCATGTGCGAGACGCCCAAGGCCGCAGCGCCTTACTGACTGGCGATTTGCCTGCCGAACAAGAACAAACCTTGATCCAGCACGCGCCCGTTGCGCTGCGGGCGGACGTGCTGGTGGTACCCCACCATGGCAGCCACACGTCGTCCAGCGGGGCGTTGTTGGCGGCGACGCAGCCGAAATGGGCGGTGGTGCAAGTGGGCTACCGCAGCCGCTTTGGCCATCCCCATTCCGAGGTGTTGGCGCGTTATGCGGCCCAAGGCATCAAGCTGGTGCGCTCAGACCACTGCGGAGCCTTCACTTGGCGGAGTGCTGGTTCCACACCGGCGGTGGAATGCACAAGAGTGGTGCATCTTCGCCCATGGCACTGGCGTTGTGCATCTTCGGATCAGGGGTGCTCTGAGATGGTGCGAAATCAGGGGCGGCGGCGCGAGATGTCAGCCGGATCGACCTCGTAGTCTTGCGTGTCCGCCGGGCACACCAGTTCGGTGCCGCGTGCCCAGGGCTTGTTGATGTAGAGCTGCCAGTCGCGGGTGTTGACGGGGTAGTTCTCTTGGTTGGTCACGTCACCGCAGGTCGCCGCCGACACCGATTGGCCCGGGCCAATCGCCACCACGGCCCCGGCTTTCAGGGTGCATTGGGCCATCCAAGTCAGGTCGTTCCAGCCCTTGCAGATCTCGTAGTTGGTGCGATATTCCGCCGCGCTGCCCTTGGGGGCGTCGTAGCCCCACCAGCCGCCGATGCGGTTGGTGCGGCCATTGGCGTCCAGTTTGGCCGGGCCGTTCCACATGCGCCAGACGGGAATGTCCACCGTCATCTTGATCACCAAGGCTTCGCTCACACCGCCCATGCCGGCGGGTTGCACCGCCGAAGTGACCATGGCACGGGCGTAATCCGGGTCGGATGGGTTGAGCACCACCGCCTTGCCAGCCAAGCTGGCCGGCAGGCTCAATTCGGCGTGCGCGGCGCTAGAAAAGGCCACCACAGCCCAAGCCAAAGCGTGGAGGGTGAAGGCGCGGGGGGACGTTTTCATCGGGGTTCTCCTCGTGGGTGGGGGTCAAATTTGCAGCCACAGCGCCCGGCCTTCACCGCCGGGAAAGTGGCCTTCGCCTTGGGGGGTGCGGATGCGGTAACCCCCCTGGGCCTCCGGCCAAGCCTCCATGCCGCCGAAGCGCAGGCGGGCGGCACCTGTCAATCGCAAACCTTGGGCATCGATGCTCAAGCCTTGAGGATCCCAAATGGCCAGCGTGGCCGCATGGCCTTGGCCGCTGGCGTGTTGCAGCGACAGCACCAAGTGAGCCCGGCTCGGATCGGCTTCGTTGGGGACGACTTGGCAATCCACCACGCAATGGCCTTGGTCGTGCGGGCGTACCACGGCAAACTGCCAGAACCAGATGCCGCCAAATGTTTGGCGCAGAAAGTGGGTGCGAATCTGCTGGGCCAGGGGGGCCAGCTCGGCGGCGCTGGGGTGGGACACGGGCAATCCTTTCAAAACACAATGGCCGGCACGATAGCGCGAGGCTGCAATTTAGGGAGAGGAAGCGCTGTGGAGGAATACGCGTCTTGACAAGCCGCAAACCTTTTTGATGTTGCAAGCACGCTGTATTGATCTGAAAACGAGTTGGCTGGTGCGGCACTTGCTAGAGTGCCCCCCGCAGGAGAGCACTGAATGAGACCCAGCTTCGACGAAATGCATGCCAACGGTGGCGCCGTACGCGAGCACTACCTGACGTACAACCAGTGGCTGTCCCAGCAGCCCCAGGAGATGATGCGCGCACGGCGCGAAGAGGCGGAAATGATCTTCCGTCGCGTGGGCATCACCTTCGCCGTTTACGGCGACAAAGACTCCGGAGAGGGCACCGAACGCCTGATCCCCTTTGACCTGATTCCGCGCGTCATTCCGGCGCAGGAGTGGCGTGAGATGGAAAAGGGGCTGGCGCAGCGCGTCACCGCCCTGAACCGTTTCATCCACGACGTTTATCACGACCAGGAGATCCTCAAAGCCGGGATCATTCCGCGTGAACAAATCATCCACAACGCCCAGTTCCGCCCGGAAATGATGGGCGTGAATGTGCCGCACAACATCTACTCGCACATCGCGGGGGTGGACATCGTGCGGGCGGCGCAGTCGGATGGCTCCGGCGCCTACTACGTGCTGGAAGACAACCTGCGCGTGCCCAGCGGGGTGAGCTACATGCTCGAAAACCGCAAAATGATGATGCGCTTGTTCCCCGAACTGTTCGCGGGCCAGCGCATCGCCCCGGTGGCGCACTACCCGGACTTGCTGCTGGAGACGCTGCGCAGCGTCGCCCCCAACGGCGTGAACGACCCCACCGTGGTGGTGTTGACCCCCGGCATGTACAACTCGGCTTACTTTGAGCACGCCTTCTTGGCGCAGCAAATGGGCGTGGAGTTGGTTGAAGGCCAAGACTTGTTCGTGAAGGACGACTTCGTCTTCATGCGCACCACACGCGGCCCCAAGCGCGTGGATGTGATCTACCGTCGTTTGGACGATGACTTCCTCGACCCGAAGGTCTTCCGGCCAGATTCGGCTTTGGGCTGCCCGGGGTTGGTCGGGGCGTACAAGGCGGGCAACGTCACCTTGTCCAACGGCGTGGGCACGGGCGTGGCCGACGACAAATCGATCTACCCCTACGTGCCCAAAATGGTGGAGTTCTACTTGGGCGAAAAACCCATTCTGAACAACGTGCCCACCTACATGTGCCGGGACAAGGACGATTTGGGCTACGTGCTGGCCAACCTGTCCGAACTGGTGGTGAAGGAGGTTCACGGCGCGGGCGGCTACGGCATGTTGGTGGGCCCGGCGGCCACCAAGCAAGAGGTGGAAGACTTCCGCGCCCACCTCATTGCCAACCCGAGCAACTACATCGCTCAGCCGACCTTGAGCCTGTCCACCTGCCCGACCTTCGTCGAATCGGGCATCGCGCCGCGCCACATTGACCTGCGCCCCTTCGTGCTGTCGGGCACCAAGGTGCAGATGGTGCCGGGCGGCCTGACCCGCGTGGCCCTGAAAGAGGGCTCGCTGGTGGTGAATTCCAGCCAAGGCGGCGGCACCAAGGACACCTGGGTGCTGGAAGACTGAATCAAGACAGATTGGATCGAACGATGCTTTCAAGAACCGCCGACCATTTGTTCTGGATGTCGCGCTACATCGAGCGCGCCGAGAACACCGCGCGGATGCTGGACGTGAATTACCAGACCTCGCTGCTGCCGCAGTCGGCTGCCGTGGCCGAGCTGGGCTGGCGCAGCCTGCTGTCCATCTCCGAACTCATCAGCGACTACAACACCCGCTACAACGGCATCACCGCCAAGCAGGTGATGGAGTTCATGGTGAGTGACGAGCGCAACCCCTCGTCCATCCTGTGCTGCCTGCGGGCGGCGCGTGAAAACGCCCGCGCCGTGCGCGGCACGCTCACCACCGAAGTCTGGGAAACGATGAACCAGACGTGGCTGGAGTTCAACCGCCTGCTGCGCAGCGGCGCGCTGGCCAAAGATCCGGCCAGTGTGTTCGAGTGGGTCAAATTCCGCTCGCACCTCAGCCGGGGCGTGACGGTGGGCACCATGCTGCAAGATGAGGCGTTCAACTTCATCCGCATCGGCTCCTTCCTGGAGCGCGGCGACAACACCGCCCGTTTGCTGGATGTGAAGTTCCACGCCGTCGAAAGCGATTTCTACGGCGCTGCCACCGAGCGCGACGCGGAATACGACTTTTATCACTGGTCGGCCATCCTGCGTTCCGTGTCTGGCTTCGAGGTGTACCGCAAGGTGTACCGCAACGTGATTCAGCCGGAAAAAGTGGCCGAGCTGCTCATCCTGCGCCAGGACATGCCGCGTTCGCTGGCCCACTGTGTCAGCAAGGTTCACAGCAACCTGAAGATGGTGGCCAACGATCAGTCGGTGGACACCCTACGCCGCGCCGGTCGCCTGCGTGCCGATTTGGATTACGCCCGCATCGACGAAATCCTTTCCACCGGCCTGCACGCTTTCTTGAGCCATTTCCTGGATCGCGTCGGCGATCTGGGCTTGGGCATCAGCCGCGACTTCCTGGTGCCGGCCTGATTGGCCGGACGTTGTGTCCCACGCCTGACACGGTCGACAGCGATGCTGTCGGCCCCCGCCGGGTGGCCCGACCGGCAACCGGTTTGGCCGCCCGTTTTGTTTCTTGACTGAGGAACACCGCCTTGTCTATTCACGTCGCCCTCAAGCACGTCACGCATTACAAGTACGACCGCCCGGTGAGCCTGTCGCCCCAGGTGGTGCGCTTGCGCCCGGCGCCGCATTGCCGCACGCCGATCCTGTCGTACTCGCTGAACGTCGAACCGAAGAGCCACTTCATCAACTGGCAGCAAGACCCGTTCGCCAACTACCTGGCGCGCTTGGTTTTCCCGGAAAAAACCACCGAATTCAAGGTCACCATCGACTTGGTGGCCGAGATGTCGGTCTACAACCCGTTTGACTTCTTCCTGGAGCCCAGCGCCCAGAAGATCCCCTTTGCCTACGACGAGGCCCTGGCCGCCGAGCTGGCCCCGTATTTGGTGACGGAAGCGCCGACGCCGGAATTCGCCAAATTCCTCGCCACCATCGACCGCACGCCCACCACCACCATCGATTTCCTGGTGGCCATCAACCAGCGTTTGCAGCAGGAAATTTCCTACCTCATCCGCTTGGAGCCGGGCGTGCAAACGCCGGAAGAAACGCTGACCAAGCGTTCCGGCTCCTGCCGCGACTCGGGCTGGCTGCTGGTGAACACGCTGCGCCACCTGGGGCTGGCGGCGCGTTTCGCGTCGGGGTACCTCATCCAGTTGACGCCGGACGTGAAGGCGCTGGACGGCCCGAGCGGCACCGAAGTCGATTTCACCGATTTGCACGCCTGGTGTGAGGTGTATCTGCCCGGCGCGGGCTGGATCGGCCTCGACCCGACTTCGGGCCTGCTGGCCGGCGAAGGCCACATCCCGCTGGCGTGTACGCCGCAGCCCAGCAGCGCCGCGCCCATCTCCGGCGCCGTGGACAAGTGCGAAGTGACGTTTGGCCACGAAATGGCGGTGACTCGCGTGTGGGAGTCGCCGCGTGTCACCAAGCCGTATTCGGAAGAACAGTGGGCCGATGTGCTCAAGCTCGGTGAACAGGTGGACGCCGAGCTGGTCGCTGGTGATGTGCGCCTGACCATGGGCGGCGAGCCGACCTTCGTGTCGGTGGACGACCGCGACGGCGCCGAGTGGAACACCGACGCCCTGGGCCCGACCAAGCGCCTGTTCGCCACCGATTTGGTTCACCGTCTGCGCAACGAGTACGGCCAAGGCGGGTTCCTGCACTTCGGACAGGGCAAGTGGTATCCGGGTGAGCAACTGCCGCGCTGGGCGCTCTCCATCTACTGGCGTGCGGACGGCCAACCCTGTTGGCACGACCCGAGCCTGTTCGCCGACGAGCGCGAGCCGCACCACTACACCAGCGCCGACGCCAAGCGTTTCATCAGCACCCTGTCGGGCAAGCTGGGTGTGACCGACAAGCATGTGCAAACCGGTTACGAAGACACCTGGTACTACCTCTGGCGCGAACGCCGTTTGCCGGTGAACGTCGATCCGTTCGACGCCAAGCTGGATGACGAGATGGAGCGCATCCGCCTGCGCCGCGTTTTCGACCAAGGTTTGGAGCACGAAGTCGGTTACGTGCTGCCGATCAAACGCGCCGAAGGCCCGACCCTGGCCGGCCCGCGTTGGGTGACGGGGCCGTGGTTCTTCCGCGATGAGCGCATGTACCTCATCCCCGGCGATTCGCCGATGGGCCTGCGCCTGCCGCTGGATTCGCTGCCCTGGGTGAAGAAGCAGGATTACCCCTACCTGCACGAGCACGACCCGTTCGCCCCGCGTGACACGTTGCCGACAGCCGCTCGCCTGAAGGCCCAATACCAAGGCCAGGATGTGGCCGATGCCACCGAGGCCGGCTACGCCTCGCACCGTGCCGGCGGCGGTTTTGCTGAAGGCGGTGTGGTGGGCGTGCAAGGCGCCGACTTGGAAGGGCTGGACGCGCTGGGCGCCGATGGCTGGCCGCTGGCCGGCGACGGCAGCCAAGCCGGTGGCCTGGGTGAGGACGGCCTGGGCTTGAACGGCACCCAAGGCGACGATACCGGGCTGGACAGCGCCACTGGCCCGGGCCGTGCGGCAGCGCTGCGCCTGGCCTCCAGCGCCAGCACCGCGTTCAACCCGGACGCTGCGCCGGCCCGGAACGAATCGGCGCACTGGATCACCCGCACCGCGTTGTGCGTGGAAGTGCGCGATCCGCGACGTGCCAACGGCCCCAAGGCCGAGGCGGTGGGTTCGCCCAGTGGCGTGCTCTACGTCTTCATGCCGCCGATGCAGCGCTTGGAGCACTACCTCGAACTCGTTGCTGCCGTGGAAGCCACGGCCGCCGAGCTGGGCATGAAAATCGTGATGGAAGGCTACCCGCCGCCACGCGATCCGCGCTTGAAGCTGCTGCAAGTCACGCCCGACCCGGGTGTGATCGAGGTGAACATCCACCCGGCACACAACTGGAAAGAGCTGGTCGAACACACCGAATTCCTCTACGACGCGGCGTGGCTCTCGCGCCTCTCGACCGAGAAATTCATGGTGGACGGGCGCCACACCGGCACCGGTGGTGGCAACCACTTCGTGCTGGGCGGCGCCACGCCGGCGGATTCGCCCTTCCTGCGTCGCCCCGATCTGCTGGCCTCGCTGCTGACCTACTGGCACAACCACCCATCGTTGAGCTACCTGTTCAGCGGCATGTTCATCGGCCCGACCAGCCAAGCGCCGCGTGTCGATGAAGCCCGCAATGACCAGTTGCGTGAGCTGGAAATCGCCCTGGGTGAAATCGAGCGCAACAAGTCGGTTTATGGCGGGCACATGCCGCCGTGGCTGGTGGATCGCACGCTGCGCAACGTCTTGGTGGACGTGACCGGCAACACCCACCGCAGCGAGTTCTGCATCGACAAGCTTTACTCGCCCGACAGCAGCACCGGTCGCCTGGGCCTGCTGGAGCTGCGTGCGTTCGAAATGCCGCCGCATGCCCGCATGAGCATCGTGCAGCAACTGCTGTTGCGCTCGCTCATCGCCCGCTTCTGGAATGAGCCGTACCGTGCGCCGCTGGTGCGCTGGGGCACCGAGCTGCACGACCGCTTCTTGCTCCCGCACTTCGTGCAGGAAGACTTTGCCGATGTGATGGAAGAAATGCGCAGCTCGGGCTACGGCTTCGATGCAGCGTGGTTCGCACCGCACTTCGAGTTCCGCTTCCCCAAGATCGGCGAGTACAGCAACCGGGGCATCCACATGACCCTGCGCAACGCGCTGGAGCCGTGGCATGTCATGGGCGAAGAAGGTTCGGCGGGTGGCACGGTGCGTTACGTCGATTCCTCGCTGGAGCGCGTCGAAGTGAAGGTGTCGGGCCTGATCGACCCGCGTCACCGCATCACCGTCAATGGCGTGACGGTGCCGCTGCAACCGACGGGCCGCGTTGGCGAGTACGTGGCGGGCGTGCGCTTCCGGGCGTGGCAGCCGTCCTCGGCGCTGCACCCAACCATCGGCGTTCACGCGCCGCTGACGGTGGACATCGTGGACACCTGGATGAAACGCTCGCTGGGCGGTTGCCAGTACCACGTGGCGCATCCGGGTGGGCGCAACTATGTCACCTTCCCGGTGAACGCCTACGAGGCCGAAAGCCGTCGCCTGGCGCGCTTCTTCCCGATGGGCCACAGCGTCACGCCGGTGGAAGCGGGCGAACCGCAGCGCAGCTTGGAGTTCCCGTTCACGCTGGATTTGCGGCGCATCGGGCGTTGATCGGACGTTGATCGTGCGGAATCACCGAGCAATCGGCCTGCCCGCATCCCTAAGCTGACGCCAACAGGGCATGATCACGGCATGAGCTTGATCAATGCCCATGTTTTTTCACCCGTGCGGGGGCCAGGGACGTCCGCACCAGCCTCCGCCCCCGTGGAACCCCCGGCGGTGACGCCACCGGACGCGGCCCTCTTGGCCCAGGCTGCGGCCCAGCCGGGCAGCCCGGGTCATGTGAGTGAGCTGTTCGGACGCCTGAGTGCGTCCGCCGGGGCGCGTGCGCCCTTGGCGCCGCTGTGGCAGCGCTTCTTCCGAGCCCAAGGCGCCGACGGCTGGCGCGACCTCGGCCACAGCGCCAAGCGCGTGCAACATCGCGTGCAGGAAGACGGCGCCACCTACAACGTTTACGACGATGGCAACCACACCAGCCGCCCTTGGCCGCTGGAGTTGCTGCCCATGCTCATCGAGCCCTCGGAGTGGACGGCGATTGAGCGCGGCGTGTTGCAGCGCGCCCGTTTGCTCAACGCAGCCATGGCCGATGTGTACGGGTCACGCTGTTTGCTCAACGAGGGTTTGTTGCCGCCCTCGCTGGTGTTGGCGCATCCGCAGTACCTGCGCCCGTTGCACGGCTGTGAGCCTCCCGGCGGCATTCACCTGCATGTGCTGGCCTTCGACTTGGCTCGTGGGCCCGACGGCCTGTGGTGGGTGCTGGCGCAGCGCACGCAGGCGCCGTCGGGGCTGGGTTATTTGTTGGAAAACCGCATCATCATCGCGCAGCAGTTTCCGGAAGCCTTCCGTGAGCTGCGGGTGCAGCGGTTGGCTTCGACCTTCCAGTCCTTGATGCAGGGCCTGCTGCGCTTGAGCCCAGCGGGTGAGCGCTCGCGGGTGGTGCTGCTGACCCCAGGGCCGCACAATGAAACGTATTTCGAGCACGTCTTTCTGGCCCGTTACCTCGGTTTGACCTTGGTAGAGGGCGGTGATTTGACCGTGCGTGCCAATCGGTTGTATCTGAAAACGCTCACCGGCTTGGAGCGTGTCCATGTGGTGCTGCGCCGGGTGGACGATGAATACCTCGACCCCTTGGAGCTGCGCCCCGATTCGGCGCTGGGCGTGCCGGGGCTGTTGCAAGCGTTGCGTGCGGGTGAGGTGATCGTCGCCAACGCGCCGGGCGCGGGGTGGTTGGAAAGCCCCGGCCTGAGCGGTTTTTGGCCCGGCGTGGCCCGCCGCTTGTTGGGGGAGGAGCTGCACTTGCCGAGTTTCACCAGTTGGTGGTGCGGCGAGGAAGCGGTGTGGCGCAGCCACCGGCCTCGGTTGGAAGATTACGTCGTGGTGCCGACCTTCCCAACCAGCGACACCACCACCGGCTTTGCCCCCATCGTCATGGCGACGCAATCGACCGACAGCCGGGTGGCCATCGCCCAGCGCATCGACGCCAACCCCACGGCCTACACGCTGCAAGCGCGGGTGCGCCCCTCCGAAACGCCGGTGTGGACGCCCGCTGGCACGTTGGAGCCTCGCCCAGCCGTGGTGCGGGTGTTTGCACTGGCCGATGGCCAAGGCGGTTGGCGCGTGTTGCCGGGCGGCTTGACACGCGTCGCCAACCGGCGCGATGGGGCGCACGATCCGTGGTTGTCCATGCAGCGCGGCAGCGCCAGCATCGACACCTGGGTGCGCACCGAAGGCACGGTGGACGCCACCAGTTTGCTGCCCAAACCCCTGGCTGCGGCTGATTTGGAAGTTTGGTGGCACCGCAGCGTCACCAGCCGTTCGGCGGAAAACCTGTTTTGGCTCGGGCGCTACACCGAGCGCGCCGAAAACGCCGTGCGTTTGGCGCGGCTCACCTTGGAGTCGCTCACTGGGTCGGTGTTGAACGCCACGTCGCCGCCGGTGCTGCGTGTGCTGGAGTCGCTCACGCGGCGCCATGGGCTGGTCGGGTTCGGTGTGCCCAGCCCGGAAAAATCCCTGCGCCTGTTCGAGCGTTCCCTGGTGAGTGCTTTGGGGGACACCTCGGGCAGCGTCACCAGCGTGGCCTACAACCTCGGGGCGCTGAAAAACTGTGCGCAAACGCTGCGCGAACGCCTGTCGCCTGAGCACTGGAAACTCATCCTCGAAACCAACGATCACTTCCGGCAGCACTTGGATTCGGTGTTGGCCGATGGCCAGGCCGAACCGGTGAGCGATGTCATCGGTGTGCTGGGCCGGGCGGCTTTCCACCTGTCGGCCATCACCGGCGCGCAAACCGACCGCATGACACGCGATCACGGCTGGCGCCTGCTCAGCGTCGGGCGGCAAATCGAGCGCTTGGATTTCTTGGCCCACGCGCTGGCGCTGGGTTTCCAACACGGTTTGCACGAGTTGGACGATGGGTTTGCGCTGCTGCTGGGGTTGTTCGATTCCACCATCACCTACCGCGCCCAGTTCCAAGCGCGGCGCGAGGTGCCGCCGCTGCTGCACCTGCTGGTGATCGACACCGACAACCCCCGCTCGCTCGGTTGGGTGGCGCGCACCATGCGCGAGCGTTTCCTCAAGCTGTCGCGGCACGAATCGGCATGGGCGGCGGAAGTCGCGGCCCGTTTGCCGCGCCCCGACACCTGGCCGTTGGAGATGCTCAGCGCCCCAGACGCCGCACGCGGGCACGGCCCCCTCATCGCCGCTTTGCAGGATTGCAGCGCCCAGGTGTTGATGCTTTCGGATGAAATTGGCCGGCGTTTGTTTTCGCACGTTGGCCCGGAAAATCACATGGTGTGGCAATGAGCAAACGCTGGTTGCAGGTGCGTCACGACACCACTTATGTTTACGACCTGTCGGTGGAGTTGGCCCACCACGTGGCCTACCTGTGTCCACGCGACACCCCGGCTCAACAGGTGCGCGATTGGCGTTTGCTCATCGACCCGAAGCCGGACGAGTGGCGCAGCGTCGCCGAAGAATCCACCGACCCGCCTTGGGGCTCGCAACTGAGTTTTGACAGTTGGGGCAATGGCCGGCTCAACTTCAGCCATTCGCGGGTGCATGAGCGCTTGACGGTGCGTTCGCAGTTTGAGGTCGGCATCACACCACCTCCGGCCCCGAATCTGGTGGACAGCCCCGCCTGGGAAAGCGTGGCCGTGGCGCTGCGTTACCACGCGGGAGCGGTGCATTCAGAGGCGGTAGAGTTTTGCTTGCCGTCGTACTTCGCGCCGTGTACGGGGAAGTTGGCGGCGTTTGGGCGCCAAGCGTTCACGCCGGGGCGCTCGGTCATGGCGGGGGCGCTGGCGCTGATGGGGTTGATCCACGAGCATTTCGAGTACCGGCCACTGTCCACCAACGTCAACACCCGGGCGACGGATGCGCTGGCCACGGCACGTGGGGTTTGCCAAGACTTCGCCCACGTCATGATCGGCGCCTGCCGCTCGCTGGGGCTGGCGGCGCGTTACGTCAGCGGCTACTTGCTGACCCAACCGCCGCCGGGTCAACCGCGTTTGGTCGGGGCCGATGCCTCGCACGCTTGGGTGGAAGTGTGGTGCCCGGCGCAAGGCTGGGTGGCCCTGGATCCGACCAACAACGTGCAAGCTGGCTTGGACCACGTCACCCTGGCTTGGGGGCGGGACTATGGCGATGTGGCCCCGCTGCGTGGGGTGATCCGGGGCGGCGGACGCGCCCAGCCGCAAGTGGGGGTCACGGTGGTGCCGCTGGACGAACTGCACGCCTTGGTGGATCCGGCACACTGACGTTTTCATCACTTTCAGGAGATGGCCGTGGCCGGTGCCAGTTTGCTGACCCTCATCGATGACATCGCGTCCCTGCTGGACGACATCGCCGTGTTGACCAAGGTCGCTGCCCGTAAAACCGCTGGGGTGCTGGGGGACGATTTGGCGCTCAACGCCCAGCAAGTCGCCGGGGTGCGGGCCGAGCGCGAGCTGCCGGTGGTGTGGGCGGTGGCCAAAGGATCGCTGAAAAACAAGGCGATTCTGGTGCCGGCGGCGCTGCTCATCAGCCTGCTGGTGCCGTGGCTCATCACGCCGCTGCTCATGCTGGGTGGGGCGTTTTTGTGTTTTGAGGGCTTCGAAAAACTGTGGCATGCCCGCCAGTCCTGTGCCGAAGATGAGCACGCTGGCCGCGTGTGCAGCGTGGCCGATCCGGCCATCGATTTGGTGGCGCTGGAGCGCGACAAAATCGCCGGTGCCGTGCGCACCGACTTCATCCTCTCCGCCGAAATCATGGCGATCTCGCTTGGCGCTGTGGCGGCGGCCCCGCTGATGACGCAGTTCAGCGTGCTGACGGCGGTGGCCTTGCTGCTGACGGTGGGGGTGTACGGCTTGGTGGCGGCCATCGTCAAGATGGACGACGCGGGGTTGTACCTGAGCCAGCGTGGCGGCGCACTGCAACCTGTCGGTCGGGCCTTGCTGGTGGCGGCACCGTGGTTGATGAAGACGCTGTCCATCGTCGGCACAGCGGCGATGTTCATGGTGGGCGGTGGCATCCTGGTGCATGGCTTGGGGCCGTTGCATCACCTGTTCGCCGCGTGGACGGACGCCCTCGGCCCGTGGGGCAGCGTGTTGGGCATGGCGCTGGACGGCGGCCTGGGCGTGATCGCCGGGGCGTGCGTGCTGGCCGGTGTGACGCTGATCCAGCGCCTGCGCAAAGGCTGAAACGATGCAGTTGTTGTTGGCCCCGATGGAAGGGGTGCTGGACTTTGCCCTGCGCGATGCGCTGACGCGCTTGGGGGGCGTGGATCGGTGTGTGAGTGAGTTCATCCGCATCACCGACCAGTTGTTGCCCGAACGGGTGTTTGTGCGCGTGGTGCCCGAGTTGCGCCAGGGTGGCTGCACGCCAGCGGGGGTGCCGGTGCGCCCGCAACTGCTGGGCTCCGATCCGGCGTGTTTGGCGGACAACGCGGCGCGGGTGGCGTCTTTGGGCGCACCGGGCGTCGATTTGAACTTTGGCTGCCCGGCCAAGATCGTCAACCGCCACGGCGGCGGCGCGGCCTTGCTGGAGGAGCCTGAGCGGCTGTGGCGCATCATGCAAGCGGTGCGGCGGACGGTGCCGGCGTCGGTGCCGGTGTCCGCCAAGATGCGCCTGGGGTTGCACGATGATCAGCGTGCCGAAGAATGCGCCCGCGCCCTGGCCGAAGGCGGTGCCAGCGAGCTGGTGGTGCATGCGCGCACCCGGGCGCAAGGGTATCGACCGCCGGCTTACTGGCAGCGCATTGCCGATGTGCGGGCCCACGTCACCATCCCGGTGATTGCCAACGGCGAGATTTGGACGGTCGAAGACGCGCTGCGCTGCCAAGCCGAATCGGGCTGCACCTCGCTGATGCTGGGGCGTGGGCAGTTGTCCGACCCCGGGTTGGCCCAGGCAGTGCGGGCGGCTGTGGGTGGGGCTTCGGCCACCGTGACGCCACTGCCGACCTGGGAAGCGATCCGCCAATCGCTGCTGCACTATGCCCAGCGCATTGAAGGCCACGTCGAGCCGCGCCACCGGGCGGGGCGGATCAAACAGTGGCTGCATTATTTGCGCCGCCGCTTTGTGCAGGCGCAACAAACCTACGATGCGGTGCGTACCTTCACCGACTCGCGTGAGGTGGTGCGCTGGCTCGGGTCGGCCCCAGAGCGGCCGTTACACTGAGCGCCCCCGACAGGAATATCGCCATGGCTGTACTCTCCAAGGCATCCGCCACTGCGGTTCTTGATCTCAAAAGTGCGACGTTGACCGTGCTGGCGGTGGTGATCAAGACCCTGGATCTCGCTGCGTTGTCGCAGGCCATGCGCCTGCGGTTTGACAACGCGCCGGGTTTCTTCGGGCACGAACCGGTGTGCCTGGATTTTTCCGCTGTGCGCGAAGCCGACGAGGTGCCGGACTTCGAAGCCCTGTTGGCGCTGCTGCGGCAACACGGGCTGAACCCGATCGCCGTGCGTGGCGGTGGCGCAGCGCAAATGGCCGCTGGCCTGGCCGCTGGCTTGGCCGAAGCGCCCGATCCGATTCCACCGGGCAGCCGGCCCGTGCTGGTCAGCCTGCCCGTGGTGACGCCGCCCGCCGCAGTGGATGCCACTGCGCCGCCCATCGAGCCCGAAGACCTCGTGCTGGAGCTGGACGGCGACGAAGCCGCCGCCACGCTGCCCCCCACGCGCCTGACGCTGGTGCATGACAAACCCCTGCGTTCCGGCCAGCGTCTTTACGCCAAGGGCGGGGATTTGGTGGTGCTCGGGCTGGTGAACTTTGGCGCCGAAGTCATCGCCGATGGCAGCATTCATGTCTATGGGCCGTTGCGGGGGCGGGCCATCGCTGGCGCTTGTGGGGATTCCTCAGCGCGCATTTTTGCGCTCAACATGCAGCCACAGTTGGTGTCCATCGCCGGCCACTGGCGCACGCTGGAGGAAGGCGCGTTTCCCGACGCCATCGGCCAGATGGCGCAAGTGCGTTTGGATGGCGAACGGCTGCTGATGGAGCCCATGAACACCGGGCTCAAGACAACGACAACACATTCAGAAAGGACACAACGCCGATGAGCCGCATCATTGTGGTGACCTCCGGCAAGGGAGGGGTGGGCAAAACCACCACCAGTGCCAGCTTTTCGGCCAGTTTGGCCCAGCGTGGGCACAAAACGGTCGTGATCGACTTTGACGTGGGGTTGCGCAACCTCGACCTGATCATGGGCTGCGAGCGCCGTGTGGTGTATGACCTGATCAACGTCATCCACAACGAAGCCAAACTGCACCAGGCCCTGATCAAGGACAAACACTGCGAGAACCTCTACATCCTGGCCGCCTCGCAGACGCGGGACAAGGATGCGCTGACCGAACAAGGCGTCGAGCGGGTGATTCAAGAACTCAAGGACATGGGGTTCGAGTACATCATCTGCGATTCGCCCGCCGGCATCGAAACCGGGGCTGTGATGGCGATGTTGTTCGCCGATGACGCTTTGGTCGTCACCAACCCGGAAATTTCTTCGGTGCGCGATTCTGATCGCATCCTGGGGCTGCTGGCCTCCAAGACGCGCCGGGCCATCGAAGGGCGCGAGCCGGTCAAGGAGCATTTGCTCATCACGCGCTACAACCCGTCGCGGGTGTCGAGCGGGCACATGATGTCTTTGGACGATGTGATGGATGTGCTGCGCATCCCGCTCATCGGCGTGATTCCCGAATCGGACGTCGTGCTGGACGCCTCCAACCAAGGTCTGCCCGTGGTGCTGATGAAGGGCACGGACATCTCCGAAGCCTACCTCGATCTGGCCGCCCGTTTCATGGGGGAGGACAAACCGCTGCGTTTCATCGAGGCGGTCAAGCCCAGCTTTTTCAAGCGCATCTTCGGGGGGAAATGAGCATCATGTCCCTGCTGTCTGTTTTTCTGGGCGAAAAAAAGGGAAGCGCCAGCGTGGCCAAAGAGCGCTTGCAAATCATCCTGGCCCATGAGCGCGGGCGTGCCAACATCTCGCCCGACTACCTGCCTGCACTGCAAAAAGAGCTGCTCCAAGTGGTGCTCAAATTCGTGCAGATCAAACCGCACGACGTGCGCGTCAACATCGAGCGCCAGGACAACCTGGAAATCCTCGAAGTCAAAATCGAGTTGCCCGAATCCCCGCGCTGACGGGGTGGCCCGCGTGATGCGGGTCAGCGGGCGCCCAAACCGGCGTGCAAACTCACCAAATCCCGTGTGAGTTTGTGCGTCGGGTCCAGGTGGATCATCGGCAGAGCCCGTTCGTGCGACTCACGCACCTTGATCGTGCTGCTCAAATACGGCTGCAACACCGGCAACCCTTCGGCCACCAGCTCATCCACCACCCGGCGCGGCAGCTTGGCTTGCGGCTGGAACTGGTTCACCACAATGCCTTCGACCCGCAACCCGCTGTTGTGATCCGTGCGAATTTCTTCCAGCGTTTCCAGCAGGCCATACAGCGCCCGGCGTGAGAAGTCATCACAATCGAACGGGATCAAGCAGCCTTCGGAAGCGATCAGCGCTGAACGGGTGTAGAAATTGAGAGCGGGCGGGGTGTCGATCCAAATGTCGTCGTAGTGTTCGCCCAGCTCCAGCAGCATGTCGCGCAGCTTGTAGATTTTGTAGCGGGATTCGAGCTTGGCATGCAGATCATCCAACGCCGATGAGGCCCGCATCAGGGACAGGTTGGCAAACGGCGTCGGCTGCGCAAACGCGGTGGCCGCCAGCGGGTGGACGCTGAACTTGATTTGCTGCTCAAAAAAATCCGCACTGCCGGGAGCGGGGGTGTCTGCGCCGGTGCCCAGCAGGTAGCGTGTGGCGTTGCCTTGCACGTCCAGATCCACCACCAGCGTGCGTCGCCCTTGGTGGGCGCCGATGGCGGCCAGATTGCACGTCAGGGTGGACTTGCCCACCCCCCCTTTCTGATTGAAGACAACTCGACGCATGGCAATGGCTCGCAGGGAAAACCCGCTCGGGGCGATGAGGTGGGATTGTGCATTGCAACATCCCGCCATCTCGCACAATGGCAGGCATGAATGCATCTGTGATTTCCGATGAGGCGGTGCTGAACCGCTCACGTCAATGGTTGGAGCGGGCCGTGATTGGCCTCAACCTGTGCCCATTTGCCAAAAGTGTCCACATCAAAGGGCAAATCCGCTGGGTGGTGAGCCGGGCGCAGACGCCGCAAGCGGTGTTGGATGAGCTGGTGAGTGAGCTGCGTCACCTGGCCGAAGTCGATCCCGAAGTGACCGACACCACGCTGCTGGTGCTGCCCGACGCTTTCGCCGATTTTCTCGACTTCAACGATTTTCTCGACGTGGCCGATGCCGCGTTGGAGGATTTGGCGCTGGATGGGGTGTTGCAAATCGCCAACTTCCACCCGAACTTTCAGTTCGCGGACACGGCGGAAGACGACGTGACCAACAACACCAACCGCGCACCCTGGCCGACGCTGCACCTGATCCGCGAAGCCAGCATCGACCGGGCGGTCGAAGCGTTCCCGGAGGCGGAAACGATTTACGAGCGCAACATGGCGCTGATGTCCGAGCTGGGCTCAGAAGGATGGGCGCGCCTGTGGGACGAAAAACCCTGACAGCGCCGCCCCCTTCCTCACATCACTTGGCCGGGTAGACCAAGTCGGCGCGGCGGTTTTGGGCCCAGGCGGCTTCACCTTGGCCGGTGGACTTGGGCTTTTCCTCGCCGAAGCTGACGGGTTCGGCTTGGCTGTCCTTCACACCGAAGGTCTTGAGGGCGCGCAGCACGGCTTCGGCCCGCTTTTGGCCCAGCGCCAGGTTGTATTCCTTGCTGCCGCGTTCGTCGGCGTTGCCTTCGATCTTGATCGAAACATTGGGGTTGGCAACCAGGTACTTGCCGTGCAGTTCCACCAAGCCCGTGTCGGCGCTGCGGATGGTGAACTGGTCGTATTCGAAGTAGATGCTGCGTTCGAGCGAGATGCGGCTGGTCGGGTCCAGGTGGGCTGGCTTCGGTGCCACGGCCTGCTGCACCGTGCTGATGACGGCGGGAGCGGCGTCGGCGACGGCGGGGGCCGCAGGGGCCAGGGTGGTCACGGGGGCCGGTTCATTCAGCGGCACGTTGGTGCAGCCGGCGAACAGCGCCGAAGCCGCTGTCAGCAGCAGGACGGACTTGAGAGACTTCATGCGAAAACCTCCAGAAAGGGTCAAAGTCGCCGGGATTGTACCGATCCGACTTTGAATGATTCCCAAGAAGCCTGCATTCTGCTTAAAAATGAGGCAATCTATTGAAACCCCTTTTATTTCAATGGGTTAGGTCATCAAATTTCAGGTTTTGCACAGCTTTATCCACAGGCTGTGTGCGCAAACTGGGGGGAAGCCCCTTGGGCATGGGACGCCAGCGGCTACGCAAAATCCACAGCGCCAAGCCTGCTTTGGCTTCCTAGACTGCGCGACATCTTTTGCTGTGAACATGGAGCTTTGATGTCCACGTCGTTGCCAGGGGCTGCGCGTCAGCCGATCTACCGTTCGTTGTACGTGCAGGTGCTGTTCGCCATTGCGGTGGGCATCTTGTTGGGGCACTTCATGCCCGAGTTGGGCGCCCAAATGAAACCGTTGGGGGATGGTTTCATCAAGCTGATCAAGATGATCATCGCGCCGATCATCTTTTGCACCGTCGTGCTGGGCATCGCCGGCATGGAAAACATGAAGAAGGTGGGCAAAACGGGCGGGCTGGCGCTGATCTACTTCGAAGTGGTCTCGACGCTGGCGCTCATCATCGGTTTGGTGATCGTGAATGTGTTGCAACCGGGCGCCGGTATGCACGTCGATCCGAATGCGCTGGACACCAAGGGCCTGACCAACTACGTCGGCCCCGGCAAGATGACCAGCACCACGGACTTCCTGCTCAACGTCATCCCCAGCAGCGTGGTGGATGCGTTCGCCAAGGGTGAAATCCTGCAAGTGCTGCTGTTCTCGGTGATGTTCGGTTTCGCGCTGCAAAAGTTTGGTGGCAAACACAACATGGTGTTCACGTTCATCGACAAGCTGTCGCATGTGCTGTTTGCCATCGTTGGCGCGATCATGAAGGTGGCGCCCATCGGGGCGTTTGGCGCCATGGCGTTCACCATCGGCAAGTACGGCGTGGGCACACTGCTGCAATTGGCGCAACTGATGGGCGCGTTCTACGGCACGTGTTTGCTGTTCATCTTTGGCGTGTTGGGCTTGATTGCCAAAGTTCACGGCTTCTCGATCCTGAAGTTCATCAAGTACATCAAGGAAGAGCTGCTGATCGTGTTGGGTACGTCGTCGTCGGAGTCGGTGCTGCCGCGCATGATGCGCAAAATGGAGCACGCCGGCGCCGAAAAGAGCGTGGTGGGCCTGGTGATCCCGACGGGGTACTCCTTCAACCTGGATGGCACCTCGATCTACTTGACCATGGCCGCCGTGTTCATCGCCCAAGCCACAGACACCCCCATGACCTTGACCCAGCAGTTGACGCTGTTGGCCGTGCTGCTGCTGACCAGCAAGGGCGCCGCCGGGGTGACGGGCTCGGGTTTCATTGTGCTGGCGGCCACGCTGTCGGCAGTGGGGGGCGTGCCGGTGGCGGGGCTGGCGCTGATTTTGGGCATCGATCGTTTCATGAGCGAAGCCCGGGCGCTGACCAACTTGGTGGGCAATGGCGTGGCCACGCTGGTGGTGGCCAAGTGGTGCGGTCAGTTGGATGATCGGCAGATGCACGCAGCCTTGGTCGAAGGCCAGCCCTTGCCGGAAGGCACAGATCTGCACTTGGAGCAGGCCCTGGCCGCTGCCGGCCAGGCGCTGCCCGCCGCCGTTCACGAAAGCGCCCCCGGCGTGCGCTGAGCGGCAGGCTCAAGAATGCCGCACATGCGGCATCGGGTCGATCAGTTCGCCGCGCAGCAGGGCCAGCGGCGACTTGTGGTACAGCACCACGTCATGGAACGGGTCGGTCAGGATCTTGGTCATCCAAGCCAGGCCGGTGAGGGGGCTGCGCTTGATGCACAGGTAAAGCACGCGCAGTGCAAAACCCGTCACGCCCAGGGCCAGCCAAGCCAGACCCAGGTGGTGCCAAAACCCAGCGGTGCCCTCGCCCGGTTCGATCAGGCCGAACAGAGCAGGCTCGAACCACAACGTGGCCGGCAGCAGCACCCAGACGCTCAACAGCAGCGTCTTGCGCTGCATGTTGTAGCCCACTTTGACGCGCTCCTTGTACTCGTCGCTGACTTGGTTGAGGGCGTCAAACCCACGTGGTTCGAACAGGTAGTGACCGGTTTGGCGCGTCACCATGGACACCAGCCAGCCAATGAGGGCGGCCAGCGCCGGATCGAAAAACAGCACCCCATAGGCCACCAGGAAACTGAGGGCGCTGATGAGGTGAAGCGTTTGGTTGATGCGGCTCTGGTGGTAGTAGCGGTGGTCGTCCCAGCGCTGGGTGGCCAGTTCTTGCAAAAAGGCTTGAAGGGCGGAAGGCAAGGCGGTCTCCTGGTGGCACAACCGTTGTGCCAGTGGGGGTGCATCGTCGGCAAGGCGCATGAAAGGTGTGTGACGAAAGCCTTGTCATCGAACGGTTGCACAAGCAGCCCACCATGCGGCCCATGAACAGCCCGGCCCCTTCTCCCTTGATGGTGAACCACTTCCCAGCGGCCCAGCGCTCGCTGCGGGTGGCCTGTGTCACCGAGACTTACCCGCCCGAAGTCAACGGTGTGGCCATGACCATCGCACGCATCGTCGAGGGCCTGCAACAGCGGGGCCACGATGTCCAATTGGTGCGGCCACGCCAGGATGCGCACGATGGCACCGGGGATCACAGCCCCGGTGTGCATGAGGTGTTGATGCGGGGGTTGCCGATCCCCCGTTATCCCCATTTGCGCATGGGGGTGCCGTCCAAGCGGGCTTTGGTGCGGCTGTGGTCGCAGCAGCGCCCGGACGTGGTTCACATCGCCACCGAAGGGCCGTTGGGTTGGTCGGCGTTGCACGCGGCGCGGCATCTCCGGCTGCCGGTGAGTTCGGACTTTCGCACCAATTTCCACGCCTACAGCCAGCATTACGGCATCGGGTGGTTGCGCAAGCCCATCATGGCGTACTTGCGCAAGTTCCATAACGCGGCCCAATGCACGATGGTGCCCACCGAAGCGCTGCGGCGTGATTTGGCGGCTGTCGGGTTTGAGCGCTTGAGTGTGGTGTCACGCGGGGTGGACACGCAACGTTTCTCGCCCGCGCACCGCAGCGCCGAACTGCGCGCCCAGTGGGGCGTGGCGCCGGACGATCTGGTGGTGGCGTGCGTCGGACGCTTGGCGGCGGAGAAAAACCTGGGGCTGCTGTTGGAGGCGTACGCGGCCATCCGTGTACGCCAGCCGCGCAGCCGGTTGTTGCTGGTCGGGGACGGGCCGATGCGGGCAGAGATTCAAGCTCGTTGCCCCGATGCGATTCTGACGGGCCAGCGCACCGGGGCGGATTTGGCCGCCCATTACGCCTCAGCCGATTTGTTCCTGTTCCCCAGCTTGACGGAGACGTTTGGCAACGTCACCACCGAAGCCATGGCCAGCGGCTTGCCTGTGCTGGCGTTCGACTGCGCTGCTGCCGCTCAATTGATTGAAAGCGGCATCACGGGGCACTTGGTGGCCCCTGGGCAAGCAGCGGCGTTTGTGCAAGTGGCCGTGCAACTGGCGCAGGCGCCCGCGCTGCGGCATCGGCTCGGCCAGCACGCCCGGGAGCGGGCGTTGCGGCAAAGCTGGGAGAGTGTGCTGATTCGCTTTGAAAACATGCTGCATCAATCGATCCAGCAAGTCGCCTCCGGTGCGACGCTTCAAGTGCAGGCGGCCCCCCAAATGTGCCGCAGCAAGGCGCCGAAATCGGCGGTGTAGCGGTCGATGTCCCAGGCGGGCCGGGCCAGCAGGCGTTGGCGCAGGCCGCGCCGCAGCGCCAGCAGCCCGGGGCGGTCAGCCGCCATGCGTTGGGCGATGGCGACATAGTCGGCATCGCTGTGGGCTACCCAATCTGGCAAACCAGCGGCTTGCATGAAGCTGGCACCCATGCGTGAGACGAAGGTGTGCCCGCACCGGGTCAGCACCGGCGTGCCCATCCACAGCGCTTGGAGGGTGGTGGTGCCGCCGTTGTAGGGCGTCGGGTCGAGGGCGATGTCCACATCGGCGTACTCGGCCATCATGTCGGCCAGGCCGGTGGGGCCTCGGAACAGCAGGCGCTGCGGCGCGATGCCCAGGCGTTGGAACGCCTCCGAAAACCGCCGCACCGCGCCGGGGTCTTTGAAACTGGGCGCCTTGAGCAGCAAGCGCGAACCCGGCACGGCGTGCAGCACTTGGGCCCACAACCCCAGCGTGTGCGGGGTGAGTTTGGGCACGTTGTTGAAGCTGCCGAAGGTCAGCGGGCGGGTGGCATGGGCGTCGGGCAGGGTCGGGAACGGATAGTCCGCTTCGGGGGCGAAGCAAAACACCGCATGTGGCAACCGGGCGATGCGCTCGCTGTACAGCGGCGCGTGTTCGGGGGGCGCGACCACTGCGTCGGCCACGATCCAATCCATGTTGGGCACCCCGGTGGAGCCGGGATAACCCAAGAAGGTGGCCTGCACCGGCGCCGCCCGACGCGCAAACAAGGCCATGCGTTGGTGCGAGGTGTGTCCGGCCAGATCGAGCAGCACGTCGATGCCGTCGGCTTCGATGCGTTGGGCCAGCAGGGCATCACTCCAAGTGGTGCATTCGACCCACCGATCGACGCGCTGTTTGGCCAAGTGCGTTTGCTCGTCGTAGGACACGCCGACGAAGTACACCACGCATTCAAACTGCTGCCGATCGAGCCGCCGCAACACCGGCTGCATGAAGATGTTGACGGGGTGCTGATGGTGGAAGTCTGCCGTGACCAAGCCCAGGCGCAAGCGCCGTTCGGGCTGGCGGGGGTTGGCGAAGGCGGCGGGCGAGCGCGCACCCTCACCGAGGGGGGCGAACCACGTTCGGTGCAGCGCGGCAACTTCGGCGGGATGCAGGTGGTCGCAATACAGCGTGCTCATGGCCGCGCTGGACACCATTTTGGAGCGAGGCCCCTCTTCGGCAGCGAGTTCGCGGTAGAGCTGCAAGGCGGTGGCCGCATCGCCCATTCGGCCAGCGATGCTGGCGCGCATCGAGCGGGCTCCCGGCATGGGGGCGAGGGCTTCAGCGCGGGCCAGTTCGGCCAGCGCATCTTCCATTTGCCAGCTTTCGGCCAGGGCGTGGGCCAAGTTCCAGTGCGCCGTGGCGCTGTCTGGATGCAGGGTGACGTTGCGCCGCAACACGGCCTGTGCTTCCTGCCACAAGTTGCTGCGAAAGGCCAGTTCGGCCAAGCGGGACAGCGTGGTTTCGGCGGTGGCTTGGCTGGCTTGCTCCAGGGCGCGATGGGCCTCGTCGGTCAGGCCGAGACGGATGAGGATCTCACCCAGGTCGATGTGGAGTTCCGCCCATTCGTTCAGGCCCAGGGCTGGTGCGGCGTCGTCCGGGCGGGGCGGTGGCAGACAGGCCAGGGCAGCGCGCAGCGCTTCCAAAGCCCGCGCCGCATCGCCCCGTTCCAGACGCCAGCGGGCCATTTGGTGGTGTTGGCGCAAGCGCAGGCGGGGGCCGTCGGCGGCGGTGTCGGTGCAAAGCAGGGCGCGGTGGTAGCTGGCAGCGGCCTCGTCCCAGCGGGCGAGATCCTCCAACCCCCGCGCCAACGCCAGATGGCCTTCCCAGCGCTGCGGGGCGGCGGCGGTGGCGTGCTGGTAAGCCCCGATCATCTGCTCGGTGGCCCCTTGGGTACGGCAGACGTGCCCCGCCTCCAGCCAAGCGCTGAATTGCTGCGGGTTGAGGCGCAACACGGCGGCAAAGTGGACGCGAGCGGCACCCAATTCACCTTGTTTGACGGCACAGCGGGCGGCTTGCAGGTGTGCCGCTTCGGACAGCTCAGCGGGAAGGGGCGGCGGCAAGGCCAGGCAACTTTCGAAACGCTGCCGGGCGGCGGCCCAGCGCCCGAGGTCGAACAAGGCGTTGCCAGCATTGAACCAAGCCGCCGGCGGCGCGTCCGGCAAGGACAGCGCCTGCTCGTAACACGACAACGCTTGTTCGGTGTGGCCTTGCTGTCGCAGGGTGGCGCCTTGGTGGAGCCAAGCGGTGGCGTCGGGGGCGGCAGTGGGGTTCATGCGGGAAAGGCGCCGGGCATTTCGTTACTTCGCCCAGCCATCCTTGAGCGTGGTGATGCGGTTGATCACCGGCAACGCCGCCGAATGATCCAGCCGATCCGCCACAAAATAGCCGTGGCGCTCGAACTGGAATTTGTCATCGGGCTTGGCGTGGGCCAGCGACGGCTCCAGGTACGAGCGCAGCACCTTCTTGCTGTTCGGGTTCAGCACGGTGAGGAAATCGCGTCCGCCGGCATCGGGCTGGGCTTCGGTGAACAGGCGGTCAAAGAGGCGCATTTCGCACGCCACGGCTTCATGCACACCCACCCAGGTGATCACGCCCTTGACCTTCACCGAGTCAGCGCCGGGGGTGCCGCTCTTGGTGTCGGGGAGGATTTGCGCGGTCACGGCGGTGATTTCGCCAGCCTCGTTCTTCTCGCAGCCGGTGCATTCGATGACGTAGCCGTATTTCAGCCGCACCTTGTTACCCGGGAACAAACGGAAGTAACCCTTGACCGGCGTTTCCATGAAGTCTTCGCGCTCGATCCACAGTTCGGGGCCGAGGCTGAATTGGCGCTGGCCCAGCTCCGGCAGGTGCGGATGCGCCGGCGCGCTGCACGGCTCGCGGTGTTCGGCGGCACCAAACACGTCGGCGAAGTTGGTCAGTTTCAACTTCAGCGGGTCGATCACGGCCATGGCGCGTGGGGCTTTGGCTTCCAGGTCGGCGCGCAGGGCGATGTCCAACACCGAGTAATCCAGCCAGACGTTGGTTTTGCTCGCGCCCGAATCGTCCGCCACTTTGCGGATGGCAGCGGGGGTGTAGCCCCGGCGACGCATCCCGGCCAGCGTCGGCATGCGCGGATCGTCCCACCCCGCGACGTGTTTCTCATCCACCAATTGCTTCAGCTTGCGCTTGCTGGTGATGACGTAACTCAGGTTCAGGCGCCCGAACTCGTACTGCTTGGGCAGCGGACGCGCCAGCAGACCCGCATCGGCGAGGTTTTCCAGCAACCAGTCGTAGAACGGGCGCTGATCCTCAAACTCCAGCGTGCAGATGCTGTGGGTGATGCGCTCCAGCGCGTCCTCAATCGGATGGGCGAAGGTGTACATCGGGTAGATGCACCACTTGTCGCCGGTGTTGTGGTGCGTGGCGCGGCGGATGCGGTAGATCGCCGGATCGCGCATGTTGATGTTGGGCGAAGCCATGTCGATCTTGGCGCGCAACACCATGGCGCCGTCGGCGTGCTGGCCGTCGCGCATTTCGCGGAAACGCGCCAAGTTCTCCTCGGGCGTGCGGCTGCGGAACGGGCTGTCCACACCGGGGGTGGTGAAGTCCCCCCGGTTGGCGCGCATCTCTTCGGGCGTTTGCTCGTCCACATAAGCCAAGCCGCGTTGGATCAGCGTTTCGGCGGCCTGGTACATGAAATCGAAGTAATCGCTGGCGTAAAACTGGTGGCTCACGCCGTGGGCGTTCCAGTCCCAACCCAGCCAGGCCACCATTTCGCTGATGGCGTCCACATACTCTTGTTCTTCTTTTTCGGGGTTGGTGTCGTCAAAACGCAGGTGGCAGACGCCGCCGTAATCCCGCGCCAGGCCGAAATTCAAACAAATGCTTTTCGCATGGCCGACGTGCAAATAACCGTTCGGCTCCGGCGGGAAGCGCAGGCGCACCTGCGCTGGGTCGGGTTGGCCGGCAGCGTGATGGGCTGCATCCCCCGGCGAGCCGGCGAATGGGCGTTGGGCATAGGTGCCGGCTTCCAGATCGCGCTCGATGATGGCGCGCAAAAAGTTGCTGGGCTTGACGGCTTCAGCCGCTGGGGCAGGATGTTTGGCGCTCATAAAAAGCGTTGTAGATCAATGGGTTATCTTTGAACCAGATGGGCAAAAGCCCCTGGGCGGGTTGCGGCTGATTGTAGCCAGCGAGCCATGCCAGCCTGGGGGCAACCCTGGGAGACAATGCAAGGCCGTTCTTCCTCTGTTCACAGGAGCATTCACTGCCATGCCCGTTAACTTGCAAGCCCCGAACCCTGACAGCCTGTTCCCCGTGGCCGGTGTGACCCTTGGTGTCGCCGAAGCGGGCGTGCGCAAGGCCAACCGCAAGGATTTGGTGGTGATGTCCTTGGTCGAAGGCTCGACCGTGGCCGGCGTGTTCACCAAAAACCGGTATTGCGCCGCCCCCGTGCAGGTGTGCCGCGAACACCTGGCGGCCAGCTCGGCGATGCGCGCCATCGTCGTCAACACCGGCAACGCCAACGCGGGCACCGGCGCCGACGGCCTGGCCCGCGCCCGCCGCACCTGCGATGCGCTGGCCGCGCAGATGGGCCTGAGCGCTGCACAGATCTTGCCGTTTTCCACGGGCGTGATCATGGAAACCCTGCCGGTGGAGCGCATCGAAGCCGGCTTGCCAGCAGCGCTGGCCGACTTGGCCCCCGCCCATTGGGCCAAGGCCGCCGAAGGCATCATGACCACGGACACCCTGCCCAAAGCCGCCTCGCGCCAAGTGACGATCGGCGGCCAAACGGTGACGGTGACGGGCATCTCCAAGGGCGCCGGCATGATTCGCCCGAACATGGCCACCATGCTGGGGTTTGTTGCTACCGATGCGGCCATCGCGCCGGAGCTGGTGCAGCCGTTGGTGAAGCGAGCCGCCGATGCGTCGTTCAACCGCATCACCATCGATGGGGACACTTCGACGAACGACAGCTTCGTGCTGATCGCCACCCACCAAGCCGGCAACGCCCCCATCACCGCGCTGGACAGCGCCGAAGGCGCCGCGCTGCAAGAGGCCATCGTGGCGGTGGCGCGTGAACTGGCGCAAGCCATCGTGCGGGATGGCGAGGGCGCCACCAAGTTCATCAGCATCACCATCGAAGGCGGGCGCACCGAGGACGAATGCTGCCAAGCGGCCTACGCCATCGCGCATTCACCCCTGGTGAAGACGGCCTTTTTCGCGTCCGACCCCAACCTGGGCCGCATCCTGGCGGCGGTGGGCTACGCCGGCATCGACGATCTGGATCAAACCTTGATCGAGATGCACTTGGACGATGTCCATGTGGTGACGCAAGGCGGCCGCAACCCGTCTTACCGCGAGGAGGACGGCCAACGGGTGATGAAGCAGGCCGAAATCAGCGTGCGCGTGAACTTGGGCCGAGGTGCGGCCCGCGCCACGGTGTGGACGTGTGATCTCTCACACGATTACGTCAGCATCAACGCCGATTACCGCAGTTGATCGGCGGCTGACAGGGCGCCCGTTCAAGCGCCTTCGGGCTCATCCACCAGCGGGCGGTATTCGATGCGCCCGCGCAGTTTGGCCCCGGCATGCACATCCAACAGCGTGCCGTAAACGACATCGCCCAATAGCGAGGCCGTGCCCGTCAGCTCCAGGGTTTGGCGGGCCAGCACGGTGCCGCGCACCTGGCCTTCGATGAGGATGTGGTCGGCCTCGATCACCGTGTCCAGCACCACGCCTTTGGGGCCGATGTGGATCGTGCCGCCCATGCCCAAATACACCGGGCCGTGCAGTGTGCCGTCGATGCGCAGCCCCAAGTCGGGCTCGGTGGTGGACAAGGAACCGTCAAACACCGCGTCTTCCGCGATGCGGCTGTTGATGGCGTCCAGCCGTTCGGCAGGCACCAGACGCGAAGGGGTCAGAGTGTCGGAAGCTGGCATGGGTCAACCGCGATGAACAGAAGTGGGGTCACTTTCGGGGCGCACGCGTTCGAGTTGGGCGTTCAGGTCGGCGCCGTTGACCTGCAAGGTGGTGTAACGCACCCGCCCTTCGACCACCGAACCGTCGTGCAAGGTGACGCGCCCGCCGGGTGCGTCCAGCAACCCGCTGGTGCGGCCTTGAACGGTGATGTTGCGGGCGATGATGTCCCCGCGCACCACGCCTGTTTCGGCCACGATGACGTGGCTGTTGCCCCCGCGCTCGGTCATGGCGATGACCGGCCCTTCGATGGCCCCGCCCACTGTCAGCGAACCCGTGAGCTGGATGCGCCCAACGAAACTCATGCCCGACGCCAGCGTCGAGTGGCCCGGCGGGGCCGCATTGGGGCGCAAGTAGGTGAGGGTGGGCACGCGCTGGGTGTCCGGCAGGTGCAGGCCCAGCGGCACATGGGCTTCGGGCGGCGGCAGCGCGGGATCGAGCGGGGGCGGTGTGTCCGCTTCCGGCGCGTGGGCTTCGGTGGTGGAGGGCGCTGGGGCGGCGTCGGGCGCGTTGGCGGCTTCGACCGGCAGAGGCAGCGGCATCAGCTCCACGGGGGGCAGGGGCAGGCCCACACCGGGATCCATCGCCAGCGACAACTCAGCCGGCAAAGGCCGCAACTCGGGGAGCGAATCGGGAGAAGGGTGATCGTTCATGAGGGCTCGCGGGAGGGCTGGGGGCGGCCGGGGCGCGCAATCAGTCGTTCAGCACGGGCAGGATGCGTTCGGCCTTGAGAGACGAGAACGGGCCTTGCAGGCTGGCCCCGTCGTACATGTGCAATCGGGTGGCGGTGATCTCGCCGGTACACACCGCCGTGGACGCCAGATAAACCGTGCCGTGGCATTCGATGCGGGTGCTGGGATCGGCGGTTTGGTCGCTGGTTTTGGCGCCGATGCGGCCAAACACATACAAATCGCCCAGCACGCGGAATTCTCCTTCGAGGGTGGCGTCGTGCCACACCACCAGGCGGCCACCGATTTCACCACCGCCATGCAGCGCGCCTTGCAGCAGCAACCCGCCGCTGTAGCGATGTTCGCCCCGCAACGTGGAACCCTCGGCGATCCGGTTGACGATGTGCATGCGCACCGGATCGATGATCAAAGTGTCTTGGGACTTGCTCAAGCGTTCCACTCCAGCAGATAGACGCACGCGGCCACCAACCCGACCGACCACAGCAGCCACGCTCCGGCCACCAAACCCCAGCGCAGGCGCCGCAGGGTGCCGATGGGCACGGGCTCGCCAGCGAGCAAGGCACCGGTGTCGCGGGCGGTGAGGGTGCGGGCGGCTTTGCGGGTCAGGCGCATGCGGTTGCTGGCCCAATCGACCAGCACGCCATGGCGCAATTTCAGGGGGGATTTCGGGCTCGACCCCAGGCTCACAGCGAAGGGCCGGCCAACCACCTGTTCGGTGAAATAGCGATTCAGGGAGGGGTCGGTGGGCATGGGGCGATTATGGCGGAACGCCCACGCCACCCCCGCTTGCGGCAGACTGGCCAAAGCGGTGACTTTTCAACGAGGAGACAAGCGATGGATCAAGGCATCAAACCCATCAACCGGCGCCAAGGGTTGCGTTGGCTGGGCGCAGCGGGCGGGTTGTGGGCAGCGGCGCTGGCGCCGGCCTGGGCGCAGAGTTGGCCGGCCAAACCCGTCACGGTGGTGGTGCCGTGGCCGGCGGGTGGGCCGTCGGACATCGCCGCCCGTCCGCTGGCCAAGGGCTTGCAAGACGCACTGGGCAAGCCCTTCGTCATCGACAACAAAGGCGGCAGCGGCGGCAACATCGGCACGGCGGCGATGCTGCAAGCCCCCGCCGATGGCCACACGCTGCTGGTGACCTCCAGCGCACCGGTGGCGATCAACCCGAGTCTGTACAAAAAGATGCCGTTCGATCCGGCCAAAGACTTGATCCCCGTGACCAACGTGTTGCGGGTGCCACTGGTGCTGGCGGTGCCACCGAACTCACCGCTGAATGATTTGAAAGCCGTGATGGCGCAGATCAAGGCCAAGCCGGCAGAGTCGATTTTTGCGTCGGCGGGCAACGGCACGCCGCAGCACCTCACCGGCGAGCTGTTCGCCGACGCGCTCCAGGTGCAGATGACCCATGTGCCCTACAAAGGCTCGGCCCCGGCGCTCACCGATTTGATGGCCGGCCATGTGCCGATGATGTTCGACAGCTTGGCCTCCATCGGCCAGCACATCAAATCCGGCAAGCTCAAGGCGATTGCCGTGACCGGCGCCAAACGCACCCCGCTGCTGCCCAACGTGCCGACGCTGGCCGAAGCCGGGCTGCCGGGCATCGAGTCTTACGCTTGGTATGGCTTGTTTGTGAAAGCGGGCACGCCGGCGGCGGTGGTGCAGCAGCTCAACGCCGAAGCGCTCAAGGTGATGAAAACGCCCGAGTTCCAGCGCACCCTGGCCGATACCGGCTCCGAGTACGTGGGCGATACGCCCGTGAACTTCGCCGCTTTCGTCAAAGCCGAGGCGGAGAAATGGGGGCGCTTGGTGAAGATCAGCGGCGCCACGGTGGATTGAGCCCGGAAGCGCGTTGCGGATCTGCACGTCTCAGTGACCTTGGGCGGCATCCACGCTGGTGCTGATGCGCGGCTGGGGTTTGGGTTGCGCTTCAACAAACAGTTGAATCGCCCAAGCCGTGGCCGGCGCCAAGGTGTCACGCCAAGCGGGCATGTGAATCACCCCGGCGCGCACTTTGCCCTCTTGCACCGACTGGCTGTAGTAGGCGTCCACGTCTTGCTGGCAGCGTTGGGCCAGGCGTCCGTCTTGGAGCTTGAGGCAAAAGCTGTTCAAGCGACGCAAATCCGGCGCTTCGGCGCTGGGTTGACGGGCTGCGGCGCCGTGGCAGCGGGCGCAGTGTTGCGCGTAGGCCGTCTGCCCTTGGGTCAACATCGCGGCACGTTGCGCTTCCGGGGCCGTGCGGTAGGGGTTGGGCGCTGACCATTCCTGACCATGCGCCAGCCCCAGTGCGCCGACGGCCAGCAGCAAGCTCACCAGTGTGCGTCCGTGACGGGCCGACATCACCAGCCCTCCGGGCAGCCGGTGCAACCCGTGAGGTTGGCATCCGGAAAAATGGTGAAGCGCAACCAAGCGCCCCGCAAATCGGCGTTTTGAAGTTGGCTGCCCACGAATTTACTCTCCTGCAAGTTGGCGTTGGTGAGGCGCGCGCCACTGAAATTCACCAGGTTGAGCCGGGCGGCTTCCAAGCTGGCGGCGCTGAGGTTGGCGTCGCGCAGGTCGGCACGGAACAGGCGCGCCATCTCCAGATTCGCCCCCACCAAGGTGGCGCGGCGCAGCGACACCCCCGGCGCATTGAGGGCATACGCCCGCACGGCGGTCAGGTCGGCGTCGTCGAGCACGGCGCCGGCCAGGTTGGCATGGCGCAAATCGGCGCGAGCCAGTTGGGCGCCCCGGAAGTTCACGCCGCGCAAATCCTTGGCGGACAGATCGGCGTGGCGCAAATCCGCCCCCGGACACTGGGCGTAAGGCCACAACGGACAGCCGTTGACGATCGTCACCTCGTCAGACGTGGCGGGCAGCGCAGCGGTTTGAGCCAGCGCGGGCCAGGCACTCCCCAGCCCACAGGCCAGGGCGAGCGCCGACCCGACGCCAGCCCAGCGCGCGTGCAGCGGCCGGGCGGGCGTGGCCATCAGCGGGCTGCCACCTTGGGCAGCTTGAACACCCAGTAGCTGCCGCCTTGGGTCACTTGTTTGGTGAGTTCGGCCATGTCGCCGCCCCACAACGGCACGGCGCCACCGTAGCCGCTGGAGATGCCGAGGTATTGCTCACCGTCTTGCTCCCAGGTGATGGGCACACTCACCACGCCGGAGCCGGTTTGGAACTTCCACAGCTCTTCGCCGGTTTTGGCGTCCAGCGCCTTCACAAAACCATCCGACGTGCCGGTGATGAGCAAACCCCCTGCGGTGGTGAGGGTGCCGGCCCACAGCGGGAATTTTTCCTTGTGTTCCCAGACGATCTTGCCGCTCTTGGGGTCGATGGCGCGCAGCGTGCCCACATGGTCGTCATAGAGTCGCTTGATGCGGAAACCTTGGCCCAGGTAGGCCGAGCCGGCCTTGTAGGTGACGTTTTCCGTCCAGTAGTCCATCGCCCAGTGGTTGCCCGGGATGTAGAACAACCCCGTGTCCGGCGAGTAGGACATGGGCATCCAGTTCGTGCCCCCCAGGAACGGCGGCGAGACGAACACCGCCTTGCCTTTGTCGGCCCCGGCTTCCGGCAGCGGCGGGCGATTGCCCTTTTCGATGGGGCGGCCAGTTTTCAGGTCGAAGCCGCTGGCCCAGGTGATGCCGTCCACAAACGGCCAGGCGTTGATGAGCGAGGTCGGCTTGTTCGGGTAGCCCGCGCCGGTGGCGAGTTTGTCCCGGTCGGTGACGAAGAAGAAACCGTTGCGATCCGCGTGCGCGCCGGCCTTCACCAGCTTGCCAGTTTTCGGATCTTTGTATTCGAACAACACGATGGAGTTGTTGCCCGAGAAGTCCCACGCATCGTTGGGGGTGTGTTGGAAGAAGCCTTTCAGCTCACCCGTGCTGGCGTCCACATAGGCTTGGCCGGAGGTGAAGAGGCTGTCCCAGTGGCGTGGATCGTCGCCTTCTTGGGTGCGCTTCCAGGTGTTCCACGGTGCCGGATTGCCCGCGCCGATGACGATGGTGTTGTTGTCCGCATCGAAGCTGGCGGTTTGCCACGGGGCGCCGCCGCCGTGGTGCCACGCTTCGGTCAACTGGCCGTCTTTGCCACGCGGCCAGCTTGGGGCTTTCGGGTCGCCCGTGGGGGTGCTTTCTTTGCCGTTCAGACGCCCCATGTGGCCTTCCACCAGCGGACGGGCCCAGACTTCTTCACCCGTGTCCGGATCGCGGGCGTAGAGGTAACCCACCACGCCGAATTCATCCCCCGACGAGCCGTGAACCAGCAGCACCCGGCCGCTTTTTTGATCGCGCACCACGAAAGGCGCACCTGTCATGGTGTAGCCCACTTTGTGGTCGGCGAACTTCTCGTTCCACACCACTTTGCCGGTCTTTTTGTCCAGGGCAATGATGCGGGCGTCCAGCGTACCGAAGTAGACCTTGTCCCCGTAGATCGCTGGGCCTCGGTTGACCACGTCGCAGCACGGGCGGATGTCGTCGGGCAGGCGGTGTTCGTAGGCCCAGAGCTGCTTGCCCGTCTTGGCATCCAGTGCGTGAAAACGCGAGTAGGAGCTGGTGACGTAGATCACCCCGTCATGCACCAGCGCCTGGGCTTCTTGGCCGCGCTGTTTTTCGCCACCGAACGAGAAACTCCACGCTGGCACCAGGTTGGCGACGTTGCGGGCGTTGATCTTCTTGGCGGGGCTGTGGCGCTGCGCTTTCAGGCCCAGACCGTAGCTGAGCACGTCGGCGGTGGTTTGGTCGTCGCGGGCCAGGTCGTTCCAGCTCACGGGCTTGTCGCCGATGGCCAGGCTGGGGCTGCTGGCCAACAAGGCCACAGCGGCGCAAGTCAGCGCCCGCAGGGGGAAGGCAAGGGTCATGGGTTGTCTCCGGTGTCCAGTGAAGTGTTTGTGCAGCGGCATTCTGGAAACCCCGGGCGGGCCTGTCCTGGGAGCTTCACCCGGTCATATCGGGAGCGATTCCCGCTTCTGTGGGCCTGGGTTTTGCCTCGGTTGGCGGTCGGGCCACACGTCTGCGACGGTGTCCGAACGAAACCGAGGGATTTCCATGATTCATGTGCTGTTGGTGGACGATCACGCCGTGGTGCGCCAGGGCTATCGCCGCCTGATCGAGGCCGAACCCGACATGCAGGTGTGCGCCGAGGCCGAAGACGCGCAGCAAGCCTGCCAGTTGGCGGCCCAGCACGAACCCGATGTCGGGGTGGTCGATCTGAATTTGGGCGGCAGCAGCGGGTTGGAGGCGATCCGGCGCATGAAACTGCGCCAACCCTTGTTGCGGTTGATGGTGTTTTCGATGTACGACGATCCCAGCCACGTCACCCAGGCTCTGCGCGCGGGGGCGCAAAGTTATCTGAGCAAGTGCTGTCACCCGGAAGAAATGGTGCAGGGCATCCGCCGCACCGCCGATGGCGAGCGGGTGCTGTCTTCGGACGTGGCGCAGGCGCTGGCGCAGGAACACATCGAAGGCGAACACCTGCTGGCCCGCCTCACCCCGCGTGAATTTGAAATTTTGCGGCTGGCGGTACAGGGCCACGATCCGGTTCAGGTGGCGCAGCTCCTGCACCTGAGTGCCAAAACCGTGAGCAACCACCTGTCCTTGGTACGGGCCAAGCTGGAGGTGTCCAACGACTTGCAATTGCTGCGTTTGGCCGCCCGGCACGGCTTGGTGGCCCTGGCCGACGCGCCCGGGATGTGACACACCCCGTGCTCCGCCTCGGTGTGCGAGCGTGGAGCAGCGCGCCCCGGGTTTCCCCGTGGCCTGTCAGGGTTTCTCTCAACATTGGAGGCAGCGCAACCCAAGGGTCGCCGGGTGAGTCCCGATGGCACGCTTGTTGCCGGGAAAAGCTCCCGAAGCCCCGGCAGTGTTCGCCGGTGCAACAACAGTGCCTCTCGGAAGAAGGAGACAACCCATGCGCGTGAAACTGCTCAGCCTGATGGTGACCCTGGGCCTGGCCTCGGCCGCCGCCCACGCGGTCGTGACCGACCAGATGATTCAAAACGATGCCAAGTCCACGGGGGACGTGTTGTCTTGGGGGGTGGGCACCGAGGGCCAGCGTTACTCGCCGCTCAAACAAATCAACCCTGGCTCGATTGGCAAGCTGACGCCGGTGTGGTCGTTCTCCTTCGGCGGTGAAAAGCAGCGTGGCCAAGAGGCCCAGCCGGTGATCCACAACGGCAAGATGTTCGTCACGGCGTCCTACTCGCGCATCTTCGCGCTGGACACCAAGACCGGCAAAAAGCTCTGGAAGTACGAGCACCGCCTGCCCGAAGGCATCATGCCCTGCTGCGACGTGATCAACCGGGGCGCTGCGCTGTATGACAACTTGGTCATCTTCATGACCCTGGATGCCCAGATCGTCGCCCTGAACCAAGACACGGGTGATGTGGTCTGGAAAGAAAAGATCGACAACTACGCCGCCGGCTACTCGGCTTCGGCCGCACCGATCATCGCCAACGGTTTGGTGTTGACGGGCGTGTCGGGGGGGGAGTTCGGCGTGGTGGGCCGCGTGGAAGCGCGTGACGCCAAGACCGGCGCCATGGTGTGGTCGCGTCCGACGGTGGAAGGCCACATGGGCTACACCTACGACAAGGACGGCAATTCGAAGGAAAACGGCATCTCCGGCACCACCAACCAGACCTGGCCGGGTGACCTCTGGAAGACCGGCGGCGCAGCCACTTGGCTGGGCGGCACCTACGATCCCAAGACGGGCCTGGCGTACTTCGGCACCGGCAACCCCGCACCGTGGAACAGCCACCTGCGCAAGGGCGACAACCTGTTCTCCTGCTCGACCGTCGCCATCGACGTGAAGACCGGCAAAATCGTCTGGCACTACCAAAGCACCCCGAACGACGGCTGGGACTTTGACGGCGTCAACGAGTTCGTGACCTACGACGCCGGCGGCGGCAAGATCCTGGGCGGTAAGGCCGACCGCAACGGCTTCTTCTACGTGCTGGACGCCAAGACCGGCAAGCTGGAAAACGCCTTCCCCTTCGTCAACAAGATCACCTGGGCCACCGGCATCGACCTGAAGACCGGGCGCCCGAATTTCACGCCCAATGGCCGCCCGGGCGATCCGACCACGTCGGGTGATGGCAAGAAGGGCCAGTCGGTGTTCACCGCGCCGTCCTTCCTGGGTGGCAAGAACCAGATGCCGATGGCTTACAGCCCGGACACCAAGCTGTTCTATGTGCCAGCCAACGAGTGGGGCATGGAGATCTGGAACGAGCCCATCACCTACAAGAAGGGTGCAGCGTACCTGGGCGCGGGCTTCACCATCAAGACGATCAACGAGGATCACATCGGCGCGCTGCGTGCGGTCGATCCGAAGACCGGCAAGATCGTCTGGGAAGCCAAGAACAACGCGCCGCTGTGGGGCGGTGTGTTGACCACGGGCGGCAACCTGGTGTTCTGGGGCACGCCGGAAGGCTATCTGCAAGCAGCGGACGCCAAGACCGGCAAGATCGTCTGGAAGTTCCAAACCGGCTCCGGCATCGTGGCCCCCCCGGTGACCTGGGACGACAAGGGTGAGCAGTACGTGGCCGTGGTCTCTGGCTGGGGCGGCGCCGTGCCGCTGTGGGGCGGGGACGTGGCCAAGAAGGTGAACTACCTGGAGCAAGGGGGCTCCGTTTGGGTGTTCAAGCTGATGAAGTGATGAGCCACCCCGGCGGCGCATGGGCCGTCGGACACTGACGTCAGCGTTTCAGGCCGCGCAGCGATGCGCGGCCTTTTTTGTGCTCCCTACAATCGCCTGACCGTTTTTTTCTTGCTGGAGAAACAGCCCCCATGAGCGCCTCTGCCAACGCATCGCCCGCCCTGGACGCCATCGCCCCACGCGACAAGGCCGACATCCTTGCCCGCGCCTTGCCCTACATCCGCAAGTACCACGGCAAGACGATGGTCATCAAGTACGGCGGCAATGCCATGACCGACCCGGCGCTGCAACAAGCCTTCGCCGAGGATGTGGTGTTGCTCAAGCTGGTGGGCATCAACCCCATCGTGGTTCACGGCGGTGGCCCGCAGATCGACAACGCGCTCAACAAAGTGGGCAAAAAAGGCCACTTCATCCAAGGCATGCGCGTCACCGATTCGGAAACCATGGACGTGGTCGAATGGGTGCTGGCCGGTGAAGTGCAGCAAGAGATCGTGGGCCTGATCAACCACGCCGGCGGCAAGGCCGTCGGCTTGACCGGGCGGGATGGCGGTTTGATCCGCGCCCGCAAGCTCAAAATGCTGGACAAGGACGATCCGGCCAAAGAGCACGACATCGGCCAAGTCGGCGAGATCGACAAAATCGACCCCAGCGTGGTCAAGGCCCTGCAAGACGATGCCTTCATCCCCGTCATCAGCCCGATCGGTTTTGGCGAGCACAACGAGAGTTACAACATCAACGCTGATTTGGTGGCGTCCAAGTTGGCCGAAATCCTCAAGGCCGAAAAACTGCTGCTGCTGACCAACATCACCGGCGTGCTGGACAAACAAGGCCAGCTCCTCACCGACCTGACCTCGCAGCGCATCGACGAGCTGGTGGCCGACGGCACCATCTCCGGCGGCATGCTGCCCAAAATCGCCGGCGCCATCGACGCGGCTAAGTGCGGCGTGAATGCGGTTCACATCATCGATGGCCGTGTGCCGCATGTGCTGCTGCTGGAGATCCTCACCGATCAAGCGTTCGGCACCATGATCCGCGCCCGCTGATCGCCGTGGTGCGCCCCCAGGATCGGGTGTGGCTGTTTGACCTCGACAACACGCTGCACAACGCGTCGGCCTTCGCGTTCGGCGCCATCGACGCGGCCATGACGGCCTACATCGAGCGTGAACTCGGGGTCGATCGCACCGAAGCCAATCGCTTGCGGGCGCACTACTGGCGCCGCTACGGCGCCACGTTAATCGGGTTGGTGCGCCACCACGGCGTCAAGCCCGGGCATTTTTTGCACCACACCCACGCCCTGCCGGAACTGGAGCGCCGCTTGCACAGCCATCCGCACGACGTGGCCGCGCTGCGCCGCCTGCCGGGCCGCAAGTTTGTGCTGACCAACGCCCCGCTGGCCTACACCGAGCGCGTGCTGCGGGCTTTGGGTTTGGCGGCGTGTTTCGATGGCGTGATCGCGGTGGAACACATGGCCATGTTTGGCCAGCTTCGCCCCAAGCCGGATGCCCGCATGTTGCGCGCTGTGCTGGTGAAACTGCGCGCCCAGCCCCACGCCAGCGTGCTGGTGGAAGACACGTTGGCGCATCAAAAAGCCGCCCACCGCATCGGCCTGCGCACGGTGTGGATGCAGCGTTGGCTGCACCGCGCCATCCACGGGCACGGGCCCGAAGCAGGGGCGGTGTTACGCCGTCGGCCAGCGTATGTGTGTGCCAGAATCCGCTCGCTTCAACCGTTGCTCCGCCTGCTGTGATGCCCGACCCCACGCCCGCCGCTGACAGCATCTCGCCCGCCCCGCGCAAGCGGCCCAAGCCGGGGGAGCGCCGGGTGCAAATCCTGCAAACCCTGGCGGCGATGTTGGAGCAACCGGGCGCCGAGCGCATCACCACCGCCGCGTTGGCCGCCCGCCTGGGCGTGAGCGAAGCGGCGTTGTACCGCCACTTTGCCGGCAAAGCGCAGATGTTCGAAGGGCTGATTGAGTTCATCGAATCCAGCGTGTTCGGCCTCATCAACCACATCAACGAGCGTGAAACCGATGGCCGGGTGCAAACCCAGCGCATCGTGCAGATGCTGTTGCAGTTTGGCGAGAAAAACCCGGGCATGGTGCGCGTCATGGTGGGCGACGCGCTGGTGTTCGAGGACGAACGCCTGATGCAGCGCATGACGCAGTTTCTGGATCGCATCGAAGCCCAATTGCGCCAAAGCCTGCGCCTCATCGGCCCGGACGGCACGGGCGAGCCGGTGCCCGCAGCGGAGGTGAGTGGGCGGGCGTCGGTGCTGGTGGCGTTTGCGTTGGGGCGTTTGCAGCGTTACGCCCGCAGCGGTTTCAAGCGACTGCCGACCGAGCAGCTCGACCTGGCACTGGCCCTGCTGACCTGAAAGCAGCGGCGGGCGCCTACACTCGCGCCCCATGAATTCTCAAGCTCTCGAATCCCTGCTGGCGCGTGCGGAGCGCGTGCTGGCGCGGCTGGAGGCCGTGCTGCCCCAGCCGGTGCAGGCGCCGGATTGGTCGGAATCCGTGGCGTTCCGTTATCGCAAGCGCGGCAGTTCGGCGCTGCTGGAGCCGGTGCGCCACGTCGCCACCATCCGCTTGGCCGACGTGCAGGAAGTGGACACCCAAAAAGAACGCCTGGTGCGCAACACCGCCCAGTTCGTCGCCGGGGCCACGGCCAACAACGTGCTGCTCACGGGCGCACGCGGCACGGGCAAAAGCTCGCTCGTCAAAGCCTGTTTGAACGAGTTTGCACCGCAGGGTTTGCGCCTGATCGAAGTCGATAAGTCGGACATGGTTGATTTGCCCGACTTGGTGGAGCTGGTGGCCAGCCGGCCCGAGCGCTTCATCGTCTTTTGTGACGACTTGAGTTTTGAAGACGGCGAGCCCGGCTACAAAGCGCTCAAATCGATTTTGGATGGCTCGATCTCGGCGGCGGGGGACAACGTGCTGATCTACGCCACCAGCAACCGCCGCCACCTGCTGCCCGAGTACATGAAGGACAACCTCGGTGCCCGCCACGATGACAACGGCGAGTTGCACCCCGGCGAAGTGGTCGAGGAAAAAATCTCCCTCTCTGAACGCTTTGGGTTGTGGATCAGCTTTTATCCGTTCAGCCAGAACGAGTATTTGGCGATCGTCGGGCAGTGGCTGCGCCATTTCGGGCTGGACGATGCAGCGGTGGAGGCGGCGCGTTCGGAGGCGCTGATCTTCGCTTTAGAGCGCGGTTCGCGTTCCGGTCGAGTGGCCTACCAGTTTGCCCGTGACCAAGCTGGACGTCATCGCGTGGGGGCCGGCACATGAGCGGCGCGGATTCCAACGCGGTGCTGGTGGCGCCGGGCACGTCGGCTGACACCGTGGCGGCACAACGCCCGGCGGTGGATGTGGCGGTGGGCGTGCTCATCGAGCGTGACGCGCACGGCCAAGAAGGCCGCTTTTTGTTGACCTCGCGCCCCGAAGGCAAGGTCTACGCCGGTTACTGGGAGTTCCCCGGCGGCAAACTCGAAGCCGGCGAAACCGTCCACGACGCACTGGTGCGTGAGCTGCACGAAGAGCTGGGCATCACCATCGGCGACAGCGTCGCGTGGCACGAACTGGTGATGGACTACCCCCACGCCCGTGTGCGCTTGCACTTCCGCAAGGTGTTCACCTGGACGGGGGAATTCCAAATGCGCGAAGGCCAACGCATGGCTTGGGAGACGCTGCCTGTGCGCAGCGAGCCGGTGTTGCCGGGCACGGTGCCGGTGTTGCGCTGGTTGGCCGAGGAGCGCAAAAAGCACTTCGTTACACTGCCCGACATGGATTGGTTGGATCACATCAGATGGGACAAAGACGGCCTCGTGCCCGTCATCGCCCAAGAAGCCAGCACGGGTGACGTGCTGATGTTCGCGTGGATGAACCGCGAGGCCCTGGCCAAGACGGCCAAAGTCGGCCAAGCGGTGTACTACAGCCGCTCGCGCCGCAAGCTGTGGCACAAGGGCGAGGAGTCGGGGCACTTCCAAGTCGTACACGAAATCCGGCTGGATTGCGACCAAGATGTGGTGTTACTCAAAATCACCCAGCAGGGCCACGAACCCGGCATCGCCTGCCACACCGGGCGCCACAGTTGCTTTTTTGAGCGGCTCGAAGGCGGGCAGTGGGTGGCCGTCGATCCGGTGCTCAAAGACCCGGGCACGATTTACCGTTGAATCGCAGAAGATTGAGAGAAGGGTTCCCCATGTCGTCTGAACTGCTGGCGCATCTGGCCGATGTCATCGAGTCACGCCGGGGTGCCGACCCGGATAAAAGCTACGTCGCACGCCTGTTCCACAAAGGCACCGATGCCATTCTGAAGAAAGTCGGCGAAGAAGCCACCGAAACCGTGATGGCCGCCAAAGATGGCGACGCGCAAAAAATCGTTTACGAAGTCGCTGATCTGTGGTTCCACTCGCTGGTGGCGCTGGCCCAATTTGGTCTGCGCCCGGAAGCCGTGCTGGCCGAGCTGGCGCGGCGCGAAGGGCTCTCCGGTTTGGAAGAGTTTGCCGCCCGCAAAGCCCAGCAGCGCGACGCGCAAGGCGTTTGATCCCCCGTGTCCCTTGTTTTCGAGGAAGTCCCCATGAGCGCAGATCCGAACTGCATCTTCTGCAAAATCGTTGCCGGCCACATCCCAGCCAAGAAGGTTTACGAGGACGAAGACCTGCTGGCCTTCCACGACATCGCGCCCTGGGCGCCCGTGCATGTGCTCATCATCCCCAAGCGCCACATCGCTTCCATGGTCGACGTCAGCGCGGATGATCAAGCCGTGCTGGGCAAGATGATGGTGCTCGCCCCCAAACTGATGGCCGAGCTGGGGGTCACTGGGGGGTTCCGCCAAGTCATCAACACGGGGCGCGATGGCGGGCAAGAGGTCTACCACGTTCACATGCACGTCATGGGGGGCCCGCGTCCGTGGGCCAAGGGCTGACCCGGCGCTGAAACAGCCCGGCCCCTAAAATCCGCAGCTTCGTTTTCTGGAGAGTTCACATGGGTTCGTTCAGCATCTGGCATTGGCTGATCGTGTTGGTGGTGGTGGTGCTGATCTTCGGCACCAAGAAGCTCAAGAACGTGGGCTCCGATCTGGGTTCCGCCGTCAAGGGCTTCAAGGATGGCATCAAGGGCGGCTCCGAAGGCGTGCCCGAAGCGCCGCAACAAGTGACCGCCAAAAACGACACCGAAACGGTGGACGTTGAGGCCAAAGTCAAATCCAAGTCCTGATCCGCCCAAAGTCTGAGCACGCATGATCGATTTCGGCTTTGACAAGCTGGCGCTCATCGGCGCCGTGGCGCTCATCGTCATCGGCCCGGAGAAGCTGCCGCGTGTGGCCCGCACCGTGGGGCATTTCATCGGCAAGGCGCAGCGGTACGTGAGCGACGTCAAGGCCGAGGTCAACCGCTCCATCGAGCTGGAAGAGCTGAACAAAGTCAAACAGCAGTTCGAAAGCACTGCCCGAGACGTGGAGCACTCCATGCATCGCGAAGTGAACCAACTGTCGAATGACTTCGACAAGTCGTGGTCGGAGGCCACGGCGGGGCTGCCATCGTCCTCGTCCAGCGCGCCCGAGACCGGTGGCAGCAGCGACGAAGGCGGTTGGTACACCCCGCCGCCCAGTTACGCCAAGGTGCGCAAGAACTGGCGCATCAAACGTTCCGCCGTGCCGCGTTGGTACAAGCAACAGGCTGGTGTGCGCACCCATGTGCAGTCCGGGGCGGCGCGCGTGGCGCGCCATCGGCCCCGCAATGGATTCACCCCAAGATGAGCCAAGACCCGCATGACGAACTGGCGGGCACCGAAGCGCCGTTCGTCTCCCACCTGATTGAGCTGCGCGACCGCTTGGTGCGTGCGTTGGGCTCGGTGTTGGTGGCGTTTTTCGCGCTGGCGCTGTGGCCCGGCCCTGGCGCGATGTTTGATTTGCTGGCCTCGCCACTGGTGTCCACCTTGCCGCAAGGGGCCACCATGATCGCCACCAGCGTTATTTCACCGTTTTTGGTGCCGCTCAAAATCACGCTGATGGCGGGTTTTTTGCTGGCCCTGCCCATCGTGCTCTACCAAGTGTGGGCTTTTGTGGCGCCGGGTTTGTACAACCATGAGAAGCGCCTCGTTCTGCCGCTGGTGATCTCTAGCACCGTGCTGTTCATCCTGGGCGTGGCGTTTTGCCACTTCTTTGTGTTCGGCCAGGTGTTCAAGTTCATCCAGAGCATCGCCCCGGCCAGCATCACCGCCGCCCCCGACATCGAAGCCTACCTGGGTTTTGTGATGACGATGTTCATCGCCTTCGGGGCGGCGTTCGAAGTGCCCGTGGTGGTGGTGGTGTTGGCGCGCATGGGCGTGGTCAGCATTGAGAAGCTGCGCGAGTTCCGGGGTTACTTCATCGTGGTGGCCTTCATCATCGCAGCGGTGATCACACCGCCGGATGTGGTGTCTCAACTGGCGCTGGCCATTCCGATGTGCCTGCTGTACGAATTGGGCATCGTCTCAGCGCAGTTGTTCATCAAGCACACCCAGGCGCCGGAGTCCAAGGACGATTGACCGCGCCAAGCTCAGTCCCGCTCCGGATTGGGCTTGCGTTGGGCCACCTGCACGGGAATCTCCAGCGCCTTCTCGCCCCGCATCAGCGAGATGGCCACCGTGCTTTGTGGCTTCAAACTCGCCACCACGTTGAGCAACTGCGTTGTGTTATGAATGGGCTGGCCGGCGATTTGGCGCACCACGTCGCCGGGCTTCAAGCCGGCTTCATGCGCAGGGCCATCCTGCAACACGCCGGTGATGAGCACGCCGTCGCTGACCGAAAGTTTGAGCGCCCGGGCCATGTCCTCGCTCAAATCGCGGGGTTGCACGCCGATCCAGCCGCGAGTGACTTGGCCATCGCGGATCAGGCTGGTCATCACATCCCGCGCCAAATCGATCGGAATGGCAAAACCGATGCCCATGCTGCCGCCCGAGCGCGAATAAATGGCGGTGTTGATGCCCACGAGGTTGCCTTGAATGTCCACCAGCGCCCCGCCTGAATTGCCAGGGTTGATGGCCGCATCGGTTTGGATGAAGTTCTCGAAAGTGGACAGGCCCAGCCCCGTGCGGCCCAGCGCGCTGACGATGCCGGACGTCACCGTTTGGCCGACGTTGAAGGGGTTGCCGATGGCCAACACCGCATCGCCGACTTGCAACTGGCCGATGTCGCCCAGCGTCACGGTGGGTAAATTCGGTAAGTCGATTTTGAGCACGGCCAGATCGGTTTCGGGGTCGGTGCCGACGATGATGGCGTTGGCTTCGCGGCCATCGGCGAGCTGCACGGTCACACTCTCAGCGCCATTGACGACGTGGTTGTTCGTCAGCAAGTAGCCTTCTGGCGACACAATCACCCCCGAGCCCATGCCCATCGACGGCTCTGGCTGGGGTTGTGTGGGGCGCTGGCGCGGGCCAAAGAAAAACCGGAATACGGGATCCTGCGCATGCGGTGTGGTGGCGCGTTCGCTGGTTTTCTTGCTGGCGTTGACGCTGACGATGGCCGGCACGGCCCGGCGGGCCGCTTCACTCAGCGGTTGGGAGGCGGCGGGCGAAGCGGCAGCCACTTGCACCGTCACCCCCGACGCCTGAACTTGGCTGAGGGGCGCCACCGCGACGGGGGCCCAGACGCGGGCGCCTTGCTGGAGCCACAGCGGTTTGAAGGTGCCAACCACGAACACCACCGCAACGGCCACCGTGACAGCCTGGGAAAATACGAGCCAGATTCTGCGCATGCATTCGAAACGAAAAAGGAGCCGCACGGCCATGGCCACACGCCGCGAAGTCACGGACTATCTTGCCCAGTACCTGGGGGTGGATCGATTCAAGGATTATGGGCCGAACGGTCTGCAAGTCGAGGGGCGGGGCGAGATCCGCCATGTGGTCTCGGGTGTGACCGCCAGCTTGGCACTGATTGAAGCCGCTGCCGCCGCGCACGCCGACGTGCTGCTGGTGCATCACGGTTTGTTTTGGCGTGGGCATGACGGGCGCCTGACGGGGTGGCTCAAGGCGCGTGTGCAGTACCTGATGCAGCACGACATCAACTTGCTGGCCTACCACCTGCCGCTGGATGCGCACCCGGAAGTGGGTAACAACGCTCAACTGGCGCGGCAGCTCGGTTGGGTGTGTGAGGGGCGTTTCGGGGAGCAAGACTTGGGCTGCGTGGGCCGGCTGGAGGTGGCCGAGCGCGACGTGGCCAGCGTGCAGCAGCACGTCCAGCAGGCGCTGGGGCGCGACGTGCTGTGCCTGCCGGGGGACGGTCGGCCAGTGCGTCGGGTGGCGTGGTGCAGCGGCGGGGCGCAAGGTTATTTTGAAGCGGCCATCGCAGCGGGGGCCGATTTGTACCTGACCGGCGAAGTGTCCGAACCGCAAGCCCACTTGGCCCGTGAAACAGGCGTGGCATTTTTGGCCTGCGGGCACCACGCCACCGAGCGTTTCGGCGCCCCGGCTCTGGGTGAACACCTGGCAGCGCAGTTCGGCTTGACCCATCAATTCATTGACATCCCTAACCCGGCTTGAGGCTCATGACGACGGTTTCCTCTCCTCCTTCGACCCCCTTGCTCATCACGCAGGGTGACCCGTGCGGCATTGGCCCGGAAATCATCGTCAAAGCGTTCGCAGCCGGTGAGCTGGCGGATGCGGTGGTGATTGGCTGCCCTCGCGTGCTAGGACGGGCGGCACGGGCCTGTGGCCTCTTGCTGCCCTTGGCCCGCTTGGACTCACCGCTGGATCGACGCGAAGTGCCGCCCGGCGCCTTGCCAGTGTGTGTGCCGGCTGACTTGCCCAGCGGGTTGGACACCCTGCCGTGGGGCCAAATGGACGCCCAAGCGGGCGCTGCCGCCGCCGCGTGCATTCGGAGCGCGGTGCAGTGGATTCAGGCCGGTGCCGCGTCCGGCATGGTGACGGCACCGATTCACAAAGAAGCGTTGCATGCGGCGGGGGTGGACTACCCCGGCCACACCGAGATGCTGCAAGCCCTGGCAGCCGAGCCCGGGCAAGCGCCGCCGCCGGTGCGCATGATGTTGGCCAATCCGCAGTTGCGTGTGGTGTTGGTGACCATTCACATCGCACTGCGCCGGGCCATTGAGGCGCTGGACGTTGCCGGGATCGTGGAAACGTTGCGCATCACCCACGAAGCTGGGCGCCGCTTTGGGCTGGCTGCTCCGCGCATTGCTGTGGCCGGGTTGAATCCCCACGCTGGCGAGGGCGGGCTGTTTGGGGATGAGGAGTTGCGCATCATTGGCCCCGCTGTCGAGCAGGCCCGTGCTTCGGGATGGGATGTGCGCGGCCCCTTCGCACCGGACACCGTGTTCATGCGTGCGCGCCACGCGCCACCTGGTCACCCGGGCGAGTTCGATTTCGTCGTCGCCATGACCCACGACCATGGGCTCATCCCCGTCAAATACCTGGGGGTGGACGAGGGCGTGAATGTCACGTTGGGGCTGCCCTGGGTGCGCACCAGCCCGGATCACGGCACCGCCTTCGACGTGGCCGGCACCGGCCAAGCCGATGCGGGCAGTTTGGTGGCCGCATTGCGCATGGCTCGCCAGTTGGCAGCGGGGCTGTGAGCGACGGCTGGTGAGCCGCTCAACGCTGGCGCAGACTGTCGCGGATGTCGCGCAGCAATTGAATGTCTTCCGGCACTGGCGGCGGTGCAGCGGGTGCCGGTGGCGCTGCGGGTTCTTGACGCTTCAGGCGGTTGATCTGGCGCACCATCATGAAAATGATGAAGGCCAAGATGACAAAGTTCAGAGCGACCGTGATGAAGTTGCCATAGGCGAACACAGCCCCGGCTTTTTGGGCTTCGGCCAATGTGGTGGCAGTTTGCCCTGCCAGGGGAATGAAGCGGTTGGAGAAATCCAGCCCCCCGAGCCCCAGACTCACCAAGGGCATCACCAAGTCCTTGACCACCGAATCGACGATCTTGCCAAACGCACCGCCGATGATCACGCCAACTGCCAAATCGACCACATTGCCCTTGACAGCAAATTCTCTGAATTCTGTGAGAAAGCTCATCCTGATTCCTTTTCCGAGAGACGAAAGTCCAGTACGGTCGCACCTATCGTGCGCGACTGGGCACCGGAAAGAAGTATCTCCCACTGACACAGGGAGCCGAAACCCCAGACGTACGTCCGGGGCTTGACGCAGATCGTGCCTCACACCTGGTCGGGTAAGTCCGGTGGCAGTTTGTGTCGGCTAAAATGCGGGGTTGCCCGAGATCAGATATCCCTGAAGTCATCCCTGACTTCCCAGAGCTCCAAGAAGGACCCACATGAGTGATAACGCGGTGGACCAAGGCAAGCGCACCTGGCTGATTGCCACGAGTTGTGCGGGTGCCGTAGGTGGTATGGCGGCAGCCGTGCCTTTTGTCAGCACTTTCGCCCCGTCCGAACGGGCCAAGGCCGCTGGTGCGGCTGTGGAAGTGGATGTCGGCGCGCTCCAACCGGGCGAGAAAATGACGGTGGAGTGGCGTGGTAAGCCGGTGTGGATCGTGCGCCGCACCCCCGAGCAACTCAAAGATCTGAAGGCGCTGGACGCCAAGCTGGCCGATCCGGCATCTGAGCGTAAAGCCTACCCGATTCCGGGTTACGCCAAGAACGGTGCCCGCGCCATCAAAGACGAGTACTTGGTGGTGATCGGCGTGTGTACCCACCTGGGTTGCTCTCCGTCCGACAAGTTTGTGGCCGGCCCGCAGCCCTCGCTGCCGGATGACTGGAAGGGCGGTTTCCTGTGCCCTTGCCACGGCTCGATGTTCGACATGGCTGGCCGCGTGTTCAAGAACATGCCCGCGCCGGACAACCTCGAAGTGCCGCCCCACATGTACCTCGCCGACACCAAGTTGCTGATCGGTGAGGACAAGAAGGCCTGACCTCCGGCGCTGCAAGACAAGACGAAAGGCAATCCATGGCTGAATTCAAAGTCGCGCCGGCGGACGCTCCGCTGGGCGAAAAGCTGCTGACCTGGGTGGACAACCGCTTCCCGGCGTCCAAGCTGTACAAAGAGCATCTCTCTGAGTACTACGCTCCCAAAAACTTCAACTTCTGGTATTTCTTCGGCTCGCTGGCGCTGCTGGTGCTGGTGATCCAGATCGTCACCGGTATTTTCCTGGTGATGCACTACAAGCCGGACGCCAACCTGGCGTTCGCCTCGGTCGAGTACATCATGCGCGATGTGCCCTGGGGCTGGCTGATTCGCTACATGCACTCCACCGGCGCCTCGGCGTTCTTCGTGGTGGTGTACCTGCACATGTTCCGTGGCCTGATCTACGGTTCATACCGCAAGCCGCGTGAGCTGGTGTGGATTTTCGGCTGCGCCATCTTCCTGGCGCTGATGGCCGAAGCCTTCATGGGTTACCTGCTGCCGTGGGGCCAAATGTCCTTCTGGGGCGCTCAGGTGATCGTGAACCTGTTCGCTGCGGTGCCCTTCATCGGCCCGGATCTGGCCCTGCTGATCCGTGGTGACTTCGTGGTCGGCGACGCTACCCTGAACCGCTTCTTCAGCTTCCACGTCATCGCTGTGCCGCTGGTGCTGCTGGGCCTGGTGGTGGCGCACATCATCGCGCTGCACGAGGTGGGTTCGAACAACCCGGACGGCGTGGAAATCAAGGCCAAGAAGGACGCCCAAGGCCGTCCGCTCGATGGCATCCCGTTCCACCCGTACTACACCGTGCATGACATCCTGGGCGTGGCCGGCTTCCTGCTGTGCTTCTGCGCTGTGGTGTTCTTCGCGCCCGAGTTCGGTGGCTACTTCCTGGAGTACAACAACTTCATCCCGGCCGATCCGCTCAAGACCCCGGCGCACATTGCCCCGGTGTGGTACTTCACGCCGTACTACTCGATGCTGCGTGCAACCACCGACGTGATGGTCAACGTGCTGTGCGTGGTGATCGGTTTGGGTGCCGTGGGTGCCTTGCTCAAGGGTCGCCTGGCTGCGCCGCTGAAGGCCGCCGTGGTGGTGGGGGCCTTGGTGGCCGTGGTGTTGCTCAAAACCTTCGACGCCAAGTTCTGGGGTGTGGTGGTGATGGGCGGTGCCGTGGTCATCATGTTCTTCCTGCCTTGGCTGGATTACAGCCCGGTCAAGTCGATCCGCTACCGTCCGAGCTGGCACAAGACGCTGTATGGCGTGTTCGTGGTGTTTTTTGTCATCCTGGGTTACTTGGGCATTCAGCCGCCGTCGGAAATGGGCACCCTGATCGCTCAGGTCGGTACCCTGTTCTATTTCGGCTTCTTCCTGCTGATGCCGTGGTGGAGCCAGATCGGTGAATGCAAGCCGGTTCCCGAGCGCGTGACCTTCACCCCGCACTGAGAAGACGAGGCAGGAGCAACACAACATGATCAAGAAACTCTTTGCAAGTCTGGCAGTGGCCCTGTCCCTGGTGGGCGGTGCCTCGGCTGCTGGCGGTGCGCTGCATCTGGACAAATTCCCGGTTGAGCGTGTTCAAGACGAAGCTGCTTTGCAGCGCGGTGCCAAGCTGTTCGCCAACTACTGCTTGAACTGCCACGCTGCGGCGTTCATGCGCTACAACCGCATGCGCGACATTGGCCTCTCGGATGAACAAATCAAGGCCAACCTGTTGTTCGCCTCCGAGAAAGTCGGCGACACCATGAAGGTGGCCATGAGCGCGAAAGACGCCAAGGACTGGTTCGGTGCCACCCCGCCGGATCTGACCGTGATCGCTCGCTCGCGTGCCAGCCACTACGGTACGGGGGCTGACTACCTCTACACCTACCTGCGCGGCTTCTACCGTGATGACACCCGTCCGACCGGTTGGAACAACACGGTTTTCCCCTCGGTGGGCATGCCGCACGCGCTGTGGGAACTGCAAGGCGAGCAGCGCATGGCCGGTGACGGCCACGGTAAGCTGGAATTGACCAAGCCGGGCAAGCTGAGTGCCAAGGAGTACGATGCTGCTGTGGCAGACTTGGTCGCTTACCTGCAATGGATGGGTGAGCCGGGTCAAATCCAGCGCACCAAGCTGGGGACGGTGGTGCTGATCTTCTTGGCAGGTTTCATGTTCTTGGCTTGGCGCCTGAACTCGGCCTTCTGGAAGGACATCAAGTAATCTTCCCCTCAGGTCTGGCCGAACGAGGCCGGGCCGCTCATCACGCAGTGTGCGCCGTAAGGCCCACTGCGTTTTTGTGTTTTCGGCGCTTGTCGTCTCTTTGTTGATCCTTGGGAGCCCACCTCCATGATGGTGCTTTATTCCGGAACCACGTGCCCTTACTCGCACCGTTGCCGTTTTGTTCTGTTTGAAAAGGGCATGGATTTCGAGATCCGCGACGTTGACCTGTTTGCCAAACCGGAAGACATCGCCCTGATGAATCCGTACAACGAGGTGCCCATCCTGGTTGAGCGTAATCTGATCCTGTACGAATCGCACATCATCAACGAGTACATCGACGAGCGTTTCCCGCATCCGCAGCTGATGCCTGGCGATCCGGTGGCGCGTGCGCGTGTGCGACTGTTCCTCTTCAACTTCGAGAAAGAGCTGTTCACCCACGTCAACGTGCTGGAAGGCCGAGGTGGGGCGAAGGGCAACGACAAACAATTGGAAAAAGCGCGTTCGCAAATCCGCGATCGACTGACCCAATTGGCGCCCATCTTCTTGAAGAACAAGTACATGCTGGGCGACGATTTTTCGATGCTTGACGTGGCCATTGCACCGCTGCTGTGGCGCTTGGATTACTACGGCATCGAGCTGTCCAAGAACGCTGCGCCGTTGCTGAAGTATGCCGAACGCATCTTCTCGCGCCCGGCGTACATCGAAGCGCTGACGCCGTCCGAAAAGGTGATGCGCAAGTGATGCCAGCGCGACGGCCCCTGACCCGTTCTGCCGAGGTGTTTCTGCCATGACGACTCCGCATCCCCCCGAAAATCAGGGCAGTTCCACGCGCCCCTACCTGATCCGAGCGCTGCACGACTGGTGTACCGACAACGGGTTCACCCCCTATTTGGCGGTGTTCGTGGATCGATCGGTGCAGGTGCCGATGGAGTACGTGCGCAACGGCGAGATCGTGCTCAACGTGGGTTTTGACGCCACGAGCGGCCTGCGTTTGGGGAACGAGTTCATCGAGTTCAAGGCCCGTTTCGGTGGGGTGCCCCGCGACATCGTCGTGCCGGTTGACCACGTGGTCGCGATTTACGCCCGCGAAAACGGGCAAGGCATGGCATTCCCCATGCCAACGGCAGACGAGCCTGAGCAAGAGGCGGCTCCGCAGTTGTCCGAGCCCGCTGAGGAGATGGCGGCGCGGCCAGCACGCGGATTGCGTCTTGCCGATGAGCCGCAGGAAGCGTCGTCCTCACCGTCGCCGGAGCCACCAGCACCCCCGCAAGGGGGGCGACCCGCCCTCAAGCGCATCAAGTAGGGACAAGAACCCTTGCCCGTCAAGGGTTCAAACCCTGTACAATCCCCAGTTCTTTGAGTGCCGGCTTAGCTCAGTTGGTAGAGCAACCGCCTTGTAAGCGGTAGGTCATCCGTTCGAGTCGGATAGCCGGCACCATGGCGCACTAGCGCCGTGGCATCGAAACAGGTGCCTGGATCTTGATTTTCAGTGCCAATGTGGGCCAGCCTGCATCGCGCAGGACTTGACTTACCAAAGGCAGGCACTGCTTCAATTTCGCAGCGACTGCCGCATTGGCGGCCATCAGGTGCCAACTGCTGTCGTCTAAAACGCCCGGGCGCACATGGGCGCGTAGGCTGCGCGGCAACGTGCTCTGGATGGCATCGAATCTTGCTTGTGACTGGCGTACACGCGCCAACAGTTGCCCCAAAACGTTGTGGGCCCCCAAAGCTTCCGTGATGGGGCGGGTGTGGGGCTGCTGCGTTGGGTGATTCATGGGTTCGGAGTGTAGCGATGCAGATTCTCATCACCGATGGCCGTTTGCGCACGTTCAGCCTGAGCATGCGGGCGTGGCAATTGGCACTGGTGATTTTTTCCGGCCTGTTGTCGATCCTGCTGCTGTCCGGGACGGTGTACCACTTTGTGTTCCTGAAGGCCGTCCGTGACGGATGGCCGGTGGTCAGCCAGGTGGTGCAATGGGTGGTTCGGGACGAGGTGGCCCAGCGTGACCGGGTCATGCGGGACAACCTAGATGCCTTGGCCCAAAAAATCGGTGAAATGCAGGCCCGCATGGTGCATTTAGAAGCACTGGAAAAGCGCGTCTTCACACTGGCAGGCGTGGCACCTGAAGAAATCAAGGCCTTGCGTGCCGCCCCTGTGGCCTCTGCTCCGGCGGGGGGGTCTTATGCGGGCATGGACACCCTGACGCTGTCCGATTTGAGTGGCGATCTCCTCAAGCTGGATGAGCGGGCACAGCAGTACACCGACTTGTTGGCACTGGCCGAGTCGCGCATGTTCGAATCCCGGCTGTCTGGGGTGATGGTGCCAAGCAGCAAGCCTGTGGAGGTTTCCATCGGATCGGGGTTTGGGTTTCGGCGCGATCCGTTCACGGGCCGCCCGGCGTTGCACACGGGGGTGGATTTTTCAGCGCCATCGGGCACGCAGATTCAGGCGGCTGCTGCTGGGGTGGTGCTGTCCACGGACTGGCATCCGCAGTATGGCCGTGTCCTTGAAATTGACCACGGCCAGGGTTTGGTGACACGGTATGCACACACCCAGAGCTTTCTGGTTCAGGCTGGCGCGGTGGTCAAACGTGGCCAGCCCATCGCCACGATCGGCAACACAGGACGTTCCACAGGAGCGCATTTGCACTTCGAGGTGCTGATCGATGGCGTGCCTCAGAACCCGCTGCGTTTCCTGCGGCAACTCCCGAGTGACAAGCACTTGGCCACCAACTGAGCCCCCCAAGCCCGTCAACCCCCGGGTGCTAAACTGCCCGGCTTTGCGACGCCCCGAAGCCCTTGCAAGCCACCCAAGCGCCCTCATGTGGCGAGTTCGGTTGTGGAAATTGCCAGCAGCCGTCGCCTGAAGGTTGGCACGGCGCCGCCACGGGCGCGTCGCCACACGAACCATTAGGCCCTGACGCTGCATGTTGCCCAAGCTTCTCACCCAGATTTTTGGCAGTCGCAATGACCGCTTGCTCAAAGGCTATCGCCGCATCGTTGCGCAGATCCAGGCGCTGGAGCCGCAGTTCGAGAAGCTCGATGATGCTGCGCTGCAAGCCAAAACCGCCGAATTTCGCGCCCGACTGAGCCAAGGCGCCACCCTCGACAGCCTGTTGCCCGAAGCCTTCGCCACCGTGCGCGAAGCCAGCAAGCGCGTGCTCAAAATGCGCCACTTCGATGTGCAGCTCATCGGGGGGATGACCCTGCACAACGGCAAAATTGCCGAAATGCGCACCGGTGAAGGCAAAACGCTGATGGCCACGCTGCCGGTGTACCTCAACGCGCTGCCCGCCCAGGGGGTGCATGTGGTGACGGTGAATGACTATCTGGCCCGGCGTGACGCCGAGTGGATGGGCCGGCTTTACAACTTCTTGGGCCTGAGCGTGGGCGTGAACGTGCCCGGCATGGATCGGGTGGCCAAGCAAGCCGCCTACGGTTCGGACATCACCTACGGCACCAACAACGAGTTCGGCTTCGACTACCTGCGCGACAACATGGTGTACGAGGTGCAAGACCGTGTGCAGCGCGGTTTGGCCTACGCCATCGTGGACGAGGTGGACTCGATCTTGATCGACGAAGCGCGTACGCCGCTGATCATCTCCGGCCAAGCCGAGGATCACACGGACTTGTATGTGCGCATCAACGCCGTCATTCCGCACCTGAAGAAACAAATCGGTGAGGCCGATCCGCGCACCGGCGAAGGCGTGATCGAGCCAGGCGATTTCACGGTGGATGAAAAAGGCCGTCAGGTGTACCTGACCGAGCAAGGCCACGAAAACGCCGAACGTGTCTTGACCGAAGCGGGCCTGCTCGTGCCGGGCGCCAGCCTCTATGACGCAGCCAACATCACGCTGATGCACCATGTCTATGCGGGTTTGCGGGCGCATCACCTGTATCACCGCGATCAGCACTACGTGGTGCAAAGTGGTGAAGTGGTGATCGTGGACGAGTTCACGGGCCGTTTGATGTCGGGCCGCCGCTGGTCGGATGGCTTGCACCAGGCGGTTGAAGCCAAGGAAGGCGTGGAGATCCAGGCGGAAAACCAAACCCTGGCCTCGATCACCTTCCAGAACTACTTCCGCATGTACGGCAAGCTCGGCGGCATGACCGGCACCGCCGACACCGAAGCCTACGAGTTCCAAGAAATCTACGGTTTGGAAACGGTGGTCATCCCGCCCAACCGGCCAACGCAGCGCAAGGACGAAAACGACCTCGTCTACAAAACCGAGCGCGAGAAGTACCTCGCCGTGGTGGACGACATCCGCGAGTGCTACCAACGCGGCCAACCGGTGCTGGTGGGCACGACCTCGATCGAGAACTCCGAGCGCATTGCGGTGCTGTTGAACCAATCGGGGTTGCCGCATCAGGTGCTCAACGCCAAGCAGCATGCCAAGGAGGCCGAGATCGTGGCCCAGGCGGGCCGTCCGGGCATGGTCACCATTGCCACCAACATGGCCGGTCGGGGCACGGACATCGTGTTGGGCGGCAGCATCGAAAAGCAGGTGCAGGCCGTCGAGGCCGATGACAGCCTGTCCGAAGCGGACAAGGCGGCGCGCATCCAACAGCTTCGGGCCGAATGGGCGGAGTTGAACGCCAAGGTCAAGTCGCTGGGTGGCTTGCGCATCATCGCCACCGAGCGCCACGAAAGCCGCCGCATCGACAATCAGTTGCGTGGCCGTTCGGGCCGCCAGGGCGATCCGGGTTCGTCGCGCTTTTACCTGTCGTTGGACGATCCGCTCATGCGGATTTTTGCTGGCGATCGGGTGCGCGCCATCATGGATCGGCTGAAGATGCCGGAAGGTGAAGCGATTGAGGCGGGCATCGTCAGCCGCTCGATTGAGAGTGCGCAGCGCAAGGTTGAGGCCCGCAACTTCGACATCCGCAAGCAGTTGCTGGAATACGACGACGTGTCGAACGACCAGCGCAAGGTGATTTACCAGCAGCGCAATGAAATCCTCGAAGCCGAGGAGTTGGTGCAGCAAATCACCAATCTGCGCAAAGCCACCATGACCGAGATCGTGCGCGCCTACGTGCCCGAGGAGAGCATGGAAGAGCAGTGGGATCTGCCCGGGCTGGAAAAGGTGCTGGCCGAAGAGTGGCACGTGGACGTGGCGCTCCAAGCGATGGTGGCCGGCAGCGACACCATCACCGATGAAGATGTGCTCGACAAGGTGGTGACCACCGCCGATGCGGCCTTCCAATCCAAGCTCGATCGGGTGGGTGCGGAGCAGTTCATGCCGTTCATGCGCATGGTGCTGCTGCAATCGATGGATTCGCACTGGCGCGAGCACCTGGCGGCGCTGGACTATTTGCGCCAAGGCATCCACCTGCGCGGCTACGCCCAAAAGAACCCCAAGCAGGAATACAAACGCGAGGCTTTCGAGCTGTTTGAGCAGTTGATCAACCTCATCAAGTCCGAGGTCACGCGGGTGTTGATGACGGTGCGAATCCAGGAGCCTGCCCAAGCGGCTCAGGCGGCAGAATCGTTGGAGCAAAGCGCCGACAGCTTCGTGAATGTGACCTACACCCATCCGAACGAGGACGGCAGCGTCAGCCAAGACACCGATCCGGCCACCCAAATGGCCGAGGTGCCACGGGTCGGACGCAACGATCCGTGCCCGTGCGGCAGTGGCAAGAAGTACAAAAACTGCCACGGTAAGCTGGCCTGATGTTCAAGAACCTCCTGATTTTCCGCATCGGGCCCGAGTGGCAGCCCGATTTGGCTGCCACCGAAGCGGCGCTGGCCACCCAGCGCTTCACGCCTTGCGGTGCCAGCCAAGCACAATCGAGTGGCTGGGTCGAGCCGCGTGGGGCGGCGCATGGCCCCTTGGTCGAGTCGATTGGTGGGCAGTGGCTGCTGGCGCTCAAAACCGAAGCCAAGCTGCTGCCGGCGTCGGTGGTCAAGCGCCGGGCGGAGGAAATTGCGGCGGCCATTGAGCGGGACACCGGGCGCAAACCTGGGCGCAAGCAAGTCAAAGACTTGCGCGAGCAAGCCGCCTTCGAACTGCTGCCTCAGGCGTTCACTCGGGAAGGCGTGATCCGGGTGTGGATCGACCCGAAAGCCCACTGGCTGGTGCTGGACTGCGCCAGCGCCAAGCGAGCCGAGGACGCGGTGAGCTTGTTGGTCAAGTCGCTGCCCGATTTCGCGCTCAACCCGGTGCAGACTCAAATGAGCCCGGCGGCGGCCATGGCGTTGTGGCTGGTTGAAGGGCAAGCGCCCGAGCCGTTCACGCTGGATCGAGATTGCGAGCTGAAAGCGCCGGACGAGTTGAAATCCGCCGTGCGTTACGCCCGCCACGCGCTGGACATTGACGAGGTGCGCGGCCACATCCAAGCCGGCAAGCAGCCGACGCGCTTGGCGTTGACGTGGCGCGGGCGGGTGTCGTTCGTGCTCACCGAGTCGTGGCAGGTGAAGCGTTTGGCGTTCGACGACGGGGTGTTTGAAAGCACATCGGGCGCCGGGTTGTCGGCCGAAGAATCGTTCGATGCCGATGTGGCCATCACCACCGGCGAGCTGCGCCAGTGGCTGGTCGATTTGCTGCTGGCTTTGTGCGGCGAACTCGCGCCCGGTGCCTTGCCCGTGGCCGAGCCGGCCCCGGTTGCAGCGGCAGCCCCCGCGCCTGCGCCAACCGACGCCGATGACACCCCCCCCTGGGCCTGAACCCCCAGCGGCGCAGCGCGTCGTCACCATCCGGCGCGATTACAACGCCTGGGTAGCCTCCGAAACGCTGGAGGATTACGCGCTGCGTTTCACACCGCATGCCTTTCGCAAGTGGTCGGTGTGGCGGGTGGCGAACACGGCGTTTGGGGCCTCGTCCTTCCTGGTGTTGGAGGCGGTGGGTGCCACGCTGTTGGTGCAGTATGGTTTTTTGAATGCGTTTTGGGCGATTTTGGCCACGGGATTGGTGATTTTCCTGGCCGGCTGGCCCATCAGCGTCTACGCGGCGCGCCACGGTGTGGACATGGATTTGCTCACACGCGGCGCCGGCTTCGGTTACCTCGGCTCGACGCTGACCTCGCTCATCTACGCCAGTTTCACCTTCATTTTCTTCGCCCTGGAAGCCGCGATCATGGCGTACGCCTTGGAGCTGGCTTTCGACATTCCCCCGGCTTGGGGTTATCTGTTGTGCGCCTTGGGTGTGCTGCCGGTGGTGACACACGGCGTCACCGCCATCAGCACGTTGCAGGTGTGGACGCAGCCGCTGTGGCTGGTGCTGCTGGTGCTGCCGTATGGGTACGTGTTGCAACACAACCCGCAGGTGTTGCACGGTTTGGTGCAATACGGCGGGGAGGGTGGGCAGACGGCAGGCTTTCAGCTCCAAGGGTTTGGCGCGGCGATGACGGTGGGCATTGCCCTCATCACCCAGATGGGCGAGCAGGTGGATTACCTGCGGTTCATGCCCGAACGCACCGTCACCAACCGGCGGGCGTGGGATGCAGCGGTGTTGGTCGGCGGCCCGGGCTGGGTGGTGCCGGGGGTGCTGAAGATGTTGGGCGGCGCGTTGCTGGCGTACTTGGCAATCAGCCACATGGTGCCAGCCGAACGGGCGGTCGATCCGAATCAGATGTACCTGGCGGCCTACGAGTACATGTTCGGCCACTACGGCTGGGCGGTGGCGGCCACGGCGCTGCTGGTGATCGTCTCGCAGCTCAAGATCAACGTGACGAACGCTTATGCCGGTTCGCTGGCGTGGAGCAATTTTTTTTCACGGGTCACGCACAGCCATCCGGGGCGGGTGGTGTGGATGGTGTTCAACATCCTGATTGCGCTCATGCTGATGGAGTTGGATGTGTTCCAAGCCCTGGGCGGGGTGCTGGGGCTGTTTTCCAACATCGCCATCTCGTGGATCATGGCCGTAGTGGCGGATTTGGTGATCAACAAGCCGCTGGGCTGGAGCCCCCCCGGCATCGAGTTTCGCCGCGCCTACCTGCCAGACATCAACCCCGTGGGCGTGGGCGCGATGGGCTTGGCCTCGGTGCTGTCGGTGGCGGCGCACTTGGGGGCGTTCGGGTCGATGGCGCAGGCGTTTTCAGCCCTCATCGCTTTGGTGACCGCTTTGCTGGCGGCGCCGGCCATCGCTTGGGCCACGCGGGGGCGGTATTACTTGGCGCGTCCCCCCGAAGTGCTGGTGCCGGGGCGTTTGTACCGTTGCGTGGTGTGCGAGCGCGACTATCAGGCCGAAGACATGGCCCGTTGCCCCGCCTACGGCGGTTTGATCTGCTCGCTGTGCTGCACCCTGGATGCCCGTTGCGCCGATCGTTGCAAACCTCAACCCCGTTTGGTGGATTGGGTGTGGCAACGCTGGTCGGCGGTGCTGGAGCGGTGGTTGCCCCGGCGTTTGGCCACGCGGGTGGACACCGGCCTGGGCCACTACTTGCTGTTGATGAGCGCCATCGTGCCGTTGTTGGGGGCGCTGTTTGTGCTGCTGTACCGCCAGGAAGTCAAACAATTGGGCGAGCGCGGCGCCCTGTTGCCGGCCCAGACGCTGGCGCTCTTGGAGCCGGTGCTGCGCGCCGGGTTTCTCAAGGCGTATGCCGCGTTGCTGCTGGTGGCCAGCGTGGTGGCGTGGTGGTTGGTGTTGGCGCACCGCAGCCGCCAGGTGGCGCACGAGGAAATCTCGCGCCAAACCGAAGCCTTGATGCGCGAGATCGATTCCCACCGCCAAACCGACCTGCAATTGCAAGAAGCCAAGCGCCAGGCCGAAGCCGCCAACCAAGCCAAAACGCGTTATATCAGTGCCATCAGCCACGAGCTGCGCACGCCGTTGAATTCCATTCTGGGTTACGCGCAGTTGCTGGAGGAGGATGCGTCGATGCCAGCGAACCGTCGCCAAGCGGTCAGCGTGATTCGCCGGGGCGGGGATCATTTGCTGAGTTTGATTGAAGGGACGCTGGACATTGCCCGCATCGAAAGCGGCAAACTTTCGCTGGAGGTGCGGCCCATGGCGTTTCGTCATTTGATGGACGAGATCGCCGGCATGTTCGAGTTGCAGGCCCAGGCCAAAGGCATTCGTTTCGAGCGCGATTTCGGCCACGATGTGCCCGAAGCCGTGCGGGCTGACGAGCGGCGCTTGCGGCAGATTCTCATCAACCTGTTGGGCAATGCCGTCAAATTCACGCACCACGGTGGGGTGGTGTTTCGGCTGCGGTATGCGCGGGAAATGGCACGGTTGGACATCGTCGATTCCGGCCCTGGCATGAGCGAGGCCGAATTGGAGCGCGTGTTCGACCCGTTTGTGCGCGGTTCGGCGGCGGGTGGGGCAGCCACGGGCACGGGTTTGGGGCTGACCATCAGCAAAATGTTGACCGAGCTGATGGGCGGTGAACTCAGCGCCCGCAGCACGCCGGGGCAGGGTACGACGTTCAGCGTGCGCTTGTTTTTGCCCGAAGTCAGCCTGGCCCGCACCGAGCCCGTCGGCGGACGACCCGGCCCGACGCGGGTCGGCTACGACGGCCCGCGCCGCACCATTTTGGTGGTAGATAACGAGGAAGCCGACCGCGCTTGGCTGGCCGATTCCTTGCAACCCCTGGGTTTTGTGATCGAGCAAGCGGCCTCGGGGGAAGCCTGTTTGGCGCGGCTGGCCGATCTGCAACCGGATGCGATCTTCATGGATTTGGCCATGCCGGGCATCGATGGCTGGGAAACCTTGCGGCGGCTGCGCGCCCAGGGCTTGAGCTTGGCGCCGGTGGCCATCGTTTCGGCCAATGCCTTCGACAAAGGGCTGGACAACGACGTGGGCATCACCCCAGCGGACTTTCTCGTCAAACCCGTGCGCCGGGCCGATGTGCTGGATTGGCTCGGTCGGCGCTTGCATTTGCAGTGGCAGGCCGGTGCGCCGGTGCCGCAGCCGGATGCGGCACCGGCGCATGCCGCAGCCGGGGTGGGATCGAATGGCCCTCGGGTGCTGCCCGATGCCGTGGCGCTGGAAACCTTGCGGCGGGTGGTGGCCATGGGCTATCCACGCGGCATCTTGCGCCAGCTCGACCAGATTCAGGCGGAACGGCCGGACACTGAACCTTTTATTCAACGCCTGCGCCCTCTGGCGCGGGCATTCCAGTTTGAGGCCCTGGACGGCCTGCTGCGTGACGCTCTTGATGAACTCCGATCTGCTTGACCCCAACGCCACCGACGTGGTGCTCATCGTGGACGATGTGCCGGACAACCTGGCCGTGCTGCACGATGCGCTGGACGAATCCGGCTACACCGTGCTGGTGGCGACCAACGGCGAAGCCGCCTTGCTGCGCGCTGCCCAGGCCCAGCCCGACATCGTGCTGCTGGACGCCGTGATGCCCGGCATGGACGGTTTTGAGGTGGCCCGCCGCCTCAAGGCGAATCCGGAAACCTCTGCCATCCCCATCGTGTTCATGACTGGGTTGACGGACACCGAGCATGTGGTGGCCGCCTTTGCGGCGGGGGGTATTGACTACGTTACCAAGCCGATTCGCACCCGCGAGGTGCTGGCGCGCTTGACGGCCCATCTGAACACCGCCCGGGCACAACGCCAGGCCCGCAATGCGCTGGACGCTTTCGGCCATGCCACGCTGATGGTGCGTGAGCGTGATGGCCGGCGCCTGTGGCAGACCGCGCTGGCGCGGCGCTTCATGAACGACTATTTCCCCGGCCTGCCCGAAGTGACCACGCCGCCGGAGTTATGCGCCTGGGTGGCGCGTGAATCGCTGCGCCGCCGTGCGGGGGCCGAGCCGCAGGGGTTGACGGTGGCGCGGGGCCCCAACCGCTTGAGTTTTGCCCTGCACGCGCTGCCGGATCACACCGCCGAAGGCGAGTGGATGGTGGTGTTGCGCGAAGCCTCGGAAGCGGCGTTGCAAGAGGCGCTGGCGCTGGCGTTTCCGCAGCTCACCGCGCGCGAAACCGAGGTGTTGCACTGGGTGATTCAGGGCAAAACCAATCGCGATATTGGCGAGATTCTCGGCACCAGCCCGCGCACGGTGCATAAACATTTGGAGCATGTGTTTGAGAAACTCGGTGTGGAAACGCGCACCGCTGCCGCCGCCATGGCGTTGGGCAAGGTGCGTGGGAATGGATGATGGGCCTTTCCCTTTGCTATCTGGTGTTGCGTCAAGCTGCAAATGTCGGTGTGTTTGGCGACGCATTCCCCTCACCCCGGCGATGACATGACACTGGTTTGCCGACCTGACCTGCTCACATAATGTCCACATCCTCTCCGCGCCGCCGCAAATTGCCGATTGGCATCCAGACCTTCGCCAAACTGCGAGAAGGTGACGGGCATTACTACGTGGACAAAACAGCCTATGCGCTGCAACTCATCGATCAAGGGAACTGCTATTTTTTGAGCCGCCCGCGCCGCTTCGGGAAAAGTTTGTTTTTGGATACGCTGAAAGAATTGTTCGAGGGAAACCGTGCCCTGTTCTCGGGGTTGTATGCCGATGCACACTGGGATTGGACGCAGCGTTATCCGGTGATTCGGATTAGTTTTGGTGGTGGCGTACTGGCTTCGGTGGCCGATTTGCATGACAGTTTGGATGGCCAGTTGTTGCCCCATGAGGCGGCCTGTGGTTTGGCGCAGCAAATGTTATCGATGCGTCGGCGTCTGAGTCACTTGATCGAAGCGTTGCATGCGCAGTGTGGCCAGCGCGTGGTGGTGCTGGTCGATGAGTATGACAAACCCATTCTCGATAACATCACCGACAGCGCCCGGGCCACCGAAATGCGCGAGGCGCTCAAAGACCTTTACAGCGTTTTAAAAGACAGCGACGCGCACCTGAAGTTTGTGTTGCTCACGGGGGTTTCCAAGTTCAGCAAAGTGAGTTTGTTTTCGGGGCTGAATCATTTGGAAGACATCACGCTGGATGCCCGTTTCAGTGCCATTTGTGGCTACACCGATGAGGATGTGGACACGGTGTTCGCGCCCGAGTTGCCGGGGCTGGATCGGGAGGACATCCGCCGCTGGTACAACGGCTACAACTGGCTGGGCGAAGGCGTTTACAACCCATTTGATGTGCTGCTGCTGTTTCGCCACCGAGATTTCCGCCCTTACTGGTTTGAAACCGGCACGCCCACGTTTTTGGTCAAACTTTTGGCCGAGCGCCAATTTTTCACGCCAGATTTGAGCCAAGTGATGGCGATGGAGCAGCTCATTTCCTCTTTTGATGTGGAGGATATTCCGCCCGAAGCGCTGCTGTTTCAAACGGGTTATCTGACGTTGCGCGGGCGTGAGGAGCTTTCTCGGGCGCAGTGGGTGTACACGCTGGGTTATCCGAATCGTGAAGTCGAAACCAGTTTGAATGGTGCGCTGCTCAAAGGGTACGGTGTGCCGGATCGGCAGGGGCTCACTGCGCGCATGCAACTGCTCAAACTGTTGCGTGCCGGGGACGCAACCGGTATGCAAGCGGTGTTCCACGCCCTGTTTGCCAGCATTCCGCATGATTGGTATCGCAAAAACAAACTGGCGGAGTTTGAGGGCCACTACGCCAGTGTGTTTTACAGCTACTTTGCCGCTTCGGGGTTGGAAATTCGGCTGGAAGATACGACGAACCACGGGCGCATTGACATGGCGGTGTTGTTCAACAACGCGGTGTGGTTGTTCGAGTTCAAGGTGGTGGAGCTGGTACCGAAGGGCGAAGCGCTGGCGCAATGCCGCCGACGCGGCTACGCGGAAAAATACCGGGGGCGAGGCGAGCCGATTTACCTGATCGGTATCGAGTTCAGCCGCACCACGCGGAACATCGTGGGTTTTGAGGTGGAAACCGAGAATCCCGTTGGCTAACGCCCGCTGCCAACGGTGAGCATCAGGCGCTTGCGTTTGGCATCGGCCAGGCGTTGGACGATTTTGCACACTTGGCGCGCTTGCTGTTCGTCGATGTCCACGTTGTCCAGAAAGCAGGGGCGGAAGCGGATGACACTCTGGTGCCCCCCCATCTCTTGCAGGCCCAGCAGCACAGATTGATGCAACAGGTACTGCATCGTGGCCACCACGACCCCAGCGACGAGCAAGCTCAGTGCCGTCACCCAATCGCTGCGATCCATGAGCACGGACAGGGCCAGCGCTCCAAACCCCAACAGCAGCAGCAGCGAACGCTTCCACGGTTTATGTTGACCGTAGAACGAGGATGACAGACTTTCCAGCGGGATCATGCGCGTGCTGATGCCCATCAGCGAAGCTTGGCGCAGTTCGATGCGGTCCAGCCCGATCAGCAGTTTGATGCTGGGGTCGATGCGCAACAGCGTCAGCAAAGTGCCCAGGCTGCCTGCTCTCCGGCCCACGATGTGGACATAGTTGCCTTGTTCGTCCACGGGCTTGGTGCCGCAACGCCAGTATTTGATGACGAATTCACTCATGCCGAACGGTGTGCGGTGGGGGAAACGATGCGGGCGGATTCTGTCATGTACGCCAGTGTGCGTATTGGTACGCACCCGGCCTCCACCTAACCTTGCAGCCGTTCCACCCACTTCTTCCACACGCAAGGTTCGGAGCCCACTTCATGAAGATTTCCCGTCGTTCGATCACCGCGCTGGCCGCCACCGCTTGCGCCCTGGGTTTCTCGTCGCTGGCCCAAGCCGCTGACACCATCAAGGTCGGCATCCTGCACTCGCTGTCGGGCACCATGGCCATCTCGGAAACCGTCCTGAAGGACGTTGCCCTGATGACCATCGACGAAATCAACGCCAAGGGCGGCGTGTTGGGCAAAAAGCTCGAACCCGTGGTGGTCGATCCGGCTTCGAACTGGCCGCTGTTCGCTGAGAAGGCCAAGCAGCTCATCACCCAGGACAAGGTGGCCGCTGTGTTCGGCTGCTGGACTTCGGTGAGCCGCAAGTCGGTGCTGCCGGTGTTCGAAGAAACCAACTCGCTGCTGTTCTACCCGGTGCAGTACGAAGGGGAAGAGCTGTCCAAGAACGTGTTCTACACCGGCGCGGCGCCCAACCAACAGGCCATCCCTGCCGTTGAATACCTGATGAGCAAGGACGGCGGTTCGGCCAAGCGTTTCGTGCTGCTGGGCACCGACTACGTCTACCCGCGCACCACCAACAAGATCCTGCGCGCTTTCTTGAAGGCCAAGGGCATCCCCGAGTCGGACATCATGGAGGAGTACACCCCCTTCGGTCATGCCGACTATCAGAGCATCATCGCCAAGATCAAGAAGTTCGCTTCGGAAGGCAAGAAGACGGCGGTGGTGTCCACCATCAACGGCGACTCCAACGTGCCGTTCTACAAAGAACTGGGCAACCAGGGCCTGAAGGCGACCGACGTGCCGGTGGTGGCGTTCTCGGTGGGTGAAGAAGAACTGCGCGGCGTGGACACCAAGCCGCTGGTGGGTCACCTGGCGGCTTGGAACTACTTCATGTCGATCAAGAGCCCGGCCAACACCGAGTTCGTGAAAAAGTGGAGCGAGTACGCCAAGGCCAAGAAAATCCCCGGCCACGCCGACAAGCCGCTGACCAACGACCCGATGGAAGCCACCTACATTGGCTTGCACATGTGGGCCCAAGCCGTGGCCAAGGCCAAGACCACCGACACCGACAAGGTGATCGCCGCCATGGCCGGCCAGACCTTCCAAGCGCCGGGCGGTTTCATGTCCACCATGGACAAGGAAAACCACCACCTCTGGAAGCCGGTGTTCATCGGCGAAGTCAAGGCCGATGGCCAGTTCAACGTGGTGTGGAAGACCAAGGGCCCGGTGCAAGCCGATCCGTGGAGCGACTACATCGCCGAAAACAAGGGCAAGAAGAACGTGCCCACCAAGAAGTGATCGGCTGACGACCCAACCACCTGCGCGACGTTTTCTCCTGCTGCTGTCGTCGCGCTGGGTTCTGTTGGGTCGATAAGCTGCCTCACCCTTCAGCGGGCCGGCCGGTTGCGGCCTGGCCCGCTGTTTTTTTCTGGTTCCACGAGTCGTTTCACCATGCTTCTGCGCCGACCCTTTTTGCTGCTGGCTGTCGCGCTGTCCACTGGGCTGGCGGCGTTGCCGGCCCGTGCGCTCACGGCCGACCAGGCCCGAGCCATTGCCGAGGGCGACACCGACGCCCGCATCACCGCCCTGAGCAGCGCCGCTGCCCAAGCCGATGCCGGCCTGCCGCCTTTGGTGGAGGCTTTGCTCAACGATGCGGTCAAGCTCACGCCTCAGCGCGTGTGGATCGTGGACGGCGCCCAAGCGCGTGACGCAGCCACCGGCCAAGCCGCCAGCCTGCCGCCCGACGCCGAAGACGTGGTGAACAACAACCGCATGCGCGGTGCGCTTGAAGCGGTGCAGGCGGCGTTCAAACTGCTGTCCACCGACGTGGCTACGCGCCAAGCGGCGGTGGCCGAGCTGGCCAAGCAGACCCTGGAGGCGGGCCAACTGCCGCTCATCGACAAAGCCCTCGCCGCCGAAACCGATGCATCGCTGAAAGAAAAACTCAGCTTGATGCGCGCCAGCATCCAACTCAGTGCCGACGACAAAGCCCAGCGCCTGGCCGCCGCCAAAGCGTTGGGTGAGAGCGGTTCGCCCCAAGTGAAAAGCCTGCTGCAAGAGCGTTTGGGCGACGGCAAAACCGGCCCCGAAACGGATCCCGAAGTGCGCGGCGCTTTGATGCTGTCGATGGACAAAGTGGCGTCCCGTCTGGCATGGGGCGACCGGCTCGGCGTGGTGTTCACCGGCTTGAGTTTGGGTTCGATTTTGCTGCTGGTGGCGCTGGGTTTGGCGATCACCTATGGCCTGATGGGCGTGATCAACATGGCCCACGGCGAGCTGATGATGATCGGCGCCTACGCGACCTACGTGGTGCAAAACCTCTTCAAAACCTACGCGCCGGGGGCGTTTGATTACTACATCGCGCTGGCCATTCCGGTGTCGTTCCTCGCGGCGGCGCTGGTGGGCGCGGCGCTGGAGCGCACGGTGTTGCGCTGGCTGTATGGCCGTCCGCTGGAAACGCTGCTGGCGACGTGGGGCATTTCGCTCATCCTGATGCAGAGCGTGCGCTCGCTGTTCGGCGCGCAAAACGTGCCGGTGGAAAACCCCGCCTGGCTCTCCGGCGGCGTGGCGGTGATGAGCAACCTCACGTTGCCCTTCAACCGCATCGCCATCATCGCCTTTGCCTTCCTGGTGCTGGGCGGCGTGGCGCTGATGATCGCCAAAACCCGCCTGGGCCTGTTTGTGCGTGGCGTGACGCAAAACCGCCGCATGGCGGCGTGCGTCGGTATCAACACCGCCCGCATTGACACCTATGCCTTCAGCCTGGGCGCCGGTATCGCCGGGCTGGCGGGTTGCGCCTTGAGCCAAGTCGGCAACGTCGGCCCCGACTTGGGCCAGAGCTACATCGTGGACTCGTTCATGGTCGTGGTGCTGGGTGGCGTGGGCCAACTGGCCGGCACGGTCTACGCCGCGCTGGGCTTGGGCGTGCTGAACAAGCTGCTCGAAGGCTTGGCCGGGGCGGTGCTCGCCAAGATCATGGTGCTGGTGGTGATCGTGGTCTTCATCCAGAAGCGCCCACAAGGTTTGTTCGCCATGAAGGGCCGTTCGGCCGAGGCTTGATCCACGCATCGCAACGCATTCACACCATGAACACTGCAACCTTGTCTTTGCCCACACCGCGCCGGGGCGTGCTGCTCTCGCCCCGGGGCTGGGCGGCTGTGCTGGCGGCGCTCCTCACCGTCACCGTGCTGGTGCCACTGCTCAACCTGGTGGTGCCGGCGGGCAGCCTCTTCCACTTGGGGGACTATTACGTCGCCCTGATCGGCAAGATCATGTGCTACGCCATCTGCGCGCTGGCGATGGACTTGATCTGGGGCTACACCGGCATCCTGAGCCTGGGCCACGGCCTGTTCTTCGCCCTCGGCGGCTACGCGATGGGCATGTATTTGATGCGCCAGATCGGCACCGATGGGCAATACAAATCCCACCTGCCGGACTTCATGGTCTTTCTCGACTGGAAAGACTTCCCCTGGCATTGGGCGCTGAGTGACAGCTTCATCGCCCAAATGCTGCTGGTGGTGCTGGTGCCGGGCGTGCTGGCCTTTGTGTTCGGTTTCTTCGCTTTCCGTTCGCGCATCAAGGGGGTGTACTTTTCCATCATCACCCAGGCGATGACGTTTGCCGCCATGCTGCTGTTCTTCCGCAACGAGACGGGCTTCGGCGGCAACAACGGCTTCACGGACTTCAAGCGCATCCTGAACATTCCCATCGCCCAGCCCTCCACGCGCATGGTGTTGTTTGTGCTCACGGGGTTGGTGCTGATCGGTTTCTTCCTGATGGCGCGCTACATCGTCAACAGCAAGTTTGGCCGCGTGCTGCAAGCCATCCGCGACGCCGAAAGCCGCGTCATGTTCACCGGCTACGACCCGCTGGCCTACAAGCTGGCGATTTGGACGCTGTCGGCGGTGATGTGTGGCGTGGCGGGTGCGTTGTACGTGCCACAAGTCGGCATCATCAACCCCGGCGAAATGAGCGCGGCGGCGTCGATTGAAATCGCCATCTGGGCGGCGGTCGGCGGGCGGGCGACGCTGATCGGCCCCATCGTCGGAGCCTTCTTCGTCAACGGTGCCAAGAGCTGGTTCACGCAGGTGTTCCCCGAGTTTTGGCTCTACTTCCTTGGCGCACTGTTCATTGCCGTGACGCTGTTCTTGCCCGAAGGCCTGGTGGGCCTGGCCAAGAAGTTCAAGAAGGATGCGAAGGAGGAACGCGCATGACCCCCGATTTGATGGCCGCCGGCGCACAGAAACTGGCCGAGTTTCAAGCCAAATCCTCGCAAGATCAGGGTTCGGGCGACCGGGAAGCGGCCTACGGGCGCCTGTCGCACGGCGAGCCGGATTTTGCGCATGGCGTGGCGCTCTACCTCGAAGACATCACGGTGAGTTTTGATGGCTTTCGGGCGCTGAACAAGCTGAATTTGGCGATCAACGTCGGCGAACTGCGCTGCATCATCGGCCCCAATGGCGCGGGCAAAACGACAATGATGGACGTCATCACCGGCAAAACCCGGCCCGATGCCGGCACCGCGAGTTTTGGCTCCAACATCGACTTGCTGCGCTTGCGCGAGAACGACATCGCCCAAATCGGCATCGGTCGCAAGTTTCAAAAACCCACGGTGTACGAACAACTGAGCGTGTTCGAAAACCTGGAGCTGGCGCTGAAAAACGACCGGCGCGCACGGGCCAGTTTGTTTTCGCGCTTGTCGGGCGAACAACTGGATCGCATCGGCGAAACCCTGCAACTGATTCACCTCTTGCCCGAAGCGCAGCGCACGGCGGGTTTGCTGAGCCACGGCCAAAAGCAATGGCTGGAAATCGGCATGCTGCTGATGCAAGACCCGAAACTGCTGCTGCTGGACGAACCCGTGGCCGGCATGACCGACGAAGAAACCGAGCGCACCGCCGAACTCTTCCTCAGCCTGGAAGGCAAACACAGCCTGGTGGTGGTGGAGCACGACATGAAGTTCGTCGGCGAACTCACCCAAGGCTGGAAAAAGGTGACGGTGCTGCACGAAGGCAGCGTCCTGGCCGAAGGCACCCTCGCCGACGTGCAGGCGAATGACAAGGTGGTTGAGGTTTACCTCGGTCGCTGATCGCCCCCCCTCCCCCGACCCCTCCCCCAGCGGGGGAGGGGAGCTGAAAGATTGAGATGCTGAACGTTGACAGCCTGAACCAGTATTACGGTGGCTCGCACATCCTGCGCGGTTTGAGTTTCGAAGCCAAGCTGGGTGAGGTGACGGTGGTGCTGGGGCGCAACGGCGTGGGCAAAACCACGCTGCTCAAAAGCCTGATGGGCGTGGTGCCGGTGAAAACCGGCAGCGTGACGCTGGACGGCGCCGACATCACCCGCCAAACCCCCTACGAGCGCGTGCGCGCTGGCATGGGTTACGTGCCGCAAGGCCGCGAGATTTTCGGCCGTTTGACGGTGGAAGAAAACCTGCGCATGGGCCTGGCCTACAAGCCGGCCAGCACGCCGATTCCAGCCGAGCTGTTCGAGCTGTTCCCGGTGCTGAAGCAGATGTTGCACCGCCGGGGCGGGGATTTGTCAGGCGGGCAGCAGCAGCAATTGGCGATTGCGCGGGCGCTGGCTGCTGGCCCCAAACTGTTGATTCTGGACGAGCCCACCGAAGGCATTCAGCCCAGCATCATCAAGGACATTGGCCGGGTGATTCGCATGTTGGCGGATCGTAAAACCATGGCCATCGTGCTGGTCGAACAGTTCTATGACTTTGCCGCCGAACTGGCCGACCAGTATTTGGTGATGGAGCGTGGCGAAATCATCGCCCGGGGCCGGGGTGCGGACATGGGAGATCACGGCGTACGGGAGATGATGTCGATCTGAGTTCAGCATTCTTCCTAAGGGACGGCGCCCCAGAACCGTCCTAACATGTCAGGCTGGTGTTAGCTTCCAGGCGATGACATGAGTCCTGCACTGTTGATCCTCGTGCTGTACGGTTTGGCGTTTGGCGTGCGCTGGTGGGTGGGCTGGGGCGATGCCTCACCGCTGAGCTTGCCCAGTGACACGGCGTTGGTCGCGGCAGGTTTGTTGTCAATTGCAGGTTTGCGGGACTCGCTGCATCTGCCCCGACGTTTGCCACCTCGCACATTGGTGTGGGCCGCTGGCGTGTTTGCGACCACGCACCTGATGATGCTGACTTGGTTGGGGCCCGTGGGTCGGCATGGCGTGTTTAACCTGTGCCTTGGCGGATTGCATGCGGTACTGGCGTGGCACGCCTTGCAGCTTCGTCATGCATCGGCGGTTTCGTGGCGTCTTCCGACCGGGTTGGTGCTGTTTGCGGGCGCCGGGCTGGCGTTGTTGGCGCTGGTGCGTGCCGTCGGTGGGTTGTCGGCCCTTTGGGCGCCTGAGCTGCATGCGCTGGCCATGTGGGTGGACGTGGTCTACACCGTGCTAGGGCTCGGGCTGGCCAGCGTATGGTTGTTGGCCTGGATGGGGTGGCGCTACCGAGTTCGGCGTGCGTTGGCCCACAATGCATCCTCATGATGATGAGTGACGATGCTTTGCTGGCCTGGTTGCCAGCTTCTCCCAGTGAAGTGCCCGTGCTGATCGCTGCCGTGCAGTCAGCCGCTCGACAGCGCGGGCTGCTCGAACAAATTCCACCACCACCGGACGCCCCCGACAACTGCTGCGGCAACGACTGTATCGAGTGCGTTTGGCTGGGCTATTACCCAGCACTCGGGGATTGGCGGGACACGGTCGTGGCCTCCTGGGCTGGCCGGTAGAGCGGGTACAGCAGGTCTTCTTCTTCTTGGATGTGGCTGACCAGCAATTGGGCGATGGACTCCAGCTCACCCATGAACGTCAGTGCCGACTCGTGCGCCGAAGTGCGGTAGTGATCCACGAAAGCCCCGACTGTGTTCGCCACAGCACTGATGCGGTGGCGCATCTGTTTGACGAGCGCCCGGCTGGGGTCGTTGGTGGACAGTTGATGATCCAAGTACACGTACAGCCGAACTTTTTCGAGCAGGACGTGGGCTTGCAGCTCGCGCTTGAGGGTGTGGAGCTGAGACAGCGCGGCGGGCATGTCTCCGGCCAACGAGGCTTCCTCCATGGAAGCGAGCAATCCGAGCAGCGACAGGTGATCGCGTCGCAACTGCTCAATCAGCTCGGGGTGGTAGGCGATGTTCGTGCCGGGGGCCACATGGTGTGGGCGCCGAACCGCTGGCGATCCTTCGGTCACAGTCCATTCTTCCGGAGCGACCGACGGTGAAACAGCGGCATCCATCGAACGTGTTGGAGCGGAGGTCTTGCCAGTCATGATCGTACCCATCATGCAGGAGTGTAAGGGGGGCAGAGGGCGTCGTCTTCCCGCTGAATTCGCTTTGTCAGGATTGCACCAAGGCGAAAGTTGTGCTTCGAATCATGGCTGAGTTTCTGTCCGGCCACAACCCAATCGGAGATGCCTTCTGAAGAAAGAGTTCAGGGCCAATGCAAAAAGCCTCCGACGCAAAACGGCCAACTTGACGCAGGCCGATCGTGGAGGCTGACGATACTCAGGAGGTACGCAGAAGCACTCAGCCAGATGGCCGAGGGCAAGTCATTGATCAATCAACGAGGCGTTTTTCGCGCAGGTACTTGGCCAAACTGCATTGGCCTTGGCTCAGCAAGCTGCTTTCGACCTGAGCGGGCAGCATCTTTTCCCGCAGGCGTGCAGCCGGTTCTTTGCCTTGGGCTTGGCGAATGAAGTCAATCACCTGCTCAAACTTTTGAATGTCGCGCTGACACTGCGCCTCGGTCATGGTGCCGGGCGTGCGCATGCTCAATGCAGCTGAGGGCGGGGGCAGGGTGCCAGAGCGCGTGGTTTGCGCACACACCGATACGGATAGCCCACAAGCTGCAAGGGCCAGCCACGAGAAACGAAAGCTACGCGTGAACATGAAGAGTCCTTGAACGACTTGTGTCAGGAAGTATATCCGGTACGGTGGTGGAAACCCTAGATTATGCCGCAGATCAAAACAAGACACGGCACCCACAGTGCAAAACCTAGGGATGACGATAGCAGGCCCACCTGACTTCAAGCTGGCCGTCGCGTCCCTCGAGATCACACCGGTTCTTAGGCGACATGATGCCCGATGTTGGGGGGAGAGAGATCCCTCACAGTAGGGAATGCCATCAAAGAAGAGTGCTGTTAACTGGTTTTTTTGAAGCTCAATCAGGTGACATACCATGTCCAAATGAAGCCAGATGGCGCTGGCGTCCCATGGCGTGCAGTGGGCCATGCGCCGCTGTGTCCGATGTGCGGTACAGCCTGGGTTGAGCCTTGATCTGGCGCAACGCTTGCCGGGATGGGCTGGGAGACAGTGGCCGCATTTCAAGGAACCGCCCGCCGAGGCGGCATGCGCATGAACCCTTCATCCTTCAGTACGTTCGATCCAGGTCGAGGACTTGAGCGGGCTCCCCTGACGCGTCTGCGGGTGTCAACCCGGCCAATGCCAGGGCTGGGGAGTGACGGGCGCGCCCCCCATCTCCGTGGTGCGTTGCCCGATGCCACGACCTGGGCAGCATTGTTGGGCGTGGAGTCGGTTTCTGCGCCGGAACTGGAGGCGTTGAGCGAGGTCGCCAGGGTGCGTGCCCTGGAGCCGGGCTGCGTGGTGTTTCGGCAAGCCGATTTGCCCCGGGGCGTTTTGCTCGTCGGGGCTGGGGACGTGGCGCTGGGCGTACGCGCTGAAGAGGGCGGGTTTCGCACTGAGCGCCATATCCATGGGCCGGGTTGGCTGGACACGAGTTGCGGCTTGCTGGGTGAAGCCTATATTTGCGATGCCCGAGTGCTCACGCCCGCGATGATTGTGGAAATTGCGCGTGAAGCGTTGCTGGCCGTCATGGCCCGGTTTCCCAAAGTGGCACAGGGCATGCTGCTGGCCGTGGCGGGAGAAGCGCGGCTGCTGGCGCTCAACACCTATGACCTGATGCACCGAGATGCCCCCGCCCGTCTGGCGGCGTGGCTGGATGCCCGGTGTCTGACAGCCGATTCGGCAGCGCGTGGGGTGGTGCAACTGCCGATGCGCAAACGGGACATCGCGTCCCAATTGGCGATCACGCCGGAAACGCTGTCCCGGCTGATGCGCACGTTTTCCAGCCAGGGGTTGATCCAGGTGGAGGGCTACACGGTGCATGTGCTGGACCGTGAAGCCTTGCGTCGCCTGGCGCGTTCCTGAGTTGCTTGGCGATCAGCTCATGAGCATTTTCACTGCCACAGCGATCAGCACCACGGCGATGGCGTTGCGGATCAAACCCAGCGGGGCGCGGGTGCTGATGACCGAGCCAATCAGCACGCCCGGGATTGAGCCGATCAGCAAGTTGCCCAGCAGGGTGTAATCGACGTTGCCCAGCGTCAAGTGGCCCAAACCGGCGATCATGGCCAGCGGGATGGCGTGGGCCAAGTCGGTGCCGACCAGCTTGCTGGAGTTCAGGCGCAGCGGGTAGAGGTACACCAGCATGACGGTGCCCAGGGCGCCTGCGCCGATCGAGGTCAGCGTCACCAACACGCCCAGCACGATCCCGGCCACCACAGTCATCACGGGCTGAACGTGCTTGAAGCTGTCCGAGTTGCTGATGCGGACGTGCTTGCCCAAGCCCTGGATCTGGTTTTTGAACAGGATGCCAAAGGCGGTGAGGATCAACATCACGCCCACCGCGTCGATGATGAAGCCACCTTTGACGCGGTGGGTACCGGAGTAGCTCATCCACAGCAAGGTCAGCGCGGCAGCCGGCAGGCTGCCCAGGGCCAAGCGGCGCACCACTTGCCAGTCCACGGTGCCGTGGTTGTGGTGAACGGCGGTACCAAACACCTTGGTGATCGAGGCGTAAAGCAAGTCGGTGCCGACGGCGGTGTGGGGGGCCACGCCGAACATCATCACCAAAATGGGGGTCATCAAGGCGCCGCCGCCCACACCCGTCACCCCGACGATGATGCCGACCACCAGGCCGGCCAACGCATTGCTCCACTCCAAGACCATGCTCAACCCCTTATGTCCAAAAACAAACGCCAGCCGCTGGGCTGGCGCAAAAAACGCATAAGGACATTCTGCAATCGCAATTCAAAAATCTGGGGCGCGAGTCATCAAAGATTTTCTGACTTAAATATACGTTTTCGTCATGAAGGCGCGTGTTGCAGCAGTTGAGCCACCACCGCCACGGCGATGACTCCCGGCTCCTTGCCCGTGATCCCCGGCAAACCGATGGGGCAGGTGATGCGGGCGATCTGGGCCGCATCCAGCCCCCGGGCGTGCAGTCGATGTTCAAAGCGCGCTCGCTTGCTGGCTGAGCCGATCAGCCCAAACCAGCCGAAATCGCCCCGGCGCACGATGGCCTCGGTCAAACGCTCATCCAAGGCATGGCTGTGGGTGAGAACGAGGAACGCATCGCCTGGCGACGCGGCGGCCACCTCGGCTTCCACGGCATCGACGCACACGCGGTGAATGTGCTCGGGCAGCGGTTCGGGTGGGAATTCGGCTTCGCGCTCATCGATCCACCAAACTTCACACGGCACCCCGCGCAACACCTGCACGATGGCCCGCCCCACATGCCCGGCGCCAAACAAATGCAAGCGAAAACGCGGCTGAGGCTGCGGCCACGCAGCCACGACTTCTGCCGTCAACGGCGTGAACCGCAGGGTGAGGGCGCCGCCGCAGCATTGGCCCAGCGTCGGGCCCAGGGCGACGGGCCATTCGAACGCCGAAAGGGCGCCCCCCGCCTCACGCACATGCTGGCGGGCACGCTCGATGGCCTCGAATTCCAAATGCCCCCCGCCGACCGTGCCGGCGATGGCACGTTCACTCACCAGCATGCGCGTGCCCGCATTGCGCGGCACCGAACCGCGTGCGGTGTGAACTTCGATGAGGAACGTCGCTTCGCCCCGGGCCAACCAGGCTTGCGCGTCGGTTCGGGTGAGGCTCACGCACGCACCGCGTCGATGGCGGCCAACAGTGCTTCTGGCGTGGCCGGTGCCCGCAGCGGCGGCTGACATCCCGCCGGCCCGCACGCCGCCACCGCATCCCGCAGTGCGAGGAACACCGAGAAGCCCAGCAACAACGGCGGCTCGCCCACGGCCTTGCTGCGGTGAATGGTGTCTTCGGCGTTCTGGTTGTGGAACAGCCGGGTGTGCAGCGCCTCGGGCACGTCGTTGGCGGTGGGGATTTTGTAGGTGGAGGGTGCGTGCGTCAGCAGCTTGCCGCTTTGCGGGTGCCACACCAATTCCTCGGTGGTGAGCCAGCCCATGCCCTGCACGAACGCGCCTTCGATCTGGCCGATGTCCAGCGCTGGGTTGAGCGAGGCACCCACGTCGTGCAGCAAGTCGGCGCGCAGCAGGCGCCATTCGCCGGTGAGCACGTCCAGCGCCACTTCGCTGACGGCGGCGCCATAAGCAAAGTAATAAAACGGCTGCCCGGTGAGCGTGGCCCGATCCCAACTCAACCCTGGCGTGGCGTAAAACCCATCGGCCCACAGTTGGATGCGTGCCACGTAAGCCGCGCTCACCAATTCGGCAAAACGCAGGCGTGGGGCGTCGGGGGCGGCGCCCTGCACGCTCACCCAACCGTCGGCGAACACCAGCGCGTCGGGCGCGGCGCCCAGTTGGGCAGCCGCCAGGGGCGTCAGGCGTTGGCGCAGTTTGCGGGCGGCGTCTTGGGCGGCTTTGCCGTTCAAATCGCTGCCGGTGGAGGCGGCGGTGGCGGAGGTGTTGGCCACCTTGCTGGTGTCGGTGGCGCTGCATCGCACGCTGGTCAGCGGCAGGCCCAGCTCGTGCGCCACCACTTGCGCCACCTTGGTGTTCAGCCCTTGGCCCATTTCGGTGCCGCCGTGGTTCACCAGCACCGTGCCATCCGTGTAGATGTGAACCAGCGCCCCCGCTTGGTTGAAATGGTTGACGTTGAAGGAGATGCCGAACTTCACCGGCGTCAGCGCCAGGCCCTTCTTCAGCCAGCGGTTTTGGGTGTTGAAGGCGGTGATGTCGGCGCGGCGGCGGGCGTAGTCGCTGCCGGTGGCGAGTTTGCGGGTCAGCGGGTCGATGACGTTGTCGCGCACGGTTTGCAGGTAGGGCGTGACGTTGCGTGTATCGGTGCCATACCAATTGGCTTGGCGCACCGCCAGTGCATCCAAACCGAGGTGGCGGGCGATGCTGTCTTGCATCACTTCCATGATGAGCGCACCCTGCGGCCCGCCAAACCCCCGAAACGCCGTGTTGCTCTGCGTGTTCGTGCGCGGCAAATAACCGTGGATGGCCACGTTGGGCAGCCAATAAGCGTTGTCCAGGTGGCAGATGGCGCGTGTCATCACCGGCGGCGACAAATCCGCCGAATGCCCGGCTTGCCCCAGCATCGTCACCTCGACGGCGAGCACGCACCCGGCGTCGTCAAACCCCACTTGCCAATCAAACTCAAAGCCGTGGCGCCGGCCCGTGATGAGGAAATCGTCGTCCCGATCCAGACGCAGTTTCACCGGGCGTTGCAGCCGCTGGGCCGCCAGCGCCGCCACGCAGGCAAACAGCGCCGATTGCGATTCTTTGCCGCCAAACCCCCCGCCCATGCGCCGGCAACTCACCTGAACCTGATGTGCGCCCAGGTGCAGCGCGTGCGCCACCATGTGTTGCATCTCGGTCGGGTGCTGGGTGGAGCAGTGGATGAGCAGCCCACCATCGTCCTGCGGCAGCGCGAAGCTGATCTGGCCTTCTAAATAGAACTGCTCCTGTCCGCCAAGCGAAAACTGGCCCGCTAGCCGGTGCGGTGCTTCGGCCATCGCGGCGGCCACACCACCGGGATGGATGGCGCGGCTGAGGTGCATGGGCGGCACGACGTACTGGCCCGCCGCGTGGGCGGCCCGCACATCCAACACAGCGGGCAGCGCTTCCAGCGTCAGCACCTCTTTGGCGAGGGCGGCGGCGCGGCGGGCGCTGTCCCGATCCGTGGCGATGACGGCGAACACGGGTTGGCCGAGGTAGTTCACCGTGTCCGAGGCCAAGATCGGATCGTCCGGGACGATGGCGCCGATGTTGTTGGCGCCGGGGATGTCCGCCGCCGTCAGCACCGCCACCACGCCGGGCTGGGCGCGCAGCGTGGCCACACTGATGCCGCGCAGCCGGCCATGCGCCAGCGGCGACAGCCCGAGCGCCGCGTGCAGCGTGCCGATGGGTTCGGCGATGTCATCGCAATACGCGGCGCGGCCGGTGACGTGCAAACGTGCCGACTCATGCGGCAACGAGCGTCCCACCGGGCCAGCGGGGCGAGGATCGAGCGTTTCAGCGTTCATGGCAGCGGCTCAAGTCGGGCGGATGGTGGCGAGGGTAGCCTGACCCTCGGGCTGGCTGACGAGCCAGAGTTTGTGCAGCAGCGCCCCAGCCACGCGCAGGCGGTAGGGCTGGCTGGCGCGCAGGTCGGTCATCGGGGTGAAGTCGTGGGGGAGGGCGGCGGCGGCGCGCAGGGCGCTGGCCTCGCCCCAAGGCTGGCCGACGAGGGCCGCTTCCGCCGCCGCGGCGCGGCGCACCGTGGCCGCCATGCCGCCAAAGGCCAAGCGGGCTTCGCGCACCGTGCCGGCGTCCACCCGCACCGCCAAACCGGCGCTGACGGCGGAGATGTCGCAATCCTGCCGCTTGCTGATTTTGAAGGCAGCGACGTGCCAGCCCGGCACCCGCGCCGTCTCCAACGGCACGCTGACGCTTTGCACAAACTCACCCGCTTGCAGCGCGTTTTGCATGTAACCCCGGTAGAAATCGGCCAGGGCCAAGGTGCGTCGTTCTTCGCCCCGACGCAGGTGCAGCGTGGCGTCCAGTGCCATCAACACCGGTGCCGCATCGCCAATCGGCGAGCCGTTGGCCAAGTTGCCCACCAGCGTGCCAGCGTGGCGCACGGGCGGGCCGGCAAAGCGCCGCGCCATGTCCGCCAGCGCGGGCCAGTGCGAGACCAGCGCGCCCCAAGCATCTTCCAACGTCACCCCGGCGCCGATCTCCAGCGCATCGCCCGTGGCGTTCAGGCCGAGGTGGCGCAGCTCGGGCACATCACCCAGCCAAATCAGGGGGCCGAGGGGGCGCAATTGCTTCGTCACCCACAGGCCCACGTCGGTGCCGCCGGCCAGCAAGCGGGCTTCGGGCTGGGCCAGGCGCAGCGCGGCGAGTTCGGCCAGGTGGCGCGGGGCGTGGTAATCCGCGTGGCCGAGGGGGGCGGTGGCTTGCGCCTGGGCTTGGGTGCGCCAGGCCAGCAACTGTTCGCGCACGCCGGCCAGCGGCAGGCGCGGGGCGGCGTCGGTGAGCATGGCTTGGGCGGCGTCCAGAATCGGGCGGTAGCCGGTGCAGCGGCAGAGGTTGCCAGCCAGTGCGTCGCCCAAAGCGGCGCGGCTGGGCGCAGGGGTGGCCGCCCCTTCGAGTGCGTGGCGTTCGTGGATCGCCGCCAGCGTCATCACAAACCCCGGCGTGCAAAAACCGCATTGCGTGCCGTGGTGTTCGATCAGCGCCGCTTGCGCCGGGTGCAGCGGGGCGTGGACATCGGGGGCCAGGTCTTCCACGGTGAGCAGCGCTTTGCCGTCCAGCGTCGGCAGAAAGCGGATGCAGGCGTTCACCGGGCGCACCAGCAAGCCGTGGGAGCGGACAGCGCGGGTGGGGTTCGGGGCGTCCGGCGCCTCATCGAGTTCGGCGACGAGCACCGTACACGCGCCGCAATCCCCTTCGGCGCAGCCTTCTTTGGTGCCGGTGGCGTGGGCGTCTTCGCGCAGCCATTGCAGCACGGTGCGCGTGGGGCTGGCCGGCTGCACTTGCACCGGCTGGCCTCGGTGCATGAAGCGGATGGGGCGGGGCTGGGTCATGGTCAAACATCGAAAAAACGCCACGAAGGCGGGCACGGTACGCCCAACGCCGAGGCCCTGGGTTACGCTCTGGCGCATGGATTGCATACGCTATGCCATATGACAGCACGCGCCCTCTTCGCCAACATCGACCTCCATCTTGTGAGGGTCTTGCAAACCGTGATTGCTGAACGCAGTGTGTCCCGTGCCGCCTTGAAGCTGGGCAGCACCCAGCCCCAGGTGAGCGCCCAACTGCGCCGCCTGCGCGCCCTCACGGGGGACGCTCTGTTGGTGCGCGCCGGCACCGGCCTGGTGCCAACCGACGCCGCCCTCACCCTGTTGCCTGCTGCCGAACGCCTGCTGCGCGAGGCCGACACGCTGTTCGGTGCGCCGCGCCTCGGTCGGGCGTTCGAACCGGCGAGCAGCACGCAAGAGATGCACATCGCTGCCAGCGATTACCTCGACCCGAGTTTTCTGCCCACGCTGGTGCAACGCCTGCGCCGCTTGGCGCCGGGGCTGCGCTTGACGCTGCACCCGCTGTCTGCCGATTCGGATTACCGCGCCAAGCTCGCCAGCGGGCAAGTCGATGTGGTGGTGGGCAACTGGTTGAAACCGCCCGAAGAGCTGCACTTGGGGCGCTTGATGGCCGATGAAGTCGTCTGTTTGGTGGGCGACGATCACCCTGCCGTGCGCCAGCCCGCGAGCTGGACGGCGGCGCGGTATCTGCAAGCCGACCACGTTGCGCCCACGCCCTTGCACCCCGGCGCGCAAGGCGTGATCGATGACGATCTGGCCCGCCAAGGGCTGACCCGCCGCATCGCTGTGCGCTGCGCCCATTTCAGCTTGGTGCCGCCGATGTTGGCTGGCAGCGGCTTGGTGCTCACCACAGGGCGGCTGTTTTGCCTGCGCCAAGTGGGGCGCTGGCCGGTGCGCGTGGTGCCTTGCCCCCTCCTGTTTCCGCCCATGAACTACTACCAACTTTGGCACGACCGCACCCACGCCTCAGCGGCACAACGCTGGCTGCGCGAGCAAATCCGCGCCACGGCGCGGGCGCTGGTGGACGGCCCGCAAGCCGCTGAAACCGTCCCGTCGCAGGAGGCCGTCGCGTGAGCGCCGCCATGCCCGCTGCGCCGCAGCGCCTCGCCCTGCGCGGCGATCTGCTGGACTTCACCGCCACGCCTGCGCTGGACGATCCGCACAGCCCCGTCGTGCGCTGGCGCCCCGACCATTGGCTGTTGATCGAAGGCGAGCGCATCGCCGCTGTGCTGCCGCCCGAGCAAGCGCCGGGGGACGATTGGCAGCACATCGACCACCGGGGCCGCCTCATCCTGCCCGGCTTCATCGACACCCACGTCCACTGCCCGCAGCTCGACGTGATCGCCAGTTACGGCACCAGCCTGCTGGATTGGCTCGACACCTACACCTTCCCCGCCGAACGCCGCTTTGCCGACCCGGCGGTGGCCCAAGTCGGCGCCGAGCTGTTTTTGGATGCGCTGGCGGCACACGGCACCACGTCGGCGGTGGTGTTCCCGACGGTGCATGCGGCGTCGTCCGAAGCGTTGTTGGCATCGGCGGCGCGGCGCGGTATGCGCCTCATCACCGGCAAAGTGTTGATGGATTGCCACGCGCCGGACGGCCTGCGCGACGATGTGGCCAGTGCCCGCGCCGATTGCCTCGCCCAAATCGAACACTGGCACGGCCAAGGCCGTTTGGCGTATGCGCTCACCGTGCGTTTTGCCCCCACCAGCACGCCCGCGCAATTGGCGATGGCCGGCGAGCTGCTGCGCGCCACGCCCGGCGCGTACATGCAAACCCACGTCGCCGAGAACCAGGATGAAGTGCGCTGGGTGGCCGAACTCTTCCCCGAAGCGCGCAGTTATTTGGATGTGTATCACCGCTTCGGTTTGTTGAACGAGCGGGCGGTGCTGGCGCATGGCATCTGGCTGGATGCGGCGGATCGCACGGTGCTGCACGACACCGGCGCCCACATCGCCCATTGCCCGACGAGCAACCTGTTTCTCGGCAGCGGTTTGTTCGATTGGCGTGCGGCGGTGGCGTGTGAATTCGGTGTGTCCATGGCCACGGACGTGGGCGGCGGCACCAGCTTGTCGATGCAGCGCACGCTGGCGGAAGCCTACAAAGTGCAGGCGCTGCGCGGCCAGCGGCTGTCGGCCTGGGCGGCGCTGCACGCTGCCACACGCGGCGCGGCGCAAGCGTTGCGCTTGGGCGATGAAATCGGCGGCCTGAACCCCGGCCAGTTCGCCGACTTGGCGGTGTGGGACTGGGCGCACGGCCCCGTGGCCACGCACCGCGACGCCGTGGCCTGCGGCCAGGTGGCGCCGCTGCCGGCACAAGACCTGCATGCCCGCGCCTTCGCCTGGATGATGCTGTCTGACGAGCGCAACCTCGTGCAGACCTGGATCGCCGGTTGCCCTCAGGCGGCGGGGGCTGCGTCTGCCGCGACAATGCCCGCAGGATGCACCCATCCGGTGCATTTCATGGCTTCACAACAATGAAACACCCATGCTTCGCCTAGAACTCACCGGCATCACCAAACAATATCCGGCGGTGCGTGCCAACGACGGGGTGAGCCTCGCCGTCGCGCCGGGCCAGATTCACGCCGTGTTGGGCGAGAACGGCGCTGGCAAATCCACGCTGATGAAAATCATCTACGGCGCCACGCACCCGGACGCCGGCCAGATCCACTGGAACGGCCAGCCGGTGCAGATCGCCAGCCCAGCGCAGGCGCGCCAGCTCGGGATCAGCATGGTGTATCAGCACTTTTCGCTGTTCGACACGCTCACCGCTGCCGAAAACGTCTGGCTCGGCCTGGACAAAAGCATGAGCCTGGCCGAAGTGACCGAGCGCATCCGCGAGGTGTCGGCGGGCTACGGGCTGGAGGTCGATCCGCTGCGTCCGGTGCATACCTTGAGCGTGGGCGAGCGCCAGCGGGTGGAAATCGTGCGGGCGCTGCTGACGAAACCGCAGTTGCTCATCCTCGACGAGCCGACTTCGGTGCTCACGCCGCAAGCGGTGGAAAAGCTCTTCGTCACCCTGCGCAAGCTGAGTGACGAGGGGTGCAGCATCCTCTACATCAGCCACAAGTTGGACGAAATCCGCAGCCTGTGCCACCACTGCACGGTGCTGCGCGGCGGCAAAGTCACCGGCGAAGTCGATCCGACGCTGGAAACCAACGCCAGCCTGTCGCGCTTGATGATTGGCGCCGAACCGCCGACGCTCACCCCCCGCGAGGCCCACGCCGGCGAGGTGGTGCTGCGCGTGCAAGGTTTGAACCTGCCGCAGCTCGATCCGTTTGGCGTCACGCTGAAATCGCTGGCGCTGGAGGTGCGTGCGGGCGAAATTGTCGGCATTGCTGGTGTGTCCGGCAACGGGCAGCAGGAATTGATGGCGGCGCTGTCGGGCGAAGATCCGCGTGCGTCACGCGGCAGCGTCACCCTGAGCGGCGCGGACATCGCCACCGCCAGCCCGCGCAAGCGGCGCCACCTCGGTTTGCATTTCGTGCCCGAAGAGCGCCTGGGCCGGGGCGCCGTGCCCACCCTCAGCCTGGCGCAAAACACCTTGTTGACGCGCACCGAGGCCGTCAGCAAAGCCACCGGTTGGTTGAAACTCGGCCAAGCCCACGCGCTGGCGGCGGAGCTGATCCGGCGCTTCAACGTCAAAGCCGGCGGGCCGGAGGCGGCGGCGCGCTCGCTCTCGGGCGGCAATTTGCAGAAGTTCATCGTTGGCCGCGAGATCGACGCCAACCCGAAACTGCTGCTCATCGCCCAACCGACGTGGGGGGTGGATGTGGGTGCCGCCGCGCAGATTCGGGGCGAGTTGCTCAAGTTGCGCAACGCTGGTTGTGCCGTGCTGGTGGTGAGTGAGGAGTTGGACGAATTGTTTGAAATCAGTGATCGGCTGGTGGTGATCGCGCAGGGGCGGCTCTCGCCTTCGGTGCCGGTGGCCGAGGCCACGCGGGAAATGATCGGCGAGTGGATGTCGGGCCTGTGGCCGCAGGCGTCGGCCCACAGCGTCGCAGCGGAGGTCGGCCATGCTCAAGCTTGAGGTGCGGCCACAGCCGTCCAAAATCATGTCGCTGGCCTCGCCGGTGATCGCGCTGGTGATCACGGTGCTGGTGGGCGTTGCCCTGTTCGCGCTGCTGGGCAAAGACCCGGTGAAGGGCTTGCAAGTCTTCTTCGTCGAGCCGCTGAAAAGCGCCTACGCCCTGTCCGAACTGAGCATCAAGGCGGTGCCGCTGATTTTGATCGCGCTCGGGTTGGCGGTGTGTTTCCGCTCCAACGTCTGGAACATCGGTGCCGAAGGGCAGTTTGTGCTGGGCGCCCTGGCCGGTGGCTGGGTGGCGATGCAAGCCGGGCCGGATTCGTCCCGCTGGATCGTCGTGCCGATTTTGCTGGCAGGCGTGTTGGGCGGGATGGTGTGGAGCGGCATCGTCGCGCTGCTGCGGGATCGGTTCAATGCCAGCGAAATTTTGGTGAGTTTGATGCTGGTGTACGTGGCCGAGCAGGTGCTGGGCTACCTCGTTTACGGCCCCTGGAAAGACCCGAACGGCTACAACTTCCCGCAGACCATCAACTTTTTGGCCGTCACCAAGATGCCGAAGTTGATGGACGGCTTGCGCGCCAACATCGGGGTGCTCATCGCGCTGGTGGCGGTGGGACCACGAGGAAGAGCAGCCAGCACACTTGACGCGGGTGCTCATCGCGCTGGTGGCGGTGGGTGGCCTGTGGGCGTTTTTGTTCCGCACCTACAAGGGGTTCGCCTTGCAGGTCGGTGGGCTGGCGCCGGCGGCGGCGCGGTACGCGGGTTTTTCTTCGCGGGCCTCGCTGTGGATGGCGCTGTTGATCTCCGGCAGCATGGCCGGCTTGGCGGGTGCGTTGGAAGCGGCGGGCCCCATCGGCCAACTCACGCCGTATGTGCCGGCGGGCTATGGGTTCGCCGCCATCATCGTGGCCTTCGTCGGGCGGCTGCACCCGGTGGGCATCGTCTTTTCGGCGGTGCTGATGAGCATGTTTTACATCGGCGGTGAGCTGGCGCAGAGCCGTTTGGGCCTGCCCAAATCGCTCACCGGCGTGTTCCAAGGGCTGCTGCTGTTCGCGCTGTTGGCCTGCGACACGCTGATCCACTACCGCATTCGCCTGGGCCGCACCGGCACGAAGGGGCACGCATGAACGAAATGGCTTTGCTGCTGGGCGCCACGCTCAGCGCCGGCACGGTGCTGGCCATCGCCGGCTTGGGGCTGCTCCTCAACGAGCGCGCCGGCATCATCAACCTCGGCGCCGAAGGCATGATGCTGGTGGCCGCTATCGCCGGTTTTGCCACCGGCGTCCACACCGGTTCGGACGCGCTGGCGCTGCTGGCCGGCATGGCCGCCGGCGCGCTGCTGGCGGCAGCGTTCGGCGGGCTGGTGATTTGGTTTAACACCAACCAGTACGCCACCGGTTTGGCGCTGAGTTTGTTTGGCGCCGGGTTCTCGGCCTTTGTGGGCATCAGCTACACCCAGCGCCAGTTGGGCGAGCGCATGAAGTTTGAGATTCCCGGCTTGGCGGACATCCCCTTCATCGGCCCGGCGTTGTTCAAACAGCATCCGATGGTGTACGGCGCCATGCTGCTCACGATCGCGCTGGCGTGGTTTCTCTACCGTTCCCGCGCTGGGCTGGTGCTGCGTGCGGTGGGCGAGTCCCCCGAAGCGGCGCACGCGCTGGGCTATCCGGTGCGGCGCATCCGCTTGGCTGCTGTGATGGCGGGCGGGGCGCTGTGCGGTTTGGCCGGTGCGTACCTGTCGGTGATTTACACCCCATTGTGGGTCGAAGGCATGGTGGCCGGACGCGGTTGGATCGCGCTGGCGCTCACCACCTTTGCCACCTGGCGCCCGGCGCGGGTGCTGCTGGGGGCGTATTTGTTCGGCGGCGTCACCATGCTGCAATTCCATTTGCAGGGCGAAGGCGTGCAGATCCCCAGCCAGTGGCTGACGATGTTGCCCTACCTCGCCACCATCGTTGTGTTGGTGCTGATCTCGCGCAACCCGACGTGGATTCGTGTGAACATGCCCGCGTCTTTGGGCAAACCTTTCTTCCCCGGCCATTGACGGCCATCCTGACTCGAACGGAGAACGCATGACTGATGCCGTGAATCTGCACAAACGCCGCCTGCTGACGCTGGCGGGTTCCGCCACCCTGGTGGCCTCGGCGGCCCTGGTGGGCTGCGGCAAGAAGGAAGAAGCGCCGGCGCCGGCGTCCACGCCCTCGGCCCCGGCTTCGGCGGCTGCGGCCAAGCCCGAACCGCTGAAAATCGCCTTCGCCTACGTCGGCCCGGTGGGCGATGGCGGCTGGACGTTCGCGCACGACAACGCCCGCAAAGCGCTGGAAAAAGAGTTTGGCGACAAGATCGTCACCACCTTCGTCGAAAAAGTGCCCGAGTCCGCCGATGCGGAGCGCGTGCTGCGCGACATGGTCGGCCAAGGCAACAAGCTGATTTTCGGCACGACGTTCGGTTACATGGAGCCGATGCTCAAGGTGGCGGCGGATTCCGCTGGCGTGCGCTTCGAGCACGCCACCGGCTACAAAACTGCCGACAACATGCGCACCTACGACAGCCGCACCTACGAAGGGGCGTACATGGCGGGGGTGATCGCTGGGTCGATGACCAAATCGAACACGCTGGGCGTGGTCGGTTCGATCCCCATTCCTGAGGTGATCCGCAACATCAACAGCTTCACCTTGGGCGCGCAAAGCGTGAACCCGAAGATCAAGACCAAGGTCGTGTGGGTGAACGAATGGTTCAACCCGCCCAAGGAAACCGAAGCCGCCACCACGCTCATCAACGGCGGCGCCGACATCCTGATGCAAAACACCGACTCGTCGGCGGTGCTGAAAACGGCGGAAGAAAAGGGCAAGCGCGCCTTCGGCTGGGATTCGGACATGACCGCCTACGGCCCGAAGGCCCACTTGGGTTCTGCCGTCATCAACTGGGCGCCGTACTACATCAAGGCCACCAAGGATGCGCTGGATGGCACTTGGAGCACCGGTAAAGCGTGGTGGGGCGTGAAGGAAGGCGCCATCGACATGGTGTCCATCGCGTCGGACGTGCCGGCTGAGGTGCAAGACAAGGTCGCCAAGATCAAAGCCGGTTTGAAGGATGGCAGTTTCGCCATCTGGACGGGCCCGATCGTGGACAACACCGGCAAGGAAGTGCTGAAGAAGGGCGAAGTCGCCGACGATGCCTTCTTGGGTGGCATCAAGTTCTACGTCAAGGGTGTCGAAGGCACCGTCCCGGGCAACAAGTGACCGTTGAGCGCCTCAACGAATTTCGTAAAGAGGCTGCAAAGCGTTCCCGAAGGCATACACCAACCGGCCCCGAATTTCGTAGACCGGTTGTGTGGCCGCCATGAACCGGTACACCCACGTGCCCCGCACCTCGTATTGGGGCACGAGGGGGTTGTCCACCTGATAAAGGTAGGCGCCTCGCCACTCCAGACTGGGTGTCAGAGGGTGGGCGAGGCGATAGAGCCGTGGGCAGGTCACGCGGTGGGCCGCCGAACCCTTGGCCGTTCAGGGATTGTTGTAGGCGAAAGTGGACACACTCTCACCCGCCGCATTGAACAGCGTTGCGACGTCGTCGTGGTCGTTCCAAATCGCCATGGCACTGCCGAAGCTGAAGCCGCCCGTTTCAGGATGCACTTCGTTGGTGTAGACGCGCACGCTCTGGCCCGCTGACAACCGGGTGCCTGCCGGGAAGATGAAAACCTGCCGCTTGCTGTGGGCTGAGGTGATTTTCCAGCCAGAAACATCCACCACACCCGCGCCACGGTTGGTGAGTTCGATGAACTCGTCGGACTGCTTTTGCTTGACCTCGCCCTTGTAGTTCAAGTGGGTGATGGCCACATCCGTGTCGGCCCCGACGGGCGGCTCTGTGGGCACATCGGGTTCGGGCGTGGGTTCTTCGATGATGGCGTCCACGGCTTCCAACGTCCATTGGTTGCCGATGCCGGTGTGCCAGGTGGTCACGCCCTGGGGTTGGTCGGGGCGATGCAGGTAATCGCCTTTCCACGACTTGAGTTGAACTTTGCCGTCTTCACCGGCTTCCAACGTCCACTGGTTGCCGATGCCGGTGTGCCAGGTGGTCACGCCCTGGGGTTGGTCGGGGCGATGCAGGCAGTCCCCCTTCCACGACTTGAGCTGAACCTTGCCGTCTTCACCGGCTTCGAGCGTCCACTCGTTGCCGATGCCGGTGTGCCAAGTGGTCACGCCCTGGGGTTGGTCGGGGCGGTGCAGGTAGTCGCCCTTCCAAGATTTGAGGCGGATCTTTTTACCGACGTATTGGGCCAGTGTCAGTGTGCTCATGGGGGTCTCTTGTCTCGCGGGGTTGTTGGGTGGAAGCCGTTTCAAATCGTAACGAAGACATTTGTCCATCCCTAGAGCGTTTTCTCTCTGTACTTTCGATGTGGATGCCGTTAAGGCGTTAGCAAGCGTTCGATGGCCTGGTGCAGGGTGCTGGCCTCGGCATGAACCTGCCACCGAGCGGCATCCTGTGCAGGCCCGAGCGTGTCCCGATGCCGATCTCTTTGCTTTTGTACCGCTGGAATGTCTGGGAATATCAAGGCTTCCCGCTGGCGGGCGGGTTTTTCCCGGGCTCGCGTTTGAATCTGTTCAAGCATCACCTCTGCTGGAGGAAAAAGAAAATACCGATGCACATGACATGTGCGGCCTGCCAAGATATTTTGGATGGCACATACCAAGGCATCTTCGAACCATTTCCTGGATAGCACCAAACCTTCGGCGATGATCATTTTGGCCGAGCGAATGGCTCGTTGTCGGTGCGTCAAACAGTCGTACAGCAACGTCGGAAGATCCAGATGATCTTTGCAGCGGGTTAATGTGGGAAGCCCATTGCCATGAGGGGGGTGGTGATAAGGAAAAGCCCGCAAGAAGGCTTTTTTCTGCAAAAAATCGGTGTGGATGATGAACGCATCGTTTGCAAAATGATTAGCCACCGTTGTTTTTCCGGATCCCGTGGCACCTGTGATGAGAACAAAATGCATGTGAATCGCCCCAGCGTCAAAATGCAGAACACGCTGGGCAACTCACAGTCCCCAATCGTCGGTGATACAGCACTTCGGTGCCTTCGGCGATTTCAGCTCCGCAGTGATCACACAGACTGCCGCAACTCAGTATTTCACGGGCAAAACCGTCCAATGGAAAAACCTGGCCATGCTGGATTTTGGCGATGGGCACACGCTTGACCATGTCTGCTCGCCAGTGTTCTTCGAGGCGCGTCCAGCGAGCGATTTGGTCGGGCGTCAAACCTTGCCGGACGAGGGCGGCGCGCATCAGCGCTTGGCGGTGATCCATGAGCGCATCCGAGATGACCATCCAATGGTGGGCATTGCGGGGGCGTTCGCCGAAGTAAATTTTTTCACCCGTCATCAGCAGGCACAAAAAAGCGTATTGCTGCCCGATGACGCGCTCCGGGGTGACGTGTTGGAAGAACGGGGCCAGTTGCGCGTCGGCAAACACGGTGGCGTAAAAATCTTCGAGGGCCCGGCGCACCTGCCGGCCTTGTCCCAACTCTTCCCACAAAGCTGGGTCAGGGGTGGGAAGGGCTTGTTCGGGCGCTTGGTGGCGTGCGGCATGGACGGCTTCAGGGTGAGGTTGGTGAACCACCAGGTCGGCATCGGGGTGGCATTGGCAGGCCATGAGATAACCGGCTTGCACCAGGCCCGGCGCCAGGCCCTGCTGCGCAGCGGCAGGCACGGAGCCTGCGGTGCTGTGCAGCAGGCACACTTGGCACACGCCCCCTCGGCAAGAAAACATCACTTCCGCGCCTTGGCGCAGCAAAGCGTCGAGCAAACTCTCGCCGGGGCGCAACAAGGCGTGTGTGACGGCGCCCGTGGCTGCCACATGGGTGACGGTGGGTGAAGCGGCAGAACTCATGACAACAAGGGCGTGCAAGGCAGGGTAAAACGCTGCATCGTACGCACATTCTTTGTGTTAATCGGAGTTCTGATCATGACCGCCGCACTACTTGTTGACCTTCAACATTTTCCGCGTGAGCACTTGCCGGCGTTGCTGTGCGCCTTGCCAAAAGCCGAACTGCACATTCACATTGAAGGCTCATTGGAACCCGAGTTGATTTTTGAGCTGGCACAGCGCAATGGGGTGGCGCTGCCCTACGCCAGTGTGGAGGCTTTGCGCGCCGCCTATGCCTTTACGGATTTGCAAAGCTTCCTCGACATTTACTACGCCGGTGCCAGTGTGCTGTTGCACGAGGCGGACTTTTTCGATATGGCCTGGGCGTATTTCCAGCGCGCCCATGCCGACAACGTGGTGCGCGCCGAAGTGTTCTTCGACCCGCAAACCCACACAGAACGGGGTATTCCGTTCGAGGTGGTGATTCAGGGCTTGCACCGGGCGTGCGAGCGGGCGCGCACTGAGTTGGGACTGAGCTGCGATCTGATCCTGTGCTTCCTTCGGCATTTGAGCGAGGACAGTGCCATGGCGACACTTGATGAAGCGTTGCCGTGGCAGCATCTGTTCATCGGGGTTGGCTTGGACAGTTCCGAGCAAGGCCACCCACCCGCTAAATTTGCGCGGGTGTTTGCGCGTTGCCGGGCGTTGGGGTTGCACCTCGTGGCTCACGCGGGGGAAGAAGGGCCGCCGGCGTATGTGCGCGAGGCTTTGGATGTGTTGAAGGTCGAGCGCATCGACCACGGGGTGCGCAGCATCGAAGATCCGGCATTGATGCAACGGCTGGCCACCGAGGGGGTGACGCTGACGGTGTGTCCCCTCTCGAATCTCAAGCTGGGGGTGGTCTCGACGTTGGCGGTGCATCCGCTGCCCATGCTGCTGGCCGCAGGGGTGAAAGTCACCCTACATTCAGATGATCCCGCTTATTTTGGTGGTTACATGAACGCCAACTGGCTGGCAACCTTTGAAGCCTTGCCTACACTCGGGGCCGCCGAAGCCATTACGCTGGCTCGTGACAGTTTGAAAGCGAGTTGGGTATCTGAGGCACAAAAAATGCGCTGGTTAGATCGCTTGGCCGAGACAGTGGCGCTGGCATCACGATACGCGGGTCAAAAATCGATTTGAAAACAGGATGCCTGAAGTGACAATTTCGCTCTCTCCCTCCCAACGTCAGAAGCTGGTACTGGTTTTAGGCATGCATCGCAGTGGAACCAGCTGCCTGACGGGCCTACTGGAAGATATTGGTTTTTCTGCCGGAAAAGTTGATCGATGGGATCCGTTTAATCACAAAGGCAACCGTGAGGATGAGCGTGTCAATCGGCTCAACAATGCGTTGCTGCAAACGGCCAACTTCGCTTGGAACGCGCCTCCTCCCTTGACATGGGATGTTGAGCAGGCAGTCAGCCCTGCTGAAGAGAGATGAGATAAACCACCAAACGGCACGCGATAAATCCGGATGACCTCGGATGAAATTGGCAGTTCTCGGATGGAGTGTGTGAAATAACTTTCAGCCGGTGAAAATGAAAAAGGGCGGCCAACTTTGCCGCCCTTTTGCTTTGCCCGCCTGAGCATTACAACGGGAACTGCCCTTGCCGTTCATCCATCGGCGGCAATCCTTGCTCTTTGCGCACTGCGTCCATGGTGTCGCTCAGCAGTTCATACAGGTAGGTTTCGGTCAGACCGTACTCTTGTGCCAGCTCTTCGACCCGGCGCGACGAGAACGGGCGAGCGGTAGGGCTTGGTTGACTGTACGCATTGAGAATGGCGCGATTCCGTGCGCTGAGAGGCTTGGTCAGGTCGATGGCTGCGGGGATGTACAGGTGAGTGCGAGCGTACATGTTGCACATCCCCACTGCGATTTCTCGCCCAATGGTCGTAGCAGTGTCTGGCGCCATACCGCGATCAGTCAGTACTCGGGCTGCCACGGCCGTCAAGTTCTCAATGAACAGATACGGCTTTTTGCGAGTCATGCCGCCACCTCAATCGGCTTGGCCTTGCGGATGGGCGTTGCCAGTGGCTTAGCAATCGCCTCATCCACCTTGCGCCCCAGCGCTGCGCTGGCGCTTTGCCATGCGCGCCACCACGGCGCCCAACTGGCGCTGTTAGCCGCACGTTCGGCGAACACCAATGCATCACGGTAGGCGGGAGGGTCTTGGCGCATCGTCGGGTTTTCCAAGGCGGCACGCATCTTGGCAACATCGGCGCTCATCGGGCGCACAGCCCAGAACTTCAGCGCTTCAATCACGTCGGACTTTTGCTGTGACGTGAGCCAGTGCAGATCTTCGACCCCGACTTGACGCTTGATGTAATGCGCCAAGGCGCGCTCGCTTGAATCACGCACTTCGCCCAGCACGTATAAAAACAGCCACAGCGCCCGGATTTTTGTGGACGCTGGCGAGCGCTCCAGCTTGCGCCGCCCGGAGCCTGGCGCTGGGGTGCCCCCCTTGCCCGTGCGCTTCCACCCCAGCTCACGCTCAAACAACGTGGTCAGCAGGTGGTACTGCTCAGCCCGCGTGAGTTGGGTAGCCGACGTGCGGCCACCAAACATGCGCGCCATCCGTTGGCGATATTCGGCCTCGGTCATCACGCCCGACGCATCAGCCCAGGTGCGTGCAATGCCCAACAGTTGCGTCAGCGGCGCGGCCTTTGAGGCCTTGGTTGTAGCTGTGGCTGCGGTTGCCATCACAGTCCTCCCAGGTGAAACACACTGCGCACTGCGCGGATCGGCACCTTGGCTTGCCAGAACCAAGATGGGATAACGCGATGCACGAATGGGGGTTCATCGGTCTCGTCCAGGGTCATGGTTGAGCGAAAGTCGGAGGGGGGAACCGACCGCAGTGGCGCGGCCACGGCAGCAGCGGCCGCTCGCGTTTTGACGTTGGACGATAACCAGCGATCTGGCACCAACTGCCACATACCGGACGAATGGAGCGCACACCCCTTGGCACAGGCGCGGGTCAACTCGCGTTGGACATCGTGACGTGAATGACCAATGGCAGTGTGAATGCGGGCCAATGACGATGTCAGATCAGGGCACCCCATAAGAAACGTCAGCGCTTTGTCCAACACGCTGCCCTCATGAGTCAGCAGGCAGACGGGCCGGGTTTGAACTGGTGCATCGGCGGCGACCCACACTGATTTTGGTTCGGGTTCTATTTGGTAAACCAACTTAGCTGCCAACAGAGGCCGAAAGAGGCAAGCCAGTTGGTGTACGTTGATGGGGGAACCAAGCTCAATCATGCGGGCAATCAGCTCGCAGGAGTACAGCGGTTTGCCGGCTTGGCGCAGTACCGACAGCACAGATGCGCGTTTGGAGTTGGGCGCCGGGGTGTAGCGGGCAGATGTTGTGTACATGACAGCCCCCCAGATCAAATGGCCGACCAGTCCAACACGATGGGCACGTATTTGTTCGTGGCCCCCACGCGCTCATAGACCCGGATGTAGCTGCGGCTGCCCGTGACCATGATGCATTCGGCGATGACATGCATGGCGCGTTGCCAGCGCGGGTCGGGGAAATTGAAGCGGCGCAGGCTCAACACCTTGGCCACCGACACCCGCCCCTCTTTGTCCACCTGGAAGGCGTCTTGCGCGATGGCCGCCAGCTCCGGGCGCACGCCCTCAGCGATCCACTCGTCGATGCATTCGCTGATCAGGTTCTTGGCGACTTGCAGACGCTCATCAAACACGATGCAGTCCTGAATGGCCCGTTCGACTTTGTACTGACCATCGAACGAGCGCAGGCTCACATTGCCCTTGTTGCCGCCCCAGGTGATCTCGTACTTCTCAGCGCTGATCTCGCAGAACGCCTGAACGGCATCAAACGTCTTGCGTTTTTTGGCTTGGGTCAGGGCTTGCAGTTCTTTCAACTCGGCCACGATTTCGCGCACCGTTTGATCGCGCAGCTTGTCGATGTCTTCGACCATGGCTTCGGGGATCAGTCGGCCCTGCGGGTCTTGCATGTAGCCGGCGGGGATGGTGGAGGTTTGTTGCGTGCTCATGATGTTGCGGTTGTTGTCGAGGGAAACTTCGCCGGTAGCCGACCGGCAACGGGGCGCATGGGCGCCGGGGATCACACGCGCCAGATGCGTCTGAGCCTGGCGCGCAGTCGAGTGCGCTGGATGGTGGTCTCGGACAGCATCTGGGCCAGCTCGATGCGCAGTGCTGCGCTGTAGTTCAGCTCGGTCTGGATGTGCGTGCGGTACACCGCTTCACGGCGGGCCAGCGTGGCCAGTTGGTGTCGCAGCCACACCACTTCCAGGCGATACAGCCAGGAGCGCACAGCCCAGGCCAGGGAGGTGGCGGTGTTCATGCCATCCGCACCACGTCAGCAGTCACCACCGGGGCGCCCAGCTCGGCGGCCTGATTCAGCGCCCGGTTGGACAAATTGTTGATGGCCAGCGGGTAGATGTCGCCTTGCAGCCGCGTGGCCAGGGCCGCGATAGCGTCCAGCTCGAACAGTTCGCCCAACTCCCGACCACAGTAGGCTTTGACGCGGTGGGCCATGTAGGCGGCCAGGTCGCCCGACTTCACACCCAGCGGGCGCAGTTCGACGATCTCGGTGCGTTGCAGCACTTCGCGCACATCGTTCTTTTGCAGTTTGTCGGCCAGCTCCTGGTGGCCCACCATCAGGATGCCCAGCAGTGGAGCCCGACCCACGCGCATGCGCTCATGCAAACGCTTGAACTGGTTGAGGGTGGTGGAGGGTGAGTCGTGCGCCTCTTCCAGAACCAGTACATGCGCCCAGCCCGCCTTGCGATGTTCTTCCAGCAGTTTCAACACTTGGCGGGTGCGCGCCTCGGAGGTTTGGGCCACGGTGGCTTTGGGGTCGAGGTCGAGCACGATGGCCGCCAGGATGTCGCTGCTCTTGAGCGGCTTGCCCTTGGTGTCTTTGTCGGCCATGCCCACCACGCTGGGGGCGATGATCTTGAGCAGTTTGTTCTCGCGCTGGATGCGCTCTTTCAGGTCGCCCAGGATGGTGGTCTTGCCTGAGCCACTCTCGCCTACCAGGGCCAACATGCGGGCGTTGAGTGCGGCTTGCCACACCATTTCGCGCACGAACCGGATTTCGGCATTGGCGAACAGGTGAGCGTCTTGTGTCACCTCGTCGTCGAACGGGCCGGTGAACAACTTGAAGTGCTTGCGAGCGTCGGTGGTCAGGCTCTGTTTGGCGATCAGCATGGTGTCTTCCTGGTTGGGTGTGGTGCGGGTGTTGGGGTGGGTGCCAGCCCGATGGGCGCGGCGCAGCGGGGGCAACAGAGAGGGCTTGTCGGTGGTGCTGGGGGCGGTTTGGGTGGCATCCGGTAGCGGCTCGAACAGGTGATCAAGCTGCTCGGTTGGCACGCCCAGGTCAGCGAGCGAGCGGGTGACGGCCTGGCGCAGTTCGGCCTGATCGCGGCGCTTGGGCCACTGCCCATGCAGCGCCAGTTGTGACAAACCTGCCGGTGAAATGCCCGCCGGTTCAGCCACTTGGCGCAGGCTCAACCGCGAGGCGGTCAGCACGGTGTGCAGGCGCAGGGGGTGGGTGTTGGGGGTCATGACTTGAACCCCTCAAACCTGTGAAAACGTGCGTTTGCGGTAGACGGTTCCCACCAGCACCATTTCCCCAGGCCCCGTGCGCTTGTAGATGGCTGCGCGGCCTTCGTGCTCGCTGGTTTCAATGAACAAGCTGCGCGGCAGGGCGCGGATTGCATCCTCCAGAGCACCAATCGCGGCCCGCTCTTCTGGGGTGGTTTCGTCGGTCTTGAGGGTCGAAGTTTGCTGTTCTTCAAACCGCTCCAGCAGCAGCTCAGCCGGCGTTTTACCGGTCGCGGCCTTCACGGCACGGGTAATTTCTTTGATGCTCTTGCTCATCACAAACCTCCCACCGCACGCAGCGGCATCGGGGCCACGGGCTGGGCAGCGGGTGCGCTTGGCGCCAGTTGCTCGGCCAGGGTTTCGAGTTGGTCTTCGGGCACGCCGTCGGCGCCGAACCGGGCTTGCACCCAGCCGTACACCTGGGGCGTGTAGCGCTCGCCCAGGCGGCGCTTCAGCTCTTGGCACGCCTCGGGCACCGTCAGGCGGCGGGTGGATACCGCCCGGTCTTCCACCGCCACTTGGTGCCCGCGCTTGGGCATGTAAGTGGGCAGTTGGGCGGCATCCGCCTTGTGCATGGCAAACGGGTCAACCTGCCCGGCAAACACAAGGCCACCCTTTTCTTGGCGTTCCTTGGCTTCGTCCAGCGTGTCGCCGCCGTAGGCGGTTTGCACCACCGCATCCCGGTTCACGTCCAGCAAGCCACGCGGCGCGGCGCGCAGTTCCTGGCCGCGCTGCGGTGCGTCGGTGGCGTATCCGGCACTGGTGAACGTCACCGCCTCGAACGGCATCCACGCCAGGCGCCCGGTGCTGCCGTCCACATAGCCAACCTCGACGCTGGGCGGGTGGTACGGGTCGGCCACCACCGGCACCATGTCCCCAGCCTTCACGCCCGGCAAGTGGCGCACGCGGTAGCTGTGGCGGCTCACCTTGCCATCGGCCCCACGCAAGGCGAAGGTGATCTCCAGATTCGTGTCCACCTTGCGCTTGATCGGGTGCGCCCGCATCAGGCGGCGCATCACATCCGCCGGGGGAGCGATGCGCAGTTGGTCAGCGGTGATCGTCAACCATTGCGCATGGCGCGGGCGCCCGTAGCGGCTGTGGTTCTTCGTGCCGCAGTACCAGTGGCTCCACAGCAGCGCCTTGTCGTTCAAGTCGTCCAGGCTGGCCACTTTGGCAAAGCGCAGGCTGGCCAGCTCGAAGTGGATTTCCACCAGGTGGTGGGCCTTCTCCACGCTGCCGTTGGAGCGTGAGCGGTGACGCTCATGCACCAGCACCTTGGACTTCAGGCGCTCGCACAGGTTGAGCACCGGCGCCGAGGTGTTGGCCGCACCTGGGTCGAACTCCAGATGCAGCGGCACCCCGTGCATCGGGTGGCGTCCGCCCTTGTCACCAAACGCCCAGATCAGAAACTCACCCAGGTTGGCCGCTGATTCACTGCCCAGGTAATACCGGGTCAGGAAATCATGGGAGTTCACATCGGCGGCGGTATACCGAATCAACCGTTCTTCCTGGACGCGGGTGATATTCGCCGGCTTATTCTTGTAGAACTTCTTTTCGTCCATCACCTGCAACCCGGTGGCGTTGCTGAGGTAATAAACAACGCACACCGATGCATCCACTTGCCAGAACTGGTTCGGGTGCTCCGTGGCCACCTGAATCGCCGGCTCCGGCAGGCGCAACTGGTCGGGGTGCAGCCCGGCTTCGCGCAGCAGCACCAGCAGCCTGCTGGTGGAAAGCTGGGTGCTGATGAGCCCCACCGTGTCGTGGCGCAGCAGCTCCACCGCGTCATCGGCGGTCATGCGGTTGATGCCTTTGCGTCGGAAGGTGCCCATCAGCGCCGCGCTGATCTTCATCAGCTCATCGTGGGTCACGCCACGCTTGCCCGCATCGCTGCGGCGCTTGCGCCCCGTGTCCCGGCCGAGCTGCTCGGCCAGTAGGCGGTGGATGGTGCTGCGCGTCACGCCAAGCTGCGCCGCCGCCTCATCCGCAATGGCGCCGCACTCGCCGTGCGCGGCCTTGTCCAGCCGGGTGCGTACCTCGTGCAGGTACAGCACTTGATCGGCTGAAATTTGATGGCTCGGAGGCATGGTGCCCGCTCCTTGTGTGGGGGTTACGCCTGGGCGGTGGCAGCGGGTTGCCCGATCGCCAACTTGCCGCCCAGGGCGTTCATCAAGTCGGCCAACATGCGTTGCAGCTCGGCGGTCATCAGCACCGCATCGGTGCGCCAAACCTCCTCGGCGTCAGGCCAGCCGGGGCCGCCCGCCGTCTTGTTCTCTTCCAGCACCACATCGGTGAGGGCCACGTTCCGCAGCGTCCAGGCATCGGTGAGCACAAAGGTCATCCGGGTATCCCACTCCAACGCCAGTTGCTTGGCGGTGTAGCCCTCACGCACATGGGCACGCACTTCGTCCGTCACCAGCGAGTGGTTGACGTAGCGCACCTTGGCGCGGGTTTCGTCCTGACGGTGCAGCTCGGCGGAGCGGCCCAGGCACAGGCCAAACGACCAGGGTGCATCACCGCTGCCCAGCCAGGTGGACATGGCCGCAGCCGGGGAAACCTGCGTCTGCACTGGCGTCACCACAAGGCCGGGGATCATCCGCACCAGCGCCGTCACGATGTCCGCGCCGCGCTTGGCGCTGGCGCAGTCCAATGCCAGCCAGCCGTTGTCCGTGTCCAGCCACACCAGCGTGGTTTCTTGGAGGGCAAACGCACGGGGCAACAGCTCAAACTTGGCTGCTTCGGCCAAATCCTTGGCAGCCGTCTTGCCGGGGCGGCGCCCGGTTTCCTTGTAGATGGCCTCGGCCATCTCTGCCACCCGCGCCTTCAGCGCCTGGGTGGGCACCTTCTTGGTTTCGGTCTTGTAGGCCAGCATCCAGCCGTGGCAGAACAACGGCTGCACCAAAGCGCCTCGGGTCGCGCTCGGGTCGGCCGGATCAACCCAACCAGCCGAATGTTCCTTGGCCGGCTCGCAGGGGCGGAACTCCTCGCGCACCAGCGCAGGAATCAGGTCGGCGCACCGGGCAGGGTTGGTGCCGGTGATGGCGTACAAAATCAGGTTCTTGAACATGGTCGTTTCCTTGGGCGAGGGTTGTCAGGCTTGGGCGGGGGTGACGTGGCAGGGCACCCAGGCGCGGCCCTGCTTCAGGGCGCCAATGGCCAGCGCTGCATCCATTCCGGCCTGGGTCACTTGGTAGAGCAGGCTGTGGTCGTTCAAATACGGCTTGCAGCACATCAGGCCCTTGGCTTCCAGTTGCTGGGCCAACTGCGCATCGGCACCTCCTTTGCGCACCACAAATGAGTTGCGGTAGGCCGATTGCCGGCGGCTCAGGCCGGTGCAGTCCAGCAGCGCCCGGCGCTGTTGTTCGTTGAGGGAGCGGATGTCAACGGTGGTGGGGTTCAGGCTCATCGTGGTTCTCCTCACGCGGTGGTGTCATCACTGGGTTGCTGCCAGGCGGCGTTCATCCAGGCGGGGCGGGTGCCCAGGGCGTCGTCGCTCACTTCCACTTCCAGGCCGTGTTCAATCACCACTTCGCGCAGCGTGACCACCACGTAGGTCAGGGCTTGCAGGGCTTTGGTGCGCAGGGCTTGGTTGGTCTGGTTGGCGCAGATGTCAGCCACCACCACGCCCAGGCGGCGGGCGCTTTGGGCGCTGGCGTCGGCGGCCTTGGCCAGCTCTTCCAGGGCGGCGTCTTCGGTGGCGCTGCGGGTGCCCAGTTCGGGGTTGGGCGTCCAGGGGCGGGCCAGCTTTTCTTTGGCGGCGTTCAGGTCGGTGCTCACCTGGGCCAGCACGGCGTCCTTGGCTTGCAGGGTCTTCGTGGCGTCGTCCAGCTTGGCTTCGAGATCCGCCTTTTGCTTGGCGTGTCGTTCCACCAGTTCTTCGGCCAGGTCGAGGAAGGCGGCTTTGTCACCCGTCTTGGCTGTCTCGATCAGCAGGGTCTTGGCGTCTTCGGGCAGGCGGCGGTACTGCTTCATGTCCCGGTAGCCGATGCCCATGCGGGACATGCTTTCCAGAGCCTCTTCGCCAAAGCTTTGCAGGTTTTGCAAGTCGAGATCGACCTTGTCTTTGGAATAACCCAACAACTCGCAAAACTCCTCCCAAGTTCCGCGTAATGCCGAACCGTTCGGCATTTGCTTCCCCGCAAGTTGTTGATAAAGCTTGTTTTCTCGGACGAATGCCAGCTTAGTCAGCCGAACCGTTCGGCTAAATTTGGCAATGGCATCCGCCATCTGGGCTTGCCCAAGAAGCTGGTTCAGCAAGTCACGTTCTGCACTGGTGCCGGCTTGCAACGCGGCCAGCGTGTCGGCGGCGGCGCGGTCGGCATCCAGGGCGCCGGGGGCGAGTTCAACCAGGCGGGTTTCACTGCGGGGGGTAGGGGTGCGGCTCATCGCAGGGTCTTTCAATCAAGGGTGGGAGTGGTTGAAGGGGGAGCGGAAGGCGGCTGCATGCCGCGCATGGCCTCAAGAAAGGAGTCCCCGCCGCTCCCGGCCCCGTCGTCGAACAGGCGCAGGGTGGTGGCCATGCCCTCCAGTGCTGTCTCGGCCAGGCGGTTGGCGAACACCGTGATGCCCGCCATCACATCCAGGCAATGCACCTGCTCCTTGCCAAACACCTCCACCGCCCGGTGAGACAGCGCCAAACACAGCAGCGTGGACAGACTCAACTCCAACCGCTGATCGGCCCGTGGGACTCGGTTGGACATCTCCAGGCTGATGAACGCCAACTGCGCGGCGCCCAGAGGAATCTCTCCCAACGGCTTGGCGCACATGCCGCCAGGCGTTGGCGAAACGCTGCCGGATGGCAGAGGGAATGCGGGTGTGCTCACGGTGCGCTCCTTGCAGATGTGGATGGGTATCAGTCGAGACGTGGGGATTGCGGGACGGGGCAGCCGCAGGGCTTGCCAGTGCCACCGCCCACAGCAGGGCGGCAACACCTTCGAGCAGCGCGCCTTGCAGCAGCGAGCCACCCAACCCGATGACGGCGGGGCTCCACCCCGTCAGCTCGGCCAGTCGGGCGTCCACCGGGTCGGTGGCTGCCCGCTGGCGTTGCGTGTCAGCGGTTTGGGCGTCGGCTGCGAGTTGGCGGCGCAGCTCGCCCACGCGCTGGGCTTGTTGCGCCGTCTGCTCAGCCGCTCGCAGGTGGGCCACTGCGGCACTGGCCCCCGTGGCAGCAGCGGTGCAGCGGCCAGGCGTGGTGCTGTCACACAAGCGTTGGGCCGCTTGGGCACGCTCGGCCTTGGCTTGCGCCTTGGCCAGCGCGTCGCCCGCCTGAGCCAGGGTCGGCGTGCCAGCCAATGAGGCCAGTTCGTCGCGGGCCACTTGGGCGGATTGGCTGAGCGTTACCTCTGCCGTGGCCCGAGCATCGCCCGCCCGGTGTCCGGCGCTGGCGTACCAGTGCGCCTGGTTGTAGAGCGTGGCCACCAGACACAGGCCCGCGACCAGCCACGCCATGCGCCAACCTCGCAGGGCCAGCCCAGGCAGCAGGTTGCAGCCCAGGGCCAACACCGCAGCGGTGACGACGTGCAGGCCCTTGTCCGTCGCGGTGCTGCCGCGTTCGACGGCCGCCAGAGCGGCCATCGTCAGGCTGGCGCCCGAGGCCATGGTGGCCAGCACCACCAGCGCGGCGCGGCTGGTCGGGGTCATGGGGTGATGAGGGACGGCCATCATTGCGCGCTCCCCAGGTAACGGCTGGTCAGGCTGTCCAGCTCGGTGCGAGCGCGTTGCAGGTGTTGCGCTGCGGTCAGGCCGATGCGTACCGGGGCCACACCCAGGCGCCAGCGGCCGGTGTCAGGGATGCGCTCGACCCAGTGCTCGGCTTCGAGGGCCGGCATCACTTGGCTGATCCAGCTCGGCGCCACCTTCAGGCGCTCGGCCAGGTCGGCGGGAGAGAGGCCATGCACTTCGTGGCCGGCCAGGGCTTGCAGGGCACGCAGGGTTTTATCCACCGAGGTGGGCATGCGAGCGGAGGAGGCAGAGACGGGGCTCATGCGTCGTCCCTCCCCACGTCGTGCAGCAGCTCGGTGAACATCTGGTGCGTCACGTTGGAGGTGAAGCACAACAGGGCGCGATCCGGGCTGATGAATTCCCAAGGGGTGCCGGGTGTACCGACTTCCAGCCAGCAGCGGGTGGGAGACAGCCACGCTGTGCCGTCACCTGCGCGGCGGGTGTGCATGGCACGGGCGTCTTGCACGTCGCTCAGTTGCAGGGCCCAGCCGGGCACGTTCAGTTGAGCCGCTGCGCGTTGGCGCAGGATCAGCCGGACGGTTTCGGCACTGAAGTTCTCGTTCAGTTCGGCGAAGGCCCACAAGGTGCGGGCCAGGGGTTCGTCCACGCGATTGACACGAGCGCGCCACAGCACGCTGTAGACGTTGATCGGTTCGGTGGGGTGGGTCATTGCGCCACTCCCCAATTCAGGCACATCTGCTTGTTACCGGCAATCAGGCGCTCGGCGGTTTCAGGGAAGTAGCGCAGGCGGATGAACTCCACCGGGTTGATGAGGCCCACAGCGATCATTCGGCGGATGGCGTAGCCCACGCTGGTGGCGCTGCGTTTGAGCATCTGCCCCACCTGGGCGTAGGTGTGGCCGTCGAACACCAGGCGGCGCACGTCTTGCCAGTGCGGGCGGCGGCTGAACCAATACTTCTCGGCTTGCGTCAGTGGCTTGACGTAGTTGCCGGTCATCAGGGCGTCGTAGGCGCGCACCACCTTGAGGAAGAACTCGGGGCTGATCCACATGGCGTAGCTGTAGACCAGCTCTTTGCACACAAACGTGCCGCGTGACTCGTATTGCCCACCTCGTTGGTCGCTGATGGGTAAAGCAGGAATTCCTGCTTTACTTTGGAAAGTGACACCCGAAATTTGGGTATCACCTTGCGAAACATCTTCTGCACGTAAAGCAGGAATTCGGGCTTCACTTTCCAGCACAGCAAGCTGTGCTTTCGTCGCCTTGTTCGCCAGCCACAGCGAAGGGCGATGCCGGTTGTTGTTGCCTGCCGCCTTGTGCAAGTCGTTCAGGCAGTAGCGCCCGGCGCTATCGCGGCGGATCGCGGTGTTGAGGATGGAGAGGTCGTTCATGGCATTGGCTCCAAAAATAACGAATAAATCAGGGGGTTAGGCGCGGCTTCCAGGGCGCCAGCGGCGCGGCTACGTCGTGGCTTGGCGGCCCGACGCCGTGGCAGGGCGTTGGTAGGCCGGGGCGTTGACGGCACACACGCTGCGCGTCAGCTCGCCGGCCTTCATACCCAGCAACACGGCAATGCGGTGGCTTTGGCCCCGGTGGCAGGGCTTGCGTCCTGCCAGGATTTCGTAAACCAAGCTACGGCTGACTTTGTGCTCAGCAGCCCAGGCGGAAATGGAGACGCCCTTGGCCTCAAATTCGGCGCGCGCCGCCTGGGGCGGCTTGAGCCATTGGGTGGTTTTGGTGGCGGTGCTCATGGGTGCAAAATGGTGTGAAGTGGTGTTGTGTCGAAAGGGAGAAAGATGGAAAACGTTTTTACAGAAGCCGACCGGCGGGCGCTGGTGACTGCGCTGGATGCGATGCAGGCCCAGATTCGTGATCTGGAAACCGACCATGCAGCGCTACAAGGTGTGTTGACGCTGCTAGTTCGTCTGCTGGGGGCAGAAGGGGTGATCAGCGTCGGCCAGTTGGTTCAGGAGACTCGCCAACTGGCTGAGACCCAGCCGGGCGAGCCAGAGTGGCAAGAGCGGCTGCAACAACTTGCTGGCGTTCTTGACGTGCTTTCTCCCGCTCTGAAGTCGAAATTGGCACGTAAAGGGGCGCCGGCCCGTTGACGGTGTGTTTGGCCCACGCCGCCACCTGGCCGCGTAACCGCAAGTACCTCAGCACCACCTTGGCGGCATAGAGGGAAAGTGTCTTGTGCATGCGTTCTCTCCTAAGGGCTAACCCGCTTCGCTGGGTGTGCGTTGTGCGGCGTTGGTGTGATTGTGGGGTAGTTAACTACCCTATGCAAGGATTTTTTTGATGAGTGTTGGAAGTCGTTTGATCGAAGAGCGAAAACGCCTTGGGATGTCTCAAGTAGCGTTTTATGAGGCTTGTGGGGTGTCAAAGAAGGCGCAGTTCAACTTTGAGAACGATGACAACCTGCCAGGCGGTGCGTACCTCATCGCAGCAGCGGAGCTTGGTGTCGATGTGCTCTATGTGCTGACAGGGAGGCGAGGAACGCCATCTGTTGCCGGCCCTGTTCTGCGTGATGGTGAAGCAGAACTGCTTGAGGGTTATAGGGCGCTGGATGCAAGGGGACGATTGAGCGTCAAGGCTTTTATTGCAGGAGTTCCATCAGGCGGTATGAGCGGGCAATCTAACGGTGGCCATGTCATCCAAGGGAGTAGCAATGTGGTAATAAGCCATACAGCTCCGACGCCTATACGGCGGCGGGCGAAAGTATCTGAAAAATAAAATGAGCACATTCGAAAAAACTCTTGTGACGCAGCACTTTGCACGAGCACTAGATCCATGTAAGCGCCCATACACCAAAAGCACTCTAATTGATCAGTGTGTTTGTGGTATTGCAAGTCGCGGGCGAGATGCCACAATTGATGCTTATATGAAAGGGGTGAGAGGAGAAAAAGTTAGGAATAGAAGACGTATGTTTCCAGCAGGCCCTTTGGGTGAAATTTTATGGGGAGGAACTAATGGTGAATTGATGTACGTACGATTTCCGGCTGCCGAAACGTTAGAGGCTCTGGGGGAGCGGCCAAATAAATTACAAGCGCTTGCACAATATTTTTGTGATAAATTAAACCAAAATCATGAAATAAACCCTCAGCTATCGCATATTATGCAGATCGCCATGGAAATTACCACGGTAAAAATTCATGACAGTGTTATTGAGGTGTTGTGGAAAGAAAGGCAGAGGCAGCCGGAATTTATGCGAAGCGTTTTTGTATTAATTTTAGAGATAGTGAAAATTGAAGATATTGCAATGCGTAGTCGCTGGAAAGAGTTTGACATCAAAAAACTACGGGCGACACGAATAAATGATTAGACTCGCATCCCCGCCGGGCGGGCTGGGTGGATTCAAAGATAGGCAATAAAACTATCAAACCTATCTGAGTAACAACCATCTAGCGGCCTCCACCAAAATGGGCCGCTATGAATACCGCCGCCACTCCACCAGAAAAACACCTGCCCGATCCGCTGGCCAGTGCCCTGGAGCGCATGAATATGCCCGACCAGGACAAGGCCGCTCTGCGCGCAGCGTTGGCTCAGGTGATGACGCCGACACAGGAGCTGCCCGCGTCGGTGGAGGTGGCCGCTGAGCCTCCCAAATGGTGGATGCAATCGCGCACCATGCTGCTCAATGGTGTGGTGGTTGCCTTGGCCGGAACGGCTGAACTGATGCAGGTCATCGAGCCCAACCTCGGGCTGCTGCACGACCTGCTGTCCCCATCCAGTTACGCCACAGTGCTGGCGGCTTTGGCCGGCGCCAATGCGCTGCTGCGCTGCGCCACGGCCAGCGGCATCACATTCCGCCGCCCCGCCATCCAGCAGGCCAATACCCCCCCTGCGGGAGGGTGAACCATGGGCCTGCCCCTTCACACCACCACAGCCCCCAGAGAGCGACGCATGGATGATTTCAGCAACCCGAGCTTTTGGCTCAGTGCCGGCTCTACGCTGGTCAGCCTGGCCACTGCGGCGGCGGTGTGGCTGCGCAAACCGGGCGAACAAGCGCTCGGTGCGCTGGCCGCCTTTGAAACCCGCCACGCCGAACAGCATGTGGCCGCCGACAAAGAACACCGCACCCTCGTGGAACGTGTGGTGGTGGTTGAGACCAAGCTGGTCAACCTAGCGACCAAGGGGGATGTGGCCGAGGTGCGCGGTGACGTGGATGCCCTGCGCCAGGCGACTGACCGTAATGGTCAGGTGCTGGCCCGCATCGAGACCTACCTCTTGACCAACCGGGGCTGAATCGCCATGAAACCCTACGCCCAAGTGCAAACCGAAGACCGCCGCCTGGTGCTGCTGCGCGCCCTGGCTGCGGCCTCTCAGTACCGCGCCAACGCGCTGCTGCTGCGCCGTTACTGTGACGCGGTGGGACACACCGTCAGCGCCGATGCCGTGGCCACCGATCTGGCATGGCTGGCTGAGCAAGGCCTGGCCACCACCGAGCAGCCCCAGGGCGTGCTGGTGGCGACACTCACCCAGCGCGGGCTGGATGTGGCCGAAGGCCGGGCCAAAGTGCCCGGCGTGGCCGCACCAATGCCGGGGGCGTGAGCCATGCCGCCCGTGGGGAAGATTGCCAAGCTGCCCGGTGACATCCGCAAGTGGCTGCACCAGACGCTGGTGGATCGCGCCTTTGGCGACATCACCGGCGTGACCGATGAGCTGCGCGATATGCTCAAGCAGGCCGGCATCAGCATGAGCATCGGCCGCAGCACAGTGGGGGATGAAAGCGCCCGGATCAAGCGAGCTGCCGAGGCCATCAAGGCCGCCACCGAAGCCACCCGGCTGATTGCAGAGACGGCCCGTGATGACGAGGACACGCGCTCAGAGGCTGCGTTGGCACTGGTGCAAACCGATGTCTTTGAAACGTTGATGGTTGTGCGCGAAAGCGAAGCCGAGAAAGACCCAGCGGCCCGGCTCAAGCTGTTGGACAAAGCGGCGTTGACGCTCACGCGCACAAGCCGTGCACGGGTAGCGCAGGCCCGCTGGCGGCAGGAGGTTGAAGAGCGCGCCAAGGCCGCCGCCGATGCCGTGGCCAAGATCACCAAGACCGGTGGGCTGACGCCGGAGCAGCAAAACGAGATCCGCGCCCGCATCCTGGGCATCACCAAAGTGCCGGCCAAGACGGCTGGGGCGTGAGGCATCCATGAGCGGCGACGCCTGGAACTTGAGGGAGTACTCGACCCAGCAGTTGATCGAGGAGCTTGCCCGGCGCGCCAATGAACAACCGACGAACAAGCCGGAGCATTGGTGCCATGAATGCACTCACTTTGTGACGTGGTACGACCAGCACCCCATGCCGCGCAAAGAGTGCCCCGACACCTACAACCCATGCACCAAAGGCCACGCCATGAAGTTCTTGCCGCCGGAAGATTACGACGACGAGTACGGCTTTTACCTCCCGGTGTGTGTTGACCGAGATTTGCAGCATGACCCATCCCGCCCAGATCCCCGCCCCGCTGTCCCTGCTCGCCCCCGGCGCCGCTGATGATGCCCCACCACCCGTGCTGCTGGCCTACCAGCAGCGCTGGCTGGAAGACTCGGCGCAGCTCAAGGTCATGGAGAAAAGCCGCCGCACGGGGATGACCTGGGCAGAAGCGGCCGACAACGTGCTGATTGCTGCCAGCGAGGGGGGGAGCAACGTGTTTTACATCTCCGCCAACCACGACATGGCGCGGGAGTACATCGAAGCCGTGGCCATGTGGGCCAAGGCGTTCAGCTATGTGGCCAGCCAAATCGGCGAGGGCATCTTTGACGACGGCAAAGACCCCACTTCCGGCCAGCAGCGACTGATCAAAACCTATGAGGTGAGCTTCCCGGCCACCGGGCGGCGCATCGTGGCGCTGTCCAGCCGCCCCAACAACCTACGCGGTAAGCAGGGCGTGATCGTCATCGATGAGGCCGCATTTGCCCCCGACCTGGCCGCACTGCTCAAAGCCGCGCTGGCCATGCTGTTGTGGGGCGATAAGGTGCGCATCATCAGCACGCATGACGGGGCAGATAACCCGTTCAACGAGTTGATCCAAGACATCCGCGCGGGCAAGCGTGGGCCCCCCACACAAGCCAATGTCCACCGCGTCACGTTTGACGAGGCAGTGGAAGCGGGCCTATACAAGCGCGTGTGCCTGCGCAAAGGCCTGACCTACACCCCAGAGGCCGAAAAGGCGTGGGCCGATGGAGCCCGCAAGCTGTACGGCGATGGCGCCGCCGAGGAGCTGGACGTGATCCCCAGCAACAGCGGCAGCCGCTACCTCAGTCTGGAACTCATCAGCCAGCGCATGACCGCACCGTGGCCCGCTGCGCCCACCGGCCCGGTGATCATCCGCAAACGCTGGGGCGATGGGTTTGCCTTCCTCCCCGAGGATGTGCGCACCCACGCAGTGGCCGGCTGGCTGGCCGAGTTTGTCACCCCGCACCTACGCCGCCTGAATCCGCAACGCCCCCATGCCCTGGGGCAAGACTTTGCGCGCAGTGGTCACTTGAGCGTCATCGCGGTGGGTGAAGAGGGCGCCGACCTCATCAAGCGCGTGCGCCTGGTGCTGGAGCTGGGCAACGCGCCGTTTTCGGTGCAACGGCAAATCCTCTGGCACATCATCGACCACCTGCCGCGCTGGCGCGGTGCGGCGCTGGATGCCTCGGGCAACGGCTCGGAGCACGCCGAGGCCGCTGCGCAGCGTTACGGCGCCATGTTGGTGGAGGGTGTGAAGTTCACCGCCCAGTTCTACCTGGCCAACATGCCTAAGCTCAAAGCGGGCCTGGAGGATGGGACGCTGGACGGCATCCCCCGCGATGAGCACCTGCGCGATGACCTGCGCAGCTTCGCGCTGGACAAACGCGGCGTGCCCGTGTTGCCCGAGGAAACGATGCAAAGCGCCGGCGCCCGCGCCGCTGCGGCCGAAGGCGGTGGCAAGGGCCAAAAGCGTCACGGCGACTTTGCCATTGCGCTGCTGCTGCTGGTGTACGCCTTTGCCCGCGAGGTGGGCGAGATCGACTTCATCCCGCTGCCGGCTACCGCTAGCGCCTGGGCAGAACAGCCCGAAGAGCGCCGCCGCGATGGCCCAGGCAATGAAGACGACTGGCACGCCTTTGATCTTGACCGAGAGCGGATTTAGCCCGCTCCCTCCACAACACCCGCCGCCGCATCCCAATCGTGCGCCGCAATAGCCCGCCTAAACTGTTTATAAACGTTTACAGGCCGTTGTCAGGCGCGCGGCAGGGGGTTGGAGGCACCAGCCCTGCCAATGGGCTTAAAACCGCGAAAGCCTGACCATGCCTGCCAGCACCATCGTTGATCAGCACGGCCGCCCGTTTGAGGTGGCTCCGATGCAAGAGCAGCAGACCGCCCGCGTGGCGATGTTGCAGCGCGACTGGGCCACCCACCCGGCCAAAGGGCTGACCCCAGCACGACTGGCCAGCATCCTGCAAGACGCCGAGCAGGGTCAGCCAATGGCCCAGCTCGACCTGGCCGACGACATGCTGGAGCGCGATGGCCACGTTTATGCCGAGCTGGACAAGCGCGCTGCCGTGGTGGTGGCCACGCCGCACCAGATCGCCCCGCCACCCAACGCCAGCGCTGCCGAGAAAGCGTTGGCCGAGGAAGTGGCTGAATGGGTGGAGGAGCTGCCGCTGGCGCAGATCAAGAAAGCGGCGATGGATGCCGTTTTGAAGAGTGTTTCAGCCCAGGAAATCCGCTGGGAGATGCAAGGCGGGGCGCTGCTGCCCGTCAGCTTTGAAGCGCGTCCCACGCGCTGGCTGTGCCCGGACGAGCGCGGCACCCGCTGGAACCTGCGCGATGGTTCCAGCGCCTACGGCCAACCGTTGCTGCCGGGTTGTTGGCTGCTGCACCGTCACCGCAGCTTGAACGGCTACATGACCCGTGACGGGCTGGTGCGGGTGCTGGCCTGGCCGCATCTTTTCAAATGGGCCAGTGACACCGACCTGATGGAGATTTTGGAAATTCTGGGTATTCCCATGCGCATCGGCACCTTTCCGGTGGGTGCGAGCGACACGGAGAAAAGCCGCCTGATGCAGGCTGTGGTGAGCCTGGGGCGCAATGCGGCGGGGATCATGCCTGCTGGCATGAAGATCGATCTCATCAAGGGGGCTGAGGGCACCGAGGGGCCCTACCTGTCGATGGCGCAGCGCATGGACGCGGTGCAAAGTAAAGTGATCGTGGGGCAAACGCTCACCAGTGGCGAGGGCCAGCACGGCACCCAGGCGCTGGGCAATGTGCACAACGAGGTGCGCATGGACATCCGCGATGCCGATCTGGCCCAGCTCGCCACCACGCTGACCCAGCAGTTGCTCTGGCCGATGGTCGCGCTCAACAAACCCGGTGTTGACCCACGCCGCGCCCCGCGCTGGAAGTGGCTCACCGACCAGGCCGAAGACCTGAAGACGTTTGCCGAAAACCTGCCGAAGCTGGCCGCCGGGGGAATGCGCATTGCCGTGTCGTGGGCGCACGATCGGCTCAAAATTCCGATGGCGGCGGAAGGTCAGGCGGTGTTGGGTGCTCCCGCCCCCGCACCGTTGCTCGTTCCGCCCCCGCAGCCGGCGCCTGCCCCGGCCCCCAAGGCCGCTGCCGCACGCGGTGCCCTGCCGCCCACCCCAGCCCATGGGCCGCATGATGTGCTGGATGATGTGATCGAGGCCGAGCTGACGCACTGGAAGCCGCTCATGGCGCCGCTGGTGCAGCCGCTGCTGGATGAGATTGACAAAGCGGCGGCATCGGGCGAATCGTTGGAGAGCTTGCGGGCACGTATGGCGCAAATGGCTGCGCGCATGGATACACGTCCCCTGGGTGAGGCCATTGCTCGTGCGGGGCAGAAGGGCGCTGTGTTGGGAGCAGCGGATGTCAATCTGACCCAACCGGGGGTGTGACATGCCCATGCTGAACCTGGGCCAGATGACACCCCGCGATGCCGTGCGTGTGTTTGCAGAGCGCGGCGATCTGCTGCCGTCGTTCCGATGGCAGGATGTGTTCCAGGACGAACACGCGCGCGGCGTGGCCGTGGCTGGCGTAGCGCGGCTGGACATCCTGAACTTGTTCCAGGGCACGCTCGACCAGGCCATCCAGGAGGGGCGGGGCGACAAATGGTTCCGCGAGGCCATGCGGGGCGAGCTGGTGGCCAAGGGATGGTGGGGTGACATCGAGATCACCGACCCTGAAACGGGGGAGGTTCGCACGACGCGGTTTGATGACCGTCGCCTGAACCTCATCCTCGACACCAACACCCGCATGACCCATGCGGCGGCGCGCTGGCAGCGCATGGAACAGCAGAAGGCCCGCAAGCCCCTGGGGCTGTACCAGACGATGCACGATGGGCGGGTGAGTGCCCAGCATGCGTTGTATGACGGGGTCTGCCTGCCGTTGGACGACCCATGGTGGAACACACACTACCCACCGTGCCGCTACCGCTGCCGCTGCCAGGCGTTTTCACTCGACGAAAAAGAGTTGCAAAGGCGCCAGGATGCCGGGCAAACGATCAAGCGGACTGCGCCGGCTGAGCCCGACATCGAGTACATCCACCCCGGCACAGGCGAGGTGATGCAAGTGCCCATCGGCGTGCACCCGAACTTTGCCTACAACCCTGGCAGGGCTGGGATGCGGGACAAGGGGCTGGTGGATGCCATCAAAGCCACGGCGCCACTGTTGCCTCCCCAGGTGGCGCAGGTGGTATTGGCTGACATCGTGCGCGCCATGCCCGACTTGGCGCCTCAGCTCAGCACGCCACTGACGCCGCACCAGTTTGCTCAGGGGCTGAAGGATGCGCGGCTGGAGCCCTACGAAATCACCCCTGCCCAACTGCATGCCCTCACAGACGGGCGACTGGATCCGCAGGCCCTGGTGCGCGCCATCACTGGCACAGATCAATTGCCACCACCTGTGATGGGTGGGGAAAACGCATCGTGGATGGTGGTGATGAAAGAGCGCAATGGGCCGGGTGTGACGGTGCGCGGGCACAACGTGCCAATGCCAGGCGGGACAGCCACGATGCTCACGCAGACGTTCGACTTCAACACGGGCACGGCCCGGCTGGATTTGCTGGAACTGCCCGAGGCCATGCAAGGCGCAGGTGTTGTCAAGCGGTTGATGTCGGCGTTGGTGCCCGAGTACCAGCGCATGGGGATGCGGCGCATCGAGTTGATTGCCAACCTGGACGTGGGCGGCTACGCCTGGGCACGCTACGGGTTCGCCCCCGTGCCCAAGACGGGCACGTTTGCCTATTCACGAGGGGTTGATCCGCTGGCCCTGTTGGCACAGCAGACGCTGCCTGCTGTGGCGCGCCAAGAGCTGGCCGACTTCCAGAGCGCGTTTGACGCGCTGCAAGACGACAATCGCTGGGTGCGCGACCTGCTGTCAGTGGACACGCCTGCGCTGAATGTCATCCTGGCGGGTGTGCCGGAATACGCCCACATGCCGGGGGGTGTCACACTCATGAAGGCTCTGCTGATGGGCAGCGCCTGGGAGGGCATGCTGCCCTTTGATGATGCGCTGGCGATGCGCCACTTCTGGAGTTATGTCCATGCCTCTACCAAGTGACTTTGACCCGTTTGCAGGCGATGCCCTGCGGCCTCGCGGTGATGCCATGTACCAAATGGTGGGAGGTAGGCCGACCAATGCGGCGCTGCACCACTCCATCCTCGACGGCGGCCCCGCTGAGGTCGATGAGGAGTTGATGGCGGCAAACCGCGCCCGTGCGATTGACGGGGGCGTACCGGTGGATGTAGCGGAGCGGTTGTTCAAGGTTAAAAAATGAGCAACGACGCCGGATTGGTCGGGGATTTGATTGGTGAAGAGCGGCTGCTGGCGCTGTTGCGCCAAGCGGTTCAGCGACTGGACAACCTCCAACCGATGTTGGAAAACATCGGAGCAGACTGGGAAGGGCGCATCCGAGAGCGGTTCAGCACCAAGCAAGCGCCAGACGGCAGTGCGTGGACGGGGTTGTCCCCCGCTACGCAGAAGCGGTACGACGCTGAAGATAAGGGCCGCAGCCAGGGCACTTTGCTGGAACGCACGGGGACGATGCGGGACTCGTTGGCGTCTCAAGTGGATAACCGCGACAAGACCGCACCGACGCTGGAGGTGCTCATGTCCCGTCGGTCACACGGCGGAAAGACGGGGCCACTGGGCGGTGAGTGGAGCATCCCCCTGTTGCACGAATACGGCACCCACCGCATGCCGCGACGTGGGTTGTTCACTGCTGACCCGGAGCAGGGTGAGCTGGCGCCGGTAGATCGGGACGCTATTTCGGATGAGGTGGCGCACTGGCTTGCGGCCTCATTTACCAATCCAACCTGAGATATGAGCTTTCAGGCGCTGGCCCGAGCATGTGGCCATGCGCTACTTGCTCGCCCTCCTCTCCTCCACCCTGGCCCTGTCGGGCAGTGCTGATACCTCCCAGGTGCAGGTGCTGCCGTTTGGCGAGTTTGCTGCGCGTGACGGCAGGCCAGGCCCAGGCAAGACCTGGAAGCTCACCGACGCTCAGGGCCGCGCCCTGGCTGCCAAGCTGAACGCCACGGCGGCCAAGACGCCGCTGGTAATCGACTACGAACACCAAACCCTCCAAGCCGAGGAAAACGGCAAGCCGGCCCCTGCTGCGGGCTGGATGAAGGCCTTCGCCTGGCGCGATAGGCAAGGCCTGTGGGCCACCACTGACTGGACGGAGGCCGCCAAGGGGTACATCGCAGCGCGCGAGTACCTCTACATCAGCCCCGTGCTGCGCTACGACCCGGCCACCGGCGACGTGGTGGGCCTGGAGATGGCCGCCCTCACCAATTACCCCGCACTGCTGGGCATGGCTGCCGTTGAGGCACGCCTGCGCGCCCAGCTCCACCCCCAGGAGCCCACCGACATGGATTTGCTCAAGCTGCTGCAAGCCCTGTTCAACCTGCCCCAGGCCACGGCCGAGCAGATGCACAGCCACATCACCACCCTGAAAGCCAAAGCCGAGCAAGACGCCGCCACGGCCACTGCTGCCGCTGCGCTCAAGACGGCGCTGACCCAGCTCAAGACCGACCTGGGCCTGCCAACCGAAGGCGACATCACCGCCCCGCTGGCGGCGCTCAAGACCAAGCTGAATGGCGGCACGGGCGATGCCGCCGGCATGGAGGCCCTGCGCGGCATGTTGGCCACGACCCAGAGCGAGCTGGCCACGCTCAAGGCAAGCGCCCAACAGCGGGAGCTGGATGAACTGCTGGCCGCTGCCATCCCCACCAAGTTCGTACCGGCCATGCGCGCCGCGCTGGAAAAGCTGGGCAAGACGGACATCGCCCAACTGCGCGCGATGGTGGAGGCCCAGCCTGCGATGAACGCCCCGCTGCTGGATGGCCAGAACGGCGGCAAGAGCCCGCCGCCGGGCGACCCCAATGCTGAGCTGAATGCGACCGAGCTGGGCGTGTGCCGCGCGATGGGTCTCACCCCCGAGGCCTACAAGAAGCAAAAAGTGGCGATGGCTGCGGCCAACGCCTGACCCACCCTCCTGACCGCACCGAGGCGCACCCATGACTGCTCTCACCTCTGATCGCAACGTCCGCACGAAGGGCTGTGGCCCGCGTGTGTTCCCCGTCGGCGCCAGCATGTTGCTGTACGCCGGCGCGCTGGCCGCCATAAATGCCAGCGGCTACCTCGTCAAGGGCAGCACCAGCACCACGCTGCGCGGCGTGGGCGTCATCACCCGCCGCGTGGACAACTCCACCGGTGCCAATGGCGATGTGAAGGCCGAGGTGTCGGCGGGCTGCTGGCCGTTCAAGAACAGCACCAGCACCGACCAGATCACCCGCGCCCACATCGGCATGACGCCCTACATCGTGGATGACCAGACCGTGGCCCTGACCTCGGGCAGCTCCACCCGCAGCACCACGGGCGGCCAGATCTGGGATGTGGACGACGACGGCACCGTCTGGATCTTCTGGGGCGGCGACGAGTGCTGATGCAGCACTGAAGCCACGCAACCAACAGTCTCAAGGACACACGCACCATGCAAGTCACCACCCACAACCTGCGCACGCTCAACGTGGGCTACAGCGCGGCGTTTGCCGAAGGCCTGGGCGCTGCCCCGGCGATGGGTTTGCAGTTCGCCACCCCGGTGCCCAGCACCACAGCCGAAGAGGAATACGCCTGGCTGGGCTCGACCACGAGTTTCCGGGAATGGCTGGGTTCCCGGCAGTACCAAAGCCTGGAAGAGCACGGCTACACGATCAAAAACAAGGAGTTTGAAAACTCGTTCAAGGTCAAGCGCACGGCCATCGAAGATGACCAGCACGGTGTTTACGCCCCGGTGTCGCGCCAGCTCGGCCAAGATGCTGCGCTGCACCCGGATGAACTGCTGTTTGGCCTGCTGCAATCTGGGTTCGACACCAAGTGTTTTGATGGCCAGTACTTTTTCGACACCGATCACCCGGTGGGTTTGGCCGGCAACCAGTCCAGTTTCTCGAACTACGACGGCGGCTCGGGCACGGCGTGGTATTTGCTGGACACCTCGCGCTACATCAAGCCGCTCGTGTTTCAAAAGCGCCGGGACTACGCCTTCAACGCGATCACCAACATCAACAGCGAGCGCGTTTTCGAAATGAACGAGTTCGTTTGGGGCGCTGATGCACGGGTGAATGTGGGTTTTGGCCTGTGGCAACTGGCCCGTGCCAGCCGCCAGACGCTGGACGTGAGCAACTACGCCGCCAGCCGCGCCGCAATGATGAATGTGCGCAGTGACGCCGGGAAACCCCTGGTGGTGCGCCCCTCCGTGTTGCTGGTGCCTCCCTCGCTGGAGCGCCAAGCGCTGGACATCCTCACCGCCGAGCGTCTGGCCAACGGCCAGAGCAACACCATGCGGGACACCGCCAAGGTGGTGGTTTGCCCCTGGCTGTCCTGAGCCGGCCTTTACTGAACATCAAGGAAACCACGTCATGGGTATCAAGCAAGTGCAGGCGCTGGCGATTGCGGCCACGTCTGAAAAGGGTTTTCGCCGCGCCGGTCGTTTCTGGGGGCCGGGCACCCAAAAGGTGCCGGTGGGTGAATTCACCGAAGCGCAACTGGCCGCCCTGCGCGATGAAGCCGGCAAGGGTTTGGTGGTGGTGGACACCACGATGGAAATCGAGGTGCCCGATGCTGCCAAAGCCCCGGCTGAATCCCCCGCTGCTGCATCGGCTGCTGGTGCCGCACCGCCCGCTGAAGATCCCGCGCCGGCCAAGCCCGCCAAGGGCAGCAAGTAACCGCGCTCCCTGAGCGCAGCCGAAGGGAGCCCGCCCCATGAGCTACATCACCCCAGCGGATTTGTTGGCCGAGTTTGGCGAGGACGAGATGATCGACCTCACCGACCGCGCCACGCCCCGCACCCACGCTGTGGATACCGCTGTGGCCCAACGCGCTTGCGACCGGGCCAATTCGGAGGTGGATGCGGTGCTGATGGGGCGCTACACGCTGCCACTCTCATCGGTGCCGGTGCTGCTGCGCTACATCGCGCAGGATCTGGCGTATTTCTATTTGCACCTGGGCACGCCGCCCGAGCACATCAAAACCCGCTACGACACGGCGCAAAAGAACCTGGGTTTCATCCGCCGAGGTGAATTGCAATTGGGTGTCGATGCAGTGGGTGCGCCGCTGGTGGATACCAGCAGCAATTTGCCAGCCGTGGTTTCTGACGGGCGCAACTTCAAACGGGGTTATTGATGGGCGCCCCGAACAACTCGGCATGGGCGGCGGACTTCCTTTTTGTAGGACGTGCCATGGCGGCGCGGCTGGCTGCGAGTGTCCCTGCGCTGCGTGAGAGTTTGATGGTGGATGAAATCGAACCGACAGCCACCAGGACGCGCCAAGTTCCTGCGGCTTTGGTGATGCTGCATGACCAATCCCCAGACGGCGGGGGGGATGGGTATTCGGACGTGTCTGTGGTCAGGCAGCAATGGCTGGTGTTCCTGGTCGATAAAACCGGGCGCAATACCGCTGACCGAGGTGGTGAAAAGGTGGGGCCGTTGCTGCCGCAAATTGTCCAATGCCTGCACGGATGGCGTGTGCCTGGCACAAGCCGCAATCTGGCATGGGCGCCTGGTGCCCCCACACCGAAGTATTTCCAAGATGGCACCGTGATGTTTCCGCTGCTGTTTTCAACTCAGTTTTCAGTTTGATTCGCTGAGAAAGGCTTCCCATGAACTCGAAATCATTGCTCCTGGTTGGCAGTCTGTACGCCCGCGCGGTGGGTACCACGGGCGCCTTCTTCCCTTTGCTGAATGGCAAGGCGGAAATTACCCACAGCCTGGACACCCAGGACGTACCGAACTACGGCCGCACAGGCGGTGGCAAGGATCAAATCCTCTCCCGCGTGAAAGACGTCAAGGTGGAGCTGGAGCTGTGGCGTTGGGACAAGCGGAACTGGGCGCTGGCGTTGGGGGCGCCGGAAAGCGCCATCGTGGACACCGCCCCGGTGGTCGATGAGGCCCATGTTGCGTATGTGGGCGGCATGGTGCGGTTGAACCATGTCGCGTCGGCGATCACCGGTGTCAAGGATGCATCCAATGCTGCGTGCATTGAAGGGACGGACTACAAGCTGGTGCCGGGTGGCCTGATCCCCTTGGAAGGCGGCAGCATTGCCGATGGGGAGGCCATCAAGGTCAGTTACACCAAGGCCGCGTACATCAACTACCAGGCCTGCACGCGCTTGGATGCCGAGCTGGAGTGCTTTTACGTCGGCGAAAACGAGAACGATGGCAACAAGTTGGTGACGGCTGACTTCCATCGCTTGTACGTGCCGCCGACCGACAAGATTGCACTGATGGGCGAAAAGCTGCAAAGCCTGAAGCTCAAAGCCGAACTGCTGGCCGACACAACGAAGGGCCAAGGCCTCAGCGCGTTCTACAGCCTGCGCGCCCAGGTGTGATGCCGAACGGTTCGGCATTCTGGGCAGTGATACCGCACCGTGCGGTGTGACTGCCTATATAAATCAATAACTTAGCTTTGTTTTTACTCCGCACCGTGCGGAGGAATGCCGAACGGTTCGGCAAAAAGGACGCTGCATGGCAGGCCCCATTGACATCATCCTGAGACTGCGCCTCCTGGCTGACGGTGTGATGTCCGGCCTGAGTGGCATTGGCGCGAAAGTGACGGCGGTGGCGGCAGCAGTCACCACGTACTTTACGAGCAAGCTGTTTGCCGGCGCGGTGAGCAGCGCGGCCGATTTGGAGGCCAAACTCTCCGAGGTCAAGGCGGTATCGGGTGCCAGCGCCCAGGAAATGCAGGCCCTGCGCAAAGCGGCTGAGGATGCGGGTGCAACCACCAAATACTCGGCAACTGAAGCGGCCACAGCGCTGGGTAACCTGACCCGTGCGGGGCTGAGCGCCGATCAGGCAATGCAGGCCCTGCCTGCCACGTTGCAGTTGGCGCAAGCGGGTGGCGTGGATCTGGGTCAAGCCGCCGAGTTCATCACCAAGGCGGTGATGGGGATGGGGCTGGCGTTTGGCGATGCGGGCCGCGTGGCTGATGTACTGGCCAAAGGCGCCAACGCCAGCAACACCAGTGTGACGGGGTTGGCTGAGGCGCTGAGCTACACAGCCCCCATTGCCAAGTCGGTGGGTCTGAGCCTGGAACAGACCGTCGCCATCATTGGCAAGTTCGCCGATGCGGGGATCGATGCCAGCCGGGCGGGCACGGCACTGAATGCGATCCTGAGCCAGTTCAGCGACCCGGCCAGCAAGTTCCGCACGGAGCTGGGCACGATCGGGATCATCACCAACGACTTCGGCGAGGCGCTGCGCCAGTTGGGCACCAAGGGCGCCGTGGGTGAGCGCGCCATCTTGGCGGTTGGGACGGAGGCGGGGCCGGCGCTGCGGTCACTGTTGAATCAGGGCATCGGGGCACTGGATGAGCTGACGGGGAAGCTCAAAAATGCCAAAGGCAGCGCCGCCGAGACGGCTGCTGTGATGGGCGACAACCTGCGCGGGGCGCTGGGTGGGTTGAGCAGCGCGTGGGAAACGGTGATGAATGCCCTGGGCACACCGACGCTGCCCATCCTGAAAGACGGTGTGAACCAACTGGCTGCGGCGCTGTCTGCGGCGGTCAGTAATGGGACGGTGGGGAAGTTCGGGGATGCCTTGGCTGCTGCGTTCAAGGCGGCCATTGAGTGGGGCACCCGGTTTGTAGGCGCGGTGGATTTTGAGGCCGTGTCGGTGCAGTTGCAGACGTTTGCCACCAACCTATCGGTGACTCTGGACGACCTCGGCGCCAAAGCCAAGAACGCCGGCAACGTGGTGCAGACCGCGTATGGGGTGATGAGCGCCGGGGGCAACACAGTACTGGCGGGCGTGTATGTGCTGGGTGCGGGGTTCTCCAGCTTGGTTCAGTCGGCGCAGGCCTGGTACGCGTTGTACCTGGACATGATGTCCAAGGTGACATTTGGCGAAGTCAGTGCCCGGTACAAACTGGCGGCCGACGAGGTGCGCGTCAGTGCAGCGGCCTCTGGGGCGGCCACGGATGCATTCATGGCCAAGGCCCGCCAGGCAATGGATGACGCTGCCACAGCGGCTGAGAGTGCCCAATCGGGTTGGGATGGTCTGACGCAATCGCAGACGCAGGCTGCGGCCCAGGCACCGAAGGTGGTGCAGGCGCAGGCTGATGTGAAGGCGGCGGTGGAGGCCACCAGCTCGGCGGCAAGCGCTGCGGGTGCAGCGGCCAGTGCGGCGGGCGAAGCAGCCAAGACTGGATCGCAGGCCCAACAAGCGGCGGCGGAGGCGGCGCGCGAAAAGGTGGCCACGTTGCGGGCCGAGTACGAAAAGGCTGTGGACGCGGGCGAATGGCAGCGGGCGGCGGAAATTCAGCGGCAGTTGACAGCGGCGCTGCAAGGGACGACAGCAGCCACGAAAGAGAGTGCCGCAGCGGCCAAGGTGGTTGAAGGGGCGTTTGAGCGCCTGGGGATCACGAGCGTCGATCGGCTCACGATGATGGCGGATGCGGCCAAGCGGGATTACCAAATCATCCGCGATGCGGGCACCACAGCAGCACGAGACAAGCAAGCTGCGTTTGAGAAATATGCGTCGGCGGCCATCGCTGCCAATGGTGGTGTGGTCACCGCTGAACTGCGGGCGCAGGCTGCGGCGCAGGGGATGGGTGTTGCAGTGGATGAGGCGGGGCACGCTGTGGTCAAGTCGCTGTCGGCCATTCCCGCCGCTGCTGATGCCGCGACTGAGGCAATGCGGAAGACCCGTGAAGAAGCTGAGAAAACCGCCTCAGCAGTGGTCGCTGTGGTGAAAAACAGTGCTGTGGAGAAACGCAACGGTGAAGTGAAGTCACTGTTCGATGACGATTACCGCAAGCGCACCGGAGACGGCACCACCGCTGGCGGCAACACGCTGATGAGCGTGATCAATGACCTCAAGGGCTATGGCTTGGACGACGAAGCGGCGCAGCAGATCGCCCGCGAGTTTGTGGATGCAAGCGGCAACGTCCCCTACATGAACAACCCCGGCCAACGGAAGTACGGCGGGCCGGGGGGGGGACGCTGTCGTCAGCCCTGCAAACTGCCGCCAGTCAGTACCTCTACGGCAAGGACGGCCACGGCGGCGAAATGGCCCGGCGTGCCGCTGCCGCTGCGGCCCCCGCACCAGCGCCCGCAGCGTCGGGCCAGGTGGCGGCGCCTGCGCCTGCGCCATCTGCTGCGCCCACCACATCGCGCACGGTGTACGCCGTGGCCATCACGATCAATCGGGGCCGCGAAGAGGCCGTGGAGATGGCCTCGCAGGATGACGCTCAGGCCCTGGTGGCGATGCTGCGCCGCCTCGAATCTGACGCCGCACGAGTAGGAGGAGGTTGAGCATGATCCAGTTGAGTGCCAATGGCCTGGTGGTGGTGTTCGGCTCGGGCTGTGCCTGGAGCGATGAGCACAGTTGGAGCCCTGTGGGGCAGACCGTCGAGCGGTCATTGACCGGGGCGCTGATCGTGCAATCGGCCAGCGCGCCCGCCGAAGCGGGCCGACCGGTGACCCTGCAAGGTGTCGAGCAGGGCGCCGGGCTGGTCAGCCTGACCGACGTGCAGACGCTGCGCGGATGGGCCGCAGAGCCCGGCCAGGTCATGACGCTGACCACCCCGGACGGGGTGCGCGAGGTGATCTGGCGCCACCACGACGCCCCGGCGATCACGGCCGATCCCTATACGTTTTACGACGATCAGCAGGCTGGCGACATGTATGTCGTGACGGCCAAGCTCATGGTCATTTAAAGGAGAGACACCACATGCCCATCCTCTCAGGCGACGTGGTATTGCTGGCATCGGCGGTCATGGCTGATGTGGCCGAAGGCGGCGGTGCTCCCACGGGGACGGTGATCAGCGATGCTGAAAACGCGCTGTTCCCGGATATTTCAGAGTTGGATCGTGCAGGGGGGCGGGTCAATCTGCGCAAAACGTTTGTGGCGATCCGCTCTGACGACACCGACACCTACTTCGGCTCCAACGTGATCGTGGCGCAGCCACCCACGGACGCCAATACGGCCGTCACGCTGTTTGCCCGCGACGCGACGTTCGACACGCGGTCGGAGGCGCAATCACGCGTGGAGGCGTACCTCAACAAGGGGCCGCTGTGGCCGGGGTATCTGTACGAGGGCCACATCACCGGGCAACGTGTGGTGCAACTGTTTCAACGTCCGTCCGAGGCCCCGCCCACGGTGGGGCAGACGTTGGTGTTGGTCAAAGACGAGGGCCTGTCCACGCAGGTGGAGCAGTACATCCGCGCCATCACGGTGTCCAGCGTCACCCGCACCTTCACCGCCGGCGATGGGTCGGAGTACCAAGCGGCTATCGTGTCCGTTTTCCTGAGCGATGCCCTGCGGTTCGATTGCCCCGGCAGCCCCGCCTCCGAGACGTTCGCCCGCCTCAGCACCGCTGCTGCGGTGCGCGATACCGTGGTGGCCGATGCGGGCACCTACGCTGGGGTGTCGCCCCTGGCCGAGTCGGTCAGCATGGGGGCGATGAAGATCAAGGCAGAGTCGATCTACTCGCAACTGGTGCCCAGCGCCCAGACCGAGGCGCCGCTGTCGGTCATGCCGCCCTATGCGGCTGCTGGGCTGCCGATCCCGGGCGCGGGCAGTGTCACCTACACCGCCACCCATGCGTGGACACCCACCACCAAGCTGGCTCTGCCGGGAGGGTGCCTTCCAGGATCACTGTCGATCCAAGTGGCCGGTGTCACGATCACCGACGCTGGCGGGATGTTGCGATCAGCCGGGGCCGATGTGGGCACCATCGACTACGCCAACGGGCTGCTGACATCCGCCGCAGGGGACTACTCGGCCAGCAAGGTCATCACCTACACCCCCGCAGCGCAGGTGCTGCGGGTTCCGCAGAGCGCCGAAATCGAGATCACGGCGGCGTCCCGCAGTCAGTCCTACGTGGGGGTGATCGATCCTCAGCCCCAGCCCGGCACGCTCTCGGCCAGCTACCGCGCGGGCGGGCGGTGGTATGTGCTGTCGGACGATGGCACCGGCGCGCTCAAGGGCAGCGATGCCAGCTACGGCGCCGGCACGTTCAACCCCGCGACGGGCGGCTACATCCTGACGCTGGGTGTGCTGCCGGATGTGGGTAGTTCGGTCATCCTGAGCTGGGGCGCACCGACGCAAGAGACCCGGCACCCCACCGCTGTGACGCTCAAGGCGACGCAGACGATCGCGTTGGCGCCGCCGGCTGGAACATCGGTACAGCCGGGCTCAGTGACGGTGTCTTGGCTGCAAGCGGGCGTGTCCAAGAGCGCCACCGCTGGCGCGGATGGGGTGCTGTCCGGCCATGCCACGGGCACGGTGCGCGTGGCGCAGGGGGTGATCGAGGCGTTCGCGCCCGCGACCCTGCCCGCCGTAGGGGCGCAGTTGACGATCGGCTATGTGGCCGGCCCCAAGACGTCCGACGCATTTGCACATCCGTCGCGGCAGGGCGATGGGCGGCTGGCGGTGACAGCTTCGGCGGCCATCACGCCGGGGAGCTTGGAGGTTGAGTGGAACACCGTCACAGACACTGCTGTGCTGGGCACCTATACCCTGGGCCAGTTGACCGAAATGGGCGTTTCGACGTGGGTCGATCCGACGCAATATGCGCGGGACGACGGCGGCGGAAAAATCATGCGGGAAGGTGTGCAAATTGGCACAGTGACGTATGCGACGGGAGCGATTACCTGGAATCCAGATGTCACGATCAAATTACCGAGGCCGAAATACAGCGCCGCATTGGACGACGATTTATACCGCTGGCGCTTGACCTATACCGGGCTGGAGTATGTGGATGCGCCGTCCATTTACCCAGCCGATGAATCCGGGGCGGTGACCCTGCGGTACAACTCGCCCGGCTCGACGAGCACCCGCACCGAGACGGTGACGTTCACCCCGAAGGTGCAACTGGTGCCGGGCGTTGTGGCGCCAGTGGTGCCTGGCACGGTGGTGCTGACGATCCCCGGATCGCAGCCGTGGGGGGACAGTGGCACGGGTGTGCTGCGCGAAAACACCGTGGCGTCTGGCTGGCTGACGCGGGGCACCATCGACTACACCACGGGCGTCATTGCCCTGTCGTCCTGGGCCACGGGGGCGACCAATGCACTCAGCCGGGTGTCGTGCGTCACCACCTTGGGCAATGCGCTGTCCAGCGAGTTTGTGTTCAGGGCTTCCTCGGCGCCCTTGCGACCGGGATCGCTGTCGATCCAGTGGACGCGCACGACCGGGGGCCCCAAATCGGTCACGGCGGGGGTGGATGGCGTGATCAGTGGCACCGGCGTGGCGGGCAGCGTGGATTACGAGACCGGGCTGGTGCGGGTGCGGTTCGGGGCGATGGTCACGGCGGCGGGAAATGAATCCCAGCCGTGGTATTCGGCCAGCCGGGTGGAGTCGGATGGGCGCATCTGGCGGCCCGATCCGATCGTCATGACCACGCTGCGCTACAGCGCGGTGGCCTACAGCTACCTGCCGCTCGATGCCAGCATCCTGGGCATGGATCCCGTGCGGCTTCCAAGTGACGGGCGGGTGCCGATTTTCAGAGCGGGTGGGTTCGTTGTGGTCGGTGCCAAAACAGCCGTCACGGCCACCGTGGCCAATGGGCAGACGGTGTTTGCTGGGCGCGAGCGGCTGTCTCGATTGCGCGTGGTGGGGGCCAACGGTGCGGTGATCAGCACCGGCTACACCACCGATTTGGACGCTGGGACGGCAACCTTCAGCGACGTTTCGGCCTACGCCCAGCCCGTGCGAATCGAAGGGCGCGTGGAAGACATGGCGATGATCCGCGACGTGCAGATCAATGGGGAGATCGGGCTGTCTCGGCCCATCACCCACGACTACTCGGCGCCTGGAAGTTACGTCTCGACGGCGCTGGTGCTCGGGGATCTGTTTGCCCGCGTGGAGCGCGTGTTTGACCAATCGAGTTGGTTCGGCGCGTGGTCTGACAGCCCCGAACCGGGTTCAAGCACCCTGGCGGCCTACAACAACGCCGACCATCCCATCCTGATCACAAACCGGGGGGGCATCACGGAGCGCTGGATTGCCCGGTTCACCACGACGACGAGCTACGAGCTGATTGGCGAGCATGTGGGTGTCGTGGCCGTGGGTAACACCGGCCAGGACTTCGAGCCGCTCGGGCCATCTGGGGCGCCCTATATGCACATTCCAGCGGCTGGCTGGGGCGGCGGTGGGTGGTCGGTGGGCGCGATCCTGCGGATCAACACCATCGGTGCGATGGCACCGATTTGGGTCGTTCGCACGATCAATCCGGGCGCAGCGTATGACACACCGGATCAATTTGAACTGTCGCTGCGTGGCGACGTGGACGCTTAAATTGAGGAGATCACATGGCCGCATCGGTTTTTTGGCATGCGAACTACTTGGCAGGGGCGCCGCAGCTCACCAACGCCTGGGGGAGTTTGACGGCGCTGTTGGACGCCTGCTTGGTCAATGGGTACGGGGTCAAGACGATCGCCACGCTGACATCGACCGTCGCGGGGGTGGCCACGGCCACGGTCACCGGCGGGCATGCATTCGTGGCCGGGCAGGTCGTGGAGATTGCCGGCTGCGCGCAGGCCAACTACAACGGCCGCTGGACGGTGCTGAGCGCGCAGGCCACGAGTTTTACTTTTCAGCTCGACGATCCGGGGTCGATCCGCACGGCGACCACCACCACATCGATCACCGCCAAAACGCCCAGCCTGGGGTGGAGCAAGCCCAACACGGGTACAAACCGGGGCGCCTACCGGGCCCCCACGGGTAACCGCAACCTGCTGGTGGTGGACAACTCCCAGCGGGCGGGGTACGACTCAGCGTGGGCCAAATGGGCGTCAGTGGGGATCGCATCGGCGATCAGCGGGATCAATCCGATCGTGGTCACGGGCATCCAAGCGCCGTATGACCCCACCAACCCTGCGCGCAACTGGACGACGGCGGGCACCGGTGGGGATTGGGGGTGGGCGAAGTGGATTCACGCGCGGCAGTACGGGTGGCTGAATGAGGGGGACGGCGGCGCCGGTAATCGGGATTGGCTGCTGGTCGGTGATGGCGTGATGTTCTACCTGTGGGTCAAGGTGTCAACGGGCTGGGGTGGGTTCGCGCAGTACGCGTTTGGGGATGTGTCGTCTTACGTGGCCGCAGGTGACGCGACGGGGACGGTGCTGGTGGCAACTGAGAGCGCCAACGAGGATCAGCCCGGTTCCGGCAACAGCTTTGGCCTGGGCGAGTCGCTGGCCTATGCCGGCAAATGGCTGCTGCGCAACCACACGCAACAGGGGCTCCCCGTCAAGTGCGCGGCCACGCCGGCACTGCACATGGCCAATGGGGTGCTGACATCGGGGCGAGGGCCAATGCAGTACCCACACGGCCCGGACAACGGGCTGTGGCTGACGCCGACGCTGTGCGTGCAAGAGGGGATGAACTCCGTCAGGGGGACGTTCCGGGGGTTGTATTGGATGCCTCAATACAAGCCGGTCGGGCACGGCGCTGTGTTCGACCAGGTCGTCAGAAACACCACCCGCCGGATGATGGCGGTGGCGTGGCAGGGGTACAGCGAGGGTGACGGCGTGACCATGGCCATTGATCTGACGGGGCCGTGGACATGAGTGCCCATCGTTGGTGGCGATGCAGGTGCATCGCCACGCTGAGCGGCCAGGTCTTGGTGGGCGAGCTGCAATTTCGCAGCGCGGCGGGTAGCAATTTGGTCGCGGGTGGCACGGCGATTGCGTCGTCGCAGTACGTCGACAACGCCCCAGAACGTGCATACGACGGCGCCGCCGCCACCTATTGGCAGGCCTACATGTACGAAGGGCACGCCCCGGATCGATGGATCGGCTACCAGTGGCCCGCAGCGGTCGATGTCGCGCAGATTGCTGTGCAGCAGCTTCCGGGTGGCGGCGATCACTATTGGATCGGAGCCCTCGTGGAGTGGTCGGACGACGGCACGACATGGGTGCAGTACGGCTACGCCGCGCTCCCGTCACCCACATCCAGCACAGATTTGGCGTGGAAGGTCGGCATCATCGTCCCGGTCAGGTCAGTGCTGTACGACCTGACGCGCGGCCTGACAGCCAGCGGTGCGCCCGGCGGTGCGGTGGCATCGGTGTTGCCTGATTTGGCGCCATCGGCCCGAGACATTGATGGTGGGCCCGGCGTGATCGCGGGTTCCGTGGCCGTGCTGGGGCCGCCAGTGACACCGCTGGCGCGGCGGGTGCTGCTGATCTCGGAGCGGCTGAGGCGCGTGGTGCGTGAGACGTGGTCGGGCACGGATGGGCTGTACCGGTTCGATGGGCTCTCCGTGGCCGACACGTACTCGGTGGTGTGCCACGACAACGCCGGGACGTACCGCGCCCTGATCGCCGACGGGCTCGCGCCCACCTTGGAGTAACCATGGCCAATCAATCAGACGTTCTCATTGCGGCGCGGGCAGAAGCCCTGCGCTCGCTGCTCACCGCCGGCCCAGCTCGGCTCAAAATTTACACGGGCGCCGCACCGGCAACGCCCCAGACGGCGGCCACGGGCACGCTGCTGGCTGATCTGGTGATGTCGGCCACCGTGGCGGCGCCAGTGGCGGGCGTGTTGACGGTCTCTGCAACGGCTGATGCGACGGTGGCCGCGTCGGGCACGGCGGGATGGGCGCGGCTGTCCACGTCAGCGGGCGCGGCCCTGTTGGACATGTCCGTCGGGATCGCTGGGAGTGGACATGAAGTCATCCTGTCGGCGGTGGCGCTGTATGCCGGCGGTTTTGTCCGCCTGACCAGCCTGACGCTGACGTAAGCCGCTCGTGGCCACCACCGACCTGCGATTTGCGGCGGGGTTGCCCGCATCGTCGGCGCTGCTGTTCGGCGACGACGGCACCGCGCCGGTGTTTGCGGCGCAGATGGCGGTGGGGTTGCCGGGGGTGACGCTGACCGCAGGGGTCACGTACGAGGCGCTGGGGCGGCTGGCGCAAGTCGCCGTGACGCTGCCGGCGGTCACGCCTGCGGGTGCGGTAGTGCTTGGTGTGGCGGCGCAGGCGGCGGTGATCCTTCCGCGTGTCGTGCCTGCCGGCGCGGGCGTTGTTGGGGTGGCTGTTCAAGCAGCGGTGACGCTGCCAACGGTTGCGCCTGCGGGTGCGGCGGTGCTGGGTGTCGCGGTGCAGGCGGCAGTGACGCTGCCGAGTGTGGTGCCCGTGGCCACCTTGCAGGCCAATGCCGTGACCGCCGTGGCTGCCGTGCAAGTGGGCGGGCCTGTCGTGCCGGCTGGGGTGGGGGTGTACGACGCCGATGTGTCGCGGGGGCCGGCCCGTGATATCGGCGTAAGCCACCAGCGCGCCGTGACACTGGATGCGGCTGTGGTGGCTGTGATGGCCCCATCCGCCCCGGTGGCCGTGCAAGCAGCGGTGACGTATGCGCCGCTTCGAACCATGCACCAAGGTGCCCGCCTGATGCAGGTCGATACCGCCCGCCTCGGCAGCACAGCCACGATGCGACAAATAGACGCCCGGCGGCTGTCCGCTGGTGCGCGGTACAGGCACCGGGATCACCAACGCTGCCAGGTGGCGGCGCAGGTGACGCACGCGGATGCACGGCAGATGGGCAGCGGCGCGGCCTTCAAACAGCGTGATTTGCTGCGCACAGCCCGCCCGTGGTTGGACGTTCGAGCGCGCCCGGCCGCGCCGCGACATACCGCGCGACCGGATCAGTGGCAGGTGGCGACCCCGATGCCGCTGGTGTGGCAGGCGTCGAGCCGGGATGCGGTCAGGCCACCGCCTGGCGTCAGCGTGATGCCGGGGTCGGTGATCCCCGTCAACACCTGCTGCGGGCCGCGCACGCCTGACCTGCGGTTTTTTGTTCCAGCGCCGGCCAGTCCGCATCTGATTTTCCGCTGTGATCGACAGCTATTGCCAGGGATCATCGTCCCGGCGCGGAGGGTGTACCTCGTGATCAATGACGTTCAACTGGTTCGGGCGGACGACGGCACCGCCATCAACTGCACCTCACTGACCCTCAGTGCGGATGTAGATAGCTGGGCATGGCGCTGGAGCGCGTCGATTGCGGCCAGCGATCAGGCCAAACTGGCGCCGGCAGCAGGCGCAGCGGCCTGCGAACTGCTGGCACATGTCAATGGGCAGGTGTGGCGGGTGATCGTGGAGTCGGCGCAGCGCGACCGTGAGTGGAGCAAGTCGTCGCTGTCGATCGGTGGGCGCAGCGCCTCGGCCATTTGGGACGCTCCTTATGCAGCCAAGCGCACGTTCAACAACGCCGTCGTGGCGGCAATGACGCAACAGTTGGCGCTCGACACACTGGCCACCAATGGCGTGCCAAGCGACTGGGCCATTGATTGGCAGGTGCCAGATTGGCTGGTTCCAGCAGGCGTGTGGAGCCACCAAGGCACGCCGATCAGTGCGATCTGTCGCATTGCCGAGGCGGCGGGTGGGTATGTCCAATCTTCCCCCGCCGGGAACGAATTGATGGTTCTGCCGCGCTACCTGGCTGCGCCATGGGCCTGGGACAGCCTGGTGCCTGACATCGAGCTGCCTGCCGCCGTGGTGCGCCAAGAGGGGATCGAGTGGACGTCGAAGGCCATCTACAGCCGGGTGTTTGTCTCAGGGACTACGGCGGGGGGCGTTCTCGGGCGCGTCACCCGTGGCGGCACGGCGGGCGATTTGGTGGCGCCGATGATCACGGACGCTCTGTGTACGGATGTGCAGGCAGCCCGTGCCAGGGCGTTGCCGGTGCTGTCGGACGTGGGGCGACAAGCGCTGGTGCAACTTCGTCTGCCGGTACTCGCCCAAACCGGCGCCATCGTCCCCGGCAAGCTGGTGCAGTACGTGGACGGCGATTTGACTCGCCTGGGGATGACGCGCAGCTTGTCAATTCAAGCTGGGCGGGCCAGCGTGTGGCAGACGATTGGAGTGCAGACCTATGAGCAGCCCTAACCTGTATCGCGCCCTGCGCGACGCGCTGGGACTGGATGTGCCGGTGCAAGTGGGTACGGTGGTCAGCGTGAGCCAAGGTGTGGCCGTGGTGGAGCTGCCTGGCGGCGATCGGATCACGGCCCGAGGCGATGCGCCTGCTGCCGGCGCTACGGTGTTCGTGCGCGCCGGCGTCATCGAAGGCAGCGCGCCAGGGATGACCTACGTCGAAATCGACATTTAAAGAGTGGGGCGACTGCCACCGGTGCTGGAGCACCGGTGGCGGCCCCGTCATGCAGAAGGAGCTGCAAGCCGGCCAAGGCCCCACTACTGCGCGCGCAGCAGGTGGAGCCTACGTGGCAGAAATTGCAACAGGCTTGCAAAATGAATGAGGAAATCAGGTGCGGCTGTAACAAGCTGCTGGCGCGTGCACGGTTTATCGGCCGAGTGCAAATCAAATGCCCGCGATGCGGCACCATGTGCGACGTGACCAGGGACACGATCCCGCAATCCCCCGATCGCCACAGAGCGACTCATCAACGAGGACGGCTCTGTGAACCAGACGACAACCAAACCGGCCAGCTTGGCCGCTGATGGCCCCAAGCGGGCGGTGCTGCGCTACTTTGGAGGCAAGTGGGCGATTGCCCCGTGGGTGCTTCGGCACCTTCCACCCCACCGCATTTACGTCGAGCCGTTTGGTGGCGCGGCCAGCGTGCTGATGCGCAAGACCCGCAGCGAGATTGAGGTCTACAACGACCTCGACAGTGAGATCGTGTCGCTGTTCCGCGTCATCCAAGACCCGATGCAATGCGCAGCGCTGATGCGCAAGCTGCGCCGCACACCCTACGCCCGCGCCGAGTTTGACCAGGCGTTCATGTCGTCTACCGATCCGGTGGTGACGGCTCAGCGCACGATCATTCGCGCCTATTTGTCGTTTCACCACGCATCGGTGTTCGATCCGCGCAAGCGGTCGTTTGCCGACGCGCGGCACCGCACGGGGTCAGGCAGGGGCAAGGCCGGCGAATGGGTCACGTACCCGCGCAGCTTGGTGGCTGTCCGGCGTCGGCTGCAAGGCGTGGTGATCGAGTGCCGTGATGCGCTGGCCGTGATCAAAGCCCAGGACACGCCCCAGACGCTGCATTTCGTCGATCCCCCCTACGTCCCCTCCACTCGATCCGACACAGGCTACCGGCATGAGCTGACCACGCAACAGCATGTCGAGCTGCTGGAGGTGCTACTGGGCTGCAAGGGGATGGTGGTGCTGGCCGGATACCCGTCCGCGCTGTACGACGAGATGCTGGTGGGGTGGCGGCGGGTGGAGCGGGCGCATTTTGCTGTGGGAGTTTTGCGACAACCACGCACCGAGGTGCTGTGGATTTCCCCGCGTGCGGCGGATGCGCTGCCGTAGCTCTGCAAATCTATTGCACAGGCTGCAACTACTCTGGCCTGTTATTTATCGCGCGCGGTGGGCTGGATTTATCGCGCGCGGCTTCACGCAGTTCATGGCGAATGTCGGCCAACACCACCCGCTCGCGGGCCAAAGTCTGCTCCAGCCGCGCTTGGACGCGATCGAACGCCGCCCGCAACCGGTGCTCCTCATCCTCGGCACCGCCATCGCCGCACGGTGCCCCCCCCAGATGGACAGGTGCCCATCGATCGAGTTGCTGGGTCACCCGCTCGATCGGCGACACCACGGCACTGGCCAAATGCCGCGCCAACGGTGTGGCCAAAGCGATCATGAGCAAGGCCAGCCCCAGCGCCCACCCGGTGTAGTCATAGACCTTGGCTTCATTGACTTCGGCGTCGTACTGCACATACAAGCGCCCACCCAGCACCGGTAACACCACGGCGTGCAGTTCGTGGCCGGGCAGCACGTCATGATGGGGGCCGTCACTCAGGGTTTGCAAATGAAGCGGCACCGGCTCCGGCAAGGCAGGCCCCTGCGGCCCCTGCCACCAGGCACTGAAATGATCTGCCAGCAACAACCCACCCGGGCGAGCCAAAACGTGCAGGCCATGTTCCGCCAAGTACCGTGCCAGTCGCTGGGCCTCGGCCTGGGTGATTTGATCGACCAGCTCGTCTTCCTGCTCATGCACCGTCAGCACCGCCAGCCCGGCTTGCAGCAGGGCGAACAGCGCCACCAGGGCCAGCATCAACCCCGCCACGCGCCGTTTGAGATTCCATGGCGCCCGCTTCAACACACCCGAACCTCCGGTTCCACACGCAAAAACCAGCCTTGGCCGGGCACGGTTTCCAGCACATCGCAGCCGGCTTGGGCCAAGGCCCGGCGCAGCAGGTAGACCTGGCTGCGCAGCGCGTCGGAATCGGGCGGATCGTCCGGCCACAGCAGCGCCTCCAGCTCGGCCCGACCGACCACCCGACCCGGATCGCGCATCAACCGCTCCAACAAGCGCAAGGCGCGTGGCGGCAAATGCACCGGCTGCCCCCGCACGCTGACGCTGCGCGTGCGCCGATCCAGCACCACCGCCCCAACGCGCCAAGGCCCACTCCCCCAAGCGCCACACGCCCGCCGATGCAAGGCCGCCACGCGCCACGCCACTTCGGACAGGGCAAAGGGCTTGAGTACGTAATCGTCCGCCCCGGCCGCAAAACACGCTTCTTTGCTGCTGAGACCATCGCGGGCGGTGAGCACCAGCACGGGTAGGCTCAACCCCAGCGCGTGGCGCAGGCGTTGCAGCACCGTCAAACCATCCAGGCCGGGCAAGCCCAGATCCAGCACCAGCACATCGGGCGGGCGACGGGCGAGCTGCGCCAAAGCATCGTGGCCATTCCAAGCGATGTCGGTGGGATGACCCAGGGCGGCCAAGTAATCGAGCAGGTTGGCGGCCACCGTGGGTTCATCTTCCACCACCAACACACGGGCCGGCGGGCCGGCGGACGGATCAACAGAACTCAGCATCCGCCCATCATCGCAAAGCACTGGTGACAATGCGCCGCTGTGACCTATCGGAGAACGTGCTGTGGCATGGGTGTTATTGATCGTGGCGGGGTTGTTGGAAGTGGCGTGGGCCATCGGTTTGAAATACACCGAGGGTTTCACGCGGCTGTGGCCCAGTGTGTTCACCCTGGCGGCGATGGCTGGCAGCGTGGTGTTGCTCGGCATGGCGATGAAGTCGCTGCCCATCGGCACGTCATACGCCATCTGGGTGGGCGTGGGGGCCGTGGGCACGGCTTTGCTTGGCATGGTGCTGTTCGGCGAGTCGGCTCACTGGGGGCGTTTGCTCAGCCTGGGGTTGATCGTCGCCGGGATCGTCGGTCTCAAACTGGCAACGCCGACTTAGGTACAGTTTGCCCGCCCGATCCGCCCTTCGACGAGCCCGCCATGAGCCACCTGCCTGCCGATCTCTACACAGAACCCCACCCCATCGACGTTCACACCTTGGCCCAACTCGGCCCGCTGCGCCGCATGGCGGGGGTGTGGGAAGGCCAGCGCGGGCTGGATGTCAAACCCAAGGCCGACGGCCCCCGGCAACAAGCCTACGTCGAGCGCATCAGCCTGCAACCCATCGACCCGGTGACCAACGGCCCGCAACTGCTTTACGGCCTGCGTTACCACACCCACATCACCAAACCGGGGCAGGTGAAAACCTACCACGAGCAAGTCGGCTACTGGCTGTGGGAGCCGGCCACGGGCACGGTGATGCACACCTTGAGCATCCCGCGTGGGGTTGTTGCCATGGCGGCGGGCACCGCGTCGCCCGATGCGGACACCTTCGAACTGCACGCCACCCAGGGCCTCGACACCTGGGGCGTGTGCTCGGCGCCCTTCCTCGACCAAGCGTTCAAAACCGAAGCGTTCCACATCACCGTGCGGTTCCATGCGGATGGCACGTGGTCTTATGAGGAGGACACCGTGCTGCGCATCGCTGGCCAAGCGGAACCCTTCCACCATGTGGATCGCAACTGCCTGAGCCGCGTGGCTGCGCCGACGCCCAATCCTTTGGCCTGTCCAGTGTGAGGCGGCGATGGCGTTTGTGCTGAAAGTCGGTTCGACGGGCGATGAGGTCAAGGCGCTGCAAAACCAACTCGTCGATGCCGGGCTGCTGCCCAAGACCGACCGCAAAGGCCGCCCGAACGCCGACGGGGTGTTTGGGCTGCGCACCCGCGATGCGGTGATGCAATTCCAGCGCACCCACGATCTGACGCCCGATGGCATCGTCGGCAATCAGACCCGCGAAGCGCTCAAGCTGCCCACGCAGGCCGTGACGTTCGACACCGCCCCCGCGCCTGCTGTGCCGGAACACATCTTCAGCCCGGCGCAATTGCAGCGCATCGCTGAAATCATCGATGCGCTCATCCCCACCGGCCCGCTCGATCCGTTTGACGATGCTGCGATTGCTTGGCTGGTGGTCAAGATCGACCACGCGATTGCGGGGTTGATCCCGCCCTCCATTTTGAAATTCATCCACGATGCCACCCAAGGCATCGAACAGCGTGACATCCGCACCCTCAAGGGCCGCATCACGCAGAGTTTGGCCACCCGCGTTCACCTGCCACTGCTGAGCGAAGAAACCGAGCAAGACGTGATCGGCTTTTTCGTGGACTTGCTGGTCGAATCCCTCCAAATTGGCCGCACGGTGGACGATGCGCTGGAGAACCTGAAAATCCGCCGCAACCTCGTCTTCTGAGCCATCGACCATGGGACGCAGCGCCACCTTCGAGATCGTCACCCCGCTGGCGGCAGCCGATGCGCTGTGGGCCGCCATCGCATCGCACACGCTGCCTGAGCCTGAATGGGCTGAGCGGCGTCACACACGCCACAGCACACCTGAGCTGTGCTTGACCCTGGTGCTGCCATTCAGCCCCGAATTGGCTGAGCTGGACACAGGCCACGCCCACCGCCCGGATTGGCTGAGCATCGGCTGCGTTTGGACGCAATGCCATGTTGACGCGGAGGTGCTGCGCATCTGGGCCAACAGCGCCACGTCGGACATGGCCAGGGCGTTTGAAGAAAGTGCCGCGCTGCAAGCCCTGTTCATTCACATCGCCCAGACGGCGGGGGCGCAGTCGCTGAGGCTCATTGATGATTGGCATCAGGTGCGGGCGCTGTGGCCTCGGCCTGATTGAACCTCGGGGGGTTACGGACGCTCACGGGTGCATCGGTTCGGCGGGCTATCGCTGGTGCGAGAGGCAACGCCAATGTGTCCGGCCATGGATGCTGCCCCCCGTGGCGCAAGAAGGCAACACGCTGAAGGAACGGATCGTGCGTCACTGTGGAGAGGGCGCATCTGCGCCTTGAGCCCTGTGGTTTCAGCTCACCACAACGCCCCTTGATGCTCCGCCTGCGGTCGAGGACGTAAGCGCTCCGCCTCCAGCACCTGAGCCAAACGCCCGCCCTGGGCCTGCCCAGCCTGGGCGGTGTCTTCCCCCAACAGCACGTAGTGCCAAGGCAATTCTGAGCGCATCTCCGGCGGCAAGGCGTTCACCCGTTCACACCACGCCAGCGCGGCAGCTTGTTTGCGCACAACGTCCGGGTGCCGCAGTTGTTGCTGCGCTTTGGTCTCGACCCAGTAAATCGCCTGCGCGGTGCGAACCAGAAAATCCGGGCTGTAGAACGCGCCCATGCCATCCTCACGCACGTAACGCAGCCGGGCGAAGGTGTGCCGGGTTTCGCTGAGTTTGCAAAACGCCAGCACCGCCGCATCCGCCTGCGCCCAGTGGATGAAACGCCGCTCCAACCCACCGCTGTGTGTCGGGTAAGGCAACCGGGAGTAGATGCACTTGCTCACCGCCACCGAAGCGCTTTCCCGCACCAGCAAGCGCGTCACTTCGGACAGGCGCCGCTCGCGTACGTCCGTCTGCCCCACCGGCTCGGCACGCACCGCCTCAGCCAAGGCCAGCGCAAACACCTTGGTGAGGTGATCCAACACCGGTTGCAGCAGCAGCACGCGCCAGTTCTCATCGGCCAGCGGGTTGAACTCGGTGGCGAACAGGCGTTGCCAGATGTAGTCGTCCAGCCAGCCCGTCAGCTCGGCGGTGTGCAGTTGCAGGTACGGCAGCGCCACGCGGCTGGCCACCTTGTTGCCCTTGGGCAGCGGCTGGCCCAGCGCTTGGCCGATGCGCCGCGTCAGGCGCGCCAGGTAATCGTTGTAGCCGCTGACGCTCATCACTTCGCCATCGACGCGGTAATCGCCGAACAGGGTGCCGCTTTGCAAATCCTGCGAGATGAACCGATCCCCCTTGCCCAGCAGCGTTTGCAGCTCGGCCAGCGTCCGCCCGGCGAAGGGGGGCAGGGTCTGGATGTCCAGCGGCGCGTGGTGCAGATGCTCGTCAGCTTCCTGGACGATGAAGGGAATGGCGAAGTCGAACGCCTCAAACCCGGGGCGCAGCCCGACGGGCATCAAGTCGCCGGTGCTGGCGGTGGCGTCGCTGTCGTCGGAGGAAACGCCGGCCAGTCCGTCGTCCATCAAATCGTCATAGAAGGATTGGAAAGCCGGGTGTTCGATCACCGACAGGATGTCCAGCAAGTTGCCCGGCTCCTGCCCCTGGGCGATGCGCTCGCGGTTCTCGCGTTTCAGCTCGTCGTATTCCGGCTCGCGCCACATCAGGCGCAGGCCCCGGCCAATGGTCTGCTCCAACAAAATCTGCGCCGCACTGGCCCGCAACGGCACGATGACGCAGATGTTGTTCACATCAAAACCCTCGCGCAGCATCAGCACGCTGACGATGACCCGAGGCGCCGCCCGCCGATCCACATCGAACAGCCGCTCGCGCACCTGCGCCCATTCCTTTTCGCCCAGCTCGGCCTTCTTGCCCGAGTCCACGCTCATCACCTCGTCATCCCGCAGGCCGCCTTCCACGGTGAGGAACTGCCCCACCAGGGGCGTGACGCGGGTGTCCTCGCACACCACCAGCATCTTGGGGCGCCGCTCGGTTTCAACGCGGGCGAAATCCGCCTCCAGCTTGCGTAGTTTGTGCAAACCGGCGCGCAGCATGGTGCGCTGGCCGCTGCTCAGGCAGGGGTTGCCATCGTCGTCGCGCTCGGCCTTGAACGTCAGCGGCAGGGCGCCCACCTCCTGACGCCGATCCAGCACCAAGGACTTCACCAGCCCGGCGCGCATGGCGCTTTTCAAATCGAAGTCCGTGACGATGTGCGAGAAAAACACTTTGCGCTTGTGTTTGCCGCTGCCCACGTCGTTGTAAGGCGTGGCTGAAAAGTCGATCTGCACAAAACGCCGCCCCTTGCCAGCGGCGATGCGCGTGAGGCTTTTCTGCCATTCGACCTCGGTGGCCTCACCTTCGCGGCGCAGTTCGTGGATGTGGTGGGCTTCGTCGTTGAACACCAGCAGATCGGGCAAGCTGGCCAGGTGTTCCAGCACGTTGCCGCGTGCATAACGCCGATCCAGCACCTCCAAGCTGTTGCCCGTGGCCCGGCCCGGCGCGACGGGCAGCACCGCCTGGGCCACCTCATGCGCCGGAGCTTCGGGGGCGTGGGTGTCGTCTTCCGGTGCGCTGTCTTCCCCTTCGGCCAGCGCATGCCAGTTGCACAAGGCCAGCACGCCGTTGCCGGTGGTTTTGAGGCCAATTTCCTCCTTGCGGCAGACGTTGTGCCGCACAAACGCCAGCGCCGCCTCGCGCCGCGCTTCGGGCAGGAACAACTCCGCGTAGCGTGCCAGATCGGCACTGGCGAAGTCCCGCGCCCCGGTGGGGCTGCCGGGCAGGCGCTTGCCGCAAAAGGCATCCAGCAGGCGTTCGTACACGATCAGCCCCGGCGCCACGACGAGGAACCGCCGCGTGAAACGCGGGTCATCGCGCCCATCGGTCAGGGCGTCGGTTTTGTTGAGCAGTTGCCACACCAGCAGGGCTTGCAGCACCCAGGTTTTGCCGGTGCCGGTGGCCATCTTCAGGCAGTACTTGGGGTGAGTGGGGCGCAGGTCGAGCGGGGCAGGCAGCTCCAGCCGGCCATACAACGCGGGCAGGGAGGGGGCGCCCAGCACTTCATGCGCCACCACGGTGTTGAGGAGGGCTTGGCGCTGCCCGGTGTGAAAGTTGAGGTTACCCCGCGCCGCCACCGCTTCGGCCCCGAACCAGTGATGCAGCAGTTCGGCGGTGGTCGGGGTGACGAGTTCGAGCAGCTCGGCGTGGCCCTCGGCCAGGCCCTCACTCAAGCGCTGGGTCAACGCGGTGAGGGCTTGGGCCAGCGGCAGGGCGTCGGGCTGGGCGGGGCTGCGGCGGCGTGACGGGCTCATGCGGGCGCTCCCACGGTGGCCTGCACTTCGGACTCGAACCCGAACACATCCACCGCCCGCACGCACACGCGGCGCGGCCCCGGCTGAAGCGGCAAGGTCAGGCGCGCCACGGACATGACCACCAGCGCCGGTTCCCCATCGGTTTGGTTGGCGGTATTGCCTCGGTAATCTTGCCAAACGGAGCGGAAAACCTGGCCGTCATAATCAGGATCGATGGCCCAATACTCGATCAAGGCCAGTGGGTCTTGATTCATCACGGCTTGGAGTTTGGCGCGGTTGGCATCGTCGAGGTTGATGGCTTCGGGGGATAACAACACATAGTTGTTCAACGAAACCATGAGGGTTTCTTGCGGCTGACCTTCGGGGGTGGTGCCGGCAGTTTTGCGGCTCACGGGGTCGATGCGAAGGTATTGCAGGGACGAGAAGCGAACTTGGCCGCGCAGTTTGTCGATGCCGCCTTTTTTCTTCAGCCGATCGAGTAAATCGGGCGGAATGACGAGGACTTCGAGGCGCGGGTCGTTGAAAGCGGTGATGGCTTCGCCGATGGCGGGCTCAAAATTCCAGCCGAGCACGACGACGCGATCCCAACCGCCGAGGAGGGTATTTCGCAAGGCGATGGCGCGGCGCAGGGTGGCGGCGCCAGTGAGTTTGTTGGGCGAGTCGGCGAGCACCAGGGTTTTACTGCCTTTTTTGCCGTTCCAGGCGGCTTCTTGAATCTGGCCGAGGTTGCGTTGGGTGTTAACGTCGTCGGGCAGCGGTTGGGCGCCGTAAAGGGAAAGGACGATTTGCGCCAGATCGCCCATGCGGAAGCTGCGGCCCAGCGTGGCCTTGGCGGCTTCGACGTGGTAGTCGCCCACAGCTTGGTAGAGGAACGGGCCGGCGTTTTGATCGATCAAACGCTTGCGGATCATCATGGCCGCAGGTTTGCCGATGTCTGAGGTGATCCAGCGCCGGCCCAGCTTTTCGGCCACCGCCGCTGTGGTGCCGGAGCCGCCGTTGAAATCAACCACCAGCGCCCCTTCATGAGACGAGGCTTTGAGAATGCGCTCCAGCAAGGTTTCGGGTTTTTGAGTGGCGTAATCCACAGCCTCACGTGAGTGCGCTTGAATTGGCAACAAATCCAACCACAGATCTTGCAGCGGGATTCCGGGCATGTCGTTTAAATACCGTTTTTGCCGAGGCACTGTTCCGGGTTTGGTTTGCACAATGCGCCCTTGTGCATACAACTCCTGCATTCTCTGCTCTGAAAATCGCCAATATCGTGAAATGCCTAGAAACTCGTAATAGGGGTTGCCTTTGGCGGCCCCACCGGGGGCGGTGATGTCACTCAGTTGATAACGCCCTTTTTCGTCTTCGTGTCGGTAGAAATCTTGAATGTAATCTTGCGTGTAGGGTGTGAAAACTGTATTCCACACCCGGTTGGCAGTTTTTCCATAAAGAAAAATACTGTCGTGAATACGCCCCATGTGGGTGGCGCCTTGTGTCACATCTCCCTTAGCCGTTTGGCGTTTCCAGATGATTTCGTTGACAAAGTTATCTTTGCCAAAAAGATCATCCAAAACCAACTTAACGTAATGCCCCACATGCCAATCCAGATGCACATAAATCGAGCCGGTATCGGCCAACAATTCGCGCATCAAAATCAGGCGGGGGGTGATCATGGCCAAATAAGAGGCGGTGCCATCGGCCCAGGTGTCTGAGTAGGCGAACTGCTCAATCACCGTGGGTTTTTGCTCCAGCTCCACGCCGGGCAGCGTCACCTTGGTGCGGTAATCGGCCTTCGAATCGAACGGCGGATCGATGTAAATCAAATCCACCTTGCCCCGCAGCGACGGCGTGAACTCATCCCCCGCCAACAGCGCCGCCATCGCCAGCAAGTTGTCCCCGTAGATCAGGCGATTCGCCCACGCCGACCCATCGTGCTGCGCCCGCTGCTGGCGCTCCGAAGTGGTGATCCAGTCCGCCGCCACGCTGTCCCGCGCCGGCAGCACCCATTCGCGGGTTTGCAAGCCCACACGCTGGCGACTCTCCAGCCCTTCCAAGATGCGCTCCGCCTCCTTGCGGCCATTCGCGACGATTTCGGGCAGTTGTTCAAGCAGGGACTTGGGCATCACTTCTGGTTCATAAAAAAATCAACCAGAAGTTTAGTTTTTCAATGAACAGCAAGTTCATGCCAAACGCTCAGTGGCTCAACTATTTGTTCATGAGTGAGAAAACGGAATTTGCCCAGTGGCTGCGGGATGCCATGACTCAGGCGGGCTACGCCACCCGGCCCTCTGTGCTGGAGCGCGAATTCAACACGCGCTACTGGGGCAAACCGGTGACGCTGCAAGCCGTGAGCCGTTGGCTCAACGGGCAAGCACTCCCCGCACAAGACAAGCTGCAAACCCTGGCCGAGTGGCTCAAGGTGGAACCGCAAGTGCTGCGGTTTGGGCCACAAGTGGCGCTATCGGTGCAGGCCCACCGCCAACGCTGGGAAGAAAAGCTCACCTACCAAGAACGCGAAACCGTGGACGCCTACCTGCAACTCCCCGCCCCACAGCGCAAAGTGGTGCGGGAGGTGATCTTGACGTTTGCGAAGGTGCATGGGGGCGAGGGCAAAAAGCCAGGTGCATCCACCAACGACAACTGACCCACAGAACCCCCTTCATACAGCCCGCAAACGGCCAGCAAGTTGATTAAACTTGATTGAAGACTCAACAGCCCTCACAATCGACGGCTATGCAAAAAGTTCTTCACAGCGACACCATCCGGGCGGCTTTGGCCGCCAAAGGGTGGGACCAGAAGACGCTGGCCGAAGCCGTTGGCGTGAGCGCCCAGTCCGTCACCAACTGGCTCAAAGGCGCCGACTTTCCCCGCCCTGCGGCTTTGTTGAAACTGGCCACGACGCTGTCCATCGGGTTCGACCAGTTGGTGCAGGTCGACACAGCCAGCCAGCCCGTGGTGGCTTTCCGCAAAAAAGGCAGCGCCAAGACGACGCAAGACCATGTGCAGCGCGCCATGGCCCTGGGCGCACTGCTCAAACCTCTGACGGGCTACCTGCCCGCCCGCCAGTCTCTGCGCACGCAAATCGCAGACACCTCGCTCACTTACGACCGCTTGCAAGCGACCGTGGCAGCCGTTCGCGCCAAGTTGGGCATCGGCCAAGAAGCCGTGCTGTCTTACGAGCGCTTGATCGGACAGTTTGCTGAAAACGATGCCGTGATCGTCCCCGTGATGTGGGGAGCCAAGAAAAACCACGAAAACGCACTGCACATCCTGCTGCCAGCAGAAAAAGTCACGTTCATTTATTTGAACCTGGACACCCATCTCGAAGACTTCAAGTTCTGGATGGCGCATGAGTTGGCACATGTCTACACCCCTGAAGTGGCTGGAAAGCCCGAGGGGGAAGACTTCGCCGATGCATTTGCTGGGGCGTTGCTATTCCCGCGAGAGCTGGCGCATCGGGTGTATGCCGAGGCTGTGCTCGCTCCCACGGTTCGCGCTGAACTGGCTGTGTTGCATGCAGCAGCCCAGGCACATCAGATTTCGCTTTACAGCGTGTTCATGCAAGTCAGTCTCCACGCGCAGGCGGCCCAATTGCCCGCGCTGAAAGTGAGCGAACCGGAGGTTCATGCCGTGCGCAACAGCTCGGCTGTACGAGGTGAATTGGTCAGTGCCACGCTGTTTGCACCGTTGCCACCCGCACCGGCCACATACATCGCTTCAGCCCACAGCGTGTTCCAGTCGGCGTTCTTTCCGGCTTTACGCGCCATGCTGCGTGAGCGGGGAACCGGAGCTGGCTACGTTCAGCAAGCACTCGGTCTGGCCATGCCGGACTCACAAGCCATCTACGAAGAGCTGACACGTTGACACTGGTTCTTCTGGACACCAACGCTTACCTGCGGCTGGCCAAACGCATCCGGCCCCTGCTGGGGGTGAAGTTCGGGCAGAAAGACTATGTGCTCACGGTGCTCAAGGACGTTGAGCACGAGGTGCGCCGCAACCGAACATTGAGTTTCAAATTCCCTTGGTTTGATGCGGAAGAGTTTGGCGCCGAACGCGATGCCGCCACGATTCGGCTGACCGACCAGGAGAAAACCGGTCTGAACATTGCCCAGGGTGTGCTGCACAGCCACGTATTGAGCGAAGTGGATCGCTACACCACGGGAGGGCGGCATCCGCCCTCACCAACCGATTGCCGGGTGCTGGCGTTCAGCCAAGTGCGCGATGCCATTGTGGTCACCGATGACCTGGGCATGCACTTGCTGGCAGAAGACTTTGAAATCCCCATCTGGCACGGCTGGGAGCTACTGGACAAGATGCGTTCAGCCAAAAAAGTGAGCCCTGAACTGGTGCGAGACATCTACGCATCACTGGAGCGCAATGGCGATCTGACCCAGACTTGGGCGCAAGCTAAAACAGGCGTTTTTGCCCGCCTATTTGCGGGCCAGAAGTGAGCTGAAACGCTTCTTCACCGCCCCAACACTGAAGCCAACGCCACCCCCGTGTGCGTCCCAGCCGCCACCACCGCCTCCGGCGTGCCCACACACGCCACCCGCCCCCCATTCGTCCCGCCCTCCGGCCCCAGATCAATGACCCAATCGGCTTCGGCGATCACGTCCAGATCGTGCTCGATCACCACCACGCTGTGCCCGCCGTCCACCAGCCGGTGCAGCACGTGGATGAGCCGCGCCACGTCCGCCATGTGCAGGCCGACCGTCGGTTCGTCCAGCACGTAAAGCGTGTGCGGGGCTTTCTGGCCGCGCTTGCCCACTTCGTCGCGCACCTTGGACAGCTCCGTCACCAGCTTGATGCGCTGGGCTTCGCCGCCTGAGAGCGTCGGGCTCGGCTGGCCCAGAGTGAGGTAACCCAGGCCCACGTCCTGCAACAGTTGCAGCGGGTGAGCGATGGCGGGCATGGAGGCGAAGAACTCCACCGCCTCGTCCACCGCCATGTTCAGCACGTCGCCGATGCTTTTGCCGCGCCACGTCACCGCCAGAGTTTCAGCGTTGAAGCGCTGGCCGTGGCAGACCTCACACGGCACCTTCACATCCGGCAAAAAGCTCATTTCGATGGTGCGAACGCCCTGGCCTTCACACGCCGGGCAGCGCCCCGGCCCGGTGTTGAAGGAGAAACGCCCGGCGGCGTAACCACGCGCCTTGGCCTCCAACGTCTGGGCAAAGAGCTTGCGGATCGCATCCCAAAAGCCGATGTAAGTCGCTGGGCAAGAGCGCGGCGTTTTGCCGATGGGCGTTTGATCCACCTCCAGCACCCGATCCACCGGCCCCCAACCCGTGAGCGCCCGACAGCCGGCGAGCGTCACCGGCGCGGTGGTGATCTCCAGCGCCTCGCCGCTGGCGCCCAGCGGGGCGCGGGCCTTGGCGGCCACCAACGCGGCCACGTTTTTCAGCAAGACATCCCGCGCCAGCGTGGATTTGCCGGAGCCGGAGACGCCCGTCACCGCCACCAGCCGGGCGAGCGGCACATCCACTGCCACGTCCTGCAAGTTGTGCAGATGGGCGCCGCGCAGGCGCAGCGTCGGCTCGGCGGCGGAGACGGCTCGGCGCGGGTGCAGCGGGTGTTTCAGCGGTTCAGCCAAGCATTTCCCCGTGAGCGATTCGGGGTTGGCCGCAATCTCCGCCGGCGTGCCCTGCGCCACCAACTGCCCGCCGCGCCGACCCGCGCCGGGGCCGATGTCGATCACATGATCGGCGCGGCGGATGGTGTCTTCGTCGTGCTCCACCACCACCAGGGTGTTGCCGCTGGCGCCGAGTTTTTCCAGCGCGCCCAGCAAGATGCCGTTGTCACGCGGGTGCAGGCCGATGGTGGGTTCATCCAGCACGTAACACACGCCCTGCAAATGGCTGCCCAATTGCGCCGCCAGGCGGATGCGCTGCGCCTCGCCGCCGGAAAGTGTCGGCGCCGCCCGATCCAGCGTCAGATAGCCCAAGCCCACTTCGTCGAGGAAAGACAAGCGGCTGCGGATTTCCACCAACACATCGCGGGCGATGCCGGCTTCGCGTTCGGTCATGGTGAAGGGGGTCGCCGTAGGTGCGGGCGTCCCCCTCTCCCCAGCCCTCTCCCGCGAGGGGAGAGGGAGTAAAGCCGGGTTTTCCGACGCTGAGGCTTGCGCGTCACTCGAAGCCCCTCTCCCCTCGTGGGAGAGGGGTTGGGGAGAGGGGGAACCCGCTTGCTCTCGCACCAAACCTTCCAACCAGCCCCGGGTGTCCTGCACCGAACCTCGGGCCACGTCGTGGATGCCTCGCCCGGCGAAGTACACGGCGCGGGCGGACGGGTTGAGTCGGGCGCCTTGGCAATCCGGGCAGGGCTGGCCGCTCAGGTCGTCGAGTTCCGGCTCTTCGGCGGCGAAGCTTTGTTCGCGGCCTTTCTCACGCGCCTTGTCGTCGGGTGGGGAGTCGTCCAGCGCTTTGCGTTGTTCACGCGTCAGCGCCAGCCCGGTGCCGACGCACGACGGGCACCAGCCATGTTTGCTGTTGTAGCTGAACATGCGCGGGTCGAGTTCGGCATAACTGGTGGCGCACACGGGGCAGGCGCGCTGGGTGGAAAACACCGTCACGCGGCCCAAGCCACGGGTGGTGGCGCCGGTTTCCAGTGCTTCGGCGAGGTGATCCACAGGCGCCAGCAGGTGCAGCACGCCTTTGCCGGCGTCCAGCGCTTCGGTGAGCAGGGCGCGCAGTTCGGTTTCGTTGGCGGGGTTCACCAGCACGTCTCCCACCGGGAGTTCCAGCGTGTGTTCCTTGAAACGATCCAGCTTGGCCCAGGGGCTCGTCGGTACGAATTCACCGTCCACGCGCAAATGGTCGTAACCCTTGGCGCTGGCCCACTTCGCCAAGTCGTTGTAAAGGCCTTTGCGGTTTTGCACCAACGGCGCCAGCAAGCAGACATGCTGACCCCGGAAGCCTCCCTGCGCCGGCTCGCGCAGCAGTTGCGCCAGGATGCTCTCGGCGCTTTGCGCTTTCACCGGCGTGCCGTCATGGATGCAATGCTGGGTGCCCAGCTTCACCCACAGCAGGCGCAGGAAGTGCCACAGCTCGGTGGTGGTGGCCACGGTGCTTTTGCGCCCGCCCCGGCTCAGGCGCTGCTCGATGGCGACGGTGGGCGGAATGCCCCACACCGCGTCCACCTCCGGCCGCCCCGCCGGCTGCACGATGCTGCGGGCGTAGGCGTTGAGGCTTTCCAGGTAGCGGCGCTGGCCTTCGTTGAAGAGGATGTCGAACGCCAGCGTGGATTTGCCGGAGCCCGATACGCCGGTGATGACACTGAACTTGCCGCGTGGGATTTCGACGCTCAGCGATTTGAGGTTGTGCTCGCGGGCGTTGACGATGCGGATGGTGTCGGGGGAGGTGGGTGTGGCGGCGGCGGCCCCCTCTCCCCAGCCCTCTCCCACGAGGGGAGAGGGAGCAAAACCGGGTTCTCCTGCGCTCAAACCTTCGCGTCGCTCGAAGCCCCTCTCCCCTCGTGGGAGAGGGGTTGGGGAGAGGGGGAACCCGCTCGCCTCAACGAGATACCCAGCTCCTCGCTCCTCCGCCCCCAACGCCCCGTCATACGCCCGCAGCGCCTTGCCGGTGTGCGAAGTCGGGTGCGCCCGCACATCCTCCGGCGTGCCCGTGGCCACGATCAACCCGCCCCCATCTCCGCCTTCCGGCCCCAAATCGATGAGCCAATCGGCAGCGCGGATCACATCCAGGTTGTGCTCAATCACCAGCAGCGAGTGCCCCGCTTCCAGCAAGCGGCGCAGGGCACGCATCAGCTTGGCGATGTCGTCGAAGTGCAGGCCAGTGGTGGGTTCGTCGAACACGAAGAGCTGGCCCTTCTTCGCCGCCGGTTGGCGCGGGCCGCGTGCGGCTTCGGCCAGATGCCCAGCGAGTTTCAGGCGCTGCGCCTCGCCACCAGACAGCGTGGGCACCGGCTGCCCCAGGCGCACATAGTCCAGCCCCACATCAACGATGGGTTGCAGGCTGCGCAGCACCTCCTTGTCCTGCGCGAAGCAGGCCACGGCTTCACTCACCGTCAGCGCCAGCACGTCGGCCACCGAAAGCCCCCGGCCACCGCGCTCAATCGTCACTTCCAGCAGCTCGGGGCGGAAGCGTTGGCCGTCGCAGTCCGGGCAGCGCAGGTACACGTCGGACAGGAACTGCATTTCGACGTGTTCGAAGCCGGAGCCGCCGCAGGTCGGGCAACGGCCATCGCCGGCGTTGAAGCTGAACATGCCAGCGGTGTAGCTGCGCTCCTGCGCCAGCGGGGCGGCAGCAAAGAGCTTGCGAATCTCGTCAAACGCGCCGACGTAACTCGCCGGGTTGGAACGCGCCGTCTTGCCGATGGGCGATTGATCGACGAACACCACGCCCGCGAGCTGCTCGGCGCCCAAGAGGCGGTCATGCTCGCCCGGCGTTTCGGTGGCTTGGCCGAAGTGGCGCAGCAGCGCGGGCACGAGCACGTCCTGCACCAGCGTGGATTTGCCGGAGCCGGACACGCCCGTCACCACCGTCAAGCGTTGCAGCGGGATGTCGACCGTGAGGTTTTGCAGGTTGTGCTGGTGTGCGCCTTCCAGGATGAGGCGCGGCGTGTCCGACGCCACCAGGCGTTTGAAACCCAGGCCCACCGTCTTGCGCGCGCCGAGGTAGGCACCGGTGAGGGTGTCGGCATGGCGGGCGGCGGCGGGGCTGCCGTCGAACACGATCTGGCCGCCGCGTTCGCCCGGCCCGGGGCCCATGTCGATGAGGCGGTCGGCGGCGAGCATCACGGCGGGGTCATGTTCGACCACCACCAGGGTGTTGCCCGCGTCGCGCAGGCGCTGCATGGCCTGCACGATGCGATCCATGTCGCGTGGATGCAGGCCGATGCTGGGTTCATCCAGCACAAACAACGTGTTCACGAGCGACGTGCCCAGCGCCGTGGTGAGGTTGATGCGCTGCACCTCCCCGCCGGAAAGCGTGCGGCTTTGCCGATCCAGCGTCAGGTAACCCAGGCCCACGTCACACAGGTAATCCAGCCGGGTGCGGATTTCGGCCAGCAGCAGTTTGAGCGCCTCATCGGCGGCGCTGCCGGTGACGGTGGCCGGATTGGCAGCGATCAGGTTGAAGAACTGGCGCAGGCGGGCCAGCGGCAGCAGCATCAAATCGTGTACCGAGAGGCCCGGCAGGGCTTCGAGCTGGGCACGGCTCCAGGCCACACCTTGCGGCAGGAAACGCCGGGTGGCGGGCAACACGGCGTCCGCATCGGCTTTCGTGCCCAGGCGCCAGAGCAAGGCGTCGGTTTTGAGGCGGGCGCCACCGCAGTCGCCGCAGGGCGTGTAGCTGCGGTACTTGGAGAGCAGCACGCGGATGTGCATCTTGTAGGCCTTGCTCTCCAGGTAGCCGAAGAAACGGCGGATGCCGTACCACTTCTGGTTCCACTGGCCCTCTTTCCAATCCGGTTCGCCTTCGATCACCCAGGCGCGCTGCTCGGGCGTGAGCTGGCTCCACGCCGTGTCACGCGGGATGCCAGCGGTGCCGGCGTGTTTCATCAGCTCGTCCTGGCACTCTTTCCAGGCGGGAGTTTGAATCGGCTTGATGGCGCCGTTGCGCAGCGTCTTGCGCTCGTCCGGAATCACCAGCCCCCAATCGACGCCGATCACCCGGCCAAAGCCCCGGCAGGTGTCACACGCGCCATAGGCGGAGTTGAAAGAGAACAGCGCCGGCTGTGGCTCGGCGTAGTGCAGCTCACTTTCCGGGCAGTGCAGACCGGTGGAATAGCGCCAGAGCTGCGGCTCGGCGCCTTCGGGCGCGTCGCTGCCTGGCAGGGCGTAGACGGTGAGGCGCCCGCCGCCGCGCTTCAGGCACAGCTCGATGGCTTCCATGAGGCGGGCGCGCTCGGCTGAAGCTAAGCGCAGCCGATCCGCCACCACGTCCAGCAGTTTTTGCTCGCCCACAGTGCGCTCGGCCTGCACGCGGGTGAAACCGCTGGCGGCCAGCCATTGTTCGAGCTGCTCCGGCGTGGTGTTGGCCGGCAGGGTGACGGGGAAGGTGAGGATGCAGCGCGGATCGCCCGCCGCCGCCGCACGCGCCAGCAGATCGGCGGCGATGGTGTCGGCGGTGTCGTGCCGCACCGGCAGGGCGGTTTGGCGGTCAAAGAGCTGGGCGGCACGGGCGAACAGGAGCTTCAAGTGATCGTTCAGCTCGGTCATCGTGCCCACGGTGCTGCGGCTGGTGCGCACCGGGTTGGTCTGGTCGATGGCGATGGCGGGGGGCACGCCGTCCACCTTGTCCACCGCCGGGCGATCCATGCGCTCCAGAAACTGCCGTGCGTAGGCGGAAAAGGTTTCCACGTAGCGACGCTGGCCCTCGGCGTACAGCGTGTCGAACACCAGGCTGGATTTGCCCGAACCGCTCGGGCCGGTGACCACCGTCAACTCACCGGTGCGGATGTCCAGATCGAGGTTCTTGAGGTTGTGCTGGCGCGCGCCGCGAATGTGGATCAGGCCGGTGGACATGGGGCGGTGGGGGCTGGCTGAGGGAGGGGCGATGTTGGCATGAGCCGGGCTGTGAGCTGAGAGCGGGGGCTTGCTATTGCCATCAATTTTCGTTTATTTCGAATTTCGACTGTTTCGTTTAACATGAATCCACAATCCCTTTTGGAGTTCTGTCGTGACCCACGCCCCTGTTCTGGAAACCATGCTGCCCGTCGAGCGCGAAGTGCTGGCTGCGGCGGAAGGCCAGCGCACGCTGGCGGCTTATCTTTCCACCCAGTTCGAGACGCAACGTATCCAGATCTTCGACGAGAAGGATGAAGCGCATCGGGTGGAGCTGCCCGTCTCCGCCCTGAGGTTGCTGGTGGAAATCTTGGCCGAGCTGGCTGAGGGCAACGCGGTGAAAGTGGTACCCATCCACGCAGAACTGACCACGCAGGAAGCGGCGGACTTGCTGAACGTCTCCCGCCCTTATCTGGTGAAGCTGCTGGAGGATGGCGCTTTGCCGTTCCACAAAACGGGCAAGCACCGGCGCGTACGGTTCGCGGATGTGATGCGCTACAAGGCCGAGCGCGAACAAGAAAGCGCCGATGCCATGGCCGAACTGGCACAACAGGCTCAGGAACTGCAACTGGGTTACGAGTGATGCCTTCACCCTTCACGGTTGTTTACGACGCCTGTGTGTTGTACCCCGCTCCTCTGCGGGACTTTCTCATGTGGCTGGGCCTCTCAGGGCGTTTTCGGGCTCGCTGGACTGCGCAAATTCATGAGGAATGGAAGCGCAATCTGTTGGCCAACCGGCCCGACCTGACCTGGGAGCAGGTGAATCGCACGTCAGCATGCATGGATTGGGCGATTCCGGATGCACTGGTAACGGGCTATGAGCCGTTGATGGCGGGTTTGGTCTTGCCGGATGTAGACGATCGGCATGTGTTGGCTGCGGCCATCCGCTGTCAGGCCAGTGTGATCGTGACCTTCAACCGCAAGGACTTCCCGGCCCAGGTGCTGGCCCCGTTCGGTATCGAAGCCCAGCACCCGGACGAATTCATCGACAACCTGTTTGACCTCGATCCGGCTGCCGTGGTCACTGCCGCTCAGAAGCAGCGCCAGAAACTCCGAACGCCACCGATCGAGGTGGAGCGTTACCTGGACACCCTGCTCAAGCAAGGACTGGTACAAACGGTGAAGGGCTTGGGGGCATTTCGGCAGGTGTTGTAGGGCTGGCAGGGGGTTACTTGAACCTCAGGGCCACACGAAAGCCCGCACAAACATCTTCTCGGCTGCGATCGTTTTGTTCTCTGAAAGCCGACCGGGCAAACCAGGCACCCTCTATCCGAGAACCCCCACGCAAGATGCAAGGCCCATCTCCGACCATCCCCAGAGGATCAATCACATCCCCTGTGTATGCCCTCTTCCCGTCCAGACACCACTCCCGTACGTTGCCGTGCATATCGAATAAGCCCCACGGATTTGCCGGGAAGTGCTTCACCGGGGTCTGTAAGTCAAGCGCTCTCTCGATATTCGCTAAATCACGCTCCACCTGGTCGCCCCACACATAAGCGGTCTGGGTGCCCGCACGGCAGGCGTACTCCCACTGAGCTTCGCTAGGTAAGGTCGCCCGGCAATCCGCTGGCAACAAAGCATTCAGTGGAGATATGAAACGGTTCATGACATCGTCCCAGCTCACCTGCTCGACAGGCTCTTCCTCGTCAAAGTGGAACTTGCTTGGACTTTCGCCACCTGTGACAGCAAGCCATAAAGCGTGAGTGCAAGGGGTGTCCGCCAGCCAAAATCCCTCAGTTAGCTTGACAAGATGGCTTGGCCGCTCGTCAACATCCCCACCCTCTCCCTCTGGTGAGCCCATCATGAACTCCCCAGGCGGCAAGTAGCGAAAGCGCTGCATCACGCCGTTAAATCGCAAATCTGCAAACAAACCGTATTCATCTACACCCAAAAAACTTGATCCAGATCCATCAAGAGTGAGTGGATGCGTGTGGGCACCCATCGGGCGCCGCCAGGCCCGAACCGCTTGTTCAGCGGATGAATCTCCCAAAGGTGGCCTGAGCGGTAAACGCAACCTCAGCAGATGACTGACTGGTGGTGCCTTAATCCCCGGCACCTTGACATCCAACCCAACTTGGCCAGCACTGCGTTCCACCTCTTGCCACCCCAAAGCCCAACCCATGCGACGCAGCGCTCGCAAAATCGGCACCCAGCCAAACGTCCACCCCAGCCGCAATGCCGCCCACTGCGACAAATGCGGCTCCAGTAACCGCAGTAATTCCAGTGCCTGCGCTGAAAGCTCAGCCCCTGGAATTAACCACGGCAACTGACCCTCTGCGCACCAACCCGCCACCATGTCGTCTGGTAACAGTCGCCCAAGCAGGTTCGTTCCCTGCACCGATAGGACGTTTTTCAACACGGTCACATCGCCACCGCGAACAGCCTCATCCAACGCAAAAGCGTTTTCCAGTCGGGCGTAACGCGGCAGGGTGTAGTCTCCCGGGTGAAGCAGATGCTCAAGCGGGTTCACGCCATCCGCATCAGTCGGTTGACTGTCTGACTCGGGCTGAATCCGGCGCTCCTCGGTCGAAGGCTTCCACCCCTCCGGCGGCGTTTCCTCCTCCGCCAACAACACAAACGAGAACACCGCCCCCAGCGCCGTTTCCTCCAACTGCCGCTCTTCCCGCAAACGTGCCGCCCGGCCCAGCACTTCCAGCAAATCAAACCCCGAACGGTTGTGCAACGCTGCCTCCACCAAATCGGGCAAGCGCTCCAACTTCATCTGGTAGGCCAGCGCTTCAGGACGTTCGGCCTTTTTGCGCGCTTCGGTCAATTTGACGCGCAAGGCATCCAAATCCCGCAACTCGCCCGACGTGCGCCACTCCACCAAGGTCATCAGCAAATCCGCGCCATGCACGCGCAAGTAGCGAAACAGCGCCGGCGCAAACAGTTGCAGCGCGCACACCAGCGCCAGCCAGCGACGGCGCGTGCCCGCATCCACACCCAGGCGGTGGCTTTCGGTTTCCAACATGCCGTCGGCCAATTGCAGCAGCTCGGCCATGCGATGCAATTTGCGCGGCACCGGCGGCGTGAGGTTGGCCACCAGCTCTGCCAGCTCGTTCGACAACCCGTTTTGCTCGCTGCGAAACCACGCTGGCACCCGCTGCGCCAAATGCGCCCGCGCCTCCAATCGACTCGGACGCGGCAGCCGAATCGGCAAATGCACCAGCTTTTCCAGGTACTCCGCACCGGTGATCGGCGTCAGGCCGGCTTTGCCCTGCAAGGCGTAATCGCGGTAACGGTGCGCAATGCCGCGCTCCACCACTTCCTCATCCAGCGCCAGCACAAACGCGCAGCCGGGCACCTCCAAAAACAGCTTGATGGCCTCCAGCACTTCCACCGCTTTGTCGGGCAGGCAGCGATCCAGATCATCCACGAGGAAGATCAAGTTGACCCGCAAATCTTCCGGCTTGCCGCTGAAGATCCAGCCCTGCGCCAGACGCTCTCGGTGCGACTTGAGGTACTCGGGGTTGCGCCCCGTCACCTTGCTGAGGTGCTCCAAGAAGTTGAAGTACAGACTCTCCAACTGCTGCGCAGGCAACTGCGTTTTCCGCGCCTTCTCACGCTCTTTTTTGAGACGTTGCCAACGTCGCCAAAACGCTTCTTTCTCACCCTCGCTTGACTTCCCCGGGCCATCTGCTTTGGGCTCGGCATCCTCTGGCGTCAGATCGACATCGGCGTCTTCATCCACCTCACCGCCGCCATCGGCTGCCCCCAACACCGTCAACATGCTGAGAAGAGGCACCCCTGTGGCCATCGTCACCCCCATCTTCAGCAGCTCCCGCCCGCCGTGGGTGTAGATGCTCTGGCACAAGTCGGCCAGCAAGAAGGCGCGATCTTTCAGCACTTCGCGGCTGTGAACATCTGGGTGATGGTGCTCAACGTCCGCTTCCAGCGCCTTCTCCAGCGCTTGCTGCGCCACCTTCAACAGCGGGATGAGGAGATGTTCTTCCCGCTCATACCGCCAGGCATTGAAAGCCACCACCACGTTGAGCGTGCCCGGCACCCTCGGCCAAGCCCGAACCCGATCCCCCACCGCCGCCAAAAAGTGGCTTTTGCCCGCCCCCCACTCGCCAAACACCCCTGCCACCAAGGACGGCTCCAGCGTGCGCTGTGCCGGGTCGGGCGGGTTCAGGCTGTCTTGCAAGCGCCGCTCCAGGCGCTCCAACAAGTACCGATGGCCAAACGCCACCGGCAGGCCAGCGGCCATTTTTGAGGATTGCGTCGTCATGACCCACGATCATGACACCGCCCACTCACTCCCCCGGGCGCTTCGGCAGCGGATACGCATCCGCCACATACGCCGGCCCCTTCATCACCCGCACGATGAAACAGGCGATCGCCAAGGTCAGCACCAGCGTCCAGTGCAACACCACCACGCCGAACAGCAGGTAGTCCCAGTGCAGCAACGTGGGGTCAAGGGGTGCGTCAGCGGGGCGGTCGGGGGCCATGAGATGCAGCCCGGCGGCGATCAGCAGCGGCAGCACGGTGCCCCACCAACCCACCGCTGGCAAGCGGCGCCACACCCGATGTTCCCACCCCGGCGCCGAACGCACAAAACCCGGGAGTTTGTTGAACCACCCCATGGCACACCTCACTTGCCGATGCAGAACCGCCCAAAAATTTCACCCAACAGATCATCCGCCGAAAACTTGCCCGTGATCTGCTGAAGGGCTTGATGCGCCAAGCGCAGTTCCTCGGCAAACAAGTCCAGCGCCGCATCGGCTTGCGCGGCGTGGTCGGCGGCTTGGGCCAAGTGCTCGGCGGTCAGGCGCAAGGCTTGAACGTGCCGGGTGCGGGCGATGAACACCCCTTCAGGCGCCGCCTGCCAACCCGCCCGCGCCAACAAAGCATGGCGCAGCGCTTCCAGCCCTTCGCCGGTGCGCGCCGACAGGCACAGCCCGTCGCGCCCGGGCGGCAAGGGCCGGCCACTGTCCGCCTTGTTGAACACTTGCAGCAGCCGCGCCGGATCGGCCACGCCCAACCGCTGGGCGATCACGGCATCGGCGGCTTGGTAGTCAGGATCGTCCCAGCGCGTCAGGTCGTGCAGAAACACGATGGCGTCGGCGCTGGCGATCGATTCCCAACTGCGCGCCACCCCGATGCGCTCGACCTCGTCGCTGGCGTCGGCATCGTCGCGCAGGCCAGCGGTGTCGGTGATGTGGATGGGCACGCCTTCGATTTGGATGGTTTCGCTCACCCGATCCCGCGTCGTCCCGGCGATCGGCGTGACGATGGCCAATTCAGCCCCCGCCAGCGCGTTCAGAAGTGAGCTTTTACCCACATTGGGCTGACCGGCCAGCACCACGCGCAGGCCTTCGCGCAGCAGCGCCCCTTGGCGCGCACGCGCCAACACGCCCGCCACCGCGGCTTGGATGGCCGCGAGTTTGCCGCGTGCATCGGCAGCCTCTAAAAAATCGATTTCTTCTTCGGGAAAGTCGAGCGTGGCCTCGACCAACATGCGCAGGGTGACGATGCGCTCAGCCAAAGCGTCGATCTCGTGCGAAAACGCCCCCGCCAAGGAACGGCTGGCCGAACGCGCCGCCGCTTCGGTGCTGGCGTCGATCAAGTCGGCCACGGCTTCGGCTTGGGCCAGATCGAGTTTGTCGTTCAGGAACGCCCGCTGGGTGAACTCACCCGGCTCCGCCAAGCGCATGCCCAGGTGAGTGCCCACCTCCAGGCAACGCGCCAGCAGCAATTGCAGCACCACGGGGCCGCCGTGGGCTTGCAGCTCCAGCACGTCCTCGCCGGTGTAGCTGTGCGGCGCGGGGAAGTAGAGCGCCAGGCCATGGTCGATGGGCTGACCGTCCGCCGCCAAAAACGGGCCATAGTGCGCCCGGCGCGGTTGCAGCGTGGCGCCGGTGAGCGTCTGCCCCAGCGCCACCAGCCCCCGCCCCGACACCCGCACGATGCCCACCGCCCCCCGCCCCGGCGCGGTGGCGATGGCGACGATGGGATCGAGGTGGCGCGCCAGGCTCACGTGGCTGTCCTCAGTTCACCCCGAGCTGCTTGTTGATGAGCCACTGCTGTGCGATCGACAACAGGTTGTTCACCAACCAGTACAGCACCAGGCCGGACGGGAAGAAGAAGAACATGAAGCTGAACATCAGCGGCATGAGCCACATCATCTTGGCTTGCATCGGGTCGGCTGGGGCCGGTTGCAGCCACACTTGCAGCAGGCTCGACAGCGTCATCAGCACCGGCAGGATGAAGAACGGATCCTTCACCGACAAGTCGGTGATCCAGCCCAGCCACGGCGCGCCGCGCATTTCCACGCTGGACAGCAACACCCAATACAGCGCGATGAACACCGGCATCTGCACAAAGATCGGCAGGCAGCCGCCCAGCGGGTTGACCTTCTCCTCGCGGTAGATGCGCATCATCTCTTGCTGCATCTGCTGCGGGTTGTCTTTGTGGCGCTCACGCAGATCCATGATGCGCGGGTTCACGGCCTTCATCTTGGCCATGGAACGGTAGGCACTGGCATTCAGGCTGTAGAACGCCAGCTTGAGCAGCACCACCAGAGCGATGATGGCCCAGCCCCAGTTGCCGATGATCCGGTGCAGGTGATCGAGCAGCCAGAACAGCGGCTTGGAGATCACCGTGAACCAGCCATAGTCCTTGACCAGCTCCAGCCCAGGCGCCAGTGCGGCGAGTTTGTTCTCCTCCTGCGGGCCGACGTAGAGCCGTGCCTCGTGGGTCAAGCTGGCCCCCGGCGCGATGCTGCCCAGCGGCTGCACCAAGGCAATGGTGTAGCGGTTCGGCCCCACTTTGGTGGAGCGGAACTCGCGATCCGTCCCATCCGCCACCAGCCAAGCCGACGCGAAGTAGTGCTGCACCATGGCCACCCACCCTTCCTTGGCGTGGGTTTGGTGGCCAGGCTGATCCTGCGGCTGGCGCTTGTCGATCTGCGAAAACTCCACCTTTTCGAACTTCTTGGCTTCGGTGTAGAGCGCCGGGCCTGTGAAGGTCGAATAGAACGACGACTCTCCCGGTGGCGGCGTACCGTCGCGCAGCAGTTGCAGGTAGATCTGCGGCTGGATCGGTGTCGGCCCCACGTTCACCAGCTCGTGCTTGACGCCCACGGCGTACTCGCCCCGACGGAAGGTGTAGGTCTTGACCAACTTGGCCCCACCGATGACCGGCGATTCAAAACGCACGTTCAGCTCGTTGCTGCCGTCCTGCAACTGGCGCGGGCCAGGGGCGGCGGTCAGCACGTCGAAGTGTGTCGGCAGCGGTGCGGCGCCCGGGGCCGGGATGAACCCCGACTGGGCCCGGTAGGTGCGCTCGGCGCTGTCATCCAGCAACACCACGGAGCGCTGTGCATCGTTGCTGTCGCGGTACTTGAGCAGCTCGGTGCGGCTGATGTCACCCCCTTGCGAATCCAGCGTGACTTTGAGCACGTCCGTCGTGATGGTGAGCTTTTCGCTGGGCGCAGCGGCGCTGGCCGTCGTGGCGGCGACCACCCCGGCGGCCTGCCCCACCTTGGCCGGCGATGCCGCCTGGCCTGCCACAGCGGCTTGGGAAGCCCCCTGCGGGTGCAGCAGGGTCGGCTTGCCGGTGTGCTGGTTCCACGCATCCCACAGCAGGATGAGTGACATCGTGAACACCACCCACAGGATGGTGCGACGCATATCGGTCATGACAAGGGCCCGGATGATTTCAGGGAGGAAGGCTGCGCCGACGACTTGGCCGGTGCAGCAGCGGAAGATTCTTCAGTGGCCACCGTGGCCGATGGCAACAAGCGGCTGAACAGCCGGGGGCGCTCGTGCGGCACCGGATCACAGCCCCCAGCGCACCACGGCTGGCAGCGCAGGATGCGCCCAGCGGCCAAATAACTGCCCGCCAACGCCCCATGACGCTCCAGCGCTTGCAGCGCATAGCGCGAGCAGGTGGGTTCGAAACGGCAGGCACTGCCCAACCAAGGGCTGAGCAGCAAGCGATACGCCCGCACCGGCAGGCTGAACACCTGGCGCGGCCACATCGACAACTTGGAGCGCGAGGAAGGCACCGCAGACGCTCCCTCAACGCCGTCGCCGCGATGACGGCGCATGACGCGGCGCTTGCGGCGGCAGGGGCGTGCGCACGGCACGGTCAAACAGGGTTTGCAACTCGCTGCGTGCGCAGTCACGCAGCGGATCCGACGCCGGGCTGGTGAACACCTGCCGGTCGAACGGTGTGCGCAGCCGCACCACCCACAAACCAGGGGGCAACTCGGCGGCGCAAGCCGCTGCCATGGCACGCACTTGGCGCTTGAGGAGGTTGCGCGTCACGGCGCGCTTGGCGTGGCGTTTGGGAATCACCAAACCCAACCAGCAGCCGCTCGGGCTGACGGTGAAATCCACAGCGCCAGCAGGCGGCGTATCCACAGCCGTCGGACTCGGATGTCCACCTGTGGATAACTCTGTGGATAAATTGCTTTGGGCGGGTGGCGGTGACACAAAGCCCGGCACGCTGGCCAGGTAATGCACGGCGAAATGCGGCGTGCGTGCGCGCTGCGGAGCGGCCAACACCCGTTGGAAATCGGCCGGACGCACGATGCGGCCGATCATGGCGTTCTGCGGTACCCGCCCTGCGGCGATCAGACCTGGGTCAGCTTCTTGCGGCCCTTGGCGCGGCGTGCATTGATCACAGCACGGCCACCACGGGACTTCATGCGAACGAGGAAGCCATGCGTACGGGCGCGGCGGGTCTTGGAGGGCTGGTAGGTGCGCTTCATGTTCGGTACCTTGGTTGGGTGCGGACTGTCCGGCGCATCTCGGATCGGCCCGAATGCCTTGCAGCCCGTAATTTGGAGAACCCGCTATTAGAGCAAATGCCACGATGCTGGTCAATGTCCCTGTGGACAAGATCGCGGGACGTCCACCGGCCTTCCTGGCGCCGGAGGGTGTGGATAACCAAATTGTCCACAGCCTGGAATTGCGTAGAATCCCGCCGCTCATGACCGACTTGTCCACAATGAGTGAATCCCTCTGGCAGCACGTCTGTGAGCGTCTGGCTGCCGAGCTGCCCGAGCAGCAATTCAACACCTGGATCGCACCGCTGCCCCCCATCGCCTTGCGCGAAGACGGCGCTGGTGGGTGGGTGGGCACCTTGTCGGTCGGCAATCGTTTCAAGTTGGACTGGATCCGAGCACAGTACCGCAGCCGCATCGAACAGGCCCTGGCCTTGGCGTGGGGCCAGCCGGTGACGTTGGAGCTGGTCATTGCGGGGGCCAGCGGTTCACCCTCTCGCAGTGGGATGGGGCCTTCGGGGTCGGCGCAAGTGTTGGCGCAAGCGCTGGCCGCCCGCCAGCGTGAACGGATGCCCCAGGCGTCCGCGCCGGCCATCGCGCCACCCGCATCGAGCACGCCGCCCGCTCCGCCCATCACGGCGCCCCAGCCCCTCGTCCCCGCGCCCGCGCCCACACCGGCGCGCAGGCCCCGGGCGTCTCGCAAGGGGCCGCCGCCTGCGGAGCCTGCGCCGGCCCCTCCGCCACCCCCTCCTCCCCCTCCGCCGCCGCCTCCCCCTGCGGCTCCTGTGCCTGCACCTGCCGCACCGCGCCGCTCATCACGGCGCAGCTTGGGCATGGCCGCATCGGTGTCTCAGTTGCTACCGCTCGATCTGTTGGCAGATTTGCAGCCTCAACTTCCCCTGGAAGCCATGCAGCCGCTGCCCATGCCAGTTCCTCTGCGCTCGGTGCTGCCCTCGCTGGCCACGCCATTGCCGCAAGAAGACACCGCGCTGGCACCGCTGCCCATGCCGCAACCCGCCCCAACCGCCGGACGTTCGCGTGCGGTGGAGGAGGCCCCCGTGCCGACGCCAGTCCCTGCGCCCGCCGCCGACCCGGCAGGGCCCAGTCGTGCCGCGAGTCGGGCGGCCAAAGCTCGCGCAGCGGCAGCAGCGCGCTTGGCCGCAGCGGCGGCCCTGGCCACGCCGGGTGGCGTGCCGCCCGTCCCGCAGCACGCGGCATCGGTGGCGTCCCCCGTCACGCCCGCGTCACCGCCGCCCCCAACGCCAGCGCCTCGGGTGCTGACACGCCCTGCGGCAGCCCCGTCCCCCGCTGGCACGCCGCCCAGCGCGGCCAGCCGCTACAAACTGCGCCCAGAACTGACATTCGACAGCCTGGTGTCGGGTCGTGCCAACCAGATGGCCCGCACGGCGGCGGTTCACGTCGCCGGAGCGCCGGGGGCGATGTACAACCCGCTGTTCATTTACGGCGGTGTCGGCCTGGGCAAGACGCACTTGATGCACGCAGTGGGCAACCAGCTCATCAAAGACAACCCGAACGCCAAGGTGCTGTACCTGCACGCCGAGCAGTTCATCTCGGACGTGGTGAAAAACTACCAGCGCAAAACCTTTGACGAGCTGAAGGCCAAGTACCACCAGCTCGACTTGCTGTTGATCGATGACGTGCAGTTTTTCGCCAGCAAGGAGCGCACCCAAGAGGAGTTTTTCAACACGTTCGAAGCCTTGCTCAACCGTCGCGCCCACATCGTCATGACCAGCGACACCTACCCCAAGGGCTTGGTGGACATTGACGAGCGCCTGACCAGCCGCTTCGATTCGGGCCTGACTGTGGCCATCGAGCCGCCGGAGTTGGAGATGCGGGTGGCGATTTTGCTGTCCAAGGCGCGGCAAGACGGCATGGCCATGCCCGAGGACGTGGCGTTTTTCATCGCCAAGAACGTGCGGGCGAACGTGCGCGAGTTGGAAGGGGCCTTGCGCAAGGTGCTGGCCTACGCCAAATTCAGCCACAAAGAGGTGAGCATCACCCTGGCCCGCGAGGCGCTGAAAGACTTGTTGACGATCCAGAACCGCCAGATCTCGGTGGAGAACATCCAGAAGACCGTGGCCGAGTTCTACAAAATCAAAATCGCGGACATGTACTCGAAAAAGCGTCCGGCCAGCATCGCCCGGCCACGCCAGATCGCCATGTACTTGGCCAAAGAGCTGACCTCCAAGAGCCTGCCCGAGATCGGCGATTTGTTCGGCGGGCGCGATCACACCACCGTGTTGCACGCCGTGCGCAAAATCAGCAGCGAGCGACAAAAGAACACCGAGCTGAATCAACAGTTAGGGGTGTTAGAGCAGACGCTCAAAGGTTGACATTCCCGCCCGATGCGCGTCCATTTGCAGCGAAAATGCCGGGCTGAACCGAGACAGAAGAGGAAAACATGATTGTTCTCAAAGCCGCGCAACACCAACTGCTGGGCGCCTTGCAGGCGGTTTCCGGCATCGTCGAGAGACGGCACACCCTGCCGGTGCTCGCCAACGTGTTGTTGCGCAAGACGGGTGAGAACATTGAGCTGACCACCAGCGACTTGGAAATCCAAGTGCGCACCACCGCCACCCTGGGCGGCGACGCTGGCAGCTTCGCCACCACCGTGGGCGCACGCAAGCTGATCGACATCCTGCGCACCTTGCCCGCCGACCAGATCGTCAGCCTCTCGGCCAGCGGCTCCAAGCTCACGCTGCAAGGCGGCAAGAGCCGCTTCACGCTGCAAACCTTGCCGGCCGATGATTTCCCGCTCGTCAACGAAGCCGCCGACTTTGGCCCGGCCTTCAGCGTGCCGCAAAAAACGCTCAAGAGCCTGATCGACCAGGTTCACTTTGCGATGGCGGTGCATGACATCCGCTACTACCTGAACGGCATCCTGTTCGTTGCCGAAGGCAAAACGCTGACGCTGGTGGCCACCGACGGCAGCCGCCTCGCCCTGGCCCAAGCCGAGCTGGGCACCGAAGTGCCCAAGCAGGAAGTCATCCTGCCGCGCAAAACGGTGCTGGAACTCACCCGTTTGCTGCGCGACGGCAAGGATCACAAAGACGGTGCCGAAGAAGCGCAAATCGAGATCCGTTTCGCTGGCAACCAAGCCAAGTTTGCGTTCTCGGGCTTGGAGTTCGTCACCAAGCTGGTGGAAGGCAAGTACCCGGATTACAACCGTGTCATCCCGCGCAACCACCGCAACATCATCACCTTGGGCCGGGCGCCGCTGCTGGCAAGTTTGCAGCGCGCCGCCATCCTCACCAGCGACAAGTTCAAAGGCGTGCGCCTGTCGATCGAGCCGGGCGTGCTGAAGATTGCCTCCAGCAACGCCGAGCAGGAAGAGGCCAAGGAAGAGCTGGAAATCGACTACGCCGGCCCGACCATTGACATCGGTTTCAACGTCACCTACCTCATGGACGTGCTGTCCAACCTCAGCGCTGAGATGGTGCGGCTGGAAATGCACGACGGCAATTCAGCCGCCCTCATCACCGTGCCCGACCTCGCCGGCTTCAAGTACGTGGTGATGCCGATGCGGATTTGAGGCCCAGCTGGTGCCACCACCAGCCCGCCCCACACTGCCGAACAATTTTTACAAGCGGGCCTCGGTGCCCGCTTGATGCGTTTTGATGGAATCCCCGATGAGCGACAGCAACACCCCCGAACAGCAGCCGCAAGCCGCATCTCAGGCAGACACCGGCTACGGCGAAGGCTCGATCCAGATCCTGGAAGGGCTGGAGGCGGTGCGCAAGCGCCCCGGCATGTACATCGGGGACACCTCCGACGGCACCGGCTTGCACCACTTGGTGTTCGAGGTGGTGGACAACTCCATCGACGAAGCGCTGGCCGGGCATTGCGACGACATCGTCGTCACCATCCACACGGACAACAGCATCAGCGTCATCGACAACGGTCGGGGCATCCCCACCGGCGTGAAGATGGACGATAAACACGAGCCCAAGCGCTCGGCGGCGGAAATCGCCCTCACCGAACTGCACGCGGGCGGCAAGTTCAACCAGAACAGCTACAAGGTGTCGGGCGGTTTGCACGGGGTGGGGGTGTCCTGCGTGAATGGGCTGTCCAAGTGGCTGCGCTTGGTGGTGCGGCGCGATGGCAAGGTGCATCAGATCGAATTCAAGCAGGGCATTCCGCAAGATCGCCTGATCGAATTACGTGACGGCGTGGAAACCAGCCCGATGCGCGTCACCGGCGAGACCGACAAGCGCGGCACCGAGGTGCATTTCCTGCCGGACACGGAAATCTTCAAGGAAAACAACGAGTTCCACTACGACATCCTGGCCAAGCGCCTGCGGGAACTCTCGTTCTTGAACAACGGCGTGAAGATTCGCCTGGTCGATGAGCGCAACCAGAAGGAAGATAACTTCGCCTACGCCGGCGGGGTGAAGGGCTTCGTGGAGTTCGTCAACAAGGGCAAGAAGACGCTGCACCCGAACATCTTCCACGCACTGGGCGACAAACTGAGCGAGCAAGGCACCAACGTCGGCGTGGAAGTGGCGATGCAGTGGAACGACGGCTTCAACGAGTCGGTGCTGTGCTTCACCAACAACATCCCGCAGCGCGACGGTGGCACCCACTTGACGGGCCTGCGTGCGGCGATGACCCGCGTCATCAACAAGTACATCGACGACAACGACATCGCCAAAAAAGCCAAGGTGGACATCAGCGGTGACGACATGCGCGAGGGCCTGGCCTGCGTGGTGAGCGTCAAGGTGCCGGAGCCGAAGTTCAGCTCGCAGACCAAGGACAAGCTGGTGTCCTCGGAGGTGCGGGCGCCGGTGGAGGACATCGTCAGCCGCCTGTTGACCGATTGGCTGCTGGAGAACCCGACCGACGCCAAAATTGTGTGCGGCAAGATCGTGGATGCCGCCCGCGCCCGCGACGCTGCCCGCCGCGCCCGCGAAATGACGCGCCGCAAGGGCGTGCTGGACGGCATGGGCCTGCCCGGCAAGTTGGCGGATTGCCAGGAAAAAGACCCTTCGCTGTGCGAGATCTACATCGTGGAAGGGGACTCGGCTGGCGGCTCGGCCAAACAAGGGCGAGATCGGAAGTTCCAGGCCATCCTGCCGCTGCGCGGCAAGATCCTGAACGTGGAGAAGGCGCGTTACGAGAAGCTGCTCTCCAGCCAGGAAATCCTCACGCTGATCACCGCGCTGGGCACGGGCATCGGCAAAGGCATGGGCGGCGACGACTTCAACCCGGACAAGCTGCGCTACCACCGCATCATCATCATGACCGACGCGGACGTGGACGGCGCCCACATCCGCACCCTGCTGCTGACCTTCTTCTATCGCCAAATGCCGGATTTGGTGGAACGCGGCCACATCTACATTGCGCAGCCGCCGCTCTACAAGGTCAAACACGGCAAGCAGGAGCAATATCTGAAGGACGCTGCCGCGCTGGATGACTACCTGCTGAAGGTGGCGCTGGATGGCGCGGTGATCGAACCCGGCGCTGGCCGCGCCGCGCTGGCGGGTGAGGCGCTGGCCGAACTGGCCTACCAATATGTGAAGGCGGAAAACGTGGTGCAGCGCCTCTCGGCCTGGATGGACGTGGAAGCCCTGCGCGCTGTGGCCGATGGCCGCCTGACGCTCAACTTGGAAGACGAGGCCAACGCGCAAGCCAGCGCCGCCGCGTTGCAAGCCGCGCTGCACGACGCGGAGGTAAACGCCGGCCACGATCCGCGCACCGACCGGCCTTACCTGAAGATCAGCCGCCGCCACCACGGCAACATCAAGAGCAGCGTCATCAGCGCGGATTTCTTGCACGGCGCGGATTACGAAGTGCTGGCCACGGCTGGGCGCAGCTTCACCGGCCTGCTGGGTGCGGACGCTGTGGCCCAACGCGGCGAAGGCGAGAAGCGCAAAGATGTGAAGGTGGCCAACTTCCACGCGGCGATGCAGTGGCTCATCGCCCAAGCCGAAAGCAGTGTGAACCGCCAGCGCTACAAGGGTTTGGGGGAAATGAACCCCGGCCAGCTCTGGGAAACGACGATGGATCCGACGGTGCGCCGCCTGCTGCGCGTGCAGATTGAGGACGCCATCGAGGCGGACAAGGTCTTCACCATGCTCATGGGCGACGAGGTGGAGCCGCGCCGCGACTTCATCGAAACCAACGCGCTGCGCGCTGCCAACATCGACGCCTGACCGAACGACTCTCCCCCTTGCCGACATGACACGCACTCGCCTCGTTTCCTTTTTTCTGGGCCTGCTGGCCGCCAGCGCCACCCCTTGGGCCCAGGCCGACACCCGCGAGATTCCTTACGCCGATTTGGGCCCCTGGCGGGTGTTTGTCATTGAGGACGATGGCAAATTCAGCCGCTGCGTGGCCGACAGCGATTCGGCCAGCGGCAAGCTGCGCTTTTCACGCGAAGCCAACGGCTTGCGCGTCACCGTGCCGTGCGCGGGCGAGGGCACCCAAGTGGTGAAAGTCAAACTCGGGCAGCACACCGGCGACATGGCCCTGACCCCCAACGGCGCCAAAGGGGCCGCTTGCCGCGCCACCACCACCCCCTTGCCCACCGACTGGCGCAAAGCCCTCCGCGAAGAAGGCACCCTGACGTTCACCCATGGGGGTCAGCAACGCACGTGGTCTCTTACACGGGTCAGCCCCACGCTGGACGCCGTGGAAGCTTGCTTCAAAACACGTGGCCGTTGACTTAGCGCTGTACATCTGCCCCACCGCCGCAACATCGCCCAGCTAGACTGTGATCTTTGCGCAACAGCGCCCAGCCGTTCAGCCATCGTGCCCCCCTCCTGAGGGGCGACGTTTTCCACAAGCGCACGTTCGACCGACAATGGCACGGCTTTTGCCAAGGGATGGCGCACACAGGGTGCAGGCGATCGTTGTTTTGCCAGGGCTCCGATGATTCCAACATCATTCAACCGGCTGCTGAACCAGCAGGCCACCTTGCTGCTGCAAGGCCCGATGGGACCATTTTTCGCCAAGCTGGCTGCGGTTTTGCGGGCGCAGGGTCAGCATGTCGTCAAGGTGAATTTCAACGCGGGGGACGACCACTATTACAACGACCCCAAGGCCGTGCGCTTCACGGCGGCCATGACGGAGTGGCCAGGCACCTTGCGGCAACTGTTGATCCAGCATCGCATCGACGCCATCGTGCTGTTCGGCCAAACGCGGGACATGCACCGCCACGCCATCGAAGTGGCCCGCGACCAGGGCATCGCCATCTACGTTTTCGAAGAAGGCTACATCCGCCCGGATTACGTCACTTTGGAGGTGGGCGGGGTCAATGCCGAGTCGAGTTTGCCGCGTGATCCGGCGTTCTACCGCCAACAGCCTTTGACGCCTGCGCCCAAACCTTTGCCCACCCAGCAAGAGTTCAGCACCGTGGTCGGCATCGCGGCCACGTATGGCTGGGCGGCGTGGTGTGGCCGTCGGCGCTACCCGCACTACGTGCATCACCGCAGTTTGAACCCGGTGGCTGAAACGCTCAAATGGATTCGGGGCACCTACCTGCGCAAGTGGTACCGACGCTGGAGTGAGCGCCACATGCTGCCTTGGCTGACCGCCCCAGCACAGCACAAACGCTTCTTTTTGGTGCCGCTCCAGGTCTACAACGACAGCCAAATTCGGTGCCACTCGCATTTTGTGGATGTGGCCGAGTTCATCGCCACGGTGGTCGAATCGTTTGCCCAGCACGCACCAACGGACAAGCTGCTGGTGCTCAAGCACCACCCGATGGATCGGGCTTACAACAACTACACCGGGCTGATCGACGATTTAGCCCGCGAATGGGGTGTGGAGGGCCGTGTTTTTTACATCCACGACCAACACTTGCCCACGCTGTTGCGCCACGCTTGTGGGGTGGTGACGGTCAACAGCACCACGGGTTTGCAGTCGCTGTACCACAAGACCCCGGTGATCGCCTTGGGTGAGTGCCTTTACGACGTGGCCGAACTGGTGTTCACAGGCACCCTGGAACAGTTTTGGCATCACCCCGGGGATGTGGACGAAGACCTGTTCCAGCGCTTCCGCGAACACATGATCCGCGAAACCCAGCTCAACGCCAGCTTTTACGCGGACACCCCGGGCCTCCAGCCTTACATCAAGCCGGTCAAACGTGCGGACTCGGTGGCCGAAGCGCCGGTCGCCAAGGCCCAGAACGATGCTTGGTCGGCATCGACTTTGCCGACGTTGAAGTAAACCGCCTGCGGGTGGGCGAGGTAAAACCCGCTCACGCTGGCGGCGGGCGTCATGGCCCAGCTCTCGGTCAGGCCCATGCCGATGGCGAGGGCGTCCAGCAGCTTGAACATCTCGCCCTTGATGCGGTGATCCGGGCAAGCCGGATAACCTGGCGCCGGGCGGATGCCTTGGTACTTCTCGGCAATCAGCGCTTCGTTGGAAAGCGCCTCGTCGGGGGCGTAACCCCACAGCTCGGTGCGCACGCGCTGGTGCAGGCGCTCGGCGAAGGCTTCGGCCAGACGATCCGCCAAGGCTTTGACCATGATGGCGCTGTAATCGTCGTGCGCCGCTTCGAACTCGGTGGCCTTTTTCTCGGCGCTCAAGCCGGCGGTGACGGCAAAGCAACCGACGTAATCCGGCTGCGTGCCCTTGGGCGCGACGAAATCCGCCAAGCTACGGTTCGGGCGCTTCACGCCATCGACCACCGGGCGTTCACTCTGCATCCGTAGCGGCACCCAGCGCAACACGGCCTCTTGGCGGGATTCGTCGGCGTACAGCTCGATCACATCGTCATCCACCGTGTTGGCTGGCAGCAGGGCGATGACGCCATTGGCCTGCAACCAGCGGCCATCGATGATGCGCTTGAGCATCGCCTGGCCATCGGCGAAGACCTTGCGGGCGGCTTCGCCCACCACCTCGTCTTGCAGGATGGCGGGATACGGGCCGGCCAAATCCCAGGTCTGGAAGAAGGGGGCCCAGTCGATGCAGCGCGCCAGCTCGGCCAGGTCGTAATTGCGGAACTCGCGCCGACCGATGAAACGCGGCTTGGCCGGCGCCTGCGTCCAATCGATGGGCGTTTTGTTGGCGCGGGCTTGGGCCAGGCTCACCAGCGGCGTGGCCTTTTTGCCGGCGTGCAGGGCACGTACGCGCTCGTAGTCGGCTTCCAACTCGGTGCGGTAGCCGGCGCTGCGCTCGTCGCTCAACAAGTCCGAGCACACGCCGACGGCGCGTGAGGCGTCCGGCACGTACACCACGGGGCCGCTGTAATGCGGCGCGATCTTCACGGCGGTGTGGACGCGGCTCGTGGTCGCACCGCCGATCAGCAGCGGCATGGCACGTTCACGGAAGTGTGCATCACGCTGCATCTCAGCGGCAACGTGCTGCATTTCCTCCAAACTGGGGGTGATGAGGCCGGAGAGGCCGATGATGTCTGCGCCTTCTTCCTTGGCTTTTTTCAGGATGTCCTGCGCGGGCACCATCACGCCCATGTTCACCACTTCGAAGTTGTTGCACTGCAACACCACGGTGACGATGTTTTTGCCGATGTCGTGAACGTCCCCCTTCACGGTGGCGATGACGATCTTGCCCTTGGGTTTCACGTCGCCGCCAGCGTCGAGCAGGGCTTGTTTTTCGGCCTCGATGTAGGGCAGCAGGTGCGCCACGGCCTGTTTCATCACGCGGGCGGACTTCACCACCTGCGGCAAAAACATCTTGCCCGCGCCGAACAGATCGCCCACCACGTTCATGCCGGACATGAGCGGGCCTTCGATCACATGCAAGGGCCGCCCACCGCCAGCGCGGATGGCTTGCCAGGCTTCTTCGGTGTCGGCCTCGATGAAATCGGTGATGCCGTTCACCAGCGCGTGCGACAGGCGCTCGTTCACCGCCAGGGCACGCCAGGCCAGGCGGGCCGAGTCATCCTTGGCGGCACCCTTGGCGGTTTCGGCGATCTCGATCAGGCGCTCGCCGGCATCCGGGCGGCGGTTCAGCACCACGTCTTCCACACGCTCGCGCAGCACGGGTTCGAGCTGTTCGTACACCCCGACCATGCCGGCGTTGACGATGCCCATGTCCAGCCCTGCCTGAATGGCGTGGTACAGGAACACGGTGTGGATGGCCTCGCGCACCGGCTCGTTGCCCCGGAAGCTGAAGCTCACGTTCGAAACACCGCCGCTCACCTTGGCGCCGGGCAGGTTGTGCTTGATCCAGCGCGTGGCTTCAATGAAGTCCACCGCGTAGTTGTCGTGCTCTTCGATGCCGGTGGCGATGGCGAAGATGTTCGGGTCAAAAATGATGTCTTCTGCCGGGAAACCGACCTCTTCCACCAAAATTTTGTAGGCCCGGGCACAAATTTCGGTTTTGCGAGCGTAGGTGTCGGCCTGGCCTTTTTCGTCGAAGGCCATCACCACGGCGGCGGCGCCGTAACGGCGCACCAAGGTGGCTTGGCGCTTGAATTCGGCCTCGCCCTCTTTGAGCGAAATCGAGTTGACGATGCCCTTGCCTTGGATGCACTGCAAGCCCGCTTCGATCACTTCCCACTTGGAGGAGTCGATCATGATCGGCACGCGGGCGATCTCGGGCTCACCAGCGATGAGGTTCAGAAAGCGCACCATGGCGGCTTTCGAATCCAGCATCGCTTCATCCATGTTGATGTCGATGATCTGGGCGCCGTTTTCCACCTGCTGGCGGGCCACGGCCAGGGCTTTTTCGTATTCACCCGCCAAGATCATGCGGGCGAACACCTTGGAGCCGGTGACGTTGGTGCGCTCACCGATGTTGACGAACAGGCTGTCGGCACCAATGGAAACCGGCTCCAGACCGGCAAGGCGCATCGGGGGCAGGGTCGCGGCGGGGGCGTGAGTCATGGCGGCTGGCGGTACGGGCAAAGGGGCGGAATTTTACCGGTGCCCCTTTGGCCAACCGGCCCCCGGGTCGCTCAGGGGGCCTTGACTTGCTGGTCGTTGTCGAACTCGCCTTCCCAGCGCTCACCGGTGGCCCAGGTCATGATGCCGTGGCCTTGACGTAAGCCGGCGCGCCAGTCACCGACATAGCGGTTGCCGGTGGCCCACGTCAGCGTGCCGCGCCCATGGAAACGGCCTTCGACAAAACCGCCTTGGTACACGTCGCCATTGGCAAAGCGCAGCATGCCTTCCCCATTGAGCACACCGCGTGCGAACAGCCCCTCGAAGCGGTCGCCGTTGGCCATGCGCATCACGCCAGGCCCATTGGGTTGGCCGTTTTGCAGTTCACCTTCGTAACGATGGCCTTCAGGTGAATCGACTTGGCCGCGCCCAGAAGCCTGCCCACCCTCCCAAGTGGCTTGGATGCGCAAGCCGGAGCGGGCGGTGTAAACGCCCACCCCTTTGGGTTGGCCTTGTGAAACGGGGCCTTCGTAGACGTCCCCATTGGCGAAACTCAATCGTCCCTGGCCGTTGGGTTCGTTGTTGGCCCAGGTGCCTTCGTAGAGTTGGCCGTTTTTCCACACCATGCGGCCCTGGCCATGGCGCTGGCCGCGCATTAAAACGCCTTCGTACACATCGCCATTGGGCCAGCTCACCTTGCCTGTCCCGGAGTAGGTGGAGACCCCGGGTTCGGTCGAATCCCGCGTGAAAGCGCCGTGCATGATGGTGCCGTCCGTGGCCGTGATGGTGGTCACAGGCACATCCGGTCGAGCGACCGGGGCGGGAGCGGGAGCGGGAGCGGGAGCTGGGGCCGGGGCCGGGGCCGGGGCCGGAGTCGGAGTCGGAGTCGGAGTCGGAGTCGGAGTCGGAGTCGGAGTCGGAGTCGGAGTCGGAGTCGGAGTCGGAGTCGGTGCTGGTGCTGGTGCTGGTGCGGCAGGCGTTGGCGCACTGGCCACTGGCGCGGGACGCGGCGCAGCAACCGGCGTGGGCGCAGCAGCGGCGGGCGGGGTCGCAACGGCGGCTGAAGCGGGCGACGCAGCCGCCATCACCGTGGGACGGGTCTCCACCCAGGGCGTACCCCGGGCGCGAGCTTGAGCGTCCGCATAACTTTGGGCGACACGCTGTGCATCCCCCTTGCAAGTCCGCACCGCGTCGCGCCACAGCGTTTCGGCCACCAAGGTTTGCTGCTGTCGCTGCGCGGGCGCCAACGCCGCCGCGCTGTTGCGCGCCTGCTGCGCAAACTCCCGCGCCTGATCAAACACGGGAGCACAAAACTCTGCGTTGTGGCCATCGGTTTCTGCTTCGGTGCGCGCTGCCAGGGCTTGCTGCTGCAAACTGCCCGAACAGCGCTCCGACGCCACATCCCACAACCGCCCCGCCTTGCGGAACAGCAGCGACGCATCCGCCCAGCGCCGGTCGCCAACCGCCTGCTGCGCCAACTTTTGCACCGCCGCTGCATCCTGATGGGCCGACTCACACAAAGCCCCCGAGCTGAGCTGCTCCGACACTTTGTCACGCAGACGCCGGCTGTCCGCCAAATTGCGCACAGCCCGATCGCGGGCGTGGCCCTCGCAGAATTCGGTGGCCAACTGCCAACCCCGGATCGCTTCGTCCAGCGCCGTGGCCAGCTCGCGCAAACTGGCTTTCTGCGACTGCAAAGACAAGGCCTGCACGTCCGCCCGATTGGCCTGGTCGGTGGCCTGGGCGCAGCTTGGCGGCGTTGCACCGGGCCCAGCCGCAGGGGTTTGCGCCCCCACCCAACCGGTGGCCATCCCCCACGCTCCTCCAAGGAGCCACACAACACGAGACAGCTTCATCGACGAGACTCAAGTGGTAGGCTCAACGAGCCATCGATCAGCCCGTAGGCAAACACGTTCCCCGTGGCTTGGGCGTCGGCCACACCGTCGTCATAGCGGAAACTCCGGCGCGCTGTTGCCAACGGCATGCCCGCCATGTTCTGGGCCAGGGCTTCGGGCCGCACCCCATTCAGCGCCGCCACCACAGCCGCCCCTTGGCCTTGGGCTTCGGCTGTGCGTGTCAGCGTTTCCAGGCGCTCCAAGTCGAACACGAACACGCTGTTGATCAGCCCGCGCTCCACCAGCTTCTGGTGCAACGAGAACCCCGCCAGCGGATTGGCCGCCAACAGCGGCGCACGCTGGAAAGCCCAAACGTCGGCCCGATCAAACACCGTGGCCCCAATCCGCGCCACCCCCGACAAGCCCCCACGATTGAGCGCCGCCTGTTGCAGCGCCGACGTGCTCTGCTGGTTGATGAGGCGCTGCGTGGATTCGTTCATGCTCTCGTTGATGCGCCGCATCGCCAGCTCACGCGCCTGGGCGATGATTTGCTGCTTGAGCAGGTCACTGGCCACGTTGGCAGCGGCGGACTGAGCGGCTCGCATCACGGTGTCGGCCGCCAACGCCGCGCTGTGCAAACCCGACGCAATGGTGAAGATGTTGTACAGCGCCCCCACCACCTTGGTGCCGTAGTGGTAGGTCTTCATGCGCAACCCACCCTCCTCGGACAACCCTTGGCTCCACAGCACCAGCCACAGGGCCTCATCTTCGGTCAGCTCGGCATCGGCCACATCCAGCGGGTGCAGGCTCATGAGCCAGTGGTAGTCCTTGCTCTCAGGGGCGTTTGGGGGGGCAAACCGAGCGTAACCTCGGCAGACTTGGAACGGCGTGACCAGCACCTGCGAGCCATCGGCCAGCGCGACGCCAAACGGTTGCCCTTCGTCGCGGGCAGCCCCCAGCCATGTGGCCATCTCACTGGCAGAGCGACTGCCACGGCCCGCAATGCCCACAATGCGGTCGCCCACACGCACCAGGGCGCTTGCGCTGATGGCCACCACCGTGAGGCGCTCATCCACCCCCAGGGCGCGTTTCCAGGCCACCCGGTCATCCTTGTCCCAGGACTGGCTGGACGCCACCGAAAACGGCAGCTCCCACTGTTTGTCGCAAGCGGGATCCTGCAATGTGGCGCTGCGCTCAATGGCCGGACGCACCGCCTGCTCAATGCGCCCATAGCGCCGGATGTTGTTGAGCAGGGTTTCGTTGACTTTGCGGCCATCGTCCACGGTGCTGTCCGTGGTGGCGCAGCCCCCCAGTGTCGCCGCCATGAGCACGGCTGCAACTCGATGCCAACCACTGCGGAACAGGCGGGCCATGGTGTGGGTTCTCCTCGATCAACAAGCGTCCGGGTGATGGGCTCAGCCTGCCAGAAGCCGGCTCAAAGGTCGATCGTGCAGGCACCGTGGTTGGTAACGACCTACACGCTGGGCGATGGCCTCAATGTGGGCCGGTGTCGTGCCACAGCAGCCCCCCACGATGTTGACAAACCCCGCACGCACGAACTCCTCCACCAGGCCGCTGGTGATGTCGGGCGTTTCGTCAAAACCGGTGTCACTCATGGGGTTGGGCAGGCCCGCGTTGGGATAACAACTGATGAAGGTGTCCCCAGCGATGCGGCTGAGTTCCTCAATGTAGGGTCGCATCGTCGCGGCACCCAGGGCGCAATTCAATCCCACAGCCAGCGGGCGCGCATGGCGCACCGAATTCCAGAACGCCCCCACGGTCTGCCCGGACAGGATGCGTCCCGACGCATCCGTCACCGTGCCCGAGATGATCACGGGCAGGCGTTCCCCGGTTTCTGCCATCAATTCGTCCAGGGCAAAAATGGCGGCCTTGGCATTCAAGGTGTCAAAAATGGTTTCAACCAAAAACAAATCGACACCCCCTTCAAGCAAGGCCGACGCTTGCGCCTTGTAGGCATCGCGCAATTCAGCGAACGTGACGTTGCGGGCGCCTGGGTCGTTCACGTCGGGGCTGATGCTGGCGGTGCGTGGCGTCGGGCCGATGGCACCGGCGGCGAAACGAGGATGGTCGGGGGTGCTGTAGCGGTCGCAAGCGGCCCGGGCCAGACGGGCGGCGGCCAGGTTCATGTCACGGGCGAGGTGGCCGAGGCGATAGTCATCCTGGGCAATGGCGGTCGCCCCGAAGGTGTTGGTTTCGATGATGTCCGCCCCGGCGGCCAGGTACTGGGCGTGGATCTCGGCGATCACGTCCGGGCGGGTGAGCACCAGCAGATCGTTGTTCCCCTTGAGGTCGGTGGGGTGATCGGCCAGTGCAGCGTTGCGGAAATCCGCTTCGCTGAGCTGGTAACGCTGGATCATGGTGCCCATGGCGCCGTCAATGACGACAACACGCTGGGCAAGCAGCGCCGGCAGGGCGGCGGCGCGGGTGTAGGGCAAGGCGGGGGCGGCAGGAGAACTCATGCTGCCATTGTAGGAAGGGGGCCATGAGGAAACGCCCCACAACAGCAAGCTGCGCCATACGCCATCCGACAATGCGCACTCCCACTCGAATCCTCACCAAGAAGCGGACATGCTCTACAAATTCAAAAGCAAAGCCTCGGGCGACGTCATCATGCTCGGCCCGGCAGGCGACAAAATTTTGGGCTTGCTTGGCCGCGAACCCAGCCCCCAAGGCATTTTTGAACCCCGGGACATGCCCGCCGCCATCGCCACCCTGAGCGCAGCGGTGGAACACGACGAAGCCTCGCGCACCGCCCCTGGCGCGGCTGGGGATGATGACCCCGTGACCCGTCCACCTGCGGTGGCGCTGCGCCAGCGCGTCTGGCCGCTGATCGAGATGATGCGGCGCTGCCATGCAGAAGATGAACCGATTGTGTGGGGGGTGTGACGTCATGCTGGCAGCCACCCGCCTCATCGCCGTGCGCCACGGTGAAACCGCCTGGAATGTGGACACCCGGCTGCAAGGCCAATTGGACGTTCCATTGAACGAGCGCGGCCACCAGCAGGCCCGCCTGGCCGCCGTTACCTTGGCCGACGAAACCCCAGACGTGATTTACAGCAGCGATCTGTGCCGCGCCCACGCCACGGCCCAAGCCCTGGGAGAACGCATCGGCCTGCCAGTTCACACCGACCCGGGTTTGCGCGAACGCCACTTCGGCCAGTGGCAAGGGCACACCTATGCGGAGGTCGAACGCCAGTGGCCCGAATTGGCGGTGTTTTGGCGGGCGCGTGATCCCGCCTTTGGTCCTCCAGGGGGCGAAACACTGGAAGCATTCTTCCAGCGCTGCGTGGGCACCTTGACCCGCCTGGCGCAACAGCATCCAGGGCAGACCGTGGTGGTGGTGGCCCATGGTGGTGTGCTCGACTGCTTTTACCGCGCCGCCAATCGCATGGCCCTCAACGCGGCCCGCACGTGGGAATTGCCCAACACCGGCATCAATCGGCTGCTGCACACCGACAGCGGCTTGCGGGTGACGGGCTGGGCCGATGTCAGCCACCTGGACACGTGGGCGCGGGACGAATCGTCGGACCGCGTCGGCAGCGCGGCCTGAATGTCTGCCCCCAGGACACGCTTATGCCACAACCCCCATCCGCCCCACCTCTAGGATGAAGGCCCGCGCCGTCCCTCCCCCGCTCGCCCGACGACATGCCCCGCATCACCGCCACCCTGCTGGTTATTGACGATGAGCCCCTGAATCTGGCCTTGCTGGCCAACTTGCTCAAGCCACACCACCGTGTCCTGGGGGCGCGCTCTGGCGCGTTGGCGCTGGCCTTGCTAGAGCAGGAGCGTCCCGACTTGATCCTGCTCGATGTGGTGATGCCCGAAATGGATGGCCTGACGCTCTTGGTGAGGTTGAAGCAAAACCCCGTCACCGCCGACATCCCAGTGATTTTGGTCAGCGCATTGGGCGACGAGGTGGACGAAGAACTGGGCCTGGCCCTGGGGGCGGTGGACTACATCGTCAAGCCGATCAAACCGGCGGTGGTGCTGGCCCGGGTGCGCACGCACCTCGATCTGCACGAAGCCCAGCAGCGGCTGCAACAACACAACGCCTGGCTCGAACGCACCCTGGCGCAGCGACTGCACGATCATCAGCTCGGACAAGACGTCACGCTGTGCGCCCTCACCGAACTCATCGAAACCCGGGGCGGTGACGAAAACAGCCCCCACACCTTGCGCACCCAACGCTATGTCGAAGCCATGGCGAGCTGGTTGCGAACGCACCCGGTGTACGGCGTCCAACTGCGTGAGCCGGCGCTGTCGATGCTGGTCAAGGCCGCACCATTGCACGACATCGGCAAGATCGGCATTCCCGACCACATTCTGCTCAAGCCAGCCCCCCTCACGGCCGAAGAGTTTGAGGTGATGAAAACCCACACCCGCATCGGCGGCGATGCCCTCCGCCACGCCATCCACCGAGCGCTGGCCCTGCATGGTGACCGCCCATCCGCCCACCATCCCCTGCCGGACGGTGTGCGCTACTTGGAAGTGGCCCGCCTGATCGCCACCCACCACCACGAATGCTGGGACGGCTCCGGCTACCCCGATGGCTTGGCAGAACGCGACATCCCCCTGCCAGCGCGCATCGTGGCAGTGGCCGATGTGTTCGATGCCCTCACCCACCGCAAACCGCATCGCCCGGCGTGGCCGGTGGAGGAGGCTCAAGCCTACGTCCGCGCCCAGGCGGGCCAGCGCTTTGATCCCATCGTGGTGGCGGCCTTCGATGCCATGCAAGACCGCTTCACCGCCATCCGCGCCCACTTGGCCGACTGACCTGACCGTGTGAGACCTCCCATGCAGCCCGCTCACCAGGATGCCCCTCTCCCTTTGCAGCGTTCGTTACGTGACATCGCGTCGCAGCCTGTGGTGTCGTGCCCACCCGAACGGCCACTGATCGAAGCGGCGCTGCTGCTGGCGTCGCGGCGCCTGTCGTGCCTGCCAGTGCTGGATGCCGAGGGCCGGGCGCTGGGGGTGCTCACGGAAGGGCGCGTGCAATCCGCTCTGCACCAGGGACAGCCGCCCGAAACGCCTGTTGGAGCGGTCATGGGCCCCGCCTTCACTGTGCCGGACACCTGCGACTGTGAAACCGCCTACCGGCACTGCTTGGATCACAACGCCACCCATTTGCTGCTCGTCGATGCACAAGCGCATGTCGTTGCCGTGGCCAGTGAGGGGGATTTGCGGGTTCAGATGAATCTGGGCATTTTGGCGGGGCGCCACACGGTCGCGGAGGTGATGGCGCCGGTCAGCACTTTGCCCCAAGAGGCCCGGGTGTGCGATGCGGTGGAGTGCTTGGCGCCTCATCCGGAAAGGCCGCTGGTGGTGGTCGATGCACAAGGTCGCCCGGTGGGGGTGCTGACCACGCGAGATTTGCGCCGGTTGTTCGCCGCGCAGTCTCACGCCAGCGAGTTGGGTTTGGCCGAGGTGATGAGCACCCCGGTGTACGAAGTCACCACCCGCACCACGCTCAACGAAGCGGCGGAACAGATGCTGGCGCAACGCACGCGCCACCTCGTGGTGCTGGACGCTGCAACGCAAGCCCCCGTCGGCCTGGTGTGCGAGCACGACTTGACGCGCACCATGGCCCTGAGCCTCATGGACAACGCTTTGCAAAAAGATCGCGCCTTGCAACGCGCCATCTTCAACGCGGTGCCCGATCTGCTGTGGCTCAAAGATCCGGACGGCGTGTTCGTGGACTGCAACCCGCGCTTCGAGCAACTGCTGGGCGCCCCACACTGCGACATCATTGGCCGCACCGACGAGGCGTTTGTCAGCCCTGAATTGGCGGCTTTTTTCCGCGCCAACGATCGCCGGGCGATCGCCCTGGGCCGCCCCAGTGTCAACGAAGAAGCACTGACGTTTGCCAGCGACGGCCACCAAGAACTGACGCAAACCATCAAAACCCCCGTGCGTGACGCCCAGGGCCGGCTGCTCGGTGTGCTGGGCATTGGGCGGGACATCACCGCACTGCGCGAGGCCGAGCGCCACTACCGCCATCTGTTCGCCCACAGCCCAGCGCCGATGCTGATTTACGAGCGCGACAGTCTGGCGATGGTCACGGTCAACGAAGCGTTCTGCGAGCTGTACGGCCACGCCCGCGAAGCGGTGCAACGCATGCGGTTGCCGGACTTGTTCGTCCCCGAAGAACGCGCTGCCATCATCGCTCTGATTCCCCAGCTCAAGGGCCTGACGAATACCGGCCAGTGGCGCCACTTGCATTGTGATGGCCACGTGATCCACATCGTGGCGCGTTCACACGATGTCAGCTACGACGGGCGGGACTGCCGCGTGGTGGTCATCGTGGACATCAGCGCCCAACAGCGCCGCCAGCAACGCGACCGGCAGCGCCTGGCCCTGCTGGAAAACCTCATGCGCGGCCACCGGCGCGACGAGTTGTTGCATCAACTGGTGTTGGATCACGAGGCCCTGTTCCCCGACAGCTTGTGCAGCATCATGCTGCGCAGCGAAGATGGCCAGCACATGGAGCTGGCTTGTGCGCCCAGCTTGCCGTCAGACTACGCTCACTATGTGCGCCGTTTGCCTTTGCTGGCTGACCTGGGCTCGTGCGGCCCGGCCATCATGCACAACACGCGGGTGATCACGTCGGATCTGAGCACCGATGCCCACTGGCAAATTGCCCGGGAGATCACGGCCCGCTGTCAGTTGACTTCGTGCTGGTCGGAGCCAATTCCGGGGCCGCAGGGCGAAGCACTCGGCAGTTTTGCCATCTACCGGCGCACGCCCGCCCAACCCACCGAAGAAGAGCTGGAGCATTTGGCGTTCGCTGCGCAGTTGGCGTCGGTGGTGTTGTGCCATTTGAAAACGCTTCAGCGGCTGCACGACAGCCAGCGCCGCACCCGCAACGTGCTGGACGCCGTCCCGGATTTGCTGTGGCTGAGTGACCTTGATGAGCGCATCACCGCCTGCAACCCTGCCTTGGCGCAACTGCTGGGCCGCAGCGTCGGGGCCCTCACCGGACAGGCCAGTTCGGCCCTGTTTCCGGCTGAAGCCTATCCAGCCCTGCACCAAGGCCATGCCGAGGTGTGCCAAACCCTGGCGCAATGCACCACCGAACTGTGGCTGACCTCCGCCACCAGCGACCAGCGTGGGCTGTACGAGATCATCCACACGCCTTTGCTGGACGAGCATCAGCAGCTCATCGGGGTGCTGGGGGTGGGACGCGACATCACCTTGATCAAGGTCGGTGAACGCGCTGTGGCCGAGCGCGAGCGCCTCATCGACACCATGTTTGGCCAAACCACCGATGCCATCGTCTTGCATGACATGCAAACCCTGGACATCGTTCACTTCAACGACTCAGCCTGCGAAGGCCTGGGCTACAGCCGCGAAGCCTTTGCCCGGCTGCGTCCCAAAGACTACCAAGGCGCCTGGGACACCGAAACCATCCAAGCGATCGCCCAGCGGGTGCTGGCCGGTGAAAAGGTGCGCACCGAAACCAGCCACCGCCGCGCCGATGGCAGCCTCCAGCACGTCCTGCTGACCTTGCGAACCGTGACTTATGCGGATCGCATGCTGTTGGCAGCGGTCTGGCGCGACATCACTGAAAGCAAGCACCACGAAGCACGCATCCAGCGTCTCAACCAGGCATATGCGGTGCTGGGGGAAGTCAATGAAGCCATCGTGCGCACCCGCGAAGCCATGGCGCTGTTCACCGAGATTTGCCGCATCACGGTGCGCACGGGCGGGTTCCGCCTGGCTTGGGTCGGCGGGTTGAGCGCGCCGGATGCCAACGGGCAACGCCACATTGTCCCCCTGGCCCATGCAGGCCACTCTGAGGGTTACATCGAAACCCTGCGCGTGCCCTTCAACCCGGCCTACACCGGGCCAGTGAACCGGGCCATGAACTCGGGACAAATTGGGGTCGTGGCCGACATCGAGCAAAGTGGCTTGGCCACCCCCTGGCGTGAAGGCACGCTGGCGCTCGGCTTGCGCTCGCTGGCCGCCCTGCCCATCGAGGTGGCCGGGCAGTGCCAGCACTGCTTGGTGGTGTACTCCACCACGCCCGAGTATTTCGATGCCGAACAAATTGCCTTGCTGACACGCTTGGCCGGCGACATCGGCTTTGCGCTGGACTTCATTGCTGCCGAACAAGCCCGGCATCAGGAACAGCACTTCCGTGAACAGCTCATCGAATCCGTGGCGGGGCTGTTTTTTGCCATCGACACCCAAGGGCTGTTGAAACTCTGGAACCAGCAATTGCGCTTGGTGACCGGCTACGACGAAGACGAGTTGCGCCGCCGCCCCGCCATGGATTTCTTCGAAGGCACCGACCGCGAGCTGATCCGCCAGCGCATCGCCCAATCGTTTGTCGAGGGCAGCTCCCAGGTTCAAGCCACCTTGGTGACCCGGCAAGGTGAGCGCATTCCCTACCTGTTTGTGTCGCGGCGCATCGACATCCACGGCGAAGCGATTTTGGTCGGCACGGGGGTGGACATTTCCGAGCGCGTGCGCTCCGAACAAGAACTCAACCGCTACCGCCAGCACCTGGAGGAACTGGTGGCCACGCGCACCGCCGAGGTGGAGCGCGTCAACGCCCGCCTCAGCCGCGAGGATCTGCGTTTGCGCGCCATGCTGGCCTTGAGCCAATGCGCCAGCACGCTGAACGAAGAAGCGCTGTTTCGTGAGGGCATTCGCTTGATCGTGCGGTTGACGGGGAGTCAAAACGCCTGTTTGCACGTCATCGCCGAGGACGGCCACAGCTTTGCGCAGGCCATCTGGTGCCAGCATCCTGACTGCACCGACACCGAAACGCCGCCCCCTGAACCCTTCCAAGCCCCCACGCTCTGGGATCGGGTGCTGCACTCCAACCGGATTTGGCGCTGTGGTTCGGAAGATGAGCCGCTGTGCTGCCTGCCCAACGTCGAGCGGGCGTTGTGCGTGCCCATTTTCGAGGAAGGGCAGATGCGTTTCGTCATCTGCACCGCCAACAAACCCCAGGCGTATGACAGCACGGACGAACGCGAAATCGCCCTGATCGGTGCCGACTTGTGGCGCATCTTGGTGCGTCGGCGCATCGAACTGGCGCTGGAAAAAGCCAAACTCGAAGCCGAAGCGGCCAACCAAGCCAAGAGTGCGTTCTTGGCCAACATGAGCCACGAAATCCGCACGCCGATGAACGCCATCATCGGTTTTGCCCACCTGTTGCACCACGATCCGCTCACGGCCCGGCAGGTGGATCAACTGCACAAGATCATCGATGCGGGGCATCACCTGTCCCAGGTGATCAACGATGTGTTGGATTTTTCCAAGATTGAGGCCAGCAAACTCACCCTGGAAACCGCCGACTTCCGCCTTGATGCCAGCGTGCAACGCATGTTGGACATGGTGCGCGAACGCGCCCAAGCCAAACCCCTGCGCCTGGACAGCGAGCTGGCCACCGACACCCCCTTGCTGCTGCACGGCGACCGGCTGCGGCTGGAGCAAATCCTCCTCAATTTGCTGTCCAACGCTGTGAAATTCACCCCAGAGGGTCGGGTGTGCCTGCGGGTGCGCCCCTTGCCGGCCCCGCCCAATGCGCCCGCTGAACCCGCTCGCCACTGGTTGCGCTTGGAGGTGCAGGACACGGGCATCGGCATCCAAGAAGCGCAGATGACGCACCTGTTCCAGCCCTTCGAGCAGGCCGACGCCTCCACCACCCGGCGCTTTGGCGGCACGGGTTTGGGTTTGGCGATCAGCCAACGCTTGGCACGCTTGATGGGCGGACGCATCGGCGTGACCAGCCAACCTGGGCAAGGCAGCACGTTCTGGCTCGAACTGCCGTTTGCCCCGGCACACACGCCAGAAACCCTGACCCCGACACCCGCCACCGCCACCGAAACCACCGCGTCCACTCCGGCCCATATGGCGGATCAACCGCTGCGCGGTCTGCGCGTGCTGTTGGCCGAGGACAACCCGATCAACCAAGAAGTCGCCTGCACCCTGTTGAACGAGGCCGGAGCGCGGGTCAGCACGGCGGACAACGGCCAAATCGCGGTGACCTTGGCCGCACGCGGCGAGGTCGATCTGATTTTGATGGACATGCAAATGCCGGTGATGGACGGGCTGCAAGCCACCGCCGCCATCCGCGCCCTGCCGGCGCCGCAGGGGCGGGTGCCGATCATCGCCATGACGGCCAATGCGTTCGAGGAAGACCGGCGCCGCTGCCTGGAAGCCGGGATGGACGACTACCTCGCCAAACCCGTCGATCCCGATGCGCTGCGGCGGTGCTTGTCGCGCTGGAAACCCGCCGCCCGACCGGTGCCGCTGCCGCCCGCCATGACGCGCCCGATCGACGCGCAAGACGATGTGCGCGCCCGCCTGCTCGCTCTGTCCGAACTGGACGTGGCCGCCGCCCTCAAACGGGTTCAAGGCCAATGGCCGCTGTTGCTGCGCACGCTGCAACTGTTCCTGACGCACTACGGCCAAACACCGCAGCAACTGCAAGAGCCGAACCTGCTGCCGCCCTACGAGCGCTTGCGCCAGCTCGGGCACTCGCTGGCGGGGGCGGCGGCCACCATCGGCGCCACCACGGTGTACGAACACGCCCGGGCGCTCGAACACAGCCAGCCCGATGCGGTCGATCCCACGCGCCTGCCCACGCTGGCCGCGCTGCAACTGGGGCGCAGCTTGCAACGCTGCTTGAGTGCTTTGCGCCAGGTGTTTGTGGACACCGCCGCCTCTCGCGCCACCCCCGTGCCGACGGTGGCAGCATTGGCCGAGCCTCCCCGCGAATCCGACCCTGCCCAGGTGTTGTTGCACACCTTGCTCGACTTGCTGCACGACCACGACACCGCCGCGTGTGACCTGTTCGCCCAACATCAAGCGCAGCTCACCCCTATCTTGGGGGAACGGGCCTCCCTCATCTCACAGGCCATCCAAAGCTATGACTTCGCCGCTGCCCGTGAGATGCTCAGCGCCAGCCTGGCCAGCCCCACCGGGAGCACCAGGCCCGACTGAGCAAGGAGGTGGGTGTGGATGTTCCCGTTGCACGGCTGGTCAGTACGCTGCCCGCTGGCCGTTTCGAGGACACAACCCGGGCGGTGCTGGCGTTTCTGCGCCAACGCTTCGGGTTTGATTTGTGGATGTTGACCCGCACCGAGGGCGACGATTGGATCGTGCTGCACTGCGAAGACCATGGCTACGGCATGCGCCCCGGCACGGTGCTGCGCTGGAGTGACTCGTTTTGCATGCGCATGGTGGCGGGCCAAGGGCCGCACATCGCGCCCTGCGCGGCACAGGTGCCCGCGTATGCCAGCGCGCCGATTGGCCAGCAGGTGCCGATTCAAGCCTACGTCGGTTTGCCGTTGTGGTTGGCCGACGGCGCCTTGTTCGGCACGCTGTGTGCCATCGATCCCCACGAGCAACCCGCCGCGCTCCAACAAGAGCAACCGCTGCTGGAGCTGCTGGCCCAATTGCTGAGTGCGGTGCTGCAATTGGAACTGCACGCCACCGAAGCGACCCGCCGCGCCGAACGCCTGCACATTGAGTCCCTCACCGATGGGCTGACGGGCCTGTACAACCGCCGCGCTTGGCAGCAACTGATGCAGGCCGAGGAAGAACGGTGCCGCTGCTACGGCGTGCCGGCGGTGGTCATCACCCTCGATCTGGACGACCTCAAGCGCATCAACGACACCCAAGGCCATGCCGCTGGCGATCGGCTGATCCAACGCACCGCCGAAACCCTGCGCCAAGCCGTGCGCACGGGCGACGTGGTGGCCCGGCTGGGGGGCGATGAGTTTGGCATCCTGTGTGCGACCTGTGACCGTGATACTGGCGAATCCCTGCAAGTCCGCTGCCAAACGGCCTTGGCGGCGGAGGGCATCCGCGCCAGCATCGGCCACGCTGTGCGCCACCCCTCGCACGACCTGATTGCCGCCTGGGAAAGCGCCGACCAGCGCATGTACGCCATGAAACGCCAGCGTTGATGCAGCCCCCCACCTCACCGACACTGACGCCATGCAAGCCGCCCACACCCTCACGCCCTCGCAACTGAGCGAATTTCTGCTGCAAGTCGCCACCGTGCGCCCGGTGTTCATTTGGGGGCCACCGGGCATTGGCAAATCGGCCTTGGTGCAGCAGTTTGCAGCCGATGTCGGGCTGGATTGCGTTTCGCTGCTGGGCAGCCAGCTCGCCCCGGAAGATTTGATCGGCGTGCCGCAAATCGAAGCGGGGGTGAGCCGCTTTTGCCCGCCGTCGATGATTGCCCGGCAGGCGCCGTATTGCCTCTTTCTGGACGAGCTGAACGCCTGCTCGCAGGAAGTGCAAAAAGCGTTTTACAGCCTGATTCACGAGCGCCGCATCGGCGACTACCGCTTGCCCGAAGGCTCCATCGTCATCGGCGCGGGCAACCGGGCGCAGGATGCGGCCATCGTTAAACCGATGTCCTCGGCGCTCATCAACCGGATGGTGCATGTGCAGTTGCGCGTGTCGGCCTCGGAGTGGCTGGCCTGGGCCAAGGCACACGGCCTGCACCCGCTGGTGATCGAATACTTGGAACAGCGTCCGGATCACCTCTGGAGCCCGCCGCCCAAGCACGAGGAGCCGTTTTCCACCCCGCGCACCTGGCACATGTTGAGCGACGCCCTGCACGCTTGGGGCGAGAGCCTCCCGCCCGTGGGCGCCGAAGCACTGGCCATGGGGTGCCTCAGCCCGAACCATGCCGCGCAGTTCAAAGCGTTTGGCAAGCTGGCGGGCGATCGTCACCGGCTCGATGCCATCTTGAAGGGCGACGCCCGCTGGCCGCACGAGCCGCACGACCGGGACTTGCTCTACTTCCTCACCCAAGCCTTCCGCGCCCGGCTCATCAAGCAGTTGCCGGAGGATCGCCGTGCCCTGAGTGGTGATGTGCAAACCTTCGTCCACCGCGCCAAAGCCCTGCTGAAGGACTTGGCGCAAATCAGCCTGGAGATGGCCCGCTTGGTGGTGGCCCCCGCCGAGGCCGGCACCGAGGAGGCAGCGCTACCGGGCTGGTTCTTGGTGGAAGTCATCCGGGATTTGCCGCGTTTGGCCGCCCAAGGCAACGGCTGAGGGCCGGCGCATGGCCAAGCCCTCGCACAGTGCCCAAGCGCGGGCCGAACAAGCGTTTGACGAAGGCTGGTCGCTGGTGCGCCAGCACCCGATGTTCAACGGCATCACCGGTCGGCTGTACGCCTGGCAGCGCACCCCCGGCGGCCATGACCCCGGCGTGCCACGCGACGGCTGGCTGGTGGCCCAACTGCCCGACCGGCTCTACGCCCACCCCACCCGCCTGGCCGAACCCGCCGAATGGGCGTTTGTGCTGGCGCACGGCGCGCTCTACTTCGGCCTGGAGCGCTACACCACTGACAAGGGCGATTGGCCCGCCTGGTGCGCCGCGTGCGACATCGGCATCGTGCGCCTGTTGCACACCCTCAAGCTGGGCCGCGCCCCCGCACACGCCCACCTGCCCGAAGGCCTGCCCAATTGGGACGAAGACCGCTGGTACCAGCAATTTTGCGAAGAAGGCGTGCCCGATTGGGCCGCCAACTTGAGCCCCGCCGGCCCAAGCGCCACTGGGATGCTGCCGCCCGAACAAGCCGCCGCGCCCACCTCGCGCCTCACGCTTTACACCCGCCACCAGAACTGGGGTGCTTTGCTGGCCGAAGGCATCGCCCGGGCGGTGCAAGCCTCGCTGGAAGCGGTCAACGCCAGCGGCGTGGCGCAGCGGGCGACGCCCGCGCGACCGGCCCTCAGCCTCGCCACCGAGCGGGCGCGCAGTTGGTTCATCAGCAGTTTTCCGCTGTTGGGCGCCATGGTGAGCAGTTTCGAGTTCATCGAAGAGGCCGGCATTTGTCAGCGGGAAGAGATCCCCGTGGCAGCGGTGGACGAGGTGGCGCGCACCATCTACCTCAACCCCGGCGCCGGGTTGACCGAGGAGGAACGGCGCTTCGTCATCGGCCACGAGGTGCTGCACGTCGCCCTGCGCCACCTGGGCCGCCGACGTGGGCGTGATCCGTTCTTGTGGAACGTGGCCTGCGATTTCGTCATCAACGCTTGGTTGATCGAGATGGGCGTCGGCACGGCGCCGGCCATCGGCCTGCTGCACGATCCGCAGTTGGACGGCCTGTCCGCCGAAAGCATCTACGACCGCATCACCACCGACCTGCGCCGTGCCCGCAAACTGCGCACCCTCGCCGGCGCCCAAGGCGACATGCTGGAGCGCCGCCTGCCCGGCAGCCCGCCACTGGGCCCCGCCACCGACCTGGACGCCTTCTACAAAGACGCCCTGGCCAAGGGCCTGGCGCTGCACCAGCAGCAAGGGCGCGGCCTGCTGCCCGCTGGCTTGCTGGAAGAAATTACCGCGCTGCTGCAACCCGTCATCCCCTGGGATGTGAAGCTGGCGCAGTGGTTTGATCACCATTTCCCGCCGCTGGAGCGCCAACGCAGCTACGCCCGCCCGAGTCGGCGCCAGGCCAGCACGCCGGACATCCCGCGCCCGCGCTGGGTGTTGGATGCGCGCTGGCTCTCGGCCCGCACCTTCGGCGTGGTGCTGGACACCTCGGGTTCGATGGATCGCCAGTTGTTGGCGCGTGCCCTGGGTGCCATTGCCAGCTACGCCGCCGCACACGATGTGCCCGCCGCCCGCGTGGTGTTCTGCGACGCCGCCGCGCACGACGCCGGCTACCTGCCGCCCGAGCACATTGCCGGTCGGGTGCAAGTGAAAGGACGGGGCGGCACCGTGCTGCAACCGGGCGTTGATCTGCTCGAAACCGCGCCCGACTTTCCACCCGATGGCCCCATCCTCGTCATCACCGACGGGGCCTGCGACGCACTGGTCATCCGCCGCGCCCATGCGTTTTTACTGCCAGCCGGGCGCCGGCTGCCGTTTCACGCCACGGGTGAGATTTTTCATCTCAGTTGAAACCCATTCATAACGTATACACCGTATACAAATCAGAAAATGATTGGAGCGTCCGCTGGCTGCTGAACGTACGCACTTGCCCCGTGATCGGATCGGTGAATTCAATGCGGCGCGCCAGGAGTTGCAGCGGGGTGGAGAAGTCCGGCGCCGCTCCAGCGGGGGGTTCGGGCTGCAAGAGGGGGTAAATGCGATCCCCACACAGCGGCAAGCCCAAAGCGTTCATGTGAACCCGCAATTGGTGGGTCTGCCCGGTGTGGGGATGCAAGCGGTAGTGGCCCCAGTGCGTGTCGTGCGCCAGCAGCTCGATCGTGGTGTGGGCATTGGGTTCGCCCGGGGCTTCCACCCGCTGCATGAAGTGCGTGGGAGATTCAACGATGCGCGAATGCCGCTCCTGTGGCCAAGGACACCCGGAGCGCCAAGGCGCCATGGCTTCATACACCTTGCGCACCTGCCGCTGCCGAAACAACTGCTGATAGGCCGCCCGATCTTGCGGACGCACACACAGCACCACCACCCCAGCGGTTTCACGATCGAGTCGGTGGATGGGCACGAGCGTGTCCAGCCCCAGCGTCGCCTGTAACCGCGCCAGCAAGGTGTGACGGGCATAACGGCCCTTGGGTGTCATGGGCAAGAAGTGAGGCTTATCGGCCACCACCAGGTGCTCATCGCGAAACAACACCGGGGCCTCGAAAGGGATGTCCGGCTCTTCGTCGACTTCTCGCCAGTACCACAGCCAAGAACCGGGAGGGCAGGGATCCTGCGCTGCCACCGGACGCCCCTGGGCATTCAACACGCCGCCTGCGGCTAAACGCGCCAACCATTGGGCCCTGGAAACCAAGGGCAAGCGTTCGCACAAGAAATCCACAATGTTATGCACAGGCACGCCACCCCGGCGCGGGGGAATCTGCACCACACAAGGATTGACCCCTTGCTTGGGCGCCGGCTTGTGGATATCTTTCATTCTCTTTACCTGTTGAAAACCTTGGAGATAACCCTGTGGATAATCTTTCTCGGAGGGTGTGAATGACGTTCGTTGATCACAGGCTTATCCACAAGCCAACATGTTGATTTTACAAGAAAAAAAGCAGTTTCATCAAACAAGTGTGGCAATGGGGTGCTGTTGATAACCATCCCGGAGATCTTGTGGAGTTCTACCACGACTGGTTCTTCACAAGTTATACACAGAGGGCTGCGAATTTCTGACGGCACGTCGCTTTCCATTTTGGTAAAAATCACATCCTCTTCATAACTCTGTGCATAACTTTGGGACAACTGTTGAGTTATTGTTGAGATCTGCGCCATCTGCTAAGTTGTTATCTCTTTGTCCTCACAGAATTCATGGGGTTACCCACATCGTTATGCAAGTGCTAAATGCTTGTTCTCATTGAGAAAATGATGCTTATCCACAGCAGATGGCCATGCTCTATGACTACTACTACTTTGTAATTCATCTGATAAAGAACACATTCATGCACTTTGGGCATGCTGCCTTCTTTGGCACATCTCAGCTTTGTAATGAAAATGCATTATCATCAATGAATGGAACGCAACACACGGCAGCGCAGCGCCATTCAACAAGCGATTTCCCAAGCCCAGCGGCCATTGCTACCGCAAGAGGTCTTGGATGCAGCACAACAACACGTGCCAGGTTTGGGCATGGCCACGGTGTATCGCAACCTCAAGACCTTGGTCGAGGAGGGCGAGTTGCGCACCGTCAGCCTGCCTGGCGAGAACCCCCGCTTTGAGCTGGCTTGTACAGCGCACCACCACCATTTCCAGTGCATGACCTGCCAACGAGTGTTCGACGTCCATGCATGCCCAGGGGACTTGTCGCACTTGGCCCCACCGGGCTTTCAAGTGGAAGCCCACGAGCTGATCCTGTATGGACGCTGCCAAGCGTGCGCCCGCCCGTGAACCGTTTTTTCAAAACACCAAGGAATCGTGATGCTGAACACTCACGCCATCCAGCGTTTGTTGGGTGCCACGGGGCTGGTCGCCCTGCTGTGGATGACCGTGGCTTGGGCCCTGTGGTGAATGCCCTGACGGTGCGCGATTTGACGGTGTCTTACCGAGGTCACCCAGCCGTGCATCACTTGAATGGCGCTTTGGCGTTTGGCAGCTTCACGGCTGTGGTGGGTCCCAACGGTGCGGGCAAGAGCAGCCTGCTGGGCGCTTTGGCGGGGCTGCTGCCTTATCAAGGTCACATTGAACGCCCTCATCCAGCGCCTCGCGTGGCTTATCTGCCCCAAGCGGCTGCGCTGGATCGAACGTTTCCCGTGCAAGTGCATGAAGTGGTGGCCAGCGGCTTGTGGTGGCGCACAGGGTGGTGGGGCGGACTGCGGATCGCCGAACACCACCATGTGCGCGATGCCTTGGCCCGCGTCGGTTTGAGCGGCTTTGAGCGGCGTTGGTTGGGAGAGTTGTCGGTCGGCCAAGTGCAGCGTGTGCTGTTTGCCCGTGTGTTGGTGCAAGACGCTGGGCTGATTTTGCTGGACGAGCCCTTCAACGCGGTGGATGCTCGCACCACCACCGACCTGCTGGATTTGCTCGAACCCTGGCGGCAAGAAGGCCGTACGTTGGTGGCCGTGCTGCACGACCTGAATCAGGTGCGAGCGCACTTCGACCAATGTTTGTTGCTGGCGCGCGAGTGCATCGCTTGGGGGCCCACTGCCGAAGTGTTGAGCCCCGAACACTTGGAGCGCGCCCGCCACATGGCCCGGAGCTGGGACGAATCCGCTCCCTTGTGCGAGGGCGTGCGTTCATGAACGTGTTGGCTGTGTTGAACGATCTGTTGATCGCCCCCTTTGTCGAGTTCGGTTTCATGCGCCGGGCGCTGGTGGCCTCGCTGGCTTTGGCCCTGGGCAGTGGCCCGATTGGCTGCTGGTTGGTGTTACGGCGCATGAGTTTGGTGGGCGATGCCATGGCCCATGCGGTGCTGCCGGGCGCGGCGGTTGGGTTTGCGTTGGCGGGGTTGTCGCTGCCGGCGATGAGCCTCGGAGGGGCTGTGGCGGCACTCACCGTCGCGTTGGCCGCCGGGTTCATCACCCGCAGCACCCCGCAGCGGGAGGACGCGAGCATGGCGGCGCTCTACCTCATCGCCTTGGCGCTGGGGGTGGTGTTGGTGTCGATGCACGGCAGCCAGGTGGATCTCATGCGGCTGCTGTTTGGCAGCGTGCTGGCCGTGGACGATGCTGCCTTGCTGCAAATCGCCACTGTGAGCAGCGTGACGTTGTGGGCCTTGGCGCTGATGTACCGCCCCCTGGTGTTAGAGAGTTTTGACCCCGGTTTTTTGCGCAGCGTCGGTGGGCCGGGAGCCTGGGTTCATGCCGGGTTTTTGGTGCTGTTGGTGGCCAACTTGGTCAGTGCTTTTCAGGCCATGGGCACGCTCATGGCAGTGGGGCTGATGATGCTGCCTGCGGCCACCGCACGGTTTTGGGTGGCGAGCCTGCCAGCCATGGCCGCCGTGGCCAGCGCCTTGGGCGCCTTGGCCGGGCTGGCGGGTTTGCTGCTGAGTTATCACACCGAACTGCCTTCGGGCCCGTGCATCGTGTTGGTGTGCGGGGCGGTGTATCTGCTGTCGGTGCTGTTCGGGTGGCGCGATGGCATCCTGCCGCGCCGTTGGCGCGTTCGGCATCATTTGCGAGCTTGAAGTGATTTCCATGAGCCAGCCTTTTTCTTCCGCCCGTCGTGCGGGCTTGCGGGCGCTGGGCGCCGGGGTGTGGGGCGGTGTGGTGGTGTTGCCCACGCCCCTCTGGGCGGCGCCGCCGGCACGTCTGGTGGCGAGTTTTTCCATCGTGGCTGACGTGTGCCGCGAGTTGCTGCCGCCTGAGGTCGAGGTCATCACCCTGGTGTCGGCCAACGCCGATGCGCACGTGTTCGAACCTTCGGCTGCTGACGGTCGCCGCTTGGCCCAGGCCGATGTGGTGGTGATCAACGGCTTGGGCTTTGAGGGCTGGATGACACGGTTGATCCAGGTGTCAGGCTACAAAGGGCTGCTGGTGGTGGCTGCGGGTGAGGAGACCCCGGCATCGGCCACAGCACCGGCCCATCGGCATGGCGCACATGACCACGGCCACGCCGGCCCCGATCCCCACATCTGGCAAGACCTGGGGTTGATGCGGGTGGCTATTGGGCGCATCGCGGCGGCGTTGATCGCTCGTTGGCCGGCGCAGGCTGGGGCCATCACCCAGCGCCGCGATGCGTACCTCGTCCGTTTGAGTCAACTGGATCAGCACGTGCGGGCTTGGTTGGCCCAAGTGCCGCGTGAACAGCGCCGCGCCATCACCTCGCACGATGCGTTTGGGCGGTTTGGGGCCGCGTACGGGGTCGAATTTTTGGCACCGCAGGGCTGGAGCACCCACAGCGAACCTTCGGCAGCGGCGGTGGGGCGGTTGATTCGCCAAATCCGCCAGCAGCGCATCCGGGCTTTGTTTGTGGAAAACATCAGCGATCGGCGTTTGATTCAGCGTATCGCCCAAGAGTCCGGTGCGCAGGTGGGGGGGACGTTGTATTCGGATGCCCTGTCCGCGCCGGGTGGCCCCGCCGACACCTACTTGCGTTTGTTCGAGCACAACGCCCGCACCATCGCTCAGGCCCTGGGCGCGACGGTGTCCCCTTGAATTCGCCCCATCTTCGAGAGTGATCATGTCTGCTTTCTTGCTGAACGGTTTGCGTTGCGTCGGGCTGGTGGCTGGGTTGGTGCCGGCGCTGGGCTGGGCCCAAGCGCACGCGGCCCACACCCACGGCCAAGCGCGTTTGGAGATCGCCCAAGACGGTCGCGCCCTGGTGCTGAACCTGACCTTGCCGTTGGACACCGCCGTGGGTTTTGAGCGTGCCCCGCGCACCGCTGCCGAACGTCAGCGGGCCGAACAAGCCCTGACCCGCTTGCGCCTGCGCGAAGGCGGCTTCCAACCCGATATAGCGGCGATGTGCCAAGCGCGAGAGCCGCAACTGGCGGTCGGCCCGCTTGGCGCCTCTGCATCGGCGCAGGCACACGACGACCACGCGGACATTGAGGTGCGTTACCACTTCGAATGCGCCCAACCCGAGCGGCTGCACACCTTGGCAACCGATGTGTTCAACGCTTGGACGCGCTTGCAGGTGTTGGAGGTGCAAGTCGCCACCCCTCGCGGACAGTGGCGCCAGAGCCTGCGCCGTCCGGAGCGCAGCATTCGCCTGACGCGCTGAGCGTTCGCGCACGGGGAGTGGGTGGCGATGTCGGATGAGGTGTTGTCGCTGCGGACGTTGGGGTGGCGTTGGCCAGGCGCCACCGAGCCGGTGTTTGACGGGGTGAACATGGCCTTGAAGGCGGGTGAACACGTTTTGCTGCAAGGCGAGAGCGGCTGCGGAAAAAGCACGCTGCTGGCTTTGGCGGCGGGGGTACGGGTGGCCGGGCCGGGGCAGGTGTCGCTGCTGGGGCAGGATTGGCACGCGCTGCCCTCGGTGCAGCGCGACCGGCGCCGGGCCGATCACATTGGCTGCATTTTTCAGCAGTTCAACCTGTTGCCTTACCTGAGCGTGCTGGACAACGTGCTGCTGCCTTGCCACTTTTCCACCGTGCGTGCCCAGCGTGCCGGGGCCAGCGCGGCGCAGCGTCAGGCACGGGCGCAGGCGTTGCTGGAAGCGTTGCAGTTGGCGCCGGCGCTGTGGGCCCGTTCGGCGGCGCAGTTGTCGGTTGGGCAGCAGCAGCGGGTGGCGGCGGCACGGGCGTTTCTGGGTGCGCCCGAGCTGGTGCTGGCCGATGAACCCACCTCGGCGCTGGACGAGGCGCGGCGCGATCAGTTCATGGCCTTGCTGCTCACCGTGTGCCGCGAGGCCGGCAGCGCGCTGCTGCTGGTGAGCCACGACAGCCGTTTGGCGGTGCATTGCCACCGCACCGTGCGCTGGTCGGCGCTTCAGTCGGGGGCGGTGCCCTCATTGGGGGGCACATGAGCACCTGGCGGCATCTGGGGCGGTTGGCGCTGCGCAGCGCTTGGCATCGCCGGTTTGGGCTGGCGTGGGTGGTGATGTCGGTGGCGCTGTCGGCGTTTTTGCTGCTGATGGTCGAGCGGGTGCGGGAGGATGTGCGCGAAAACTTCCTGCAATCCGTGTCCGGCACGGACTTGGTGGTCGGGCCGCGAACCAGCCCGGTGCAGTTGCTGCTGTACGCCGTGATGCGCTTGGGCCATCCCAGCCACAACATCGCGTGGCGCAGCGTGCAGGCGCTGCAAGCCGATCCGGACGTGGCCTGGGTGATCCCGATTGCGCTGGGGGATTCCTACCGAGGTTTCCCAGTGGTGGGCACGAGCGCCGATTACTTCCGCCATTTTCGCTACGGGGATCAGCAAACGCTGCGTTTCCAGCAAGGCCAACCCATGGCCGATGTGTTCGATGTGGTGCTGGGCGCCGAAGTGGCTGAACGCGCCGGCCATCGACTGGGGGATCGGCTGGTGTTGGCGCACGGCGACGGCCAGTTGCCCGGCACCCAGCACGCGGACAAGCCGTTTCGGGTCGTGGGCGTGTTGGCGCGCACGGGCACGGCGGTGGATCGTTCTGTCCACATTTTGTTGAGCGGCATGCAAGCGTTGCACGTCGATTGGTGGGCCGGGGTGCCGATGCCGGGCCTGAGCGTGTCTCCCGAGCAAGCGCGGCAGATGAATTTGACGCCAAGCACCGTTACCGCAGCGCTGGTGGGGCTGCACACCCGCACCGCCGTGTTTGCCGTGCAGCGCCGGGTGATGGCGGCAGAGAACGAGCCGCTCATGGCCGTCCTGCCCGGTGTGGTGCTCGATGAGCTGTGGGACATGGTGGGCAGCGTCAGCCAAGCGCTGCGGGTATTGAGCACCTTGGTGGCGGGTGTCAGTTTGGTGGGGCTGGTGGCGGTGATCCTCACCGGGCTGGAACAGCGGCGGCGCGAGCTGGCGGTGCTGCGTGCGGTGGGGGCGGCGCCGCGCCATCTGCTGGGGTTGCTGGTGCTGGAAGGCACGGGCGTGAGCGCCTTGGGCGTGTTGTTGGGCACGGCGGTGGCGGCGGGCGTTCTGGCGCTGGTGGCACCTTCCAGCCAAATTTGGTGGGGGGTGACCCTTCAGCCCTTGAGCCTGGAACGCCTGCCCTGGGCTTGGCTCGGTGGCATGATCGCCGCCGGCATGGGGGCCAGCATGCTGCCGGCGTGGCGAGCGTATCGGCTGTCGTTGGCCGATGGGTTGTCACCGCAAGGGGGTTGAACGTGGAATCGAATGCGCTGTGGCGCCGCCGTGGGCTGATGATGGCCTTGGGCTTGCTGGGCTGGACGAAGCTGACCCGTGCGGCCGATCCCACCGGCCAACCACTCGATTGGGCGGCACTGATGCCTCCTGGCTGGAATCCGATGAAGGCCATGGCGCAAGAAACCAGCGACCTGTCCCAACTCAGCGACAACAGCGCCCGTGCCCAAGCCCTGATGCGTGAAATGCGCGCCGCCTGGGACAACGCTCCCACCCGCCCCGAACTCGATGGCCGGGCGCTGCGCCTGTCCGGTTACGTGGTGCCGCTCGATCGGCCACTGGGGCCGCTGCGTGAGCTGTTGTTGGTGCCGTACTTTGGCGCGTGCATCCACACGCCGCCGCCGCCAGCGAACCAAATCGTGCATGTGATCTTGACCAAGCCGCACCCGCTGCGTTCGATGGAAGCCGTGACGGTGTCGGGCGTGTTGCGGGTGCGCCGGGCCACTTCATCGCAAGGGGTGAGCGGTTACGCCATCGAGGGCGGCTTGGCGGAGAGTTACGCCAGCGGTGCCAGCCGCTGAACGGTGAAGCAGCGGGACAATCGGCGCATGAGCGCCGCTTTTCCCCCTTCCGTGCCATCGTCCGATGGATCGAGTGACACCCCACTGGCTTCGCAGCGTCAAGCCCTGGCCGACTTGGCTCGGCGCGAACGTTTTTTCGAGGTGCTGGCCCGCAGCGTGGCCGATCAAAGTTGCATCAAACTGGTGCTGGCCAAGCCCCGAGCGGCTGCGGGAGATTGGCTCAAGTTGAGTGCTCGGGTGATCGTGCTGCGGGGCGAACCCTGTCTGAGCCTGGTTTATCACCACAAAACGCGAGACATCACCAAAAACCCCCCCATCGCCGAAGGCCTGGCCGGGGTGCGTGAGTGGCTCAGCGAGACCGGCGCGTTCAGCCACGGGCATTTGTTCACCACCGAGGGTGAATGGCAGTTGATGATCAGCAAACGCGGCAAGATCGGCCTGACGCACACCGCCGCCGCAGCGCCCACTGAAGCCCCCGCCGCCACCGGCCATGACCGGGCCAAGCGCCGTTTTCTTTCGCTGGACGCACCGTTCTTGCAGGACTTGGGCGTGACCGACGAACGCCAGCGCTTGGTGCCCGCGATGGCGCGCAAGTGGAAGCAGATCAACAAGTTTGTGGAGGTGCTGGATCACGCACTGGACGAAGCGCGCTTCACCCCGCCGCTCACGGCGCAAGGCACGCCCAGCCCGGTCACCGTGGTGGACTTTGGCGCCGGCAAGGGTTACCTGACGTTTGCCACGCACCACCATCTGACGCACACACGCGGCTGGCAGGCTGAAGTCAGCGGAGTGGAGCTGCGCGAGGACTTGGTGACGTTGTGCGAAGCCGCAGCGCGGCGGCGGCAACTCGATGGTTTGCACTTCGTCTGCGGTGACGTGCGCAGCCACGTGCCGGCGCGGCTGGATGTGATGATCGCCCTGCATGCTTGCGACACCGCCACCGACTTCGCCTTGGCCATAGGGGTCAAGGCGGGGGCGGCCATCATCTTGAGCGCGCCGTGCTGCCACAAACAAATCCGCCCGCAAATGCACTTGCCGGAGGTGCTGCGCCCGATGTTGCAACACGGCATCCACTTGGGCCAGCAAGCCGAGATGGTGACCGACAGCTTGCGCGCCCTGCTGCTCGAAGCCCACGGCTACGACACCCAGGTGTTCGAGTTCGTGGCCTTGGAGCACACCAGCAAGAACAAAATGATTTTGGCGATTCGCCGCCCCCGGCCCCGCCATGACGAAGCCGCGCACCGCGCCCAGGTGAGGGCCCAGGTGGCCCAAATCAAAGCGTTTTACGGCCTTCAGGAACACTGCCTGGAGACCCTGCTGCCCGCCGATGCGGGCAACGCACCAGCAACGCGCTGAGTTCATAATCGCGCGATTTTCGACAGACCGACCGATACAGGACGCCCCGATGAAAAAGCGAACTTTCCTGAGTTTCATGGCCGCAGCGCCCCTGAGCACCGTGCTGACGGGTTGTGGCAGCAACAGCGATGGCGGACAAGCCCAGGTGCGTTTCATCAACGTCAACCCGAGCTACACCGGTGTGGGCATGAAGGTGGACGGGGACACGGTGTTTTCGGACGTCGAGTTTGGCACCGTCAGCGGGTACTCGGATGTGTCCAGTGGGTCGATCGATGTCACGGTGCGGGCCAGCGGTTCGGCCAGTGACTTGGTGGCCAAATCGGTCAGCCTCAGCTCGGACGAGGATTACACCTTCGTGCTTTACGGCTGGTCGGGCGACGATGCAGCGCTGGCCTACTACATCGAAAACGAGGACACCCCGAATTCAGGCGAGGCCACCTTGGCCGTGCTGAACGCCTCGGTGGACGCCGGCGATCTGGACGTGTTCTTCACCGGTGTGGATGACACGCTGGATTCCGCTTCGTCGTTCGCTTCGAGCCTGTCGGGCGGGACGCGCAAGTCGCCCAAAACGGTGGACGCCGGCACCTACCGCCTGCGCGTGACCACCGCCGGCGACATCAACGATGTGCGCCTGGACGTGACGGTGACGTTCGAATCCCAGAAGGTTTACACCCTGTTGCTGTCGCCTGGCAGCAGCGGTGTGTTGCTCAACGGCCACCTGTTGCAACAAGGGGGCGGTCTGACGTCGCTGGCCAACACCCAAGCGCGGGTGCGTGTGGTGTCGGCGGTGTCGGCCAACGGCAAGGTGGCGATGAAGATCGATGGGGAAACGCTGCAATCGGCCACCAAGTCGCCGCTGGTGGCGGACTACCAGTTGGTGACGGCTGGCACGGTTGCCGTGGTGACCAAGGTCAACGCCGTGGCGCTGGCCGAGCAGTCGCTGACCCTCAAGGCGGGCACCGACGTGACCCTGCTGGTCACAGGCACCGATGCCAGCGATACCACGGTGACGGCGTTTGTGGATAACAACCGCTTGGCGGCTTCCAGCTCGTTCAAGCTGCGGGTGATTCACGCGGTGCCATCGCTGTCGAGTGACAACATGTCCCTGAGCGTTGGTGGCACCAGCACGGGCACGAGCGACATCGCCTACGGTGAAGCCTCGGCCTACGTGACCCGCACCGCTGGCACCGATCTGAGTGTGTTGGTGGAGACCCAAACCACCGAGATCTACAACAACGACACCGACGACTTCGACAGCCAAGGCGTCTACACCGCCTTCATTTGGGAAAAGCCGTCCTCGTCGGACGCCAACGCCCTGCAAGTGAAGTTTTACGCCGATCGCTGATCGGCGCAACGCGGTGGCGCAGGCTCAGGCCAAGCGGCCACTGCGATAGTCCTGCATGGCCTGAACGATCTCGGCCTCGGTGTTCATCACGAACGGCCCGTAGGACACGATGGGCTCACCCAGAGGCCGGCCCGCGATCAACAGCAGTCGGGCCTCGGTGGTGCCGGCGTTGCGCAGGCGCACGCCGTCGCTGTCCGGGGTGTTGGCCAGCAAGGCCAGCGGCCCAGCGGGCACCTCGTCCCCACCCATTTCCGCTTCGACGTGGATCGCACCGCGATACACGCACAGAAACGCGTTGTGGGACGAGGGCAGGGGTTGTTCAAACACGGTGCCCGGGGCCATCTGCACCACCAGGTAAAGCGGCTCGGTGTGGGCTCGCTGAACGGCTCCCGGCACGCCGTGGGAAGCCCCGGCAATCACCGTGACCGTCACGCCGGCCTCGTCGTGCCAACGCGGCAACGATGCGGCGGGGAAGTCGCGGTACCACGCCGGCATCATTTTCTGGCGCGCGGGCAGGTTCAGCCAAAGTTGGAACCCTTCCATGCGGCCATCTTCTTGCTCGGGCATTTCGCTGTGAATCACGCCGCGCCCGGCGGTCATCCATTGCACCGCGCCGTTGTCCAACAAGCCTTGGTGGCCGGCCGAATCGCGGTGGCGCATGCGGCCTTCGATCATGTAAGTCACGGTTTCAAAACCCCGATGCGGGTGATCGGGGAAACCGGCGATGTAGCCGTCCGCGCTTTCGGCACCGAAATGATCGAGCATCAAAAACGGATCCAGCCGCTGGTGCAGGGCTGGCGTGAGCAAGCGCGTGAGCTGGACGCCCGCCCCGTCCCGCGTGGGTCGGCCAGCAATGAGGTGTTCCAGCGCCCGGGGGCGATGCACAGCGGGTGGGGCAGAGGTCATGGTGCGTTCCTGGGTTACTTCAGCAGGCCTTCCGCTTGGAGGGCGGCTTGCACGGCGGGGCGTGCCGCCACGCGGCCCATGAACGCGCCCAAGTGCGGCAAGTTCGAGATGTCCAGCCCGACGAATTTCGTCCAATTCGTCACCACAAACAAGTAACCATCCGCCACGGTGAACGCTTCACCGGTGAGGTAGGGTTGGCTGGCCAGTTGGCTGTCCACCCAGGCCAAGCGTTGCAGCAGCGCGTTTTGGAAAAACGGTTTGCCTTCGACCGGGAAGGTGGGGTTGAACAGCGGGCCGAAACTCTTGTGCAATTCGGTGGTGATGTAGTTCAGCCATTCGAGCACGCGGTAGCGCGCCATCGTGCCGGCGGCGGGCAGCAGCTCGCTGGGGGCGACTTGGTCGGCGATGTACTGCACGATGACAGCGCCTTCGGTCAGCAGTTGGCCATCGTCCAGCAGCAGGGCGGGCACCTGGCCTTTGGGGTTGATGATGCGGTAATCGCTGCCGTCGGCCAGTTGTTTGGTTTTCGGGCTGGCCAGCACCAGTTCGAACGGCAAACCCGCTTCACGCAGGGCAATGTGCGGGGACAGCGAGCAAGCGCCAGGGCTGTAAAAAAGCTTCATGACAGTCTCCAAATTGGGATTTGACCCTTGCGATGCTGCCAGCTTGCAGGGCACACGAAAGCCAGCCGTTTTGAAGACCTGGCTCAAAGTGACTGAAGGATGGTCAAGCAAGTGAAAATCTGCCCATGCAAACAAGCACACGAGGTGGGGCGCGCCGCTGGTGCGGTGTGTGGCTCGGGCTGGCGTTCAGCCTGTGGGTCTGGCCGGCAGTGGCACAGGCCGACCTGGCGTGGTCGGCATGCTGGTTGCCGGGGGTGGAGCGCGCCGCACGCTGTGGGGTGTTGACGCGGCCTTTGGACCCCGCCGCACCCCAAGGGCGCACGGTGACGCTGCACCTGGCCATGCTGCCGGCACGCAGCCGTCGGCCCGCTGCCGATCCGGTGGTATTTTTCGCTGGGGGGCCAGGGCAAAGCGCCATCGATTTGGCGGGGCCGCTCCACACCTGGCTGGCACCCGTGCTGGCGCAGCGCGATGTGCTGCTCATCGATCAACGTGGCACGGGGCGCAGCGCCCCCCTGCGCTGCGAGGAGGATGACCCCACGCCTCGAACGTTGGCTGCCCAACTGCAACCGCCGTCCAACGCGATGGCCCAGCGCTGTTTGGCACGTTTGCAGGCCCTGCCGCACGGGGATGTGCGCCAGTACACCACGTCCATCGCCATGGCCGATGTCGATGCGGTGCGGGCGGCGTTGGGGGTGGAGCGCTGGAATCTGATCGGGGTGTCGTATGGCAGCCGGGCGGCGTTGGAATTCCTGCGCCAGCAGCCCCAGCGGGTGCGCCGTGTGGTGCTGGATGGGGTGGTGCCGCCGGATGTGAATGTGCCGCTCAGTGCCGCGCAAGCCAGCCAACGCGCTCTGGAAGGGATGTTCGCCGGCTGTGAGGCCGATGCGGCGTGTGCGCGGCAGTATCCGCAGTTGCGGCGCCAGTGGCGCCAGTTGCAGTCCGGGCTGCCGCGTGAGGTGACGGTGCCCCATCCCGTGAGTGGTCAGCCTGAGCGCTTCACCCTGACGCACGAGGTGCTGGCGGCACTGGTTCACGCGCCGCTGTACGCCCCTTTTTTGGCGGCGGGTTTGCCTTTGGCGATCGACGCCGCAGCGGCAGGGCGTTTCACGCCCCTGGTCGGACTGGCGGCGGCGTTGGGACAGGCACAGAGCAGGCTGGCCAGCGGCATGCACTTCTCGGTGCTGTGCTCGGAGGATGGCCCGGCGTTGTGGCAAGCGCCTGCCGCATCGGGGGCCCAAGCGCTGGTGGCACCGTACCGGGACATCTGCCGCCGTTGGCCACGCGGCCCTGTGCCGGAGGCGTTTTACCGCGTCGGCCCGGTGCCTGTGGCGACGCTGTTGATGTCGGGGGAGTGGGATCCGGTGACGCCACCGTCTCAAGCGCAACGGCTGCAAACCCAACTGGGCACACGGGCTCAATCGCTGGTGATGCCAGGGCAAGGCCATGGGCAGCTCAGCCAAGGATGCGTAGGCGAGTTGGTGGCCCGTTTCCTCGATGCGCCCAATGACGAGGCCGCGCAAGCGGTTGTTCAACAAGGCGCACCGCGCTGCACCCGCGCTCGACCTCGCCCGCTGGCGGTGCTGCCCTTGGAACCCGCGTCGGGAGGTTCACGATGATCGAGGTCGAACACCTGGCCTGCCGGTTCGCGGCGGGGTGGCGACAACCGGCGGTGGTGGCTGTGCGCCACGTCAGTTGGTGTGCGCCGGACGGATGTATCACGGCGCTGCTCGGCCCCAATGGCGCTGGCAAAACCACCACGTTGCGCATGGTCGCGGGCCTGCTGTCGCCGGACAACGGCAGCATCCGTATCGATGGTTTGGACGGGCTGCGCGAACCTCGGGCGGTGCGGGCGCGGCTGGGGTGGTTGTCAGACGAGCGCGGGCTCTACACCCGGCTGACGGCCCGCGAAAACATCCTGTACCACGCCCGTTTGCATGGGCTGGCCGAGGCGCAAGCCCGCCAGCGCACCGAACAACTGGCGCAATGGCTGGAGCTGGAAGCGGTGTTGGATCGCCCGACCGCCGGTTTCAGCCAAGGGGAACGCATGAAAACCGCGCTGGCGCGGGCGCTGATTCATGATCCGCCCAACATCGTGCTGGACGAGCCCACCAACGGGCTGGACGTGCTGGCCACCCGGGCGCTGCGTCGCATCCTGCGGCGGTTGCGTGATGAGGCGGGCAAGTGCATCGTGCTGTCCACCCACATCATGCAAGAGGTCGAGCGGCTCAGCGATCAAGTGGTGATCGTGGCGCAAGGGCGCACCGTGGCCCAGGGAACGGTAAACGCCTTGCGGGCCGCCACCGCACAAACCGACTTCGAATCGGCGTTCGTGCATCTGGCGTTTGGGGCCGATCATGTGGGAGACGGGCCATGAAGCGTTGGCGTCAAGATGTGCCGGCCATGGGCCACGTGCTGCGCAAAGAATGTGTGGACATGCTGCGCGACCGCCGCACCTTGCTCATCACGCTGCTGAGTGCGGTGTTGTTGGCGCCGCTGTTGCTGGTGGCGATTTCGTGGGAGGTGCGTGATGTGGCGCAGCGCGTGCAAGCGCGTGAGCTGTGGGTGGTGGGGGCTGAGCACGCGCCGCAGTGGGTGAACTACGCGGCGCGGCAGGGCTACCGCGTCCAAGGCCCGCCGGCGGACTGGGAAACGCAACTGCGCGAGCGCCAACTCGAAGGCGCGGTGTTGCGTGTGCCTGCCGACTTCGACCCCGTGTGGCGCCAAGGCGGACAACCCACCGTGACACTGTGGGCGTCCGGCGGCACACGCGGCCAGGTGGCGGCCAACCAGGTGCAAGCGCTGGTGCAAGGCTTCAACCAAGAGCAAGCCATGCTGCGATTGGCGCTGCGCGGGGTGGCCCTGTCCTTGGTGCGGCCCGTGCAAGTGGAGATGCGAACCTTGATGGATGCCGGTAAGCGTGGCCCATCACCCCTGATGGGTTTGCCGTTTTTTGTGTTGATGGCGGTGCTCTACGGCACCATGAACAGCGCGCTGGACAGCACCGCCGGCGAGCGCGAGCGCGGTTCGCTGGCGCCGCTGCTGATGAGTCCGGTGTCGCCGTGGGCGCTGGTGTTGGGCAAGTGGGCGGCGGCCTCACTGCTCGGTCTGGCGATTGCGTTGTTGAGCTGCCTGGGTTTTCTGCTGGGCCGTTGGGGGCTGAACCACCCAGGCATGGCCGAATGGTTCGACTACGGCCCTTGGGAGGCTGCCAAGTTGTTGTGGTTGCTGGTGCCGCTGGCCTCGGCACTGGCGGCGTGGCTCATGGCGTTGGCCATCCGTGCGCGCAGTGTGAAGGAGGCGCAGGCGGGGTGCTCGTTGCTGGTGATGCTGGTGTCGCTGTTGCCCTTGCTGGGGCAGTTGGGCGGAGGACGGGAACCCGCTTGGCACATCTGGGTGCCGGGTTTGGGGCAAGCCACCCTGATGAATCGGGTGCTGCAAGGCGATGCGCTGGGGCTGTGGCCTGTGCTAAACAGTTGGACGGTGTGTCTGGTGCTGACAGGGTTGGGGTGGTGGATGACCGTGCGTCAGTTGCACCGGGTGGCGGGGCGCTGAGGTGGGTTCAAGCCACGTGCAGGGCGTTGAGCACCTCGTCTTGCCAAGGCAGTTGTTGCACCAGCCGGCTCAGGTACAACGCGGCCTCGCGGGCCGTCAGCACTTGGCCGCGTTCGCCGACCAGGCGCAGATTGGTCACCACACTCATCGGATCGGCCATGGCGATGACACCGTCGCAGATCTGCACCCAGTCCCAGGCCACACCGGCCTCCTGCTCCAGGGTGCATTCCGCCCAGATCGTTTGCCCACAAGGCGGGTTGTGCGCCGAACCTGGATGCGTGACTCGCGTGCTCATGTGGATGAAATGCAAGCGACATTGCGGGTTTGCCTGACAAAATACCGCTGGCCACGAATACAGCGACCATGGCGGTGGCATGGCCACGTTTCGTGCGGAATGCATGAGGATGGGTGGAGTTCTCGTCAGCATGGCGTGCAGTCTGGAGAAGACACGATGCGTTTGCTAGCTGTAAGACCTGCCAGTGGTGGTTGTGATTCGGGAACTGAACAGGGAGAAGCGCCATGAGCGCCGTCATGCTCAGTGACAGCCTGCAATCGGTGGTGCAGGTTCAGTCACGCGAAGATTTTCGTTACGAGATCATCCGGTTTGCTCACAGCCTCGGGTTTGATTACGTTTCCGCCATGACCGTGGTGGATCAGTCGGCTGGCCGCTCCGAGTTCATCAGTGTGGACAACATGCCCGAGCGCATGATCGAAACGGTGGCCCAGTTGGAGCCGTCGTGTCGGCGTGACCCGGTGATGCAGCACTGCAAACGCGGCGCGCTGCCCATCATCTGGAATCAGGGCACGTATGTAAAGCATGGCGCACCGGAGCTGTGGGAAGAACAAGCGGCTTTTGGTTATCACAACGGCATTGCCCTGGCGATGCACTTCCCGGAGGGGCGGCACTTCTTGATGGGGGTCGACCGCTCCAGCAACCTGCCGACGAACTCGCAGGAGCTGACGCGCATCGTGGCCGACTTGCAGTTGTTCGCCGTCCACGCCCAAGACGCCGCCATGCGGCTGTTCGTGCCGCCCAGCCATCAGTTGGATCGTCCGAATTTGACGCCCCGCGAAGTGGAGGCCTTGCAGTGGACGATGGAAGGCAAAACCGCGTGGGAAGTGGGCGCCATCCTTGGCATCAGCGAGCGCACGGCGGTGTTGCATCTGCAAAACGCGATGCGCAAGCTGGAGTCCGTCAACAAGCACCAGGCGGTGCTCAAGGCCCTGCGCCTGGGCCTGATCCAGTGACCCCCTGTAAGAGTTGACAGTGTCTGAAAACTGGGTGGGTTGGTTCAATGAGGCCATGCGCGAAACACATCGCGCAACACCTCGACGGAGCCACCATGAAGACCACTGCCCTGAAGTCCCTGTTTCGCACCCTGGTTGCCGCCCGGCCCGCCAAGCGCGGCGAAGCTCCGGCAGCGGAAGTGACCTCCCAAGCCAATGCCCCCCGCGAGTTGGACGCGCAGGCACTGCGCCAAGTCTCTGGTGGTGCCAGCGCCGAGCTTCAGTTGCCCAAGCGCGGCTGGTGAGGGCTGAGTCCAGCGGACGCGGTTCCGCTGGCATGAATGTTTCGGAGCAGGGCCGATGACCCTGTTCCGCGAGGAATCCCTCCACAGCCACCGTCAATCTTGGCTGGGTGCCATCCATGTGATGCAACCGCTGGGGTTGGTCTGGCTGACCTTCGGGGTGCTGGCGACGCTGGTCGCCGCCAGCACCTTCTTTTTTTATGCCGAAGTAGGGCGGAGGGTGACCCTCACGGGTGTGCTGTTACCCGACAAAGGTTTAGTGCGCGTGACCGCACCGGCTGATGGCACCCTGTTGGCGCTGTCAGTGCAGGAAGACCAAACGGTCTTGCGAGGCCAGCCGCTGCTGACCTTGCTGGAGGTGCCCTCAAGCACGGGAGCGGGTGCTCGGTTGGGGGTTCAGGAGACGATCGAAGCCCGGGCGCGCAGTTTGGCCGAAGCAGCGCGTCAAACGACATCCCTGCTGGCCTTGAAGCAAACGGCGGCGCGTGAGCGTCTGGCCGTTCTCGCCAAAGAGCTGGTGCAATGGGAGACCCAGGCCCGTTGGCTCCAACAGCGTTTGGGGCTGGCGCAGCAGGCGCAAGAACGCCTGCGACAGTTGCGCGAACAGCAGTTCGCGTCAGAAGCGCAAGAGCAGGCCCAGGCCGAAACGGTGCTGGGCCTGCGTGCCGATCTGGCGGCCATCGAGCGCCAGCGCCAAGCTTTGTTGCGTGAGCAACGCGAGCTGGAAGCCGAGCTGCGCCAAGCGCCGCTGCAAACGGCGCAACAAGTCGGTGAATTCGAGCGTTCCCGCGATGAGCTGCGTGAGCAGTCCCTGCGCGCCGACGCTGCTTGGCTGGGTCAACAGCCGGTGTTGGCGCCGTTGGCGGCGCAGGTCAGCCACCTGCCGGTGAGTGTGGGCCAGTCGGTGAACCAAGGCAACGTGCTGGCGTGGCTCACGCCGCAAGGGGCGCAGTTGCAGGCGTTGTTGTATGCGCCGTCGCGGGCCATCGGATTGTTGCGGGCGGGGCAAGAGGTGCGCTTGCGCGTCCAGGCGTTTGCCTACCAGCGTTACGGTTGGCTGCGCGGGCGCATCCAGCGCGTAGCCCAAGCCCCAGCGCGGGACGATGAACTCTGGCCCGTCGCCACCAGCCCCGACGCGGCGCGTGAGCCGCTTTACCGTGTCACCGTGACGTTGGAGCGCCAAACCATGTCCAACCCCGCTGGCGGTACCCTGCCGCTGCGCACCGGCATGTTGCTCGATGCGGACGTGCTGCTGGAGCGCCGCACCCTCTTTGCTTGGGCGTTTGAATCGCTGCCGATGGGCCGTTGACATGAGTCTTGATCCTGCGTGGAATCCTGCCCGGCGCCATCGCGTGCCGCTCGTGCTGCAAACCGAGGCGGCCGAATGCGGTTTGGCGTGTTTGGCCATGGTCGCCAGCGCTCACGGGCTGCATCTGGATTTGCCGGTGCTGCGTGCCCGCTTCCAAATTTCCATGCGTGGCGTCACGGCAGCCGATGTGTGCGACATGGCCAGCGCCATCGGCCTGGCCCCGCGTGCGCTGCGCGCCGAGCCCGAACACCTGGCGCAGTTGAGCTGGCCGTGCGTGCTGCACTGGGATTTGAATCATTTCGTGGTGCTGGTGTCGGTGAAACGCGGGGTGGCGGTGTTGCACGATCCGGCGCGGGGGTTGCGGCGCATGCACCTGTCCGAGCTGTCGCGGCACTTCACCGGGGTGGTGCTGGAGATGACGCCCACCGCCGACTTCCAACCGCGTGACCTGCGCCAGCACCTCAGCCTGCGCCAAGTGATGGGCCCGGTGAGTGGCTTGCGTCGGGCCTTGGCCCAGGTGCTGGGGCTGGCGTTGGCGTTGGAGTTGTTCACCCTGGCGTCGCCGTTTTTCCTGCAATGGGTGGTGGACACGGTGCTGGTGTCCGGTGAACGTGAGTTGCTGTTCACCCTCGGTTTGGGTTTCGGTTTGTTGGTGCTGATCCAGGGGGCGACGGCGGCGGCGCGTTCGTGGGCGGTGCTCTACCTGTCGTTCACGCTCAAGCGGCAATGGCTGGGCAATGTCTTTTCCCATCTGCTGCGCCTGCCCCTGGCGTGGTTCGAGCGGCGCCACACCGGCGACATTTGGTCGCGCTTTTCCGCCGTTCACGAGATTCAAGACAAACTCACCACCGACTTTGCCGAAGCCGTCATCGACGGCCTCATGGCCAGCCTGACGTTGGTGCTGATGCTGGTCTACAGCCCCAAACTGGCGGCGGTGTCGATCACGGCAGTCGGGCTGTACGGGCTGGCGCGCTGGGCCTTGCTGGCGCCCATGCGCGAGGCCAGCGAGGAAGCTTTGGTGCATGAGGCGCGCAAGTCCAGCCACTTTTTGGAGTCGCTGCGCGGGGTCGGGGCCATCAAGCTGTTCAACGCCGAGGCGATGCGCCAATCGCGTTTCATGAACTTGGTGGTGGACGCGATGAACGCCACGTTGGCGGTGCGGCGCATGGCGTTGTGGCTGTCGGTGGGGCAGCGGGTGCTGTTCGGATTGGAGCGCGTGGGCGTGGTCTGGTTGGGCGCGCTGGCGGTGCTGGATCAACAGATGACGGTCGGGATGTTGTTCGCCTTCCTGGCCTACAAAGAGCAATTTGCCACCCGCACCGGGGCGCTGATCGACAAAGCCGGGGAGCTGCGCCTGCTGCGTTTGCAGGCCGAGCGTTTGGCCGACATCGTGCTGACCGAACCCGAAGAGCGCCCCGCCGACGCTTGGGCAGCCTTGGGCGTGGATGGCGCCGGCGCGCCCGCGTCGGGGGCGGCTCCGGGTTTGGCGGGCGGGGTGGTGCGCGGGCAGGTGACGTTGCGTGAGGTGTCCTTCCGTTACGCCGACATTGAGCCGGAAGTGCTTTCGGGCGTGAGTTGCCGCATCGAGCCGGGGGAATCGGTGGCGATCGTCGGCCCGTCGGGCTGCGGCAAGACGACGTTGCTCAAACTGATGTTGGGCATGCACCTGCCCACCGGCGGCGAAGTGCTGATCGATGGCCGGCCATTGGCAGCGCTAGGTCGGCGCCATTGGCGTGCGGCCATGGGCACGGTGCTGCAAGACGATGTGTTGTTCGCGGGCTCGTTGGCCGACAACATCGCCTTCTTCGCGCCCGAGGTGGACATGGCGCGGGTGCATGAATGCGCCCAGCTCGCAGCGATCCATGACGACATCGAAGCCATGCCCATGGGTTACGCCACGTTGGTGGGTGACATGGGCACGGTGCTGTCGGGCGGCCAGCGGCAGCGCGTGCTGTTGGCGCGGGCGCTCTACAAACGCCCGGCGGTGTTGCTGCTGGACGAGGCCACCAGCGCGCTGGACGTGGTCGGTGAAGCCAAGGTGAACGAGGCGGTACGGCAGTTGCGCCTGACCCGCATCATCGTGGCGCACCGACCGCAGACCATCGCCAGCGCCGACCGGGTGATTGAGCTGCGCGCCGGACGGGTGGTGCGCGACGAACGGGTCACTCCGGCTTCTTGAGCGGGCAGGTCGAGAGGCCGATCAGCGGGTACAGCGGGCAAAAGCCGATGGCACCGGTGGCCAATGGCACCAGGCCGATCCAGCCCCAGGCGCCGATGGTGCCCGTGGCAGCCAGGGCGATCAGCACCAGGCCGAAGACGATGCGGGCGATGCGGTCAATGCCGCCGACGTTGGCTTTCATGAGGCACTCCTTCTAAGCAAAAGGCAGAACGTGCCGCGACTGTGCCGCGTGGGGCTGGACTTGTCTGTGACTGGGGTCACGCAGCGTCGGGTGGGCGACCGGTGGCCAGCGTGCGCAATGCCGCCGCATCGAGCAGTTCGATGCGCTCACGGGCGAGGCGCAGCCAGCCAGCGCGGGCGAAACGCTGGAGCAAGCGCGTCACCATTTCGCGCACTGTGCCGAGCTCGTCGGCCAGCGCTTGGTGGGTGATGGTGATGCGCGGGCCATGGCCCAGCAGTGCAGCGGCCAGGCGCTGGTCCAAGCGTTGGAAGGCCACCGCTTCGGCCAAACCCATCAAATCGGCCAGACGATCGGCGAAGATACTGAACACATAGCGGCGGAAAGTGGCATCTTCAACCCACATTTCAAAACCGGTGGGTGACAGCACGATCAACTCGGTGACATCGGTGGTCAGGCCGTGGGCCATCAGTACGCTGTGCCCAAACAGGCAGGACGTGGAGGCCACGCACATCTCGCCCGGTGTGACGCGGTACAACTCCAGCGCCCGTCCGCCCGCTGAGCCGCGTGCCACGCGCACTTCACCGGTCAGCACCAGCGGGAAGCCTTGGCAAGGGGCGCCTTCCTCGAACAGCCGAACTCCGGCGGACAAGCGCAGATGGCGGGCGTGCTGCGTCAGCACAGCGTCGCGCAGCACTGGGGGCAGAGCTTGGACGGCGGGGTAGTGGGTCAGCAGCCGGGCGCGCACGGCGCCGGGGGTGTCATCCCATGCTGGGGCAGCAGGGGAAGGCGGGACGGAGGCGGACATGGCGCGCAGTGTGGCACTACTGGGCGGGGTTTGTGGCCACTTCTAACGCACTCAGCCAACGCATGGCGGCGTGAGTGCTGTCGCCGCACATGTCGGCGGCGGGTTGCAGCGAGCTGCATACGGCTGGGCGTTCGGGTCGGCCAAACAGGCGGCAGCGGTTGGCGTCATCGAGTTGAACGCAGCGCATGCCAGCAGGCTTGCCGTGCGGCATCCCGGGGATGGGGCTGCTGATGGACGGGGCGATACAGCAGGCGGCGCAGTGAGGGCGGCATTCCATGAGAGAACAAGCGCGGCGAAATAGCGGGTCAAGCGGCGTGAATGTCTGGGAACGCTTTTCTGCGCCGCTCCCGCACGATGTCAGGTATGTAGCGGTTCTTGGATGTGCCATCCCCCAAACCGAGCAGCTCATAGACCGATCCGCCAATGCCAGGAATGACCTCTTCGCCGTCGTCGCTCTTGTCCGTATCGGTTGCAAAGTGGATGAACTCAAACTTGCGCGACACTGCCTCAGGGAATTCGCTGGCCAATCGGCGCTCTGCACCCTCCAGCATCACCGGGGACGCTACAAAAATCCGTTTCGGATCGGATACGGTGATGGCTCGGGTGAGGTTGGTTTTCACGACGCACGCACCTGCGATGATGGACTTGACGATGATGAAAATGGCATCGTGCTGGTCATAGGCCTCTTCATAGGCACGCACAACGGGGGCGATGGAGATCCCGTCGCTTTGGATGCGTTGGTTCCACAGGCAAATCATGCGGATACTGGCACCCAGAGAGTGTGCTTCCAGGGCTTCAATCAAACCACGGGCGAGGAAGTCCGCATCTTCAACCGTACAGATGACGCAGATGTCTGTGGTGGGCATGGGGGCTAACTGGGCAAGAACGCAGTCGGCCAGGTGAGCGCCCAGTTGACGCATGTGCTCTCTGTAGCTCGCAACCCGACCTTTCAGGCGGGGCAGCGCTTCGACGAGCGCTTTGGCCTCGGGATCTTGTTCGGCAAAGAGGGTGAACGTTCTGCTCATGGGAGAGCCTCTTCAAATGCTTCGAATGTCGTGGGTTCAGTCTGGATGATGTTGCGTTGGAATTCCTGAAACGCTTCACTCAGAACACTCGAACCGAACACGCCGGAGGTACCGAAGCCCATCCAGTGAAAGAAACCCCTGGAGGCACCATAACTCAGGCCCTGTATGGCATCAAGAAACCGCTTGAATTCAGGCAGAAGGTGATTCTCCCAATTCTCTGTTGGGGGCAGTAGACGCAATTGGCCGGGGAACATGCGACTGGCATGCACCATGATTTCACGCACCGTGGCCCCCCCGGGGTGTTGGAGGCAACTCATCAGCACAGCGCCGAACGTTCCGGAGAGGGCGTCGAGCGTGGCTTGTTCGATGTGGGTCAATTCAGCCAGTTGGCCTTGAAGGGCGGGGCGCTCCATCACAAGTCGGTTGATGGTTGGGTGCCAGGGAAAGTGCTCCACGCTTGTGTGATCTTGGATGTGGGCCGGCATGTTGGCTGCCAGCGAGTCAGCGAGCGTTGATGTGGACACAACCAAGGACGTGTGCGGATCCGGTTCTGCACAATGTTCCGACAGCACCTTCTGGCAGTGAAAGTCCGTGGCGATCGGGTGTTCGCCGGTCAGCCATGTGACGATGCATGCGTTCTTCAGTTGGAAGTAATGGGTTCGTGCAGGCCACGCGATTCGAAGGTCATCGACGAACCCGAGATGCTGCCCCTGAATGTGTGGATCCGGTGACATGGGAAGTTCGATGAGCTGTGCCGCCGCTTCCACCACTTTGTTGGCGATGAAGAAGTCTTCATAGCGTGTGCCTTTGTTGCCACTGCTGCCCCCTTTATGCTTGTTGGTCGCGTATTGGGCGGCGTCGCTGCCGAGGCAGGCTTGGATGTCTGCGTGGGTCGCCACAAGAAAACCCCTCATTGGAGGGGCCGGATTTTAGGCAGCCGGGAACAGGGGGGGCTTTTTACAATTCCCTCCTTCTTTTTCAGCAAAGCTGTTCGTGCGGGTTGGCGGGCTGTGTCGCCTGCGCTCTTTTTTTCTTTTTTGCGAGGACGGCTCTCCATGCTGTACCCCCAGTCATTTGACGTCATCGTGGTCGGCGGTGGCCACGCCGGAACCGAGGCCGCCCTGGCTGCTGCGCGCATGGGCTGCGCCACGCTGCTGCTCAGCCACAACATCGAAACCCTGGGGCAGATGAGCTGCAACCCGTCCATCGGCGGCATCGGCAAGGGCCATCTGGTGAAGGAGGTCGATGCGCTGGGCGGCGCCATGGGCTTGGCGACCGACGAAGGCGGCATCCAGTTCCGCATCTTGAACGGCAGCAAAGGGCCGGCGGTGCGGGCCACGCGGGCGCAGGCCGACCGCATCCTCTACAAAGCCGCCATCCGCTGCCGCTTGGAAAACCAGCCGAACCTGTGGATCTTCCAGCAAGCCGTGGAAGATTTGATGGTGGAAGGCGATGGCGATGATGCGCGGGTGGTGGGTGCCATCACCCAGGTCGGCATCCGTTTTCAGGCCAAAACCGTGGTGCTGACGGCAGGCACGTTCCTCGACGGCAAGATCCACGTCGGCCTGCAAAACCACCCCGGTGGCCGCGCTGGGGATGTGCCCGCCGTGCGCCTGTCCGCCCGCCTGAAAGAGTTGAAGCTGCCGCAAGGGCGCCTCAAAACCGGCACGCCGCCGCGCATCGATGGCCGCAGCATCGACTTCCGCCAGCTCACCGAACAGCCGGGCGATGGCGTCGGGTTCGTGGGCGAGTGGGGCGCTTCCGCCGAAAGTGGCCCCGACGTGCCGGTGTTCAGCTTTCTTGGCAGCCACAGCATGCATCCGCGCCAGTTGCCGTGTTGGATCACCCACACCAACGAGCGCACGCACGAGATCATCCGTTCCGGGTTTGATCGCAGCCCCATGTTCACCGGCATCATCGAAGGCGTGGGGCCACGCTACTGCCCCAGCATCGAAGACAAGATCAACCGCTTTGCCGACAAAAATTCGCACCAAATCTTCCTCGAACCGGAAGGGCTGACGACGAACGAGTTTTACCCGAACGGCATTTCCACCAGCCTGCCGTTTGACATCCAGTTGGCGGCGGTGCGCTCGATGCCGGGGCTGGAAAACGCTTTCATCCTGCGCCCCGGCTACGCCATTGAGTACGACTACTTTGACCCGCGTGAGCTGAAAACGACGTTCGAAACACGCCAGATCGGCGGCTTGTTCTTCGCCGGCCAAATCAACGGCACCACGGGTTACGAAGAGGCGGCGGCGCAGGGGCTCTACGCTGGCGCCAACGCCGCCTTGCAAGCCCAGGGCCGTGAGCCGCTGACGCTGCGCCGCGATCAGGCTTACCTCGGCGTGCTGGTGGACGACCTCATCACCAAGGGCGTGACCGAGCCGTATCGCATGTTCACCAGCCGCGCCGAATTCCGCCTGCAACTGCGCGAAGACAACGCCGACGCCCGCCTCACGGAACTCGGCCGCACCTTGGGCTTGGTGGACGATGCGCGTTGGGATGCCTTCAACCGCAAGCGCGACGCCGTGGCGCAAGAAACCGAGCGCCTGAAAACGACGTGGGTGCATCCGGCCATCTTGCCGGCGCAAGAGGCTGAGCGGCTGTTGGGCAAGGCCATCGAACGCGAATACAGCCTGGCTGATTTGCTGCGCCGCCCGGGCGTGCATTACGACACCGTGGCCGAAGTGGCCGCCCTGGCTCGCCCCGAAGCGGGGGTTTCACGTGGAACCCGCGTGGCCGAGTTGGGCGAATCGCTGGCGGCGGCGGTGCTGGAACAGGTGGAAATTGCCATCAAATACGCGGGCTACATCGATAAACAAGTGGAAGAAGTGAACCGCGCCCAGGCGTTGGATCACTTGAAACTGCCGGCAGAGTTGGATTACGGCCAAGTTACCGCGCTGAGTTTTGAAGTGCGGCAAAAGTTGAGCCGCCATCGACCGGAGACGCTGGGCCAAGCGGCGCGCATTTCGGGCGTGACGCCGGCAGCGATTTCGCTGCTGTTGGTGCATCTGAAGAAAAAGCGCTTCAAAGGCTTTGGCGGAGACAACCCCGGCCACGACGCCAGCAACGACGAACGCGAAGGAACCGCCGCATGAACACAACCGCCTCGTTGCGCCCGGCCTTAGAGTCCGGCATCGCCGAACTCGGCCTGACCTTGCCCGCTGCGACGGTGGACGGGTTGTTGGCCTACCAAGACCTGGTGTCCCGCTGGAACAAGGTTTACAACCTGACGGCGGTGCGCGACCCGCGTGAGATGCTCACCCAGCATCTGCTGGATTGTTTGACCGTGGTGCCACCGTTGCGCGCCGCGCTGGCCGACGTGGCCGCGCAAGCCGAGCAGGGTGGGGCGCCGCTGCGCATTTTGGATGTGGGCAGCGGTGCGGGCCTGCCCGGCGTGGTGCTCGCGTTGTGCAACCCGACGTGGCAGATCACCTGCGTGGACACGGTGGCGAAAAAAGCCACCTTCATCCGTCAAGCCGGGTTGGAGCTGGGGCTGCCGAATCTGACGGCTGTGCATCAGCGCGTGGAAACCATCCGCCAGCCGGTGTACCAACTCATCACCTCGCGGGCGTTTGCCTCGCTGGCGGATTTCACGGCGCTCACGCACGAGTCGTTGGCGCCGGGCGGGCGCTGGGCGGGCATGAAGGCCAAACTCACGCCCGAAGAGCGCGCCGAATTGCCGGCCAGCGTGACCATCACCCAGGTGCAGCCGCTGCGCGTGCCGGGGCTGGACGCGGAGCGCTGCCTGGTCTGGATGCAACCCACTTGAACCCGAAAGGCACGCCATGCTCGACCTGCTCAATGTGTTCCACCACGCCCTGGCCAGCATCACCGATTACGCGGCGTTTTGCGCCGCCGTGCTGGTGTTCTTGATGATTCCGGGGCCGGGCACCTTCACCGTCATCACCTCGACGGCGCAGGGCGGGCCGCGTGCGGCGGCTGCTGCTTCAGCCGGCATCATCCTGGGTGATCAGGTGTTGTTGTGGCTGGCGGTGGCGGGCGTGGCGGCGTTGTTGGCGGCACATCCGGGGGTGTTTGAGGTCGTGCGCTGGGGCGGGGCGGTGTACCTTGGCTGGATTGGCCTGAAGCTGCTGCGCGCCCAGGACGGCGCCGGGCCGCCGATCCGCATCCAGCCGCACCACTATGCACGCCAAGGGCTGCTCATCACCCTGCTGAACCCCAAGGCCATCATGTTTTACATGGCCTTTTTTCCGCTGTTCATCCACCCCAGCCACCCGCCGGGCTTGCTGACCTATGGCTTGATGGCCGCCACCATTGCCGTCATCACTGCGCTGTACTGTGTGGTGCTGATTTTCGGTGCGCAGGCGCTCACCACCCGGTTGCGCCAACATCGCGGCGTGGGGCGCTGGCTGGAGCGTGGCGCGGGCGTGTGCTTGCTCGGCTTTGGCTGGCGGCTGCTGCGAGATTGACCCCCAAGCCCCCACAGCCGCGCTGACAACGGCGACAATCGCCGCCCGGCCTGGGCAGTCATCTGGCGTGATTGCTCGGGCCGGTCTGCTTTCTGTGTGACCGATCGCTGCATTGCCCACCTTCGCCATGTCCCGTATTTTTTGCATCGCCAACCAAAAAGGCGGCGTCGGCAAGACGACCACCTCTGTCAACCTGGCCGCCGGCCTGGCCAAAATCGGCCAGCGCGTGCTGTTGGTGGATTTGGACCCGCAAGGCAATGCCACCATGGGGTCGGGGGTCGATAAGCGCAACCTCGGCACCAGCGTCTACGACGTGCTGTTGGAGGCCACGGGCATCGCGTCCGCACGGGTGCGGGCCGAACGCGCCGGCTACGACGTGTTGGGCGCCAACCGGGAACTGGCCGGGGCCGAGATCGAACTGGTGAACCTGCCGCAGCGCAACGAGCGTTTGGGCTTGGCGCTGGCCCAGGTCACCGCCGATTACGACTTTGTGTTGGTGGACTGCCCGCCCGCGCTCAGTTTGTTGACGCTCAACGGCTTGTGCTGTGCCCACGGCGTCATCGTGCCGATGCAGTGTGAGTATTTCGCGCTCGAAGGGCTGACCGATCTGGTCAACACCATCAAACAGGTTCACGCGAATTTGAACCCCGGTTTGCAGCTCATCGGCTTGCTGCGGGTGATGTTCGATGCGCGCATCACGCTGCAATCCCAGGTGAGCGAGCAGCTCAAGATGCATTTCGGGGACAAGGTGTTCAACACCGTCATCCCGCGCAACGTGCGGCTGGCCGAAGCGCCCAGCTATGGCTTGCCGGGCGTGGTGTTCGATCCGTCGTCCAAAGGCGCGCTGGCCTTTGTCGAGTTCGCCCGGGAAGTGGCCGGGCGGGTGGGCATCCACAGCGCCTGAGCGGCGCTGCGGCCACGGGGCGCGTCAGAGGCCCAGGGCTTCGTCCACGCCCAGGTGGACGTTCATGGCTTGCACCGCAGCACCGCTGGCGCCCTTGCCCAGGTTGTCCAGGCGGGCCATGACGATGGCTTGCGTGGCGTTGGCAAACACGAACAGATCGACGCGGTTGGTGTCGTTGCAGGCTTGCACGTCGAAGAAACCGTCGGCCAGCGTCTCCGGATCGGACAGCGGCATGACGCGGATGAAACGTTCCCCTGCGTAGTAATCCGCCAGCGCCGCGTGCAGCGTGGCGCCTGTGGTGCCGGCGCGCAGCGATGACAGTTGCAGCGGCACGCTCACCGTCAACCCCTTGTAGAAACTGGCGACGATGGGCATGAACACCGGCGCGTTCGTCAGGCCGGTGTGGGCCATCATTTCCGGCAGGTGTTTGTGGGCCAGGCCCAGGGCGTAGGGGCGCGGTGCGTCCAGCAGCGGGTTGCCGCCGGCTTGGTACTGCTCGATCATCTTTTTGCCGCCGCCCGAGTAGCCGGTGATGGAGGTGGCGCTCACCGGTGCATCGGCGGCCAGCAAGCCGGCCTGCACCAGCGGGCGCACCGCCAGGATGAAAGCGCTGGCGTGGCAACCGGGGTTGGCAATGCGCTTGGCGCTGCGGATGGCATCGCGCTGGCCGGTGGCCAGTTCGGGCAAACCAAACGTCCAACCCGGCGCGGTGCGGTGCGCGGTGCTGGCGTCGATCAGGCAGGTGTTGGGGTTGGTGACGAGTGTGGCGGCTTCGCGTGAGGCGTCGTCCGGCAGGCACAGGAAGGCCACGTCGGCGGCGTTCAACAGGCGGGCGCGTTCGTCACGATCCTTGCGCTTGTCGGCGTCGATTTTCAACACTTCGATGTCGGCGCGCTGGGCCAGGTATTCGTGGATGCGCAAGCCGGTGGTGCCTTCTTGGCCATCGACAAACACTTTGAACGTCATGGGAGGAGTCCTCGCAGGAAAAGGGCTTGCGCCAGAATCGGGGAAACCGCACAGCATAAGCCAAGCCCGAGACCGCCCGATGACCTCGAAATCCCCCACCTTCGCCCCGGTGACCGGGCCCCGCATCCTGCTGCTGCCCGGCTGGCAGAACTCCGGCCCCGACCATTGGCAAAGCCGTTGGGAAGCGCTGCACGGCGACGAACGGGTGACGCAAGACGACTGGCTGTGGCCACGCCGAGGCGATTGGATGGCGCGTCTGGACGAGGTCATCCTGCAAGACCGTCGCCCCGTGGTGCTGGTGGCGCACAGCCTGGGCTGCCAGTTGGTGGCCGCGTGGGCGGCGCACTCGCGCCACACGGCGCGTGTGTTGGCGGCGCTGCTGGTGGCGCCGCCGGATGTCGAGGCTGAGGCCGCACCGCCGCAGTTGTTCGGCTGGCGGCCCATCGTGCGCCAGGCGCTGCCGTTCCCGACGGTGGCGGTGACGAGTTCGGACGATCCCTATTGCACGCCCGAACGGGCGGCGGCCATGGTGGCAGACTGGGGCGCGGTGTGTTTGGAAGCCGGGCCGTTAGGGCACCTCAACCATGAATCGGGGTTGGGAGACTGGCCGGAAGGCCGCGCCTTGTTGACCCGCCTCATCGCCCCCGTGCTGGACGACGACGAGGCCTGATCCGACCAGACACCCGAAGGACAACGCCATGGCAATCAAAAAAACGCGCGGTTTGGGCATGGGCCTGGAAGCCTTGCTCGGCCCCAAGGTCGACGAAGCCACCGCCATCGCTCCGCGCCAGCCCAGCGTGCTCAAGCTCGACCAACTTCAGCCCGGCAAGTATCAGCCACGCACGCGCATGGACGAGGGCTCACTCTACGAGCTGGCCCAAAGCATCCAGAACCAAGGCGTGATGCAGCCGATTTTGGTGAGGCCGGTGAGTCAAGGCGGCTACGAAATCATCGCCGGGGAGCGGCGCTTCCGGGCCGCCAAGTTGGCCGGGCTGGACGAGGTGCCGGTGCTGGTCAAGTCGGTGCCGGACGAAGCGGCGGCGGTGATGGCGCTGATCGAAAACATCCAGCGCGAAGACCTGAACCCGCTGGAAGAAGCGCAAGGTCTCAAGCGGTTGGTCGATGAGTTTGGCTTGACGCACGAGCAAGCGGCGCAGTCCGTGGGGCGCTCACGCAGCGCGGCCAGCAACCTGCTGCGGCTGCTGCACCTGGCCGAGCCGGTGCAAAAACTGCTGATGGCCGGGGATCTGGACATGGGCCATGCCCGGGCGCTGCTGCCGCTGCCAGCGGCGCAGCAAATCCAGACAGGGCATGAGATCGTCAGCCGGCAGTTGTCGGTGCGCGAGACGGAAAAGCTGGTGGGCCGTTTGCTGCCCACCGAGGCACCACGCGGTGCCGCCACACCCGCCGCCGGGCGGGCTGCTGCCGCACCATCAGACCGGGATGTGGCGCGTCTGGAGGAGCAGCTCAGTGACCGGCTCACCGCGTCGGTTCACATCAAGGTGCTGCGCCAGGGCAAGGGTGAAATCCAAATCCGCTTTGGCTCGCTCGATGAGCTTGACCACCTGCTCGACCGGTTGGGCGTGACCGAGCGCTGAGCCGCTCAGGGCAGGGCCTTACACGCTCCGATATCGCAGCGCAGGCGCAAGATGCGGCCACCATCGCACACGGTTTCGTACCACTCCATCATGCCGTGGCGATGGGTCAACGTGACCACCGGGCGTGAATGGTTCGGGCCTTGGCATTGGGCGGCCATGGCAGTGCGCTCGGCCTCAAAACGGTAGCGCAAGGCCGTGGGGGTCGTGGCTGACGTGGTGGGGCCAGGCTGCGCAATCGGGACGGCTGTCGGGGTCAGTTGGCGGGTCGGGGCGTCGTGGCTGCACGCTGCCAACAGCCAGAGGCTCACGCCCCCGACGAGCGCCGGGGTCAGAACGCGGTAAAAGGGCATGGCAAACCTCCATCTCAAGGGGATGGCCAAAGTCTAGCCGGGTCAATGTGGGCCCAAACCCCCATGATGGCACCAGCCTGGTGCAGGCTCTGGCCCATGGGGAACATCCTTATGGACATTGCTGACATCGCATTCCCTCAGTGCTGCACCAGCGCTGGGCTGCTAGCCTGCAAATATGTCGGGCATGGTTTTCGCGAGAGCCTGCCCATCCACCCCTCTTTCACCCATGCATTGACCGGAACGCTCTGATGGCGCCCGGGCCCCGTCAAGTCGGGGCGCCATCAAAACTTTCCTGATGGCCGGCTGGCCTCGTGCCTGCGGCCTCATCCCTACGGAGGTCAACATGGACGTGATTGCAAGCTTCGCCGCCCGTTACGAACGCACTCGGGAAGAAGAACTGTCGCTGGAGGACTACCTCCAGGAATGCAAGCGCAACCCCTTGGCCTACGCCAGCGCTGCCGAGCGCATGCTCAAAGCCATTGGCGAGCCGCAGTTGGTGGATACGCGCAACGATCCGCGCCTGTCGCGCATCTTCGCCAACAAGGTCATCAAGATCTACCCAGCGTTTGCCGAGTTCTACGGCATGGAAGACGCCATCGAACAGGTGGTGAGTTACTTCCGCCATGCCGCGCAAGGGCTGGAAGAAAAGAAGCAAATCCTCTACTTGCTGGGGCCGGTGGGCGGGGGCAAGTCCAGCATCGCCGAGCGGCTCAAGGCGTTGATGCAAGAGGTGCCGTTCTACGCCATCAAGGGTTCACCGGTGAACGAAAGCCCGCTGGGGTTGTTTGACCCGGTGGAAGACGGCGCGCTGCTGGAAGAACACTTCGGCATTCCACGCCGGTATCTGAATCGCATCATGAGCCCGTGGGCGGTGAAGCGGCTGGAGGAGTACGGCGGGGACATCCGGCGCTTCAAGGTGGTGAAGCGTTACCCCAGCATCCTCAAGCAAGTGGGCATCGCCAAAACCGAGCCGGGCGACGAGAACAACCAGGACATCAGCTCGCTGGTCGGCAAGGTGGACATTCGCAAGCTCGAAACCTACGCCCAGGATGACCCGGACGCCTACAGCTACAGCGGCGGTCTGTGCCTGGCCAACCAAGGGCTGTTGGAGTTTGTGGAGATGTTCAAGGCGCCGATCAAGGTGTTGCATCCACTGCTGACGGCGACCCAGGAAGGCAACTTCAAAGGCACGGAAGGCTTCGGCGCGATTCCGTTCGATGGCATCGTGCTGGCGCACTCGAACGAGAGCGAATGGAAGACCTTCCGCAACAACAAGAACAACGAGGCGTTTCTCGACCGCATTTACATCGTCAAGGTGCCGTACTGCCTGCGCGTGAGCGAGGAAGTGAAGATCTACGAGAAGCTGCTCAAAGGCAGCTCGCTGGCGCACGCCACCTGCGCGCCGGGCACGCTGAAGATGATGAGCCAGTTCGCCATCCTCACGCGCTTGAAGGAGCCGGAAAACTCCAGCTTGTTCAGCAAGATGATGGTCTACGACGGCCAAAGCCTCAAAGACACCGACCCGCGTGCCAAGAGTTATCAGGAGTACCGCGATTACGCCGGCGTCGATGAAGGCATGAGCGGCATTTCGACGCGCTTTGCCTACAAGATCATTTCCAAGGTCTTCAACTTCGACAGCCAAGAGGTGGCCGCCAACCCGGTGCATCTGATGTATGTGCTGGAGCAGCAAATCGAGCGCGAGCAGTTCCCGGCCGAGTTGGAACAGAAGTACACCGCTTTCATCAAGGAACAACTGGCGCCGCGTTACGCCGAGTTCATCGGCAAGGAAATCCAGACGGCGTACTTGGAGAGTTATTCCGAGTACGGGCAGAACATCTTTGATCGCTACGTCACCTACGCGGATTACTGGATTCAAGACCAGGAGTACCGCGACACCGACACGGGCGAAGTGTTCGACCGCGCCAGCCTCAACGCCGAGCTGGAGAAGATCGAGAAGCCTGCTGGCATCGCCAACCCGAAGGACTTCCGCAACGAGATCGTCAACTTCGTGCTGCGGGCTCGCGCCTACAACCAAGGCCGCAACCCGGTGTGGACGAGCTACGAAAAGCTGCGGGCGGTGATCGAGAAAAAGATGTTCTCCAACACCGAGGAGCTGTTGCCCGTCATCAGCTTCAACGCCAAGGCCAGCGCCGACGAGGCCAAGAAGCACGAGGACTTCGTGCAGCGCATGGTGCAAAAGGGCTACACGCCCAAACAAGTGCGCCTGCTGTGCGAGTGGTACTTGCGGGTGCGCAAGTCGTCATGACGTGGACACGGGGAGCGGGCGATGTTGCAGCAAATCATTGATCGCCGTTTGGCGGGCAAGAACAAGTCCATCGGCAACCGGGAGCGGTTTTTGCGCCGCTACAAGGAGCAAATCCGCAAGGCCGTGCGCCGGGCGGTGGACGGGCGCGGCATCCGCGATCTGGAGCGCGGCGAGGAAATCCGCATCCCCAAAAAGGACTTGAACGAGCCGTCCTTCCACCACGGCACGGGCGGCCAGCGCGAGATGGTGCATCCCGGCAATCAGGAGTATGTGGCGGGCGATCACATCCAGCGCCCGCAAGGCGGAGGCGCGGGGGGCAGCGGCAAAGGCCAAGCCAGCGATTCCGGCCAAGGCGAGGACGATTTCACCTTTGCGCTGAGCAAAGAAGAATTCATGCAGGTGTTCTTCGAAGACCTGGCCTTGCCGCATTTGGTGCGGACCCAGCTCACCGAGGTGCCGGAATACAAAACGCACCGCGCCGGGTTTTCCAGCGATGGCACGCCGAACAACCTGCACGTCGTGCGCTCGATGCGCGGCGCGTTGGGGCGACGCATCGCGCTGGGCGGTGAAAGCCGGCGTGAGCTGCACCAGCTCGAAGACCGGCTGGCCACGCTGCAAGCCGTGTGGCCGGAGGCCAGCGCCGCGCAGGCCGACGAGTTGCGCGCCGAGATGGCAGCGGTGGAAGCGCGCATCGCCGAACTGCGGGTGCATCTGGCCAAGGTGCCGTTTCTCGATCCGATCGACTTGCGGTTTCGCAGCCGCGTCAAAACGCCGGTGCCCAGCGCCAAGGCGGTGATGTTTTGCGTCATGGACGTGTCGGGTTCGATGGACCAGGCGCGCAAAGACTTGTCCAAGCGCTTTTTCATCCTGCTCTACATGTTCCTCACGCGGCATTACGAAAAAATCGAACTCGTGTTCATCCGCCACCACACCCAGGCGCAGGAAGTCAGCGAGGACGATTTTTTCCATGCGAAGGAAACCGGCGGCACGGTGGTGTCCAGCGCGCTGGAGTTGATGCACAAAATCATCAGCGAACGCTACGACACGGCGCAGTGGAACATCTACGGCGCCCAAGCCAGCGACGGTGACAACTGGCACCACGATTCCGGTCGCTGCCGCGAGCTGCTGGCGGCCAAGATCCTGCCGGCCTGTCGTTACTTCGCTTACGTGCAAGTCGCCGCCGAGGAGCAAAACCTCTGGGATGAGTACACCAAACTGGCCGCCAGCGTGCCGCAGTTCGCCATGAAGAAGGCCACGTCGGCGGATCAGATTTACCCGGTGTTTCGGGAGCTGTTCAAGAAGGAAGGAGCGCCGGCATGACTGCATCCGCCCACCCGCTGCCTGGCCCGAGCGATTGGACGTTCGAGCTGATCGAGCAGTACCACGACGTGATCGCCACCACGGCCCGCCGCTTCGAGCTGGACACCTACCCGAACCAGCTCGAAATCATCACCGCCGAGCAGATGATGGACGCTTACGCCAGCGTCGGCATGCCGGTGAACTACCGGCATTGGAGCTTCGGCAAAGAGTTCATCGCCACCGAAAAGAACTACCGGCGCGGCCACATGGGGCTGGCTTACGAGATCGTCATCAACTCCAACCCCTGCATCAGTTACTTGATGGAGGAAAACACGCTGGCGATGCAGGCGCTGGTGATCGCCCACGCCGCTTACGGCCACAACAGCTTCTTCAAGGGCAATTACCTGTTCCGCATGTGGACGGATGCGTCGGCCATCATCGATTACCTGGTGTATGCGCGGAACTACATCGCCGAGTGTGAGCAGCGCCACGGCATCGACAAGGTGGAAGAGTTCCTCGACTCATGCCACGCCTTGCAGCATTACGGCGTGGATCGCTACCGGCGCCCGAGCAAAAAACCGCTGTCCGAGGAGTTGCGCCTGCGCCGCGAGCGCGAGGAATACGCCCAGCGTCAGGTGAACGACCTGTGGCGCACCCTGCCGAAAAAGGCCGAAGAAGCGGCAGATTCGCCCCAAGCGGTGCGGCGTTTCCCCGAGGAGCCGGAAGAAAATCTGCTGTACTTCATCGAGAAACACGCGCCGCTGCTGGAGCCGTGGCAACGCGAGATCGTGCGCATCGTGCGCAAGACGGCGCAGTATTTCTACCCGCAGCGCCAGACCCAGGTGATGAACGAAGGCTGGGCCACGTTCTGGCACCACCGTCTGCTCAACACGATGTACGACGACGGCTGGCTCACCGACGGGGTGATGATGGAGTGGCTCAAGTCCCACACCAATGTGGTGTACCAGCCCAAGGTGACGGACCGGGGTTACAGCGGCCTGAACCCGTATGCGCTGGGTTTTGCGATGTACACCGACCTTCAGCGCATCTGCGAACGCCCGACGGACGAAGACCGCGAATGGTTCCCGAATCTGGTGGGCCAACCGTGGCTGCGGGTGCTGCACGAAGCGATGCACAACTACAAGGACGAGAGTTTCATCGGCCAGTACCTCAGCCCGAAACTGATGCGAGATTTCCGCTTGTTCGCCATCCAAGACGACAGCACGCAAAAAGACCTGGTGGTGAGCGCGATTCACGATGAATCCGGCTACCGCAAGCTGCGCGAAGCCCTGAGCCGCCAGTACGACTTGGGGCAGCGCGAGCCCAACATCCAGGTGTGGAACGTGAACCTGCGCGGCGACCGCTCGCTGACGCTGCGCCACACCCAACACAACCGCCGCCCGCTGGACGACAGTGCGCAAGAAGTGCTGAAACACGCGGCGCGGCTGTGGGGGTTTGGCGTCCACTTGGAGAGTGTGGATGCCCAGGGGAGCGTGGCCAAGCGGTGGGCGGTGCCGGCGCCGAGTGCTTAAAGCGCGCTCGTCATTTGCGGCTCCAACCACGGCAACGCCGGCGCTGCTTGACTCATGGCACCGCCTTGGGAGCCGCCGCCGCCAGGACTGCTGCGGCTCGGGTTTGCCAGCCTTTGCCGGTGGCACGCCAGCGAGCCAGCGCCTCAGCGTCCATGCGCAGCGTGACCGGTTGCTTGTGGATGGCTTGCACGGGCCGTCCGCCCTTGGGTTTGGCGACCTCAGGCGGCTTTTCCATGCAACACCTCCAGCGGGAAAGCGCCAATCGCCTGTGCATCAATCACGACCACCTCCACCAGCGTGCCGTCGGCTGCATAGCTGAAGTGGGTGTTCCAGTCCTGCGACACCTCGCGGGCAATGGGCTTGTCAGACAGATGCATCACCAGGATGTCATCTTCGTCGTAGTAAGTGGTTCGCATGGTTCAGTCCTCCGCAATGAATTCGTGCATCACGGTTTTGACGACAACGGCTGTCTCCAGCACCAGCACAGCGCAAATCAGGTTGTCCGTGCGTCCGTCCAAGTGTTTGTAGGCCCATAGGTGGGTGCTGTCTTTGAACCGAGTGTTGCCTGTGTCGATGACTTGCAACAGCTCGGCCTCGCTAATGTGGCGCTCCGCCATGCGTTGTGCTGCATGGCGGGTCAAGATCACGGGGCGGGTGAATCGGGTGCTGTGCATAGGTTAATGTACATCGAATAACCTACCCTGATTAAGCCACCTCCGCCCCCAACCACCGCAACGCCGGCTCCAACCGCGCATCCCCCGGATGCCCGACGTTCAAGCGCAGATGGTGGGTGAACCGCGCATCGGCTGAAAACAGCACGCCCGGCGCCACGCTGATGCCGTGGCGCAGCGCCCGCTGGTGCAGCGCCAGCGCGTTCACCTGCGGCGGCAGTTCCAGCCACAGGAAGTAGCCGCCTTGCGGGCGGGTCGGGTGGGTGCCGGGGGGGAAACTCTCGTCGATCACCGCCAGGGCGCGGCGTTGGCTCTCGGCCAAGGCGTGGCGCAGGTGGCGCAAATGGCGGTCGTAGCCGCCTTGCTGGAGGTAGTCGGCAATGGCGCGCTGCGCCGGCAGCGAGGTGGACAGGCTGCTCATCATCTTCAACCGCGCCACCGTGGCGCCAAATCGCCCCGCCGCCGCCCAGCCGACGCGGTAACCCGGCGCCAAGCACTTGGAAAACGAGCTGCAATGCAGCACCAGCCCCGCGCCGTCAAACGCTTTGGCGGGCGGCGGGCGCTCGGCGCTGGCGTACAGCTCGCCGTACACATCGTCTTCAATCAGCGGGATGCCGTGGCGCGCCAGCAGCGTCACCAAGGCTTGTTTGCGCTCGGTCGGCATCAGGGCGCCCAGTGGGTTCTGGAAGCGCGTCATGAACCAGCAGGCCGCCACCCGTTCGCGTTGCAACAGGGTTTCTAGCGCGGTGAGATCGACGCCGTCTTGCGGGTGCGTGGCCACTTCCAGCGCCCGCAGGTGCAGGCGTTCGAGCGCTTGCAGGGCACCGTAAAACGCGGGCGATTCCACCACCACCACGTCGCCCGGCTGCGTCACCGCTTGCAGGCAGAGGTTGAGCGCCTCCATCGCGCCGTGGGTGATGATGAGTTCCTCCGGGTGCAGCGCCACGCCCTGCACGGCGTAGCGGTGGCGCAGCGCCTCGCGCAAGCCTTCATCCCCGGCGGTGAGCGCACCGGTGATGTGGGCCGGTTTGAGTCGGCGCATGGCCCGCGCACCGCAGCGCGCCAGCGCTTCAAACGGAAACAGCTCGGGCGCCGGAAACGCCGAACCCAGCGGCACCACCTCCGCGTCGCGGGTGCTGCCCAGCAGCTCGACCAACAGTTCGCTGATGGCCACGGGGTGCGGGCCGGTGTCCGGCGGTGGCGTGATGGGCGGCGGGCCGGGGCGCGATGGCCGCGCCCGCACGTAGTACCCGGAGCGTGGGCGGGCTTCCACCCAACCGCGTTCCTCCAGCACCGCATACGCCTGAAACACGGTGGACGGGCTGACGGCCCGCGCCTGGCAGGTTTGCCGCACCGAGGGCAGGCGCTCGCCGGGGCGCAGCGTGCCGCGTTCGATGCCTTCGGCCCATTCGGCGGCGAGTTGTTCGTAGCGGTGCATGGCGGGGGCAACTGATCCGGTTGATTTGGCAGAAAACTGCATCTTACGAATCAGATGGCGGGTCGGCACGATGCCGGGCATGTTGCCTTCCCTCCCATTTTTCCCGCCCACCGCCCGGCTGACATGGCTGGCCGAACAAGGTTGGCTGGCCGCGCCCGAACACGCGCTGCACGCCATCAGCCAACAGTTGTGGCGCACCGACCCGGCCAGCGCCTTGTTGTTCCGCTGCCAACGCCTGGCCATCGAAGTCCTGCGCGGCGCCCGCAACCAAGGCTTGACGCATTACCTCTTGCCGCAAATGCTGCATGCCGAACGCGCTGCCGCCCTGCCACTGCGGCTGGATGTCGCGCCGCTGTCCGGCCAAGACACCGGGCGCGGTTGGCGCCTCACCGGCCTGTTGCCGTGGGTGGCGAATGCGCCGGCGGGCAGTTTCACCCTGGTGGCGCCGGTGCGTTTGGGGGAGGAGGGTCAAGGCTGGGCCGCCTTGCGCGGCGAAGAAGACGGGTTGGACGTGCTGCCGCCCCACGCGCCCGACACCCCTTCCGACCGGCGATGATGGGATTGAAATAGAGCGCTGCCGCCCCACGCGCCCGACACCCCACCCAGCGCCTGGCCGCGCTGGCGCCAAGCCGCTGGCCTGGGCGATGTGCGCTGCCGTGCTTTTTTCTTTCGTGAAGACGAATGGTTGGGCGACGACGACACCACCACCGCCTTGCAAGCGCTGGACGCCCAGCTCTGGCCCGATGCGTGGGGGGATCGTTCGTTGCCCGCGTTGTCTCATCAGCTTGCTGCTTGTTTGCCATGAAAACGCCTGTGCCTCCCAACCCCTTCGGCCCCGGTGGGCTGTTGGAACTCGAACCCGCCCACACCATCCACCCGCGCCATGTGGACGGGCGCCACGCCCGCTGGCGCTTGGCGTTGCTGGCGCTCACCCAGGCGGTGTTTTACGGCGTGCCGTGGCTCCAGATCGGCGGCCAGCCCGCTGTGCTGCTGGATCTGGAGGCGCGGCGCTTCTTCCTGTTCGGCGCCGTGCTGTTCCCGCAGGATTTGATTTGGCTGGCGTTGCTACTCATCGTCAGTGCCTTGCTGCTGTTTTTTGCCACGGCGCTGCTGGGGCGGGTGTGGTGCGGTTTTGCTTGCCCGCAAACCGTCTACACCGCGCTCTTCACCTGGATCGAACACCGCTGCGAGGGCGACCGCCTGGCCCGCCAGCGCCTGGACGCTGCACCGTGGACGCTCACCAAACTGCGTCGCCGAGGGTTGAAGCACGCGCTGTGGGCGGCGGTGTCCTTGTGGACGGGCCTGACCCTGGTCGGCTGGTTCACGCCCATGCGTGAGCTGGTGCCCGCTGCGCTGCACGCCCAGCTCGGGCCGTGGGAAGCGTTCTGGACGCTGTTTTACGGCCTGGCCACTTGGGGCAACGCCGGTTTTTTGCGGGAAAAAGTGTGCCAGCACATGTGCCCGTATGCGCGCTTCCAAGGCTCGCTCATGGACGCCCACACCCTGAACGTGAGTTACGACCCGCGCCGAGGCGAGCCACGGGGCAAGGTCTCGCAAGCGCAAGGGGCGTGTGTGGACTGCACCTTGTGTGTGCAAGTCTGCCCGGCAGGCATCGACATTCGCCACGGGCTGCAATCGGCCTGCATCAACTGCGGCCTGTGCGTGGACGCTTGCGACACGGTGATGGACAAACTCGCCCAACCCCGTGGCCTGATTCGCTTCGAGAGCCTGCACACGCTCGCCCAACCTGCGCCCGTCACCGGCTGGGCGGCGCCGGGGGGGTTGTGGCGCCGCGTGCTGCGGGCGCTGCGTCGCCCGCGCGTGCTGCTGTATGGCGGGTTGTTGGGGGTGTCGGTGTGTACGTTGGTGATCGGCCTGGCGCAGCGCCCGACCCTGCGGGTGGATGCGATGCGCGACCGCAGCGTCATGGCCCGTGAGGTGCTGGACGATGCCGGCCAGCCGCAGGTGGAAAACGTCTACCGCCTGTTGGTGATGAATGCCAGCGCCCAGGGGCGCACCGTGTCCGTGAGTGCCACCAGTGCCGCTGCCGGGGCGTTGACCGTGGTGGACGCTGCCCCGGTGCCGATGGCCCCCGCCGAAGCGCGCCACCTGACCGTGCGGCTGCGCGCACCGTTGACAGCGCTTCAAGCCGCCGGCGGCGCACCGGGATCGGCCTTGCCCATCACCTGGCAGGTGCGGGACGGGGCCACCGAAGTGGCCACCACCCCCAGCACGTTATGGTTGCCGCGTTGAGCTTGCGTTTTTCCATTCACCGGCGGCACACTCTGAAGAGAGATGAGATAAACCACCAAACGGCACGCGATAAATCCGGATGACCTCGGATGAAATTGGCAGTTCTCGGATGGAGTGTGTGAAATAACTTTCAGCCGGTGAAAATGAAAAAGGGCGGCCAACTTTGCCGCCCTTTTGCTTTGCCCGCCTGAGCATTACAACGGGAACTGCCCTTGCCGTTCATCCATCGGCGGCAATCCTTGCTCTTTGCGCACTGCGTCCATGGTGTCGCTCAGCAGTTCATACAGGTAGGTTTCGGTCAGACCGTACTCTTGTGCCAGCTCTTCGACCCGGCGCGACGAGAACGGGCGAGCGGTAGGGCTTGGTTGACTGTACGCATTGAGAATGGCGCGATTCCGTGCGCTGAGAGGCTTGGTCAGGTCGATGGCTGCGGGGATGTACAGGTGAGTGCGAGCGTACATGTTGCACATCCCCACTGCGATTTCTCGCCCAATGGTCGTAGCAGTGTCTGGCGCCATACCGCGATCAGTCAGTACTCGGGCTGCCACGGCCGTCAAGTTCTCAATGAACAGATACGGCTTTTTGCGAGTCATGCCGCCACCTCAATCGGCTTGGCCTTGCGGATGGGCGTTGCCAGTGGCTTAGCAATCGCCTCATCCACCTTGCGCCCCAGCGCTGCGCTGGCGCTTTGCCATGCGCGCCACCACGGCGCCCAACTGGCGCTGTTAGCCGCACGTTCGGCGAACACCAATGCATCACGGTAGGCGGGAGGGTCTTGGCGCATCGTCGGGTTTTCCAAGGCGGCACGCATCTTGGCAACATCGGCGCTCATCGGGCGCACAGCCCAGAACTTCAGCGCTTCAATCACGTCGGACTTTTGCTGTGACGTGAGCCAGTGCAGATCTTCGACCCCGACTTGACGCTTGATGTAATGCGCCAAGGCGCGCTCGCTTGAATCACGCACTTCGCCCAGCACGTATAAAAACAGCCACAGCGCCCGGATTTTTGTGGACGCTGGCGAGCGCTCCAGCTTGCGCCGCCCGGAGCCTGGCGCTGGGGTGCCCCCCTTGCCCGTGCGCTTCCACCCCAGCTCACGCTCAAACAACGTGGTCAGCAGGTGGTACTGCTCAGCCCGCGTGAGTTGGGTAGCCGACGTGCGGCCACCAAACATGCGCGCCATCCGTTGGCGATATTCGGCCTCGGTCATCACGCCCGACGCATCAGCCCAGGTGCGTGCAATGCCCAACAGTTGCGTCAGCGGCGCGGCCTTTGAGGCCTTGGTTGTAGCTGTGGCTGCGGTTGCCATCACAGTCCTCCCAGGTGAAACACACTGCGCACTGCGCGGATCGGCACCTTGGCTTGCCAGAACCAAGATGGGATAACGCGATGCACGAATGGGGGTTCATCGGTCTCGTCCAGGGTCATGGTTGAGCGAAAGTCGGAGGGGGGAACCGACCGCAGTGGCGCGGCCACGGCAGCAGCGGCCGCTCGCGTTTTGACGTTGGACGATAACCAGCGATCTGGCACCAACTGCCACATACCGGACGAATGGAGCGCACACCCCTTGGCACAGGCGCGGGTCAACTCGCGTTGGACATCGTGACGTGAATGACCAATGGCAGTGTGAATGCGGGCCAATGACGATGTCAGATCAGGGCACCCCATAAGAAACGTCAGCGCTTTGTCCAACACGCTGCCCTCATGAGTCAGCAGGCAGACGGGCCGGGTTTGAACTGGTGCATCGGCGGCGACCCACACTGATTTTGGTTCGGGTTCTATTTGGTAAACCAACTTAGCTGCCAACAGAGGCCGAAAGAGGCAAGCCAGTTGGTGTACGTTGATGGGGGAACCAAGCTCAATCATGCGGGCAATCAGCTCGCAGGAGTACAGCGGTTTGCCGGCTTGGCGCAGTACCGACAGCACAGATGCGCGTTTGGAGTTGGGCGCCGGGGTGTAGCGGGCAGATGTTGTGTACATGACAGCCCCCCAGATCAAATGGCCGACCAGTCCAACACGATGGGCACGTATTTGTTCGTGGCCCCCACGCGCTCATAGACCCGGATGTAGCTGCGGCTGCCCGTGACCATGATGCATTCGGCGATGACATGCATGGCGCGTTGCCAGCGCGGGTCGGGGAAATTGAAGCGGCGCAGGCTCAACACCTTGGCCACCGACACCCGCCCCTCTTTGTCCACCTGGAAGGCGTCTTGCGCGATGGCCGCCAGCTCCGGGCGCACGCCCTCAGCGATCCACTCGTCGATGCATTCGCTGATCAGGTTCTTGGCGACTTGCAGACGCTCATCAAACACGATGCAGTCCTGAATGGCCCGTTCGACTTTGTACTGACCATCGAACGAGCGCAGGCTCACATTGCCCTTGTTGCCGCCCCAGGTGATCTCGTACTTCTCAGCGCTGATCTCGCAGAACGCCTGAACGGCATCAAACGTCTTGCGTTTTTTGGCTTGGGTCAGGGCTTGCAGTTCTTTCAACTCGGCCACGATTTCGCGCACCGTTTGATCGCGCAGCTTGTCGATGTCTTCGACCATGGCTTCGGGGATCAGTCGGCCCTGCGGGTCTTGCATGTAGCCGGCGGGGATGGTGGAGGTTTGTTGCGTGCTCATGATGTTGCGGTTGTTGTCGAGGGAAACTTCGCCGGTAGCCGACCGGCAACGGGGCGCATGGGCGCCGGGGATCACACGCGCCAGATGCGTCTGAGCCTGGCGCGCAGTCGAGTGCGCTGGATGGTGGTCTCGGACAGCATCTGGGCCAGCTCGATGCGCAGTGCTGCGCTGTAGTTCAGCTCGGTCTGGATGTGCGTGCGGTACACCGCTTCACGGCGGGCCAGCGTGGCCAGTTGGTGTCGCAGCCACACCACTTCCAGGCGATACAGCCAGGAGCGCACAGCCCAGGCCAGGGAGGTGGCGGTGTTCATGCCATCCGCACCACGTCAGCAGTCACCACCGGGGCGCCCAGCTCGGCGGCCTGATTCAGCGCCCGGTTGGACAAATTGTTGATGGCCAGCGGGTAGATGTCGCCTTGCAGCCGCGTGGCCAGGGCCGCGATAGCGTCCAGCTCGAACAGTTCGCCCAACTCCCGACCACAGTAGGCTTTGACGCGGTGGGCCATGTAGGCGGCCAGGTCGCCCGACTTCACACCCAGCGGGCGCAGTTCGACGATCTCGGTGCGTTGCAGCACTTCGCGCACATCGTTCTTTTGCAGTTTGTCGGCCAGCTCCTGGTGGCCCACCATCAGGATGCCCAGCAGTGGAGCCCGACCCACGCGCATGCGCTCATGCAAACGCTTGAACTGGTTGAGGGTGGTGGAGGGTGAGTCGTGCGCCTCTTCCAGAACCAGTACATGCGCCCAGCCCGCCTTGCGATGTTCTTCCAGCAGTTTCAACACTTGGCGGGTGCGCGCCTCGGAGGTTTGGGCCACGGTGGCTTTGGGGTCGAGGTCGAGCACGATGGCCGCCAGGATGTCGCTGCTCTTGAGCGGCTTGCCCTTGGTGTCTTTGTCGGCCATGCCCACCACGCTGGGGGCGATGATCTTGAGCAGTTTGTTCTCGCGCTGGATGCGCTCTTTCAGGTCGCCCAGGATGGTGGTCTTGCCTGAGCCACTCTCGCCTACCAGGGCCAACATGCGGGCGTTGAGTGCGGCTTGCCACACCATTTCGCGCACGAACCGGATTTCGGCATTGGCGAACAGGTGAGCGTCTTGTGTCACCTCGTCGTCGAACGGGCCGGTGAACAACTTGAAGTGCTTGCGAGCGTCGGTGGTCAGGCTCTGTTTGGCGATCAGCATGGTGTCTTCCTGGTTGGGTGTGGTGCGGGTGTTGGGGTGGGTGCCAGCCCGATGGGCGCGGCGCAGCGGGGGCAACAGAGAGGGCTTGTCGGTGGTGCTGGGGGCGGTTTGGGTGGCATCCGGTAGCGGCTCGAACAGGTGATCAAGCTGCTCGGTTGGCACGCCCAGGTCAGCGAGCGAGCGGGTGACGGCCTGGCGCAGTTCGGCCTGATCGCGGCGCTTGGGCCACTGCCCATGCAGCGCCAGTTGTGACAAACCTGCCGGTGAAATGCCCGCCGGTTCAGCCACTTGGCGCAGGCTCAACCGCGAGGCGGTCAGCACGGTGTGCAGGCGCAGGGGGTGGGTGTTGGGGGTCATGACTTGAACCCCTCAAACCTGTGAAAACGTGCGTTTGCGGTAGACGGTTCCCACCAGCACCATTTCCCCAGGCCCCGTGCGCTTGTAGATGGCTGCGCGGCCTTCGTGCTCGCTGGTTTCAATGAACAAGCTGCGCGGCAGGGCGCGGATTGCATCCTCCAGAGCACCAATCGCGGCCCGCTCTTCTGGGGTGGTTTCGTCGGTCTTGAGGGTCGAAGTTTGCTGTTCTTCAAACCGCTCCAGCAGCAGCTCAGCCGGCGTTTTACCGGTCGCGGCCTTCACGGCACGGGTAATTTCTTTGATGCTCTTGCTCATCACAAACCTCCCACCGCACGCAGCGGCATCGGGGCCACGGGCTGGGCAGCGGGTGCGCTTGGCGCCAGTTGCTCGGCCAGGGTTTCGAGTTGGTCTTCGGGCACGCCGTCGGCGCCGAACCGGGCTTGCACCCAGCCGTACACCTGGGGCGTGTAGCGCTCGCCCAGGCGGCGCTTCAGCTCTTGGCACGCCTCGGGCACCGTCAGGCGGCGGGTGGATACCGCCCGGTCTTCCACCGCCACTTGGTGCCCGCGCTTGGGCATGTAAGTGGGCAGTTGGGCGGCATCCGCCTTGTGCATGGCAAACGGGTCAACCTGCCCGGCAAACACAAGGCCACCCTTTTCTTGGCGTTCCTTGGCTTCGTCCAGCGTGTCGCCGCCGTAGGCGGTTTGCACCACCGCATCCCGGTTCACGTCCAGCAAGCCACGCGGCGCGGCGCGCAGTTCCTGGCCGCGCTGCGGTGCGTCGGTGGCGTATCCGGCACTGGTGAACGTCACCGCCTCGAACGGCATCCACGCCAGGCGCCCGGTGCTGCCGTCCACATAGCCAACCTCGACGCTGGGCGGGTGGTACGGGTCGGCCACCACCGGCACCATGTCCCCAGCCTTCACGCCCGGCAAGTGGCGCACGCGGTAGCTGTGGCGGCTCACCTTGCCATCGGCCCCACGCAAGGCGAAGGTGATCTCCAGATTCGTGTCCACCTTGCGCTTGATCGGGTGCGCCCGCATCAGGCGGCGCATCACATCCGCCGGGGGAGCGATGCGCAGTTGGTCAGCGGTGATCGTCAACCATTGCGCATGGCGCGGGCGCCCGTAGCGGCTGTGGTTCTTCGTGCCGCAGTACCAGTGGCTCCACAGCAGCGCCTTGTCGTTCAAGTCGTCCAGGCTGGCCACTTTGGCAAAGCGCAGGCTGGCCAGCTCGAAGTGGATTTCCACCAGGTGGTGGGCCTTCTCCACGCTGCCGTTGGAGCGTGAGCGGTGACGCTCATGCACCAGCACCTTGGACTTCAGGCGCTCGCACAGGTTGAGCACCGGCGCCGAGGTGTTGGCCGCACCTGGGTCGAACTCCAGATGCAGCGGCACCCCGTGCATCGGGTGGCGTCCGCCCTTGTCACCAAACGCCCAGATCAGAAACTCACCCAGGTTGGCCGCTGATTCACTGCCCAGGTAATACCGGGTCAGGAAATCATGGGAGTTCACATCGGCGGCGGTATACCGAATCAACCGTTCTTCCTGGACGCGGGTGATATTCGCCGGCTTATTCTTGTAGAACTTCTTTTCGTCCATCACCTGCAACCCGGTGGCGTTGCTGAGGTAATAAACAACGCACACCGATGCATCCACTTGCCAGAACTGGTTCGGGTGCTCCGTGGCCACCTGAATCGCCGGCTCCGGCAGGCGCAACTGGTCGGGGTGCAGCCCGGCTTCGCGCAGCAGCACCAGCAGCCTGCTGGTGGAAAGCTGGGTGCTGATGAGCCCCACCGTGTCGTGGCGCAGCAGCTCCACCGCGTCATCGGCGGTCATGCGGTTGATGCCTTTGCGTCGGAAGGTGCCCATCAGCGCCGCGCTGATCTTCATCAGCTCATCGTGGGTCACGCCACGCTTGCCCGCATCGCTGCGGCGCTTGCGCCCCGTGTCCCGGCCGAGCTGCTCGGCCAGTAGGCGGTGGATGGTGCTGCGCGTCACGCCAAGCTGCGCCGCCGCCTCATCCGCAATGGCGCCGCACTCGCCGTGCGCGGCCTTGTCCAGCCGGGTGCGTACCTCGTGCAGGTACAGCACTTGATCGGCTGAAATTTGATGGCTCGGAGGCATGGTGCCCGCTCCTTGTGTGGGGGTTACGCCTGGGCGGTGGCAGCGGGTTGCCCGATCGCCAACTTGCCGCCCAGGGCGTTCATCAAGTCGGCCAACATGCGTTGCAGCTCGGCGGTCATCAGCACCGCATCGGTGCGCCAAACCTCCTCGGCGTCAGGCCAGCCGGGGCCGCCCGCCGTCTTGTTCTCTTCCAGCACCACATCGGTGAGGGCCACGTTCCGCAGCGTCCAGGCATCGGTGAGCACAAAGGTCATCCGGGTATCCCACTCCAACGCCAGTTGCTTGGCGGTGTAGCCCTCACGCACATGGGCACGCACTTCGTCCGTCACCAGCGAGTGGTTGACGTAGCGCACCTTGGCGCGGGTTTCGTCCTGACGGTGCAGCTCGGCGGAGCGGCCCAGGCACAGGCCAAACGACCAGGGTGCATCACCGCTGCCCAGCCAGGTGGACATGGCCGCAGCCGGGGAAACCTGCGTCTGCACTGGCGTCACCACAAGGCCGGGGATCATCCGCACCAGCGCCGTCACGATGTCCGCGCCGCGCTTGGCGCTGGCGCAGTCCAATGCCAGCCAGCCGTTGTCCGTGTCCAGCCACACCAGCGTGGTTTCTTGGAGGGCAAACGCACGGGGCAACAGCTCAAACTTGGCTGCTTCGGCCAAATCCTTGGCAGCCGTCTTGCCGGGGCGGCGCCCGGTTTCCTTGTAGATGGCCTCGGCCATCTCTGCCACCCGCGCCTTCAGCGCCTGGGTGGGCACCTTCTTGGTTTCGGTCTTGTAGGCCAGCATCCAGCCGTGGCAGAACAACGGCTGCACCAAAGCGCCTCGGGTCGCGCTCGGGTCGGCCGGATCAACCCAACCAGCCGAATGTTCCTTGGCCGGCTCGCAGGGGCGGAACTCCTCGCGCACCAGCGCAGGAATCAGGTCGGCGCACCGGGCAGGGTTGGTGCCGGTGATGGCGTACAAAATCAGGTTCTTGAACATGGTCGTTTCCTTGGGCGAGGGTTGTCAGGCTTGGGCGGGGGTGACGTGGCAGGGCACCCAGGCGCGGCCCTGCTTCAGGGCGCCAATGGCCAGCGCTGCATCCATTCCGGCCTGGGTCACTTGGTAGAGCAGGCTGTGGTCGTTCAAATACGGCTTGCAGCACATCAGGCCCTTGGCTTCCAGTTGCTGGGCCAACTGCGCATCGGCACCTCCTTTGCGCACCACAAATGAGTTGCGGTAGGCCGATTGCCGGCGGCTCAGGCCGGTGCAGTCCAGCAGCGCCCGGCGCTGTTGTTCGTTGAGGGAGCGGATGTCAACGGTGGTGGGGTTCAGGCTCATCGTGGTTCTCCTCACGCGGTGGTGTCATCACTGGGTTGCTGCCAGGCGGCGTTCATCCAGGCGGGGCGGGTGCCCAGGGCGTCGTCGCTCACTTCCACTTCCAGGCCGTGTTCAATCACCACTTCGCGCAGCGTGACCACCACGTAGGTCAGGGCTTGCAGGGCTTTGGTGCGCAGGGCTTGGTTGGTCTGGTTGGCGCAGATGTCAGCCACCACCACGCCCAGGCGGCGGGCGCTTTGGGCGCTGGCGTCGGCGGCCTTGGCCAGCTCTTCCAGGGCGGCGTCTTCGGTGGCGCTGCGGGTGCCCAGTTCGGGGTTGGGCGTCCAGGGGCGGGCCAGCTTTTCTTTGGCGGCGTTCAGGTCGGTGCTCACCTGGGCCAGCACGGCGTCCTTGGCTTGCAGGGTCTTCGTGGCGTCGTCCAGCTTGGCTTCGAGATCCGCCTTTTGCTTGGCGTGTCGTTCCACCAGTTCTTCGGCCAGGTCGAGGAAGGCGGCTTTGTCACCCGTCTTGGCTGTCTCGATCAGCAGGGTCTTGGCGTCTTCGGGCAGGCGGCGGTACTGCTTCATGTCCCGGTAGCCGATGCCCATGCGGGACATGCTTTCCAGAGCCTCTTCGCCAAAGCTTTGCAGGTTTTGCAAGTCGAGATCGACCTTGTCTTTGGAATAACCCAACAACTCGCAAAACTCCTCCCAAGTTCCGCGTAATGCCGAACCGTTCGGCATTTGCTTCCCCGCAAGTTGTTGATAAAGCTTGTTTTCTCGGACGAATGCCAGCTTAGTCAGCCGAACCGTTCGGCTAAATTTGGCAATGGCATCCGCCATCTGGGCTTGCCCAAGAAGCTGGTTCAGCAAGTCACGTTCTGCACTGGTGCCGGCTTGCAACGCGGCCAGCGTGTCGGCGGCGGCGCGGTCGGCATCCAGGGCGCCGGGGGCGAGTTCAACCAGGCGGGTTTCACTGCGGGGGTAGGGGTGCGGCTCATCGCAGGGTCTTTCAATCAAGGGTGGGAGTGGTTGAAGGGGGAGCGGAAGGCGGCTGCATGCCGCGCATGGCCTCAAGAAAGGAGTCCCCGCCGCTCCCGGCCCCGTCGTCGAACAGGCGCAGGGTGGTGGCCATGCCCTCCAGTGCTGTCTCGGCCAGGCGGTTGGCGAACACCGTGATGCCCGCCATCACATCCAGGCAATGCACCTGCTCCTTGCCAAACACCTCCACCGCCCGGTGAGACAGCGCCAAACACAGCAGCGTGGACAGACTCAACTCCAACCGCTGATCGGCCCGTGGGACTCGGTTGGACATCTCCAGGCTGATGAACGCCAACTGCGCGGCGCCCAGAGGAATCTCTCCCAACGGCTTGGCGCACATGCCGCCAGGCGTTGGCGAAACGCTGCCGGATGGCAGAGGGAATGCGGGTGTGCTCACGGTGCGCTCCTTGC